>NZ_CP184883.1:0-2400000 GCF_049266655.1 Brachybacterium sp. UNK5269
ATGCCCGACCAGACCGTCGACGCGATCTGGGAGCGCACGCTGCGGACCCTGCGCCGCGACGACACCGTGTCCCAGCGCGTCATCGCCCTGCTCACCCTGTCCCGACTGATGGCCGTGGTCGCCGACACCGCACTGCTCGCCGTGCCCTCCACCTCGGCGAAGGAGCTGTTCGAGCACCGGATCGCGGGCTCCCTGAAGGCCGCCCTGTCCGAGGCGACCGGACGCGACATCCGCTTCGCCGTGACCGTGGACGAGTCGCTGCTGCTCGAGGACCACACCGACGATCCGGCACCGTCCGCCGCGCCGACCTCCCCGGCCCCCGATACCGGTGCACATCCTGTGGACAACCGTGTGGACAGTCGGGGACGAGATGTCCACAGCACCCCGTTCCGCCGGAACGAGGGCTCGGTGCTGCCCACCGACGACCACGCCGGTCGGGCCGCGCTGCCGCTGACCTCCGCGGCCGGCTCCGCGGGCACCGGCTCGGCCGCGCACCGGTTCGCCGGCAGCGGCGACTACCAGGGCTCCGCGGCCGACGACCCCAGCGCCTACGCGGGCCTCTCCGCCCTCACCGGCTCCTCGGCGCCCTCCCCGGGCCCGGCCCCGCGGCGGCCGCCGCGCTCGGACCAGCCGACCCTCGGCGAGGACTCCCGGCTCAACAGCAAATACACCTTCGACACCTTCGTCATCGGCGCCTCGAACCGCTTCGCCCAGGCGGCGGCCTCGGCCGTGGCCGAGACCCCGGCCAAGGCCTACAACCCGCTGTTCATCTACGGCGGTTCCGGCCTGGGCAAGACCCACCTGCTGCATGCCGTGGGCCACTACGCCCAGAGCCTGTACCCCCATGTGGTGGTGCGGTACGTGAACTCCGAGGAGTTCACCAACGAGTTCATCAACTCGGTGCAGTCCGGCCAGTTCGGCAAGGCGCAGGAGTTCCAGCGCCGGTACCGGGACATCGACATCCTGCTGATCGACGACATCCAGTTCCTGCAGCGGGCGCCCGAGACCATGGAGGCGTTCTTCCACACCTTCAACACGCTCTACAACTCGGACAAGCAGATCGTCATCACCTCGGACCTGCCCCCGAAGGAGCTGGGCGGCTTCGAGGACCGCATGCGCTCGCGCTTCGAGATGGGCCTGATGACGGACGTGCAGCCGCCGGACCTCGAGACGCGCATCGCGATCCTGCGCAAGAAGGTCGCCCAGGAGAGCACCGGCGAGGTCCCGCACGACGTGCTCGAGTACATCGCCTCGCACATCGCCACCAACATCCGCGAGCTCGAGGGCGCCCTGATCCGGGTGCAGGCGCTGCACTCGCTGTCCCGGCAGCCGATGGACGTCACCCTCGCCGAGAGCGTCCTCAAGGACCTCCTCTCCCACGACGACGGCGCCCAGATCACCGCGGCGACGATCGTGGCCCAGACCGCGACCTACTTCGGACTCTCGGTCGAGGAGGTCGTGGGCGCCGGCCGCTCGCGCCGGCTGGTCTCGGCCCGGCAGATCGGCATGTACCTCTGCCGCGAGCTGACCGACATGCCCCTGATCCGCATCGGGGAGGAGTTCGGCGGCCGCGACCACACCACGGTGATGCACGCGAACAAGAAGATCAGCGAGCTCATGAAGGAGCGTCGGGCGATCTTCAACCAGGTCACCGAGCTGACCGCGCGCATCAAGAGCTCGAGCTCCGCGACCCGCCAGTGAGTCCTGCGCCGCGCTGAGCGGCGCTCCGCCGCCGGAATCCCGAGCAGCGAACGACAGGCCTGGTCACCGAGGGGTTCTCCCCATTTGTGGACAACTCTGTGGACAATGTGGAATGACAAGCATCTGCGCAGGAGCCGATGTGGACCGTCGAATCACAGGAATCAGCCGGGACCGTGGAGCCGTGCACAGCCGATGCACGTCGGCGCTCGAGCGCTCAACGATCCGTCCACTGCGGGTGTTCCGTCTGCGACCTGCACCGATGAGGGTTATCCACGAGATCCACAGCCGTGATGATGAGGACTGTAGTTCTTGGCGCGACGGTGATGTGGAGGGGCGGGACGTCGACGAGGGTCCGCCGAACGTGTGATTCCTGGGCGGTGGGGCACGACGAACAGCCGGGACGAGGGGCGAGGAGTTCCGCGATCGCCGCCGGAACCAGCCCCGGAGCCGGGGGACGGAGGCCGCTCGCGCGGGGCGCGGGAGGCGGAATCGGGGATGTCAAGGATCGGATCCGGTGTGTCGGCGAGCAGTCGGATCACCAGATACGCTGTCCCCCGTCCTGTCATTCGACCACTGCGAAGGAGTGGCAACGGTGAAGTTCCACCTCGATCGCGGCGTCCTCGGCGACGCCGTCTCCTGGGCCACCCGAACCCTCCCCGTCCGACCGGCGATGCCGATCCTGCAGGGCGTGCGCATCGTCGCCGACGCCGGCGGCGAGCTGCAGCTGTCGACGTTCGACTACGAGGTCAGCGCCCAGATCCGCCTCGAGGCGGAGATCGAGCAGCCCGGCGAGGTGCTGGTCCAGGGCCGCATGCTCTCCGACATCGTGCGGGCGCTGCCGAACAAGGACGTCTCCATCGCCCTCGAGGGCACCAAGCTCCAGGTCCGCTGCGGCTCGGCCCGCTTCGCGCTGGCCACCCTCCCCGTCGAGGAGTACCCGCAGCTCCCGTCCATGCCGCCGGTCGCCGGCGCCGTCGCGGCCGACGTCTTCGCCGAGGCGATCTCCCAGGTCACCGTCGCGGCCTCGAAGGACGACACCCTGCCGCTGCTGACCGGCGTGAAGGTCGAGATCTCCGGCGAGACCATGACCCTGATGGCCACCGACCGCTACCGCCTGGCGCTGCGCGAGCTGACCTGGAACCCCTCGACCCCCGGCACCGAGCTCACCGCCCTGGTGCGCGGCCGCACCCTGCACGAGGTCGCCCGCTCCCTCGCCACCGGCGGCGGGGTGGAGATCGCGCTGTCCGAGGACGACTCGGCGAGCCTGATCGGCTTCGAGGCCGGCGGTCGCCGCACCACCTCGACGCTGGTCAACGGCGACTACCCGCCGGTGCGCCGGCTCTTCCCCGACACCTCGGCCATCACCGCCGTCGTCGCCACCGGCTCCCTGATCGACGCCGTCAAGCGCGTCTCCCTGGTCGCCGAGCGGAACACCCCCGTGCGCCTGTCCTTCACCGAGGGCCAGGTCGCCCTCGAGGCCGGCGCCGGTGACGACGCCCAGGCCAGCGAGGTGCTCGAGGCCCATCTCGAGGGCGAGGACCTGGTCGTCGGCTTCAACTCCGGCTTCCTGCTCGACGGGCTCGGGGCGCTGGGCACCGAGTTCGCGCGGCTGACCTTCACCGACTCGATCAAGCCGTCGGTGATGACCGGTCAGGGCTCCCTCGAGGGCGAGCCCGAGACCTCGTACAAGTACCTGATCATGCCGATGCGGATCTGAGGGAGGGAGTGCTCCCTCCGTGCAGCTGACCTCTCTGGACCTGACCGACTTCCGCTCGTACCCCCAGCTGCGCCTGCCCGTGCGGCCCGGCATCACCGTGATGGTCGGGATGAACGGCCAGGGCAAGACCAACATCGTCGAGGCCGTCTGGTACCTGGCCACCCTGTCCAGCCACCGCGTCCCCCACGACGCCGCGCTGGTGCGGCGCGGCGAGAGCACCGCCATCATCCGCGCCGGCTTCATGCGGGCCGGCCGGCCCCTGCAGGTCGACCTCGAGATCACCCCCGGGAAGTCCAACCGGGCGCGGCTGCAGGGGCAGAACGTCTCCCGGCTGCGGGACCTGCTCGGCGAGGTGCGAGCCGTGCTGTTCGCCCCCGAGGACCTGGGCCTGGTCAAGGCCGATCCCGAGGGCAGGCGCCGCTTCCTCGACGAGCTGCTGTTCGTCATCGCCCCCCGCTACGCCGCGGTGAAGGCCGACTACGACCGCGTGCTCAAGCAGCGCGGCAACCTCCTCAAGCAGATGCGGTCGATGCGGCGCGGAGGCTCCGGGCGCAGCGTCGGCGGGCTGGACCCGGCCGACACCGCGACCTCGACCCTCGTGGTGTGGGACCAGCAGCTGGCCCGCTTCGGGGCCGAGCTGCTGCGGGCCCGGCTGCACCTGGTCAACCGGCTCCGCCCCCACCTGGGGTACTCCTACCTGCGGGTGGCCACCGACGAGGGCGCCGAGCAGGCCCTCGACCTGCCGCCCGACCAGCGCGGCGAGGTCAGCTCCCCGGCGGACATCCTCTACCGCTCGGCGGTCCTCGAGGAGCTCGGCACCCTGCCCGGGACGCTGCCCACCACGGCGGAGATCCACGACCGGATGCTGACGATGCTGGCGACCCGGCACGACGAGGAGATCGACCGGGGCGCGACCCTGACCGGCCCCCACCGCGACGACCTCGAGATCCGCCTGCACGACTTCCCCGCCAAGGGGTACGCGAGCCACGGGGAGTCCTGGTCGCTCGCGCTCGCCCTGCGACTGGCCTCCTACGACCTGCTGCGCCTGGAGGAGGGCGATCTCGGCGACGGCGAACCGATCCTGATCCTCGACGACGTGTTCAGCGAGCTCGACGTGCACCGCCGGGAGCGGCTGGGACGGATCGTCACCGGCGCCTCCCAGGTGCTGATCACCACCGCCAACGACACCGACATCCCCGACTCCCTGGACGGCGAGATCCACGTGGTCGACGTGAGCCTCGGCGCGGCCGTCCCCCGCCCCGACCGGAGCGCGCCGTGACGTCCCGCCCACGTCTGAACCCCTACGACCTGTCCACCTGGAGCGGGTCCGGCGGACCGGCGCCCGCGCCGGCACCGGAGCGGACCCCCGAGGAGGCGCCGGAGCGCCCGGGGCCGGGCGGGCCGGCCGAGCTCTACGACCCTCCGGAGCTGCCAGCCGCACCGGACCCCTTCGAGCTCGCGCGACGCACGGTGAACCGCTCCCGAGCGGCCGCCCGGGACCGCGGGCTGTTCCCGATCTCGGCGAAGACGCAGGCCAGGGATGTGCGGGACCGGTCCGGGCGGGCACCGGGATACTCGGGGGCCCGGCCGGACCCGCGCGACCCGCAGGGCATCGAGAGCGTGCTGCGCAAGGTGCTCGGGAACCTGGGATGGAACGCCGGGATGAGCGCCGGCCGCGTGCTCGAGGAGTGGGACGACATCGTCGGCGAACGCATCGCCGAGCACGCCCGCCCGGTCTCCCTCGAGGACGGGGTGCTCGTGGTCAGCGCCTCCTCCTCCGCCTGGGCCTCGCAGCTGCGGATGCTCACCCCGCAGCTGATCACCGCCATCGAGCAGCACGTCGGCTCCCATGTGGTCTCCGAGCTGAAGGTCACCGGTCCCGCCGCCGCCCAGCGCACCTGGAAGAAGGGCCGGCGCACCGTCACCTGGCGCGGACCCCGCGACACCTACGGCTGAGCGGTCCACGGTGCGGGACGGGGCACATCCCCGCACCCCCGCGCCCGGCGACTGCTAGCGTGGAGCACGACGAGCTGAACAGCTCGCGTGCACTGGGGTCGGTGAAATTCCGAGCCGGCGGTGACAGTCCGCGACCCGATGGCCTCTGGCGATCGGTTGACCAGGTGGAACTCCTGGACCGACGGTGAGAGTCCGGATGGGAAGCGCACGCGACGACGTCCTCGGGCGGCCATGGCCGGTGCACTTCGCGTGCGCCGACGACGGCGCCCGGCGACGCCGTCCCCCGTGACCCCTCCCTCTCCCCGGACCGCGAGCATCGTGGACCGGAGGAGAGAGCATGCTGACCGAGGCCGAGCACCGCGCGCTGCGACGCGCCCTCGCGATCGCCGCCGATCCCGCCGCGCCCCCGGGGCCCAACCCGCGGGTGGGCTGCGTGCTGCTGGACCCCGACGGCCACATGATCGCCGAGGGGCACCATCGCGGCGCCGGGTCCGCGCATGCCGAGGCCGCCGCCCTCGAGCACGCCGCCCGGGCCGGGCGCCCGGCCCTCGGGGGCACCGCGGTGGTCACCCTCGAACCCTGCACCCACCAGGGCCGCACCCCACCCTGCGCACAGGCGCTGCTGGCCGCCGGCATCGCCCGGGTCGTCATCGCCCGCCCGGACCCGAACCCGGTGGCCGCCGGCGGCATCCGGCTGCTGCAGGACGCCGGGGTCGAGCTGATCGACCAGGTCCCCGACGAGCTCGCCGAGGCGGCCGCCGCCCTGACGCGGGGCTGGGAGCACGGCCACGCCCACGGCCGTCCGCTGGTGACCGCCAAGACCGCCCTGACCCTGGACGGACGCGCCGCCGCGGCCGACGGCAGCAGCCGCTGGATCACCGGTCCCGCCGCCCGCGAGGAGGTCCATCGCCTGCGCACCGACTGCGACACGGTGCTCATCGGCACCGGCACCGCACGCGCCGACCACCCGTCCCTCACCGCCCGCCGGAGCGACGGCACCCTCCTGCCCCGCCAGCCGCTGCGCGCCGTCATGGGCACCGGGACCTTCCCGCCGCTGCCCGCGGTCCCGGGCGCCGGGGAGGCCCTCACCCTCGCCACCCACGACCCGTCGGCCGCGCTCGCGGAGCTGTTCACCCGCGGCCGCCGGCACGTGCTGCTCGAGGGCGGGCCCACCCTGCTGGCCGCCTTCCTGCGCGCCCGCGCGGTGGACGAGCTCATCATCCACCTCGCCCCCACCCTGCTCGGCGCGGGCCCCACCGGCGTCGGCGACCTCCGGATCACCACGCTCACCGAGCGCCTCGACCTCGACCTCGTCGACGTCGCCCCCCTGACCTCCCCCGACGGTCGCACCGACCTCCGGCTGACCCTGCACCCCCGCGCTGCCTGACCAGGCACCAGGAAGGAACCACCATGTTCACCGGCATCATCGAGGAGCTCGGCACCGTCGAGTCCCTCGAGCACCGAGGATCCACCGCCGCGCTGCACCTGCGCTCCCCCGGGTGCTGGCGGGCATCGCGCTCGGCGACTCCATCGCCGTGGACGGCTGCTGCCTCACCGTCACCGACCACGACGGCGCGACCTGGACCGCGGACGTCATCACCACCACCCTGGCCGCGACCACCCTCGGCTCCCTGACCAGCGGGGACCGGGTGAACCTGGAGCGCGCGGTGCGCGCCGACGGGCGGCTGGACGGGCACATCGTCCAGGGCCACGTCGACGGCGTCGGCGAGATCGTGGACCGCGAGGAGCAGAACGGCACGACCCTGCTGCGCATCGCCCTGCCCGCGGAGCTCAGCCGCTACGTGGTGGCGCGCGGCTCCCTCGCGGTGGACGGCGTGAGCCTCACGGTGGCCGACGTCTCCGGGCGCGTGGCCGTCATCGGCCTGATCCCGGAGACCCTGGCCCGCACCACACTGGGCCGGAGGTCCGTCGGCGCGCCGGTCAACCTGGAGGTCGACGTGCTGGCCAAGTACGTCGAGAAGCTCCTGGCCGGGCAGGGGGCGCAGCGATGAGCGCGGTGCGCCTGGATCCCGTCCCGGACGCGATCGCCGCGATCGCCGCCGGCCGGCCGGTGGTGGTGGTCGACGACGAGGACCGAGAGAACGAGGGCGACCTGATCCTGGCCGCGGGCGCGGCCACCCCCGAGCAGCTCGCCTTCGTGGTGCGCCACTCCAGCGGGCTGCTGTGCGCCCCGATGAGCGCCGCCCGCGCCGACCGGCTCCGGCTGCCGCTGATGGTCGCCGACAACGCCGACCCCCTGCGCACCGCCTACACGGTGAGCGTCGATGCCCGCGAGGGGGTCACCACCGGGATCAGCGCCGCCGATCGCGCCCGCACCCTGCGCGTCCTCGCCGATCCGGCCACCGGCCCGGAGGACCTGATCCGGCCCGGCCACGTGCTGCCCCTGCGGGCCCGCGACGGCGGGGTGCTCGAGCGGCGCGGACACACCGAGGCGGCCGTCGACCTGACCCGGCTGGCGGGACTGCCCGCGGTGGGCATGATCGTCGAGCTGGTCCAGGACGACGGGACCATGATGCGCGGGCCCGAGCTGCGGGCCTTCGCCGACCGGCACGACCTGGTCATGATCTCCATCGCCGACCTGGTGCGCTTCCGCACGGCGGCCCTCGAGGTCACCGCCCCGGTCGCCCTGCCCACCCGCCACGGCACCTTCTCCGCCCTCGCCGTGCGGGACGGCGCAGCGGAGCACCTGGTGCTGGTGCAGGGGGACCTCACGACCCCGCAGCCGGTGCTGACCCGGGTCCACTCCGAATGCCTGACCGGCGACGTCCTGGGCAGCCGACGCTGCGACTGCGGACCCCAGCTGGAGGAATCCCTCCAGCTCATCGACGAGGCCGGCCGCGGGGCGCTGATCCTCCTGCGCGGACACGAGGGCCGCGGCATCGGGCTCAGCGAGAAGCTGCGCGCCTACGCCCTGCAGGACGCGGGCCGGGACACGGTGGACGCGAACCTCGAGCTCGGCCTGCCGGTCGACTCCCGCTCCTACGAGATCGTGCCCCGCATCCTGGACCACCTCGGGGTGGGCGAGATCGACCTGCTCACCCACAACCCCGACAAGGCCCGCGAGCTGCGGGCCCACGGCGTCGAGGTCACCCGGACGCTCGACCTCACCACCCATCCCACGCGGGAGAACCTCGCCTACCTCACCACCAAGCGGGACCGGCTCGGCCATCACCTGGTCGGCCTGCCCACCTCGATCACCCCGGACGGAGAGACAGCATGAGCGGACACGGCAGCCCCGACCTGCAGATCCAGGACCAGCCCGGACTGAGGGTCGCGATCGTCGCGGCCTCCTGGCACCAGGAGGTGATGGACGGCCTGGTCGCCGGCGCCCGGCGCGCCTGCGCGGAGGCCGGCATCGAGGATCCCACCCTGGTGCGGGTGCCCGGCAGCTTCGAGCTGCCGGTGGTCGCGGCCGAGCTCGCCGCGGACCACGACGCGGTGGTCGCACTGGGAGTGGTGATCCGCGGCGGCACCCCGCACTTCGAGTTCGTGTGCGCGGCGGCCACCGACGGGCTCACCAGAGTGGCCCTGGACCACCGCACCCCGGTGGGCTTCGGCGTGCTGACCTGCGATGATGAACAGCAGGCCCGGGCCAGGGCCGGACTGCCCGGCTCCGTCGAGGACAAGGGGCACGAGGCGGCCACGGCGGCGCTGGCCACGGCGGGGGTGCTGGCCGGGCTGCGCGAGCGCTGAGGACCGGCGCGGCCGAGGGCCCGGCGATCCGCCAGAGGGCCCTGTGCCGCGACAGCACCCCCGCCGGAGTACGGGGCCCCGTCCCGGGGGCCGATGGCGCGGATTCGAGCCGGTTCCGCGCCGCCTGGGGGACCTTGCAGGTCGCGTTGTGCACACCAGCGGGCCGAAGAATAGGTCCAGGAGGCGGTATCCGCTAGAATCGAGGAGGTTCGGCCGACGTCATCCGACGTCCTCGTGGACTCGACGCCATCGGCTCGTCCCCCGTGGCCTGCAGGTGCCCTGCGCGCGCACGCGCGCGCATGCATCGGTGGGCCGCGCGTGTGATGAGGCGAGGAGCGCTCCCGAGGCACTGCCGAACCGCCCTCGGCGATCTCCCGACCGAGGGACCCTGGACTGCGAGGAGCCACATCAGGTGAGCGACAGCGACCGCCCCATGCCCGATCAGCAGGTGCCCGCGGGCACCCCGGACCCTGGTTCCGACGCCGCCCCGCAGACGGCCGGCGAGCGGGCGGCGCGGGCGCCGGAGCACTACGAGGCCTCGGACATCACCGTCCTCGAGGGCCTCGAGGCGGTCCGCAAGCGTCCGGGCATGTACATCGGCTCCACCGGTGAGCGCGGCCTGCACCACATGGTCCAGGAGATCGTGGACAACTCGGTCGACGAGGCCATGGCCGGCCACGGCGACACGATCGAGGTGACGCTGCTGGCCGACGGCGGGGTGCGGGTGGTCGACCACGCCCGCGGCATCCCGGTGGACATGCACCCCACCGAGGGCAAGCCCGCCGTGGAGCTGGTGCTCACGGTGCTGCACGCCGGCGGCAAGTTCGGCGGCGGGGGCTACGCGGTCTCCGGCGGTCTGCACGGCGTGGGCTCCTCCGTGGTCAACGCCCTCTCCATCCGGATGGAGGTGGAGATCCGCCGCCAGGGCCATGTCTGGCGGCAGGCCTACAGCCGCGGCGTCCCCCTCGCCGAGCTCGAGAAGGGCGAGGTGACCGACGAGACCGGCACCACGATCACCTTCTGGGCCGACGAGGAGATCTTCGATACCACCGAGTACGACTTCGAGACGCTGCGCAAGCGGTTCCAGCAGATGGCCTTCCTCAACAAGGGCCTGCGGATCACGCTGACCGACGAGCGCGTCCAGGAGGACGAGGGCGACGACGACCTGGTCGACGTCGAGCTCGAGGGCGCCGAGCGGGCGACGGGCCCCCGCACCGTCACCTACCTGTACGCGCGCGGACTGCAGGACTTCGTCGAGTTCATCAACACGGCCAAGCGCGCCGAGGTGATCCACCCCGAGATCATCTCCTTCGAGTCCGAGGACCTCGAGAAGCAGATCTCGGTCGAGGTCGCGATGCAGTGGACCGGGGCCTACTCCGAGTCGGTCCACACCTACGCGAACACGATCAACACCCATGAGGGCGGCACCCACGAGGAGGGCTTCCGCTCCTCGCTGACCTCGATCGTCAACCGCTACGGGCGCGCCCAGGGCCTGCTCAAGGAGAAGGACGCCAACCTCACCGGTGAGGACATCCGCGAGGGCCTGACCGCGGTCGTCTCCGTCAAGCTCGGCGAGCCCCAGTTCGAGGGCCAGACCAAGACCAAGCTCGGCAACACCATCGCCCGCACCTTCATGGTCAAGGTGATGACCGACCAGCTGCAGGACTGGTTCGTCTCCCATCCGCAGGAGGCCCGGTCCATCGTGCTGAAGGGCCAGGCCGCCGCGGCCGCCCGCGAGGCGGCCCGCAAGGCCCGCGACGCGACCCGTCGCAAGTCCCCGCTGGAGACCGGCGGGATGCCCGGCAAGCTGCGCGACTGCTCCTCGCGCAACCCCGCCGAGTCCGAGATCTTCATCGTCGAGGGCGACTCCGCCGGCGGCTCCGCCGTCTCGGGGCGCGATCCCCGCACCCAGGCGATCCTCCCCATCCGCGGCAAGATCCTCAACGTCGAGAAGGCACGGCTGGACCGGGCGCTGGACAACCAGGAGGTGCGCTCGCTGATCACCGCCTTCGGGACCGGGATCGGCGAGGACTTCGACGCCACCAAGCTGCGGTACCACAAGATCATCCTGATGGCCGATGCCGACGTCGACGGCCAGCACATCTGCACCCTGCTGCTGACCCTGCTGTTCCGCTACATGCGCCCGCTGATCGAGCTGGGCCACGTGTTCATCGCGATGCCGCCGCTGTTCCGCCTGAAGTGGTCCAACGCACCGCACGAGTACGTCTTCAGCGACGAGGAGCGCGACGAGCGCCTCGAGGCGGGTCGCGCCGCCGGGCGCCGCATGCCCAAGGACAACGGCATCCAGCGCTACAAGGGTCTGGGCGAGATGGACTGGAAGGAGCTCCAGACCACCACCATGGACACCGCCACCCGCACCCTGAAGCAGGTCACGGTCGACGAGGCCGCCGACGCCGACACCATCTTCTCCGTCCTGATGGGCGACGACGTCGAGTCCCGGCGCCGCTTCATCCAGGAGAACGCCAAGGACGTCCGCTTCCTCGACATCTGACGTCGGCCCCGGGGCGGCGCCGGCCCGCCGTGCGCCCCCGGGACCCCTTCGAACCATCGGCCCCACCCGAAAGGCCTCCAGCCCCATGAGCGACACCCCGCAGGACCCCACCAGCCCCGACCAGACGCCGGCGGGAGAGCCGACCCCCGCGCAGAACGCCGGGCTGGGCGGTCAGCAGACCCCCGAGGGCACCCACGAGCTCTCCGCCGAGGAGGCCGCCAGCCGCACCGTGACGCTGGTGGACCCGCTGGACGAGCACGAGATCGACCGCATCACCCAGGTCGACCTCAACCAGGAGATGCAGCGGTCCTACCTCGACTACGCGATGAGCGTCATCGTCTCGCGCGCGCTGCCGGACGTCCGCGACGGGCTCAAGCCCGTCCACCGCCGCATCGTCTACGCGATGTACGACGGCGGCTACCGCCCCGAGCGCTCCTTCTCGAAGTGCGCGAAGGTCGTCGGCGAGGTCATGGGCAACTACCACCCCCACGGCGACAGCGCCATCTACGACGCCATGGTGCGCCTGGTGCAGCCCTGGTCGATGCGGTACCCGCTGATCCTGGGCCAGGGCAACTTCGGCTCCGCCGGTGACGACGGCGCCGCCGCCCCGCGGTACACCGAGTGCAAGATGGCGCCGCTGGCCCTCGAGCTGGTGCGCGACATCGAGCAGGACACCGTGGACATGCAGGGCAACTACGACAACACGGTCGACGAGCCCACCGTGCTGCCGGCCCGCTTCCCGAACCTGCTGGTCAACGGCTCCGCCGGCATCGCCGTCGGCATGGCCACCAACATCCCGCCGCACAACCTGCGCGAGGTCGCCGCCGCCGTGCAGTGGCTGCTGAAGAACCACGAGGCCACCAAGCCCGAGCTGCTCGACGCCTGCCTGCGGTTCATCAAGGGCCCCGACTTCCCCAGCGGCGCCACCATCGTCGGCACCTCCGGCATCGAGGACGCGTACCGCACCGGTCGCGGATCGATCGCGCAGCGCGCCGTGGTCTCCACCGAGGAGATCAACGGGCGCATGTCGCTGGTCGTCACCGAGCTGCCCTACCAGGTCAACCCCGACAACCTGGCGCGCAAGATCGCCGACATGGTCAAGCTCGGCAAGATCCAGGGGATCGCCGACATCACCGACGAGACCTCCGGCCGCACCGGTCAGCGCCTGGTCATCACCCTCAAGCGCGACGCCGTCGCCAAGGTGGTGCTCAACAACCTCTACAAGCACACCCAGCTGCAGGAGAATTTCTCCGCGAACATGCTGGCGCTCGCGAACGGGGTGCCGCGCACCCTGTCGATCGACTCCTTCGTGCGCGAGTGGACCAAGCACCAGATCGAGGTCGTCGTCCGGCGCACGCGATTCCGCCTGCGCAAGGCCGAGGAGCAGATCCACATCTACCGCGGCTACCTCAAGGCGCTGGATGCGCTCGACGAGGTCATCGCGCTGATCCGTCGGTCCCCGGACGCCGAGCAGGCGCGCACCGGCCTGATGCAGATGCTCGAGATCGACGAGGTCCAGGCCAACGCGATCCTCGCGATGCAGCTGCGGCGCCTGGCCGCCCTGGAGCGGCAGCAGATCATCGAGCGCCACGACGAGCTGCAGGCGCTCATCGAGCAGTACCAGGCGATCCTCGACAGCCCGGCCCGGCAGCGCGAGATCGTCTCCGAGGAGCTGCAGGAGATCGTCGACAAGTACGGCGACGACCGCCGCACCCAGATCCTGCCGTTCCACGGCGACATGTCGATGGAGGACCTGATCCCCGAGGAGGACGTGGTCGTCACCATAACCCGCGGCGGCTACGTCAAGCGCACCCGCGAGGACCAGTACCGCGCCCAGAAGCGCGGCGGCAAGGGCGTGCGCGGGGCCTCCCTGCGCGAGGACGACGTGGTCGAGCACTTCTTCACCACCACCACCCACCGCTGGCTGCTGTTCTTCACCAACCAGGGCCGGGTCTACCGCGCCAAGGGCTACGAGCTGCCGGAGGCGCCGCGCGACGCCAAGGGTCAGCACGTGGCGAACCTGATGGCCTTCCAGCCGGACGAGCGCATCGCCTCGGTGCTCGCGATCGACAGCTACGAGGACGCCCAGTACCTGGTGATGGCCACGGAGTCGGGGCTGGTCAAGAAGACCGCGATGACCGCCTTCGACTCCAACCGCACCGGCGGCATCATCGCCATCAACCTGCGCGAGATCGACGGTCCCGACGGGCCCCGACCGGACCGGGTGATCGCCGCCAGCGCCGTCAACGGCGACGACCACCTGCTGCTGGTCTCCCGCAACGGGCAGTCGGTCCGCTTCCCGGCCTCCGACGAGGTGCTGCGGCCCACCGGCCGCGCCACCAGCGGCGTCACCGGCATGAAGTTCCGCCACGACGACCAGCTGCTGGCGATGGACGTGGTGCGTCCGGGAACCTTCGTGGTGACCGTGACCGACGGCGGCTTCGCCAAGCGCACCAGCGTCGACGAGTACCGCGTGCAGGGCCGCGGCGGCCTGGGCATCCGGGTCGCGAAGCTGCCCGACGACCGCGGTCACCTGGCCGGCGCCGCCGTCGTCGAGGAGTCCGACGAGCTGCTGGTGGTCATGGAGCGCGGCCGCGTGGTCCGCTCCCGGGTCGCCGAGGTGCCGCCGAAGGGCCGCACCACCATGGGCGTGACCTTCGCCAAGCCCGACAACGGCGACCGCATCCTGCTGGTCACCACCAGCCCCGAGGCGGAGCTCGACGTGGACGCGGAGGACGCGGAGGCGCCCGAGCTGGCCGATGTCGACGCGAGCGCGACCGGCACCAGCGCAGCGGGCGCGGTGGATGATCTAGGCTCTGACGAGTCCGAGCAGCCGCCGTCCGGCGGCGACGACGCGATCGAGGAGTGATCCCTGAGCATGAGTGACTCACGGACTGTGTCCACGGAAGGGACGTCGCCCGAGGCGACCTCCAAGCTCCCGGTCGTGAAGGACGACGCCGGCTCCGCGGAGACCGGGATCGGCACGGGCAGGGGCTCGGCCGCGAAGGGCTCCAGCCGCAGCCCGCTGAAGACCAGCCCGGCCTCGGCCGCGAGCCCGGCGGAGGCCGGCAAGCGCGGCCCGCGGCGGGTGCGCCTGACCCTGGCGCGGCTGGACCCCTTCTCGGTGATGAAGCTGTCGTTCCTGGTGGCCATCGCCCTCGGCATCGCGACCGTGGTGGCCGTGGTCCTGCTGTGGAACCTGGTCGACGCGATCGGGCTGTGGGCGCAGATCGACCAGCTCGGGCGCGACCTCAACGGCGGCGACCCGCTGCCCTTCATGGAGTTCTTCAGCTTCTCGAAGATGACCAGCTACGGCACCATCGTGGCGGTGGTGAACGTCGTGATCATCACCGCGCTCGGCACCCTGCTGGCCTTCCTGTACAACTTGGTGGCGGCGCTGCTGGGCGGGCTGAAGATGACCTTCACCGACGAGTGAGACCCGCGGGGCCGGGCCGGCGGCTCAGCCCCGCAGCGGCGCGGTGATGTCGGCGACCTCGGCGCCGAGCACCTCGAGCGCGGCCTCGGCGAGGACCGTCGCGGCGACCCCGTGAGCGCCCGCGCCGAGCGAGATCCGGCGCTGCGGGTCGCCCGACAGAGTCGCGTCCGCGACCACCGGCCAGGCCGTGGTGGAGCCGAAGGGGGTGATCGTGCCCCGCTCGTACCCGGTGACCTGCTTCGCGACCTCCTGGTCCGGCATCGACAGGCGGCTGACCCCCAGCAGGGCCCGCAGCTTCGGCCAGGAGATCTCGCGGTCCCCCGGCACCAGGGCGAAGAGGTAGTCGCCCTCGGCGCGGCGCACCACCAGCGTCTTGACGATGTCCCTCGGCTCCACCCCGCGCGCGCCGGCCGCCTCGGCGAGGGAGCCGACACGGCCGTGCCGGGTGATCTCGAAGTCCAGGCCCGAGGCCTCCAGGGCCGAGGTGGCGCGCCGTTCGCTCATGCCCCCACGATAGTGAGCACCCCGCCCCCGCGGGCACCTCGCTAGGGTCGAGGCATGAGCCGTCCGCCGGACCCCGCCCCCGCGCCCCCGCAGGCCCCGGAGGACTATCCGTGGGCCGGGACGGCGGTGCGCTCCGCGCTGCTGCTGCGCGAGGGGATCGTGGATCTCGATCCCCTCGGCGGCGTCCACCGACCCACGGCCCAGCAGCCGCACCCGCTGGTCGAGGTGGAGACGATCGAGCAGGCGCTCGCCGCGGAGGGCGCCGCGCCGCTCGCGCAGCGCACCCTGGTGGTGGCCGTCGGCTCCAACCAGACCCCGCAGACCATCGCCCGCAAGTACCGCGGCTCCGACAGCGATCTGCAGGTCGCGACCCCGTTCCTGCGCTGCACCGTGCGCCATCTCGCGGTCGGCCACGTCGCCCACAGCTCGGCGCGCGGCTAGGTCGCGGCGGCCCCCTGGCGTGCCGACGGGCAGCGCCTGGAGCTGGTGGCGACCTGGTTCGACGATGCCCAGCTGGCGGTCCTGGACCGCACCGAGCCGAACTACCGCCGGCTGCGCCTGAGCACCCGGGACTTCCCGCTGACCCTGGCCACCGGGGAGCAGCCCGCCCACTTCGACCTGTACGCCTCACGGTGGGGAGTGATCGGTCGACAGCGACCGATCCCGCTGCGCCACCGTCAGCAGGAGCTCTTCGACGAGCTCCGCGGACGCACCGGCGCGGAGCTCCTGAGCGGCGACGCCGCGGCGATCTGCGCCCGCCTGGCCGCGCGTCCCCAGGCACTGGGCGAGCTGGTGCGCGCCCACCGCCTGGTGCTGCCGGACGGCCTGCCCCGCGAGGCACCGGGCGACCCGCAGATCGTTAGATAGGCTAGGCATGTCCGGGGGCGTGACCGAGGACGGGAGCCTGCGATGACCGGCATCTGGTGGATCCGCGACGACCTGCGGCTGCACGACAACGCCGCCCTGGCAGCGGCGGCCGAGGACGGTGAGGTGATCGCCGTCCACATCGACGAGCAGCTCGCCGGGGTGCGCGGGCTCGGCGCCGCGACGCGCTGGTGGCTGCACCATTCCCTGCAGCGCCTGGCCGAGCGGCTCCGGGAGCACGGGGTGCCGCTGGTGCTGCTGAGCGGCGATCCGGAACAGCTGATCGGGCAGTTGGTGGAGGAGACCGGCGCGAGCACCGTGGTGTGGAGCCGTCGCTACCACGAGCCGCGGCGGGCGGTCGATGCCCGCCTGAAGTCGGCGCTGCGGGAGCGCGGGGTGCGCGCGGAGAGCGTCGGCGGCTACCTGCTGCACGAGCCCTGGACCATCACCACGCAGTCCGGACGGCCCTTCCAGGTCTACTCGGCCTTCGCCCGCGCCTGCCGCCAGGCCCCGCCGCCCCGCCCGCCGGCGGGACCCCCGGCACGGCTGGCCGGACCGGGCGCCGACCTGCGCGCCGGGGGCCGCGAGCTGAGCGCATGGCTCGAGGAGCGGACCGTCCTCGACGCGCTCGCAGGGCGGGGCTGGCTGCCGACCGCGCCCGACTGGGCGGCCGGGCTGCGGGAGACCTGGAGCCCCGGCGAGGACGGGGCGCGCCGGCGCCTCGACGCGCTCGAGGAGGTGCTCGCCGACTATGCCCAGCGCCGCGACCGGCCCGCCGCGGCGGGCACCTCGCGGCTCTCCCCGCACCTGCGCTTCGGCGAGGTCTCTCCCCACCAGGTGTGGCAGCGCAGCCGGGAGCTCGGTGCGGGCGAGGGCCCCGAGGCCTTCCGCGCGGAGCTGCTCTGGCGCGAGTTCGCCTGGCACCGCCTCTTCCACCTGCCCGATCTGGCCACCCGCAACGTGCGCCCCCGGTTCGACCGCTTCGCCTGGCGCGATGACCCCGCCGACCTGCGCGCCTGGCAGCAGGGCCGCACCGGCATCGACCTGGTCGATGCCGGCATGCGCGAGCTGTGGGAGACCGGATGGATGCACAACCGGGTGCGCCTGGTCGTCGGCTCCTTCCTCACCAAGAACCTGCGCCTGATTTGGCGCCATGGGGAGGAATGGTTCTGGGACACCCTGGTCGACGCCGACGAGGCGTCCAACCCCTTCAACTGGCAATGGGTGGCCGGCACCGGGGACGATGCGGCACCGTACTTCCGCATCTTCAACCCCGAGCGCCAGCAGGAGCGCTTCGATCCCGAGGGGAGCTACGTGCGCCGCTGGGTCCCCGAGCTGGGCAGCGAGCAGCGGGACCCGCCGATCGTGGACCTGCGCGCCTCCCGCCGCGAGGCGCTGGCCGCCTACGAGGCGGTGACCGGGGCGTCGAGCGACTGAGTGGTCGCCGCTCCCCGACCGCCCTCAGACCACCGTGAAGCGCACCGTGTGCCAGCCGCTGGCCCCGTCGGGCGCCGGGTTCGCCCGCTCCTCGGTCTGCACCGCGCCCTCCCCGTCGGTGGCGCGCACCGTCACGCTGTGATCCCCGGGCACGGCGTCCTCCCAGCGCAGGGACCACTGGGTCCAGGTGTCCTCGGAGACCTCCGCGCCGAGCTCGGCGGCGCGCCAGTCGCCGTCGTCGATGCGCACCTCGACGGCCGCGATGCCGCGCTGCTGGGCCCAGGCGGTCCCGCCGAGCATCACCGCCCCGTCGGCCGCGACCGAGAGGTCGGCGAAGGAGCGGGGGACGTCGACGCGGGAGGCGATCTTGATCGGGCCGCGCTCGGACCAGCCGCGCGTGGACCAGTAGGCGGTGTCGTCCTCGAAGCGGGTCACCTTCAGCTCCGTGAGCCATTTGGTGGCCGAGACGTAGCCGTACAGCCCCGGCACCACCATCCGCACCGGGTAGCCGTGCTCGGCGGGCAGCGGCTGACCGTTCATGCCCACCGCGATGAGCGCGTCGCGGGCATCGGTGAGGGCCTCCAGCGGGGTGGAGGCGGTGAACCCGTCGACCGAGCGGGAGAGCACCATGTCCGCCCCCTCCAGCACGCCGGCCCGCTCGAGCAGGGTGCGCACGGGCACCCCGAGCCAGGTGGCGTTGCCCACCAGGTCCCCGCCGACTGCATTGGAGACGCAGGTCAAGGTCAGGTGCTTCTCGAGCATCGGCTCCGCCAGCAGCTCCGCGAAGCTCAGGGTGAGCTCGCGCTCCACGAGACCGTGGACGCGCAGCTCCCAGCGGGTGGGATCCACCCGCGGCACGGCCAGCGCCGTGTCGATGCGGTAGAAGTCGGCGTTCGGGGTGACGAAGGGCGGCATCCCGGCCAGCTCCATCTGGGCGCCCTCCGGGATCGGATCCGCGCCGGTGGCCGGGGCGGGCAGCACGAACTGCGCGGCCCGGCGCGCCACCTCGCGGCTCGCACCGATCCCGCGGGCGGTGGCCGCGGCGACCACGGCGAGGACGCCGACGGCGCCGATGCCGAGCAGCGAGCGGCGCCGGCTCCAGTCGGTCGACGGGCCGCGCTCCCCGACCGGGGAGCGGAGCGCGCGCAGCAGGAGGTGGAGGGTGGGGACCGCGACGGCGGTGCCGAGCAGGGTGGGGACGACGTCGAGCAGCTCGCTCTCGGCGCGGGTGGAGACGACGGCGGCCGCGAAGGCCCCGAGCACTCCCAGCAGGGCGCCCGCCAGGCGCGGGCGGGTGCCGCCGAGCCGGCCGATCAGCCCGGTCAGCGCCAGATACACGGCGCCCATCGAGGCGAACAGCACCACCTTGTCCCAGGTGCCGAAGAGTCC
Source organism: Brachybacterium sp. UNK5269 (assembly GCF_049266655.1). Lineage (GTDB taxonomy): Bacteria > Actinomycetota > Actinomycetes > Actinomycetales > Dermabacteraceae > Brachybacterium. The sequence continues at coordinate 19,231 of NZ_CP184883.1, forward strand.
CACCACCAGGTCCTTGACCACCGGCGGCAGCAGGTCGATGAAGGCGCCGCCGACCGCGACGAACGGCGCCGAGGAGGAGCTGAAGGCGAGGGAGGCGAGCTCGGCGACGGCCACCAGCACCACCCCCGCGACGATCCCGGCCAGGGCGGCGGCCCGGGGGGCGACGGCCGGTGCGGGCGCGGTGCTCACAGCTCCTCGCTCGCGATCGGGTCCATGCTGGGCTGGGCGGAGCCGCCCGCCGGTTCGATGGTCAGTCCGAGGACCACGGCCTCGCCGATCGGGCCGTCCGTCAGCACCGCGTCGTCCGCGGACGCGAGCAGGCCCGCGCTGGTGGCCGTGCCATCCTCGATCGTCCACAGCTGGTAGGTCCGGTCGGCGGGCAGCTCGGGCAGGCCGGCGGCCTGGACCATCATCGCCTGCTGGTCCCGGGAGTAGACCACCTGCAGCGCACCCCCGTCCCGGGAGGGGACGGTGAGGTGAGAGGCGTCCTCGGCGCTCAGGATGCCGATGACCATGGCGGCCGACTCCTCGGCGGCGGCCTGCTCGGACTGCAGCGCCTGCAGGGAGGCCCGGGCCTCCTGCTGCGCGTCGCGCTCGGTGGTCCACAGGCCGACCCCGGCCAGTGTCGTGACCATGAGCAGGGCCGCGGCGACGCTGAGCCAGCGGCTGCGCCGGACGCTCGCGCGGTACCGCTCCAGCGGGACCAGCTGCGCCCGGGGGTCCCCGGAGTCGTTCGTGGCGGGGGCGGTGGCGGGCTCCGGCGGCTCGGCGTTCCCATCCTCCTCCTCGGCCAGGGGGAGAGCTGGCGGGTGGTCGCGATCCGGCCCATCACGGCGGCCTTCAGCGCGGGGGGCGGCTGGAGCGGGGCGAGGCTGCCGGCCAGCTCGCCGGCGGTCTCCTCGAAGGAGCGGGCCTCGGCGGCGGCCTCGGGGTCCGCGGCGAGCCAGCGCTCCACCTGCGCCCGCTCCTCGTCGTCCAGGGCGTTGAGCGCCCAGGCGCCGGTCATGCCGTGCTGCTGCTCGTTCATGCGGTCACCCCCAGCCTGTCCCGCAGGACGATCATGCCGTCACGGATCCTCGTCTTCGCGGTCCCGACCGGGATGCCGAGCAGGCTCGCCACCTCGCGGTGGCTGTAGCCGCCGAAGTAGGCCAGCCGGATCGCATCGGCCTGCACCGGGGTGAGCGAGCGCATCGCCGTGGCGACGCGGTGCGACTCGACCCTCATGATGCCCTCCTCCTGCACGTCGACGACCTTCTCCGCGATGCTCCGCAGCCCCTCGTCGGAGTCGCGGCGCCGCGAGGCATCGCTCGCGCGGACCGTGTCCACCGCGCGGCGGTGGGCGATGGTGCACATCCACCCGTGCGCCGAGCCGCGGCGGGGATCGAAGCGGGTGGCCTGCTTCCAGATCTCCACGAACACCTCCTGCAGCACCTCCTCGCTCATCGCCACGTCCCGCACCACGCGCCGGACCAGCGTGAACAGCAGCGACGAGGTCTCGTCGTAGAGACGGGAGAAGGCGTCCTCGTCGCCGAGGGCGACGCGGCCGAGCAGCTCCGCGGGCGTCGGTGCGGCGCTCGCGTCCCGGCCCACGACGCTCAGGCCGCCGTCGCGGGGGTGGTCCCGCGTGCGGTCGGTCCCGGGGTGATCGGGCGGCATCCAGGGCTCCTTCGGTGGGGGCGGCAGCGGGCGGTCAGGGCTGCGGGGCCCCGCCCCGCCCGCTGCGCGTGGTCGCAGTCTGCGCTTCTCAGCTCTGATCCGCCATCGCCGGCGGCATCAGCACCGTGTCGACCAGGTACACGGTCGCGTTCTGGGTCTGCACGCCGCCGCAGATCACGGCCGCGCCGCCCACCATCAGCTCCTCGCCCTCGGCGGTCACCTCCACCGCCTCGCCCTGCACGGTGGTGTGGGTGCCGGCGATCTGATCGGGCATGATCTGGCCGGGCACCACATGGTAGGTGAGCACCTCGCTGAGCGCGTCGGCGTCACCGGCGAGAGCGTTCAGATCCGCCTCGGGGATCGCGGCGAAGGCGTCGTCGACGGGCGCGAAGACGGTGAACTCGTCGCCGTCGAGGGTGTCGACCAGGTCGACCTCGGGGTTCAGCTCACCGGAGACCGCCGCGGTGAGCGTGGTGAGCATCGGGTTGTTCGAGGCCGCCACGCTCAGCGGGTCCTGCGCCATGCCCTCCACCGAGCCGGCGCCGTCCGGGACCATCTCCGCATAGTCGGCGCAGCCGGCGCCGACCAGGTTCGCGGCGGGATCCATGCCCATGCCGCCGCCGTCGGAGGCCATGCCGCCCCCGTCGGAGGCCATGCCGCCCTCCTCGGACTGCTCGACCGCCGGCTGCTCGCCCTCGGCGCCGGTGGGGGAGTCGTTCATCCCGCCCGAGCAGGCGCTGAGCAGGGCGACCGAGGCCGCGAGGGATCCGAGCAGGGGGAGGATCTTCCGATTCGTCATGACAGTCTCCTGGGGTGCGGTGCGAAGTCGCGCTCGAGAGCTCGGGCGCCGATCACTGCCGGGGCAGCGTCATGGGAGGAGTTCGGAGCCGATCGGGGATCGGATTGGCCCCTCATCGCGACGGTCCGGCGAACGCGCTGTGACCTCCCGTACAACGGCCCCTCCGGGTTGGACGCGGCGGGTCGGAGCGCTGTACTGTGATCCGTCGGTGGCTGAGCGCGGTGCGCTTCGCGGAGCAGCCCCATGGGCCTATAGCTCAGTCGGTTAGAGCGCTGTCCTGATAAGACAGAGGTCACTGGTTCAAGTCCAGTTAGGCCCACTTCGAGGATCGGAGGACTCGTGAAGAAGCTCGTCAAGGTCGCCGCCGTCCTGATCGGCACGTCCGTGGCCGGGATCCTCGCCTGGCGGAAGGTCGAGTCCGATCGGGTCCGCAACGACCTGTGGACCGAGGCGGAGCGCATCTCCTCCGAGCAGGACGCCGCGACGCAGGCCCAGCCCGCCTCCCGCGCCTGATCTTCCGTCCGTGCCCGGACCGGGCGCGACAACTCGATACGGGGACTTAGCTCAGTTGGTAGAGCGGTAGCTTTGCAAGCTTCAGGTCAGGGGTTCGACCCCCCTAGTCTCCACCAGCAGGAACGACCAGACCCCCTCCCCGCGCGGGAGGGGGTCTCGTCATTCCCCGGCGGAGCCGCCGGGGGTGCACACTGGAGCCGACCGTCCGGCGACCACCAGGAGCGACCATGGACCGCGACAGCCTGATCACGTTCATCACGGCCACGATCGCGAGCGGCGACGCGCAGACGTCACCGCTCGGCTACGACGTCGAGGCGATCGCCGACGAGCTCCTGGACCAGATGCACGGCGGGGACCTCAGCACGGTCGACACCACCGCGATCTGGGCGGCCGTGAACCGGCATCACCGCCCCTCATGAGCAGGAGGCCCGGTATGAGGATCGTCGTCATCGGCGGCAGCGGCCACATCGGCACGTTCCTGGTCCCGCGGCTGGTGCGGGCCGGGCACGAGGTCGTCAGCATCACCCGGTCCGGCGGCACCGGCTACCTCGGATCCCCCGAGTGGGCGGAGGTCGCGCAGGTCAGGGCCGACCGCGAGCAGCGGGACGCCGACGGCACCTTCGGCGCCACCGTCCTGGCCCTCCGGCCCGACGTGGTGATCGACCTGGTCTGCTTCACCCTGGCCTCGGCGACCGCCCTGGTGGAGGCCCTGCGGGGGAGCGTCGCGCAGCTGCTCCACTGCGGCTCCGTCTGGCGCTACGGCGCGAGCCGGAAGCTGCCGATCACCGAGGGCTCGGACTGCGCGGAGGAGCCGCAGGACGAGTACGGGATCCAGAAGGCAGCGATCGCGCGGATGCTGAGGGAGGAGACCGCCCGCGGCGGGCTCGTCACGACCTCCCTCCACCCCGGGCACATCGTGGGCCCCGGATGGCACCCCGCAGGGCCGCTCGGCAACTTCGACCCCGAGTCCTGGAGGATCCTCTCCACCGGCGGGGTCCTGAGGGTCCCCGGCAGCGGCACGGAGACGCTGCACCATGTCCACGCCGACGACGTCGCACAGGCCTTCGAGCTCGCCGTCGCCCGCCGCGACGCCGTCGCCGGGGAGGACCTCAACGTCCTCGCCCCGACGGCGCTGTCGGTGCGCGGCTACGTCGAGATCGCCTCGGGCTGGTTCGGACGGACGGCGAGCATCGAGTCGATCTCCTGGGACGAGTTCCGCGCCGCGACCACCCCGGAGCACGCCCAGGCCAGCTGGGGCCACCTGCACCGCAGTCAGGTCTTCAGCATCCACAAGGCGCAGACCCTGCTCGGGTACGCGCCGGCCTACGAGCCGGAGCAGGCGATCCTCGAATCGGTGCGCTGGCTCGTCGAGCACGGCGAGCTCACGGTGGCGGCGCCGCTGCTGGCCCGAGCACGGATGTGACGGTAGTCTCACCGCATGATGACCACACAGTCAGGATCCCCGCTGCCCCACGGCTTCGTCGTGCCGCCGAACGACGTCGTCGACGACGAGGCCGCCACCTCCGCGGCCACCCCCGATGAGCAGGACGACGAGGCGGCCCGCGCCGAGGCGCTCGGTCTCGCCGATCCCGAGGACGCCCCGCCGAGTTCCTGAGACACCCGCCGTGGAACGGCGTGGAACCGCGCGGTCCGCGGCCGTCGTCGGGGTACCGTCTGAGCCATGCGCATCGGAATCGACATCGGCACCACTCGGACCATCGCGGCGGGTGTCGACCGAGGCAACTATCCGGTCCTGAGCTTCCTGGATCCGGACGGGGATGCCCACGATCACTTCCCCTCCGTGATTGCGCTGGTCGGGGACCGCCTGGTGCACGGCTTCAGCGCGGAGCGGGCCGCCCGCGCCGGTGCCCCGCACCTGCGCTCCTTCAAGCGACTGCTGGGGGATCCGGCCGCCCATCCCGGCACCACCGTGGAGCTCGGCGGGCGCTCGCTGCTCCTGCTCGACCTGCTCACCGAGTTCCTCATCGCGGTGCGCGCCGCCCTGCCGGTGACCGCCGAGCAGGTCGCCGTGTCGGTGCCGGCCCACGCCCACAGCGCCCAGCGCATCATGACCCTGGAGGCCTTCCGCCGCGCGGGCTTCGAGGTGATCGCGATGGTCAACGAGCCGTCGGCCGCCGGCTTCGAGTACACCCACCGCCAGGGACGCAGCCTCACCGCCCGCCGCAGCCGCATCGCCGTGTACGACCTGGGCGGCGGCACCTTCGACGGCTCGCTGCTGGAGGCCGACGGGACGAGCCATGCCGTGCTCGACACCCGCGGCGAGAACCGGCTGGGCGGTGACGACTTCGACCAGGTCCTGGCGGACCTGGCCCTGGAGAAGGCCGGACTGCGCGCCGAGGACCTGGGCGCGGACGCCCTCGCCGCACTGCGCGAGCAGAGCCGCACCGCGAAGGAGAGCCTGGTCCCGCAGAGTCGGCGGGTGATGGTCGAGCTGCCCGAGGAGCTCGACCGCGAGCCGGTCGTCCTCGCCGTCGAGGACTTCTACGCCGCCGCCGCGCCGCTGGTGACGCGCACCCTCGAACTGATGGAGCCGCTGGTCGGGGAGCTCGACCAGGACTCCGCCATCGCCGGCGTCTACCTCGTCGGCGGCGGCTCCGGCCTGCCCCTGGTGGGCCGGATGCTGCGCGAGCGCTACGGCCGGCGCGTCCACCGCTCCGCGCACCCGGCGGCGTCCACGGCGATCGGGCTGGCGATCGCCGCCGATCCGGACTCCGGCTTCACGATGTCCGACCGTCTCTCCCGCGGCTTCGGGGTGTTCCGCGAGTCCCGCGCCGGCGAGGGCGTGGCCTTCGACCCGATCTTCACGCGGGACGCCGCGCTGCCCGAGGAGGGCCGGAGCATCGTGACCCGCCGCTACCGGGCCGCCCACAACCTCGGCTGGTTCCGCTTCGTCGAGCACGCCGCGGTCGACGCGGCCGGGGAGCCGCGCGGCGACCTGATCCCCTACGCCGAGGTCCTGTTCCCCTTCGATCCCGCCCTGCAGACGAGCGCAGCGGACCTCACCGCCGTGCCCGTCGAGCGCCGAGCTGACGGACCCGAGATCGAGGAGAGCTACACGGTCGACCCGGCGGGGATCGTCACCGTCCACCTGACCGACCTGTCCACGGGTTTCTCGCGCTCCTACGGACTGCTGCGCCGGAGCTGACGGCCGCGGTGGAGCGGCCCGGTCGCGGGCCGGCCGCCCCGGCGGGAACGCCGACCAGGACCCTGAGACGCATGAATGAGAGGTGGGCACAGTGAGCGACGTGCGAGGACCGGGACGACCCGTCGGCCGACGGACCCTGATCGCGACCACCGCCGCGCTGGCCCTGGGGATGACCCTCGGTGCCTGCACCGACGGCGACCGCGGCGACGACCAGCTCCGCACCGACGTCGCGGACGGTGCCCCGGCCTCGATGGTGCTGCCCGGCGAGGACGCCGCCCAGACCGCGCTCACGCTGAGCGCGCTCCTCTTCGCCGCCTCCGACGTGGTCGTGGTGGCCAGCTCCGAGACCGCCGAGTCGCTCGCCGCCGTGAGCTCCACCGCGCGCCTGCCCCTGCTGATCGGCACGGACCAGGCGGTCCTCGACGAGATCGCACGCCTCGGCGCCGGCACCGTCGTCACCGCGGCCGGCACCGACCTGACGGGCCTCGGCGAGGACCTCGAGGTGGTAGAGATCGATCCCGCCGACGCCACCGCGACCCTGCCTGAGGTGGTGGCCGACCCGACGCCGACCACGGTCCGCCTGCTCGTTGATCCGGACCAGCCGGCCCCGGCCGCCGCGATCGCGCGCGCCCAGATCGAGGCCGCCGGCGGCACCGTCGGCGAGGTGAGCGGCGGGGACCCGCGCCGCAGCAGCGACACCGTCGCCGCGGCGAAGGAGGCCGCCGGCGAGGACCCCGCCACCGGCGTCATCGCCCTCGGCGGGAGCTTCGGGGCCACCGAGCAGTGGATCGCCGCGCTGCAGGCCGCGGTCACCGTCCCCGAGCTGCCCGGCGGCGGGCAGGTGGCCTTCCCCCACCGCCGCATGGTCGCCGCCTACGGCACCCCCGGCGCCCCCGCCCTCGGCATCCTCGGCGAGCAGGGACTCGAGGAGTCCATCGCCCGCGTCCAGCAGCTCGCCGCCGAGTACCAGGAGTTCTCCGCCGAACCGGTGATCCCCGCCTTCGAGGTCATCACCACGATCGCGTCGGCGGAGGCCGGGCGCGACGGCGACTACTCCCGGCCGATCGACCCCGGGGAGCTGCGCCCCTGGGTCGATGCCGCCGGCGAGGCCGGGGTCTACGTGGTGCTGGACCTGCAGCCCGGCACCACCGACTTCCTCACCCAGGCCAAGCTCTACGAGGAGCTGCTCAAGGAGCCCCATGTCGGGCTCGCGCTGGACCCCGAATGGCGGCTGAAGCCGGGGCAGCGGCACATGGTCCAGATCGGCTCCGTGAGCGCCCAGGAGGTCAACGAGACCTCGCAGTGGCTGGCCGACCTCACCGCGGAGCACTCCCTGCCCCAGAAGGTCTTCATCCTCCACCAGTTCAACCTGTCGATGATCTCCGACCGCCAGGACGTCGACACCTCCCGTCCCGAGCTCGCGATCACGCTGCACGCCGACGGGCACGGCAATCCCGGCGACAAGCTGGCCACCTGGAACGCGCTCCAGCGGGATCTGCCCGAGGGCATCTTCATGGCCTGGAAGAACTTCTACGACGAGGACAGCCCCACCTTCACCCCGCAGGAGACCTACGAGCTCGAGCCGAAGCCCTGGTTCGTGTCGTACCAGTAGGCCGCCTCAGGGGCGCTCGGCCGTGTCGGCGACCGCTCCGTCGGCGCCCACCAGCGTCACGACCTGCGCGGAGCCCAGCCGGGAGCTGCCCGTGACGTGCGCACCGTCCTGGACGATGCAGCCCTGCAGGCGGGCGCCGGCCGCGACGCGCACGTCGTCCAGGATCACGCAGTCCACCACCTCCGCGCCGGCCTCGATCACCGCGCCGGGGCTGATCACGCTGTGCCGCACCGTCCCGGCCACGGTCGATCCCTGCGCGATCAGGGAGTCGCTGAGCTGCGCCTGCCCGACCACCCGACCGGGCAGCAGCTGCGGCTGCGCGGAGAAGATCGGCCACTGCGGATCATCGAGCCGGGCGCCGGTGCCGTCCAGCAGCTGCATATGGGCGTCCCAGTACGAGGCGATGGTGCCGATGTCCCGCCAGTACCCCTCGAGGCGATGCTCGACGGTGCGCAGGTTCTCCACGTAGTGGGGGACCAGGTCGTCGCCCCAGTCCTGCAGCTCCCCGACCCGCTCGGGGAGGGTGGTCAGCACCTCGACCAGGGTGGGCCCGTCGAAGCAGAAGATCTCCGTGGCGACGAGGTCGGTGGGCGGTTCCTCGGGCTTGTACCAGAACTCCTCGACGGCGCCGTCCGCACCGGGGCGGACCACGCCGTGGCGGGAGGCGTCCCCCGACGTGCGGGTGGTGACCATGGTGAGGTCCGCATCTGCGGCGGCGTGGGTGTCGAGCACGTCGAGCAGGTTGATCGTGTACAGGTGGTCGGCGCTGAGGGTGACCACCAGCTCCGGCTCGAACTGCGCGATCAGCTCCTTCTGGCGCCACAGGGTGTCGCTGTTCCCGGTCGCGAAGCCCTCGCCCTCGGCGCCCTCGAACGGCGCCAGGGTGCGCAGGCCGCCGTGGTTGCGGTCGAGGTCCCAGGGCCGACCGCCGCTGAGATGCTCGTTGAGGGAGTGCGGCAGGTACTGCTCGGCCACCCACACCGTGCTCAGGTGGCTGTTGGCCAGGTTCGACAGGGCGACGTCGATCAGCCGGTAGGAGCCGCCGATGCGGAGGGCCGGCTTGGTCCGCCGGTCGGTCAGGGCGCCCATCCGGGAGCCCTTCCCACCGGCCAGCACGATCGCCAGGGTGCGGGGGATGCGCATGAGGACCTCCTCGACGGCGGCGGCAGGGGATCAGGGTACGTCCTGGTCGCCGGCCTCAGGAGGGCTTCGTCGCCCTGCCGTCCAGCCAGAGCGTGTCGGAGTCGTCGCGGTGCGAGCCGGTGGCCCCGACGTGCTTCGCGTCGATCTCCGGTCCCTTCTTGATGACGTGCACCAGCGCCATCCCATGGCCGCGGCCCAGGCCGTAGTCGGTCTTCAGCCAGTCGAGGATCTCGCCGGCCTTGACCGTCTCCTGGTCGTACCCGCGGGAGTGCGCGAGCTCGAGCAGCTGCCGCGGGGTGAGGCCGGTCTTCTCCTCGATCGCATCGAGGTAGGCCTGGAAGGACATGAGGGCTCCTCTCCTTCGATGACGCCTCCGGACGCTCTCGCCCGTCGCGCCCTGCGTCGGGATCCTACGTCCGGCGCGGCGCGCAGGGCAGGGGAGTCCTCGAGGTCAGGCCAGGGGGTTGGGCTGCGGCGGGAGCGCCGCGACGAGGGGGTGGTCCTTCGCGATGACGCCCGTCTTGGCGGCGCCGCCGGGGGCGCCGAGGTCGTCGAAGAACTCGACGTTGGCCTTGTAGTAGTCGGCCCACTGGTCGGGGGTGTCGTCCTCGTAGAAGATCGCCTCCACGGGGCAGACGGGCTCGCAGGCGCCGCAGTCCACGCACTCGTCGGGCTGGATGTAGAGCATCCGTTCGCCCTCGTAGATGCAGTCCACCGGGCACTCGTCGACGCAGGAGCGGTCCTTCACGTCCACGCACGGCAGGGCGATCACATAGGTCATGGCGGCATCCCCTCTCGATCGGTTCACCTCGGACAGTAAGATCTCAGGTGCACTTGAGGTCAGGCGGGAAGGGGTGGCGGTGAGCGCGCCGCATGAGCCGGACGAACTGCTGACGATCGGGGAGATGAGCCGACGCACCGGCGTGGCCCCCTCGGCCCTGCGGTACTACGAGGAGCTGGGACTGGTCGGCGCCGTGCGCACGGCGGGCAATCAGCGTCGCTACGCCCGGCACATGCTGCGCCGGGTCTCGCTCGTCTCCGTCGCCAAGCGGCTGGGCATGCCGCTGTCGGACGTGCAGGAGGCCTTCGGTGACGTGCCCATGGACTCCACCCCCTCGCACGCCGAGTGGCAGCGCGCCTCCCGCCGCTGGAAGCGGAAGCTCGAGGAGCGGCGCCGCGCCATCGAGCGGCTCGAGCACGAGCTGACCGGGTGCATCGGCTGCGGCTGCCTGTCCCTCAAGGCCTGCGCGCTGCTGAACCCCGACGACGCGCTCGCCGCGACCGGCGCCGGCCCGCGCCGCCTGCAGGTGCTGACCGAGGAGGAGCCGGCCGACGACGTCCGGTGACGGACACGTTTTGACCTCAAGTGCGCTCGAGGTCCTAGGCTCGGCTCATCACCTCGACGAAAGGACTGATCATGGCGGACTACACGCTTCCTGATCTCGACTACGACTACGGCGCGCTGGATCCCTCGATCTCGGGGCGGATCATGGAGCTGCACCATTCGAAGCACCATGCGACCTATGTCAAGGGCGCGAACGCGGCGCTGGAGAAGCTGGCCGCGGCCAGGGAGTCCGGGGACTTCGGTTCGGTGAACCAGTTCTCCAAGGATCTGCAGTTCAACCTGGGTGGGCACACGAACCACTCGATCTTCTGGAAGAACCTCTCCCCGGAGGGTGGCGACAAGCCCACCGGTGAGCTGGCCCAGGCGCTCGAGGAGTACTTCGGGGGCTTCGATGCGTTCCGGGCGCACTTCACCGCGGCGGCGCTGGGGATCCAGGGCTCGGGCTGGGCGGTGCTGGCGTACGAGCCGCTCGGCGGCAAGCTGGTGATCGAGCAGTTCTACGATCAGCAGAACGGGGTGCCGGTGGCGACGATCCCGCTGTTCCAGCTGGACATGTGGGAGCACGCCTTCTACCTGGACTACCAGAACGTCAAGGCCGACTACGTCAAGGCCGTCTGGGACATCGTGAACTGGGCGGATGTGCAGCAGCGGTTCGAGAACGCGCGCACCCATGGTGCGGGTCTGGTGATCCCGCAGGTCTGATCCGTTCCCGCCCCGGTGTGCGGGGCGCACGGCATGGTCACGGCGGCCGGTCCCCTGGCGGGGGCCGGCCGCTGCGCCGTCCCCCGGGGCGGCCGGTCGTGCGACGGCCCCGTGTATGCCTTGACGGGTACATACTGACGGGCGTATACATGGGTGCATGCCCACCGCCTACGACGTGCTCGCCCTCCCTCTGCGCCGCGAGATCCTGGATGCTCTGCGCAGCGGACCCTCGACCGTCGGCGAGCTCGCCGACGGGCTCGGTGTCCCGCAGCCCACGGTCTCCAAGCAGCTGCGCATCCTGCGCGAGGGCGGGTTCGTCGAGGTCCGCGCCGAGGCCCAGCGCCGCTGGTACGCGCTGCGCGGCGAGCCCTTCGCGGAGGTCGCGCAGTGGCTCGAGCCCTACCGCTGGCTGTGGGAGGAGCGGATCGACCGTCTGGGGAGCCGGCTCGACGAGATGCAGGACGAGGAGCAGCCATGACCAGCACCGATCCGATCCTCCGCCACGACGCGGGCCGCGACGCGGTGGTGATCGAGCGCCGCTTCGCCCACCCGCTGGAGCGGGTCTGGCGCGCGGTGACCGAGCCCGAGCACCTCGCCCGGTGGTTCCCCGGGGCCCCCGAGTTCGAGCTGCGCGCCGGCGGCGCCGTGCGGTTCCCGGAGTTCGCGGGGGAGGCCGCCGAGCACGGCCGGGTCCTCGAGTGCGAGCCGCCGCACCGGCTGCGCTTCACCTGGGACACGGACGAGCTGCTCTTCGAGCTCCTCGCGGAGGGCGACGGCACCCGCCTCGTCCTCACCCACGCCTTCGACGACTCGGCCGGCGCCGCGAGCTTCGCGACCGGCTGGGAGACCTGCCTGGAGCATCTGCGGGCCGTGCTCGGAGGCGGCGAGGTCCCGGAGCCGGGCCCGCGCCCCGAGCGGCACGAGGAGCTGGCCGCGCGCTTCGGGCTCGGACGCCCCGAGGTCGCCCGGACGACCGACGGCTGGTCCCTGCGCGTCGAGCGCCAGCTGGTCTGCCCCGCCGACGCCGCCTGGGACCTGCTCCTCGGCGGCGGGGCCGGCTCGCCGGCCGGGACACTGGCGCCCGCGGTCGGGCAGGAGCTCCGCGCGCCGCGGCACCCGGAGCTCCTGCTCGGGCACCTCACCGCCGTGGAGGCGCCGACGCTGCTGGTCTTCGACGCCGCCCCCGAGCAGCCCGGCGACGAGGTCCGCGTCGAGCTGACCGAGGGCACCGGCCACGGAGTGCGGCTGGTCCTGACCGTTCGCGGCGCCGAGCCGGGGGAGCAGGCACCGGCCGTCCAGCAGTGGGGCATCCGCGCCGTCGACCTGATCGCCCGGGCCGCGCTCGGCGCCGTGGCCGGTGCGCGGACGGGGGAGGGCCCCTCGGCCACCACGCAGTGATCTGCGCCGCTTTCTCCCCGCGCGACGGTCTGACCTGCGGCGACAGGGTGGACCGCGCGGCGCGGACGGCCCCGCTGCCCGTACCGTGACCCCCTGGTGATCCGCCGCCCGGCGGGGCCATGACCGCGGCACCAGGGGCCGCAGGAGGTAGAGAGCCGCCGTGTCCACGGAACTGACCCGCACGCTGGGAGTGTCCGGCATCGTGCTGATGGTCGCCGCCGCCGCCGCCCCCATCACCGTGGTGGTCGCGAACTTCCCGCTGATCATCCTCGAGTCCGGCAGCGTCGGCGCCCCGCTGATGATCCTCGCCGCCACCGTGATCCTGCTGCTGTTCTCCGTGGGCTACACCTGGATGACGCCGCACGTCCCGGATGCCGGCGCGTTCTACGCCTACGTGGACCGCGGCCTCGGGCGCCGCGCCGGTCTGGGCACCGCCGCCGTCGCGCTGCTGGCCTACGTGCTGCTCACGGTGTCGATGACCTGCTATCTCGGCGTCCAGGCCGGCAACCTGCTGGCCCTGTGGACCGGCCTCGAGGTGCCCTGGTGGCTGATCTCGGGCCTGGTGATCGCGGTCGTGGGCCTGCTCGGCCACCGCCAGATCGACCTCTCCGCGAAGGTGCTGGGCGTGGTGCTGGTGCTCGAGATCCTCGCGGTGGTCGCCATCGACGCGGGCGTGCTCCTCTCCGGTCGCGAGCTCAGCGCCCTCCCGTTCAGCCCGTCCGAAGCCCTCTCCGGAGCGCCCGGCCTGGGGCTGCTGTTCGCCTTCCTGGGCTTCTTCGGCTTCGAGGCCACCGCCGTGTTCCGCCACGAGGCCAAGGACCCCCTGCGCACGATCCCCCGCGCGACCTACATCGCGGTGCTGCTGATCGGGGTGCTCTACACCGTCTCCTCGTGGCTGGTGATCTCGGGGCTCGGGGCGCAGGACGCCCTGGCCGCCTCCGCCGAGGACCCCGACGGCGTGGTCGTCGCCCTCGCCGGCGAGGTGGTCGCCCCGATCATGCGCGACGTGACCCAGGTGCTGGTGGTGACCAGCATGTTCGCCTGCATGCTGGGCTTCCACAACATCGTCACCCGCTACCTGTTCACGCTCGGCCGGCGCGGCGTGCTCCCCACCGGCCTCGGCCAGGCCCACCCCGTCCACCGCGCGCCGTCGCGGGCCTCGCTCTGGGTCACCGCCGTCACCGCGGGGATCGTCGCCGTCTCCGCCCTCGCCCAGCTCGACCCGGTGGTGGAGATCTACACCTGGTACTCGGGCCTCGGCGCCATCGGGGTCATCGTGATGATGGCGCTGACCAGCATCGCCGTGGTCCGCTACGGCGCCGCCCTGCCGGGCGGCCGCGCCCCGCGGGCCGTGCTGGTCGCCACCGCCCTGGGCGGACTCGGCCTGCTGCTGGTGCTGGGGATCTCGCTGGCGAACTTCCCGCTGATGGTGGGCGGCACCCTCGCGGCGATCATCTGCGCCGCGATCCTGGTCGCCGTCTTCGGGCTGGGAGCGCTCGCTCCGCGGCGCGCGGCGGTGGCGGTGGACGAGCCGGTGGACGTCGGCCGCCCCTGAGACCGGGGACCGCGGGGGCGTCGGACACGGAGCACCGGCGGCCCCGGGGGAGGGACCGCCGGTGGTCACGGCATCATGGCGGGGGCGTCACCACCGATGGGCGACGTCGATGACGAGCCGGGAACCGCTGCCCGGTCCGTCCAGCACGAACACCCGCATCGGGAGCCGGGCGCGCACGCCCAGCCCGACGGTGGTCTCGCCCTCGAAACTGCCGGCGAGAGCGACCTGGCGGAAGGTGCGGAACCCCGCGACGTCCACCGCGGTGTTCGGACGCGACGGGGCATATGTCGCCCGACCGCGGCTGTCGTACGCCGGGGCGCGGACGATGACCTCGAGATCGGCGCCGCCGGACAGGCTGACGGGGGCACCGGAGCCGGGACGATGGACGGCGTTCACGTACGCCACCGAGTACCCGGCGACGTCATGATCGAGATCGACGACGAGACGGTCGTAGCAGGAGTGCTGACCGGCACGCAGGTTGGTGATGTGGGCCGAGGACATCTCGGGCGCCGACTTGGACAGGGACCCCCAGGTGATGCCGCAGTACGGAGCGGCATTGGCTGCGAGCGGGATGGTCATGCCCAGACCGAGAAAGAGCACACAACTGGCGAGGATCGAAAGGATCCGCTTCACGGCTGCCTCCTTGGTGGCACGGCCCGGGCCACGGCGGCCGGGGCCGATGGGAGGATTGTCCGCTTCCGGCCGCCGATTTTCCAGTGACCAGCAGGTCATGACGGGGCGGACGTGAGCCGACGGCGCGCGGCGGGCACCGCCGGCAGGGCCATCTCGGGTCCTCCGTCCCGCCCGGCACCGGACGGGCCCTGCCAGGATGGGCGCATGACCGTTCTCATCGCCTACGCGACCCATTCCGGCGCCACCCGGACGCTCGCCGAGACCCTTGCCGCCACCCTGGTCGAGGAGGGGATCGCCGCCAGCGCCGTGGACATCGCGGAGGGCCCCGACCCGTCGGCGTACGAGGCCGTGGTGCTCGGATCCGGGGTGCGGGTGGAGTCCGTGGAGAAGTCGGCCGCGGCGTGGGCGACGCGGCACGAGTCCGTGCTGGGTCAGAGGCCCTTCGCCTTCTTCTCCTGCTCGGGGTCGGCCTCGGATCCCGCCAAGGGCGGGAAGCAGAAGGCCACCGACGCGTTCCTGAGCGCCCACGCCGTCACGCCGATCGCCGTGAAGAACTTCCCCGGCTGGGTGCTGATGGACAGGATCCCCGTGCACGAGCGGCTGCTGCTGAAGTCCATGCGCACCCCCACCGGGGACTTCCGCGACCTGCCGGCGGTGCAGGCCTGGGGCCGGGAGATCGCGCCGCTGCTGACCGCCTGAGACGGGCCGCCCCGAAGGACACGTTCCGGTCACGGCCCCGTCGCGCCTTGACATCGTGTGAGCCAGTGCATAACTTCTGCAACTAGCTTTCATATGTCCTGCTCGACCGCAACGACGTCGCACGGTCGCGACGATCGCGGACATGTCCTTCTGGAAGGTGAGGTGTCCGTGGAGTCGCTCAGCACCGGTGATCCGCAGGTCAAGCCCCTGGCGCAGCGGCTCTACGGCGCGGCGCTCGGGGCGATCATGAAGCACCTGAGCGACCACGGCAGCGGCACCATCAGCGAGCTCGCCGAGATCTCCGGCGTCAGCCGACCGACCGCCCAACGAGCACTCGCGGAGCTCGCGCAGCTGGGCCTGGTCGAGGAGAGCGCACAGCGCCCGGCGACCTCCGGGCGACCCGCGCGCGCCTGGGCCCCGGTGGTCGGGACGCGCACCGTGCTGGTGGCCGACATCCAGCCGGCCCGCACCCGGGTCCAGCTCTCCTGCCTCACCGGACGGGTGGTGGCCGAGCACACCATCGACCACGCCGCGCTGCGCGCGGACCCGACCGCGGCGGACCTGCCGCGCAGGATCCTCGAGCAGGTCCAGGCGCTGCGCGCCGGCAGCGAGCTCGCCACCGGCAGCCTCGTCGAGGCGGTGATCGGAGTCTCCGGCGTCGTCAGCAGCGACGGGGCCGTGCTGCTGTCGAGTCGGGTCCCCGAGCTCACGGGGATCCCGCTCGCCGCCCTCGCCCGGGAGGTGCTGGGCCTGGAGGCGGTGCTGGTCGAGAACGACATGAACCTGCGCGCCGTGGGCGAGCTGCACTCCGGCGTCGGCCAGGGGGCCTCCTCCTTCATCTATCTGACCAACCATGAGTTCCACCGTCCGGCGATGGTGCTCGACGGAGCCCTCTGGCACGGCGCGCACCGGGCCGCCGGTGAGCGGGACATCCTGGCGCGCACCGGGCTCATCTCCCTCTCGCTCACCCACGACGGCCGCGAGGTCCCCTACTTCGCGGCGGCCGGGCTCATCGAGTCCGGGCAGCTCGGACCGGAGTGGATCGACGTGCTGAACGCCCAGCTGGCGGCCGTGATCGCGGTGCTCTGCTACCCGCTGGATCCCGAGCTGGTGATCGTCGACGGCGGACCCCGCACCACCGGGGCCGAGGCGATCACCGATCTCCAGTCCCGCCTCCGCGCGCTGACCCCGGGACTGGGCTCCCCCGCGTGGTCGCCGGGAGTCACGAGGAGGACCTGACTCTCGTCGGCGCCCTGACCCTCGCGCTGCGCGGTGCGCTCGTCCAGGCGCTCGGGATCCCCGACCCGCCCCTGCCCGCCCGGCATCGCCGGGCGGCCCCGACCCGCTGACCCCTTCCCGCTCCACCCGCTCATCCAAGGAGAACCACCACCATGCACAGCACCTCTCGACGCACCTTCCTCGGCGCCGCCGCCACCACCGCCGGCGCCATGACCCTCGCCGCCTGCGGCGCGGGCAGCGGAGGCGGCGGCGAGATCCCGGAGGAGATCGAGACCGATCTCAGCGCGGAGATCTCCTACAGCATCTGGGACCCGGCGCAGAAGCCCGCGATGGAGAAGATCGTCGCCGCATTCAACGAGGAGTACCCCGACATCGCGGTCTCCATCAGCGTCACCCCCTTCGCGCAGTACTTCGAGAAGCTGCAGACCCAGGCCACCGGCGGCGACCTGCCCGATGTCTTCTGGATGAACGGCCCGAACGTCCGGCTCTACGCCGCAGAGGGCAAGCTGCAGGACATCAGCGAGGTGCCCGGACTCGACACCGCCAAGTACCCGCAGGCCATGAACGAGCTCTACACCTTCGAGGACAGCCAGTTCTGCGTGCCCAAGGACTTCGACACCATCGGGCTGTGGTGGAACCAGGACCACTTCGAGAAGGCCGGCGTCGCAGCGCCCGACGAGAACTGGACCTGGGAGGACTACGCCCAGGCCGCCCGCGACATCACCGCCGCCCTCGGCGCCGAGGGCATCTGGGGAGGCGCCAACGGCATCGAGAACCAGGCCTACCTGTACCCGCTGACCTTCCAGGCGGGCGGCGAGATCATCTCCGAGGACGGCACCACCTCCGGCTACGACTCGGCCGGAGCGATCGAGGCGTTCACCTTCGCGCGCTCACTGATCGCCGACGGGGCGCTGCCCTCGATCCAGTTCACCACCGAGAACAAGCCGGCCGACCTCTTCAACTCCGGCAAGGCCGCGATGCTCTGGTCCGGGAACTGGTCGGCGGCCGTGTTCAAGGACTCGCCGGTCCGGGACGCGATCCGCACCGCCCCGCTGCCCCAGGGCGCCGAGACGGTCAACGTCATCCACGGCATCGGCAACGCCATGGCCGCCGAGGGCAGCAACAAGTCCGCGGCGGCGGCCTTCCTCGCCTTCCTCGGCAGCGAGAAGGCCAATCTCATCCAGGCCGAGGAGGGCGCCGCGAATCCCGCCTACGAGGGCACCGCCACGGCCTACGTCGAGTCGCTGCCGGAGTTCGACCTGCAGATGTTCCTCGACAACGCCGCGGACGCGAAGCCGTACCCGGTCTCGAAGAACACCGCCGCCTGGCTGAGCCTCGAGGCCGACTACTTCCCGCGCATCCTCGGCGGCGAGATCGAGGTCGAGACCGGCCTGAAGGAGCTCGCGACCGCGATGAACGAGGCCCTCGCCGATGAGCAGTGACCGCACCCGCACCCTGCGCCGGGACGACAAGTGGGCCTGGCTGTTCATCGGTCCGCTCATGGCCGGCGTGGTGGTCTTCTACTTCTGGCCGATCCTCAGCACCTTCTACAACTCGTTCACGACCTTCGGCGCCTTCGGCGGCTCCGAATGGGCGGGGCTGGAGAACTACGTCGAGCTGGTGAGCGACGCGGAGGTGCCGCGGGCGGTCCTGAACACCCTGGTCTACACGGCGGTGGTGCTGCTCGGCATCCCGCTGGCGGTGTATCTGGCCTCGCTGCTGAACCGTCCCGGTCTGCGCTTCGCCTGGTTCTACCGGGTCATGTTCTTCATGCCGATCGTCGCCATGCCGGCCGCGATCGCGATGGTGTGGCGGATGATCTACAACAGCGACTTCGGGCTGCTGAACTACCTGCTCTCGCGGGTGGGCATCGACGGGCCGTACTGGATCTCCAGCCCGGGCTGGGCGCTCGCGGCCGTCAGCATCGTGGGCCTGTGGTCCTCGCTCGGCTTCGCGATCATCATCCTCTCGGGCGGCCTGCGCGCGATTCCGCCGGCCCTCTACGAGGCGGCCTCGCTCGACGGCGCCGGACCCACCCGTCAGTTCCGCTCGATCACGGTGCCGCTGCTGACGCCCAGCATCTTCTTCCTCACCATCATCACCGCGATCAACGGGTTCCAGCTGTTCGACCTGCTGTACGCGCTGATGGGCCCGTCCAACCCGGCCATGTCGCGCACGCAGTCCCTGGTCTACCTGTTCTACGAGCAGGCCTTCGCGCAGAACGACAAGGGCTACGCCTCGGCCATCGCCATCCTCATCCTGCTCATCATCGGAGTGATCACCGCCGTGCAGTTCCGCTTCCAGAAGAGGTGGGTGAATTATGAGTGAGGTCGTCGCGACCAGACCGGCTCCGACGCAGGCGCCGCAGCGCGTCGAGCGCCGCGAGCGCCGACGCCCGCGCAACCTCGACGCGTACATCGTGCTGACCGTCGGCGGGCTGATCATGATCTTCCCGTTCGCCTACCAGCTCATCATGTCGCTGTCGACGCAGGCCGAGGTCACCAGCGTGCCGCCGACGCTGTGGCCCGAGTCCCTCCAGTTCGGCAACTATGCGGCCGTGTTCGACGTGCTGCCGTTCGCGAACCAGTTCGGGGTCTCCGTCGGCATCACCGTGCTGCGGGTCGGCTTCCAGCTGGCGCTGTGCGCGATGGCCGGGTACGCCTTCGCCCGGTTGCGGTTCCGCGGGAGCGCGGTGCTGTTCGCCCTGCTGCTGTCGATCCTGATGGTGCCCTCGCAGATCTATCTGATCCCGCAGTACTCGATCGTCCAGAACCTGAACCTGCTCAACACCGTGCTCGGCATCGCCCTGCCCGGGTTGTTCAGCGCCTTCGGCACCTTCCTGCTCCGTCAGCACTTCGCCGGGCTGCCCGAGGAGCTGGAGGAAGCCGCCCGCCTCGACGGGGCGAACCAGTGGCAGATCTTCTCGAGGGTCATGCTGCCGCTGTCGGGGCCCGCGCTGGCCTCGGTCGCCATCCTCACCACGATCTCCTCGTGGAACGATCTGCTGTGGCCGCTGGTCGTGAGCACCTACGAGAAGAACATGCCCCTTGCGGTGGGTCTGGCCACCCTGCAGGGTCAGCACATCACCAACTACCCGGTGATGATGGCTGCGAGCATCATGGCCATGGCCCCGATCCTGATCCTCTTCCTCGTCCTCCAGCGCCGGGTGGTCGACGGACTCGCCCACTCCGGCATGAAAGGTTGACCATGACCGACACCTCATCGTCGACAGCGCTCCCGCGCGTCGGCATCATCGGCACGGGGGCATCTCCCGCGCGCACGCCCCCGGCTGGGCGGAGCTCGGCGTCGAGCTGCACTGCTACAGCCTCGAGGGCGCCGAGGACTTCGCGGCCCTGACCGGCGCCAGAGTGCACGGCACCCTTGCCGAGCTGCTCGACGCGGTCGACGTGGTGGACGTCTGCGCCCCCACCCCCGCCCATCCCGAGCTGGTCCGCGCCGCCCTCGAGGCCGGCAGGGACGTGATCTGCGAGAAGCCGCTCGCCCTCACCGCCGAGGAGGCCCAGGAGCTCGTCGCGCACGCCGAGCGGGTGGGCAGGAAGCTCTTCCCGGCGCATGTGGTGCGCTACTTCCCGCAGTACGCGGCCGCGAAGCGGGCGATCGACACCGGTGCCGTCGGCACCCTCGCGGTGCTGCGCTTCGAGCGCACCGGATCGCTGCCGGACCGTGACTGGTACGCCGACGAGGAGCTCTCCGGCGGACTGATCATGGACCAGATGATCCACGACATCGACCAGGCGCTGTGGATGGCCGGTCCCGTCGAGCGGGTCTACGCCCAGCAGTCGATCGCCGGCAGCGACGACACCGTCCGCACCGGCCACGTGGTCCTGACCCACCGCTCCGGCGCCATCAGCCACTGCCGGGGCTTCTGGGGACCGGTCGGCACCGCCTTCCGCTACACCTTCGACCTCGCCGGGGACGCCGGGCGCCTGCAGTACGACTCGGCGACCGACACCGGCATCGAGTTCGACGTGGTCGCGGCCTCCCGCCAGCGCAGCGGCGACGGCTTCCTGCCCGATGTCGCCACCGTGCGCGACCCCTACGCCGCGGAGATCGTCGAGTTCATCGCGGCGATCACCGCGGGCACCCCCACCCGGGTCAGTGCGGCCGACGGCGCCCACGCCGTCGAGGTCTCCCGCGCCGCCCTCGACTCCCTGCGCACCGGACGGAGCATCGCATGCTGACCGCACGCCCCACCGACCCCGCCGCCCCGCTCAAGGTCGCCCTGATGAGCTGCGCGCACACCCATGCCAGCTCCTACGCGAGCACCCTCGACGCGCGCGCCGACATCGACCTGGTCGTCGCTGATCCCGACGGGTACGGCGACGTGGTCGCCACCCGGATCGTCGGCTCCTACCAGGAGGCCTGGGAGGCCTGGCCCGAGGGCCCCGATGCCATCGTCGTCACCAGCGCGAACGCCCATCACCGGGACCTGGTGCTGGAGGCGGCCCGCCGCGGCGTGCACGTGCTGTGCGAGAAGCCGCTGGCGACCGGCGTCGCCGACGCCGAGGCCATGGTCGCCGCCTGCCGCGAGGCCGGGGTGGTGCTGATGACCGCGTACCCGGTGCACTTCGCGCCGGCGGTCGAGGCGATGCGGGCAGCGGTGGCCGACGGCACCCTCGGCGAGGTCATCGGCTTCACCGGCACCAACAACGGCAAGCTGCCCAGCCAGCGCGACTGGTTCACCGACGTCGAGCTCGCCGGCGGCGGCGCCATGGTGGACCACACCGTGCACATCGCCGAGATCCTCGACTCGATGCTCGGCGAGCCGGCCACCGTCCACGCCACCGTCAACCGCATCCTCCACGCCGACACCGCCGGGCAGGGCGCGGAGACCGGGGGACTGGTGACCCTCACCTACGCCTCCGGGCAGGTCGCCACCATCGACTGCTCCTGGTCGCAGCCGGCCGACGCCGCCACCTGGGGCGGCCTGCGCCTCCAGGCCCTCGGCACCGGCGGGCAGCTGCAGATCGACGCCTTCTCCCAGCATGTGGGCGGGCCCGGCCAGTGGCTCCCCTACGGTGCGGACACCGACGCCCTGCTGCTGGACGCCTTCCTCGAGGCGGTGCGCACGGGGGAGACCGCGGCGCCCTCGGGCGAGGTGGGCCTGCGGACGGTGCGGGTGGTCGCCGCGGCGCAGGAGTCCGTGCGGACCGGACAGCCGGTGGTGCTGGCGAGCGTCTGAGGCGAGGCGCGTCCGCACCGTGGTGGGCGAAGACCCGACGTGCATCCACTGGCGCTCAGCGGGCAGGAAGGGGCGCATAGGGCGCTCCGTGCTCGTACAGCGCCAGTGGATGCACGCATCGTTCCCCGCGGCGCGGCGCGGCGCGGTGCGGCACGGTGCGGCACGGTGCGCCCGGCCCGCCCGGGCTGCGCCCCGACAACTGCGTGAAAGCGTGTGCCCGCTCCGGCCCGCGGCTGGGTATCCTATGGGAAAACGGATCATCGTTGCACAGGGGCGTGCCGACCGGCCTGCCCTTCTGCCGTCGAAGGGAACGCCCATATGGCCATCAGACGACAGGTCCTGCGCGACGAGGTCGAGGAGCTGATCCTGCAGCGCCTGCTCGAGTCGCACTGGGCGCCGGGATCGCGGCTGAGCATCGACGGACTGGCCCGTGACCTCGACGTCTCTCCCACCCCCGTGCGCGAGGCGATGGTGTCCCTGGAGCGGTCGGGACTGGTCGAGTACGTCGCGCTGCGCGGCTACGTGGTCGCCCCGATGCTCGACACCGAGCAGATCACCGAGCTCCTCGGGGCCCGCAAGGTGATCGAGCTGGCGGTGCTCGACCGCGCCTTCGAGAACTTCGAGGCCTTCCTCGCCGACCTCGAGGCCGCCCACGCCCGGCACGCGGACGTCGTCCGCCGCATCGCCGGTGCCGATCAGCTCGACTACGAGCTGGTCCGGGAGCACTTCCAGGCCGACTCGGACTTCCACCAGACGCTCTACCGCCACGCCGACAACCGCTACCTGGAGCAGATGTTCGAGCGGCTCAGCACCCACACCCACCGCATGCGCCAGACCTGGGAGGGAGGCCCGCTGCATCTCGACGCCCACGAGGCCTTCGCCGAGCATGCCGTGATCCTCGACAGCGTGCGCCGTCACCACCACGATGCCGCGATGCGGGCGCTGTCGGACCACCTCGACGGGGTGCTGGCGAGGTCGCTGCGGATCAACGAGCTGGAGTCGTCGCATCCTGCGGGGACTCCCGCCGCCTCCGCCTGAGCGGCGGCCGGCTCGGCGATCGCCGAGCCCGGGTCAGCGGTCGGTGAGCGGGTCGCGCTGCTGGTCGGCGAAGCGCGTGCGCAGGAACTCGGAGTGCACGTCGAGCGTGCGGGTGGCCGCGGCGATGACGTCGCCCTCGACGCGCGAGAGCCCGTCGTCGAGCACCACCAGCTGCTCCTCGACGCTGCGCAGGTTCGCGAGCGCCTGCTCGCGGGCGTCCCCGGTGAAGGTGCCGACGTAGCGGAGGTTGTCCTCCACTGCGTCCACCAGGTCCGGGATGTAGCGGGTGGCCATGCCCTCCAGCAGGATCACATCGGCGTCCGAGGCGCGCCGAGCCTGCATCGCGGTCGAGGCGAGCAGAGCGCTGACCCGCTGCAGCAGGACGTCGGCGCGGTTCAGCATGGTCCTGACCTCGGGGCCGGGGGCCCCGCGCCGGATCCGGGCGATGCGGCGGCGGTGCTGAGTCGACGCCTTGACGGTCTTCTCGAGCAGCATGCGGGTGCCCGCCGGCATCCCCCGGTCGGGGGCCGCCAGCCGGATCGGCTGCGGGCGGCGGTTGCGCAGCAGGAAGCCGCTGCCGCCGCCGACGACCACCCCGACCACCAGGCCGCCCAGGAGGGGCGCCAGCAGCCCGGCGCCGCCGATCAGGCTGCTGACCCCGAATACGACGAAGGTGCTGATCCCGAGGGTGCCGCCGAGGATCGAGGGGACGACGACGGTCAGCCAGCGGCCCCTCTGGCGCGGCGCGGCCAGGTCCCGCGAGGCGGGGGAGAAGACCTTGCCCTCGAGCGGGCGGCCGCTCGGGGTCCAGGCGGCGGTGCGCACCGCCGGGCCCTTCCACGGCAGATCCACGCCCTGTGGACCGCGGGGGCGCAGTGAAGGGCCGGTCCGGCGGACCGGCTTCTGCTTCGGTGGTCGGCTCTGCTCGTTCACGGGTATCCGCAGACCTCTCAGGAGGGGACGGAGGTCGAAGCCGACGACGAGGGAGCGGCCGATCCGGGAGCCGGAGCTCGCGGGCCGCCCTCGGCGTCGACAGGCCACCAGGTTAGCGCGGCCGGATGAGGGCGCGCTGGGCGCCGGGGAGGCCCGCGGGAGCGAGACCTCAGGCGGGGGCGATGGGGTCGGCGCCGTCCTCGACGGGCAGGAACAGCTCCTGGATCGCTGCGTGGTCCTGCTGCCCCGCGCCCCGCTCGACCAGCTCCTGGAACGCGTCCAGCAGCACCGGGAGCAGGCGGGCCGGCACATCGGCCGCCTCTATCGCGGCGGTCGCGTACAGCAGGTCCTTGACCTGGTTGTCGGTGCTCCCACCCAGGGAGTAGTCCCGGGTCAGGAGCTTGTCCTGCTTCTGGCGCAGCACCTCGCCGGCCGCCAGCCCGCCGCCGAGCACCTGCGCCAGCTGCGCCGGGTCGATGCCGCTGGCCCGCGCCAGGGCGAAGGCCTCGCCGAGGGAGGCGAGGGTCCCCGCCACCACGATCTGGTTGCAGAGCTTGGTCACCGAGCCCGCGCCGAGCTCGCCGAGGTGGGTGAGGGTGCCGCCGATGATCTCGAGCACCGGGCGGGCGCGGGTCACGTCGGCCGCCGCCCCGCCGATCATCAGGCTGAGCGACCCGGCGGCGGCGCCCGCCACCCCGCCCGACATCGGCGCGTCCAGCACCCGGATCCCGTGCGGGGCGAGGTCCTCGCCGAGGGCCTGGACCAGATCCGCGCTGGTGGTCGACATGACCACCAGCAGCGAGCCCGCCGCGCCGAGGGCCGCCATGGTCTCCTCGTCGAGCAGGCTGCGCAGCTGCGGGACGTCGGGCAGCACCGAGAGCACGACGTCGGCCGCCGCCTCCGCGACGGACCCGGCGACCACCGCGCCGTCGGCGGCCAGGGCGTCGGCCTTCGACCGGGTGCGGTTCCACACCGTCGTCGGCATCCCGGCGGACAGCAGGGTGCGGGCGATGGGCAGTCCCATCGGACCCAGTCCCAGCACCGCCACCGAGCGCACCGGCGCCGGCGCCGACGACGTAGCCTGGGAGGGGTCGGACGTTCCTGCGCGAGGTGGCCGCGGAGCCGAGGACGAGTGCGATGACATGGGTGTCGGGCCTCCTGGCGTCGGTGGATCGCTTCCGTGCCCCGCCGCTCGGCGCGCCGCTGCGGAGATGCAGCACCGACCATAGACCGTTCCTCGCCGCCCCTTCCGTCCCCGAAAGGACCACTGCCTTGGCCCTCAGCCCGTACCCGGCCTCCGACTTCCCCGAGACCCCCACCGCGATCGTCACCGGCGCCGCCTCCGAGCGCGGCATCGGGAGGGCGACCGCCACCCGCCTGGCCCGGGACGGCTGGGCGGTGGCCGTCCTCGACCTCGACGCGGACGCCTCCCAGCGCGTGGCCGAGCAGATCGCCGCCGAGCACGGCACCCCGACCCTCGGCCTCGGCGTGGACATCGCCGACGAGCAGGCCGTGATCGATGCCGTCGCCCGCATCGACGCGGAGCTGCCGCAGCTGGTGGGCGTCGTCAACAATGCGGGCATCTCCTCGCCCACCCCGTTCACCGAGGTCAGCACCGAGGAGTGGAAGCGGGTGTTCGACGTCAACGTCCACGGCACCTTCTTCGTCACCCGCGAGGCGGTGAAGGTCTTCCGCCGTCACAGCCTGGGCCGCATCGTCAACGTCTCCTCCGCCTCGGCCGAGCGGGGCGGCGGCGTGTACGGGCGGGCCGCCTACTCCGGATCGAAGGCCGCCCTGCTGGGCATGGCCAAGACCTGGGCGCGAGAGCTCGGCGAGTACGGCATCACCGCCAACTCGGTGGCGCCGGGCTCGATCGACACCGACATCATGGGCGGGCGCCTGAGCGACGAGCGCAAGGAGTTCCTGCTGCAGGAGCTGCCCGTGGGCCGGGTCGGCACGGTGGACGACGTGGCCGGCGGCATCGCCTACCTGCTCGGCCGCGACGGCGGCTACCTCACGGGCGTCACGCTGGACATCAACGGCGGCTCCCACATCCACTGAGCGAACGGCGAGGAGAAGGAGACGTCCATGAGCGACCCCTGGATGACGAGGCTCGGTGCGCTGCCGGTGGCGGTGGTGTCCGACTGCCTGGATGCGCTCGGGCTGCGGGAGCAGGTGATGGCGCCGCACCTGCGGCCGCTCGCGGACGACCACGCGATGGTCGGCCGCGCCCACACCATGCAGGTTCTCGAGGTGGACGGACCGCCGGCCAGCGCGGATCTCCACTACGCCGCCGAGATCGCGGCGGTCGACTCGGTCGAGCCCGGCCACGTGCTGGTCGGCTCGACCTGCCGCGGCTCGCTGTGGGGGGAGCTGCTCTCCACCGCCGCCCAGTTCAAGGGCGCCGCCGGCATCGTCGCCGACACCTTCACCCGGGACGTCGCCGGCATCCGCGCCCTCGGCTTCCCCGCCTTCTTCGCGGGCATCCACGCCGCCGACTCCCTGGGACGGATCGACGTGGCGGAGATCGGCGTCGAGATCACCTGCGGCGGCGTGAGGGTGCGCGAGGGTGACTACGTACTGGCCGACCTCGACGGCGTGGTGGTCGTGCCGGCCGAGCGCATCGAGCAGACGGTCACCGCCGCCGAGGAGAAGTCCCGCCGAGAGGGCGACGTCCGGGCGCTGCTCGAGGAGGGCCGGACCGTCCGCGAGGTGTTCGACAGCTTCGGCATCCTCTGACGACGCCGGCCCGGGCCGGTGGCGGACCGGGCCGCCGGCGCTGATCAGAGCGCGGCCGCGTGCTCCTGCCCGATCCGCAGCAGCTCGAGGTAGCCCTCGAGCCGCCAGGCGGTGCGGCCGACGAACAGTCCGGTGACGTGCTCGATCCCGAGCAGGTCGGCGGCGTTGTCGAGGTTCACGGAGCCCCCGTAGAGCAGCCCCGCGACCTTCCCGCCGTAGGCTTCGCCGAGGGCGGCGAAGGGGTCGACGAGCTCCTCGACCGTGGCGGGACGGCCCTTCTCGCCGATCGCCCAGATCGGCTCGTAGGCAATGACCACCCGGGAGACCTCCTCGGCGGGGAGGGAGTCGAGCGCTCCGGCGGCCTGCGCCAGGATGAACGCCGCCGAGCCGCCGCGCGCCTTCACCTCGGCGCTCTCCCCGATGCACAGCAGGGGGGTGAGGCCGTGGCGCAGGGCCGCGGCGACCTTCCGACGCGTCGTCTCGACGGTCTCGCCGAAGTGCTCGCGCCGCTCGGAGTGGCCGATCTCGACGAGCTGCGCCCCGGCATCCTTCGCCTGGGGGACCGAGACCTCCCCGGTCCAGGCCCCGGCGTCCTCCCAGTGCGCGTTCTGCACGCCCAGCAGCACCGGGGAGTGATCACCGAGGATCCCGCGCACCGTGGTGGTGGCGGTGAAGGAGGGGATCACGAACGGCTGCACGCCCGTCGGGGCGCTGCCGCCGAGGTGATCGCGCAGGGCTTCGGCCCAGGCCCGCGCCTCGGCGAGGGTCTTGGTCATCTTCCAGCTGGTGCCGATCCACAGCGTGCTCATGGTGGTTCCTTCTGCAGGAGGGCGCCGTGCGTGGTAAGGTTCCACGATCGTGGAACCTTACCACGCACGGCGGGACGGGGGCTGTCGCGGCGGTCAGGCCTGCGCGGCGTCCAGGGAGCCGTCGTAGGCGCAGATCGCGTCGACCTTGGCGGCCGACGACGAGGTCGGGTCGAACTCGAGGTCCAGCCACACCTTTACCAGCTCCTTGGCGAGCTCGAGCCCGATCACGCGCTCGCCCATGCACAGCACCTGCGCATTGTTGGAGAGCACGGAGCGCTGCACCGAGTACAGGTCGTGGGCGGTGACGGCGCGGACGCCGGAGACCTTGTTCGCCGCGATCGCGACGCCCAGCCCGGTGCCGCAGATCAGCAGCGCCCGGTCGGCCTCGCCGGCCGCGACCTTCTCGGCCGCCGCGATCGCGACGTTGGGGTAGTGGGTGCCGTCGTCGGCCGAGCCGACGCCGACGTCGAAGACCGACTCGACGCGGTCGTCCGCCTCGAGCAGGGCCTTGATCTCGGTCTTGTGGCCGTAGCCGGCGTTGTCGCCGCCGACGATGATCTTCAGAGCCATGAGCTTCTCCTGGGGGGTGATGATGCGGGATCGGTCAGGACAGGTGCTGGCCGAGCTCCTTCATGAGGATCGAGAAGGAGATCGCGCCGGGGTCGGGGGTGCCGAGCGACTTCTCGCCGAGCACCCGGGAGCGGCCGAGGCTGGCGGTGATGTCCGCGGTCGCGTCGGCGGCGGTGCGCGCGGTCTGCGCGGCCTGCAGGATCGCGGCGGCGGCGTTCTCGCCGGTGAAGGCCTCGGCCAGGGCGGTGCGGAACGGGATGGCGGCGTCGACCATGGTCTTGTCGCCCTCCTTCGCCCCGCCGAGGCGCAGCACCGCGTCGATGCCGGCATCCAGCGCGTCGACGACGGTGCGGTCCGAGGCGTCGGCGTCGTCGGCGAAGACGGCCCCGGCGGCGATCAGGGCCGCGCCCCACAGCGCACCGGAGGTGCCGCCGGCGGACTCGGACCATGCCTCGCCGGCGCGGACCAGGACCGTGCGGGCCCCGGCGCCGTCCTGGAGGGCCCGGCTCGCGGCGGCCGCGGCGCCCTTGGAGCCGTAGGCCATGCCCTGGCCGTGGTCGCCGTCGCCGGCGATCGCGTCGATCCGGCCCAGCTCGGCCTCCTCGCGGGCGCAGACCGACTCGAACAGGTCCAGCACCGCGGTGACCTTGGCGGCGACCTCGCGGGACTCCTCGGTGGAGGCGGGCGTCTCATCGGCGCCGGCCTGCCAGAACTTCTCGCGGCGGGGCCGCTCGATCGCGGGCATCGCGCCGCGGTGGAAGGCGGGGGTGTCGACGGGGGCGAGCCAGTGCTGCTCGAGCTCCTCGTCGAGGAAGACCAGGGTCAGGGAGAGCCCGGCCATGTCGAGGCTGGTGACCAGCTCGCCGACCTCGGGGCGCACCGGGGTGATGCCCTCGCGCTCGAGCAGCTCGGCGACCTTCGCGTAGACCACGAAGAGCTCCTCGTACTTCACGGTGCCCAGGCCGTTGACCAGCACCGCGGCGCGGCCGGAGTAACCACCCTCGCTGCGCGCGGGCTGCTCGGCCAGGACGCCCTCGACCAGCAGCTTCGCGATCTCGGAGGCGGTGCCGATGGGCTCGTCGCGCACGCCCGGCTCGCCGTGGATGCCCAGGCCCACGCCCATCTGGCCGTCCTCGATGTGGAAGAGGGCCTCGGGGGCGCCGGGGAGGGTGGGGCCGTCGAAGGCGACGCCGAAGGAGCGGGTGGCGTCGTTGGCCTTCCAGGCGATCCGCTCGGCCTCGTCGAGGTCGGCGCCGGCCTCGATCGCGGCGCCGGCGATCTTGAAGACCGGCAGGTCACCGGCGATGCCGCGGCGGTCGCGGTGGTTCTCGGGGGTGTTGGAGACGATGTCGTCGCTGACCTTGATGATGCGCACGTCGATGCCCTCGGCGCGCAGCTTCTCGGCGGCCGCGCCGAAGTGCAGCACGTCCCCGGCGTAGTTGCCGAAGCCCAGGATCACGCCGCCGCCGTTCTCGGCGTTGCGGGCCACCGAGTAGACCTGCGAGGAGGACGGCGAGGAGAAGATGTTGCCGCACGGGGCTCCATGGCCCATGCCCGGGCCCACCCAGCCGGCGAAGGCGGGGTAGTGGCCGGAGCCGCCGCCGATGACCAGCGCGGGCTGGCCCTGCGGGGTCTCGGTCGCGCGGACAACGCCGCCGTGGACGACGGCGACATGGTCGGGGTGGGCGAGGGCCAGGCCCGCGACCGCCTCGGTCGCGAAGTCGGCCGGGTCATTGAAGAGATACGTCATCGTTGATTTCCTCCACGGGCAGCCGGGCGGGGGGCCGACGGCGGGTAGTCGTCGCCGGGCAGAGCAGGACCCGCCACGGCATGTCCTCCGATCCTATAGGAAAGGAGCGGAGGTGAACAAGTGACGTTCCGCCGGCACCCGGAAGCGCGCGCTCGGGTGACGGGGAGCGCCCGGCGGCCGGCGCGACGCCCGACGGAGACACCGGGGCGCCGCCGCGAGCCCGGAGGAGAAAAACCGCTGGAACCGCTTCCCAAGGGGTCGGCGATCCTATAGGATCGCCGAGCAACCCCACCCACGTGAAAGGGACAACGATGTTCACGGCAGAGAACTGGCCGATCGGCGCCAACATGCTCTCGTTCGGCAGCAAGACGCCCGACGGCACCCCCACCCTGGAGGCCTCCTCCTCCGTCTGGGCCTCCCAGCTGCGACAGGTCAAGGAGCTCGGGGTCGACCAGATCGATCCCACCGACGCCTGGCTGCCGCTGGCCAAGCTCAGCGACGAGCGCGTCGAGGAGTTCCGCCGGGTGCTCGACGGCGAGGGCATGTCGCTGTCCTCGATCTCCATGACCCGCAACTCGGTCGTCGACCGCGAGAACGGCGAGCAGAACGTGGCCGACGCGCTGCGGTTCATCGAGCTCGCCCCGAGCTTCGGCGTGAGCGTGGTCAACACCGGCTTCATGCAGGCCACCACCGAGGCGCAGAACCAGGCGATCTGGTTCTGGCTGGCGGACGGGCACGTCGACGACCCGGCGCTGCGCGACCTGGCGATCGAGCGCATCCGCACCCTCGGCGACGCCGCGAAGGCCCAGGGCATCGAGGTCAGCCTCGAGATGTACGAGGACACCTACGTGGGCACCGCCGACGAGGCCGTCTCCTTCGTCAAGGACGTCGACCACGAGGCCGTCGGCCTGAACCCGGACATCGGCAACCTGGTGCGCCTGCACCGCGAGGTCGAGCCCTGGCCCGACATGTTCGAGAAGGTGCTGCCGCACTCGAACTTCTGGCACATCAAGAACTACACCCGCGACTTCGACCCCGCCACCGGGGCGTACTCCTCGGCCCCGATGCCGCTGAAGTACGGCTACATCAACTACCGCACCGTGATCCACCGCGCCGTCGAGCTGGGCTACACCGGCCCGTTCTGCTGCGAGCACTACGGCTCCGACTCCCTCGGCGTGATCGCCGAGAACGTCACGTACATCCGCCAGGTGCTGTCCTCGGCGCTAGCCTGAGGACGCCTGACACCGCACCGGTCTCTTACGGAACGAAGGAGTTCTGATGGATCCGATCCTGCTGGTCGCGCTGGTGGTGGGCATCGCCCTCATCGTCGTGATCGTCCTGCGCACCCGGCTGGACGCCTTCGCCGGACTGCTCATCGCCTCCGTCGTGGTCGGGCTGATCGCGGGGCAGTCCCTGCCCGGCATCGTCGGGTCGATCAAGACGGGCTTCGGCAACACGCTGGCTTCGATCGGCATCGTGATCGGCCTGGGCGTGGCGATCGGGAAGATCCTTGAGGTCTCCGGCGCCGCCCAGGCCATCGCGGTCGCCTTCCTGCGGCTGTTCGGGAAGGGGCGCGAGCCCTGGGCCATGACCAGCATCGGCGCCCTGATCTCGATCCCGGTCTTCTGCGACTCGGGCTACGTGATCATGAACCCGCTGGCCCGGGCCATCGCCAAGGTCAAGCAGTACGGCTACGCGACGCTCGGTATCGCTCTGGCCGGCGGCATGGTGATCACCCACCACTTCGTCCCGCCCACCCCCGGGCCGCTCGGTGTCGCCGGCATCCTCGGCGTGAGCGTCGGCTCCGTGATCATCACGGGCCTCGTCTTCACGGTGTTCATGATCCCGGTGGTCACCCTGTACGCGAAGTGGATCGGTCCGAAGGTCGAGAACGAGGTCTCCGAGGAGGTCCAGCAGGCCGTCTACGGCAACGTCCGCACGGACCGCACCGCGGTCGCCGCAGGCTCCGGGGGCGGCAGCTCGGGCGCGGCCATCGACCTCGAGGCCGTCTCCGCTCCGACCGGTGAGCTGGCCGAGTCCGCGCCGGCGGGTGCGGCCCCGCATCGGGTCGGCGCCGTCGTCGGTCTGCTGCCCCTGATCATCCCGATCCTGCTGATCGTGATGAACACGGTCGTCACCGCGATCGACATGGGCGCCCAGGGCACCGCCGTGGCCGCCGACTACGAGCCCTCGACCTGGGCCGGCGCGTTCGTCTTCATCGGCGATCCCGTCATCGCCCTGCTGATCGGCCTGGTGCTGGCCGTCTACCTGCTGCTGCCCCGGTGGACGCCGCGCAAGAAGAGCCACCAGTGGCTCGGGGACGCGGCGGCCGACGCCGGGCTCATCCTCCTCATCACCGGTGCCGGTGGCGGACTCGGACAGGTGCTGCGCGACACCGGCATCGGCGATGCCCTCGCCGCGGCGATCGGTGACCTGCCGCTGCCGTCCTTCCTGCTGCCCTTCCTGATCGCCTCGATCGTGCGCGTCGCGCAGGGCTCGGGCACCGTCTCGATGATCACCGCGGCATCGGTCACCGTGCCGGTCATGGCCACCATCGGGCTGGACCCGCTGGTGGCGGTGATGGCCTGCGTCGCCGGCGCCATGGTCTGCAGCTACTACAACGACTCGTACTTCTGGGTCGTCACGCGGTTCCTCGGCCTCGACGGCACCGCGGCGCTCAAGGCACACTCCGGTCTGACCACCGTCATGTGGGCCGCCTCCATCCCCATGCTGTTCGTCATGAGTCTCATCGTCGGATAGCGCGGCTGCTCCGCAGCCACGACCTCATCACCCGATCTCTCCACCCCCCCCATCGAACGGAGTTCTCCCATGGCTTACGAGCTCAAGAAGATCCAGCCCTTCCCGGCCCAGCGCACGGCGATCGTCACCGGCGCCGGCGGTGAGCGCGGCATCGGCCGCAAGGTCGTCCGCAAGCTCCTGTCCCAGGGCTGGAGCGTCGTCGCGGCCGACATCGACGGCGCGGCCGTCGAGTCGTTCGCCGCCGAGCTCATCGCGGAAGGCGGCGCCTCCGTCATCGGCGTCGGCGTCGACATCTCCGACCAGGCCGCCGTGGACGCCGCCTTCGCGCGCATCGACGAGGAGATGCCGCCGATCGCCGCCCTGGTGAACCTGGCCGGCATCCCCAGCCCCCACTCGATCTTCGAGCTCACCCCGGACGTCTGGGACCGGGTCATGGACGTCAACGGCAAGGGCACCCTGCTGATGATGCAGGCCGCGGCCAAGCGGATGATCGAGGGCGGCTTCGGCGGTCGCATCGTCAACACCTCCTCGATCACCGCCCTCGACGGCGGCGGCACCTTCTCCAAGATCGGCTACGCCGCCGCGAAGGCCGCTGTGCAGGGTCTGACCCGCGGCGCCGCCCGCGAGCTCGGCAAGTACGGCATCACCGCCAACGTGATCCTGCCCGGACCGATCGACACCGACATCATGGGCGGCACCCTCACCGACGAGCGCAAGGCCGGGATGAGCGCCAACATCCCGCTCGAGCGCGTCGGCCAGCCCGAGGAGGTGGCCGGCCTGATCAGCTTCCTGGTCAGCGAGGACTCCAGCTACGTCAACGGCACCTCGATCAACGTCGACGGCGGCAAGCACATGCACTGAGCCGACCGGTCCCGGGGCCTGCGCCCCGGGACCCGTCGTCCACCCCGCAGCAGCACCGAACTCATAGGAGAGCTCACCCATGGCCGAGTCACGTCTGTCCGGCGCCGTCGAATTCGCCAAGATGCTCGCGGCCGGCGGTTTCCGCCTGGATCCGCTGCAGGCCGCCCCGTCCATCGAGGATGTACGGCAACTGGCCAGGAAGCGCCTGCCCACCATGGCCTTCGACATCATCGACGGGGCGTCCAACCACGAGACCACCCTCGAGGCGAACAGCCGCGACCTGGCCAAGGTCACCTTTCGGCCGCGCTGGCTCACCGACATCTCCCGCATCGACACCTCCACCACCGTCGACGGCATGGCCCTGCAGCGCCCCTATGTGCTCGGCCCGCTGGGCCTGCAGCGCATGATCGGCGGGGAGGGCGAGATGGGGGCGGTGCGCGCCGCCGGGAAGGCGAACATCCCCTTCACCATCTCCACCGCCTCGAACTGGGCGATGGAGGAGCTCGCCGAGCAGGCCACCGGCCCGCTCTGGTATCAGCTGTACATGTACAAGAGCGCCACGATCGTCTCCAACCTCATCTCCCGGGCGAAGGCGATCGGCGCCGAGGCGCTGGTGGTGACCGTGGACGTGCCGCTGAACGGCAAGCGCTACCGCGACCACCGGAACGGCATGTCGATCCCCCCGAAGATCACCCCGCGCAATGCGGTCCAGGCGATCCGACACCTCGACTGGACCCGGGCCATCATGCGCCCCCCGACGATCGGCTTCCGCAACCTGGCCGGCGAGATCCAGGGCGACAACGCCGTCTCCCACCAGGAGTTCGTCTCCAAGTACCTCGCGAACCTCTCACTGACGTGGGAAGACATCGAGGACGTGCGCCGGCAGTGGGACGGCCCGATCTACATCAAGGGCATCCTCACCCCGGAGGACGCGCTGCGCGCGGCGAAGGCCGGGGCCGACGGCATCTACGTCTCCAACCACGGCGGCCGCCAGCTGGACTCCTCGCCCAGCACCATCAGCGCGCTGCCGTCGATCGTGGACGCGGTCGACGGGCGGATGACGGTCGTGTTCGACTCCGGCATCCGCACCGGTGACGACATCGCCAAGGCCCTCGCCGTCGGCGCCGACCTGGTCTCCATCGGCCGGGCCTGGGGCTACGGCAACGCCGCCTACGGCGAGCGGGGCGTGCGGCACGTGATCGACATCCTCGACGGCGAGCTCGAGCTGGCCATGGGCCAGCTGGGGGCCACCAGCATCGCGGCGCTGGACCGCAGCTTCGTGCAGTACCCCGAGGCCTGGCACGGCGCGGGCCTGCACCGCGAACCCGAGCCCGCCGAGGTCACCGAGGAGTTCACGCCATGACCGCCTGGAAGCTCGCCGTCACCGCGGACTACTCCGAGCCCGACGGCTCCACCATCTACGGCGACATCGGCCTGGGCACCCTTGTCGAGCACGGCATCGAGTGGTCCCGCGTCGGCACCGAGGGCGGCGAGCTGCGGCCCGGCGAGCTCGAGGGCTTCGACGCGGTGCTGCTGCTCAGCGGCGCCCGACTGGGCGCCGAGCAGCTCGAGGGGGTCACCACCCTGCGGCATGTGGCCCGCTTCGGCGCCGGCTTCGACGCCGTGGACCTCGCCGCCTGCGACGAGCGCGGCATCATCGTCACCAACGCCCCCACCGGGCTGCGGGTGCCGATGGCCCACACCGCGCTGACCTTCCTGTTCGCCCTCGCCCACAACCTGCTGCCCAAGGACCGCCTGGTGCGTGAGGCCGACTGGGGCCGCAAGGCCCAGTACCGCGGGGCGGGACTGGCCGAGGCCACCATCGGCATGATCGGGCTGGGCGGGATCGGCCAGGAGACGGTGCGCCAGCTGCGCGCGCTGCAGCTCGAGGTGATCGCCTGGAACCGCTCGCCACGGCCCGATTTCTGCGCCGAGGTCGGCATCGAGCAGCTGGAGCTCGACGAGGTCATCGCCCGCAGCGACTACCTGATCGTCACGGTCGCGGCCAATGCCGGCACCCGCCACCTCATCGGGGCCCGGGAGCTGGGGATGATGAAGGACTCGGCGTTCCTCATCAACATCGCCCGCGGCGCGGTGGTCGACGAGAGCGCCCTGGTCACCGCCCTGCAGGACGGCACCCTCGCCGGGGCGGGGCTGGACGTCTTCGAGGTCGAGCCGCTCCCGGCCGACAGCCCCCTGATCGGGCTCGAGAACGTGGTGCTGACGCCGCACTCGCTGTGCTGGACGGCGGACTTCGCCCGCGCCACCGGCGCCGAGGTGCTCGACGAGGTGATGGCCGTCGCGGCGGGGCGCGCCCCGCGCAACACCGTGAACTCCCCGCGGGGCGGCGCGGCATGAGCGAGCGCTCCGCGGCCGAGGAGGCCCGCATCGCCGAGCTCACCGCCGTCGTCACCGGCGCCGCCTCCCCGCGCGGGATCGGGCGCGGGGTCGCGCTGCGGCTCGCCGCCGCGGGTCGCCCGCTGGCCCTGCTCGACCTCGATCCGGACGGCCTCGCCGACGCCGCCCGCGAGGCCCGCGCCGCCGGCGCCCCCGCGGTGCTCACCGCCCGGGTCGACGTCGCCGAGCAGGCGGACGTGGACGCGGCGATCACCGCCGTCGAGCAGGACCCGGCGCTGCCCGCGATCGGCGCCCTGATCACCTGCGCGGGCATCGCGAACCCCACCCCCTTCCTGCAGCTGACCAGCGCCGAGTTCCTGCGGGTGCTCTCGATCAACACCCTGGGCACCTTCCACCTCGCCCAGCGCGTGCTGCCCGGGATGCTCGCGCAGGGCCTGGGCCGGATCGTGGCGCTGAGCTCGACCGCCGCGCAGGACGGCGGCGGGAACTTCTCGACCTCCGCCTACGCCGCCTCCAAGGCCGGCGTCGAGGGACTGATCCGCGGCCTCGCCAAGGAGGTCGCCGGCACCGGCGTCACCACCGCGGCGATCGCCCCGGCCAACATCGACACCGACATCATGGGCGGACGCCTCGAGGGGGAGCGGCGCGAGCAGTTCGTGGCCCGCACCCCGGTGGGGCGGCTCGGCACCGTCGAGGAGCTGGCCGAGCTGGTCGCCTTCCTCGTCGGCCCCTTCGGAGGCTTCACGACGGGCGCCACGTACAACCTCAACGGCGGCCTGCGCGTCGGCTGACCGGGTCGCACCCGGGCGGAGGGCCTCCGGAAGGGCGCATCGCCACTGCTCAGCGCAGGCGGGCCCGGGCCTCGCGGGGAACGGAGCTCGGCGCGGAGGCGCCCGCCGAGAAGCCGGCCGACAGGCGGGAGAAGGAGCCCAGCAGGTGGGCGCGCATCGCCTCCTCGGCGGCGTCCGGGGCGCAGGCCTCGATCGCCTCGGTGATCGCGGCGTGCTCGGCGCAGGTCGCCGCGCCCTCGGCATCGACCTGGTGGAGCCGGAAGACGTGCACATGGGCGTGCAGCTGCTCGAACGTCGTCGGCAGCAGCGCGTTGCCCGAGGCCTGCAGGATCTCCAGGTGGAAGAGCCGATCATGGACCGCTCGCTGCGCCTGGGCGGCCCGTCCGCCGCCGTGCAGCGCGGCCAGGGCGTCGAGCTCCGCCCGCAGCCGCGGGCCGGGGTTCGACAACCTCTCCGTGGCGGCCTCGCGGGCGGCCCAGGGCTCCAGCAGCAGCCGCACCTCGAACAGGGCGACCAGCTCGGCGTGGTCGATGAGTGAGGTGACGTCGTATCCGCGGGAGGCGGAGCGCACCACCAGACGGTCGCCCTCGAGGCGGTGCAGGGCCTCGCGCACGGGGGTCTGCGAGACCCCGAGCCGGCGGGCCTCCTCGCTGATCGAGATCCGCGCGCCGGGTTCGAGGTCGTGCTGGACGATCCGGGTGCGCAGCGCCTCGTACACGCTCTCCGGCGCCGCGCGGGCCGGGGGCGGAACGCTCCGCCGGGCGGGCAGGACGCGGGAGGCGGGCGTGCTGTCGTGGACGGGCGGCAAGGGCCTCGCCGGGGATGCCGTGTAGACCACCTCAGCCGCCCACGAGCCCCGGCAGCCAGGTGCTGATGAACGGGACGAAGGTGATCAGCAGCAGCACCGCGAGCATCGGGACGAAGAAGGGCAGCACGCCCTTGATCACCCTCGTCACCGGCACCTTCGTCACCGAGGACAGCACGAACAGCACCAGCCCCACCGGCGGGGTGAGCAGACCGATCATCAGGTTGAAGATCATGAGCACGGCGAAGTGCACGGGGTCGATGCCGTACACGTCGGCGATCGGGGCCAGCACCGGAACCAGGATGAGGATCGCCGCGGTCGGCTCCAGGACCGCGCCGACGATCAGCAGCAGGATGTTCACCAGCAGCAGGAAGACCAGAGGCCGGTCCGTGACCTGCAGGATCAGCTCGGTCATCACCTGGGGGGCCTGCTCGCGGGCCAGGACCCAGCCGAAGAGGGAGGCACTGGTGACGATGATCAGCACGCTGCCGGTGGTCTCCACCGTGGAGGCGGCGATCCGGCCCAGTGACTTCCCGTTCAGGGTGCGGTAGCACAGCGCGAGGATCGCGACATAGGCGACGCCCAGCGCGGAGGCCTCGGTGGGGGTGACGATGCCCGAGAGGATGCCGCCCAGGATGATGATCGCGGCGCCCGCGACCGGCAGCGCCTTGACGACGTCCTTGACGCGCTTCGCCGCCGGCGGCTTCTCCAGGCGCAGGTCGTCGCGCTTGCGGGTCTGGATCCAGACCATGATGCACAGGGCCACGACCAGCACCAGAGCGGGCACGATCCCGGCCATGAACAGCGAGCTCACCGACAGTCCGGCGGTCACCGCGTAGATGATCGCGGGGATCGAGGGCGGGATCATCGGCGCGATCAGCGAGGAGGCGCCGGTGATGCCGAGGGCGAAGCCCTCCGGGTAGCCGCGCTGCTTCATCGCCGGCACTTGGATGCGGCCCATCGCCGCGGCGTCGGAGATGGCCGCGCCGCTCATCCAGGAGAAGCCGAAGCTGGTGGCGATGTTGACGTAGCCCAGCGAGCCGCGCACATGGCCGATGGCGCTGGTGGCGGCGTCGAACAGGCGGTCGGTGGCGCCGGAGACGTTGGCCAGGTTGCCCAGCAGGATGAACATCGGCAC
This sequence comes from Brachybacterium sp. UNK5269, assembly GCF_049266655.1. Lineage (GTDB taxonomy): Bacteria > Actinomycetota > Actinomycetes > Actinomycetales > Dermabacteraceae > Brachybacterium. The sequence goes on from NZ_CP184883.1 coordinate 57,446, forward strand.
CGCGAGGATCGCGAAGTCGAAGACCCCGGAGGCGGTCTGCTGCGCGGCCAGCGCGGCGGTCGCGGTCTCGTCGAGGATGATGTAGACGATCGAGGGGATGAGCAGGGCGATCCACACCGGGACGCGCAGGGCGAGCAGCACCAGCAGGGCTGCGAACATGATCAGCAGAACCATCAGGTCACAGACCTTCCATCGCGGCGGCCTTCTCGACCGCGTCCGGGATCTCGGCGGGGTGGCGCAGGTACATGACGATGTTCAGGGCCGTGTGGCCCAGGATCATCAGGTAGCCGACGAACACCGCGCCGTAGAGCAGGGGCATGGGCAGCGAGGTGGCCGTCATCTGGAGCGGACCGGTCAGCACCATGAGGGAGAGCGCGGCCCAGACCATGTAGGCGGAGGCGGCCACCACCACGAGCATCGCGAAGATCTGGGAGGCGGTGGCCAGCTTCTTCGGCAGGTACACCGCGAGGATGTCCACCGCGATGTGCGCGTTGCGGGAGGCCACGAACCCGGCGCCGACGAAGGTCAGCCACACCACCAGCAGGCGCGCCACCTCCTCGCTCCAGGACAGCGGCATGTCCAGCACGTAGCGGGTGAACACCTGGAAGATGATCACGGCGAACACCGCGATCAGCAGCGCGCCGGCGAGATACCGCTCGGCGTCCACCAGCCAGCGGTAGGGCCGGAAACGCCGCTCGTAGTAGTCCCGCTCGATGTACGTGTCCAGGTCGGGGACCTGGCCGTCGTGGGCGCCCTCGATGGGCTTGGGCGACTGCATGCTCATCGGACCGACTCCTGGATCTCGAGGTAGAGGTCGCCCCACGGCACCTGGCTGGGGAACTCCTCGGCGATGAGGCCCTGGAAGGCGGCGACGTCGACCTCGTCGTTGACGGTGATCACGTCCTCGTCCTTCCAGCGCTGGAGGGTCTCCTGCTCGGCCTCGACGATGCAGTCGCGGGTGGCGATGCGGGCCTTCTCCATGGCGTCCTCGAGTCCGGTCCGCTCGTCGGCGGTCAGCGACTCCACGAAGCGCTCGGAGGAGACGATGTTGACGGCCTGGACCATGTGCCCGGTGAGGTTGAGGTAGTCCTGCACCTCGTAGAACTTCTGGACGTCGATGGTGGGGATCGGGTTCTCCTGCGCGTCGATCGCGCCCTGCTGGAGCCCGAGGTAGGCCTCCGACAGCGCCATCGGGGTGGCGCTGCCGTTCATGATCGCGAAGCTGGTGATGTACAGCGGCGCGTCGGGGGTGCGGATCTTCAGCCCGGCCAGGTCATCGGGAGTGTTGATCTCCTTGTTAGCGGTGATGTGGCGGGTGCCGTAGTACCAGGTGCTGTTGACCCGCAGCCCGGTCTCGGCGGCCATCTCCTCGTAGACCTGCTCCATGATCGGGCCGTTGGTGGCCTCGTCGAACTGCTCGACGTCGGTGAACAGGAACGGCGCATCGAGCACGGCGGCGTCGGGGTACCAGATGCCCAGGAAGGAGGGGCCGACGACGCCGAGCTCAAGACCGCCGGTGGCGATCTGCTCGGTGGTCTCGCCCTCTCCGCCGATCTGGCCGGAGGGGTAGGTCTCGACCGCGAAGCCGTCGTCGGCCAGCTCGGTGCGCAGGGTCGCCGCGCCGCAGGACTCGACGGGATGGGCGGGGTCGTACTGGTGGGCGAAGCGGATCACCCGGGCGTCGGGGTCGACGGTGGCCTTCTCGATCTGACTGGTGTCGACCGGTTGCCAGAGCCCGCACCCGGCCAGGGCGAGGACGGAGAGCGCCGCGGCGAGGGTCGTGGCGCCCCGACGGCGCCGTCGGGCGCCACCGGAGGCCGGCACGGCAGGGGTCAGGGGTGTCATCACGGAGTCCCTTCGGGCAGAGGGGCGGGGAACGGGAGGGAGTGCTGGGTGGCGAGGAGGCGGAGCTCCGCCACGGTCGACGCCGCCAGCTCGACGGTGTCGGCGTTCGCGGTGAGGCGGGCGTGCTCGAGGTCACCGGGGGAGAGCACCGAGCCGTCCGGGTTCGAGGTGCGCACCTCGTCCTGGAGCTGCGCGACCCTGGTCCGGATCGCCCCGGGGTCGCCGAAGGCGGCGAGATCCAGCGCGATCAGGAGATGACCGGTGTTCATCCGGGAGGACTGGTCCTGCCAGATGTCCACGGTGCGGAAGGCGAAGGCAGCGCTGGTCAGCGCGGCGGACAGGCCCTCCAGCAGCACGGCGATGCCGGAGCCCTTGTGGCCGCCGAAGGGCAGCAGGGCGCCGCCCTCGAGCACGGCGGCGGGGTCGGTGGTGGGGGCGGCGTTCGCGTCGACGCCCCAGCCGGCGGGGATGTCGGTGCCCTCGTTGCGGGCGGCGACGACCTTGCCGTAGGCGCCCGCGGTGGTCGCGAGGTCGGCGACCAGGGGGTTCGGGCCGGCCGAGGGCAGGCCGATGGTGAGCGGATTGGTGCCGAGGATCGGCCGCGAGCCGCCGAAGGGCGCCGCAATCGGTCCGGTGGTGGAGGTCAGGATCCCGGCGATGCCCTGCTCGGTCAGCTGGTTGACCCAGAACTGGCCGGCCCCGAAGTGGCTCGAGCCCTGCACGGCGACGGTGGCGATGCCATGGGTGCGGGCGGACTCGGCCGCGAGGTCCACCGCCCGCTGCATCGTGACCTGACCGAAGGCGGCGGCGCCGTCGAGCACGGTGACCGCCCCGTGCCGGCGCACGACCTCCGGAGAAGAGGTGGGATCAATACCGCCGGCGGCGATGGTGCTGAGGTAGAGAGGCAGACGCAGCAGCCCGTGCGAGTAGATCCCGGCCTGATCGGCCGCGACGAGCGACCGGGCGACCAGCTCTGCGGCGGGCGTGGTCACACCGGCAGCCTCGAGCATGGCGGTGGCCAGAGAGCGCAGGGCGGCCACGCCGAAGCGGGGTGACGTCATCGTCACGGTCCTTTCTATACGAAGTCATCACAACATATAGAAGTGTGACGACGATGACAAGAGGTAGGCCTGAAGAGAGATCGGATGTTTCCGCGAAACCAGGGCGCGCTTCGATGCGCGCCGGCTCAGGCGGGATCGCGGCGGCGGCGGCGGGTGGTCAGGAGCAGCCCGAGCGCGGCGGCGAGCATGAGCACGCCCATGGAGGCGAACGCGATCCGGTAGTCGTCGAGTCCTGCAGGGCGGTCCGGGGCCAGCACGTCCAGCATCACGCCGATCAGGAGCACCGCCAGCAGCGAGGTGGAGTAGCCGCCGATGTTCACCATGCCGGTGGCGGTGCCGATCGCCTGCGGGGGGACGCCGGTGCGGGCCAGGTCGAAGCCCACCGAGCAGGTCGCCGACCCGATCGCCAGGGCGATGATCAGCGGCATCAGCTGCCAGGCCGCGAGCTGGCCCGGTGCCAGCAGCGTGCCCGCCCAGGCGAGGGTGAGGATGCCGCCGGCGATCCAGCCCAGCCGGGCGCGATGGCGCGGGAACCGGCCGGTGACCACCCCGATCACCGGGCCGATCGCGACCATGAGCACGACGTTGACCGTGAGCAGGGTGCCCACCTCGGCGGGTCCGAGGCCGTGGCCGTGGGTCATGTAGGGCACGCCCCACAGGAACAGGAAGGAGTTCACCGTCAGCAGCGTCAGCGAGTGCAGGAAGAAGCCCGACCAGGCGGCGCGCGAGGTGAACACGTCCCGCAGCACCTGCCCCGGCCGCGCCGGGACCGGGGGAGCGGCGTCGGGGTCCCCGGGCGGCTCGTCCCGCACCACGGCGATCACCAGCAGCACGCTGAACAGCAGGAGGAAGGCCAGCGACGACCACGCCACGCTCCAGCCGATCCCCACCAGCAGCGCGAGGAACGGCACCGCGGCGACGGCCTGACCGAACTGTCCGATCATGGTCGCGAGCTGCGTGAACACCGGCACCTGGGCGGTGGGGAACCACGTGGCGATCAGCCGCACCACGCTGATCAGGGTGGCCGCGTCCCCGACACCGGTGAGGAGCCGGGCGATCAATGCGGTGGGCACCTCCGTGGCCAGGGCCAGCAGCACCTGGCCGGCGGCCATCGTCACCGCCCCGAGCACCAGCATGCGGCGCGGACCGATGCGGTCCAGCAGCAGCCCGGCGGGGATCTGCGCGGCCGCGTACGTGCCCAGCTGCACGACGCCGAACAGGCTCAGCACCGCGCCGTCGACCCCGAAGCGCTCGGAGGCCTCGACGCTGGCCACCCCGAAGGCGGCGCGGCCGGAGACGGCGCAGAGGTACGCGAAGACACCGACGGCCCAGATCAGGTGGGCGCGACCGAGGCGGGGGCGGGGCGCGCTCACGGGCGGCGGCGGGACGCGAGGCGCGGGTCGCCGTCGAGGTCGTCCTCGCGGTCGCCGGCAGCCGAGGCGATCGGTGCGGCGGCGACGGCCGGGGCGGCCGACGTCGGCGGGTTCCCGCGCTCGTCCAACCCGTCCTCGTCGGGATTGCTCAGGGTGCCGTTGCGGCGGAGCACCCAGGCCGCCAGCAGCGGCGCGGTGATCGCGGAGATCAGCACCGCCGTGGCGACCTGCACGGTGGCGACGTCGACGTACTGCTCGAAGCGGGGATCGGCGGCGGCGATGATCGCCGGGGTGACGATCGAGTTGCCGGCGGTGGTGCCCGCGACCACCCCGATCCCGGCGCGCCGGCCGCGCCGCAGCAGGAAGCGGTAGGCGAGGTAGGTGGTGCCGCCGGTGAACGGCGTGACCAGCAGGCCCAGCACGATGCCGGTCAGGCCGCCGGTGAGGATCGCGCTGATGTCGATCCCGGTCCCGAGGCCGAAGGCGAAGAAGGGGATCACGATCGTGGGGACCGGGCGCATGATCTCGGTCCAGCGGTGGTCGATGTTGCCCACGACGATGCCGAGGATCAGCGGGATGATCGCGGCGGCGAAGGCGTCCAGCGGTATCGAGCCGAGGCCCGCGGCCCCGATGAACAGCATGGTGAAGAAGGGCCCGTCGTTCACCGCGGAGGCGACGTAGGCGCCGCGGTCGGTCCGGGTGCCGTACTTCCCCGTGAACGCCAGCCAGATGCCGCCGTTGGAGTTGTCGAAGGTGGCGAGCATCGCCACGATCGAGATCCCCAGGATCCCGTCCAGCCCCACCAGGAAGCCCAGGCCGACCACCAGCAGTCCGGGCACGATGGTCTTGCCGAGCAGGATCGCCCCGGTGGTGCCCGCCACTGGGCCGATCGAGCGCGGGGTGATCTGCATGCCGGTGGCGAAGATGACCAGGGCCATCATCGGCATCGGGGTGGCGAACAGGGCCGTGGTGAAGCTGCCGAGCTCGAGGAATCCCGGGGCGGAGGTGCCCACGATCGCGCCCAGGATCAGCGGGATCACCATGGTGCCGCCCGGGATCCGGTCCATCGCCCCGTAGAGCGGTGAGCGCAGCGTGCTGGGGGCGGAGGTGGGGGCGTCGGTCACGGGAGCTCCTGGTCGCTTCATCACGAGAAGGGTGGGCCGGGCCGGGGGATCGGCGCCGCTGGAAGGTTCGGCCAGCGCATCGCCGCGCCGACCCGCACGGCCTATAGGATCTACGGGTCCTCCGGCGGCGTCAAGCGAGTGCCGGAGCGGGCCCCCTCTCAGTGCTGCGGTTCAGCCGTGCGGGCGGGCCGGCTGCACCCCCGGCGGGGGAGCGGCCTCGAGGATCGCGCGGAAGACGACGTCCACGCTCGGCGACGAGGCCGAGCGCCGGTCCCGGGTGACCGCGACCTGTCGTCCCGCCTCGAGCGTGCCCACCGGCACCACCGCCATGCCGCTGGTGTCGGAGATCGCCGCCGCCAGCGCGTTCAGCACCCCGACGCCCAGGCCGGCGCGCGCCAGGTTCACCACCGACTGCGGCTGCTCCGACTGCCAGGCCAGGGGGAGCTCGAGCCCCCAGGCGCTCAGCGCGGAGCCGGTGTCGGGATCGACGGTGGTGCCCGGCTGCGCGATGGCGATCAGCGGGTGCTCGGCGATGGCCCGCGGGTCCAGGCCGCCGGGCGGCACCTCGTCGTCCGGGAGGATCGGATGATCCGGGGGCACCACCGCGACGAAGGGCTCCGTCCACAGGTGGATGCTCTGCAGCTCGGCCGAGGGCGGGTCGGCCGCGAGGGAGTGGATCGCGATCTGGAAGCGGCCCGTGAGCAGGCCGGAGACGAGGTCGGGGGTGGTGTGCTCGGTGAGCTCGACCCGCACGAACGGGTGCACGGCGTGGACGGCGGCGAGCACGCCGGGGAGGAAGCCGGCGCTGACGCTGGGATGGCAGCCGATCACCACCCGCCCGCGCGGGGTGCCCGCATGCGCGTCGACGGCTTCGACCCCGCGCTCGAGCGCCGCGAGGACGGCGCGGGCATGGGGCAGGAAGGCGGTGCCGAGCTCCGTCGGCCCGATCGGGCGGTGACTGCGGTCCACGAGCGTCCCGCCGAGCGCCTTCTCGAGCGTGGCGACGTGCGTGCTCACCCGGGACTGCGCGCGGTGCAGCGCGCGGGCGGCTCCGGAGAAGCTGCCGTGGTCGATCACCGCCACGAACGTCTCCAACCAGTCGATCTGCTCGATGCGGGCCATCGGGTCCTCCTGGGACGGGTGGGCGTGCAGTGCGGCGCAGGGCCCGACCGCGGGGATCACGATCCGGTGTCGGCGCACTCGCGCATGCCGCCATCGCCGCAGGTCGCAGGGCTGATGTGGCCCACCTTACCAATATCGCATATAGGATTTCCGGATCGCGGATCGCTCCGGCGGGTTTCCCCGCCCGAGCCGTTGGTAGCTTTCCTGCCATCTCGACGCCGAGAATCCCGGCCCTCCGGACCTGAGCACACAGCAGTGCGGCAGCCCGCGTCGAGGTGCAGGAAGTCCCCCGAACGCACGATGAAGTGGAGTCCGTCATGACGAACACCCCTCGTACCCGCAATCTGCTGTCCGGGCTCGCCGGAGCCGCAGCCCTCGCCCTGGTCGCCGCCGGCTGCTCGGGCGGAACCGGCGGCAGCTCCGGCGGGGCCGCCTCCGACGCGGTCCAGGCGTGCAACGACGTCAACGCCGACTACCCGAGCGGCCCGATCGAGCTCGTCGTGCCCTGGGCGGCCGGCGGCGGCACCGACGGCGTCGCCCGCCTCATCGGCGATCAGCTCTCCGGCCAGATCGGCACCAACGTCAACGTCGTCAACCGCACCGGCGGCTCCGGTGTGGTGGGCCACCAGGCGATGGTGGACGCGGCGCCCGACGGCCAGACCATCGGCCTGGTCACCGTCGAGATCGGCATGATGCACCACCAGGGCCTGACCGACATCAGCGGCGAGGACCTCACCGCCATCTCGCAGATGAACGAGGACGGCGCCGGCATCACCGTCGCCGCCGACGCCGAATGGGAGACGGCCGAGGAGCTGCTGACCCACATCAAGGAGAACCCGGGTGAGGTCACCGCCTCGGGCACCGGCCAGGGTGGCATCTGGCACCTGGCGCTGATGGGCATGCTGCTGGACAACGACATCCCGCTCGACGCCGTGAACTTCGTGCCCTCCGAGGGCGCGGCCCCGGCGCTCCAGGAGCTCGTCGCCGGTGGCATCGACATGACCACCAACGCGCTCGGGGAGTCCAAGACCATGCTCGACTCCGGACGTGCGAAGGCGCTCGGGGTGATGGGATCCGAGCGCGATCCGGCGTTCCCCGACGTCGAGACGCTGCAGGAGCAGCTCGGCTCGGACTACTCCATGTCCGTGTGGCGCGGCATCGCCGGGCCGCTGGGCATCGAGCCCACCGTCGTCGAGGAGCTCGAGTGCCATCTCGGACTGATCGCGGAGTCCGACGAGTTCAACGAGTTCATGACCGATTCGGGGCTGGGCGTGAAGTACGCGGGCGCCGAGGACTTCCAGACCCTGATGCGCGAGGACGACGCGGCCAAGGGCGAGGTCATGCAGGAAGCGGGTCTCGCGAAGTGACCGCCGCTGCGACCACGAGCGCGACCGGCGCGGTCCGGGGCAACCTCGTCATCGGCGCGATCTCGGTCGCGGTCGGGGCGGCCGTGATCCCCTACGGCGCCTCGATGCCCTACATCCGGGAGGGGATCCCCGGTCCGGGCCTGTTCCCGATGATGATCGGCGGCCTGCTGATCCTGTTCGGCGTGCTGCTGGCCCTCACCAGCCTGCTCGCCGCCCGCCGCGAGGGCAGTCACCGGGCCGAGCTCGACGCCCTCGGCGCCGGGGCGGCGGCGAGCTCCGCTGCGACCACCGCCTCCCGCGGTGGGGCCCTGCCGGGCGGCGAGGATGTGGAGGACCCCGTGGTGTCGACCGCCGCGGTGATGGACACCGACGTCGGCTCCGACGGACCCCGGCGCTGGATCAACGGCGTCGTCCTGATGGGCGGCATCGTCTTCTACGTGCTGTTCGCGGAGATCATCGGCTTCCCGCTCACCATGGCCCTGCTGGTCACCGCCATCGTGCGGTCCCTGCGGGCGAAGTGGTGGGTCGCCGTGGCGACCGGGGTGATCACCTCGCTGGCCCTGTGGGCCATGTTCGAGCAGGGCCTGATGGTCCAGCTGCCCGACGGCATCATCCCGGGGTTCTGACATGGGCGATGACATCCAGAGCGCCCTGCAGCTGGTGGCGGACCCCACGACGATCCTGGTCGTGCTGCTGGCGGCCGTCTTCGGTCTGGTGATCGGCTCGCTGCCGGGGATGACGGCGACGCTCGCCGCCGCCCTGCTGGTGCCGTTCACCTTCTTCCTCGACCCGGTGCCGGCCATCGCCGCCATCATCACCATGTCGGCGATGACGATCTTCGCCGGCGACATCCCCAGCGCCCTGCTGCGCATCCCGGGCACGCCGTCCAGCGCGGCCTACACCGAGGACGCCTTCGCCCTGACCCGCAACGGCAAGGGTGCGCTCGGCCTCGGGGTCTCGTTGATCAGCTCGGTGATCGGCGGCCTGTTCGGCGCCGTGGTGCTGATCTTCGTCTCCCCGCTGCTGGGCGAGTTCGCCCTGCGCTTCACCAGCTACGAGTACTTCTGGGTGGCCGTATTGGGCCTGACGGCGGCGGTCATCGTGTCCAAGGGGGCGCAGCTCAAGGGCGGCATCGCCCTCATGGCGGGGCTGCTGATCTCGACCGTCGGCCTCGATGTCACGCTCGGTCATCCGCGCTTCACCTTCGGGGAGGAGCAGCTGTACCGCGGCGTCGACTTCATCGCGGCGATGATCGGCCTGTTCGGCCTGTCCGAGGTGCTGCGCGCCGTGACCGCGCGCAAGGGGGAGTCGCTGCCGATCCCGAGGATCGACGGTGCCGGCGCCGTGCGTCCCACCTTCGCCGCGATCTGGCGGAACAAGGGCCGGGTCGCCTCCGGTTCCACCATCGGCGGCGTCGTCGGCGCCCTGCCCGGCGCGGGCGCCGACATCGCGGCCTGGATCGCCTACGCCTTCACCCGGGCGACCAGCCGCATCCGCCCGGGGAAGGACTCCGCGGACGACCGGCGGATCGAAGCGATCAGCGGGGCCTCGAGCGCGAACAACGCGGGCATCGCCTCGGCGTACGTGCCCACCCTGGCCTTCGGCATCCCCGGCGACACCATCACCGCGATCCTCATCGGCGTGCTGCTGGTCAAGGGCATCACGCCGGGGCCGGACCTGTTCCTCTACCAGACGGACACGCTGTACGCGCTGTACATCATCTTCATCATCGCGAACCTGCTGCTGCTGCCGCTGGGCTTCCTGCTGATCCGGGTCTCCGGCCTGGTGCTGCGGATCCCGCGGTCGGTGCTGATGGGGCTGATCGTGGCGATCTCGATCTGCGGCGCCTTCGCGATCAACAACGGCTACCTGGAGGTGGGCCTGATGGTGGTGTTCGGCGTGCTCGGGTACCTGTTCGAGAAGGGCGGCATCCCCCTGGCCCCGGTGGTGCTCGGCATCGTGCTGGGACCGATCGTCGAGCGCACCTTCATGCAGTCCGTGATCAAGACGAACTGGGACCTCACCCAGTTCTTCACCCGTCCCATCAGCGCCGTGCTGATCGTGCTCGTGGTCCTCGCGATCGCCTCGGCGCCGATGATGGGCTGGCTGGGCCGACGCGCGGAGCGGGCCACCGCCCTGAAGGCCGCGCAGGACGCGGCCGACGCACGGTCCTGATCCGGGCGCACGACGAGGCCCCGCCGGAGAACGCTCCGGCGGGGCCTCATGGTGGTGCCGGGCTGGTCAGGACCGGGTGCGGAGGTTCGTCATGCCGCCGTCGATCGGCAGCAGCACGCCGGTGGTCGAGCGGTTGCGCGGGGAGGCGAGGTAGCAGTGGGCCTCGGCCACCTCCTCGGGCTCGACCAGTCGGCCGTGGGGCTGACGGGCGCTGAGCGCGGCCCGCTCGGCCTCGGGATCGTCGGCCTTCTCCAGCAGCCGGCCGATCCACGGGGTGTTCGCGGTCCCGGGCACCACGGCGTTGACACGGATCCCCTCGGCGACCCAGTCCGCGGCCATGGCCAGGGTCAGCGACTGCACGGCGCCCTTGGAGGCGGAGTAGAGCGCGCGTTCGGGAAGGCCCAGCATCGAGGCGATCGAGGCGGTGTTGACGACCACCGCATGCGAGGACCTCCGCAGGTGGGGGAGGGCCGCGCTGGTCACGCGGGCCACCGAGATGACGTTGACGTCCAGCACCCGTGCCCATTCGGCGTCGTCGTTGGCGTCGACCTGGCCCTGGGCGCCGATCCCCGCATTGTTGATGACGATGTCGAGCCCGCCCAGCTCCTCGGCGGCGCGGTCGACCGCCGCCCTCACCGCCGCCGAGTCGGTGACGTCGACCTGGATCTGCAGCGCGCCCTCCGGAGCGCCGGAGGGGTCGAGGTCGAGGGCGGCGGTCCGCGCGCCGCGCGCCTGCAGGGCGCGGATGGTGGCAGCCCCGATGCCGGCGCCGCCGCCGGTCACGATGGCCGCGAGCCCTGAGAATTCCTGATCAGCAGTCATGGTCGTCCTCTTCGTCGAGTGTGTCGTGGACAGCCTCATCATCGCTGGCTGTCCACGTCGCCGGTCACGGCACACGTTACCAATCTTGGATATAGGATTTTCGGAAACCGTATCGGCTTCTCCGTCCTCCGCAGTGCCGCGGCGGGTAGGTTCGAAGAGCGTCGACGTGGACAGACCAGCGGGCCCGGCACGGTGCAGTGCGCTCCCACCACGTCGATTCCGACCCTGCGGAGGAACATCGATGCGAGCACTCGTCCTGACCGACTTCCACCGTCTCGACGTCGTCGAGACCCAGCGCCCCGAACCGGGACCCGGCGAGGTGCTGCTGCGGGTCGCCGCCACCGGCATCTGCGGCTCCGACTTCCACGGCTTCTCCGGGGAGAACGGCCGCCGCGTCCCCGGCCAGATCATGGGCCACGAGTCCTCCGGCACCATCGCCGCGCTCGGCGAGGGCGTGGACGCCGCCGCCCTGCCGCTCGGCGCCCCGGCGACCTTCAACCCCGTCGTGGTGCCGCCGGAGCAGCTCGAGGACTACCGCGGGCGCGAGCACCACGCCCCCGGCAAGCAGGTGATCGGCGTCGCCCAGCACCTCCCGGCGTCCTTCGCCGACTACGTCGTGGTCCCGGCACGCAACGTGCTGCTGCTGGACCCCGCCCTGCCGCTGCACCTGGGCGCGCTCATCGAGCCGCTCGCCGTCTCCGTCCACGCCGTGCGACGCGGACGACCCGAGCCCGAGGACCGGGTCCTGGTCATCGGCGGCGGACCGATCGGCCAGAGCGTCGTCCTGGCCCTGCAGATGCAGGGGGTGCGCAGCATCGTGGTCTCGGAGATGAACCCGCAGCGGCGGGAGCTGATCGCCGCCCTCGGGGTGATCGCGATCGACCCGGCCGCCGGAGCCCTCGCCGAGCTGGTCGCCGGCGCGCTCGGCGGGCCCGCCGACCTCGCCGTGGACGCCGTCGGCCTCAGCCGCACCATGGCCGATGCGCTCGCCGCGACCGCCCTCGGCGGCCGGGTCGTGCTGGTGGGCATGGGAGCGCCCCGGCTGGAGCTGCCGGCCTTCGCCATCAGCACCGAGGAGCGCACGGTGATCGGCTCCTTCACCTACTCCGCGCAGGAGTTCGCCGACGCCACCGCCTGGATCGGCGAGCACGCCGACCAGGTCGCCCCGCTGGTCAGCCGCATCGTCCCGCCCGAGCAGGCGCAGGACGCCTTCACCGAGCTGGCGGCCGGCCACGGCCCCGCCGGCAAGATCCTCGTCCGCTTCGACCAGGAGCAGCACAGCGCATGAGCACCCACCAGCGCACGATCGCCCACGTCCGCGCCTACACCGTCAGCGGGGGCGGCGCCGACTACCACGACCAGGGCGCCGACCACTGGATCGACGACCACATCGCCACCCCGATGTCCGTCTACCCCGAGTACGCGGACTCCCGGCAGTCCTTCGGGCTCAACGTGCTGGGCACGCTGATGGTCGAGATCGAGGCCGACGACGGCACCGTCGGCTTCGCGGTCTCCACCGGCGGCGAGCTCGGGGCGTGGATCGTCGAGAAGCACCTGGTGCGGTTCCTCGAGGGCGCGAAGGTCACCGACATCGAGCGGATCTGGGACCAGATGTACCGCTCGACGCTGTTCTACGGACGCCGCGGCATCGTGCTGAACACCATCAGCGCCGTCGACCTCGCCCTCTACGACCTGCTGGGCCGACTGCGGCAGGAGCCGGTGTACGCCCTGCTCGGCGGCCCGGTGCGCGATGAGCTCATCATGTACGCCACCGGCGCCCGGCCCGACGTCGCCCAGCAGCTCGGCTTCATCGGCGGGAAGATGCCGCTGCACCACGGCCCGGCCGACGGCGAGGAGGGGATGGAGCAGAACATCGCCCTGCTGGCCGACATGCGCGAGAAGGTCGGCGACGACTTCTGGCTGATGTACGACTGCTGGATGAGCCTGGACGTCGACTACGCGACCCGGCTCGCCCACCGCGCCCAGGAGCACGGGCTGCGGTGGCTCGAGGAGGCGCTGATCCCCGACGACTACTGGGGCTACCAGCAGCTGCGGCGCAACGTCCCTCCGGGCATGCTGATCACCACCGGCGAGCACGAGGCGACCCGCTGGGGCTTCCGGCAGCTGCTCGAGATGGGCGCGGCCGACATCATCCAGCCCGACGTGGGCTGGTGCGGCGGCATCACCGAGCTGCTGAAGATCTCCGCGCTCGCCGACGCGCACCGCGCGATGGTGGTGCCGCACGGCTCATCCGTGTACTCCTACCACTTCGTCATCACCCGCACGAACAGCCCGTTCAGCGAGTTCCTGATGATGCACCCGAGCGCCGAGGAGATCGTGCCGATGTTCTCCCCGATGCTCCTCGGGGAACCCGTGCCCGTGAACGGCAGGATCACCGTGCCCGAGACCCCCGGATTCGGCGTCGAGTTCAACCCCGACATCCCCCGCAGCCGGCCCTTCACCCACTGAGCCGACGTCGGGGAGCAGCCCGCCCAAACCCTCGGCGTTCCCCCGCCGCCTTTTTCATCGGATGTATCGTCGATCGAGCGGACCCGCCAGGAGCGACCGCGGCCTGGCACAGTGGTGCTCGACGGCGCATCCCGGCCCCGACCACCGCCGGCATCCCGCCCCCGGAACGCCCCCACGCGAAGGAGAAGACCATGGAACTGCGACGACTCGGCCCCCTCGGCCAGGAGAAGCCCGCCCTCGTGCAGGACGGGGTGACCTATCGCCTCGACGGCCTGACCGGCGACATCACCGGCGCCTTCCTCGCCGGCGGCGGCATCGAGCAGGCCGCCGCGGGGCTGGCCGCCGGGGAGCTGCCGGTGTGGGAGGGCGCCGAGACCGAGCGCATCGGCGCCCCCATCGCCCGCCCCGAGGCCGTGATCTGCATCGGCCAGAACTACGCCGCCCACGCCGCGGAGTCGGGTGACCAGCCGCCCACCACCCCGATCGTGTTCTTCAAGCATCCCAACACCGTCGTCGGCCCGCAGGACGAGGTGCCCATCCCGCCGCGCGCCACGAAGGTCGACTGGGAGGTCGAGCTGGGCGTGGTGATCGGTCGGCGCGCCTCGTACCTGAAGGACGAGCAGGAGGCCCTCGACGTCATCGCCGGCTACGTGACCAGCCATGACGTCTCCGAGCGGGACTTCCAGATCGCCGAGTCCGGCGGCCAGTGGTCCAAGGGCAAGTGCGCCGAGAACTTCAACCCGGTGGGCCCCGCCCTGGTGCCGGCCGCCGAGGTCGACCCGCAGCGGCTGCGCCTGTGGTCGCGCGTGAACGGCGAGGCCCGGCAGGACTCGAGCACCGCCGACATGGTCTTCACGGTCGCGCAGCTCGTGCATCACCTCTCGCAGTACATGGTGCTCTCGCCGGGGGACCTCATCAACACCGGCACCCCGCAGGGCGTGGCCCTCTCGGGCCGCTTCCCCTACCTCGGCGATGGCGACGTCGTCGAGCTGGGCATCGAGGGGCTGGGCGAGCAGCGCCAGGTGTTCGTGCAGCGCCGCTGAGCGAGAGGTCCTACCTCCTCTCCCGAGGATCTCCGCTGCCGGCGGCGGCGACGCCCCGCCCCGTACCGCCCCGTACCGCCCCGTACCGCCCCGATGGCCGTTCCGGCCGTCGGGGCGGTACTATGTGGCACGTCACAAACGTAGCCAATATCCAATAGGATCGCTATTGTGAGCGTCGAACCGCGTGGTCAGGGCCGGGAACGTTCCCGACGACCCGCGGCGGCACAGGCGCCCTCCTCCGGGCCGGCGCAGAGCTAGAACGAAGGAGTTCCCCATGACCATCTCCACTGTGACCATCGTCGGCGCGGGCTACATGGGCGGCGGCATCGCCCAGGTCCTCGCCATGGCCGGCTTCCAGGTGACGATCGCCGACGTCAGCATCGAGAACGCCAACGCCTCCCTCGAGCGCCTCCAGAAGGAAGCGCGCGACTTCGAGGACCAGGGCCTCTACGCCCCGGGCAGCGCCGACCGCGTCGCGAAGAACATCACCGCCGGCAAGACGATCGAGGACGCCGTCGCCGACGTCGACTTCATCGAGGAGGCCGTCTTCGAGCGCATCGACGTCAAGCGCGATGTCCTCGCAAAGATCTCCGAGCACGCCCGCCCCGACGCGATCATCGGCACCAACACCTCGACCATCCCGGTCAAGGAGCTGGTCAGCGCCGTCAAGAACCCGGAGCGGTTCCTCACCGTCCACTTCTCCAACCCGGCCCCCTTCATCCCGGGCGTCGAGCTGGTCGCCGGGGAGACCACCACCCCCGAGACGGTGGCCGCCGTCAAGGAGCTGCTGGAGAAGTCCGGCAACCAGGGCGCCCAGGTCGCCGACACCCCCGGCATGGTGCTCAACCGCCTCCAGTACGCGCTGCTGAAGGAGGCCACCTCGGTGGTCGAGGAGGGCGTCGCCACCGCCGAGGACGTCGACACCATCGTCCGCACCACCTTCGGCTTCCGCCTGGGGTTCTTCGGCCCCTTCGCGATCGCCGACCAGGCCGGTCTGGACGTCTACGCGAACTGCTTCGTGACCTTCGAGGACGCCTTCGGCGATCGCCTGGCCACCCCGGCCATCCTCACGGACTCCGTAGCGGCCGACCGCAAGGGCGTCAAGAACGGCAAGGGCCTGCTCGGCGACTACGACGAGCAGACCGCGGCCGAGCTGATCGCCTACCGCAACAAGGCGTACGCGAAGATGTCGCAGCTGCTCGCGGAGCTGGGCCCGGCCCCCAAGGCCACGCCCCGCACGAACTGATCCCTCACCCACCCCTCACCTGCCGGGCTCTGCCCGTCGGCCGGGCATCGCCGCCCGGGACCTGAGCACAGCGCTCGGGGCCCGGGCGGCGACCCGGGCCCCGAGCGCTGTCGCATCGGGGGCCGACGGCACGCATCCCGGCCCGTCCTCTGGAGCACCCTCTCGTGGAAGAACTCGTCCTCGCGGAGCGGCCTGTCTGGCTGCTCCTGACGATCGCCGTCGTGGCGATCGCCGTCCTGCTGTTCCTGATCATCAAGCTCAGGCTCCATGCCTTCTTCTCCCTGCTGATCATCGCGGTGGCCACCGGCCTGGCCGCGGGCATCAGCGTCGCCGACGTCATCACCGTCGTGGTCGCCGGGTTCAGCAATACCGTCGGCACAGTGGCCCTGCTGGTCGGCTTCGGCGCCGTGCTGGGCAGACTCATCGAGATCACCGGCGGCGCGCAGGTGCTCGCCGACAAGATGCTCGATACCTTCGGCGAGAAGCGGGCCCCGCTCGCCCTGGCCGTCGCCTCGCTGTTCTATGCGTTCCCGATCTTCCTGGACGCCGGCTTCATCGTCATGCTCCCGGTCATCTACACGGTGGCCCGTCGCCTCGGCGGCTCGTTCATGATGTACGTGCTGCCCTCGATCGCGTCGTTCATGATGATGCACGCGCTGCTGCCCCCGCACCCCGGCCCCACCGCCGCCGCCACCGTGATGGGCGCCGACGTCGGCCTCGTCATCATCGTCGGCCTCCTGATCGGCCTGCCCACCTGGTACTTCGGCGGCTACCTGGTCGCCCGGGCGATCGCCAAGCGCTACCCGAACACCCCCGTCCCGGCCCTGCTGGGCGAGCCGCGCGACGTCCCCAAGGACGAGCGTCCCGGCTTCGCCTCCATCCTGGTGGTGCTGCTGATGCCGCTGGTGCTGATCTTCTTCAACACCGGCATGTCCACCCTCGAGGCGCAGGGCACCGTCGGTGACGACAACGTGTTCTTCCAGTTCTCCCGCCTCATCGGCGCGACCCCCGTCGCCATGGCGCTGTCCGCGCTGACCGCGATGCTGCTGCTGTACGTGATCCCGCGGCGTCGCCGCGGCGAGAAGGTCGGCGGCCTGCTCGAGGACCTGGTGGACGACGCCCTGGCGCCCGTCTGCTCGATCATCCTGATCACCGGTGCGGGCGGCGCCTTCGGCCGCGTCCTCACCGAGACCGGCATCGGCACCGAGATCGCCAACGGCCTCGACGCCATGGGCCTGCCGCTCATCGTCTCCGCGTACCTCGTGACCATGGCCATGCGCATCGCGCAGGGCTCGGCCACCGTCGCCGCCACCACCGGCGCGGCGATCATGGCCCCCGCCGTCATGGGCGGAGACTTCGGCACCATCGCCGTCGCCGCCATGGTGATCGCGATCGGCGCCGCCTCCATCGGCTGGTCGCACGTGAACGACTCCGGCTTCTGGCTGATCGGCAAGTTCTGCGGCTTCGACACCGTGACCACCTTCAAGACGTGGTCCGTCGTCGGCACCACCATCTCGCTCGTCGGCTTCGCGCTGTCGACCGTGGTGTTCGTGATCGCTGCATGACCTGTCCCTGACCCCGTGAGGGCCGGTGCGCGACTGCGCATCG
The DNA here is from genome assembly GCF_049266655.1 of Brachybacterium sp. UNK5269. Lineage (GTDB taxonomy): Bacteria > Actinomycetota > Actinomycetes > Actinomycetales > Dermabacteraceae > Brachybacterium. The sequence continues at coordinate 74,701 of NZ_CP184883.1, forward strand.
GCCCTCGCCGTCCCCAGCGTCCTCTCGTAGAGTCAGCGGCTACCAGAGCATCCGCCCTGCTCACCCCCGCTGCGGAAGAAGGTCCACCGTGCCCGAGAACCCCGAGCGTCGTCTGCTGGTCCTCGACGACGACCCCACCGGCTCGCAGTGCGTCGCCCATGTCGACGTCGCCTTCGACCTGGACCCGCAGATCCCGGTCGGCGTGCTCGCCCAGCCCGGCTCGACCTGCTTCGTGCTCACCAACACCCGCGCCCTCGACGAGGCCGAGGCGGTGGCGATGAACCGCCGCGTCCTGGCCGGGGTGCTCGCGTCCCCGGCCACCCGGCAGGGCCTGCACGTCGTCTCCCGCTCCGACTCCACCCTGCGCGGCCACGTCATCGCCGAGCCCGCCGCGATCGCCGACGAGCTCGCCGCCCACGGCATCGAGGTCGACGCGATCCTCTTCGCCCCGGCCATGATCGAGGCCGGCCGCTTCACCCGGGACGACGTGCACTACGCCGTCGTCGACGGCGAGGCCCGGCGGGTCGAGGACACCGACTTCGCCCGCGACGCCACCTTCGGCTACGCCCACTCGGACCTGCGCGAGTTCCTGCAGGAGCGCTCCGGGGGAGCGGTGGCCGCGGCCGACGTGCTCAGCATCGCCCTGACCGACATCCGCGACGGCGGCGTCGACCGGGTTCGGGAGATCCTCGCCGGCGCCCGGAACCGGTGCTGGGTGGTCGTCAACGCCACCGAGTACGCCGACATGGAGGTCGTGGTGCGCGCCGTCGGGCAGCTCGAGGCCGAGGGCCGCACCTTCATCACCCGCTGCGGCCCCTCCTTCGTGCGGCCCCTGGCCGGACAGCGCGGCGCGGAGGTGGTCGACGCCGCCTCCATCACGATCCCCGAGGGCCGTCTGGACCACGGACTGGTCGTGGTCGGCTCCCACGTGGGCCTGACCACCACGCAGCTGCGCGCCGTCCAGGAGCGCGGCACCCTCGTCGAGCACGAGATCGACGTCCCGTCCCTGCTCGATGGGCGCCGCGAGCAGCACCTCGAGGACGTCGCCGCGCAGGTCCGCGCGTCGTTGCGCAGCGCCGACTGCGTGGTCTACACCAGCCGCGAGCTGGTGCGCACCGATGACCCCGCCGAGTCCCTCGCCATCGCCCGCAGCGTCTCCGACGCCGTGGTCGAGATCGTCCGGCGCGTGCGCACCGCCCGTCCCGCCTGGGTGGTCGCCAAGGGCGGCATCACCTCCCACGAGGTCGCCGCGAACGGGCTCGGCCTCCGCCGCGCCGAGGTGCAGGGCCAGTTCTGGCCGGGCCAGGTCTCGCTGTTCTCCGCCCAGGAGGCCCCCGCGGAGGTGATGGGGATGCCGTACGTCGTCTTCCCCGGCAACGTCGGCGGACCGCAGGCGCTGGCCGACGTCACCGAACGGCTGACCGCGGCGGTCGCGGGACGCTGAGCGCCCCTGCGGTCCGCTAACGTCCGTCGGCCGCCCGCTGCCGGCCCCCGTCGCCCCGCTCCCGTCGCCCACCCCCGTCGCCCCGACCACCTCGCGGACGTGCCGGGTCCGGAAAAGTACCGAAGAAGTGGCACCTTTCCGGTCCAGACCCGGTGGCCCGCCGGTGACCCGCCCGACCGGCGCGCCAGGTCCGGAGAAGTACCGCGGAAGCGGCACTTTTCCGACCCAGGCCCGCCGCCCCCGCCGGTGACCCGCCCGACCGCACCGGTCGGACCCTGACCCTGCCACCTCACGAACCTGCCACCTCACGACCCCGCCACCCCATCACCGACCATCTCGAGGAGAACCCCATGACCACCACGCCCCCGCTCACCATCGGCTGGATCGGCCTCGGCGCCATGGGCGCCCCCATGGTCCGCACCGCCGGCGCCGCCGGCCTCACCCTGCGCGCCTTCGACCTCAGCCCCGCCGCCCGTGAGGCCGTCGCGGACTCCGCCACCCCCGTCGGCACCGCGGTCGAGGCCGCCGCGGGCGCGGACGTCGTGGTGGTCATGGTCGCCACCCCCGCCCAGCTCGAGTCCGTGCTCTTCGGCGAGGGCGGCATCGCGCCCGTGCTCGGCGCCGAGACGACGCTGCTGATCATGTCCACCGTCGGCCCCGCCGCGATCGAGCAGACGCTCACCGCGCTCGAGGGCGTCACCGCGCACGTCGTCGACGCCCCCGTCTCCGGAGGCGTGGCCCGCGCCGGCACCGGCGACCTGCTGATCATGGTCGGCGGCGCGGAGGCGGACGTCGCCGCCGTCCGCCCGCTGCTGGACGTGCTGGCCTCGAACGCCCCCGTGGTCGGCGCCCGCCCCGGCGACGGCCAGCGCTTCAAGGTCGTCAACCAGCTGCTGTGCGGGGTGCACATCGCCGCCGCCGGCGAGGCCCTGGCGCTGGCCGATGCCATGGGCCTGGACCTCGCGCAGGTCCACGAGGTGCTGAACATCGGCGCCGCCGCGTCGTTCATGTTCGCCGACCGCGGGCAGCGGATGGTCGACGGCGCCTTCGACGACGTCCGCTCGGCGCTGAGCATCTTCGTCAAGGACATGGGGCTGGTCAGCGAGGCCGCCCAGCAGGTCGCCCAGGAGGTGCCGCTGGCGGCGTCGGCCGCGGCGATCTACCAGCGCGGCAGCGAGCTGGGCTGGGACCGCCGCGACGACTCGATCGTGTACGAGGTGCTGCGGGGGACGACGGACTGAGTCGGGGCGGGCCCTACGCTGGCAGGCAGCGGCCCGATCCCATCTCCGGAGCCGCGAGGAACGAGAGGGAACCGATGAGGATCACGATCGTCGACAGCGACAACGAGAGCTTCCACGAGGAGGAGGCGGTCACGGCGGAGCTCGGCATCGAGCTCACGCGCGCCCAGGCCACCGACGAGCAGCAGGTCATCGAGGCGGCGCAGGAGGCCGACGGGATCCTCGTCCAGTACGCGCCGATCACCGCCGCCGTGCTGGACGCCCTGCCGAACCTGCGCGCGATCGGCCGCTACGGCGTCGGCGTGGACACCGTGGACGTCGAGGCCGCCACCGCGCGCGGGATCGCGGTGTGCAATGTGCCCGACTACGGCGTGCAGGACGTCAGCGACCACGCCATCGCGCTGACCATGTCCGTGGTGCGCGGCACCGTCCAGCTGGACCGCCTGGTGCGCGCCGGCGAGTACGGCCTGCTGCCCGTCAAGCCCCTGCACCGGGTCTCGTCCCTGCGCTTCGGCGCGGTGGGCCTGGGCCGGATCGGCGCCGCCACCGCGGTCAAGGCGCGGGCGCTGGGGTTCACCGTGGTCGGCAGCGATCCGCAGCTCGAGGTCGGCGCGCGGACGGCCGACGGGATCGAGGTGGTCGACTTCGAGACCGTCCTCGCGACCTGCGACGTGATCAGCCTGCACGTGCCGCTGCTGCCCTCGACGCACCACCTGATCGACGATGCCGCCCTGGCCCGGATGAAGGACGGCGCGGTGCTGATCAACACCTGCCGCGGCGCGGTGGTCGACACCGACGCGGTCGCCCGGGCGCTGAGCTCCGGACACCTCAAGGGCGCCGGGCTGGACGTGTTCGAGCAGGAGCCGCTGCCGCCGGAGAGCCCGCTGCTGGACTGCCCGAGCGCGGTGCTCACCCCGCACGCCTCCTGGTACAGCGAGGAGTCCTACTCGGAGCTCAAGCGCCGGGTCACCGAGGCGGTGGCCGCGGTGATCCGCGGCGAGGCTCCGCGCGACATCCTCAACCCTGAGGTCCTCGAGCGCCCGCCCGTAGGGCCCGGGGAGATTGCGTGCTGAGGACTCATCCGGGCGTCGGGATGAGTCCTCAGCGCGCAAAGTCGAGCTGCCGACGGGGCGGGGCCGCGTCGGGCGGGGCCGCGCCGGGCGGGGCCATGCCCGCGGCGAGGCCGCCGCCTCAGCGGCGGTCGTCGATCTGCAGCAGGTCCGCCGCGCTCTCGATCTCGGCGTGCTCGGGCTGCTCCTTCTGCATCCGCTCGAGGTAGGGCTGGGCCCGCTGCACCTGCTGCTCCAGATTGGTCACCGTGGTCAGGAAGTTCTGGTTGGCCTGGGTGCGGAAGGTGTCGATGCCGTCCATGGTGGCGAACAGGTTGTCGAAGGCCTTCTGCAGGGTCTCGGCGGAGACGCCCGAGGTCGCGGCCTGCTCCTGGATCTTCACCGAGTTGTCCGCGAGCATCTGCGAGGTGCGGGAGATCAGGTTGTCGGTGGTGGCGTTGACGGCGTCTATCTGGTCCAGCACGATCTTCTGGTTCTCGAGCGCCTGGGCGGTGATCACCGCGGTGCGCAGCGCCGTGACGGTGGTGGTGCGGGCCCGCTCCACGCCCTGCTGGAGCTTGGTGTTGTTGTCCTCGATGAGGCCCATCGACAGGTAGGCCTGCACGGTCACCGCGATCTGGGTGGCCATGTCCTGGCGGCGCTGGCGCACCGCGAACAGCACGTCCCGCTCGAGGGCGTCGGCCGCCGCGGCGTTCCCCTCGGCGCGGGCCTGCTCGGCGCGCCGCACCGCCCGGTCGTCCAGCAGCCGCAGCAGATGGGCCGCCTTCTGGAGGGCGGCGAGGTCCTCCCACAGGGCGCGGCGCTCCACGGAGAGCTCGGCGTTGTCCCGCTGCAGCATCTCCTGCCCGCGGCCGAGCGCGCCCAGCACCTGGTCGAGCTGGTCCTGGTTGGACTCGAAGTTGCGGAAGTAGCGCTTGGCGGCGTTGCGGCCGGGCAGGAAGGACAGCGCCTTGTCGGCGAAGGTCTCCTCCTTCGGCGCCAGGTCCTCCATGGTGGTGCGCAGCTCGGACAGGCTCTTGGCGACCGACTCCTGGGCGTTGCCGCTCTGCTTGGACTCCCGCAGCGACTGCTGCATGAAGCGGGAGGAGGTGGCGCTGGTGCGCTCGAAGGTCCGCCGCGCCACCGCGCCCAGCGCGTTGACCTGGGCGGTGAACTCCTGGGAGTGCGGGTTCAGCGCCGAGACCTGCTCCACCCAGGCGTCGGCCCGCTGCTCGAGCTCCCGCTCCTGCTCGGCGGGCAGGTCGGGCAGCACCGAGACGGCCTGGTCCTCGCTGATCTCGTCGACGGGCTCGGCCGGGGTGATCTCGGCGGCGGGGGTGGGGGGCTGGAGCTTGTCCATCGGGGCCTCCTGGGGCGGTGTGCGGATGCGGTCGGTGGTCGGGACGGGGCAGGCGGTCAGACGTCGATGATCGGGTCCAGGTGCTGGTCGGCGAAGCGGGCGCGCAGGAACTCGGAGTGGACCTCGAGGGAGCGGGAGACGCCGCCGACGACGTCGCGCTCGATCGCTTCGACTCCCTCGGACAGCACCCCGAGCTGCCGGTCGATGCTGGAGAGGTTCTCGAGCGCCTCCTGGCGGGCGCTGCCGACGAAGGTCTGCAGGAAGCCGAGGGTGTCCGCGGCGGCGTCGACCAGGTCCGGCACGTAGCGGGTGGCCATGCCCTCCAGCATCGTCACCTCGCCGGCGGAGGGTCGCTGCGACTGCAGCTTCTCGCTGCCGACCAGGGCGTCGATCCGGGTCAGCAGCGCCTCCACGTCGTCGAGCACCGCGGTGGCCGCGGGCACGGTGGCCTGCGGTCGCAGCTGCCCGGTGCGCTGCCGGGTCTCGGCGGTGGCCTGCAGGATCCGCTCCAGGACGGTGCGGGTGCTGTCCGGGATCGCGGCGTCCAGCACGGGCCGCTCCGACGGGGTGCGGCCGAGGGCGCTGATCGCCAGGCCGCTGCCGCCGGCCGCGACCACGCCGATGCCGCCGGCGGCGGCGAGGGCGAGCAGCGGACCGGCGATGCCGAGGCCGATGCCGAGCACCAGGGTGGCGGCGCCGGCGAGGCCGCCGAGCAGCAGGGGGATCCCCCAGGAGACGAGGGGGCGGTGGCCGGGGCGGGAGAGCTCCGTCGAGGCGGGCCGGTGGACCTTCCCCTCGAGCGGCTTCTCGATCGGACCCCAGAGGTCGCGGCGCTCGGCCGTGGCCTTCCAGGGCAGGTCCTGGTCGCCGGGGGCGTTCCGGGAGAGGTCCTGGTCGTCGGGCGCGGAGGGAGCAGGGGGCCGGCGCTCGCCGGTGGTCGGCTGCTGGGCCGACGGATCGTTGCCGTCGCTCACGGGTACCCGCTGTCCTGTCGGGGGCGGAGACGAGGTGGCCGCTGCGCGCCGGGAGCCGCTGCATGGGCGACCTCCGGCGGGGCGTCCGCCTCGTCCTGGACGTGACGAAAGGCTATCGCGAGCGTCTGGGTTCCGTCCGAGGACCGCCCGCGCACAGCCTCGGTCCCGGGGGTCAGTCCTGGGGCACGCGCTCCCAGGCGCGCGACGCCGCCGACCGCACCACCGCCTCACAGACCTCGGCCGCCCGCAGCCCGTCGGCCGCGCTCGGGGCGAGACGGCTGCCGTGGACCGCATCGGAGAGGAAGGCGGCGGCCTCGATCGTCTTGAGATCGTCGAAGCTCATCGGGATGCCCGGACCCGGCTGGAAGCGGGAGTAGTCGCCGTGCCCGGGCCCGGCGAGCACCGTCGTGTAGCCGTGTTCGGTGCCGCCGTCCCCGATCAGCACCTCGAACTCGTTCATCCGGGTGAAGGACCAGCGGGCCGAGCCCTCGGTGCCGAACACCTCGAGCGCATAGTCGCTGCGGTGCCCTCGCGCGACCCGGGAGGCCTCGAGGGTGGCATGGGCGCCGCGGGACAGCTGCGCGAGCGCCGCCACCCAGTCCTCGTTCTCCACCGCTCCGCGCTCCTCACCGACCTCGAAGCCGCCGTGCCCGACCCCGAGCGCGGTGGGGACGGGACGCTCGGGGATGAACACGTCGCTGAGGGCGGTGACCTCGGTGATCTGCTGGCCGGTGACGTGCTGGACGAGGTCCGCCCCGTGCGAGAGCAGGTCCCCGACCACCCCGCTGCCACCCTGGGCGCGGTCGTAGCGCCAGGTCAGCGGCGCCTCGGGGGAGGAGGCGTAGTCGGCGTTCAGCCAGCAGCGCACATTCGTGATCCGGCCCAGGCGTCCCTCGGCGATCAGGGAGCGCAGATGGGCGACCGCCGGGGCGTGGCGGTAGTTGAAGCCGACGGCCGTCGCGACCCGGGCCTCGTCGGCGCCCGCTGCGATCTCCCGGGACTGCGCCGCCGAGACGCCCATCGGCTTCTCGATCCAGAACGGCGTCCCGGCCCGCGCGGCCGCGAGCGCGAAGTCCCGGTGCAGGAAGTTCGGCGAGCAGATCGAGACCGCCTCGACCTCGGGATCGGCGAGCACCTCGGCGATGCTCGCCACCGCCTTCTCGAACCCGAACTGCTCGACGGCGGCCTGCTGGTTGGCCGCGAGCGGGTCCGCGGCCACCACCAGGCGCGGCCGGATCCCGAGCTCGGGGAAGCGGGAGGGGAGGCGCTGGTAGGACGCGGCGTGCAGACGCCCCATCCAGCCCAGGCCCACCACACCGACGCCGATCTCACGCATGCTGCTGCTCCTTCGTCGGGGGGCGGCTCAGGCGCCGCCGAGCTCCTGCTGGATCCGCTCGCGCATGCGCACGTTGATCGCGTCGGCGTTCTCTTCCCAGCCGAACACGCAGACGGAGACCGGGCCGTCGTACTCGCGCTCGCGCAGATAGGCGAAGGCGGCGTCCCAGTCGATCTCGCCGTGGCCGATCTCGTTGTGCTGGTGGATGCGGGCGTCCACCCCCGGCGGGTTCATGATGTAGCGGTTGCCGACGTTCGCGGTGTGGTCGAAGACGTCCGCGATGTGCAGGTGCTGCAGCCGCTCCCCGGCGTAGCCCATCATCGCGCGGGGGTCCCGGGCGCCCCGGCCCAGGTGGTAGGCGTGCGGGAAGCAGAACTCGTAGTTCAGCCAGTCGCGGTCCACACCGCGGATGATCTGGACGGCGCGGTCGTTCTCCTCGACGAAGTCGTAGGGGTGCGCCTCGATCGTGCACTCCAGGGCGTACTTCTCGAAGACCGGGACGAGCTCCTCCATCGACCGGTAGAACTGTCCCTCGCTCTGGCGGGGACGGTTCGGGTCCCCGGAGAACTCGGTGGCGATCAGCGGCACCTCGAGGGCGTCGGCGATCTCCAGCAGGCGCTTCCAGTTGCGCACCTGCGCCTGACGCTCCTGCTCGTCGGGGCTGGCCCAGTCGAACACCGGGTTCAGGCTCCAGATCCTCACCCCGGTGTCCTTCATGGCCCGGGTGACCTCGGCGATCTGGTGACGGTCCACCTTCGGGTAGTGGTGCCATTCGTGGAAGTCGGCGCGCGGGGACAGCTCGAGGTACTCGAAGCCGAGCTCGGCGGCCTTGTGCAGCTCCTCGGCGACCGTGAGCTGCGGGTGGTACATGCTCGGGTCGAGCAGGATCTTGACCATCCGGGTGGGCCCCCTACTTCTGGCCCAGGCCGCAGTCGGCCAGGAACTCGCGGGTGGCGATCGCGTTGGGCAGCGGCAGCGCCGGATCGCAGGGGTAGAGGTCCTGCTCGCAGATCACGTAGAGCTCCTTGTCGAGCGTGGCGAGCTTCGCGATGAGGTCCTTCATGTCCGGCAGCCCGGCCGGGGGACGCACCGAGGCGCCCCGGGCGACGGCCTCGCCGAAGGGCCAGTCCTGCTCGTGCGCCTGCCGGGTGAGCTCGGGGTCGAAGGCCTTGATGTGCACGTACCCGATCCGCTCGGGGTACTCCTCGATCATCAGCACCGGATCGCCACCGCCGTAGACGATGTGGCCGGTGTCCAGGCAGAACGAGACCAGCTCGGGATCGGTCGCCTCGAAGACCCGGGCGATCTCCTCCGGGGTCTCGATGTGGGAGTCGCCGTGCGGATGGAGCACCATCGTCAGGCCGTAGTCCTGCTTGAGCAGCCGGCCCAGCCGGTTGGCGTTCTCGACGTACAGCCGCCAGGCGTCGCCGGTGAGCTCGCGGTCGTCGGTGAACTCCCAGGTCTTGTCGTCGCGGTACAGCGGCGGCAGGTGCACCATGTACTCGGCGCCGACGGCGGCGTGGGTCTCGGCGATCGCCCGGAAGGTGCGCTCGGTCTCCGCCCAGGCCTCCTCCCGGTGCAGCACTCCCCAGCCGGTGCCCGCGACGACCCGGAAGCCGTGCTCGTCCATGACGGACTGCAGCTCCTTCGCGTCCTGCGGGAAGTAGCCCCAGGGTCCCGTCTCCATCACCGAGAACCCGGCCTCGGCCATCTCGGCCAGGGCGGTGCGCCAGGGGATCTGCTGCTCGTCCTGCGGGAACCACACCCCCCACTGGTCGGGGCACACGCCGATGGTGAGCTTGTCGAACGGGGGCTGGGGGTTGCGGGACCTGTCGGTGCGCGCGGCATCGGTGGCGGTCAAGGCACTGCTCCTTCGGAGGTCGGCTGAGGGTCCAGGAGGCTCAGTCGTGGGTGGGGAAGCTCATGGAGCTCTCGACGGTCTCGTTCTGGGCGGGCCAGCGGGTGGTGACGGCCTTCTGGCGGGTGTAGAAGCTGACGCCCTCGGGGCCGTGGGCGTGGTGCTCGCCGAACAGGGAGTTCTTCCAGCCGCCGAAGGAGTAGTAGCCCACCGGGGTGGGGATCGGCACGTTGATGCCGATCATGCCCACCTGCACCTCGTCCTCGAAGCGGCGCGCGTAGTGGCCGGAGTCGGTGAAGATCGCGGTGCCGTTGCCGAAGGGGGAGGAGTTGACCAGCTCGATCGCCTCGTCGAAGTTGTTCACGTGCATGACCACCAGCACCGGCCCGAACACCTCGTCGGTGTAGGTGGGGTGGCTGCGGTCCAGGTCCGTGATCACGATCGGGCCCACGAAGTTGCCCTCCTCGAAGCCCTCGACCACCAGGCCGCGGCCGTCGACCAGGATCGTGGCGCCGGCCTGCTCGGCCTCGTCGGTCATCCGGATCACCCGCTCCCGCGCGTCGGGGGTGATCACCGGCGGCATGTCGGTCCCCTCGACGTCGCCGGGACCGACCACGAGCTTCTCGGCCTCGGCCCTGATCGCCGTGAGGAACCGCTGGTGGGCATCGCCCACGGTCACGGCGACGGGGACGGCCATGCAGCGCTCCCCGGCGGAGCCGAAGGCGCCGGAGGCGACCTGCGCGGCGGCGAACTCGATGTTCGCATCCGGCATCACCACGGCGTGGTTGTTCGCACCGCCGAGGGCCTGGACCCGCTTGCCGGCGCCGGACGCCGTGGCGTGGACGTGCTGGGCGATCGGGGTGGAGCCGACGAAGGAGACCGCGGCGATGCCGTCGTGGGTGCACAGGGCATCGACCACGGTCTTGCCGCCGTGGACGACCTGGAACACCCCGTCGGGCAGGCCGGCCTGCTGGTAGAGGCGGGCGACGATGTTCGAGGCCGAGGGGTCCCGCTCGGAGGGCTTGAGGACGAAGGCGTTGCCGGTCGCGATCGCGACGGGGTGCATCCAGAACGGCACCATGGCGGGGAAGTTGAAGGGGGTGATGCCGGCGACCACGCCGAGGGGCTGGCGCAGGGTGTGGGCGTCGACGCCGGTGGAGACGTTGGCGGAGAAGCCGCCCTTGAGGTCCTGGGTGATGGAGGTGGCGAACTCGAGGGTCTCCAGGCCGCGGGCGATCTCGCCCCGGGCGTCGGCGAGGGTCTTGCCGTGCTCGCGGGTGATCACCGACGCGATCTCGTCGGTGTGCTCGATCATCAGCTCGCGCATCCGGTAGAGGATCTGGGTGCGCCGGGACAGCGAGACCTGCGCCCATTCGCGCTGGGCGGCGGTGGCGACCTGCACGGCCCGGTCGACGGTCGCGGCGTCGGCCAGGTGCAGGGTGCCGACCTGTTCGTTGGTGGCGGGGTTCAGGACGGGCTGGGTGGACCCGCTGCCGGCGACCTCGCCGCCGTCGATCCAGTGGGTGATCTCGTAGACCATGGGGAACTCCTTCGGTGGTTCGGGGGTGCGCCGAGGGGGCGCGGACGAGGGTGCGGCTCAGAGGTAGTGGCGCTGCGGGGTGCGCTCCTGCTCGTACGCCGCGCGGGCCTGCCGGGTGGAGTCGAGGGCGGAGACGGCCGAGACCGGGACGTCCCACCAGCCGTTGCCGGGCGGGTGCGGGCCGTACAGGTCGGTGTTGACGACGATCGCGGTGGCGTGCTCGGCGGCCTCCGCGCGGCGGTAGGCCTCGCGGAAGGCCTCGGTGGAGGAGACCTCCTGGACCTCGATGCCGTAGGAGCGGATGTTCGCGGGGATGTCGAAGGGCAGCTTGTCGCCGTCGAGCATCCCGGTGCGCTCGTTGCGCATGCGGTACTTGGTGCCGAAGCGCTGCGAGCCGTGGGACTCCGAGAGGGAGCCGATAGAGGACCAGCCGTGGTTCTGCAGGATCACCAGGATCACCTTGAGGTCCTCGGCCACGATGGTCGCGATCTCCTGCGGCGCCATCTGGAAGGTGCCGTCGCCGATGATCGCGACGACCTCGCTGTCCGGGGCGGCCATCTTCACGCCCATCGAGGCCGGCAGCTCGTAGCCCATGCAGGAGTAGCCGTACTCGAGGTGGTACTGGAGGGGGAGCGTGCCTTCCACAGCGCCTGCAGGTCGCCGGGCATGGAGCCGGCGGCGTTGATGACGATGTCCTCGTCGCCCATCATCTCGTTCAGCGCGCCGAAGATCTCGGTCTGGGCGGGCAGCTCCTGGTCGTGGGGCGCGAAGCAGGGCTCGACGAGCCGCTCCCACCGCGCACGCAGCTGCTGCGCGCGCTCGCCGTGCTCGGCGGGCGCCCGGTAGCCCGGCAGCGCCTCGCGCAGGGCGTCGAGCCCGGCGCGGGCATCAGCCACCAGCATGGTCGCCGAGTGCTTGGCGGCGTCGAAGGCCTTGACGTTGAGGTTCACGAACCTCACGTCGGGGTTGCGGAAGGCGGTGTGGGAGGCGGTGGTGAAGTCGGTGTAGCGGGTGCCGACGCCGATCACCACGTCCGCCTCCGCGGCCAGCTCGTTGGCCGCATCGTTGCCGGTCGCGCCCACCCCGCCGATGCACAGCGGGTGGTCGGCGCTGAGCGCCCCCTTGCCGGCCTGGGTGTCGAGCACGGGGATGCCGGTGGCGTCGGCGAAGGCGGTCAGGGCCGCGGTCGCCTCGGAGTAGATGGCGCCGCCGCCGGCGATCACGACCGGCCGACGGGCCGAGCGGATCACCTCGACCGCGCGCTCGAGGGCCGCGGGCTCGGGGACCGGGCGGCCGATGTGCCAGGTGCGCTCGCGGAAGAACTCCAGCGGCCAGTCGAAGGCCTCGGCCTGCACGTCCTGCGGCAGGGAGAGGGTGACGGCCCCGGTCTCGGCCGGATCGGTGAGCACCCGCATCGCCTGCAGAGCGGCCGGGATGAGCTGCTCGGGACGGGAGATGCGGTCGAAGTATCGCGAGACGGGACGGAAGGCGTCGTTGACGGAGACGTCCCCGGCGGTCTCGTCCTCGAGCTGCTGCAGGACCGGATCCACGAGCCGGGTGGCGAAGATGTCGCTGGGCAGCAGCAGCACCGGGATGCGGTCCACGGTCGCGAGCGCCGCGCCGGTGATCATGTTCGTCGAGCCCGGGCCGATCGAGGCGGTGCAGGCGAGGATCTGCCGGCGGTTCTTCGTGCGGGCGTACGCGACGGCGGAGTGCACCATGTTCTGCTCGTTGCGGGACTGGTAGTACTCCATGTGCTGCTCGCCCTCGGCGGGGGCGACGGCGTTCTGCAGGAGCGCCTGGCCGAGACCGGCGACGTTGCCGTGCCCGAAGATCCCGAAGGTGCCGGGGACGAACCGTTCCCGCACCCCGTCGCGCTGCGAGAACTGGGCGGTCAGGAACCGGATCAGGGCCTGGCTGACGGTCAGCCGGATGGTGCCGGGACGGGCTGACGAGGTGTCGCTCATTCTGCCTCCGAGAAGCGGCGCCCGACGAACGAGCGGGATGGGTGGTGCACATCGTCGAGCGCTCGACTCGACGGTGAGCTCGTGCGCCCAGCATGCCGACCTGCCACCACAGATGTCAACACGCAGATTGCAGTTTGTCTGGACAAGACCTGTCCTGGCTGGAATCATCTCGGTATCCGGCGGAGCGCCCGCGGAGACGACCTCCGGCGACCGCCCCGAATTCGACGCAGGGAGGCATTGAGTTCCATGGCAGCACCCGACCTTGACATCATCACCTTCGGCCGCAGCGGGGTGGACATCTACCCGCTGGAGATCGGCAAGGGCCTCGAGGACATCCACAGCTTCGGCAAGTTCCTCGGCGGCAGCCCCATGAACGTCGCGGTCGCCGCGGCGCGCCTCGGGCACCGGCCCGCGGTGATCACCGGGGTGGGCGATGACCCCTTCGGCCGCTACGTGGTCCAGGAGATGGAGCGGCTCGGCGTCTCCGGCCGGTTCGTCGTCCGCAACGACGAGCTGAACACCCCCATCACCCTGTGCGAGATCTTCCCGCCGGACGACTTCCCGCTGTACTTCTACCGTCGGCCCAGCGCCCCGGACCTCCAGGTCGCCCCCGAGCATCTGGATCTCGAGGCGGTCACCGCCGTCCCGCTGTTCTGGTTCTCCGGCACCGGGCTCTCCGAGGAGCCCAGCCGCAGCGCCCACTTCGCGGCGCTCGAGGCGCGCGGGCGCACCCGCCACACGGTCTTCGACCTCGACTACCGGCCCATGTTCTGGTCCTCCCCCGAGGAGGCCCGCGAGCAGTACCGCGCAGCGCTGCAGTACGCGACGGTCGCCGTGGGCAACCGGGAGGAGTGCGAGGTCGCCGTCGGCGAGACCGAGCCCGAGCGGGCGGCCGACGCCCTGCTCGAGGCCGGCGTCGAGATGGCGATCGTCAAGCAGGGCCCCAGGGGCGTCCTCGGCAAGACGGCCGACGAGCGCGTGGTGGTCGCCCCGAACCTGATCGAGGTCATCAACGGCCTGGGCGCCGGGGACAGCTTCGGCGGCTCGCTGTGCCACGGCCTGCTCACCGGCCAGGACCTCGAGACCATCCTGACCCGCTGCAACGCCGCCGGGGCCATCGTCACCAGCCGCCTGGAATGCTCGACCGCGATGCCCACCAGCGAGGAGATCGACCTGCTCCTGGCGGGCGGGGACCCCAACCACGGGCAGACCGTCGAGCAGATGCTCTCGGCCCTGCGGGGCCGCGGCGCGGACGGCGCGACCCCCGCCCCCGCCCAGCAGGGCCGACCGGCATGAGCGACGCGTTCGTCAGCACCTACCAGGACGTCACCCGGGTGCGCGTCGAGGATCCGGGGCGGATCGCCCGGCTGCTGGCCCGCCGCTCCCGCCGCACCGTCGCCGACACCGACGGCTCGGTGTTCATCGTCGCCGCGGACCACCCGGCGCGCGGCGCGCTCTCCGTGGGCGAGCGTCCCTACGCGATGGCCAGCCGCACCGAGATGCTCGACCGGATGCGCGAGGCGCTCGCCGTGCCCGGCGTGGACGGGGTGCTCGGCACCGCCGACGTGCTCGAGGACCTGCTGCTGCTGGGCGCCCTGGAGGACAAGGTCGTGTTCGCCTCGATGAACCGCGGCGGTCTGAACGGCGGCTCCTGGGAGCTCGAGGACCGCTTCACCTCCTACGATGCGGCCGCGATCAAGTCCGCCGGCTTCGAGGGCGGCAAGATGCTCACCCGCATCGACCTCGACGACGACCGCACCTCCTTCACGCTCCAGGCCAGCGCGGACGCCGTCTCCGAGCTCGCCGCGCACGAGCTGATCGCCATGGTCGAGCCGTTCATGTCCTCGCGGCCGGGCGGGCCCGGCACCAGGGTCGTCAACGACCTCACCCCCGAGGGCGTGATCCGCTCGATCCACATCGCCCAGGGGCTGGGGACCACCAGCGCCTACACCTGGCTGAAGATCCCGGCGGTGGCCGAGATGGAGCGCGTCATGGACGCGACCACCCTGCCCACCCTGATCCTGGGCGGGGATCCCGGCGCGACCGACCCGGAGACGGTGTACGGCAGCTGGCGCCAGGCCCTGGCCCGACCCAACGTGCGCGGTCTCGTCGTCGGCCGCACCCTGCTCTACCCGGCGGACGGCGACGTCACCGCCGCCGTGAGCACCGCCGCCGAGATGATCCGCTGACACCGAAAGGACGCTCCATGGCCCCCGCCTCCTCGACCCCGACCGATCAGCTCCACCTGCCCGCCGGCTCCACCGCGCAGGGCAGCTACGAGACCGCCATCGACCCCGGCCGCCGCGACGGCTGGGAGCACACCGGCCTGCGGGTGCTCGCCCTCGACGCCGGAGGGACCGAGACCTTCACCGCCGACGGGGTCGAGCTGATGGTCGTCCCCCTCAGCGGCGGCTGCGAGGTGAGCGTCGACGGTGCCCGCCACACCCTGCGCGGCCGCCAGGACGTCTTCGCCTCCGCGACCGACGTGCTCTACGCCCCCGTCGGCTCCGAGCTGACCCTCACCTCCGCGGGCGGCGGTCGCTTCGCACTGGCCGCGGCGGTCGCCACCGCGGTGCATCCCGTCGCCCTGCTCCGCGCCGAGGACGTGCCCGTCGAGATCCGCGGCGGCGGGGCCATGAGCCGGCTGGTCCGCAACTTCGGGACGGTCGGGGCCTTCGACGACTGCGACAGCCTGATCGCCTGCGAGGTCATCACCCCCGGCGGCAACTGGTCGAGCTACCCCGCCCACAAGCATGACGAGACCACCGCGACCGAGTCGGAGCTCGAGGAGATCTACTACTACGAGATCCAGGCGGCCCCCGGCGGCAGCCCCGGCTTCGGCTTCCACCAGACCACCGCGAGCGGCCCGGACAAGCCCATCGACGTGCTCACCGAGGTCCGCAGCGGCGACACCGTGCTGGTGCCCCACGGCTGGCACGGCCCCTGCGCCGCCGCCCCCGGTCACGACATGTACTACCTCAACGTCATGGCCGGCCCCGCGGCCGACCGTGCCTGGAACATCACCGATCACCCCGACCAGACCTGGGTGCGCGGCACCTGGGAGGCGGCGGGGATCGACCCCCGACTCGAAGGAGAGATGCGATGAACGAGACCACCCTGCCCCGCGAGGTCCGGATCGGCGTCATCGGCGTCGGCAGGATGGGCGCCGACCACGTCGAGCGCATCACGCGCCGCATCAAGGGCGCCCGCGTCAGCGTCGTCAGCGACTACGTGCGCGCCACGGCGGAGACCGTGAGCGCCGGCGCCCCCGGCTCCCGGGTCGTGGACACCCCCGAGGAGGTCATCACCGCCGAGGACGTCGACGCGGTCCTCATCGCGAGCCCCGGCCAGTTCCACCGGGAGCAGACCACCGCGGCGATCGCCGCCGGCAAGCCGGTGCTGTGCGAGAAGCCGCTGGCCATGACCCCGCAGGACGCCTACGAGGTGGTGCGCGCCGAGGCGGAGTCCGGTGGCCGGTACGTCTCGCTCGGCTTCATGCGCCGCTTCGACGCGGAGTACGCGGAGCTCAAGGACGCCCTGGACGCCGGCGAGCTGGGCACGCCCCTGCTGCTGAACTGCAAGCACCGCAACGCCGACGTGCCCCCGCACTTCGACAACGCGATGATGGTCAGCGACTCGGCGGTCCACGAGGTCGACGCGATCTCCTACTTCCTCGAGGATCCCGTGGTCTCCGTCCAGACTGTCGTGCCCCGCAGCACCGAGCACGCCCATGAGGGCCTGAACGACCCGCTGCTGTTCATCTTCCGCACCGCCTCCGGCACGGTGGTCACCGACGAGCTGTTCGTGAACACGAAGGCCGGCTACGAGGTGCGCACCGAGATCGTCGGCTCGCGGGGCTCGGCCACCATCGGCCTGAACGTCGGCCGGGTGACCACGCAGCAGCCCGGCGGCAGCTGGGGCGGATCCGTGCCGCTGGACTTCCGGCCCCGCTTCCTGGCCGCCTACGACGCCGAGGTGCAGGCCTGGGTCGACGCCGTCGCCGACGGCACGAACATCGCCGCCCGCTCCGCGACCGCCTGGGACGGCTACCTGGCGGCGGCCGTCTGCGCGGCGGCCGTGCAGTCCCTCTCGACCGACGGCGCGGTGGAGGTCGAGCTCGACGAGCGTCCGCGCTGAGCGATGACGGGCTCTATCCTGAGGCGATCCTGTCACGGGCGGCCGAGGAGACAGCATGGTTGAGACCAACGCCGGAGGCGGCTCGATGATCACGCTGGACCTGACGATCGAGCGCGACAGCACCACGCCGCTGTACCTGCAGCTGGCCCGGGCGATCGAGGACTCCGTCCGCTCCGGCACGCTGCCCCCGGGCAGCCGCCTGGAGAACGAGATGGCGCTGTCCAAGCGGCTGGGGCTGTCCCGGCCCACGGTGCGCCAGGGCATCCAGGAGCTGGTCGACAAGGGCATGCTCGTGCGCAAGCGCGGGGTGGGCACCCAGGTGGTGCAGGCACCCGTCAACCGGCAGGTGGCGCTGACCTCGCTGTACGACGACCTCTCGGCGGCGGGCAAGGCGCCGCGCACCGAGGTGATCGAGTACCGCATCGGCCGCCCCTCCCCGGAGGCCACGGACCGGCTGCAGCTCCAGCCCGGCGAGCAGGTGCTGGAGATCCTGCGCGTGCGCTACGCCGACGACGAACCCCTCGCGGTCATGCGCAACACCCTGCCCGAGCGGATCGCCCCCAGCCGGGAGGCACTGGTCGCGGACGGCCTGTACGCCTCCCTGCGGAAGATGGGCGTGGTCTCGGTGCTCGCCCATGAGCGGATCGGGGCGATGGTGGCCGACGAGGAGCATGCCGAGATGCTCGGCGAGCAGGTCGGCGCCGCGCTCCTGACCATGGAGCGCAAGTCCTTCGCCAACGACGGCCGGGTGGTCGAGTTCGGCCTGCACGCCTACCGCGCCTCGCGCTACTCCTTCGAGGTCACCCTCGTCGACTCCTGAGCCGCGCGGAGGCCGGAGCCGCGAGAGCCGCGCGCGGAGGCCGGAGCCGCGAGACGCGCGTCGATCCGCGCGCCGGATCGCCTCCCGCCGCCTCACGAGTTCGGTCCCCATTGCGCCCTCGCGCCCCTGCCGTGCCCCTGCCGTGCGGCGCCGGTAGGGCGTTCGTGGCCGGCGGAGCGCGTGGCCGGCAGAGCGCGCGCAAGCGGGTGTCCTCTCCGAACGAGCTGTACATCTTGTACATGATGTACAGCTCATTGGCGAGGAAGGGGTGCGTCCGGACGGATCCGCTGCCGTCCGGGCGGATCCACTGTCGCCCGGACGGATCCGTTGCCGCCCGGGCGGATCCGCTGTCGTCCGCACGGCAGGGCGTCGGCGCATCACGCCCTGCGGGTCGGCGGCCGCCGAGCAGCGCTCGGCAATGATCGGATCACCGGGTTCATAAGGGGCCGTCATCCGCGCCTTGACTCGCCGTCGGCAGCGCGGCATCATGAGATCCACGCAAAAGATCCGATGTCTGGCTCCTCCGGGCGCCGGTCCGTCGCCGTCGCCGGGCCCGCCTCGAGAGGGTGCGCGTCGGATCCCTCCCAGAAAGGCCCGCCGGTGAGCACCTTCGTCTCCCTGGACGTCCAGGACGTCCGCTTCCCCACGAGCCGCACCCTCGACGGCTCCGACGCCATGAACCCGGATCCGGACTACTCGGCGGCCTACCTCACGCTCCGCACCGACGCGCCCGACGAGGGCACCGCACTGGTGTTCACCATCGGCCGGGGCAACGACGTGCAGAGCGCCGCGATCGAGGTGCTGGCCCCGCACCTGGTGGGGCGGGACGTCGAGGCGGTCCTCGCCGACCTCGGCGGGATGTACCGCGAGCTCAGCCACGATTCGCAGCTGCGGTGGCTGGGCCCCGAGAAGGGCGTGATGACCATGGCCATCGGCGCGGTGGTCAACGCCCTGTGGGACCTGCGGGCCCGCCGGGAGGAGCGTCCGCTGTGGCTGACCCTCGCCTCCCTCGACCCCGAGGAGCTGCTGGACCTGGTCGACTTCCGCTACCTCGAGGACGCCCTCACCCGCGAGGAGGCGCTCGAGATCCTGCGCCGCGGCCAGCAGGGCAAGGCGGAGCGGATCGCCGCGCTGCGCGAGCACGGCGTCCCGGCCTACACCACCACCCCCGGCTGGCTGGGCTACAGCGACGAGAAGCTCACCCGGCTCCTGCACGAAGCACGCGACGAGGGCTTCGAGATGGTCAAGCTCAAGGTCGGGGCCGACGCCGACGACGACGAGCGCCGGATGCGCATCGCCCGCGAGGTGATGGGCCCCGGCTACCCGATCGCGGTGGATGCGAACCAGAGGTGGGATGTGTCGGGGGCGATCGCCGCGATCGAGCGCCTCGCGCCCCATGATCCGTTCTGGATCGAGGAGCCGACCTATCCCGACGACGTCCTCGCCCACGCCGCGATCCGCGAGGCCGTCCGCCCGGTGCGCATCGCCACCGGCGAGCAGGCCGCGAACCGGGTCCTGTTCAAGCAGTTCCTGCAAGCCGGCGCCATCGACGTGATCCAGCTGGACGCCACCCGGGTCGCCGGGGTCAACGAGAACCTCGCCGTGCTGCTGCTGGCGGCGAAGTACGACATCCCGGTCTGCCCGCACGCCGGCGGCGTCGGCCTCTGCGAGATGGTCCAGCACCTCGCCTTCTTCGACGCGGTCGCGATCGCGGGGGAGGACCCGCGACGGCGCATCGAGTTCGTCGACCATCTGCACGAGCACTTCGAGGTGCCGGTGCGGATCGAGCGCGGTGCCTACATGCCGCCCGAGGCGCCCGGCAACGGCGCCCGCATGCACGGCGCCTCGGTGGCCGAGCACCTCTTCCCCAGCGGGCCGGTCTGGGCCGCGCAGGTCCCGGCCTCGGCCGCCGCCCTCTGAGCGCAGGAGCCACCGTGGAGCAGATCGCCCTGCACACCAGGATCGCCGTCGGGCGCGAGGCCGACTACGACCGCGAGCACGCCCGCATCCCCGACGAGCTCGATGCGGCGCTGCGCGCGGCCGGGGTGCACACCTGGCGGATCTGGCGCGACGGCCGGGACCTCTTCCACTTGATCGAGGTGGAGGACTACCGTGCGATGCGGCGGCGCCTGGCCGAGGATCCCGCGAACCTGCGCTGGC
The DNA here is from genome assembly GCF_049266655.1 of Brachybacterium sp. UNK5269. GTDB lineage: Bacteria > Actinomycetota > Actinomycetes > Actinomycetales > Dermabacteraceae > Brachybacterium. Next base: position 94,584 of record NZ_CP184883.1, read on the forward strand.
AGGCGCACATCAACCGCTTCCTCGAGGTGGTCGATGACTACGGGGGCGAGGACACCGGCATCCAGAGCGTCTGGTCGCTGCCCGCGCACAGCCCGCACAGTCCGCACACCGGCACGGAGGAGTCCGCATGACCTCGCCCGACCCGTCCCCGCTCGTCCTGCCGGAGTTCGGCTTCGGCGCCGCCCAGCTCGGCAACCTCTTCCGCGAGACCACCGAGGAGGAGGCCGACGGCGCGGTCCGCGCCGCCTGGGAGGCCGGCCTCCGGTACTTCGACACCGCACCCCACTACGGGGTCGGCCTCAGCGAACGGCGCCTCGGCGAGCGCCTGGCGGGATACCCGCGCGAGGAGTACGTCATCTCCACCAAGGTGGGACGGCTGTTGCGGCCCGGGCCGGGCACCGGGGACGACATGGACAGCGGCTTCGCGGTCCCGGACGACGTGGTGCGCCAGTGGGACTTCTCCGAGGCCGGGGTGCGGCGCTCCCATGCGGAGTCGCTCGAGCGCCTGGGCCTGACCCGCGTGGACATCCTGTTCGCGCACGACCCGGAGGAGGGGCCGACGGAGCAGGCGCTCAGCGAGGGCCTGCCCGCGCTCGCGCGGATGCGGGACGAGGGACTGGTGCGCGCGGTGGGCGTCGGCTCCAAGGACGCCGACGTGCTCACCCGGGCGGTGCGCACGGGGCTGATCGACCTGGTCATGCTCTCCGGCCGGTACACCCTGCTCGAGCAGGACGCCTCCCGCGAGCTGCTCGAGGAGTGCGTGCGGCACGACGTGGGCGTGGTGGCGGTGTCGGTGTTCAACTCGGGCCTGCTCGCCCGCCACGAGGTCCCGGACGATGCGCACTACGAGTACGGCGACGCCCCCGCGCACCTGCTCGAGCGCGCGCGGGAGCTGGCCGGGATCGCCGAGCGCCATGGCGTGACGCTGCCCGACCTCGCCGTCCACTTCCCGCTGCGCCACCCGGCGGTGCGCTCGGTCGCGCTGGGCATGCGCACCGCCGAGCAGGTCCGCTCCAACGCGCAGCGGATGACGCGGACGATCCCCGCCGCGGCCTGGGACGAGATCCAGGCCGGCCTCGGACGATGAGCGATCCGGCCCCGCAGCCCGCCGGCCCGGTCACCGACACCCACCTGCACCTGTGGGACCTGGCAGCGAGCCCCTACGCGTGGCTCGCCGGCGCCCCGGCCGCGCTGCGCCGCACGGTCCGGTTCGACGAGGCGAGCAAGGACCTGCGCGCCCTCGGCGTCACCCGGGTGATCCTGGTCCAGGCCGACGACACGGCGCAGGACACGGCCCACCTGCAGCGCACCGCCCGTGAGATCGAGGGCCAGGGCGGCATCGCCCGCGTCGACGTCGTCGGCTGGCTGCCGCTGCGCGATCCGGCGGCGACGGCGGCCGCGCTCGCCGACCCTGCGCGGACGGAGCGCCTGGTGGGAGTGCGGCACCTGGTCCACGACGAGCCCGATCCCGGATTCCTGGACGAGCCCGCGGTGGCGCAGTCCCTCGAGCTGCTCGCCGCCGCCGGACTCACGCTCGACGTGCCCGACGCGTTCCCCCGCCACATGGAGCAGGTGGCCCGCATCGCGCAGCGCCATCCCGGGCTCACCGTGGTCCTCGACCACCTGGGCAAGCCGCCGCTGGGTGAGGCGGAGGCCATGGAGCGCTGGCGGGACCAGCTGACGGGGATCTCCCGCTGCCCGAACGTGGTCGCGAAGGTCTCGGGCCTGGCCACCAGCGGCGACGGGGACTTCGCCGAAGCGGCCGACCTCGCCCTCGAGCTGTTCGGCGCCGAACGCCTGATGGTGGGCTCGGACTGGCCGATCGCCCCCGAGCCCTTCACCGTCGGCAGCGGCTTCGCCCCGCTGCTCGCCCACATCCGGGCCTGGGATGTGCGCATCGTCGCGGCCGTGACGCACGGGACTGCCGAGCGGGTCTACCGCCGGCTCCGCTGAGGGCCGCTGCCCGCTCGGCGGGGTGAGGCCCGCCGCTCACTCGGCGGGCGGGTCGCCCTGGTGGATCAGCCAGGACTCCACGCCCGCCACGTGCGCGGCGGCGTAGGTGCGGGCCAGGTCGGGCCGGCGGGCCTTGAGCGCATCGAGGATCCGGCGGTGCTCGGAGAGCGTCCGCTCCACGGCCGAGGCGTCGGTGAGCCCGCGCCAGACCCGCGCCCGCGAGGTCGAGCCGGCCAGGCTGTCCAGCAGGGAGCTGAGGTAGTCGTTGGGGCAGCGGTGGTTGATCAGGTGATGGAAGGTGATGTCGGCCGCCACCAGCTCCTCGATGCCGGAGCTCGCGTCGAGGTCCTGCATCGTCTGCTCGAGGCGCTCGAAGTCCCCCTCGGTCAGCTGCAGGCAGGCCTGCTCCACCGCGACCGGTTCCAGCAGGCGACGGATCTCCAGGATCTCGATGTAGCTGGCGTCCTGGTGCAGGTCGAGCACGAAGGCGAGGGACTCCAGCAGCTGCTCGGGCTCGAGCGCGGTGACATAGGTGCCATCGCCCTGGCGCACGTCGAGCACGCGGATCACCGACAGCGCCTTCACGGCCTCCCGCAGGGAGTTGCGGGAGACCCCGATCGTCTCGGACAGCTCCTTCTCGGTGGGCAGGCGGTCCCCGGGCTTGAGGGTCCCGTCGAGCACCATCTGCTTGATCGCGCTGATCGCGCGATCGGTGACGGCGGAGGCCATCAGCGCACCGCCTCGGCCGAGGAGCCGATCGGGCGGGCGGCGGGGGCCACGGGCAGGGTCGGCATCGGGGTCCTCTCCGAGGGAACGGGTGAGCGAAGCCTAGCCCGGTCCGCTCACCCGCACGGGGGAGCGGACCGGGGCGCGGCCGGTCAGGCGCGCCCGGCGCTCACCAGCACCGGGGCGGAGTCCTCCCCGAGCAGGTCGATGGTGACGCCGTCGGTGGGCCACGCATACCCCGTCGGCAGGGCGTCGGCCGGGACCCGCACGGAGCCCTGATCTCCGGAGAGGAAGACGTGGCAGACCCCGTCCTGCTCGACCGCCCGGCCCCAGGAGACGCCGGGAGCGGCGACCTCGCCGAGGCCCCGCGAGCCCGCCAGCAGGGGCTTGTGCGCGGCCATGAACTCCCCGAGGGCCTCCAGGGCCGCCACCTGCAGCTCGTGCAGGGAGCCGTCGGCGCGGGGGCCGATGTTCAGCAGCACCCGCCCGCCCTTGGAGACCGCGTCGACGACGTGACGGCTGACCTGCGCGCCGGTGAGGTACTGGCTCTCGTCCTCGACCTGGTTGTAGCCGAAGGAGAGCCCGATCCCGCGGCAGTTCTCCCACGGCTCGTCCTGCGGGATCTCGCCGGACTGGTACTCGGTGGTCACGAAGTCGTGATGGGCGCCGGCGAAGCGGTCGTTGATCAGCCCCTCGGGACGCTCGGCGTAGAAGTGCTCGAGCAGCTCGCCCAGACCGCCGGGACCGAAGTGGAAGTTCTCGTCCGGCCAGCCGATGTCGTTCCAGAAGATGTCCGGGGCGTACCGGTCGATCAGGTCGCGCATGTGGGAGCTGCAGTACTGGCCGTACTCGTCGTCGCGCGGACGCTTCGCATCGTGCACGTCGCCGCCCTCGACCAGCGGCTCCGTCGGCCGCACATGCCAGTCCAGACCGCCGGAGTAGTACACCCCGAAGCGGAGCCCGGCGTCCTGGGTGGCCTGGGCGATCTCCCCGACCAGGTCACGACGGGGCCCGCGGCGGACGGTGTTGCGGTCCCCGTGCCGGGCGCGTCCCAGAGCGGGATCCCATCGTGGTGCTTGGTGGTGGGCACGACGTAGTCCGCGCCGGCGCGCCGGAACAGCTCCAGCCACTGCGCGGGATCGAAGGCGGTGGTCTCCCACCGGTCGAGGAAGTCGTCGTACGGGGCGCCGCCGTGGACCTCCTGATGGTGCTGCTGCGCCGGCGAGCCCTCGATGCGGATCGTGTTGTAGTACCACTCGGCATACGGGTTGTGCGCGAACCATCCCAGGTCGCTGTCGATGGCCCCGAGCTCGGCGGTCGGCTCGGCCCAGGCCGGGACGGAGTACGCGCCCCAGTGGATGAAGATCCCGAGCGGGGCGTCCTGGAACCACTGGGGGAGTCGCTTCGGGAGGGCGTCCCACTTCTCGGTGTCACGCATGTCGATGTCCTCTTTCTCTCGCAATGGGTGCCGGCGCCGGACGGCCGCCGACAGATGGTGCGGACGGGTTGCCGGCGTCAGCGCCCGCCGAAGCCGCCCATGGAGACGCCCTGCTGGAGCTGCTTCTGCAGCAGGACGACGATGAGCAGGCTCGGCAGCACCACCAGCGTGACGGCGGCCATCATGGGTCCCCAGTCGGTGCCGCGCTCGCCGGAGAACATCTGCAGGCCGATGGGGACGGTGGCCATGTTCGGGTTGTTCACGACGATGAGCGGCCACAGGAAGCTCGCCCAATACTCGATGAACGAGAACACGAACACCACGGCGATCGGCGCTCGCAAGAGGGGCACGATCACGCTGATCAGCGTCCGCAGTCGCCCGGCACCGTCGATCTTGGCGGCTTCCTCGTAGTCCGGGGGGAGGCTGAGCAGGAACTGGCGGATCAGGAACGTCCCGAAGGCGCCGAAGGCGAAGGGCAGGATGAGGGCGGGGTAGGAATCGATCAGACCGGCCTCCTGCATCATCAGATACAGGGGAATGATCAGGACTTCCTGCGGCAGCACCATCGTGGCGAGGAAGACGGCGAAGAGCGCACCGCGCCCGCGGAACTCGAAGCGGGAGAACGCGTACGCGCTGAGGACCGACACGATCACGGTCAGGCCCGCCCCGATCAGGGCGACCAGGAAGCTGTTGATCAGGATCCTGGCGAAGGGGATGGCAGTCGCCGCGACCGCGTAGTTGCCCCACTCGATCCGTGAGCCAACGATGCTCGTCCCGGTCGAGAAGACCTCGTTGGTGGGCTTGAGCGAGGTGGCGAGCATCCAGATGAAGGGGAACACGAACACCAGGCCGACGAGGCACAGGAGCAGCTTCGAGACGATCTGGCGATCAGGGGTGCGCCTATGCGCACGGTGCAGGATGTCAGCTGTCATAGGACACCCACCTCTTCTGCTGGCTGAACTGGACGGCGGTGATGAGCATGACGAGCGCGAACAGCGCCCACGCGATCGCCGAGGCGTAGCCCAGACGGTCGAAGGAGAAGCCGTTGCGGTACAGATGGAGGACGAGGGTGTTGGTCGCGTTGCCGGGCCCGCCCTCGGTGAGCGCGTACGGCTGGGCGAACACCTTGAAAGCACCGATGACGGTCATCACCGTGCAGAAGAAGATGGTCGGCGACAGCATCGGGAAGACGATCCGGAAGAAGCGGTCGACCGGCCCGGCGCCATCGATCCGGGACGCCTCGAGCACGCTGGGATTGATCCCGGCGATCCCCGCTCCCAGCACGATGATGTTGTAGCCCATTCCCTGCCACAGCGACATGACGACCAGGGAGACCATCGCCCAGCCAGGGGTGTTGAGCCATTGAGGGCCCGAGATCCCGATCGCGGCGAGCATCTGGTTGACGATCCCGTCATCGTTGAGCATCAGCCGGAAGATCAGCGCGTTGCCGATCATGGGGGTGACGACGGGGATGAAGAACAGCACCCGGAAGAAGGCTGCCCAGCGCCCGCCCAGGTTCATCAGCCAATAACTGAGTCCGAGTGCGACGACGAGATTGACTGCCGTATAGAGCACCGCGAAGATCAGCGTGTTGCGCAGACTGATCCAGAACGCCGGATCGCCGGCGATCATGAAGCGGTAGTTCTCCAGCCCGACGAACTCCGGGGCGCCGAACAGAGGCCAGTCGAAGAAGCTGATGATCAGGGAGACGACCAGCGGCACGACGATGAAGATCGCGAACCCGAGCATCCCGGGACCGAGGTAGGGCAGTGCCGACCAGCCGTTGCCGCGGCCGCCCGGACTCGGGCGTTTCGCGCTGCGGGCGACAGCGGGCGGCGCGGTGGGCACCGTGCCGATCGCAGCGGCCATCAGCCGACCGCCCCCTGGATCTGCTCGAGGATCTCGGCGGCATCACGGTTGCCGCGGAACCCGTCGGTCGCGTACTGGCCGAACTGTGACATGACCTCGTTCCAGGTGGTCGTGGTGAGGAGCGGCACCCCGTTCTTCGCCAGCGCAGTGACGGCGGCGACGTTGTCCTCGTTCTTGCCCTCCGCCCATCGCGCCTCCTGCTCCACGATCGACGGGAAGGTGCCCCGGGCGTTCGCGACGTCGTCGATCACCTCGGGGGTGGTGATCGCCATCAGGGTCTCGAAGGCGGCCTCGGGGTCCTCGGCGTTCGAGGCGATGCCGAAGCCCGAGCCCTGGATCAGGCCCTTCGCCTCGCCGCTCTCGGACGGGACCACGGTGACACCGAGGTCATCACCGAGTGCGTCCGCGAAGGCCTGGTACATCCAGGGGCCATCGAGGTACATCGCCACGTTGCCGTTCATGAGGTCCTGCTGGGCGGCCGGCTCGGAATCGACAGCGGCCGGGGCCTTGGCGACCTGGTGCTCGGTGACGAGGTCGAAGCCGAACTGGATGCCCTCGACGACCTTGGGGTCGGTCAGGGTCAGCTCCTCGTCGACGACGGGAGCGCCGCCGTTCGCGAAGGCGATGGCGAGCCCCAGATGGACGAGCCCGGAGGAGATCGCGAGGCCGTACCTGTCCCCTGACGTCATGGCCTTGGCGTCCTCGAGGAAGCGGTCCATCGGGTACGAGTCGACGGGCTCCTCGAGGCCGGCTTCGCGGAACAGGGCCCGGTTGTAGAACAGGACCATGGGCTCGGCGTCGTACGGGATCGCGCGCACGGTCCCGCCGACGGTCATGCCCGCGATCATGGCCTGGTTGTAGGTGGAGAGGTCGATGCCCGCCTGCTCGGCGAGGTCGTCCAGTGGGGCGAGCAGCGCATCGAGCTCCTGAGCGCGGGCCGCCTGGGTCGTCAGGAGTGAGGGCGCGTCCCCTGTCGACATCCTCGTCTTCACCTTGGTCCAGTAGTCCTCGAAGCTCGGCCCCTCGAGCTCCAGCTGGAAGTCGGGGTCCTTCGCCGTGGCGGAATCGATGAACGCCTGCCACTGGGCACGGTCGTTCTCGTTCGAGATCCACGTGTACAGCGTCGAGCTCGCGGCGGAGCCTCCGCCGCCTCCTCCTCCGGAAGAGCCGCCGCACGCGCTGAGCGCGGCGAGGGGGATCGTGGCGCCGAGGCCGGCGAGCAGCGTGCGACGAGAGAGTGCGCGGCGAACTGATGATGAGTCCATGTCGTCTCCTAGCAATCGAAGAGCTCCGTTGTCCTTCGTGAGAGTCCGCGCCGGGTCCGGCAAGACATAGGATCTTTGGCGTGGTGGATCACACTATGCACCACACGAACCAAGCGGTCAACACTTGGGATCCGACCGCGGCTGAGGATGCCAACCTCGGTAGAGAGCACAGCACGTGGGGGTGTGGTGACGTGAGCGGGAGCGCGCCGGAGACCGGCGGTACGCCGGTGCTAGAGTCATCCCATCATCGGGCCACCGGGGCAGGAAGCGAAGAGCAGACGCATGGTGGGCAGACGCGCGGGCGCCTCGCAGCGGTGCGTTCGCGGAGGGGCTCGGGCACGAGGTACGGCCCCGCGGATGCCCGCGACCCGCTCCCGGCACCTCGACGGCCGCGCACCGGACCTAACCGTCGGGCTAGAGCGGCCGGGGCCCGCCGCGGCGGATGATCGATCCCGCGCTCGGCGCCGGGATCTCGTCGTCGAACGGGATCATCGGTCGGTCGATGCGGTGATGACCGAGCCGCACCAGGTCCTGATCGACGCCTCCGGGCGTGAGCGCGAGCAGCCACTCCGCAGCGGCCTCGTACTGCTCCGGTTCGAGATAACCCATCTTCACGGTGACCACGTCGAAGCCGGTCATCGACAGCCCCAGGCTCTCGAACATGGCGTTCGTCGACCACTGGGATCGGCGCTGCGTGACCACCACCGTCAATCCCGTCGGCCGGTTCGCGTCGAGGACCTGGAGGGCCGCCGCCCGGCCCGCCGGCCCGGAGTCGTCCAGGGCCCGCACCTGCGCAGCCAGCGGGACCGGTCCGGGCGCCCGGGTGTCGATGCGCGCCCCGACGGTGAACTCCCCGCTGCCGCCCACGCCCAGCTGCCAGGCGGCGTCGGTCGAGATCGGGTCCACCAGCGAGACCATCAGCGCGCTCACCGAACCGTCGCGGATCTCGGACCGGGACATCAGGTGGGCGAGGGCGACAGTGGTGTCATCGGCTCCGCCGGCGCCAGGGTTGTCGCCGGAGTCGGAGATCCAGAAGGGGCGGCGCGAGGAGGCGATCGCGCGGTCCAGGCACTCCTCGTAATCGCCGGTCGCGGCCACGAAGGTGAAGTCGTGCCGGGCCCTCCACACCGAGGCAGCCAGCTCGAGTGCCGCAGCGGCCACGGCCTCCGCATCCTCCCCGAAGGCGACGATCGCCGCCTTGCAGCGCGGCTGGTCGGCCCAGGCGAACCCCACCCAGTACGACACGTCGGTCACCCCGTCGCGTGCCGTCAGCTCGGGGATCCGCCCGTACAGCGAAGCGGCGGGCTCGACGCGCGTCGACGTCTTCTCGCCGGGCAGCAGGATGGGGACGTGCACGAGAGCGCGGTACGGCCTCGGCCCGCCGTCCGCGACGTGCGCTGCCGTGGTGACCAGGTCCCGCAGGCCGCGCTCCCGGGTCTCCCACGCATCGATGTGCGGGGCATGCCGGTAGCAGGTCAGCAGATCGCAGGCCTCGAACAGCGTGGGCGAGACGTTGCCGTGCAGGTCCATCGCCGCGCCGACGACGACCTCCGGACCGATCACGGCGCGGATGGCGGTGATCAGGTCGCCCTCTGCGTCGTCCAGGCCGACCACGCTCATCGCCCCGTGGATGTCGAAGAAGAATCCGTCCAGCGGTGCGGCGGCATGGGCGGCGGCCAGGCCGTCCACGATCTCCGCCTTCCAGCCCTCGTATGCCTCGCGCACCAGCTGCCCGCCCGGGAGCGCGCGGGCCTGCAGGATCCCGATGTAGTCGGCGGCATCCCGCAGCGCCGCCCCGGACAGGTGCGGCGCGTCGTCCGCGTCCGGCTCGGAGTCCGGTTCCTCCGCCGCGCGCTCATCGGCGCCCGCGGTCGTCGCTACGGCGAAGAACGGGTAGCGGTCCAGCACCTGCTCGGTGCCGCGCCGCACCTCGAAGTCGTCAGCGACAGAAAGATGCGGGGTGAAGGTGGAGGACTCGATCGCGATGCCCGCGATGGCGATCCGCGGACGACGGCGTGCGGTGCTCGGTTCCACGTGCGTGCTCCTCCTGAGAGTCATCGACCGACGCTGGTCGCGGGCATCATGTCATCGATCAGGACGACGGATGCTGCGATTGCGAGGAATGCAGAAGTGCCGATGACGTCAGGAGACACCGATGATCAGCTTCGATGACCGCCACGGCCCCGCCGATGGGGCCCCGGCCGCCGCCTACCCCGACCTGAGCGTGCCCGCGTGGTACCGCGACGCGAAGCTGGGCCTGTTCGTCCACTGGGGCCTGTACTCGGTTCCCGCCTGGGCCGATGTGCTGGACCGCAGTGACGTCACCGCCCAGAACGCCTACGCCCGGCACCAGTACGCGGAGTGGTACGCCAACACAGTGCGGATCGAGGGCAGCCCCACACGGACGCGTCACCGCGAGGTGTTCGGGCTGGGCCACTCCTACGAGGACTTCGCCGACCAGTGGGCCCCCGCCGACGGCGCGGCCGAGCGGATCGTCCACCTGGCCGAGCGGGCGGGCGCCCGCTACGTGGTCCCCACCTCGAAGCACCACGACGGCTTCTGCCTGTGGGACAGCGCCACGACGCCCTTCACCGCGGCCCGCCGCGGGGCGCACCGCGATCTGCTCGAGGAGTTCGCCGGCGCGGTACGGGCGGCGGGCCTGCGGCTCGGCCTCTACTACTCCGGCGCCCACGACTGGCATGTCACCGACTTCCCGCCGCTGACGTCGAACGACGAGCTGTTCGCCCTGCGCCGGAACGATCCGGAGTTCGCCGCCTTCGCGGCCGCCCAGCTGCGGGAGCTCGTGGACCGCTTCGCGCCGGACCTGCTGTGGAACGACATCGACTGGCCCGATTCCGGCAAGTATGACGGCCCCGACTCCCTGCAGCAGATCTTCCGCGACTACCTGGCGGCCGTGCCCGAGGGGATGGTCAACGACCGCTGGGGCGTGCCCGCCCACGGCGTCCTGACCCGCGAGTACCAGGACATCGAATCGGTGCAGGTGGAGGTCTTCGAGTCCACGCGCGGCCTCGGACTCTCCTTCGGGTACAACGCCGACGAGTCCCTCGAGCACGCGCTGGACGGCGCGGAGCTGATCCGTCTGCTGGCCGATGTGGTCTCCAAGAACGGCAACCTGCTGATCAACGTCGGCCCGCGCGCCGACGGGTCGATCCCCGAGCTGCAGGCCGCGGCGCTCGAGCAGCTCGGGAGGTGGCTGGAGCGCCACGGCGCCGCGATCTTCGCCACCCGCCCCTGGATGCACGAGGCCGTGAGGGTCCCGCCTGCCGGCGTGCGCTTCACCCGGGGCCCGGGGGCCGACGGATCCGAGGTGCTGAACGTGCTCCTGCTGGATCCCGCCGCCGGGCCGGTCGAGCTGACCGGCGAGGTCTCCGCCGCGATCCGGGAGATCGCTGCGACGCCGTCCGAGGGCCACGGGATCCCGGCGGGGGAGGCGGCGGTCGACCTCACGGGCCCCAGGGTCGTCGTGACGCCCGGGGCCGCGTCCGAAGAGGTGGCGGTCGCCGGCATCCCGCTGCGGTGAGCGGGGTGAGCAGGGTGAGCCGGGTGAGCCGGGTGATGCCCGGTCCGCGCCCCGCTCACCCCACCAGCAGCCCCACCCCGGTCCCGAGCGCGAGCAGCGCTCCGAGGAACCCGAGCGCCATCACGGAGCGCTGGATGGTGCGCTCGCGCAGCCTCCGCTGGACGGCCTCGCCGAGGAAGACGGAGCCGATCACGGCGCCCACCATCGCCGCCCAGACCCACCAGGGCAGGGTCGGCAGCTGACCGTCGTCCCAGGCCAGCTTCGCGGCGAAGGATGACCCGGCGATCAGGATCCACAGCGGCTGCAGGGTGGCGACCATGGGCAGCACCGACCAGCGCGACAGCGCCGCGTAGACCGTGACGGCCGGACCGCCCACCCCGCCCAGCACGGACCCGAGCCCGGAGCCGATCCCGGTGACCACCTGCGCGGTCCGGCCCTCGACGCGGGTGTCGACGCGCACCAGCACCACGGAGATCACCAGGCTCAGCAGCACCAGGCACGCGGTGGTCACGTAGAGCGGGCCCGGCGGGGAGACCGAGGAGAGCCAGGCGGCGCCCGGCATCACCGCCACCGCCGGCAGGCCCATCCAGGCGACGGCCGGCCACTGGATGTGCGACCAGATCCGCGGCAGCAGGACGATCGGCATCAGGGTGCCCAGGAAGTTCGCGAGCATGATGCCCTCGTGCGCCCCGATCAGCACCACCGCATAGGGCGCGAAGATCATGCCCAATCCCATCCCCACCACCCGCTGGATGACGGCGGCCATCAGCACCAGGGCGATCAGCGAGAGCGCCAGCGCAGTGCTCACCGGCTCGTCAGCAGCGCCGCGATCCGGGGATGCCCGGCGGCGTAGCCCTCGAGCAGCTGCGCGCCCAGCACCGGCGAGCTCACCAGCGGATGGGCGGAGAACCCCTGCCAGGCGGCCTCGCGCGAGCCGGTGGTGGCGGCGACGAGGATCGAGCGCTCGGCGGAGCGCAGCGAGCTCATCAGGCCCAGCCGGCCCAGCTCGACCGGCGCGACAGGCTGCGGGTGCACCCCGTCCCCGTCGACCAGGCACAGCACCTCGATGACGGCGTCGGCCGGCAGCTCGGGGATGATGCGCGCGGCCGGCAGCGCCGCGGCGCCGGCCGGTGCGTTGCCGACGTCCAGGATCATCCGCTCGCTGCGGCCGGTGGCGATCGCGGTCATCAGGCGCAGCGCCACCTCCTGGTAGCCGCCGCCGGCCACGTCCTCCTCGCGCCGCTCCTCGTCGCGGGACTCGGCCATGTAGGTGGCCTCGCGCTCGTGCAGCGTCGAGCGCCACAGGGACAGTGGGGAGGAGCAGCAGGAGTCCGCGGCGGCGAGGTAGAAGTCGCCCTGCTGCTTGGCGAGGAACTCCCCGCGGGTGGTGGCCGAGGCGGTGATGCGCTCGATCGCGGCGGCGGTGTGCAGGTAGTAGTACAGGTACTCGTTGGGCAGGGCGCCGTCGGCGCGCACCCAGTCCTTGCCGATCAGCCGCGCCTCCTCGATCTCCTCGAGGGCGTCGTCGTCGGCCAGCAGGCCGGGCAGGCGGTCGGTGCCGTCGATCGTCACCGAGCGCAGCCATCCCAGGTGGTTCAGCCCCACGTAGTCGAAGCCCGCGCCGCGCTCGCCGGCCACCAGGTCCGTCCCCAGCAGGCGGCCCACGCGCCGCACCAGGCCGATGGGGGTGTCGCAGATGCCCACCACCTTGTCCCCGAGCACGCCGCGCATGGCCTCGGTGACGATCCCGGCGGGGTTGGTGAAGTTGATGACCCAGGCCTGCGGGGCGACCTCGGCGATGGCGCGGGCGATGTCCAGCACCACCGGCAGGGTGCGCAGGGCGTAGGCGAGGCCGCCGGGGCCGATGGTCTCCTGGCCCAGCAGTCCGAGTGAGAGCGCGACCCGTTCGTCGACGGTGCGGGCCTCGGCGCCGCCCACCCGGACGGCGCTGAAGACGAAGTCCGCGCCGGCGAGCGCCTCGCGCAGATCGGTGGTGGCGCGCAGGCGGGGCAGGGAGGCCGCGCGGCCGGCGCCGGTCAGCTGCTCGCCGAGGCCCTCGATGACGGCGGTGATGGTGGCCAGGCGCGCGGCGTCGACGTCGTGGAGGGCGACCTCGTCGACGGTCAGCCCGGTGGCGGCGGTGGCGACGGCCTCGTAGACGAGGGGGACGCGGAATCCGCCGCCTCCCAGGATGGTGAGCTTCATGGCAGCAGTACCTCCACGCTCTCCCCGTCGGGGAGGTCGAAGTCGAAGGGCAGGGGGGAGCGGTCGGTGATCAGCCCGGTGAACCGCGACAGCGGGGCGATCTCGAGGAAGCCGGAGCCGGGGAACTTGTCCTGGTCGGCCAGCACGTAGGCCGCGGTGGAGGCCTCCAGCAGGCCCCGCTTCACGGGGACTTCGCTGGGGGTCGAGTCGAGCACCGCGCCGTCGGCCCGGATCCCGGCGGCGCCGAGGAAGGCGCGGTCCACCCGCAGCTGGCGCAGGGCCGACTCGGTGAGGATCCCGACCATCGAGTCGTAGTTGGGGCGCAGCAGCCCGCCCAGGATCACGATGTCGATGCCGGGCGCGGCCGCGAGGGAGCGCACCACCGCGAGCGAGGCGGTGACCACGGTGAGGGACCGCTGCGCGAGCAGCGGGCACATCGCGGCGACGGTGGTGCCGATGTCCAGGGCGATCACGTCGCCGTCCTCGATCAGGGCGCAGGCGCGGGCGGCGATCGCCTGCTTCGCGCGGGTGGCGGAGCTCGCGACGTCGGCGAAGGAGCGCAGATCGGCCTCGGGGCGGATGGAGCTGCGCACGTCGGTCGCCCCGCCGCGCACCCGCCGCAGCGCCCCGACCTCGGAGAGGACGTCCAGGTCACGGCGCACCGTGGCCTCGGAGACGCCGAGCTCGCCGCTGAGCTCGGCGACGGTCACGGTGCCGCTGCGGCGCACGGCCGCGACGATCGCCTGGTGACGCTCTGCGCTCAGCATGGCGTCACCGTAGCACCGACCACTCATCTTCGAGCATCTCCGAGCAGAAGACTGCAGCGCCGAACAAGTCGTGTCATGATGGTGGTTCGCACCACATCGGCTGGTGTCGGTCATGAGCGACAGTGGCGACGCTCGACCGCTGACCCCTCAGGAGGACATCATGCGACGACGGAACTTCCTCGGCACCACCGCTGCGCTCGGCGGTCTCGGCCTGCTGGCCGCCTGCGCGCCCGGCTCCGACAGCGGCAGCGGCGGCGAGGCCCCCGCGCCCGCGGCCGACGAGGTCGACACGGACATCGCCGCCCTCGGGGACATCACCCTGGTGGTGTGGGACCAGGAGGTCCGCGGCGCCCAGAACGACGCCATCGTCGCGCTCATCGAGAGCTTCAAGACCGAGTACCCCAACGTCACCATCGAGCGGGTCTCGCAGTCCTTCGACGACCTCCAGCAGCAGACCGGCCTCGCGCTGTCGGGCAACGAGGTCCCCGACGTGCTGCAGGTCAACAACGCCCGCGGCGACATGGGCAGCTTCGTGGCCGACTCCCTGCTGACCGACCTGACCGGCTACGCCGAGGCCTACGGCTGGGAGGAGCGCTACGCCCCCAGCGTGCTGGGCAAGATGCGCTACTCCGCCGACGGCGTCACCTTCGGCGAGGGCGCCCTGTACGGCCTCGCCCAGACCGGCGAGATCTGCGGCATCTACTACTCCCAGTCCAAGCTCGACGCGCTCGGTCTGCAGGCGCCCACCACCTGGGACGAGGTCTTCGCCCTGGTCGACGCGGCCGCCGCCGCCGGGGAGGTGCCGATCATGCTCGGCAACCTCGATCAGTGGCCGGCGCTGCACGTGTTCGGCCCGCTGCAGGCCCACTTCGTCACCGCCGAGGAGATCGTCACCCTCGGCATGGGCAACGCGGGCGCCGACTGGACCAGCGAGGAGAACCTCGCGGCGCTCACCAAGCTCGCCGAATGGGGCACCGGCGGAGCGCTCGGCGCCTCCCCCAACGGCCTGGCCTACGACGATGCCTGGCCCGCCTTCGCCGAGGGTCAGGGCGTGCTGCTGATCGGCGGCTCCTGGCTGGGACCCGACATGGAGGCCGTGATGGGGGAGGACCTGCGCTTCATGGCCCCGCCGCCCGGGGCCGACGGCTCCGTCGCCACCACCGGCGGCACCGGCATCCCCTTCGCGATCCCGGCGGCGGCCGCCAACCCCGCCGCCGCGGCCGCGTTCATCGACTTCATCACCAGCGACGCCGCGATGGAGATGATCGCCGAGAACGGCGGCATGCCCGTGAACCGCACCGCGGAGCTGGCGCCGGACTCCGGCGTCAACAAGGACATCTACGAGGCCTTCGACGCCGTCTCGACCGGCGGCACGCTGCTGCCCTACCTCGACTACGCGACCCCCTCCTTCGCCGACACCGCCGGGGCGACGCTGCAGGAGGTCATCGGCGGGCAGACCGAACCGGCCGCCGCCGCCGAGACGCTCCAGGAGGACTACGCCGCGTTCACCGAGGGATCCTGAGCCCGATGGCCTCACCGCCCTCCGCGGTGGCCCGCTCCCGGGCCATCCCCTACCTGTTCATCCTGCCGGCGCTGCTGGTCTACGGCGCGTTCTCGCTGTACCCGCTGGTCCGGGCCGCGCAGTTCTCCCTGTTCGAGTGGAAGGGCTTCGGCGCCTCCACCTTCGTGGGGCTGCAGAACTACCTCGACCTGGCCGGGGACGCCGACTTCCGGGCGGCCATCCTCAACGCGCTGGTGCTGATCGTCTTCTACGCGGTGATCCCGCTGGTGGTGGGGCTGGCGCTGGCGGCGATCCTGCGCCGCGGACAGGTGCGGGGGATGGGCTTCTTCCGCACGGTGATCTTCCTGCCCCAGGTGATCGCCCTGGTGGTGGTGGCGGTGGCCTGGCGGCAGATCTACTCGCCGAACGGGCTGCTGAACGACGCGCTGGCGGCGGTGGGCCTGGAGTCGCTGACCCGCGGCTGGCTGGGCGATCCCGCCACGGCGCTGGCCTCGGTGGGGTTCATCGGCACCTGGGTGCAGATGGGGCTGGTGATGCTGCTGCTCCTGTCGGGGATGAGCCGCATCCCGCAGGAGCTGTTCGAGGCCGCCCGCCTCGACGGCGCCGGGGCGGTCCGGGAGTTCTTCGCGATCACCCTGCCCTCGGTGCGCGGGGAGATCACGGTCGCCCTGGTGCTGACGATCATCGCGGCGCTGAAGACCTTCGACCTGGTCTACATGACCACCTCGGGCGGGCCCGGGAACGCCACCACGGTGCCGAGCTACGAGGTCTACTTCCGGGCCTTCGACCTGCGCGAGGTGGGCTCCGCCTCCGCCGTCGCGATCGTGCTGACGATCATCATCTTCGCGATCAACGTCGGGGTCACCCGCATCGGGGAGCGTGAGTCATGAGGGTCTCCCGCGGCGAGACCGCCATGAACTACGTGATCCTGGGCGGCTTCGCCCTGTTCGCGCTCGCCCCCGTGGTGACCATCCTGCTGACCTCGGTGGCCCCGCCGCTGGGCGAGGCGGGCGGGATCCACCTCGGCAACTTCGCCGAGGCCTGGACCGTCGGCGGCTTCGGACGGTCGCTCGGGAACTCCGTGGTGGTCGCCGCGATCGTGGTGGGCCTCTCGCTGGTGCTGGCGATCCTGTCCGGCTACGCCTTCGGCACGATGCGGTTCCGCGGCTCCACGGCGCTGTTCTACCTGTTCCTGCTGGGGCTGATGATCCCCGCCGAGGCCACGATCATCCCGCTGTTCTTCGACCTGCGCGCACTCGGCCTGACCGACACCTACATCGCGATCGCGATGCCGCAGGTGGCGCAGTCGGTCGCCTTCGGGACCTTCTGGCTGCGCGCCCAGTTCCGGGCGATGCCCGTGAGCCTGCTGGAGGCGGCGGCCCTGGACGGCGCGGGCCCGGTCCAGGCCCTGACCCGGATCCTGGTGCCCGCCAGCCGACCGGCGATCGTGACCATGGTGGTGCTGGTGTTCATGTGGACCTGGAACGAGTTCCTCACCGCGCTGGTGATGACCCCGAGCGGCCGGCTGCGCACCGCCCCGCTGGGACTGGCGAACTTCCAGGGCCAGTACACCGCCGAGACCGCGCTGCTCGCGGCGGGGGCTGTCATCGTGGCCCTGCCCACCGTCATCCTGTTCCTGTTCCTCCAGCGCCATTTCATCCGCGGCATGCTCGAAGGAGTTGCGAAATGACCATCGACGACGAGGCCGCGAGGCCCGCTCGCCCGGCCGGCGCCTCCACTCCGGCCCCGCCCGCGGCCGCCGCGGGGGACGACTGGGACCCGCTGGCCACCCAGCGCACCCCCGCGGATCCGCCGCTGGACGTGCTGCTCTCGGGCACCGTGTTCTTCGACATCGTCTTCACCGGGATGGAGCGCCTGCCCCGCCCCGGGGAGGAACTGTGGTCCAAGGGCATGGGCTCCAGCCCCGGCGGCATCGCGAACCTCGCCACCGCCGCCGCCCGGCTGGGCCTGCGCACCGGACTGGTCGCCGGCTTCGGGGACGACGCCTACGCCGACTGGATGTGGCACACCATGGCCAACGAGGAGGGCATCGACCTCTCCGCCTCGCGTCGCTTCCCCGACTTCCACTCCCCGCTGACCGTCTCCATCGCCGCCCACGGCGACCGGGCCATGGCCACCCACGGCCACGACCTGCCCGAGCCGCTCTCGACCCTGATCACCCGCGCCCCGGCGGCGCGGGCCGCGGTGGTCGACCTGGCGGGGGAGACCAGCTGGTGGGGGGACCTGGTGCGGCGCGGCTCGCTGATCTTCGCCGACATCGGCTTCGACCAGACCGGCCGCTGGGACGTCGCCGACCTCGCCCCGCTGCAGCACTGCCACGCCTTCACCCCCAACGCCCTCGAGGCCATGGGCTACACCCGCACCGACAGCCCCGGCGCGGCGGTGCGGGCCCTGGCGGACAAGGTCCCGCTGGTGGTGGTCACCGACGGCGCCGACGGCTCCTACGCCATCGACGGCTCCACCGGCGAGGAGGCGTTCTGCCCCGCCGTGCCCGTCGAGGCGATCGACACCACCGGGGCCGGCGACGTGTTCGCGGCCGCGATGGTGCTGGGCACCCTGGCCGGCTGGCCCCTCGAGGAGCGGCTCAAGTTCGGCTCCCTGTGCGCGGCGCTCGCCGTCCAGCAGTTCGGCGGCTCGCTCGCGGCCCCGGGCTGGGGCGACATCACCGACTGGTGGCGCTCGCTGAGTTCCGCGGCCGACGCGGGCGACCTGCGCGCCGCCTACACCCGCGGCGGGTACCGGTTCCTGGACGGCATCGTCCCCGACCACCCCGTCCAGGGCCGGCGGCGTGCCCAGGGCACCTTCGCGCTGCGCTCCGACGCCGGGGAGCACTGAGCAGGACGTCCCGGCGGCGGGTCGGCGGCCCCCGGGACTCCGCGCCGGGTCGCCGGGAGCGGACCGGCCCGCTGGCTACGATGCGTCCATGGCCTCCGTCACCGCCCGCTACCGCACGATCGCCGAGGTCCTGGTCCGCAACGGGCTCTCGGCCCTGGCCGGGCAGCTCGGACTGCTCGGCCATGCGGCCTCCCTCCTCCCCAACCGCCGCGACCCGGCCCCGGATGCCGCGGCCGACGGTCCCGCCCGGCTGCGCCGCGCGCTCGAGGAGCTGGGGCCCACCTTCATCAAGCTCGGCCAGATGCTCTCCACCCGACCCGATCTGCTGCCCGCGGAGTACACCGCCGAGCTGGCCAGGCTCCGATCCCGCACCTCACCGGTGCCCTCCGCGCAGATCGTCGCCAGGATCGAGCAGGAGCTCGGCGCTCCGGTCGAGCAGCTGTTCGCCCGGTTCGATGCGACGCCGCTGGCCTCCGCCTCGATCGGGCAGGCCCATCGCGCCCGCACCCACGACGGCCTCGAGGTCGTCGTCAAGGTCCGTAAGCCCGGCGTGAGCGACGTGGTGGCCGCCGACCTCGAGGCGCTGACCTCACTGGCCACCCTGGCCGCACGGGAGTGGGAGCTGGCCCGGGACGTCGACGTCGAAGGGCTGGTCGCCGCGTTCGGGCGCTCCCTGCGCGGCGAGCTGGACTACCGGGTCGAGGCCCAGCACGCCCAGCAGCTGCGCGAGAACCTCGCCGAGGACCCCTGGGTGCGGATCCCGGAGGTGCTGACCGACCTCAGCACCGCCGAGGTGCTCACCGAGGAGCTCGTGACCGGCATGGCCATCACCGACACCGCGGCGCTCGCCGCCGCCGGCCTGGATGCCTCCGAGCTGGCCCACCGGGCCACCGAGTCGCTGGTGCGGATGGTGCTGGTGGACGGCTTCTTCCACGCCGACCCGCATCCCGGGAACCTGTTCGTCGGCCCCGACGGGACCCTCACCCTCATCGACTTCGGGATGGTGGGACGGCTGGGCCCGGCGCTGCGCGAGGACCTGCTGCGGCTGCTGTACGCGCTGCGCCAGCGCGACGCCGAGGCGGCCGTGAACGCCCTCCTGCGGGTCGCGCCGCCGCGGCGCAGCGTGGACCGGCGCCGGCTCTCGCGCGATGCCCTCTCGCTGATGGACGACCTCTCCTCGCGCCCACTGGCCGAGATCCCGCTGGCCTCCATCATCGAGCGGCTGACCGGCCTGCTGCGCCGGCACCGCCTGCAGCTGCCGTCCGACGTCTCCACCCTGCTGCGGATGCTGGTGCTCACCGAGTCCAGCGCCATCACCCTCGATCCTGACTTCCACGTCTCCGTGGTCCTGGACGAGGTGGCACCGCTGGCGCTCATGAAGCTGCTGACGCCCGAGGCCATCGCCCGGCGCGTGGGCAGCACCGCCGTCAGCGCGCTGCGCGTGGGCGCGGACCTCCCGCAGCGCGCCACCCGCCTGCTCGACGACTACGAGGCCCGCGGCGTGGACGTGCGACTGCACCCCGAGGACCTCGACCGGATCGTCGAGCGCCTCGAGGGGACCGCGGACCGGCTCATCGTGGGGATGAGCCTGAGCGGGCTGCTGGTCTCCCTCGGCACCGTGCTCGCCGCCCGACCGGGCCGCGCCGTGCTGCGGGACCCGCTGATGATCGGCGCCGGCGGGGCGGTGGCCCTGATGGGCGCCTACCTGGCCGCCGGCGCCTGGCCCGCCCGCAAGGTGAGCCGCTTCGTGCGCCGCGGCATCAGCGGGACCTAGCCACGAGTCTCGCGCTCAGCGCGCCCCGGACCGGTCGAGCGCCCGCTCCAGCGCCGCCAGCGAGTCCTCGAGGAAGGCGGGCGGGAACGGGGGCAGGGAGAACTCCTCGACCAGGACGTGGGGCACGCGGCTCCAGTCGTAGGTGAGCGTCACCTCGGTGCCGGAATCGCCGGCGGGGGCGAGGTCGTACCGCCAGGTCCAGCCGCCGGTGTCCAGCTCGCCGTCCGGGCCGAACTGGCCCGGCTCCCAGGCCACGGTCCGCTCCGGCTCGAAGGCGATCACGCGACTGTGCATGTCGTAGCGACCGCCCGCGTCGAGGTGGAACATCTCCATCCCGAACACCTGCCCGACCGCGGTGATCGGCGCCGGGTCCGCCTCCAGCGGGCCCCGCACCCAGTCCGTCGGATCGGTCTCGTGGTGGCGGCCGGGGTCGGTCAGGAGGGCGAACACCGCCGCGGGGGAGGCGGGAACGGTGCGGGAGACGACGTAGCGCTCCTGCTCGGTCGCCACGGCGAGGTCGTCGACGGTCATGAGCGTCCTCCCGGTCCGTACAGGGCCGCGATCTCCTCGGAGCCCAGCCACTTGTCGTAGGTGTCCGACTGCGGCCAGCCGGGAGGGGAGTCCTGCCAGATCTCCTGGCGACCGTAGGGCAGCACGTCGACGAAGGCGAAGGTGTGGCTGAGCTGCTCGGTGCCGCGGCCGTTCGTGTGCCAGGTGCGGTAGACCCTCTCGCCGTCGCGCAGGAACACGTTCACGGCGAAGCCGCCGTCGGGCGGGGCGTCGACGTCGGCCCCGAAGGCGCTGTCGGCGGTGGAGTACCAGTCCATCTGGTTGCCGACCTTCGCCCGGTAGGCCAGCGCCTCGTCGATCGGGCCCTGGGTGACGACCACGAAGCGGGCGTCGTACTTGCGGAGGAACTCGGTGCGGGTGAACTGGGAGGTGTACCCGGTGCAGCCGCCGCACTGCCATGCGGAGTCCGGGAACCACATGTGGTGGTAGGTGACGAGCTGGGAGGCGCCGTCGAACACGTCGGCCAGGCGCACCGGGCCGTCCGCGCCCTGCAGGGTGTACTCGGGCAGCTCGACCATCGGCAGCCGTCGGCGCTGGGCGGCGATCGCGTCGAGCTCGCGGGTGGCGGCCTTCTCCCGCACGCGCAGGGCGGCGAGCTCGCGCTGCCAGGTCTCGCGGTCGGTGACGGGTGGGAGCGCGGGGGCGGTGGTCATGACGGTTCCTTCCGAGGGGCCCAGCGGGTGTAGGTGACACCGGAGTCGAAGGCGAGGTGCTCGAGGAGTCGGAGGGGCTCGCGGTGCCCCTCGGGGAAGAGCCGGCGGCCCCGCCCCTGCACGTACGGGTGGGTCCACAGGCAGTACTCGTCGACCAGACCGGCGGCGATCAGCGTGTGGCACAGGCGGATGCTGCCGGTCAGCGCGATCCCGCGGCCCGGCCGGGACTTCAGCGCGCGCACCGCCGCGACCGGGTCGGAGGCGATGATCGTGGAGTGCTGCCAGGCGGGGTCGGTCATCGTCGAGGACACCACGTACTTCTCCAGCGCGTTCAGCTCGGCGGTGATGCCGGTGGTGTCGTCAGCTTGAGCCGGCCAGAAGCCGCGGAAGGCCTCGAAGGTCTCCCGGCCCAGCAGGATCGCGTCGCAGGCGGCGCTGTCGCGCTGGGTGATGGCGTGCAGGTCGGGCGCATCGGCGGTGGGATCGAACCAGTCGTCGAGCATCTCGATGCTGCCGTCGGCGGTGATGTTCTGGGTCAGGACCAGGGGTCTCATGGTCGTCCTCGGGGAGAGGCGGATGTGAACACCATGTACATTGGTGTGAACACCGTAAACTTCGTCGTCCGGGGGGTCAAGGGTCGTGACGGATTCGCGCGCGTACCATCACGGGGATCTGCGGTCCGCGCTGGTGGAGGCGGGGCTGGAGATGACCCGGGCCGGGGGGCCGACGGCGGTGTCGCTGCGCGAGGTCACCCGCCGAGTGGGTGTCTCCCCGGCCGCGGCCTACCGACACTTCCGGGACCGTCGGCAGCTGATGGGGGCGATCGCCCTGGTGATCCAGGAGCGGATGGCCGCCCGGATGCGCGAGCGCATGGCCCTCCCCGCCGACGCGGACGCGCCGGAGCGCGCGCTGCAGCATCTGCGCGGGGTGGGGCTGGGCTACATCGGCTTCGCGATCGAGGAGCCCGGCTGGTTCGAGACCGCCTTCTTCGGTCGCGCCCGCGAGGCGGCGCAGGAGGCGGCGGCCGACGCCCTGGGGTCCGGCGCAGCAGGGCCCGACGCCGCGGAGCCCGGGGCCGCGGGGCCCGGGGCCGCGGGGCCCGGGGCCGCGGGGCCCGGGGCCGCCGCGGGCGGCGCCGCCCCGCCGCCGTTCGCGCTGCTGACGGCGGCGCTCGACGAATGCGTCGAGGCCGGGGTGCTCTCCGCGCAGCGCCGCCCGGGCGCGGAGTTCGTGTGCTGGTCGGCCGTCCACGGCTGCGCGGGGCTGCTCCTCTACGGGCCCCTGCGCGGTGCTCCACCGGAGGTGGTGCGCGAGGTCTCCGCCCGGGTCGTGGACGACATCATCACCGGGATCCGCTGAGCGAGCTCAGGCGGTCTGCGCCGCGCGGCCCAGCTCGTGCTCGAGGGCCTCGAGCTCGGCGCCGCCGGCCATCTCCTGCGCGAGGTCGCGCAGGGTGGTCTCGTCCCGGGCCATGTCCGAGACGGTGCGGCCGCGCTTGAGCAGCACGAAGTGGTCCCCGACCAGGTAGGCATGGTTGGGGTTGTGGGTGATGAAGATGACCCCGAGCCCCCGCTCGCGGGCGCGCATGATGTATTTCAGCACCACCCCGGACTGTCGGACCCCGAGCGCGGCGGTGGGCTCGTCGAGGATCAGCACGCGGGCCCCGAAGTAGACGGCGCGGGCAATCGCCAGGCACTGGCGCTCGCCGCCGGACATGGTGCCCATGGGCTGATCCGGATCGCGGATCGTGATGCCCATCTTCGCCATCTCCTCGACCACCACCCGCTTGGCCTCCCCGGTGCGCACCATCCCCGCCCGGGAGGGCTCCGAGCCGAGGAAGAAGTTCCTCCACACCGGCATCAGCGGCGCCAGTGCGAGGTCCTGGTAGACGGTGGCGATGCCGCGGTCCAGGGCGTCGCGGGGGCTGGAGAACCGCACCGGCTCCCCGTCGATGAGGATCTCGCCGGAGTCGGGGGCGTGGTAGCCCGAGAGCGTCTTGATGAAGGTCGACTTGCCGGCGCCGTTGTCGCCCAGCACGCAGGTCACCTCGCCCTCGCGGACGGCGCAGGTGACGTCGTGCAGCGCGGTCACCCGGCCGAAGCTCTTGGTGATCGCGCGCACCTCGAGCACCGGGGTGGTGGTGGCCGGGTCCGGCGGGGCGGTCAGGGCGGGGTTCTCGGTCATCACGTCACCTTCAGAGCTCGCTTCTTGATCCACAGGTTCACCAGCACCGCGGCCAGCAGCACCAGCCCCAGGATGGTGCGGAAGAACTCGCTGGGCAGTCCCACCAGCGGCATGCCCTGCTGGACCATGCCGAAGATGAGCGCCCCCAGGGAGGCGCCGATCACGGAGCCGGCGCCGCCGGTGAGCAGGCAGCCGCCGATCACGGCGGCGATGATGAAGTAGAACTCCAGCCCGATGCCCGAGGTCACCGTCGCGTTGCCGTAGCGGATCACGGTCAGGGTGCCCACCAGCCAGGCCGCGGCCGCCGTGGTCATGAACAGACCCACCCGGACCTTCATCACCGGCACGCCGACGGCGCGCGCCGCATCGGCGTTGCCGCCGATCGCGAAGACCCAGTTGCCCCAGACGGAGCGCAGCAGCACCACGGAGCCGATCACGGTCAGCACCAGCCACCAGACCAGGGAGATCTGGAAGGGGCCCACGGCGCTGCCGAAGAGGGCGTCGGCCGAGTCGAAGCCGCTGTACTGGCTCACCCCGGAGACGGTCACCTGCCCGGTCAGGCGCTGGGTGACCGCGTAGTTCAGGCCCCACAGCACGAACATCATGCCGAGGGTGACGATGAAGCTCGGCAGCTTGGTCAGGTGCACCATCACCCCGTTGATCGCGCCGACGACCAGCGCGAACACCAGCGACAGCCCGATCCCGAACCAGACGTTCATGTTCAGCTGGGTGACCGCGAGCGCGGTCACCAGGGCGGTGGAGCCGGTCATCACCCCGGTGGAGAGGTCGAACTCCCCGCCGATCATCAGCAGCGCCACGGCGATCGCCATGATGCCCATCGTCGCCGCGGGATCCAGGAAGTTCGCGATCCCCGCCTGGGTCGCGAAGACCGGCGAGACCAGGGTGAAGCCGATGAACACGAGCACCGCCGCTCCGCCGGCCCCCACCTCCGGGGTCATCAGCAGCCGGCGGATCCGGCCGACGGCGACGAGCCGGTCGTCGGTCCCGTCGGCCGACGACGGCGGGGAGGGCGGCGGCGACTCCGGGGACTGGGGTGCGGGAGGCCCGGCCGGCACTGCGGCCGGCCGGGCGGACTTCGCCGAACTCACCGGGTGCCCCGATCCACGTACTCGGCGACCATCTCGACGTTCTCCGCGTCGATGAACGCCGGGCCCGTCAGCACCGGCTGCCCGCCGCCGAGGGTGTTGCCGTTGTCGTGGTAGAGCACCAGCATCGCGATCGGCAGGTAGCCCTGGAGGTACTGCTGCTGGTCGACGGTGAACAGGATGGTGCCCTCCTGGATGCCGGCCAGGACGTCGGCGTCGATGTCGAAGCTGGCGACCTTGATGTCGCGCCCGCTGGCCTCCACCCCGGCCAGAGCCGCGGTGGTCACGCTCGGGTTCAGGCCCACGACGGTGTCGATGGCCTCGTCGCCCATCAGGGTCGACTCCACGGTGGCCTGGATGCCCTGCGGGTTGTTGAGGTCGACCTGCAGGTTCATCACCTCGCCGCCGAAGCCGGTGGCCACGCCCGCGCAGCGCTCCTCGAGGCCGACGTTCCCGGCCTCGTGGATGAGGCAGACGACCTTCTGGGCGCCCTCCTCCGCCAGGCGCTCGCCGACGCCCTCGCCGGCCACGCCCTCGGACTGGCCGAAGTGGGCGAGCGCGCCGAGCTCGGTGGAGCGGTCCTCACCGGAGTTGATGGTGATCACCGGGATGCCGGCGGCCTCGGCGGCCTCGAGGGAGCCCTGCAGGGCGTCGGGGTTGGCCATGGAGACGACGATGCCGTCGGGCTGGTTGGCGACGGCCGAGTCGATCAGCTGCGCCTGCCGGGAGCCCTCCGGGTCGCCGGTGACCTCGACGTTGACGCCGTACTGGGCGCCGGCGTCCTCGGCGCCCTTCTTCACGACGTTCCAGAAGGAGCCGTCGGGCACGCTGTGGACGATCACGGAGTAGTTCAGGTCGCGGGCCTCGCCGCCGGCGGGGGCGGTGGCGTCGCCGCCCTCCTCCGTCTCCTGGCCGCCGGTTCCGCAGGCGGAGAGGATCAGGGCCATGGCCGCCGCTCCGACGGCCAGTCTTCTCATGGATCTCAGCACGACACTCACACCCTTGCTCAGAAGGAGTCGCGCGGCGCCGATGCCGCACGGCCGGCCGACTCCCTTGCCGGCTCGGGACCAGGGTGACAGAGGCCACACCGTGCGTCAAGGCAATGTCTGGACAAGCGGGGGCCCCCGATGTGGCGGGCCGCGGTGGATTCGCAGCGCGCCGGGAGGAAGTGCGGGTGAGATCGGACGCGGCCCCACGGAAGCGACCGGACATGCACCTGACATGGCGTAGCGCGGTGATCCGGTGCGGCGCGCGAGGACGCCGCGGGGCGTCGCCGGTGGGGAGTTCTCCCCGGGCAGTTCGCCCCATCGCGCTGACGGCCACAGCGCCCTAGATTCGGGGGACCGGGTGCGGGCCTCGTGGGGAACGAGGCAGCGGCGCGAGGCCCGGCCGGAGCAGGAGCTGCGCGCAGGCGGTGGGGGCCGCCGCGGGCGGCGAGGAGCGCTCCGGCTCGGCCTCGTGTCCGCGCCCCGGTCCCCCGCGGCGCGGCTCAGCCCTGCGCGGCCCCGGCCGGTGCGCCCAGGTGCGCGAGCACCGCGGCGACCGCCGCCTCTGTGCCGACCCGCAGCGTCGGCTGCTGATCCGGTGCGAACAGCGGGGAGTGGTTCGGGGCGATCTCGCGACCCTCGGCGAAGCCGCCGAAGATCCAGTAGCAGTACGGCGCCCCGAAGGCGTCGGGGATGATCGAGAAGTCCTCGGAGCCGGTGGACGGGGCCATCTGCTCGACCCGCTCGGCGCCGAAGTGCTCGACGAAGGCGCGGCGCACCGTCTCGGAGACCGCCTCGTCGTTGTCCGTGAGCGGGAAGTGGTTGAACAGCTCGATCGTGGGCGGCTGCGGGGAGCGGGCGGCCTCGCACTCGGCGCGCACCATCCGCCGCACCCCTTCGACGAGGTGGTCGAGGATCTGCTCGTCGTAGGCCCGGAAGTTCAGCTGCATCTCGGCGCGGTCGGGGATCACGTTCGCGCTCGACCCGGCGTGCAGGGAGCCGACGGTGACCACCCCGAAGTCGCCCGGGGCGATCTCCCGCGATACCAGGGTCTGGATCCGGGTGACGATCGCGGCGGCCAGCACGACCGGGTCGATGCCCAGGTGCGGCATGGAGCCGTGGGAGCCGGAGCCGTGCAGGACCACTCGCATCGACACCGCGGAGCTCAGCATCGGCCCGGGCGCGACGGCGACCTTCCCGGCCACCGGCGTGGTCATCACGTGCTGGCCGAGGCACACGTCCGGCCGGGGGAGCTTCTCGACCAGGCCGTCGTCGACCATCGCCTGGGCCCCGGCGGCGATCTCCTCCCCGGGCTGGAACAGGGCGATGTAGGTGCCCGACCAGTCCTCCCGGTGCTTGGCCAGCAGCCTCGCGGCGCCGAGACCGGCGACGATGTGGAAGTCGTGGCCGCAGGCGTGCATGGTGTGGACCACCTCGCCGGCAGCGTCGACCTGGGTGTGGACCGAGGCGTAGGGCAGGTCGGAAGCCTCCTGGACGGGCAGGCCGTCGACGTCCGCGCGCAGCAGCACCGTCGGCCCGTCTCCGTTGGTCAGCACGCCGACGACGCCGCCGCCGATGGTCTGGACCTCGTAGCCGTACTCGGTCAGCTGCGCGGTGATCTTGGCGCGGGTGCGATCCTCGAGCATGGACAGCTCGGGGTGGCGGTGGAGGTCCTCGTAGAGGGGACCCTGCCAGGAGGCGTAGTCCTCGAGGGCGGCGGTCATGCGGTCGGTCGGTGCGGTCACGGGGTGTCCTTTCGACTGAGTCGGTACCACTGTGCCACCCCGTGCCCGGACCAGATCGAAGGTTGCCCGGTGCCTACGCAGGCAGCGGTCGGAATAGGCTTCCCCACTAGGAGAATGTTGAGCCTTGAAGGGCGCCTGTTCAGACATAACTTGCAGATCGTCGCATCCTCCTGCAGGCCGAGCGGATCGGACAACGACGGCGCCAGTGCCGTCATCTGGTGTGGCGTTGCCGCGACGGAGTTGCCGTTTCGCGCCGCAGCTCCTAGATCGGCCGCGCCGACCCAGCGTCAGGGACAACGGGCGATCGTCGCTGTAGTCCGACGGCAGTCTGCAATGAATCGGCGCGCTTCCCCGATGCTAAGAGCATATGGTTAAACGATGTACGTGGACCGCGGCACCATCCGCGACGCGGGCGGCGGTGGCGAGTGTCAACTAGGCGTGCTGCGCTTTGGGGTCCGGGTAGTTCCGCGTCGCTCGTCTCGATAGAGTGTGCCCGCTGGTTCGTGCTCGACCGCCGTGGCGCCCCATACCACTGATGAATGCGGGTGCCCGGTTAGTCTCTCCATAGTTCTCACCATGGCGCGCGTCTCGGCGAGCGCGCCTATGGACGGCATGCAGAGCCGCCGCTGTGGGCCCTAGCCAGGGCGCGTAGAACGCTCGATGTGAACGATGCTTTTCGGCGGCACAAGTCGTTCCCGTAGCACTATATGCTCGCGACTTCCAGCGGCTGCGCCCGACAAAGACAGGAGCATTTATGTCCGATTACGCATACTTTGATGGCGAGAACGTAAGCAAACTGCAAGTTCTCCTTGAAGAGGTCACTCGCGCCAAACCTGGTTCTCCGAAGGCCAGATTTGTGCAGCCCGATGACGACACCGTGCGAGTGTTGTCATCCAAATTCCACCACGTGGTTTATGGGCGGCGCGGCACCGGAAAGTCGAGCCTACTGCGACATATTGAGGGGCAGTTAAGAGGCGGCGACAGGATAGTTGCTTGGGTGGACCAAGAGAATCTGAAGGCACTTTCGTACCCAGACGTGCTAGTCGCCGCTCTGGCCGAGATTTTTTCTCAGTTCGCAGACCAGTTGGCTATCCATTATCCTACACCTAAGCGCCCTTGGTACAAGTTCGGCCGCGCGGAGGCGTCTGTCGAACAGCAATTGATCGCGGATCTAAAAATCGCAACGTTGGCATTGAACGATTTGAAGCGGATGCCAGATTCGTCCGAGGTCGAATGGACGGAGGTCACGTTCGACGAGAGCACGTCGCAATCGACCCGAACTGGAGACCTCTCTGTTAACGCGAAGGCTGTTTCAATAGGAGGATCCAAGGGCCGGGGGCAGTCCAGCAAGAAGTCAAAAAACCTCGAATTGGCACAGCGGTACACTGCTTCGAAGAGTGAGCATCTCGAGCGCGCACTCTCGACGTATCGAAGTCTAATGACCCGAGTGGGAGATGTGGTCGGCGATGCCTACGTTATTCTCGACGACTTCTATCATCTTGAGTATGCTAAGCAGCCGAATATCGCCGGATATTTTCATCGGGCGGTGAAGGACTCCGGCGTCTGGCTTAAGTTTGGCTCAATTCAACTATGGACTCGCTTGTACGCGGGCGGACTCCCTCCTATCGGCATGCAGGTTCCCCATGACCTGAAGGACCGAACGCTCGATCGGAACTTGCAACAGTTTCCAGGCACGAAACGGTTCTTGGAAGGCATTCTGGCGAACCTGGGTGAGGAATGCGGTGTGGAGATGACAAAACTCTTCACCGAAGGCGCCCTTGACCGACTAATTCTCGCCTCGGGCGGAGTGCCGAGGGACTACATCGGGCTCGTCGCACTGAGTATCTCGGAAGCGAAGAGTCGCGGCATGTCGACTAAAGCGGGGAGCAATCGAGTCAGCGCAGAGGATGTCAATAAGGCTGCAGGTAGAACTGTAGACAATAAGCTCAGCGACATGCAAGAGGACGCAGGGTCCGAATGGGTGAGTTTGCATCAGCTTGTTCTGAAGCTCACTGCCCACTGCCGGGTTAGCAAGTCGGCCTGCTTCCTTATCGATACATCTGACGTCGATCTGGTAAACAAGATTAATCGCTTGCAAAACATGCGATTCGTGCATCATGTGGCATCGAACGAGTCGCCGCCCCAGAAGCAAACCGCGAGATACAACGTCTATGTTCTCGACGTTTCGCAGCTCGCGGCTCAGCGTGCCTGGCAAGTGGATTTTATGGGCTGGACGAAACGAGAGGGTCGACGCGCCCGAAAGTTGATCTTCCGCGAGGGAGCTGAAGTAGCGCCAGTTGAAGGTGTGGTCGTCGAATCCGCGATTGCCAATGACGACGCCGCGGCCGTCGTGGAGGCAGTCGAGTAACGCCAAAGGGTGGTCCCGTTAACCGTTCCCTGCTGCCAGCTGTCTCCCGGGCGTGGTAACGGAATGCAAGGGAAGCTTGCGGAGGTCTCCGGTGCGGGCATAGTAGAGAAAGGCGGAGCGTCGGTCGGAGTGTAAACGGGTTTGACGGACGTTATCGTGAAGTGATGTAGCCTATTTGTCATGTTGCAGCTCGCAGCTCGCACAAACTGGGTGGCAAGCTCACGGCGAGGGGTGGGCAAGAGCTGGTCGTCGTACCCATGGGCTTCCACGCGGCGCTGGCCATGAATGTGAAGTTGGAGGGACCATCCAATGCCAAGCACGCGCCTCAGCCGCGCCGAGAAGGTCGACGCCGCCACCCCGGAGAGCCGCAACCGCGTCGTCGACTTCCTGCGCGCCGCCGCGATCACCGCGGTCGTGCTCGGACACTGGACGATCATCGCGATCGACCCCGACGGCGGCATCCAACCCCACGGCGTGCTCGACGGCGCCGCCTGGACCCATCCGCTGACGTGGATCTTCCAGGTGATGCCGATCTTCTTCCTGGTGGGCGGATACTCCAACGCGCTGTCGTGGCGCTCCGCCCGGCGCAAGGACGTCGGCTACGCGGCGTGGCTGCGCACCAGGCTGCGGCGGCTGGGGATCCCGCTGATCCCGCTGCTGCTGGCGTGGCTGCTGATCGGCGTGGTTGCAAGCGCCGCGGGCGCGCCGACCGACGTTCTGCAGCTGGCCTCCCTCATGGCGCTGATCCCCACCTGGTTCCTCGCCGCGTACCTGATGGTGATCGTGGTGGCTCCGCCGTGCCTTCTCCTGTGGGAGCGGTTCGGGTGGCGGTCGATCCTGGGGCTGCTCGCGCTCGCCGGTGTCGTGGACGCGATCAGCATCGCCGCGGATCAGCCGCTGCTCGGCTACCCGAACTATCTGCTGGTCTGGGCTGCCTTCCACCAGTTCGGCTATGCGTGGCTGGACGGACGCCTGGCGGGTGCCGGCCGCCGACTGCTGCTCGCCGGGATCGGACTGGTGGGATTGCTGGTGCTCGTGCTGGCCGGCCCGTACCCCGTTTCGATGATCACCTCCGCGGCCGACGAGATCTCCAACTCCAACCCGACCCGGGTGACCATGGCCTTCCTGGGCATGCTGCAGGCAGGGCTGGTGCTCTCCTTCGAGAAGCCGCTCACGACTCTGCTGCGCCGACGGCGGCTGTGGTTCGCCACCGTGCTGGTCAACCGGCGGATCATGACCTGGTTCCTGTGGCACCTCACCGTCATGGTGGGGCTCGCGCACCTGCTGCTCGCCCTCGATGCCCAAGCGCTGCTGCCCGAGCCGCTGAGCGGCGTGTGGTGGGCGACTCGGCCCCTGTGGGCGCTGGTGCTGCTGGGGCTGACCGGTCTGGTGGTGCTGATGATGGGTCGGTTCGAGGAGCCGCGGGCCGATGACCGGCCGGCGCCGCCGGTGTGGAAGCCGGTGCTCGCCGCCGTCACGGTGATCGCGGGGCTCGCGGTGATGGCGTCGGTGGGCATTGCCGGCGCGAACGGCGTGAACTGGTGGTGGCCGCTGCTTCCAGTGCTGGGAATGGTCCTGCTCGGGGTTTTGCGGTGGCCTCGCCGAGCCTAAGCAGCAGCCCGCTAGCGCCTACCGCGACGATCCACCGGTGCCTAAAGCGCAGTCGGGGTGACCACTGCGCTAGGCAGCGGTTTTGGCCTCGAGGAAGAGGTCGATTGGCATCTCACGCTCGAGCTGCCAGACGATCTGCATAGGTCGGGAGCCAGTGGCGCTGTCGAAAATCGCAGATCCAAGACAGGTATAAGGTTCGGTGCCGATATCGCCGGTCTTCGCGCGGCGTACAAAGAGAACCACGTTGGTACCTCGCTCGACATGATTAGCGTAGCGGCGCCCGGTCGCACTGGACTCACTAGTCGTGCTCTGGGACTCCCAGTGAAAGTACCTCTGGTTAATCGCGTAGTCGCGGTACATCGTGGTGGGAGAGTAGTCCGCTTCGGTCTTCTTCAGTGTGATGAGAAGAGCGTCCGTCTGCAGCGATGGAAGCCATTTCACGCCCTCACGGATAGCCCCAGGGGTGCCTTGGTCCAGCGTGCCAAGTCCCAGCCCGGCGAGCAGCTCTTCGCGGGAATACTGGGCGTGCGATCTCAGCGGTGTTCCCGAGAGGACGCCGGTAAGCGGCTTGGGGGTCACCCTCGTGACTCGTTCCCGGTAAGACAGCAGGTCGAGGACTTCGGTGACGACGCGCGGTCGGGAGCGGAGGTCCTCCAGCCCGCGGTGAATGCCCTGCGCCCCCGTCGGCCAGAAGGTGAAGAAGAGCATCGCGGCATGGAGGTCTCTCTCAACGCCCAGCGGAAGAGTCGGCGCCGTAAGCAGCTCTCGGTATGCCCGTATGCGAGCAGCGTCGTCGACGTGCGTAAGCGCGCTGACGCGCCGCAGCAGCGCCTCGTCCTCGTCATCAAACCCCCGGGGTCGATCCGCCGGGAATGCCCAGTCCACGAGCGTGGCCCAGCTGCCCGAGCGCTTCTGCCCGTCGAGGGTTCGCGATGACGATGCGTAGATGTCGGCGAGAGAGCGTTCGGCCTCGTGCAAGTAGCTCCCGAGGGAGTACTCACGGGGCGCGACGTCCGGGGACTTGTGCTGGCGGACATCAACGACCAGATCCTTGGTCGACAGCTTGAGCTGCTTACGCACGTTCGATAGGACGATGTCCTGCGCGACTCGGTCGAAGACGATCTGCGAACCTGGCGGGAGAAAGGGGAATCCCGTTGTGACGGCGCGCTCCAGCTTGTTGCGGGATAGGCCAGTGAGGGCCCGGTACTTGAGGTCGAAGCGGAACTGTTCGCTCTGTAGGCCAACGAAGTCAAGAACGGTAAGTACGGCCTTGTCTTCGGATCGACGCAATCCTCTGCCGAGCTGCTGAAGGAAGATTGTCGCCGATTGCGTGGGACGGAGCATGAGCACTGTGTCGACCATCGGAATATCGAGCCCTTCGTTGAAGAGATCGACAGCGAAGACACAGGTGAGTTCGCCGCGCCGGAGCTTCTCGAGGCCCTCGCGGCGATCGTCGCCGTTAGAGTCGCCGGAGAGCGCGAGGGCGGGTAGGCCCTCGCGGTTGAACACCTCGGCCATGTACTTGGCGTGATCAACACTGACGCAGAAGCCAAGCGCGCGCATCCGTGTCGGATCGGTGACCTTATCGGCTACGGCCGTAAGAACCTTGGCAGCGCGCGCATCGTTGCCCGTGTACACGCGGTCAAGCTCGCCGATGTCGTAGCGACCGCGCGAGAACTTAACCCCGCGGAGATCCACCCCGTCCGCGATGCCGAAGTAGTGGAACGGAACGAGCAGATCTGCGCCGAGAGCGTCCCAGAGGCGTAGTTCGCTGGCGGCACGGCCGTCGAAGAACTCCGCGGCAACGTCCACCCCATCGGCCCTCTCCGGGGTTGCCGTAAGTCCCAGGAGCTCGCGAGGCGTGAAGTAGTCCAGGATGCGGCGGTACGTCGCGGCCTCCGCGTGGTGGAACTCATCGATGACGACGATGTCGAAGTGGTCGTGTGCCCATCGCGCCAGTTCGAGCGCGCTACTCATCGATTGGACCGAGGCAAAGACGTGCCTGCCTCGGGCCGGCTTGAGCCCGCCGACGAAAAGCTCACCGAAACTGCCGTCCTTGAGAACGTTGCGGTAGGTGTGAAGTGCTTGCTCCAGGATCTCGCGTCGGTGCGCAATAAACAGTAGCGTCGGCTGATCGAGCGGTGTTGACCGCAGGCGCTTGTAGTCCATGGCTGCTATGACCGTCTTGCCGGTACCGGTCGCAGCCACGAGGAGATTGCGGTGTCGACCGTGAACGGTGCGCTCGGAGGCGAGGTCCTCGAGCATCTCGGCTTGATGCGGGTAAGGACGGACGTCGAGCGAGGTGAACTGTGAAGCGCCTTGGCCGAGCCGCCCGCCGTTCTTAGCGAGCAGCGCATCTAGGCGCTCTGCATCGACGTCGGGGTCGTACGGGGCGAACGCGGCATCGTCCCAGTACGTGTCGAATGTCGAGTCGAACTTATCGAGCAGCGTCGGTGTGACCTGACGTGACAGACGGACGTTCCACTCCAATCCGTCGACGAGAGCGGCGCGGCTCATATTGGAGCTGCCAACATAGGCGGTGTCGAACCCGCTGTTGCGGTGGAACATCCAGGCCTTGGCATGCAGGTGTGTGGACCGTGCGTCGTAGTTGACTCGGACCTCAGCGTTCAGCGCCCGGACGAAGAAGTCGACGGCCTTACGGTCTGTAGCGCCAATGTATGTCGTCGTCAGGAGGCGGATCTGCACTCCTCGCTCCGCTGCCGCGCGTAGTGCCTCCTCGAGCACGCGGATGCCGCTCCACTGGACGAAGGCGCATAGGAGGTCGATGCGATCGGCGCTCGCCATTTCAAGCCGGAGTTCCGACCCCAATTGTGGATCTAGGCGGGAATTCGTAAACAGCGCGACGTCGCTCAACGGCGTTGAAGGGCGAGGAAGCGCGGCCCCCTCGGCAACGCTGACCGACGTGAGGTGCCTCGGGCCCGGAGACACCGACGCGTCGGGCCCCGACGGCGGTAGCGACCGCAGGATTCGGTTCGCAAGATTAACTCGCTCGTGAGCCGGGGTTACCCGCAGTGCCCTTCGAGCCTCGGAGGCGATGTGCTCCGCGAGAACATGAGCGGCGTCTTCGGAATCGACCTCCGACGTCAGCGCGGCGAAGCCGTGTGCGTCCGCCGTTGCAACAACGTCGCTGAGCCCAGCGGTGACGAGTAGCTCGTAGAGGCCGGGCTCCAAGGCCCGCGGGCCGGTCACCGACAGGCCTGCGTGCGAGTTGCCCTGCTCGCAAGAAGCTCGGGAAGGCGCGCGATAATTGGTACGTCGCCGGGGGCCCAGTCGTAGTCCTGGAGCTCCTCTACTGCGATCCACGTCAGAGCGTCGTGGTCCGTGCTGAAATGCGGATCGGGTCCGAGGAGTGTTGCCGCATAGCACGACAGCTCGATAGTGGTGCTCCCGACCTCGCCCGCGCTTCGGTCGATAAGCTCACCGACCGCGACGTCGCTACCAAGCTCCTCGCGGATCTCTCGGGTCAGCGCCGCTTCGGGCGATTCGCCTGGCTCCACCTTCCCGCCCGGGAACTCCCAGAGGCCACCCGCGCTTCGGTCGGGGTTACGTCTCCCGGCGAACACGGTGCCGTTGCGTTCGATGATCGCCCCCACGACGCGGATCGTTGTGCCGCCCATCCCCGCCCCTTCGTTGCGACTTCCTCAAGGACTGATCCTACGGACGTAATGCACCGGGTGGAGCCACTAGAGCTGCCCCCGGGGGGGAGTCTCCGTTCACGCAACGAGCGTTCCTCAACCGATGACCGCGTGGCTCGTGGCCGCGGCTCATCGACTATGGCCGGACGGTGGGCGGCGCGCTCCTCGCGCGCCAACGTAACGCTAGAGCGTGGGTCTCGACGGCAACGTAACTGCCGCACTCGGAGTGAACCCGTCCGGACCCGCCGCTGGCTCACACCGCCCCCACCAGCACCTCCTGTACCCACGACCGCAGCGTTGTCGGCGTGGTGGAGAAGACCGACCGCGCCTGCTCCGGGACGAAGCCGTCCCGCAGCCCGGTGGACATGCCGAGCATCGCGGCGGCCATCGGCTCCGGCATCCCGGCAGCGAGCATCTGCTCGCGCATCTGCTCGTCGCCGATCTGCTCCACGTGCACCTCGCGCCCGAGCTCGGCAGTAAGCACTGAGGACACCTCGGCCCAGCTGAGATCTGCCGGTCCGTGTACGCCCTGGACGCGGCGCCCGCTCCAGTCGGGGTTGAGCACCGTCGTGGCGGCGACCTCGGCGATGTCCCGTGGCGCGACCCAAGCCATCGGCGCGTCCGGCGGGAGCACGGTTTGCACGGTCCCGTGCCGCAGCGCATCGACCTCGTAGGTCAGATTGGTGAAGAAGTAACCGCAGCGCAGGTGGGTGACGTCGATATCGAGCGCGTCCAGCGCGACCTCGGTCGCTGCGAGGCCGTCGATCTCGCCGGCGCCGTGGCGCTTCTCGGCCCCGATGCTGCTCTGGAAGACGACGCGCCGGATCCCGTTCGCTCGCGCTGCCGCGACGATCGCTGTCGTCGCACGGGCATGGTCGGCGAGCGGATCACCCGAGGCCGAGGGCGGGTTCACCCAGTACACGGCGTCCACCCCTCGCGTCGCGGCCACGACCTGGTCGGCATCCCAGGAGTCCGCAGCGACGACGTCGACGTGCTCGCGGAGCTCGGCGTCGACCCGGTCGGGGTGTCTGGTCAGCAGCAGCGGCTTCACGCCCGCCCGGATCAGGATGCGGGTGAGATGGCGGCCGACGTGTCCACCGGGAGTTGTCACGGCGATGCGCATGGCGGAGTCTCCTCTCGATCGGGGAACTCACGCTAGGTGGCTGAGCGGTCCGATCCTGTCCGCGAAGAGGCCTGTCAACGAGCGCGAGCAGGTCCGCACAGGCAGTCTGCATCTGACCGATCAAGCAAGCTCCAGAGGGCAGTATCGGATCTCGTCGCGCCGTGCCACCGTCTCGTCATGAAGCCGTCGAAGCTCCTCGCGATGCCCAACTACGAGACCGAGAACCGCGCGGTCGCCCACGTCATCGCGCAGGAGAAGGCCGCGGGTCGCGAGGCCGTCGACGCGCGACACATCCCCCGCAGCCGTGTCGACGTGGAGAGCACCGATCCTGCCACCGGCGAGGTGCGGCTCATCGAGATCAAGGCCTTCGGCGGCTCCGGCCGCGGTGACGTCCTCTGGCTCGAGCCGAACCAGGTCGCCGCGCTCGGCGAGGTCCCCGGCTCCCACCTCTACATCGTCACCGACGTGCGCTCGACGGACCCGTCGGCCATCCGGATCCTCGATCTCACTGGCGAGCAGTTGCGCGAGCGGCTCGCGGCGAAGAAGGAGAAGCACTACTTCGAGGTGCCGCTGCCGGTCGCCCTCTACGACGAGTTGCGCGCCGCCGCGGGGGAGCCGTCCGCCGAGGAGTGACCCGTTCGGAAAGCCTCGCCGCGGCAGCCCCGCCCCTCACCCCATCCACGCCTCGGCCAGCAGCTCCGCAGACCGCAGCCGCTGCTCCACCCGCGGACCCTGGTGGGCGATGATCAGCTCGTCGGCGCCGGTGTGCTCGGCGAACTCGGTGACCTTCTCCCGCACCACGTCGGGGGTGCCGACGGCGCTGTAGGTCGCCATCTGGTGCAGATGCTGGGCCTGCGGGGAGTCGAGCAGCACGTCGGCCTGCTCATCGGTGTACTCGGTGCCGGGGCGCAGCAGCAGCGCCACCCGGCTGCGCATCATCTCGCGCTGCTGACGCTCGGCGTCGGCCTTGTCGTCCGCCGCGATGACGTTGTAGGCGGCGATGACGTAGGGCTTATCGAGCTGCTCGGACGGCTGGAAGTCGCGGCGGTACAGCGCGATCGCCTCGTGCAGGGCGCCGGGGGAGAAGTGCGAGGCGAAGGAGTAGGGCAGGCCGAGGGCGGCGGCGAGGCTCGCGCCGAACAGCGACGAGCCGAGGATGAACAGCGGGACATCGGTGCCCTTGCCCGGGTAGGCGTCCACGCCCGGGATCCGGGACTGGCCGCGCAGGTACCCCTGCAACTCCATGACGTCCTCGGGGAAGGTGTCGGCTGAGGCGCCGCTGCGGCGCAGGGCGCGCATCGTGTTCTGGTCGGTGCCGGGGGCCCGGCCGAGGCCCAGGTCGATCCGGCCGGGGTGGAGCGACTCGAGAGTGCCGAACTGCTCGGCGATGACCAGCGGGGCGTGGTTGGGCAGCATGACGCCGCCGGCGCCCAGCCGGATGGTCTTGGTGTGGGCCGCGACGTGGGCGATCAGCACGGAGGTGGCCGAGGATGCGATCGAGGCCATGTTGTGGTGCTCGGCGTACCAGACCCGTCGGTACCCGGTCTCCTCGGCCTTCTGCGCCAGGGCGACGGTGCCGTCCAGAGCCTGCTTGGCGGACTGGCCGCGGGCGGCGGTGGCGAGGTCG
Organism: Brachybacterium sp. UNK5269; assembly: GCF_049266655.1. Classification (GTDB taxonomy): domain Bacteria; phylum Actinomycetota; class Actinomycetes; order Actinomycetales; family Dermabacteraceae; genus Brachybacterium. The sequence goes on from NZ_CP184883.1 coordinate 132,129, forward strand.
AGGATCGAGAGCGGGACGGGCATCAGGCACCTTTCGTGGAGCGGCAGCGCCGGTCGGCGCGGCACCGAAGAAGACAACGCCCCCGGCCTGCGATTTCTTCCCGCGAGGCAGGCGCGGAAGCCTCGATCGCCACGCCTGGCCCCAGTAATAGTTGCGCCAACCACTACGCCGTGCCACACTGATCGCACTAGCAGTTACAACCACTAAAACAGGAGGTGCGGCATGATCGAGATGCTCACCCACCGCGACGGCGCCACCGCCCCCGACGACGCCCGCGCCATGACCTTCCCGGCCGGCGAGCAGCACATCGTCCTCGGCGAGGACGCCACCGGCCCCCTCGCCGTGCTCGTCCGCGGCGCCGGCGCCGAGGACCTGGTCGCCGCCGCCATGGCGATCGACGCCGCGAAGCGCGCCGGCCGCCGGACCGCCCTGGTGATCCCGTACCTGCCCGGCGCACGCCAGGACCGCGGCACACCCTTCGGCGCCGCGGTCTACGCCCGGCTCATCAACGCCATCGGCGCCGATCGCGTGATCGCCCTGGACCCCCACTCGCCGGTGATGCCGTCCCTGATCGAGAACCTCGCGATCCACCCGCTGCCGCGCCTGGTGCGGCGCGTGATGACCCGGCGCGTCGCCGACACCCGGATGAGCCCCTACGTCGGCGTCATCGCTCCCGACGCCGGCGCCACCGCGCGGGCCCGCGCGGTCGCCGCCGCCCTCTCTCTGCCGCTGTTCCAGGCCCGCAAGCATCGCGACTTCGCCACCGGGAAGCTCTCCGGCTTCACCTGCGAGCCGCTGCCGGGGACCGGGCGGCTGCTGGTGGTCGATGACATCTGCGACGGCGGCGGCACCTTCGCCGGCCTCGCCGCCGCCACCGGTCTCGGCCCCGACCGGCTCGACCTGTGGGTCACCCACGGCGTCTTCTCCGGCCGCGCCGCCCAGCTGCGCGACCACTTCGGGCAGATCCACACCACGGACTCCCACCCCGGCCACGCCAACCCCGCCGTCGGCGCCGTCATCCACCCCATCACCCCCACCCTCATCCGAGAGGCCCTCCAGTCATGACCACCGCGTCCCCCATCGCCCCGCTGCTGCTGACCGACGGCTACAAGGTCGGGCGCGTCAAGCAGTACCCCGAGCGCACCACCCGGGTGTACTCGAACTGGACCAACCGCGGCTCCCGCCTGCCGGGCGTCGACGAGGTCGTCCACTTCGGTCTGCAGGCCTTCTGCCAGGAGTACCTGGTGGAGGCGTTCGCGCCCTTCTTCGCGGCCGACGAGGACGAGGTCTGCCGCCGTTACCAGGAGGTCATGGACGCCTACCTCGGCCCCGGCAGCGTCCAGACCGACCACATCCGCGCCCTGCACCGCCGGGGCTGCCTGCCGCTGCGCTTCTGCGCCGTGCCCGAGGGGACCCTGGTGCCGCTGCGGGTGCCGTCCTTCACCATCGAGAACACCGAGCCCGAGTTCTTCTGGCTGGTGAACTACGTCGAGTCGGCGCTGTCCGCGCAGGTCTGGCACGCCTCCACCACCGCCACCATCGCCCTGCAGTACCGCCGACTGCTGGAGGAGGCGGCGCTGCGCACCACCGGTTCGACCGACGCCGTCGACTTCCAGGCGCACGACTTCTCCTTCCGCGGCCAGACCTCTATCGCCGCCGCCGAGGCCTCCGGCGCCGGGCACCTCACCAGCTTCCTCGGCACCGACTCGATCCCCTCGATCGAGTGGATCCGCCGCTACTACCCGGGCGAGAACGGCCTGATCGCCGGCAGCGTGCCCGCCACCGAGCACTCCGTGATGACCGCCGGCGGTCAGGCGGGGGAGCGGGAGACCTTCGAGCGGCTGCTGAGCATCTACCCGAGCGGGATCCTGTCGGTCGTCTCGGACACCTGGGACCTGTGGAGCGTGCTGGAGGAGATCCTGCCGGCCCTGCGGGAGCGCATCCTGGCCCGGGACGGCAAGCTCGTCATCCGGCCCGACTCCGGCAACCCCGTCGACATCCTCTGCGGCACCGCGCGCGAGCTCGGCCAGGGCGCCACCGCCCCCGAGCGCGGCGTGATCGAGACGCTCTGGGACGTGTTCGGCGGCACCGTCACCGCGCAGGGCTACAAGGTGCTGGATCCGCACATCGGGGCGATCTACGGCGACTCGATCACCTTGGAGCGGGCCGCGGCGATCATCGAGCGTCTCGAGGCCAAGGGCTTCGCCTCCACCAATGTCGTCTTCGGGATCGGCTCCTTCACCTACCAGTACGTCACCCGCGACACCTTCGCCTCGGCGATCAAGGCGACCTGGGCGGAGGTCGACGGCGTCGGCCGCGACATGCTGAAGGACCCCGTCACCGACAGCGGCACCAAGCGCTCCGCGACCGGCCGCCTGGCCGTCACCCGCGGGCAGGACGGGCGCCTGGATCTCATCGAGCGGGCCACCCCCGCCCAGGAGGCCGCCAGCGAGTTGCAGGTGGTCTGGGAGGATGGAGCCGCGGTGCGCCGCCAGTCCTTCGCCGACGTGCGCGCCCGCCTCCACGAGGAAAGGACGGCCCGAGCGTGACCGGTGAGCAGACCTACGAGCAGCCGCTCGTCAGCGTCGACGTGGTGCCCCTGTGGATTGCCGGCGACGGCGCCCTGCACGTCACCCTCGGTCGCCGCCTGAACGAGCCCTTCCGCGGCGACCTCGCCCTGCCCGGCGTGCTGATGGGTCGGGAGCGGTCGATCGACGCGGCCACCCGGGCGCTGCGCACCAAGGTCGGGATCGACCCCTCCGCCGTCACCCTGCGCGACGCCGGGGTGTTCGACGCTCCCGAGCGGGACCCGCGCGGCCCCACCATGGCGATCGCCAAGCTCGGGGTGGGCTCGCAGCGGGACCTCGTCGGCGGCGAGCACGCCGAGGCGCACCCGATCCATGGCCTGCCGGACCTGCCCTTCGACCACGCCGCCGTCATCGGCGCGGCCGTCGGCACGCTGAGCCGGCTGCTGTGGACCGATCCCGCGGTGGCGCGCGCCCTGCTGGGCCCGGAGTTCACCACCCGCACCGCGACCGCGGTGCAGAGCCGGCTCGAGCAGGCCGCGGGGCAGCCGGTGCGGGCCGACGCCTCCAACATGAAGCGGCGCCTGCTCGCGCTCGGCTGGTGCACCCCGACGGACCGCACCGCCCTGCCCGAGGGCGGCACGGGCCGCCCCAGTACGGTGTGGGAGTGGGTCTGAGCCTCGAAGTGCCGCCGGCTCAGGCCCGCCGCGTCCGCGCGCTGAACACCCACGCCAGCACCAGCGCCACCACGATCCCGTTCAGCGGGGCGATGCCGATCCCGGTCTCGTTCGAGACCCATGCGCTCAGCGCCCCGAGCAGGTACGGCACCAGTGCCTGCCAGCGCACCTTCTCGGTGAGCGTCGCCAGCGCCGGCTGCCCGTGGCGCCAGCGGGCGATCCAGTCGCCGATCAGCACCCCGCCCAGCGGCGGGATCAGCACCCCCAGCAGGCTCAGGTAGCCCACGATGTGGCCCTCCACGCCGGTCAGGGCGAGCACGGTGCCGATCGCGACGCCGCCGATGATGAAGGGGCCCTTGCGGGTGGAGCTGGCGATCTCGGCGCCGGCCACCCCGAAGGCGTAGGCCGCGTCGGCGTTGGACTTCCACAGGTTGCCGAACAGGAAGAACAGGCCCCAGCCGATCATGCCCATGCCCAGCAGCAGGGTGGTGAAGTCGCCCTGGCCGAACGCGAGGGCGGAGACCGCGCCGAAGAACACCATCAGGCCGTTGCCGATCACGAAACCCATGGCGCAGGCGATGACGGCGTCGCGGCCGCGGCGGGCGAAGCGGGTCCAGTTGGCGGCCTGGGTGCCGGCGGAGGCGAAGGTGCCCACCACCGTGGTGACCGCCGCCGCCCAGCTCATGGTGGTCGTGGGGGCGATGTCGAACAGCCCGCCCACCCCGCCCACCTCGGTCAGGGCCTTGCCGGTGATCCAGAAGGCGAGGATCAGGATCAGCGGGGTGGAGATCAGCGAGACCCAGTACATGCCCTCGTAGCCGTAGAGGGCGGTGAGCATCATGAGCACTGAGACGGCGATCATCACCAGCGCCGGCGCCCAGGCGCCCTCCCAGCCGAAGGCGAGCGCCGTCATCTTCCCGATCGAGCCGACGGCCACCCCGTACCAGCCCACCTGGGTGCCGCCCAGCAGCAGGGAGACGACCTTGGAGCCGGCGGTGCCGAAGGTGTAGCGGGACATGACCACGGTGGTCAGCCCGGTGCGGGCGCCGAGGAAGCCGATCGCGGCGACGTAGGCGCCCAGCACCACCGAGCCCACCGCGAGCACGGCCAGGAACTCGGAGAAGCGGAACGCGGCGCCGATGCTCGCGCCCGCCATCAGGGTGGGGGCGAAGACGGTGAAGCCGATCAGGACGACGCTGATGGAGACCACGCCGCGGCGGGCGGAGCGGGGGACCGGGGTGACCGGGTAGTCGGGGTCGACGGGCGCCTGATCGGGGTCGACGCGCAGTTCGGCGGCGGTCACCGCTCCTGGTCCTCGGCCGGGGTGCTCAGCTCCGCGGTCTCGACCCCGATGTCCTCGCTCCAGATCTCGGGACGCTCGGAGATCATCCGCTCCATCAGTGCGATGCACTCCGGGTCGTCCAGCACGTCGACGACGACGCCGCGCTCGCGCAGCAGCGACTCGGCCATCTCGAAGGTGCGGTTCTCGCCGACCACGACCCGGGGGATCTCGTAGAGCAGGGCGGTGCCGGAGCACATGATGCACGGCGAGAGGGTCGTGTAGAGCACCGACTCCCGGTAGACGCTCGCCCGCAGGCGGCCGGCCTTCTCGATCGTGTCGGTCTCGCCGTGAAGGATCGCGGAGTCCTTCTGGACACGCTGGTTGTGGCCTGCGGCGAGCACCTTCCCGTCATGGACCAGCACGGCGCCGATCGGCACCCCGCCCTCGTCCCAGCTCTTGCGGGCCTGCTCGATGGCGAGGGAGAGGAAGCGGCGGTCGTCCTCGGCGGTGGGGGTCCAGGTCATGGGCGGTGTGCTCCTGCGGTCGGGATGTGCGGTCGAGCGGCATCGTAGGAGCGCGGCCAGGCACCCTGCGCCTCGATCTCGCGGCGAGACCGGGATGTGACCTGCCGTCCCGCTTCGCTGAGACGCCACATCACGAGAAGGTCACGGCGCCCCTTCGCCCTTCTGGTCACGGCGACGAGGCCACAGGATGACCGGACCCGCTGCAGGCGCACGGGACAGGCCACCCCACCTCTCCAAGGAGCCGCCATGTCCTACGTCTCGCCCGCCGATCTGGTGGACCGGCTCACCGCCGCCGGCGCCGCCAAGGTGACGTACTCGACCACCGAGACCCTGCTGCGCTCGACCATGGGCGGCGCGATCCTCGCCCTGGCCGCCGCCTTCGCCGTCACCGTCTCCACCCAGACCGGCCAGCCGCTGCTGGGCGCCGTGCTGTTCCCCGTCGGCTTCATCCTGCTGTACCTGATGGGCTTCGACCTGCTCACCGGGGTGTTCACCCTGCTGCCGATGGCCCTGATCGCACGCAAGCCCGGGGTGACCGCGCTGAAGGTGCTGCGCGTCTGGTCCCTGGTGTTCCTCGGCAACCTGGTCGGGGCGATGACCGTGGCCGTGCTCATGGCCATCTACTTCACCTACGGCTTCGCCACCGAGCCCAGCGCCGTCGGCCAGGCGATCTCCGAGATCGGCCACGGCCGCACCGTCGGCTACGCGGAGTACGGCGCGGCCGGGATGCTCACCCTGTTCGTGCGCGGCGTGCTGTGCAACTGGATGGTCTCCACCGGGGTGGTGGGCGCGTTCATGTCCGACAGCATGATCGGCAAGATCGCCTGCATGTGGATGCCCGTGATGCTCTTCTTCTACATGGGCTTCGAGCACTCCATCGTGAACATGTTCCTGTTCCCCTCCGGGCTGCTGCTGGGCGCCGACTTCACGCTCATGGACTACCTGATCTGGAACGAGATCCCCACCGTCATCGGCAACCTCGTCGGCGGCCTGACCTTCGTCGGCCTCCCCCTCTACTTCGCCCACCGCCGCCGCGCGGCCGCGGCGGCCGCCCCGGGCCTCGCCCCGCTGCCCGCCGTCCCGGCGCAGGTCGCCCCGGAGCTCGCGGGAGCCGTGCGATGAGCCCCCGCATCGTGGTCATCGGCGCCGGGATGGTCGCCCACCGCCTGGTGGACTCCCTGGTCACCCGCGCCGAGGAGCGCATCTCCGTCACCGTCCTCGGCGACGAGCACCGCCGCCCCTACGACCGGGTGGGCCTGACCCGCTTCTTCGACGGGGACGACGCCGAGCACCTCACCCTCCCGGACACGATCTTCGAGGACCCCCGCGTCACCCTCCACGCCGGGGACCGGGCCGTCGCGATCGACCGCACGGCCCGCACCGTCACCACCGCCTCCGGCGTCCAGCACCCCTACGACCACCTGGTCCTGGCCACCGGCTCGATCGCCGCCCGCCCCCCGGTCGAGGGCGCGGAGCTGCCCGGCTGCTTCGTCTACCGCACCCTGGACGACGTCACCGCCCTGCGCGAGCACGTGCGCCGCCGCGCCGCCGAGCTGGACCGGCCGGTGCGCGGGATCGTCGTCGGCGGCGGCCTGCTGGGCCTCGAGGCCGCCGGCGCCCTGCAGGGCCTGGACGCCGAGGCCACCGTCCTGCAGTCCAGCGACCGGCTCATGTCCGCCCAGCTGGACCTGCCCGCCGGCGCCGCCCTGCGCCGCCTGGTCGAGCAGCGCGGCCTGCAGGTGCGCACCGACGCCCGCACCACCGCCGTGCTGACCGATGACGCCGGCCGGGCCCGCGCCGTGATGCTGCGCGACGGCCAGGAGCTGCCCGCGGACCTGGTGGTCTTCACCGTCGGCGTCCGCCCCCGCGACGAGCTCGCCCGCGCCGCGGGCCTGGTGTGCGATGAGCGCGGCGGCGCCCGCATCGACGAGTCCTGCCGCACCTCCGACCCGGCGATCTGGGCGATCGGCGAGGTCGCCTCCTTCGACGGGCAGTGCGTGGGCCTGGTGGCCCCCGGCTACGCCATGGCCGAGGTGGCCTGCGACCGGATCCTCGGCGGGCAGGCCACCTTCGCCGGCTACGACCTCTCCACCAAGCTCAAGCTCTCCGGGGTGGACGTCGCCAGCTTCGGCGACGCCTTCGCCACCACCCCCGGCGCCCTGGACGTCGTCTACTCCGACCCCGTGAACGGCGTCCACAAGAAGCTCGTCCTCTCCGACGACGCGAAGACCCTGCTGGGCGGCATGCTGGTGGGTGACGCCTCCGCCTACGGGTCCCTGCGCCCGCTGGTGGGCGGCGCCCTGGGCGGCGACCCCGCCGCCTACCTGCTGCCCGCCGGCGCCGCCGCCCCCACCGCCGAGCTGCCCGATGCGGCCGTGGTCTGCTCCTGCTCCTCGGTCACCGCCGGCGCGATCCGCCACGCGGTGCGCGAGGACGGCTGCACCGACCTCGCCGAGCTCAAGGCCTGCACCAAGGCGGGCGCCACCTGCGGCTCCTGCACGGTGATGGTCAAGTCGCTGCTGGGCACCGAGCTGACCCGGATGGGCCGGACCGTCTCGGCCGGGCTCTGCGAGCACTTCGCGCTGTCCCGTCGGCAGCTGTTCGACGCCGTGCACGTCTCGGGCCTGACCACCTTCAGCGCCGTCATCGAGCGCTTCGGCCGCGGCCGCGGCTGCGACACCTGCAAGCCGGTGCTCGCCAGCATCCTCGCCGTCCTCACCGGCAGCCATGTGCTGGACGGCGAGAACGCCACCCTGCAGGACACCAACGACCACGTCATGGCCAACCTCCAGAAGGACGGCACCTACTCCGTGGTCCCGCGGATGCCCGGCGGCGAGGTCACCCCCGAGGGCCTGATCACGGTGGGGGAGGTGGCCCGCGACTTCGGGCTCTACACCAAGATCACCGGCGGCCAGCGGGTGGACATGTTCGGCGCCCGCCTCGAGGAGCTGCCGCTGATCTGGCAGCGCCTGATCGACGCCGGCTTCGAATCCGGCCACGCCTACGGCAAGTCCCTGCGCACCGTGAAGAGCTGCGTCGGCTCGGCCTGGTGCCGGTACGGCGTGCTCGACTCCACCGGCATGGCCGTGACCCTCGAGCTGCGCTACCGGGGACTGCGCGCCCCGCACAAGTTCAAGCTCGGCGTCTCCGGCTGCGCCCGCGAATGCGCCGAGGCCCGCAGCAAGGACGCCGGCATCATCGCCACCGCCCAGGGCTGGAACCTGTACGTCGGCGGCAACGGCGGCGCGAACCCCCGCCACGCCGAGCTGCTCGCCGAGGGCCTGGACGACGACACCCTGATCCGCACCCTGGACCGGTACTTCATGTACTACGTGCGCACCGCCGACAAGCTCCAGCGCACCGCCCCCTGGCTGGAGGCGCTCGACGGCGGGATCGACGGGCTGCGCGCGGTGATCATGGAGGACTCCCTGGGCCTCGCCGTCGACCTCGACGCCGCCATGGCCCGCCACGTGGCGGGCTACCAGGACGAATGGGCGGCCACCCTCGCCGACCCCGCCAAGCTCGCCCGCTTCGGCTCCTTCGTCAACGCCCCCACCACCCCCGACCCCTCGCTCGCCTACGTCCCCGAACGCGGGCAGCTGCGACCGGCCCGCCCCGAGGAGCGCGAGGACCGCACCGTCCTGATCGCCGGCACGACTCTGGAGGTACGACGATGACCGCACCCACCCTCACCACCCGCGCCCCGCTGCTCGAGGCGAACTGGATGCACGTGTGCTCCCTGAGCGCCCTCGAGGTCGAGCGCGGCCGCGCCGCCCTGGTGGGCCACGAGCAGGTGGCGCTGTTCCTGCTGACCGACGGCAGCGTCCGCGCGGTCGACAACTACGACCCCTACTCCGGGGCCAACGTCATCTCCCGCGGGATCGTGGGCTCGCGCGGCGACCGCCCCACCGTCGCCTCCCCGATGTACAAGCAGATCTTCGACCTGCGCTCGGGCACCTGCGTGGAGACCCAGGGGAAGGAGTTCCGCCGCCTGCGGGTGTGGCCGGTGCGGACCCGGGACGGCGAGCTGTTCCTGCAGCGCGGTGGCGCCCGATGAGCGCCGCACCCGGCACCGTCGCCCTGGTCGGCGGCGGCCCGGGCCCGGTCGACCTGCTGACCGTGCGGGCGCTGCGCCTGCTGCGGGCGGCCGACGTGGTGATCGCCGACCGGCTGGGCCCGGCCGACGAGATCGGCGCCGAGCTGCGCGCCGAGGCCCTGCTGATCGACGTCGGCAAGCGCCCCGGCCACCATCCCGTCCCACAGGCGGAGATCAACCACCTGCTCATCGCCCACGCCCTGGCCGGCCGGGCGGTGGTGCGCCTGAAGGGCGGGGACCCCTTCGTGTTCGGGCGCGGCGGGGAGGAGTTCGCCGCCTGCCTGGCCGCCGGGATCCCCGTCGAGGTGGTCCCCGGCATCAGCAGCGCGATCGCCGTGCCGCAGGCCGCCGGGGTGCCCGTCACCCACCGCGGTCTCGCGAGCACGGTCCACGTGGTCAGCGGGCACGACGTCGACGGGCCCCGCGGCCCCTCCGCCGCCACCCTCGCCGCGCTCGCCGATGCGGCCGTGACCACGGTGGTGCTGATGGGCGTGCGCGCACTGCCGGGCCTCATCGCCGCGGCCCTGGCCCACGGGGTGCCGCCGCAGCGCCCGGTCGCGATCATCGAGAACGGCTACACCCCGCGCCAGCGCACCACCCGCACCACCCTGGGCGAGGCGGTGCGCGCGGCCGAGCAGGCCGCGGTGCGCAGCCCCGCCGTGATCGTCATCGGCGAGGTCGCCCGGGCCGGTCTGCTGCTGCCGGCGCCGACCTCGCTGGCGGCCGTCGCCGCACCGGTGGCCGCGGGTCCCGCGCTGTGAGCGCCCCGGCCCCGCTCTCGGGCGCGCTGCGGGGGCAGCGGATCGACCTGGCGCTGGACCGACGCGCCGAGGAGCTCGCCGCGGCGCTGGTCCGGCACGGCGCCGCGATCCACCACGCCCCGGCGATGAGCATGATCCCCCACGTGGACGACCCGCAGCTGCTCGCCCGCACCCGCGCGCTGATCCGCCGCCCACCGCAGGTGCTCATTGCGACCACCGGGGTGGGGGTGCGCGGCTGGTTCGAGGCCGCCCGGGCCGCGGACCTCGCCGCCCCGCTGCGCCGCGCCCTGGCCGGCACCCGAGTGATCGCCCGCGGCCCCAAGGCCCGCGGCGCCGCCCTGCAGGCAGGGCTGAGCGTGGACTGGGTCGCGGCCGACGGCACCTCCGCCGAGGTCATCGCGCACCTCGCCCGCGAGGACCTGCACGGGGTGCGCGTCGCCGTGCAGCATCACGGCTCCGGGGCCGACGGACTCGACGCGCACCTGCTCGAGTGGGGAGCGGAGGTGCTGGCGCTGACCGTCTACCGCTGGGGGCCGCCCCGCGACCCCGCCGCCGTGCGCCGTTCGGTGCTCGACGCCGCCCGGGGCGAGGTGGACGCGGTGCTGTTCACCGCGGCGCCGGGCACCGAGAACTGGCTGGCCGCGGCCGAGCAGGCCGGCGCCCTGCCCGGCATCACCGAGCAAGCCCGCTCCGGGCGCCTCCTGTTCGCCGCCGTCGGCCCGCTCACCGCGGCGCCGCTGCGCGCCCGGGACCTGCCGGCGCTGATGCCGGCCCGCAGCCGGATGGGGGCACTGGTGCGCGCCGTGGTCGAGCACTTCGACCCCGCCCGGGTGGAGAGCGCCTGATCTGGAAGACTGTCCTCGACGCTCACCAGCTTCAGCCCCCACGAACGCGAGGTCAACGATGTCCATGCAGTACCGCACCCCGGCCCGGCTGGGCCGCCCCTCTCCGTGATCGGCCAGGGCTGCTGGCAGATCGGCGCCGACTGGGGAGAGGTCAGCGACGACTCCGCGCGCTCCGTGCTCGAGGCCGCCCTCGACGCCGGCGTCACCTTCTTCGACACCGCCGACGTCTACGGCGACGGCCGCAGCGAGCAGCTGGTCGGGGCGATGCGCGCCCGCCGGGCGAGCGCCGGAGCCGCCGTGTCGGAGCTGCCGTTCATCGCCACCAAGGCCTCCCGCCGGGCCGACCCCTTCGCCCCGGAGACCTTCACCGAGGAGAACCTGCGCGGCTGGGTCGAGCGCTCCCGGACGAACCTCGCCATGGACACCCTGGACCTCGTCCAGCTGCACTGCCCGCCGCCCGCCATCTACCGCGACGACCGGGTGTTCGACGTGCTCGACGCCCTCGCCGCCGAGCAGAAGATCGCCGCCTGGGGGGTGAGCGTGGAGACCGTCGAGGAGGCGCTGATCAGCCTGGAGCGCGAGCACCTCGCCTCGATCCAGATCATCCTGAACCCCTTCCGCCTCAAGCCCCTGGACCAGGTGCTGCCGCTCGCGGCCGAGCGGGGCGTGGCGATCATCGCCCGGGTGCCGCTCGCCTCCGGCCTGCTGACCGGCAAGTTCTCCCCGCAGACCCGCTTCGCCGAGAACGACCACCGCAGCTTCAACCGCCACGGCGAGGCCTTCGACCAGGGCGAGACCTTCTCCGGCGTGGACTACGAGACCGGCCTGGCCGCCGTCGCCCGCCTCGAGGCCGCGCTCGAGGGCGAGATGTCCCTGCCGGAGGCCAGCCTGCGCTGGATCCTCGCCCAGCCCGGCGTGACCGCCGCGATCCCCGGCGCCAGCCGCGAGGAGCAGGCCCGCGCCAACGCGGCCGCCGGCAGCGAGCCCACCGCCGAGCAGGCCGCGATCATCGGCCGCTTCGACACCGCCGTGCACGAGACCTACGACGAGCTGCTGCGGGAGAGCATCCACCCGCGCTGGTGACGTCGTCGGAGGGACGGAGCCGGGGGGGACCGGCGTCCCCGGCGCGTGCCGGGGGCCCGGTGCCGTCCGTAGAATGGCCGCGCCGCCGCCGGAGGGAAGCCCCATGGACGCCGATGTCATCGTGATCGGAGCAGGTCTCGCCGGTCTGCAGAGCGCCCGTCGGCTCCAGCGCGACGGTCACCGCGTGATCGTGCTCGAGGCGGAGGAGGCCGTCGGCGGGCGCATCCGCACCGACGTGATCGACGGCTTCCGCTGCGACCGCGGCTTCCAGGTGCTCAACCCGGCCTACCCGGCCGTGCGGAGCTGGATCGACCTCGCGGCCCTGGACCTGCAGCGCTTCGGGGTGGGCGCGGCGATCCGCGACGCCACCGGGATCCGCACCCTCGCCCACCCGCTGCGCCACCCCCGCCACGCGCTCGGGACCCTCACCAGCAGCCGCCTCACGGCCGCGGAGCTGGCCGGGCTCGCCCGGTGGATCGTCCCCACGCTCCTGCGCGCCACGGTCGCCTCCCGTGCCACCGACGATGAGACGCTGCACGACTCCTTCGACCGCGTGGGACTGACCGGACCGCTGCGCCGGGACGTGCTGGACACCTTCCTCGCCGGGGTCCTCGCCGACAGCTCCGGGACGGCCTCGGCCAACTACGTGCGCCTGCTGGTGCGGTCCTTCGCCCTCGGCGCCCCCGGCCTGCCGAGCGCGGGGATGCAGGCGCTGCCCGAGCAGATGGCCGCCTCGCTGCGCGATCCCGTCCGGCTCGCCACCCCGGCGCGGGCGGTGCGCGAGGGCGCCGGGGGCGTCGAGGTGAGCACCGACTCCGGTGCGCTGCGCGCCCGCGCCGTCATCGTCGCCGTCGACCCGCAGCGCATCGGCGAGCTCACCGACCGCCCCGCCCCTGCCACCCATGGCCTGACCACCTGGTGGTTCAGCGCGCCGCAGTCCCCGCGGCGGGGACGGTTCCTGGTGCTCGACGCCTCCCGGCCGGGTGGCGGGCCGGCGGGGCCGGTGTGGAACACGGCCGTCGTCAGCGAGGTCGCCCCGAGCTACGCTCCGGCGGGCCGGCATCTGATCCAGGCGACCACCCTGCTGGACCGGCCCGACGGGCGCGCCGACGAGCATGCGGTGCGCCGCGACCTGGAGCGCATCTACGGTGTCTCGACGGCGGGGTGGGAGGTCCTCGTCCACCACGTCATCCCGCACACCCTCCCGGCGCAGCCCCCGCCGCTCGTGGACCGACGTCGGCAGCGCATCGGTGAGGCCACCTGGCTGGTCGGCGACCATCGCGACACCGCGTCCATCCAGGGGGCCCTGGTCTCGGGCGACCGCGCGGCCCGCGGCCTGGACGGCATCCTCACCGCCTGAGGGGCGCGCCGCCGACGGGGCGCCCGACGGCTCCGCTCAGACGGCGGCGTCGGCGGTGGCATCCGCCGTGACGTCGTGGCGGACGTCGCCCAGCAGGTGCGTCCCGCCGATCGGCTCGCTGATCCAGTCGGTCAGCTCCCAGCCGCGATCGGGGTGCCCGGTGAGGGTGACCATGCCGGTGTTGAACAGCGGGCGGTCCTCGCGAGTGGCGGGGGCCAGGCCGGCGGCGAGGATGGAGAAGACCCGGATCGCGGCGCCGTGGCTGACCACGGCGACGGTCGCGTCCTCGTCGTAGAGATCGGCGACCTGCCGCAGGGCGGTCGTGTAGCGCTCCCAGAAGGAGTGGCCGCTCTCGCCGCCCCGCAGGGCGTGGTCGAAGTCCCGCGCTCCCCAGTGCGCCTGATTCTCCTGGTAGGCGTCCACGGCGCCCTCGCCGCGCTCCATCTCGAGGTCACCGGCGGGGATCTCCTCGAGTCCCTCGGTCAGTCGCGGCAGCAGCCCGAGCGCGGCGGCCAGGGGAGCGGCGGTCTCGTGGGTGCGCACCAGGCGGGAGACGTGGATCCCGGCGATCCGCTCGTCGCGCAGCGCTCCGGGGACGGCCTCGGCCTGGGCGCGGCCGAGCTCGGTCAGCCCGGCCCCGGGGTAGGCGGTGTCGAGGGCCCCGCGCACGTTGTTCGGGGTCTGGCCGTGACGGATCAGGAGGAGACGCATGGGCCGCACCGTACGCGGTCACCCTGCGCCGGTCGTGGACGCGGGGTGAACTCTCGGTGCTGGTCAGCGGGGCGCGCCGTCCGTCCTCCCGATCCCGCCCCGTCCCGCCCCGATCGGCGCTACGCTCGCCCCACCCGCCCCTGCCCGGGAAGGAGCGCCCGTGCGCCGCAGCATCGTCAATGATCCCGAGGATCTGGTGCCCGAGGCCCTCGAGGGTCTCGTGCTCAGCCATCCGCAGCTGCTCGACCTCGATGCGCAGCATCGCTTCGTCACCCGCAGGCAGCGGGCCCGCGGCAAGGTGGGCCTGGTCTCCGGCGGCGGCTCCGGCCACGAGCCCCTGCACGCCGGCTTCGTCGGCACCGGGATGCTCGACGTCGCGGTCGCCGGCGCCGTCTTCGCCAGCCCCACCGCGCTGCAGGTCCTCGAGGCCACCAAGGCGGCCGACGCCGGCCGGGGCGTGGTCCAGATCGTCAAGAACTACACCGGCGACGTGCTGAACTTCCGCATCGCCGGGGAGATCAGCGGGGACGACGCCATCGAGACCGAGATCGTGCTGGTCGACGACGACCTCGCCACCGACCGCGACGGCGACGGGCCGGGCCGCCGCGGCACCGCCGCCACCGTGATCGTGGAGAAGGTCTGCGGCGCCGCCGCCGAGGAGGGCGCGGACCTGCAGCAGGTCGCCGCCGTCGGCCGCCGCACCGCCGCCGCGGCCCGCACCATGAGCCTCGCCCTCGCCGCCGGCACCCACCCCGGCGATCCGGAGCCCCAGTTCACCCTCGGCCACGACGAGGTCGAGCTGGGCGTCGGCATCCACGGCGAGCGCGCCGCCCGACGCGTCCCGTTCACCAGCGCCGACGGCCTCACCGACCTGCTGCTGGACCCGTTGCTGAAGGACCTCGGCCTCTCCCGCGGCGACGAGGTGCTCGCGATCGTCAACGACCTCGGCTCCACCTACCCGCTCGAGCTGCAGCTCGTCGCCCGCCGCCTGCACCACCGCCTCGAGGGCGCGGGCATCACCGTCGGCCGCTGGCTGGTGGGCCCCTACGTCACCAGCCTCGACATGCACGGCCTCTCGCTGACCCTGATGCCGCTGGACGACGAGCTGCGTCGGCTCTGGGACGCCCCCGTCCGCACCCCGGCCCTTTCCTGGTGAGGAGACCACGATGAGCAGCACCGACACCCTCGGCGACGACTTCGGCCGCGCCCTGGTCACCGGGATCCGCGAGGCGCTGGTGAGCGCCGCCGACGCCCTCGGCGACCTCGACCGCCGCGCCGGTGACGGGGACTTCGGCGCCAACGTCCGCACCGCCATGAAGCTGCTGGACGCCTCGGTGGAGACCGACCGCCCCGGCACCTCCCGGGCCTGGCTGACCGCGCTGTCGCGGGCCTGGCTCGGGGTGGGCGGGACCAGCGGCCCGCTGTTCGGCACGTTCTTCCGCGACCTCGCGAAGGCGGCCGACGAGGACGCCGCGCCCACCGCGGAGCGCTTCGCCGAGGCGCTCGCCGCCGGGCAGGCCACGATCCAGAAGTACGGCGAGGCGCAGGTCGGCGACAAGACCATGATCGACGCCCTCGACCCGGCGGTCACCGCCCTGCGCGAGGCGCTCGGGGCCGGACGCGGGCCGGTCGAGGCGCTGGGCGCCGCCGCGCAGGCCGCCGTCGACGGGGCGAGGGCCACCGCGGAGACCACCGCCCGCCGCGGACGGGCCAGCTACGTCGGCGACGCCGCCAGGGGCGTCATCGACCCAGGCGCCGCCGCCATGGCCCTGGTCCTGGGCGCCGCCCACGCCGCGGCCGGGGGAGGGGATGCGGTCGACGCGGACTGGATCGGGTGACCGATGCGCACCCTCAGTGTGCGACGTGGCGGCGTTTGCGTTCGTCGGGGAGGTCCCCTGTGATCTCCCGCGCCTTCATCTGGAACTCGTCCGCGAGTTCGAGGAACTGTGCGTCGAGCGGGTCCTGCACGCTGAGGCGCTGGTTGTCCCGGGATTTCAGGACGACGGTGTAAGCCTTGCTCGACCGGGCTGATCGTCGGGGTCTGTCGGCGTTCATCGGGACCTCCTTCGGGTGATCCTGCGCCTGAGCCTACCGAGCACGTGCTCCGAGCCGGTAGAGGGCGGTGGGTTCTCGTTCTCCAGCGTCAGGCTGTTCACGAGCTCGCTGATGAGGATCTCGTTGGCTTCCGCGAGCGTCCTCACGTCTGTCGGGTCCCACCTCCTGTCGTCGAGCAGGTGGTTCAACAACTGCATCCCCGTGTTCCGGCCGACCTTGTCCATCTCCCGTGTGAGGTCCATGGCGTACTCGACACGCCGCCACCACTCGGCTCGACTGTCCGCACGGCGCCGATGGTCGAGCGTGAACAGGGCGATCACTGCGGCGATCAGTGCGGCGACGGCGGTCGCGTAGGGAGCGAAGGGCTCCAGCAGTCCCAGGAGATTGCCTATGCCGTCCGCGAGGTCAGAGATCCGTTCCCCCAGCGTCATCTTCACCCGCCCTCCTCAGGGCACTCGGCTCGCCGACCTCGGACCGGGTATGCGCGCCTGTGCTGCTCAGGCCAGTATCCGCCCTCCTGCACGGGCCAGTCGAGCGGACGGGACGGGTGGTGGATCCCGACGGACGGCCACCATGCCGCGCCCCGGGCGGTGGTAGCTTCACTGACCATGCCCGATCTCCTTGCGCTGATCCCCGACCTCGGCGCGGGCGCCTGGCTGCTCGTCGCCATCGGCGCCCTGATCGTCGGCTTCTCCAAGACCGCCCTGCCCGGCGCCGGCACCCTCGCCGTGGGCTTCTTCGCCCTGGCCATGCCCGCCAAGGAGTCCACCGCCGCGCTCCTGCTGCTGCTGATCGTGGGCGACATGACGGCGCTGTGGCTCTACCGCCGCGAACCCGACTGGCGCACCCTGGTGCGGCTGCTGCCCAGCGCCATGATCGGCGTGGTGCTCGGCGCGTTCTACTTCGCCGCGGTCGACGGCCGGGCGGTGCGCATCACGATCGGCGTGATCCTGCTGGTCCTGGTGGCGGTCACGCTCTGGCGCCGCCACGCCGCCCAGCGCGCCGAGGCGGCCAGGGCGGCCGACGGGACGGCCCTGCCGCCGACCCGCGCCGCAGCGCAGGGCTCCCGGCCCGGCGCCGCGGCCACCGCGCAGGGCGTGGGCTACGGCCTGCTGGGCGGCTTCACCACCATGGTCGCCAACGCCGCGGGGCCGGTGATGTCGCTGTACTTCCTGGCGATGCGGCTGCCGGTGCTGACGTTCCTGGGCACCTCGGCGTGGTACTTCGCGATCGTCAACCTCTTCAAGGTGCCGTTCTCGGCGGGCCTCGGGCTGATCACCCGCGACACCCTGGTGATGGACGCGATGCTGGTGCCGGTGGTGCTGCTCGGCGCCTTCATCGGCGCGAAGGTCGCCCGCCGGATCCCGCAGAAGGTGTTCGACCGCCTGATCCTGGTGCTCACGGTCGCCGCCGCGCTGAGCCTGTTGCTGCTCTGAGCCCTGCTGCTGCGCTGAGCCTGCTGCTGCTCTGAGCCGTCCTCACTCCGCTGCGGCTCCGCGCCGCACCTGCGCCGCGCGCCGGCTGATGTCCTGGAAGGTCTCGAGCAGCTCGGGCGGGTCGATCACCTCGAGCGGGACGTGGAGGGAGAGCAGGTAGTAGGCGAGCCATTCGGCGTCGTCCACGCCGGCGCGCAGCAGGCAGGCGTTCTCGCCGTCGGCGGTGAGGGTGGCGGCGCGCGGGGAGATCCGGTCGCAGATCTCGGCGTACGGGGCGAGGATCCGCACCGTGGCCTCCCGCGGGTAGGGGCCGCGGGTGATCGAGGCCCGCACCGTCGCCTCGATGTCCGGGGTGGGCCGCGGGGTGATCGGGAAGGTGGAGGGGTGGACCGCGTGCATCCGGTCCAGCCGGAAGGTGCGCCAGTCCTCCCGTTCGAGGTCCCAGGCGAACAGGTACCAGCGCCGCTCGATCGACAGCACCCGGTAGGGCTCCAGCCGACGCTCGGCGCGCTGACCGTCGGGCCGCTCGTAGTCGACCCGGACCCGGCGTGCGTCGCGCACCGCGGTGGCCAGGGCCATCAGCACCTCCGAGCGGGCGGTGGGGCCGGGGCGGGCCACCACCCGCATCGCCTCGGAGAGCGCGGCGACCTCGGAGCGGACCTGCGGGGGCAGGATCCGGTCCAGCGTCGCGAGGGCGCGCAGCGCCTCGGCGTCGAGCCCCTCGATCCCGGAGACCGCCGTCAGCCGCAGGCCGACGGCGACCGCGACCGCCTCGTGCGGGCCCAGCAGCAGCGGCGGCAGCTCGCGCCCCGCGCCCAGCTGGTAGCCGCCGCCGTGCCCGGCCGAGGTGAGGACCGGGTAGCCCATCTCGCGCAGCCGGTCCACATCGCGCCGCACCGTCCGCACCGTCACCCCGAGCTCCTCGGCGAGCTCGGGGCCGGACCAGACGGTGCGGGACTGCAGCAGGGCGAGCAGTCGCAGGGCACGGGTCGTCACAGCGCTCATGAGCCCAGTGTGCGCCGCTTCGCGGACAGAAGCTGTCCTCCGATCGGGGCAGGCTGACGGACATGCAGCAGGCCGGCACCCGCGTCGGTCCTGCATCCAGAGAAGCGAGGGCACCATGCCGTTCCTGACTTCCGAGGTCACCGGCGAGCGCGACACGCTCGCGACCTTCGCCGCCCAGCAGCTCCACCAGCTCGCCACCACCCTGCAGGGACTCACCGACGCGCAGCTGCGCGCGGTCCCGAGCGCATCGGCGATGAGCCTCGGCGCGCTGGCCCGGCACTGCCTCCTGATCGCCGAGCAGGCGGCGGCCCGGATCGCCGGTATCGCCGACGCCGGCGCGGTGGGCCCGCGCACCGCCGCCCAGCTCGAGGCGGAGGGCACCATCGCAACGGAAGCCGTCCGGGACGGCGACAGCGCCGACTCCCTGATCACGTCGCTGAAGGCGGCGGCCGACGCGCTCGCCGATGCCCTCCGCGGCGCGGACCCGGACGCCGAGCTCCCCGTGCCGGATGAGCCCTGGTTCGCCGGGCGCACCGTCTGGACGGTGCGCTGGTACGCGATGCACCAGGTGGAGGAGTTCGCCCGCCACGCCGGCCATGCGGACATCCTGCGCGAGAGCATCGACGGCCAGTTCGCCTACGCCCTCAACGCCCGCGCCGACGGGCAGCCCTGGCCGCCCGAGGAGTGGTGAGCCGCCTCCCCGACGCGCCGCGCGGCGCCCTCCCGCAACCCCCGTCCACCACGCCCCCATCGCCCCGACCCCATCACCCCGACCTCCAGGAGACACATCACCATGACCAGCACCCCCTCCGACCTTCCCACCGTCCTGCTCACCCAGATCGAGGAGCATGTCCGCGGTCCCGTGCGGGAACGACTGGCCGGGCTCACCGACGAGGAGTACTTCTTCGACCCGACCTCCGCCGGCACCGCCTGGACCGTGCACCCGCGCGTCCCCGCCGAGACGCTGCCGCCCACCGCGATGCAGGGCGGCTCCGGGGCGATGGTCATCGACTTCGAGTACCCCGAACCAGTGCCGGCGCCGCTGACCACGATCGCCTGGCGCCTCGGCCACCTCATCGTGGGCGTGCTCGGGATGCGCAACCACGCGCACTTCGGCGCCCCGCCCGCGGACTACATGAGCTGGGACTACGCCGCCACCGCCGCAGAGGCCCTGGCCCAGTTCGATGCGGCGTACCAGCGGTGGATCGACGGGGTGCGCTCCTGGAACGCCGAGGACCTGCGACTGCCGGCCGGTGAGGCCGAGGGGCCCTGGGCCGAGCGCTCCCGCGCCGACCTCGTCGCCCACATCCACCGGGAGCTCATCCACCATCTCGCCGAGATCGCGCTGCTGCGGGACCTCTGGGCGCACCGCGGCTGAGGCCCGGCGCAGGGCGGGCGTCGGCCCCCCCGGGGGCGGACGCCGGCCTGCGTCCGGGTGGCCGGGCTCAGCCCGGAGCCCCCGGGCGGGGGTCCATGAACGTCTGCAGGGCCAGCACCGCGGCGCCGACGGCGCCAGGATGGGGCTGCACCTGCGAGACCTGCACCCGGATCATCTGACCGGTGGCCGCGGCGCGCACGGCGATGTGCTCGCCGATGGTCTCGCGCACCACGCCCGACGCGGCCTGGAGGGTGGCCCCGGAGAAGACGAGGGTGTCCACCCCGAGGCTCGAGGCGAGCCCCCAGGCGGCCTGGGCCAGCGCGATGAGGGCGCCGTGCAGGATCTCACCGGCGCGCTGGTCGCCGTGGGCGGCCGCCATCGCGATCAGCACCGCATCGCTGTCCACCGTCCGCTCGGTGAGGGCGAGGCCGAGCTGCTCGGCCAGCCCCTCGACGCCTGCCGCGGCGTCGACCAGGGCGCGCGAGGAGGCGTACTGGTGCAGGCAGCCGCTGCCTCCGCAGTGGCAGGGCGGACCTGCCGGGTCCACGCACACATGGTCCATGGTGCTGCCCTCTCCGGAGCGCAGCGGCTGCCCGTCCTGCAGCAGCACCGCCCCGAAACCGGCATCGACGTGCACGGTCGCCGTCAGCCCCTGCTCCGGCTGCTCGCCGCTCCAGAAGCTGCCGAGCGCGGCGCACAGTGCGCAGCTCCCACTCACCGTCGGGTGCGGCAGCCGCGAGGACAGGGTGCTGACCAGGTCGGAGGCGCCGTCGCCCCGTCCGGTGGGGAGGGCGAAGCCGATACCGGTGGTGGTGGCGAGCGTCCCGTCCCGCTCCATCATCGACAGGGCCTGGTCGAGGACGACGGCGACGGCATCGGGCCCCGCGGCCGGGTCCAGCGGCAGCACGGCGCGCGAGCGCAGCGCCCCGGTCATGTCCACCGCCACCACCGAGAGCCGGTCGGCGTCGATCGTGCAGCCGATCGCCCAGCGCGCCCGGTCGTTGAGCCGCAGCAGCGAGGCGCGCTTGCCCCCGGTGGAGTCGGCGAGCCCGGACTCGACCACCAGGCCGGCCGCCATCAGGCGCTTGACGGCATAGGTGACGGTGGCCGGAGTGACACCGAGCTCGCGGGAGATCTCGACCCGGGTGGTCTCGGTGCGCCGGCGCACCACCTCGAGGATCGCCGTGTCGGTCGTCGAGGCGCGTCGTTCTCCGACCATGATCGGTCCCTCCTCTCGCTCTCGTGGTCCTCGCGTCCAGGGTCTCAGCGGCACCGGGACAGCGTTTCGTGACCCTTCCGTGGCCTTCGCGTCGGCGCCCGGCCCTTGACGGACGGGCGTGACGGTCCGCACACTACCGTTACTTCATTAACTGAATGAAGAAAGTTCCTGCGGTACGACTCACGCACAGTGGCGTGATCTAGGAGAGCAACGATGCACCTCAGTCGTCGAGATCTGTACAAGCTGGCCGCCGTGGCCGGCACCGGCACCATCGCCCTGTCCGCCTGCTCCCAGCAGTCCAACCTCGAGGAGGGCGGCGAGGGCACCACGGGCGGCGCGAGCGCCCCGATCGTCAACGCCTTCACCGGTTCCGGCGAGTTCACCCGGAACTTCAACCCCCATTCGCCCTCGGTGGTCCCGATGGTCCAGGGAGTGGTCTACGAGCCGCTGTTCTACTTCGATCCGCTCAAGGCGATCGACCAGGAGCCGGTCCCGCTGCTGGGCGAGACCTTCGAGTGGAACGAGGACGGCACCCAGCTGACCGTCACCACCCGCGAGGGCGTCACCTGGCACGACGGCGAGCCGTTCACCGCGAACGACGTCGCCTTCACCTTCACCAAGATCAAGGACACCCCGGCGCTGAACGGCGCCGGCACCGCTCCCAGCGCCGAGGCCACGGACGACACCACGGTCGTGATCACGTTCCCGAAGCCGTCCTACACCGAGGGTCCCAATGCCCTCAGCCGCACCTGGATCATCCCCGAGCACCTCTTCGCCGACGTCGACGACCTCGCGACCTACGCCAACGAGGAGCCGGTGGGCACCGGCGCCTTCCGCTTCGGCGACTACACCACCGAGTCCTACGTGATGAACGCGAACTCCGAGTACTGGGAGGAGGGCGTCCCGGCGATCGGCGGCGTCCGTCTGCTGGCGCTGTCCGGGAACCAGGCCGCGACCGACATGTGGCGAGCCGGGGAGATCGACTACATGTCGGTGTCCGTCCCGGACCTCGACCAGCACGTCGAGTCGAACCCGAACCTCTCGTACACCAACACCGGCCTCTCGCAGGCGGCGCTGATGGCGGCCTCGAACCCGGACCTCGGCTGCGAGGGCCCCCAGACCGACCCGGCCGTGCGCCGGGCCCTGTACCTCGGGATGGACCGCGAGCAGCTGTCCAAGCTCGCGTTCTACGACCTGGGCACCGACATCTCCCCGGCCTACGCCCTGCCGGATCGCGACAAGGACTTCATCGACCCCTCGATCGAGCTCGCGCCGTGGACCGCACAGATCGACGAGGCGAAGAAGGTGCTCGAGGACGCCGGGTACGCGCTCGGGGACGACGGCATCTACGCCAAGGACGGCGTGCGGGTCTCGATGACCGCCAGCTGCCCCACCGGCTGGTCCGACTTCGTCACCGCCCTGGACACCCTCGCCCAGCAGTACAAGTCGGTGGGCATCGAGCTGACCCCGCAGCAGGTCTCCGTCAACGAGTGGAACGACGCGAAGGCGCGCGGCACCTACCAGCTGACCCTCGACTCCGTCGGCCAGGGTCCCGCGCCGGACCCCTACTACCCGTACCGCAACCACTTCTCCACCGAGAACACGGTGCCGGTGGGGGAGAACGGCAACCCCTACCAGAACGTCACCCGCTTCTCCGATCCGGAGGTCGATGCCGCGCTGGACGCCGCGTCGGCGACGGACGACGTGGAGGCGAAGAAGGAGCAGTACTTCCTGATCCAGCGCAAGCTGGCCGAGGCGCTGCCCGCGATCCCGGTCCTGATCGGCTCGAGCCTGACCGAGTACAGCAGCGAGCGCTTCACCGGGTGGCCCAGCCAGGACGACCTGTACGTCTACCCGATGTCCTGGTCCGCCCCGGACAACGCGCAGGTGCTCAAGACCGTCACGCCCGTCGAGTGAGGCGAGGGGTGCCGTCCCGTCCGGGACGGCACCCCCAGCTCGGCCACCCCCGGCGACGTCGAAAGGCACAGCAGTGCACATCCTGCGCAAGCTCGGTTTCTACCTCGTGGCCCTCTGGGCCGCGGTCACCCTGAACTTCTTCATCCCCCGCGCCCTCCCCGGCAGCCCGGTCGACGCCGTGCTCGCCAAGCTCGCGCTGCGCGGTCCCGTCTCCCCGGGCACCCGCGAGGCGATCGAGGTCATGCTCGGCGCGAACGACGACCGCAGCATCGTCGTGCAGTACGTCGAGTACCTCCGCGGCCTGCTCACCGGCGACCTCGGGGTCTCCGTGACCTACTTCCCGACCCCCGTGACCACCGTGATCGGCGAGGCGCTGCCCTGGACGCTGGTGCTGGTGGGCCTGTCCACGACGATCACCTTTGTGATCGGCATGGCGCTGGGCACCGTGGCGGGCTGGCGGCGCGGCACCTGGCTGGACTCGCTGATCCCCGCCACCACGATCCTGCAGGCGGTGCCCTACTTCTGGCTCGCGCTGCTGTTCGTGTACGTGCTCTCGGTGAACCTGGGGCTGTTCCCCGTCTCGGGCGGCTACGACGTCACCCTGGTGCGGCCGGCCTTCGACTACCCCTTCGTCTCCAACGCCGTCTACTACGGCTTCCTGCCGGCGCTGACGATCGTGCTGTCCTCGCTGGGCGGCTGGCTGCTGGGGATGCGCAACATGATGGTCTCCACCCTCAGCGAGGACTATATCCTCACCGCGGAGGCCAAGGGCCTCGCCCCGCGCCGGGTGATGCTCATGTACGCCGCGCGCAACGCGATGCTGCCCAGCGTCTCCGGCTTCGCGATCTCCCTGGGCTTCGTCGTCTCCGGGTCCATCGTCGTCGAGACCGTCTTCTCCTACCCGGGGATCGGCTTCTCGATGCTCCAGGCCGTCAACAACAACGACTACTCGCTCATGCAGGGGCTGTTCCTGGTCATCACCATCTCGGTGCTCGCGGCCAACCTGGTCGTGGACCTGCTCTACGGCGTGATCGACCCCCGCACCCGGGCACGAGGTTGAGGAGCTGCCATGACCACCGGAAACCCCCGCGGCGGCGGACTGCGCCGTCTGCTCACCCCCACCTTCATCGTCGGCGCGGGGCTGGTCCTCGCGATCACCCTGTTCGGACTGATCGCCCCCCTGTTCGTCACCGACCCGCTGGCGATCGACAGCATGGGCATGCAGCCCCCGTCGGCCCAGAACGTGCTGGGCACCACCCAGACCGGCCAGGACGTGCTGGCCCAGCTCGCCTACGCCACCCGCGGCTCCCTGCTGGTCGGCGTCATCGTCGCCTCGCTGGCGCTGCTGCTCTCGGCGTTCTTCGGGATCCTCGGCGGCTACCTCGGCGGCTGGCTCGACGAGCTGTTCTCGCTGTTCACCAACGTCGTGCTGATCCTCCCGGGCCTGCCCCTGATGATCGTGATCGGCTCCTACGTCGAGCAGCGCGGTCTGCTGCTGATCGCCTTCATCCTGGCGATCACCTCCTGGGCGGCGTCGGCGCGTGTGCTGCGCAGCCAGACCCTCTCCATCCGCACCCGCGACTACGTGCAGGCCGCGAAGATCGCCGGTGAGAAGGCCCACCGCATCATCGCCGTGGAGATCCTGCCGAACCTGCTGCCGGTGATGTCCAGCGGCTTCGTGTTCGCGCTGATCACCGCGATCCTCGGCGAGGCCGGGCTGAGCTTCATCGGCCTCGGCGTGGTCGGCACCCAGACCTGGGGCTCGATGCTCTACTACGCGCAGAACGCCCAGGCCCTGACCCTCGGCGCCTGGTGGTGGTTCGTGCCGCCGGGCCTGATGATCGCGATGCTCGGCTGCGGTCTGTCCCTCATCAACTTCTCGATCGACGGCATCATCAATCCGCGTCTGCGCACCGCGCCGAAGCAGGCCCGTCGGGTCCGCCAGGCCGACGCCGCGCAGCAGCAGGAGCAGCAGGAGGTCCCCGCATGAGCACCCCGCTCACCGGGCCCGTGCCCCCGGACCACCCGGCGCACGAACCCGACCCGAACGTCGTCACCGCCACCGTCGTCGCCAAGGGCCTGGCCGACGAGCCCGATCTGCACCCCACCCTCGAGGCCGATCGCGCCGCGCACGGTTCCCCGTTGCTCGAGGAGCCGATCCTCACCGTCCGCGACCTCAACATCGTCTACGAGGTCGAGAACCCGGTCCACGCCGTCAAGGACGCCTCCTTCACCCTGCGCCGCGGGGAGATCCTGGGCCTGGCCGGGGAGTCGGGCTGCGGCAAGACGACCCTCGCCTACGGGCTGAACCAGTTGCACCGGCCGCCCGCCCGGATCGTCTCCGGCTCGGTGACCTTCCACGACGCCACCTCCGGGGACGATGTCGACGTGCTCGCACTGGCCGGTGAGCAGCTGCGCGCCTTCCGCTGGTCGCAGGTCGCGATGGTGTTCCAGGGGGCGATGAACTCCCTGAACCCCGTCCTCAGCGTGGCCACCCAGATCGGGGACGTGTTCACCACCCACCGCCCCCAGATGTCGGCGACCGAGCGGCGCCGCCGCAGCGAGGAGCTGCTGGAGCGGGTGGGCGTGGACCCCTCCCGCTTGGCCGCCTACCCCCATGAGCTCTCCGGCGGCATGCGCCAGCGCGTGATGATCGCGATGGCCCTGGCGCTGGACCCGCAGCTGATGATCATGGACGAGCCCACCACCGCGCTCGACGTGGTGGTGCAGCGGGAGATCCTGCAGGAGATCCTCCGGCTCCGTCAGGAGCTGGGGTTCGCGGTCGTCTTCATCACGCACGACCTGCCGATGCTGCTGGAGATCTCCGACCGCATCGCGGTGATGAAGCAGGGCGAGATCGTCGAGCTGGAGACCGCCGAGGACCTCTACTTCACCCCGCAGAACCCCTACACCCGCCGGCTGCTGGGCTCCTTCCCGTCGCTGACGGGCAAGACCGGGGACTTCGTGCGCGCCGGCTTCGACCAGAAGGAGGGCTGATGACCACCCTCACCGTGTCCGGCCTGGACAAGACGTACACCCTGCGCGACGGGCTCCGCTTCACGCGGCTGCGCGCCGTCAAGGGCGTGGACTTCGAGCTGCGCCCCGGCCGCACCGTCGCCCTGGTGGGTCAGTCGGGATCGGGCAAGTCGACGATCGCGAAGCTCATCGCCCAGCTGGAGCGGCCGACCGCGGGCACCATCTCCCTGGACGGCGCCCCCATCGGCACCCGCGGTCGGGCGCTGGCCCGGTACCGCGACGAGGTGCAGATGGTCTTCCAGGACCCCTTCGCCTCGCTGAACCCCTTCCACAGCATCGGCCACCACATCGAGAGGCCCCTGCTCCTGCACGGCAAGGCCACCAAGCGGACCGTGCGCGCGAAGGTGCTCGAGCTGCTGGAGCGCGTGAACCTCTCCCCGGCCGAGCAGTTCATCGACCGTCGGCCCCATGAGCTCTCCGGCGGCCAGCGCCAGCGGGTCGCGATCGCCCGGGCCCTGGCCCCCGAGCCGAGCGTGCTGATCGCCGACGAGCCCGTCTCGATGCTCGACGTGTCGATCCGACTGGGGGTGCTGAACCTGCTCGCGCGCCTGCAGCGGGAGGAGAACCTCGCGATGCTCTACATCACCCACGACCTCGCCACCGCCCGGCACTTCTCCGACGAGATCCTGGTGATGTACCGCGGGGAGGTCGTCGAGCGGGGACCGGCCGACGAGGTGATCCTGAACCCGCAGGCCGAGTTCACCAAGCAGCTGCTGATCGCCGCCCCCGAACCCGGCAACAACCCCCGCTTCCTGGCCGAGGCCCGCCGCCGCGGCGTCCCCATGCCCGACCATCTCGCCGACATGGAGAACACGCTGTGACCACCCCCGCCGCCCTCGGCCATCCCGTCCGCACCACCCACGCCGCCCGCGCCGCGGGGCCGCGGCGCCGACTGCTCCACGACGGGTGGACGCTGAGCATCACCGACGGGCCCGCCCCGTTCCCGGTCCGCGAGGTCCCGGCCACCGTGCCCGGCACCCTCATCACCGACCTCCTGGCCGCCGATCTGATCCCCGATCCCTACCTCGACCAGAACGAGCACGACCTCGCCTGGACGGGGGAGTGCGACGTCCTCTACCGCACCGTCTTCACCCGCGAGACCGGGCTGGCCGCGGGGCGGGTCGACCTGGTGGCGGCGAGCCTCGACACCGCCGCCACCATCGTGCTGAACGGCGCCCGGGTGGCCAGCGTGCAGAACCAGCACCGCTCCTGGCGGTTCGACGTCACCGACCTCCTGCGGGACGGGGAGAACGTGCTGGAGATCCGCTTCGCCTCCCCGCTGCGCACCGCCCGCGAGAACATGGAGGTGCTCGGCGAGCTGCCGGTGGTCGGCAACGACCTGCCCTACAACGCGCTGCGCAAGATGGCCTGCAACTTCGGCTGGGACTGGGGTCCGGTCCTGGTCACCAGCGGCATCGCCGGCGAGCTGGCGCTCGAGGAGTGGGCCGACGCCCGCCTGGCCGAGGTCCGCCCCCGGGTCATGGTCGACGACGCCGAGGGCACCGTCGCGCTGCACGCGCAGATCGAGCGCGCGGATCTCCTGGACCTCAGTGGCCTCGAAGTCACTGCGCTGCTGCTCGATCCGGAGGGCCGGGAGCTGACCCGCAGCTCCGCCGCCGTCGGCGAGGACGGGGAGGACGCGCTCGACCTGGCGCTCACCACCGCCGATCCCGCGCTGTGGTGGCCGCGCGGCTACGGCGAGCAGCCCCTGTACGCGGTCCGCCTCGAGCTGCGCGACGCCGCCGGCGCCCTCCTGGACCACCGCGAGCACCGCATCGCCTTCCGCACCGCCGGGGTCCTCGAGGAGCCCGACGAGATCGGCACCTCCTTCACCGTGACCGTGAACGGCCGGCCGATCCTCGCCAAGGGCGCCAACTGGATCCCCGACGACTGCTTCCCGACCCGCCTGGGCCCGGAGGACTACCGCGCGAGCGTGGACGATGCGGTCGAGGCCGGGATGAACATGCTGCGCATCTGGGGCGGCGGGCTGTACGAGTCCGAGCTGCTCTACGACCTGTGCGACGAGCTGGGGATCCTGGTGTGGCAGGACTTCACGATGGCTTGCGCCGCCTACTCCGAGCTCGACCCGCTGCGCAGCGAGATCGAGGCCGAGGCGCGTGAGCACATCGTCCGGCTCGCCTGGCACCCCTCCCTCATCCACTGGAACGGCAGCAACGAGAACGTCGAGGGCTACTACCACTGGGGCTGGAAGGACACCCTGCCCGCGGGCACCGCCTGGGGCCTCGGCTACTACACCGAGCTGTTCCCCGCCCTGCTCGCGGAGCTCGACCCCACCCGCAGCTACACGCCCACCAGCCCCTTCTCCCGGCCGCTCCCGGAGGACCCCCGGAACCCCGACCACGGCACCGTCCACAACTGGGTGGCGTGGGCCTCGGAGGAGGACAACGACTACCTCCGCTACCGCGACACGGTCCCGCGCTTCTCCGCGGAGTTCGGCTACCAGGGCCCCGCGAACTTCGCGACCGTCGCCCGGGCGATCAGCGAGCGGCCGCTGGACGAGGACTCCCCGGCGATGCTCTCCCACCAGAAGGCGGTGCGCGGGCAGGACAAGCTGCGCCGCGGCATGGCCCCGCACCTGCCGCCCGTCGAGGGCTTCGACGACTTCCACTTCGCCACCCAGCTCAATCAGGCCCGGGCCCTGATCTGCGGCATCGGCCACTACCGCTCCCACTGGCCGATCTGCGGCGGGACCATCGTGTGGCAGCTGAACGACTGCTGGCCGGTCACCTCCTGGGCGGCCGTGGACGGCGACCGACGCCGCAAGCTGCTCTGGTACGCGCTGCGGGACCTCTACGCCCCGCTGCTGCTGAGCGTGCAACCCCGCCCCGAGGGCCCGGTGGTGAGCATCGGCAACGACTCCGACGAGCGCCTCGTCGGCCGCCTGCGCCTGCGGCGCCAGGACCACGACGGAACCGTGCTCGAGGAGGCCGGGATCGACGTCGACGTCGCCCCCCGCTCCGCCGCCACCATCGCCGTCCCCGGGCCGCTCGCGGCCCCCGCGGACTCCGCCTCGGAGGTGCTCGTGGCCCAGCTCGGGGACGACGGCCCGGCGCACCGTGCACTTCTTCGCCGAGGACCGCGACTCCGCGCTCGCCGGTGGGGCGCTCACCGCGAGCGCGGCAGCGGTCGAGGGCGGGGTCGAGCTCACGCTGAGCGCGAGCAGCACCGTCCGGGACCTCTGCGTGCTCGCCGACAAGGTCGATCCCGACGCGGTCGCCGAGCGCCAGCTGCTCACCCTGCTGCCCGGGGAGACGACGACGCTGCGGATCCGCACCGGCGCCGGCGTCGCGCCGGAGGCGTTCCTGGCGCCGGAGGTCCTGGTCAGCGCCAACGACCTGCTGGCCCGGGCCGGCTCCCGGGTCCCGACGGCCTGAGCGCCGACGAGGCCGGGGGAGGAGCCGCCGTGGGCACGATCTGCATCGCGATCCCCGACTCGGTGTGGTCGGCGCGCTCGGAGCAGTTCTACACCCAGGTGCTGCACGGCCTGGAGGCCACCGCGGTGCCCCGCGGGCACGGCGTCCTCAGCCGGGTCGCGCGGGACGTCGAGGAGGAGCTGGAGGCGCTGCGCCACTGGGCGGAGCAGGGCCTCGGGACCGTGGTGGTCCTCAAGGACCTGCAGGAGGACGATGCCCGACCGCGCACGGTCGAGGCGCTGGGGCTGCCGTACGTCGTGATCGGCGACGAGCGGCAGTGCCCGGGTTCCCCCCGCGTCACCGACGACAACGGCGGCACCATGCGGCGGCTCCTGCAGGACCTCCGCGAGCGCGGGCACGAGGCCATCGGCCACGTCGGAGGTCCCCTCGAGCTGCTGCACAGCCGCTGGCGACGCGAGGCCTACGAGGAGGTCATGCGCGAGCAGGACCTGCCGGTGCTGGTCGCCCAGGGCGACTACAGCGCGGCCAGCGGCGCCGCGGGCACGCAGGCGCTCCTGGACGGCCCCGTGCGGCCCTCGGTGATCATCTTCGACAACGATGCGATGGCGATCGCCGGCTGCGAGCGGGCGCTCGCGGCGGGCATCCGCGTCCCGCAGGAGCTGTCGATCGTGGCCTGGGACGACTCGCCCGCCTGCCAGACGCATGAGCCGGCGATCGCCGCGGTCGACCGCCAGCCGCATCAGCTGGGCGTCGATGTGGGACTCGTGGCCACCGCGCTGCTCGCGAGCCCGCCCGAGACCCTGCAGATCGCCCAGCCCGCGCTGCCGGTGCTCCCGCGCGGCACCCTGGGCCGGTGCGCGGGCGCCGCGCCGCGCTGAGCGCCGGTCCGGGGCTCGACGCCGGGCGCGGCCAGGGGCATGATCGGACTCCCGCCCCGCCCCACCTCGGCGCACGCAGCGCCGCCACCCGAGGAGACCGATGAGCATCACCGGCGCCGTCGCCCCCGGCGGCCACGACCTCGTCCTGACCCGCACCGTCCCCGTCGCACGCTCGCTGATCTGGGACCATCTCGCCGATCCGGAGCTGCTCGCCACCTGGTACGGGACCTATGCCGGGGACCCCGCCATGGGCCGCGTCGAGGTCACCATGACCGCGGAGCCCGGCGCGACGGAGGCCGAGGAGTTCACGATCCACGCCTGCGAGACCGGGCGCCTGCTCAGCGTCAGCTCTGCGGTGGGGGAGGAGACCTGGCGGCTGTCGGTGGAGCTGGCCGACGCCGACGCCGCGGGGGCCCCGCCACCCGCCTCACCCTGCGCCACCACGACCTGCCCGCCGCGATGCTGGCGGACGTCGGCCCCGGCTGGGAGTGGTACCTGGACCGCCTGACCGCGGCCGTCACCGGGAGCGCGATCCCGGGCATGGACGTCTGGGACAGTCAGTACCTGACGCTCGGATCGGAGTACGCCGCGCTCGGCCGCTGAGCCCGGCTCGACGCGTTCTCTCCTCCCCAAGACGCGTTCTCTCCTCCCCAGCGGGCGACGATCCACACCGGCCGGGTTCAGGCCTCGTGTGTCGTGCTCGAGTGGTCCAGTGGTGCTGGAGTCCCGATCCCCTGCAGGTTGGAGCCAGCCATGACGAGCACCCCGCCGACTCCGGGCACCGGCGAGTCCGGTCCCCCCGCCCGCCTCACCCGCTCCGATGCCGAGTCGTTGGGCCGACGGATCCAGCAGCAGGCAGCGACGATCGCCGAGGCCACCTGCGCGCTGCTGCTGATGGTCGGCGACTTCGATGCGCGCGGCGGGGTGGGCTGGTTCGTAGGCCTGAAGTCGACGGCGCACTGGCTGGCCTGGGCGTGCTCGATGTCGCCCGGCACCGCCCGGGAGCACGTCCGGGTGGCGCGGGCGCTGCGGACGATGCCGCTGACGGTGGCGGAGTTCCGGCTCGGACGCCTGTCCTACTCGAAGGTCCGCGAGATCACCCGGGTCGCCGACCGGGTCGAGGAGGCGGTGCTGGTCGACCTCGCGCGGGGGATGACCGCCGCGCAGCTGGCGCGCACCGTCTCCTCCTTCCGCGCGGTCGACGGCAGCCGGCTCGGTCAGGATGCGGCGCGGCAGGCGCGCTGGCAGGTCCGCGACGACGGGATGGTCGAGATCCGCGCCGTGCTGCCGGCGGAGATGGGGGCCGAGCTGATCACCGCGCTCGACCTCGCCCTCGCTCGCGACGGCCACGACCCGACTCCGGCGGACTGCCCGCAGCGGGTCGACGCGGGTGACCCGGCGGCCGGGGTGGTCGACGCGGCTGACCCGTCGGCCGGGGCAGAGGCGACCGATCCCGCCGCGGTGCTCGCGGCAGAGGCGTCCACCGTTCCGACGCTCGAGCAGCGCAGCGCCGACGCCCTGGTGGGCATCGCGCGCACGTATCTCGACGCAGCGCCCGATGACCGCTCCGGCGAGGATCGCCATCTGGTGGTCGTCCAGGTCAGCGCGGAGTCCCTCAGCCGGGACGTTCCCGCGGGAACGTCCAGTCCGCCGACGGCCGCTCCGGGTGGTCCCGTCGGCCTCCCCGAGCGCTGCGGGATCCTCGGTCAAGGTCCCCTGGAGACCCGCACCGTCGAGCGCCTGGCCTGCACCGGCAAGGTCGCGATCGCGATCACCGATGCCGGGGGCGAGATCCTCCACCTGGGCAGGTCGCGGCGCCTGGCCTCCCGCGCACAGCGCCGCGCCCTGCGCCTGCGCGACACCACCTGCACCTTCCCCGGCTGCCATCAGCTGCGCCACCTCGACGCGCATCACACCACGCCCTGGTCGGAGGGCGGTCGCACGGACATCGAGGGGCTGGCGCTGCTGTGCCGTCGCCATCACGTGATGGTGCATGAGGGGGCCTGCGGCTGGTCCGCGACCAGACCGGCGCCGCGCCGCACGCCCCGCGCTTCCGGGTCGTCGACGCCTCCGGACGACCCGTCCAGGCGCGCTGGCCCGCCATGCTCGAGCACCTGCGGGTCAGCCACCCCAAGATTGCTCTCGATCAGGCCGGCCCCGGCGCGGAGGCACATCGCGTCGTGGGGCCCCGCGACGATGATCCCGAGCGGATCGCCGCCACCACGGGCGGGGCCGGATTCCGCCTCGCCGACTGCGTCGACCTCCTCTGCCGCAGCGTCCTGGAGCTCGCCGCGTGAGCCCCGGAGCACGGCCTCACCAGAGGCGGATCGAGTTCTCGCCCTCCCGCAGTCCCGCGAACGGTCCGGTGACGGAGTCCTCGTCCCGCAGCGCACCCAGCAGGTCCCGCTCGATGCGCACCGGCGAGCCGTCGTCCTCCTCGAAGTCGACGCCCGCGAAGCGCACGTGCTCGAGGTCGGTGCCGGTGATGGGGCCCAGGGTGGCGCGGGCGAGCGCGGCGGGCACCGTGATCTCCAGGTGCAGCTCCTCGCCGTCCTCGCGCAGCGCGAGGGGGACCGGCCCCTCGAGCCGCACCGGGTCGCTCTCGCGGACGTAGGGCTCATTGCCCGCCGCGTAGACGTTGCGCGCGATGTACACGGGCTGCGGCGGGGCGATGAAGCGCTGATGGTCCTTCGCCGGGTCGTGGGGGACCGAGGCGAGGTACGCCGCGAAGGACTCCGGATGCGCGTCGAACACGGCCAGCCCGTACTGCGGGGGCACCAGCCCGAAGTAGCCCTCCGGGTCGAAGGAGGGCCGCTCCGGATCGCCCAGGAACAGGTTCCCGATGAAGCGGTCGTCGCCCGCGGCGGTCACTGCGAAGCCGGCGACCTGGGTGCTGTGGGGCACGTGGTACGGCGTGGCGCGGTCCACCACCGGCTCCACCTGCACGGTGCCGCCGATCAGGTTGTGCACGTAGGCGCCGCCCTGGGCGCGGTCCTCGATCGCGGCCGGTGAGGCCAGCAGGTTGTGGTCCACCACGTAGGGGCCGTGGCTGACCTCGACGAACAGGTCCCGGGAGTTGCCGTGGAAGACGTTGCGGGTGATGCGGGTGCCCTGGGTCTGCCAGTCCAGCCAGAGGCCGAGGTTGCAGTCGTGGAGGCGGTTGTGCTCGATCCGGGTGTCGATCGCGGCGTGGAGCTTGATGCCGGCGATCTCGTGACCGAAGAACTCGCGCTTGGTGCCGATCCGGAAGATGTGGTTGTCCTCGATGACGGAGAACGCGCAGCCCAGATGGCCGACGATCCCGTTCTGCCCGCAGTCGTGGATCGTGTTGCGGCGCACCACGTGGGAGCCGATGTGCTCCTTGTCCCAGCCGATCTGCAGGGCGCTGAACACCGACTCCAGCTGGTACTGGTAGCCGGGCTTGTCGCCCCGCTCGGTGGAGTAGTTGTGCCCGGTGGTGCGCTCCTTGCCCAGCGAGATCGCCGAGCACTTCGCATCGTGGATGTGATTGTCCTCGATGATCCAGCCCTTAGCCCAGTTGGGCCCGATCAGTCCCGGCTGGTCGGCCGTCGGCGGGGCCCACGGAGTGGCGGCGTGGCAGAGCTCGAAGCCGCGCACGGTCACGAAGTCCACGTGGTGCTCGGTGGGGAAGAACACCGAGCGGCGCACGCTGATCTCGACCAGCTCCGCCGTGGGATCCACCCCCGGCATCAGCGCGGTGATGACCGTGGTCTCAGCCCCGACAGCCGCATGCCACTGGTAGGGCGCGGACTCGGGCCGCGGGACCGGGACGGTCAGGCCCGTCCAGTCGTCGAGCACCTCGGCCCGCTCCACCGGGATCGCGACGGCCTCGGCCGAGTCGACCTCGTACCCGGAGACGCCGCGCACGTAGACGTCGCCGACGTGACGGGGCTCGTCGAAGGGGCGCACCAGCCAGTCCCCGCGGACCGGCTCGGCGAAGGGGTTCCAGTCGCCGAACAGCGCATTGGGGACCTCCGTGCGCCAGACGTCGCCCTCGACCCGCTGCCAGTCGGCGACCGGCTCGGAACCGGTGATCACCACGTGCTCACCGGGCGCCGCCTCGAAGGTGACGCGGCGGGTCTCGCTGAGGCCCCCGTGCTGCGGACGGACCCACTCGCGGTAGACCCCGGCGTGGACGCGGACGGTGCCGCCGGGGCGGACCAGCTCGGCGGCGCGGCCGATGGTGCGCAGCGGGGCGCCGGGCGAGCCGTCGGCGTCGTCGGAACCGGAGATGGAGACATGCAGGAGCTGGTGCACGGGGGCCCTTCGTCGAGAGCGGGTCGTGGGGTGGGGGACCTGCTGCGTCAGCAGGGCCTCACTTGGAGAAGCCGGCGGTCAGGCCGCTGATCAGCTGGCGACGGCCGAAGATGTACAGCACCAGGATCGGCAGCGCCGAGAGCATCACCGCGGCGAGCACGGCGGGGATGTTGGTGGTGAACTCGCCCTGGTACGCCCACAGCGACAGCGGCAGCACCCGCTTGTCGGCGCTCTGGGTGAGCACCAGCGGGAACAGGAAGCCGTTCCACACCTGCAGGGCGTCGTAGATGCCGACGGTGACGACGGCGGGCTTGGCCAGCGGCAGCACCAGCGAGCGGAACATCTGCCAGTCCGAGGCGCCGTCCACGGTCATCGACTCGTAGAGCTCCTTGGGGACGTCCCGCAGGAAGTTCGTCAGGATCAGCACGGTGATCGGGATCGCGAAGGCGATGCTGGGCAGGATCAGCGCCCACAGGGTGTCGTACAGGCCCATCTGCACGATCAGGTAGTAGATCGGGATGATGGTGGCCTGCAGCGGGATGGCGATGCCCAGCAGGAACAGGCGCTGGCTGAACCGCGCCAGCCGGGTGCGGCTGCGCACGATCACGTAGCTGGCCATCAGCGAGGCCGTCACCACGGCGACCGTGGTCACCACGGTCACGATGACGCTGTTGGTGAAGTAGCGCAGGAACTCGTTCTCCAGCACGTACCGGAACGGCTCGAGGGTGAACTCGGTGGGCAGCGACAGCGGGTTGGCGCTGAAGTAGTCCTCGCGGGGACGGACGCTGGTGACCACGATGTAGTAGATCGGCACCAGGATGACGAGCAGCCACAGGAAGCCCAGGGTGCCGCCGATGACGTTGGGGGTA
Organism: Brachybacterium sp. UNK5269; assembly: GCF_049266655.1. GTDB lineage: Bacteria > Actinomycetota > Actinomycetes > Actinomycetales > Dermabacteraceae > Brachybacterium. The sequence continues at coordinate 167,459 of NZ_CP184883.1, forward strand.
CGGGTCTTCATCTCAGGCGCCCTCCATCTGGCTTTCCATCTTGTCGGCTCCGGAGATCCGGTTCAGTCCGAGGGACATCAGCAGGCCCACGGCGATCAGCAGCACGGCGATCACGCTGGCCGGGCCCATCTGGTAGGACCGGAAGCCGGTGAGGTACATGTCCAGCGGCAGCACGCGCGTGGCGTTGCCCGGGCCGCCGCCGGTGAGGATGAAGATCAGGTCGAAGTAGGTCAGCGAGCCCACCAGCATCAGGGTGGAGCTGGTGACGATCGTGTACTTCAGCTGCGGGAGGGTGACGTTGAAGAACTGCCGCACCCGCCCCGCGCCGTCCAGCGTGGCCGCCTCGTACATCGAGGTCGGGATCTGCCGCACGCCCGCCTGATAGAGCAGGGAGTGGAACGGCACGAAGGACCACGAGATCACCATGATCAGCGTGTAGAACGCGAGGTTCGGCGAGCCCAGCCAGTCCTGGCGCAGGAAGTCCGCGCTGAAGGCCCGCGAGAGACCGAAGTTCGGGTCCAGCAGCGCCTTGAAGGCGATGCCGGTCGCCGCCGCCGAGAACAGCAGCGGCAGGAAGTACAGCACCGAGAACGCCTCGCGGTAGCGCTGGTGGCCCGCCATGAAGGCGCCCAGCAGCAGGCTGAGCGGGAACTGCACGACGTAGCTCAGCACCGTCATCAGCACCGTCAGCTTCATCGCGTTGAGCGTGACCGGGTTCTGGAAGACCGAGAACCACGCGTCGAACCCGGCGAACTGGGGCGTGCCCAGGCCGTCCCACGCGAAGAAGGACAGCACGACCACACCGGCCAGGGGCAGCAGGGCGAAGACGCCGAAGAAGCTCAGGGCGGGGGCGAGCAGCCAGTTGCTCGGGGCGGTCCGCAGCGCACCGCGCCGGGTGCCCGGGGCCGGCGCCCGCGAGGAGCCGTGCTCCTCGTGGACGCCGGGATCCGATGGACGGGACTGCGCAGTGGTCATGAGGCGAGCGTCGCGTTCATGGCGGCGACGAAGTCGGCCGGCTCCTTCTCGCCGAGGAAGACCTGCGAGAGGTTGGTCAGCAGCTCCTGCGCGGGGGCGGGCGCGAGCGCCTGGTCCCAGGAGAGCTGGAAGTGGGGAGCGCTGAGCACCATGTCGTAGGCGAAGGACAGGAAGTCGCCGTCGTCCAGCTCGGGCAGCTTGTCCTCGATGCCCTGGACGGCGGGGATCGCGCCGATGCTCAGGAAGCTGTCCACCATCTCCTCGTTGAGGTTGAACTCGTTGAGGTACTGGATGGCGAGCTCCTGGACCTCCGGCTCGGCGTCGGCCGAGACGGACCAGTAGTTGGCGGGGTTGCCCACCACGTTGGCCGGGTCGCCGGTGCCGCCCTCGACGGACGGGAAGTTCAGGAAGCCGAGCTTGCCGTCGGCCACGAAGTCCGGGGCGTCCTGCTTGAAGGTGCCGTAGACCCAGCTGCCCTGCAGGAGCATGGCGGCCTTGCCGGTGTGGACGAGGGCCGCGTCGGCGCCCGCGTCGGCGGCGACGGAGCCGAAGTTGGAGCCGAAGGCGCCGGCGTCGACCAGCTCGACGATCCGCTCGAGGGCGGCGGTGATCGCCGGGTCGGACCAGGCGTCGGCCTCGCCGGCGAGCACGTTCTGGAAGACGCCCTCCCCGCCGATGCGGTCGGTCAGGTACTGGATGTACATGAGCTCGGGCCAGACGCTCTGGCCGGCCAGCGAGATCGGGGTGATGCCGGCGGCCTTGAAGGTCTCCACCGCGCTCATCAGCTCCGCCCAGGTGGTGGGCGGGGTGACGCCGTTGCTCTCGAACAGCTCGGTGTTGTAGTACAGGATCACCGGCTGGGTGTCGTTGTTGGGGACGCCGTACTGCTTGCCGTCCACCTGCGCCACGCCGGCGATCGAGTCGATGGTGCGGGAGAGGACCTCGTCGACCTTGCCGGTCAGGTCCACCACGGACTCGTTGGCGACGTAGTCGGCCAGGGTGCCGCCGGCCCAGTTGAAGACCAGGGTGGGGGCGTTGCCGGAGCCGATCGCGGTGCGGATCTTCTCCTTGTAGGAGTCGTTGGCGAAGTACTCGGAGGCGAAGGGGTTGTCGGGGTTCGCCTCGTTCCAGGAGTCGAAGGACAGCTGGTAGGTGTCCTGCTTGGCGCCGGTGAGGGCCCACACGGACAGGCTCGAGGGCGAGCCGCCGCCGCCCGCGGGCTGGGTGCCGCCGCCGCAGGCGCTGAGGGTGACGAGGGCGGGGATCGAGATGCCGAGGCCGGCGAGGGTCGCGCGGCGGGTGACAGGCTTCATTGCTGTGCTCCAGTTCGATGCTCGGCGGCTATGCCGAAAAGATTTCGGAAACTGCTGTCTGTTCCGTTAAGGTAGACCTACCGAGCCATCCGGGTCAACCCGTGGTCCCGGCCATGAAAGACAACGAAAATGGACAGAAAGCTTCGCTGCTGGTCGTAGGCGCCATGGACGCGCCACCGCGGCGAGGACCACTGCTCCGGAAAGAGGACCAGATGGCACGGGTGACCTTGAATTCGGTGGCCGAGCAGGCGGGGGTCTCGCTGGCGACCGCGTCGAAGGTGATGAACGGACGCTCCGACGTGAAGGACTCGACGCGCGCGATGGTCCAGCGCGCCGCCCGGGAACTCGGCTACGCCCCCAAGCGGCGCGAGCCCACCGACGGCCCCTCCGTGGTGATCGCCTTCGACGCCCTGAACAACCCGTACTCGCTGGAGATCCTGCACGGGGCCACCCTCGCCGCCCGACGGGCCGGGGTGGACCTGGTGGTGACCACCATGGAGTCCCGGAGCGGCGAGGACGCCCGGGCGCTGACCAAGCCCTGGTTCCGGGAGATGGCCGACCGCGGCCACGGCGCGGTCATCTCAGTCACCGCGCCGGTGACGGCCCAGCACCTGGCCTGGAGCCGCGACTGCTCCCTGCCGCTGCTGGTGATCGACCCGATCACCGGCGAGGAGGAGTCCCCGCTGGAGGGGCTGGTGCGGATCTCCTCGACGAACTGGGACGGGGGCCGCGCGGCCACCCAGCACCTGCTGGACCTCGGCCACCGCCGCATCGGCATCGCGCTGGGCACGGAGTTCTCCGCCCCGGTCCGGGAGCGGCTGCACGGCTACCGCAGCGCGCTCGAGCAGGCCGGCATCGAGTTCGACCCCGCCCTGGTGGTCGGCGCCCGCTACACCTTCGAGGAGGGCCGACGCGCCGGTCGGGCCCTGCTCGCCGAGCTGCCGGAGGGGACGCCCGCGCCGACGGCCATCTTCGCCACCTCGGACACCATCGCGCTGGGCATCCTGCGCACCGCCTTCGAGCTCGGGTTGCGGGTCCCGGACCAGCTCAGCGTGATCGGCTTCGACGACACGCTGCTGGCGTCGTGGACGAACCCCCAGCTGACGGTGATCAAGCAGCCCCTGTTCGCGATGGGGCAGGTGGCTGTCGAGCGCGCGCTCGCGCTCGCCAAGGACCCCGAGCGCTTCGCCATGCCCTTCCAGCTCGAGACGCAGGTGGTCACGCGCGAGTCCACCGCCCCGGCGCCGACGGGCGCCTGATCGGACGGGTGCCGACGGGCGCCTGACCGGACCAGCGCCGACGGGCGCCTGGCCGGACCGGCGCCGACGCGGCCGCCGGGCTGGCCTACGATGCTGACGCCGTCCGCCGCAGCACGGCCCCGCGATCCTGCGGCCGGCGCCCGTGCCCCTCAGCCCGCCCCCCAGCTCCCGGAGGACCGCCCGCCATGGCCATCGACCGCATCGACGTGAACGTCACCAGCCCCGGCCGCAACTTCGTGACCGTCAGGATCACCACCGGCGACGGGATCGTGGGCTGGGGCGACGGGACCCTGAACGGCCGCGAGCTGGCGGTGGCCTCCTACCTGCGCGACCACGTCGCCCCCACCCTGATCGGCCGCGACGAGTCCGCGATCGAGCAGACCTGGCAGTACCTCTACCGCAGCCCCTACTGGCGGCGCGGACCGGTGACCATGTCGGCCGTGGCCGCGATCGACATGGCCCTGTGGGACATCGCCGCCAAGAAGGCCGGGGTGCCGCTGTACAAGCTGCTCGGCGGGGCCTCCCGGACCGGGCTGCTCGCCTACGCCCACGCCTCCGGCAGCACCCTCGAGCGGCTGAACGACGCGATCCGCGGCTACGTCGAGCAGGGCTTCCAGGCGGTGCGGATCCAGGCCGGGGTGCCCGGGCTCGAGCAGATCTACGGGGTGCACGACGCCGTCCCGGGCGGGAAGTACGAGTACGAGCCGGCGGGCCGGCTCGCCGCGGGCGCCCCGCTGCGGCCGACGGAGGAGACCTGGGACAGCCGCGCCTATCTGCGCCACCTGCCCTCGGTGTTCGCCGGGGTGCGCGAGGAGTTCGGCGCCGAGCTGCGCCTCCTGCACGACGCCCACCATCGCCTCAGCCCCATCGAGGCCGCGCGGCTGGCGCGGGCGATCGAGCCCTTCGACCCGTTCTGGCTCGAGGACTGCACCCCCGGCGAGGATCAGACCGTGCTGCGCCTGGTGCGGCAGCACTCGGTGACCCCGCTCGCCATCGGCGAGGTCTTCAACTCCGTGTACGACTACCAGACGCTGATCACCGAGCGGCTGATCGACTACGTGCGCTCCTCGGCCACCCACGCCGGCGGCATCACGGGACTGCGCCAGATCATGAGCTTCGCCGGCATCTACGGCATCCGCTCCGGCTTCCACGGCCCCACCGACGTGTCGCCGGTGGGGATGGCCGCGAACCTGCACCTGGGCCTGGCGATCCACAACTTCGGGATCCAGGAGTACATGCCGCATTCCGAGGCCACGCTGTCGGTCTTCCGCACCTCCTACCGCTTCGCGGACGGCCTGCTGCATCCGGGGAGGCCCCGGGGCTCGGCGTCGAGCTCGACGAGGAGGCCGCGGCCGCCCACGAGTACGTGCCCGCCTACCTGCCGGTGAACCGCCTGCGGGACGGCTCCGTGCACGACTGGTGAGGCCCGGCGGGCCCCGACGGCCGGCGCCGACCGGCGCCTGCTCGGAGCGCCGGCCCGAGGGGGTCGGGTCGCGACAGGCTCGTCGGCCACAATGGCGCGGTGACCACGACCCAGGCGACCATCGATTCCGTCCTCTCCCTGCTGCGCGGGACCCCGCAGGACGAGGAGCAGCTCGAGCGGCTCGCGCTCGAGGCGCAGCGACTGCCGATCGGTGAGCTCGTCTACCTCGTCGAGACGCGCCCGGCGACCGAGGCCGCGATGCTGTTCCGGGTGCTCGACAAGGGCAGCGCCCTGCGGGTCTTCGAGGCCCTGCCCCCGCACCACCAGGCGGAGCTGATCTCCGCTCTGCGCACACAGCAGGTCGCCGACCTGATCGGGGACCTCGACCCCGACGACCGCGCCTCCCTCCTCGACGAGCTGCCGGCCTCGGTCGCCGAGCGGCTCATGCACGGCCTGGACGCCGACGAGCGCGCCATGACCACCGCGGTGCTCGGGTACCCGCGCCGCGCCATCGGTCGGTACATGTCCCCCGAGGTGCTCACCCTGCGGCCCGAGCTCAGCGCGCGGGAGGCCCTCGCGCAGGTGCGGGCCCGCGCCGAGGAGGCCGAGACCATCTATCTGCTCCCCGTGGTCGACGGCACCCGACGCCTGCTGGGCGTGGTGGGGCTGCGCCGGCTGCTGATGGCGGACGAGGAGGCCCGCGTCGGCGATCTTGCGCACGAGGCGGTCCGGGCCGCGGCGACCGATGACCGCGAGGACACCGCCCGGCGCTTCTTCGGCGCGAAGCTGCTGGCGATGCCGATCGTGGATCGCGAGGACCGGCTGGTCGGCATACTGACCGTCGACGACGCCGTCGCGATCATCGAGCAGGAGAACGCCGAGGACTCCGCGCGCACCAGCGGCTCCGAACCGCTGCCGCGCGCCTACCTCTCCACGCCGATCCTGCGCGTGGTGCGCAGCCGCATCGTCTGGCTCCTGGTGCTCGCGATCTCCGCGATCCTCACCGTCCAGGTGCTCGAGATCTTCGAGGACCGCCTGGACCAGGTGGTGATCCTCGCGCTGTTCATCCCGCTGCTGACCGGCACCGGCGGCAACACGGGCAACCAGGCCGCGACCACCGTGACCCGGGCGCTCGCCGTGGGGGAGGTGCGGGTGCGGGACCTGCCCCGGGTGGTGTGGCGTGAGCTGCGCGTGGGCGCCGTGCTCGGCGCGGTGCTGGGCACGCTCGGGCTCGGGGTCTCAGGACTCGTCTACGGCTGGGAGATCGGGGCGGTGATGGGGCTGACGCTGCTGTCGATCTGCACCATGGCCGCCATCGTCGGCGGTCTGATGCCACTGGTGGCGAAGAGGGTGGGGGCGGATCCGGCGGTGTTCTCCAATCCCTTCATCTCCACCTTCTGCGACGCGACCGGGCTGATCATCTACTTCACGATCGCGACGGCCGTGCTCGGGCTCTGAGCCCGGTGCTGTGCGGTGCTGCATCGCCGCTGCATCGCCGCGGCTCAGCGGCGCACGGGGTCCCCGGCCCGCCCGGAGAGCAGGGCCTCGAGGTCGGCGAGGCGCGGAGCGCCCTCCCAGTCCCCGGCGGCCGTGCAGGTGAGCGCGCCGCAGGCGTTACCACGGGCCAGCCGGGCAGCCGGATCAAGGCCCTCGAGGTCCGCGCTCAGGTAGCCGGCCACGAAGGAGTCCCCGGCGCCCACCGTGTCGAGCACGTCGACCCGGTGCCCGGGCGCCTCGACGAGGTCCGCGCCGACGAGGGCGGCCGCGCCCTGCGCGCCGAGCTTCACCACCACCTGGCGTCCCGTCCGGGCCAGGGCCCGCAGCAGGCCGTGGGGGTCCGTCTCATCCGCGCCGGGCACCAGCAGCGAGAGCTCCTCCGGTCCGCCGAAGAGGATGTCGACGTGGTCGAGGATCTCACCCAGACGGGTGGCCAGGCGCTCGCGGGAGCCCAGGCGGGAGCGGAAGTTCACGTCCAGGCTCACCCGCACCCCGGCGGCGACGGCGCGCTGCGCGGCCGCGATGTTGGTGGCGTGGGCGCTCAGCGAGAGCAGCGAGGTGATGCCGCTGAGATGCACGATCTCCGCGCTCTCGATGATCCCGGCGGGCAGGTTCGCCGGGCTCAGCGCGGAGGCGGCCGAGCCCGCCCGGTAGTAGTCGACCCGGGTGGTGGCGGCGCTGGGGCGGGACTTGACCATCAGGCCCGTCGGCCGCTCCGGATCGATCTCGCAGTGCACGTCCACGCCCTCGGCGCGGATCTCCCGCACCACCCGGGTGCCCAGCGGGTCATCGCCCACCCGGCTGATCCACGCCGCGGGGACGCCGAGGCGGCGCAGACCGACCGCGAGGTTCGACTCCGCCCCTCCCACGGCGACATCGAGGGAGGGCAGATGGGCGAGCGACCCGATCGCGGCGCTGCGCATCAGCGCCATGGTCTCACCGACGGTGACGACGCGGGGCGCGGTGACGGTGGGGGTGGCCCAGGTGCCGGACACCGGGGTCATGCGCCGGCCTCGCGCACGGTCACCCCGACGAACGGCACGGCGCGCTCGGCGAGGGCATCGAGGTCGCCCCCGCTCAGCGCATCGCCCACCAGCGGACCGCCCACGGAGACCGCGTCGGCGCCGGCCTGCAGCCAGGCCCGGGCCGCCGCGAGGTCCACCCCGCCCGAGGGGATCACGCGGAGATCGGGGAACGGTCCGCGCAGGTCCTTGAGGTAGCCGGGACCGACGACGCTCGCCGGGAACACCTTCACCGCCGCCGCGCCCGCCGCCCAGCCGGCGTGCAGCTCGCTCGGGGTGAGGCCACCGGGGATGATGGCGATGCCCGCCGCGGCCGCCGCCTCGAGCAGGTCGGCCCGGGTGATCGGGGTGACGATGAAGTGCGCGCCGCGCTCCGCCGCGGTGCGCAGGTCGGCCGGATCGGTGACGGTGCCGACGCCGATGTCGAGCCGGTCCCCGAAGCGCTCGAGCAGGGCCGGCAGAACATCGAGGGTGTCCGGGGTGGACAGGGTCAGCTCGACGGAGCGGATCCCGGCGCCGGCGAGGGCCTCCAGCACCGGGGCGTACTGATCGGCGCGCTCGCCGCGCAGCACGACGATCAGGCGGGCGGCGGCGGTGCGCTCAGGCAGCAGGCGACGGTCGGTGGTGGTCATCGGGATCTCCTCGGGGTGGGTTCGGCGGGGGTCACAGCTCCAGCAGCACCTTGGCGGAGCGGGAGGCGTCCTGCGCGATCGTGAAGGCCCGGGCCGCCTCGGCGGCGGGCAGGGTGTGGGTGATGACGGCGTCGAAGCGGGGATCCGCGGCGAGCAGCTCGATGGCCTCGTCGATCTCGGCGTCGAAGCGCTGGGTGCCGCGCAGCTGGACCTCCTTGGCCACGAGCGCGGCGAGGTTCACCGGGATGTCCCGGTCCGGGAGGATCGCGACCTGCACGATGATCCCGGCAGGGCGCACCGCGCGCACCGCGGAGGACAGCGAGGCCGGCGCGGCGGAGCACTCGAGCACCACGTCGTAGGCATCGCGCTGCGGCCCCTGCGCGGGCACCAGGAAGGTGTTCTCGGCGCCCAGCGACCGGGCCCGCTCGAGCGGTTCGGGACGCACGTCGGTGGCATCGACGAAGGCCGCGCCGCGGTGCCGCAGGGCGGCGAGGGCGAGCAGCCCGATCGGGCCGGAGCCGAGCACCAGGCAGCGCGCGCCGCTCACGTCGCCGGCGATGCTCACCGCGTGCAGGGCGACGGCGAGCGGCTCCGCCAGGGCGCCCCGTCGCAGCGGCACCGAGGCGGGCAGCCGGCGCAGGTTCTCACGCCCGATGACCAGGTACTCCGCGGCCGCGCCCTGGCGGTGCGGCATGACGCTCGCGCTGCCCAGGTAGTCGCCGTGCGGCCACAGGTGGGGGCGGTCCTCGATGCCGGGAGCGCTGCGCCCGTAGCGGGCCGGGTGCACGGTCACCGGGGTACCGGGGGCGAACTGCCCGCTGGGGTCGAGGTCCACGACGGCCGACAGCTCATGACCGGGGGTCATGGGCTCGCGCAGGACGAAGGCGCCGTTGGCGCCGTGGAAGTAGTAGTGCAGGTCGGAGCCGCAGATGCCGACGTACGCGATGCGCAGCCGCACCTCGCCCTCCCCGGGCTCGACCTCCGGCACGTCCTGCCAGCGGAGGTCCTCGGCGGCGTGGATGCTCAGGGCCTTCATCGGTGGATCTCCCGGTGCGTGGCGGACAGCGCCTCCGCGGCCGCGGCGCGCGGTCCGGAGGTGACGAGGGTGGTCAGCAGGTCCCCGACGAGCACGGTGAACGCCTCGTGCTCCGCGAGTTCCGCGGACAGGCAGCCGCTCTCGAGCAGCGCCCGGGCGTGCTCGGCGGGGGTGGTGGCCGCGGCGGCGATCTCCCGCAGCCGGGCCTCGGCAGGATCCGTCATGGCGCGGGCCTGCTCGCCGGGCTCGAAGCCCCGCGGCGGGACCGCGCAGGCGAACCAGGCGGCCACGGTCAGGGCCAGCAGGGCGGGGGTGCGTCCCTGCCGCAGGTGGAACAGGGCCGGGAGGGGGAGGCGCTGCGGCAGCCGCATCGAGCCGTCGGAGCCCACCTGCCGGGTGCGGTGGCCGAGGGCGTGGTTCCGCCAGCGGTGCTGCAGGTCGGCGATGTACCCGTCGACGTCGAAGCCGGTGGGCAGGTCGATGGTCGGGAGCATCTCCTCGCGGATCAGGGTGTCGGTGGCCTCGGTGATGACGTCCTGCTCGTAGGACGCCGGGATCGTGGGGCGGCCGTCGAGGGCGCCGAGGTAGGCGATCAGGGAGTGCGGGCCGTTGAGGACCCGCAGCTTGACCTGCTCGTACTTCTCCACCTCGGCGGACATGACGGCGCCGCCGCGATCCCAGGCGGGTCGCCCGGCGGGGAAGTCGTCCTCGATCACCCACATCGAGAACTGCTCGGCGCGCACCGGCGCCTGGTCGCGCACCCCCAGCAGCTCGGCGACCTGCCCGGCGGTCCCCGGCGTGGTGGCCGGGACGATGCGGTCGACCATCGCGTCGGGGAAGGAGACCTGCTCGCGCACGTAGGCCAGGACGTCGTCGTCGACGCCGGAGCGCTCGAGGAACTCGGTGACCATCGCCCGCGCGGTCTGCCCGGCGGAGGTGACGTTGTCGCAGGGCAGCACCGCGAAGGGGTCGCCGCTGCGGGCGCGCGCGGTGAGACCGCGGGCCAGCAGGCCGATCACGGTGCGCGGGCTCGCGGGGTCGGCGAGGTCGGCGCGCAGCGGCGGGTCCTCGACGTCGAGCCGGCCGGTGCGGGGCGAGACGTAGTAGCCGCCCTCGGAGACGGTCAGGGTCAGGATCCTCCGGCGCGGATCGGCGATCTCGCGGATCACGGCCGGGGGGTCCTCGGTCATCACGCCGACGCCGCGGTGCACGTCGACCACGTCGGCCCGGGTGCCGGTCTCGGAGAGCTCGAGGACGCTGTAGGCGCCGTCCTGGCGGGCCATCGGATCCACCACGGCGCGGGAGCGGTTCGCGAAGCCGATGATGCCCCAGTCGCCCTCCTGGGCGGCGAGCGCCCGGGCGGTGTGCACGGCGGCATGGGCGCGATGGAAGGCGCCGAGGCCGAGGTGGACGATGCCGGCGCGGGCGGGGTCGCGGGGTGCGGAGGCGCCGAGCTGGGGGAGCCCTCCCAGCGTCGAGCGGCCGAGGGCGGGCAGGCGGGTCGAGCGGGACACGTGGTTCTCCTGGTCAGGCGGGGGTGGCCCAGTGCGCGAGCTGCGCCGAGGAGACCTCGGCGAGCCACTTCTGCCACAGCGGGCCGAAGGTGACGCGCCGGACGCCGAGCTCCCTCAGCGCGGACAGGTCACCGGCGCCGTGGCCGTCGACGGGGTGGGCGGTGGCGTTGACCGGCACCGAGACCGCCTGCACCAGTCGTGAGACCTGGTCGGCGGAGGCCAGCCCGACCGGGTAGACGGCGCGGGCGCCGGCCTGCTCCATCAGCCGGATGCGCTCCTCGGCCTCCGCCAGCGGGTCCGCGAACACGTCGGTGCCGAGCTTGAGGGCATCGGTGCGGCCGTTGATCACGAACGCCACCCCGGCCTCGTCCGCGGCCCGGCGGGCGCCGGCGATGTAGTCGGCATGCTCCTGCCGGTCGCGGATGCGCTTGCCCTCGCCGTGGACCACGTCCTCGATGTTCGCGCCGACGGCGCCGACGGCGAGCAGTCGCTCGATCAGCTCGCCCGGGTCCAGCCCGTAGCCGGACTCGACGTCGGCGCTGACGGGCAGCTCGGTGGCCTCGACGATCCTCGCGACCACCGTGAGGTAGTCGCCGAGGTCCATCTGCTCGCCGTCGGCGCTGCCGATGGCGTCGGCGACGGGGTGGCTGCCGACCGTGGGGCCCGGGAAGCCCGCCGCGGCGGCGACGCCGGCGCTCCAGGTGTCCCAGACGGTCGGCAGGACCAGCAGGTCCCCGGACGCATGGAGTTCAGCGAAGTTCGTGGCACGGTCGACGACAGCGGACACAGCGGCCTCCTCAGGGCGGTGGTCGCCACCCTACGCGTCGCCGCCCGAGGGCGGGGTGAGCGCCCTCGGGACGGCGGAGCATCAGCCCTGGCGGCCGGTGAGCTCGCGGGCCTGGTGCTGGGCCGTCAGCGCCAGCTCGACCGCGGTGAAGGCGTGCTCCTGGGTCATGGCGTTCTCGGTGCGGTGCAGGACGTCCAGGATCAGGTCCCCGAAAAAGGGGTAGCCGACCTGGCCGCTGGCGTCGATGCGGTGCTCGCCCTCGCCGTCGACCAGGATCACCTGGCCGCCGCCGTTGTCGGTGGTGACGTCGATGTACTTGCGCAGCTCGATGTAGCCCTCGGTGCCGAGGATGAAGGTGCGACCGTCGCCCCAGGTGCGCAGACCGGCCGGGGTGAACCAGTCCACCCGCACGAAGCCGGTGGCGCCGCTGGACAGGGCGATGTGGGCGTCGCCGTAGTCGTCGAGCTCGGGGTGCTCGGGGTTGCCGAAGTTGCCGATCGAGCTGGAGAGGATCTCGGCGTTCTCGGAGCCGGTGAAGGCGAGCATCTGCTCGAAGTTGTGGCTGCCGATGTCGGTGAGGATGCCGCCGTAGTGGGCGCGCTCGAAGAACCAGTCGGGGCGGGTGGCGGGGTCGCCCATGCGGTGCGGGCCCATGCCCTGGACCTGGATCACGGTGCCGATCGCACCGCGGTCGATGAGCTGGCCGGCCAGCACGGCCGCCTCGACGTGGATCCGCTCGGAGTAGTACACGGCGTACTTCTTGCCGGTCCGCTCGACGGCCGCCCGGGCCTCGGCGAGCTGCTCGAAGGTGGTCAGCGGGGTCTTGTCGGTGAAGTAGTCCTTGCCGGCCTCCATCACCCGGATGCCGAGCGGGGCGCGGGAGGAGGGGACCGCGGCGGCCGCGACCAGGTGCACCTGCTCGTCGGCCAGCACCTCCTCCTCGCTGGAGGCGATCGTGACCTCGGGGAACTTCTCCTGGAAGGCGGCGGCCCGCTCGGGCTGGGTGTCGTAGACCCACTTCAGGGTGCCGCCGGCGCCGATCAGGCCCTCGGTCATGCCGTTGATGTGGCCGTGGTCCAGGTGCATCGCGGCGAAGACGAACTCGCCGGGCTCGACGACCGGCTTCGGCATCGGGGCCGGGGCGTAGCTGGCTCCTTCGGAGGCGCTCATGAAAGGTCCTTTCGATCGAGGGGTGGGTCTGTAGGGGGCGGGGCTACTGGTGCGCGGCGCCCACAATGATGTCGCCGTCCTGCGAGGCGACCGAGGCGGTCTTCTCGAAGAAGTGGGGCGCCCGCTCGATGAGGGTGCCGTGGCGGTAGTACGGGTCCTCGGGGGAGATCGGGAGGTCGACGGTGCGGCGCTCGATGGCGGCCGCATAGATCGCGGTGACCAGCTCGATCGCGCGCTTGCCGTCCTCGCCGTCGACCAGCGGGGCCCGCCCCTCCCGCAGGGCGGCGATCACGTCCTCCAGCTGACCGGTGTGCCCGGTGTGCTCGAGAGGTGCCTGCGCGGCGGCGAGGGCGTCGAGCTCGGCGACCAGCTCGGCGTTCCCGCCGGTCTCCGGGAAGCCGTTGGGGCGCGCGGTCTCGGCGACCGCCCGCCAGGGCTGGGAGATGCGAGCGTGCTCGCCCTGGATCACGATCGCCTGCTCCTCGCCGTGGTGGACGACCGAGCTGGTCAGCTCCGCCAGGGCGCGCTCGTACTGCAGGATCGCGACCGAGAGGTCCTCGACCTCGGCGTTTTCGTGGGCGGCATTGGTCATCATCGCCGCCACCGCCTGCGGCCGGCCCAGCAGCCACAGGGTGAGGTCGAGGTGGTGGATGGCGTGGTTCAGGGTGCACCCACCGCCCTCGGACTCCCAGGTCCCGCGCCACCACAGGTCGTAGTAGGAGTGGCCGCGCCACCACTCCGAGGCGATCCGGGCGTGGGCGATGCGGCCGATCCGCCCCGAGTCGAGCACGGCCTTGAGCTGGGCCATGTCGTCGCGGAAGCGGTTCTGGGCGATCACCGAGAGCAGCTTGCCGGAGCGGCGCTGCGCCTCGAGCATCTGGTCGCACTCCTCGAGGGAGGGCGCCATCGGCTTCTCCACGATCACGTTCACCCCGGCCTCGAGGGCCTGCACGGTGAGCTCGCAGTGGGTGCCCGGGGGCGTGGCGATCGAGACCAGGTCCAGCTGCTGCGCGGCGAGCATGGCGCCCGCGTCGTCGTAGACGCTCGCCCCGGTCAGGCCGTGCTCCTCGCGCGCGGCCTCGGCCTTGGCGGGGACGATGTCCGCCAGGCCCACGATCCGCACGTCGGGGAAGGCGGAGTAGGCGGCGAAGTGCGCCCGGGCGATGTTCCCGGTGCCGATGATGCCGACGGTGAGCATGGGGGCAGTCTCCTCGATGTCGCGGATTGGGTTATGCGGATGCCTGCGATTGCCATGCGCCCGTCGCGGTGCGCACGTCCTCCAGCGCCACCGCCTCGGGCCGGTCGCAGGTGCTGACGACGTCGACCCGCTGCCCGGAGCCGGCCGACTCGAGCACCGCGTTCATGACCTCGAGGACGTGCTGACCGAGCTCGCCGCTGGCCCGCAGCGCGGCGCCGCGCACGGCCATGTCCTGCAGGCCGATGCCGCGCGAGGCCTCGACGTACCCGGCCGAGACCGGCAGCGTCTCCCAGCCCTCGCCGCCCAGGCGGTGCAGCTGCACGTCGCCCTCGAAGCGGTTGGGGTCGGGGACTGCCAGGCTGCCGCCGGTGCCGTGGATCTCGATCGGACGGGCCGAGGTGGCGATCGCGTCGAAGCTCATCACCAGCGTGGACAGCACCCCGGAGGCGTGCACGAGCACCCCGGTGACATGGGTGTCGGTGGACACCGGGATCGTCTCGCCCTCGCGGGGACCGGAGCCGATGGTGCGCTCGCTGCGCATCCGGCTGCCGGCCCCGATCACGGAGGCGACCGGGCCCAGCAGCGTGACCAGGGCGTGGATGTAGTACGGGCCCATGTCCAGCAGCGGACCGCCGCCGGGGAGGTAGTAGAAGTCCGGATGCGGGTGCCAGCGCTCATGGCCGACGGTGACCATCGTGGCCGTCGCCGCGATCGGGGTCCCGATCAGGCCCTCATCGATCGCCGCCCGGGCGGTCTGGGTGCCGGTGCCGAGCACGGTGTCGGGGGCGCTGCCCACCAGGCGTCCGGCCTCCCGGGCGGCGGCCAGCACCTGCCGCCCCTCCTCGGTGGTGACCGCGAACGGCTTCTCCGAGTACACGTGCTTGCCCGCAGCGATCGCCGCATGGTCGATGTCGGCGTGCGCGGCGGGGATGGTGAGGTTCAGGACCGTGTCCACCTCGGGATCGGCGATCAGCTCCTCGACGGTCAGGGCGCGCACTCCCGCCCGTCCCTCGGCGGCGGCCGCGGCGCGGGCCGGGTCCAGATCGGCGACCGCGACCAGCTGCACGTCCGGGAGGGCGTCGAAGGTGTCCAGGTACTGCCGGGAGATGACGCCGCAGCCGATCATCCCGATGCGCATCGGGGCGCGGTCGGGACCGGGGGTCGGGGCGGGGGTGGTGTTCAGCGGGCTGCCCACAGCAGGCCCCTCTCGATGATGGTGCGGACGTTGGGGTCCTCGAGGACCTCGACGCGGTGGCCGGGGGTGGAGACGAAGATGCGGCCCTGGCCCCACTGGCGGGTCCAGATCGCGGGGGAGGTCACCTCGCGGTGCCAGGGATCCCACTCGCGGACCTTCTGGGTGGTGGTGGCGAGCACGTCGATGTAGTCGTCGCTGAGCACCCAGTACTGCTCGGTGACCAGGTCGAAGTCCTCGATGCCGCGGGTGATCGGGTGCTCCGCGGCCGCCGGCAGCATGTTGACCGTGTAGGGCACGTAGTTGTCGGACTGCTCGCCCGTGCGCTCGTCGGGGTGCTTGCCGGGGTGGCAGCCGAACTGGCCGCCGATCAGGGTGAGGTAGTCGGACTCGTTGCGGTAGGAGTCGGCGATGCCGCCGTGCCAGCCGGCCATCCCGGTGCCCGCCTCGATCGCCGCCCGCAGCCCCTCGAACTGGGGCCGCTCGATGGTGGACATGGTGTTGCACTGGAGGATCAGGTCCACGGTGGCCATGTACTCGGCGTCGGCGTAGACGGCGGGGGAGTCCTCGATGCGCACGGTGAACCCGTTCTCCTCCAGGAAGGGGATGAACAGGTCGGTGGCCTCGACGGGCTGGTGCCCGTCCCAGCCGCCGCGCACCACCAGGGCGGTGCGGGGGCGGGGGCCTCGACGAAGGTGCTGGTCTCGGCGGTGGTCTGGGGGTTGCTCATGCGGTGGGCTCCTGGGGATCGGTGCTGTGCCAGGCGCTGCCGTGTGCGGCGCTGGTCTCGACGGCGGCGAGGACGCGCTGGACCTGCAGTGCCTCCTCGAAGGAGGGGGAGGGGTCGGTGCCCTCGCCGATCGCGCGCACGAGGTCGGCGATCTGGTGGGTGAAGGTGTGCTCGTAGCCCAGGCCGTGGCCGGTGGGCCACCAGGCTGCGGCGTAGGGGTGCTCGGGCTCGGTGGTCAGGACGCGGGTGAAGCCCTGTCGGCCGGCCGGGGCGGTCGCGTCGTAGACCTCGAGCTCGTTCATCCGCTCGAAGTCGAACGCCACGGAGCCGGCCGAGCCGTTGATCTCGATGCGCATCGCGTTCTTGCGGCCCTGGGCCATGCGGGTGGCCTCGAAGGAGCCCAGCACGCCGCCCTCGAAGCGGGCGGTGAACAGGGCGACGTCGTCGACGGTGACGTCCTGGCGCTGCCCGGAGGTGTCGCCGCGCCCGCCCAGGCCCTGCGCGGTGCCGGCGGCGGGGCGGGTGGGAACGACGGTCTCCAGGGTGCCCGAGACCGCGGCGATCTCGCGGCCCGAGATCCACTGGGCCAGGTCGATGATGTGGGCGCCGATGTCGCCGAGGGCGCCGGAGCCGGCCTTGTCCTTGTCCAGGCGCCAGGTCATGGGGGCGTCGGCGTCGGAGAGCCAGTCCTGGAGGTACTGGGCGCGGATCTGGCGGATCTCGCCCACGGCGCCGCCGGCGACCAGCTGGCGGGCGTAGGCCAGGGCAGGGGTGCGGCGGTAGCTGAAGCCGCACATCGAGCGGATGCCCTGGGCGCGGGCCGCGGCGGCGGCCTCGGTCATCTGCTGGGACCCCTGGACGGAGTTGGCCAGGGGCTTCTCGCACAGCACGTGCTTGCCGGCGGCCAGGGCCGCCAGGGCGATCTCGACGTGGGTGTCGCCGGGGGTGCAGATGTCGATGACGTCGATCGCGGGGTCCTCGACGAGGTCCTGCCAGCGGGTGGTGCGGGCCTCGAAGCCGTACCGGGCGGCAGCCTCGGTCACGGCGGACTCGGTGCGGCCGGCGAGGGTGGCCAGCACGGGCGTCAGCGGCAGGTCGAAGAAGCGGTGCGCGCTGCGCCAGGCATGGGAATGGGCGGCACCCATGAAGCCGTAGCCGATCATGCCGATGCGCAGCGGACGGGTGGGGGTGTGCGGGGATGTCACAGGCGGTCTCACGACTCCTCATGAAAGTTTCGGTGGGGCGGCGGGGCGGGACCTCCTCGGCGGCGTCGGCGCCGACGGGGCGGCGACTGTGCCGAACGGACCCTGCTGACCTGCACCGAAGCAGCCGGGCAGGAACGGCCACCGGCATCGTACGGGTGCCGGGGAACCGCTTCCACCCTATCTCGCATCATGTGTTGACCGGCAAGCCGCCCTCCTCTACTCTCGGCCGTAGCGAAAGTGACCGAAAATCTTGCTAAACGAGTCTGAAACCTCCCCCTGCGAGGCTGCTCGTCCCCTGGATGCCGTGCGAAGGAGCACCCCATGACCGTTCCCCCGTGGAGAGACCCCTCGGTGGCCCTCGACGAGCGCGTCGAGACGCTGCTGGCCGACCTCAGTCCCGAGGAGAAGGTCGCACAGCTCGGCAGCTACTGGAAGCGGCCGCAGATCGGCGACGCGGAGGGCTTCGCCCCCATGCAGTCCACCTTCGACCAGGGCCGCGATCCCTTCGAGGAGGCCGCGCAGCTCGGCCTCGGGCACCTCACCCGGGTGTTCGGCAGTGCTCCGCTGACCGCCGCGGAGGGCGTGGAGGCCCTGCGCCGGATGCAGGTCACCGTCACCGAGCAGTCCCCCCACGGCATCCCGGCGATCGCCCATGAGGAGTGCCTGACCGGTCTGATGGCCCATGAGGCCACCACCTATCCCGCCGCCATCGCCTGGGGCGCGTCCTTCGCTCCCGAGCTGGTCGGGGAGATGGCGCGCCGCATCGGCGCGGACATGCGGGCGCTGGGCACCCACGTCGGCCTCTCTCCCGTGCTCGACATCGTGCGCGACTACCGCTGGGGCCGCATCGAGGAGACGATGGGCGAGGACCCGTACCTCACCGGCGTCCTCGGCACCGAGTACGTCAAGGGCCTGCAGTCCTCCGGGGTCATCGCGACCCTCAAGCACTTCGCCGGCCACGCCGCCTCCCGCGCCGGCCGCAACCACGCCCCGGTCTCGATCGGGCGCCGCGAGCTCCACGAGATCGACCTGGTCCCCTTCGAGATGGCCGTGCGCCTGGGCAAGGTCGGCGCGGTCATGAACTCCTACGCCGACATCGACGGCGTCGCCCCCGCCGCCAGCCGCTGGCTGATGACCGAGCTGCTGCGCGAGACCTGGGGCTTCGAGGGCACCGTGGTCTCCGACTACTGGGCCGTGAACTTCCTGCAGTCCATGCACCGGGTCGTGGCCACCACCCGCGACGCGGCCGTGACCACGCTGCGCGCCGGCATGGACGTCGAGCTGCCCGAGACCAACACCTTCCCGGAGCTGCTGGACGCGATCGCCGCGGGCCAGCTCGAGGTCGAGGTGCTGGATGCCGCGGTGCGCCGGGTGCTGCGCCAGAAGATCCAGCTGGGCCTGCTCGATGCCGACTTCGATCCCGCCACCACCGGCGAGGCGATCGACCTGGACCCCGCCGAGAACCGTGAGCTCGCGCGCCGTCTGGCCGAGGAGTCCATCGTCCTGCTGCGCAACCAGGCGGGCACCCTGCCGCTGGCCGCACCCGGGCGGATCGCCCTGATCGGCCCCAGCGCCGTGGAGCCGCGCAGCTTCCTGGGCTGCTACAGCTTCACCAACCACGTCCTGTCCCGCCTCGAGGACAACGGCACGGCGGTCGCGGTGCCCACCCTCGCCGAGGCCCTCGCCGCCGAGTTCCCGGGCTCGACGCTGACCACCGTCGCGGGCACCGACTTCACCGGCACCGACACCGCCGGCATCGCCGAGGCGGTCACCGCCGCCGAGGCCGCCGACGTCGCGGTCCTCGCCGTCGGCGACATCGCGGGCCTGTTCGGGAACGGGACCTCCGGGGAGGGCTGCGACGTGGCCGACCTGCAGCTGCCCGGCGCCCAGCACGAGCTGGTCGAGGCCGTCCTGGCCACCGGCACCCCGGTGGTGCTGGTGCTGGTCACCGGCCGTCCCTACGCGCTCGGCGCCTACGTCGAGCGCTGCGCCGCGATCGTGCAGGCCTTCATGCCCGGCGAGGAGGGCGGCAGCGCCCTGGCCGGGGTGCTCTCGGGCCGCGTGAACCCCTCGGGCCGCCTGCCCATCGGGATCCCCGGCGGGATGGGCGGCCAGCCCGGCACCTACCTGGCCCCGGTGCTGGCCTGGGTCAGCGACGGCATCTCGAACATCGACCCCAAGCCGCTGTTCCCCTTCGGGTACGGCCTGGGCTACTCCCGCTTCGAGTACTCCGACCTCGCGCTGTCGGCCCCGCAGATCGCGGCCGACGGCACCGTCGAGATCTCGGCGACGGTGACGAATGCGGGCGAGCGCGAGGGCAAGGAGGTCGTCCAGCTCTACCTCAGCGACCCCGTCGCCTCGGTGGTGCGCCCGCTGAAGCGCCTGGTGGGCTTCCGCAAGGTCGAGCTGGCCGCCGGCGAGAGCGCCCGGGTCACCTTCTCCCTGCACGCCGACCGCACGTCCTTCCTGGGCGAGGACTACCAGCGCATCGTGGAGCCCGGCGAGTTCCGCATCCGCGTCGGCGCCTCGAGCGAGGACACCGCCCTGGAGGGCTCCTTCGACGTGATCGGCGAGGTGCGGGTGGTCGGGGACGGCGAGCGGGTGATGGAGACGCCGGTGACGGTGCAGCCGGTCGCCGCGTCGTCCGCGCCGCAGACCGTGCTGGTGGACGCCGGAGCGGGGGAGGGCCGATGATCGCCGCATCCGCCCCGAGCACCCGGCTCGAGCCCCTCGAGCTGCGACTGGTCGACCAGGACGGCGCCCCGCGCCCCGGCGCGGTGGTCACCGTCGAGCAGACCCGTCACGCCTTCGGCTTCGGCTGCATCGCCTTCGACCTGCCCGAGCCCGCCGCGGACGGCGACGGCCAGGACCTCGCCTCGCTCTGGCACGGCCTGTTCACCATGGCCACCCTGCCGTTCTACTGGCGCTGGTTCGAGCCGACGCCCGGGGCCACCGACGCCCCGCGGGTGCGCCGCCTGGCCGAGCAGCTGAGGGCTCGGGGCGTGCGCATCAAGGGCCATCCGCTGCTGTGGCACACCCTGGCCCCGACCTGGCTGATGGAGCGCAGCGACCAGGAGGTCGAGGACGCGATCCGGGCCCGCATCACCCGTGAGGCCAGCGACTTCGCGGGGCTCGTGGACCAGTGGGACGCGATCAACGAGACCGTCATCCTGCCGGTGTTCGAGGCCGAGCAGAACGCCGTCACCCGGCTGGCCCGCGCGCGCGGACGGATGCACGTCATCCGCCTGGCCTTCGACACCGCCCGGGCGGCGGACCCCACGGCGCGCCTGGTGCTCAACGACTTCGATCTCTCCCCGGCCTACGAGGACGTCATCGAGGAGTGCCTCGAGGCGGGGGTCGAGATCGACGCGATCGGCCTGCAGACCCATATGCACAAGGGCTATCGCGGCGAGGAGCAGATCGCCGAGGTCCTCGAGCGCTTCTCCCGCTTCGGACTGCCGCTGCAGATGACCGAGACGACGCTGGTCTCCGGGGACCTCATGCCCGCCCACATCGTGGACCTCAACGACTACGTGGTCGACTCCTGGCCCTCCACCCCGGAGGGCGAGGAGCGCCAGGCCGACGAGCTCGTGCGCCACTACCGCACCGTGCTCTCCCACCCGGCGGCCGAGTCGCTGACGTACTGGGGGCTGGACGACGCCTCCGCCTGGCTCGGTGCGCCGGCCGGGCTGGTGCGCCGCGACGGCACCCCGAAGCCGGGCTACCACGCGCTGCGCGAGCTGATCCACGACCACTGGTGGGTGCAGCGGGCCGAGCACCGGTCCGACGCCGACGGCGTGGTGCGTCTGCAGGGCTTCGCCGGGGACTACCGGGTGGAGGCCGACGGGCAGGCCCACGAGGTCACGGTGCCGCGCGGCGGCACCGTCACGCAGCTGGGCCCGGTGCCGGCTCCTCCTCGCTCCTGACGAACTGCTCGCGCAGCAGCCGGGCCACCGGCTGCTCCGAGTGCCACAGCGCGTAGGTCAGCAGCGAGGCGGCGAGCAGCAGCGCGAACTCGCCGACGAAGTGCATCAGGCCCACGGTCAGCACGCCCAGCGAGAGCAGCGCCAGGGTCGACAGGGGCTTGGTCAGCAGCGTGAAGACGGACAGCCGCAGCACGTCGCGGAGCCGGAAGCTGAAGCTCGAGACGATCGTCAGCGCCCGCACCAGGATCAGCAGCACCAGCGCCCCGATCACCAGGAAGGCGGCGCTGAGGCTCGACGTGCCGAGGGCGCCCCCGTAGGCGATGTTCAGGGCCAGGACGGTCAGGATCGCCAGCGCGGGGGCGCCCACGGCCAGGCTGTCGCGCAGGTTCACGCGGTAGCCGCGGAGGAAGCGGGAGGCGGGCGCCAGGTCGGGGTCCTCGCCGCGTCGGCGCCAGGCGTACAGGGCCGCGGCGAGGGCCGGCAGCACCGGCAGGGCGGCGAGGCCCAGCCACAGCGCACCGGCCGGATCCCCGCCCAGCAGCGCCCAGACGATGATCGTCGGCGCGCAGGCGAGCACCAGCAGCACGTCGATGACGAGGAACCAGTAGGTGCCCTCGGTGAGCGCGGTGAAGACGCTGCGCGGCGGTCGGGCGGGGCTCATCGCGCCTCCTTTAGGTCGGGAGGCCGAGTCTACGGACCTTTCCGAGCGGTCAGAGCCTGAAACTTTCGGTAGGTGCGGGGCCTTCGTTGCGAGACTGTTACCAAAGATTGCGGCGCCCAGAGGGGGCATCGACGGGATCTACGCTGCGTTCTTCCAGGCCAGCGCGACGCAGCGACTGATATGCACACCCGCGGCGAGAGCGGACGAAAGCCTTGACCGCCGGTGTGGCGGCGGCTACATTGAGCGCCAACGCCGAAACTTCAGCGAAAGTGAACGCCGAGTTGGACGGCTCTGCGATGCAGCAGGGTCGAGCAGCAGTGAGATCGCAGTGGTCGCGGATCGGCCATCGACGATCACCCCCACGTCCGCTCCGGATGCCGCCCTGACGGGCATCGCACCGGGTCGCCGGATACGCAGTGCCCCAGGATTTCCACCCGTTCAGCCGTACCGGATGCTCCGGTGCGGAGCTCATCTCGACGAGGAGACGGCCATGACGACGCCACACCCCTTCCATCTCTCCCAGACCCGACGCAGCTTCGTCGGCCTCTCCGCCGCGGCCTTCGCGACCGTGGCGCTGGCCTCGTGCAGCTCCGGCTCCGGAGAGGAGGCCGACGTCGAGACCCAGAACGTCGGCGCGATGGAGGGCTACGCCGCCGACACGCAGTTCAAGGCGAGCGAGCCCTTCCAGGTGAGCATGCTGTGGACCGACTGGCCCGAGGTTCCGGTTGAGGACTCCTGGCGGCTCTTCGAGCACATCAAGGAGCTCACGGGCGTCGAGATCACGCTCACCCACATCCCCTTCAGCGACCATGCCGAGAAGCGCAGCCTGCTCATCAGCGCCGGTGACGCGCCGACGCTGATCCCGCTGGTCTACACCGGCGAGGAGGCCCCGTTCGTCTCCTCCGGCGCCGTGGTGCCGCTGAGCGACTACGTCGACAAGATGCCGAACTTCCAGAAGTACGTCGAGGAGTGGGACCTCGGCGACATGATCAACAACCTCAAGCAGGCCGACGGCAAGTACTACATGGTGCCGGGGCTGCAGGAGGTCTCGGTGCCCGTCTTCAGCCTCGTGGTCCGCAAGGACGTCTTCGAGGAGGTCGCCGGCGCGGTGCCGAACACCTGGGAGGAGCTCCACGAGGCGCTCAAGCTCATCAAGGCGAAGTACCCCGACTCGACCCCGCTGGCCGACGGCTTCGAGGGCGGTGCGCTCTTCAACTTCGCCTCGCACGCCTGGCTCACCAAGGGCGGCTGGGGCTTCGGCGACGGTTCGATCGAGGGCCCCGACGGCAAGCTCACCTACGTCGCGATCACCGACGAGTACAAGGCCATGGTCGAGCTGTTCCGGACCCTGGTCGAGGAGGGCCTGCTCGACAGGGAGTCCCTCACCGCCTCCAACGACGGCTCCGGCGCAGCGTCGGTGAGCGAGAAGTTCGCGGCCGAGACCTGCTTCGCCGCCTCCGGCTCCTCCGGCACCGCGATCGAGTTCGCCACGGCCCTCGACGAGACCGTCGGCAAGGGCAACCACGCCGTCACCCTGATCCCGCCGCCCGCAGGCCCGGCCGGCGACCACGTCGAGCCGCGCAACTTCTGGCACGGCTTCATGCTGAGCTCGGAGATCACGAAGTCCGAGCACTTCCTGGCCACCCTGCAGTTCCTCGACTGGCTCTACTACAACCCGGACGCCCGCGAGATGCTGCGCTGGGGCGAGAAGGACGTGAACTACACCGAGGCCGCCGACGGCACCATCGCGCTGAAGGACGAGTTCTCCCTGGACGACTATGCGATCAACCCGGGCGCCGAGACGGACATCAAGACCGACCTCGGCTTCTCGACCTTCCCGGCCGAGTCCACCGAGTCCCGGGCGCTCAAGGAGTCCTACAGCACCCCCGAGTTCGTCCAGTACATCGATGACGTGCTCTCCGTGCGGACCCCCCGCGAGCCCTACCCGCCCAAGCCCATGGACGAGACCGAGCTCGAGCAGGCCTCCCTGCTCTCCACCCCGATCAAGGACGCCGTGGACACCGCGACGCTCCAGTTCATCATGGGTGACCGCGACATGTCCGAGTGGGACGCCTTCAAGAGCGAGCTCGAGGCCGCGGGTCTGCCGCGCTACCTCGAGCTGCTGAACACGGCTCGCGACCGCTTCGTCGAGGCCAACGGGTGACCGGCCGCATCCGACCGAGCAGGGAGGAGTTGATCCCATGACCCTCGCGGAGACGCGGGACGTCGCGCCGGCCGAGCCGGCTGCGCGACGTCCCGCCCCGAAGCGCCGGCCGGGAGGCTGGAAGCGGGCGCTGCGGCGCGACTGGCCGCTGTACACCTTCGCCATCGCACCGCTGATCTTCCTGGCGATCTTCCGGTACGTGCCGATGCTCGGCAACGTGATCGCCTTCCGCCGGTTCCGGCCGGGCGGGAACATCTTCGGCGACGAGTGGGTCGGCACCCGCTACGTGGAGATGTTCATCAGCGATCCCGCGTTCTGGAACGTCTTCGCCAACACGGTGATCATCGGCGGCATGACCCTGGTGGTCTGCTTCCCGCTGCCGATCATCCTCGCACTGATGCTCAACGAGGTGCGACGCACGCACTTCAAGCGCATCGTGCAGTCGATCAGCTACCTGCCGCACTTCCTCTCGGTCGTGATCGTGGTGGGCATGGTCTACCAGCTGCTCTCCCTGCAGGGCACGGTCAACCAGATCGTCGAGGCGTTCGGCGGGGACGCGGTCTCCTTCCTGCAGAAGCCCGAGTACTTCCGGTTCATCTACGTCGCCTCCGAGGCCTGGCAGACCGTCGGCTGGGGCACGATCCTGTACCTCGCCGCGCTCACCGCCGTCGACGACGCCCTCTACGAGGCCGCCCGGATCGACGGGGCCAACCGCTGGCAGCAGACCTGGCACGTCACCATCCCGGGCATCCGCCCGACGATGGTCACGCTGCTGATCCTGAACATCGGCAGCTTCTTGAACGTCGGGTTCGAGAAGGTCCTGCTGCTGTACAACCCCATGACCTACTCGACCGGCGACGTCATCTCCACCTACCTGTACCGGGTGGGCCTGGTGTCGAACAACCTCAGCTACGCGGCCGCCATCGGACTGTTCCAGGCGATCATCGGGTTCGCCATGGTGATGTCGGCCAACTACATCTCGAAGCGATTGGTGGGGACAAGCCTGTGGTGATCGAAGCAATGGCTCCCGACGCTCCGCGCAAGGCGCCCGTCGCGCCGCGGAACACGAAGATCAAGGACTCCACGTCCTACCGGATCTTCACCGTCATCAACATGACCGCCCTGGTGCTGCTGTGCGCGGTGATGCTCTACCCGTTCATCATGCTGCTCGCGCAGTCGTTCAGCTCGGCGGGGGCGATCAACGCCGGCAAGGTCAACCTGTTCCCGGTCGACTTCAACCTCGACACGTACAAGGCCGTCGCCGACAACGGGAACTTCTGGCGCAGCTACGGCAACACGGTGGTCTACACCGTGATCGGCACGACCATCGCGATGGTGCTGACCACGACCTACGCCTTCGTGCTGTCCAAGAAGCACCTCAAGGGCCGCGGGCTGCTCATCGGCATCGCCGTGTTCACGATGTTCTTCAACGGCGGCATCGTGCCGAACTACGTGCTGATCTCCACGCTGGGGATGAAGAACACGATGTGGGCGGTGATCCTGCCGCCGGCGCTGTCGGTCTTCAACCTGCTGGTGATGAAGGCGTTCTTCGAGAACCTGCCCAATGAGCTGGAGGAGGCCGCGCACATCGACGGCCTGACCTGGTTCGGCATCTTCTTCCGGATCACGCTGCCGCTGTCGAAGGCGGTGATCGCGACGATGGTGCTGTTCTACTCGGTGCAGTACTGGAACGACTGGTTCGCGGCGTTCCTCTATCTGGATCAGACGGATCTGTTCCCGGTCACGCTGTTCCTGCGGAACTTGATCGCGGGAGCGTCGACAGCGGCCTCCGAGGGCGCCGCGGCGTCCGGGTCCACGGTCAACGAGATCAACGCGAACATCCAGTCCGTGACGATGATCCTGATCCTCATCCCGATCCTGTGCGTGTACCCGTTCGTGCAGCGGTACTTCGTCTCGGGGATCATGCTCGGCTCCGTCAAGGGCTGAGCGCCACTCGCCTCGCGCCCCCCGGTCCCCGGACCGGGGGGCGCGACGCATCCATGGCTCGACGCGCACCGCGCTCGGGCGACGCGGCCCGGGCGGCTCCGGGCCTGGTCTAGTCTGGAATTCCGGGCGCCACCGGGCGAGACTCCTCGACCGGAGGATCAGCCCGTGGTGCGCGCGCGACGCAGCGCACCGGATCCGGGAAGAGGTGGGGTCATGACGCAGGGCGAGCAGGGCGAGGCCAACAGCGGCCGCGTCACGTTGAAGGATGTGGCCGAGCGGGCCGGCGTCTCCCTGGCCACCGCCTCGAAGGTGATGAACGGTCGCGCCGACGTGCGGGACCGCACCCGGGTGACGGTCTCCGAGGTCGCCCGCGAGCTGGGCTACCAGCCCAAGCGGCGCGAGAGCGACCGTCGGCGCTCGGTGCTCATCCACTTCGACACCCTCACCAGCCCCTATTCGCTGCAGGTGCTCGAGGGCGCGGAGAAGGCGGCGCACCGGGCCGATGTGGACCTGCTGGTCATCAGCGGCGACCAGACCTCCGCCGGCCTCTCCCGGGCCTGGATGGCGGAGATCGCCTCCCGCGGCGTCGAGGGCGTCATCCTGGTGACCACCCCGATCGGGGCCCAGCACGCCAAGTGGAGCCGGGACCTCTCCCTGCCGCTGATCGCGATCGACCCCGTCTCCATCGACCCCGACGTCAAGGGGATCGTCACCATCTCCGCCACCAACTGGGAGGGCGGCGCCTCGGCCGTCCAGCACCTGGTGGACCTGGGCCACCGGCGGATCGGGGTGCTGGCGGGTCCGGCGGACTCGGTGCCGGCGCGGCAGCGGCTGCAGGGCTACCATTCCGCGCTCGGTCAGGCCGGCGTCCGCTGGGAGCGGGGGCTGATCGAGCATGGCAGCTTCTCCTACGAGGACGGTCAGCGCGGGGCCGAGCGCCTGCTCCGGCTCGCCGAGCCGCCCACCGCGATCTTCGCCGTCGCCGACACCCTGGCGGTCGGTGCGCTGCGCGCGGCCCGGCAGGCGGGGGTGGACGTCCCCACCCAGCTCAGCGTGGTCAGCTTCGACGACACGATGATCGCGCAGTGGACGCACCCCCAGCTGACGGCGGTCCGTCAGCCCCTGTTCTCGATGGGGCAGGTCGCCGTGGAGCGGCTGCTGGCGCTCTCCTCGGACCCGGAGCTCTTCGCCCATCCCTTCAAGCTCGAGACCCGGGTCATCGAGCGGGAGTCGACGGCGCCGGGCCCGGCGGCGAGCGCCTGAGCCCGCCGCGCCGGTTCAGCCGGCGCGCACCGCGGCGCCCGCCCCTCCACCGCGGGGGGGCGGGCGCCGCGGCGTCGGGCTCAGGACTGCTCGACGAAGCGGTCCCGGGCCTTGTTCATCAGCTCGAGGTAGGCCGGCAGCCCGGCGGCCTCGAGCTCGGCGACGAAGTCGTCCCATTCGGCGAGGTCGCGCTGGCCCAGGATGAACTGCAGCGTGTTGGTGTCCACGGTGTCCTTCAGCGGCGTGGCCATCAGCGAGGCCTGCTCCAGCTCGGCCTCCTCGAGCGGGGCCGGGGCCCACGGCGGCATCGACTCGAGGTTCGCCACCACGCCGTCGATGTACTGGGTGTACTCCTCGGAGTTGTAGGACTCCTTCAGCGCCCGGGACTCGGTGGCCTCGGAGAGGAAGGTGGAGAACCCCAGGTCCTTCTGGAGGTCCGTGCCGGCGTCGGTGTTGAGGTCGAAGGCGTTCAGCGAGTGGCCCTCGGTCAGCTCGATGGTGCCGTCCTCGGCCTTGGTGTAGGTCTCGCCCTCGATGCCCCAGCGCAGCATCTCGCGGGCCTGCGGGTTGAAGTACAGCCAGTCCAGGAACTGCAGGATCGCCAGGAAGTTCTCGGACTCGGCGATCTGCGAGTTCAGCATGAAGCCGTGCCAGAAGTTGCGCGGGCCCATGATGTTCCCGGCCGGTCCGGCGGGCGGCGGGATCAGCTGCAGCGAATAGTTGCCGCGGCCGACGGTCGCGTCCATGCCCTGCGCGAACTCGATCGCGGTGCCGGAGGAGCCGGAGGCGGCGAAGCAGGTCTCCTGGGCGAACTTCTCCACCACCCCGCCGGCGCCGCTGCCGTCGTTCGCGGCGGTGAGCGTCTCGGGGTCCAGCAGGCCTTCGGCGACCAGGGTGCGGTAGTACTCGATCATGGAGCGGTACTCGTCGGTGGTGGCGGCGTAGCGCAGCGGCTCGCCGTCGTGGCCGCCGATCATGCCGTCCCCGAAGCCCCAGCCGGCGCGGGTGCCGAAGGAGTAGCCGCCGTAGTTGATCAGCGACTGGGCCTCGAAGCCGTCGGCCAGGGGGAGCGAGTCGGGGTAGCGCTCCTTGATCAGGCGCAGACCCTCGTGCACCTCCTCCCAGGTGGCAGGGATCCCGATGCCGACCTCGTCCCAGACGTCCTTGCGGATGATCAGCGAGAACGAGGGCACCCAGACCTCCTGCAGGCCCGGGAGCATGTAGTACTTGCCGTCGGCCTGGCGGATGTTGTCCATCATCTCGCCCTGGTCCCACTCCTCCACGTACTTGCGGAAGTTCGGCATGTGCTCGATGTAGTCGCTCATCGGCAGGATCGCGCCGGAGGAGACGAAGGGGGTCTCGTCGCCGCGGTAGATCAGCGGGATCACGGTGGGGGCGTCGCCGGCGCTGATCAGGAGGCTGCGCTTCTCCACGGAGTCGCTGAAGGGCACATGGGTCAGCTCCAGCTGGACGTTGGTGAGCTCCTTGATGTGGTCGAAGACCTGCCACGTCTCCTTGACGGGCTGCTCGGGCCAGTCGGTCCACAGCATCGTCAGGGTGATCGGCTCGGTCGCCGTGAACTGCTGATCCGCCTCGAAGGAGTCCATCGCGCCCACGTCGAGCGAGGCGACGTCGGCGGCCTCCTCCTCGCCGCCCCCGCCGCAGGCGGCGAGGGAGACGGCGGCGAAGGCCGCAGCGGTGAGCCCGACGAAGGAGCGCCGGGTGGTGAGGAGGGCAGAGGGGGAGGAACTGGTCATGAAGGGCTCCTGGGGAGGCTGGACAGCGGGGGACGCGGCGACGAGCGGGCCGTCGACCGACGGCGGCAGGGGACAGCTCATCGCGCGGGTACTCCGGAGGGCTTGTGTCGCGCAGCTCCACTGCTGTGCGGGGCGGGCCCGGTGCAACACCCCGATATAAAAAGCTTTCCGAAAAACTGTCGGTACGTTACCGGGGTGTGGTCAGAATAGGAAGCGTCGGCGAATGCGTCAAGGCGCGCTCTCCGGGAAAGGACTGGGCATCTGTCTGAGAAGGGTGACCAGGTCACGCGTCTGCGGGTCGTTCAATGGGACTGAGCCCGGCGAAAAATATTGAGGAAATCTTTCGAGGCTGCTCTGCGGGCCCGCGGGAATGCCGGGGAGGAACGACGAACGGCGCGCGCACGAGTCGTTCTCGTGCGCGCGCGCCGCGGGTCCAGTGGCTCCGGAGCGCCGCTCAGCGGCCCCCCCCCCCCCCCCCCCCCCCCCCCCCCCCCCCCCCCCCCTCCCCCGCGGGGGCGCCGGCTCGTTCAGAGCCGGGACCGCGCAGCCAGTCCAGCTGGAGCATCTGATGGGCGGCCGCGCCGCCCTCGTGGTTGTTGTACGGGTAGACCTCGATGTCCTTCGACGGGGCGGCGCCGCTCCGCCCGGCCCAGTGGTTGTAGGCGGCGAACACGGTCGAGGGCGGGCAGGTCATGTCCCGCAGCGCCACCGAGAACAGGGTGTCGGCCCGGGCGCGGCGGCCCAGGTGCACGGCGTCGACGTAGCGCAGGGTGTTCTCGACGGCGGCCTCCATGTGCCGGTTCACCGAGAGGTAGCGGACGATCTCCTGGTACGGATCGGCGTCGGTGAGGTCGATCGCCCGGCGGATCTGGCACAGGAACGGCACGTTGGCCATCACCGCGTCCACGTCGGGCACCAGTCCGGCGGCGGCGATCGCGAGACCGCCGCCCTGGCTGCCGCCGGTCACCGCCACCCGGCCGTCGGCCCCCGGCAGCGCCCGCGCCGCATCGACGGCGCGCGCCGCGTCGGTCATCAGCCGGGTCAGGTACGAGGTCTCGGGGGACTCGATGCCGCGCGTCATCACCCCGGGGGCGGCCGGGCCCGAGCCGACCGGGTCCGGAGTGGCGCCGCCGGAGCCCCAGCGGCTGCCCTGTCCGCGGGTGTCCATCACCAGGTGCCCGTAGCCGGCGCTCGGCCAGACCAGGTGCTCGATCGGGGTGGAGCGCCCACCGCCGTAGCCGATGTACTCCACGACCACCGGCAGTCGGCCGTCGGCGTCCGCCGGCCGCAGGTGCCAGGCGCGGATCGGGTCGCCGTCGTGCCCGGCGAAGGTGACGTCCCAGGTGTCCACCAGGCTCAGCCCGGTCTCGACCGGGCGCACCTCGATGACCGGCTCGGCGGTGCGGGCCCGGGCCAGGGTCCCGGACCAGAAGTCGTCGAGGTCGGCGGGCTCGTCGAGCTCGGGGAGGTACTCGCGCAGGGCGGGCAGGGGCAGGTCGAACAGCGGCATGCGGGGCGTCCTTTCGGGCGGAGCAGGAGTGCGGCGGGAAGTTGGACCGGGTGCGTGGGCCCGTCGGTCGATCGGTGCGGATCAGCGGCCGACGAGAGCGAGCGGCGCGCCCGGCTCGACGGCGAGCACCGCGACCCCGCCGGGGTCGATTCTCACCCCGTCGGCCCCGTCCTGTCCTGAGATCAGCTCGGTTCCGCTGCCGCGCACCGTCAGCGCCTCGGCGCCGTGGTGCAAAAGGAACACGTGATCGGCCCCGTCGCCGCGGCGGCGCACCACCTCCAGGCCCTGCTCGGCGGCGCCGGGCAGGGTGGGCCCGATCCCGCAGCGCCGCGCCTGGGCGAGCAGGAACGCGTCCCGCGAGTCCTGCCGGAGCCGGGCCGAGAGGTAGACCGCCCGCCCCGCGCCCCGCTCGGCGAGGGTGATCGCCGGGCGCCCGCGCAGCTCGCCGTGCGTGTAGGAGGCGAGGACCTGCGCATCCGTGGCCTCCACCAGCTCGGTCCACTCCGCCACGACGCTGCCGTCGTCGAGGGTGACCTCCTCGCCGGCCAGCAGCGGGTGCAGCTCCTCGACCCGCACCCCGAGCAGCTGCCGCAGCCGTCCCGGGTACCCGCCGCCGGCGACCTGCAGGGAGGGGTCGGAGATGCCGGTCAGGTAGGTGATCACCAGGTGGCCGCCGGCCTCGGCGTACTCCGTCAGCCAGCGCACCTGCGCGTCGGACAGCGGGTACTGGCACGGCACCACCAGCATCCGGTACCGCGCGGCGTCGGCGCCGGGGCGCACGAAGTCGACCGGGATCCCGGCCCGCCAGAAGGAGCGGTGGGTCGCGCGCAGCTCCTCCGCGTACCGGATCCCGTCGTGGGGCAGGTGAGGCGTCTCCAGCGCCCACCAGCCGTCGGCGTGCCAGAGGATCCCGACCTCGGCCTCGACGAGCGGACCCTCGGCCGGCGGCGCGACGGCGGGGGCGATCCGCTCGAGGACATCGCCCAGCTCGCAGATCGCCGCGAACCGTCGCGAGGAGCCGCCGGCATGGGGGACCAGGGCGCTGTGCCACTGCTCGGCGCCGCCCCGCGAGGCCCGCCACTGGAAGAACAGCGAGCTCTGGGAGCCGCGGGCGATGTAGCCCAGCGAGTGGCGGATCATGCGCTCCGGGCTCTTGAGCACCGAGCGGTCGCCGAGCGCGATGCCCCAGGCGTTCTGCTCCATGAGCACCCAGGGCCCGCCGGACCAGGAGCGGGCCAGGTCCGAGCCGTAGGCGACATGCGCCTCGGCGTCGGGGCCGGTGGTGTCCAGGTAGTGGTCCAGCGAGACCACGTCGAGCTGGTCGGCCCAGGACCACTGCTCGAGGTGGTTCCAGGTGGGCAGCATGAAGTTCGTGGTCATCGGCGCGGTGGAGCCGGCCGCCCGGATCTCCTCGCGCTGCTCGACCAGGGCCGCCAGCATCTCGTCCGAGGAGTACCGGCGGAAGTCGATCAGCTGCGCCGGGTTGTGGAGGTACTGCGTGGCCCGGGGCGGGGTGATCTCCTCCCAGTCGCCGTAGCGCTGGGACCAGAAGGCGGTGGACCAGGCGGTGTTCAGCGCCTCGAGGGAGCCGTAGCGGCGCTGCAGCCAGAGGCGGAAGGAGTCGGCGGCGGCGGGGCCGTGGTCGAGGGTGCCGTACTCGTTGTGCAGGTGCCAGCCGCGCAGCCCGGGATGCTCGCCGTAGCGCTCGGCGAGCATCCGCGCCATCCGCCGCGAGGCCTCCCGGTAGGCGGGGGCGCTGATGGCGTAGGTGTCGCGCGAGCCGTGCGTCAGGCGCACCCCGTCCTCCCGCACCGGCATCGCCTCGGGATGGGCGAGGGTGAACCAGGGCGGGGGAGAGGCGGTGGGGGTGGCCAGGAAGAAGCCGATCCCGGCCGCGGTGAGCAGCTCGAGCACCTCGTCCAGCCAGCCGGTCTCGTAGACGCCCTCGGCGGGCTCGAGGCAGGCCCAGGAGAAGATCCCCAGCGAGACCGTGTTGACCTTCGCGCGCTGCATCAGCGCCACGTCCTCGCGCCAGGTCTCCCGGTCCCACTGCTCGGGGGACCAGTCCCCGCCGAAGAGGAAGGCCGGCGGGGTGAAGGGCTGCGCGCGGCCCGGGGCGGACGTGTCCTCGGCGGGCGCGTCCGGAGCGGACGGTGCGGCGCTCATGCGCCCGTCGCCTCGCCGCGCACCAGGCGCGCCGCCTCGGAGCCGACGCGGGCGAAGACCCCGAGCGAGTGCACGTCGTAGCGGCGGGTGAGGTGGCGGGCCCCGGTGACCTCCTCGCCGTCGATCAGATGCACCCACTGTCCCTCCGGCAGGTACAGCTCGACGGTGCCGGAGGCCTGGAACACGGGTGCGACCAGCACGTCCGGGCCCAGCATGTACTGGGTGTCCAGGGGCCGGCACGCCGGGTCCTCGGGGAACTGCAGGAACATCGCCCGCATCACCGGCGCGCCGGTGCGGGTGGTGTCCTCGGCGCAGGCCAGCAGGTACGGCAGCAGCTTCTCCTTCAGCCGGGTGAACTCGCGCATCACCTCCACCGACTCCTCGTCGAACAGCCACGGCACCCGGTAGGAGTTCGAGCCGTGCAGTCGCGAATGGGAGCTCAGCAGCCCGAAGGCCACCCAGCGCTTGAAGACCGTCGGGTCCGGGGTGCCCTCGAAGCCGCCGATGTCGTGGCTCCAGTACCCGAAGCCCGAGGAGGTCAGGGACAGCCCGCCGCGCAGGGACTGCGCCATCGCGACGTAGGTGGACTCGCAGTCGCCGCCCCAGTGGATGGGGAACCGCTGACCGCCGGCGGTCGCGGAGCGGGCGAACAGCACCGCCTCGCCGGCGCCCTGGCGGCGCTCGAGCAGCTCGAAGACCGCCTGGTTGAAACGGGAGGTGTAGAAGTTGTGCTCCCGCAGCGGGTCCGAGCCGGAGTGCCAGCGGATGCCCTCGGTGGGGATGCGCTCGCCGAAGTCGGTCTTGAAGGCGTCCACCCCGTCGTCCAGCAGCGCCTCGAGCTTGCCGGTGTACCAGGCGGTGGCCTCGGGGTTGGTGAAGTCCACCAGCGCCATGCCGGCCTGCCAGAGGTCGCTCTGCCAGATCGAGCCGTCGGTGCGGCGCAGCAGGTACCCCTTCTCGGCGCCCTCGGCGAAGAGCACCGAGCGCTGGGCGATGTACGGGTTGATCCACACGCACACCTTCAGCCCGCGATCGTGGAGCTTGCGGATCAGGCCGCGGGGGTCGGGGAAGGTCGCGGGGTCCCAGACGAAGTCCGACCAGTGGAAGCCGCGCATCCAGAAGCAGTCGAAGTGGAACACGGTCAGCGGGATGTCGCGCTCGGCCATGCCGTCGACGAAGGAGAGCACCGTCTGCTCGTCGTACTCCGTGGTGAAGGAGGTCGACAGCCACAGCCCGTAGGACCATTCGGGCAGGGAGGGCGGGCGGCCGGAGCGGGCGGTGTAGCGCTCGATGACCTCGAGCGGGCTGCCGCCGCCGTAGACCTCGTAGCGCAGGCGCTCGCCGGGCACCGAGAACTGGGTGGCCGAGACGTTCTCGGAGCCCACCTCGAAGGACACCGGTCCCGCGTCGTCCACCAGCACCCCGTAGCCGCGCGAGGACAGGAAGAACGGCACGTTCTTGTAGGCCTGCTCGGAGCTGGTGCCGCCGTCGGCGTTCCAGATGTCGACGCTCTGGCCGTTCTTGACGAAGGTGCCGAAGCGCTCGCCGAGCCCGTAGATGTGCTCGCCGACGTCGAGCGAGAGCTGCTCGTGGACGTACGGGCCCTCGCCCTCGACCTGGGCGTAGCCGATCGAGCGGGCGGTGGAGCTGGTGAGCACCTCGCCGTCCCACAGGTAGTCCACCTGCCAGGGCCCGCGCAGCGCCACCCCGCGCGGTGAGGCGGCCGGAGGCGAACTCGACGACCTCCTGCTCGTCGTGGCGGGTGATGGTGGGGGTGACGGGGGCGCCCGTCAGGTCGAAGCGGGGCAGGGACTCCCGCTGGCCCGCGAAGTGCTCGATCTTCACGGCGATCACGTCGGGCCGCGGCGCGGTGAAGGAGACGGTGATGACCGGCTTGTTCAGGGTGTCCCCGCGGGACAGGATGCGGGTGACGGGGGCGTGGACGACCAGCTCGTCCTCGCGGATCTCGAGGTCGTGCACCTCGGCGGGGCGCTGCAGCGTGACCCCGTCGCGGATCAGCCAGTAACCGTTCGTGAACTTCAAGGGGACCTCCAGGGGCCAGTTGCGGGTTTCAGGGGTGCTCGGCGCGCAGGCCGGTCAGAGCGAGGGGGCCGGTCAGGCGCACGCGCACCCGGCCGGTGGGCCGGGCGCCGGTGGCGGGCACCCGATGGGGCAGGGGGAGCGCGGCGGCCGACGGATCGGCGGCCTCCGCATCGATGAGCTCCGCGCTGCCGGGCGCCGGGGCGAGGGCGCCGAGGTCGAGCTCGCGGGTCTCCAGGGCGGTGATGACCGTTCCTGCCGCGAGCACGAAGTCGGCGGTGCCGGCGGCGGTGAGCGCGAGCGGGCGCAGCTCGGTGCCCTCGAGCAGGGTGGTGGCGCTGCGGGCGAGGCCGGCGGTCTCCTCGGCCCGGTCGGCCGGGACCAGGTCGCCGCCGGCCGCGGGCAGCGGATGACGCTCCCGGTGCGCGCGGGGGATCGTGATCTCCTGCGCGCCGACCGTGTCGGCGCTCGAGCGGGCCACGCGCACCGTGAGGGGTCCGTCGGGCAGCTCCCAGCCCTCGCGGTCCGGGGCGAACAGGGCCAGGCGCTGGTAGGGGACGGTGATCGTCGCGGTCACCGGCTCCGGGCCCTCGAGCGCCACGGTGGTGAAGCCGATCAGGCGGGTGGCCGGCGCGACGTACGGCCGACGGGGAGAACGCCGCCTCGGGCACGTCGGCGTAGACCTGCACCACCTCGTGCAGCGGACCCTGGGTGGTGCGCGCGGCGGGGGCGGTGAGGGTGAGGCGCACGCGCAGCTCCTCGGCCTCGGCGGTGATCTCGAGGTCGGACCAGTCGCAGCGGTCCAGGCCCAGGCCGTGCCCGAAGGGGAAGCGGGCGCCCTGTCCGTACAGGTAGGTCGACCCGGCGCCGATCACGTCGTAGTCCAGCAGCGCGGGCAGCGGGCTCGAGTCCGGCCAGGTCTGGGCGAGCCGGCCCGAGAAGTCGCGGCGGCCGGTGAGCAGATCGGCCAGGGCCTCGCCCTCGGCCTCCCCGGCGTGGGAGGACCAGATCACCGCGCCCACCCGCTCCTCGAGGCCCTCGAGGTCGTAGGGGTAGGAGGAGGTGATCACGAGGACGGTGGCTACGTCCTCGGGCAGCGCCGCGAGGCGCTCGACGGCGGCGCGGTCCGGTGCGGGCAGGCGCACGTGCGGGCGGTCCTCGGTCTCGCGCCCGTGCACATGGGGATCGTTGCCGATCACCAGCACCACCGCGTCGGCGCCGCGGGCGGCGGCGTCGAAGGCGTCGTCCCCGTGCTCATGGGTGTCGATGGCGAAGCGGTCACCGGAGGCCCGGGTGTGATCGCGCAGCATGAGAGCGCCGCTGTGGTGCTCGACGCCGACGAACCGTCCCGAGCCGATGTGCTGCAGCTGCCAGGTGCCACTCTCGTCGGCGATGCGGCGGAACGTGTCCTGGACCACCCAGCCGCCGATGCGCTCGGCCGAGGCGGCCAGCCGTCCCCGGGCGTCCGGGGTGACCAGCAGCTGCGCTGCGGGATCCCGCAGCGCGATCACGTCATCGCCGAAGTCGAGGACCTCGAACCGGGCAGGAGCGAAGGAAGCGGGCAGGGGGCCGTCCGCCGCCGGGCGGGCGCAGTGCAGCGAACCGTCGACGCCCAGCAGCACCGGGTCCGGCGCCGGGCCGATCGCGGCCAGGGAGACGACGTCCAAGGCTCGGGTGGTGCGCACCTCCTGCCTGGTCGGATGCTTCTCGAGCGCAGCGACGATGCTCGTCGACTGATGGAACTCCCCGCTGTACCAGTCGCGCAGGACGGTGTGCGCCTGTTCGCCGATCACCGCGGTGGTCCCGGGTGGCAGCGGAAGCGCGGCGGGGTCACGCCGGGCGAGCAGGACGGCGGAGCGCGTGGCGACCTCGCGGGCGAGGCGTGTCGTGCGGACCGTGCCGACGACGGGTCGGCTGCGACGTGAGCGGGCGATTCCGCCGCTGCGCCCGCCCCGGGCGAGGACCACCTCGATATCGAAGCGCTTGTACTGATGTGCTCGGATTCTGCGGTTCCCGCGACCCCCGGGAGCTTCTCGAATTCTCCGGTCCGGGCGCGCGCGACCAGCTGCCGCACCACGGCCCGGTCCAGGTGGTCCTGCTCGATGAGGCCCCGGTCGAGGGCCTCATCGAGTGCGGCGATCGTCTCGGTCGGATCGGTGTCGTTGTCCGTGAACGAGTCGACCCCGGCCCGGAGCATCGCCGCATACGCCTCGGCGGCGTCGACGACGACCTTCTGCGAGCGGAAGAGGTTGGAGGGGGCGCCCGCGTCCGAGACGACGAAGAGCAGATCCGGATCCGCCAGCCGGGAGCGCAGCTCCCTCTCCAGCAGCTCCGTGAGGTGGGCCGGACGGCCGTTGACCAGGTTGTAGGAGAGCATCACGGAGCCGGCGCAGCCGCGCACGAGCGGGGTGATGTGTCCGGGGAGCTCGTACTCGTGGAGCACGCGCGGCGAGAGGTCGGAGCTGGTGGCGTCGCGGTCGGTCTCGTTGGAGTAGGCCAGGAAGTGCTTGAGCGTGGGCATCGTCGTCCACGTGTCCCCGTCGCCCCGCAGGCCGGCGGAGAAACCGCAGGCCAGCTCGCCATTGAGGAGCGGATCCTCGGTGTACGCCTCCTCGCTGCGGCCCCAGCGCGGATGCCGCAGCGGGTTCACCACGGGTGCCCACACGTCGAGGCTGACCCGCGGATCCGCTTCGTGCATGGTCCGCACCTCCGCGGCGACCACGGCAGCCGCACGGCGCAGCAGCTCGGGATCCCAGGAGGCGGCCATGCCGGCCGGCTGCGGGAACTGGGTCGAGGGTCCCTTCCAGGCCACGCCGTGCAGACCTTCGGTGCCGGTGACGAAGGGTCCTATGTCGAGGCGTTCGACGCCGGGTGCGTACTGGTGGAGCTGGGCGATCTTCTCCGCCGGGCTCATCGCGGAGACCACGCTGCGCGCCCAGGTCAGCCGCTGCGCATCGCGGGGGCTGAGCTCGGGGACGGGGTAGGGCCGAAGGGCGGTGGGTTCCATGGGTCCTTCTCGTGACGAGGGTGGGCGCGGACGTCGATGTCGGGGAACGCCTTGCGGGCCCTCGTGAGGCGGCGTTATGCTCCACCCTATCGAATCGCTTCGACGATCGACAAGTGCTGCGCTCCTTCGTCCTGCAGGGCGTCTCCGTGCCCGGGCAGGTCGACGTGGGCTCCGGCCAGGTGGCGACGCTCGCCGTGCAGATGGCCGTCATGGTGATCGCCCTGGTGCCGGTGCTGCTGGTCTACCCCTTCGTGCAGAAGCACTTCACCTCCGGCGTCATGATCGGGGCCGTGAAGGGCTGATCGCATCCGCCGCCCGTCGGGATCCGTGCCGGGTCCCGACGGGTCAGCTCCGGGTGGTGCCGCGGGCGTGGAAGCGGGGGCTCAGCAACCGCGAGTGCCGAGGTGCATCCTGGTCCGCGAGCTGCTCGAGGACCATCGTCACCGCGTTGTGCCCGATGCTCGCGGTGGGGAGATCCACCGCGGAGACGTCCCAGGGTCCGGTCGTCGCAGCGCGCTCCGGCGCGATGGCGACGACCTGGACCTGTTCGGGGCTCCTGATGTCCGCGCTGGTGAAGGCGCGTCCGAACAGGGGCAGGGCTCCTTCATGGTGGACGAACAGGCCGTCGAAGCGGTGGCCCGCCAGCACCTCGTCCCTGGTGAAGCGGGAGACCTCCGCGGGATCCGCGGAGAGCTCGATGATGTGCTCCTCGAGCCCGAGGGCCTGGCAGGCGCGGCGGTACCCGAGCCGGGCCCGGTGCGCGTAGGTCGGGGTCCGGCCCTCGCGCGACCCCGGTGCGGCGATCATCGCGATCCGTTCCGAGCCTCGGCTGTGCATCTCATGCACCGCTGATTTCGCTGCCGCCAGGAAGTCGAAGTCCACGCAGGTCAGGCCACCATTCTCCTCCGGGTAGCCGATGAGCACCACGGGGCGGGTGAGCTTCGCGAGCGACGGGATCCGGGAATCGTCCTCGACCAGGTCCATGACGATGAGGGCGTCCACCTTGCCTTCTTCGACCACCCGCAGGGTGCGGTCGTGATCCTCGGCCGTCACCAGCAGGATGTCGAAGTCCTTCTCGTGCGCGGCGGCGAGGAACGAGCCGACGAACTCCATGATGACGTCGGCGTCGACCGCCTCCCGCTGCGGCACGGCCACCCCGAGCAGGGAGGTGCGCTTCAGGGCGAGGGCTCGGGCGCTCGCTGCGGGGTGGTACTCGAGGCGGGCGATCGCGGTCTGGATGCGCTCCCGGGTCTGCGCGGAGATGGGCCGCTTGCCGCTGAGGGCATAGCTGACCGTGCTCAGGGAGACCCCGGCCTCCCTGGCGATGTCGGTCATCGTTGCCATCGTGCGTTCCCGTCCGTGTCGCGCCTCGGGCCGCCGGGCCCCGGCGTGCGACGTCTGCTGTGCTGATGCGGGTGGTCCTCCGCCTGACCATTGTCCCTTGTCGGAGCGGGGACCGGGGGCGGCGCGGGGCGGACCGGCCGGGTCAGCCCCGGGCGGTGATCCATGCCCCCGGGGCGGCGAGCACGGGTTGCAGGGCGGCCCGGGCGGCGCCCCGCAGAGCCGGGTCCTCGAGGCCGTCCGAGCGCTCGATCGCGACGGGCCCGGCCTCGGTGGCCAGGGCGTGCGCTTCGACGGTGCGGCGGATCACCGGAGCCAGCTCGTCAGCGATCGGCGCGAGGTAGCCCGAGAGCACCACGGTGGACAGGTCCAGCACGTTCAGGGCATTGGCCACCGCCAGCCCCAGGGAGCGGCCGATGGTGCCGATCACCTCGGCGCGGTCGCTGCTGGCCGACAGCGCATCCACCAGGTCCTCGATCCGCACGTCCCGGCCCAGACCCGCGCGGTCCCGCAGCGAGTGGTAGGAGACGTACGCCTCCAGGCACCCCCGTCGGCCGCAGCGGCACTGCGCCCCGCCGGGTTCGACGACCATGTGCCCGAACTCCCCGGCCCAGCCGTGGACCCCGTCCAGCAGGGCGCCGCCGAGCACCACCGCGCCGCCGACGCCGGTGGAGCCGCGCACGTAGATGAAGGACTCGCCGGCCCGCTGGTCGATCTCGGTGAGCACGGAGAGGCGGTTGTCGTTCTGGGCGCTGACGCTCAGGTCCGCGAGCTGCGGATGCGCCCGGAGCCGGCCGACCAGCGGCACCTCGGTCCAGTCGAGGTTCGGGGCCGACAGCACGCGGCCGTCGTCGGGGGCGATCCGGCCGGGCACGGCGGCGACCACCCCGACCACCGGCAGGGCGCCGGCGTCCGCGCGCACCCGGCCCACCAGTTCGGCGCAGAGCTCGATCGACGCCTCGGCCGAGGCCGCTGTGACCTGCAGGTACTCGGTGTGCCGGCTCAGCTGCCCGCCCGCCAGGTCGATGCCGAGGCAGGAGACGTGGTCGGCCGCGATCTCCAGCCCGATCGCGAGCAGGGTGCCGGAGGCGATCTGGAGGGGCACCATCGGGCGCCCGGAGCCGGTGGAGAGCGGAGCGCCCTCCTGCACCAGGTGGGCGGC
The DNA here is from genome assembly GCF_049266655.1 of Brachybacterium sp. UNK5269. Taxonomy (GTDB): domain Bacteria; phylum Actinomycetota; class Actinomycetes; order Actinomycetales; family Dermabacteraceae; genus Brachybacterium. Next base: position 207,356 of record NZ_CP184883.1, read on the forward strand.
GACGAGCTCCTCGACCAGCTTGGAGACCGTGGGCTTGGTCAGGCGGGTGAGCGTCGCCAGTCCCGCCCGAGAGGTGGGGGTGGTCGAGGCGGCCAGGGCGCGCAGGATGGCCGAGAGGTTGTGCTCGCGCAGGTGCGTCGACTGCATGCTCCCCCTTCCGCTGCGGACCCTCGGGCGGTCCGTCGGCCGCCGGACCGTCGGTGCGTGGCCGCGGGATCGCGATGCCGCTCGATCGCTCGCTCCGCCGACTTGTGCGGACCAGCATCCCACACTAGATTAGTAACGGTAACTTACTAAGGGCGGCGGCGAGGATGCCCGCCGCACCTGGTCAGGACCGGCACCGCGGACCCGCAGTCCGCTCGACGATTCGATCTAGGAGCGCTCACCATGACCGCACCCACCCCCACCCGTGATGACAAGTTCTCCTTCGGCCTGTGGACCACCGGCTGGGAGGCCCGTGACCAGTTCGGCTCGGCCACCCGCCCGCCGCTCGAGCTGAGCGCCCACGTCCGCAAGCTCGCCGAGCTCGGCGCCTGGGGCTTCACCTTCCACGACAACGACGTGATCCCCTTCGACGCCACCCCGGGGGAGCGTCAGCGGATCATCGACCAGCTGAAGTCGCTCACCGACGAGACCGGCCTGGTCATCGAGATGGTCACCACCGACACCTTCGCTCACCCCGTCTTCAAGGACGGCGCCTTCACCTCCAACGACCGCTCCGTGCGCCGCTTCGGCCTGCGCAAGGTGCTGGCCAACGTGGACCTCGCCGCCGAGCTCGGCGCGAGCACCTTCGTCATGTGGGGCGGCCGCGAGGGCTCCGAGTACGACGGCTCCAAGGACCTGCACGCCGCCCTCGACCGCTACCGCGAGGGCCTGGACACCGTGGCCGGCTACATCAAGGACAAGGGCTACGACCTGCGGATCGGTCTCGAGCCCAAGCCCAACGAGCCCCGCGGCAACATCTTCCTGCCCACCGTCGGCCATGCCCTGGCCTTCATCGAGCAGCTCGAGCACGGCGACATCGTCGGCATCAACCCCGAGACCGGGCACGAGCAGATGGCGACCCTGAACTACACCCATGGGCTCGCCCAGGCGCTGTGGTCCGACAAGCTGTTCCACATCGACCTCAACGGCCAGCACGGCCCGATGTACGACCAGGACCTGGTCTTCGGACACGGCGACCTGATCAGCGCCTTCTTCACCGTGGACCTGCTCGAGAACGGCTTCCCGTCGAAGCCCGGCGCCTACGTGGGTGCCCGTCACTTCGACTTCAAGCCCTCCCGCACCGAGCACGAGCAGGGTCAGTACGACTCCGCCGCGGCCAACATGGAGATGTACCTGATGCTCAAGGAGCGCGCCCTCGCGTTCCGTCAGGACTCCGAGGTGCAGGAGGCGCTCGCGTACTCCGGCATCGACGAGCTCGCGCAGCCCACCCTCGCCGAGGGCGAGTCCCTCGCGGACCTGCTCGCGGACCGCTCCACCTTCGAGGAGTTCGACGCCGACAAGGCCGGCGAGCGCAACTATGGCTTCGTGCGCCTGCAGCAGCTGGCCATGCAGCACCTGCTGGGCTTCCGCGCCTGATCCGGGCCTGACCCGGACCTGAACGGTCCCGGGGAGCCGGCCGCGCGTCGGCTCCCCGGGGCGGTCCCGCCCGCTTCTGGGTCGCGTCGGGTCGGGTCTCGGCCCCTCCGGCCCGTCTCGGTCGCGCCGCACCCGCTCGCGGTCTGAGCCTGGTGCGTCCACTGGCGGTATATGGGCATGCGAGCCCTATATAGACCCTTGCTGCTCGTATACCGCCAGTGGATGCACAGGCCGATGACGTCGCGGCGCGGATCTCTCGGTGGCGGCCAACCCGGCCCGGTGGGGCGCCCGGACCCCGGCACGTCCCCGTCTCACGGCATCCACTGGCGCTGTACGTGCATGCGAGCCCTATATAGACCCTTGCTGCTCGTATACCGCCAGTACTTGCACCGGCCCGTCACCGCGGGCCCTTCGAAGCGGTCATCGGCCCTCTCCGACTGGACTTCGGCCCCTTCCGACGGGCCTTCGGCCCCTCCCGGCGGACGTTCGGCCCCTTCCGACGGGCCTTCGGCCCCGGCGCCGCCGCCGACCCGCCCGTACCCTGGCTCCCGCAGCCACCCCTCGCTCGCGCTACGCAAAGGATCCCCTGATGGCCCCCACCGTTCTCGGCATCGACTCCTCCACCCAGGCCACGAAGGCGCTGCTCGTCGACGCCGAGACCGGCGCCGTGCTCGAGGAGCGCCGCGCCGCGCACCCCGAGGGCACCGAGGTGGACCCCCGCGCCTGGCTGGCCGCGGTCGACGAGGCCGCCGGCCCCCTGCTGGACCGCGCCGACGCGGTCTCCGTGGGCGGTCAGCAGCACGGCATGGTGCTGCTGGACGCACAGGGCGAGGTGGTGCGCGATGCGCTGCTGTGGAACGACACCCGCTCGGCCCCGCAGGCCGCCGCGCTGATCGAGGAGATGGGCGGCCCCGAGGCCTCGGTCGCGGAGATCGGCAGCCTGATGGTCGCCTCCTTCACCGCCTCCAAGCTGCGCTGGGTGCGGGACGAGGAGCCGGAGAACGCACAGCGCGCCGCGAGCGTGCTGCTGCCCCACGACTACGTCTCCCGCCACCTGGCCGGCGGGGGAGAGGCCTTCACCGATCGCGGCGACGCCTCCGGCACCGCGTACTACTCCACCCGCACCGAGGAGTGGAAGCCGGACCTGGTGGAGCTGGCGCTGGGCCGCGCGCTCGAGCTGCCGCGCCTGCCCGGGAGCCCGCAGGAGGTCATGGCCCGCACCCCCGGCGGCGCCGCGATCGCCGCCGGCACCGGCGACAACATGGGCGCCGCCCTCGGCCTCTCCCAGGGCCCCGGCGACGTGTCGGTCTCCATCGGCACCTCGGGCGTCTGCGCGATGGTCAGCGACACCCGCCCGGACGACGCCAGCGGAACGGTCACCGGCTTCGCCGACGCCACCGGCCGCTTCCTGCCGATGACCACCACCATCAACGCCGCCCGCATCCTCGAGGCCGGCCGCACCCTGCTGGGCGTCTCCCATGAGGAGATGGCCCAGCTCGCCCTGGCCAGCGTGCCCGGGGCGAACGGGGTGACGCTGCTGCCGTACTTCGACGGCGAGCGCACCCCCAACCGCCCGCACGCCCGCGCCACCCTCACCGGCATGAGCACCTCCACCACCCGCGAGGACGTGGCCCGCGCCTACATCGAGGGTCTGCTGTGCTCGCTGGCCGACGGCATCGCCGCACTCGAGGAGCGCACCGGCACCACCCCCAGCGGCATCACCCTGATCGGCGGCGGCGCCCGCAGCGAGGCCGTCCAGCAGCTCGCCCCGGCCATCTTCGGCCGCGAGGTCACCATCGCCCCGGCCGGCGAGTACGTCGCCCTCGGCGCCGCCCGGCAGGCCGCCTGGGCGCTCGCCGGCACCGAGGAGCCGCCCGCCTGGGAGATCACCGGTTCCCGCACCGTCGGCGCGGAGCCCACCCCCGAGGTGCTCGAGGCCTACCGCGCGCTCAAGGACCGGACCGCGAGCTGGACGTGACGGCCTTCCCGCGGGCCGTGGTCACCGGAGCGATCACGGCCTGATCCGGGCGGGCCGTCCGGCCCGCTCCTGCTCCCTCCCCGCGACCCGCTCGACGCGACGCCGCCGACGAAAGTGCCAGCACCATGACCGACGCCCTGCTCTCGCAGTCCACCACCACCGCCGCTCCCGACGAGGACCACCGCGTCGATCCCGACCTGGTGGCGAAGGCCCGCTCCCTGGCCGCGCAGGGCACGGTCCTGCTGCACAACGACGGGATCCTCCCGCTCGCGGCAGGGTCGCGGGTCGCCGTCTTCGGCCGCACCCAGAAGGACTGGATCGCGGTGGGCTACGGGTCCGGGGGCGACGTGAACCCGCCGTACGTGACGAACCTGCTGGACTCGCTGCGTGAGGCGGGCGCCGTCCGCGTGGACGAGGAGCTCGCGGTCCGGTACGAGTCCTACTGCGCGCAGCACCCGGCCGATCCCGGCCAGGACTGGGGCAGGTGGCCCCGCTCCTTCCCCGAGCCCGTCCTCGAGGACGGCGAGATCGCAGCGGCCGCGCAGCGCAGCGACACCGCCGTGGTGGTCCTCGGCCGCGCGGCGGGGGAGGACCGCGACAACGTCCTCGAACCCGGCGCCTACTACCTGACGGACGCCGAGCGAGCCCTCCTCGACCGGGTCACCGCCGCCTTCGCGCACACCGTGGTGGTGGTGGACACCGGCAACGTCATCGACCTGTCCTGGGTCGAGGACTATCCGCTGGCCGCGGTGCTGCTGGCATGGTCCGGCGGGATGGAGGGAGCGCGGGCGGTGGCCGACGTGCTCACGGGCGCCGTGGAGCCGGGCGGGCGGCTGACGGACACCATCGCCCGCCGCTACGAGGACTACCCCTCGGCCGGGCACTTCGGGGACCCGGAGGTGACCGAGTACGTCGAGGACGTCTTCGTGGGCTACCGCTACTTCGAGACGTTCGCGCCGCAGGCGGTGCTCTTCCCCTTCGGCTTCGGCCTGGGCTACACCTCCTTCGAGGTCGTGGCGGGGCCCGCGCAGGAGGTCGAGGACACGGTGAAGGTGCAGGTCACGGTGACCAACACCGGGCAGCGGTCCGGCACCGAAGTGGTCCAGGTCTATGTGCAGGCGCCCGACGGGACGCTCTCGAAGCCCGCCCGCGCCCTGGCCGCGTTCGCCCGCACGCCGGTCCTCGCTCCGGGCGAGAGCACCGACATCCCCTTCGCCGTCGCCCTCGCCGATCTGGCCGGCTACGACGACTCCGGTGCCAGCGGCCACCGCAGCGCCTGGGTGCTCGAGCCCGGGGAGTACCGCGTCCTCGTCGGCCCCGACGTGCGCCGCGCCGCGCCGGCCGGCGGCGTCCGCGTCCCGCAGCTGCGGGTGGTCCGTCAGCTCGAGGAGGCGGCGGCGGTGCGGCCCGAGCACGCCTTCGACCGGATGGTGCTGCGCCGTGCCGAGGACGGCTCCGCGCAGGTGGCATGGGAGCCCGTGCCCACCGCGCAGGTCGACCTCCGGCAGCGGATCCTGAACCGGCTGCCCGCTGCGCTCGAACGCGTCGAGGACCCCTCGGCCTCCTTCGAGTCGGTGCTCGAGGGGACGATGACCCTGGAGGACTTCGTCGCCGCCCTGTCCCCGGAGGAGCTCACGAGCCTCGCCTACGGCGACCTCGTCATGGACAGCCCGCTCGGCGCCGCCGGCAACGCGGGCGTGCTGGGAGGGGTCACCGAGGCGCTGCGCGCACGCGGCATCCCCCCGGCGACCACCACCGACGGCCCCTCCGGGCTGCGGCTGGCCGCCTACGCCGCCCTGCTGCCCTGCGGGACCGCGCTGGCCTCGTCCTGGGATCCCGCCGCGGTGCGCGAACTCGCCGAGCTCCATGGCCGGGAGATGGTCGAGCGGGGATCCGACGTGATCCTGGCGCCCGGGATGAACATCCATCGCGACCCGCTGTGCGGCCGCAACTTCGAGTACTTCGCCGAGGACCCGCTGCTGACGGGCGTGATGGCCACCGCCATCGTGACCGGGGTCCAGTCCCAGGGCGTCTCCGCCTGCCCCAAGCACTTCGCCGCCAACAACCAGGAGACCCAGCGCACGGTCAACGACTCCCGCATCTCCGAGCGGGCGCTGCGCGAGATCTACCTGCGGGGCTTCGAGATCATGGTGCGCGAGGGCCGGCCGCAGAACCTCATGACCTCCTACAACCGCATCAACGGGGTCTGGGGTCACTACCACTACGACCTGGTCACCACGGTGCTGCGCGGGGAGTGGGGATACGACGGGAACGTGATGACCGACTGGTGGATGCGCAACGAGCCCGATCCGCACTTCCCGGCCCTGCGCGACAGTGCCTACCGGGTCCGCGCCCAGGTGGACGTGCTGATGCCCGGCGCCCAGGAGCACTTCGGCACCACCCGGGAGGACGCGATCATGGACTCCTACCGGCGCCCGGACGGCATCACCCTGGGGGAGATGCAGCGCACGGCGCTCAATGTGCTGCGCTATCTGCAGCGCAGCGGGATCACCGAGCGCCGACGGGGGTGAGCTCCGCGGGCGGTGAGCGCCGCGGGCGGTGAGCGCCGCGGGCGGTGAGGTCCGCGGGCGGTGAGGTCCGCGGCGGCGATCCGCACCGGAGCCGGGCGCCCCGCCGCTCGCTGCTGACCGGCGTTCCCGCGGGAACGTCCCTTCTCGCCTCGAGGCCATCCATCTGGTGGCCTCGACGGCGATCCGCTCAGCGCCACGGCGGTGACGGGGCTCGGATTGCGCGCTCAGGACCCGTGCGGTGCGCTGCATGAGTCCCCAGGCCGCAATGCCTCGCATGTTCCCGTCGTCGGCCGCCCCTCGGGCCGCCGTCGGCTGCCCCTCAGCCCTCCTGCGGGCCCACCCCGCTGAGGCGGTAGGCGTCCTTGAGGATCTGCAGCGAGACCATCGCCTCGCGCGGGCCGATCCAGAACGGCTCCGGGTCCTCGAGGTGGTCGTAGAAGTCCTGGATCAGCAGCTCGTGGGAGACGCCCCAGTACGAGCGGCCGCCGGAGGTCAGGGAGCGCTCGCCGTAGGAGTCCACGCGCCCGTCGGTCCAGCGGATGGTGAGCCCGCCGTCGGTGCCGCCGCGCAGTGACACGTATGCCCTCTCGCAGTCCAGCTCGAGCTCGATCGGGCGGTGCTGGGGCGCGGTGAGGGTCGCGTAGAACGAGGTGGTGACGCCGCCGGGGTGGTGCAGGAGCAGTTCGGCGGTGTCCTCGACCTCGATGACGTCGCCGAAGCGGCGTGTGGCCACATGCCCGTCGGTGCGCTCGACCCCGCCCAGCAGCCACTGCACCAGGTCCAGGGTGTGGATCGCCTGGTTGATCAGCAGGCCGCCGCCGGAGCCCTCCCAGGTCCCGCGCCAGGGCTTGGCCCGGTAGTAGTCCGCGCTGCGCGCCCAGACCACCGAGGCCCAGGCCCCGCGCACGGCGCCGAGCTCGCCGGAGCCCAGCAGGGCGTGGAGGCGCTGGCTGGCGAGGTTGTAGCGGTTCTGGAAGCAGATCCCGACCTTCGGGCCGCCGGCGGACGCCGCATCGAGCGCGTCCACCAGGCGGCGGCCGTCCTCGAGGGTGTGGGCCAGCGGCTTCTCCTGCAGCACGTGCACCCCCGCCTCGAGCGCGGTGAGCGAGGGGCCGACGTGCTGGTCGTGCGGGGTGGTGACGTGCACGGCGTCCGGGCCGACGGCGTCGATCAGCTCTCGGGTGCTCGCGAAGGTGGGCAGGCCGGTGTCGGCGGCGGCGCGGGCGAGGGCCTGCGGATCGGTGTCCGCGATGCCGACCAGCTCGAGGCCGTCGATGTCGCGGATCGCCTCGAGATGGACCACGGAGACGTCTCCGTAGCCGATCAGTCCGATGCGCCTGGTCCTCATGTGGTCCTCTTCCCTGCTCGTCGCTGTGCGGGTGACGGTCGCCGCTGCGCGCGCGACATCGCTCGTCGTCACTGTACGTGCGGATCGCGGAGCCGACGGGCCCGACCACGCTGCGGTCGTAGTGCATCGTGATGCACACGCGCTCCACGTCCTGCATTTCCATGCGTCCGGGCACTCACCGACGCTGCCGTCCGTTTGTCGGACAACCAGCGAATGCGCCACAACCTGCATTGATGGATGCTAGGTGACCGATCGGTTAGCCAACGACCGGTGCGTGTGCGAGTATCTATGCGACTCCCGCCGCGAGAGATGATCGCCGCACCGGCCGCACGACGTGTCGCCGTCGGCGTCGTCGCGTCCCCCGCCCGGAGCAGGTGCACGGCACCGCCCGGATCGGCGCCGGACCGCCCGCGCCCGGGAGTCGCATGCCGGTCGGCTCGCTGGAGAAGCCACCCGAGCTCTGCGCGTGGATCGCGGAGGCGGACGACCGGACGGGATCGAACGACGAACGCATCGTCCGGAACGAGAGGAAGTCCAGTGCCGCCCGCGCCAACAGGTGAGATCGTCCAGCTCGGAATCATCGGAGTCGTCCTGCTCCTGCTGCTGTTCTACGGGGGCACGATGTGGATGTCGGTGTCGATCTCCCGCAGGAGGGAGAACGCCGACGACTACATGACCGCCGGCAACCGCATCGGCTTCGGCGTCTCCGCCGCATCCATGACCGCCACCTGGATCTGGGCGTCCTCGATGTACGCCTCGGTGACCGCGGGCTACACCTATGGCATCTCCGGCCCCATCCACTACGGGCTCTGGGGCGCGCTGATGATCCTGTTCATCTACCCCTTCGGCAAGCGGATCCGGAAGGTCGCCCCCCGGGCCCACACCCTCGCCGAGGTCATGTACGCGCGGCACGGGCGCTCCTCGCAGCTGATGCTCGCCGGCTCCAACGTGCTGGGCTCGGTGATCTCGCTGACCTCGAACTTCATCGCCGGCGGCGCCATCATCGCGATGCTCTCCCCGCTCAGCTTCGGCGCCGGCATCGTGATCGTCGCCGCCGGGGTGCTGATGTACACCCTGTGGTCGGGCTTCCGCGCCTCCGTGCTGACGGACTTCGCCCAGGTCCTGGCCATGCTGGGCGCGGCCGCAGTGATCATCCCCGCGGTGTTCCTGCTCGCCGGCGGCCCCTCGATGTTCGCCGAGGGCGCGGCCGCCGGTAACGTCACCGCGCAGCAGCAGAGCTTCTTCTCCTCCGAGGCGTTCATGAACCAGGGCGCCCCGTACATCGCCGCGGTGCTCGCCTACGCGATCGGCAACCAGACCATCGCCCAGCGCCTGTTCGCGGTCCGCGAGGACCTCATCAAGCCCACCTTCATCACCGCCACCATCGGCTACGGCGCGACCGTGATCGGCATCGGCATGCTCGGCGTGATGGCGCTGTACCTGGGCGTCCAGCCCGCCGGCGGCGACGTCAACAACCTGATGCCGCAGATGGTCGGCACGTACCTGCCCCTCGCGCTGGTGGCTCTGGCGTTCGTCATGATCATCGGCTCGCTGTCCTCGACCGCGGACTCCGACCTCTCGGCGCTCAGCTCCATCGTGATGACCGACATCTACGGCCAGTCCGTCGGCCGCCGGAACGCCGACCCCAAGCTCATGCTGCTGATCGGGCGCCTCACCATGATCGTGGCGACCGCCGCGGCGCTGTACTTCGCCACGGCGCGCTTCAACATCCTGGACCTGCTGGTGTTCGTCGGCGCCCTGTGGGGATGCCTGGTGTTCCCGGTCATCGCGTCGTTCTACTGGAAGAAGGTCACCAACCTGGCCTTCTCGTTGAGCGTGATCACGGCGCTGCTCATCTTCCTGCCGGTGCGCTTCCAGCTGATCCCGCTGACCGGCGCCTGGGCGCTGGTGGTCGAGCTGCTGGCCATCCTCGGCGTGGGCGTGGTGCTGGGCATCATGTGCTTCGGCTTCTTCGGACTGCGCCCGGCCGTGATCGTCGGCGCCGTGGCCACCCTCGCGGTGCTGCCCTTCGGTGTCGGCTCCCTGCGCGACTACGAGACCCTCAGCGGCTCGCTGGTCGCCTACTCGGTCTCCTTCCTGGTCTGCTACCTGCTGAGCGTGCGCTCCTCCCAGGACTTCGACTTCGCCGAGATCCGCCGGGTCACCGGTGACTTCGATACGGAGACGCCGACGGCCGACGAGGTCACCGGCGATGCCGCCGTCCCGGCGGCGCGTCCCGCCGACCGCTGAACCGCCCCCGGCGGCGGCCGCACCCGGCCGCCGCGCCCCGCGCGGCACCGTGCTCGGCACGGTCCGCGCCTCGAACGAAGGAGAACAGCCATGACCGCCCTGCTGACCGTCTACGTGCTGATCTGGCCGGTGCTCGTGCTCGGCATCCTGGTCACCATCGCCCGCGGCTTCGCCAAGGATGTCCGGGAGGCCCGCGCGGAGGGCCGCACGATCATCTGACCGACGACGGCGCCCGCCGCCCCCGGTGCGGGGACGGCGGGCGCCGTCGTCATCATCGGCCGCGACGGCCGCGGCTCAGGGCACGATCCACCCGGCGGCCCGGAACAGCTCGTACCACTCGGCGCGCGTGAGCGGGACCTCGGAGCCGGCCGCGGAATCGGTCACCCGCTGCGGGGTGGTGGTGCCCAGCACCACCTGCATCTGCGCGGGATGGCGGGTGATCCACGCGGTCGCGATCCCCTCGGGCGTGACGTCGTACTTGGCGGCGAGACGGTCGATCACGGCGTTGAGCTCGGCGTGCTCGGGATTCCCGAGGAACACGCCGTCGAAGAATCCTGCCTGGAACGGGGACCAGGCCTGGACGGTGATGCCGTGCAGGCGGCAGTAGTCCAGCACCCCGCCGCCGTCGCGCACGACGGACTGGTCCAGTTCCTGCATGTTCGCGGCCACGCCCTGGGCGATGATCGTGGAGTGGGTGATCGAGAGCTGCAGCTGGTTGGCCACGATCGGCTGCTGCACATGGGCGGCGAGCAGGTCGATCTGGCGCGGGGTGTGGTTGGAGACGCCGAAGTGGCGCACCTTGCCGGCGGTGTGCAGCTCGTCGAAGGCGCGCGCGACCTCTTCCGGCTCCACCAGGGCGTCGGGGCGGTGCAGCAGCAGGATGTCGATGTGCTCGGTCTGCAGGGCGCGCAGCGAGCCCTCGACGGACTCGATGAGGTGCTCGTAGGAGTAGTCGAAGTACGGGCCGTCCGGGACGATGCCGGCCTTGGTCTGGATCGTGACCTGCTCCCGCTCGGAGGCGCTGAGCTGCAGGGCCTTGGCGAAGCGCTCCTCGCAGTGGTGGAGCTCGCCGCCGTAGACGTCGGCGTGGTCGAAGAAGTCGATGCCCGCATCGCGGGCCGTGCGCACCAGGGTGCGGATCTCGTCGTCGGACTTCTCGGCGATGCGCATCAGCCCGAGCACCACGTTCGGGGCGGTGATCTCGGTGTGCGGCAGGGTGAACTGCTTCATGGGTGACCTCGGAACGCGGAGGAGCGGGGGGCGGTGCCCGGTGGGCGGCCGTGCGCCGGAACTGCAGCGCCAGGGGCGAGCCTAGTCGCGCCCTGCCCGGCGCGCACCCGCGCCGCGCAGGACGCGCGCGAGCGCTTTCCATCCTCCGGGACGAAGGTGCGGCCCGGCGCCGCCCTGCCTAGGATGGATGCAGTGTCCACGCCGCTCCCCGCCTCCCACAGCCCTTCCACCCCGCAGCGCCGGCAGGCCGGTGCGCGCCTCACGCTGACCCTCGCGTCGCTGGCGATGATCGGTCCGTTCACGATCGACACCATCTTCCCGGCCTTCACCCGCATCGGGGCGGAGTTCGGCGGCGACGAGGTGGCGCTGCAGCAGCTGATCTCGGCGTACCTGGCGGCCTTCGCGGTGATGTCGATCTTCCACGGCCCGCTCTCGGACGCCCTGGGCCGCAAGACCGTCATGATCGGCGGCCTGGTCATCTACCTGATCGGCATGTTCGGCTGCGTGCTGGCCCCGAACCTGGAGAGCCTGATCCTGCTGCGGGTGCTGCAGGGCATGAGCGCCGGCGCCGCCACCATCGTCTCGCGCGTGGTCATCCGCGACATGTTCTCCGGCTCCGAGGCGCAGCGCCTGATGGCCCGGGTGATGATGATCTTCTCGGTCGCCCCGGCGATCGCCCCGATCCTCGGGGGATGGCTGCTGCTGCTCGGGGACTGGCGCTGGGTGTTCGCGGGCGTCGGGATGTACGGCGTGGTGGTGCTGATCCTGACCACCCGGCTGCCGGAGACGCTCCCGCCCGAGGAGCGCTCCCCGATGCGCATCCGCTCCCTGCTGGCCTCGCTCGTGCACGTGGGCCGCTCGCCGATGATGCTGCGGATCGCGGGCGCCTCCGCCTTCGGCTTCGCCGCCCAGTTCGTCTTCATCGCCGGCGCCTCCCCGCTGGTGGTGCGACTGCTGGGGCTGGGCGAGCAGGACTTCTGGGTGCTGTTCGTGCCGCTGATCATCGGCATGATCTCCGGGGCCTGGCTGGTGGGCAGGGCCGCGAACCTGATGGACCGCAGCCGGCTGATCTCCCTGGGCTTCATCGGCGCGGTCCTGGCGGCCCTGGTGAACTTGGGGCTGGTCTCGCTCGCCCCCGAGTACGGCGGCGGCCTGTCCTGGTCGCTGCTGCTGGCGGTGGTCGGTCCGGGGCTGATCGCCTTCGCGGTCGCGCTGGTGTTCGCGCCCATCCAGCTCGAGGTGCTCGACCTCTTCCCGCACCAGCGCGGGGCCGCGGCCTCGCTGGGCACCTTCTTCGGCCTGGTGCTGAACGCGCTGCTGGCCGGGGCGGTCGCGCCGCTGGTGACCACGAACCTCACCGTGCTCGCCCTCTGCTCGCTCAGCTTCGCCGCACTCGGCGGGGCGCTCTGGGTCTGGCACGTGCGCGCGGTGCGTCGCTCGATGGGGGTCTGAGCCTCCGGCCGACCAGGCGCCGACCGCGCACCCCGGGGCCACCGTGCCTCCGACCAGCGATCCGACCGAATCCGCCCGGTCGCCGGGAGCGCCCGGTAGAGTCGATCACGCACGTCAGGCGAGGATCGGCCGGCCGGAACGGCGGCGCCGACCCGTCGCCCCCAGCCGCGCTCGATGACGAGGGAGACCCCTGATGACCGTCCCTGCCTCCACCCCCACCGCCCCGGACCGCAACCTCGCCCTCGAACTGGTCCGCGTGACCGAGGCGGCCGCCATCGCCGGCGGCCGCTGGGTGGGCGCGGGGGACAAGAACCGGGCCGACGGCGCCGCGGTCGACGCGATGCGCTCCTTCATGGACACCGTGCGCATGAACGGCACCGTCGTGATCGGCGAGGGGGAGAAGGACGAGGCGCCGATGCTGTTCAACGGCGAGCAGGTCGGCGACGGCACCGGCCCGGACGTCGACGTCGCGGTGGACCCGATCGACGGCACCCGCCTGACTGCGCTCGGCTACAACAACGCGCTGGCGGTGTTCGCGGTGGCGGAGAAGGGCAGCATGTACGACCCGTCGGCCGTGTTCTACATGGAGAAGATGGTGGTGGGTCCCGAGGCGGCGGACTTCGTCGACCTGCGCCTGCCGATCAAGCAGAACATCACCCTGGTGGCCAAGGCGCTCGGCAAGCCGGTCAGCCAGGTCACCGTGTGCGTCCTGGAGCGGACCCGCCACGAATCGCTGGTGCGGGAGATCCGCGAGGCCGGGGCGCGCGTCAAGTTCATCATGGACGGCGACGTCGCCGGGGCGATCGCCGCCGCCCGCGGCGCCGGGGTGGACATGCTGCTGGGCACCGGCGGCACCCCCGAGGGCATCATCGCCGCCTGCGCGGTGAAGGCCACCGGCGGCATGATCCAGGGGCGGCTCGCCCCCACCGACGACGAGGAGCGGCAGCGGGCGATCGACGCCGGCCACGACCTGGACCGCGTGCTGACCACCTCCGACCTCATCACCTCGGACAACTGCTATTTCGCGGCCACCGGCATCACCGACGGCGACCTGCTGCGCGGGGTGCGCTACCGGTCCGACCGCATCATCACCGAGTCGATCGTCATGCGCTCCACCTCGGGGACCGTGCGGATCGTCGAGGCCGAGCACCGCGCGGAGAAGTGGGACCGCTGGCTCTCCGCCTGAGCGTGCGGCGACCGGCGGGTCACTCCGGGACCGCACTTACTACCCGTGAGTCACCTCGCGGCGTGGTGTCACAGTGACCAGAACCCCGCCTACTCTCAGTCCATGAGCGCTGCCTCCGCCGAGATCCGAGTCGCCGTCGACCTCACCGTCCTCACCCTGCGGGACGGGGCGCTGAGCGTCCTGCTGATCCAGCGGGAGGACGACCCGCACCGCGGCGCCTGGGCCCTGCCGGGCGGCTTCGTCGAGGCCGACGAGGACCTCGAGGACGCCGCCTACCGGGTGCTGGCCGACGAGGCCTCCCTCGGCAGCGGCGCCGTGCACCTCGAGCAGGTGCGGACCTTCGGCGCCCCGGGCCGCGACCCCCGCGGGCGGGTGGTGTCGGTGGCCTTCATGGCCCTCGGCGCCGACCTCCCGGACCCCCGCCGCGGTGAGGACGTGGCCGACGCCCGCTGGTGGGCGCTCGCCGATCTCGCCGACGTCCAGCTGGCCTTCGACCACGCCGCGGTGCTCGAGAGTGCCGTCGAGCGCGCCCGCAGCAAGCTCGAGTACACCACCCTGGCGGTGACCTTCCTGCCCGAGGAGTTCACCATCTCCCAGCTGCGCGGGGTCTACGAGAGCGTCTGGGGCACGACCCTGGATGCGGGCAACTTCCACCGCAAGGCCACCCGCACCGACGGCTTCCTCGTCGAGCTCGCCAAGCACGCCGCCCCCACCGGCGGCCGCCCCGCGCGGCTGTACCGCGCCGGGACGGGCGCCTACCTGATCCCTCCGCTGCTGCGCTCCGGGGACTGACCCGAGGCGAACGACCCGAGGGACCGATCGGGCCGGACCCCGGCCGCCGTGGCAGGATCGATCCGTGATCACCGACGCCACCCACCCGGACCCCGCGAGAGCCGCCCTGGCCAGTGCCTACGCCGCCCGGCGCGAGGAGGTCCACGCCCTCGCCCGCGCGCTCCATGCGGATCCCGAGACCGCCTTCGAGGAGCATCGCGCCCATGACCGCTGCGCCGACCTGCTCGAGGCGGCCGGATTCAGCGTCGAGCGCGGCGTCGCCGAGCTGCCCACCGCCTTCCGCGCCACCCTGGGCTCGGGCTCCCTGGTCGCCTCCCTCTGCGTGGAGTACGACGCCCTGCCGGAGATCGGCCACGGCTGCGGCCACAACCTCATCGCCGGCGCCTCGCTCGGCGCCGCCCTCGCCCTGGTCGACGCGGTCGCGGATCTCGATGTGACCCTGCAGGTCATCGGCACCCCGGCGGAGGAGCACGGCGGCGGCAAGCAGCTGCTCATCGACCGCGGCGTCTTCGACGGGGTCCACCTCTCGCTGATGTCCCATCCCGTCACCCACACCGACACCTATGACGTGCTGGGCTCGACCAGCCAGGCCGTCGGCCGCTGGCGCGCGACCTACACCGGCCGCGGCGCCCACGCCGCCGCGAACCCCAGCGACGGGATCAACGCCAACGACGCCGCCGTGATCGCGCAGGTCGCCGCCGGGCTGCTGCGCCAGCGGGTCCGGGACGGGCAGCGACTGGCCCTGGTGCCCCAGCAGTCGGGCCTGACCAACATCGTCCCCGAGACCGCGGTCCTCGACTTCGAGTGCCGCGCCCGGACGATGCCCGAGTTCGAGCAGCTGCGCCGGCAGCTGTTCGCCTGCCTCGAGGCCGGGGCCGTCGCCACCGGCGCCACCCTCGCGATCGAGGCCACCGAGCCGGTCTACGAACCGCTGCAGCAGGACGAGGTGCTCGGCGCCGCCTGGAACGCGGCGATGGAACAGCTGGGCCGCCCCCTGCAGGGCTCGCTCGGCGTGATGGCGGCCTCGACGGACATGGGCAACGTCTCCCAGCGGGTGCCCGGCCTGCACCCCTTCGTGGGCATCACCGGCGCGGGCGGCGCCCTGCACACCCGCGAGTTCGCCGCGCACGCCGTCTCCGCGGAGGGTTTCGCTCTGCTGGACGACGCCGCCGTCGCGATGGCCTGGGTGATCCGGGACGTGGCGGCCACCCCCGCCTCCCGGTCCGCGATCCGGGAGCGGGCGGCCGCGCTGGCCGACGCCTACGCCGCTCGGGGCGCGGCGGTCGAGGACTCCGTCTGAGCCCGGAGCGCGGAGGTGGCCGCCGCCGGGGGAGCGGCGGCCGCGGTCCTGAGGTGACGGGGCGATCGCCGGGTCCCCGAGCGGGAGTTTGGTCCCGGTCCCGCGGCTCGGAGGTCTCCTATCGTGGAGCCAGCGCCTCCCCCTGGGGATTCCGGGGGTCGAGGTCGTCGGAACGCCGGGTCGGCAGGGGAGAGCGGATTCGGTGACAGGGCGGTGAGCACAGCTCACCGCCCTGACTCCGTCGAGCGGTGCACCTCGGCCTGGAAGGCTGTTCCCGTTCCGAGCGCTGCGAAGTCGGGGGAATCGCTGACCGAGCGCTGCGAAGGCGGGGGAACGGGTGTCCCTAACCCCCGACCCTGCACCCCGGTTCCCCCGGCGCGCCGGACCGCCCCCCGGCCCGCGCCGGGGTGCCGCGAGGCACACCCAACTGGTTGAAATTTCCACCAAAGCGGGGGACACTGGAGTCATCGCCGTCCGATCGGAAGGATCACCATGACCTCCTCGCCCACCACCGCCCCGGGCTCCCACCGCCCCGCCGCCGACGAGCGGCATCTGCCCGACGATCTCGCCATGGACGCCGTCACCCTGCGCGTCGGCGACCTCGAGCTGATGAGCTCCTACTACGAGAACGCCCTGGCGCTGACCCCGATCGAGGAGCAGGCCAAGGTCAACGGGGAGGTCCACCGCGTGCTGGGCCGCGGGACCGTCCCGTTCGTGCGCCTGATCGCGACCCCCGGCCTGCCCGCCGTCGACCCCCGCCAGGCCGGCCTCTTCCACACCGCCTTCCTCTTCGAGGACCAGGCCGCGCTCGCCGGGACCGTGCTGCGCGCCGCCCAGGACCCGCGCTCCCGCTTCGCCGGCACCGGTGATCACCTGGTCTCCGAGGCCTTCTACTTCGCCGACCCGGAGGGCAACGGCATCGAGCTGTACTGGGACCGCCCCCGCGACCAGTGGCAGTGGACGAACGGCCAGGTCGCCATGGACACCCTGTTCCTGGACCCGAACACCTACCTCTCGGAGCACCTCACCGAGGACGTCGCGACCCAGCCCGGGCTGCGGCCGGGCATCGTCGGCCACGTGCACCTGCAGGTCGGTGACGTCGAGACGGCGCGGCGGTTCTACATCGACACCCTCGGCTTCGAGACCACCGTGGGCACCCATCCGGGCGCCCTGTTCGCCGCGGCCGGCGGGTACCACCACCACGTCGCGATGAACACCTGGAACAGCCGCGGCGCCGGCCCCCGCGCCGCGGGTCTGGGCCTGGCCGACGTGGCCATCACCGTCCCCGCCCGCGAGGACCTCGACGCGCTGACCGCCCGGCTCACCGCGGCCGGGCTCGACTTCGCCGACGAGGGCCGCTCCGTCTCGGTCACCGACCCGTGGGGCACCCCGGTGACGCTCAGCCTGCCCGGCACCAGCACCGAGGAGCTGCTCACCCGTTGACCCCGCAGCGCGCGCGGGGGCGGTGCCTCCGCGCAGCGGCGGCGCCTCAGTCGCAGAGGCCGTCCGCCGTGCAGGTGGAACCGCCCGCGACACCGTCCCCGATCAGCGACGTCAGCGAGGACAGCGGCCGCGGAGCGCGCATCGCGGTGGTGCCCGCCTCGACCGCGGCGGGGGCGCCGGCGTCCTCGCGGTCGCGGTCCGTCGCTCCCGGCTGCGGAGCCGCCCCGGTCATGACCCGGCCTCCTGCGACGCCGACGGGTCGGACGAGTCCTGCGCGGTCCGGGCCTCCTCGGCGATCTGGCGCAGGGCCTGGCGGAAGGCATCGGTCGGCAGCGCCCCCGGGGCGGTGTACTTCTCGTTGAACAGGAAGAACGGCACGCCGCGGGCTCCCATCGACGCCGCCTCGCGCACCTCGGCCTCGACGTGCTCGTCGTGGGTGCGCCCGGCCAGGGCGGCGCGCGCGGCGTCCTCGACCAGCCCCGCCGCGACCGCGCGGCGGATCACCACGTCGGCCTCGAAGGGGTTCACGCTGCCGGTGAAGTAGCCGCGCTGGAGATCCATGAAGAAGGCGGTCGCGGCCTCGGCGCCTCGGAGCTCGCCGATCGCCTGCATCACGCGGTGCACGCCGCGGGTGTTGGCCATCGGACGGTCGGTGACGTACTCGCGGCCCATCTCGCGGGCCATCTGCTGGATCTGCGACTCCATCTCGCGGACCTTCTCGGCCGGCATCCGCTTGGCCTCGACCAGGTGCTCGACGTTGGTCGTCGCCGCCTCCGCGGGCGCCGTCGGGTCCAGCTCGAAGGAGTGGGCGCGCACGCGGACCTGGTCCGCCAGGCCCTCCGCCGCGATCGCATCGTGCAGGCGGGACTCGCCGATGTAGCACCAGGGGCAGACCACGTCGGTCCACACGTCGATGGTGATCAGGGGCTCGGCGGCGCCCGTCCCGGTGGGCGTCTCGGGTGGGGTGGTCATCGCGGTCCTCCGTCGTGGTGCGGGTGCCGGCGAGTCGCGCGCCGGGTCCTTGAAAACTGTACTGCGCGGTGCCGGGCACCGGGACGGTTCAGCTCCCGGCGCAGACGGTCGCCGACGCGAC
This sequence comes from Brachybacterium sp. UNK5269, assembly GCF_049266655.1. Taxonomy (GTDB): domain Bacteria; phylum Actinomycetota; class Actinomycetes; order Actinomycetales; family Dermabacteraceae; genus Brachybacterium. The sequence continues at coordinate 225,540 of NZ_CP184883.1, forward strand.
GGGGCAGAACCCTCAGTGGCGCTCTCCTGAGGCGCGACTCAGGCCGGCAGCTCCACCACCCACGGCTCCCGCGGCAGCATGGACGGGTCCCAGCGCTCGAGCACGTCGGTCGCGGTGCGGCATCCGGGCAGGCCCAGGGACTCGCCGATCCGGCCCACGACCTCGGGGACGCTCTCACCGCGCTCGAGCCGATCGCGCAGCGTGACCGCGCCGTCGCGCTTGGCCAGGCGCGCGCCGTCGGTGTTCACCGCGAGCGGGACGTGGGCGTAGCCGGGCTCGGGCAGACCCAGCAGGTGCGCGAGGTGGGCCTGGCGGGGAGCGGAGCTCAGCAGGTCATCGGCCCGCACCACCTGGTCCACCCCGGCCGCGGCGTCGTCGACCACCACCGCCAGGTTGTAGGCCACCACCCCGTCCCCGCGGCGCAGCACCAGGTCGTCGACCACCCCGGTCACCTCCCCGGCCCAGAGGTCGTGGACGCTCCAGGTGGGGACATCGGTCCGCAGACGCAGGGCGGGCTCCCGGCGCAGGGCGCGCATCCGCTCGCGGCCCGCCGCGCGGGCGGCGGGGGAGAGGTCGCGGCAGGTGCCGGGGTAGGCGCCCGGCGGGGAGTGCGGGGCGCTCGGCGCCTCGAGGATCTCCCGGCGGGTGCAGTAGCACTCGAACACCCGGCCGCGGGACTCGAGGGTCGCGATCGCCGCCGCGTAGGCAGGTCCGCGCTCGGACTGGTGGACCACCTCGCCGTCCCAGTCCAGCCCCAGGGCCGCGAGGTCCTCGAGCTGCCGCTGCGCCGAGCCCTCCCGCACCCGGTCGAGGTCCTCGATCCGCAGGTGGAAGGCGCGCTGCGTGCGGCGGGCGAGCGCCCAGGCCAGGATCGCGGTGCGCAGGTTCCCCAAGTGCAGGTCACCGCTGGGGGAGGGGGCGTAGCGGCCCGCCCCCGACGCGGCAGGGGGCGGCAGGTCCGGAGCGCTCATGACTGCCGAGTGTACGGACCGCGTGCACCGGTCCGGCCGGCGCTCGGCGCGGCCCGCGCCGCCTGCCGCTGCACGTGACGACGGCGCGGCGATCGCCGTCCGGGGACGGGATCACCGCGCCGTCAGGCACGGACTGCTGTGCGCAGCGCCGAGGCGGGCCTCAGGCGTCGCCGCGGTGGCTGCCGCGCTTCTCGTCGTCGATGGACGTGTCCGGATCGGACTCGACCTTGACCTCCTTGGGCTCCAGATCGGAGCTGCGGTCATCACCCTTCAGGGCCGAGGCGACATCGCCGGCATCGGCCGAGCCGACGGTGTCGGAGACGGCCGAGGAGTCGTCCTCGGTGCCGGCCGAGGCCGGGTAGTGCGCACGGGCGAAGTCGGCGGGCGGGGCCCACGGATCCTCGACCGGACGGGTCTTCTGCCAGGCCACGTAGCCCGCGACCGCACCGGCGGCCGCGAGGCCGACGATCAGCAGCACCTTGCCGGCGCGACCCTTCTTCTTGGGCTGCGGGGTGGGCTCGAGGACGGCAGCGCGGATGTCGGCCTGACCCTTGTCGAGCTCCTTGCGCGCCGCGTCGACGGCCGCCTTCAGCACCGTGCTGGTCGTCTCGGCGGTCTTGCGGGCGCGCGGCAGGTAGTCGTCCTGCACGTCGTGGCGGATCTTGTCGGCGCGGGGGCCGACGGCCTGGGTGATCTTCTCGGACTGCTCCCGCAGTCGCTGCTGCGCCTCGGGGGCGTAGTGGTCGTAGAGATCGGTCGCGCGGGTGCGGGCCTCGCGGGCGCCCTCGGACACCGCGGGGCCGACGGTGGAGGCGAGCTTCTGCAGCTCCGCGATGGCCTGCTCGGCGCGGCTCGCGGTGGACGCGGCGAGCACCGCCGTCTTCGCGGCCTGCTTCTTCGCCTTCTTGGTCTCACGCTTCTTGGTCAAGGCCATGAGGTTCCCCTTTCGGTCGTATCCGTCGGGTCGGGCCGACGATGGTCCCTGGACCCAGGGCATCCCGGAGGACGCCATGAGCCCGTGTGGCCTAACTCTAACGCGACCGGCCCGACAGGTCCCAGGCGAACGGTCAGGTTCGGGCCGGCTCCTAGTCCGCTCACAGCGCATCGGCAGCGGCGAGGTCGGGACAGGTGTCTGTGCGAGGATGACGCCATGTTCGCAACTCTTCACACCAATCACGGGGACATCCGTCTCGAGCTGTTCCCGAACCACGCACCCAAGACCGTCGAGAACTTCGTGGGTCTCGCCGAGGGCACCCGCGAGTTCTCCGACCCGGAGACCGGCGAGAAGGTCACCCGTCCGTTCTACGACGGCGTCATCTTCCACCGCATCATCTCCGGCTTCATGCTCCAGGGCGGCGACCCGCTGGGCACCGGCACCGGCGGCCCGGGCTACACCTTCGACGACGAGATCTCCTCCGAGAAGAACTTCAACGAGCCCTACGTGCTGGCCATGGCCAACGCCGGCAAGCGGATGAACGCGATCACCGGCAAGCCGGCCGGCACCAACGGTTCGCAGTTCTTCATCACCGTCGGCCCCACCCCGCACCTGCAGGGCAAGCACACCGTCTTCGGCCAGGTCGCCGACGAGGACTCCAAGAAGGTCGTCGACGCGATCGAGTCCGTCAAGACCGACATGCGCGACCGTCCCCTCGAGGACGTCGTCATCGAGAAGGTCACCATCGAGAAGTGAGCCCTCGCGGGCCCTGCCCGCAGTGCTGAGACGGCCCGCCCCCGAGCATCGGGGGCGGGCCGTCGTCCGTCCGGGCGCTGCTCGCTGCGGCGGGAGCCGTGGCGAGCGGAGCGGACGGGATGGTCGCGCCGGGTCGGGGCTCAGGCCATCGCGACGCCGAGCGCGGCCCCGATCCCGTAGGTGACCAGGATGGCCAGCAGCCCGCCGACGATGGTGCGCAGCGTCGCCCGGCGCGCGTTGGCCTGACCGAGGGTCGCGCTGGCCATGCCCAGCAGGGCCAGCGCCGCCACCACCGCCGCCATCGTCGCGGGCAGGCGCAGCACGGGCGGGGCGGCGAGGATCGCGACCAGCGGGATCACGCCGCCGATCGCGAAGGAGATCAGCGAGGTGACCGCCGCGCCCCAGGGCGAGACCACCGCGTCGTCCTCGACGTTGTGGCGGAACCGGGTGTGGGCGCCGAGGGCGTCGTGGCGCTCCAGGGAGTCGGCGACCGATTCGACCACGTCCGGCGGGATCCCGGTCTCGGTGAGGGCGTCGACCAGGTGGTCGTGCTCGGCCTCCGGCTGAGTGGCCAGCTGCTCCCGGGTGCGCGCGATCAGGGCGCGATCGGTGTCGCGCTGGGTCGAGACCGAGACGTACTCGCCCATCGCCATCGACAGGGCGCCGGCGATCAGCGAGGCGAGGCCCGCGATCAGCAGCCAGCGGGTGTCGGTGGTAGCGCCGGCGACGCCGACGGCGAGGCCGGCGACCGAGACGATCCCGTCGTTCGCGCCGAGCACCCCGGCTCGCAGTCGGTTCACCTTCTCCGAGCGGGAGCTGCGCTGCTCACCGTGGTCGGTGGCGCGGCGCTCCGGTGCCGCCGGGGTGGTGCGGGAGGCGGGTTCTGCGCGGCGGCCGACGGGGGCCGCGGGAGCGGGGCCCGGGAGCGTCGCGGGGGTGTCGATGAGTGCCATGCGAGCACTCTATTGTCTGGACTGAGTCCAGACAAGCAAGGTTAGGCTGTGCTGACCTGCGGTGATGGAAGGCTCACCTCACTTCGGCGCCGGTCGTCGGCGGGCCGGGAGCCGAGCGCCCAGGGGGTGCTCGCGTCGGCCCCCGCCGCTACGCTCGCCGCATGATGCAGCGCCACCTCGCCGGGGCCCGGATCCTGGCCCAGGGCCTCGCCGGCGCCCCGCGCTTCGCGAGCGCCGCCGCGGCGGCGCGGGCCTTCGGCGCCCTGCAGGGGCAGGACCTGCCCGGGGTGATCGCCTCCCTGGCCCTGCGCACCGGGGGTGACGTGTCCGCGGTGCTCGCCGCCTTCGACCGCGGGGAGGTGGTGCGCGGCTACCCGATGCGCGGCACCGTCTTCGCCGTCGCCGCGGACTCGCTGGCCTGGATCACCGAGCTGTGCGCGGCCGGTCCGCTGCGGGCCGCGGTCGCCCGCCGCACGCAGCTGGAGCTGACGGACCAGCACGTCGACCGCGCCCGGGAGGTGCTCGAGGAGCTGGCCGGCCCGCACTCGCGGCCGGGCAGCGGACGCGGGGTGCTGCGCGCGGAGCTGCAGGCGGCGTGGGAGGCGGTCGGCATCCCGGTCGCCCAGGGCCGCGGCTACCACGTGCTGGCCGAGCTCATCGCCGGCGGCGACGCCTGCTACGGACCCTGGCGCGAGCAGGAGACCGCGGTGGTCCTGGCGCGCCACTGGCTCACCACCGGCAGCGATCTGGCCGGCACCTTCGACGGCGACCGGACCGCCGCCACCGCGGAGCTTGCCCTGCGCTACTTCACCACCCGCGGCCCGGCGGGGGAGCGGGACCTCGCCTGGTGGTCCAAGCTGCCGCTGCGCGCGATCCGCGCCGCGCTGCCCCTGCTCGAGGACCGGCTCGAGAGCGGCGTCGCCGGCCGGGACGGCCGCCTGCACGCCGTCGCGGCCGACGCCCGCGGCGACAGCGCCGAGCGGCTGTGGTGGCGTCCCGGCCTCCTCGAGGAGTACGCACGGGCCGAGCGGGACACCCAGCGGGAGCTGCTGCTGCCCGGCTTCGACGAGCTGGTGCTGGGCTATCGCGACCGGCTCTTCCTCATGGACGAGGAGCGGCACCGCGCGCTGGTCCCCGGCGGCAACGGGATGTTCCGCCGCTGCGCGATCCGCCGCGGCGAGGTGGTGGGCACCTGGACCCGCCGGGGCCCGGCCGGCCGGCGGACGCTGGACCTGACCCCGCTGCGACCGGTGAGCGAGGCCCAGCTCGCCCGCTTCGAGAAGCTCTTCGCCGCCTTCCCGGTCACCTCCCCCTGATCCCGCACCGGGCGGTGCCAGGCCGGCGTGGTGGAATGACCCCCATGGACAGACCCAGCTATGGCTACAGCGCCGAGGACACCCCGGGCCCGCAGAGCACCCCGGTGTGCCCCCGGCATCCGGACCGGGTGAGCTACGTGCGCTGCAAGCGCTGCGACCGCCCCGCCTGCCCGGAGTGCCAGCGCCCCACCTCGGTGGGCGTGCTGTGCGTGGACTGCGACCGGGAGCTCGCGCAGCAGCAGGCCTCGACCCGGCCCCGCAACGCCCTGGGCGGCGGCATCGGCCGGCGCACCCCGTACGTCACCTACACCGTGATCGCGCTGTGCGTGCTGGCCTACGTCGGGCAGATGCTCGCCCCGCAGGTGGTCCAGCAGCTGGGGGTCTTCGCGCCCTTCCGCGCCCTGTACATGCCGTGGACCTTCTTCACCGCCGGGTTCCTGCACGGCGGCATCATCCACCTGCTGCTGAACATGTACGCCCTGTGGGCGGTCGGGCAGTACCTCGAGCAGACCATGGGCCACGTCCGCTATGCCGCGGTGTACCTGGCCTCGGTGCTCGGCGGCCACACCGCCGTGTACGTGCTGGCGAACCCGCTCGGCATGGACTGGGTGACGGGCACGCTCGGCGCCAGCGGCGGCGTGTTCGGCCTGTTCGCGGCGATGTTCATCGTCAACCGGCGCCTCGGCGCCCAGAGCGCCCAGATCCTGGTGCTGATCGGACTGAACCTGGTCATCACCTTCACCATCCCCAACATCTCCTGGCAGGGGCACCTGGGCGGGCTCGTGGTCGGCGCGGCCGTGACCGCCGGGATGTTCGCTCTGCGCCCGCGGGCCACCCCCGGTGCGGACCGGCAGGCCCTGGCCCGGCGCTCCGCCCTCGCCCACTCCGGGGTGATCGCCGCCGCGGTGTTGCTGTGCGTGCTGCTGATCGCCGTCAAGGCGCTGACGGCGGCGCCGCTCTTCTGAGCCACCGGCGGCCCGACCCGTCTGCCCCCCGGCGTCCCGGTGGGCCCCGGGCGGCCCGCCCGTCGCCCGGACTTTGCGCGCTGAGGACCCGTCCGCCACTGGTGATCAGTCCTCAGCGCGCAAAGTCGGCGCACGGGCGGCCGGCGCGGGACGGCCGGGAAGGAGATCCGGTGAACTACACCGATGTGACTATCCCCAGGTGTGGACGGAAATGGGGATAAGTACAGGGAGCGGTGGGGATTACCGGGCACGACGGTGGAAAACCGGGGACTCGCTGTGGACGGACGGTGGGAGAACCGCTCGCGGGCAGTGTTCACCGCGGGCACCGGATCTCGTCGACCCTCGGCGTCCTGGCCTGCGCGGATACCGCCGCAGGCAGCCGTCCCGCGGGGCCTTCGAAGCGGAAAGGCGCCGTGACCTGCACGGACGCAGGCGATCCCCCGCTGATGCGAGAAGCGACCGCATCGGAACCGGTGCCGCGGTGATCCCGAGCGCGACACGTCCGGCGCACCGCGCGCACCTGCGGAACTACATGCATGTCATTCATCAACTTTGTGGATATCTCTGTGGATGACCGGTGGGGATTCCCGCCGGACAGGCGTGGCCCGCTGTGGACGAGCGCCTCGGTCAGTGCTCGGCGCCGCCGATCAGCGGTTCGTCCACCTCGGTGCGCAGCGCAACCTCCACCATCCTCACCAGCGCCCGTGCGACGGTGAGGGGGTCGACGACGTCGGCCGAGGGCACATGGACGAAGCCTCCCCGGGTGCCGCCCAGCGCGGCGTCGGTGGCCAGCAGGTGCTGCAGCCGGTAGAAGACGTCGTTGCAGACGTAGGTGCCGGCCGACTGCGACACCGCTCCGGGGACGCCGTCGGGGAGCGCGGCGACCATCGCCTTGATCGGCAGGGTGCTGAAATAGCCGACCGGCCCGTCGGCCACCACCGGCTCGTCGACGGGGGCGGCCCCCGCGTTGTCGGGGATCCGGGCGTCACGCACATTGATCGCGACCCGCTCCGGGGTGATCCCGGCCCGGCCCGCCGCGAGCCCGGCGGCGACCACCAGGCGGGGACGATGCTCGCGCACCGCGTGCACGAGGAGGTCCCCTGCCCGATCGAACTGCACCGGCAGCTCGAGGGCCTCCACGTCGAGGCCGCGCTGCCGCAGCACCGGGGCGGCCCGGCGCACCGCCTCCCACGACTCGTTCACCCCGGCCCCGTCGAAGGGGGTGAAGCCGGTCAGCAGCACGTCGATCGCCATGGTCACAGCCTAGGAGGGAGCCGACCTATCCTGTGCCGATGACGTCGCCGTTCCCCGAACTCGCCACCCTGTTCCCGCCCTTCGGCCTCGTGCTGCGCGCGGGGCCGCTCACGCTGCGCCTGCTCGCCGATGCGGACCTGACCGAGTACGCGGCGCTGCTCCGTCGGCCGATCTTCGAGGACCCGCAGTCCCCGGCCGTGTTCGGGTGGTACCGGGCCGAGCCGGAGGTGCGCGTGCGCGAGGCGCTGCGCTTCCAGTGGCGCCTGCGCAGCGAGGTGAGTCCGGAGCGGTGGGCCCTGCCGCTGGGGATCTGGACCGAGGGCCGGCTGATCGGCTGCCAGGACGTGGCCGCCGAGCGCTTCGCCGATCGCCGCACCGTCACCTCCGGCTCGTGGCTGACCCTGGATGCGCACGGGCGGGGCTTCGGGACGCTCATGCGCCAGGCCATGCTGGTGCTCGCCTTCGACCAGCTCGGCGCCGAGCGGGCCGAGTCCGCCGCGGAGACCGGCAACCACGCCTCCGTGGCCGTCTCCCGCGCCTGCGGCTACGTCGACAACGGCGTCCAGATGTCCACCGAGCCCGGCCCCGCGGTGCTGCAGCAGCGGTTCCTGGTGACCCCGCAGCAGTTCCGTCGGCCGACGGTGCCGGTCGAGGTCGAGGGCGTGACCGACGAGCTGCGGGCGCTGCTGGGGGCCTGAGGCGGCGGGCGGGACCCGGGTCCAGCGCTTCGCGCGCCGCCGGCGTCCCGATGCTCAGCAGGTCTTCGTGCTCGCCGTGCCGTTGCTCGTGTACTTGCAGGTCTCGAGGAGCTTGCCAGCACCGTTGTAGGTGCGGGCGCTGTCGCCGGTGTTGTTCCAGATGTAGCTGGCCTTGTTCCAGTACAGGGTGGTCGTCGAGTTCTTGCCCGTGCCGGAGCGGATGGTGAGGGTCTTGCCCGCGGCCAGCTTCGTGCCCTTCGGGAAGGAGAACTTCTGCGGCCCGTCGTCGCGGATCGTGTACCCGGTCAGCGTCAGGGTCGAGCTGCCGGTGTTCTTGACCTGGATGTACTCCTGCGTGTACCCGGAGTTCTTCGCCGCGTCCTTGCCGGGCGGGTCGAAGTGGATCTTCACGATGTCCAGCGGCTTGACGACCGCCGCCTCAGCGGCGGGAGCGGCGAGGGCCGTGGTCGCGGCCACCAGGATCAGGGCGAGCAGGACGGCCAGGGAACGGGCGCGGACGAGAGCGGAGGTGTGCATGGGGGCCCCTGAGGACGAGGGCGATCCGCGGGTGGCCGTCCGAGAGGTCGGCGGTGGTCCTCAGGATCGAGACCGATACGAGTGATCGGACAGTAACACCGCCGAGATCCCCCCGCCGACGATTCCGCGGATCACATCGACTCCTGCCAGGCCCGGTAGAGCGCCGCGAAGCGCCCTCCGGCGGCGACCAGCTCGGTGGGGGAGCCGTCCTCGACCACCCGGCCGCCGTGGACCACCAGCACCCGGTCGGCGATCATCACGGTGGTCAGGCGGTGGGCGATGATCAGCGAGGTGCGGTGCCCGAGCAGCTTCGTCAGCCCCTCCTGCACCATCCGCTCGCTGGGGATGTCCAGCGAGCTGGTGGCCTCGTCGAGGATCAGCACCCGCGGATCGGCCAGGAAGGCCCGGGCGAAGGAGATCAGCTGCCGCTGGCCGGCGCTGACCCGCCCGCCGCGCTTGTTCACGTCGGTGTCGTACCCGTAGGGCAGCTTCTCGATGAAGGTGTCGGCGCCGATCGCGCGCGCGGCCGCCTCGATCTCCTCGCGGCTCGCGCCCGGCTTGCCCAGCGCGATGTTGTCCGCGACGGTCCCGGAGAACAGGTACGCCTCCTGGGTGACCATGACGATGTTGCGGGTCAGGTCCTTCATCGAGATGTCCCGGAGGTCCACGCCGTCGAGCTTCACGCTGCCCTCGGTGGCGTCGTAGAAGCGGGCGATGAGCTTGGCGACCGTGGACTTCCCGGCGCCGGTCTGGCCCACCAGGGCGACCGTCTGCCCGGCGGGGATGTGCAGGTCCAGCGGCTGCAGGACCAGCGGGGCGCCCTCGGCGTAGCGGAAGGAGACGTTCTCGAAGTCCACCTGCCCGGTCGAGGAGGGCAGCGGGGTGGGGGCCGCGGCCTCCTTCACATGGGGCTGCACCGCGAGCAGGTTGGCGATCTTCTCGAGCGCGGCCACCGCGGACTGGAAGGCGTTGTAGAAGTTCGCGATCTCGTCGACCGGCTGGAAGAAGCGCCGGGAGTACAGCACCAGCGCCACCAGAACGCCCACCTGCAGGTCACCGCTGAGCACGCGGAACCCGCCCACCACCAGCACCGCGGCGATGGTGACGTTGGCGAGCATCCGCAGCGTCGGCTGGTAGATGCCGAACACGCGGATCGAGCGCATCGAGGCGTCGCGGTAGTCCTGGGCCAGGGTGTCGAACTCGGCCTGGTCGCGGTCCTCCTTGCGGAAGGCCTTGACGGCGCGGATGCCGGCCATGGCCTCGACGAAGTGGACGATCAGCCGGGCCGAATGGGTGCGGATCGCGCGGTACTCGATGCGCGAGCGCTTCTGGAACCACACCGTCAGCAGCACGCAGGGCACCAGCATCAGCAGCATCACCACGCCGGTGACCCAGTCCATGGTCACGATCAGCACGATGGTGAACACCATCGACAGCGAGGCGCCGACCATCACGGTCACCCCGGAGTCGAGCAGCTCGCGCAGCGCCTCCATGTCGGAGGTCTGGCGCGAGACGATCCGGCCGGAGGTGTAGGACTCGTGGAACTCCAGGTCCTGCTTCTGGGTGAAGCGGAAGACCTTCCGCCGCAGCGCCAGCAGCATCCGCTGGCCGACCACGACCGACTGGCGCACGTAGCCGTAGGTCAGCACGCCGCCGACGATCGCGGCCCCGACGGCCAGGGCGGCCGCCTGGAACGCGGGCCCCGAATCGCCCACCATCAGGGCGGGCAGGCCCACGTCGATGCCCCAGGCGATGATCGCGGGACCGGCGACGACGGCGAGCTGGGCGATCACGACCATCACCGCGATCGCGAAGAACTGGCCCTTGACCGGGGAGATCAGCTCGCCGAGCAGGGCGAAGGAGCGCTGCCGGGAGGCCTTGTTCTCCGCGGCGGTGTAGGCCTGGTGCTCGGGATCGTTCTGGTCCTGCTGGGCGGTGACGGTGCTCATCGGCCCTCCTCCTGGATCGCGCGCAGCTCGAGCTCGCCGGTGAGGGTCTCGATGTCCTGGTCCCGCCGCTTCTCCTCGGCCTGGTGGGCGATCACCCAGCGGTACCGGGGCGAGGTCTCCATCAGCTCGGCGTGGGTGCCGACGGTGACCACGCGGCCGTCGTCCAGCAGCGCCACCCGGTCCGCGAGCGCCACGGTCGAGGTGCGGTGGGCGACGATCAGGGTGGTGGTGCCCGCGAGCACCTCCCGCAGCCGCCCGGTGACGGTCTCCTCGGTCTTGGTGTCGAGGGCGGAGAGCGGATCATCCAGCAGCAGCACGGCCGGTCTGGCGGCGATCGCGCGGGCCAGGGCCAGGCGCTGGCGCTGCCCGCCGGACAGACTCATGCCCTCCTCGCCGATGCGGGTGTCCACCCCGTCGGGCAGCTCGTACGCGAAGGCGGCGTCGGCGGTGCGCAGCGCGAGGTGCAGCAGCTCCTCGGACTGCTCGGCCGACAGCGACTGGTCCGCGCCCAGCAGCACGTTCTGGCGCACGGAGTCCGAGAACAGGGTCGCGTCCTCGAAGGCGACGGCGGTGAGGGTGCGCAGACCCACGAGCGACATGTCGCGGATGTCGGTGCCGTCGATGGTGATGCGGCCGGCGGTGACGTCGTAGAGCCGCGGCACCAGCTGCAGCAGGGTGGACTTGCCGCTGCCGGTCACGCCCACCAGGGCCATGGTCTCGCCGGGGCGGATCTCGAGGTCGACCCCGTCCAGCACGTCGGGGACGTGGTCGGGGGCGTCCTCGTAGCGGAAGTGGACGCCCTCCATCCGCACCGCGCCCTTCGCGGCGGTCAGGTCCAGCGGGGCCGCGCCGGGCGGGGAGGTGATCGTGTTGGCCGAGTCCATCACCTCGTAGTGGCGGTCCAGGGCGGTGGTCGCGTTCACGGCCTGGCCCAGCAGCATGCCGAGCTGGCGGACCGGGCCCACCACCAGGGTGGCGGTCGCGAAGTAGGAGGCGAGCTGGCCGGTGCTCATCGACCCCTCCGCGGTCAGGTGCAGGCCCACCAGCAGCGCCACGCCGAGGGCGAGCTCGGGGAGCATGAACATGAACATGTCGAAGCGGGCGATCGCGGTGGCCTTCTGCACCTCGGTCTCGCGCAGCTCCTCGGCCTGCTCGGTGAAGCCCTCCAGGGCGGTGGGACCGCGCCCGAAGGCCTTGAGCACGCGGATGCCCTGCACCGACTGCTCGATGGTGGTGGCGAGGTCGCCGTTCTGGTCCTGCGAGCGGCGCGAGAGCAACGAGTAGCTGCGGTTGAAGCGGTAGGCGATCACCGAGACCGGCACCGCGGCGCAGAAGAAGATCAGCGCCAGCACCGCCGAGGAGCGCCACAGCAGGGCCATGCCCACGACGACGGTGACGAAGCTGGCCACCGCCATGATCATGCCGAAGGCGATCCAGCGACGGATGATGTTGATGTCGGTCAGCATGCGCGAGAGCAGCTGGCCGGAGCCCCATCCGTCGTGGAAGGACACCGGCATGTGCTGGACCTTCTCGTAGAAGCGCACGCGGATCTGCTTCTCGACGGTGGTCGAGGGGGAGACCGCGAAGATGCGGCGCAGCCAGATCAGGGACGCCTCGACCGCGCCGAGCGCCAGCACGATGGCGCCGCCGGTCCAGATGGTGGCGGCCACGGCATCGGTGCCGAGACGGTTGACGATGTGCTCGAGGACCTGCGGGATCATCAGCGCCACGATGGACGCGGTGAGGGCGCTGAGGAGTCCCAGGTAGAGGCGGAAGCGGATCGGGCGGACCGTCTGCCAGAGGCGGCGCATGGTGCCGAACATGGGGGAAGTGAACCTCGGGGATCAGGACGGCCCGGCGATCGGACCGAAGCCTTAGCCTAGTCAAGCATTTCTTCCAGCGGTACTCGATAAGCGCATTCCCTACCGCGCGTGCGGTTCGGCCTGCGCGCTCGGGGCGGCGGGGATCAAGGGCTTCCCAGCGGCGGCGAGCGGTGAGGGGCAGCCCTGCGTGGGGGTGCAGCACCCGGGCGCGGCGGGCGCGGCCTCGGGCGCTGCCGAGTGGGGCACTGGCCGATTCGATTCCCCCGAGTCCGCAGCAGGGCCTCGGTGGATCGGGCCTTCGGGCCGGACCTCCGGCTCAGGCCTCCGGCTCGGCGGGCATCCACTCGCTGTAGGCGGCGTCGGACAGCAGCGCGGCGGCGCCGGCGGCCACCCCGGTCACGGTGAGCACCGCGGGCCAGGCGCCGATCTTCTTCGCCAGCGGGTGGGAGAGTCCGAAGCCGAGCACGTAGGTCGCGCCGAGCGCGGCGGTGGTGGCCGGGCCGCGGCGGGCCAGCCAGGTGCGGCCGGCGTAGAGGCCGGCGGCCGCGAGCACGACCCCGCCGAGGGGACGGATCCCGGTCTCGCGGGCGGTCAGCCAGCCGCCGATCAGCCCGAGGGCGACGACGGGGGCGGTGTTCACGGACTCGGCGGGCTTGATCGTGGTGCTCATGGGCACGAGCCTACGTCGACCGGCGCGGCGCGGGCGGAGGACGGCAGGTCGCCTACGACGCGCTGCGAGAGCAGGTCCGTGCGCCGGGCCGTGCGCGGCGAGCCGCGCTCAGCGCACCACGGCGATGCCGTGCGCCGGGACCATGCCCGGTGCGGCCCCGCCCACGCCGTCGATCATCGCGGCGCCGCTGACGGCGTCGAGGACCTCGCCGGGGGCGGGCCGGTCCTCGTCACCGAGGTTCAGCACCAGCGTGAGCGGGGCCGCGGCGCCGTCGGCAGAACCGCGCGGGGTCAGCACGATCTCCGCGAAGGTGTTCTCGATGCTCTCCTCGCGCACGCTCACGGAGGCCTCCGCCAGCCAGGGCTCGCGGCGGCGCAGGGAGAACAGCCGCCGGTGGACCTCGAGGATCCGCGGGGCGGCGTCGGGCCTGAGCAGGTTGAGGTGGTGCGGGCCGCCGGGGGCGCTGTCCGCGGACTCGGCGGCGGTGACCACGTCGTCCGGGCCGCCGGGGAACCAGGGGCGGATGGCGTCGTCACCGCCGGCGCGGTCCTCCTTGACGCCGGTGGCGCCGAACTCGTCGCCCGCGTACACGGTCGGGATGCCGGGCAGCAGCGCGAGCAGGGCGTAGGCCGCGGCAAGGTCGCGGCCGTCGGCCAACTGGGAGGCGATGCGGGTGGTGTCGTGGTTGCTCACGAACAGCTGCGGATGGGCGCCGCCGGCGGCCGCGAGGAACGCCTCGTGACGGCCCAGGGCGTGGCGGAGCTCGAAGAGGTTGTGCTCGGTGAGGGCGGACCAGATCGCCTTCCACAGCTCGTACTGGGTGATCGAGTCCGCGCCCGAGCCGGCGGCGATGGCGGGGTAGTCGCCGTGGATGACCTCGCCGAGGATCCACGCCTCGGGATGGGCCCGGCGCACCCGCTCCAGGATCGGCGCCCAGGCCTCGGCGCCCGCGGCGTACATCGCATCCAGCCGCCAGCCGTCGGCCCCGCGCTCGAGCCAGCGGGTCATGATCTCGACGATCCGGTCCTGGACCACCGCGTCGGTGAGGTCGACCTCGACGAGGTCGGCGTTGCCCTCGAAGCCGTAGGGGTGCTCCCCGGCCCAGCGGATCCGGGCGCCCTCGGCGCTGCCGGGACCGGCCGCGATGGCGCGGCGCGCCACCGGGTGACGGTCGGAGACGTGGTTGAAGACGCCGTCGAGCACCAGGCGGATCCCGCGCTCGCGGCAGGCGGCGACCAGGGCGTCGAAGTCCGCCTCGTCCCCGAGGCGCGGGTCCAGGCGCCGGTGCTCGAGGGTGTCGTAGCCGTGGGAGACGGAGTCGAAGATCGGGTTCAGCAGCAGCACGTTGGCGCCCAGCGAGACCAGGTGGTCCAGCCAGCCGTGCAGGCGGCGCAGGCGGTGCACGACGTTCTCCCCGTCGGCCCCGCCGTAGCCCTCGCCCTCGAGGTCCTCGCGGTGGCGGGGCGCGCCGCAGAAGCCCAGCGGGTAGACCTGCCAGCAGATCGCGTCGCGGATCCAGGACGGAGCGGTGGAGTTCATGCGGTCATCGTAGGCGGGAGTGTTCAATGGGGGCGCGGCGCACCGCCGCGTCCCCGACCCCCAGGAGTGATCACCGATGATCCGCATGCGCACCGATTTCTTCGCCGAGTCCCTCGGCATGGGCACCTCGATGGTGGTGCTGATGCCGCAGGCCGCGGCCGGGATCGGGATGCAGGGGGTCGACGCCACCGGCAGCGGGCGGGGCGTGCCGGTGCTGTACCTCCTGCACGGGCTGAGCGACGACTGCACCATCTGGGAGCGCCGCACCTCGATCGAGCGCTATGCCACGGAGAAGGGCATCGCGGTGGTGATGCCGGAGGTGCGGCGCTCCTTCTACGCCGACGAGGCGGTGGGGGAGAAGTACTGGACCTTCATCGCCGAGGAGCTCCCGCAGCTGGTCGCGAGCACCTTCCACGTCTCCACCTCGCGGGAGGACACCTTCGTGGCCGGGCTGTCGATGGGCGGCTTCGGGGCGTTCAAGCTCGCCCTGAACCATCCGGAGCGCTTCGCGGCCGCGGCGAGCCTGTCCGGGGTGCTCGACCTGCTGAGCCTGGACCTCTCGGAGCACGAGGGATCGCTGCGCGAGCGGATCTGGGCGGACCGACCGGTCGAGGGCACGGCCGATGACCTGCTGGGCCTGCTGCGTGCCGCCGATCCGGCCGCCCTGCCCGCGCTGTTCCTCGACTGCGGCACCGAGGACTTCCTGTTCGCGCAGAACCGCCGCTTCGTCGAGGTCGCCGAGGAGCAGGGGGTGGACCTCGCCGCGCGCCTGCGCGCCGGGGCGCACACCTGGGACTTCTGGGACCAGGGCATCCAGGACGTGCTGGACTGGCTGCCGCTGCGCGGCTGAGCGCCGCGGCGCCGCCGAGCCGCCGGGCCGCGGCGCCGCTGAGCCGCGCTGTTCGGTCTCAGCCTGCGAGCAGCGCGACCGCCAGCAGCGCGAGGTAGATGATCACCTCGCCGGCCACGGAGAGCGGGTGCGGTGCGGACATCTCCCGGGCCTGGCGCTTCGTGGGCTCCGCGGGCGGACGGCCGACCAGCGCGCGTCGGCAGGCGACGATCGCCCCGCCCGCGGTGGCGGCCGTGAGCAGCCAGGGCGCCCACCACCAGGAGTCCGGGAAGATGCCCAGCAGGCCGATGATCGCGAGCATCGAGGCGGCGCCGAGGGTGCGCAGGAGGATGCGCCGCGGATGCTGGTGGCGCACCCAGAGGGTGAGCAGCGAGACCAGCAGCGCGCCGAGGACGATCGCCACGGCCAGCAGCGGCAGGACCAGCGTCAGCGTGTTCACAGCGCCACCTCCCCGGTGAGGACGCCGACGCCGATCTCGTCGACGTTCCGGGCGGTGTCGGTGAGGATCACGATCCCCCGCCCGGTGTCGGGGGTGAAGCCCGCGAAGGAGGCGTAGCCGCCGGTCATGCCGTTGTGGAAGACCTGCCAGGTGCCGTCGCCGAAGTCCTGGTGGAACCAGTTCATGGCGTTGTGGCTGGTGGCGCTGCCCTCGACCAGGATCTCGCTTGCGGCGGCCGCGCCCGGGGCCGAGCCGTCGAGGGTCCCGGCGAGGTAGGTGGCCAGATCCGCGGCGGTGCTGCGGATCCCGCCGGCCGGGGCGCTGCCGTCCAGGGTCCAGGCGGCCTGCGGGAGCCCGTTCGCGCCGTGCCCGCGGGTGGCGCTGTCGCGAAGACCCTCCGGGGTGATCGGGGCATAGGTGGCGGAGAGCCCGAGCGGCTCCAGGATCCGCGCCGTGAGCAGGGAGGCGTAGTCGGTGCCGGCGGCGCGGGCGAGCAGCTGGCCCTCGAGCGCCGCGCCCAGGTTCGAGTAGGAGTAGGTGCCGCGCTCCAGCAGGGTGCTGCCGAGGGCGTCGGCGATCACCCGCGGGGCGTCGCGTCCTGCGTAGGGATCCTTGCGCAGGAAGGTGGCGAGGACGGAGGAGCCTATCGCGGTCAGCGCGACCCGCGGCAGCCCGGAGGTGTGGGTGGCGAGCTCGGCGAAGCTCACCTCGGCGATCTCGCTGCCGGCGGCCTCCTCGCCGAGCACCTCGGCGACGGTCGTCGCGACGGTGACCTCGCCGCGCTCGACCGCCTCGGCCAGCAGCGCGCCGGTGAACGTCTTGGTCAGCGATCCGATCTCGAACTCGGTGGTCGCGTCGGCTCCGAAGCCTGCGAAGCGGGGCGCGCCGCTGCCGTCGAGGAGGGCGACGGCCACCCGGCGGTGCTGCGTGAGGTGGGGGGCGAGGGCGGTGAGGAGCTGCTCGTCGCCGACCGGGTCGCCGAGCCGGGCGGGACGGGGGTTGGTCAGCGCCGAGAGTCCGAGCAGGCCGACGACGGCGGGGACGCCCGCGGCCAGGACAGTGCGCCGGGAGGGCGAGCCGGGCGGGTGATCGGTCATGATCAGCCTTTCTCGAGGGCGATGAGGATGGTCAGCAGGGGGACCACCCGGGCCGCGGGCAGCGACCAGCTGCCGCGGCGCGGCGAGGTCACCCAGCCGCCGGACTGCAGGGCGGAGAGGTGGTGGTAGGCGACGCCGGTGGAGCCGAGCTCGAGCTTCGTGACCAGCTGCGCGACGGTGCGCTCGCCGTCCAGCAGGCGGCGCAGGATCGCCATCCGCAGCGGATGGCCGAGAGCGGCGACGGTCTCGGCGTGCTGCTCCCAGTCGGTCTCGCGCAGGTGCTCGGTGGGACGGGCCCACTGGTACTCGACGTGGCCGGCGCCGACGTCGACCGCGCCGGTGAACAGCACCCCGCCGGGCGCCGGGAGCTGTTCCCGGAGGGCGGTCAGGGCCCAGAACGGGTCGCCGTCCGCGGCGGGTGCAGCATCGGGCGCGGCCTCGGAGGAGGGGGATCCGGCGGCCGCGCCGGAGGTGGCCTCGAGCTCGGCGACCCGGGCCTCGAGGGCATCGAGGCGGGCCAGGAGCTCGGCCGCGGTGGGCTGCTCGGTCATCGGTGCCTCCTCCCGTGCGCTCCGGGGTCTCGGACTCAGTTTATCCGTAATTCCGGAACTGCGGCAAGGGCGGCGCGACGGCGGGTCCGGGTGAGAAGCCGCGTCGTCCACCGCCGCCGATGGGGCACGATGGGCAGCGATCCAGCGGGCCGACGCGCCGCGTCGGCCCTTCCGCGCATCCAGGGAGAGCCGTGGCCACCTTCGCCGTCCAGTACACCTACTCCGACGACGCCGACCGGGTGGCGGCCTTCCGCCCCGAGCATCGCGAGCACCTCGCCGAGCTCCACCGCATGGGCACGGTGCTGGTCTCGGGACCGCTCGGCGGCGCGCCGGGGGCCCTGCTGATCGTGTCCGCCGACTCGGTCGAGGACGCCCTGATGAAGCTCGACGCCGACCCCTTCCGCCGCGAGGGCCTGATCATCGATCGGGTCGCGCGGGAGTGGACCGTCGTGATCGGCGAGCTGCCCGGCGCCTGAACGGGCGTCGCCGCGCGGAGGCGTGCTCAGCCGGCGGCGGATCCGCCGGCACGGGGCCGGCGTCGGCCGGAGTCGTCCAGCAGGTCCAGCAGCTCGCCCGCGGTCGCGTTCGCGCGCACCGCGGGGCCGACGAGGACCAGCGGCAGCGCCGACGGGCCGCCGTGCTGGGCGAGCAGCTCCTGCGCGGCGGGGTCGCGGAAGACGTTCACCCAGACCACGTCCTCGCGCGGGCCGCGGATCGCGGTCTGCAGCCGGGCCGACAGCGGATTGCCGGGCGCCCAGAGGATGATCGCGGCGTCCGGGCCCTGCCGCTGCCGGGCGGCCTCGAGCGAGGTGTGCGGACCCGAGCGCAGCGGGCTCGTCCAGTAGCCCATGAACACGCTGAACAGCGCGATCGCGACGGCCGCGATGCTCTGCCCCGCGGCGGCCAGCAGCGCGGCGAGGACGAGCCCGCCCAGCAGCACCAGGGCGGGGCGCACCCAGGCCCGGGCCGGGGCGCCGCCGACGGCGCTCAGATCATCACCGCCGTGGTCAGGCGCTGCTTGGTCTCCTCCACCAGCGCATCCCGCAGGGCGCTGACCGCCGGGATCGCCAGCGCGCCCCGCCGGTTCAGCAGCCCGATCATCCGGTTGTCGAGGTCCGGCAGGTCGCGCACCACCACGTCGGCCGACGGCGCGGCCTCGAGCGCGGTCTCCGGCACCAGGGCGACCCCGCCGCCGTGCATGATCAGCTGCTGCACCACGATCGTGTCATCGGTCGAATGGCGCACCTGCGGGGAGAAGCCGGCGCGGCGGGCGCTGCTGATGAGGTTCGTCCGGCAGCGCTCGCAGCCCGCGATCCACGGCTCCGTCGCGAGGTCCGCGAGCATGAGGTCGGGGTCCTCGGCGCGGGGATGGTTCCGCGGCAGCACCGCCATCACCCGGTCCTCCAGCAGCGGACTCCACTCCAGCGTGCCCTCGTCGCCGATGTCGCTGCAGGGGTAGCGGAACACCAGCGCGAGGTCGAGCTCCCCCTCGCGCAGCGCGGTCACCGCATCCGGCGGCTCGAGCTCGAGGAAGGTGATGTCGAGGTCGGGAGCGGTGCGGGCCAGCCGCGCCAGCACCGGCGGCAGGATCACCGCGGCGGCCGACGGGAAGGTCCCGAACTTCACCGAGCCGCGCCGCAGGGCGGTGAGGTCGGCCAGCTCCTCCTCGGCCGCATGCAGCTGGGCCGCGATCGCCTCGGCATGGGCGGCCAGCCGGGCGCCGGCCTCCGTGGGGGTGATACCGGAGGAGGAGCGCAGCAGCAGCCGGGTGCCGACCTCCTTCTCGAGCGCCGCGAGGTGCTGGGAGACCGCGGGCTGGGTCCATCCCAGCTCGCGGGCACCGGCACCGATCGAGCCGTTGCGCACCACGGTGCGGAAGATGAGCAGCCTGCGAGGATCCATGCCTCCATGGTAGGCCGAGGTGGCAAGCGGGGCTTATGGGTTCGGGCACAGCGCGCAGCGGAACCAGCTGCCTGTCCACGCCGCCGCCCATGGCAACGAGGGATCGCGGAGCTGGAGAGCGCTCACGCCTCCTGATCGCTCACGGGCTCGGTGTCCTCCTGGCGAACGGCGTCGCGGAAGGCGCGCACGCCGTTGGACAGCCTGCCCGCCCCGGTGCGGACGCGACCCCGCGCGTCGTCGCCGAGCTGTCGGGCGGCAGCGGCCTTCTCGGCACCCGTTTCGACGACCTTGTCGCGCACCTCACCGGCGGATGTCCGCCAGCGCTTCGCAGCGGTCGAGTCATGGCCGTCCTCGATGCCCAGCACGGTCTGGAACTCGAGGACCTTCCCGACGACGAGATTGCCGGATTCGACCGCCGACCGGGCTGAGCGGGGGCTGAGCAGCACCTTCGTGTTGGCGCGTCGGATCACGGTGTTCATGCGCTCGAGCAGCAGCTCCGTGGCGCGGTGGATCGTCGCCAGGCGGTTCTCGCGTGCGGTGCGGAGACCCAGTCGGTGCTGGTCGAGCTCCTCCGAGGAGCTGTCGAGCACGCGGTCGAGCTCGAGCACCGCGAGCGCATCCTGCAGCTGGACGCAGCGGGCGATGATGGCGAGCCATTCGCGCACCTTGGGCTCCGCGGCCTTGGCGACAGCAGCGGTCTCGCTGAGCGAGGAGGATTCCACCTTCTCCGCCAGGGCGTCGATCTGCCGCAGCGCGTAAGCCTGTGTCCGGGCGATGGTCAGCGCCGTGGACTGCACCTTCGACCACGTCACCTCCGAGACCCGGCCGACGTCGGCGCGAATGGTCATGGCCTCCTCGATGACGAGGTCCACACCGATCATGTCCGCCACGACGGCATCCCTCTGGGCGCGGAGGACGTCATCGACCTTCTGATCGATGATCGCGAGGTACTCGCCGATCTCCTCGATCGCCTCCTGCATCGCCATCTGGGACATGACGGCTGCGACCCCCGCCAGCACCGCAGGATTCGCCAGCGCCACGGGCGATGCGACGAACTGCAGGTTCTTGGCGAACTGCCCGTTCGATGCGCGCAAGGTCGCGTGAAGATTTCCGGTGGCAAGGTTCTTCACCATCGGCAGCATCTTGGCAGCAGCGAAGGACTCGTCCGTCAGCTTCAGCCAGCGGCCCGAGTTCGCGGCTACGGTCGAGCCCGCGTGCAGCATCCCGGCCGCAGCCTTGTACTGCGGACCCAGGCGATCGAGCTTCAGCTCGACGGACTCCAGTCCGTACGACATCAGGAAGGCGTCGACGTCCTCGGGCGTCCCCAGAACGGCGAGGCCATCGCCGTCGCTCATCACTTCGATCTCGTGGGTCATCCAGGGCTCCAAGAGCTCAGGGGCCGCTGAATGCTGCCGCGTCCCGAAGAGTGTCTCGCGCACGGCCGACGGATGGACACGAATCCACGATCTCCAGGACCAGTCGTGATCGGGTCGTGACGATGTCCGGTCCTCGACTCGTACCCGCAGCGACAGTTCCTCACAGCGGCGGCAGCCCCAGGTTCTCGCGCAGGGTCTCGCCGGCGTAGTCGGCGGGGTACACCCCGCGCTCCTGCAGCCGCGGGATCAGGTGGTCGACGATGTCGTCCAGACCCGAGGGGATCAGCCAGGGCGTGATGTTCAGGCCGTCGATCGCTCCCAGGCGGGCGAACTCCACGAGCCGGTCCGCGACCGCGTCGTAGCTGCCGGTGAACGCGCCGCGCCGGGAGCCGGACTTCTCGCGGGCGAACTCGAGGATCGACTGGCCCTTCTCGGCGGCCTCCTCGCGCCAGGCGCGGGTGAGCTCCTCGGCCTTGGCGAACTGGAAGCCGGCCCCGCGGGTCACCCCGGACTCGGTCACCTCCGGCGGCACGTCCGGCAGCGGCCCGTCGGGGTCGAAGGCGGAGAGGTCCCGGCCCCAGTACTGCTCGAGCAGGGCGATGGCCTGCTGGGGGCCGATCTGCAGGTCGCGGACCCAGCGGACCTTCTCGTCGGCCTCCTGCTCGGTCGCAGCGAGCACCACCTCCGCGCCGGGCAGGATCTTCACGCTGCCGGGATCGCGACCGGCCGCGACGGTGCGCTCGACGATGCTGCGCCGGAACTCGGCGGCCGCCTGGAGCGTGCCGTGCGGGGAGAAGGTGACGTCGGCGGTGCGGGCGGCGAAGTCCTGTCCCGCCGGGGAGGCCCCGGCCTGGAACAGCACCGGCCGGCCCTGCGCCGAGCGGGGCAGCTGCCCGCGGGCCCGCACCGAGTAGTGGGCGCCGTCGTGCGCGATCTCCTCGCCGCGCCAGAACTGCTCCGCGACCTGCACGAACGCCTCGGCGTGGGTGTACCGGTCGGCGTGGTCGAGGTAGCCGCCGCGGCGGAAGTTCTCCCCGGTCCAGGCGTTGTCGGTGGTGACGATGTTCCAGCCGGCCCGGCCGCCGGAGAGCAGGTCGAGGGTCTGCAGGCGCCGGGCCAGGTCCACCGGGTCGTTGTAGGTGGTGTTCTGGGTGGCGACCAGACCGATCTTCCCGGTCGTGGCGGCGAGGGCGGCGAGCAGGGTCTGGGCGTCGGGGCGCCCGGCGACGTCCAGCTCGAAGGGCACTCCGCGGTGCTCCCGTAGGCGCAGCCCCTCCCCGAGGAAGAAGGCCGCGAATTTTCCGCGCTCGGCGGTGCGGACCAGGGAGTCGAAGGACTCCCACGCCACCTGGTCGCCGCTCTGGGGCAGCCGCCAGATCGTGGAGGAGTTCACGCCCTGGAAGAACGCGCCGAAGGAGAGCTGACCGGTCGGGGTGTGGGCGGGATGGAGCGGATGCTCGGCGGGGCCGGTGGCCAGCGCCGCCGCCTCGGCGGACAGCGGCTCGGTGGAGCGGACGGAGGACGGGGCGGCGGTCATGCGGGGTCCTTGCTCGAGAGACGGGCGCGGTCGGAGCGGCGCGCCGGGTCGGCGCGGAACGGGGCGCGGGGCAGGCCGAGCTGCGCGCGCAGGCTCTGCCCGGCCCGGGGGGCGGGGGCGATCAGCGCGTGCTCGCGCAGTGCGGCGGCGAGCGCGGAGACGATGCCCAGCGGATCGGCCGCGAGGTCCAGGCCCACCAGGCGCACCAGGCGCACGACGGGTCCGGAGTCCTCGGCCAGCACCGCTCCGACCGCCTCGATCGCCGACTCGGAGCCGGCAGCGGCGGAGAGGTCGAGCACGCGGCCGTCGGCCAGCTCGGAGGCGACGCGCTCGCCGACCGCCTCCCGGTCGGCATCGGCCACCAGCACCGGGAGCAGCCCCTGCGGGGAGCGCGGGGTGATGGCGGGGCCGCGCAGTGAGAAGGTCGCGCCCTCGAAGTCGGCGTACTGCAGCCGCGAGGCGTCCACGTACACGCCTCGCTCGAGGTCCCGCACCACGGCGTCCTCGGCCCAGGAGTCCCACACCAGGCGGGAGGCCTCCAGCACGTCGGCCGCCTCGCGAGCGGTCGCCGCCGCGTCCAGGGCGGGGCGGCCGACGCTCGCGGGGACCGCCGGATCCGTCTCGGCGCGCAGCAGCCAGCCGGCGCGGCCGTGACTCACGTGATCCAGGCTCATCAGCTGCGTGGCCAGATGGAACGGTTCGACGTGGACGGCGTCGGTGCGGGGCAGCAGGGCGATGTCACGGGTCAGCGGCGCCAGGTGGGCGGCCACATGGATCGGGTGCAGGCCGCCGTCGCTGAGGGTGAGGGCGCCGATGCCGGCGTCCTCCAGGCCGCGGGCCAGGCCCGCCAGTCCGCTCAGCAGGGCCGGCTCGGTCACCAGGTCGACGGCCAGCAGGGGCCGGGCCCGGCCGGGGACCGCGGCGGTGTCCGGCCGGGGGGAGGGGCGGTGGTTGATGGTGGTGCTCACGGGTTCTCCTGGGTGTGGGCGCGGGACTGCGTCAGTGCTTCCTCGGTCAGCTGCCAGCGCTCGAGCACCTGCGCGTAGGTGCCGTCGGCGATCACGGCGTTCAGGGCGGCGGCGTAGGGCTCGGCCAGTCCGCTGCCGGCGGGGAAGGTGGCCGCCACCAGTGTCTCGTCGGGCCAGCCGGCGTTGACCGTGCCCTGCACCTCGACGTCCTCGCGCCGGGCGGCCACGAAGGACAGCGAGGCGAAGGGCGAGAAGTAGCCGTCGATGCGGCCGGAGCCGAGGGCGAGCAGGGTGTCGGCGTCGGTCGAGTAGTTCTTGAGCTCGGCGGGCGCCGTGCCCGCGGCCTCCAGCTCGGCGTTCCAGTCGGTGAGGATCCGCTCCTGGTTGGTGGCGTTGCCGACGGCGATGATGCGGCCGCTGATGGATTCGGCGTCCTCGAGCCAGAAGTCCGCGTCCTTCCGGGTCAGGAAGGACATGAACGCGGCCCGGTAGGAGGCGAAGTCGAACTTCTGCAGCCGCTCGGCGTTGATGCCGACGTTGGCGTGGACCACGTCGAACTCCCCGGCCTCGAGCTTGAGCGGCCAGTTCTCCCAGGTGGTCAGCTTCAGCTCGAACTCCAGGCCCAGCTTGTCGGCCACGATCCGGGCGATGTCGATCTCGGAGCCGATGTAGGTCTGGTTGTCGTCGGCCAGGAACGACAGCGGCGCCGCGCCGCTGCCGTTGATGCCCACCCGCAGCACCCCGGACTCGGCGAGCTCGGCGGGGAGCGTGGCGGCGAGGCCCTCGTCGGGGCTCGAGCGGATCAGCTCCTGAGTGCCGGAGGTGTCGACCGCGCCGGGGGAGGCGCCGCCGGCGTCGGAGGCACCGCCGCCGTCGGAGGCGGCGCTGCCGGCGACGGCCTCGGGCACCGGGTCCGAGCAGGCCGCGAGCGCGCCGAGCGGCAGCAGCAGCCCGGCGGCGGTCAGGGTGCGGCGGGAGAGCGGGGAGCCGCCGGGGCGGCGAACGGTGCTGGTCATGAGTGGTCCTCGGGGAGATGGGAGGGGAAGGGGTCGGTTGGCGCCGGCGCGGCCGACGGGCTCGGCGCTTCGCTGCCGGTGCGCACCCGCTGCAGGAACGCGCGGGTGCGGTCGTGGGTGGGATGGTCGATGACCTGCGCGGGCGGACCCTGTTCGATGATCCGGCCGTTGTCCATGAACACCACGATGTCGGCGACGTCGCGGGCGAAGGACATCTCGTGGGTGACGATGACCAGGGTGGTGCCGGCGCGGGCGAGCGAGCGGATCACGGCCAGCACCTCCTCGACCAGCTCGGGGTCCAGGGCGCTGGTGGGCTCGTCGAACAGCAGCACCTTCGGGCGCAGGGCGAGGGCCCGGGCGATCGCCACCCGCTGCTGCTGCCCGCCGGAGAGCTGGCGGGGATGGACGTCGGCCTTCTCCGAGAGCCCCACCAGCGCGAGCAGCTCCCGGGCCTGGGCCTCGGCCTCGCGCCGCGGCGTCCCGAGGGCCCGACGGGGTGCCTCGGTGACGTTCTGCAGGGCCGTCATGTGGGCGAAGAGGTTGAAGGACTGGAACACCATGCCGATCGCGGTGCGCTGGCGCAGCACCGCCCGTTCGGACAGCTCGTGCAGCAGGTCGCCTTCACGGCGGTAGCCGATCACCTCGCCGTCCACGCTGATCAGGCCGCGGTCCACGGTCTCCAGGTGGTTGATGGTGCGCAGCAGGGTGGACTTGCCGGAGCCGGAGGGGCCCAGGATCGCGGTGACCGAGCCCGGGGCGAGGGTGAGGTCGATGCCGCGCAGCACCTCGAGGTCGCCGAAGGACTTGTGGACGTCGCGGATCTCGATGAGCCCGCCGGGGGCGGTGTCGGTCAGGGCGGTCATGCCGTGGCTCCTGTCGGGGTGGGGCGCAGCCGGGCCAGGCGCGAGCGCAGGCTCTGCAGCGGGGTGGGCGGCAGGGTGCGCACGGCGCCCTTGGCGTAGTGGCGCTCGATGTAGAACTGCCCGATCGAGAGGGCGGAGGTGATCACGACGTACCAGAGGGTCGCGACCAGCAGCATCGGCAGCACCTGCTGGGTGCGGCCGTAGACCAGCTGGACGGTGAAGAACAGCTCGGCGTGGGCCAGGACGTAGACGATCGAGGTGCCCTTGACCAGGCCGATGATCTCGTTGAAGGCGGTGGGCAGGATCGCGCGCATCGCCTGCGGCAGCACGATCCGCAGGGAGCGGTCGCGGGCGGGGATGCCCAGCGCGCTCGCCGCCTCCAGCTGGCCCTGGTCCACCGAGAGGATGCCGCCGCGGATCAGCTCGGCCGCGTAGGCCGCCTGGTGCAGGCCGAGCCCGAGGATCGCGGCGAGCATCGGGGTCATCAGGTCGCTGGTGCGGGCGTCGACGAGCGTGACGTCGGTCAGCGGCACCCCCAGGGTGATGCGCTCGTAGAGGTAGCCGAGGTTGTACCAGAGCAGCAGCTGCACCAGCAGCGGCGTGGAACGGAAGATCCAGGAGAACGTCCAGGCCACCCCCGAGATCAGCCCGGACGGTGAGAGCCGCATGAGGGCCAGGACGAGGCCCAGTCCGAAGCCGACGGCGCCGGCCAGGACGGTGAGCCGGAGCGTCTCGGCGAGCCCGCGGAGGATCGACTCGGCGAAGAACCACTGGGCGACCACCCCCCACTCCCAGCGCGGATTGGTCACGAAGGAGTAGGCGACGGCGGCGACCAGCAGGCCGACCAGCACGGCGAGCACCACGCGGCCGGGATGCCGGGCCGGCACCACCCGCAGCCGGGAGAGGTCCTCGGGCCGGCACATCTCCGCGCGCTCCTCGCTCGCCGGGGGGCGCGCGGCGGCGGGCGCCGACGGAGCGTGGCGTGGCGTCTCGGAGGAGACGACGGAGTGGCTCATGAGTGTGCCTTCCATGACGGTGCGTGAACCAGGGTGCGGTCCGTGCTTGCGAGAGCAGACGCTATAAGCCAATCTAATGAACGTGCAAGGTGCAAGCTATGACCGGACACAGTGCGACACACACCCACCTCAGAAGGGACCCAGCCGATGAGCTCCCGGAACCGGACCACGGCCACGCGCCTGGTCATCGTCGGCGGCGGCCCGCGAGCCATCGCCGTGCTCGAGCGCCTCGGCGCCAGCGCCGCCCTGCCCGCGCACGCCGCGCGCCTCGAGCGCGCCCCGCTGCACGTGGACATCGTGGATCCGCACATGCCTGGCGCCGGCCGCATCTGGCGCGCCGACGAGAGCCCGCTGCTGCTGATGAACTCCCGCGCCGCCGACGTCTCGATCTTCACCGACGAGACCGTCGACTGCGAGGGACCCGTCCGCGCCGGCCCCTCCCTCGCGCAGTGGGCCGACGGGATCCGGCGCGGCACGATCGTCGCCCCCACCGTCGGCACCGAGCGCCTGGCGGAGATCGAGCGCCTGACCGAGACCGACTTCGCCAGCCGCCGCGTGCAGGCCCTGTACCTCGAGTGGTTCCTCGGGCAGGTCCTCGCGGCGCTGCCCGCGACGGTCGGCGTGAGCGTGCACCGCACCACCGCCACCGCCGTCCGCCGCGCCGAGAGCGCCCAGGGCTGGCTCGTCGAGCTCGAGGACCGGCCCGCGCTGGGCGCGGACCTGCTGCTGCTGGCCGCCGGGCACACCGATGCCCGGCCGTCGATCGCCCGCCATCACCTGGCCGCCTTCGCGCACCGTCACGGCGGCGCCTACCTGCCGCCCTCCCAGGCCGGCGACGCCCGCCTCGACCTCCTGGCCCCCGCGCAGGACGTCATCGTGCGCGGCATGGGGCTGGGCTTCATCGACCTGCTGGCGCTGCTGACCGAGGGGCGCGGGGGCCGCTTCGAGCCCGCCCCCGGCCCCGGCGACCCCGGGCGCCTGACCTACCTCCCCTCCGGCCGCGAGCCCCACCTCTGGGTCGGCTCCCGGCGCGGCGTGCCCTACCACTCGAAGGTCCGCGACGAGGGGGTCCCCGCCGGTCCCCGCGACCTCGCCCACGTCACCGAGGAGAACCTCCGCGCCCGCGAGGACGCCGAGGGCCGCCTCGACGTCCGCACCGACGTGATCCCGCTGATCGCCGCCGAGATCGCCCGCGCCGTCCCGGGCGCGCCCGTCGCCGATCCCGGGGAGGAGCCCCTGGCCTGGCTCGACGACCCGCTGGCCTGGCTCGACGGCGACGCGGACCCGCAGGTCACCCGCGACGCGGTGGTCCGCCACATCGAACTGGACCTGCGAGAGCGCACCCAGGGCGACACCAGCGCGGGCCGGGCCCTGTTCCAGGTGCTGCTGCGCGTGCACGGCGCCCTCGTGGACCTCCTGCCCGCGAGCCGGCTGCGGGAGTCCTCGGTGCGGGACCACCCCCGCTGGTGGCACTCGCTGTTCAGCTTCGTCGACTCCGGACCGCCGCCCCACCGCCTGCACCAGCTGCTGGCCCTCGAGCGCGCCGGCGTGGTCAGCTTCCTCGGCCCCCGCACCGTCGTGGTCGCCGACGACGCCACCGGGCGCTTCCATGCCCGCGGCGCAGGAGGGGTGCAGATCTCCGCCACGGCCCTGGTCGACGCCTTCCTGCCCGAGCCCTCGCTGCGCGAGTCCACCAACCCGCTGCTGCGCGATCTGGTGGCCGACGACCCGCGCCGGCCCGCCATCGGCCGGGAGTCACTGGCCGCCCCCGGCACGCTCGACACCGACGCCCGCCACCGGGTCCTCGGGCCGGACGGTGCGCCGCAGCCGCGGCTGTGGGCGATCGGCCCCTGGACCTCCGAGCTGCCGGTCGGCGCCTTCGCCCGGCCCCGCAGCAACGCGGCCTGCCATCGGCGCAACGACGCCCTCGCCCGGGACCTGCTCAAGGCCGCGCTCGCACCCGCGCAGCGCGTCGACGTGCCCCGGCACCCCGGTGCGCCCTCTGACCTCCCCGTCGGCTCGGCGCCGCGACCGCTGCGCCTCGGGATCCTCGGGCCCGGCAAGATCGGCACCGCCCTGGCCCGCACCGCCCTGCGCAGCGGCCTCGAGGTGCAGGTGGCCGGGCGCTCCTCCCGCGACGTGCTCGCGGCGCGCCTGCCCGGCGCGGCACCGGTGCCGTTCGAGGAGCTCGGGCCCGCCAGCGACCTCGTCCTGCTCACCGTGCCGCTGCACGCGGCGCTCGGGCTCGACCCCACGGCGCTGCAGGGGGCCATCGTCGTCGACGTCACCAACCCCTGGGGCGAGGCCGACGCCCTCGCCGTGGCCGCCGCCCGCCGCGCCGCCGGCGACGAGCACGCGGAGCTGTCCACCAGCGAGCTGCTCGCCGCCCGCCTTCCCGGCGCCCGCGTGGTCAAGACGCTCAACCACATCGGCTATCACGACGTCGAGGACCAGGGCCGGCCGTGCGGGCACCCCGCGCGACGGGCGCTCGCCGTGGCCGCCGACGATGCCCGCGCCGCCGATGTGGTGAGCCGGTTCCTGGAGCGGATCGGGTTCGACGCGGTCCGGGTCGGCCCGCTTGCCGCCGGCCGGGACCTGGAGCCGGGCGCCGGGCTGTTCGCGGGCTGGCGGACACGGGAGGAGCTGCTGGCCGTGCAGGCGCAGCCGGTGCGCGCCGCCTGAGGCGGCGGCTCAGGCGCCGGCCGGCTGCTTCGCGGCTGCGATGCCGCGAGTCGGCGGCACCTCCCGCGTCGCCCGCGCCCGGCGCACATGGGAGCGGGCGTGCTCGAGGGCGTCGTCGAAGCCGACGAACAGGTGCTTGTGGTGGCGCAGCGCCCGCAGCACGCCCACGCCGCGCAGCAGCTCCGCGTGCTGGTCCTGCACCCCCTTGATGAGCACCGTGATGCCGCGCCGCTCCAGGCCGCTGACGATCTCCGAGAGGATCCGCGCGCCGCTCGCATCGACCAGCTCGAGGGCGGACATCCGCAGGATCACCACGGTGACCGGCCCCACCGCCATCACCGTGTCGAAGACCCGCTCGGCCGAGGTGAAGAACAGCTGGCCGGTGAAGCGGACGGCGACGATCTCCTCGTCGCCCTGCTCGGGCTCGGCGCTCCGGATCGGCTCGAGCGCGACGCCGCTGGAGCGGGAGATGCTGCGCAGCGCGAAGAAGGCGGCCAGGACGATGCCGATCAGCACCGCCACGACGAGGTCGACGGAGACGGTGATCAGGGCGGTGAGGGCGAAGGTGATCGCGTCGGCCCGGGTGGAGCGGACGATCATGCGCACGGTCGCGACCTGGACCATCCGCACCGCGGTCACGAACAGCACGCCGGCCAGCGCCGCCAGTGGGATCATCCCCACCGGCCCGGCCGCCACGTAGACCACCGCGAGCAGCACCAGCGCGTGGACCACCGCGGCCAGGCGGCTGCGGGCGCCGGCGCGCACGTTGACCGAGGTGCGGGCGATCGCGCCGGTGGCTGGCATGCCGCCGAACAGGGAGGCGCCGATCGAGGCGACGCCCTGGCCCACCAGCTCCCGGTCCGGATCCACGCTGCCGGTGTCCGCGAGGCCGCCTGCGACCCGCGCCGAGAGCAGCGACTCGATCGCCGCCAGCGCCGCAACGGTGAGAGCGGCCGGCAGCAGCACGCGCAGCGACTGCAGGTCCAGGACCGGCAGGGAGGGAGCCGGCAGCTCGGAGGGGATGGTGCCGATGCGGGCCAAGGGGCTCGGCAGCACCAGAGCGAGGACTGCGACGACGGCGATGCCCACCAGGGAACCGGGGATCGAGGGATGGATCCGCGGTGCCAGCACCATGCACGCCACCACGATCGCGACCGCGCCGAGCGCCCAGGCCAGGTAGCTCGGGTCCGCTGCGGCCAGTGACTGCACGGCCGCCGCGACCGCATTGGTGCTCAGCTCCCCGGGGATGGCCTGCTCGGCGGAGGTGATCAGCGGGACCTGCTGCAGGAAGATCGTGCAGGCGATGCCGAGGGTGAACCCCTCGATGACCGGCCAGGGGATGATGCCCACCACCCGGCCCAGCCGCAGCGCTCCGGCGGCCACCACGATCACTCCCGCGAGCAGCGTCACCGCGGCCACCGCCCCCGCTCCCTGGGTGGCCACGATCGGCAGCAGCACCACCACCATGGCCCCGGTGGGGCCGGAGACCTGCACGTTCGAGCCGCCGAGGACGGCGGCCAGCAGTCCGGCGACGATCGCGGTGATCAGACCCTGCTCGGCGGTGAGCCCGGAGCTGACCCCGAAGCCGAGGGCCAGCGGCAGCGCCACGATGCCGACGGTGACACCGGCCAGCAGATCGCCCTTCCACGTGCGCCGCAGGTCGCGGTAGTCCGCGGGTCCGGGCAGGAGGGAGCGCATGCGGGCCAGCGCCGCGGCGGCGCGGCCGGGAGAGGCAGTGGGCGCTGCGGTGGGGCTGGGCGCTGCGAGGCCGGCGGTGTCGGGGGTCATGCGCTCGCCGCCGGGCGGGCGGGCTGGGCGGGCAGGCCGGGGAGCGCCTGCGCCTCGCTCAGCCTCTCGCCGTCCTCCGCGACCAGGTTCAGCAGCAGCGCGCGCGCCACCGCGAGCAGCTCGGCGGTGCGCGGATCGGCCAGGCGGTAGTGGACGTGGCTGCCGCGGCGCTCGGAGACCACGAGGCGGTAGCGGCGCAGCACCGCCAGGTGCTGGGAGAGGTGCGAGGCCTCCAGCTCGGTCTCCCGCTGGAGGTCGGCGACGCTGACCTCGGGGGCGGCGGACAGGAGCTCGAGGATGCGGATGCGCAACGGGTGGGCGAGGCCCTTGAAGAGGTTCGCCTTGACCTCATAGAGGGGGCGCTGAGTCTGGGTTAGCGGCATGATGAATCCATCATATGAGCTGCTGGGGGCGGGGTCCAGCGAAGGTGAGGAGGTCGCATCGCATGGGCATGGAGCTCCCATCGCGCCGAGGTGACCGGGCAGTTATGTGCGCTGTGCTTCCAGTAGCGGAAGCAGAGCGCACATGACTCCCGGGTGGGGGTGCGGCCTGAGGCCGCTGGCCCGGCTCTACGGCATGCCTGGCGGCAAGACGTTCCGCAAGTGCGAATGACGCGACCGGGCGCCTCACCGCGGGTTGCGCGAGGAGCCGGCGCGGAACGGACGCAGCTCGCGTTCCGGACGTGGCGCATGGAAGCATGAGCAACCTGGGCACCGCAGCCCGTTTCCGCTCGTCGCGAGGAGCCGCCGTCATGGAGTACGCGAAGCTGGGCAGCACCGGACTGGACGTCTCGCGCCTGTGCCTGGGGGCGATGGGGTTCGGCGACCGGGAGCGGTGGATCCACCAGTGGGTGCTCGATGAGGATGCCTCCCGTCCCGTCATCAAGCACGCCCTGGACGCCGGTATCACCTTCTTCGACACCGCGAACGTGTACTCGATCGGCCGCAGCGAGGAAATCCTCGGCAAGGCGTTGGTCGACTATGCCCCACGCGATGAGATCGTGCTCGCCACGAAGGTGCACGGCCGGATGCACGAGGGCCCCAATGGCGCGGGTCTGTCGCGCAAGGCGATCCTCTCGGAGGTCGAGCACAGCCTGTGCCGCCTGGGCACCGACTACATCGACCTCTACATCATCCACCGCTGGGACTACGAGGTCCCGATCGAGGAGACCATGCGCGCGCTCGACGATGTGGTGCGCTCGGGCAAGGTGCGCTACATCGGAGCCTCCGCCATGTTCGCTTGGCAGTTCCTGCGGGCCCAGCACGTCGCCGAGGTGAACGGCTGGACGAAGTTCGTCTCGATGCAGAACCACTACAACCTCCTGTACCGCGAGGAGGAGCGCGAGATGATGCCGCTGCTGCGCGAGCTCGGCGTCGCCTCGACCCCCTACAGCCCGCTGGCGGCCGGACGCCTCACCCGCGACTGGGATGGCGACACCGAGCGCGCGCGCACCGACCGCACCGCGACGACGAAGTACGACTCCACGCGGGAGACCGACCGCGCGATCGTCGAGCAGGTCGCGAGCATCGCCGCCGCGCGCGGGGTGGAGCGCGTTCAGGTGGCCCTGGCCTGGTTGCTCGCTAAACATCCGGTGGTGGCGCCGATCATCGGAGCGACCACGACCGGCCACATCGACGGCGCGCTCGGAGCCCTCGGCCTCGAGCTGGGTCCCGACGAACTCACCGCGCTCGAGGAGCCGTACGTGCCGCATCGCGTCGTCGGCGCCCAGTGACCGGAGGCCGCTCTCGGCGGCGCGCCCGCCATCGCCCTCCACGCCGGCGGGCACGCGCACCACATGGACGGTATCTCACCGTAAGGGCCGGCGAGAGTGTCCAATTTGTACTATATGCCGAGTCTCCATGCCATACTGCTGAGACCTCCGGGGCCCGTGCCCCTGGAGATCGACGTTTGCACTTCGCCTACGGGGCATCGGCGCCCCGATAATCACGGCACGGTTCCCGACAGGAGAAGCCATGGGCGTGGGCGGAGAATCTCGTAGCCATCTCGGCAGAGGCATCGCGCTCGGCGCCGTCCTCACACTGGCGGCTGCCTCGGGGCTCACCGTGCTGGGACCGCTCAGCGTGGGATGGGGCGAGGAGGCCGAGGCAGGTTCGCACACCACGGGCGGGGACGACTCGACGTCGGGGGGCGGGTCGGAAACACCCTCGCCAGAGGATCTTCCGGATTTCGTGAGCGCCTACGCGGAGGTGTCCGACGGCGTCGTGCGACTGGCGGTCGATACTTGTGCTGGGTCGGTCACCGGCAGTGGCGCCCTGGTCTCCGAGGATCTGGTCCTCACGGCGGCCCACGTGGTGGACGGCTACTCGAGCGTCCAGCTGCAGATCGGTGACCAGGCAGTCGTCGGCGAAGTGATCGGCTTCTCGAAAGAGGAGGAGCTCGCGCTGGTCAAGGCGAACCGGCCGCTCCGCGGCCATGTCTTCGAGATCCACGCCGAGACACCGGCCGTCGGCACCGCCGTCGCAGCGCTCGGCTATCCCCTCTCGGGGCCGCTGTCGTTCGCGGGCCCTGGCAACATCAGCACCCACGGGGAGTCCATCGACTTGCCCGACAGGGACGGCGAGATCATAGAGATCGCCGACGTCATCCGGATCTCCACGCCGACCAACGGTGGGAACAGCGGTGGACCGGTGATCGACGAGGAAGGCCGCATCGCCGGCATCGTTTCCGCCGGGAGGCTCTCCTCCGGAGAATTGGATGAGGAGGGGAGAATCGTGGTCGACGTCATCTTCGGCTTCAGCTTCGCGATCCCGTCGGACATAGCCTACGAACGGGTCGGCCAGTGGACCGAGACGCCGGAGCCGCTCGCACCGCAGGAGTGCGTGTACGAGGAGCCGGAGCCGATGCCTGCCGATCTGGTGAGCAACCTCAGCGACGGCCCCGAAGCCCATCTCGTCTCCGCGGTGCTCTTCGACTATTTCGACGGGATTAACCGAAGCGACTACGAGCGGGCCTATCGACAGCTCTCCGAGGAGCGGCGATCCCTGGAGACGCTCGAACAGTTCACCGAGGGGCAAAGGACGAGCATCATCTCCGAGGTGGTGGTCCTCGAGACGCGGGCAGAGGGCGAGAACTTGCGGGCACAGGTCACTTTCCGCTCCCGGCAGGACGCCGAGCACGGCCCGGAGGGCTGGGCGTGCGCGTACTGGACGCTCGAGTTCCTGCTCGTGCCAGGAGGGGAGCACGGCTGGGCCATCGAGACCTCGGCCGGGCAGGATCCGAACAATCCCGCCGAAGCTTGCGCCTGACCGCTCGCCGAGATGTATCTCGGGAGGCTCCACGAAGGCGCTGAGAATCGGTGCGCAGGAGCGGCTCGAAGGGGAGGCGCGCGAGCGAGAGGCGCTTCCGAGCATCGGCCGAGCACCGCGTGGCGGCTCACGGGCTCGGCGATCTCCACGTCGAGACCCCTCGCAAGCCGTTGCACGGCGCCTGCGGCGAAGAGGCGATATGCCACCGTCCAGGTCGGGAGCGTCGGCCGTGCTACGTCCGCAGTAGCATCGGGTGCCACCGGGGCGAGGTGGTGACCGTCGGCCCGCAGCGAGAGGGCGCCCGGCTTCATCGCGAGCACCGGATCCACGTCCAGCAGGAACGCTCTCTTATAAAGGCGATCCGCGGGGGCACCGAGCGCGGCTGTCTGCCCATGCGCCACGGCGAGGAGCGCACGCTGGGCGGCATCGAGGTCGGTGCGCTCCGGCAGCTGCAGATAGCCGCGCACGGAGCGGAGGACAACGAGGGAGAGCGTGACCGCTTCACGAAAGTCCTGATCAAGCAGCTCCTTGAGCTACCAGCGCACCGCGGAGACCTTTCGTAGCACAACGGTGAGGTGCCCGCCGGTGAGGAGCAGCTGGGCACCGAGGGCGATCACGAGGACGGTCACGACGATGCCGACGTCGTGCGGCCCCACAGCAGCCCCGCGGCGAGGGTGCCCGCGAGGCCCGAGACGATGTCCAGCACGGTGTCGGCCGGGGCCACGTACACCGTGGGATCCACCCAGTGATGCCCGGCCAGCTCCATCAGCTCCCAGACCGCCGCGAGGATCACGCCGGCGACGACGATCTCGACGGGGCGAGGGGTGCGGGAACGCACCACCCGCGTGGCCAGCACCGCGAGAAGCCCGGTCAGCAGGAAGTGGATCGGCACGTCCCACCAGGGGATCCGCTCGTACAGCAGCAGGAAGGAGCTGATCGCGGCGATCAGACAGGCCGCGGAGGTCGCGGCCTCCCAGGCCAGCGGCAGCCGCGAGCGCCAGCCGAGCACCTGGGCGAGTGCGACCAGCATCGAGACCGCCACCTCCACCCACATCCCGGCCAGGGCGAAACCGGCGGCCATCGCCATCCCGGACCACCGCATCACCAGCAGACCGAGGTTCTCGACGGCTCGGCGGACGCCGCCGCTGCTCATCGCTGGGATCCGTCGGCCGCGACGATCGCTCGCCGTGCTCCCAGCCGCGCCGCCCAGCGCTCCCACGGTCGCTCGTGGCGCCAGTTGCGCTGGAGGGTGCGGGCCGCGCGCCGCCAGCGGAGCACCTGGGTGTGGTCGGGGCGCAGCGCGCGCGAGGACATGTCCACGGTCACCGTCCGGGTGACGCGGACCCGCTGGCCCGGGCGCACGCGGAAGGAGAGATCCATGTCGTCGTGCACGTCGGCACGATGCGAGACCTCCTCGCGGACCTGCTGCCACCAGTCGCGCCGCATGGACATGGTGGTGCCGAAGGCGGGGAAGTGGCCCAGGGCGGCGGCCGTCAGCAGCAGGTACCCGCCGACGTACAGGGTGGAGAGGATGGCGGCGCCGACGGGGCCGGGCAGGAGGAAGCGGCCGGGACCGGTGACGATCACGGTGCCGGGCCGGGCGCGGGTGTGCGCGCGGCGATGTGCGGCGATCCAGTCCGGCGCGGGCCGGCTGTCGGCGTCGCAGCGCACGATGAGGTCCCCGCGAGCGGCGTCGTACCCGGTGGCGGCGGCGACCGCGATGCCGGGGATGCTCTGGGGGACCACGACGCAGCCGGCGGCGCGGGCCACGGCGGCGGTGCCGTCGGTCGAGCCGTTGTCGACCACGATGATCTCCAGCGGCGCCTCGGTCTGGGTGGCGAGGGCCTGCAGCAGTCCGCGCAGCTCGAGCTCGTCGTCGCGCACCGGGACGACCACGGAGCAGGTCGGCGGACTCGTCGGCGGCAGGTTCCCCATCCCGCCTACGGTACGCAAACGCGGAGGCCGGAGCGGCGGTCCGTTGCATGCCGGCAGTGCGGCGCCGGTCACGTCCCACCGCCTCTGCAGAGGACCGACCCGGGCCGGCGTCCCCGAGCATCGCAGGAGAGGCCAGTGGGGCGCGGCGGTAGCCTGGCAGGGAGGTCAGCGGAGGCCGGACGTCGCGCGGGGTGCCCCGGCGATGCGATGCACGAGCACTGCCGCGACCTCGCGACGGAGAGGAGCGAGCATGACCGGCATGTCCTTCGAGGGTGGGAGCGCCCGATGAGCGCCCTCACCATCGTCTTCCTGCTGCTCGCCGGCGCGCTGATGTTCGCGGCGGTGATCGCCATCTACATCACCAATGTGACGGTCAAGCAGGGCGGGATCCCTCGGTGGGTGCTGGGACTGGGCCTGGCCGCACTGCTGGCATGGTTCGTGGCGGTGCTGACCGTCCTCTGAGCGTCACCCCGAACCTCTGAGCGCCGCCGCCCCGCTCCGCCCAGCGAGGGTGACGGAGTCGGGTGAATCGCTGCGCTGTTGGACCTGGTTCGTCGCTCCCGACGGAGCGCGGAGCGAAGTGGGCAACGAAGTCGGGTGACTCGCTGCGCTGTTCTACTCGGTTCGTCGCTCCCGATAGGGCAGCGCCGGAAGGGGAGAGCACCCGGCGGGGAGGAGAAACTACCCCCGGATCCCGGTGGGAGAATCACTCGATGACCAGCACCACCATCGAGCCCGCCCGTGAGCGTGGCGAGCACCGGCCACCGCACCCCGCAGCACCCGGCGCTGCCCCTGTCCCTTTGCGCGCCGTCGGGCACTCCTACCCGCACCTGGCGCGTGCGATCCCTCACCGTCGGTACTGGTGGCGGCCCGTGGTGGCCGTGGCCGTGGCGGGCACGGCCTACCTGATCATGAACCTGCAGCTGATGGTGCCGCTGCTGCTGTTGGGCGTGATCTGGCCGGCCTTCGCCCCCAGCGACGAGCTGATGGATCCCCTGAACGCAATGGACCAGCTGCTCGGGCTCGGCTCGCTCGCGCTGCTGCTCCCCGCGGTGCTGGTGGGCACCCTGGCCGGGTACGGCCGCGCGGGGATCGCCCATTCCGTGCTCGGCCGCTTCCGCTGGGGGCTGCTGGGTCGCGCGGCGATCGTGGTGGCCCCGGTGTACGTGCTGATCAACCTGGTGGCGAACCTGGTGCTGGAGCGCGGGGCCGTCGTGCTGCCCGCCCTAAGTGCGAGCGCCCTGATCGCGTGGGGTCTGACGCTGCTGCTGGTGCCCCTGCAGGCGGCGGGGGAGGAGTACGCCTTCCGGGCGCTGCCGATGCAGGCGCTCGGGACCTGGCTGCGCTGGCCGATCATCGGCATCCTGGTGCCGGTCCCGCTGTTCGTGATGGGGCACGGCTACTCCTGGCTGGGCCAGGTCGACATCGCGGTGTTCGCGCTGGCCATGGGCGCGCTGGCCTGGAAGACCGGCGGCATCGAGATCCCGGTGCTGCTGCACGTGGCGAACAACTGGACCCTCTTCGCGATCGCCCCGCTGATCCCCGGCCTCATCGAGCAGGGAGAGGTGAGCGTGACCGGCTTCCTGCAGGCGATCATCCCGATGCTGCTGCTGACCGCCGGGATCTGGTGGTGGTTCTCCCGGCGCGAGCATCTGGGGCTGTGGGAGCCGTTCCGGGCGCGCGAACCGCTGCGCTGACGGGGCCGAGCGGGCCGGTTCCGCCGGGCTCAGACCCTCTGGCCGAGCGCGGCCATGACCTCGCGGCCGCGGTCCGTCTCCGGGAACCGTTCGATGATCTCCCGCAGCTCGGCAGCGTCCCCGGAGGCGCCGAAGGCCTCGGTGAACGGCTGCAGGCGCACTCCCTCGGAGAGCGGCCCGATGGGCAGCGGGTCGAACCCCAGCGCGTCCACCAGCTCCGCCACGGTCTCCACCTGCGGGGAGGGACCGGCGATCGCGATCGCCG
Source organism: Brachybacterium sp. UNK5269 (assembly GCF_049266655.1). Lineage (GTDB taxonomy): Bacteria > Actinomycetota > Actinomycetes > Actinomycetales > Dermabacteraceae > Brachybacterium. Next base: position 263,153 of record NZ_CP184883.1, read on the forward strand.
CGCGCGGGCCCACCGGGGCGCCCGCGGTGCGGCGCCGGGCGCGGTCCTCCAGGTCGTGGTATCCCATGTGGTTGAAAGCCTTCACCACCGTCGCACCGGGCAGGTGCTCCTGGACGTGCTCGCTGGTGGAGGCGCCCGGGGCGGAGAACGTCTCGTCGTGCCCGTCGGTCTCCCACCAGTGGTTCATGGCGTCGATGACGAGCGTGCCCTCCAGGGCGTCCGCCGGCACCGTGTCGAGCTTGCCCAGCGGCAGCGCCAGTATCACCAGCTCGGCGCGCTCGGCGACCTCACGGCTGGTCAGCGGGATCGCGCCGGGGGCGAGGAGCTCGGTGATCAGCGCGATCCTGGAGACGGGACCGGAGCCGGAGATCAGCACCTCGAAGCCGGCCGCGACCGCGAGGCGCGCCAGCACCGTGCCGACCTTGCCGGCGCCGAGGATCCCGAGTGTGCGGGGAGCAGCAGTGTTCACGTCTGCGCCCAACGCCGGCGGCGCGATCGAGCTTCCCGGAGGTGACCGGTCTCGCCCCGGCCGTCGACGTCGGGCGGTGCGGAGCGGGCGATGCGGTGCAGGCGCTGGGGATCAGCCGGGCTCGCCGGGCACGTCGATCTGCCACATCACGCCGAAGCGGTCCTTGACCTGACCGTAGTGGTCGCCCCACGGAGCCTGTTCGAAGGGCATCTCGACGTTGCCACCGGTGGAGGTGAGCTTCTCGATCAGCGCCCGGCCCTCGTCCACCGAGTCGGGCAGGACCATCAGGGAGTAGACGGGGCTGTCCAGGGGCTGCGGGACCTCGGCGATGTCGTCCCCGCCGGCGAGGGTGAGCAGGCCGCCCTCGAGCTGGGCGTGGGCGACGGCCTGGGGAGGCGGCGTGAACGGCATGCCCTCCATGGGCGGCATGTCGCCGTAGGTCATGACGTCGAGGGTGCCGCCGAAGACGTCGCGGTAGTAGGCCATCGCCTCGGCGGCGTTGCCGGGGAAGGAGATGTACGGAGTCGAGCTGGGCATGGTTCCTCCACGGGGAGACGGGGGCCGCGCCCACAGCTGGCCCGGTGTGAGCCACATCATGTCACCGCCTGCCGACACCCGGAACGGGGCGCGGGCCCGTTCCCGGGACGGGACCCGGGCCGACGGCGGAGCCGGGGGCCGCGCCCGCCCGCGGGTGGTGGGCCTCACTGCGGCCCCGGCCGGTGCGTCCTAGAGTGGTCGGGTCATGTGCCGACTCTTCGCCCTCCACTCCGACCAGCCCGTCACCGCCGATCTCTGGCTGCTCGATGCCCCCTACTCCCTGCTCAGCCAGTCCCGCTTCAACGCCGACGGGACCGGGCTGGGCTGGATCGGTGAGGACGGCGAGGCCACGGTGCGCAAGCGCCCCGTCGCGGCCTTCGAGTCCGAGACGTTCCCGCAGGTGGCCACCACGCTGCGGGCGCGGTCGATGATCGCCCATGTGCGGCTCTCCTCCGGCAGCGAGCACTGCGTGGAGAACACCCACCCCTTCCTGCAGGACGGCATCATCTCCGCCCACAACGGGGTCCTCGAGGTCACCGCCGCGATGCGGCAGCGGGTGCGGGAGCTCGGCGCGGCCCACCACGTCCAGGGCTCCACCGACAGCGAGTGGATGTCCGCCCTGATCGCCGGCGAGGTCGCCGCCCAGGACGGCGACCTGCACGACGGCGTGGTCGCCGCGCTGTCGTGGATCATCGCGAACGTGCCGGTGTACTCGGTGAACATTCTGGTCCTGAAGGACGAGGAGCTGATCGCGGTGCGCCTGCCGGCGACCAACGAGCTGTGGGTGCTCGAGCGCACCGCCACCGCCGCCCAGCCCCGCGAACCGCTCGAGCAGTACTCGGACTCCCTGCGCGCCCGCAGCGCCGACCTCGCCGGGGTGCGCTCCGTGGTGGTCGCCAGCGAACCGATGGACGACGATCCCGCCTGGCGGCTGCTGGACTCGGGCGAGCTGCTGCATCTGCTGGGCGACGGCTCGCTCACCAGCGAGCACCCCTTCGGGCCCCTCGCCCACGCGCTGAGCATCGAGGATCTCGGTCTGTCCGCCGCGGCCTCGCAGGCCCATGCCGCGCAGGCCCGCGCCCAGGAGCAGCGCCGCCGCCAGCTCGCCGAGGACGCCGCGTGAGCGCCCCCGCCCCGTCCCGACCGGTCCCGTACCACCGCCTGGCGACCCTGCGCCCGGCCTGGGCGGCCGGTGCGAAGCCCCTGCTGACCATCGCCGCCGCCTTCGTGGCCTACGTCGTGCTCGCCTCGGTGGTGCTGGTGCTGACCATCCTGGTCCTCGCGGTGATGCCGGGCGTGAACGTCGCCATCGGCGTCACCAGCGGCGACCCCACCAGCCCGCTGGACGTCGTGCTGGCCCTGGTGATGGGCGCCATGTGGCTGCCCGCCGGGATCATCGGCGTGCGCGTGGGCGGCTGGCGCCCGCTGGGCACCGCCTGGTCCGTCGCGGCCCGCCTGCGCCGTGAGCGCCTGGGCGCGCTGGCGGGAGGGGGCGCGGCGATGGCGATCGTGGTGGTCGCGGTCGCCGCGATCGCCGGCGCGCTCGCCGGGACCGACGGCGCCGCGGCACCCGGCGCCGCCTCCGCGCCGCAGCTGCTGCTGGTCACCCTGCTCCTGCTGGGGCTGGCGCCGCTGCAGGCCGCGGGCCTCGAGCTGGCGCTGCGCGGGGTGGTGATGCAGGCCCTCGGGAGCTGGCTGCGCAGCCCGCTGCTGCCGATCCTCGCCGCCACCGCGGTGGCCCTGATCGGACGCGAGCTCTCCGTCCCGGTGGCGCTGCCCGCCCTGGCCCTGGCGCTGGCCGCCGCGGTGCTGGCCTGGAAGAGCGGCGGCCTGGAGCTGCCGATCGTGCTGACCGCCACCGTCACCCTCGCCTCCCATCTGGTCTCCGCGCTCGGTGCCGGCACTGCGGCCGGCGCCGGGGCGGCCGCCCTGAACGCCGGCGCCGCGGCCCCCGGCACCTCGGCGGCGGCCCTCGCCGCGACCGCCGCCGAGGCCGGAGCCGCGTCCCTGGCCGGGGGCATCGGCGGCGCCGTGGCGCTGCTGCTGCTCACCGCCGTGATGGTGGTCCTCATCAGCCGGCGCGAAGGCGTCGCCCTGCGGGAACCCGTCGGCCGCCCCGCCGCCGAGCTCGCTCCGGAGCCGGTCCCGTTCTGAGCGGCCGCCGGGCCCCGCTCAGTTGCGGATCGCGTCGATGACCTTGATCCGGGTGGCGATCAGCGCGGGCAGCGCGCCGGCCAGGATGCCCACCGCGGTGGCCGCCCCGAGCCCCACCAGCACCGCCTGGACCGGGAACGGCGGCAGGTCCACCAGGCCGATGCCGGCGAAGAACTCGGTGACGAACGGCGCCTTGACCAGCGCCACCGCGGCCGTCACCCCGATCGCCCCGGCGGCCACCGTGGCGACCACGGACTCCATCAGCACCCCCACGAAGATCCGCCCGCCGGTGGCGCCGTAGGAACGGCGGATGCCGATCTCCCGCACCCGGTAGCGCACGGTGACCAGGGAGATGTTCACCAGGCCCAGCGCCCCCAGCAGCAGGATCACCAGGGCCACCGCGATCACCGCGTAGGCGAGCACCTCGAAGCCGGTGTCCTCGGCGGACAGCGAGCTGACCTGCACGTCGAAGGCTCCGGCCGGGGTGTCCGCGAGCGCCTGCGCCAGATGGCCGCGGAGCTGCTCCACCTGCTCCGGCGGCACCCACACCATGTACTCCGCACCGGCCGGTGCCTCGGCCCGTCCCGGCAGCGTCTCCATGCCGCCGGCGGTGACGTAGGCCAGCGGTCCCCAGTCGATGTTCGGATCCGCCGCCAGCACCCCGACCACGATCGCCTGCTCCGACTCGGTCGCTCCGGTGGGCCCAAAGAGCGTGACCGGTTCGGTGCCCAGCGCGGGCCGGCCCAGCATCTCGTAGAGGGGTTGGTTGACCACCAGGGCCGGGGCCAGGCGCCGGGCATCGGAGTCCGCCAGCCAGCGGCCCTCCTGCGCCGTGGTGCGGAACATGTCCCCGTAGGCGGGATCGACCCCGTGCAGCTCGGTGGTGCGCACCCCCTGCGGGGTCTGGATCCGCACCGAGTCGCGGACGCGACGGGTGCGCTGGTCGATGCCCAGGCGATCGATCTGCTCGAGCACCACGGCGTCCTGCTCGGCGCCGGTGAGCGAGCCGCCGGTGCCCATCGAGTAGATCGTCAGGGTGGCGTCGCGCCCGCCCCACTTCTCGGAGGACTGGGTCAGGGCGCCGGTGAGCATGCCGCCGGCGCCCATCACGGCGGTGAGGGCGAAGACGGAGAACGCCACCCCGATCAGGGACAGCAGGATGCGGCCCTTGTTGACCCGCAGCTCTCCCCAGGCCTCGACGATCGAGGCGAGCAGACCGGTCATGCCACCGCCTCCCGGCCGGCGCGGATCCCCACGGTCGCGGCCACGGCGTCCCGGGCCCCGCCTGCGCCGACGTCGTGCAGGATGCCCTCGTCCAGCAGGTAGGAGCGGCGGGAGAGGGCGGCGACCTGGAGGTCGTGGGTGATCGTCACCAGCGCGGCGTCGGAGTCGCGGGCGATCTCGTCCAGCAGCGCCATCACCGCCTCGCCGGTGGTGACGTCGAGGGCGCCGGTGGGTTCGTCGGCCAGGATCAGGCGGGGGCGCCGCACCAGGGCGCGGGCGACCGCGACCCGCTGCTGCTCCCCGCCGGAGAGCCGGGTGGGCAGCTGCTGGGCGCGGTCCGCGAGGCCGACGCGGTCGAGCATCTCCAGCGCGAGGCGCTCGCGGTGCCAGAACTGGCCGGCGCTGCCGTACATCAACGGCATCATCACGTTCTCCAGCGCGGTGCGGCGCTCGAGCAGGTTGAACTGCTGGAACACGAAGCCGATGGTGGCGCCGCGCAGGCGGGCCCGTCGGCGCTCCCCGAGCCGGGAGACGTCCGCCCCGTCGAAGCGCAGCTCCCCGCCGCTCTGGCGGTCGATCAGCCCCAGCAGGTTCAGCAGGGTGGTCTTGCCCGATCCGGAGCGGCCGACGATCGCCACATGGTCCCCGGCCTCCACGGTGAGGTCGACGCCGCGCAGGATGTGCAGGTCCTCCCGGCTGGGCAGGCGCACCGAGCGGCGCAGGTCGCGCAGCTCCAGCAAGGGTGCGCTCACCACACCTCACCGCCCATCATGTCGTCGGGGTTGTCGACGCCGGGGGCGAACTGCAGGATCTCCTGGCCCTCCGCGAGGCCCTCGGTGACCTCGACGATCCCGTCGCCGCGCAGCCCCAGGGTGACCTCGATCGGTGTGGGCTCGCCGGTCGCCAAGTCCAGCTCGTAGACGGTGCCGGCGGTGCCCTCGCCCTCGACCGCGGTGGTGGGCACGGTGAGCACCCCGGTGCGGGAGCCGAGGTCCACGAACACCTCGACGCTCAGCCCGGGCACCACCCGCACGTCGGCGGGCACCGGGCAGACCAGCTGGGCCGCGGAGACGCCCGACCCGCCGGGCTCGAGGGGCATCCCGGTGAACGGGTCGATCTCGGGGGCCTGCGGCGTGGCCGGCTCCTCGAGCTCGGTGTCCTCGGTGATGGACGGGGCGGCGCAGGCGACGAGGTCCGGCGAGGTGGGCAGGGTCGCGGTGGCGACGATCGTCAGGTCCAGCAGGGAGAGCTGCTGCTCGGGGGTGAGGTCGGCGATGATCGAGTAGGTGCCGGGGGAGATGGTCGCGACGACGTCGTCCTCGGTGAGCTGCCGGCCCTCCGCGGCCGTCATGCCGGTGAGGGTGCCGTTCGCGGTGGCGATGAGGTTGACGTAGCGGTACTCGGGCTCGGCGGGTGGCGGCGCCGGCAGCTCCTGGACATCGCCGCCGCCGAGCGGCATGTCGGCCGGCACCTCGGCCGGCTGCTCGACCGGCGCCTCGACCATGGCGGGGGCGACCTCGTACTTCACCTGCAGGACCCGCTGGCCCTTCTCCACCGCCTCCCCGTTGCCGCGCCAGATCTTGGTGATCTCCCCGGTGCTGGTGGCCAGCAGCTCGGTGCCGGCGTCGGGCTGGACCAGCGCGGACAGCTCCAGCACGGAGGAGATGTCCTGCGGCGCGACCGGCACCAGGGCGTACTGGTCGAAGTCGGCCGACGGGGTCAGCGGGTCGGCGGCCGGGGTGTCCGCGTCGGCGGGGAAGAACGCCAGCTTCGCCAGCGCGAGGGCGATGACGGCAAAGATCAGCATCCAGATGACGGGGAAGACGAAGCGGCGCAGGGCGTCCATGGGCGCCTTTCGATGAGGTCGGCGACGATGCCGATGGGGAAGGGGACTGCGGAGGTTCCGAGCGGCCCAGGTGGCGGGGGCATGGCCCCGAGGCCATTCTGACCGAGACGGTACCGCCTGACCAGCGTCTCCGTGCACGTGTCGGAATCATCCCGGGCTGCGCCCGGTGCGTGGGACAGGGGTCGCCCCCGGTGCCGGGCGGGCGCTACGGTCGCCCCATGACCGCCGCCGACGCCGCCGTGCCCGCCCCGCGCCACCCTGTCCCCGACCCGCTGCTGCTGCTCCCGCTGCGCCAGCGCATCATCGAGCAGCAGCTCGGGGTGCGGGCGCTGCACCTGCACCGCGCGGGCCACGACGAGCTCAGCCACCGCTTCGCCCAGGACACCGCCGAGAACATCTACTCGGTCTCCAAGACCGTGACCGCGCTCGCCGTGGGGATCGCCGCCCACGAGGGGCTGCTGGACGCGGAGGACCTGCTGGTTGACCACCTGCCCGCCCCGGCCGACGGCTACGGCAGCGGCATGGAGCAGGTGCGGCTGCGCCACCTGCTGACCATGACCTCCGGCTCCCCGGTGCTGGGCTTCCTCGACGAGCAGCGCGAGCATCCCGACCTCAGCTCCCTGTTCCTGGCCACCGACCTGGTCGCCGATCCCGGCGCGCGGTGGGAGTACTCCAACGGCTCGACCCTGCTGCTGTCCCGCGTGCTCACCGAGCGCACCGGGCAGTCGATGCGGGACTGGCTGATGCCGCGGCTGTTCGAGCCGCTGGGGATCCTGAACCCGCAGTGGCACACCACCCGCGACGGTGTGACCTGGGGCGCGACCGGACTGCACCTCAAGAGCGGGCAGCTGGCCCGGATCGGGCAGCTGCTGCTGCAGCGCGGGCAGCACGAGGGAACGCAGCTGGTGCCCCCGGCGTGGATCGACGCCCTGCACGCCGAGGAGGCCTGGGTCGCCACCGGTGATCCCGAGCCCGAGAGCGCCCGGTACGGGTACGGCATCTGGCAGTGCACGCCGTCCGGCGCCTGGCGGGCCGACGGCGCCCTGGGCCAGTTCCTGCTGGTCCTGCCCGAGCAGCAGGCGGTCCTGACCATCACCTCCCGCCTCGAGGGACGCAGCGGCGCGGAGGTCCTGCGCGCGGTGTGGGAGGAGCTGCTGCCGCTGCTGTGAGGACTCAGACGCGCGGCGGGGCGGTGCTCTGCCGCCGCACCAGCGACATGGGCAGACGTGGCGGGGCGTGCACCGCCGTGCCGGTTCCCCCGTCCTCGATCAGGCGGACCAGGAGCTCGACCGCGGCGGCGCCCTTCGCCGGGATGTCCTGGGCGATCGAGGTGAGCTGCGGGCGCATCCACCGACAGACCGCGGTGTCATCGAATCCGAGCACGGACACCAGCCCGGGCACGTCCACTCCGCGGTCCAGCAGCTCGCCGACGATCTCGGTGGCGAGCACGTCGCTCGCGGCGACCACGGCGGTGGGGGCGTCGCGTCCTGACCGGAACTGGTCCACCACCCGGGCGGCGGATCGCGGTTCGTGATCTGCCGGCAGCACCTGGACGATGTGGACACCCGGCTCGTCGGCGACTGCCGCGCGCAGGCCCGCCAGCCGCCGGGCGACGACACCGTCGGTCGCGCCGAGCGGTCCCGCGAAGGCCAGGCGCCGGTGGCCCAGCTCGATGAGGTGCTGGCCGGCCGCCATCCCTCCCTGGTGATCATCGACCCCGACCACGTTCACCCGCTGCTCGCGTGAATAGTTGTCGAGGAACACCAGCGGGCGCGCCTGGGTGCGCTCGAGCTCATTGATCTCGTCGGCGACGGAGCCGTAGACGATCAGCCCGTCCGTGCGCCAGGAGCCGACGGTCCTCGCCGTGCCGACGACGTCCGCACTCGAGGCGGTGATGAGGGAGTAGCCCGCAGCCGTGACCGCTCGCTCGACCGCGCCGACCAGGATCGCGTCGTGCGGGTTCTCGAGCAGGCCGCGGCGCTCATCCGGATGATGGACGACGAGACCGATCATCCGCGACCGGTTCGCCGCCAGTGAGCGGGCCTGGGCATCGGGGACGTATTCGAGGTCCTTGATGGCCTGGCGGACCCTGGTGATCGTCGCCGGGGAGACCTTGTGGTGGTGGCCGTTGATGACGTTCGAGACCGTCATCCGACTGACGCCGGCTGCGGCGGCGACGTCGCGAAGACTGCTCACTGGTCTCTCCTCGCTGTGCGCTGGGCAGGGCGGCATCGTGCCGAAGGAGCGTGCTGACCCAGCGGTCGATCCGGCGCTTGACCCGCGATGAGAGGGAGCCTACCCTGACGTTTGTGGACCGGTAAACCGGGCATGACCTGGGCGTCAAGATCGAGATTGCCGGCGTCGGTCCCCGAGGCAGGCAGAGCAGCCTGTTCCCGCGTGCAACGGAGGAGCGCTCCATGAACGTCCGACCCGGCCCCGTCCGTCCCACTACTTCGCGCCGTACGGTCCTCGGCGGCCTCGGCGCCGCCGCCCTGTTCCCGGCACTCGCAGCCTGCGGCGGCGAAGAGCCGTCCGAGCAGGCGGCCGGCGACGTCGCAGCGGCTGCCGACGTCGAGCTGCCCGCCTATATCGAGCAGACTGCCGTGACCCCGGACATTCCCGGTCAGAACGGCTCGACGCCCGGTTACACCAGCTATCCCAGCGATCTGCCCCGTACCGTCGAAGCCCCTCCCGGCTCGGGCGGGACCTTCTCCCTGATGACGCCCACCTGGAGCGCCGTGCAGTCCAATCCGGACAACGCCTTCACCCAGGGGCTCGACGAGGCGCTGGGTGCGACGCTCAGCTACCAGATGACCACCGGCAACGACTACCGCGACAAGCAGGCTGCTGTGTTCGCCTCTCCGGACGATGTCGCCGACTGGGTCTCCGTGTTCGGGTGGAATCCTCCGCCGCGCTTCGCTCAGGCCGTCGAGTCCGTGTTCCAGGACCTCACACCGTTCCTGGGCGGGGAGAACATCGCGCGCTGGCCGAACCTCGCCAATCTGCCGACGGCCGCGTGGGAGTTCGGGGTCTTCGGCGGCAAGCTCTACGGCATCCCGGTCCAGGGAGAGGTCGTCACCGATGCGATCTTCTACCGCGCCGACATCCTCGACTCGCTGGGGCTTCAGGCACCGACGACGGCGGAGGAGTTCCTGCAGGTCTGCGAGGCGTTGACCGATCCCGACGCCAATCGCTGGGCGATTAACGACATGAACGTCGGGGCCCCGAACCTGCTGTTCGGCGCCCCGCCGGACTGGAGGGTCGACGACGGCGCACTGATCTACCGCTGGGAGACGCAGGAGTACCGCGACGCTCTGGAGTTCCAGATCCAGCTGTTCGAGAACGGATGGGTCCATCCTGACGTCGCTGCCGACTCCGGGGACGCCAAGCAGCGCTTCGAGTCCGGGCAGGTCGCCATCCACTACGACGGGGTGGGCGCGTGGGGAGAGTCCATGAAACGCGTTCAGGCCTCGAACCCCGACTACCGGCAGGTCCCGATGAGCGGGCTGTCCGCCTCCGGCTCGGACCCGGTCCGGTACGCGGGCAACGCCGCCAACTTCTTCAGCTTCCTCAAGAAGTCCGACGACCCGGCACGTATCGAGGAACTGCTCGGCATCGCGAACTTCCTGGCGGCCCCGTTCGGTACCCAGGAATGGGAGCAGGTCAACTTCGGGACCGAGGGCGTCCACTTCGAGCGGGGCGAGGGCGGTGTGCCCGTCGCCACCGACCAGCTCGCCGAGCAGCATCCCGGGGTGCTGTCCACGCTCGTCACCGGGCCGGTCGCGAAGTTCGACTTCGAGGACCCCGACCACGTGCGTGAGTACTGCGAGTGGATGGCGGCCGAGACCGAGCATATGGTCGAAGGCCCGTTCTACGGCCGTCAGATCCCTCGGCCCGTGGAGTACGCGGCCCTCGACCAGCCGATGTACGACCTCGAGAAGGACGTGGTGCGCGGTCGCAAGTCGATGGGCGACTTCGATCAGGCGGTCGAGACCTGGCGCAGCTCCGGAGGCGACCGGATGCGGGAGTACTACCAGGCCATCTACGACGAGCTGGGCGAATGAGCGGAGGAGCGGGGGCCACGGCGGCTCCGCCGCCGGAGACGGGGCGATCGGCGGCGCTGCTGGCCGAGGCGCCGCCTGTGAGCGGCGCCGGTGGCATCCAGCGCCGGAGGATTCCCCTCGGCAAGCGGCTGCGACGCGACTGGCCGCTGCTGGCCATGGTGCTGCCGGCCGTGGTCCTGATGATCGTGTTCATGTACGTGCCGATGTTCGGCAACGTCATCGCATGGCAGCACTACTCGCCGTACGTGCCGCTGTTCGAGAACCCCTGGGCAGGATGGGACAACTTCGCCCGGGTGTTCCGCACCCCATCGTTCTGGGAAGCGGTGGTGAACACCCTGACGATCACCACGTTCCAGCTGGTGTTCTTCTTCCCGGTGCCGATCGCCCTGGCGCTGCTGCTGAACTCCGTGCTGACGCCATGGATCCGCACCACCATCCAGTCGATCGTCTACCTGCCCCACTTCTTCTCGTGGGTGCTGGTGGTGACGATCTTCCAGCAGATCCTCGGCGGCGCCGGGCTGCTGAACCGGATGCTGCGGGATGCCGGGATGGCACCGATCGAGGTCATGACCAATCCCGACACGTTCCTGCTCCTGGTCACCTCCCAGGCCGTCTGGAAGGACGCGGGCTGGGGCATGATCATCTTCCTCGCCGCGCTGAGCACCATCGACCCCACCCAGTACGAGGCGGCGGCCGTCGATGGTGCCGGCAAGTGGCGACGGATGTGGTCCATCACGCTGCCCGCGATCCGCCCCACCATCATCCTGCTGCTGATCCTGCGCCTGGGCGACGCACTCACCGTCGGCTTCGAGCAGCTGATCCTGCAGCGCGGTGCGGTGGGACAGGGTGCGGCAGAGGTTCTCGACACCTACGTCTACTACCAGGGCGTGATCGGCGGGGACTGGTCCTACGCGGCCGCAGCGGGCCTGATCAAGGGCATCGTCTCGCTGGTCCTGGTGCTCGGCGCGAACAAGCTGGCCCACGTCTTCGGCGAGGCCGGCGTCTATCGGAGGGAGTCGCGATGAGCACGAGCGCACCCGGATCCGGCATCGCCGATCAGACCGTCCCCGCGGCGCAGAGCGCGCTCGACACGGCCCGCCCTCCCGGGCGCGGGGGCTGGCTGGGCCGCCTCGGCGGACCGCTGCAGCGGCCCGGCGACGCCAACCGGCGTCCGGCATGGGCAGAGGAGCCCACGGTCCTCGAGAAGATCGGGAAGCTGTTCGCCCTCACACTGATCGTGCTCGTCGTACTGCTCCCGCTGTACACCGTCGTGCTGACCTCCTTCTCCTCGGACGCCACGATCACCGAGGCCGGTGGCATGGTGCTGGTCCCCGGCGAGCTCACCGTGTCCGCGTACTCGGCCATTCTCAGCGGGGGAGTGGTCACGCGCTCGATCCTGGTCAGCGTGGGCGTCACCGCCCTGGGCACGCTCCTGTCGACCACCGTCTCGGTGCTCGCCGCCTATGGCCTCAGCCGGACCAGCTCGCTGCTGCACCGGCCGATCCTGTTCCTGTTCCTGATCACGATGTTCTTCTCGGCCGGCATGATCCCGACCTACCTGGTGGTCTCGGAGCTGGGCCTGATCGACACCTATCTGTCGCTGATCCTGCCGGGCGCCGTCTCGGCGTTCAACATCCTCATCCTGCGGGCCTTCTTCATGGGCATCGACACCGGGATCCTCGAGGCCGCACGCATCGACGGCGCCGGGGAGTTCAGGATCCTCGGCACCATCGTGCTGCCCATGTCCACCGCGGTGGTCGCGGTGGTGGCGCTGTTCTACGGCGTCGGGTACTGGAATGCCTTCTTCAACGCGATGCTCTACTTGCAGGACAGCGCCAAGTGGCCCCTGCAGATGGTGCTGCGCTCCTACGTCCTCGAAGGCGTCGAGCTGCCAGGTTCGGAGCTCACGCCCGCCGGGGTCGCCGGCGCGCGGCCTCCCGCGAGCCTGGCGGTGAAGATGGCGATCGTGGTCTTCGCCCTGGTGCCGATCCTGCTCGTGTACCCGTTCGTGCAGCGGCACTTCACGAAGGGGGTCATCTTCGGCGCGATCAAGGGGTGAGGCGGTCCCCCGGCTCCCCGCCCCCCGGAGGACTTTCGTGGGCGTGACCTCAGCCCGCCCTGGGCCGTGAGCTCACGCCACCGACAGGGTTCTCGCGGGCGCCGCGGGTAGGTTGGGGCCATGGACTGGACTGCGCTCGCAAACCTCGGCCTCGTGCTGGTCTTCGTGCTCGTCGGCGGCCTGTTCGCCGGCACGGAGATGGCGATCGTCAACCTCCGCGAGTCGCAGATCAAGCAGCTCGAGGACTCCGGGCCCAGCGGTGAGCGCACCGCCACCATGGTGCGCGACCCCAACCAGTTCCTCTCGGCGGTGCAGATCGGCGTGACCGTCGCGGGCTTCTTCTCCTCCGCCTACGGCGCCTCCACGATCGCGCCCTCCCTGGTGCCGGGGCTGGAGCGCCTGGGCGTCCCGGCGAGCGCCTCGAGCACGGTCGCCCTGATCTCGATGACCCTGGTCATCGCCTACCTATCGCTGGTGCTCGGCGAGCTCGTGCCCAAACGGCTGGCGATGCAGAACGCGCTGGGCATGACCAAGATCGTCGGACCCCCGCTGCACCTCTTCGGGCGCCTGATGCGACCGGTGATCTGGCTGCTGTCCACCTCGACGAACATCGTGGTGCGCCTGCTGGGCGGGGACCCGCACGCGAACACCGAGGCGGTCTCCGCCGAGGAGATCCGCTCGATGGTGCGCAACTCCGAGGCGCTCGACCAGGCCGAGTCGCGGGTGCTGGCCGACGTGTTCGACGCCTCCGAGCGGACCGTCGTGGAGGTCATGCAGCCCCGCCACCAGGTGCACTTCCTGCGCGGCGAGCAGACCGTGGTCGAGACCCGCGAGGAGATCCGCGACACCGGCTTCTCCCGCTACCCGGTCACCGGTGAGGACGTCGACGACGTGCTCGGCTTCGTCCACGTGCGCGACCTGCTGCTGGTGGACGAGCCCGGCCGGACCACGCTCGCCGAGCTGGTGCGCCCGATCGAGCACATCCCCGGCACCGTCGAGGTGCTGGCGGCCCTGAACCGCATGCGCGCCCACGCCGACCAGATCGCGGTGGTGGTCGACGAGTACGGCGGCACCGACGGCATCATCACCCTCGAGGACCTGCTGGAGGAGCTGGTGGGCGAGATCTACGACGAGTTCGATCGGGAGGTGTGGCCGAACGCCGGCGATCTGGATCGCATCGTCCAGGCCGACGGGAAGTTCGACGGCGGGCTGATCCTGCAGGAGTTCGAGGCCGCCACCGGCATCGCGCTGCCCGACACCGGCGGCTACGAGACCGTGGGCGGCTTCCTGATGGCGCGCCTGGGCCGGATCCCCGAGGTCGGTGACCTGGTCGAGGTCGAGGGCGGGCTGCTCGAGGTGGTCGAGGTCGGCGAGCGGCGGGTGCAGACGGTGCGGTTCACCTCCACGGCGCCGACCGCGGACGCGGCGGCGGAGCCCGAGCACCGCTGAGAAAGCGCGCGGTGGTCGACCTCTCGGTCTGCTCCCGGCGCGCCAGGCGGCGAGCGGGCTAGGGTCGAGGGGAACGGACCCGTGCCGGGCGCCACCCGGCGATCACCATCCCGGGAGGGACTCCCATGGCTCGCACATTCGCCCAGCTCCTCGTCACCCAGCTCCGCGATCTCGGGGTCCAGCGGATCTACGGGGTGGTCGGGGACTCCCTGAACCCGGTCGTGGACGCCGTGCGCACCACTGAGGGCATCGACTGGATCCACGTGCGCAATGAGGAGGCCGGGGCCTTCGCCGCCGGCGCCGAGGCCCGGCTGACCGGCAGGCTCGCCGTCTGTGCCGGCTCCTGCGGCCCGGGCAACACCCACCTGATCCAGGGCCTGTACGACGCCCACCGCGACGGCGCGCCGGTGCTCGCCATCGCCTCCCACATCCCCTCCGAGAAGATCGGCACCGGCTTCTTCCAGGAGACCCATCCGGAGAGCCTGTTCCGCGAATGCTCCCACTTCTGCGAGCTGGTCAACTCCGGCTCCCACGGCACGACCCTGCTGCACATCGCGGTGCAGACCGCGATCGCGAAGCAGGGCGTCTCCGTGCTGGTGCTGCCGGGCGATGTCGCCGACCAGGAGGCAGACGGGCCGCTGACCGGCGACCTCGCCACCGAGCTCGGCCGGGTGCAGCCTGCGGCGGGCCCCGTCGGTCGCCTCGCCGCACTGATCGACGAGGCGGAGACCGTCACGCTGTTCGCCGGGGCCGGGGTGCGCGAGGCGCGGGAGGAGGTGCTCGCACTCGCCGAGCGCGTACAGGCGCCGGTGGGCCACGCCTTCGGCGGCAAGGAGTGGATCCAGTACGACAACCCCTATGACGTGGGCATGAGCGGGCTGCTCGGCTACGGCGCCTGCTACGACGCGATGCACGAGGCGGAGCTGGTGATCCTGCTGGGCACCGACTTCCCGTACACGGAGTTCCTGCCGACGGGGCACGGCAGGAAGGCTCCGAAGGTGGTGCAGATCGACGCCGACGCCTCGCGGCTCGGCCGCCGGATCCCGCTGGACCTCGCCCTCCACGGCGACGTGGCCCTCACCCTGCAGGCCGTGCTGCCGCTGCTGACCCGCGACAAGAGCCACCGCTTCCTGCACCGCCAGCTGAAGGCCCACCACAAGGCGCTCACCGGCGTGGTCGCCGCGTACACCAAGAACGTCGAGACGCTGGTCCCGATCCACCCCGAGTTCGTGGCGGACACCCTCGACGAACTCGCCGACGACGATGCCGTGTTCACCGTGGACACCGGCATGTGCAACGTGTGGGGTGCCCGGTACATCACCCCCAACGGGAAGCGTCGACTGTTCGGCTCCTGGCATCACGGTTCCATGGCCAACGCGCTGCCGCAGGCCATCGGCGCCTCCCTGTCGTTCCCGGAGCGCCAGGTGATCTCCCTCAGCGGTGACGGCGGGCTGGGAATGCTGATGGGGGAGCTGCTGACCGTGAAGCTCCACCAGCTGAACACCAAGATCCTCGTCTTCAACAACTCCAGCCTGGGGATGGTCAAGCTCGAGATGCTGGTCGAGGGCCTGCCCGATCACGGCACGGACCATGAGCAGGTCGACTTCGCGGCGATCGCGCAGGGCGCGGGCATCGACGCGGTGCGCATCAGCGATCCGAGGACGCTGAAGCAGCAGCTGGCCGCGGCGCTCGCCGCTCCCGGCCCGATGCTGATCGACGTGATCACCGATCCCGACGCGCTGTCGATGCCCCCGAAGATCACCGCCCAGCAGATCCGCGGCTTCGCGACCGCCTCGACGAAGGTCGTGCTGGGCGGCGGGGTGGGCAGGATGGTGGAGATGGCTGCGGCGAACGTGCGCAACCTGCCGCGCTGAGCCGCGGGCACCGGTGTGGAATGCTGACCGCGGGGTCCGCACACAGCAGGAGGAGGTCGTCCCATGACCTTGATCCATCCGCGCAGTCTCGAGCGCTGGCAGGAATGGCGCCGAGCGGTGGGCAGCCCGCGCACGGCGGGCGGACGCCCGGACGCCTCCGGCCCGGCCGAACTCGTCCTCCACACCCGCGCGGGAGAGGGCACGGGCCGGATCCTGATCGGGATGGACACGGACTCCGCCGCTGCCCGCGAGGCGCTGCTGTCGGCCCTGCCGTACCTGCACGCCTCCGTCATGGTGCTGGCCCCGACCGGGCTGGAGCTGCCGGAGCTCTCCGGCGCCGAGTGGAGCCAGCAGCCCGTGCTGCGTGCCCGCGAGGTGCTCGCCGACGGGGGTTTCACCGCGATGGTCACCCTCGGCTGGGAGCAGCAGATCGGTCATCTGGTCCACACCTGGGCGCAGCGGGCCGACGTCCCCGGCGTCGTCGTCCAGCACACCGCGCTGACGCCGTTCACGGCCCCGCTGCCCCCGCGGACCACCCTGCTCGCGTGGTCCGCCGCCGACGCGGAGTTCCACCGCTCGCAGCGGGACGACGTCGCGGTGCGCACGGTCGGCTCGCAGCGGCTGTGGCAGGCCGTCCACGAGGCGACCGAGACGGTCCTGGACCTCGAGGAGCGCCCGGTCTTCCTGGGCGAGCTCACCGCCCCCGAGCTGCCGCGCCGCCACACCTTCGCCGCCGCGTACTCCTACTGCCGCTCCGCGCGCGCCCTCTATCAGCCGCACGTCACGGAGACGGATCGGCTCTCCCGCGCCGCCCACGAGGTGCTGCGTCGGCGCGGCGTCGACCTGCAGGACGCCGGGCGTCCGGTGAGCGCGCAGCACCGCCCCGTGGTCTCCGTGCTCTCCCTGGACGTGCTCGAGGCGGCGCTGCGCGGCCTGCCGAGCTGGGTGCACGGCAGCCGGCTGCCGACCTGGGTCCCCGCGTACTGGGAGCGCTACGGCATGCGTCGCACCGGCGGGCCGGCGACCCCCGCGCCGACCATCGCCGCCGACGAGCCCGCCCGGCTGATCGCCCAGTTCCTCGAGGGCGGCGCGTGAGCATGTTCGACCTGGACGGTCATGTCCAGCACTATGCCTGGGGCTCGCGGACCGCGCTCCCGGCGCTGCTGGGCCGCGAGGCGGACGGCAGGGCGTGGGCCGAGGTGTGGTTTGGGGCGCATCCGCTGGCTCCCGCGACCGTGCCGGGAGGCGAGCGTCTGGACGCCGTGATCGCGGCCGATCCCGCCGCCATGCTGGGGGCCGACGTCGCCCGCGCCTTCGGTGGCCGCCTGCCGTACCTGCTCAAGATCATCGCGGCCGAGCGACCGCTGTCGCTGCAGGTCCATCCCACCCGCGCGCACGCCGCGGAGTCCTTCGCGGCCGAGAACGCCGCCGGTCTCGCCCTGGACTCGCCGCTGCGCAGCTACCGCGATGCGAACCACAAGCCCGAGATGCTCATCGCGCTGACCTCCTTCACCGCCCTGTGCGGGTTCCGGGCCCCGCGCCGGGCGGCCCGGATCCTGGAGGGGCTGGGCACCGCCCTCACCGATCGTCTGCACGCGCTGCTGGTCCAGAACCCCACCGCCCATGGCATGCGCGCCGCGTTCCGCACCCTGGTCTCCGCGTCCCTGCGGCCCTCCGCCCACGCCGTGCACCAGGTCGTCGAGGCCTGCCGGGCCCGGTGGGAGACCGGCGCCTCGCCGTCCCCGCGCATCGACCGCTCCGTGATGCTGCTGGCCGAGCACCATCCCGGGGACCCGGGGGTCGTGGCCGCGCTGCTGCTGAACCCGGTGACCCTGCAGCCGGGCGAGGCGATGTTCGTCCCCCCGGGCGCCCTGCACGCCTACCTCCACGGGACCGGCCTCGAGATCATGGCCACCAGCGACAACGTGCTGCGGGCGGGTCTGACGCCCAAGAAGGTCGACGCCGACGAGGTGCTCCAGTGCGTCAGCGTCGCCGCCGCACCACCGCTGCGGGTGGCCCCCGAGCGGCAGACCCCCGCCTCGATCGCCTACTACGCCCCTGTCGACGACTTCGAGCTCGCCATCACGCAGCTCGCGTCCCCCGCGGGCGGCGAGCAGGCGCTCCACCCGATCCCCGGATCCGGCCCCCGGATCGTGCTCGGCCTCGAGGGACGGACCACCCTGGAGACCGCGGCCGGCACGCACCTGCTGCGCGCGGGGGGCGCGGTCTTCGTCCCCGCCGCCGACGGCCCGCTGCGCGCCGCCGGGACGGGCCGCTTCGCGCAGGCCAGCGTCCCCTGAGCGGGCCCATCCCCTGAGCCGGGCCCGTCCCCTGAGCCGGGCCCTCAGTCCTGCTGGACGGGCAGCTCGCCCTCCTGCCGGGCGCTCCGCAGCTGGGCCTGGATCTCCTCGACGAACTCGATGACGCCGCTGCCGCCCCGGACCGGACCGCCCGCGAGCAGCCCGTCGGCCCCCAGCAGCACGGCGGACGGTGCGCCGGTGGCCCCCAGGGCGGTCCTCGCGATGAACTGCAGGTCATGGAGGGCGTGCTCGCCGACCCGGTCCTCGGTGCGCTCGCGCAGCTGGTCGAGCGGCCGGGAGAAGACGGCCTGGACCTGCATGACGGGGGAGAGGTCCGCGATCCAGCCGGGCAGCTGGTCGAGCACCCGCTCGCAGGGACCGCAGCCCTCGGTGACGAACACCAGCAGCGCGGCCTGCTGCGCGGTGAGCTGGTCCAGCGTGATCAGCTGCCCGTCCGGCCGCTGCAGCACGGCGGCCGGGATCGGTGCGCGCTCGTAGTCGAGCAGCTCCTCGTCCTCGTCCGTGCCGTCGGCCGGTCGCGGAGCGTCCACCGGCTGCGTCGGTCCCACGCCGGCCGGAGCGGCCCCGCCGAGGGTCAGCACGGTGAGCACGACGCTCAGCAGCACGGCGGCCGCGAGGCCCGCCAGGGCCAGCGGCGTCCACGTCAGCGCTTCGGTCATGGCCCCGGAGGCGGCCGCCGCCACGGTGACGAGGCCCAGCAGCGTGAGCATGAGGTTGCGGCCCAGCGTGGTGCGGGAGACCGTCGGCGAGGCGATGGAGCCGAAGCAGGAGCACTCGACCTGCTCGTCCCAGGTCAGGGCGCGGGCGATGATCACCAGATAGGCGAGCATCAGCAGTGCGACCATCGCCGCCACGACGACCTGGACGGGGACGGACGGCACCCACAGGGCGAGCGCCAGCAGGATCTCCACCACCGGCAGCGCCGACGCGGCGGGGCGGTGCAGCCCTCGCAGCGGCAGCCGCAGCGAGGTCATCGCTTCCTCGGTGTCCCGGCGGGCACCCAGCTTCGCGAGCCCGGAGACCAGCAGCGTCAGCGACAGCAGGACCGGTGCGGCCAGCAGCAGACTCGTCATGCGACCTCCTCCATCACGCCTCCATTGTCCCCGGCTGACGCTCCGACGCCGCACCGTGATCGGCTCCGGACCCGCAGACCCTCACCAGGCCCGCAACCTACCCTGGCGTCATGTCCACCGACACCGCCCCCGGCCCCGACACCGTCCTCGACGGCGACGGCGACGGCGCCCTGCGCTCGCGCCTGCTCGCGGACGTCACCGCACTGCGGGAGTCGTTCGACGCCGGCACCACCCGCGACATCGACGCCCGCCTCGCCCAGCTCGCGGCCCTGCGGCGCGGTCTGCGGAGCGAGGAGCCGCGGCTCGCCCGGGCGCTCGCCGCGGACCTCGGCAAGTCCCGCACCGAGAGCGCGCTGACCGAGATCGGGGTGGTCACCCGGGAGATCGACCACACCATGCGGCACCTGCGCTCCTGGCTGCGCCCCTCGCCGCTGCCCCCGGGCCTCCTGCTGGCCCCCGCCGCGGGCGAGCTGCGCCGCGAGCCGCTCGGCACCACGCTGATCATCGCCCCGTGGAACTACCCGGTGAACCTGACCCTGGCCCCACTGGTCGCCGCCATCGCGGGCGGCAACACCGCGCTGGTCAAGCCCAGCGAGGTGGTGCCCGCGACCTCCGCAGCGCTCACCCACCTGCTGCGCACCCACCTCGACCCGGCCTGGGTGCGGGTGGTCGAGGGCGCGGTCCCGGAGACCACCATCCTCCTCCAGCAGCGCTTCGACCTCATCTTCTACACCGGCAACGCCGCCGTCGGCCGCATCGTCGCCCGCGCCGCCGCCGAGCACCTCACCCCGACCGTGCTCGAGCTGGGCGGGAAGTCCCCGGTGTTCGTCGACGACGGCGTGGACCTCGCCGCGACCGCGCGCCGGATCGCGTGGGGGAAGTTCACCAATGCGGGCCAGACCTGCATCTCCCCGGACCACCTGATGGCCACCGCTCGCACCGCCGAGGAGCTGGTCCCGCACCTGCGCCGCGCTGTGCACGCCCTCTACGGGAAGGATCCGCGCCGCAGCCCCGACTACGGCCGTCTGGTGAGCGCGACGCACTTCGACCGGGTGCTGGGCCTGATCGACGACGACAAGGTCGTGCTCGGCGGCACCGCGGGCGCCGACCGCGCCACCGGCTTCATCCCGCCGACGATCATGACCGGCGTGGAGCGGGACGATGCGGTGATGGGGCAGGAGGTCTTCGGCCCCGTGCTGCCGATCCTCGTCGTCGACGGACCCGACGAGGCGATCGCCCGGATCCGCGCCGGCGAGAAGCCCCTGACCGCCTACGTGTTCTCGAACCGGCGGGCGATCCGGGAGCGCTTCGCGCACGAGACCTCCTCGGGCTCCCTCGCCCTCGGCCTCACCCTCGCCCACGTCGGCATCCCGCGGATGCCCTTCGGCGGGGTGGGGGAGTCCGGCATGGGCGCCTACCACGGCGAGGCCGGGCTCGCGGCGTTCACCCATGCCAAGCCCGTCATCCGCAAGCCGCTGCGGCCGGACACGCTGCGCATGATCTACCCGCCGTACCGGGGACTGAGGAAGGCGCTGCTGCGCCTCCTGCTCCGCTGAGCCGGCCCCGCCGCCGCCCGCCCCCGGTGACGCGGTGCGCCGACGGCGGTGCGGGGCGCCGCCGGGCGGCCTGCGGCGCTATCGTCGGCCGAGGCCCTCGACCGATCGAAGGAGCGCACGCGCATGGCATCACCGCCCCCAGGATCCCCGCCGCACCCCGGCGCCCCGTCTCCCGGCGCCTCGCCGTACGGGGGTTCTCCCTCCGGTGCCGCAGCAGCCGGTGCTGCCGGCGGACCCGGGAGGCCCGCGGACCCGAACCTGGTCAACGGCGCCACCACCCACGGCCTCCTGGGGCGGCCGCAGATCCGCCACCCCTGGGAGCTGCCGCTGCTGTACACCGGCATCGTCCTGACGGTGCTGTCCTACATCGCCTGGACCGTGCTGATGGTCTCCACGGTCTGGCTGCGCATCACCGAGGGCCAGGCGACCGTCGACAGCCTCTGGCAGTACGTGGGCATCCTGCCGATCTTCCTCCAGCTCGCCTTCCTGCTGCCGCTGTTCCCGATCCTCGCCTGGTGGGTGCGCGCGACCATGTACGCCCGGATGCGGGCGACGGCCGTCCGGATGAGCCCGACCCAGTTCCCCGAGGGGTACCGGATGGTGGTCGAGGCCGCCCAGCAGTTCGGGATGCGGCGCGTGCCCGACGCCTACGTGCAGCTGGGCAACGGCGTGGTCAACGCCTTCGCCTCCGGCCACGGCTTCCGCCGCTTCGTGGTCATCCACTCCGACATGTTCGAGATCGGCGGGCGGACGCGCGATCCGGCGGCCCTGCGCTTCGTGATCGGGCACGAGGTGGGCCACCTGGCCGCCGGCCACGTCTCCTACTTCCGGCTCGTGTTCACCAACGTGCTGAGCCTGATCCCGATCCTCGGGCCGGCCCTGTCCCGCGCCCAGGAGTTCACGGCCGACAACTTCGGCTACGCCCACGCCCCGGGCGGCGCGCCCGGGGTGATGGGCGTGCTCGCGGGCGGCAAGTACCTGAACGCCGAGGTCAACGTCAACGAGCTGGCCGACCGCGCCGCGAGCGATCCGAGCTTCTTCGTGCACTGGGTGAACTGGAGCTCCTCGCACCCCGTCACCACCTGGCGGGCGCACGCCCTGCGCGATCGCTCCCGGCCCGGCTCCCTCTGGACCCGGCCCACCGGCGCGATGTTCCGCTCCCCGCTGCCGCCGGGGCACGTGTGGTCCTCGAGGTTCCCGACCCCGGGCGATGCCCTGGCGATGCTCGGCGCGGCCGATGCCGCCCGCCCCGCCGGCGCGGGCGGTCAGTTCGGACGCTTCCCGGGCGCCGACGACTCCGCCCGACCGACCGCGCGGGCGGTCCAGCTCGCCGCACCGCTGCTGTCGGATCGCACCGACTACGTGATCCCGCCGGGGCCCTACCGCGACGACGCCCGCGGGCCGCTGCCCGGCGCGGCGATCAGCCCCTTCGGCCGGCCGGGGCAGCCGCCGGTGCCGCCGCGGCACTGAGCCGGCGCCGCCGGGCCCCTGTCCCGTGCGTCACCACCCCGCCCGAGAGCTGCGGTCCGTGCCTATCCTGCTGAGGTGATCCCCGACCCCAGCGCGCCGCCTCCCCGGGTGCGCCGCAAGCCCCTGCTCGCCGTCCTCCTCGCCCCGCTGTTCATGGCGCTGGTCGCCGTCAGCGTCATCAACGTCGGCCTCACCGCGATCGGCGAGAGCCTCGAGGCGAGCACCGGCGGGCTGCAGTGGGTGATCTCCGGGTACGCGCTGGCCTTCGGCATGCTGCTGGTGCCGGCCGGTCGTCTCGGCGACGCCACCGGCCGCCGCCGGCTGCTGATCATCGGCGTCGCCGTGTTCACGGCCGGCTCCCTGCTGTCGGGCCTGGCCCCCAGCGTCGAGACGCTCAACCTCGCCCGCATCCTGCAAGGGATCGGCTCGGGGCTGCTGAACCCGCAGACGGTCGCGCTCATCCAGCAGCACTTCCGCGGTCAGGACCGGGCGCGGGCCTTCGCGCTGCTGGCCACGACCGTCGCGGTGGCCACCGCCGTCGGCCCCGTGATCGGCGGGCTGCTGATCCAGCTGCTGGGGCCCGACCGGGGCTGGCGCTGGATGTTCCTGATGAACGTGCCGATCGGGGTGCTCGCCATCCTCGGCGCCCTCAAGTTCATCCCCGACGACCGGATGCGCGGGCGCGAGCGGACCGACCTCGACCCCATCGGCGCCCTGCTGCTGTGCGTGGCGATCCTCGGGATCATGCTCCCCTTCCTCGAGCGCGGCGTGAGCGCCCTGGTGTGGCTCTCCTTCCCGGCCGGGCTGCTGGTGCTGGGGCTGTGGTGGGCGTGGGAACAGCGCTACAAGCGCGCCGGCCGGCCGCCGATGGTGGACACCGCGATCTTCACCAACAAGGCGTTCCGCAACGGCATCCTCATCGTCTCGGTGTACTTCCTGGGCGCCACCAGCGTGTGGATCATCGTGCCGCTGTACCTGCAGATGCACCTCGGGCACACCGCCTTCGAGGCCTCGCTGCTGGGGCTGCCCTCCTCGATCGCCGCGGCGATCTCCTCCCAGATCGCCGGCCGGTACGTGCTCACCCTGGGCCGGCGGATGGTGATCATCGGCTTCGGCGTCGCCTTCATGGGCCTGCTCGGCACGGCCCTGCTGGTGGGATTCGTCGAGGGCGGCACCATCGCGTTCTGGTGGCTCGCGGCGCCGCTCATGCTGATGGGGCTCAGCCAGGGCATGACCATCTCCCCGAACCAGACCCTCACCCTGAACTCCGTGGACCCCCGCTTCGGCGGCGTCGCCGGCGGCATCCTGCAGCTGGGCCAGCGCACCGGCGCCGCGATCGGCACCGCCCTCATCCCCGGCATCATCTTCGCCCTCACCGAGGGCGGCACCGAATGGCTCGAGGCGTTCATCATCGCGCTGGTGATCATCATGGCGCTGACCCTGGCCGCGATGGGCGTGAGCTTCGCCGACCGCGCCCGCGAGAAGGAGGGCCGCGGGGCGCTGTGAGGATCGGCGCCTCGCCACGGTCCCGTTCCCGGGCGCGGAATTCAGAGGATGTAATTACAGGCGGGTCATTCATGATCGCGCGGGGATTTCGGTAAAAGAAGTTTAAAATTCCCGGCCGTAGTTGGTCTGGAGGCGCCCGGAGCGGCGCGAGGCACTGCATCCTGAGCGGAGCCCGCCACGAAAGCGCTGGTCGCGGGCCCGCAGCACGGAGGCTGTCCGCCGTCGGACGGCATCGCGAACCCGCTGCGTTCCGCCCCTTTCCCCGCCCGCTGTCCCCAGGAGCTCCTCGATGGTCATCGCCCGCCGTACCCCGTCCCACCGTGCCGAAGGCTCCGCCGTCTACTTCCGCGGGGTGCGCATGGCACCCAAGGTGGCCGCGGCCACCGGCGGGGCCGTGCTCGCGGCCGGGCTGAGCGTCGCCGGGGCCGGCGTCGCCTCCGCCGACGGCTCGGTCTGGGACCGGGTCGCCCAGTGCGAGTCCGGTGGCGACTGGTCCATCAACACGGGCAACGGCTACCACGGCGGCCTGCAGTTCTCCCGCTCCACCTGGCAGGCCTTCGGCGGCGGCGCCTATGCCTCGACCGCCGACAAGGCCTCGAAGTCCGAGCAGATCGCGGTCGCCCAGCGCACCCTGGCGACGCAGGGCCCCGGGGCCTGGCCGACCTGCGGCAAGCGCGCCGGCCTGACCAGGGCCAACGGCGGCGCCGACGCGGACGCCCGGCCGGGTGGCGACAGCGGCTCGCCCAGCGGCTCCGCCCCGACGTCGGGCACGCTCGTGGTCGACGGCAAGTTCGGCCCGGCCACCACCCGATCGCTGCAGGCCTGGGTGGGGGTGGGGCAGGACGGCTCGCTGTCCACGAACGACATCAAGGCCCTGCAGTCGAAGATCGGCGCGAATCCGGACGGGAAGATCGGGCCGGAGACCACGCGCAAGCTCCGCGCCGCGATGGGCCACGGGGACAACGGGGCCCGGGACTTCCGCAGCAACTACGCGACCACCAAGGCGCTCCAGCAGTTCCTGAACGGCGGCGCTCCCGCCGTCAGCGCCCCGGCGGCCGCCCCGGCGCCCTCCACCGGCGGCGCCTCGAACAGCGGGACCCTCGTGGTGGACGGGAAGTTCGGGCCGGCCACAACCCGGTCCCTGCAGGCCTGGGTGGGCGTGAGCCAGGACGGCTCACTGTCCACGAGCGACATCAAGGCCCTCCAGTCCAAGGTCGGCGCCACCCCCGACGGGAAGATCGGGGCGGAGACCACCAGCCGGCTCCGCGCCGCCATGGGTCACGGCAGCAACGGCGTGTGGGACTTCCGCACCTCCTACGGCACCGTGAAGGCCCTGCAGGAATTCCTCAACGCCCGCTGAGCCACCACGCGGATCACCCTTCGACGCGCCGGCCCGCACCGGGCCGGCGCGTCGCGCACCTGCGGTCGGGTCTGCGGCACGGCGGGAACGAGGCGAGAATGGGTCGCGACGACGCATCGCGGCCGCCCCGTCACCGGCCGCGGCAGACCGGAGGGAACCCCATGAGCCAGGACTTCACCGACCAGATCATCGTGGTCACCGGCGCCGCCGCCGGCATCGGCAGCGCCATCGCCACCCACCTCGCCGAGCGCGGCGCCCGCATCGCCGGGGTGGACATCGCGCCCACCCTGGACGAGACGATCGCGGCGCTGCCCGGCGCCGGTCACCTCGCGGTGAGCGCGAACATCGCGGAGGCGGCCAGCGCGCAGGGCGCCGTGAACCGCATCCTCGCCGAGCGGGGCATCCCGCGGGCCCTGATCAACTCGGCCGGGATCGGCCGCTTCGCCGCGGGGGAAGACGTCCCGCAGCAGGACTGGGACCTCACCCTCGCCGTCAACCTCTCCGGCAGCTTCTTCATGGCCCAGGCGGTGGGCAGGGCGATGCTCGCGGCGGGCTACGGCCGCATCGTCACCATCGCCTCCCAGGCCGCGGAGATCGGCCTGGTCGAGCACGCCGCCTACTCGGCCAGCAAGGCCGGCGTGCTGGGATTCACCCGGGTGCTGGCGGTGGAATGGGCGCGCCGCGGCGTCACCGTCAACGCCGTCTCCCCGACCATCGTCGACACCGCGCTGGCCCGCGCGTTCTGGGTGGGCGAGAAGGGCGAGGCGGCGCGCGCCGAGATCCCGGCCGGACGCTTCGCCACCCCTGACGAGGTCGCGGCCCTGGTGGCCTTCCTGGTCAGCGAGGACGCCGCGATGATCACCGGCGAGAACGTGCGGGTCGACGGCGGGCGCTCGGTGATCTGAGGTCGCGGGGCGGGCGGCTGACGCCGCGGGACGGGACCGTCGTCGCTCGCCCTGGGTGCCCCTGCGTCCCTCGACGCGGGGGCGCCACATCGGCATGCCCGCGCGCTGACGGAGCGGCCCTCGTCCACGAGCGGTCGGGCTGCCGACGGTGTGAGCCCTCCATGACGATCCGACCCGCCCGGGCCATCCCGCGCGCAGCGTAGCCGCGGCCGCCCTCGGCGGAGGGCGGCGCGCCTGAGGACGCCGCGCCTGAGGGCGGTCGCCCGGAGGGAGGCCCGCACCCGTCCGTCTCGAGGCGCCCGCGTCATTCGACGCGCGGGCGCCTCTTCAGCATGCCCGCCCGCCGGGCACCGCGTCTTGCGGCCGGCTGTGCGCGAGCCCTCCCGTTAACCCCCGCGACCATGTATAGTCACATTTCAGACAAGACGGGCAAGACGTACGAAACGGACAGTGGGTGCCGTTCCGGTCCCATCGACGTGGTCGGAGCGGCACCCAGCTCCCGCCGTGACGGCCCCGCCCACCATCGTCCGCAACGAGTTCAGAGGTCAGCACATGTCGGCACTGCAGGCGGTCAGCGCTTCCGCATCTTCGCTACCCCTCCTCGGCACTCGAGCCCCGGCAGTCGCCGGCGCTCGCCGCGGCAGGCGCCGGGACGATCACCTCGTGCTGGCCGTCCTGGTGATGACTGACGGGGCCGCCCTCGCGCTGGCCTGCGTGATGGCGATCGTGATCCGCCAGAACCTCCTGTTCCTCCACCCGGTGCCCGGGCTCCCCGAGTCCGCCGTGGGCACCGCGGTGCTGATCGCCGGGGTCTGGATGATCGCGATGCAGCTGGCCGGGGCGGTCAACCCGCGCCTGGTCGCCACCGGTCCGGAGATCTACCGCAATGTGCTGGTGGGAAGCATGGGGGCCGTCGGCATGGTGGGCGCGGCGCTGTTCCTCGCCGACATCTCCCTGTCCCGGCCCTTCGTCGTCACCCTGTTCGTCGTCGGCGCGCTGCTGCTGCTGCTGGTGCGGGTCATGGCGCGACGCTGCGTGAACTTCGCCCGGACCCGCGGGCGGCTGCGCTCGGAGGTGCTCGTGGTCGGCGCCACCGGACATGTGCGCGGCATCGTGCGCACCCTGACCCGGGAGGAGTGGCTGGGCTACGACGTGGTCGGGGCGGTCGCCCCGATCAGCGAGTCGCCGTCCGGCGAGGAGGCCGGAGTGCCGATCCTCGGCGACGAGTCCCAGCTGCTGGACCTGGTGCGCTCGCAGCAGCCCGACGTCGTCCTGTTCTCGGCCGGCTCCTCTGCGAGCGCCGAGGAGTTCCGCCGGATCGCCTGGCAGCTCGAGGAGCTCGCGGTCGACGTCATCGTGGTCCCGGCGGTCAGCGAGATCTCCGGGGACCGGATCCGGATGCGCCCGGTCGCCGGGCTGCCGCTGGTGCACATGGATCTGCCCCGCGCCCGGAAATCTCTCAAGCGGGGCAAGCGGGCCTTCGACGTCATCGCCAGCGCTCTGCTGTTGCTGCTGCTCTCGCCCGTGCTCGCCGTCATCGCGCTGAGCGTGCGGCTGAGCGACGGCGGAGGGGCCTTCTTCCGCCAGGACCGCGTGGGCCGCGACGGCGAGCGCTTCGAGTTCCTCAAGTTCCGCTCCATGGTCGTCGACGCCGAGGCGCGCCGGGCGGAGCTCGAGCAGCTCGCCCGCGATCGCGGCAACGACGTGATGTTCAAGATGTCCGACGACCCCCGGATCACGCGGGTCGGTAAGGTGCTGCGGCGCTACTCCCTGGACGAGCTGCCGCAGCTGTGGAACGTGCTGCGCGGCGACATGAGCCTGGTCGGACCCCGTCCTGCCCTCCCGCAGGAGGTCAGCGACTACGACGAGGACGCGCGACGTCGGCTGGCCGTGCGCCCCGGCATCACCGGGCTGTGGCAGGTCTCCGGTCGCAGCGACCTCTCCTGGGAGGACACCGTGCGACTGGATCTCTTCTACGTCGACAACTGGTCCTTCACCCAGGACCTCCTGATCTTGGTGCGCACTGTGCGCGCCGTGCTGGCCTCCCGCGGGGCGTACTGAGCGGCCCCCGCGGGTTGGGCGGCGCCCCCGTACGAGAGAAGTGCTGAGCTCTCGGACGGGGGCGTTCTGCTGCCAAGTTCAGACAGTGGCTGCTCACCCTGTGGTCGCGCGTCTGTCCAGGTGTCTCTGACGGGGCGACGAGCATGCTGGGAGCATCGTCCCCGGCGACTGGTCGAGGATCTCAGTCCGACGGCGGTGGTCGCGGAGCAGGATCGGACCGGGTCCTCATCGACGCCCGGGCATCAGGACGCATGAGCCGATGCCGGGCATGCCGGGATCGGCGCCGCCTGACTCAGGGCCCGCGTGCCGTCTGCAAGGCGTGCGCAGCCCACCGCCGTCAACCCGCCGTGGGCGTTCAGCGCTATGACGCCGCCCCGACGCGCCCGATGCACGACCCTGAGCCGCTCACACGGCGTGCCAACCGCGGTGCCTAGTGGATCCGTGGGCGTGGCCGTCGGGGAACATGACCCGGACAAGGTGAAACAGGTCTAATAGCGGTCAGCACTCGTAGGCACTGGTCGGCCACCGTCAGGGGGTCCTATGCACCGGACCCCCGGCGCCACAGGGCGCCGGGGGTCGGGGTCTACAGTGCAGGTCGAGGTCGTACGGATCTTCGTCTCGACCAGGAGCGGACAGCCGAGACCGTGCTCACGCTCCGACGGGTGCCGCGGGCAGGTCTCGAGGCTCGACGTCCTGCTCAGGCTCAGGCTGAGGCCGAGGGGAGCGGGCCGCGGCTGGTCCGCCCTGCTCTGCTGCCACCGGCTCGTGACGGCCGCCATGCTCGCTGAGAGGAGCAGGCTCCTCACACAGGCCGATGACGACCTGCAGACCACAGTCGCGCAGGGCCACGACCTGCTCGCCCACGGTGCGCAGGGCGGTGCGCGGCGTGATCACCAGCACCCCGATATCGGAGCGGCGTGCGCTGTGCGCCAGGCTCGAGCGATATGTGCCGGCCTGCACGATCTGCACCGTGCCGGCCGCCGAGGGGTCGGGCGATGCGGCCCGTTTGCCCGCGCCCCAGCCATCGAGCCAGCTGGTCTGCGCCCGGACGTCCTGAAGGACGTCTTCGGCCGCATCCCGGAATCGCTCGAGGACGATCTCGGAAGACGCCGGGTCGTCGGCGTGCAGGAGCACCCGGACCGGAGCATTCTCGGTCGCAACCTGTGAACGCTGGATGGCTTCGTCGGCCAGCCGCCGCCAGAACTCATCGTCGGGGTGCCGGCTGCCCACCACCGGCAGCGACCCCACCGTCATCTCCAGCCGGTCCGCAGTGCGCACCTGCGGATCGAGGCGCTCGCGCAGAACCGCCACCGCGACGCCGAGCAGGAACCCGGCCATCGCTCCGCCGGCCGTCGTGATCGGCAGCCCCGGACCGGAAGGCTCGGAGGGCAGCGAGGCGACGCCGATGATCCGCCCGGGCTCTGTGCTCGCCAGTGCGACGCTGGAGCGCTGCTGCTGGAGATTCTCGATCAGTGACTGCACCGCAGGAGTGGAAGGCTCGCCCTGGAGCTCGGCGATCTGCTCGTCGGCTCCCGCCAGGTACTGCGCAGTGACGCCCTCGGCAGACTCCAGTCGCAGGGCAAGGTATGCCTCGGCGATCGCATTGGCCCCGCTGGCCGCCTCCTCGGGCGTGTTCGCCCCCACCGTGACCTGCAGGACCTGAGAGCCCGACGGGGCAGCAGTCTCGACATCGGTCCGCAGGAACGAGCCGGACGACAGCGGGATGTCGAGAAGTTCGGCGGCACGCTCTGCCACGGCACGGGAACCGAGGATCTCCCGCTCCGTGCGGATGTTGACCTCCTCACGGCTGCCCGTCATCGGATTGGAGATCACAGGGGTCACTACGAGGCTCGCAGTGGCCGAGTAGCGCGTTGGCAAGCTGTTGGCGTACCCCGCTGCGAACACTGCCAGGACGATGACGGAAAGCAGGATGGTCGGCCACCGGCGGCGGAGAACGTTGAGCACGAAGGCGACGGTCATGTACTGCTCCAGACGAGAGGGAAGGAAGGCGGCCGGATGAAGCGCGACTGGTGAAGGGCTGCGGTGTGTCATGCCTGGCTGATCCGGGTCCGCCGGGCGTCGAGACGGTCGAGCAGCTCGGCCGAGTCGACGGAGTCGATCTTGCGGACGAAGTAGGCGCCGGACTCCTCGATGCGATCGGCGTCGTCCACCGTGAGGATCCGGGGATGGCCGAAGCCCTCCTCGGAGAACTCGATGAATCGTCCGTTGTGGTTCTCGAAGGTGAACCTCTCCGCGCTGCACAGCACGCTCTGCACGTAGCACTCGTCGATCGCGAGGCTGGTGCGGCCCCACTCGACGATGTCCGGTCGGGTGCGGGTGACCGCGAGCAGGTGCTGCACCGCGCGTCGGGAGAGACTGAACCACGAAGATCCGCCATGGCAGGTCATGCCCTCGGGGAGGGTCCCCCGCCAGGTGCCGACCCGCAGGGGGCCGTACGCGATGCTGAAGCGGAGGAAGGGTTGGAGGTAGTTGAGACCGTGCAGCCAATGCCAGCGCGGCGAGGCCTTCGGCCCCAGCAGCCGGGTGGGGCGCCAGGTGTAAAGATAGCGTTGCCGTGCCTCATGCTGCGTCCAGTCGCTGCTGGTCGCGTCGAGCGCGCGGTGATGGTGCAGGAAGCCGTCGCCGGATCGGTCCAATCCGTCGAGGAACTCGGAGATCGGCCGCGCCGGGTAGTCGGCGCCGGACAGCACCGTCGAGAAATCCGCTCCGCCGTCCTCCTCGATGAGAGCGAACAGCGACAGGAATCGAGCGATGGCGCTGAAGTCCCCTCGCCCTCCGGGCTCGCGAACGATCCGGCAGCGCTCCGAGGCCAAGCGCTCGATGCCTGCCTCCCCGGCCAGGTCGTGGCTGATGTACACCCGGACGTCGTCGCCGGCGTCGGTGAGCGCATGGACCAGCCGCTCCAGCTGCGGGATATCCGCATGGGTGGTGATGGCGAAGGCCGAGCGCATTGCCGCCGGCTGTGCCGGGTCGTGGTCACTGGTGGTCATGGGTGAGCACCCCTTTCTTGAGAGCCCGGAGCACGACAGCTGCGTACACCAGGAGGACGGCCGCGAGGGCGGCCAGATGCACCGGCGTTCCCGCGCCAGAGGCCAGCAGACGGGCCACCAGGGACCCGCCGAGCACCACGAGCAGGGGGAGCGCGGAGGAGAAGGCGATGGTGTGGAGCTCACTGGTGAAGCCCAGCAGACGATGGACTTGAAAGACGGCCAGCAGGGTGTCCACCAGGACGCTCACCGCGAAGGCCAGCGCGGCACCGATGAGTCCCCACAAGGGCAGGAGCACTACGGCTAGCACGATGAGCACGACGAGCTGGATCGCCTTGTTCCGCAGCTGCCAGGAGCTGCGGCCGGCCATGAGCAGCACGGTCTGGAGCGCGCCGGCCATGTTCTTCAGCGCCATCGCCGAGGCGAGCACGATCAGGGCCGGGGCACCGGATATGAACTCCGGGCCGAACAGGCCCAGGATGACGTCCGCGAACACGGCGACGGCGAGGTAGAACGGCCACGCGCCGAGGATCAGGAACTGGGTGACCTGCTGGTACAGGCGCTCTGCCGCCCGGTGCTCGCCCTGAGCGATCGCCGTGCTCAACCGGGGGCCGAGCACGATCCGCAGGGCCGCCTCGAGCATCCCCCCGGCCTGCACGATCCGGGTGACGACGCCGTACACGCCGCCCGCGCGGGGACCCAGCAAGGCGATCACCAGCAGCACGTCCGCCCAGTCCAGCGCCCGCTCGATGATGATGGACCCGCCCCGCGGGAGCGAGAACGCCCAGAATCGGCGGGAGATGACCTTCCGCTCTGTGGCCGGCACGGCCACCCCGCGGTCCGTCTCGGCGCCGACCTGCCGGCTCAGGGCGAGGGCGGCTATCGCGGCGGCCAAGAACAGTGGCACGGCCCAGGCCCAGACCACCGCCGACGTGCTGCCCAGCAGGACGACCGCGGCCGCCACCATCAGCAGCCGGCAGATCGGGATGAACAGGTTCTGGACGAGGGTGTAAGTGCGCACGCGGCCCAGTCCCCGGGAGCCGGCGAGCAGGATCCCAGTGAGCGCCGCAGGGACCAGGGCGAGGGCGAGCAGGCGCAGTGTGGAGGCTCCGGAGGATCCCAGCGCGAGCCAGCTCGCGAGCTGCCCTGCGCTCAGGAGCAGGACTGTCACGAGGACGGACCCGACGACGATCACGGGCAGCAGGGCCGCACGGAGCGTGGGTCGGATGTCACGATGCTGACCGACGGCGCGAGCCCCGGAGAGGGCGCGCACCAGTCCGGTATCGGCGCCGAGCCCGATCACGCTGGTACTGATCATGAACAGCGCGGTCAAGAGAAAGAAGTCTCCGGTGGCACCGGCCCCGAGGCCGCGGGCGATCATCCAGGTGACCACGAAGGCCAGCCCGGCGTTGACCACGACCCCGCCGAAGGTGAGGGCTGACTCCCGCCCGATCCGCATTTCCGCGCGCTGCGGCGCGGCCTGCACGTCAGCCATGATCAATCCCCCCGTCCACGGTGGCGCGGCTGAGCATGCCGGCGCTCAGCAGCAGGATCAGGCACTGGGTGACGCCCAATCCGTAGAACCAGATGGAGCAGCCGACGGTGGCCACGAGGCCCTGCAGCACATAGGCGGCGGGCTCCCGCAGCGTCCAAGAGGACAACAGCACCCGTGCCAGCACGAGGTAGAACAGCATCAGGCCGATGAACCCGTAGGAGTACAACAGCGTCCAGGCGTAGCCCTGGGTGCCCAGTGCGATCCCGATGCTCGGATCCATGCCCGGCGTTGCCCAGCCGACGACGGGCGATTCCAGAACCTTTTCGAAGGTGGCCTGGTAGATCCGGCCCCGACCGTCAGTGGTGTGGCTGACCTCCTGGCGCTCGGCGATCGCCTCGAAGACCCCGGCCGCAGCGGCGGCGGCGCCGGCGGTCGTGAGCAGGCCGACGACTCCCAAGCCCGCCTTGAGGTGGCCGGCCAGCACGAATCGACCGGCCACGAACAGGGCGAACATCGCCAGCGCAAGGAGCATTCCGCGGTTGCTGGTCTGGGCGGCCGGGTAGATCGACACCACCAGGGCGATGCCCAGCAGGACGCGTCCCTTCCAGGTACGCAGCCTGGTCCAGACCAGCACCATCAGCGGGGTCAGCAGGGCGTAGGCCATACCCCAGGAGTTGGTGTAGGGGAACGGCGCTGCGGGCCGGACGAAGGGCTGCTCCGCGCCCCAGGGGTCCTGGACCTCCGCCAGGCGGGGAGTGACCAGCTCCCGCACCAGCTCGTTGCCCATCAGCGAGCCGGGGATTACTTGCGCCAAGGGTGTGGTGATCCGGACGTCCGGGAACTGCGTCGCCAGCACCCCCAGCACGATCACCGTGCTCCACAGGACGGTGAACCCGGTCAGCACCTGACGGGCGGACACCGATTCGCGGGCGTTGACGTAGTAGAGCATCGCGATGCCGACGGCCAGGAGGTCCGCGGCGCGCTGCCCGAATCCCACCAGCTGCATGAAGCCGGTGACGGAGACGGCGCAGACTCCCACCCAGAGCAGGAAGGCGAACCAGCAGAGAACTGCGGGGGTGGTGCGCACCGAGCCCCGCAGCACCAGGAACACCGCCATCGTGCCCCCGAGGATGAGCGGCGCGAACAGGCTGAGTCCGGTCACCCAGAAGAGCGGGAAGCCGTACATCAGTGCGAGCAGGGGCCAGGCGGGCAGCCGGGGGGAGGTGGCGACCGGCCCCACCGCCGCGCGCACGAGTGCTGCGCGCGGCGGTGGGACGATCACCGAGCCTGAGGCCCGCCTCATGGAGATCGAGCTCACGGCGTCTGCTCCCGGATCAGAACACTCTGCGCGTCGAAGCGGGAGACGGACGGGTCCGAGTCGTCGGCGACGATCTCGATGGTGATGACGTTCTCGCCCTCGACGAGGACGGCCGCCGGGATGGTCAGGGTCTCCGGCTCGGCCGCGGGCATCGGGTCCGCGTCCTCGGGGGCGGGGACGGTCCCTGCTCCGAGTGCACCGAGACGACCGACCTCTGTGCCATTGACGGAGACCACCGTCTCGTGGTCCGCGGCGACGGTGAGCAGCATCGACTGCACTCCCTCCAGATCCCCGACGGTGAACGCCCTCCGGTAGAACGCGGACTGCGGGGCGGAGTCGCCGAGGACGAGACCCGTGATGAGCGTCGGGACGGTGCCGGAGTCGTCATCGCCCCAGCCCAGTGGTGCTGCGCCGCGCAGCCACGTCGAGTCGTCGAAGCCAGCGGCGGTCCAGTCCTCACCCGGAGCTGTGCCGCAGGAGAAGGCCCACTCCGACCCGAGAGCGATCACCTCGTCCGGATCCGCGGGCGCCTCGGCGTCCGCAGGGCCGGTCCCGGGGGCGGCGGGAACCAAGGGGTCGTCGTCCGCCGGGGCTGCTGCGCAGACCTCCGCGAGTACGGGGCTCTGATCGACGGGCGCGTCGCCGCCGGGCTCGGGAGCCTGATCGACGGGCGCGTCGCCGCCGGGCTCGGGAGCCTGGTCGATGGGCGCGTCGCCGCCGGGCTCGGGGGCCTGGTCGATGGGCGCGTCGCCGCCGGGCTCGGGAGCCTGGTCGATGGGCGCGTCGCCGCCGGGCTCGGGGGCCTGGTCGATGGGCGCGTCGCCGCCGGGAGCCGGACCCTCGTCGGGGAGCGGAGCCTGATCGACCGGCTCGTCCTCCGGGAGGCCGACGGGCTCGCCGTTCTCGTTCCCGTCCGGTGAGCCCGGTGCCGGCCGCGGGCCCGGGACCAGGGCGGCCTCGAGCTCGAAGCTGACGGAGGGTGTGGAGCGGTAGTTGAGGTGGACCTCGGCGGTAATCACGTTCGTCCCGCTTCGCAGCGCGGAGCCGGGGACGGTGATCGTCACCGGGTTCTCCAGCGCGGCCCATGCATTCGGCGCGGTGGTGGCGTAGGTGCCGTGGTGGATGGTGCCGGTGGGCATGTTGGTCCGTCCCACCTCGGTGCCGTTGACGTAGACCACGACGCCGTCGTCCGCGCGGGTGGTCAGGGTCATCGTCGCGACATCGGTAGCGTCCTCGACCGAGAATTCCCTGCGGAAGTACGCCGTCAGGGGCCGGGTGCCGACCGCCGTGAGCGTGGTGCCGAGGTCGGTGTGGCCCCAGCCCAGCGGGGCGGCGCCGGTGGACCAGCTCGCATCGTCGAACTCGGTCCCGGTCCAGCCGTCAGCCGGTGCGTCGGTCTCGTAGCGGTACGACCAGTCGGCACCCGCGGCGATCGCCAGACCCGGTTCGGGTTCGGGTTCGGGTTCGGGTTCTGGCTCCGGTTCTGGCTCCGGCTCGGGCTCCGGGTCGGGG
Source organism: Brachybacterium sp. UNK5269 (assembly GCF_049266655.1). Lineage (GTDB taxonomy): Bacteria > Actinomycetota > Actinomycetes > Actinomycetales > Dermabacteraceae > Brachybacterium. Next base: position 298,414 of record NZ_CP184883.1, read on the forward strand.
TCGGGCTGCGGTTGCTCGCCTGGCACCAGCAGGGCCTCCAGATCGAAGCTGACGGTCGGTGTGGAGCGGTAGTTGAGGTGCACCTCGGCGGTGATCACGTTGGTCCCGGTCCGCAGCAGGTTACCGGGCACTGTGATGGTCACCGGGTTGGCCAGGGCCGCCGCGGCCGTCGGTGCGGCCGTGGCGTAGCTGCCGTGGTGGATGGTGCCGCTGGGCATGTTGGCCCGGCCCACCTCGGTGCCGTTGACGTAGACCACGACGCCGTCGTCCGCGCGGGTGGTGAGGGTCATCGAAGCGATGCCGGTGGCGTCCTCGACGGTGAACCCGTTGCGGAAGTACGCGGTCAGGGGCCGGGTCCCCTCAGCGGTGAGCGTGGTGCCGAGGTCGCTGTGGCCCCAGCCCAGCGGGGCGGCACCGGTGGACCAGCTCGCATCATTGAACTCGGAACCGGTCCAGCCGGCAGCCGGTGCATCGGTCTCGTAACGATAGGTCCAGCTGTCACCGACGGGGATCGCAGTCAGCGGCAGCTCGCCCGGATCGGTCACTTCAGGGGCGACAACGGGAGTGGTCGCCGAGCGGTTCCCGGCGGCGTCGACTGAGCGGACGAAGTACCGGGTGCCGTCCCCGACCGTCGGCAGCTGGAGGGAGGTGCTGGTCGTGGTGGCCACGACCCGGTCCTCTCGCAGCACTTCGTAGGCGGCGTCGGCCACGGGGTTCCAGGTCAGTTGGTCGATGCCTGCGGCGCTGGCGGCAGCCAGCCCCGCCGGCGTCGCGGGGGCCGTGGCATCCGTCGGCGCGAAGCGGACGAACGCCCCGGTCCACTGGTTGTTGGTGTTCGGGGTGCGTGCGTGCGTGTAGTCGCCGCCCACCCACAGGGACCCGTCAGAGGCCTCCTGGATCGCCCAGGCGCCGTAGCCGGACCGCAGGCTCACCTGCGGGCTGTGCTCGGGGATGTAGGAGCCGTCGGAACCATCCCAGATCCCGGCCTGCTCGATGTGCTCCACCCGGTGGAAGTTCCTGATGTCCGGCCACTTGCGGGCGCCCTGATAGACGTTCTCGGAGCAGTGGCAGCCGGCAGCGAGATCGTCGCCGTAGGAGTTGATCGCCTGGAAGTCACCGCCGCCCTGGGTGATGTTGGTGCTCAGCTCCTGCATGGTGTTCCGGTCATAGCTGAACAGCATGTGCTCCGCACCACCGAGCCAGACGCGCTCGCCGATCTCCTTGACCGCCTGCTGGTACCCGGTGCGGCCCCCGGAGACGTTGGAGAAGTCGACGCTCCAGGGGATGACCGTCGCGTCCTGCGTGGTGAAGGCACCGGCCCGGATCGTCGGTTCGGTCCACTGGCTGAGTCCGAAGTACCCAGCCGCGAAGACACGGTCACCGTGCTCTGAGGCGTCGAGCGACACGACGGTGCCGTCGAGCATCGGGTCCCAGCCGGGAGCCGGGGCAAGCGTCGACGCGTCCAGGCGCCCGATGTTGCGCTGGTAAACCTCACGGGTGACGCCGCTGCCGGTGATGTGGGTGAAGCGCCCGCCCAGGTACACGTACCCGTCCTGAACGTCCATGGTGCGGATCAACGGCGGGGTGCCGCCCGTGTAGTTGATGATCGTGGTGGAGACCGTCGGATCGGTTGCCCCGGTGACCGGGTCGACCACGGCGAACGCCGGCGCCGAGGTCCCGTTCACAGTGCGGAAGGCTCCGCCCACGGCGATCCGCCCGTCCGGCAGCACGGAGATGGCCTTGACCTGGTTGTCGAGGTTGGGACGGAAGCTCGAGATCCACTCGCCGGTGGCCACGCTGAAGGCGGCGAGGTAGCTCTGCTGGACGCGTCCGGTGCCGTTCGCGTCGCGCTGGACGTAGAGGAAATTACCGCCGACGTACATCACGCCGTTCGACTCGGCGAAGTCCGCGACCTCGGTATTGAGCTCTCCGGTACCCCCTGCGCCGAGCCCGCCGACACCCCATGGGGTGGCCATCGGGTAGCTCTGGGCGGTGGCAACCTGGCTCCTCGCCGGCAGACCGCCATCGGGGATGGCGGTGAAGATGTCCTCGCTACGCAGCTGCGGCCGCAGGAAGACCTGCGTGAAGGGGCGCGGGTAGCCGGAGGTAGCCGTGGGCGCCCAGAGGTAGGACGAGGAGGCGGAGGTGCCGCGGGCCTGGGAGCCGTAGGAGAAGCCACGGGCCCATCCGCGGTTGCCGTCGACGGCGGTGTCCACGCGACGATAGGAGTTGTCGGCACCGAAGCTTCCGGTGGTGCCGCCGCTGCCGGTGGAGGTGTCCATCGACCAGGACCTCACTTGCTGGGCACCGACGAACTGCCAGGACCAGTCCTCCCGCTCGGTGGCGTAGCTGAAGCGCGTCTCCTGCCAGGCGCTGCCATCTGCGGTGCGGGCGCGGCGCAGGCGCACGCCATCGGTGAGGGCATCGACCCGGCCGCCGTCCAGCAGTCCGTCGACGGTCTCCGCCGGCAGCTGGGCCGGCGAGAAGGCGGCGGTCCCGGTGGGGGTCTGGGCGACGTCAGCAGGCGTCAGACGACCCTCCTGGCTCTGCGTCCAGTACTCGCGGCCACGGCCGATGAGGACCCAGCCGCCGCCGTCAGTGGTTTGATCGCAGTAGAACTGCTGCGGTGCGCCCAGCTCAGGCGTGACCAGCCAATACACGCCGTCAGCAGACGACGGGTCCAGCTGCTTGAGCTCCCAGCAGGAGGCCGCTGCGGTCTCCTCGGACAGGCCGTCCTGAGCGGGGACGGCGGCCTGTGCGAGCGCGGCGCGCGAGGAGGCGGCCGGGGCCACGGAGGCCTCGTCGGACGCGTCCGGGGCGGCGACGGCGGCGACCGGGAGCATCGCAGTGAGGGCGAGCACGAGGCCGAACAGGGCTCGGAGCGCTCGACGGTAGCGGCTCGCGCCGGTGGGGGAGGCCGGGGTCCCGGTCGTGGTGTTCATTGTTCCTCCGCTGCTCAACAAGCTGGGTCGTCCGAGAAGGAGCGACCGACGATCCGCCAGTCGGCGGAAACCTCGGCACGCTCCAGGACGAAGACGTTCCATGCACGGTCACTGGACGGGGAGGTCTCGAGGATCTCGCCGTCCGTCCGTCGGGTGACCAGGGCCGAGGAGTCGACGCACACGCGGACCGTGGCGACCTCCCCGTCGGCGCTGCTCGTATGGTCCAGGACCTCCGCCTGGCCGAGGGAGTAGGAGCCCTCGCGGGTCCAACCCTCGGCCGCGAACTCGAGACGCTCGGACTCGAGTTCGCTGAGGTAGGCCTGGGAGGCGACTGCGGAGAGATCGCCGACGATGTCCTGCTGACTGTTCGGATCGATCTCGGCGGTCTCCTCGAGCACATCCTCGAGGAGTACCGTGCTCTGCTCCGAGATCTCCGTGCGCTGCTCAGGGCTGAGCGAGGGCGCGGGGTCGGTGGGGGCGGAAGGATCTGCGGGATCTGCGGGATCTGCGGGATCGCTGGGGTCGGCGGTGTCGCCGGGCTCGGTGCTCGGCTTCTCCGTCGGGGTGGGCGAGGCCGGCGGAGGAGTGTGCGTGCTGGTCGGCACCGAGGGGTCGAACGCCGAGGTGGGCTCGGCGTCCCGTCGCCCGCCCGCGATCACCACGGCGACCACGATCAGCGCGACGGCGACCAGGAGGGACAGGATCAGGGCCCCCCGTCGGCGGGCGCTCATATCCCGCGCCCGCGCTTGTTGAGCGTCGAGATCGTGAACTGCGGCGACAGCAGATGCGTCATGGTCAGCAGCGCGAGCCAGGCGCGGGGCTCCGTCGGCCGGTGTCCCAGAGTGCGACGGGTCCAGGTGCGAGCCGCCGCGGACTTCCCGGCCGCCGCGTAGGCGAAGGCAACCTGACCTGACATCCGCGCCGCGTTGCGAGCGTCGTCCAAGAGATCTGGATGCTTGGTCAGCAGGTAGCTCAGCCCCTCGGCCATCCGCTCCCAGCGTCCGGCGAAGTACGAGTCGCGGTCCCAGTGGACGATGACCAAGTGGTCCGGGACGCTGAGCACGTCACCGAGCTCGGTGACCCGCAGCAGGTAGTCGTAGTCCTCGCCGTAGCCGAACGGGATGCCCTCGTCCACCCCGCCCGGCATGGCGACCAGGTCAGCGCGGCGGAACAGGAAGGAGGAGGGGTGCAGCTCGCCGACGCGGGAGCGAAGCAGATCGGCGCGGGTGGTCCGCAGCGGCGGCATCCGGTCCGTGACGTCGTCCAGGGTGACGATGGTGATCCCGCAGGCGATGACTGCGGCCTCGGGGTGCTGCTGCCACAGCCGGATCTGCGCCTGGAGCTTGTGGGGAGCCCACTCGTCGTCATCGTCGCAGAAGGCGATCAGCTCGTTGACGGCCCGTGCGATGCCCGTGTTGCGAGCGCCGGCGAGTCCCGGAGAGCGGTCGTTGCGGCATAAGACCAGGGTGACGCCGACGGGCAGTTCCGCGCGCAGGTCGTCGAGTGGATCGATGTCGCTCTGGTCGAAGACCACGAGGATCTCCAAGTGGCCGTCGAAGACCTGACTCATGATCGAGCGCAGCGCGCGGCGCAGTAGCGCTCCACGCCCGCGGGTCGCGATGACGGTGGTGACGGACGGGGTCGGGGTGGTCATGCGGACGCTCCTTCGCTCAGCTCCAGCCAGCGCCGGCGGGTGGAGACGGTGATGTGTAGGGCATTGGCGATGAAGAGCGCGACGTACGCCGCGCCGAAAAATGGCAGCACGGCCCAGAGCACGAAGATCCAGCACAGGACCCCCGGATCGGCGGGCAGCAGCAGCCACGACTGGTGGCGGCGGACGCGGGAGCGACTCGTGTGCGAGCGGTCCCGCAGCAGGCCGCCGAGGTTCTGGCTCAGGAACGCCGCCGAGGCGATCACTGAGAACGCCGCGGCGACGACTGCCAGCAACGGGGCATCCATCAGCAGGAAGCCGGCCGCGATGCTCAGATGCACGGTCGGCATGCGCACGGCGTCCAGCGTGTGGTCGAGCCACTCTCCCTGGAGGCTCGAGGAGCCCTGCAGGCGGGCCAATTGGCCATCCGCGGAGTCGAGCGCATAGCCGATGGCCAACAGCACGGCGGCAACCAGTCCAGCCAGCCACGGGGTGCGGTGCAGAGCGAGAAAGGCGCCAAGGCCGGCGAGCGTCGTCAGAATGCTGACGACCGAGACCATCGATGGGGTGGCGCCGAGGTGCGCAAAGGCGGCGCAGAAGTACCGGGCGGCCCGACGGTTCACCCACCGGGTGTAGGCCGGCACCCCGTCGCCGGGCTTCTGCGCGGCATCCAGGCGGCGCAGCGACACCTGGAAGGTGAGCCGCTGCGGCGCCACCATCGGGGTCATCACGTGATTCATTCGTCTCTCCAGATTGGATTGGGGCAGCAGCCCCAGAGGCGTCGCGGACGGGCCCAACGACGGCAGGGGATGGCGTAAAGGTTCAGGACGCCAGAGCGTTCCGGGGGCCGGGGGACGGCTCTGCGGCGCCCACAGCCGGGCGGCGGGCGATCGCGAGCAGCCGCCGGGCCGAGAACCTGCGCCGGGGCGACGCGAGCACGTTCTCGACGAGGCCCGCCACGGTGGTGACGGTGATGTCAGGTAGGGCCGCGGCGGGGACCTCAGGCGCCGGTGCGAGCAATCGCGCGTCGAGCTGAGCCTCCAGGTCTTCCTGGGTGTGCACTGCGACGCAACGGCCGCGATGGCTCATGAAATCCCCGAAGGCGACCTGGTGGTCGTCTACGACCTCGCCGAGGGCGGGATCCCTGGGCACCACGATCGGCCTGTGACCGGCCCGGTTGGCGTCGGCGATGGTGCCGGGACCTACCTGCGAGACGACGATGTCCGCACGGGCGTATTCTTCGGCGAGCCGATCGCTGCACAGCAGCTCGTGGTTGAGCCCCAATGCCGAGGGCTCGGCGGAGCCGTGCTGCACCACGAGCATCAACTCGTCGTGACGCCGTGCCCAGTCGTCCACCCACTGGATGAGTCGGGTGAAGGGGTGGTGGTCGGTGCCGACCGTCACGAAGACTCGCGTGGTCATAGCGTCGGTCCGATCACGGTTGCGCCGGGGTAGAGGCGCTGTTGCTCCACCCATTGCACGGCGAACGCGTCGGAGAACGGGTATACCAATCGTCCCGTGAGGGTGCGCGAGGAGATCCGATCGATGACCTCGATGTACATGGTGCGGATCCGCAGGGCGTGCGCGACGGCGAAGAAGGGAGCGGCGACACCGGCACCAGTGGAGATCACCAGGTCCGGACGCGTGTCCTTGAGGGTGCGATACGCGAGCACGGCGTTGCGGACCGCGTTGGGAATGTTGCGGGTGGTGGGGGAGTGGGCGTAGATGATGTTCTCGCCGGCCAAGGCGGAACTCGCGTGCTGGTTGTCGAACGTCACCCAGCTGCGTTCGCAGTTCTGCCACCAGTCGCGCAGGGCGACGAGCTGGGTGAGGTGGCCACCGGTGGAGGCCACCAGCAACAGGCGTGGGGGGCCGGTCCGATCACTCGGGAAGGTCGCCGTGGTCGCGGGTGCTGAGTGCATCGCCGAGGGCGAGTGCTGTCCGCGCATTGGTACTTCCTTTCTGTCCGTAGGTGCCGAGAGTGGTGCTGGGGTCAGGGGGCGAAGGCGGGTGCCTGCACGGCCCCGGAGGCGGGAGCGGCGGCGGAGATCGCCGCGAGCGCACGCCGCAGGGCCGTGCTGGACGTGTGCAGGGTGTAGGGAAGGTAGACGATCTCCACGCCGACCTCGCCGAACTGCTGCTCGAGCAGGAGCGCCTTCTCGGTGCCCCGCCAGTCGTCACCCTTGAAGAAGTGGGTGAAGCCCGTCGCCCGCCAGGCGTCGAGCTTCGAGGGAGTGGTCTCGATGTGGACCTGATCCACGCAACGTAGGTCAGCCACGATCTCGGCGCGCTCGGCGGTGGGGATCACGGGCTCGATGCCTTTGACTTCCCTCAGCATCTCGTCGCTCACCACTCCCGCGATGAGAACATCGCAGCGCTGCTTGGCCTGGTGCAGCAGGTTCAGGTGTCCGACATGGAAAAGGTCGAAACCTCCAGCCGCGTAGCCGATGCGCATCGCGGTCCTCCTCGCGTTCTCAGTGGCACCTCGGGCGGCGCCTGTCGATCCCCGAAGCATAGCGGTCAAAACGCGCAAAGGGTAGGAATCGGACATTCCGGCTTCCTCCGGCTGCCGGCACGGCCGAGTGGACGGCCGTGATGAGGACGTCATGGGGGCATCGGCTGTGCTGGGAGCAGTGGTCGGGGCGCCCTGCGAGGGGCGTGCGCCTGGCCGGAGCGTCGGCGCCAGGTCATCGATCTCGACCGCGGTCGTCTCGTCCCTGCGTCGGATCCCTCGACGCGCGCTCTTTCGGCTCTGTGCGTCCTCGCATGAATCCGCTGACACCCCTCCGCGCGAGAGCGAGCGATCACGTTCACACGTGAACACGTTCCTTCCGGCACGGAGGAGCGGCCCGTAGCTTTCCCGGCATGACCGCCCCCACCACGCTCCCCGAGCTCGAGCGCACCGCCCCGGCCGCCCGCCGGCCCGCCCTCAGCTACGAGCTGTTCCCGGCCCGGTCGGACCTCTCCTTCGACCGCCTGCGCACCACCATCAGCCACCTCGAGGCCACCGGTCCCGACTACGTCTCGGTCACCAGCCGCGCCGGTCACGGCAACCTCGCCCGCGTGCTCGAGCTGACCGAGCACGTCCTCGCGGAGACCGCCCTGCGCCCGCTGGTGCACCTGACCTCGATCGGCTCCACCCGTGCGCAGCTGACCGCGATCATCCACGCCCTGCTGGACCGCGGGGTGCGGGGCCTGCTCGCCCTGCGCGGCGACCAGATGCCGGGCCACAGCCTCGAGGGCGACGAGATCCCCTTCGCCCGGCCGCTGATCGAGCTGATCCGCGAGGTCGAGCGCGAACGCACCGCGGTGCTGGCCGGCGGTCGCCTCAGCGTCGGGGTGGCCGCCTACCCGCACCGCCATCCGGAGTCGCCGACCACCCGGCACGACACGGAGGTGCTGGTGGCCAAGGAGCGCGCCGGCGCCGACTTCGCCATCACCCAGGTGTTCTTCGAGGCCTCCAGCTACTGCGCGCTGCTGGAGCGCGCCCGGGCCGCGGGCGTCCGGATGCCCATCGTCCCCGGCTTCGTCCCCGCCACGGACCCCCGGCGCCTGGTGCGCCTGGCGGAGCTCAGCGGCGTCGGCGCCCCCCGCCGGCTGCTCCACGACCTGGAGACCGCCGCCGACGACGCCGAGCGCCGGCGGATCGGTGTGCGCTTCACCGTCGACCTCGCCACCCGGGTCCTCGACGCCGGCGCCCCCGGCCTGCACCTGTTCACCTTCAACTCGCATGCCGAGGCCCTCGACGTGCTCGACGCCCTGAACCTGGACCGCTGGTCCACCACCCCGCAAGGAGATCCGCGATGACCCCGCACAGCGCCCCCGTCACCAGCCCGCCGTCCGCCCCGCTGCCCCCGGCGCTGCCCCTGGGCTACCCCCGCATCGGCCCCGACCGCGAGCTGAAGAAGGCCGAGGAGGCCCTCTGGGCAGGCCGCATCGACCACGCCGAGTTCGCCCGCCGTACCCGCGCGCTGCGCCGCGCCACCCGCACCCGCCTCGCCGCGCTGGGCCTGGCGGCCGCCGCCGCGGCCCCCGAGTCCTTCTCCCTCTACGACCAGGTGCTCGACGCGGCGCTCGCGGTCGGCATCGTCCCCGACCGCTTCGCCGCGGTGCTCGGCCCGGGCGGCACGGTCGACGACCACGCCACCTTCGCGCTGGCCCGCGGCACTGCCGAGCAGCCTCCGCTGGAGATGACCAAGTGGTTCGACACCAACTACCACTACCTGGTCCCCGAGATCGGCCCCGAGACCGACGTCCACCTCGCCTCCACCCGGGTCGTCGAGCTGTTCACCGAGAGCCTCGAGGACGGCGCCGGCACCCGCCCGGTGCTGGTGGGCCCGCTGACCCTGCTGCTGCTGGCCAAGCCGCAGGACGGGGCGCCGGCCGGCTTCGACCCGCTGGACCGCCTCGATGACGTGGTCGCCGTGTACGCGCAGCTGCTGGCCCGCCTCCGGGAGGCCGGCGCGCCCTGGGTGCAGCTGGACGAGCCCGCCCTCGCCGCCGATCAGCGCCTCGGGCAGACGGCGCTGGCCGCGGCCCTGCAGCGCTCCCTCGGCCGCCTGGCCGCCGGGGCGGATCGACCGCAACTGCTGGTCGCCACGCCGTACGGCGGGATCGGCGACCTGCTGCCGGCGCTGCTGACGACCGGGGTGGAGGCCGTCCACCTCGACCTCACCCGCGGCGAGCTGCCCACGGCCTCCCAGCTCGCCGGCCTCGGCGCCACCCAGCTGGTGGCGGGCCTGGTGGAGGGCCGGTCGATCTGGCGCACCGAGCTGCCGACGGCCGCCGCGCGCCTGGCGGAGCTGCGCGCGCGCGTCACCGCGGCGGGCGGGGACGCGGAGGCCGTCGCGGTCTCCACCTCGGTCTCCCTCCAGCACGTCCCGCACACCCTCGAGCGCGAGACCTCCCTGCCCGCGGAGCTCGTGGCCACCCTCGCCTTCGCCGACGAGAAGATCGCCGAGCTCGTCGCGCTCGCCGGGGGCCACGTCGAGCCCGGCGCCGCGGACGGCCCGCGGTCCGTGCCGCGCACCTTCGCGGGGGTGCACGTCGAGGCGGTCCGGGAGCGCGCCGCCGCGGTCACCGGCGCCGCGACCGAGCGCGCCGACTACGCCGTGCGCGCCGCGGCGCAGCGCCGGACGCTGGGGCTGCCGGATCTGCCCACCACCACCATCGGCTCGTTCCCCCAGGTGGCAGAGGTGCGCGCGGCCCGTGCCGCCCACCGCCGGGGCGTCCTCGACGACGCCGGGTACGAGCAGGCGATGAAGGACGAGATCGCGCGGGTGATCGCGCTGCAGGAGGAGCTGGGCCTGGACGTGCTGGTCCACGGCGAGCCCGAGCGCAACGACATGGTCCAGTACTTCGCCGAGCACCTCGAGGGCTTCGCGACCACCGAGCACGGCTGGGTGCAGTCCTACGGCTCCCGCTGCACCCGCCCCTCGATCCTGTTCGGCGACGTCCACCGGCCCGCCCCGATCACCGTGGACTGGGCCACCTACGCCCAGTCGCTGACCCCGCGCCCCGTCAAGGGCATGCTCACCGGCCCGGTCACCATCCTGGCCTGGTCCTTCGTGCGCGACGACCAGCCGCTGGGCACGACCGCCGCCCAGGTGGGCCTGGCCCTGCGCGACGAGGTGAGCGACCTCGAGGCCGCCGGCATCCGGATCATCCAGGTCGACGAGCCGGCCCTGCGGGAGCTGCTGCCCCTGCGCACCGCCGACCATCCGGACTACCTCGACTGGTCGGTGCGCTCCTTCCGCCTGGCCACCGCGGGTGTCCGGGAGGCGACGCAGATCCACACCCACCTCTGCTACAGCGAGTTCAGCGTGGTGGTGGGCGCGATCGACGCCCTGGACGCGGACGTCACCTCCCTCGAGTCGGCCCGCTCCCGCGGCGAGATCCTCGAGGCCATCGACCCCGACGCCTTCCCCCGCGGCATCGGCCCCGGGGTCTGGGACATCCACTCGCCGCGGGTGCCGGGCGTCGAGGAGATCGCCGAGCAGCTGCGCCGGGCGCGCGCCGTCGTCGGCCCGCAGCGGCTGTGGGTGAACCCCGACTGCGGGCTGAAGACCCGCGGCTACGCCGAGACCGAGGCCAGCCTGCGCCACCTGGTCCAGGCCGCCGATCAGGTGCGCGCCGAGGCGGTGGTTCCCGCCGGCGCCTGAGCCGCCGGAGCGCCTCCAGCGACCTCCGAGCGCGGGATGATGGGATGGCTGCTCGATGAGCGCCATCCCGCCGCAGCGCCTGCGCGGGGAGCCGGACGAGGAGGTCAGATGCGCGCACTGCGCAAGGTCGCGCCCGACGCGGGCCTGGAATGGACGACGCTCGAGGAGCCCGGCTGCGGGCCCTGGGACGTGAAGGTGCGGGTGCTGCGGGCGGGGATCTGCGGCACCGATCTGCACATCCTGGACTGGGACGCCTCCGCGCAGGCCATGTGCGACACCGTGCCCTTCACCCCCGGCCATGAGTTCTACGGCGAGGTGACCGAGGTCGGGGCCGAGGTAGCGGACGTGCGGGTGGGGGACCGCATCTCCGGTGAGGGGCACGTGGTGTGCGAGACCTGCCGCAACTGCCGGGCGGGCCGGCGCCACATGTGCAACCGCACCCGCTCGGTGGGCGTCCAGCGCGACGGCGCCTTCGCCGAGTACGTGACGGTGCCGCACCAGAACGTCTGGGTGCACGAGCACGACGGCGGCGCCGAGCTCATCACCCCGGAGCTGGGCGCCGTCTTCGACCCGCTCGGCAACGCCGTCCACACCGCCCTGAAGTTCCCCCTGGTCGGGGAGGACGTGCTGATCACCGGGGCCGGCCCGATCGGGCAGATGGCCGCCGCGGTGGCTCGGCACGCCGGGGCCCGCTACATCACCATCACCGACATCTCCCCGCACCGGCTGGCGATGGCGCAGCGCTGCGGGGCCGATGTGGTGCTCGACGTCGCCACCACCCCGGTGCGCGACGCCCAGCGCGAGCTGGGGATGCGCGAGGGCTTCGACGTGGGCCTGGAGATCTCCGGCCAGTCCCGCGCGCTGCAGGAGATGATCGAGAACATGAACCACGGCGGCCGGATCGCGCTGCTGGGGCTGCCCTCGCGGCAGTTCGAGATCGACTGGACCATGGTCGTCACCCGCATGCTCACCCTCCAGGGCATCTACGGCCGCGAGATGTTCGAGACCTGGAACGCGATGTCCGCGATGCTCAGCACCTCCGAGGTGCTCCGCGCGGCGATCGCCCGCACCATCACCGACGTGCTCCCGGCGACGGACTGGGAGCGCGGCTTCGAGCTCGCCAAGGCGGGCACCGCCGGCAAGGTCCTGCTGGACTGGAGCGTGCTGGACGACTGATCGCCGCCCACCGCCTGATCGCCCCCAACACCGCCCCCGGGAAGGAACCCCATGTACACGGACCTCAAGGACCAGCTGGCCGCCGAGCTCGCAGAGATCGAGCAGGCCGGCACCTTCAAGCACGAGCGCGTCATCTCCACCCCGCAGAGCAACCGCATCACCGCCGGGCCCGTCGGCCGCGACGGCGCCGAGGTGCTGAACTTCTGCGCCAACAACTACCTGGGCCTGGCCGCCGACCCGCGGCTCGTCGAGTCCGCGCAGCGGGCGCTGGCCGAGCGCGGCTTCGGCATGGCCTCGGTGCGCTTCATCTGCGGCACCCAGGACCTCCACCTGCAGCTCGAGCGGGCCGTGTCCGAGTTCCTCGGCACCGAGGACACGATCCTGTTCTCCTCCTGCTTCGACGCCAACGGCGCCGTCTTCGGGCCGCTGTTCGGCCCGGAGGACGCGATCATCTCCGACGCCCTGAACCACGCCTCCCTGATCGACGGCATCCGCCTGTCCAAGGCCGCCCGCTACCGCTACCGCAATGCCGACCTCGAGGATCTCCGCGCCCAGCTCGAGGCCACCCGGGCCCAGAACGAGGGCCGGGGAGCCCGCCGCACCATCATCGTCACCGACGGCGTCTTCTCCATGGACGGCTACCTCGCCCCGCTGCCCGGGATCTGCGACCTGGCCGACGAGTACGGCGCGCTGGTGCTGGTGGACGACTCCCACGCCGTCGGCTTCATGGGTGCCACCGGTGCCGGCACCCCCGAGCACTTCGGCGTCGCCGACCGCGTGGACCTCTACACCGGCACCTTCGGCAAGGCCCTCGGCGGAGCCAGCGGCGGCTACGTCTCGGGCCGCGGCGAGATCGTGGCGCTGCTGCGCCAGAAGGCCCGCCCCTACCTGTTCTCCAACTCCCTGGCCCCGTCGATCGTGGCCGCCACCCTCACCGCGCTCGAGCTGGTCGAGGGCAGCGCCGAGCTGCGCGCGACCCTGTTCCGCAACGCCGAGCTGTTCCGTCGGCGGATGAGCGAGGAGGGCTTCGAGCTCCTGCCCGGCGAGCACGCGATCGTGCCGGTCATGTTCGGCGACGCGGCCCGGGCCGGGCGGATCGCCGATGCGATGCTCGACCACGGCGTCTACGTCACCGCGTTCTCCTACCCGGTGGTGCCGCGCGGGAAGGCCCGCATCCGCGTGCAGCTCTCGGCCGCGCACACGGAGGCCGATGTCGAGGCCGCGGTGCAGGCCTTCGTGGCGTCCCGGGAGGCCGTCGCGGGCTGAGGCCGGGTGCAGCCCGGGGCCGCGTGTCGGCGTGACCAGCGCCTCCGGTGAGCTCCCCTCAGTCCCCGAGCCGCATCCAGTCGTCGGTGCGCACCCGCAGCCCGAGGCTGATCGCGCGCAGCACCATGAACGCGAAGTTGCAGGCCAGCCACAGCATCGCCAGGCCCAGCGGACCCTCCGGGGACCACCAGGCCACCAGGGCGGCGCCGGGGATGATCGCGAGCGCGATGAGGCTGCCGACCTTCGCGAGGTAGGAAGCATCCCCGGCGCCCATCAGCACCCCGTCGAGCACGAACACGTACCCCGCGATGGGCTGGGTGAGCACCAGCACCCAGAGCGCGGCGCGCAGGTTCTCCTGCACGGCGACGTCGGGGGTGAAGAGCTCCGGGACGACGTAGCTCGCCAGCAACAGCAGCACCGAGACCACGGCGCCGCCGCCCACGCCCCAGGTCATCAGGCGCCTGGTCACGGCCCGCACGGTCCGCGGATCGGAGGCTCCCAGGTATCGGCCCGTCAGCGCTTGTCCGGCGATGGCCAGGGAGTCCAGGGCCAGGGAGAGCACGCTGAAGACGGTGTTGGCGAGCTGGTGGGCGGCCAGCTGCACGTCCCCCAGCCGGGTGGCGACGACGGTCGCGGCGATCACCACGGCGCGCAGGCCGAGCGTGCGCACGAACATGGGCACCGCGTCGCGTCCCACCGCCACCAGGTTCGTCAGCTGCGGGGTCAGCGGGATCCGGTCACGGCGGGCCCGCAGCGCGATCACGACCAGCAGCACGGCGGCCATGCCCCACTGGCAGATGATCGTGCCGATCGCGGAGCCGGCGATGCCCAGGTCCAGACCGAAGATCAGCACCCAGTTCAGCGGGATGTTCGCCAGGGCGCCGCCGACGGCCACCAGCAGCGGGAGCTTCGCGTCCTGCATCCCGCGCACGAGTCCCGTGGCCGCCTGCACGGCGAGCATCGCAGGCAGGCCGAAGGCGCTGATCCGCAGGTAGATGATCGCCTCGGCGAGCACGTCGGCCGAGGGGCCGAAGGTGGCCAGCAGCGGCCGGCCCGCGACCAGCAGCCCCAGCAGGGTGAGGGCGCCGACCAGCAGGGCCAGCCAGCAGGCGTCGATGCCGCGGGCGATCGCCTCCCGGTCGCGGCCGGCCCCGAAGGCCCGGGCGACGGCGGCGGTGGTGGAGTACGCCAGGAAGACCGCCAGGCCCACGATGGTGGTGAGCACGGTCGAGGCCAGGCCCAGCCCGGCCAGGGCCGTGGTCGAGACGCGGGCGATGAAGCTGGAGTCGACGAGGAGGAACAGCGGCTCGGCGACGAGCGCCCCGAGGCTGGGGATCGCCAGGCGCAGGATGTCGCGGTCGACCGTCCGCCGGGCGCTCTCCTCCCGCGGCGCATCGGAGTAGGTCATCGGGCGGTGCCCTGCTCGGGCCGGCGACGGGGCGGTCGGGCGGCGGAGCCCGCGATGGGGAGGGACGAGGAAGCAGCGGCGGGCACCCGACCATTGTGCGACGAGCTCGTCGACGATGGTCGGGTGCCCGCTCGCAGGAAGCCGTGACATAGTGCCCTGCGGAGGACTCGACGCCGCAGCCTCTGCGCGCGGCATCCCGTCGTGCCGCCGCCCGTCGGAGCCGATCCTCGAGGAGCACGATGAATCGCCTGGCCACGCTGAGCCTGAACAACAGGTCCTTTATCGCACTGGTGTGCATCGCGGTGTCGATCATCGGCGTCTTCGCCATGACGACCATGCGCCAGGAGCTCATCCCCTCGGTCTCGCTCCCGCAGATCCAGGTGGTCACCACCACACCGGGCTCCTCCTCCGAGCAGGTCCGGGAGCGGATCACCGCTCCGGTCGAGCAGTCCCTGAGCGGACTGGAGAACGTCGAGGGGACGTCCTCGAGCTCGCAGGCCGGCGTCTCGATGGTCACCGTCGAGCTGACCTACGGCACCGACGTGGCCCGCTCCTCGAACCAGGTCGAAGCCGCCCTGACCCGCATCGAGGACCAGCTCCCCGAGGACACGGACCCGCAGGTCATCGCCGGCGGCACCAGCGACCTCCCGGCGGTCGTGCTCTCGGTGTCCTCCGATCTCGAGCCCTCCGACCTCGCCACCCGGCTGGACGCCCAGGTGACGCAGGAGCTCGAGCGCGTGGGCGGCGTCTCGTCGGTCGCCGTCATCGGGGCTCCCGAGGAGATCGTGCGGATCACCCCGGACGAGGCGGCCCTGGCGGAGAACGGGCTGACCGAGGACGACATCACCACCGCGCTGGACGCCCATGGGCTGTCGCTGCCCGGCGGCTCCGTGGTCGACGGCGAGCGCACCCTCGACGTGGTCCTCGGCCGCAGCGTCGACAGCATCGAGAGCCTCGAGGGGATCGTGCTGATGCCCGCCGACGACGCCGCGGCGGAGGACGAGGCCCCGGCGGGCGGCGAGGGCCGGCAGCCCGAGCAGCCGCCCGCCCCGGTCACCCTCGCCGAGGTCGCCGCCGTCGAGCGCGCCACCGAGGACCCCACCTCGATCTCCCGCACCAACGGCCGCCAGTCGCTGGTGCTCCTGGTCACCGCGACCGCCGACGGCAACGTCGTGGACATCTCCGGCGACGTCGAGGCCGTGCTGGCCGAGACCCTGCCGGGCGTCGGCGGCAGCGCCGAGGCCGACGTGGTCTTCGACCAGGCCCCCTTCATCCAGGAGTCGATCCTCGCGCTCGCCGAGGAGGGCCTGCTGGGCCTCCTCTTCGCCGTCGGCGTGATCCTGCTGTTCCTGCGGCGGGTGCGGCCCACCGTCGTCACCGCCATCTCGATCCCGACCTCGCTGCTGATCGCCTTCATCGGCATGTACGTCACCGGGTACACGCTGAACATGCTGACCCTGGCGGCGCTGACGATCTCCATCGGCCGGGTCGTCGACGACTCGATCGTGGTCATCGAGAACATCACCCGCCACCTCGCCTACGGCAAGACCAAGCGCCGCGCGATCCTCGACGGCGTCAGCGAGGTGGCCGGCGCCATCACCGCCTCGACGCTGGCGACCGTGGTGGTGTTCCTGCCGATCGCGATCGTCTCCGGGCTGGCGGGCGAGCTGTTCCGACCCTTCGCCCTGACCGTCGGCATCGCGATGCTGAGCTCCCTGCTGGTGGCGCTGACCATCGTCCCGGTGCTCGCCTACTGGTTCCTGAAGCCCCCGAAGGGCCAGGAGGACGTCGACCCCGACAACGCCGAGCAGGTCGCCCGGATCCGCGAGCAGGCCGAGGCGAAGGAGGAGCGCAGCTGGCTGCACCGCGTCTACGCGCCGCTGCTGCACCTCGTGCTCGACACGCTCCCGCGCCGACTGCTCACCCTCGGCGCCTCGCTGCTGGTGCTGGTGGGCACCGTCTTCCTGATCCCGCTGGTGAACATCAGCTTCCTGGGCGACACCGGGCAGAACATCGCCTCGCTCACCCAGACGCTGCCGGCCGGCAGCAGCCTCGAGCAGTCCTCGCAGAAGGCCACCGAGAGCGAGGAGGCGCTGCTCGCCCTCGACGGGGTCGAGACCGTCCAGACCACCATCGGCGGCAGCCAGTTCGGCTTCGGCGGGGCGACCAACGAGGTCAGCTTCTCGATCACCACCGACCCCGACGCCGACCAGGAGATCCTGCTCGACGAGATGGTCGCCGCCCTCGAGGACATCCCCGAGGCCGGCAGCATCGAGGCTGCCGACGTCGCCTCGCCCACCGGCTCCAGCTCGGTCGACATCCTCGTCACCGGGCCCACCGCGCAGGACCGTCAGGCCGCGAACGACGCGCTCCTGGCCGAGCTCGACCCGCTGCCCGAGGGCGTCTCCGAGGTCGACACCGATCTGCAGGGCGACCAGCCCACCGCCGTGGTCACCGTGGACCGCGAGGCCGCGGCCCAGCGGGGACTGACCGAGGAGGCCGTGATCGGCCTGGTCGCCCAGCAGATGTACCCGGGCGCCATCGGCACCATCACCCTGGACGACAACGAGCTCGACATCTACGTGGCCGGCGGGGAGACCGTCGACACCTTCGCGCAGCTGCAGGACATCGCGCTGCTGGGCGCCATCCCCCTGACCGACGTCGCCAGCGTCGAGGAGGAGCTCTCGCGCCCCTCGATCGCCACCCAGGACGGGCTGGAGACGGTCACCGTCTCGATCACCCCGTCGGGCGAGAACGTCCAGCCGGCGACCGACGCCGCGAACGCCGCGATCGAGGCGGCGGACCTGCCCGAGGGCGTCGACGCCACCATCGGCGGCACCGCGGCCGACATCGACGAGACCTTCGGCCAGCTCGGCATCGCCATGCTCGCCGCGATCCTGCTCGTGTACGTGCTGCTGGTGTGGATCTTCAAGTCCCTGATCCAGCCGCTGATCCTGCTGGTCTCGATCCCCTTCGCGGCCACCGGTGCCCTCGGCCTGCTGGTCATCACCGGCGTCCCGCTGGGCCTGCCCTCGATGATCGGCCTGCTGATGCTGGTGGGCATCGTGGTCACCAACGCGATCGTGCTGATCGACCTGGTCAACCAGTACCGACGCCAGGGCATGACGCTCGATGTGGCCCTGCACCAGGGCGCCGCCAAGCGTCTGCGCCCGATCCTGATGACCGCTGCCGCGACCATCTTCGCGCTGATCCCGATGGCCCTGGGCATCACCGGCAATGCCGGCTTCATCGCCCAGCCGCTGGCCGTGGTGGTCATCGGCGGTCTCGTCTCCTCGACCCTGCTGACCCTGGTCATCGTGCCGGTGCTCTACCGCATCGCCGAGGATCCGGCCGAGAAGCGCCGACTCCGCCAGGAGGCGCGCACGGCCGAGCTGCGCGAGGCCCGCGAGCAGGCGCAGGCGGAGAAGCGCGCCGCTCAGCAGGCGCAGGAGCGGGAGGCGGTCCGCCGCGTGGAGTCGGAGCCGGCCATCAGCGCCGGCGCCCAGCAGTCCGGCCCGGACGAGTCCGGCCCCGTCCGGCCCTCCGCCGCCGCTCCCGGCGGGTCCGGCGCCCGCACCGGCGGTACGGTCCGCACGTCCGCCGACGCCTCACCCGGTCATGGACGCCGCAGGTCGCTCAGGGAGCGCGGCGGCATCGTCGGCATCGTGCGGCGACGCCTCGGTCGCGACTGACCCGGGCGCGGCGTCCGCGCCCGTCAGGCCGTCCCGCTCCGCGGTGCGGGCCCTACCTGGCAGGCGCGGACGATCTGCTGGCGGTAGACCTCGGGCGCGTGCCGCCGCAGCGCCTCGGCGCGGGAGGCCGGCAGCTGCTCGACGATGTCGGACCAGTTCTCGACCAGGTACGAGAGCGCTTCGGTGATCTCCGCGGCATCATCGGCCCGCACCACGCGGGTGGTCCGGTAGGCGCGAGCCGCCTCACGCAGCCCGTTCGCGTCGCCGGCCACCACGGGTCGCAGCGCGAGGACGCCCTGGACGAGGGTGGTGCCGGACGGCGCCGCGAAGCGGGTGGGCACGACGAGCACGTCGGCCGCCGCGAGGAAGATCGCGCTGTTCTCGTGCGCGCCGGCGAACTCGACTTCCACGTCGCTGTCGGCGGCCTGCTCGTGCAGCTGCTCCTCGAACCACCGGTTCTCCTCGCAGGCGGCTCCGAGGAGGGTGACGTCCGCGCGGCGTCCCTGATGCAGCAGCGCTTTCGCTGCCTCGATGACGAGGTCCGGTCCCCTCGCCGGGGTGAGCCGCCCGATGTAGAGGATCCGCAGGGGTCCCTCGAGCGGCTCCCTCGGCGGCTTCGGGTGCGCGGGGGACGCGACCGGGGGCGGGACGATCTCCGCGCGGCGCGCCGAGCCCGGCAGCACCCGGTTGATCGATCGCAGGCTGGACCGACTGTCGACCAGGACGCGCCGGGAGGCGAGGTGGGGGAGGTAGAGGATCACCTCGAGCACGCGGGAGCGCGAGCGCTCCGTCTCGTGGAGATGGCTGATGGAGGGGATGCCGCGCAGTCGCGCGAGGGCGGGCCACTGCGGGATGAGGGCCGTGGAGACGTACACGACGTCCGGGCGCACCCGGGACAGCGTCCGCCAGGCCCCGATCAGCCCGGCCGTCGCGCCGCGCAGGAGCAGCCACCAGGCGCCCGGTCTCAGCAGCGCCCGTCGCGCCACCAGCATCGGCACGATCTGCACCTCCGCACCGGTGCGGCGCAGCTGCGCCACGAGCGGCCCCTCGGCGGGCAGGGCGACGACCACGCGGCACCGCGCCTCCCGCAGCCCTGTCACGCTCTCCAGCAGCACCCGGTCCGAGCGGAGCAGCTCCGCCCCGGGATGGACGACCAGGACCGTCCGTGGGCGCGTGCTCATCCGACGCGCTCGTCACGGCGTCGTCGGGCGAGGGCGGGCGTCGGGGACGAAGGGCCGGCGCTCTTCGCCGGGTCGAGGGCGCGTGCCGGGACGATGGCAGGATGTTCGGGCATGGCGGAGCGACCAGCGCCGCCCCGCGCGTCAATGTCCGATTTACACCACATTATCCCAATTTACCCCGGCAATGGACGGACGTCCAGGGGCCACCCGACCAACCTGCGTCACGTCCCCTACGATGCGCCCATGGCCCCCCTTCGCGAGCGCATCGCCGGCTCGGCGCGAGGCCGGACCGTCCGCACGCGGATGCTGACGACGATGCTGGCCTTCATGGCGGTCGGACTGGCCGTCACCGGCGTCCTCACCTATGCCGCGCAGTTCCGGGCGCTCGACCAGCGCGTCGACCGGGAGCTCTGGCAGGAGTACAGCGAGCTCGCACTGATCGCCGAGGACACCGACGACGAGGGCCGTCCCGTGCACAGCTCCGTGGACAGCGTGCTGGTGCACGCCACCGGCGCCGCGGCGCCGTCGGACCACGAATCCGTCCTGACCTTCATCGACGGGCAGCGCCGCTACCAGCCCAGCCAGCAGGACTACGCGCTGATGCCCGACGGCTCCGCGGATTCCGCACGCATCCAGCAGCAGATCCTGGACGCCCACGTCCCGGGCCGCACCGTGATCGTCTCGATGGAGGCGCACGGCCGGGACCTGCGGGTGCTGATCGCCTCGGTGGACGTCGCCGGCGACGAGGCGCAGGGCATCTTCGTGGTGGCCAACGACATCGGCTCCCAGCGGGCCGAGCTGTGGCGCAGCGCCGTCACCTTCGCGGGCCTGTCGGTGATCACGCTGGTGGTCGCCGGCTGGGTGGGCTACGTCGTCACCGGGCGGCTGCTGCGACCGCTCGAGGACCTGCGCGCGGCCACCGAGCAGATCACCGTGGTCGACCTCGAGCATCGGGTGCCGGTCCCCGAGGGCCGGGACGACGTGGCGGCCCTGGCGCGGAACTTCAACCGCATGCTCGCACGCATCCACGCCGGCTTCGCCGAGCAGCGCCGCTTCATGAGCGACGTGGGCCACGAGCTGCGCACCCCGCTGACCATCGTGCGCGGCACCCTGGAGACCACCGACGTCGAGGACCCGGACGACGTGCGCGAGTCCCGCGAGATCGCGTACGAGGAGCTGGACCGGATGGGCCGGGTCGTCGGCGACCTCTCGGAGCTGGCGGCCTCGAAGCGCCCCGACTACGTGCGCCTGCGGCCCGTGGACCTGCAGCACTTCGGGCGCTCCGCCTTCGCCCGCATCGCGCACATCGCCGAGCGGGAGTGGATCCTCGAGCGCGAGGTCGACGTGGTCGCCGACGCCGACGAGCAGCGGCTGACCCAGGCGGTCGTGCAGCTGGCCGCCAACGCCGTGCGGTACAGCGAGGACGGCAGCCGGATCTTCTTCGGGGTTGACCTGGTCTCCGGCCCGGACGGTCCCGAGATCCACGTCAGCGTGCGGGACGAGGGCGTCGGCATCGCCCCGGACGACCAGCGACGCATCTTCGAGCGCTTCACCCGGGTCGATGCCGGCCGCGGCGGAGGCACGGGGCTCGGCCTGCCGATCGTGCTCGCGATCGCCGAGGGGCACGGCGGCGAGGTGCGCGTGCTCTCGAGACCGGGTCGTGGTTCGACCTTCACCATCGTGTTCCCGCAGTTCACGAGCGCGGGACATACTGGGGGCCGGCGGGCGCCGGAGCACCGGGACGGCTCGTCGCCGGCCGCGGACGACCGCATCAGCAGCCAGGGGAGGGACGAGGGATGAGGATCCTCATCGCCGAGGACGAGGCGCGCATCGCCCGCTTCATGGAGCGCGGACTGAAGGCGAACGGCTACGCCTCGACCGTGGTCGAGGACGGCATCGCCGCCCTGGACCTCGCCTCCAGCGGGGACTTCGACCTGCTGATCCTCGATGTGGGGCTGCCCCGCATGGACGGCTTCCAGGTGCTCAAGGCGCTGCGCGGGATGGACGTGCAGATCCCGATCCTCATGGTCACCGCCCGCACCGGGGTGGACGACACGGTGCAGGGCCTCGAGGGCGGGGCCAACGACTACATCGCCAAGCCCTTCCGCTTCGAGGAGCTGCTGGCGCGGGTCAAGCTGCGCGCCCGGGAGGCCACGGCGGGGGCGGGGGCGGTCAGCGCCGACGTGCTCGCGCTGGGGGACCTCTCGCTGGACCTGCGCACCCGGATCGCGACCTGCACCGTCGGCGGGGAGCAGCGCTCGGTGGAGCTGTCCTCGCGCGAGTTCACCATGGCCCGGGTGTTCCTGGAGAACCCGAACCAGGTGCTCACCCGCGACCTGCTGCTGTCGAAGATCTGGGGCTACGACTACGACGGGGCCTCGAACGTGGTCGACGTCTACGTCGGGTACCTGCGCGGCAAGCTCGGCGCGCCCCGGCTGGTGACCGTGCGCGGCGCCGGCTACAAGCTCGTGGATCCGGCGGCCTGACCGGTCACGGGCCGGTCGGGCCTGGTCAGGGCCCGGATGAGAGACCTCTCATGAGCCCTTCACCGCCCCTTCATCGCGGGCGTCGACCATGGCGGGCATGAAGACTCTGCGCACCCTGGGGATCATCGTGGCCGTCGCGCTCGCCGCGGTCGCGCTGGCCGTGCTGCCCGCCCTGGAGGAGGTGCCGACCGCCCGCGAGGGCATCTCGATCGGCGCGCCCTCCGATGCGGGCGGTGCGGGGGAGGCCGCCGCGGCCGCCGACGCCCCCGCACCGCCGGCCCGCGACCCCGCCGCCGAGGGGGCCGCCGTCCCGCTCCCGCAGCCCAGCGCCACCGAGCAGCCGGTCCGCGGGATCCACTCCGACACCGGGGTGGGCGCCATGCGGCCCGAGGCGTCCCCGGAACCGGCGCCCGCCCCGGCGCCTGCTCCGCAGCCGGCCGCGGAGCAGCCCCGCTCGGGCGGGAGCAGCGGTGCCTCCGGCTCCGGCGAGAGCGGCAGCGCCTCGGGCTCGGGCGGCTCGTCCGCCGGCTCCGGCGGCGGCAGGAGCACGCCGCCGCGCCCCTCCGGCGTCTGCGAATGGGACGACGGTTCGCTGGAGTGCGAGGACGCCGACGCCGACGACGACGGTGACGACGACGACGACGATGATGACGACGAGGACGATGACGACGACGATGAGTGATCCGTGATGATGACGACGACTGACCAGCGTGCCGCCGGCTGGGAGAACGCGTTGCCATCCGGGTCACACAATCGAGCACGGCGATAGTTCTGACCGTGGAAGCCTCATCGCTGAGGTCGCCGTTGCGAAGCTGGTTCAGGCGCTCAAAGCGGGGTGCACCGTGAGTGAGCCGTCGCTGTAGCGCGCGATGTTGATGGTGACGTCCGTCGACCGGGTGTTGACGGCGACCTCGTCTCCAAGGGCTCGTAGTGGGTACGCCGTGCGGAGAAGGTCGTCCACGTCCTTGTGCGTGATGACGATGTTGCGCAGACCGGTGTCGCGCTTGATCTCGAGACTCGACAGTCTCAGGAGTACCGCTGAGACAGCGGCGTCCAGGTCATCGATGCGCATCTCGTCCGTCTGCAGCGACCGCACGAAAGTAGGGAAGAGTTGATCTTCGTCGGCGTGCTGGGCGTGCTCGACTGCCTGCAGCACCAGCACTCGGCGTGTAAGAGCGATCGCGAGCCGCGCAAGCTCGAGGTGGGCGTAGAAAGTGCCCCCAGCTTCGCCGATTCCTGGGAAAGCCTCTCTGAGGCGAGCGATCTCGACGGGACCGTCGGGGAACGTGGACAGCGTGGACTGCCACTTCTTGACGCGACGGCCCGCTCTTTCGACCGCGGTGCCAATCGCATGGACAGCAGCGTCCAGTCCCAGCGTGAGCCCGAGACTGCCTCGGTTAAGAAGGATTGACGTCGCCTTGTCGATAGCTCCACGGCAACCGTCCAGCTCGCTTCGCTCGTCGTCGAGCTTGTCAACATGGAGCATTTCAAGCAGGTCGGTGAGGTGGTCGATCGACTCCTGGCGCTGGTGCTCGGCGTAGGCGCTGACCCCGACAGCGACGGCCATGACGATGAGAGGCGCGGCGACGGTGATCGCGCCAGCACCGGCGGCTGCTCCTGCTGCCGCCGACGTGCCAGCAACTGCAGTTGTGGCGGTGACGGGGACGAACGTGGCGCTCGCTGTGATCCGGCTAGCATCGCGCAAGGCGCTGTGGATCCCGCCGGGCACCGCATTGGAGGACAAGGGCGTCACGAGTCCTTTGCCGACCTGCGCGGCGACCTTCGCCGGCACCACCATCCGGTACGGCGTCTCGCCGCTCTCAGCGACCGCCGCCGGTGGAGACCCAGATCTCACGGTCTGCGCGACGAGCTGGGAAAGGTGGGTCGCCAATGGGCTCGCGGCATGCAACGAGACGCCGCCGGCCCGCTTGAGCTCGGTCGGCAGCGGGTGCGCCTCAAGCGTGGCGATCGGGGCGTCTGCGAGCGTGGTGAGATGCGGTGGGGCCGACGGCGGCGGGTCGATCGCCCCCTTCTCACTCGTCGTCGTCCTCCATCGCCCGGCCCTCCGCCCGCGCGCCCATGCCCACCGGGTCGGGCGTCTCCTCGCCCGCCACTGGGAGCAGGTGGTGCTCCCGGGCGCCCAGCCGGGCGGCGAGGGCGTCGGAGGCGACCATCACCACCACCCCGCGGTAGTCGGCCAGCACCTGCGCGAGCATCGAGCGGCCCGCGTCGTCGAGGTCGCCCTCGAGGCCGTCGATGAGCAGCAGCGGAGGCGTGCCGTAGAGCGCGCGGGCCAGCGCCAGGCGGGCCCGGTCGGAGCGGGTCAGCGGCTCCCCGCCGCGACGCAGGGTGGTGCGGGGGCCCTTCGGGAGCGTGGACAGGTCCAGGCCCACCAGGTCCAGGACCTCCTGGTCGCAGGCCGCGTCGAGGTCGGGGCGCCGGTAGTGCAGGGCGCGGGCGACCGTGCCGCGCTCGAACACGGCGTGGGCGCTCGCGGAGCCCATCAGCACCCGGGTGCGCCGGGTGCCGAGGGCGCGGAGGTTCTCGCCGGTGACCCACAGGGAGTCCGGCGCGCCGCTCTCGGGGCCGGGGGAGAGCTCCAGGAGGCGGCGGATGAACTCGTGCGGGGCGCGGGGGTCCTCGGAGACCAGGCGCACCCGGTCCCGCGGCCGTCCGCGCACCGGATCGCCCGGCGCGGTCAGGCCCGGCAGTTCCAGATGCACCACCACGGACCCGTCGGCCGCGGCCTGGGGCGGCGCGACCTGCGCGGAGATCCGCCGCCGCGCCCTGGCGCTCCGCCGGCGCTGCTCGGCGCCGGCGATCGCCGGACCCAGCACCATCCGGGCGGAGCGGTAGGTCTGGCGGTACTCGACGATCCGTCCGATCTCGAGCACCGGGGTCGAGGCGATCCCGGCGACCGCCATCGCCGCCATCGTGACCCCCGCGTCCAGTCCCAGGTAGGTGCCGGTCGCGGCCACCAGCAGGGTGGTCAGGGTGGAGGCGACGATCCCGCCGGCGCGGATGGTGCCGACGGTCTCGGCCCGGTCCACCGCGATCTCCACCAGGCTGCCCGAGGCGTCGCGGATGTTGCGCAGCTCGCGCCTGGTGCCTCCCGAGGCGAGGATGCCGTCGGAGGCGGTGACAGTGTCGGCGATGCGGGAGGCCAGCCGGCCGCGGGTGCGGCGCATCTGCCGGGTCTTGATCAGGGCGGTGCGTGCCCACACCAGCAGGCACAGCGCGAGGACCACCAGCGGCGCGGCGAGCGCGGCCGCCAGGGCGGGATGGAGCACCACGAGGGTGACCAGGCTGCCGCCGATCAGGGGCACCGCGACGGTGAGCGGGGCGATGCCCTGGGAGACCCAGTTGCGCACTCCGGAGAGGTCGTTGGTGGTGCGGGCGATGGTCACCCCGAGCGAGGTGGTGTGCCCGGGGGTGAGGGCATCGCCGAGCAGGACCAGCCGCAGCTGGTGGACGTAGTCCTGGCCGAGCTTCTCGGCGATCACCCGCTCATGGACCTTGAGGGCGCCGATCGCCAGCGCGGCCAGCACCAGCAGCACCAGGGCGCGCAGCAGCAGCTCCGAGGAGCCGGCCGGGGCCGCCTGCAGCTTGACCAGCGCCCAGGCCGAGAGCGCCCCGAGGCCGGCCTGCCCGAGTCCGAGCAGCACGAGCAGGCCCAGCCAGGCCCGTCGTGCCCCGCGCAGCAGCGGCGGCAGCGGGGGAGCGTTCTTCAGCAGCCCGTTGGGCAGTGCGACCGGTTCGCGCTCACGCGGCATCGGCGGCGGCCTCCTCGAGCAGGTCGGCGACCAGCTCCTGGGCGACCTCGGCGGTGCCGAGGTCGAAGGTCGCCACCACCGGCACCTCGAGGGCGCGGCGGGCCTCGGCGGTGGCCAGCGGGGAGCTGGTGACCACCCCGGAGACGAAGGCGGGCACCAGGCCCAGGGCGCCCAGCGCGCCGACGCCGCCGACCGCGCCGAGCGCGTCGCCGGCGGCGAAGGCCACCCGGTTCACGACCCGCCCGAACTCGGCGTCGGCCAGCAGGCGGGTGGTCTCGCCCTGGTAGACGCCGTCGGCGATCTCCAGGAGCACCACGTCGGGGCGCTCGGGGCCGCCGGCGAGCTCGTCGGCCATCGACAGGAACAGGTCGCGGACCTCCTCGATGTCGACCTGGAAGGTCGAGGAGTAGCCGAAGTCGGTGAAGTCCAGGACCCGGTGGGCGCCGGCGTCGAGGAACAGGTTGTAGTCGTTGCCGGCCCCGGTGCCGGTGACCTTGCCCGCGGCGACCCGCAGCCCGGCGGCGGCCAGGCCGTGGGCGAGCTGCGCGAGCACGGTGGACTTGCCGGAGTTCATGGAGGTGCCGAGCACCGCGATCACCGGCACCTCGTGCGCGGGACGCCGGTCGTGGGAGGCGAGGCCGCGCAGGGTGCGGTGGGCGGCGGCGCGGGCCAGGGTGACCGGACCGTGCGCGTCGCGGATCACGCCGATCGGCTCGATCTCGGTGGGGGAGCCGACGCCGGAGTGCTGGTCGACGACCCGCGAGGCCAGTCCGCCGGCCGCCGCCAGGTGCGCGGGGCCGAGATCCCCGGGGACCATCGCCAGGAACTGGTCGGCGGCGTAGCGGCTGCCGTAGGCGACGACGATCTCGTCGCCCGCGAAGAGGATCTGGCGACGGGAGACCGGGCTCTCGAGGCGCTTGTGGTGGCCGATCGAGGTCACCCGGGCCAGCACCACCTCGCCGGCCTGGGGGACGTGGTCCTCGGTGATGAGGTCGACGCCCTCGGTGCGGCGCAGGAACGCCCCGACATTGCGGGTCGAGAAGGCGTGCTTGGCCCGCTCGATCCGGGCGCGGGCCTCCGCGGCGGCAGGGGCGGCGGTGAGGGCCGCGGGCGCCGCGGTGGTGGCAGCGGCGGTCTCGTGGTTCAGGATCGTCATCGGAGGCTCCTCGTGAAGGGTGTCGGCGGCCGGCCCGGGGAGGTCCGTGCCTGTCGAGGAGCAGTGAACGCCCGGCGGATGAAGTCGCGATGAGCCGTCGATGAGAGGGATCTCAGACTCGCCGCGGCTTGGTAGGTTGCGCTGTGTGATCATCTCCGGCGCAGCCTCCGTCCCGGACCCCGGTGGTGAGCACGGCCGGGGCGCCCTGCCGGACCTCGACGAGCTGCGCGTCGCCCTGCGGCCGGCGGAGCTGCCGCTGCCCCGCCCGCGCGATGTGCGCGAGGCCGCGCACCGGGTCGGGGACCTGGTCAATGCCGAGCGCTTCGGTGAGGCGCGGGCGCTCGCCGAGCACTTCCGCGCGCTCCCCGCCGCCCCCGCCGACCGTCTCGCCCTGCTGCGCGCCGCCCTCCGTGCGGCCTTCGCGCTGGGCGACGGAGAGCAGATCGAGCGGGACGCCGCCGACCTGGTCACGCTGCTGCGCCGCAGCGGCCACCCCGAGCAGGCCGCGGCGACGGTGACGGTCCTGCTCGAGCGCGGCCCGCTGGGCGGCCGCTCCTCCGCCGCGACCCGCTCGGCCCTCGAGGCGGCCTGGAGCCCGCGCGGTCGCCGCCGCGGGGAGCCCGCGCAGGCCCCGCCGGAGCTGCTCGCCATCGCCCGCGCGCTGGAGCTGTCCATGCTCCCCAGCCCCGCCGCCCGCGCCGGCACGGTGGATCCGCGGCGGGCCGTCGCCCGCCTGCGCGCGGCGCTGACCGCGCTGCCCGCGGTGAGCGAGCGCCTGCTGGTCGACCCCGAGCAGGAGCTGCGGCTGCGGCTGGCCCAGGCGCTCGAGGCCGTGGGCGACACCGCGGGGGCGACCACGGCCGCCCTGGACGTGCTGGAGCTCGCCGAGCAGGAGGAGGCCGACGCCGGCGGTCCGGTCGCGGATCTCTCGCGCACGGCCACCGCCGCCCATGCGGTGCTGGCCCGCACCCTCGGCATCGAGCACCCGCTGCAGGCGGTGCGCCATGCCCTGGACGCCCTGGACGCCCTCCACGACGTCGAGGACCCGCCGCTGCGGATCGGACTGATCACCGCGCTGCTGCAGGCGCTGATGGCCGCCGGGGCCACCGCCCAGGCCTCCTTCACCGCCGGTCGTCTCGCCTCCCTCCAGCGCACCCTGGGCCGGGACGCGCTGCGCACGACCCCGCTGCTGGCGGTCGCGGCGCAGCGCGTGCAGGCCCAGCGGTACGACGCCGCGCGGGTCCCGCTCGAGCAGGCCCGCGGCATCGCCCGCGAGCACCGCGACCATCGCGCGCTGCTGGAGGCGGCCCGGCTCGCCGCCAGCATCCACGAGCGCACCGGCGACCACGGGGCCGCGCTCGTCGAGCTGCGCCGTCTGGCCGCCGCGGCCGGCTGGCTCGTCGACGACCTCGCCACCCCCGGCCCGGAGCGGGGGCCGTACCTGCGCACCGAGCTGTCGGCGAACGCGCTCGCCCTGCGCCGGGCCCTGGACCTCGGACGCACCGACGCGGCGCTGGCGGCGGCCCGGGCGATCGAGCGGCGCACCCGCCCCGACGGCGGCCGGCCGGTGCTGCCGCCCGAGCTGCTGTGGGACCACCGGGTCGACGCCCGGGCGGGAGCGTTCATCGCGCTCGGCCAGGCGCCGGCCCGCGGGGCGGGGGGCTCGGGTGAGGCCGACCTCGAGCGCGCGCGCCAGGAGGTGATGCAGGCGATCGACGAGGTGCCCGCGGGCCATGAGCCCCGCGCCCGGTACTGGGCCGCCTACGTCGATGACCACCATGCCCACCTGCTCGCGGCGGACGACGCCCAGACCGCCCGCGCCCGGCGCGCCGCCCAGCGCGCCCGCGAGGGCTGGACGCACCTCGGACGGGACCAGGACGTCACCCGCATCGACGCGCTGCTGGAGCGCCTGGGCGCCGACTGAGCCCTCAGCTCCCGTCGGCCGCGAGCATGGTGGTGCGCAGCACCTCGATCACCGCGCCGGGATCCGTCGCGGGGTTCACGAAGGCGAGCCGCAGCGCGGTCTCGCCGAGCACGGCGGTGGGCACGCACAGCAGCGTCCCCTCCGTCGCCAGACGCTGCGACCAGCGACGATAGGCTTCCTGGGTCCAGCCGGGGCGGCGGAAGACGACGACGGACAGCTCCGGCTCGAGCAGCAGCTCGAGATGGTCCAGCTGCTCGATCGCGCGGGCGACGGTGCGGGCGCCGGCCAGGCAGCGCTCGATCGCGGCGGAGTACGCGGCGGTGCCGTGCGTGGCCAGGGAGTACCACAGCGGCATCCCGCGGGTGCGCCGCGAGAGATGGGCGGCGAGGTCGGCAGGATTCGACTCGCCGCGGTCGATCGAGTCGAGATAGGCGGCGTGCTGGGAGTGCGCGGCGGCCGCCGGACGCGGGTCGCGGTAGACCAGCGCGCAGCAGTCGTAGGGGGCGAACAGCCACTTGTGGGGGTCCACGATGAAGGAGTCGGCCCGTTCGATACCCGTGAAGCGGGCCCGGACGCTGGGCGCTGCCAGCGCGGCCCCGCCGTAGGCGCCGTCCACATGCACCCAGGCCCCGTGGCGGTGGGCGACCTCCACCACCGCGGCGAGGTCGTCGACGATCCCCGCATTGGTGGTCCCGCCCGAGGCGACCACCGCGCAGATCCGCTCGTCGGCGTCGAGCAGCGGGGCGAGCGCCTCCCCGGTGAGGTGCCCGCGCTCGTCGAGGGGCACCGTGACCACCTCCATGTCCAGCAGGCGGGCGGCCGCGGAGACCGAGGAGTGCGCGGTCGCGGCGCAGGCCAGCGCCCAGCCGCCGGCGGGGCGCGCGCCGCGGGTGCGCAGCGCGTGGTCCCGGGCGGTGGCCAGGGCGGAGAGGTTCCCGCTGGTGCCGCCGGCGACGAAGACCCCGGCCGCGTCCGCCGGCCAGCCCAGCAGGTCGGTGATCCAGCGCAGCACCTGGTTCTCCGCGAAGATCAGGCCCGCGCCGCTCTCCCACATCCCGCCGAAGACGTTCGCGGCGGAGACCACGGTGTCGAAGGCGACCGCGGCCCGGGTGGGGGCGGCGGGGATGTAGGCGAGGTTCATCGGGTCCTCGGCGGAGCGGGTGGCCGGCAGCAGCACCTCGTCGAACAGCTCCATCGCGCGCCGGGCGCCGATGCCGCGCTCGGTGATGGTCTCGCCGACGTCCGCCTGCAGCTCGGCGGCGCTGCGCGCGGTGGTCTTGGGATCGGTGGCGACGGTGGTGTGGGCCGCGGCCCAGCGCAGCGCCATGCTCACCGCCTCCCGCTCGTCGCCCCAGACCTCGGAGGGCTCGCGGTGGCTCTGCAGGGCGTCGGAGGCGCGGGAGAAGGCGCGGCGCTCCGCCGCCGCGGCGGCCGGCCCACCTCCCGTGGCGGCGCTGCGGTCGGGACGGTGGTCGGTTCGCTCGTTCAGCACGCCCAGCATGGTCGCACGGGGACGCGGCCGCGACCGGCGGGACGGGCGGTCGGGGCTCTGTCGGCGTCGGCCGGCCTGCCGTACCGTGGAGGCACCGGCGGAGGGAGCTGCGTCCCATGACCGACATCGACGAGCATCAGCACGGCCCCGAGGAGCGCATCGCGGTGCGCGACAACACCGGCGCGGAGCGCTACGAGGCGGTCCGCGCGGGCCAGACCGTCGGGATCCTCATCTACGAGCGCGCCCGCGGGCGCATCGAGCTCGTCCACACCGTCACCGATCCCGCGCACCGCGGCGAGGGCGTGGCCTCCGTGCTGGTGCGCACCGCCCTCGCCGAGGCCCGGGCGAGCACGCTGAGGGTCACGGTGATCTGTCCCTTCATCGAGAGCTGGCTGCAGCGCCACCCCGAGCAGGGCGAGGGCGTCGTCGCCGCGGATTGAGGGTTCCGCTGACGGCCGGCACCCGGGCGGCGTAGCGTCGAGCCATGGACTGCCTCGACCTCCTCCGCGACCTCGCCTCCCGCCCCCGTCACGCCGCCGCGCAGCTGCGGCCCCAGCTCGACCCCGCGACGCTGAACGCGCGCCCCGGCGGCCATGACAACTCGGTCGCCTGGCTGCTGTGGCACTCCGGCCGGGAGATCGACGTGCAGCTCGCCGCCCTCACCGGTGACCACGAGGTCTGGACCGCCCAGGGCTTCGATGCGCGCTTCGGCCTGGGCCCCGCGGGCGACGCGGTCGGCTACGGCCACAGCCCCGAGGAGGCCCGCCGGATCATCGTCGAGGACGCCGAGCTGCTGCTGGGCTACGTCGACGCCGCGCTCGCCGCGGTCGACACCCACCTCGGCGCGCTCGCCGCATCGCAGCTCGACGACGTCGTCGACGCCGAGTGGGACCCGCCGGTCACCCGTGGCGCCCGACTGGTCAGCATCCTCGACGACGCCATCCAGCACATCGCCCAGGCCGCCTACGTGATCGGGATGCCCGCCGCGACGGACTCGGTCATGCCGACCGATCTCGAGGATCCCGCACCGTGAGCGCCGGCCACCGGCCGGATTCGATCATCGCGGTGCTCGGCGCGACCGGCATCACCGGCCGCGTCGCGCTCGCGCATCTGCAGGAGCGCGCCGAGGCCGCCGGGATCACCGTGCGCGCGGGCGGGCGCGATCCCGACCGGATCCGCGCGCTCTGCGCCCGCCGCGGCATCCCCGTCCCGCAGCTCGTCCGCGCCGACGTCGAGGACCCCGCGTCCCTGGACGATCTGCTGCGCGGCGCCGCGGTGCTGAT
The DNA here is from genome assembly GCF_049266655.1 of Brachybacterium sp. UNK5269. Classification (GTDB taxonomy): domain Bacteria; phylum Actinomycetota; class Actinomycetes; order Actinomycetales; family Dermabacteraceae; genus Brachybacterium. Next base: position 330,005 of record NZ_CP184883.1, read on the forward strand.
CAACCTGGCCGGGCCCTACACCCGCCTGGCCCCGCCGGTGCTTGCGGCCTGCCTGCGCAGCGCCACCCACTACCTGGACCTGACCGGGGAGCCGCAGCTGGTGATCCGCACCGACCGCGACCTGCACTCTGCGGCCAAGGAGGCCGGTATCGCGCTCGTGCACACGGCGGGCTTCGAGGCGCTGCCGATGGACGTGCTCACCGACCTCGCCCGCCGCGCCGCCGCCGCGCGCGGCCATCAGCTGCGCTCGGCGGACCTCGAGGTCTCGGTGACCGCCGCCCCCGGCGCGGGCCTGCTCGACGCGGTCTCCGGCGGCACGATCCAGAGCCTGCTGGCGAGCCTCGCCGATCCGGAGCCGCCGCGGATGGCCGACGTGGCGGTCCGCATCCCCGCCGACGGCGCCGCTCCCGGCACCGCCGGTGACGCCGACGAGGTGCGGGCGGCCTCCCCGCTGGTGCTGCGGGCCCGGTTCCCCCGCGGCCGGGCGCTGGCCCCGCAGTCGCCACTGGCGACCATCAACCCGCCGGTGATCCACCGCACCCAGGCGCTCTCGCCGGTCCCGGGCGCGGCGCAGGCGCCGCTGGCGTACCGCGAGGCCATGTCCCTGGGCGCGGCCACCCCGGCCGGCCGCGCCGCCGCGCACTCCATCGCCGCCGCCCAGCGCGGCATGGTCCGCCTCTCCCGGCTGCCCCACCCCCTGCGCGCCGCGGTCGCCGCGGGGCTGGGGCGCGTGCTGCCCGCGAGCGGGGAGGGACCGGGCCAGGACGTCGACGCGGGCTGGTCGTGGTCGATCCGCGGCACCTTCACCACCCATCAGCGGACCGTCTTCGAGGCGAGCTGGGAGGCGACCGGCAACCCCGGCTACGGCACCACCCCGCGGATGGTGGCCGAGCTCGCGATCCGGATCGCCCGACGCGGGGTGCCGGAGGCCGCGCTCGGCTCCTCCACCCCGGCGCTCGCGCTGGACGGCGACGTCGCGGCGCTGCGACCGGCCGGGGCCGAGATCCGCCTCATCTGAGCGCGGGGCATCCGCCCTCCCCAGCGCCCGCCCGTCCCCACCGGGGGAACCTCACGTCCCGGAGGTCGGCCGGGCTTCCTACACTGGCTCGGTGACATCTACTCAGGCCTTCGAAGCCGGACCCGACCGCGGGCTGGAGCGCACCCCTCCCCAGGACCTCGCCGCCGAGCGCGGCGTGCTGGGCGGCATGATGCTGTCCAAGGACGCCATCGCCGACGTCGTCGAGACCGTCCGCGGCCACGACTTCTACCGTCCCGCTCACGAGATGATCTTCGAGGCGATCATCGACCTGTACGGCCGCGGGGAGCCCGCCGACCTGGTCACCGTCTCCGACGAGCTCAACAAGCGCGGCGAGCTGCAGCGGGTGGGCGGCGGCGCCTACCTCGCCGACCTCATCGACATGGTCCCCACCGCCGCCAACGCCGGCTACTACGCGGAGATCGTGGTCGAGCGCGCCACCCTGCGCCGCCTGGTCGAGGCCGGCACCCGCATCGTCCAGCTCGGCTACGCGGCCGACGGCGGCGAGGTCGACGAGGCCATCAACGAGGCCCAGGCCCAGATCTACGCGGTCACCGAGCGCGGCCAGAGCGAGGACTTCGTGCCGCTGGGCGAGGTGATCGACGAGACCCTCAACACCATCGAGGCCACCCAGAACCGCGGCGGCCAGGTCACCGGCATCCCCACCGGCTTCGCGGAGTTCGACGAGCTCACCCAGGGCCTGCACGGCGGGCAGATGATCATCTTCGCCGGCCGCCCCGCGATGGGCAAGACGACCCTGGGCATGGACGTGCTGCGCTCCGCCTCGATCCACAACGGCATGGCCAGCGTCATCTTCTCCCTGGAGATGGACAAGACCGAGATCACGATGCGACTGCTCTCGGCCGAGTCGCAGGTGCCGATGAACCGCATGCGCGACGGCTCCATGGACGACCGCGACTGGCAAGCGATGGCCCGCGCCATGAGCCGCATCGCCGACGCCCCGCTGTTCATGGACGACAGCGCGAACATGTCGCTGATGGAGATCCGGGCGAAGTGCCGCCGGCTCAAGCAGAAGCACGACCTCAAGCTCGTGGTGATCGACTACCTGCAGCTGATGAGCTCGGGCAAGAAGGTCGAGTCCCGTCAGCAGGAGGTCTCCGAGTTCTCCCGCGCCCTGAAGCTGCTGGCCAAGGAGATCGAGGTGCCGGTCATCGCGATCTCGCAGCTGAACCGCGGCAGCGAGCAGCGCCAGGACAAGACCCCGATGATGAGCGACCTGCGCGAGTCCGGCTCGATCGAGCAGGACGCCGACCTCATCCTGCTCATCCACCGCGAGGACTACTACGAGAAGGAGTCCGCCCGCGCCGGCGAGGCGGACCTCATCATCGCCAAGCACCGCAACGGCGCCACCAAGACGATCCCGGTCGCCTTCGAGGGCCACTACTCCCGGTTCCGGGACATGGCCGGCGCGGGCGGCTTCAGCGGCTGAGCGCTCAGCCCAGCACCAGGTCCCGCAGCGCCGCCGCGGGGGAGCGGGAGGTGTCCAGCAGCTGCCCGCGCCGGTAGCGGCTGAACACCCGCGGATCGATGTAGGACCCGCGCGCCACCGCGGGGGTGTTCCCGAGCGCGCTCGAGGTCGCCTTCACCGCGGCGACCTCGGCCTTGGAGCGGGCCCGGCGGCCGCGCACCGGCCCGATCTCGGCGAGGGTCCGGGCGGCGACGATGGTGCCGCGCAGGGTGCGGAAGTCCTTGGCCGTGAAGGCGCCGTCGGTGACCTCGGCGATGTACGCGTTGACCATCGGCGGGAACAGGTGACGCCGGCGCCGGCCCTCTCGCCAGCTCAGCAGGCGGGTGCGCGGATCGCCCGCGACCAGCAGCTCCATCGCCGCCGCCAGCTCCGCGTCCTCGAGGCTCAGGTGGTTCACGATCCGGCCCTTGCCCACGAAGCGCAGGGTCACCTGCGCCCCATCGACCCGGGCGTGCCGCCGCTGCAGGGTGGTCAGTCCGCGGCTGCGGCCCTTCCGCAGCGCCGACTCGGAGCCCATCCGCAGCCCGGTGAGGTCCAGCAGCCGGAAGGCGACGGCCAGCACCAGCTCCTGGGTGATCTCCCCGCCGCGCAGGGCGCGGGTGACGCGCCGCCGCGCCCGCGGCAGCGTCTCGGCCAGGGCCAGCGCCCGTTCGTACTTGTCCCGCTCGCGGCGGCTCTGCCAGCGGGGGTGGTAGAGGTACTGCCGGCGCCCGTCGGCGTCGGTGCCCACGGCCTGGATGTGTCCGTCCCCGTCCCGGCAGATCCACACCTCGGTCCAGGCCGGCGGGATCACCAGCGCCTCGATGCGCTGCCGCTCCGCGGCCGACGCCGGCCTGCCGTCGGGGCCCGGATAATGCACGGTGCCGTCCTCGGCGTAGCGCCGGGAGAAGCCGGGGTCGATCCCGGGGGCCACGCGGTGCAGACGAGCCATGGCGCTCCTCCCGGATCCGATGGCGTGATCGTAGGCCCGCCGGCCGCGATCCGGCACCGGAGCGACCGATCGGTGGGGAGCGTCCGCTGCGCCGATCACCTCTGCGTGAGCCACCGCCCGGTGATGCTGGCCTCCGCCGTGGCGATCTCGGCCGGGGTGCCCTGCGCGATGATGCGCCCACCCTTCTCGCCGGCGCCGGGACCCATGTCGATCACATGGTCGGCCTGGGCGATGACGCGCGGGTCATGCTCGACGACGACCACGGTCTGACCTGCGTCCACGAGCCGGTTGAGCTCGTTGACGAGCAGGTCCGTGTCAGCAGGGTGGAGCCCGGAGGTCGGCTCGTCGAGCAGGTACACGCTGTGGCCGCGCACCGTGCGCTGCAGCTCGGTGGCGAGCTTGATCCGCTGCGCCTCCCCGCCGGAGAGTTCGGTGGCGGGCTGTCCGAGCGTGAGGTAGCCGAGGCCGATCGCCGCGAGCGCGTCCAGGGCACGGGCGATGCGGGGGTCCTCGGCGAACACCTCGCGCGCCCTGGTGACGGACAGGTCCAGCACGTCGGCGATCGTGCGGCCCTCCCACTGCACCTCGAGCGTCTCGGGGTTGTAGCGCGTGCCGCGGCAGCGGGGGCAGGTGGCGTAGGAGCCGGGCAGGAACACCAGCTCGACCTCGATGTGCCCGGTGCCGCTGCATTCCGGACAGCGGCCCTCGGCGACGTTGTAGGAGAAGCGGCCCACGCCCCAGCCTCGTGATCTGGCGGCCGGGGTGTCCGCGAACAGTCGCCGCACCCGGTCGAACAGGCCGGTGTACGTGGCGAGGCAGGAGCGTGGGGTGCGGCCGATCGGTTTCTGCGTGAGGTGCACGAGCCGGTCGATGCCCTCGCTGCCGCGGACCTCCGCATACCGCAGCTGATCGTCGGGGGACCCGTCACCGCCCCGGAGGGGGCTCTCCCCCTCCGTGTCGATGGCCGGGTCCGGGTCGTCGGCGACGGTGGTGCGCACATGGTCGCCGAGCACGGTGCCGAGGCCGTGGAGCAGCAGGGTGCTCTTCCCGGCGCCGGAGACCCCGGTGATCGCGGTGAACGACCGCAGCGGAAGTCGCAGATCGACGTCGCGGAGGGTGCGGATGCGCACGGAGTCGATCTCGAGCCATCCGCCGAGCTCACGCGCCTCGGCGCGGCCCCTGAGCGGGAGCGGCGGCGGGCCCAGGTAGCGGGAGGTCACGGAATCGTCGGCCTCGGAGAGGCCCTCGACGACGCCCGAGTACAGCACCTCGCCGCCGTCGGTGCCGGCGCCGGGGCCGACGTCGATGATCCAGTCGGCGTCGGCCACCAGGGTCATGTCGTGCTCGACCAGCAGCACCGAGTTGCCCTCGGCGATGAAGGTGTCCAGCAGGTGCCGCAGCACGCCCTTCTCGCTCGGGTGCAGCCCGGCCGACGGCTCATCGAGCACGTAGGCCACACCGAACAGGCCCGAGCGCAGCTGCGAGGCCAGTCGCAGCCGCTGCAGCTCACCGGTGGAGAGGGTCCGGGCCGGACGGTCCAGGGCGAGGTGGCCGAGACCGAGGCCCACGATCGTGCGCAGCACCGGCAGCACGGAGGGCAGCAGGATCCGCTCGGCCTCGTCCTCGGGGGAGCCCTCACCCTCGGGCAGCGACGCGAGACGCCCGCTCAGCTCGGTCAGGAGATCCTCCAGAGGCAACTGCATGAGCTGCCAGATCGGCAGGCCGACGTAGGTGACGCGCAGGGCGTCGGGCCCCAGGCGGTGCCCGTCGCACAGCGGACAGGTCGAGACCTCGAAGTGGGACAGGGCCCGACGGCGCGTGGACTCCGCGGCGGAGTTGGACACCGTGTCGCGCAGATACCTCTCGACGCTGCGCCACTGGCCGCGGTAGGTGCCGTGGGCCTGGCCGGGCTCGCGCAACGGCTCGACGGTGACCACCGGCTGCTCCTCGGTGTGGAGGATCCAGTCGCGGACCCCCTCCGGCAGCTCGCGCCAGGGGGCGTGGATGTCGATGCCGAGGGTGGCCAGGATGTCGCGGAAGTTCGTGCCCAGCCACGCCCCGGGCCATGCCGCGATCGCGCCGTCGGCGATCGAGAGCGAGTCGTCGGGGACCATCGAGGACTCCGTCGGCTCCCGCAGGACACCCGCTCCGTGGCAGCGCGGGCAGGCGCCGTCCGGCGTGTTCGGGGAGAAGAAGTCCGAGGTCAGACGACCGCTGTGGAGGGTCGAGTCGCGCTCGAGGACGTCGGGGGGATGCTCCCCGACCCGCGAGTACAGCAGGCGGATCGAGTTGGAGAGATTCGTGGTGGTGCCGACGGTGGAGCGGGAGCCGCCGACGGAGGTGCGCTGCTCGAGGGCGACGGTCGGCGGCATCCCGGTGACGGACTCGACGCGGGGATCGACGGCGCTGCCGATGAGGCGCCGGGCGAACGGTGCGACGGACTCGAGATAGCGGCGCTGGGACTCCCCGTGGATCGTGCCGAAGGCGAGGGAGGACTTGCCGGAGCCGGAGATGCCGGTGAAGGCGACGAGGCGGCCGCGCGGCAGATCCACGTCGACGTCCCGCAGATTGTGCAGGCGGGCTCCTCGCACATGGACGAAGCCGTCGTCGGTGCCGGCCAGGGAGACGTCGGAGAGATCCATCTGGTCAACGTAACAAGCGGCAGGACGCGGACCGGACGTGCTGCGCCCTCACCAACACCGGCGATGGTCGACGTGACCGCCATCACGACTGCTACGGTCTCCTCGAACCGCGGATCCGGCAGCGCGCCGGGGCCGCTGAGCAGAACGAAGGAGTTGTGCCCATGACGTCCTCGCCCCCGGGATCTGTCGGCCCCGCGCCGGATCCGGTCGAGCAGACCTCCCCCACCGCCGAGCAGTTCCTCGCCGTCCAGCAGTCCGCGGAGTTCGCGCAGCTGCGCCGCAGCTTCCGCGGCTTCGCGATCCCGATGACGATCGCCTTCCTGGTCTGGTACCTGGCCTACGTGCTGCTGTCCACCTACGCGGAGGGCTTCATGTCGATCCGGCTGATCGGCAACCTCAACCTCGGGATCGTCCTCGGTTTCAGCCAGTTCGCCATGACGTTCCTGATCACCTGGCTGTACATCCGACACGCGAACAAGTCGCTGGACCCGATCTCCGGCAAGCTGCGCGACGAGCTGGAGGGCACCCTCTGATGGAGTTCGGCAACCCGATCCTGAACATCGCGATCTTCCTCGCCTTCGTGGTCGTCACCCTGGTGGTGGTGGTCCGGGTCTCGAGGACCAACACCTCGGCCGGCGACTTCTACCACGGCGGCCGCGCCTTCTCCGGGCGCCAGAACGGCATCGCCATCGCCGGCGACTACCTCTCGGCCGCCTCCTTCCTCGGCATCGTCGGCGCCGTCGCCCTCTACGGCTACGACGGACTGCTCTACTCCGTGGGCTTCCTGGTCGCCTGGCTGGTGGCGCTGCTGCTGGTCGCCGAGCCGCTGCGCAACACCGGCAAGTACACGATGGCCGACGTGCTCAGCTTCCGCATGCGCCAGCGGCCCGTGCGCACCGCGGCCGCGACCTCCACCCTCGCGGTCACCTTCTTCTACCTGCTCGCGCAGATGGCCGGGGCCGGGGCCCTGGTGTCCCTCCTCATCGGCATCGAGGGCCGGGTGGGCCAGTCGCTGGTGATCGCCGTGGTGGGCGTGGTGATGATCGCCTACGTGCTGATCGGCGGCATGAAGGGCACCACCTGGGTGCAGATCATCAAGGCGGTGCTGCTGATCACCGCCGTCGGCGTCAGCACCGTGTGGATCCTGGCCCTGAACGGCTTCAACCTCTCCGCGATGCTCGGCCAGGCCGTCGACGCGCATCCGGAGGGGAGCGCGATCCTCGAGCCGATGCTCCAGTACGGCACCTCCGGCGCCTCGAAGCTCGGCTTCGTCTCGCTCGCGATCGCGCTGGTCTTCGGCGCGGCCGGGCTGCCGCACGTGCTGATGCGCTTCTACACCGTGCCCACCGCGAAGGACGCCCGCCGCTCGGTGGTCTGGGCGATCGCGCTGATCGGCTTCTTCTACCTGTGCACCCTGGTGCTCGGCTTCGCCGCGGCCTACATGGTCGGGGTGGACGTCATCGGCACGCTGCCGGGCGGCTCGAACTCCGCCGCGCCGGCGCTGGCCTACGCGCTCGGCGGCACCGTGCTGATGGGCATCATCTCGGCGGTGGCCTTCGCGACCATCCTCGCGGTGGTGGCGGGGCTGACCATCACCGCCTCGGCCTCCTTCGCGCACGACATCTACAACGGCGTGATCAAGAACGGCACCGCGGATCCGAAGAAGGAGATCACCGTCGCCCGGCGCACCGCGGTGGTGATCGGCGCCGTCTCGATCGTCGGCGGCATCCTCGCCGCCGAGCAGAACGTGGCGTTCCTGGTCTCGCTGGCCTTCGCGATCGCGGCCAGCGCGAACCTGCCCTCGATCCTGTACTCGCTGTACTGGAAGCGGTTCAACACCCGCGGCTCCCTGTGGAGCATCTACGGCGGCCTGTTCAGCGCCCTGTTCCTCATCACCTTCTCCCCGGTGGTCACCGGCTCCGAGACGGCGATGATCCCGGGCCTCGACATCGCCTGGTTCCCGCTGACGAACCCGGCGATCGTCTCCGTGCCGCTGGGCTTCTTCCTGGGCTGGCTGGGCTCGGTGACCTCCTCGGAGCGCAACGACCTCAAGCAGGCCGAGATGGAGGTGCGCTCGATGACCGGGGCCGGCGCGGAGAAGGCCACCGTCGCGCACTGAGGCGCCGCGGGCGGGCTCAGGCCAGCCGCAGCCCGGAGTCCGCCTTCACCGCCCGATCGTGGAGGTCGATGAGCTGCTGCTCGGTTCCGTCGGGGGCGGGACCCGCGGTCCCGATCAGGCGGCAGACGGCGACCTCCTGCGAGGCGGCCTCGTAGGCCTCCACCCAGCGCCGGTACCGCTCGGCGTCCGCCGACCACGGCCCCCCTCCCGGTGGTCGGCGCACCCCGATCCGCCACGGCTTCGGGGTCAGCCGCGCCCGGTAGGAGTCGTGGACCCGGCACAGCGTCATGTACAGCCGGTCGCTGCGCAGCTCGTCCATCAGCTCCCGCGCCCGGCCGCTGCCGGGCCGGGCGCCGGTGCCCGTCAGCAGCAGGCGGAAGCCGTTGCGGGTGCGGTAGGTGCGGACCCCCAGCTCGGGATTGTCCGCGCAGAAGTCCCCGATCCGGGCCAGGATCCGCTGGTGGTCCTCGCCGCGCGGGCCGCTGCCCGGCAGGCCGTACTCGTCGGGATCCTCGGCGGCGGGCCGCTGCCCGCGCGACCTGCCGAACAGCCGGGCGACCAGGCCGCCGGGCCGGTCCGCCGGGGCCGGCCCGCCGGGGAGGTCGACATCGCTGATCAGCACCGCATCGGTGTTCAGCACGGCCGCGCCGTACCGGTTGCGGGTGATGACCGCGATCAGCTCGCCGCCGGGGCCGAGGATCTCCTGGAGCAGCTCCTCGGGCAGGCGCCGGTCGGGGTAGTACTCCAGGCCGCGGCGACCCCGCTGCGGGCCGCCGGCGGCGACCAGCCGGTCCAGGCGCTCCCGGGCGTCACGCCGGGCGTCCTCGACGGACAGGTCGGAGGAGCCCCGCAGGACGAGATGGAACCGTCCCGTCTCGGGGAACGTCACCACCTCGTCCACGGACGCCCAGTAGCGGGGGATCTCTCTCATGGCGGACCTATCCCGCGCTCCATCGTGATCGGGCGCTGCACAGTAGGGGTTGCAGGGCGCCCATAGCCCCGACTACGCAGCGCCCGGCGCCCGAGGGCGCCCAGGGGCCGAGCCCGGAGCGCCCGGGCGGGGCGCTCAGCCCAGCGTCGCCTCGAGGGTGATCTCGACCCCCGCGAGGGCCTTGGAGACCGGGCAGCTGGTCTTGGCCTCGTCGGCCAGGCGCTGGAAGTCGGCGTCCTCGATGTCGTCGATCTGCGCGGTGACGGACAGGGCGATGCCGGTGATCCCGCCCTCGCCGATGTTGAAGTCGACCGCCGCGGAGGTGTCGAGGGAGGTGGGCGGGGTGCCGTTCTCGGCCAGCAGGTTCGAGAACTGCATCGAGTAGCAGGCGGCGTGCGCGGCGCCCAGCAGCTCCTCCGGGGAGGTGGTGCCGTTCTCGGACTCCTCCGCGCGGGCCTTCCAGGTGACCGGGAAGGTGCCCAGACGCGAGGTCTCGAGGGTGGTGGTGCCGGTGCCGGAGAGCAGATCGCCCTTCCAGGCGGTGCTGGCGGTGCTGGTGACGGTGCGGGGCATGGCGACTCCTTCGATCGGTGGCCGCCCTCGCGCGGGGCGAGGGCGCTCACCCCACCGTACTGCCGCACCGGGCAGACGTCCACGATCGACGGCGGGCGTGAAGAACCTGGTCAGAGATGTCCGGCGCCCCGTCCGGCGGTCACTGCAGCGATTCGAACTTCCGCGCCCACGCGGTGCCCACGGGGTTCGCGTCGGCCACCATGATCACGAAGCGGTCGCCGGCGATCTCCACCACCTCGCCGAGGGCCACCCGCCGCTCCTGCTCGGCGGAGTGGTCCAGTCGGCGCACCCCGTCCTCCACGATCTGGCGGAAGGAGTCGGTGCGGCCGAGGAAGGCCACGAACGGCAGGGAGAACTTCTCGGCGTACCGCGCGGAGAGCTCGCGCAGCTCCTCGACGTCGCCGTCGGTGAGGTTCTCCAGGGCGAAGGAGCCGACGTCCTGGCTGATCGCGTCGGCCTCGGCCTCATCGGCGGTGACCAGCGTGGCCATGTCCGGGTAGCTGGCGACCAGGGCGTCCTGCTCGGCGCGGTCGGCGGTCAGGACCGCGTCCTCGATCGCGGCCCGCAGCGCGGGTGCGTCGGCGAAGGGACGGGACTCCCAGGCCCGCTCGAGCGGCCAGGTGGCGCCGTTGAACAGCGAGCCGAAGGTGGCCACGAAGGTGTCGCGGTCCATGGCGCCCACCTCCTCGATGCCGAGGCGGCGGCCCGCGGCGTCGGTGGTGACATGGGCGCCGCGCTGGGAGCCGAGGTGGAAGAACAGCACGTTCAGCACGATCGCCGTCAGGGCCCCGACGGTCACGCCGGAGGAGACGAACACCTGTGCCCAGGCGGGGAACACCCCGGCGACCTCCGGCTTGAAGCTGACCAGCATCGCCAGGCCCAGCCCGGTGCCGACGATCACCGAGTTGCGGTTGTCGGTGAGATCGACCTTCGCGAGGGTCTGGATGCCCACCAGGGCGACCGAGGCGAACAGCGCCAGGGAGGCGCCGCCCAGCACGGGGGAGGGGATCGCGGCGACCACGGCGCCGGCCTTCGGCAGCACGCCGAGGACGATCATGATCACGCCGGCCCCGGCGACCACCCAGCGGGACTTCACGCGGGTCAGCCGCACCAGGCCGATGTTCTGCGCGAAGCAGGTGTACGGGAAGGAGTTCAGCACGCCGCCCAGCAGGGTCGACAGGCCGTCGGCCCGGATCGCCTCGGAGATGTTCCGCGGGCGGATCCGCTTGCCGACGATCTCGCCGGCGGCGAAGACGTCGCCGGTGGTCTCGACCATGGTGATCAGCATGACGATGACCATCGAGAGGATCGCGGTGAGCGAGAAGGCCGGGATGCCGAAGTGGAAGGGGGTGGTGACCCCGATCGCCGAGGCCGCCGAGACGCCGCTGAAGGAGGTGTCGCCCAGCAGCACCGCGACCGCGGTCCCGATCACCAGGCCCAGCAGCACCGCGATGGTGCCCAGGAAGCCGCGGAAGAAGCTCTGGACGAGCACGATGATCCCCAGCGTGCCCAGCGCGTAGAGGATGTCGCGGGTGGCCGGGGTGCCCTCGGCGTAGTTCGTGATGTCGCCGGCGGAGACCCCCAGCAGCGTGATGCCCATGGTGGTCAGCACGGTGCCGATCACCACCGGCGGGAAGAACCGCAGGATCCTCGCGAAGTACGGGGCCACCAGGAAGGTGAGCAGGCCGGCCACGATGATCGAGCCGTAGATCATCGGCAGCCCCTCGCGGCCGCCCTCGCCGCCGGTCGCCGCCAGCCCGATCGCGATGATCGGGCTCACCGCGGTGGTGGTCACGCCCTGGATGATCGGCAGCCGCACCCCCACCTTCCAGAACCCCACCGACTGGATCAGCGTCGCGATGCCGCAGGTGAACAGGTCCGCGTTGATGAGGTGGATGGTGTCCTGCACCGAGAGGTCCAGGCCCGAGGCGATCAGCAGCGGCACGATCACCGCGCCGGCGTAGAAGGCCAGGACGTGCTGGACCGAGAGCACGGCGAGCTTCCCCGGCGCGGGCACCTGGTCGACGGGGTGCGGGCGGGGCGCGGGCGCATCGAGCGCAGGGGCGGCGGAGGTCATCGTGTCCTTGGGGTGGAGGCGGGCCGGACGGCGACCAGGGTAGGCCCCCGCGGGGGCCGCGGAGCGGGCCGGGGTCGGCGGCGAGAGCGGCACCACAGCCGTGAGATCGCAGGCATGCGATGGCCATCGTCCCCGGCGGCCGTGTAGAAGGGAGCGGTGATGCTCTCCACCACCTCCGCTCCGCGCCGGACCGTCGCGGTCGGCTCCGTCCTCGCGGTGCTCGCCGTCGGCGTCATCGCGCTGAACCTGCGCCCCGGGGCCACCAGCGTCGGCCCGCTGATGGAGAGCGTCCTTCGCGCCTACGGGCAGGGGGCGCTCGCCGCCGGCCTGCTCACCGCGCTGCCGTGCCTCGCCTTCGGGGTCCTCGGACTGCTCGCGGTGCCGATCGCCCGCCGGCTGGGCCTGACCGGCACCGTCCTCGCCTCCATGGTGCTGGTCGTGATCGGCCTGCTGCTGCGCCCGCTGGCGGGCTCCTTCGGGATGTTCGTGGCCCTCTCCGCGCTGGTCCTGCTCGGTCCGGCCCTCGGCAACGTGCTGGTGCCGGCCTGGATCAAGCTGCACGGCGGCATGCGCACCGTCGCCCTGATGACCCTGTACAGCGTGGTGCTCGCCGTCGGCGGCTCGCTCGGCGCGGCCCTGGCGGTCCCGCTGGCCGACGCGGTCGCCGCGAACTGGCGGGGATCCCTGCAGGCCTGGGGCCTGATCGGGGTGCTCGCGGTGATCGTCTGGGCCCTGGTCCTGACCCGCACCCGGCACGACTTCCCGCCCTCGCCGCCGCGGAGCGAGCTCACCGGCTCCCTGCTGCGCTCGCCCACCGCGATCGCGCTGACCCTCACCTTCGCCCTGCAGTCCCTGAACGCCTACACCCAGTTCGGCATGCTCCCGCAGCTGCTCACCGACGCCGGCCTCAGCCGCGCCCGGGCCGGGACGCTGGTGGCGATGATCGCCGGCTGGGGCATCGTGGGCGGACTGGTGATGCCCACGGTGATCGCCCGGGCGCGCGGCCTGCACTGGATCGTGGCGAGCTTCGGCCTGCTGACCACCGCCGGCTACCTCGGCCTGCTGCTGGCGCCCGCGGTGAGCCCGGTGCTGTGGGCGTGCGTGCTGGGCATCGGCGGCTTCGCCTTCCCCACCGTTATCGCGCTGCTACCGGCCCGCACCCGCTCCCCGCTGGTGACGGCGAGGCTGTCCGGGATGGCGCAGCCGCTGGGATACATCCTGGCCGCGCTCGGACCGATCGCGGCCGGGACGCTGCTGGGGGCCACCGGCTCCACCGCCGTGGTGCTGATCTTCCTGGCGGGCACCGGGCTGCTGCTCGCGGTCGCCGGGTTCCGGGCGGGGCTGCCGCGGACGGTCGACGACGAGCTCGTCCGCGCCCCCTGATCGACCCTGCCGGGGCGGGGTTCCATGGGAAGATGCCCTCATGAGCCTCGTCCGCACGCTGCGCATCCTGGCCTCCCAGCGGCCCTCCCGCCCCGCCCGCGCCGTCGCCGCCGCCTCCCGGGTGACCCGGCAGAGGGCCGAGCACGTCCCGGTGACCTGGATCGACCGGGAGCTGGCCCCCGCCGCGACGATCGTCCACCTGCACGGCGGCTCCTACCTGTACGGGGAGAGCCGGAACTGCTGGGCCTGGCTCGAGGAGGTCGCCCGGCGCTCCGGCGCGGCCGCGGCGATGATCCACTACCGACTCCCGCCGCGCCACCCCTTCCCGGCCGCCGTCGAGGACGTCCTCGGCGCTCTCGACGGCCTCGCCGCGCAGTCGCACCTGCGGCCCGGCCGGTGGGTGCTGTCCGGGGACAGCGCCGGCGGCGGACTCGCCCTGGCGGTCGCCCAGCTGCTGGCCGAGCGCGGCGCCGACGCGCCCGCGGCGCTCCTGCTCGAATCGCCCTGGGCGGACCTCACCCGCGAGGACCACGCCGATCAGGAGCTGCAGGTCGCGGCCCGGCTCTACGCCGGGGCGGTCCCGCGCGACGACCCGCGCCTGAGCCCCCTGCTCGGCGACCTCGGCGCACTGCCCCCGGTGCATCTGGTCACCGGCTCGCAGGACGAGCTGGTCGAGGACTCCCGCGCCCTGGCCGCGGCCCTGACGGCCGCCGGCGCCGCCCACCACCACCTCGAGATCCCGGGCGCGGGGCACGACCCCGCCGTCAACGGGACGGGGCCGGCCGCGCAGGAGGCCCGGCGCTTCCAGATCGCGGCGGCGCACGGCGCGCTGCACGGCTGAGGCGGAGCACCTCCGCCGCGGAGGCGGCTAGGGTTCTGGCCATGACTCGAGTCGACCGGCCGGTCGGGGACCGTGCGGCCTGGGACGGCAGCCCGGAGGCGGTGGCGGCCCTCCGCGACGTGATGGTCGAGCACGCCTCGACCGGGACCCTGCGCCTGGTCCTGCAGCAGCTCACGCTGCGCGAGGCGGGCCGGGAGATCGGGCGCCACGAGGTGATCGACGCGATCTCCGACGTCGGCGGCAACCTGGTCGCCGTCCCGCTGGCCGCCGCGGTGCGGGCCGACGCCTCCTCCTCGCAGCGGCTCGACGCCGCGATCGCCCGGCTGCGCGCCGACATCGCCGCGGAGCTGGGGGCGGCGGACTCCCTGGAGGTGGTCCTGGACGCCGACGGCCGCCGGGCCGTGCACCTGGTGCTCCGCGTCGACGTGACCCCGCAGGAGGTGGCGGACGGCGCCGCCCTGCCGGCGCTGCGCGACGGCGCCCACCACATCGCCCACCAGTCCCACGCCCTCGACGACCTGCGGGACCGGATGGCCGAGCCCGCCCCCGGGCCGCTGCGACGGGCCTGGGACGCGGTGACCGCGCCGCTGCGTCGGGCCCGCTGAGCTCAGACGGGCTGCGCGGTCGCGACCGGCCGCAGGCCGGACGCGGTCGCCCCCGGCAGCTCGACCCCGACCGCCCGGGCCAGGCTCACCCCGAGATCCGCCCAGGAGCCCTCGGCGGGGGCGGCTGGCAGCCCCGGACCCTGCGCGAGCGCGGTGGCGGGCGCCGAGGGGTCGGTGACCGCCCGCGGGCCCGCGTAGTAGGGGTCGCTGCCCTCGACCAGGGGGCGATGGGTCGCGGAGAGGCCGAAGAGGGTCCCCGGGGTCCCTTCGAGCACGGCGATCACGTCGGTCTCCGCGGTGGCTCCCACCCCGTCCTCGACCCCTCGCAGCTGCAGCCGGCTGTGGGCGGCCAGCGCGGCGAGCGCGGTGAGGGCCCGCTCCCGCAGCGCGCAGCCCTCCTCCCGGCGCACGTGGAGGACCCCGCGGGGTCCGTCGGGCCAGACCAGGGCGCGGAAGCCGGTCAGCCGCGGACCGTCGGTGTCCACCAGGCCCGCCGCGGCCAGCGCCGCATTGGGGTGGACCAGCAGCGCGGTGGGCAGCAGGGGGCGCCCCGGCACCAGCAGCAGGCGGTCCCCGGCCCCCGGGGAGAAGGCCGCCACGATCTGCTCGAGCGCCTCGGAGGTGTCGACCAGCGACCGCGCGGCCTGCAGGGAGTCCAGCCCCTCGGCGCGGCGCACCGCCCCCAGCCCGGTCAGCCGGGCGGCCAGCAGGTCGACGGGCCCGGCCGCGAGGACGTCGACGGCGATCTCGGCGACCAGCTCGTCGGGCGGCACCTGCGAGAGCTGCACGCCGGCGGCGCGGCGCGGGGCGAGGTGCTCGGCGGCCATCCGCGGCGAGCTGGTCAGCTCGGCCATCTCCCAGCGGTTGCGGTAGTGGCCCAGGTCCTCGACCAGCGGCAGGCACAGGTCGATCTCGGCGCCGGCGGTGGCGGGCCACTGCAGCGCCGCGGTCACCAGCCCCGCCCGGCGGGCCTGCGCGAACAGGGTGGGCACCCGCAGCGAGCGGGCGTACCAGGTGGAGCGGCTGCCGGGACGGTCCGGTCGGAAGGGGTCCTGGGTGGCGACGCCCGTCTGCGCGACGGAGGCGCCGGTGAGGAGGCCGACGAGCGCGGGGGCCGGTTCGGAGGGCCCACCGGGCCGGATCCGCAGCCGCGTGGCGCCGGTGGGAAGGACGCGCTCACCCTCGCCGTCCGCGAGGCCGTCGACGGCCAGGAGCAGGGTGCGTCCGGTGCCCATGGGTGCTCCTCCTGCGGTCGGCGAGCAGTGTCCCGGCACCCTAGGCGCGGGATCTGGCCGGGGTGGGAGGCCGGGATGAGCGCCCGGCCACCGCGAGATGAACAGCGTACGGCCGGGGCGCGGTCATCTCAGCTCGGGCTCGGCGGGGTCGGCGCGCCCGGCGTCCGCGTCCAGTCGGCGACGGATGGTCGCGGCCCGGGAGCGGTCCTGCCGGGTGGCCCGGTCCACCAGCGGCGTGGTGTCGCGCCGCGGCTCCTCCGGCTGCAGCACCGTCCAGACGACGAAGGCGATGGTGAGGACCGCGGTGACGGCCAGCAGGATGCCCATCAGCGGCCAGGAGAATGCGACCGGGTCCCAGAACCCGCTGTCCTCGAGCGGTGCCCGGCCCTGCGCGAAGCTGCCCACGAGAACCCCCTCCGGTCGTGCCGCCGCCCAGCGGACGCCGTCAGCATAACGCCGTGATGGTTCCTGACGTTATGCTGGAAAGATCATGGCTGACGTTATTGTCGGGCGCTTCGCGCTCATCGACCTGATCGCCAAGGGCGGCTCCGGGTCGGTCTGGCGAGCCTGGGACTCCAAGACCAAGGAGATCTGCGCCGCCAAGGTCCTGCGCCAGCGCGACTCCGCGGATCTGATGCGGTTCGTGCGCGAGAAGGGCGTCAGCTTCGACCATCCCCATCTGCTCACCCCCTACGGCTGGGGCGCCGAGGACGAGCACGTGGTGATCGCGATGCCGCTGGTCTCCGGCGGCACGCTGGAGTCGATGGTCAAGACCAAGGGGAAGCTCGCCGAGCCGGCCGTGGTGGTGCTCCTGGACCAGCTGCTGGACGGCCTGTCCCATGTGCACGCCGAGGGCTGGATCCACCGCGACGTGAAGCCCGCGAACATCATGTTCGAGCCCCGCGGCCGCGCCCACCCGGTCTCCCGCCTCGCCGACTTCGGCATCGCGGTCCACGAGACCGACGTGCGCTTCACCCATGTGGGCATGGTCAACGGCACCCCCGGCTACATGGCCCCCGAGCTGTTCGCGATGGCGGAGCCCGCCGCCTCCCACGACCTCTACGCCGCCGGCGTGGTGGCGCTGGTGGCCCTGAACGGCCCAATCAAGCTGCACGACGGCGCCTTCCGTCCCGACGAGCTCACCCAGCACCTGCGCGGGGTCACCCCCAAGCTCTCCGCGGTGATCCGCAGACTGGTGGCCCCGCAGCCGGAGGACCGCTACCAGGACGCCGACGCGGTGCGCCGCGACCTGCCCCGCGTGCCGCAGGGCTACCCGCTGACCCATGCCGACGGGACGCCGATCGACATCCGGGACACCCTGGACCCGCTGCCCGAGAACGCGCCCGGGGCGGCGCGTCCCGAGCGGCCGGCCCCGCAGGTCCCCCCGGAGTCCCTCGAGGCGATCCGCGCCGGCCAGGTCGAGCGCGGCTTCACCGCCGGCTCGCCGTCCCCGCAGACCGGGCCCCGCTGGACCTCGTCCCCGCCGCAGATCGGCTCGCCGTCGCAGTACGGCCCGCCGAGCTTCACCTCCCCCCAGACCGCCTCGGGGTCCTTCACCGCGCCGCGGAGCTCCACGCGCCGCAGCACCGTGCTCGCGGTCGCCCTCGGCGCCGCAGCGGCGGTGGTGCTGGGCGTGGTCGTCGCGGTCATCCTGCTGATGGTGTTCGGCGGCGACGTCACCGCCGCGACCAGCAGCATCGAGGCGGCGCTCGTCCAGGTCGAGGTCGGGCCCGGGCAGGACGCCGTCCCCGGCGGCGTCGTCGTCTGAGACCGGCCGCCGCTCAGTGCGGCGCGACGACGGTGGTCTCGAGGGACTGCAGCAGCGCCTCGCGGCGCGGATCCATCAGCAGGTCGATCTGCAGCGAGGGCGCCTGGGCGCCGCGCCCCGGCAGCACCCACCGCAGCGCGGCCCGGCTCAGCGCCCGGGCCTGGTCGACCCGCAGCTCGGCCAGGTCGTGCGCGCCCAGCCCGGTGGCCGCGAGCGCCGCGGAGAGCCGGCGCCGCCGCTCGGCGCGGGTGCTGTCCAGGTCCATGGTGTCCGCGAACCAGGCGTCGGCGATCGCGTCCTCTCCCCGGCGCAGCCACTCGAGCGCGGCCGCGGCGGCCTCGAGGGTGCGCGGCGCGGCCCGGGGCGCCTGTGGGGCGAGCAGGCCGGGCACCTCGCGCCGCAGCAGGCGGAGGGTCTGCATCGACAGCGGCGTGGCGGGCGCGTACTTGGAGTTCGCCAGCGCCACCACGCCCACCCCGGAGTCCCGGTGCCAGACCATGAAGGAGCCGTACCCGGGGTAGCCGCCGGAATGGGAGACGAGCTGGCCGAGGTCCGGGAAGTGCTCGATCACCAGCCCGAAGCCGTAGCCGCGGACCCGGTCGAAGCCGGGGGAGGGGTGGCCGGGCTCGGCGGCCGGCAGCGGGGCCAGCGGGTGGTGGCGGTACAGCTGCGCCAGCTCGCGGCGGGAGGCGAGGGCCAGCGGGCCGGGCTCGCGCGCGGCGGCGTCGGGGGCGTCCGCGGCGGCGAGGAAGCGCACCCAGGCGGCCACGTCGTCGACGGTGGAGAACAGCCCGGCCATCGCCCCGTACACGCCGGGGGAGTCCAGCGGCACCGGCTCGAAGCGGGTGGCGTCGGTGCGGTCGCCGAGCCGGTGCCCGGTGGCCAGCCGCCTCCGGTCGATCTGCGCGGCCGAGAAGGCGGTGTCGTCCAGGGCGAGCGGGGCCAGGAAGCGGCGCCGGATCTCGCTCGCGTAGTCGGAGCCGGTGACCTCATCGATCACCCGGCCCAGCAGGGCGTAGCCGGTGTTGGAGTACTCGTAGCCGGTGCCGACGCGGTGCACGTGGCCGAGGCCGCCCCGCAGCAGCGTCGCGAACTGCGCGCGAGTCATGGCCTCCTGGCGGTCGCCCCAGGGGTTGTCGGTCACCAGGCCGGCGCTCATGGTCAGCAGCTGGCGCAGGGTGGGCTCGCGCTCGTCGGCGGCGAGCTCGAAGGCCCCGGCGGCCTCCGGCACGTAGGTCGAGACCGGGTCGTCCAGACCCAGCCGCCGCTCGTCGCGCAGGGCCAGGATCGTCGCGGCGGTGAAGGACTTCGTCATCGAGGCGATGCGGGAGACGGTGGCGCGGTCCATGGGACCGGCGCCGGTGGGCCGCCCGGCGACGAGCTCCCGGTGACCGGCCGCCCCGTGCCCCAGCACGGCCTGCTGGTGGGCGTGGCCGCCGATGATCGCCCAGGTGATCCCCGAGGTCCGGTGCCCGCGGACCGCCTCCTCGAAGAGCTCACCGATCGCGGCGAGGGTCGGTGCGGGGACGGCGGGGGCGGCGGCGGGCATGGACGTCACTCTAGGTCCTCCGGCTCCGCTGGCTCCGCGCGGTAGAACGCGGCGATGATCGCGGCGGCGGGCTCCCCGATCACCTCGGCCAGCCGGGCGGGATCGGCCCGGTGGGGATCGAAGACGCCCGGGGGCTGCGCGGTCTCCTCCTCGGCGGGGGCAGCGGGGGCGGCCGGCTCGACGGGCGCCACCAGGTCGCCGAGCTCGAGTCCGCGCAGCGTCAGCAGCAGCAGCGGCGCCGCATCCACGGCCTCGACCAGCACGTACACCAGCGCCGCGACGTGCCGGCAGGGACCGGGCCAGTCCAGGCAGGAGCAGTCGTGGCTCAGCTCGGAGGCCTCCCGGGGCAGCAGCGAGACCGCCGACCGCGCCAGCTCGGCCTCGATCCGCTGCGGCAGCTCCCCGGCGGCGAGTCGCGCCGGCAGCTCCGGATGGGCGTGCGCGACCTCCAGGAACGCGGCGCGGTCGCCGGGCCGGAAGGCGGGCAGGTCCAGCCGCGCCTGGTGCAGCTCGCCGTCGGCGTCCAGCACGTCGCCGCGGGCGATGCCCGGCTCGACGTCCAGCCACTGCACCCGTCCGGCCCGGGCGTCGGTGCGACCGCGGCTCGCGCGGCCCGGCCCCAGCAGGAGCTCGGCGGCCTCGCGCAGGGCGACGGCGTGCCAGCCGGTCCCGATGGGGCCGCGGCGGGAGACGAGGCGGATGCTCATGCCGCATCCCCTCCGTCCTCGTCGAGGGAGAGCAGCCGCAGCAGGCGGTCGTCGTCCAGCTCGGCGAGCCACTCCTCGCCGGGGCCGACGGTGAGATCGGACAGGGCCTGCTTGTCCCGCAGCACGGCGTCGATCTTCTCCTCGACCGTGCCGGCGCTGACCAGCTTGTGCACGGTGACGTCGCGGCGCTGCCCGATCCGGAAGGCGCGGTCGGTGGCCTGGTTCTCCACCGCCGGGTTCCACCAGCGGTCCAGGTGGACGACGTGGTTGGCGGCGGTGAGGGTGAGCCCGGTGCCCCCGGCGCGCAGGCTCAGCAGCATCAGGCCCGGTCGGTCGCGGTGCGCCTGGAACTCCGCGACCATCTGATCGCGGTCGCGCTTGGAGACCCCGCCGTGGAGGAAGGGCACGTCGATGCGGTGCTCGGCGAAGCGCTCCCGCCAGTACGGCACCAGCAGGTGCCCGAAGGTCGTGAACTGGGTGAACAGCAGCGCCTTCTGCCCCTCGGCGAAGGCGCTCTCGAGCAGGTCGTCGACCAGCTCGAGCTTCCCGGAGCGGTGCTGTGCATCCCGCACCAGCGGCGAGCCGTCCCCGAGGTAGTGGGCGGGATGGTTGCAGACCTGCTTGAGGCGGGTGATCGCGGAGACCACCAGGGCGCGGCGGGCCTTCTGGTCGGCGCCGTCGATCTGCACCATCAGCTCCGCGACGATCGCCTCGTAGAGGCCGGCCTGCTCCGGGGTCAGGTTCACCACCCGCGTCAGCTCGATCTTCTCGGGCAGGTCCTGGATGATCGTGCGGTCCGTCTTCAGCCGGCGCAGGATGAACGGCGCGGTGACCAGCTTGAGCCGGCTGATCGCACCGGGCTCGCCCTCCTCCTCGATGGGGCCCGCGATCCGCTCCTGGAAGCTCGTCGCGCTGCCCAGCAGTCCGGGGTTGACGACCTCCATCAGGGAGTGCAGGTCGGCGAGCTTGTTCTCCAC
Source organism: Brachybacterium sp. UNK5269 (assembly GCF_049266655.1). Taxonomy (GTDB): domain Bacteria; phylum Actinomycetota; class Actinomycetes; order Actinomycetales; family Dermabacteraceae; genus Brachybacterium. Next base: position 350,868 of record NZ_CP184883.1, read on the forward strand.
CGGGGTGCCGGTCAGGGCCAGCCGGTGCGGCGCCTGCAGGGAGCGGGCGGCGCGGGTGACCTGGGTGCCGGGGGTCTTCACGTGCTGCGCCTCGTCCAGCACGATCCGGTGCCAGGTCACCGCGGAGAGCACCGGCAGGTCGCGGGCCAGCAGCGAGTAGGTGGTGATCACCAGGTCGAGGTCCGCGGCGCCGGCGACGAAGGACTCGTCCCGCAGCCGGTCCCCGCCGTGGTGGACGTGCACGGCCAGGTGCGGGGTGAAGGCCGCGGCCTCCCGCTGCCAGGCGCCGACCACCGACATCGGGCACACCAGCAGGGTGGGGCCGACGGGCGCATCCTGCTCCCGCTCCCGCGCGAGCAGCGCGAGGACCTGCATGGTCTTGCCCAGACCCATGTCGTCGGCCAGGATCCCGCCGAGCATCTGGCGATCCAGCGCCCACAGCCAGTTCAGACCCTCGAGCTGGTAGGGGCGCAGCGTGGCCTGCAGGGTGCGCGGCTGCGGATGCGCCGGAGGGCCCTCGCCACCCGGCAGCAGGCGGGCCAGTCCGTGGCGCCCCCCGCCGACCAGGGCCGAGATCCCGAAGTCCACATCCGCCGCCTCGGGGGAGAGGATCAGCGAGAACATCTCCAGCCAGGGGGTGCGCCCGCTGACCTCGGCGGGCACCGGTGCCGGCGCGAGAGGCGCCGCGGCGCGCTCCCGCACCACCGGCGCGGTGCCCCGCCGCTCCGCGCGGGTGCGCGCTCCGAACGCCGCCAGGAACCGCTCGGCGGCCCGCAGGGTGCTCGCATCCAGGCGCACCCACTGCCCGCGCAGCTGGACCAGCTCGGACTGCGCCTCGCGGATCTGCTCCATCTCCTCCTCGGTCAGCTCGGTCTCGCCGACGGCGACCCGCCAGCGGAACGAGACCATCGCACCGAGGCCCACGCCGGAGCCCTTCTTCTCCTCCGCGGGGTCCTCCTCGACCTCCTGCGGGCGCAGGGTCGTCCGCTGCTTCGTCCAGTCGCGGGGCAGCAGCACCGTCACTCCCGCCTCCTCGAGGGCGGGGGTGTCGCGGGAGAGGAACTCGGAGGCCTCGGCGGTGGTCAGCAGCCAGTCCGTGCCGGTCTCGTCCACCGCGGCGCCGCGCACGGTGGGGGCCAGTCGCATCACCGCGGCGGAGGCCTCGGCGGCGCCGGCGGTGGTGAGGTCGCCGACGGCCCGCAGATCGGCGACCGGGTGCACGGTGCCGTCGGCCTCCCGCAGGCAGGTCTGCAGCGGCCAGGCGGTGCCGGTCGGGGGCTGGAACAGGCGCACCACCAGCTCGCTGTCCGTCGAGGCGAGCTTCACCCCGGCGCGGCCGGAGTCCACGAAGGCGTCGAAGGCGGCGGTGAGGCGGCGCTGGGCGGGCAGGTCGGCGCGCAGCTCGCCGTCGTCGGCCAGCGCCCACAGCACCCCGAGGCGGTCCTGCGCCGGGGGGGCCACGGTGCGCAGATGGGCGGCGAAGGCGGCGCGGGCGTGGCCGTCGACCAGGGCGTGCAGCATCGGCGGGGCGTCCTTCTCGGGCGCCCGCCACTCCATCACCGGGCGGCCGTACCGCTCCAGGGCCCGGGCCCGCAGCCGCCGCTGCGCCACCAGGGCCCGGGCGCGCAGGTCCAGGACCATCGCCGCCACCAGGTCCGGCATCGCCACCAGCTCGTCGGTCAGCCGCGCGGCGGCCCGGTCGGTGACCAGCGCGGAGAGCTGCTCGACGAGGTCCTCGCCGAAGCGCTCCTCGAGCAGGCCGGTGGCGGCGCCGACCAGGCCGGTCAGCGCCTGACCGGCCAGCGGCAGGGCGGGCACCCGGCGGTCGCCGTCGCGGCCCGGGATCCGCACCCGGTGGCGCAGCCGATCGGGGGCCGCGGCGAGGGCGGACGCGATGCCGGGCGGCGCCTCCCGGCGCAGACCGCCGAGGTCCTCGAGGGCCTTCGAGCGCCCCGGTCCGGTCTGCTCGCGCACCCACAGGGCGGGCCCCAGGTCGTCGTCGACGACGAGGTGGAGGCGGCGGACGGGCATGCCTCCCAGCCTAGGCGGCGCCCCCGACGCGCCGCGACGCGGGCGCCCGGCTGTGGACGACCTCGCCTCGGGCTCAGAGGCCGTCGATGATCAGCGCGGTCGCGTCGAGCCAGGCCTCCTTGGTGGCCGGGGCGATCCGCGACCAGTCCAGGTGGGAGCCGTCGACGAACTGCTTCTCGTAGGGCACCTCGGTGACCGCCCGGGTGTGCGCGCCGAAGTGGGCCAGCAGTCGGCGCCGCAGGGTGGGGTCGACGGCGCCTTTGGAGGAGTGCGACAGGATCGTCACCGCGTGGTCGACCTGCTCGGCCAGGCCCGTCGCGCGCAGCTCGTCGATCATCCAGGCCGCCGCGTTGAAGGTGTCCTCGCGGACGGTGGAGATGATCACCAGCTGGTCGGCGCTCCGCACGGCGGCCAGCCAGTTGGAGGCCCGCACGTTGTTGCCGGTGTCGATGACCTTGATCCGGTAGAACCGCGAGAGCGCGTCGTTGAGCTCGGCGAAGGCGCGGTCGTCGATCGACGCGGCCGAGCCCGGGTCCTCGTCGGAGGCGAGGATGTCGAAGCGCATCTCGCCCTGGGGCCGCACGTACGGATCCAGATCGGCGTTGGAGGCCTGCGGGGAGCGCAGCACGTCGAGGTTCCGGAGCAGGTCGACGGCGGTGCGGGGATGGTCGGTGGGCAGGCCCCGCCAGCCCAGCGTGCCGCGGGTCTCGTTGTTGTCCCAGGCCAGCACGTTCCCGCCGCGGGTCACGCCGAGCGTCGCGGCGATCATCAGCGAGGCGGTGGTCTTGTGCGCGCCGCCCTTGAGGTTGACCACGGCGATGTTCCGGGGGACGTCGAGCGGCCGCCGGATGCGCTCGAGGCGCTCGTTGTCCATGCGCTCCGCCCGGCCGGGTCCGGGGGAGATGAGACCACCGGTGAGACGGGTGACGACCCCGCGCAGCCCGCGGGTCGCCTTGACCTTCTCGGGCTTCGCGGTGGAGCTCTGCAGGTCCTTCAGGGTGGGGCGGGCATCGCCGGCGGCGACCGAGGGCAGCGGCCGCTTCTCCACCGCGGTCGAGGCCGGGACCCACGGCGCCGGCGCGGCCGACGGCGCCGAGGCGGCCGACGGCGCGGAGCCCACCGACGGCGCCGACGCCCCGCTCGCGGCCGACGCCCCGTCCGCCCCCGCCCCCTGCGGCGTCCCGGCCGATCCCGGCAGGGTCGACGGCGGCATCGCCGCGGCGCGGCGGCGCCCGGCCCGGTGGTGGCGCACGGCACCCAGCGCGCTCTGGTCGGCCCCGGCCACGTCCGCGGCGTCGTCCGGGGGCGGGGCGATCAACGGGTCGTCGATCGCCGGGCCGTAGAGCGGGCGCTCGTCCGCCTCGCGCCCGGTGATCCGGCCGCTGGGCTCGACCCGCAGGTGATGACGGACATCGGGCTCGACGATGACCACGTCGAGGTCCTGCTCGGCGGACCTCGCGGCGGCGATGAAGGCCTGCTTCACCCGGTCCCGGATCTCCGACAGATCGGCGCCGCTGACCTCGACGGCCTCCTCGGCGAGATGCACGGTGGCAGTGGTGTCGGAGGTGATCCGCGCCTGCGCGATCATCGTGGGTTCCTTCCGCATCCAGGTCGCCGCCCGCGTCGGCACGACGGGGACGGCAGGGGTCGTCACCACTGTACGGGCGCCGACCCACGGGTCGGCGTCGGGGTCTGTCTACAGTGGTCACGTGCACATCACACTGGTCAGCGACCCGGCGGTCCCCGGTGCCGACGAGGACGCCGCCGGGGTGCTCGGCGAGGTGGCCGTGCTGCTCGACGGGGCCGGGGTGCCGCAGCGGTTCCGGGCCGGCTGCCACCATTCGGTGGCGTGGTTCTCCCACACCCTGGCCGCGCATCTGCTGGGCCGGGCCCAGGACCGCGCCGTCCCCCTGAGCGCCGCGCTCGCCGCGGCGATCACCGCGGTGCGCGCCCTGCACGAGGACGACTGCGATCTCGCCTCCGGCAGCCCCTCGGCCACCGTGGTGGCGGTGCGGCGCCAGGCCGAGCACCTCGAGCACCTGGTGCTGTGCGACTCCTCGCTCCTGCTCGGGGGGACCGATGGGCAGGTGCTGCGCGTGAGCGATGCCCGCCTCGACGAGGTGGTGCGGGCCGAGCCCGGCGCGGCGTCGATCGAGGCCCGGCGCAACGCCCCCGGCGGGTTCTGGGTCGCGCGGCACGAGCCGGAGGCCGCCGACCGGGCGCTCGTCGGCCGCACCCCGATCGCCGCGCTGGAGAGCGTCCATCTCGTCTCGGACGGCGTGACCCGCGCGGTCGACATGCTCGGCCTCCACGACGACGCCGGCCTGGCCCGGGCGCTGCGCACGGACCCGACCGCGCTGCTGCGCGATCTGCGTCGCGCGGAGGCCGCCCTGCCGCCCGCGCGACGCCCGCGGAAGCCGCACGACGATGCGACCGCCCTCACCCTCCACCTCTGAGCACGGACATTTTCAAGTCAGCTGTGCACGATCCCGGCTGCCACCTGCGAGAACAGGCGGAGTCTGCCCGTTTACACGCCGACGCCGCAGGCCTAGACTCGGGGTGGTAATGTCCCGCGTGCACGCCGGGGACGTTGAAAACTCAAGAGATGTGCCGCTGCCCATGACCCCCCTCCTGGGAAGCGGCCGGACGGGCACCGCGCCAGGTTCCCCCACCATGGCAGCCCGTCCAGCCTGTTCGCCCGCACCCACCCCTGACGGACGACAGGCCTGACGAGCGGTCCGTGAGCCCCCGACACCGTCGGCCGAGCGCTCCGGACCGTTCGTCGCGTCCGCGGCCGCCTCAGGAGTCGAGCACCGCCACGTCGCTGCCCGGGTCCAGCCGGTAGCCCGCACCGCGGACGGTGGAGATCAGACGGCGGTAGCGCCCCAGCTTGGTGCGCACCCGGCGCACGTGCACGTCGACCGTGCGCTCACCGGTCTCCTCCGGGGCGTCGGCCCAGACCGTCTCCATGAGCTCGGTGCGGGAGATCGTGCGCCGCGCATTGCGCGCCAGCTCGGCCAGCAGCTCGAACTCCTTGAAGGTCAGGTCCACGTCCTGGCCGTCGATCCGCACCCGGCGGCCGAACAGGTCGATCACCAGCGAGTCCTGCGGCGCGGCCGAGGGGCTGGCCGGGCTCACCGCGGTCGCCTGCAGCGCCCGCCGCCGAGCGGCCTCGGCGTCCCGGCGGGCGGGGGAGTTGGGGGAGACGACCCCGGCGCCGCGCGGCCGCAGCGGGCTGACCGCGGCGGCGGCCTGGCTGCGCGGGGGCAGGGGGCGGGAGACGGAGCGCTCGGCCGCGGCGAAGGCGCGGGGGCTGTCCACGGCCACCGTGGTGCGACCGTCGCGGGCGGCGACCAGGCGCTGGGCCCGGGTGCGCAGCTCGTCGGCGATCAGGGCGGCCTCGACGTCCCCCGTGCCGGAGGGCAGGGTGATGCTCAGGGTGATGGTCACGGCGTCACCCGCGGGGCGGGGGCGCGGAGCGGTCCCGCCCACCCGGTACAGGGCGCGGGCGGGGGTGCGGTGGGAGTCGGTGGTGGTGCGGGGGCGGTCCAGGGCGATGGTCATGATGCGAGATCTCCGGGGGGCGGCGCCTGCGGCGCGGCGGCTGGTGGACCCGGGATCCCTGGGGATCGACGCCGTGCGGCGGATCCAGCAGGGGTGTGCTCCCGGTGGCACCTGGAGCCCGCGCCTTCCGGCCGGCTCCTGTCAGCCGACCCCGGAGGTGTCTCGAGCGCTCAGAGGCCCGGCTGACGATGCATCATCGGCATCATCATCATGGACATCATCGAACGCGCAGCGGAGCGGACCACCCGGGGGTGGTCTGGCTGCGCGTGGCGTCCGTGGTCATGGCGATGATCTTGCACCCAACCGCCCGACCGGGCAAGGGACTGTTCACAGTGTGAAACGCCGCTGGTCAGTCGACGACGCCGAAGAGGCGGTCCCCCGCATCGCCGAGCCCCGGCACGATGTAGCCCTTCTCGTCGAGCCGCTCGTCGATCGAGGCGGTGACGATGGTCAGGTCGATCGAGGGGTCGATCCGCTCCTCCATCGCCTTCAGGCCCTCCGGGGCGGCGAGCAGGGTCACGCAGGTGATGTCCCGGGCCCCGCGCTCGTGCATGTACTCGCAGGAGGCGATCAGGGTGTGGCCGGTGGCCAGCATCGGGTCCAGCACGAAGCACTGGCGGCCCGAGAGGTCGTCGGGCAGACGGTTCGCGTAGGTGGTGACCTCGAGGGTCGCGTCGTTGCGGACCATGCCCAGGAAGCCCACCTCGGCGGTGGGCAGCAGCCGGGTGATGCCGTCGAGCATGCCGAGGCCGGCGCGCAGGATCGGCACCACCATCGGCTTGGGGTTGGTGAGCTTGGTGCCGGTCATCGTGGTCACGGGCGTCTCGATCTGCACCGGCGCGACGGCGACGTGGCGGGTCGCCTCGTAGGCGAGCAGGGTCACCAGCTCGTCCGCGAGCTGGCGGAACACCGAGGAGTGGGTGGCGCGATTGCGCAGCACCGTCAGCTTGTGGGCGACGAGGGGGTGGTCGATCTCGAGAACGCGCATGGGTCGAATCTACCGGAGCGGGGACGGGCGCAGGACCGCGGCGGATACTGGATCCGAGGTCCCGACGACGCCGAGGAGACCGGCCATGACCGCCTACCGCTACTACACCGCCACCAGCCTGGACGGCTTCCTCGCCGACGAGCACGACAGCCTCGACTGGCTGCTCTCCCAGCCCACCGGGGAGCACAGCATCCTGCCCTACGGGGAGTTCATCGCCGGCATCGGCGCCATCATCACCGGCCGCACCACCTTCGACTGGGTCCTGGCCCATGACGGGGTCGTCGACGGCGCCTGGGTGTTCACCCAGCTCACCTTCCTGTTCACCCATCGCGGGCTGGACGCTCCCCGTGAGGGCGTCACCGTGGTCTCCGGCCCGCCCGCCGGGCACCGCGCCGCGATCGAGGCCGCCGCGGCGGGCCGGGACGTCTGGATCGTCGGCGGCGGCGACCTGGCCGCGGAGTGCGCCCGGTCCGGGATGCTCGACGAGATCTTCGTGTCGATCGCGCCGGTGACGCTGGGGGCCGGCAGGCCGCTGCTGGGCGGCCGCTTCGACCTCGAGCTGCGCGAGCACGGCACCAACGGGGCGCTGCTGGAGGTGCGCTTCGCGGTGCTCGGGGAGAGGACCTGAGCGCGGCGGGCGAGAATGGGCCCATGACCGACGAGGAGCTGATGGGCCTGGCGATCGCCCAGGCCCGGGCCGCCGCCGACCGCGCCGTGGCGGACGTCCCGATCGGCGCAGTCGTCCTCTCGCCCGACGGCGAGGTGCTGGCCGCCGCGGGGAACCGCCGCGAGGCCGACGAGGACCCCACCGCCCATGCCGAGATCCTCGCCCTGCGGCAGGCCGCCGCGGTCACCGGGCGCTGGAACCTCACCGGCTGCACGCTCGTGGTGACCCTCGAGCCCTGCACCATGTGCGCGGGCGCGATCGTGCTGGCCCGCGTGCAGCGGCTCGTCGTCGGCGCCCCGGACCCGAAGGCGGGGGCCGCCGGCTCCCTCTACGACCTGGTGCGCGAGCCCCGGCTGAACCACCGCGTCGAGCTGACCTGCGGGGTGCGCGCGCAGGAGTGCGGGGACCTGCTGCGCGACTTCTTCCGGGCCCGGCGCCGGCGCTGAGTCCGGTGCGGGCGGTCCGATCCGCGGGCGCGGACCCCGGCCCCTCGCGGCCGCCCCTACAGTGGCCCCACCGAGTCCCCTTCCCTGAAGAGACCACCCGTCGGCGCGCGCAGAGGCCGCCGCCGGGCGGTCGAGGAGCAGTTGCCCATGAGTTCCGCCGCGCCGCCCTCGGCGACCGCGTCCCCGGCCGCCGTCGTCGCCGAGAAGGTCTCCAAGGTCTTCTTCTCCGGCGGCCAGCCGGTCTGGGCCCTCGAGGAGTTCTCCCTCGAGCTCGAGCCCGGCTCCTTCACCTGCATCGTCGGCCCCTCCGGCTGCGGGAAGTCGACCTTCCTGCGCATCCTCGGCGGGCTCGAGGAGCGCACGGTCGGCGAGGTCACCATGCCGGACGCCGACCATCCCATCCCGGCTGCCTTCGTCTTCCAGGAGCACGGGGTCTTCCCCTGGATGACGGTCCTGGACAACGTGTCCTTCGGCCTGCGGATGACCGGGGTCCCCGCCCGGGAGCGCGAGGCGACCGCCCGGGACTGGCTGCGCCGGGTCCGCCTCGAGGGCTTCGCCGACTCCTACCCCCACCAGCTCTCCGGCGGCATGCGCCAGCGCGTCGCGATCGCCCGCGCCTTCGCCACCGGCTCCCCGGTGCTGCTGATGGACGAGCCGCTCGGGGCGCTCGACGCCCAGACCCGCATGCTCATGCAGGAGGAGCTGATCGCCCTGTGGGAGCAGGAGCGCAAGACCGTCCTCATGGTCACCCACGACATCGACGAGGCGATCATCCTCAGCGACCGCGTGATCGTGATGTCGGGACGCCCCGGCACCCTGCGCGCGGACCTCACCGTGCCCTTCGCGCGGCCGCGCTCTTTCGACAACGAGCGCAGCGCCGAGTTCGGCGAGCTGCGCGCCCGCATCTGGGACCTCCTGCGCGAGGACGTCCGCACCGCCGAGGAGACCGCATGAGCACCACCACGTCGGCGATCGACCGCGAGCAGCGCACCCTCGAGGCCGCCCGCGCCCAGCGCGGCGCCGAGCGCCGCCTGCGCACCCGCGACCTGGTGCTGTCCATCGCGGCCCCGATCGTGCTGGTGGTGGCGTGGGAGCTGTGCGCCCGGCTGCTGATCATCGACCCGCGCTTCTTCCCGCCGCCCACCCGGATCCTGGCCGCGGGCGGCGAGATGCTCCTGGACGGCGAGCTCTGGGAGCACACCGGCCCCACCCTGATGCGCCTGCTGGTCGGCGGCGGCCTCGGCGCGATCGCCGGCATCGTCGTGGGCCTGCTGATGGGCTCCTCGCGCGCCCTGAACGCGGCGCTCGGCCCGCTGTTCTCCGCGCTGTACCCGCTGCCGAAGATCGCGATCTTCCCGATCCTGCTGATGATCTTCGGGCCCACCGAGCTGCCGAAGATCATCGCCGTGTTCATCACGACCTTCTTCGTCATGCAGATCGCGACGGTCTCCGGCGTCTGGGCGATCGACCGCAAGCTGCTCGAGGCGGGCGCCGCCTACGGTGCGACCGGCTTCGCCCGCTTCCGCTTCGTGGTCCTGCCCGGGGCGATGCCCTTCGTGTTCTCCGGGCTGCGCACCGCCACCGGCACCGCCGTCGTGGTGGTCACCGCCGTCGAGTTCACCGGCGCCTCGACCACCGGCCTGGGCTACCTGATCTGGAACTCCTGGCAGCTGTTCATCCCCGAGAAGCTCTACGTGGGCCTGCTGGTGATCGGCATCATCGGCGCGGTGCTGACCACGGTGCTCGCCCGCTCGGAGAAGCTGCTGCTGCCCTGGCGGCGCGGCAGCTGACGGCGCCCCTCGACCTCCCCACCCCTGCACCAAGGAGCACTCATGCGACGTCGTACCCTCATCTCCCTCGCCTCCGCCACCGCCCTCGGCGGCGCCCTGGCCGCCTGCGGCCCGGCGGTCACCGGCGAGGACCCCGGCACCTCCGGCTCCGGTTCCGACGGCGGCGGGTCCGCCGCGGGCACCGTGCGCGTGGGCCATCTGCCCTCCGCGCTCTTCGCCCCGCTGTACGTCGCCGAGTCCAAGGGCTTCTTCGCGGACGCCGGCATCACCCTCGAGCTCACCCCGCTGAAGTCCGGCCAGGACGGCATCCCGATGCTCTCCAACGATCAGCTCGACGTCATGGTGGCCGGCTTCAGCGCGGGCATGTTCAACGCCCTCGAGCAGGGTCTGGCCTTCAAGGTGGTCGGCTCGATGGGCATCTCGCCCGGAGACCCCGAGAACTCCCCGACCGCGCTCGAGGTCCGCCAGGCGCTGATCGACGACGGCACGGTCACCACGGTCGCCGACCTCAGGGGCCGCAAGATCGGTGTCGCCGGCGGGCCCGGCGCGACCGGCGGCTACCTGCTCGCCGCGATGCTCGAGGAGGGCGGGCTGACCCTGAACGACGTCGAGGTCTCCAACCTCTCGACGCCCGACCAGGAGCCCGCCATCACCAACGGCTCGGTGGACGCGGCGACGCCGTCCGCGCCGTTCTCGACCTCCATGGAGGAGGCGGGCGTGGCCTCGCCGATCGCGGTGCCCGCGCAGGGCGTCACCGGCACCGGCGTCATCTACTCCGAGCAGTTCCTGGGCTCCGATCTCGCCCAGACCTTCTTCACGGCGCTGACCAAGGGCGCCCAGGAGCTCACCGCCGACGGCCCGCAGTCCGACGAGGTCTACCAGATCCTCGCCGACACCCTCGGCCAGGAGATCGACGTGCTCAAGGCCTCCCCGATGTACTCCTACCTGCCCGACCTCGCCCCGCAGCCCGAGCAGCTCGAGGCCATGCAGGCGGTGTGGATCGAGGCGGAGCAGATCACCTACACCGAGCCGATCGACGTGGCGACCATCGTCGACGCGAGCTACGCCGAGGCCGCGGGCGCCTGAGCGCAGGGCCCGCGAGGGGTGGAGCAGGTCGCGGGCGGGCGTGATCCCGTCCACAGTGGGGCTCCGGCGCTGTGAGTTTTGTTGCGCCGGATGAACAAGTGCTCCGGTCGACGGCGCTGCGGGTGTTTCACTTCGATGGTGATCACTCTCGATGGCCTCACGAAGGTCTTCCCCGCACCCGGCGGGGGAGACCCCGTCGTCGCGCTCGACGGGATCGACCTCCACCTCGCACCGGGCCGCGTGCACGGCATCGTCGGCCGCTCCGGCGCCGGCAAGTCGACCCTCATCCGCTGCCTGACGGGCCTGGAGAAGCCGACCTCGGGCCGGGTCGAGGTGGACGGGACCGACGTCGCCGCCCTGGAGGGCGCCCGGCTGCGCGCCGCCCGCCGCAACATCGGCATGGTGTTCCAGCACGCGAACCTGCTGGACTCCCGCACCGCCGCCCAGAACATCGGCCATCCGCTGGAGATCGCCGGGGTGCCCCGGGCCCAGCGCCAGGCGCGCGTCGCCGAGCTGGTCGAGCTGGTGGGGCTGAGCGGCCGCGAGCACAACCACCCCGCGCAGCTCTCCGGCGGACAGATCCAGCGCGTCGGCATCGCCCGCGGACTCGCCGCGGAGCCGCAGGTGCTGCTGTGCGACGAGCCCACCAGCGCGCTCGACGGCTCGACCACGCAGCAGATCCTGCGGCTGATCCGGGACCTGCGCGGACGCCTCGGCATCACCGTCGTGATCATCACCCACGAGATGGCGGTGGTGCGCGAGGTCTGCGACACCGTGACGCTGCTGCAGGACGGCCGGATCACCCAGACCGGCGACCTGGTCGACGTCGCCGCGGACCCCCACGGTCCGCTCAGCGCCGAGCTGATCCCGCTGCCGCCGGTGCCCACCGGGATCGACGCCACCATCGTCAACTGCGACTACGGCAACTCCCCGCAGCTGCGCACCAGCGAGGACCTGGTCCGCCTGGCCGGCACCCATGACGCGAGCGCCACGATCGTCGCCGGCACCATCGAGACCATCGGCGGCCGACAGGTCGGTCGCGTCCAGCTCGCCCTGCGCTCCCCCTCCGGCGCCCCCGTCGGCGCCCGGACCCTGAGCGCCTTCCTCGCCGATCTCGACGCGGCCGGCGTGGTCGCCACGGAGGTGTCCGCATGATCGAGATCCTGCAGGAGTGGGCCCAGAACCCGCTGCTGACCCGCTGGGACGGCGGCATCTGGCAGGGCACCCTGGTCACCCTCTACATGACCTCGGTGACCATGGTGCTGACGGTGCTGATCGGCCTGCCGCTGGGCATCGCGCTGTTCGAGACCGAGGGCGCGCGGACCCCGCTGGTGCGCACCCTGAACCAGGTCGTCGGCTTCGTCGTCAACGTGCTGCGCTCCTTCCCCTTCTTCATCCTGATCATCGCCCTGATCCCGATCACCGCCGCGATCACCGGTCGCTCCACCGGGCCGAACGCGGCGATGATCGCGCTGACCATCGCCGCGGTGCCCTTCGCCGCGCGACTGTTCGAGCTGAACCTGCGCGAGATCCCCGCCGGGAAGATCGAGGCGGTGCAGATGATGGGCGCCAGCCGCTGGCAGGTGATCCGTCAGGTGCTGATCCCCGAGGCACTGCCCGGGATCATCGGCTCGATCACCACCACCACGATCGCCGTCATCGGCTACACCGCGATGGCCGGCTCCGTGAACGCCGGCGGGCTCGGGCAGCTCGCCTACAACCGCGGCTACACCGGCTACCAGACCGAGATCATCATCGCGACCGTGATCCTGCTGGTCGTCATCGTGATCGCCGTCCAGCTGCTCGGCTCGCGCCTCGCCCGGGCCGTCGATCATCGGGCCCGCACGGCCTGACCTCGTCCACCCCCCCATCCCCAGGAGGAACCCCTCATGCGCTCCATCTCCCGCCGCACCCTGTTCGCCTCCGGCGCCGGCCTCGCCGCCCTGTCCCTCGCCGCCTGCGGCGGCGGTCAGGAGGAGGCCCCGCTGACCGAGGAGGGCGGCGTCACCACCCTCCGCATCGCCGCGACCCCGCTGCCGCACATGCAGATCCTGACCTTCGTCAAGGACAACCTCGCCGCCGATGCGGGCCTCGAGCTCGACCTGCAGGAGCAGACCGAGTACCCGATCCCCAACCGGCTGCTCAGCGAGGGCGAGGTGGATGCGAACTTCTTCCAGCACCTGCCCTACCTCGAGACCGAGATGGCCGAGAACGGCTACGAGCTGACCCCCTTCGAGGGCATCCACCTCGAGCCGCTCGGCGTCTACTCCGAGACCCTCACCAGCCTCGACGACCTCGAGGAGGGCGCCGCGATCGGGGTGCCGAACGACCCCACCAACCGCGGCCGCGCCCTCGCGCTGCTGGCCGCCGAGGGTCTGCTCGCCCTGATGGACGGTGTCGAGCCGACCGCGGCGACCGTCGACGACATCGCCGAGAACCCGAAGAACCTCTCCTTCGAGGAGATCGACGCGGCCCTGCTGCCGCGCACCATGGGCGACTTCGCCGCTGCCGTGATCAACGGCAACTACGCCCTCGAGGCCGACCTCAGCCCCGCGGAGGACGCCCTGGTGCTCGAGTCCGCGGAGGGCAACCCCTACGCGAACATGCTCGTGGTCCGCACCGAGGACGCCGAGAACGAGGCGCTGCTGAAGCTCGACGAGCTCCTCCACTCCGAGGACGTCCGCGCCTTCATCGAGGAGACCTACGAGGGCGCGGTCATCGCCGCCTTCTGAGCCGGCGTCGCTCAGACCAGCTCGGTGGCCCCGAGCTGGTCGAGCAGCCAGGCGAGCTCGTCGGCCCGCTGCTCCCACTTGCGGTAGCGGCCCGAGCGGCCTCCGTGCCCGGCGACCATCTCGCAGCGGAACAGGATCGGTCGCTGAGCCTGGTCGGAGGTGACGGTCTCGCGCACCCTCGCGACCCACTTGGCGGGCTCGACGAAGAACACCCGGGTGTCGTTCAGCGAGGTCGAGGCGAAGATCGCCGGGTACTCCACGGCGCGCACGTTCTCGTACGGGGTGTACTCCTTCATGTAGGCGTACACCTCCGGATCGTGCAGCGGGTCGCCCCACTCCTCCCATTCGCCGACGGTCAGCGGCAGCGAGGGATCCAGGATCGTGGTCAGCGCATCCACGAAGGGCACCCCGGCGATGATCGCCCGGAACAGCTCCGGGGCGAGGTTCGCCACCGCCCCCATCAGCAGCCCGCCCGCGCTGCGGCCCTCCGCGGAGAGCCGTCCCGGAGCCACCGCGCCCGAGTCGATGAGGTGACCTGCGGCGGCCACGAAATCGCTGAACGAGTTCTTCTTCTCCAGCAGCTTCCCGTGCTCGTACCAGTCCCGGCCCATCTCCCCGCCGCCGCGCACATGCGCGATCGCGACCACCACGCCGCGGTCCAGCAGCGACAGCCGGGTGGGCACGAACGACGGGTCGATCGGCACCTCGTAGGAGCCGTAGCCGTACAGGTAGCCGGGCGCCGTGCCGTCGGCCGCCACCTCGCGCCGGGCCACCACGCTCAGCGGGATCGCGGTGCCGTCCGCGGCCGTGGCCCATTCGCGCCGCTCGACGTAGAGCTCCGGGTCGTAGTTCGGCACCGGCGTGACGCGCAGGACGGTGGTGGCACCGGTGGCGACCTCGCGCTCGGCGACCGTGGGCGGGGTGAGCATGCTGGTCAGCTGGTAGCGCACGCTGCGCTGGTCCCAGTTCGGGTTCGTGTCCAGCTCGACGGTGTCCAGCTCGCCGCCGTGGGTGATGTCGGCGGCCTGATCGATCAGCAGCGAGCCGTCGGCCGCGCGGGGGATCAGCCGGACGGCGGCGAGCCCGCCGCTGCGCAGCTCGAGCGCGACGAAGGTCGCGAAGGCCTCGACCGCCAGCAGCCGCTCGCCCTCGCCCGCGACCAGCAGATCCTCCCAGGCCGACGGATCGCCCAGCGGCGCCTGCGCGAGCGCGAAGCCGCGGTGCCCGTCGTTGTGGATCACCAGCAGCCGGTCCCCGCCGTGCTCGATCCCGTAGTCCACGCCGTCGCGGCGTCCGCCCGCGGGCAGCGGGGCCGACGTCGGCTGCCGGAGGTCCAGCATCCAGGCCTCGGTGGTGGTGGTGGAGGCGGACTGGATGATCAGGGTGGAGCCGTCGCGGGAGCGGTCGAAGCCGATCGTGAACCGCTCGTCGGTCTCCTCGATGACCAGCTCGTCGGTCCCGACGGGGGAGCCGATGCGGTGCCGCCAGACCTGGTGCTGGCGCCAGGCCTCGTCGACGCGCGCGTAGAACAGCCACTGCTGATCGGCGGAGAACGCCAGCCCGTAGCCGATGCCGGTCACGGACTCGTCGATGACCTCCCCGGAGGCGAGATCCGCGACCCGCAGGGTGAAGCGCTCATCGCCCGCGGTGTCGACCGCCGAGGCGAACAGGGTGTGGTCGGGGGAGGGCGCGAGCCCGCCCAGCGAGTAGAACTCGTGGCCCGTGGCCTCGGCCTGGGCATCCAGCAGCAGCTGCTCGCCCTCGAGCATCACGCCGGGCTCGACCTGGGGCATCGCGCCGGTGTCGGCGACGCGCGTGAAGCGCGGATAGTCGTGGCCCGCGGTGGTGCGCGTGATGTACCACCAGTCGTCGCGGCGCACCGGGACGCTGAGGTCCGTCTCCTGCGTATGGCCGACGAACTCCGTCACCAGCGTGGAGCGCAGGGCGTCCAGATGCGCGGTGCGCGCATCGGCGTAGGCGTTCTCCGCCTCGAGGTGGGCGATCACCTCGGGGTCGGTCTTGTCCCGCATCCACTCGTAGGGGTCCTCCACCACGTCGCCGTGGAAGGCCCTCGTCGTGGGGCGGCGGTGCGGGACAGGGGCTGCGGGGAGCTCTCGGGTCATCCCTCGAGCGTAGCGGCGCCCAGCTGGTCGAGGAGCCAGGCGACGCCCTCGAGGCGGGGGTCGCCGTCCTCGCCCAGCGTCGGGGTGCAGCGCAGCAGGATCGGCCGCTGGGTGAGGTCGGAGGTGACCCGCTCGCGCAGCTGGGCGATCCAGATGGCCGCGCACGCCGCCGGGACGTCGGTGCCCTCGAGCGCCGTCCAGGCGAAGACGGCCGGGTACTCGGTCTCCCGGACGTTCTCCGCCGGGCTGTAGCTGCGCAGGCTGTGGTAGTCGGCCGCGTTCTCCGCCGGGTCGCCCCATTCCTCCCATTCCTCGAGCGTGAGCATCACGTCGGGGGCCAGCAGGGTCTCCAGCAGGTCCACCAGGGGCGTCCCGGCGACCACCGCGCGGAACCGCTCGGGGGCCCGGTTCGCGGCCGCGGCCACCAGCAGGCCGCCGGCGCCGGTGCCGACGGCGCCGAGGCGGTCCTCGGCGACCCAGCCGGTGGCGACCAGATGATCCGCGCAGGCCACGAAGTCGTCGAAGGAGTTCGACTTCTGGAGGCGCCGGCCCTGCTGGTGCCAGTCGGTGCCCATCTCGCCGCCGCCCCGCACATGGGCGATCGCGACGACCACGCCGCGGTCGAGCATCAGCAGGGTCTCGGGCATCAGCACGGGATCGTTGGCGGTGCCGAAGGCGCCGTCCCCGTACAGGATGCCGGGGGCGGTGCCGTCGGCAGGGACGTCGCGGCGGGCCATCAGCGAGACCGGCACCCGGGTCCCGTCGGGCGAGGTCGCCCATAGGCGGCGCTCGACGTAGCGCTCCGCGTCGAAGCCCGGCACCTCGGCCCGGCTCAGCACCGTGTTCTCGCCGCTGACCAGGTCCGTCTCGGCGATCACGGTGGGGGTCAGGAAGCTGGTCACGCTGTAGCGGAGCGTGCGCTGCGTCCACTCGGGGTTGGCCTCGAGGTGCACGGCATCGAGCTCGCCGCCACGGCCCACGACGCGGACGTCGCCGGTGTCGAGGGAGCCGTCGGCGCGACGGGGGATGATCCGCACGCCCGGCAGTCCGTCGGCCCGCACCTGGAGGGCGACGAAGTCGGCGAAGGCCTCGATGGACTCGAACTGCTCGCCGTCCCGGGCGGTCAGCAGCACGGCGGTGCCCGGCTCGTCGCCGGTGGTCCCCAGCGGCGCCTCGAGCAGGGTGCTGCGTCCGCCGGTGTCGGGACGCAGCATGAGCAGGCGGTCGCCGGCGTGCTCCACCACGGGGTGCTGACCGGAGCGGCGACCCGTCACGGAGCGCGGAGTGCGGTGGTCCCCGGTGAGCTCGAGCATCCACACCTCGCTCGCGGCGGGCGAGGCGGAGCGGATGAGCAGCGCGGAGCCGTCGCGGGAGGGGGTGAGCTCGAGCTCGGCCCAGTGGTCGGGCTCCTCGAACAGCAGCGTGTCGTCCGCGCCGTCCGTGCCGAGCACATGGCGTCGCACCTGATGGCGACGGCCGAGCTCGTCGAGCGCGGTGTGGATCAGCGCGGTGCCGTCGGCCGTGAAGACGAGATCGGGGCCGGCGCCGCGCAGCACCTGGTCGACGACCTCGCCGGTCTCGACGCGGGTGACCGTGATGATGCAGCCGTCGTAGGAGACCTCGGCGCGGGCGAACAGGGAATGGTCGGGCGAGACCGCGATGCCGGCCACTCGCCGACGGTCCTGCAGCAGGATCTGCTCGCCCTCGAGCAGCTCGCCGCCGCGGATCACCGGGAGCCCCTGGGGTCCCCGCAGCGCCTCGTGGTCCCGCACACGGGACAGCGTGGCGTCGTTGCCACCCTGCTCGCGGTCGATGTACCACCAGCCGCCGTCCAGCACCGGCGCGGACGGCTGCGGTGCGGGCACCGCGGTGGACAGGCTCTTCCCGAGGGTCCCCATCAGGTCCCGCAGCCGGGCGGTGTGCCGATCGGTGTAGGCGTTCTCCGCCGCGAGGTGGGCGGCGACCTCCGGCGAGCCGTGGGCGCGCAGCCAGCGGTAGCGGGCGCCGATGGTGTCGCCGTGCAGGGTGTGCTCGACGGGCCGGGGCTCGGCGTAGGGGATGGGGAACCCCGGTTCGTCGGGGTCGGGGGAGACGCTGTCGGATCTGAAGCCGGGAACGATGTGCTGGGTCATTGGAGGCTGCTTTCCTCTCGCCGGGGGCGGAGCTCGTGGGATCTGGATCAGAGCTGCGCCGCGCTCGGAGAGATGCGAGGAGTGGGCGGGGGCACGGGGGAAGGGGAGGGGAGGGGGTGCTTCGGTGATCACCGGCGGAAGTGTCCCCCCGGCGGTCGGCCTCGCAGTGCCTGGCACGGCATGATGAGGCCCTTCACCTGCACCCCCTGTGCTCCCACGGAGCTCTCGGCCCGGACCGGCCCGTGGTGTCGGAATGACGAGCAGTGCACAGCTCGCGCGGCGACCGCCGGGCCCGAGGAGCTCCTCGGCCGTGTCGCATCAGGCTGGACCGTCTGCACTGCGTTCATTCCCTGGGACCTTTCGATTCGGCCACGACGTCCTCAACGGTGCGGCGTGTGGCGAAGCACACGCTACGCTTGGCGTTTTACAGGTATGTACAAAATGTTGAACGGGCGCTCCGCCGCAGGTGGCACGGCGGTTCGCAGTATGACGAGACGCGATGGAGCAGGGGAGCCTCGAGACGATGTCAGCGGACGATGATGAGAGATTCGCGCGTGAGCTCCGTGCCGCGATCGAACGCAGCGAGCTTTCCCTGACGGTGATCTCGCAGCGCCTGCGCGCCCGTCACCGCCCGGTGAGCGTGGCGACTCTCAGCAACTGGCAGTCCGGGCGCAGCCTCCCCGGCGGGGAGCAGTCCCTGGGAGTCGTGGCCGCCCTCGAGGAGCTGCTCGGACGGCCCCCGGACTCGCTCGCGGACCTGGTCGGCGCACCCCGCTTGCGGGGGCGCGGGGCGCAGCCGACGAGCTTCCTCGGACGGCGCACCAGCAAGGAGGTGTTCCGGGAAGCCCTCCTGGAGCTGGGCTTCACGACCGCACAGCAGTACGCGCACGAGCGGGTCTTCCACCAGTTCGTGACCATCGACTCGGCGCGGGATGTCCAGCGGTTCGACTCCCGGCTCGCAGTGCGCGCCCTCGAATCCGGGGTCTGCCGGCTGCCCGCGGTGCACGTCCTCGACCCCACCGAGCCGAACGTGGCCCCGGTGTACACCGCGCTCGAGGGCTGCTCCATCCGACGGCGGGTGGTGTGGCCGGAGCGCCGCGCCTATGGCGTGGAGCTGGTGGTCGACGGTCGTCTCGACGCGGGGCAGGTCGCGACCTTCGCCTACCGGGTCGAGATGCAGGCCCCGGCGACCAGCGTCACCGGGGCGCTCTACAGCCTGCCCCGCCGTGCGAACGACGTGCTGATCGAGGTCGAGTTCCGCGGCGGTCGCAAACCGGTGGGCTACGAGCGCTATCGGCGCACGGAGTCAGGGGAAGCGGTCGCGCCGGCGCGTCTGGACCGCCGCGAACGGCTCCAGCTCAGCGAGGCTCGCTTCGGCCCGGGCACCTTCGGGCTGAGATGGGAATGGGGCGACGACGAGGACGACGAGGACGACGACGACTGGCTCGACCAGGAGGGGATGGTCTCCTGACCGCTGCCGTTCGACACGGCGGTGCCGATGCACGGCGACGGCCCCCTGCCTGGTGGGAGGGGGATGGTCGCGCTGTCGTCGCTGTCGTCGCTGTCGTCGCTGCGGCTCCGGCGCACGGTCAGAAGGGTGGTGGGTCGTCGCTGTCGGGGGGTGGCGTGTGGTGGGCCGGGGGGATGAGGCGCCGCTTGGGGTAGACCTTGCAGATCGCTTCGTAGCGCTGCTCCGCGACCCGCTCTTGGTGGGGGCGGGCGCGCTCCTCGGCCTGCAATCGGAGGGCGTCTTCGCGTTTGCGTTGGTGGATCCGCCACGCGGAGTCCAGGAACGCCGCCGTGCGCGGGGTGAGGAGGTCGGTGTGTTCGCGGGTGCGGGTGCGCAGATCCCCGCCGAGGGTCCAAGTGGTCTCCAACGGCGTGGCCGGGATGGATCCGTCGCGATTCCTGGTCGGGTCGTCACCGGGGTCGCGTTCAGGGTCGATATGCCCCGCGGTCTTGGCCTGGTGGTGGACCCAGCACAGGCGGTGGAGGTTCCAGAGACTGGTCTGCCCACCCGCAGCGGGGTGCTCGTGGTCGTATTCGATGATGTGGTCATCCTCGGCCGCCAGCACGGTCGGGCGGGTGCAGCCTGGGGCCGCGCAGACCGGGTGACGCAACCGCAGCTGGAGGCGCATCTGCGCACTGGGCTGATACGTGGTCGCCGCCACCGGGAGGTAGGCGCCGGTGAGGGGCTCGGTGAGGATCCGCTGCCAGGTCGCCTCACCCGCGGCGAGCTGACGGGCCTGCTCGGCCGGGATCGGCGTCAACCCATCCAGCATCCCCGGGGCCTCGTCCATACCCAGCAGGGTGGTGACGGGGATCGTGACCAGGATCTTGTAGGGCCGGCACGTCTCCTGGACGGGGTCGATATCCAGGATCGAATGGACCAGGATCGCGTAGCGCAGGGTCCGCAGTGAGAGGGCCTTGCCGCGCTCGCGGAGGTTCTCGTCGATGTCGAACGGCAGCGGGCCTTCCTGCCCGTCCTCCAGCGCGGCGCGTTGGGCTTTCTGCACGGTCCGGGAGGTGACCTCGAGGCGGTGGACCAGGGCTTTGATCTCCGGGATCGGACCGGTGATCGTCACCGACGCCGTCCCCGCCTCGTCGTCGACATTGCTGATCTCCACCGACCGCAGCGACGACGCCGGCGCCGGAATGGTGCCCGCCGTCGCCAGGCGCACCGCGAGACGGACCTGCGCTTCGAACGACTCCCGGGGCACCGAGGGCAGCTCCACCCGCGCGAGGTGGGCGTCGACCTGGCGGGCCTGCTCCTCGGTCAGGCCCCGGACCCGCCGCAGCAGGTAATGGTGGAAGTGCTCCGGGAGATCCCCACGCTGGAGGTAGGCGAACGTCTGGGGCATGCAGTGGACGGCGCGGTGGGCATCGCGGAGCATGCCGGTGGCCTGCACGGTCGAGACCCGCAACCCGGTGGCGATCTTCAACGCGGTCACATCCGCGTCCTCCAGCAACCCCTCGTTCTCCGCATCCTGGACGAAGAACGTGGTCAGCAGCTCAAGATGCCGGGCATACAGTCGGGCACGGCCGCGCAGGGTGTGATGGAGAGCCATAACCGTCTGGGCCTGCGGGCTGCCGGGCTCCGCCTCAGCGTCATGGACGATCCGGTCCTCGGTCAGCTCATGCCGCGCCCGCACACTCCAGCACGGGACGCCGTCACCGTCGGGCTCCAACTCACCCATGAGACACCCTCCCCGCTGAGATGCGCGACCACTGAAGAAACCGCTGAACAGCGCCTGCCCATCGCCACACCCCCAGTCTAATCGAACGCGCATTCGACGAGAAGGGCAGATGCGGAATGTGGGTGAATCTGTGGAAAACCGTCACGTGTGGAGGAAACGTTGGTTGCCGACATCGCGCCGTGACGGTCACACCGTGCCCTGCCAGCGGGTATGTGTGTCCCCCAGGCACGTCACCATCCGGATCGCAGGATTGTTCGGGCCGTCTAGCCTCCCGCTGGGAATGTGGATAAACGACCGATGTGGAGCAATGGTTATCGCCCATCCCCAGTGGAAATTACTCCGGGGGAACGACCTCTCCGCAGAACCGTCCTTTCGTGCGTCGGCCGCAAGCGCTCCGCTCGCCCCGGCGCGGCGACCGGGTCCGCCCCGACGCGCACCCGGTGGCGCTCACCGTCGGCGTCTCTCGTCAGGGCGTGCCCGGCGGCGTACCCTGGGGTGACGATGATGAGGTCGCGCGGGAGGTGGGACCATGGGCTTCACCGATTCGAACATCGTGGTGGGGTACGACGACACCACCGCGTCGGCCGCCGCCGCGCGCTGGGCCGCCGAACTCGCCCGTGACACCGGTTCCGGCGTGCATCTCGTCCACGCCTGGACGTGGCCGCTGCTCGGGCAGGGGATGACCGGCATCCCGGTGCTGGATCCGACGGGGCCGCGCAACCAGGCCAGCCGCCTGCTCGACGACGCCGCGGAGGCGGTGGTCCGTCAGTTCCCGGGGGTCCCCGTCACCACGGAGCTGCGTCCGGGCATGCCGCGCGAGGTGCTCGAGGAGATCTCCGGCGACACCGATCTGCTGGTCGTGGGCACCCGGGGGCTGGGTCCGGTGATGGGCGCGCTGCTCGGCTCCGTGAGCCGCGGGATCCTTCACGACGCCGGTTGCCCGGTCGCGGTGATTCGATCGGACCAGCATCGGGCGGGGCCGGTGCTGGTGGCGTACGACGGCTCCGAGGCGGCCGGTGACGCGATCGATGTGGCGGCGGATCTCGCGACCGCCTGGGGCGTCGCCCTGCGGGTGGTCCATGTGCGGGCGGGTGAGCACTCCCCGTACGAGAGCGGCGCCGAGGCGTGGAGCGCGGGGAGCCGCTCACGGTCGCTGCTCGACCGGGGGGTGGCCCGGGCGATGAGCGGCCGCCACGATCTGGTGGTGGAGACGCGGATGCTCGAGGACCGCACCGTCGCGGAGGGGCTGCTGGCCGCGGCCGCGGGAGCGCGGATGCTGGTGATCGGGCATCGCGGTCTGAGCCGCGGCCGTTTCGGCTCCACCGCGCATGCGACGGTGCTGCATGCGACGGGGAACGTGACGGTGGTGCGGCGTCCTATGGAGCCGTCGGGCGAGTGATCTCACTCGCGTCCGGGCCGCCGCGGTTTGGACGCGACCTCGTGCTCCGGTTAGGCTGTCCGGCGGTAGCGTGTCCGAGCGGCCGAAGGTGCTTCACTCGAAATGAAGTGTACGGTAACCCCGTACCGCGGGTTCAAATCCCGCCGCTACCGCTCCTGACCTGGGATGATACCCGGTCGACGAAGGCCCCTGCCGGTTTCCGGCGGGGGCCTTCGTATCTCCCGTGGCGTGCGTCGTGCGCCCCGGGGTCCGCGCTCAGCGGTCCTCGAAGTCCTCGTCGAGGTTCTTCGCGAGCAGCGCGGCGAGGGCCTCGAGGGACTCCTCGGCCCCCTCGCCCTCGGCACGGAGCGTCACCTCGTCCCCATGGCCGACGTTCAGCGTCAGCAGCATGAGGATGCTGGAGGCCTTCACCGGGGCTCCGTCGGCCATCTCGATCGTGACGGCTGCGGGCTGCTCGCTGGCGGCCTGGGAGAAGATCGCGGCAGGGCGGGCATGGAGCCCGCTGGTGCTCGCGACCTTCACGGTACGTGCTGGCATCTCGAACGCCTTTCTCGACCTGGGGCACCCAGCGTATCGTCGGACGGCCGGGAGTGTGCGCCGACCTGCGGTTCGGCTCCGGGGGGCGAGCGGACCCGCTCCCGCCACGGCGCCGCATCCTCGCAGGCCCCGCCGGGTTCTCCGGTCTACTATGGCCCGATGTCGAGTACCCCGGACCGTGCCCCGGATCCCCGCCCCGCAAGGACCCGCGCAGCCATCTTCGCCGCCGCGCGGGAACTGACCGCCGCCGACGGGGAGGTCACCGTCAATGCGCTCGCCAAGCGGGCGGGGGTGAGCCGGGCGGCGTTCTACAGCCACTTCAACGGTCTCGACGACCTGATGGGCGCGATGTTTGCGCGGATGTACGAGATCCAGCACGCCCGCGCCCTCGAGTTCGCGGCGAACGGCCGCTCGACCCAGGAGATGGTGCAGACGGGAGCGGCGACGCTCGTCGCCTACACGGTGCGCCACCACGCCTTCCTGCGGGGCGGCCTGGACTGGAAGTTCTCCCATCGCACCTACATGATCCTGGTCAAGACCCTGTCGGACCTGCACGTGATGACGCTGCGCCGGCTCGGCGACGAGGTGCCTGCCTCGCTGCCCATCGAGCGGACGGGCCGCTTCTTCGCCGGCGGCACGCTGGCGATCCTCACGCAGTGGCTGGTCGAGACCGAGGGCGCCGACGACGTCGGGGAGGAGCTCCACCGTGCGGAGCTCACCGAAGCGGTGCTGCGGAACCTGCCCAGCTGGTACACGGGACTGGGTCCGGAGGAGCCGATCCCCGACTGGCTGCTCGCCGAGGACCTGCTGCGCCCGGTGCTGGACGACGAGGCCTGACTCGACTCCGGCGGCGATCCCTCAGCAGTCGCGGGCGAGGCGCAGCAGCACCCGGGCGCCGAAGCGCACCGCGTCGACCGGCACCCGCTCGTCGATCCCGTGGAACAGCGGGGCGAAGTCGAGATCCGCGGGCAGCTGGAGCGGTGCGAAGCCGTAGCCGGCGATGCCGAGCGTGCTGAGGGGCTTGTTGTCGGTGCCGGCGCTGAGGCAGTAGGGAAGGACCCGCGAGCCGGGATCCTCGGCCTGGATGGCCCCGGTCATCGCGTCGACCAGCGGTGACTCGCGGGGGAGTCCACGGAGATGCCGATGTGGTCCATGATCACCTCGACGTGCTCGCCGGTCAGCTCGTCGAGCAGGGCGAGCAGGTCGTCCTGGTGGCCGGGCAGGAAGCGACAGTCGATGCCGGCCTCCGCGGTCTGGGGGATGACGTTGACCTTGTAGCCGCTCTCGAGCATCGTCAGGTTCACCGAGTCGCGCAGCGTGCCGGAGACGAACTGGCGGGCACCGCCGGCCAGCGGCAGGAACGACTCGATGTCGTCCTCGTCCCAGCCGACGCCGGTGATCTCGGTGATCCCGTCGAACAGGGCGCGCACGCTGGCGATGTACTCGGTGGGGAACTGGTGCTCGTCGATCGCGGTGATGGCGCGGGCGAGGCGCACGATGGCGTTCTCGTCATTGGGGACGGAGCCGTGCCCGGCCCGGCCGGTGGCGCGCAGCCGGCCCCAGGCCAGACCCTTCTCGGCGGTCTGCACCAGGTACGCGCGCACGTCCTCGCCGGTGTCCTTCTCCGGCAGGGTGATCGAGTAGCCGCCCACCTCGCTGATCGCCTCGGTGATGTTCTCGAACAGCTCCGGATGGTGGTCGACCAGCCACTGGGCGCCCCACACGCTACCGTTCTCCTCGTCGGCGAAGAAGCCGAACAGGAGGTCGCGGGGCGGGGTCTGCCCGGTGCGGGCCAGGTGCCGGGCGAGCGCCAGGATCATGCCCACCATGTCCTTCATGTCCACGGCGCCGCGGCCGTAGATCATGCCGTCGATGACCTCGGCGCCGAACGGGTCCACGCTCCAGTCCTCGGCGCGGGCCGGCACCACGTCGAGATGGCCGTGCAGCATCAGGCCGCCGCGCTCGCGGTCCTCGCCCGGGATCCGCACGAGCACGCTGGGACGGCCCGGCGCCGATTCGTGGACGACGGGCTCCAGGCCCACCTCGCGCAGCGCCGCGACGACGTGCCGCGCCGCCTCGGCCTCGCCCTTGCCCCAGGTCAGCGGGTCGTTGCCGCCGAAGTTCGTGGTGTCGATGCGGATCAGCTCGCGGGTGAACCGCACCGCCTCGTCCTGCAGCAGGGTCAGCTCGTCGGCGCTCGGGTCGGCGATGGGCATGCCGGATCCTCCTCGGGGTCGGGGGCACCTCACGGTACCCCCGACCCCGAGCGGCGGGTCAGGCCTGCGAGCCCTCGAGATGGGCGCGCATGAACCACTGGAACTTCTCGAGCCCGCGGGTCTGCTCGACGAGGATGTCCTCGGTCATCGGGTCGAGCTCACCGGCCAGGGTGATCGACTTGCGGTTCGAGGAGATGATGCCGGTGTAGACCTCGTCCAGGGCGCGCAGGTGCTCCTGGGAGTCGCCCTTGCCCAGCGAGTAGTCGGTCCAGCTGCGCTCCGCGACCAGCCGGCCCGGGGTGCCGACGGGGGAGCCGCCCAGCTGGGCGATCCGCTCCGCGAGGTCGTCGGCGTAGCCGCGGACCTCGACGACCTGCGGATCGAGCATCTCGTGGACCGCGATGAAGCGCGAGCCGGTGACGTTCCAGTGCGCGTGCTTCAGCGTCAGCTGGAGGTCGTTCATCGCGTGCAGGCGGTCCTGCAGAACCTCGATCAGGCGGCGCGAGTCGTCCGAGCCGAGTCCGGGAACGGTGTAGGCGAGTTCAGCCATGGTGTCTCCTCCGTAGGTTCAGTGATGTCGTGCGTTGATCCTTGTCGATCCCAACGGGAAGCGGAAGTGCCGTGTTCCCGCAGGTGGTGACCGACTGGTCACCACAGAAGCTACACGGCCCCGGTGCGGGGGCTCCGTACGATGGACGCGAACCGACTGCTCAGGAGGCACCCCCATGACCTCGATCTCCCGGCTCAGGGACCGGATCGCCGCGGTTCCGGCCGCCGCCCGGCGGCGCGTCGCCGACTCGACCGTCCGGTCGAGCGTGGTGACGGACGCCCGCATGGTGGCGCCCGAGATCCCGCGCGACGCCGACGCCGGCCATCTGGTGCGCGCGGCGCGCCGACTGATGCGCCGCGCCGCCCAGGACGAGTTCGCCCGGGAAGGGGTCGCGAGGGTGCGACTGCCGGAGGAGGTCGGTCGCGCCGAGCTGCGCGCGGCGGACGTCCCGGGGGACGCGAGCTTCCACGCCTTCGTCGAGGACGTGCTGTCCGCCGTCGAGATCGCCCCGAGCCTGCTGGAGCGGGACGACGCGACGGAGCTGCTGGCCGCGCCCAGCTCCGCCGACCTCTACGGCCTCTCGCTCGAGGTGGCCTCGGACCTCGCGTCCTACCTGCTGGGGCGCGCCTTCGCGCTCGAGGAGGAGGCGGAGGACCTCGAGGCCTACCTCGCGGAGCAGGAGCGGACGATCCGCGAGGACATGCGGGCGACGCTGGTGCGGCAGGTGCGGGTGCCGCTCGAGCTGACGGTGGCGCGCGAGAGGCACCGCCGGATCGAGAGCGGGGAGCTGCCGGCGATCGAGGACGGCGCGGCGCCCGCCGAGGAGCGGGCGGGCGTCGCCCGCCGCGCCCAGGCGGCCTTCGAGTTCGCGCAGTCCGAGGCCGGGCGCACGGCGTTCAGCGTGCTGCGGTCCGGCGCCGAGCGGGCGTACGGGAGGTACGGGCACCGCGAGGGCGAGGCGCCGCGGCGGACCCCTCCGCGCACCCCGCCCTCGTCCTGACCGGCAGGATCAGACCGCAGCCTTCAGGCTGAGCTGGCGCTTGATGCGGGCCAGCATGCCCGCCATGCCGTTCAGCCGCAGGGGGCTGACCACCTCGGCGAGACCGAGCGCGCCGGTGACCGTCTCCGGGGTGTCGAGCACCTCGCCGACCGTGCGGCCGTCGAGGGCCTCGGCCAGGATCGCGGCGAAGCCGCGGGTGGTCGGCGCCTCTGGCGGGGCCGAGAAGAACAGGTGCGCGGTCGCCTCGCGGCCGACGCCGTCGACCTCGGTGACCAGGAAGATCGGCGACTGGCACTCGGGGACCGGCTCGAGCAGCTCGGGATGCTCGGCGTAGCGCTCCGGGAGCTCGGGAAGGCCCTGCGAGAACTCCAGCAGCAGCTGCAGCCGGTCCTTCCCGCCGAGGGCGTGGAAGTCGTCGGCGATCTCGGCGAAGGCCGCGGGCAGCGCGCTCTCGGGGCTCATCGGGCCGGCACCTCGCCGGGCTCGGTGCCCTGGGCGATGGGCAGGCGCACGGCGTTGCCCCACTCCGTCCAGGAGCCGTCGTAGTTGCGCACGTCCTCGAAGCCGAGCAGGTAGGTCAGCACGAACCAGCTGTGCGCGGAGCGCTCGCCGATCCGGCAGTACACGATGGTCGGGGTGCCGGTCTCGAAGCCGAGCTCCTGCTGGTAGATCGCCTCGAGCTCGGCGCGGGGGCGGAAGCGCCCGTCCTCCGCGGCGGCGCGGGCCCACGGCACCGAGCGCGCGGTGGGGATGTGGCCGCCGCGCACCGTGCCCTCCTGCGGGTAGTCGGGCATGTGCGTGCGCTCGCCGGAGTACTCCTGCGGGGAGCGCACGTCGATCAGCGGACCGCCCAGGTGCGTAAGCACGTCCTCGCGGAAGGCGCGGATCGGGGCGTCCTCGCGCTCGATCACCGGGTAGCCGGTGGTGGCGGTCGGGACGTCGGCGGTCGAGGTGGTCAGCTCGCGGCCCTCGGCCTGCCAGGCGGCGCGGCCGCCGTCGAGCAGCCGCACGTCGGGGTGGCCGAACAGCTCGAAGACCCACAGCGCGTAGGCGGCCCACCAGTTCGACTTGTCGCCGTAGATCACCACGGTCGTCTCGCGGGTGATGCCGGAGGCGTCCATGAGCCGGGCGAAGCCCTCGCCGTCGACGTAGTCGCGGGTGACCGGGTCGTTGAGGTCCAGATGCCAGTCGATCTTCACGGCGCCGGGGATGTGGCCGGTCTCGTAGAGCAGGACGTCCTCGTCGGACTCGACGACCACGAGATCCGCGGGGCGGCCGGCCTCGAGCTGCTCGGCGAGCCACCGGGTGGTCACGAGCTTCTCGGGATGGGCGTACTCCTGCAGGGCAGGGGTGGGATCGGCAGGAATGGTCATCAGGTCACCTTTCGACGGTCGATGCGCACGGTATATGTCCCCAGTCTGTCATCGGAGCGCGGGCCGTGGCGCTCGGCGCCCTCCGCCCTGGGCGGACAGCACGCCGGTCCCGGCGGGCCCTTCCCTCCGGGCCGTGCGGCTCCTACGGTGGCCCCATGGAGAACCTGGAGCAGGAACCCGTCATCCCGAAGCTCGATCTCATCGTCATCGACTGCCCCGATGCCCTGGAGCTGGCCACCTTCTACGCCAAGCTGATGGGCTGGCGGATCGAGGAGGGCAGCGACGCCGACTGGGCGCAGCTCACCCCGCCGCGCGGCGGCCACACCCCCGAGAACCCCGACGGGGAGGCCACCCTCGCCTTCCAGCGCATCGAGGACTTCGAGCGCCCCACCTGGCCCGGCGGTGCGCATCCCCAGCAGTTCCACCTCGACTTCTCGGTCTCCGACATCGACGAGGCCGAACCCCGGGCCCTCGCCCTCGGTGCGACCCCGCACGACCACCAGCCCTCGGCCTCCGGCAGCTTCCGGGTCTACGTGGACCCCGCAGGGCACCCGTTCTGCCTGTGCCGCTCCGTGTGAGCCGCTGAGCCGCCGGGCGCTGTTCCCCGGCGGTTCACCCCGGCGTCCTCGGGCCGCGACCTGGGCTCCCTAGCGTGGGAGCGCGTCCACGTCGCCTGCCCCGAGGAGTCCGCCATGTCCGACACCGTCCTGACCGAGCCTCCCGCCGCCCCGGCGGCGGGCCCCGGCGAGCGCCGCCATCTGGTGGTGCTCTCGATCGACGCGATGAGCGTGGTCGACGTGCCCTTCGCCCGCACCCTGCCGAACGTTGCACGGGTGCTGGCGGGCGCCTGGGGCGGCGCCGAGGCGATCTACCCGACGGTGACGTACCCCAACCACACCGCGCAGACCACCGCCCGCACCGCCGCCGGGCACGGCATCTACGCCAACGAGAAGCTCTCCCCGGGCGTGCGGGCGCCGGAGTGGTTCTGGGACGCGCGCGACATCACCTGCCCCACTCTCTTCGACCTGGCCGGGGAGCGGGGCCTGACCTCGGCCAGCGTGGGCTGGCCGGTCACCGGCTGGTCCCCGTCGATCGACATCGCGGTGCCCGAGATCTGGGACCGGGCCGGGCTCGAGCCGACCCTGGAGGTGCTGCACGAGGCCTCCTCGCCGCGCGGACGGGAGTACGTCCAGCGCCACCGCGGGGAGATCAGCTGGCAGCGCAAGCACGTCTTCGGCCGCTTCAACACCTCGGTGGCCACCGACATCATCCGCCGGGAGCAGCCCGACGTGCTGTTCGTGCACCTGGTCGACGTGGACTCCGCCCGCCACGCGACCGGTCGCTTCACCGACGAGGCGAAGGAGGCCTTCGTGCGGGTCGACGGCTGGGTGGGCGAGATCCTCGACGCCCTCGAGGAGGCGGGGATCGCGGAGCGGACCAACGTCGCGATCGTCTCCGACCACGGCCACGTCGAGGTGGGCCGCTGCTTCCGCGCCAACCGTCAGCTGGCCGAGCGGGGCTTCGTGCGGCTGGACGCGGCGGGGGAGGTCAGCTCGTGGGACGCCTGGGTGCACGGCTGCGGCCTCACCGGTCAGCTGCACCTGCACCCGGAGGCCGACGACGCCACCCGGGAGAAGATCCTCGCGCTGGTCCAGGAGTGGGTCGCCGATCCGGAGGTGCCGGTCCAGGCCTTCCACCCGCTGACGCGCATGCGCGCGGACTACGGCTACGCGGGCCCCTTCCTCGGCGTCCTCGAGGGCGCCAGCGGCACCAACTTCCAGAACCTCTGGGAGGGCCGCTCGCTGTACGGCCGCTTCGATGCGGACTACACCTTCCTGCTCTCGCAGCACGGCCACCTGCCCGAGCAGGACATCCAGCCCGTGTTCGCAATGGTGGGGCCGGACATCGCCGCTGGGACCCGGTTCACCTCCTGCAGCATCCCCGACGAGGCGGCGACCTTCGCGCATCTGCTGGGTCTGCGGTTCCCGGAGGCCGACGGCGCCCCGGTCGCCGAGATCCTGCGGGTCCGCGCTCAGGAGGCGTAGGCGGCGAACTCCTCGCGGATCCGCTCCGGGGTGCTGCCGTCGGCGAGCAGGGCCTGCAGCAGCAGGCGCGCCTTCGCCGGCGGCAGCAGCCCGGCCATCACCGCGCCGGCCTCCAGCAGGTCCACCTCGCTGCCGGGGTAGGCGTAGTGGTGGGTGGAGGTGCCGCCGGCGCCGATCCGGGTGGCGACCACGACGGGGGTGCCGCCGGCCAGCAGCCGGCGCAGGCGGGGCATCGCGGCGGGCGAGACATGGCCCATCCCGACCCCGGCGATCACCAGGCCGGCGAGCTCGTGGGGCGGGAGATGGTCGAGCAGGCCGAGGTCCTCGTCGAGGCCCGCGGTGAGGACCGGGACGGACGGGAGGCGGTCCATCGGGGCGCCGGGCAGTCGGGCCCGGCGCGGCAGCGGCCGGTGCAGCAGCTGCACGTCGTGCTCGTGGACCAGGGCGAGCGGGCCCGCGGGGAACGAGGAGAAGGCCGAGACGGAGCGGGAGGACGCCTTGGAGACCTGGTCCGCGAGGTGCACCTGGGCGTCGAAGACCACCAGCACGCCGAGCCCGCGGGCCGACGGGGCGACCGCCGTGCGCACCGCATCGCGCAGGTTCGCCGGCCCGTCGGCGCCGGGAGCGCTCGCCGGCCGCATGGCGCCGGTCAGCACCAGCGGCGCCTCCCGGTCCCAGTAGCGATCGAGCAGGAAGGCGGACTCCTCGAGGGTGTCGGTGCCGTGGGTGAGCACGGCGCCCTGCGCGCCGGCGTCGACCGCCTCCCGCGCCAGCTCGAGCGCCGAGCGCAGATGGTGCGGGCGGACGTCCGAGGAGGAGACGTTGGCCAGGGGATGGGTGGAGACGGAGACCCCGTACCGGGCGGAGGCGACCAGGCGGGCCCCGGCGAGGTCGTCAGGGCGGGCATGCCCGTCGGCCGTCTCCTCGGTCATGAAGATGGTGCCGCCCAGGGTCAGCAGGCGGACGGCGGCGCTCACGAGAGGTCGGTCTCCTCACCGAGGTAGAAGGCGGCGGCGCGCACCGAGGCCTTGCGGGCGGGCTTCTTGTCGGCGCCGGTGGCGACGTGCGCCTCGAACCAGGCGTCGGCCGTGGCGCGGGTGAAGGCCGCGCCCGCCGCGGAGCCGGCGAACTCCCCGAGCCGCCTCATCAGATGCGCCTCCGGGTCCTCGAGGTGCAGGGCCAGGGCGTAGAGGGCGGCGTCCCAGCCGCAGCCGGTGGCCGAGGGGCCGAAGGCCTCCCAGTGGGCGTCGTCGGGCACGGTGTGGCGCAGCTCGAAGCGGGTGCGGGTCCGCTCGCCCTCCTCGGGGGTGACCAGCAGCTCGAGGGTGCTCGCGCTGCGGCCGACCTCCCAGCTCAGCAGCAGGCGGTGCGGGGCGTCGATCGCGAGCACCGTGCCGCGGGTCTCCATGTCCGGCAGCTCGTAGCGGCCGCCCTCGACCGCGTCGCCGCTCGCGCGGCCGAACCAGGAGGCCAGGTGCTCACCGATGGTGAGCGCGGACCAGATGTCCTCGGCATCGACCGCGAAGGTCTGGGCGAGGGAGACGATGAAGCCGTCGGCGGTGGGGGTGACGGTGCGGGTGACGGCGCTCAGCTGGGTCTCGGGGGTCACGGGGGCGGGGGCGGTGTCGGTCATGGGTGTCCTTCGGTCTCGGGGGAGGCGGTGCGGTGCAGGCGCACGACCACCTCGGCGTGCTCGGTGTGCGGGAACAGGTCGACGTAGCGTCCGGCGGTGATGTGCAGGGAGGGCATCGCGGCGAGATCGGTGGCCAGGGTGGCGGGGTTGCAGCTGGAGTAGATGACATCACGGACGCCGGAGCCCTCGAGCCAGGCCGCCAGGCGCTCGCCGATCCCGCGCCGGGGCGGATTGACGATCGCGAGGTCCGGAGCGCCCGCGGGGCCGGCGGCCTCCGCGATCGCCCAGTCCGTCGCGTCGGCGACCAGGAAGTCGGCGGGGATGTCCTGCGCGGCGGCCGCCTGCCGGGCGCCCTCGATGGCCTCGGCGGAGACCTCGACGCCGGTGACGCGGGCACCGGGGACGGCGCGGGCGACGTGCAGGGCGAAGCCGCCGAGGCCGCAGTAGAGGTCCCAGACGCGGGGGGACGCGGCGTGCTGGGCGGCGAGCTCGCGGGCCCAGTCGGCGACCTGGCGGTACAGCTGTCCGGCGACCTCGGTGTTGGTCTGCAGGAAGGACTGCGGGCGGGAGAACAGGGTGACGTCCCCGGTGCGGATCGGCAGCGAGTCGGCGCCGGCCAGCATGATCTCGGTCGCGCCCTCCACGCGGGTGGTGTGGTCGGGGTGGAGGTTGGCGGTGACGGCCACGATCGAGGGGTGCGCCGCGAGCAGCCGCGGCAGGTGCTCGCGGATCCTGGGCAGCGCCCGCTCGCTGCGCAGCACCAGGCGCAGCAGGTGCTCACCGTCCGGAGAAGCGGTGACCAGCACGTTCTTGATCTCGCCGCGGCGGCGGGCGACGTCGTACGGCGGCACCTGGGCCCACCGGATCAGCGCCTTCACGCCCTCGAGGACCTCCTCGACGCCGTCGGGGTAGAGCGGGCAGTCGCAGAGGTCGGCGCCGGAGGCCTGGCCGGGCAGGGTCAGCACCGGCTCCTGCGCCGTGCCGCCGACCGCCATCTTCCCGCGGGCGCGGAAGCCGGCCTCGGGGCCGATGATCGGCGGTGACCAGGCGACGCCGGGGGCGAGGTGAGCGGCCAGCAGCTGTTCGACGCGGGCACGGCCCGCGGCGAGCTGCTGCGGGCGGGGGAGGTCCAGGAGGGTGCAGGAGCTGCACTCCCCGGACTCGTAATGATGGCACCGCACCCGCTGAGTCTACGAGGCCCGTCGCCGACGCCCCACGGGGCCGGTTCGTCCGTCGGTGCCCGGCGGTAGCGTCGCAGGCGGGGGTGCCGGAGGGGAACCCTCGGAAGGGGGAGCCGATGTCCGAGCAGTCCCTGCCCCTCGACGCCTTCGCCGCGACCTGGCGGGACCAGCTGATCGAGCTGGACGTGCCGGGGCTGGGGCCGATCACCGCGAGCGCGGACCCGCTGCTGGGCGAGACGGTGCCCGGGCCCGACCAGGAGGAGCTCGGTTTCCGGCGCCGGGAGCCCACCGCGCCGCCGGAGCCCGCGGAGGTCCGGGCGGCGCTGCAGGCGCGGGTGCCGCTCGTGCTGGACCACACCTGGCTGGTGCTGCCCGCGCTGGGACCGGTGCTGCCCACCGCGGCGGCCGAGGGCCCGACTGTGGGGGACCTCGGCGGAGGGGCGGCCCCGTTCGAGGTGCGGGCCGGTCCGGTCCGGGATGCGGCGCCCGCCGGCGGCGGCTGGTACCGGCTGCCGCTGGTGGCGGGCGCCCTGCGCCGGCGGGCCGGGATGGTCGCGCGCGGCGCCCTCGTCGGCGTCGGCCGGGACTGGTTCGAGCCGGCGGTCGCCGCGCGCGAGGACCAGCTGGCGGTGCATCCCGAACAGGCCCTCGAGACCGCGCTGCACGTGGCCCGCGAGCAGGGCCAGGCGGCGGTGCTGCGGATGGGGCCGGAGGGTCTGGACGTGGTCCCCACCGGCGCTGATCCGCGGGTGCCCGCCCTGCGGGCCCTGCCGGTGCTGGTGACCCCGCGGCCGCCGCGCTGCCCGCTCCACGGGAGGGACGACGCCGGGGCGTGCCGTCCCGTCGGCGGACCCTGGATCCGCCGCGCCCGGCAGGCGCAGGTGGACTGGACGGCCCGGCGCGACCAGGCGCTCGGCGTGCTGCCGTGCGGGGTCTGCTTCGGGGAGGCGCTGCCGCCGGGACCCGATCAGCCGGCCGTGCCGCGGCTGAGCACCCGCACCCCGCTGCCCGGCCTCGACCGCCTGCATCTGCGCGGCGGCGAGGTGGTGCGGATCGACCCGCTCATGCCCCGGCGATGAGGGCGGTGAGGGGGCCGCTCAGGAGAACCACTGGGTGGGCGGGCCCAGCATCAGCAGCACCGAGAACACCACGGCGAGGGCCAGGAGCGTGAGCAGGCCCGCGGGCAGCGGATGGCGCAGCGCGAGCGCGACGAGCCGCTCGGGCGCGGTCCGCCCCGTCCGCTCGCGCAGATGCCAGCTGTCCCCGAGCAGGCCGCGGCGCCGGGCCGAGCGCTCGAAGGGCACCGTGAGGTAGGGGATCACCGCCGAGAGCACGCCGAGGAGCAGGTCGCGCAGCCTCCAGCGCTGGTCCACCGCGACCAGCACCGTGGTGACCACGTAGGCGAGGAAGGTGAAGCCGTGCAGGCCGCCGCCGATCCGCACCAGCACATCGGTCACCTCGAGGACGTACTTGAGCAGCATCCCCGCCAGCAGCAGGGTCCAGGTGACCACCTCGGCGAGGGCGAGCACGCGGTACAGGCGGGACGGGGTGGAGAGCAGCGACATGGTGCAGATCGTGCCAGGGAAGCCTGGGGAAGCGAGCCGGCGGCACCGACGAAAGGCGGGCAGGTGCTGGCCGAACCGGGGCGACACGGCCCGGTGTGAGGGACGACACTGGCACCATGAGCACGCACACGATCCCCGGGGAGCTCTTCCTGCTCCTGACCAACGACGCCGGCCGCCAGGATTCGACCCAGTTCCGCCGCCAGGCGCTCGCCGCCGCGGCGGTCGCCGAGCTCGCCCTGCGCGAGAAGGTGGCCCTCAGCCAGGAGCGCGCACCGCGGGTGTCCGTCACCGATCCCGCACCGGTCGAGATCCCGGTGCTCGATCAGGCGCTGCGCGCGCTCACGGCGCTCGACGGCAAGCGCGTCACGGCGGTGATCTCCCACCGCTCGATGGACCTCACCGAGGTGGTGGGCGAGGCGTTCGAGGCCGCCGGGGCCGTGACGCGCCAGGACGCCTGGTTCGTCACCACCTGGCCCACCCACGACGACACCCTCGAGACCGCCCTGCGGGCACGACTCGCCGACGCCGTCCAGGCCCCCGCCACGGCGAGCCTGCAGGACGGGATCCTGCTCGAGATCCTGCGCGCCCTGCGGATCGCCCACCGCATCCTCAAGGACGACCTGCCCGGCATCGGCCGCCGTGACCTCGACCGGCGCATCGCGAGCCTGCAGATCGACCATCCGGCCGCGAAGGCCGTGAAGCGGGTGGTCGAGGACATGACCGTGGTGATGATGGCGGCGACCTCGTGAGGAGCCCTCAGCGGCCCCGCGCGCGAGTGGTGCGGGCGGTCGCGGTCGCGGTCCACGGGTCCTCGGGCCAGGGGTGCTTGGGGTAGCGCCCCCGCATCTGCCGGCGCACGTCCTGGTAGGGCCCGTCCCAGAAGGACCGCAGGTCGTCCGTGACGGCGAGCGGCGCCCGGGCCGGCGAGAGCAGATGGAACAGCACCGGCACCCGCCCGCGCACCAGTCGCGGCGTCTCGGCCAGGCCGAACAGCTCCTGCAGCTTCACCGCCACCACCGGGCGGCCGTCCTCCGCGTCCGGCGCCGGGTAGTGGATCCGGACGCTCGAGCCCGAGGGCACCGCGAGCCGCTCGGGGGCCAGGTCGGCGAGCTCGGCGGCCTCCGGCCAGGGCAGCAGGTGCCGCAGCCCGCCGGTGAGGTCGATCCGGTCCAGCTGGGTGGAGCGCGCCGAGAGCTGCGGGGCCAGCCAGCTCTCGAGCGTCTCCAGCAGCGCGGCCTCGTCCATCGCCGGCCAGGGGGCTGCGAGCTCCCGGTGGACCAGGGCCAGGCGGGCGCGGAGGGTGGAGAAGGCGTCGTTCGCGGGCAGCGCCGCCAGGCCGTGCTCGCGCACATGGGCGAGCACGGCGGGCCCCGTGTCCCGGGCGGTCGGGGTGACCGGGGTGGAGCGCAGCTCGATCGCGCCGAGGCGGCGGCGCTGCCGTGCCCGCACGGCCCCGTCCGCCAGGTGCGCGGTGCGCTCCTCGCGCAGCAGCCCCGCCCCGGTCAGCAGGGCGTCGTCGAGCTCGAGCGGGGCGGCGGTGCGGATCACGGCCCCGGTGCCGTCGGCGGCCCGGCCGTCCGCCCGCTGCACCTCCCACACCGCGAGCCAGGGCGCCCCCAGCAGGCCGCTGCCCTCGGGGAGCGCGGCCCGGGTGCCGGAGGCCAGCAGATAGGAGCGGGAGCCCTCGGCGGTGCGGCGCGCGATCCGCTCCGGCCGGGCGAGCGCGAGCACGGCGCCGGCCTGCTCGGCGGGGGTGAGGGCGGTGACCGGGGAGGCGGGACCGGGGGCGGCCGGGGCATCGCGCAGGACGCGCAGCAGGCGGTCGCGCTCGCGGCGCCAGCGTTCGGCGCCCGGGGCGCGGCCTGCGCGCAGGTCCTGCAGGAGGCGGGGCAGGTCCGCGCCGACGGGGCGGTGGTCGTCGGAGATCGCGGCGACCACCTCCGCGGCGGTGCGGGCGGCCTCGGCGCCGGGCAGGCGGCGGGCACCGTCGAGCAGGGCGCGGGCCTCGCGCACCCCGATCGGCAGCCGGGCGACCCGCAGGCCCGAGGGGGTGGGGCGGCCGTCGGCGTCCACCAGGCCCAGGGCCTGCAGGGTGGCCTCGGCGGCGGCGATCTCCGCCCGCGGCGGCGCGGTGAGCAGGCGCAGCCCGTCCCCGCGGGGCGTGCCCCAGCACGCCAGCCACAGCGCCGCATCGGTGAGGTCCGTGCCGGTGATCTCGGGTGGGGCCTGCGCGGGCATCCCCGCCAGGTCCGACTCGGCGAAGACCCGCACCGCCTGGCCCGGTCCCTGCCGGGCGGCGCGGCCCGCCCGCTGCTCGGCCGCGGCGCGGGAGGCGCTGACGGTGACCAGGCCCGACATGTCGCGGCCGCGGTCCCGGCGCACCTCCCGGGACAGGCCCGCGTCGACCACCAGCTGCACCCCCGGGACCGTCAGCGAGCTCTCCGCGAGGGCGGTCGAGACCACGATCCGCGGCGGCTCGCCGGGGCGACGGCCGCCGGTGGCGCGGTCCTGCTGGGCGGCGGACAGGCGTCCGTGCAGGGGGAGCACCTCCACCGCGGGGCCGACCAGGTTCGGCAGGCGGGCCACGACCTCGTCGACCTCGCGGGCCCCGGGGACGAAGACCAGCGCATCGGTGGCGGCGTCCCGCTGGGCGCGGGCGACGGTGCGGGCGAGGTGGTCGAGGTAGTCGCGGGTGATGCCGCGCGCGTCGAGCCGCGGGGCGGGGGAGGGGGCGTAGGAGACGGTCAGCGGGTGCAGCGCGCTGGGGACCGCCACGATCGCGGCGCCCTCGAGCACGCCCGCCACCGCCTGCGCGTCGAGCGTCGCGGACATCGCGCCGACCAGCAGGTCCTCGCGCAGCTGCCGCGCCTCGGCGAGCATCCCCAGCAGCAGATCGGTCTCCAGGGAACGCTCATGGACCTCGTCGAGCAGCACCGCCGCGACCCCCGGCAGCTCCGGGTCCGCGAGCAGGCGGCGCAGCAGGACGCCCGGGGTGAGCATCTCCAATCGGGTGGCGGGGCCGACCTGCCGCTGCCCGCGCACGGTGAACCCCACCGGTCCGCCGAGCTCGCTGCCGTCGAGCTGGGCGATGCGGCGGGCGGCGGCGCGCACCGCGACCCGGCGCGGCTGGGTGACCAGGGTCAGGCCGCCGACGAGGTTCGCGATCAGCGGCGGCACCAGCGTGGTCTTGCCGGTGCCGGGCGGCGCCGTGACCACCAGCGCGCCGCGGCGGGCGGCGGCCTCGAGCTCCTCGCGGGCCCCGGCGACGGGGAGCCCGGCACCGATCGCCCCCAGATCGAAGCGGTGCGGGGCGGGCTGGGGGCGGGCATCGCTCCATCATGCCGTGCCCGGCCCGGGGCGGGCGGGGCACCCGGCGTGGGCGCGGTGGGCGCGACTTTGCGGGCTGGGGACTCATGCCGCGGCCGACATCGGTCCTCAGCGCGCAATCCTCGGCGGCGGCGGAGGCGCCGGCGGGATGCGACGGGCGCGGGCGCGAGACGCGGGGCCGCCGGGGCAGTCAGTCGATGAGGTCGAACTCGACCTGCTGGGTGGCGTCGCAGACACTCGTCACCGAGAGGGTCCAGAGGTCGATCGTGACGCTCTCGCCGAGGGTGATGTCCTGGATCGGTCGCGGATCGCTGTCGCCGAGGGTGGCGGTGAGCTGCGCGTCGGCGCCCTGGATGCCGCTCAGGGCGATGGTCAGGCTCTCGCCGGCGCGCTCGGGCAGCGCGGGGGTGGCGGTGCCGCCGACCTCCACGAAGTAGGCCCCCTCCCCGGAGCAGGCGTCCGGCGGCGTGAACCCGTCGGGAGCCGGCGTCACCGGGTAGGGCTCCACCGGGAGCGGGGCGGCGCTGCGCCCACCGCGGTCGGAGGCGCCGCCGTCGTCGGACGCACCGCCGCCATTGGAGGCGCCGCCCGCGTCGGAGACCGCGGACGACGTGGCGGCACCCTCCGGCGCGGGGTCCTCGGCGCCCCCGCAGCCCGCGGCGACCAGCGCCACGGCGAGCAGGGCACCGGCCAGACGGGAGCGGGAGGGACGGGGACGAGCGGTGCGAGCGGACACGCGGTTCCTCACGGCAGGCGGGGGACGACGCTCCTCACGCTACTGGACCCCACCGGCATGCCACCATCAGGGCAGCGGACGACATGGGCTGAGACGGGGGAGACGATGGCCGGATCGACGAGCTCGGGCGGTGCCGCGCGCCCGCCCCGCCCCACCCCGCGGGCGCTGCGGGGGAGCGTGGACCCGGCGCAGCGGGTGCGCCCGGTCGACTGGAGCGCAGCGGGTCGCCGTCCCGGTGCGCCGGAGAGGGCGACGCAGGCCCGGACCGGCGCGACCCCGTCGGACCGCCTGCCCCGACGTCGGGAGCAGACCCTCGAGCCCCCGCGGGCGCTGCCCGCCCCACCGGCCCAGGCCGTGCACACTCTGGATGCGGACGATCCGCGCCCGCTGCCGCGGCCGCTGCGGATCCTCGATGCGGAGATCCGCGCCGTCGGGGTGGCCGGACTGCCCACCGAGCGGATCGTGCAGACCGTCGCGGACCCCGACGACGCCTGGACCGCCGACGCCGGCACCAGCGACCACTTCCTGCGCGGCGACCTGGTGGTGCAGGTGCGTCGCGCCGACAACGCGGTGATCGGCCTGTTCTCCACCCGGTACGCCCTGTCGGTGCGACCCGAGGACTACGAGCCGGCGCTGGACCGCGCCGAGGACGCCGCCGGGCCCAGCGCCCGCGGCGGCCGCGGCACCCGGCATCCGACCACCCGGTCCGAACTGCTGCGACGGATGGCGGCGGCGGGCCTGGTGCTGACCCCGGGGGCGAGCCACGGCAAGGTCACCCACCCGGATCATCCCGGGCTCGTGCTGCCCTTCGCCTCGACGCCGTCGGACCGGCGGTTCACCCGCCATGCGGTGGCCCAGATCCGGCGGGTGTTCGGGATCGACCTGCGGCACTGACCGGGCGGGCGGGACCCGCGCCGCCCCGGGCCGCACCGCCCCCGACAGGAAAGTGCCCCGGCTCGTCCCCACGAGCCGGGGCCATCCCTTTCCCCCGCGCCCCGGATCAGCGGAAGCCGCCTCCTCCTCAGTCAGCGGTTCCTCCGGTGACGCGTTGAGGACGAGTGAACACACCCTGTCCTGGAAAGCACTGCGACGCTCCTGTCCGTTCCCTGGGAATCCGGGTCAGCCGACGGGGAAGGTGATCTCCGCACCGCCCGTGGCGACCTGGTCGGTGTAGCTGATGGAGGCGGGCACCATGTCGACCGGCACGTCCGCGTACAGCAGCGCGGTGGCCTCCTCGCCGCCGGGCAGCTCGGGACCGGAGGTGGTGAAGGAGGCGTACCGCAGCGGGTACGAGCCGCCCTGGTCGTCGTAGAAGCGGAAGTTGTCGCCGGCCAGCCCGATCACCTGGTCGCTGTGGTTCGTGATCGTGACGGCGACCCCCACGAACTTGCCGTTCTCGGTGGTCAGCGTCTCGTCGCTGGTCTCCAGCGTGGTGCCCTCCTCGGGGGAGGAGACGGTGAGGGTGAAGGTGTCGCCGCCGGGGTCGTCGGTGGGGTCGGTGCCGTCCGCGGTGGGGGTCTCGACCGGGGTCTCGATGGGCCCGTCGGAGGAGGTGGCCGTGGTGGGCGCCGGCGTCGGCTCCTCGCCGCCGCTGCCGCGGGAGAGGAACCACACCCCGCCCCCGGCCACCGCGAGCACCACTGCGGCCAGCAGCAGGCAGCCGCAGCCGAGGGCGATGTACAGCCCGGTCCGACGGCGGGGAGGTGGGGCGCTCGGGGCTCCGTACGGGCTGCTCATGGTGTCCTCCGCCTCTTCGCGGCCTCCTCGCCGCGGTGCAGGGACCACGCTATCGGAGCCCGGCCCGGAGCGCGATGGGCAGTGGGCCCCGTCCTCGCAGCGGGGCACCGGCGACTTGCATGCCGACGGCGTCGTCCCGGACGATGGACGGCCCGGAGGACGCCCCCGACCGCACGACCAGGAGAAGAACCTTGCTGACCCGACTGCACGACGCGCTGAGACTGCGGACCTCCCCGGTGATCTTCTTCGGATCGGCGGCGGTCATCCTGGCCTTCGTGCTCGGGACGATCCTGTTCACCGATCCGCTGAACACGGCGGTCTCCGCGGCCTCCGACTGGCTGCTGACGAACCTCGGATGGTTCTACATCCTCGGGGTGACCGTGTTCCTGGCCTTCCTCGTCGTGATCGCGGTGGGGCGGTTCGGCCGCGTGAAGCTGGGACCGGACGACGAGCCCCCGGAGCACTCCGGCGGCGCCTGGTTCGCGATGCTGTTCGCCGCCGGCATCGGCTCGATCCTCATGTTCTGGGGCGTCGCGGAGCCGATCAGCCACTTCGGTGATCCGCCGCGCGCCGGCGACCTGGGCATCGAGGCGGGCTCCCTGGAGGCCGCCAAGGACGCCATGAACTTCACGTACTACCACTTCACCCTGCACACCTGGACGATCTTCACCCTGCCGGCGCTGTGCTTCGCGTACTTCATCCACAAGCGCAACCTGCCGCCGCGCGTCAGCTCGATCTTCCAGCCCCTGCTCGGGGAGCGCATCCACGGCCCGATCGGCAAGCTCATCGACATCATCGCGATCGTCGGCACCGTCTTCGGCGTCGCGGTCTCGATCGGTCTGGGCACCCTGCAGATCAACGGCGGACTGAGCCAGCTGTTCGGGGTCCCGGAGAACGCGGGCTGGCAGCTGATCATCATCGGCGTGGTCTGCGGGCTGGCGCTGATCTCGGTGTCGCTGGGGCTGGACAAGGGCATCAAGGTGCTCTCGAACTTCAACATCGTGATGGCGGTGCTGCTGCTGATCTTCATCCTGGTCGCCGGCGGCTCCACGCTGTTCATCCTCCGCGGCACCCTCGAGTCCTTCGGCAGCTACCTGGTGAACCTCCCCGAGCTCGCGCTGTGGAACGACACCTTCGCGAACTCCGGCTGGCAGAACACCTGGACGGTCTTCTACTGGGCCTGGACGATCACCTGGTCGCCGTTCGTCGGCATCTTCATCGCCCGCATATCCCGCGGGCGCACGATCCGCCAGTTCGTCTCCGGCGTGCTGGCCGTCCCGTCGGCGTTCTCGGTGATCTGGTTCGGCGTCTTCGGCCTCTCCTCCATCAACATCGAGATGAACGGAGAGGGCGGACTGGTGGACCGGGTGGTCGAGCAGGGCGACATCCCCGGCGCGCTGTTCGCGCTCCTGGATCAGTACCCGTTCTCGTTCGTCGTCTCGGCGGTGGCGATCCTGCTGGTGATCATCTTCTTCGTGACCTCGGTGGACTCCGCCGCGCTGGTGACGGACTCGATGGCCAACGGCCATGAGGACTTCAATCCGCTCGGGCAGCGCATCTTCTGGGGTCTGGCGATCGCCCTGATCACGGCGACGCTGCTGGTGTTCTCGGGGTCCGGCGGCCTCGAAGCGCTGCAGTCCACGATCATCCTGGTGGGCCTGCCCTTCTTCGTGATGGGCTTCTTCCAGATGTACGCGCTGCTGCGGGCGCTCAAGGAGGACGCCGGGGAGCTGCCGCAGATGCGCACGCGCGAATGGGCGCAGGTGCTGCCCCCGGAGGAGTACGAGCGGCGCGAGCAGGACGAGGAGTACGACACCGACGACTACGTCGTGGAGCCGACCTTCACCAGCGAGGTGCCGGTGATGAGCGATCCGTACGAGGAGCTCGGGGAGGAGCCGACGACCGCGGGGCACCACGGCACCCTGTCCTCGCGCACCGGCAGCGCGCCGCTGCCCGAGGACCGGGCCGCCTCCGACTGACGGGCCCGCTCAGGCGGGGTCGACCTGGT
The DNA here is from genome assembly GCF_049266655.1 of Brachybacterium sp. UNK5269. GTDB lineage: Bacteria > Actinomycetota > Actinomycetes > Actinomycetales > Dermabacteraceae > Brachybacterium. The sequence continues at coordinate 392,931 of NZ_CP184883.1, forward strand.
GCTTGTCGGCGCTGCGGCGGTAGTACATCGCCAGCACGGCGCCGGAGAGGTTGTGCCAGATCGAGAAGATCGCGGCGGGCAGCGCGGCGGTGGGGCTGAAGGCGGTCGCGGCGAGGGTCGCGGCCAGGCCCGAGTTCTGCATGCCCACCTCGATGGAGGTGGTGCGGGCGGCGCGCTCGCCCTGCTTGAGCAGACGGGCGGTCCAGTAGCCGAGCAGGTAGCCGATGCCGTTGTGCAGGATCACGGCGAGCAGCACCACGGCGCCGGCCGTGACGATGGCCTCGGTGGAGCCGCTGACCACGGAGATGACCACCAGCGAGATGCCGGCGACGCTGACCCAGGGCAGGGCCGGCAGGATCCGGTCGATCGCGGAGCGCAGCAGGGCGCGCACCACCAGGCCGCCGATGACGGGGATCAGCACCATCTTCACGATGGACATCGCCATGCTGCCGGCGTCCACCGGCAGCAGGGAGCCGGCCAGCCACAGCGTGAGCACCGGGGTCAGCAGCGGGGCCAGCAGGGTGGAGATGGAGGTCATCGTCACCGACAGGGCGGTGTCGCCCTTGGCCAGGTAGGTGATCACGTTCGAGCTGGTGCCGCCCGGGGCGCAGCCGACCAGGATCACGCCCACGGCGAGCTCGGCCGGGAGCTGCAGCGCCCAGGTGACCAGCACCGCCACCAGCGGCATGATCACGTACTGGGCGACGACGCCGATGAGCACCGGCAGCGGCCGACGCACCACCAGGGCGAAGTCCGGCAGGGTCAGGGTCAGGCCCATCGCGAACATGATGACGCCGAGGTAGATGCTCGTGTGGGGCGCCAGCACCTGGCCGAAGTCCGGGGCGAAGAAGCCGACCGCGGCCGCGAGCAGGATCAGGGCGGGGAAGACGGTCACCGCGATGCGCGCGGAGCGGTCCTCGGAGGTGGGGGCCCCGGAGGTGGGGGCCTCGGGAGCGGGGGCGGGACGGGAGGAGGTCATGCGCGGCATCGTACTGCACTATGAGATGGCGTCCCATGATGTGGACACGGGGCGGGACGGGGGGTCCCGTGCCCGCCCCGGACTCAGCTGCTGCGCAGGCGGGCGGGGACCGCCCAGGCGTGGACCGGCTCTCCGCTGTCCACGGCGGCGCGGTACAGGCTCGTCATCTCCGCCAGCGCCTCGGCGCGGTCCGCGCCGCGCAGCTCGAGCGAGGTGACGGTGTCGATCTGCCAGCGAGCGCCGTTGCGTCCGGTGCGGGCGCGCTCGGTGAGGATGCCGCCGTAGTGCGCGGCGACGTCCGCATCCGCCCCGAGCTCCCGCAGACCCTGCATGGCCTGCGGGATCAGCTGCTCGAGCAGCAGGTCGGCCACCCGGATCCGGCCCACCTTGGGCCAGCGCACCCGCGCCTCCAGGCCCCAGCGAGCGCACTGCTGGAAGGACTCGTCGGCCTGCTCGAAGCTCATCCGGGACCACAGCGGACGCCGCTCGTGCACGAGCGACTGGAGGATCCCGTAGAAGAAGGCGGCGTTGGCGGCCATGTCCGCGGCCGTCGGCCCCGCCGGCAGCAGCCGGTTCTCGAGCCGCAGGTGCGGCAGATCGGTGCCGGGGTCGTAGATCGGGCGGTTCCAGCGCCACACGGTGCCGTTGTGGAGCATCAGCTCGTGCAGCCGGGGCGAGGCGCCCTCGGTCAGCAGCGGCTCCTCGGCCATGTCGCGGGACTCGGGGATGAGCGCCGGGAACAGGCGCACGTTCTCCTCGAAGAGGTCGAACATCGAGGTGATCCAGCGCTCGCCGAACCACACCCGCGGCCGCACGCCCTGGGTCGCGTACTCGGGCGGGCGGGTGTCCAGCGACTGCACGAAGGTGGGGATGCGGGTCTCGTGCCAGAGCCGCTTGCCGAGCAGGAACGGGGAGTTGGCCGCGAGCGCGACCTGGGGGCCGGCGATCGCCTGGGCGGCGTTCCAGGTGGCGGCGAACTGCTCGGGCGGGACCTGCAGGTGCAGCTGCATCGAGGTGCACGCCGACTCCGAGGCGATCGAGTCGAAGGTGGTGTCCAGCCCCTTGCCCTCGCCGTCGATGCGGAGGTTGATCTCCTCGCCGCGCGCCAGCATCACCGACTTCTCGAGCGCCTCGTAGCGGGCGCCCGGGGCCCGCCACGCGTCACCCTCGAACAGCTCCTCGGTGATGGTGGGCAGGTGCCCGATCGGGACCACCCGGGCGCCGTGGCGGCGGGCGGCGGCGTCGGCCCGCTCGAGGGTCGCGCCCAGCTCCTGCTCGAGGTCGCGCAGACCGGAGCCGGAGGGGTGGGTGACCGGGAGGTTCGCCTCGAGGTTGTAGCGGCCGATCTCGTGGACGAAGTGGTCGTCGTCGAGGTCCGCGAGGATGGTGTCCACCAGCAGCGCCGGCGCCATGCCCTCGGCCTCGGCGAGGTTCATCTCCAGCTCCACGCCGACCGTGCCCTCGTCGACGAACTCGGCGGAGTCGAGGAAGGACTCGAAGATGTCGAGGTTGCGGCGCAGCTCCCGGCGATACCGGGTGCGCTGCGAACGGGTGTACTCGGTCGTGCCGATCTCGCGTCCCATGGCGACCTCCGGGGGTGACGGGGTGGGGCGCCCTCATCCAAGCATGCTCCGAGGCCAGCGCCCTACTCGGGCGGGCGACCGGCAGCCCGCGGGGCTCCCGTAGACTCCCGCCGTGGCTGACCAGAACGAGATGACCCCTCCTGTCCGGCGCGCCGTCGTCCTCGCGCGCGGCCTCGGGACCCGCATGCGACGGGCCGACGAGAGCGCCGCGCTCGACCCGGAGCAGGCCGCGGTGGCCGCGAGCGGGGTCAAGGCCCTGATCGACGTCGGCCGCCCCTTCCTCGACTACATCGTCTCCGCGCTCGCCGACGTCGGCGTCACCGAGATCTGCCTGGTCGTCGGCCCCGAGCACGAGGCGCTGCGCGAGTACGCGGCGGCCACCAGCGGCGGCCGGGTGCGCGTCACCACCGCGATCCAGCAGGAGCCCCGCGGCACCGCGGACGCGGTCGCCGCCGCCCGCGACTTCGCCGGCGAGCAGCGGGTGGTGGTCCTGAACTCCGACAACTACTACCCGCCCGAGGCCCTCGCGGCGCTGGTCGCCGCCCCCGGCAGCGCGCTGGTCGGCTTCGAGCGGACCGCCCTGGTCGAGCGCTCGAACATCCCCGCCGAGCGCGTCCGCGCCTTCGCGCTGATCGCGGTCGACGAGCACGGCCACCTGCGGGACATCGTCGAGAAGCCCGACGCGGCGACGCTCGCGGCCTACGGCGAGGACGCCCCCGTCTCCATGAACGCCTGGCTGCTGACCCCCACGATCTTCGACGCCTGCGAGCGCATCGCGCCGTCGGTGCGCGGGGAGCTGGAGATCATCGACGCCGTGCGCCTGCTGGTGGCCGAGGGGGAGCCGGTCACCGTGGTCCCGGCCGCCGCCGGGGTGCTGGACATGTCCGCGCGCGGGGACGTCGCCGCCGTCCAGCAGGCGCTCTCCGGGATCGAGGTGCGCCTGTGATCGACCCGCTGACCGCCCTCACCCGCGAGGCCCGGGCGGCCCGCGCCGCCGCCCGCTGGTTCGTGCCCGGCCGCATCGAGGTGCTCGGCAAGCACACCGACTACGCCGGCGGCCGCTCGCTGCTGGCCGCCGTCGACACCGGCCACACCATCACCGCCGCCGCCCGGACGGACCGCGTGCTGCGGGTGCGCTCCGAGGTCGCCGACGGGACCGTCGAGATCGACCTCGACCGTGCCGGCACCCACGAGGAGCGGGCAGGGCACTGGGGCGGCTACGTGCGCACCGTCGCCCAGCGGTTGGACGCGAACTTCCCCGGCCGCCTGCGCGGCGCCGAGATCACCATCGCCTCCACCCTGCCGCTCGCGGCCGGCATGTCCAGCTCCTCGGCGCTGGTGGTCGGCCTCGCCCTGGCCCTGATCGACCTGGCGGGCATCGCCGCGGACCCGGCCTTCACGGACGAGATCACCACTCCCGAGCAGCTGGGGGAGTACTTCGGCACCATCGAGAACGGGCAGAGCTTCGGAGCCCTCACCGGGGACCGCGGGGTCGGCACCTTCGGTGGCAGCGAGGACCACACGGCCATGCTGTGCGGGGCGCCCGACGCCCTGGTCCAGTACTCCTTCTGCCCGGTGCGGCACGAGCGCACGGTGGCCCTCGGCCCGGAGCTGGCCCTGGTCATCGCCGTCAGCGGGGTCGAGGCCGCCAAGACCGGCGCCGCCCGCGACGCCTACAACCGCGTCTCCCTGGCCGTCACCGAGATCCTGCGCCGGTGGCGCGAGGACACCGGCCGCACCGACCCCACCCTCGCCGACGTCATCGCCTCCGGTCCCGCCGCGGTGGCGCGGCTGCGCGAGCTGATCGCCGAGGACGACTACCTCCCGGGCCGGCTCGAGCAGTTCCTGGCCGAGTCGGAGCGGCTCGTCCCCGCCGCCGCCGTGGCCCTCGAGGAGGGGGACCTCGAGGAGCTCGGACGCCTGGTCGACGAGTCCCAGGTCGGCGCCGAGCACGGACTGCGCAACCAGGTCCCCGAGACGATCACCCTGCAGCGCGAGGCCCGCGCCCTGGGAGCGCACGCCGCGAGCGCCTTCGGGGCCGGCTTCGGCGGGAGCGTGTGGGCGCTGGTGCCCACCGCCGACGCCGAGGACTTCGGCGCGCGCTGGCTGGAGGCCTACCGCGCCGCGCATCCCGAGCGCACCGGCGCGTCCGTGGCGATCACCCGGCCCGGGGGCGGGGCCCGCCGGCTGGGCTGAGCGGCGGAGGGGCGCGTGACAGACTGAGCGGGTGAGCACCCCGATGAACAACGCCCTGTCCTGGCCCGCCGGTGCCCCCGTGCTGCCCCTCGCCGCGGTGCGACCGGTCCTGGACCGGCTCGCCTCGCTGGCGACCCGGTTTGCGGCCGACGTCGAGCAGATCCCCGGCCTCGCGGTCACCGAGGAGGAGGTGAGCGCCGATCCGCCGCCCGCCCTCGAGCAGCTCGCCGACGAGCTCGGCGGCATCCGGCTGCGGGGCCTGACCGTGCTGACCCTGCAGGTCGAGGACCGCACCGACGTGGGCCCGTACACGCTGCTGGGGGAGCCGACCTCGTACTACCCGCTGTACGAGACCCCCGAGGCCGCGGTGGTGCTCACCCTCGACGCCGACGGTGTTCCCGGCGCGGTCTACGGCATCGGCGAGGACCTCGCCCTGCAGCTGGTCGCCCCCGGCCTGATCGCCTACCTCGACCGCTTCACCGATGCCCTCGAGGCGACGCTGATGGCGCTGGCCGAGCGCGGCCCCGCCGCGGACGACGCCGAGGAGGCCCGCACCGACGCCGCCGAACGGCTCATCGAGCGTCATCTCTTCGCGGCGGTCCTCGGCCTGGACGAGCCCGACGAGGAGGCCGCGGTGCCGGTGCAGGCAGCGGCCGAGGCTGATCTCGAGGGCCTGCCGGAGGGGACGATCGCGGTCGCGGACCTGCGCTCGGCCCCCGTCGGCGCCCGGGTGGACCTGATGGAGGTCGATGCCCCCGGGGACCCGCTCGAGCTGCGCGTGGCCTGGCGCGAGGGCGGCCGCGTCGTCGTCCTGCTGCAGGGATGACCGCGGACCGCCAGGACGCCCTGGTCCAGGACCTCGCCGGGGTGGTGCTGAGCTCGCTGGACCTCGCCGAGACCTGGGCCGCGGTGGCCGCCGTCTTCACCCCGCACGGCGAGGGCTGGGCCGGCCGCATGGTGATCACCGACCGCGACGGCACCGTCGGCCGTGACCAGTGCACCGTCGCCGCCGACACCCAGACCGCCCTGTTGCTGGATGCGCTCCGCACCGCCGCCGCGGAGGACCCCGACCGCCCCTGCTTCCGGATGGACGCCACCCGCAGCCCGCAGCAGCCCGAGCGGATCCGGCTGGAGACCGCGTTCGTCCGCGATCAGGGCCCCGGCGGCGCCTGAGCGGATGGGTAGTCCTCCCCATGGTCGCTCGCGCCGCAGCGCACTACCGTGAGCGGCGACATGAGGGCAGCTCGGGTGGGCCGGGCAGCGGGGAAGGGGCCGGCAGAGGATGAACGCTCTCTGGGGTGCGGACACCGACGCGCTGCGGACGCTCGGCGCGGTGTGCGCGCGGCGCTCCGAGCTGCTGGCGGACCTCGAGTCGAGACTGTCCGCGACCCTCGACGGCGTCTGCTGGATCGGGGAGGACGCCGAGCGCTTCCGGGCCGACTGGACCGGCCGGGTGCGCCCCGGGCTGCTGGATCGCAGCGTCGAGCTGCGCCACCACGCCCGCCGGCTCCAGCAGCACGCCGACGAGCAGGAGGCGGCCTCGAGCCCCGGCGGGCTGGGCGGCGGATGGTCGGACTCCGGGACCTCCCCGCAGGTCGTCGCCCGGCGGGCCCGCGAGACGATCGGTGATCCGCGCGGCACGGCCGAGGGGCGCGCCGCCTTCCCCGGGTCCTTCCTCGGCAGCCTCGGGGGCGGGATCAGCGCGCTGATCGGCGAGGGCACGGAGCCGGGCCCGGCGGGGGGATCCGGGGCCGGTGACGCCATCGCCCCGGGCGCCGGCAGCGCCGCACGGATCAGCGGGGACATCGGGCACGCCGGGGCGGACGGCGCCCCGCGCTGACCCCGCGCACCCGGCGCACTACCCTGGTCGGACGGCCTCCATCACGGTGAGGCCCAGCGACCAGGAGCAGTGACATGACCACGTCCACCCCGGACACCCCCAGCCCGGTCCTCATCCTCGTCCCCGGCGTCACCGGTGGCCCGGCCGACGGCGCCGCCCGCTTCCACCTGGCAGACCCCGCCATCCCGCAGCTCCTGGTGACCGACCTCGTCGCCACCCGCGGCGACGGCGTCTTCGAGACCATCGGCGTCTTCGACGGGACGCCCGTGAACGTCGGCCCCCACCTCGAGCGGCTCTCCCGCAGCGCCTCCCGGATCGAGCTGCCCGAGCCCGACCAGGCCACGCTCGCCGAGGCGGTGGACGCCGCCGTCGAGGCCCACCCCGCGGTGCCCGAGCTGACGGTGCGGGTCATGCTCACCCGCGGCATCGAGGGCACCGGCGTGCCCACCTGCTGGATCCACGCCCGCGTCTCCGACGACTGGAGCCCGTACCGCGCCGGCATGCGGGTGGTGGCGCTGGACCGCGGACTGTCCACGACCGTGGCCGAGACCAGCCCGTGGCTGCTGCCGGGGGCGAAGACCCTCAGCTACGCGGTGAACATGGCGGCCGTGCGGGAGGCCAAGCGCCGCGGCGCAGCCGACGTGCTCTTCGTCGCGAGCGACGGCTACGTGCTCGAGGGACCCACCTCCACCCTGCTGGTGCGGCGCGGCGAGCAGTTCCTCACCACCCCCGTCAGCGCCGGCGTGCTGCCCGGCACCAGCGTCAACACGCTGTTCGCCCGCCTCCAGCAGGACGGCAGCCCGGTGCACGAGCAGCTGATGACGGTGGCGGACGTGCAGGGCTCCGACGGCGCCTGGCTGCTGTCCTCGACCCGGCTCGCCGCGCCGATCACCCACCTCGACGACCACGAGCTGCCGGTGGACCCCGAGCTCACCGCCCGCTTCGAGCGGGTGCTGAAGGGCAAGGCCTGAGCGGAGCCTCCGCGATGGGGGAGACTTCCTGCCTTCCATCAGGTCGGGCGCCCTGAGCAGGGGAGACGCCCTCACGGCGGGGTCCGCGGGGTACGGTGCGCGGGCGGCGGCAGGACGCCGCTCCCGCCGAGAGGAGAGGCCCCCATGGTCCAGCCCCAGTACGGTCCCCGCCCCCGACGGCGCGGGTTCATCCCGTTCCCGATCATCGGACCCGGCTGCTGCGGATGCGGGGGAGTCTTCGTGACCGGGCTGGCGGTGCTCGGCGCCGTCGGTTCCCTGCTGTTCCTCGGTGAGCCCAGCGCCCCGGAGGCGGTCCCGGCGGGCCCGTCGACCTCCGTCGTCCAGGAGCTGCCGGGCCAGGACTGAGCCCGGGCGGGGATTGCGCCGTTCCGTTCCAGATGCGGCCCGTCCCTGGAACGGGATGAAGCAATCGCCGACGCCGACGCCGACGCCGACGCCGACACCGACGCCGGCCCGCACGCCGACGCCGAACCTACGCCGGGGTCGCCCCGGGGCCCTCAGGCGCGGTCGAGCACCTCGCGGGCCAGGTCGATGTCGAACACCGCGGTGTCGATCACCCCGCTGCGCAGCACCCCGAGCACGCCGGGAGCCTTCTCCGCCCCCGCCGCGACGCCCAGCACCTCCGGGATCCGCAGCAGTTCCGAGAAGGTCACGGCGAGCACCCGCTGATCCGTCGGCGCCCCCAGCGGCACCCCGTCGGCATCGACGAAGCGGCCGCAGACGTCGCCCACCGGCTGCTGCGCCTCGAAGGCCGCGCGCTCGGCCTCGCTGAGCCCCATCAGGCTCAGGATGTGCGGGGAGGAGTGCATGCCCATCGAGCCGATGCCGACGATGGCCAGCTCCACCTGCGCGGCCGCCGTGAGCACCTTCCCGATGCTCGACTCCGAGCGCAGCGTGGCCACGGTCGTCGCCGACTCCAGCACCGCCGGGGCGTAGAGCGTCTGCGGGCGCGCCCCCAGCCGCGAGGCCAGCACCCGCAGCACCGACTCCCCGGAGTCGAACTGGTCCAGCGAGCTGTGCCCACCCACCAGGGGCAGCACCTGGGGCGTCGGCCGCGGACGCAGGGCGTCGAGCTCGGCGACCACGTTCTGCACCGTCTGCCCCCAGGAGACGCCGATGCTGCGCACCGTCGCGGCCCGCGCGGTGATCACCGCCGCGCCCTCGCGCGCCACCGTGTCCATCGCCGAGGCGCGCGGTGCGGAGACCACATGCGCCTCGCGCAGCGAGAACGCCGCCCGCAGCGCCGCCTCCAGGGCCGGCTCGCGCTGCGGAGGGGCCTCGGGGTCGTGGATCGCGATCTCGACGATCCCGCGCTCCCGCGCCTGGGTGAGGATCCGCGAGACGTTCGAGCGGGAGAGCCCGAGGTCGTGGGCGACCTCCGTCTGCGAGCGCCCCTGCTCGTAGTACAGCCGGGCGGCCCGCACGATGACGGCGGTGTCGCGAGGGGCGGGCATCCGCACTCCTGTTCTGCCGGCTGCTCCCCGCGGCGGAGGGGTCCGCGCACGGACGCGCCAGGACCGGATGCGCCCAGCGTACGCAGTGGCGGCGCCGACGGGTGACAGAATCGGAGCGCTGCTACCAGGGAGGCACCATGCACTCAGATCCTCGACCGTCCGCCGCCGACGGCGCCGCCGCACCGCTCGCGCTGAACGTGGTCATCGCCCGCCTGGACGTGCACGACGCCGAGGACGTGCTGCGCTCGCTGGCCGGTCGGCTGCTCGACGCGGGCGCCGTCACCCTCGACTTCCCCGAGGCCCTGCGCGCCCGGGAGCGGCAGTACCCCACCGGTCTGCCCACCCCGATCCCCACCGCGATCCCGCATGCCGATCCCCGGCACGTGGTGACCCCGGGGATCGCCCTGGCCACCCTCGCCCGCCCGGTGCGCTTCGGGGAGATGGGCGCCGGCGAGCGGACGCTCGAGGTGCAGCTGGTGGCGATGCCGCTGCTGGCCGACGCCGCCGAGCACCTCGCCGCGCTGCAGCGGCTGATGGGGCTGCTGCGCGACGGGTCCGCGGTCGCGGACCTGCTCGCCGCCACCGACGACGAGCAGCTGCGCGAGCGCGCCGCGGTCCATCTGGCCGCCGCCCTGCCGAGCGCCGAGGGCAGCGGGGAGGCGGGCGCATGAGGACTCCGCGCGTGGGCGTCAAGGCGCTGATCATCCGCGAGCAGCAGGTGCTCATGAATCGCTACCTCGACCCGGACGGCCGCGAGGTGTTCGCGCTGCCGGGCGGCGGTCAGGAGCACGGCGAGGACCAGCCCGCCGCCCTGGTCCGCGAGTGCCGCGAGGAGATCGGCGCGCTGGTCGAGGTCCACCAGGTGGCCTGCCTGTTCGAGGTCATGAGCGAGCAGAGGATGGTCGACCGCACCCCGATCCCGCCCTTCCACCAGGTCAACGTCGCGTACTGGTGCGGTCTCGCCGAAGGGGAGGAGCCCGGTGAGGGCACCGCTCCGGATGTCCGCCAGTCCGGCACCACCTGGCTGCCGCTGGATCGGCTCGGCGAGCACCTGGTGCATCCTCCCGAGCTCGCCCGCTGGCTCGAGTCCGACCCCAGCGACCGTCCCCTGTCCCTGGGCGTCTGCACCGGCTGATCGGCCCGCCGCCTGCTGCCCGAGCGGGGCGCGGCGGCGCTGACCTGCGGACACGAGGCACCCGTCCCCATCATGCGACGTAGCATGCACAGCGTTCCACGCAGCACGCCGTCGTGTCGAGGAAGAGGGTCAGCCATGCAGCTCCGCAGCGATCAGTGGTACGCGGGAGAGGACCGCAACGCCTACATCCACCGTGCCTGGATGCGTCGCGGGGTGCCCGACGACGCCTTCCGCGGTCGCCCGCAGATCGCGATCGCCAACACCGCCAGCGACCTCACCCCCTGCAATGCGCACCTCACCGGCCTCGCCCAGTTCGTGAAGAACGGGATCCTCGAAGCCGGCGGCGTCCCCCTCGAGCTGCCGGTGGTCTCCCTCGGCGAGACCAATGTGCGACCCACCGCCATGCTCTGGCGGAACCTGGCGGCGATGAGCACCGAGGAGATGCTGCGCGCCAACCCCGTCGACGGCGTGGTGCTGCTGGGCGGCTGCGACAAGACCATCCCCTCCCTGCTGATGGCCGCCGCCAGCGTGGACATCCCCGCCGTGGTGGTCCCGGGCGGGCCGATGCTCAACGGCACCTTCCGCGGGGCGCCGCTGGGCTGCGGGACCGGGGTGTGGAAGCTCAGCGAGGAGGTGCGGGCCGGGACGCTCTCCCAGGCGGACTTCAACCGCTCCGAATCGGCGATGATCCGCAGCGCGGGCCACTGCAACACCATGGGCACGGCCTCCACCATGGCCCTGGTCGCCGAGGCGCTGGGCACCATCGTGCCCGGGATCGCCGGCACCCCTGCCGTCGACTCCCGCCTCCACGAGGCCGCCCAGCTCACCGGCCGGCTCGCCGTCGAGCTGGTCGGGGAGGGCCGCACCCCCTCGAGCTTCCTCACCAAGGGCTCGTTCCACAACGCGATCGTCGCGCTGGCCGCGATCGGCGGCTCGACCAACGCCGTCGTCCACCTGCTCGCGATCGCCGGCCGGCTCGGCATCGACCTGAGCGTCGAGGACTTCGACCGCATCGGCTCCCACGTGCCGCTGCTGGTGGACCTCCAGCCCGCCGGCCGCCACCTCATGGAGGACCTGTTCCGCGCCGGCGGCCTGCTCGCCGTGCTGGCCGAGGTGAAGGACCTGCTGGATCCGGAGGCGCTGACCATCACCGGGCGGCCCCTGGTCGAGCACCTCGAGCGCGCCGAGATCTTCGACCGCGAGGTCATCGCCCGGCGCGACTCCCCGGTGCAGGCGAACGCCGGCATCGCCCTGCTGCGCGGCAACCTCGCCCCCGACGGCGCCATCATCAAGCCGGCCGCCGCCTCCCCGCAGCTGCTCCAGCACCGCGGGCGCGCCCTGGTGTTCGAGAGCATCGAGGACTTCCGCGCGCGGATCGACGACCCCGAGCTGGAGGTCGACGCCGACACCGTGCTGATCCTGCGCGGCTGCGGTCCGAAGGGGTATCCCGGCATGCCCGAGGTCGCCAACATGCCGCTGCCGACCCGGCTGCTCGAGCAGGGGGTGCGCGACATGGTGCGCATCTGCGACGGCCGCATGTCCGGCACCGCCTACGGCACCGTGATCCTCCACGTCGCCCCGGAGGCCGCCGCCGGGGGACCGCTGGCCCGGGTGCGCACGGGCGACTGGATCGTGCTCGACGTCGCGGGGCGCCGTCTGGACGTCGAGCTCAGCGACCAGGAGCTCGCCGCCCGTGCCCCGTCGGCCGCCATGACCGAGGCCCCCGCGAAGCCCGCCCGCGGCTGGGAGCGGCTGTACGTCGACCACGTCCAGCAGGCCGACACCGGCGCCGATCTCGACTTCCTGGTCGGGGCCAGCGGCTCCGAGGTGGCGCGCGAGTCCCACTGAGCGCCCGGGGCCTCCGAGCGCCCGAGGCCTCCGCGGCCGGCGCTGACTCCGAGCCGGGCGGAAAACGCTAGCCTGGTGGCTGTCTGCCCGTTCGCGGCAACCGCCGCCCCGATCCGAAGGAGCATCATGCCCGTCTCCCCCTCCCTCACCTTCTCCGACGGCCGTTCGATCCCGCAGCTCGGGTACGGCGTCTGGCAGGTCGGCAACGCCGAGGCCGCCGACGTCGTGGTCACGGCGATCGAGGCCGGCTACCGCCACGTCGACACCGCCCGCGGGTACAACAACGAGGCCGGCGTGGGCGAGGCGCTGCAGCGGGCCGGGCTCCCCCGCGACGAGGTCTTCGTGACCTCGAAGGTCCCCAACCAGGACCAGGGCCGCGACCGGACCCTCGCCTCCTTCGACGCCACCATGGCGGACCTCGGTCTCGACGAGCTCGACCTCTACCTGATCCACTGGCCCGCCCCGCCCAAGGGCCTCGCCGTGGACACCTGGAAGACCCTCATCGAGCTCCAGGAGCAGGGTCGCATCCGCTCCATCGGCGTCTCGAACTTCCGCATCGAGGACCTCGAGCAGCTCGAGGCCGAGACCGGCGTGCTGCCGGTGCTCAACCAGATCGAGCTGCACCCCTACTTCAACCAGCCCGAGCTGCGCGAGTACCACGCCTCCAAGGGCATCGTCACCGAGTCCTGGTCCCCGCTGGGCCAGGGCGGCGGCGAGCTCGAGGACCCGGTCATCACCGCGATCGCAGAGGCCCACGACGTCACCACCGCCCAGGTGACCATCGCCTGGAACCTCGCGCTGGGCAACGTGGTGATCCCGAAGTCCGTCACCCCCGAGCGGATCGCCGCGAACTTCGCCTCGCTCGAGGTCGAGCTCTCCGCGGACGAGGTCGAGCAGATCACCGCGCTGCACAAGGGCGAGGCCGGCCGCCGCGGCGGCAACCCGGCGGAGATGGCCTCGCACCAGGGCGCCTGAGCCCACTCGCGCTCGTCACCTCGGGCCCCGGACCACTCGCTGCGGCGGGAGGGCCGGGGCCCGACGGCTGTCGGCCGACGGCTGCGCCGCCCGCCTCCGCGGACGCCGGCGGCTGACTTTGCGGGCTGAGGACCCATGGCTGCGGGCGCATGGGTCCTCAGGGCGCAAAGTCGGGCTGCCGTGGCCATCGCGGCCGGCCCGGGGAGCCGTGACACAACCCGGTCGGTGGCGGACAGGTGAGTGATGTGAGCACACCCCAGGACGAACAGCGCTTCACCGCCCTGTTCGGTGACGCGTACGCGGACCTCCTCCGCTTCGTCCGCCGTCGGCACGGTGAGGACGGTGCCGAGGATGTCGTCGCGGACGCCTTCCTCACGGCGTGGCGCCGCTTCGACGACCTCCCCGCTGCGCCCGACGACGCCCGGGCCTGGTTGTTCGGGATCGCCCGCGGCACCATGGCGAACTCGCGGCGCGGTGCGCTCCGCAGGGCGGCACTCGGAGTGCGCCTGGTCGAGGTCGGGCCGACAGCCGCGGAGTCCCACGATGGCCTGTCGGCGCTGAGCATCGACCTCGTGCGAGCGTGGGAGGTGCTGTCGGCGCGCGACCAGGAGGTGCTCGCGCTCGCCGTGCTCGACGGCCTCACGTCCGCCGCCGCCGCGAACGTGCTGGGCACGACGCCGGTCGCCTATCGGCTGCGGCTGTCCCGAGCCCGGCGGCGCCTGCGGCGGCTCCTCGAGGAGGCCTCGCCGCCAACCTCGCCGCCCACAGGCGCTCGCGTTCATGGACCGACGGCCGATGCCGCTTGGGAGGCGACCTCATGAGGACCCACGATCTCGACGACGCACTGCGCGCGCTCGACCCCGCCCCTCCGATCGCAGGCGCCCGAAGGGACCGAGCCGACGCCGATCTGCGACGGATCCTCGCCACATCGCGCTCCCGGCCGGTCGCGCCTCCACCACGCGTCCGGCCCAGGCCCCTGCGCACCGGACTCGTGGCTGTCGCGGCCGCTGCCGCTCTGGTCGTCGCGGGCGGTGTGGCCCTCGACGTCATGAGGCCGACGACGGCCTCGGCGACGTGGACCGCCGTCGGGGAGCCGGTCGGCGCGGACGCTCTTGGGGTGCAGCAGTGCGCGCGCTGGTGGCAGGTCCAGTCCCCGCAGCTCCGGCCGGTGCTGCAGGAGCGACGGGGAGACACCACCCTGGTTCTCGCGAGCGACGGTGCGGGCGGAGAGCTGCTGTGCACAGCGACCCTCGTCCCGGGGCAGGAGCCCATCGGTGGCATGACCTCGGTGGAGGACACCACCGCGGCTCTCCCGACGCCGGACAGCGCAGCGGTGGTCATGGTCGAGACGACCTTCTCCGACGCCGCGGTGCAGAACGGGTGGCAGGCGCACGGGCGTACCGCCGTCACGGGGCACGTGGGGCCGGAGGTGACAGGTCTGGTGCTGGCGACGCGTGCCGGGCCGGTTCAGGCGAGCCTCGCCGAGGGACGCTTCGCCGCGTGGTGGCCGATCGAGGACGACTCCGACCCCCATCCGGCGGTGGTCGCGACCCTGAGCCTCGCCGACGGGACCACGCGCCAGGCCACGCTGCGCGAGGCCGGCTGAGCGCCGCAGGCAGCGCCCGGCGCGGACCTGCGGCGCCCGCCTCCGCGGACGTCGGCGCCGGACTTTGCGGGCTGAGGACCCATGGTGGCGGGCGCATGGGTCCTCAGGGCGCAAAGTCGGGCCGGCGCGGCCGCCGCAGTCGCCACGGCCGGCCCCGCCGCGGCTGCCGACTCGCGAGGCGTGGTCAGGCGGCCGCGTGGGCCTCGGCGAGGGCGTCGACGGCGCGGATCAGGCCCAGGTGGCTGAAGGCCTGGGGGAAGTTCCCGGCCATCCGACCGGCCGTGCCGTCGTACTCCTCGGCCATCAGGTGCAGGTCGTTGGCGCAGCTGAGCAGGTACTCCATGAGGGTCTCGGCGTCCTGGAGGCGGCCGCTGGCGGCGTACTGCTCGACCAGCCAGAAGCAGCACACCAGGAAGGGATGCTCGTCGCCGGGCAGGCCGTCCCGGCCCTGCGTGCGGTAGCGCAGGATCAGCCCGTCGGGCGTCTGCAGGTCCTGCTCGATCCGGGCGACGGTGGCCAGCATGCGCGGGTCGTCGGGCGGCAGGAAGCCGGTGTGGGGGATCTGCAGCAGCGAGGCGTCGACCTCGGTGCCGTCGTAGGTCTGGCGGAAGGCGCCGTCCTCGCCGACGCCGTCGCGCAGCACCTCCTCGCGCACCTGCTCGCGCAGCCGGTGCCACACCTCGAGCTCCTCGGGGGAGGCCGGCAGCCCGTGCTCCTCGACCGCGCTGATCGACCGGTCGAAGGTCGCCCAGACCATCACCCTCCCGTGGGTGAAGAAGGCCGGTTCGCCGCGCATCTCCCAGATGCCGTGGTCGGGCTCGTCGACGTGGTCGACCGTGTACTGGACCAGGGCCTTCTGCAGCGGCCAGGACCACTCGGACTCCTCGATGCCCTGATCGCGCATCATCGCCAGCGCGATCATCACCTCGCCCACCACGTCGGCCTGGTACTGGGCGGCGGCGCCGTTGCCGATCCGCACCGGGAGGGAGCCCTCGTAGCCGGTCAGGTGCTCGAGCTCCTGCTCGGGCAGGTTTCGGTCGCCGGTGATCGTGTACATGATCTGCAGGTGCTCGGGGTCGCCGGCGATCGCCCGCAGCAGCCAGTTCCGCCAGGAGAGCGCGGCCTCGACATGCCCGTGGGTGAGCAGCGCCTCGAGCGAGAGCGCCGCGTCCCGCAGCCAGCAGAAGCGGTAGTCCCAGTTCCGCACCCCGCCGAAGTCCTCGGGCAGGCTGGTGGTGGCCGCCGCGATGATCCCGCCGGTGCGGCGATGGGTGAGCGCCCGCAGCACCAGCAGCGAGCGCGCGAGCGGCTCGGCATGCTCGTGCTCGACCCGCACCTGCCCCAGCCAGTCGCGCCACTGGGCGGCGGTGCGCTCGAGCTGCTCGGCCGGATCGTCCGCAGGCGGCACCTCGACCCACGAGGGGAACCAGGTCAGCGTCCAGGACGCGCTCTCCCCCTCGCCGAGGCGATGGCTGCCGCGGTGGACCCGCTCCCCGGGCACCGCCGCGAGCGACGGGCCGTGCAGCGCGAGACCGTCACCGCCGGCGATCGCGAGCAGCACCTCGGCGCCGGCACGGTCCTCGTCGCGCCGCACCCACGGGGTCACGCTCCCGAACTCGAAGCGGATCCGCAGCTCCTGGACCACCTCGACCTCACCGTCGGTGCAGGCCACCGTGCGCACGAGGTCCGCGTGGTCGTTGATGTCGCCGCTGAGCGAGTGGGCGGTGGTCTCGTCCTCGAGGATCGGCAGGAACTCGGTGACCGTCGCGGTGCCGGTGGGGGAGCGCCACAGCGTCTCCAGCACCATCGTCCCGGGCAGGTAGCGCCGGGAGACGACCTCACCGTCCGCGATCCGCAGCGACCAGTGCCCGTTCTCCTCGTCCCCGAGCAGCGAGCAGAACACCGCGTCGGAGTCGAAGCGGGGCAGGCAGAGCCAGTCGATGTTCCCGTCCCGGGTGACGAGGGCCGTGGTGCGCTGGTCGGAGAGCAGCGCGTGGTCTTCGATCAGAGGGCTGTCCATGGACCCAGTCCACCATGTCGGGCGGTCCGGTGGGCCCGCGGGCGGTGACCGACCGGGAGGGGCCGACGGGGACGAGCGCGACGATGATCTCGTGACCGGTGACCGTGGGGGCGGTCAGGCTCCGTCGCCGGCTGTCGTCGACTGCCCGGTGACGAACTCGCTCAGGTGCTGCGACAGGGCCAGACGGCTGGGCTCGTGGCAGTACATCATGTGCCCCGCCTCGTAGTACTCCACCCGGATCCGGTCGGTGTAGTCCTCGCGCGGGATCGCGAGCTGGGCCAGCACGAACTCGCTGGCGTGGAAGGGGGTGGCGGCGTCGTGGTAGCCGTGGGAGACCAGCAGCCGGGTGTGCGGGGACTTCCGCAGCAGCCGTGCGAGGTCCGAGGCGACCTCCACCGAGCGGTTCTCGAAGTCCTTGTAGCTCCACGGGCGCACGCGGCCGGACATGATCTCGTAGACCACGTCGGTGCTGAACTCGAGCTCGCCGCGCAGGTACTGGTTGATGGTGGCGGTGTAGGAGGGGGCGAGCTGGTCGATCGACGGATCGGTCTCCATCCTCCCGGCGTTGCCGTCACCGGCGGGCGCGGTGAAGCGGCCGTCGATGCGGCCGACGACCAGCCCCTGTGCGCGCAGCAGCTCGGCGAGGAAGGCCATGTGCTCGACGCGCAGGTCGGCCCGCTCCACCCAGTCGGGATCCACCCCGATCAGCGCACCGATCCGGGCGGCGGCCTCGGCCTTCTGCGCGGGGGCCAGCCGCAGCCCGGCTGCGAGCAGCGCCGGGTAGTCCTGCTCGGCGAAGGCCTCGGCCTCGTCGACCACGTCCTGCAGCAGCCGGCCCTCGTGCCTGCCGTGCGCATGGGCGATGGCGGCGTAGGTGGGCAGGTAGTGGAGGTAGGGGCGGTCATTGCCGGCGGTGAAGCTGATGGTGCCGAAGTCCAGGACCGGGGAGATCAGCGCGATCCCCGCCACCGCCAGGTAGTAGCGGTCCATGAGCTGCGCGGCCACGGCTGCGGCGCGGGTGGTGCCGTAGGACTCGCCGGCCAGGAAGATCGGCGAGGTCCAGCGCTGGTTCCGGGTCAGCCAGTCGATGACGAAGGAGGCGATGAGGTCGCGATCGGCGGCCAGGCCGTGGTGGCGGTCCGGCTTCTGCCCCGGCACCGGACGGGAGTAGCCGGTGGTCATCGCATCGACCACCACCAGGTCCGCGTCCCGCAGGATCGTCTCGTGGTTGTCCAGCAGCCGGTGCGGCGGCGCGGCGGGAGCGCCGGCGTCCCCGGATTCGACCCGGCGCGGTCCCAGCAGCCCCAGGTGCAGCCAGACCGTCGAGGCGCCCGGCCCGCCGTTGAAGGCGAACAGCACCGGGCGCTGCGCGGAGGAGGAGGTGGCGACGTAGGAGACGGAGAACAGCTCCGCGTAGGCGGCGCCGCGGCCGTACGCCTCGCCGTCGGGCTCCTCCTTCAGCACCACGGTGCCCGCGGTCGCCGTGTAGTGGAGGGGCCCCTCCGGCAGCGCGAGCGAATGCAGGGTGGTGACCAGGTGGTCCTCGGGGAGGGCGGCCGACGGACCGGCGCCCGCGGGGCCGGCGCCGCCGCCCGTCTCGGCGGCGGCGGGGACGGGGTGCTCGGCGGTCACGCAGGCTCCTTCGGGTCGGTGGCGTCGGCTGTGATGCTACGCCGCGGGCCGTGCGGTCAGTCCAGCGGGGCGATGTCCCGGGGGACCTCGGCGCCGTCCTCGTTGTCCCGGACCACCAGGCGGATCGGGTCGAGCTTCGACCAGAGGGCGAAGGCGACGGCCACGACGACCAGGGCCAGCCCGGCCCACAGGTTGGCGTTGAGCCCGTCGGTCTTCGCCGCCTCCGCCTCGCCGAAGGCGAACAGGCCCATCGCGACCAGGATCAGGCCGAACAGGCCCAGCAGGGCGCCGATGAAGTTGCGGATGTCGAAGGCGCCGGCGGTCTCGACGGCCGCGCCCTCGGGGACGTCGGCCGGGGAGTCGACGGCCTCGGGGGCCGGGGTGTCCTCGTTCTCGCCGGGGGAGGGGGTGCGGTGTGCGTTCATGGGGGATCTCCTCCGTCCGCGCTCAGGCGAAGACGATGTTCAGGATGACGACGAGGACGAGGCCGATGCCGGCCATGGGGACCGGGCGGCGCCAGAACGGCAGGCCCTTCTCCTCGGGATCGACGAGGTCGGCCTTCGGGGTCTCGGAGTAGACGAGGCCCTTGAGCTCATGGGCGGGCTTCGGGGCGGTGAAGGACGTGACGACGACGGAGACCAGGATGTCGACCACGAACGCGGTCGCGGCCGCGACGAAGGCGAGGCCCTGGCCGGGCAGCGTGAACAGGTCGAAGAAGGTCGAGGCGTTCCACAGCGCCACCGCGGACAGCGTGCCCGCGACCAGGCCCGCCCAGCCGGCGGTCGGCGTCATGCGCTTCCAGAACATGCCCAGGATGAACGTCGCGAACAGCGGGGCGTTGAAGAACCCGAACAGCGTCTGGAGGTAGTCCATCAGGTTCGAGAACTGGGCGGCGATCAGCGCGGTGAAGATCGCGATCACGCAGGCGGCGGCGGTCGCGATGCGACCCACCGTGAGGTAGTGGGCGTCGGGCGCGTCCTTCTTCACGTACTGCTGGTAGAGGTCGTAGCTGACCACGGTGTTGAAGGCCGAGATGTTCGCGGCCATGCCGGCCATGAACGCGGCCAGCAGTCCGGCGATCGCGACGCCGAGCAGGCCGTTGGGCAGCACGTCGCGCATGAGCAGCAGCAGGGCGTCGTTGTAGGTGACGCCCATGGCGGCGGCGCCGGCGGCGTCGCCCGCGTGGTCGAGCTGCTTGAACTCGGTGAGCTCACCGACCAGCACCGCGGCGATCATGCCGGGGATGATCACGATGAACGGGATGAACATCTTCGGGAACGCGCCGATGATCGGGGTCATCCGGGCGGCGGTGATGGACTTGCTGGCCATCGCCCGCTGGACCTCCACGAAGTTCGTGGTCCAGTAGCCGAAGGAGAGCACGAAGCCGAGGCCGAACACGATGCCGACGACCGAGAGCACCGGGCTCTCGAAGCCGGACAGGGCCTGGCCGGGCCAGGTGTGCAGCTGCTCCTCGCCGAGCATGCCGTCACCCGCGATGCGCTCCTTCATACCGTTCCAGCCGCCCACGCGGTGCAGGCCGATCAGGGTCAGCGGCAGCAGCGCCGCGACGATCACGAAGAACTGCAGCACCTCGTTGTAGATCGCGGCGGAGAGGCCGCCGACGGTGATGTAGAAGAGCACGAAGGCCGCGGCCAGCACCAGGCCCACCCACATCGGCCAGCCCAGCAGGCGGTTGACGATGGTGGCCAGCAGCGAGAGGTTCACGCCCGCGATCAGCAGCTGCGCCACGGCGAAGCTGATCGAGTTCACCAGGTGCGCGCCGGTGCCGAAGCGCATCCGCATGAACTCGGGGACCGAGCGCACCTTGGAGCCGTAGTAGAACGGCATCATCACGACGCCGAGGAACAGCATGGCGGGGATCGCGCCGACCCAGAAGTAATGCATGGTCGGCATGCCGTACTGGGCGCCGGTGGCGGACATGCCCATGATCTCGACGGCGCCGAGGTTCGCGGAGATGAAGGCGAGCCCGGTGACCCAGGCGGGCAGGGAGCGGCCGGAGAGGAAGAACTCGATCGAGTTCGAGACGCCGCGCTTGGCGTACCAGCCGACGCCGAGGACGAACACGAAGTACAGCGCGATGATCGCGTAGTCGATCCACTGGGCATCCAGGCGTATGTCGACCATGGGGATGATCCTTGAGGGTGAGGACGAGGAGGAACCATCGGTGAGGTCGCCGATGGGAGGCGCCGGGCGGGGGTGGCCCGGACCGACGGGCGGTCACGCTACCAGCGGGCGACGCCGCCGGGAGGCCCCACCAGGCCGCTGTCGCGGGGAGTAGTGTGCAGATCACAGGGACGACGTCGTCCCTGGCCGCCGCTGCCGCGACGGCGCCTCGCGGACCGATTAGTCCCCACTGGTAGGCATTGGCTAGGGTGTGCGACGCAACTCATCAAGGACGAGAGGAGAGCTGGCCACCATGAGCAGATTCTCGCGGCGCACAGCGCTCGCAGGGACCGGCACGGCAGCTCTGGCCGCCGGTCTGGCCGCGTGCGCGCCGCCCAACCCCGGCAGCGTGAACGCCGAGCCCACCATCCCGCCCAGCGACGGTCCGGTCACCGTGACCTACTGGGCCTGGCTGAAGGACCTCCAGAAGGTCGCCGACGTCTTCAACGCCTCCCAGGACCGGATCCGGGTCGAGACGACCTGGATCCCCGGCGGCAACTCCGGCGGCTACGCGAAGATCCTCTCCGCGGTCGCCGCGGGCGGCGGCCCCGACATCGCCCAGGTCGAGCTGCGCCAGATCCCCGAGTTCGCGCTGGCCGGCGCGCTGGTGGACCTGACCCGGTACGGCTTCGCCGAGCAGGAGTCCCTGTTCGACCCCGGCGCGATCAGCCAGGCCAAGGTCGGCGACTCCTACTGGGGCGTCCCCCAGGACACCGGCCCGGTCGCGACCTTCTACAACCGCGAGGTGCTCGAAGGCGAGCTGGGCCTCACCGTGCCCGCCACCTGGGACGACTTCTACGAGGTGGCCGGAGCGGTCTCCGAGTCCGGCCGGAGCCTGATCAGCCTCGACCCCTCCGACGGCTCCCATCCCATCGCCTGGGTGATGCAGTCCGGGGCGACCTGGTTCCGTCCCGAGGCCGACGGATGGATCGTCGACATGACCGATGACGCCTCCATGCGGGTCGCGGAGTTCTGGGACCGGATCTTCGCCGAGGGCATCGTGGGCACCGGCTACGGCTCCTTCACCACCCCCTGGTACGCCGCGGCGGCCGACGGGAAGGTGCTGGCCTCGATCAGCGGCTCCTGGTCCGACGCGCTGGTCAAGACCGTCCCCGGCGGGGAGGGCAAGTGGGCCGTGGCCCCGATGCCCACCTGGGGTGACGGCTACGCCTCCGGCGGTCACGGCGGCTCGTCGGCCGCCATCACCTCCACCAGCAAGCACCCCGCCGAGGCGCTCGAATTCCTCACCTGGATGTGCACCGACCCCGCGGGGATCGACGCGATGATCGAGAACTCCGGCATCGGCTGGTCCCCGGCCGCCGACTACATCGGCGAGGTCCGTCAGCAGAGCGACGCGTTCTTCTCCGGTCAGAACTACAACGAGGAGGTCGTGGTGCCGATGGCGAAGGGTCAGAACCTCGAATGGACCTGGGCGCCGCTGATGCAGCGCGCCCAGGCGATCATCGGCGACGGCATGACCACCGCGGTCACCGGCGAGGTGCCGCTGGCGGACATGTTCGCCGCCGCGCAGACCGAGATCGTCGACATCATGCGCACCATCGGGCTCAACGCGGAGGAGGCACGATGAGGTCCAAGACCGCCCCCTGGCTCCTGCTGGGGCCCTTCCTGGTCCTGTTCATCGGGACCATGATCCTGCCGATCATCATGGCGATCGGCTACTCCTTCACCACCGTGCGGCGGGAGGGCCTGCTCGGCGAGGCGGGCATCAGCAGCGTCTTCGCGGGGCTGGACAACTACATCGCCGCGCTGTCCAACGCCAACTTCATCGAGTCGATCGGGCGCATGCTCCTGTTCGGCGTGGTGCAGGTGACCGTGATGATCGTGGCCGCCACGATCCTCGCCCTGCTGCTGGAGACCGCGAGCGCCCTGTGGCCCGGGTTCTTCCGCGCCACCTACTTCCTGCCCTACGGGATCCCCGGCGTGATCGCCACGATCCTGTGGTCCTTCCTGTACATCCCCGGGCTCAGCCCGATCGTGGACGTAATGGGCTGGATGGGGATCAACATCGACTTCCTGGGCCCCGACATGGTGCTGTGGTCGATCGCGAACATCGTGACCTGGACCTACACCGGCTACAACATGCTGATCATCATCGCTCAGCTGAAGTCGATCCCCGGTGAGCTGTACGAGGCCGCCAAGATCGACGGCGCCGGCGGCTTCCGGGTGGCGATGTCGATCCAGCTGCCGCTGATCCGGCCGGCCCTGATGCTGACGATCATCTTCTCGATCATCGGCACCCTGCAGCTGTTCGCCGAGCCGCGGCTGCTGCAGACCATGAGCGCCGGCATCACCTCGGAGTACACCCCCAACATGTCCGCCTACGCCTTCGCCTTCCAGTACAACGACATCGGCATGGCCGCCGCGCAGTC
The DNA here is from genome assembly GCF_049266655.1 of Brachybacterium sp. UNK5269. Taxonomy (GTDB): domain Bacteria; phylum Actinomycetota; class Actinomycetes; order Actinomycetales; family Dermabacteraceae; genus Brachybacterium. Next base: position 415,765 of record NZ_CP184883.1, read on the forward strand.
CGTGATCATCGCGGTCTCCGCCTTCGTGCTCTCGGCGGTCGCCCTGGGCGTCAACTCGTGGATGGAGAAGCGTCGATGAGCACGATGGACACCACCGAGCGCACCGCATCGCGCCCCGTCGGCGCGAAGGCGGCGAAGCCGCCGCGCTCCGACGGCCGGGCCGGCTCCCGGGAGGCCGGTCGCAAGCCGACCACCACCATCCTGATCACCGCGATCCTCGCGATCGTGGCGGTCTACTTCCTGGTCCCCGTGTACTGGGTGATCGTCAACGCCACCAAGTCCACCGAGGACCTGTTCGGCACCAGCGGCTTCTGGTTCGGCTCGGACTTCCGGCTGTTCGAGAACCTCTCGGCGGTGCTCTCGGCCAACGACGGCATCTTCCCGCGCTGGGCGCTGAACTCGGTGATCTACGCGGGCGTCGGCTCCGTGCTGGCCACCTACTTCGCGGTCGCCGCGGGGTACGCGCTGGCCAAGTACCGCTTCCCGGGCCGCGGCCTGGTCTACGGGATGGTCCTCGGCGGGGTGCTGGTGCCCGGCACCGCGATCTCGCTGCCGCTGTTCTTCCTGTTCAGCTCCATCGGACTGACCAACACCTACTGGGCGGTGCTGATCCCCTCCCTGGTCAGCCCCTTCGGGCTGTTCCTGGCCTCGATCTACGCCAATGCGGCGGTGCCCGACGAGCTGCTCGAGGCGGGCCGGATCGACGGCGTCGGGGAGCTGGGGCTGTTCCACCGCCTGGCCCTGCCACAGCTGGTCCCGGCGATCGTGACCATCCTGCTGTTCCAGTTCGTCGCGATCTGGAACAACTACATGCTCCCGCTGGTGATGCTGGCCGACGAGGAGCTGTACCCGATCACCCTGGGCCTGGACAACTGGCGGGCCCAGACGGACCGCCTGCCGGAGTTCTACCAGCTCACCATCGGCGGCGCGCTGCTGTCGGTGATCCCGCTGGCGATCCTCATCCTGGTGCTGCAGCGCTTCTGGCGCGGCGGGCTGACGGAGGGGTCGGTCAAGGGCTGAGGCCGGATCCGGCCCCGAGCGCGACCTCGGGGCCGGTCACGGCGCACCGGTGCCATACCGAGACCTCGGACCCCTTGCCCGGTGCCCGGCGGCGCTCTTCGATGAGGGCATGACCACTGATGCTCCTCGCCTCCGCCGCGCGCTCCGTCGCCGTCCGCTGCTCGGGGCCGGAGCACTGCTGCCGCTGGCCGCCCTCGGCGTCACCGGCTGCGGACGCCTCGGCGCGGGCGGCGGCGCCGAGCCGGACCTGCGTGCGGAGCTGCCGCGGGCGGAACCGGAGCCCGCCGAGGGTGCCGGCGCACTCGTCGTCCCCTTCACCGCCCGCCTGCTGGGCGCGATCGACCGCACGCCCGTCAACGCGGTCTGTTCGCCGCTGTCCGCGCAGGTCGCGCTCACCATGATCGGCATGGGGGCAGCCGGGGACACCCGAGCCCAGCTGGAGGACGTGCTGGGCGGCAGCATGGACGAGCTCGCCTCCACCGCGAACACCCTGTCGACGGCGCTGTCCGCCGTCGGGGACCAGGAACGGGAGGCCGACGTCGCCGAGGCCCCCGAGCCCGCCGTCGCCTCCCTCGTGAACGGCACCTGGATCCAGGAGGGCCTGGAGGTCCAGCAGCCCTATCTCGAGGATCTCGCCACCTGGTTCGGCAGCGGGCTCTTCGAGGCGGACTTCGTCGACGCCGGCGAGCGGGAGGCCGCCCGGGAGCGCATCAACGACTGGGTCGCCGAGTCCACGAACGACCTCATCGAGGAGCTCGTCCCACCGGACATCCTCAGCACGGATACCCGGCTGGTGCTCGTCAGCGCCCTCCACCTCAAGGCCGCCTGGAGCGAGCCGCTGACGGCGCTCGGGGGCTCCTTCACCACCACCCAGGGCGAGGAGCGCAGCTGCGAGATGCTCACCGGCATCGCCCGCACCTGGTACGAGGACGAGACGTGCCGGGCGACCTCCCTGGACACCTACGGCGACGCCCTCGCCCTCGCCCTGGTGCAGCCCACCGCAGACGTCGGCGAGGTGCTCGATGCCTGGACCCAGGCGGCCGACGACGCCCGCGGCGGCCTGGCCGCCCTGCTGTCCGGCCTCGAAGCGGGCGAGGCGAGCGTCCAGCTCACCGTGCCCGCCCTCGACATCGGCTGGGAGGACTCGCTGAGGGGCGTGCTCGAGGAGCTGGGGATGCCCGTCGCTTTCACTGACCACGCCGACTTCTCCGGGGTGACGCGCCAGGAGCCCCTCTACCTCCGTGAGGTGCTGCAGAAGGCCGTGCTCATGATCGACGAGGAGGGGATGGAGGCCGCTGCCGCGACCGCAGTGGTCGCCGACACGGAGTCGGCCGAGATCCCCGAGCAGGAGCTGTTGCTGGACTCGCCGTTCCTGGTGGTCGCCTACGAGCGCTCGACGCGGGCGCCGCTGGTGGTGGGGTGGGTCGGGGATCCGACGCAGACCCGGTGAGGGCGCGGCGGGCGGGTGCGCCGTGGTCGAGCCGCCTGCGTCTACCCTGGTCGGAGGCTTGCTCGGACGATCTCGCCATGGAGGAGACATGACCACTGCACGACCCTGGCCGCTCGGCGTCGAGGGGATCGCCTACGGCGGCGACTACAACCCGGAGCAGTGGCCGCGCGAGGTGCGCCGCGAGGACGTGGAGCTGATGCGCGAGGCCGGGGTGAACCTGGTCAGCGTCGCGATCTTCGCCTGGGCCACGCTCGAGCCGCGGGAGGGGGAGTACGACTTCGGCTGGCTCGACGAGGTGATGGACGACCTGGCCGAGGCGGGCATCAAGGTCGCGCTCGCCACCGCGACCGCCTCCCCGCCGCCGTGGCTGACGAGCCGTCATCCCGAGATCCTCCCCGTCACCGAGGACGGCACCGTGCTCGGCCAGGGCGGCCGCCAGGCGTACGCCGTCTCCTCGCCGCTGCTGCGCGAGTACGCGCTGCGGATGACACGGGTGATGGCCGAGCGCTACGGCGAGCATCCGGCCCTCGCGCTGTGGCACGTGGACAACGAGCTGGGCTGCCACGTCCCGCACGACTTCTCCGACCATGCGGCGCTCGCCTTCCGGGGCTGGCTCCAGCGTCGCTACGGGAGCATCGAGGAGCTGAACCACGCCTGGGGCACCGCCTTCTGGTCCCAGCGCTACGACTCCTTCGAGGAGATCCTGCCCCCGCGCGCCGCCCCCACCTACGCCAACCCCACCCAGCAGCTCGACTTCGCGCGCTTCTCGAGCGATGAGCTGCTGACCCACTACCGGGCCCTGCGCGATGTGCTGCGCGAGATCACCCCGCAGGTCCCCATCACCACCAACCTCATGCTCTCCAGCGCGACCAAGTGGATGGACTACTTCTCCTGGGCCGACGACCTCGACCTGGTCGCCAACGATCACTACCTGATCGCCGCCGAGCCCCGCGGTCAGATCGAGCTGGCGCTGGCCGCGGACCTCTCCCGGGGCGTCGCGGGCGGGGACCCGTGGATCCTCATGGAGCACTCGACGTCGGCCGTGAACTGGCAGCCGCGCAACCGCGCCAAGGGCCGCGGGGAGATGCTGCGCAACTCCCTGTCCCATGTCGCCCGCGGGGCCGACGGGATCATGTTCTTCCAGTGGCGCCAGTCCCGGGCCGGCGCCGAGAAGTTCCACTCGGCGATGGTGCCCCATGCCGGGCGCGACACCGACGTCTGGCGCGGCACCCTGGCGCTGGGCCGGGCGCTGGAGGCGCTCGCCCCGGTGCGCGGCAGCCGCGTGCTGAGCCGGGTCGCGATCGTCATGGACTACCCCTCCTGGTGGGCCAGCGAGCTGGACTCCCACCCCACCCAGGCGCTGCGCTACAGCGAGGAGCTGCTGCGCTGGTACACCGCCTTCTGGGACCTCGGGATCGGGGTGGACATGGTGCCGGCCGGCACCGACGTCACCGGCTACGAGCTGGTGCTGGCCCCGACCCTGTACACGGTGGGCGAGCAGGACGCGGAGCGTCTGGCCGAGGCCGCGCGCGCCGGCAGCCAGGTGGTCATCACCTTCTTCTCCGGCATCGTCGACGAGAACGAGCACGTGTACCTGGGCGGCTACCCGGGTGCCTTCCGCGACCTGCTGGGGGTGCGCACCGAGGAGTTCCATCCGCTGCTGGAGGGCGAGGTGCACCACCTCGACGACGGCACCGGTGCGGACCTGTGGAGCGAGAAGACCCATCTCGAGGGCGCGGAGGTGGTGCGCAGCTGGGCCGACGGACCGCTGCACGGCTGGCCGGCGGTCACCCGCCACGCGGTGGGGGAGGGCGCCGCCTGGTACGTGGCCGCTCGCCCGTCGGCCGAGGGGCTCGAGGCGCTGGTGGGCGAGATCGTCGCCGCCGCGGGTGTGGAGCCCGCGGTGCCCGGACTGCACCGCGACGTCGAGGCGGTGCGCCGCTTCGCCGAGGACGGCACCACCTACCTCTTCGTCCTGAACCACTCCGACCGCGACCAGGTGGTGCAGGTCAATGGCCGGGAGCTGCTCACCGGCACGGAGGCGGACGGCGCGTTCACCGTCCACGCCGGCGCGGTGGCCGTGATCCAGGAGAGCTGAGCTCCTCGCCCCACCTGCCGAGCGCTGCACAGGGAGCGGTATCGCTGCTGTATACCGCCCGCTTCGCAGCGCTCGGCGGAGGATGCCCGGCGTTCCGGCGATCCCTGGCACACTCTGTGTGAGACGTTTTACGAGAGGACGATCACCGATGACCGCTCTGCTTCAGCCCACCCCCGACGGGTTCCTCCGCAACGGGGAGACGCACCTCGTGATCTCCGGGGCGCTGCACTACTTCCGCGTCCATCCCGAGCAGTGGCGGGACCGGCTGCGCCGGCTGGTCGCGATGGGGTGCAACACCGTGGAGACCTACGTGGCCTGGAACGTGCACCAGCCGTCCCCCGAGGTCACCACCTTCGAGGGCTTCGCGGACCTCGGCCGCTTCCTGGACATCGCCGCCGAGGAGGGTCTGGACTCGATCGTGCGCCCCGGTCCCTACATCTGCGCCGAATGGGAGAACGGCGGCTTTCCCGGCTGGCTGCTGCGCGACCGCAACCTCCGCCTGCGGAACCGCAACCCCGCCTACCTCGCGCAGGTCGACGCCTGGTTCGACCAGCTGATCCCGGTGATCGCCCAGCGGCAGTCCTCCCGCGGCGGCACCGTCGTGATGGTGCAGGTCGAGAACGAGTACGGCAGCTTCGGCGACGACAAGGCCTACCTCGCCCACCTGCGCGACGGGCTGATCGCGCGCGGCATCGAGGAGCTGCTGGTCACCTCCGACGGGCCGGCCCGGATGTGGCTGACCGGCGGGACCGTCGAGGGAGCGCTCGGCACCGTCAACTTCGGCTCCCGAGCCCTCGAGGTGCTCGAGATGGCCGGACAGGAGCTGCCGGCCCAGCCGCAGATGTGCATGGAGTTCTGGAACGGCTGGTTCGACCACTGGGGCGAGGAGCACCATGAGCGCACCGGTGGCGACGCCGCCGGCGAGCTGGCCGACATGCTCGACAACGGCATGAGCGTGAACTTCTACATGGCCCATGGCGGCACCAACTTCGGGCTGCGCGCGGGGGCGAACCACGACGGCCGGCTGCAGCCGACCACCACGAGCTACGACTACGACGCGCCGATCGCCGAGAACGGCGAGCTCACCGAGAAGTTCCGCGCCTTCCGCGAGGTGATCGCCCGCCACCGCGAGCTGCCCCCGCTCGAGGAGCACCTGGAGCGGCTGGGCCTCGAGGCCCGCCCGACCCGTCTGCCCGCCGCCGAGGTCGTCATCGACAAGGCCGTCGCCCTGCGCCGGACCGAGCGCTTCACTCGGCCCGCCCCGGTGCACCCGGTGCCCCCGGCCTTCGAGGACGTGGGCCTGGAGCGGGGCCTGCTGCGGCTCTCCCGGGACATCGAGATCGCCCGCAGCGACCACGAGGGACAGCCCGCGATCAGCCCGCTGAAGCTCTACGACCTGCACGACCGGGCCTGGGTCTACGTCGACGGTCTCTACGCGGGGGCGACCGGCGTGGATCCCGGGCAGGCGGGCCGGCCGGAGGACCGGCGCACCGACGACACCGACCCGGCGACCATCGAGCTCTCCCACCTGGCCGAGGCGCTGCTGCCCGAGGGCGGTCACCGCACCGTGCGGCTCGAGATCCTGGTCGAGAACCTGGGACGGGTGAACTTCGGGCCCCGGCTGGGCGAGCGCAAGGGCCTCCTCGGCGGGGTGTGGCAGACCATCCGCTTCCTCAACGACTGGGAGGCCGACGCCTGGCCGCTCGAGGAGATGGGGGAGGAGCTGGCCGCGCTGCTCGAGGCCGCCCCCGCGCTCCCGGAGGGCGGGACGGCGGACGAGGCGCTCCCGGTGCTGGTCTCGGCCTCCTTCGAGGCCGACGGCCCCGCCGACACCTTCCTCGACGTCTCCGGGGCCGGCCACGGAGTCGCCTTCGTCGGCGGCTTCTGCGTGGGCCGGTACTGGAACGTCGGCCCCCAGCAGACCCTCTACGTCCCCGCGCCGCTGGTGCGCGCCGGCCGCAACCAGGTGCTGCTGCTGGACCTCGAGAAGCGGCCGACGCGGCTCGCGCTCGCCGAGGAGCACGCCTTCGGGCGCACCGACGGCTGAGCCCGGGGGTACGATGCCGTGAACCGGTTCACACGCAATCGTGGCCGGGTTCGCGCGTCCCGCAGGGACGTCGCGTCGACGTCATAGCAGCCCGGGAGGGAACCCCCGATGTCAGACCTCCGTATCGGCGTGATCGGCTTCGGCTCGCGCCACACCCTCGCCCTGCACGCCCACCGACCCGGCGAGGGCTCGGCCATCACCGTGGTCGCCGATCCCGGCGCGCGCGGCCAGGCCATCGCCCGCTCGACGCTCGGGGAGGACGTGGCGATCGTCGACACCGTCGAGCAGCTGCTGGCCGAGCACGAGGTCGACGCGGTGATGATCCTGACCCCCGACTTCGCCCATGCCGAGGTGGCCCTGAAGACCCTCGAGGCCGGCATCCCCACCTTCTGCGAGAAGCCGATGGCGATCACCGTGGAGGACGCCGACGCGATGTTGGCGCTCGCGAAGGAGAAGCGGGCGCGCCTCTACATCGGCCACAACATGCGCCACATGCCGGTGATCCGGCAGCTGAAGGCCATCATCGACTCGGGGCGCATCGGCCGGGTGCGCGCGATCTGGTGCCGGCACTTCGTCGGCGCCGGCGGCGACTTCTACTTCAAGGACTGGCACGCCGAGCGGGCCAAGTCCACCAGCCTGCTGCTGCAGAAGGGCGCCCACGACCTCGATGTCATCCACTGGCTCGCCGGCGGCTACACCCGCCGGGTCTCGGGCATCGGCGACCTCGCCGTCTACGGGGACGTCACCGACCGCCGCGACAACTCCGACCGCCTGATGCGCGACTGGTACGACGAGGACACCTGGCCGCCGACGGCGCAGAAGGAGCTGAACCCCGTCATCGACGTCGAGGACATCTCGATGCTCACCATGACCCTGGACAACGGGGTGCTGGCCTCCTACCAGCAGTGCCACTTCACCCCGGACTACTGGCGCAACTACACCGTGATCGGGGACGCTGGGCGGATCGAGAACATGGGCGACGGCGGCGGCGACCAGATCCACCTGTGGGAGTCGCGCCGCTCCGGTCCCGGCCGACCCGACGCGGTCGAGGTCATCGACCGCGGCGACGGGGAGCACGGCGGCGCGGACCCCAGCCTGGTCGCGGAGTTCCTGCGCTTCGCCCGGGAGGGCGGCGCCACCGATGTCTCCGCGATCGCCGCCCGCGAGGCGGTGGCCACGGGCGTGTACGGCGCCGAGTCGATCCGTCACGGCGGCGTCCCCTACGACGTCCCGCCGGTGCCGGCCGACGTGCGCGCCTACTTCGACGACGGGCAGGCCTGAGGGGCACGCCGCGCCCGGGCGGTCCTGTGGGCGCGGGCCGGTCTCAGGCGCGCAGGTGCTGCGCGGCCAGCGCCGCCCGGACGTCGGCCTCCGCGGTGGCGCCGGCGTGCAGAGGGAGGGACGCGGCCACGAAGCCGTCCGGCCGGACCAGGTAGAGCCGGTCCGCCCGCAGTCGGCCGCGAGGGTCGGGGGCGAAGCCGTGCGGGCCGGTGATCCAGTCCGGGACCCGCGGCCGGACGGCCTCGGTGCCGTAGGCGTGCAGCTGCCAGTCCATCGTCCGCAGCGCCTCGGGGTTCTCACCGACCGGCGGCAGGCGGAGGCCGACGGCGGGATCGTCCGCCCACCGGGGCGGCCGCTCGCCCGCGGGCACGAGGTGGTAGCGGATGCGGTACTGCCCGAGCCAGCCCGCCAGCCGCGGGCCCAGCGGGGAGGCCAGCAGGTGAGGGGCGATGCGCGCCATCGCGGCGCTGCCGCGGCGGCGGGCCCGCGCCACCACCGGGCTGCGGCGCGCGAGCAGTCCGAAGGCCCGGTCGGTGACCCGGATCAGGGTCAGCGCGACGGGCCGGCGCTCGGCCTCGTAGCGCTCGAGAGCCTCCGGGCCCCGCCGCCCCTGCGCGACGTCCGCCAGCAGATGTGCGAGGTGGTGGGCGTCCTGCAGGCCGGTGTTCATCCCCTGCCCGCCGAGCGGGGAGTGCACATGGGCGGCGTCCCCGGCGAGGAAGGTGGCACCGCGCCGGAAGCGCGCGGCGACGCGGTGGTGGACCCGGTAGGCCGAGAACCAGTCCACCCCGGTGAAGCCGAGCCCGAGATCGGCCCGCGCCCGGGCGAGGACCTCCTCCTGGACCGGGGCGTCGGTGGGGCTGAGCCAGATCAGGCGGCGGTGCCCGCCAGGCCCGAGCGGGATCACCAGGGCGAAGGTCTCCCTCCCCACCCGCGCCACCAGGGTGTTCTCCGGCAGCCCGCTGACGCCGCGGAGGTCGGCGACGCAGAAGGTCGCGTTGTCGGTGACGCCCTCGAAGGGCAGACCCAGCCGGCGGCGCACGGTCGAGCTCGCGCCGTCGGCGCCGAGGCACCAGCGCGCCCGGATCCGCAGGGGCCCGTCGGGACCCTGGACCAGGGCGTCGACGTGGTCGTCGGCCTCCTCCCCGCCCGTGCGCAGCTCGAGCAGTCGATGGTGCCAGCGCACCGGCCGGCCCTCCGCGGCGAGGGCGGCGGAGAGGATCTCCTCCGTGCGGCTCTGCTCGAGGATCCGCACCCCGGGGAAGGCGGTCCACCCGGTCTGCGCGGCGGCGATGTCCGCACCCGCCGCGGTGGGAGAGGGGCCCAGCTGGACGCGGGTGACCGCGGTGGCCTCGGCGAGCACCGACGGCGCGAGCCCGAGCTGGTCGTAGATCTCCATGCTGCGGGCGTGGACCACCAGCGCGCGGGATTCGCGGGTGGGACCGGATTTCCCGTCGATGGTCGCGACCCGCAGCCCCCGCCGGGCCAGCACCAGGCCGCCCATCAGCCCGGTGGGGCCGGCGCCGACGACGAGCACGTCGGTCTCGAGCAGCGGGAGGTCGCGCAGGGATGCGGACGTCACGGGGAGCCTCCCATCGCCGGTGCCGGGCAGGTGGCGCCCACGATAGCGCCCGGGCGCCGTCTCAGGCGGTGGCGGGACGGGCGGGGACGACCTTCTGCGCGTAGCGCCGACGGAACCGCTCGACGCGCCCGGCGGTGTCGAGCACCCGACTCTGGCCGGTGTAGAAGGGGTGCGAGGCCGAGGAGATCTCGATGTCGATCACCGGGTACTCCTTGCCGTCCTCCCAGGTCACGGTGCGCTCGGAGGTGCGGGTGGAGTTGGTCAGGAAGGCGTGGCCGGCGCCCTGGTCGCGGAAGACGACGGGCTGGTACGGGGGTGGATGGCGTGCTTCATGGTGGTCTCCTCACCAGGTGGAGTCGGGTCCGACAGCCGCTGCCGGCCCCCGCGGAAGCGGAGCGGCAGGCGGTCGTTCTGCTTTCAACCATCTGGGGGTCGGGGTTATTCCCGGCGCCGCCCGCTCGCCCCGGTCCCGGAGCCAGGTCCCCTCACTCCGGCGCGCGGTCCTGGTGCCCGCGGCGGGCGGCGCGGTCGACCATCAGCAGCACGTCGGCCGGTCCGCCCTCGGCGCCGAGGGCGTGCGGCAGCATCGTCGGGAACTCGGCGCTCTGGTTGGCCTCGACGCGATAGCGGCGATCGCCCAGCAGCAGGATTGCGGTGCCCGAGAGCACCACCATCCACTCGTGCCCGGGATGCGCGCGCATCCGGGAGGGGTCCGGCGGTGGTCCGGTCAGCCGTCGCCGCAGGATCGTGGTGTCGGGACTGTGCCGGGCCTGCCAGCGCAGGGAGTCCAGGCCGTGATCCATCACGGCGCCGCGGACCACCTCCTCCGCGTCGGTCTCGACCAGCTGATCCAGGCTCGTGTCGAGGGCGCGGGCGAGGGTGACCAGCTGGTCCAGGGCGAGGCGGCGCTGACCGTTCTCGATCCGGGAGAGGGAGGACTGGCTCAGGTGCGCTCGCGCGGCCAGGTCGCCGAGGGAGAGGCCCTGCGCGATCCGCAGCGCGCGGATCCGCTTGCGCACGAGGCCGTCGAGATCGCCGATGTCTTGCGTCATGAGCAAGAGACTATGCCGCTGACGCAATTCCTGTCTAGGGTCGGTGATACCGGTCCGGAGCAGTTCCGGAGCCCGCCCGAGAGAGGTGCACCGATGATCGCCACGACCCCTTCCCTGGACACGTCCGCCACCCCTGCCACCGCCGCCGCTCCCGCCGGTGGGGACCCCGTGCCGCACGGGCTCCTCGACGCGGTCGTGATCGGGGGCGGCGCCGCGGGGCTGAGCGGCGCGCTGATGCTGGCGCGCTCCCGTCGCTCCGTCGCCGTGATCGACAGCGGGTCCCCGCGCAACGCCCCGGCCGACGCCGTGCACGGACTGCTCGGGAACGAGGGCACCCCGCCCGTCGAGTTCCTCGCCCGCGGGCGGGACGAGCCCCCCCCCCCCCCCCCCCCCCCCCCCCCCCCCCCCCCCCCCGCTCCCCCCGGGGGCGGGCGGCTGCCGGAGGTGCCGGGCCTGGCCCGGCACTGGGGGCGCGGGGTGGTGCACTGCCCGTACTGCCATGGCTGGGAGGTGCGCGACGAGCCGATCGGGATCATCGCCACCCGCCCCGCCTCGCTGCATCAGGCGTTCATGTTCCGCCAGCTCAGCGACGACATCATCGTGTTCGCGCAGGGGCTGGGGCTCGACGCGGAGACCCGCGAGCGCTGCGACGCCCGCGGCATCAGGGTGGTCGAGACCGCGATCGAGGAGGTTGTCGCCGCGACCGCCGGCGGCATCACCGGGGTCCGCCTCGTCACCGGCGAGGTGGTGGCGCGCACGACTCTCGTGGTCGCGACCGTGATGGCCCCGCGCACCGAGGGGCTGGAGGGTCTGGGGCTGACGCTCGAGGACGTCCCCGGCGGGATGGGCCGGAAGATCGCCGGCTCCTTCGCCGGCACGACGGACGTCCCGGGGGTGTGGGTGGCGGGCAACGCCGCCGACCCCAGCGCCCAGGTGGGGGCTTCGGCGGCGGGCGGAGCGCTCGCCGGCGGCCATCTCAACGGGATGCTGGTGATGGCCGACGCCGACGCGGCGGTTGCGGCGCGGCGCTCGCTCAGCGCCGTCCGGCGCTGACGACTTCGGCCTCCGGCTGGGCCCGCCGGGACGCGGCGGAGGAGACGTCGACCTCGATGACGGGGTAGATGTTGCCGTCCGTCCAGGTCGTCGAGTGCTCGGAGCGGCGGGCGGAGCGGGTCAGGAAGCGGACGCCCGCGCTCTGGTCGCGGAAGACGACGGTGCGGTGCTCGGGATGGGTGGGATGCTGCATGGGGTTCTCCTTCGAGGCCGGCCTCGGGCCGGCGGATGCGTCGCCGGCCGGGGCCGACGGGGATGTCAGGGCGCCGGCGTCATGCCGGCCGTGGGTGAGGAGGGCCGATCGTCCGCCGGCGACGCGGAACCGCCGTGGCGGGTCGCGTCGGTCGGACGGGATCGCCTGCGGGGTCCGACGTCTCTCGACGTCGCGGGACGGGTCCTGCTCCTCACCGTGACCCCGCAGCGCCGTCCGTCATCGGGCACGGCCGCAGGGGTCGATCATGCTCAACGGGAGCGAGGGCCTCGATATTCCCCCGGGACCGCAGGCACTTCTCGCAACGGCCCGCGGCGGGGCCGACGCTCTGCCAGGATGCGCCCATGCGCATCTCACTGATCGGCGGCAAGGGCGGGGTCGGCAGCTCCCTGGTCTCCGCCTGGCGGGCCGAGCACGAGCTGACCATTCTGGATCGCAGCGCGGACCCGGTGGCGGGGGTGCGCGAGATCGTGGGGGAGGCCGACGACCCCGAGGCGCTCGCCGCGGCGCTCGAGGGAGCGGAGGCCGTGGTCCATCTCGCGGCCGTGCTCCCGCGCGGCAGCGAGGCCGAGCAGCTGCCCGGCACCGCCCGGGCGATCGCGGTGAACGTCGGCTCGGTGCTGCTGGCGCTGCGGATCGCCCGCCGGGCCGGTGTGCGCTCCTTCGTGCACATCAGCTCGCTGTCGGTCTTCGCCGACTACTGCGTCGTCCCGGTCCCGGCCGGCGCGCAGCCCGATGCGACCGAGCTCTACGGCATGACCAAGCGACTGGCCGAGAGCGCGCTGCGGATGGCCGTCGAGGGCGCGCCGCCCACGGCCGAGGAGGGGCCGATCCCCGTGACCTCGCTGCGGCTGGCGTTCCCCACCACCGCGCAGGCCTGGCCGCGCTGGCGGAGCCCGGTGGACCGCGAGCGCGAGCCGTGGCTGCGCACCCTGGCCGACGGCACCCCGCACGGGGGACTCCATCCCGACGACCTGGCCGCCGCCGTGCGGGCCGCGCTGCTGCGCGACCGCGGCGGGGCCTACGAGGCCATCGCCGTCACCGCCGCGCCGCACGCGATCGAGGACGACGCCGCGGCACGGCTGCTGGACTGGCGGCCGGTCCGGGTGCTGTCCGCGGAGGGCGCGGGGGACTGAGGCCGCCGCAGGGCGCCCCTACTCCTGGTGGCCCTGGTCCCCGCTCATCTGATCCTCGGCCGGCGGCGTCTCGCCCGGGGGCACCCCGCCGCCCTCCTCCAGACCGGTGATGGTCTGCTCCTCGGGATCCGGGTTCGCCGTCTGCCCGGGATCCTGATCGTGGTCGGGCCGGTGGAAGTCGTCAGGGCTGCTGTTCTTGGTCATGCGCCCAGTGTGGGCCCGGCGGCGCAGCGGGGGAACGGGCTGGACCGTTCGGAAGGCGGGAGCGGGCGCTCGTCCGCCCCCCCCCCCCCCCCCCCCCCCCCCCCCCCCCCCCCCCCCCCCCCCCCCCCCCCCCCCCCCCCCCCCCCCCCGCCCCCCCCCCCCCCCCCCGCCGCCACCGTCGGAACCGCTCGGTCGGACCACCGCAGGCCGCCGGCGACCGCGAGTAGGGTCGAGGGACGCATCAAGGACCGACGAGCACCGACCCGGAAGGACCCATGATGACCGACCAGACCCTCTCCCAGCAGGACGTGGTGGACAAGCTCCGCGACACCGACGTGGTGATGCTGACGACGGCGCTCCCTGACGGAACGCTGCTCTCGCACCCGATGACGATCCAGGGCGTGGACGACGACGTGGACGTCTGGTTCTTCGTCGGCCTCCAGGGCGACCAGGCGGACGCGCTGCGGCACGGCCCGCACGTGAACCTCGCGATCGCCGACGCCGGCTCCTGGCTCTCCGTCGCGGGGCACGCGGAGTTCATCGACGACCGCGCCGTGATCGACCAGCTGTGGAACGAGCAGGCGCGCGCGTACTTCCCGGACGGCAAGGACGACCCGAACCTGGGTCTGATGCGCGTGACCAGCGACTCCGCGCAGTTCTGGGGGCTGCCCGGCGGCAAGGTGGCCGGACTCGCCCAGATCGTGAAGTCCAAGGTCACCGGGGACCGCCCGCCGGGCGGGACCGCCACCACCGAGCTCTGAGCCGGTCCGTGCCCGCGGACGGCGGCCCGGAGCGGACCGAGGACGGCCGCTACATCATCGTCAAGGGACGGCGCTGGCGGGCCACCGATCCGGTGCTGGACGAGGACGTCGCCGCCGCCCTCCGCTCGGAGCTGGGCCGCGCCCGTTCGGCGCTGCGCACCGCGCGCGACGCCGAGGAGGTCGCCGGCTGGCGCGCCCGGGTGCAGCTGGCGAAGGAGGGGCTCGGTGAGCGTGGAGCGGAGTGGTGGACCCTGACCGAGCCCGAGCGGCACGAGCGCGCCCGGGAGCGGCTGTGCGCCCTGCGCGCGCAGGATGACGCCTGAGCCGGCTCAGCGGGGTCTGCGCGCGGTGAAGCGGTACTGCTGTCCCGGACTGTGGTCGGGCGCGCGCGCCCCGGCCAGGTCGAGCTCGAGGATGTCGGGCAGCAGCTCGGCCCGGACCTGCTCGAAGCCGGCCAGCTCCAGGGCGGCGAGCACGGGCCCGATGCCGTCGCTGGTGGTTCCCGGCCCGTCCACCGCGACCAGCACGCCGCCGGGTCGCAGCTGCGCACGCCAGACGGTGAGCGCAGAGGTCAGGTCCGGCAGGGTCCACAGCTCGTAGCGGGCCACCAGCGCATCGAAGGAGTCCGGGGCGAAGGGAGGGGCGTCGATGTCGCCCTGCCGCAGCTCCGGCGGATGCGGATGATCGCTCAGCTTGCGGCGGGCCTGGTCGAGCAGCCGGCCCGAGGGCTCGATGCCCGTCACCTCGTACCCCAGGTTGGTCAGCAGCAGCGCCACCTTGCCGCTGCCGGTGCCCACGTCCAGCACCGTGCGGGTGGCCTCGTCGAAGGGCTGCGTCCAGACCTCGGCCCAGGTGGACGGCACCGCGCGCTCGCGGGCCGGATCCATCAGCGGCGATGCGCTGAGCAGCGGTGATGCGGTGAGGGGCGGCACGACGGCCAGGGGGTGGGATCACTGAGCGATGACATGCGACCACTCCTCACTGTGCGGTGCGTGCAGATCAGCGGCACAGACGGCCACCGATAGCCAGAACGCTAACCCGCCGGACCGCGAAGGTGCTGGGAATGGGCTCGAACACAACCGGACGGTCCGTTCCGGCGGTCCACACAGGCTCGCGGGGGCCCTCTCAGAAGTCGTCGGCCGCACCCCGGAACAGCAGCTGCGCGGTGCCGTCGGCGGCGGTGGTGCGCTGGGCGCCGACGCCGTAGACCTCGGCGACGAGCTTCGCGCTCAGCGCCTCCCGGGGAGCGCCGCAGGCGCGGACCAGGCCGCGCTCGAGCACGATCACCCGGTCGCAGTAGCGGGCGGCCAGGTTCAGGTCGTGGAGGACGACGACGGTGGCCAGGCCGTGCTCGCGCACCAGCGACAGCACCTGGTGCTGGGCGCCGATGTCGAGGTGGTTGGTGGGTTCGTCCAGCAGCAGCACCCGGGGCTGCTGGGTGAGGGCCCGGGCGATCAGCACCCGCTGCTGCTCGCCGCCGGAGAGCAGCCCGAACCCCCGCCGCGCCAGGTGCAGGACGCCGGTGGCGGCGAGCGCTGCGGTGGCGAGGCGGGTGTCGGCGGCGGTGGTCGCCCCGAAGGGGCCGGAGTGGGGGACCCGGCCCAGCAGCGCCACCTCCGCGACGGTCAGGGGGACCTCGCCGGAGCTCTCCTGGGCCATCACCGCGATCCGGCGCGCCCGCTCGCGGCCCGAGCAGCGGGCGAGGTCGCGGCCCTCGAGCAGCACCTGGCCGGCATCGGGTCGGAGCGCGCCGTGCAGGATCCGCAGCGCGGTGGTCTTGCCGCTGCCGTTGGGGCCGACCAGTCCCACCATCTCGCCGTCGGCCACCCCCAGGTCGAGGCCGCGCAGCACGGGGCGGGCGCCGAAGGCATGGTGCACCCCGCGGGCCTCGAGGATCAGCCCTCCCGGTCGAGCAGCCATCCGTGGATCCTCTCCAGTCCGTCCACGACCAGCGGGGAGGCCGGCTCGACGGTGTCGAACAGCAGCGGCAGCACGGCCCGCTCCTGGACCGCGCGCAGGGAGGCCAGCTGGTCGGCGTCGATCATGCCCGCGGCGACGTCCTCGCCCTCCCCGTCGTGCTGGTGGAGCACGATGAGCAGGTCCGGATC
This sequence comes from Brachybacterium sp. UNK5269, assembly GCF_049266655.1. Lineage (GTDB taxonomy): Bacteria > Actinomycetota > Actinomycetes > Actinomycetales > Dermabacteraceae > Brachybacterium. Next base: position 431,768 of record NZ_CP184883.1, read on the forward strand.
GGCGGCCAGCAGCGGCTCGGCGCCGATCTCGAACACCCGGTCCGGGGTGGCGGCGAAGACGTTCTCGATGCCCAGGGCGTCCAGCTGCGCGGTGGCCATGGAGGTGGCCCCGTAGGTGTACAGCGGTCCGCCGCCGACGCTCGGGTACAGCACGGCGGCGGTCGCGGTGCGCCGCTGCGCCGCGGAGGCGGTGACCGCGTCGATCCGCTCCTGCAGCGCGGCGCCCAGAGCGCTCGCCGCCTCTGCCCGGTCCAGCACGCGGCCGTAGGCGGTGAGCTCCTGATGCAGGGCCGTGAAGCTCGCCCGCTCGGCGGGGGCTCCGCAGAAGCTCGTGGGCACCAGCACCTCCGCGCCCGCCTCGCGCAGGGCCTCCCGGGTGAGCCCGTCGGGCAGGCCGATCACCAGGTCGGGCTGCTGGGCGATCACCACCTCCTGGTTGATCTGCAGGTGACCGGTGGCGTCGAGCTCCTCCGAGAGGGTGGGGATCGCGGTGATCTGCGCGGAGGTCGCCTCGTCGAAGCAGCTGCGGGGGAACGCGCCCGCCCGGGCCACCACCCGGTCCAGCACCCCCAGACCGGAGAGGATCGCGGCGGGGGCGGGCTCCAGCAGGACGATCCGCTCGGGGGCCCGCTCGAGGCGGACGGTCGCCGCGCAGTTGCTCAGCTCGACGGGGTAGCCCGTGCCCGCGGTGACGGGGGCGGAGGGGCCGGGTCCGCAGGCGGTGGCGCCGAGGCCGAGGACCGCGAGCAGGCCGGCCAGCACGGCGCGGCGGCGGGGACGGACGGGGTGGGGAGGGGCGGGGCGGGGAGGCATCGGGCACCTTCGATCGCAGGACGGGGAGCGAGCGGCGGGGGAGCGGTCAGCTGCTGCGGGCATGAAGGCGCCGCACCAGGATCACCAGGAAGGGGGCCCCGATCGCGGCGGTGATCACGCCGATCGGCAGCTCGCGCGGGATCATCACGAGCCGCGCCACCACGTCGGCCCACAGCAGGAACAGGGCGCCCAGCAGGGCGCTTGCCGGGATCAGCACCCGGTGGCGGGCGCCGACCAGGCGGCGGGCGAGGTGGGGGATCACCAGGCCCACGAAGCCGATCGCGCCGGCGCCCGCGACCGCCGCCGCCGTGCACAGCGAGACCAGGACCAGGAAGCCGACCCGGGCGCGGTCGGGGTGGATGCCCAGGCTGTGGGCGATCTCGTCGCCGGTGCTGAGGGCATCGAGGACCCGTGCGCCGAGCACCATGGCGAGCCCGCCGACCACGGCGGCGAGCACCGCGATCAGCAGGAAGGCGTTCCAGCGGGCCAGGGCCAGCGAGCCGAGCATCCAGAACATCACCGAGCGCGAGCCCTCGGCGGAGTCCGAGGAGAAGATCAGCAGGTTCGTCGCGGCCGTCAGGGCGTAGCCCACGGCCACCCCGGACAGCAGCAGCCGGAGCGAGGTCACGCGCCCTCCGGCCCGCGCGATCAGGAACACCAGCAGCGCCGCGCCGAGGGCGCCGACGAAGGCCAGCGCCGACTGCGCGTACTCACCGAGCGCGGCGCCGGCCCCGAACAGGATCGCGGCCGCGGCCCCGGTGGAGGCGCCGCCGGAGACCCCCAGGATGTACGGGTCGGCCAGCAGGTTCCGCACCATCGCCTGCAGCGCGGCGCCGCTGATCGCGAGGCAGGCGCCGACGGCGGCGCCCATCAGCACCCGCGGGGCCCGCACTGTCCACACGATCGCGTCGCTCGCCGGATCGACCGCGGCGCCGCCGGGAAGGCCCAGGTGCTGACCGAGGATCTGCGCCGTGACGAGGGGCGGGATCGGCACCGGACCCACGCCCAGGCACAGCAGCAGGCTCAGCGCGGTGGCCAGGGCCAGCGCGAGCAGCACGGCGCGGGAACGGCGGGCGCGGGAGCGCACGCCGAGCGGATCGGGCCCCGGGACGTCCCGGTCGGCGGACGTCGCGGGCATCCCGGCGGCGTCGGTGCGGAGCGTGGTCGCCACCCGGTCCTCCCGCCGCCGATGAAGTCCATGAAGCACTTGAGCGAGCGTACAAGTGTCCGCGCCGCGCAGCCCGGCCGTCCCGGCTGTTGCCGCGCCCGGCGGCCCTCAGATCGGGGCCTGCGGGGCGCCGCCCGCCTGGTCGCGGGCGGGGTGATGGTGCACGCCCGGCAGGTGGTCGGAGCCCAGGGAGTGCAGTAGGTCGTGGACGAAGGTGTCGACCAGCGCGTAGCGGACCTCGCGGCCGGAGCGCTCGGCCCGCACCCAGCCCGCCTCCCGCAGGAGCGCCAGGGCGTGGGAGGTGCTCGAGTCGCTCGCCCCGATCGCCCGCGCGATGTCCGAGCTGCGCACCCCGGGGTGGGCGTGGATGCAGAACAGGATCCGCAGGCGGCGCTGGTCCGAGAGCAGGGCCATGCGCTCCGCGAGCTGCGCGAAGCCGCCCGTCGCGCTCAGCAGCGCGGCCAGTTCGGCGACGAGCTGCGCATCCGGCACCGCCGCGTCGTCGGCCCGGAGGTGCACGGGGTCCTCGGCGTCCATGCGGTCAACCTACCCGTCAGCCCACCCGGCCGCCGGGGCGCGACCGCTCAGCCCGCGACCAGCTCCAGCAGGGCGGTGCCGCGGTCGGGATGCGTGCCCGCGCGCAGCACCCGGTCGCCGTGGCGCTGCCCGGACACCGGCACCGCGCCGATCCCGCCGCCCTCGGTGAGCATCGCCTCGAGGCGGGCAGTGAGCTCCGGGACCGTGGCGCCCTCCTGCCGCAGCAGCACCTCGGTGCCGCCGAGGGCGGCCAGCCCCTGGGTCAGCACGGCGGGGCACCCGTCGGCCAGGGGCTCGGGATGCACCCGGCAGGTGAGGGGCCGGCCCTCCTCGAGGTCGGCGAGGAAGCGCTCGGGCAGCGTCAGATGGCCCTGGTGCGGGAGCCAGACCGCGACCGCCTTCCCCGCCTCGAGCAGCATCGCCGTCATCGCCGCCGCGCCGGTCACGGTGGCGCCGTCGCCCGGGCGCTCGGGGGAGAGGGTGAGCACGGTGCGGTGCCGGTCGATCGCCGTGGCCAGGGCCGCGTGCTCGGCGAGCTCGGTGCGGGCGAGGTCCGCCGCGAGGGCCGAGGGGGCGAAGCGGCCGCCGACCCGCCAGCGCAGGGGCTCCTCGCCGAGCGGCAGCACCAGCTCGTCGATGCCCTGGGCGCCCAGCTGCTCGGCCAGGTTCGGCAGCACCCCGGAGAGCACCTGCCCCAGGTGCTCGGCGCGCTCCCGCAGCAGCACGTGCACCCGCCACGGCGCCGGACCGGCGGTCACCGCGTCGCGGCTCGGGTCGATCACCGCGGTGACGCCGGCCCGCGCGAGACGGTCCAGGACCAGGTCGCCGCCGGAGGGCACGGAGACCCGCAGGGCGAGCTCCTCGTCGGTGACCGGGAGCACGGCGAGGATCTGCACCGCGCCGGCGGGGGTCGCGGCGTTCATGATCCGCGGCGGGTACCCGTAGGGCGGGCCGATCAGGGCGCCGGTGAAGGGGACCGAGGCCGCGTAGCGCTCGCCGGCATTGGTGATGCTGTGCCCCCAGTCCAGGACGGAGTCGTAGGTGCTGGGGATGCGGGCGGTGTCCTGCAGCAGTCGCAGCGGCCAGGAGTTCGCCTCCTGCGCCAGCAGCGCCGGGTCCGGCGGGTCGATCCCGGGCCAGCCGGCGGGCAGGCCGATCAGCAGCTCGAGGCGGAACTCCTCGCCGTCGGCGGTGCGCATCGGATGCTCCGACATGCCCAGCGTGACCAGGGTGGGGTGGGGGATCTGCGCCGAGGCCGCGAAGACCGCGAGCTCCAGCGGGATCCCGCCGTCCGCGGTCGCGCTCGCCACGATGTGGTCCTCGCCCAGGACGCCGCTCAGGTGTCGCAGCAGCGCCGATCGCTGGGTCTCCTCGCGCGGCGGTGGGAGGGGGCTGCTGGGCATCCGGCTCATGGGGCTCCGTCGTTCGCGGGGATTCGCACCGCCCCATCCTCTCCCGCGCGGCGACCGGGGGGCCGGTGCGGGAGCGAGCCGGCGGGCGGAGGGGACCGGTCCCCTCCGCCCGCCCGGGCTCAGAGCGTCGCGGCGAAGGGGTCGAAGTCGGCCGGCATCGGCTCGACCTCGGCGACGGAGGAGGTCACCTCGACGGTGGCTCCGGTCCCGATCGCGGTCTCGATCCCGACCATGATGTCCAGGACGTGCGCGGCGATCTCGCCCTGGGCGCGATGGGGCACCCCGGCGCGCAGCGCCCGGGCCATCTCCAGCACGCCGAGGCCGCGCCCGGTGGTGGCGCCGGAGGCGGGCACCGGCGTGGCCGTCTCCCCGCGGTACTCGGTCAGCGCCGAGTCGCCGTCGAAGACGTTGGGGTCGGGGAAGGCGAGGGTGCCTTCGGTGCCGTAGATCTCCACGAAGCCGGTGCGGGTGTGCGGGGAGTCGAAGCTCAGCAGCACGGTGGCGTTCTGGCCGGAGGCGAAGCGCAGCAGCGCCGCGACCTGGGTGGGCACGGTGACGTCGAAGACCTCCCCGGCCTTGGGGCCGGAGCCGATGGTGCGCTGCTCGCGGGCGCGCGAGCCGACGGCGGAGACGCCGACGACGGGGCCCAGGGCCAGCACCAGCGTGGTGACGTAGTACGGGGCGATGTCGTACAGCGGCCCGGCGCCCTCCTGGAACAGGAACGCGGGGTTCGGGTGCCAGCTCTCGGGGCCGGGGGACTGGAACAGGGTCAGCGCGCTGGCCGGGGTGCCGATGCCGCCGTCGCGCAGGGTGCGCAGTCCGGTCTGGATGCCGGCGCCGAGCACGGTGTCGGGCGCGCCGCCCACGCGCACCCCGGCCGCGGCCGCGGCCTCGAGCAGGGCGGCGGCGTCGGCCGGATCGGTGGTGATCGGCTTCTCGGTCCACACGTGCTTGCCGGCGGCGACGATGGCGCGGGAGACCTCGGCGTGGGCGGTGGGGATGGTCAGGTTGACCACGATCTCCACCTCGGGATGGTCCAGCACGTCCTGCGCGGTGCCGGAGGCGGGGACCGAGAACTCCGCGGCGCGGGCGGCAGCCGCCTCGGGGAACAGGTCGCCGACGATGTGGACGGCGATGTCCGGGAAGGAGGTGAGGTGGGTGAGGTACTCGGCGGAGATGGTGCCGGCGCCGATGATGCCGACGCCGACGGGGCCGGTCGTGTGCTGGGAGGTCATAGAGGGATTCTCTCGTAGGTGGGGGCGCCCCGGGACCGGGACGCCCAAGGGGCGGGATGGCGGCGCGGCGACGGCAGGTCACCGCGCCGGTGAGGCCCCCGCGGCGCTCACTTCACGGCGCCGGCGGTGAGGCCGGCGACGAAGTTCTTCTGCATCGCCAGGAAGCCGACGACCACCGGGATGCTCACCGCGAGGGAGGCGGCCAGCACCTGGTTCCAGTAGACGTTGGTCTGGGTGGCGTACTGCCGCAGACCCACGGCCAGGGTGCGGGTCTCCTCCGTGGTCAGCACGGAGGCGAACAGCACCTCGCCCCAGGCCGTCATGAAGGCGTAGATCGCGACGGCGACGATGCCCGGACGGGCCGCCGGCAGGATGATCCGCAGCAGGATGGTGAGGTTCCCGGCGCCGTCGACCTTGCCGGCCTGGTCGAGCTCCTGGGGGATGCCGTCGAAGTACCCGGCCAGCATCCAGATGGAGAACGGCAGCGAGAAGGTCAGGTAGGTGATGATCAGCCCGATGCGGGTGCCCACCAGGGGCACCCCGAAGGCCGCGTCGATGTTCACGAAGATCAGGTACAGCGGCAGCAGGAACAGCACGCCGGGGAACATCTGCGTGGACAGCACGGTGGTCATGAACGGGCCGCGGCCGCGGAAGCGCCAGCGGGAGACGGCGTAGGCGGCGAAGATCGCCACCGTCACGCTGAGCACGGTCGCGGCGGTGGTGACGATCAGCGAGTTCATGAAGTAGCGGGCCAGCGGCACCGTCGACCACATCTCGATGAACGGCTCGATCGTGACGCGCTCGGGGATCCAGGAGAACCCCGCCTGCACATCGCCCAGCGGCTTGATCGAGGTGGTCACCATGACGTACAGCGGCACCAGCACGAACACGCTGAGGCCGGTGAGCACCACGACGCGGAAGATCTTCTCGCCGACGGTCTCACGCATGGTCCTTCTCCGTCCGCCATTGGGTGAAGTACAGGTACACCAGCGAGACCGCCAGCAGGAACAGCAGCAGCAGCACGCTCATCGCGCTGCCCACCCCGAAGTCCCAGGACAGGAACGAGGAGTTGTAGATGTGGAAGCTGATGAGGTCACCGGCCGGTGGCTGCGCGGTCCCGAACAGCACGTAGGGGGTGTTGAAGTCGTTGAACACCCACAGGAACATCACCAGCAGCAGCGTGTGGTTCACGGGGGCGAGGGTGGGCAGGGTGATCGAGCGCCACTGCCGCAGCGGGGAGGCGCCGTCCATCGCCCCGGCCTCGTACAGCTCCGCCGGGATCGACTGCAGCCCGGCCATGAACATGAGGAAGGCGAAGGGCCACATCCGCCACAGCGCCACCACCACCACCGAGATGAAGGCGTTGTCGCCGATCAGCCAGAACGGGGCCTCCTCGAGCAGGCCCAGCTGGTCCACCAGGATGTGGTTCACGACGCCGGTGTCGCGCTGGAGCATGAAGTTCCAGGTGATCACCGCGGCGTACAGCGGCAGGGCGTAGGGGATGAGGAACAGCGTGCGGAAGACGCCCCGGCCCCGGAAGGGCCGCTGCAGGGCGACCGCGGCGGCCATCCCCAGTCCCCAGCTGAGGCCCACCACCAGCGCGGTGAACGCGACGGTCACCACGAAGGAGTTCAGCAGCTCCTGGCCGACGGGCGTGTTGAGGTCCACCGCGATCTGGTAGTTCTCCAGCCCCACGAAGGGGGCCTCCGTCCAGCGGCGGATGAAGAACTTGGTGAGCTCGACGAAGCTCATCCAGAACCCGGTGGCCATCGGGACGATGTGGATCAGCAGCTCCAGCAGCACGGCGGGGGCGATGATCAGGTACGGGAACCAGTGGTGGTGCGGGCGGCGCCGCGCCGGCGGCTGCGACCGCGGCGTGGTCGTGTCCTCCCGGGCTCTGAGGCTGGTCATGGGTCTGCTCTCCGCGGCGCCTCAGGCGCGGATCGAGTCCTGGGCGGTCTGCATGGCCGTCATGACGTCCTCGCGGGTGACGGTGCCGCCGGTGGCGATGGTGGCGAACATGTCGTTCATCGCCTGGCCCACGGACGTCTCGAACTGGTCCTCCCACGGCACCAGCGGCAGCGGCTCCGCACGCTCGGCGTAGACCTGCATGAACATCTCCGCCTGCTCGGCGTCCTCGGTGAAGGTCGGCTCGGCGTCGACCAGCACCGGCAGGGCGGAGAAGGGCTTGCCCAGCTCCGCCTGCGTCTCCGGGCTGGTCATGTAGTTCAGGAACTGGAGGGCGCCGTCGACGTTCTCGGTGGTGTTCATGATGGCGAGGTTGATGCCGGCCAGGTGCGAGGCGCAGTCGCTGGGGGCGTCCGCCGGGGCGGGGAACGGGACGGCCGCGAACTGGTCCGGGGTCATGCCGTTGGCCTCGATGGTCGCATTGGCGTTGTTCTGGTTGATGATCAGCGCGGCCTCGCCGTTGGCGAAGGCGGTGACGGACATGGTGCCGTTGTCGAACTGGGCGTTGGAGGGGTTGACGACCTTGTGCTCCTGCATCAGGTCCAGGTAGCGCAGGATGCCGTCGACCACGCCGTCCTCGGTGAAGGAGGGCTTGCCGTCCTCGGTGTTCAGGGAGGCGCCGTTCTGGATGGCGTTGATGAACGCGAAGTGGTTGTTCTCGGTGTAGGAGCCCGCGGCGAGGGACATGCCGTAGACGCCGGCGGCGGGGTCGGTGAGCTGCTTGGCGGCATCGACCATCTCCTCCCAGGTGGTGGGCGGCTCGAGGCCCGCGTCGGCGAACATCTGGATGTTGTAGTACATGCCGTAGGCCAGCCCGTACAGCGGGATCGAGGCGGGGTCGGTGCCCTCGGCGCCGCCGGTGGCCAGCGCCGCCGGGACGAAGCGCTCGCGGCCGCCGAGGGCCTCGAACTCCGCGTCGCCCAGCTCCAGCAGACCGCCGGTGGCCTGGAGGCTCACGCCCCAGGTGTTGCCGATGTTGACCACGTCGGGTCCCTGACCGGAGGTGATCGCGGTCTGGATGCGGGTCTGGAGGTCGTTCCAGCCGATGACCTCGAGGGACACCTGGATGCCGGACTCCTCGGCGAACCGCTCGAGCACCGGGGTGAGCACCTCCTTGTCGTGCTCGAGGCTGGTGCCCTGGTTGGAGGCCCAGTAGGTCAGCGAGCCGGAGCCGCCGTCGGATCCGCCGGAGCCGGATCCGGAGTCGGATCCGCAGGCGGCGAGCCCGGCGGCGGTGGCGGCGGCGAGGGGGGCTGCGGTGAGAAGGGTGCGGCGTCGCATCGGGGGGCTCCTAGGTGAACCGTCGTCGGTGAGGGTTGCGGAACGGAGGGATGGCGCCGGCCAGGAGGAGGTGACGCCGTTGCAGCATCGATAGGGACTTAATCGATTCGGGGAGTATGGCGCGGCCGCGCGGCGGGTGTCAACGACGGGATGTCACGACGCGGTCACGGTTCGCGCCGCGGCCTCGCCCGCGCGCCGCCGGGCGCGGCGGGAGGGTCAGGCGGTGCTGGTGGACTGCCGGGGCACGAGCACGGCCGGCGCGTTCTCCAGCACGCTGCCGCCCGGGATCCGGCCCTCGATCCGCTGCACGAGCAGGTCGCCGGCGCTGCGGCCCATGGCGAAGGGGCGGCGGGACAGGGCGGTGACCGCCGGTGAGGTGACCTCCGCGATCAGCGAGTCGTCCCAGCTCAGCACGCCGAGGTCGGTGGGCACCGCGAGACCTCGCGCGTGCGCCGCGCGCAGCGCACCGATGGCGAGCAGGTCGCTCGAGGCGATGATCGCCGGGCGCGGGCTGATGCGCAGGTCGGCCTGCTCGAAGGCCGCGATCCCGGCGTCGATCGTGTAGGCGCCGACGGCATGGGTGTGGGGGATGCCGTGCTCGCGGCACAGCTGCTGCAGCATGCTCAGCCGTCGCCGCTCATGGGTGTAGTCCGCTGGCCCGGTGAGCTGGATGCAGCCGTCGTAGCCGTGCTCGAGGATGTGCGCGACGACGGTGCGGGAGTCCTCGGCCTCGGCGGTGGTGACCTTCACGAAGTCCTCGGGGCCGCAGTAGTGGCCGAGCACCGCGAAGTCCACGCCGAGGGATTCGAGCACGGCGGGTCGGTGGTCGTCCTCGGCCAGGTCCAGCAGCACGACCCCGTCGACGCGGCGCTGATGCGACCAGGTGCGGAACACCTCGACCTCCGCATCCGGGCCTTCCCGCACGAACCGCACCAGCAGCTCGTAGCCGTGGGAGGAGGTGGCCGATTCGATGCCGGCGGTGACGGCGGCGTAGAACGGCTCGCGCGACATCTCCTCCGGGTCCCGCACCAGCACCAGGCCGATGTTGCCGCTGCGTCCGCGGCGCAGCGCCTGCGCCCCGGAGTGAGGGGTCCAGCCCACCGCGCGGGCGTGCTCGACCACGCGCTCCCGCAGTGCGGCGCTGACACCGGGCTTGTCGTTCAGCGCGTAGCTCACGGTCGCCGCCGAGATGCCGAGGTCGCGAGCGATGGTGGCGACGGTCGGGCGCGGGGACTTCCGTGGCATGGGGGCTTCCGGGTCGGTCGGCGACGGGGCCGAGCGGGGGATCATCGCGGCGCGCGGCGGCGGGCGGGCGGAGTGATCGGGTGCGCCCATGATAAGTGGCGGTCCGGCACGGGCGGCCGCGGGGCGGGCGGTCGCGGCGCCGGACCGCCCGGTCGGATCCGCCGCGAGTTCAGCGCGACCTGTGGACGCGGTGGCCCGGGGTGGGGATAGTCGTGCCCGACCACCCGCAGCACGCGGCCGCCTCCGCGGCCGGCTGCGGGAGTTCCGATCATCAAGGGAGAGAACATGGAACACCGGCTGTTGGGCCGCAGCGGGACCTCGGTCTCCGTGCAGACGCTGGGCACGATGACCTTCGGCAAGGAGTCGGACGAGGCCGCCTCGCACGAGATCATCACCGCCTTCGTCGAGGGCGGCGGGAACATGCTGGACACGGCCGACGTGTACAGCCGCGGCACCTCCGAGGAGATCATCGGCCGCTGGCTGGCCGAGCACCCCACCGAGGCCGAGCAGGTGGTGATCGCCACCAAGGGCCGCGCCTCCATGGGTGAGGGCCCCAACGACGTGGGCCTGTCCCGCCGTCACCTGCGCCGGGCCCTGGACGCCTCGCTGCGCCGCCTCGGGGTGGACCACATCGACCTGTACCAGATGCACGCCTGGGACGCCTTGACCCCGCTGGAGGAGACCCTCGGCTTCCTCGCCGAGGCCGTGGCGGCCGGGAAGATCTCCTACTACGGCTTCTCCAACTACCTGGGCTGGCAGCTCACCAAGGCCGTCCACCTCGCGCAGCAGCACGGCTGGCCGGCGCCGGTCACCCTGCAGCCCCAGTACAACCTGCTGGTGCGCGACATCGAGCACGAGATCGTGCCGGCCTCGCTGGACGCCGGGATCGGCCTGCTGCCCTGGTCGCCGCTGGCCGGCGGCTGGCTGAGCGGGAAGTACGAGCGCGATGTGCCGCCGACGGGCGCGACCCGGCTGGGGGAGAACCCGCAGCGCGGCATGGAGGCCTGGGAGAAGCGCAACGCCGACGAGCGCACCTGGACCACCCTGGACGCGGTCCGGGAGATCGCGGAGGCGCATGACGCGACGCCCTCGCAGGTCGCGCTCGCCTGGCTGGCCGCCCAGCCGGCCGTGACCTCGGTGATCATCGGTGCCCGCACCCTCGACCAGCTCCGCGACAACATGGCTGCCGCGGACCTCCAGCTCAGCAGCGAGGAGTTGGCGCGGCTGACGGAGATCAGCGCACCGCAGCTGGACGACTACCCGTACGGCCCGGCGGGGATCCGGCAGCGCCACCGGGGTTTGGTGCAGGGGCAGTAGCAGCGCCCCGCCCGCTCCCTCACCGCACCCCGGGGCCGGCCGCCACCGGCCGCGGGGTGCGCGGCCGGCGGGGGCGGGTGGCGCGGTACCAGCCGGCGAACAGCAGCACGATCAGCAGCACGTCCACCGCGTCCCCGCCGTAGTACATGAGCTGGGCGCCGATCCGGGCGTCAGCCGCCTCCACGCCCGGCGGGGGATGGGCGTACAGGCGCTGGGCGAGGATCGCGTGGGCGGCGATGAAGCCGATCAGCACCACCGAGCGCACTGCCATCGAGGCCCGATGGGGCTGGGGGTCCACGCCGATCAGCGAGGCCGTCATCAGGGCGCCCGCGGCGAGGATGTGGACGTGGACGATCCCGTGCAGCAACGGCGAGCCGTGCATGAGGGCGAACAGGGGCGTGGCGTACAGCAGCCACAGCCCGCCCCCGTTCAGCGCGGCCGCCACCACCGGATGGCTGAGCAGCCGCAGCGGCGGGGAGCCCAGCAGGCCGGTCAGGGAGCGGGCCGCGCCGACCGGCAGGGCCCGCAGGGCGAGGCTGATCGGGGCGGCCGCCACCAGCAGCAGCGGAGCGATCATGCCCAGCAGCAGATGCCCCACCATGTGCGCCATGAAGCTGCTGTGCGCGGCGCTCGCGAGCGGCCCGGCGACCGCGGCCGCCGCGGCGAGCAGCCCCAGGTACCAGCACACCGTGCGGTGGCGCGGCCAGGGGCTGCGGTCCCGCGCCCACCACAGGCCGTCCGCGTAGGCGAGGGCGAGGGCGAGCAGCGCGGCGATCCACCCCCACTCCAGCAGCAGCCAGCGCGAGCCCGGCAGCAGCCCGGTGCCGGCGCCGTGGTCGTGCCCGCTCAGGAGCTCGAGCACCGGCTCAGCCCGCCCGCCGCGACCGCCACAGCAGCAGCCCCCCGAGGGCGAGCGCGAGGAGCGAGCCGCCGATCCACACCACGTCGTAGACCAGCAGGTCCACGCCGTAGCGGATCTGGTGGATGCGCAGGAGCTTGTGGTTGACCACCCCGTCCAGCAGCTGGAAGGCGCCGAGCCCGGTGATCACGGCGCCCGTCCAGCGCAGCCAGGCGACCTCGCCCCGGCGGCGGACGTCGGCCAGCAGGAACAGCCCCCACACCGTGATGAACCAGCCCAGCGCATGGAAGAACCCGTCGACGGTGCGCGCCACCTCCGGGGTGGACAGGTCGTAGAAGTGGTGCCACCGCAGGACCAGGTGGAAGATGAACAGGTCGATCATGGAGGCGGCGATGCCGGCGCCGAACAGAAGGCCCGAGGCGAGGGTGCGCGCGTGCGCCGACCGTGACGTTCCGGGAGTCATCGCCCCTCACCTTCCTCGCAGCCGGGTGGGGCTCAGCATGAACCGGATCCGCGCTGCGGGGCAAGGGCGGGCGGCGCCGCCCGCCGGGTCCGCGCAGGGAGCAATCCACTCGGTCGATGTCTTGGTCATCTGCGTGGGACCTGCTTACGGTGACAGCGGCGACGCCCTCCGGCGATCGCCGCAGGACTCGGCGGCACGGTCCTCCGCGGATCCGCCGCCGGGCCCCGGGGTGCTCCGGTCGAGGCGAGTGCCCCGCCCGTCGCTCCGTCGACGACGCGCTTCGCGCGGATCGCCCACGGCGTGCTTCCACCCGTCACGGACCAGAGGAAAATCACCGATGTTCTTCCACAAGCAAGAGCTCCAGTTCAAGTCCACCCCTGACCAGCCGGACGCCGTCTTCGCCCGCAAGCTGCAGGAGGTGCTCGGCGGCCAGTACGGCGAGATCACCGTCGCCATGCAGTACGGGTTCCAGGCCTGGAACTCCCACATCCCCGGCAAGTACCGCGATCTGCTCTACGGGATCGGCGCGGAGGAGATGGGGCACGTCGAGATGCTCGCGACGATGATCGCCCAGCTGCTCGAGAAGTCCCCCATGGGCATCACCGACGAGGCCGTCCAGTCCGACCCCACCATCGCGGCCATCGTCGGCGGCACCGATGTGCAGCACGCGATCGTCGCGGGCGCCGGTGCCCGGCCCGTGGACAGCATGGGCAACCCCTGGAGCGGGTCCTACATCACCGCCAGCGGCAACATGCTCGCCGACTTCACGGCCAACGTGAACGCGGAGATGCAGGGCCGCATCCAGGTCGCCCGGCTCTACCACATGACCGATGACCACGGTGTGCGGGACATGCTGTCGTTCCTGCTGGCCCGGGACACCATGCACCAGAACCAGTGGACCGCCGCGGTGCGCGAGCTGCAGGCGGACGGACTGGAGGAGATGCCCACCCCGAGCAACTTCCCGATCAAGAAGGAGCACCGCGAGGTCTCCTACCAGTACCTGAACTTCTCCGACGGCCCGACCGCCGCCGAGGGCTCCTGGGCCTCCGGCCCCACCCCCGACGGGCACGGCGAGTTCAGCTACCACGACGGCCCGACCACGTCGGCCCCGATGCCCGGTCCCACCCGCCCGGACCCGCGCCTGTACGGCACCACCGACAAGTCGAACCTGGTCGAGAAGGTCACCGGCTCGGCGAAGGACAAGCTCAAGAAGCAGTGACCAGCGGCCGCTGAGTGCACGGGCCCCGGGCCGCGCCGCCGCCATGGCGGAGCGGGCCGGGGCCCTGCCCGTCCCCCGGGGCGGGAGCGAGGGCGCGAAACGTCGTGACATCGCCGCGCCGGCGGAGGAGACTGGTCGCCCCGCGCTGGAGAGGACCGACCATGCGACTGACGGTGAACGCCTTCCTGACCCTCGACGGAGTGATGCAGTCACCGGGCTCGCCGGAGGAGGACCCCTCCGGGGGCTTCACCGCCGGCGGCTGGCAGGTGCCGTACACCGCCGACGAGGACTTCGGGGAGGTGGTCTCCTCCTGGTTCCTCGTCCCGCACGAGCTGCTGCTGGGCCGCACCACCTTCGAGATGTTCCGCGCCTACTGGCCACAGGTCCGCAGCGATGACCCGGTCACCCGCTCGATCAACCACGGCAGGCGCCACGTGGTCGCCCACGCCGGGTACGCGCCGGACTGGGACGGGACCGCCGTGATCGACAGCGCCGACCCGCTGCCCGCGATCGCCGCCCTGGCCGCCCGCGGCGAGGGGGAGCTGCAGGTCCACGGCAGCGCCCGTCTCGCCGCGGCGCTGCACGCCGCCGGGATGGTCGACGAGTACCGCCTGCTGATCTTCCCGGTGACCGTGGGGGCCGGCAAACGGCTCTTCGCCGAGGATGCGCCGCCGCGCGGACTTCAGGTGCGCGAGAGCCGCACCCTCGCCAGCGGCGCGGTGCACCTGGTCGCCGCCCCGGCGCCGTTCCGCAGCGGTGAGTACGTGCTGGAGGACGGCCAGGAGATCACCCGGCTGGACGGCTGAGCGGGGGCCTCAGCCCTGCACCATCCCATCGACCTCCGCGATCGTCGCCTCGGCCGCCTCCATCGGCGACATCGTCCCGAACCGCACCTCGGTCAGCAGACGGGTGAAGGTGTTCTGGGAGTCCGCGGTGCCCATCGGCTGCACGGCCGGCGCCTCGGCGAGCTCCGGGGTGATCGCGGTCAGGAAGTCCACGACGTCCCGGTCGGTCTCGGTCAGCTTGTCGCCCATCGCCTCGATCGCCTCGGGGTTCGAGGGCACGCCCCGGTTCAGCAGCTGGATCGCCTGCGCCTCCGGGGCGTTGACCAGGAAGTTCACCAGCTGGGCGGCCAGTGCCTGGTTCTCGGACCTGGCGGCGACCGACCAGAACATGCTCGCCTTCTTGAACAGGCCGTTCTCCGCGGCCGCGCCCGCGAGCGACGGCGGCCGCAGCATCACCACGTCCTGCGAGCCCACCGCGTCGCGCACCGACTGCAGCTGGTTGGTCCAGGTCCAGCTCATGGCCGAGCGGCCGGTGGAGAAGGCCTGCTGCTCGAGGGCGACCGCGCTGTCCTCGACGGCGGCGTCGGGGCCGAGGGTGGCGCCGCTCTCCTGCAGGTCGAGGTAGAGCTGGTACCACTCGGCCAGCGACTCGGGCGTGCAGCCCATGCCGTCGGGCCCCCACAGGTCCTCGCCCTTCTGACGCAGATAGATCGTCAGGTCCGCGTAGCTCGCCCCGCCGGTCGTGCCGGTCGCGACGCCGGACTCGCTGATGCTCCGCGCGAGGGCGTGGAAGTCCTCCCAGGTCCAGGTGGTGTCGTCCGGAAGGTCCACCCCGGCCTGCTCGAAGACGGCGGGGTTCCCCACCACCACCCAGGCATTGGAGCCGGTGGAGACCCCGGTCAGCACGCCGTCCACGCGGCCCGCGTCGAGGTCCGCGGGGTCCAGGCCCGACAGGTCCAGATCCGGCAGGGACTCGAGGTCGGCGAGCACCCCGCGCCCGCCGTACTCGGCGATGTACTTGCCGTCCATGTTGATGACGTCCGGCGGGGTGCCGCCGGCGACCTGGGTGGCGAGCTTGTCCCAGTACCCGTCCCACTCGGAGGGCTGCAGCGAGACCTCGGCCTCCGGGGCCTGCGCGGTGAACGCCTCCACCATCTGCGCGGTGAAGTCCTGGTAGAACGCCGGGCCCCAGAAGGTGAAGCTCACGGCGTTCGAGGTCTCCGCCTGACTCGCGGACGGGCCGCAGGCCGCGAGCAGCAGCGAGGAGGCGAGTCCGCCGGCGAGCACGGTGCGGCGGCCGGGCCGGGAGGACGCGGGGCGGCGGGTGCCGGTCGGGCCGACGCGCAGGACGCCGGGGAACGGTCGCGGGTGAAGGCTCGAGGGGCAGCGGTGCCGGGAGATGGCGGAGCCATGGCCGAGGGAGCGGACGGGGGAGTGCGGTGCAGTGAGCATGGGATGTCCTTCGAGAACGTCGGTGGCCTCGGTGACTGCAGGATCCGGGGAGCATAGGCAGGTTCGGAGAGCGCTGTCCAGTGTGGACCGCGCCGACCCTCCGTGCCTACTGTGGTGTCACCAGCCCGCCCGCGCCCGGGAGACGACATGACCGACACGGCCCACCCGCCCCCTGCGCCCGGCCGGCCTCGCCCCGACGCAGCCGTCGATCGGGCCCAGTACCGCCGCGGAACGCGCTACGGGATCGCCGCGGTGGCCGTGCCGCTGGGTGTCTACCAGCTGCTGTCCTGGGACGTGACGCCGCTGATCCATGCGCTGGACCCGATGTGGGCCCTCCAGAGCATCCTCCAGCTGCTGGTCGGCATGACCCTGCTGGTCGGCGGTCTCGCCGTCGCGCCCACCTCACCGGTGCGGGCAGTGCTGGCTTCGGTGCTGGCCCTCGGGGCGGTGGGGGCCGCGTCAGGGCTGATGGCCCTGCGCCTGACGAGTGGTCTGCTCGCCGGCCCTCCCGCTCTGTGGTCGGTGCTCAGCCCCGGGTACGCGGCGCTCGCGTCAGCACTGCTCGGGTGGCTGATCGTGCGCCGCCGGCATCCGCTGACCTATGTCCTGGTCATCGGCGCGCTGATCCCCGGCCTCGTCCGGTACCAGCTCCTCCTTGCCGGGGTGGACATGACCCTCGTCCGGCTCATGGACGTGGTGCTCACCGCCGGCGTCGGCGTGATCGGAGCGTGGATCGCGTTCGCGGTGACGGCGCTGCTGGGAGCGGGCACCTCGGACCGGTTCAGGGTCCGCTGAGCGGCCTCAGCGGGCGGCGATCTCCTCGAGCTCGCGCAGCCAGGCCTGCGTGCGCTCCGCCTCGGCCCAGCTGATCTCGAGCGAGTTGCGGGCCAGCTGCACGACCTCGGCGCGGGTGAGCTGCTGCGCCTCGGTGAGCGCGGCGAGGTTGTCGCCCACGTAGCCGCCGAAGTAGGCGGGGTCGTCGGAGGCGATGGAGACCTTCAGGCCCTGCCGCAGCAGGGTGGCGATCTCGACGCCCTTCATCTCCTCGGTGACGAAGGAGTTCGACAGCGGGCAGCAGGTGAAGCCGATGCCGCGCTCCTTCGCCTCGGCCACCAGCGCGGGGTCCTCGAGGATGTTGGTGCCGTGGTCGATGCGCTCCACGCCGATCTCGTGCAGGACGGTGGCGATGTTGGTGATCGACTGCTCCTGGTCGATGTCGCAGTGCATGGTCAGCCGGTAACCGGCCGCCTTCGCATCCGCGAAGACCTCGGCGAACTTCTCGGGCGGGTTGCCGCGCTCGTCGGAGTCCAGGCCCACGCCGATGATCCGGTCGCGGAAGGGCAGGGAGGCCTCGAGGGTGGCTCGGGCCGAGTCCACGCTGTGGTCGCGCAGGAAGCACATGATCAGCCCGGCGTCCACGCCCAGCGAGGCGGCCTCCTGCACGGCGGACCAGAGCCCGTCGACGACGGTGGAGAAGGTGACCCCGCGGCTGGTGTGGGCCTGCGGGTCGAAGAAGATCTCGGCGCGCACCACCCCGTCGGCTGCGGCGCGCCGCAGGTAGGCCAGAGCGAGGTCGTGGAAGTCCTGCTCGGTGACCAGCACCTCCATCGCCGGGTAGTAGACCGCCAGGAAGCTGGTGAGGTCGGTGAAGTCATAGGTGCCGCGCACCTGCTCGACGGTGGACTGGCCGATGTCCACACCGTTGCGGCGAGCCAGCTCGAGCTTCAGCTCCGGCTCGAGGGTCCCCTCGATGTGCAGGTGCAGCTCCGCCTTCGGGAGGGAGTCGATGAAGTCGCGGTCGATGCTGGTCATGGGGGATCTCCTCCGGCGGGGCGGGTGCTCGTGCGAGCAGGATAAGAGCTCGTACCCAGCAGTAAGCGAGGTGTCCGCCGTCGCGCGCGGGCGGTGGGCGGGGCCCGGCGGAGCGGGTGCGCACGTGAGCAAGACCCCGTCGGCCGCCCCGTCCTAGGCCACGGGGCGGCCATAGACTCGATCGGTGCCCGGCCACCCTTCCCCCTCCGAGACCTCACGGTCGCTCGATGACCGCGCGGTCGCCGATCTCTCCGCCGACGACGTCGCCACCGCCCTGCGGGTGCTGCGCGCCGCCCCCGCCCTGGCCGACGACCACGAGGACCTCATCGCCCTCAAGCGCGCCTCCCGGACCTTCGAGAAGCGGCTCGCGAAGTCCCGGCGCGGGGAGAAGACCTGGGCGCAGCGCAAGGCGGACCGCGCCGTGATCGCCGCGACCGCCACCGGCTCGCCGCTGCGGATCGACGACGAGACCAAGGGGATCCCGCTGGTCTCCACCGCGCAGGGCGCCTTCGCCGGGGAGTTGTCCAAGGCCCGCGGCTGCTACATCTGCAAGGCCGACTACACCCTGGTGGACGCCTTCTACCACTGGCTCTGCCCGGACTGCGCCGCCATGTCGCACGCCAAGCGCGACCAGCGCACCGACCTCAGGGGCAAGCGGGCCCTGCTCACCGGCGGCCGCGCGAAGATCGGGATGTACATCGCGCTGCGCCTGCTGCGCGACGGCGCCCACACCACCATCACCACCCGCTTCCCCAAGGACGCGGCCCGGCGCTTCGCCCAGATGGAGGACGCGGCGGACTGGATCGATCGGCTGAAGATCGTCGGCATCGACCTGCGCGACCCCACCCAGGTGATCGCGCTGGCCGACGAGGTCGCCGCCGCCGGCCCCCTGGACATCCTGATCAACAACGCCGCCCAGACGGTGCGCCGCTCGCCGAGCGCCTACTCCGCGCTGGTGGAGCAGGAGGACGCCCCGCTGCCGCGCGACCTGGCGCTGCCGGAGATGACGGCCTTCGACCGCATCTCCCAGGCCCATCCGGCGGCGATCGCCGGCGTGCTGGAGGCGCAGTCGGTGCCGCAGCACGACGGCGAGAGCCTCGAGCACGCCCGGGCGGCGCAGAGCGCGGCCTCGATGACCGCGCTCGCACTGCGCGCCGGGAAGGCCAGCCTGGACGAGCACCTCGCGGGCACCGCGGTGGACGCCGGCGGGCTGCTGCCGGACCTGCAGACCACCAACTCGTGGACCCGGACCGTGGACCAGGTGGACGCGCTGGAGATGCTCGAAGTGCAGCTGTGCAACGAGACCGCGCCGTTCCTGCTGATCAGCCGGCTGCGGGCCTCGATGCGGGCCGCCGTGCAGGCCGGCGCCCGCCGCGCCTACGTCGTCAACGTCTCGGCGATGGAGGGCCAGTTCTCGCGGCGCTACAAGGGTCCCGGCCACCCGCACACGAACATGGCCAAGGCCGCCCTGAACATGCTCACCCGCACCAGCGCCGGTGAGGCCTTCGAGACCGACCGCATCCTGATGACCGCCGTGGACACCGGCTGGATCACCGACGAGCGGCCCCACCAGGACAAGCTGCGCATCGCCGCCGAGGGCTGGCACGCCCCGCTGGACTTGGTCGACGGCGCCGCGCGGGTGTACGACCCGATCGTGCGCGGCGAGGCCGGGGTGGATCTGTACGGCTGCTTCGTGAAGGACTATCGGCCCAGCCCGTGGTGAGCGGGCGGGGGTGGAAGGCCCGGCACCGGGCGCGGTGAGCCCGGTACTGTGCTGACCAGCCGGTCGCAGCTGCCCGGCCTCCGCTCGCCCGGCCACCGCGCGTGCGGGTCATCGACTCGAGGAAACGCACCATGGAACAGATCACCATCGCCGGACACGCCGAGCCCGTCCCCGCCTCGGGCGCTGCCGTGGCCCTCCTCGAGCAGCGACTCGAGGCCGCCCGCGACCAGCGCGGCGCCGAGCAGGCCGAGGCGCTGGAGGTGCTGGTCGGAGAGCGGCTCGGCGCGCTCCTCGAGGGCGGGATGCCCAGCATCGACCTGGCGACCATGCGCTCCGTCGTGGACTTCGTGGAGACCGCCACGGAGGAGGACACCGCCTCCGGCCTGAGCCGCGTGCTGCGCGACCTCCGGGACAAGGCCGCCCAGCGCGGCCTGCGGTCGATGGGCTGAGCGGTCAGGAGGCGACCGACACCTCGGACACCGTCTCCGCCGGCGCCTCCGCCCGCTCGCGCTGACCACGGTGCACCAGGAAGGACCCGCCGGCGATCCCGAGGCCCAGCACCGCGAGCACCACGCCCGTCCACGCGGGCGCCAGCAGTCCCCAGCCCGCCGCGAGCACGGCCGCGCCCAGCGCCGCGCCGAGCGAGTTGCCGATGTTCAGCGCCGAATGGTGGAGCGCCGCGGCCAGCGACGGCGCGTCCGGGGAGGCGTCGAGCAGGAACAGCTGCAGCGAGGGGCCCATCAGCTGCGAGGTCACGGCGATCGCCAGCAGCAGGAGCATCCCGGCGAGGGCCTGGTGGGCGACCAGCGCGAAGACGGCGAGGCTGATCGCCATGCCGATCAGCCCCAGGAAGATGGTGGCGTAGACGCTGCGGTCCGCGAGGCGGCCGGCGAGGATGTTGCCGGCGGTCATGCCGACGCCGAACACGAACAGCGCCAGCGGCACCGCGCGCTCGCCGAGGCCCATCACCCCCGGCACGATCTCGCCGATGTAGCTGTACACGGCGAACATGCCGCCGAAGCCGATCGCGCCGATGCCGAGCGCGAACCACACCTGGATGCGGCGCAGGGCCCGCAGCTCTCCGCGGATCGACGCGGTCGCCCCGGAGCCCGCCGGTTCGGGCACCAGGCGCCAGATCGCGACGGTGGTCACCAGGGCGACGGCCACGACCAGCGCATAGGCCGAGCGCCAGCCCACGCTCTGGCCCAGCGCCGTGGAGGCCGGGACCCCGATCATGGTCGCGATCGTCAGGCCCAGCATCACCAGCGAGACGGAGCGGGCGCGCTGCCCGGGCGGTGACAGCTTCGCGGCGACCAGCGAGGCGACCCCGAAGTACGCGCCGTGGGGGAGGCCCGCGAGGAAGCGGGAGACGGCCAGCACGGTGAAGCTCGGCGCGATCGCCGAGAGCAGGTTCCCCACCCCGATCAGCGCGATCAGCAGCACCAGCAGCCGGGCCCGCGGGATCCGCACGGCCGCGATCGTCACCAGCGGCGCCCCGACCACCACTCCCAGGGCGTAGAGGGTGATCAGCATGCCGGCCTGAGGGATGGACGCGTCGAGGGAGCGGGCGATCTGCGGCAGCAGCCCCATGCTGGCGAACTCGGTGATGCCGATCGCGAAGGCGCCCAGAGACATGGCCAGGATGACCAGGCGCAGGCGACCCGGGGACAGGGGGCGTGCGAGGTGGGGGACGAGTTCACGGCGGCTCCAGCGCGACAGGGACGACGATCGCTGCCGACGCTGGAAGCGGTGTACCTCTCGATCCTAGGGGCGGCGACAGCGGCGGGGCCAGGAAGGGTGAGCGATCCCCGGGGCACCAGCGGGCGCCTCGCGGCCTGGCGTCGCGGCGGCTGGTGCCGGAGCGGATCCCGCTACGTCGCCAGGGACGACGGCGGCCAGCTGCGGAGCTCGGCCGTCAGCTGCGCGAGGTACTCGGGCGGCCCCGCCTCGAGGAACCACAGCCAGAGGTCCGCGGCGTGGATCGCGGACCAGGCCTGCACGGCCTCCCGCTGCGCACCGTACGCATCGACGATCGCCTCGAACAGTCGGGGGTCATCGCGGGAGGCTCCCCACGCCGCGCGTGACAGCTCCCGCAGCGGGTCCCCGACATGCGCGGCCTCCCAGTCGACCACCGCCGTCACCGCGCCGTCGATCGCCAGCAGGTTCCCGGTGGTCCAGTCCCCGTGGCAGAAAACCCGCCGCTGGGTGCGAGGGACGCTCAGCGGCAGAGCCGGACCCCCGGCCTCGCGGTAGCGCCGGATGATCAGCGTGTCGTCCGGCGCGCCGGGCAGCCCGGGTGGCGGATCCAGCTCATGCAGTCGACGCAGCAGCCCCGCCGAGTCGCGGAGTCCCGCCAGCCGCGCATCGGCGTCCACGCTGTCGAGCCGCTCTCCGGGCATGAGGGTCATCAGGATCGCCCCCGGCTCGTCGTCCACGACCTCCGGCACCGGCAGGTCGGAGTGCGCGAGCGCCCGGAGGGCTAGCACTTCCGTGTCATGCCGGGCGGGGTCGCTCATGCGCTTCTCGACCAGCGCCCGCCCGCCGCGCTCGACCCGTCGGACACTGCCCACCGCTCCCTGTCGCATCCCCCCATCGTGCCCCGACGAGCTCCTGCTCGTGCACCTGGGGGAGCGGGCCGGGCGACCTCCCGCACGTCCGTTCGGTCGGGGGCGAGGGTGGACACCCCTCCGGCCCGGCGCGGAGGATGGGGCTCCGCACGGACCGAGGAGGGGCCATGAGATCTGTCGCCGACCAGAGCGTCGCCGAGCTGGGCGGTCGGCTCAGCGTCCTCACCCGCCAGAAGAGCGACCATGTGGAGCTCGACGGCCTGCTGCACCGCCTGAGCGAGTCCTCGCACGAGGAGCAGCTGCCCGTGCTGCTCGACCTCTATCGCCTGGTCTTCCCGCACGCCTTCGCCGAGGAGTCGGTGCTGTGGCCGGTCATGCGCCGCGTGCTGCCCGACGGCGAGGAGCTGACGCTCCAGGTCGAGCAGGAGCACCAGGAGGTCAACGAGCTCGTCACCGGGCTCGAGGACCTCGCCCTCGGCACCCCGGAGCGCGAGGCCGCGCTCGAGCGGCTGGCCGAGGTGCTGCGGGAGGACGTCCGCGACGAGGAGGACGAGCTCTTCCCCCGCCTCCAGCAGCGGGTGCCCGTCACCCAGCTCCGCCTCCTTGGGATCGCCTGGGAGGTGGTCAGCCGGATCGCCCCGACCCGGGCCCATCCGATCGTGGCCCGGCGCCCGCCCGGCAACGTCATCGCCGCCCTGCCCCTGTCGGTCCTCGACCGCTCCCGCGACCGCCTCGACGCGCTGCGTCTGCGCGGGGACGCCGGCCCGGCCGACGAGGCCCTGCACTCCGCCACCGCCGCGCTGACCCGCGCCGCGCACGCCGTCGAGCACCACCCCGCGCTGCGGCGGGGCGAGGACCCCTCGACGCGCGTGGACCCGAAGCCGGGTACTCCGTGGGGGCTGATCGGGGCCGGGGCGCTGGTCGCGGTCGCGGTGCCGATCGCGCTGGTGCGCCGCCGCCGGCGCTGAGACCGGGGTGCGCCCGGGCCGCGACGGTGATCGCGGCCGGCCTTGCATCCTTCGATGGATCCCCTGGGGATCCATCCTTCGCCTCGCGATAACCGGGGCGCCGAAACCTACGTTGGGTGAGCGAGCAGTTCCCGCCGCACACCGTAGGAAAGAGACCAGTCATGACCGCCATCGACACCACCCAGCCACCGCCGACCACCCCGTCACCGACGTCGGCGGGCCCCGTCGGCCTGATCCGTCGCCATCCGCTGCTGAGCTTCATGGTCCTCGCGAACCTGCTGAGCTGGATCGCCTGGACGCCGTACGTCCTCTCCCAGAGCGGGCTCGGCATCCTCCCCATCCAGATGGGCCAGCTCACCGGGGTGCTGCCCGGCGCCTACCTCGGGCCGGTGTTCTCCGCCTTCCTCGTCACCCTGATCACCGACGGCCGCGAGGGGGTGCGCCGCTGGGTCGGCCGACTGCTGCGCTGGCGCGTCCCCGGACGCTGGTACGTCATCGCCCTGCTCGGGATCCCCGCGGGGATGCTGGCGACCGGGCTGGCCTTCTCCGGCGGCGACATCCACGCGCCGTCGCTGATGGCGCTCGCCATGTACGTGCCGCTGCTGCTGATCCAGTTCGTCACCACCGGACTGGCGGAGGAGCCGGGCTGGCGCGACTTCGCCCTGCCCCGCCTGCAGAGCCGCTTCACCCCGCTGGTCGCCTCGATGATCCTCGGCCCGATCTGGGCGCTCTGGCACTTCCCGCTGTTCCTCACCGAGTGGGGCGGCTACCCGGACGCGAACTGGACCCGCCCGGTCACCTTCGTCATCTTCTGCCTCGGCTTCAACTTCGTGATGACCTGGATCTTCAACCGCACCGGGGAGAGCCTGCCGCTGGCGATCCTCGCCCACGTCAGCGTCAACACCTTCGCCTCCCTGCTGTGGGCCGAGATGTTCCCGAGCATCGACGAGAACATGTGGATGCCCGCGATGGCCGCCGCGGCGGTCGTCGCCGGCGGCGCGGTGCTGCTGCTGACCCGGGGCCGGCTCGGCTACCCGGCGCCCGCCCAGCAGTGACCACCCGGCCGTGCCGGACCCCGGGAGCCTCAGCGGCTCTCGGGGTCCGGCACGGCCACCACCCGGTTCTGGTACGCCCACACCACCGCCTGCAGCCGGGAGCGGACCCCCAGCTTCGGCATCATCCGCGCCAGGTGCGACTTCACCGTGGAGACCTCCACGACCAGCTCGCGCGCGATCTCCTCGTTCGACCTGCCCTGCGCGAGCAGCAGCAGGATCTCGTGCTCGCGCGCGGTCAGCACGCTGTGGGCGCGGGGAGCGGTCACCGGCTGCAGGCGCCGCCGCTCGACGAACTCGCGCATCACCCGCCGGGTGAGGGTCTCGTCCAGGGTCCCGTGGCCCGCGGCCACCTGTCGCACCGCGTGCACGATCGCGTCCGGCTCGGCGTCCTTGAGCAGGAAGCCCGACGCCCCCGCCTCGAGCGCCCCGAAGACGTAGTCGTCGAGGTCGAAGGTGGTCAGGATGAGCACCGGGATCACCGGATCGGCCGCGGGACCGCACAGCTCCCGCGCGACCGCGATGCCGTCCCGGCCGGGCATCCGGATGTCCAGGCAGGCGACGTCGGGGCGCAGGTCCCGCGCCATCTCCAGTGCCTCGGTCCCGTCGGCCGCCGTGCCGACGACGTCGATGTCCGCCTCGCTGGCCAGCACCGCGGCGAGGCCGGCCCGCGCCAGCGGCTGGTCCTCGGCGATCATCACCCGGATCATGCGCTCTCCCTCCCGGAGTCCTCGATGTCCCTGTCGGTGGCCTGTTCACGCGGCACGGCGAGGCGGACCTCCCAGCCGCCGCCCTCGGTGGGCCCGGAGGCCAGCTCCGCCCCGATCATCTCGGCGCGCTCGCGCATCCCCAGCAGCCCGAACCCGCTGCCGGGGCCGGCCGCGGCGGAGGCCAGGCGGTCGTTCGAGACCGTCACGACCAGCGCGTCCCCGCGGTCATCGAGCCGCACCGTGCAGCGCGCGCCCGCGGCGTGGGCGGCCGCGTTGGCCAGCGCCTCCTGGACCATCCGATAGACCACCAGCTGCGCGAGCGCGCCGATCCCGGTGCCCAGCGGCGCATCGTCCCGCGCCGAGAGCACCACCACGTCGATCTCGGCGCCCGCCTCCCGCCGTGCGTCCACCAGCTCCCGCACGGCGGCCAGGGTCTCCACCGAGCGGGCGGCGGCGGCGTCCTCGCGCAGCAGGCCGACGACGCGGCGGAGGTCCTCCAGGACGGTCCGGCTCTGGGCCCGGATCTGGGCGGCCGAGTGCTTCGCGGCGAGCGGGTCGCTTTCCACCTGCCGCTCGATCGCCGAGGCCATCAGCGCGATCCCCGACATGTGGTGCGCGGCGATGTCATGGAGCTCGCGCGACATCGCGGTGCGCTCCCGGGAGATCGCCGCCTGCACCAGGCCGTCCTGCTCGCGCCGCAGCGCCGCCGCCTCCCCGCGGCGCGCCCGCTCGGCCTCCCGCCGTGCGGCCATGAACAGCCCCGCCAGCAGCGGAGCGCCGATCAGCAGCAGCGCCTGCGCGAGCGCCCCTCCGAGCGCGAACCCCACCGGCAGCTCGTCGAGCCGCAGCTCGTTGACGAACTGGCCGCCGGCGACCAGCGCGAAGGCGACGGCCAGGACCGCGAGGCCGCGGCGTTCCGACCCGGCCAGGGCCGCGAAGAAGACGGCGACCACGGTGGCCAGGGCGGTCAGGCTGAACAGCGCTCCCGGTGCCAGCAGGACCAGCAGCAGGGGCAGCGCCGTGACGACGAGCAGCACGGCCCGCGGGGCGGTCCGTGCCCGCAGCAGCGCGCCGGCCTGGGCCAGGAGCACCACGACCACGAGCCACCAGGCCGCGGAGCCGAGCGCCGGGACCCCCACGGCGACCTCGCTGTCCTGCGCCGAGAGCGCGGGCAGCAGCAGCGCGCCGCCGGCCCCGAGCACGCCGACGAGCGCCGCCACCAGCAGGTCGCCCCGCCCGATGCCCTCGGGGGGAGGGGGATCTTCGTCGGACACCAGGTTGCTCCCTCGTCGAACGCCGGCGCCGCGGCGATCCCGCGGGGCAGGGATAAGGGTACGGCCGGGGAGCCGGCCGCCGCCGAGGCCGCAGGCGTCGGGCGGACCGGAAGAACTCGTCGAGAAAATCTCCGACTCCCTGCAACCATCCCGCCACCGCGCCGGTAGTAGGGGTGTGAGCACAACGGTGCTCGCGCCAGCGGCCCTCCGGGGCCCGATGAGAGGACAGCATCATGCGCACGTCTCTTCCGCTCGCCGTCACCGCCGCCTGCAGCCTGGCACTCCTCGGCGCCGCCTCGGCGACCGCCGCCCCCGCCCCTGCGGAGAACCACGGCGATGCCGCCATGCTCTCCGTGCTCCACGGCGTCCCGGACACCGTCGTGGACGTGTACGTCAACGGCGAGCTGACGCTCGACGACTTCGAGCCGTCCGAGCTCGCCGGACCCCTCGAGCTCGCCGCCGGCGACTACGAGGTCGCCATCACCGCCTCCGACGCGCCCGACGCCTCCGAGCCCGTGATCGGGCCGGTCACCGTCGGCCTCGAGGCGGGCGGCAACTACACCGCCGCCGCCCACCTGGACGCCGACGGCAACCCCACCGTGACCGCCTTCGCCAACGACGTCTCCGCGCTCGACGCCGGCGAGGGCCGCCTGGTGGTCCGCCACATCGCCGCCGCCCCGGCGGTGGACGTGTGGGCGAATGGCGAGGTCGCCGTCCCCGGTCTCGAGAACCCGAACGAGGAGTCCCTGGACCTGCCGGCCGGCACCTACGAGGCCGCGGTCTCGCTCGCCGGCGAGACCGACCCGGTGCTCGGCCCGGCCGACGTCCCCGTCACCGAGGGCACCGCGACCATCGTCTACGCCTGGGGCTCGGCCGAGGACGGCAACCTCGCGCTGGCCACCCAGACGGTCGAGGGCATGCACTCGGCGCCCGAGGGCGTCCCCACCGGCGACACCGAGGTGGCCGCCGGCGAGCAGGCGCAGTGGATCGCTCTCGGCGGCGGGCTGCTGCTGATGGCCGGGAGCGCCGCGGCCCTGCGCCGTCGCGCCGCGGTCCGTGCCTGAGCAGGACGCTCCGGACCGCCCTCGCGCGGACCGGTCGGCCAGGACAGCGCTGCTGCGCGCTGTCCTGGCCGCCGGGGCCGTGATCACGGCGGCCGGCGCCGCCTCCGCCGTCGTCACGGGCCTCGAGCCCGACCCGTCGGCCGCCCCGCCGATGACCACCGCGGCCCCCGTCCCGGAGGCCGCGACCATCCCCCGGTCCCGTCGTCCACGACCCCGGCCACTGCAGAGCCGGCGCTCGCCGGCGCTCCGTCAGCCGCCTCACCGGCCCCCTCACCCGCGCCGCAGGCCCCGTCACCGGCTCCGCAGACCGCCTCACCCGCGTCGCAGGTCCCGGCGGTGCCGGTCGTCTCGGCCGCCGATCTGCCGTCAGCCGAGCAGGATGCGCGCTCCGTGCCGGTGCGCATCCAGTATCCGGGCCTGGGCGCCGACCTGCCGATCACCCCCACCGGGGTGGCCGAGGACGGCCAGATGGAGATCCCCGCCGATGCGGCCGACGCCGGCTGGTACCGCTTCGGTCAGGCACCGGCCGACGACGCCGGCAGCACGGTGATCGCCGCCCACGCCGGTTCCGAGGAGACCCCCGAGGGACCGCTGTACGCGCTCCGGGCCGCCGAGGTGGGGGACGAGGTGACGGTCACCGATCAGGAGGGCACGCGCCATACCTATGCCGTCACATCCGTGGAACGGCTCGGCAAGGACGGCCTGGACTTCACGCCCTACTTCACCCGCACCGGCCCGGAGCGCCTGGTGCTCATCACCTGCGGCGGCCAGTGGTTGCCCGAGCGCGGCAGCTACGCCGACAACGTCATCGTGGTGGCCGAACCCCGGTCATGACCAGTAGTCTCGCCCCATCCGGATCTCCCCGGGCGCATCCGTGCCCCGCGGGGCGCACCTGCCCGCCGGACCACGACCGAGGAGGGGCGCTGGACAGCGACGACGACCTCGCGCGGCAGTTCGCCGCCGGCGCCCCCGACGCCCTGTCGGAGGTCTACGCCCGGCACGGCCGACTGGTGTTCTCGCTGTGCCTGGCGGCGCTCCGCCAGCGCGAGGACGCGGAGGACGCCGCCCAGCAGGTGTTCACCCGCGCCTGGCGCTCCCGGGACACCTACGACCCGGCCCGTCCGCTGGGCGGCTGGCTGACCGGGATCACCCGCCGCGTGATCGCCGACAGCTACGCGGCCCGCATGCGCCAGCTGAAGGCGGTGGACGCGACCACCGCCCAGCCGGGCCTCGAGTCCGTCGAGCATGCCGCGCAGATCGTGGACCGCGTGGTGGTGCACGAGGCGCTGGACCGGCTCGGCCCGCCCCAGGATGAGATCCTGCGGATGGCCTACGTGCAGGACCTCCCGTACCGGCAGATCGCCGAGAGGCTGGGGATCCCGCTGGGGACCGTGAAATCCCATGTCCACCGAGGACTGGCCCGACTGCGCGTCGCATTGGAGGTGCACGATGTCTGAGGACCGCATGACCAGCGCGCACCCCGCGCCCGAGCAGCTGAGCGCCGTCGCCGTCGGCGATCCCGTCCCCGCCGCCATCACCGAGCACCTGGAGAGCTGCGCGCCGTGCCGCCGGGAGCTCGAGACCATCGCCCGGGTGCTGGACGCCCTGGTGGAGCCGGTCGCGCTCGAGGAGCCGCCCGCCGGTCTCTGGGAGCGGATCCAGCAGGGCCTCGACGCCCCGGCCGACCCCGCCACCGCCCCCGCGCCGGCCGCCCGCCCGCTGCCCGCAACCGGCCCCGCCGGCGGGGACGAGGACGAGACCGACGATGCGACGGCAGCGGCGGCCCCGCCGCCCTCCGCGCCCGCCGCGACCCGCGATGAGCTGGCCGCGCGCCGGCGCCGGCGCCCGCGCTGGTCCCTGGTCGCGGTCGCCGCGGCGGCCGGGCTGGTGCTCGGCGCCGGCGGCGCCGCCCTGCTGGGCGGGACGCTCGGCGGGGACGAGGAGCAGCCGTCCCCGACCCCACCGCCGGTGGCGAAGGTCGGCGAGGCGGTGCTGGACCCGGTGACGGAGGACGACGTCCGCGGCACCGCCGAGATGGTCAGCTCCGAGGCCGACGGCGACCAGCTGGTGGTCTCGGTCTCCACCCTGCCCGCCGAGGGCTACTACGAGGTCTGGCTGCGGGACGCGGCGGCCAGCCGCCTGATCTCGCTGGGCACCGTCTCGGCGGAGACCACCACGCTGCCCGTCCCGGCCGGCGTGGACCTCGAGCAGTTCCCGATCGTCGACGTCTCCCAGGAGCACTTCGACGGCGACCCGTCCCACAGCGGCGTCACCGTCGCGGCCGGGCCGATGACCGTGGCCGACGCGGCGGGCTGAGTCCGTCGCCTCGGCCCCGGCGGGCGCGCCCGCTCAGGACGTCAGCGCGATCCAGATCAGCAGCTGGGTCAGCAGGAAGCCCGTGAGCAGGTTCAGCCACAGGAAGCGGCGCCAGCCCCGGTTGGCCTGCTCGGCCTGCGCGTCCGGCACCGAGCGGAACGGCCAGATGCTCAGGATGTAGGGGAGCACCAGCAGCCCGGCCAGGACCGCCGGCCACGGCGTCAGCAGCATCGCCAGGCCCGCCGCGGCGTACAGGGCGATGGCGAGCCGCACCGTCGGCGCCGCGCCGATCACGGTCGCGATCGAGCCGATGCCCGCCTCCCGGTCGGGCTGGACGTCCTGGACCGCCCCGAAGGCGTGCGAGGCCATGCCCCACAGGAAGAACGCCACCAGCGAGGCGACCGCGGTCAGCCCCACCGGCGCCCCGGTGAAGACCAGCCCGAACAGTGCCGGCCCCGTGAAGTGGGTGGAGGAGGTCAGCGAGTCCAGCACCGGGCGCTCCTTGAGCCGCACCCCGGGCGCGGAGTACCCCACCACCGCGGCCAGCACGATCACCAGCACCACCGCGGAGGCGGCGGAGCCCATCGCCAGCAGCGCCACCGCGAACGGCAGGGTGCTCAGCCCGGCCGCCCACAGCGTGATGCGGTGGAAGCGGCGGTCCAGCACGATGCCCTCCACGCCGCCCTTGCGGGGGTTGCGCAGATCCGACTCGTGGTCGAACACGTCGTTGACCCCGTACATCAGCAGGTTGTACGGGATCAGGAAGAACAGCGTCCCGATCACCAGCGCCGCGTCCACCCCGCCGCCGGCCAGCAGGTACGCGGCGGCGAAGGGGTAGGCGGTGTTGATCCAGCTCAGCGGGCGCGAGGACCCCAGCAGCTGGCGCAGGGCGCCGGGAGTGGTGGTCGCAGCGGTCATCGCTCCTCCGTCGGGGTCAGCAGCAGCCACAGCGAGGGCAGCAGGAGCCCGGCGGCGATCGGCCAGGCGAGGTCCTCGACCGGCACGATGCCGATCATCCATCCGCTGAGCAGGGAGTGGTCGTAGCGGAACAGGTCCACCGCGACCATCACGGTGTCGAACACGATCGTCAGCACCAGCAGCACGGCGATGGTGCCCGCGGTGAGCAGCCACCAGCGGGCGCGGGGCCGGCGCAGCAGGACCGCCAGTGCGGTGACCGCGAGCGGGGGCAGCAGGAACAGCCCGGCCAGGGCGGCATAGCTCATCGCCCCTCCGCCTCGGCGGCCGCGGGCTGCGGCCGACGGATGCGGTCGAGCGCGGTGGCGAGCAGACCCCACAGCACCAGGGTGGTGTAGCTGAGGAAGGTGATGAACACCAGCTCCTCGAGCGGCAGCTCGGGGGCGAGCATGATGCCGGTCATCAGCGGACTCTGCCCCATGCCGTAGTGGCCGGCCGCGATCGCGGCGAGGTCCCACAGCAGGAAGAAGGCGACCCCGATCGCGAGCACCAGCGCGGCGCGGCGCGGGGCGCGCCACAACACCAGGCGGAAGCGGTGGTCCAGCAGGCCCATGCAGAACGCCGAGCCGAGCAGCGCGGCCAGGTAGAGCAGCGGCATCATGCCGCGGCCCCCGAGGCCGGCTCGGGCTCCGGCAGCGGGGAGGCGGAATGGTCGCCGCGCAGGCGCTTGGCGACCAGCTCAGCGCTGATCAGGCACATCGGCAGCCCGATGCCGGGCAGGGTGCTGGAGCCGGCGTACAGCAGCGAGTCCACGCGGCGCGAGACGTTGCCGGCGCGGAAGAAAGCGCTCTGGCCCAGGGTGTGGGCGGGCCCGAGCATGCCGCCCTTCCAGGTGCCCAGGTCGCTCGCGAACTCCTCGGGGCCGATGGTGCGCCGCACCACCACCCGGTCGGCGAGGTCGGGGATCCCTGCCCAGTCGGCGATCTGGGCGAGGGCCTCGTCGGCGATCCGCTCCACCGCCGCCGAGCCGGCGCCGTCGATCCCGCCGCGTCCGAGGCCCGGGTCCGCCGGCATCGGGACCAGCACGAACAGGTTCTCCTGCCCCTCCGGCGCCACCGAGGGATCGGTGGCCGAGGGCCGGCACACGTAGATCGAGGCGGGGGAGGGGACGCGCCCCTCGGCGATCGCCGAGAAGTTCGCCGACCAGTCCTTGGTGAAGAAGAGGCTGTGGTGGGCGAGCTGCGGCAGGCGCCCGCGCACGCCCAGCAGCACCAGCACCGCGCCGGGGCCGGAGGTGGCCTTGTCCCACCAGGACTCGGGGTAGGTCTGCAGCTCCGGCGGGAGCATCGTGGTCTCCACATGGTGCAGGTCGGCGGTCGCCACCACCACCTGTGCGCCGAGCATCCGGGTGGCACCGTCGGGGCCCTGCACCTCGACGCCGCGGGCGCGGGGGCGGGCCTTCCCGGCACCGGGGGCGGTGAGGATGCGGGTGGCGCGGGTGGAGGTGTGCAGGCGCACCCCCTCGCGCTCGGCGAGCTGCGCGATCGCCTCGATGATGCGGGTGAAGCCGCCCTGCGGGTAGAGCACCCCGCCGGTGAGATCCAGGGCGCTCATCAGGTGGTACATGCTCGGCGTGCGATCGGGCGAGGAGCCCAGGAACACGGCCGGGTAGCCGAGGATCTGCCGCAGGCGGCGATCCCGGAAGCGGCGGCCGACGAACCGCTCCAGGGGCTCGAGCAGCAGCTGGGCCAGGCGCGGCGCCCGCGCCACCACGGCGGGCACCATCAGCTGCCGCCGACGGGTGAAGGAGGTGTACAGGAAGTGCTCGAGCGCCACGTCGTAGGTGTGGCGGGCCGAGTCGAGGTACTGGTCCAGGCGCCGCCCGGCGCCGGGCTCGATGGCCTCGAAGGCGTCGGCGTTGCGGGCGGCGGAGGCGTGCACGTCCACCGGCTCCGGCTCGTCCTCGAAGAAGACCCGGTAGCCCGGGTCCAGCCCCTGCAGGTCCAGCTGCTCGGCGGCGGAGGTGCCCAGCAGGCGGAAGAAGTGGTCGAAGACCTCGGGCATCAGGTACCAGGACGGGCCGGTGTCGAAGCGGAACCCGTCGCGCTCCCAGCTGCCGGCGCGGCCGCCGAGCTCCTCGCGCGCCTCGACCAGGTCGACGTCGTAGCCGTCGCGGGCCAGCAGGGCGGCGGTCGCCAGACCCGAGATGCCGCCGCCGATGACGACGGCGGAGCGGACGGCGGAGGGGGTGGTCATCGGCGGGCTCCTAGGACGGCGCGGGCCAGGATCCGCGCCTTCTCGTGGTCGGGGACGCGCACCCGGGCGCGGCGGATCCGGGCGGCGGGGGTGGCGCGCAGGCGGGCGGACAGCCCCGCGTAGAGACCGTGGGCGGCGGCCACGGCGGCCCGGCTGCTCGGCGGCAGCTGCGGGATGGCGGTGGCCGCATGGGCCAGGTCGGCGTCGATCTCGTCGAGCAGCAGGTCGCGGTGGGCGTCGCTGAAGGCGTCCGGGTCCAGGCCCGGGAAGTAGGTGCGGCCCAGCTCGTCGTGGTCCTCGGCCAGATCGCGCAGGAAGTTCACCTTCTGGAAGGCGGCGCCGAGGCTGCGGGCCGGCCCGCGCAGCCGCTCGTAGGCGGCGTCGTCCCCGTCGACGAAGACGCGCAGGCACATCAGCCCCACCACCTCGGCGGAGCCGTAGACGTACTCGGTCAGGCTCTGGCGATCGTGCGCGGCCACCTCGAGATCGGCGCGCATCGAGGCGAAGAACGGGTCGATCAGCTCCGGGCCGATGCGGAAGCGGCGGGCGGCGAGGGCGAAGGCGTGCACCGCGAGGTTGGTGCTGCGGCCGCGCCGGAGCGCCCGGGCGGTCTCGGCCTCGAACTCGTCCAGCAGCTCCCGCCGCACGTCGGGGGTGAGGTCCGGGGCGGGGTCGTCGACGATCTCGTCGGCGATCCGCACCAGTGCATAGATGCTGCGCACATGGGTGCGGACCGGTTCGCGCAGCAGTCGGGAGGCCCAGCCGAAGGAGGTCGAATAGCCCTGGATCACCGCCGCCGCGCTGTGCTGCGCGACGCGGTCGTAGCGGGCGCCGGGGGCCTCGGCCCGGTCCGCGGCCCTCATCGGGCGGCGGGCTCGGGTGCGGGACGCACCCACTGGACGATCGCGGCGGCCGCGATCAGCGCGGCGGCCACGCCGGCGGCGACGGCGGTGACGGGGGAGAACGGCTCGTCGGTCGCTCGGCCGACGGCGATCCAGGTCAGACCCCAGATCATCGCGGCGGGCGCCCCGATCGGCCGGTTCCCGGCCAGGCACAGGCCGATGCCGACGGCGGCGGCGACCGCGAGCACGGCCGAGGCGATCCACTGGGGGATCCCGAGGCCGAAGAAGCCCGAGCCGGCCAGTGCGGCCGCGATGTTGGCGCAGGTGGCGACCGAGACCCAGCCGAGATAGAGGCCGAAGGTGCCATCGACCACCACCCGGCCCATCACCCCGCGCGGCGGGGTGGCGATGAGGCGGCGGAAGAGATCGGCCAGCACCACCAGGAGCGTCACGATCACCAGCACGCTGACCCACACCCAGCCGGCCTGGATCACCAGGATCCAGGCCGCGTTCAGCAGCAGCGAGGCGATCGCGTGCCCGGCGATCCCGCGGTGGTCATCCGCGTCCCACCACTGCCACAGGGTGTAGGCGCCCAGCCCGGCATAGATCACCGACCAGATGGAGAAGGCGGTGCTGGCCGGGGCGAGGTGGGTGGAGTCGGCGGCGAGCAGGCCGCCGGCGGCCTCGGCGATCGGCTCCCCACCGAAGACGCCGACGCCGATGACGCTGCCGATGACCGTGATGACGTAGCAGGCGGTGACCGCGATCCGGCGCAGCAGCGGCCGCGATCCGGTCTGGTCCGGGCGGGTGGAGGGGGCGGTGGCGCTCATGCGGGCTGTCCTGTCCTGGTGGTGCGGTGCACCGGGGCGGGGTCGTCGGCGTCGAGGGGCAGCAGGGTGCGGTCGGCGGTGCACAGGATGGTGTCGGTCGCGCCGCGCATGGCGGCCACCAGGGTGGCCGGCAGGGTGTGGCGGGCAGCGGACTCGACCGCTGTGGTCACGTGCCAACGGGCGAGGTCCTCGGTCCAGGCCCGCGAGCCGCTGCGGGTGAGCAGGGCGCGGGCCCGTCGGCCCTCCTCCGGCCCCAGGTCGTCGCGGCCCACGAGGGTCTGCAGCTCCGACCATTCGGGAGTGGTGGAGGCATGGGCGAGCAGCGCGGTGCGCTTGCCCTCGCGCAGGTCCCCGAGGTTGCTCTTGCCGGTGCGGCTCTCCTCGCCGAACACCCCCAGCAGATCGTCGAAGAGCTGGAAGCCGATGCCGAGCAGCCCGCCGATCTCGTCCAGGGCGCTGAGCTGCTCCGGGGTGGCGTCGGCCAGCAGGGCGCCGGCGTGCAGGGGGAGCTGGAAGGAGTAGACGGCGGTCTTCAGCTCCGCGACTGCCAAGGCGTCCTCGAGGGCGGCGGAGGTGCGGCCGACGCCGAGCTGGAGGCGCACATCGGCGAGCTCCCCGGCCGCGGAGGCGTGGACGGTGCTCTCCAGCAGGTCCAGCAAACGCTCGATCACCGGGGCGGGGGCGTCGCAGCGGGTGACGGCGCGGAAGGCGGCCAGCAGGCCGAGGTCGCCGCCGAGGATCCCGGCCGCATCGCCGTAGCGGCGAGCCCCGAGCGGGGAGGCGCCGCGGCGCTGCGCGTCCTGGGCGAAGGTGCCGGACAGGTTCGGCACCCCGCGCCGCACCAGGTCGCCGTCGATGACGTCGTCCTGGACGACGAAGGCGGTGTGCAGCAGCTCGATCGCGGCCCCCACCTGGATCGCGGCGGCGTGGCGGTGCCCGCCGAGCTCACGGTGCGCGGCGATCAGCAGCGCCGGGCGGAACCGCTTGCCGCCCTCGACCGAAAGGGTGAAGGCGCTCCAGAGGTCGCGGTGGTCGTTCAGCGCCAGGTGGCCGGGACGCTCGGCGCCCCCGGCCAGCAGCCGGCCCAGCTCGCGATCGATGGCTCGGATGTCCTGATCGGTCATGGCGTCCTCCCTCGGGCGCTGCTCGCAGCACCGAGACTATCGCGCAGCGCCGGGACCTGAGAGACCATCCAGGGGCTCAGCGTCCAGGGCGCGAGGTCCACCAGGGAGATGAGCTCCTGCGGCGCGGCCCACCGCAGGTCCATCACCTCGTCCGGGTTCGGGATCGGGGCTCCGTCGGCCTCGGCGAGGAACACCGGGCAGACCTCGTTCTCGACCACTCCGGAGGCGTCGACGGCGCGGTAGCGGAAGTCGGGCAGCACCTCGCGCACGTTGCGCACACGCATGCCGAGCTCGTGCTCGGCGTGGCGGGCCACGGCGTCGGGCACGGACTCGCCCTGGCGCGGGTGGCCGCAGAAGGCGTTGGTCCAGACCCCCGGCCAGGTGCGCTTGCTCAGGGCCCGCCGTGTCACCAGGACCTGCCCGTCCTCCCCGAGGACGTAGCAGGAGAACGCCAGGTGCAGGGGAGTGGTGGTGGAATGGACCGTGGCGCGGGGGGCCAGGCCGCGGACGCTGCCGTCCTCGTGCAGCAGGATCACGTGATCCTGCTCAGCGCCGCCGACCATCGCAGCGTCGTCCATGTCGCCTCCCCGAACTACTTAGCCAATCTAGGTAATTGAGCGTAGCATCACGGGATGGCCGAAGCACCACCAGATCCGAGCACCGACTGCGCCTCCCCAGTAGGGAACGCCGCCGGCCCCTACTGGTACGAGGACCACGACTCCGCCGTCGCCCTGCTGAGCGCCCTGCGCATCCTCAGTGCGGCCGATCAGGACCTGCGCCGGCGGATGAGCGCCGCCATGGACATGAACACGACCGATCTGGCGGCGCTGCGCTTCGTCATCGCGGGGGAGCGGTCCCCCGAGCCGGTCACCGCCGTGCGCCTGGCCCAGCACCTCCGCATCTCCGGCGCCTCCACCTCCAAGCTGCTCGACCGCCTCGCCGCCTCCGGGCACCTGCGCCGGGCGCCGCACCCGCGCGACCGGCGATCCCGCATCATCGTGGCGACCGACCATGCCCATGCCGAAGTGAGGGAGCGCCTGAGCGGCATGCACGCCCAGATGCTCGAGATCGCCCGGCAGGTGCCGGCCGGGACGCGAGCCGCCACCGTCGACTTCCTGCTGGCGATGGCCCGCCACTTCGACACCGAGGCCCCTCCCAAGGAGCTCACCCCGCGGGCACTCTCTGCGGTACCCGACCCGGTGCCCGACGAGCGGCCGGAGACGGTGTAGCGGGCGTCACGCCGCGA
Source organism: Brachybacterium sp. UNK5269 (assembly GCF_049266655.1). Classification (GTDB taxonomy): domain Bacteria; phylum Actinomycetota; class Actinomycetes; order Actinomycetales; family Dermabacteraceae; genus Brachybacterium. The sequence goes on from NZ_CP184883.1 coordinate 468,221, forward strand.
AGTGCCGTTCTGGCTTGACGGGGTGCTGGCATCGGCGTAATGTTCTTCCTCGTGCCCCGGACAACGGGAACGAGGAAAGGCCGCGAGGCCGGACCGAGAAACCCGCTCTGGCCAGGCACATCAGGTTCTCTTCGGAGGGTCGGGACGCGGATCACACCGGTGCCGATTTGACTGGGAGGATCGGATCCCCTAAGTTTGAGGGGTTGCCCCGGGGCGAAGAGCTGGAAGGCTTGGAAGCCCGAGTGCGCGTGTTGCTTGATATCTCAATAGCGTGTCTGTTTGTTGATGCCATTATTTTGAATGGCAAAATTTTAACGGATGATACAGCAATTTAATTTGCTGGTTGTTTGTTTTTTTGTCGGGTTTATAGTTTTTCATGTTTTTTCATGGAGAGTTTGATCCTGGCTCAGGACGAACGCTGGCGGCGTGCTTAACACATGCAAGTCGAACGATGAGGGTGGTGCTTGCACTGCCTGATTAGTGGCGAACGGGTGAGTAACACGTGAGTAACCTGCCCCTCACTTCGGAATAACCTCGGGAAATCGTGGCTAATACCGGATACGAGCTACTGCCGCATGGTGGTGGTTGGAAAGATTTATCGGTGGGGGATGGACTCGCGGCCTATCAGTTTGTTGGTGAGGTAATGGCTCACCAAGGCGATGACGGGTAGCCGGCCTGAGAGGGCGACCGGCCACACTGGGACTGAGACACGGCCCAGACTCCTACGGGAGGCAGCAGTGGGGAATATTGCACAATGGGCGAAAGCCTGATGCAGCGACGCCGCGTGGGGGATGACGGCCTTCGGGTTGTAAACCCCTTTCAGTAGGGAAGAAGCGAGAGTGACGGTACCTGCAGAAGAAGCGCCGGCTAACTACGTGCCAGCAGCCGCGGTAATACGTAGGGCGCAAGCGTTGTCCGGAATTATTGGGCGTAAAGAGCTTGTAGGTGGCTTGTCGCGTCTGCCGTGAAAACCCGAGGCTCAACCTCGGGCGTGCGGTGGGTACGGGCAGGCTAGAGTGTGGTAGGGGAGACTGGAACTCCTGGTGTAGCGGTGAAATGCGCAGATATCAGGAAGAACACCGATGGCGAAGGCAGGTCTCTGGGCCATTACTGACACTGAGAAGCGAAAGCATGGGTAGCGAACAGGATTAGATACCCTGGTAGTCCATGCCGTAAACGTTGGGCACTAGGTGTGGGGGACATTCCACGTTTTCCGCGCCGTAGCTAACGCATTAAGTGCCCCGCCTGGGGAGTACGGCCGCAAGGCTAAAACTCAAAGGAATTGACGGGGGCCCGCACAAGCGGCGGAGCATGCTGATTAATTCGATGCAACGCGAAGAACCTTACCAAGGCTTGACATGCACCGGACGGTCGCAGAGATGTGGCTTTCTTCGGACTGGTGCACAGGTGGTGCATGGTTGTCGTCAGCTCGTGTCGTGAGATGTTGGGTTAAGTCCCGCAACGAGCGCAACCCTCGTTCTATGTTGCCAGCACGTCATGGTGGGGACTCATAGGAGACTGCCGGGGTCAACTCGGAGGAAGGTGGGGACGACGTCAAATCATCATGCCCCTTATGTCTTGGGCTTCAAGCATGCTACAATGGTCGGTACAATGGGTTGCGAAACTGTGAGGTGGAGCGAATCCCAAAAAGCCGGCCTCAGTTCGGATTGGGGTCTGCAACTCGACCCCATGAAGTCGGAGTCGCTAGTAATCGCAGATCAGCAACGCTGCGGTGAATACGTTCCCGGGCCTTGTACACACCGCCCGTCAAGTCACGAAAGTCGGTAACACCCGAAGCCAGTGGCCCATCCTCGTGAGGGAGCTGTCTAAGGTGGGATCGGTGATTGGGACTAAGTCGTAACAAGGTAGCCGTACCGGAAGGTGCGGCTGGATCACCTCCTTTCTAAGGAGCATCACCATTTTGGTGGCCATCTGCTCACCCGCGTGTGGTGGGGGTGGTTGCTCACGGGTGGAACATCAACGAATCGGCACTTCATCAGCCGGCCGGCGATCGAGTACAACCCTTTGGGGTGTGGAAAGGTTCAGGGTCGTTCTGGTTTGAGGTGGAGACACGCTATTGGGTTGTGAGGCTGCACGCAGCCCCATGACCCCTGATTGCTCTGTGGAGTAGTTGGGGGTGTGGGGTGTGTGGCTGGTTCCTCCCCTTCTTCGTGGGCGCTTGGCGCGTGCGGGGTGGGTGTGGGGTTGTTTCTTGAGAACTACATAGTGGACGCGAGCATCTTGTAAGCAATTTTGAAGAGCGCTTTGAGCGTTTTTGTGTGTTGCCGTAAGTTTTAAAGGGCACACGGTGGATGCCTTGGCAAGAGGAGCCGACGAAGGACGTGTGAGTCTGCGAAAAGCCTCGGGGAGTTGACAACAGAGCTGTGATCCGAGGATGTCCGAATGGGGAAACCCACCGCGAGTCATGTCGCGGTACCCGCCACTGAATGTATAGGTGGTGTGGAGGGAACGCGGGGAAGTGAAACATCTCAGTACCCGCAGGAAGAGAAAACAACAGTGATTCCGTGAGTAGTGGCGAGCGAAAGCGGAAGAGGCTAAACCTGGTCTGTGTGATACCCGGCAGGGGTTGCAGGTTGGGGGTTGTGGGACGTGTCGGATGGGTCTGCCGGCTCATCGACGTGGACGTGCAGTGGTAGTCGAAGTCGTGGTGAGTGCGACGGCGTAGAGGGTGTGACCCCCGTAGACGAAACTGCTGTGCGGCGTGACGCTGTTCCCGAGTAGCACCGGGCCCGTGAAATCCGGTGTGAATCTGCCAGGACCACCTGGTAAGCCTGAATACTACCTCTTGACCGATAGCGGACAAGTACCGTGAGGGAAAGGTGAAAAGCACCCCGGGAGGGGAGTGAAATAGTACCTGAAACCGTGTGCTTACAATCCGTCGGAGCCTTTAGGGGTGACGGCGTGCCTTTTGAAGAATGAGCCTGCGAGTTAGTGGTCGGTGGCGAGGTTAACCCGTGTGGGGTAGCCGTAGCGAAAGCGAGTCTGAACGGGGCGTTCAGTCGCCGGCTCTAGACCCGAAGCGAAGTGATCTATCCATGGGCAGTGTGAAGCGCGGGTAAGACCGCGTGGAGGCGCGAACCCACTTCAGTTGAAAATGGAGGGGATGACCTGTGGATAGGGGTGAAAGGCCAATCAAACTTCGTGATAGCTGGTTCTCCCCGAAATGCATTTAGGTGCAGCGTTGCGTGTTTCGTGCCGGAGGTAGAGCACTGGATAGGCGATGGGCCCCACCGGGTTACTGACCTTAGCCAAACTCCGAATGCCGGTACGTGAGAGCGCAGCAGTGAGACTGTGGGGGATAAGCTTCATAGTCGAGAGGGAAACAGCCCAGAACATCAGCTAAGGCCCCTAAGCGTGTGCTAAGTGGAAAAGGATGTGGAGTTGCTGAGACAACCAGGAGGTTGGCTTAGAAGCAGCCACCCTTGAAAGAGTGCGTAATAGCTCACTGGTCAAGTGATTCTGCGCCGACAATTTAGCGGGGCTCAAGCACACCGCCGAAGCTGTGTCATTCAGGATTATGTCCTGGATGGGTAGGGGAGCGTCGTGCAGCCAGCGAAGCCGCGGGGGAACCCAGTGGTGGAGGCTGCACGAGTGAGAATGCAGGCATGAGTAGCGAAAGACGGGTGAGAAACCCGTCCGCCGATTGATCAAGGGTTCCAGGGCCAGGTTTATCCGCCCTGGGTTAGTCGGGACCTAAGGCGAGGCCGACAGGCGTAGTCGATGGACATCGGGTTGATATTCCCGAACCGATCGTAGGAGGACCCATACCGAGGCAGCTGATGCTAACCACCTGCGCTTGCCCCATGCCCTTCGGGGTGTGGAGGTTGGTGTGGCTGGGAACCAAGGTTGTAGTAGGTCAGCGCGAGGAATGACGCAGAGAGGTAGCTTCCGCGGACTTAATGGAATAGTCCGTCTAAGCGTGCAGCCCGGCCCCGGGTAATGCTGGGGCCACTAAGGGTCAGACGTGATGGGGATCCCGTATGGGCGTAGGTGAGTGATCCTGTACTGCCAAGAAAAGTTCCGGCGTGACAATTACGGTCGCCCGTACCCTAAACCGACTCAGGTGATCAGGTAGAGAATACCGAGGCGTTCGAGAGAATCGTGGTTAAGGAACTCGGCAAAATGCCCCCGTAACTTCGGGAGAAGGGGGGCCCGAGGAGTGAGAGCTCTAAGGGCCGCAGAGACCAGGGAGAAGCGACTGTTTACTAAAAACACAGGTCCGTGCGAAGTCGTAAGACGCTGTATACGGACTGACGCCTGCCCGGTGCTGGAAGGTTAAGAGGACCGGTTAGGACCCTTCGGGGTCCGAAGCTGAGAATTTAAGCCCCAGTAAACGGCGGTGGTAACTATAACCATCCTAAGGTAGCGAAATTCCTTGTCGGGTAAGTTCCGACCTGCACGAATGGCGTAACGACTTCTCCACTGTCTCAACCGCGAACTCGGCGAAATTGCATTACGAGTAAAGATGCTCGTTACGCGCAGCAGGACGGAAAGACCCCGGGACCTTTACTATAGTTTGATATTGGTGTTCGGGACGGCTTGTGTAGGATAGGTGGGAGACTGGGAAGCATTCACGCCAGTGAGTGTGGAGTCATTGTTGAAATACCACTCTGGTCGTTCTGGATTCCTAACCTCGGTCCGTGATCCGGATCAGGGACAGTGTCTGATGGGTAGTTTAACTGGGGCGGTTGCCTCCTAAAGAGTAACGGAGGCGCTCAAAGGTTCCCTCAGCCTGGTTGGCAATCAGGTGTTGAGTGTAAGTGCACAAGGGAGCTTGACTGCGAGACAGACATGTCGGGCAGGTGCGAAAGCAGGAACTAGTGATCCGGCACCTCATTGTGGAATGGGTGTCGCTCAACGGATAAAAGGTACCCCGGGGATAACAGGCTGATCTTGCCCAAGAGCTCATATCGACGGCATGGTTTGGCACCTCGATGTCGGCTCGTCGCATCCTGGGGCTGGAGTTGGTCCCAAGGGTTGGGCTGTTCGCCCATTAAAGCGGTACGCGAGCTGGGTTTAGAACGTCGTGAGACAGTTCGGTCCCTATCCGCTGCGCGCGTTGGATATTTGAGAAGTCCTGTCCCTAGTACGAGAGGACCGGGATGGACTGACCTCTGGTGTGCCAGTTGTTCTGCCAAGAGCATGGCTGGTTGGCTACGTCGGGAAGGGATAACCGCTGAAAGCATCTAAGCGGGAAGCCTGCTTCGAGATGAGATATCCGTACACCTTCGGGTGTGGGAGGCCCCCAGTAGATGACTGGGTTGATAGGCCAGATGTGGAAGCACAGCAATGTGTGGAGCTGACTGGTACTAATGGCCGATGACTTACTACAACACGTTTTTCTTGTTTGCGAGTGTTTGCGTCCACTGTGTGGTTCTCGAGGAACAACTCCGGGAACACTACGCCCCTCTTGTGTGGGGTGTGGTGTTTGGTGGGGCTGGTGGTCTCGTTGTGTTACGGCGGTCATAGCGTCGAGGAAACGCCCGGTTCCATTCCGAACCCGGAAGCTAAGCTCGATCGCGCCGATGGTACTGCACTCGGGAGGGTGTGGGAGAGTAGGTCGCCGCCGGACATCTTCACTGGGAGTGGAGGAATGCTTGAGCCCCCTTTTTATGGGTGGGTTCGCTTCCTCCACTCCCTTTTTTTCGTGCCCGAACACCGCAGCGCGGTGGGGGCCGGCGCTGCCGCTGTGCCCTCCCGGGTCATCGGTGCAGGGCCAAGGGTGCGGCGGGCAGCGCGGAGGCGGCTAGCCCGTGGTCGACGCTCACACGTCGGCAGTCGCCCCGCAGATCCCGCAGGTCTCGTACTGTCGCCGGCCCCAGCGCAGGACCGGGAGCACGAAGAACAGCGTGCACTGTCGGAACGAGCGCATTCGGTGCCACGGTGCGGTGTTGTGGCAGTGCGGGCACTCTCGGGTCAGGCCCTCACCGAGGGTGCGGACCTTCGTGTCGATGCTGGCGATGAAGAGCATCCCGACAGCGTAGGCGCGCGGGAGCGCGCTGCCTACGAGACGCTGCTCGTGCCTCCGCGGGCGGCGGCAGTCTCGGCCGCGCGCGCGATATTGCGCTGCATGCCGCCGAAGACGATGCCATGGAATGGCCAGACGGCCCACCAGTACAGATCACCCAGGAGGCCGCGCGGATGGTAGACGGCACGCTGGTGCAGCACCGCGCCGCCGTCGTCGGCCGATTCGACCCGCAGCTCGAGCCATGCCCGACCCGGCACCCGCATCTCGGCCCGCAATCGCAGCAGCCGCCCGGGCTCCAGGCGCTCCACCCGCCACCAGTCCAGGGCTTCGCCCACAGTGAGACGGTGCGGATGGCGTCGGCCGCGGCGCAGCCCGGGGCCGCCCACGAGGCGGTCCATCAGGCCGCGGGCCACCCAGCCCAGCCGCCAGGAGTACCAGCCGTTCTTCCCGCCGATGCCCTCGATGACCGACCACAGGGTGGCAGGGGAGGCATCGACATGGCGGCTGCGGGTGTCACCGCGGGTGATGCCGCCGGACCAGTCGGGATCCTCGGCCAGTGGAGCCGACGGCGCACCGGCAGGACTCGCAGAGTGCCAGGCCGTCTCGACATCGAGGTTCCGGATGCGGGTCAGGGCGAGCTCGATCGCCCGGTCCACACCGGTGAGGCCCCCGTCGGGATCGGGGATGAGGCCCCGGACACTGTCATCGCTGGCGACGGACTCGTGGATCAGCGATTCGACAAGGGGCTGGGCGATGCCCGTCGGAACGGGCGTGACCAGCCCGATCCAATGACTGGCCAGGCGCGGGGTGAGGACGGGGACGGGCTGGATGCGTCGCCGTCGCAGCCCGGCCGCCCGTGCGTAGGCCTGCAGGAGTTCCGCGTAGGTGAGCACGTCCGGCCCGGCGATGTCGAGGGTGCGGTTGTGCTCTCCCTCGAGCAGGGCGGCACCGACGAGGTAGTGCAGCACGTCCCGCACGGCGATCGGCTGGATGCGATTGCTGATCCAGCGGGGCGCGACCATCACCGGGAGCCGCTCCGCGAGGTAGCGCATCACCTCGAAGGAAGCGCTGCCGGAGCCGAGGATGACCGCGGCGCGCAGCACCACGGTGGGGACGGCGCCGGCCAGCAGGATCTCGCCGACCTCCTGGCGGGACGCCATATGGGTGGAGAGCGTCTCGTTCTCGGGGTGGATGCCGCCGAGGTAGACGATGCGCCGCACGCCGGCGCGCTCGGCGGCGGCGGCGAAGGCCTGGGCGCCGGCGCGGTCCCGATCGGCGAAGCTCCGGCCGCCTCCCATCATGTGGATCAGGTAGTAGGCGACATCGACGCCCGTGAGCGCCTGCTCGAGGCTGTCGCGGTCCTGCACATCGGCTTCGACGACCTCGACGTCATCGCGCCAGGGGCGTCCGTCGAGCCGGTCGGCGTGGCGGGCCATGGCCCGCACGGGGAGGCCGGCGGCCAGCAGGGCCGGGATCAGGCGGCCGCCGATGTATCCGGTGGCGCCGGTGACCAGGACGCGCGGGCGAGGTCGGGCTTCGTCGGTGATGCGCTGCGGCCCAGTGCCGTCGGCGGAGCTCATGCGTCCCGGCCGTTCGCGGGGTGGAGCGGCGCCGGGAGGATCCGGGCGGCGGTCAGAACGGTCGTCATCGAGTGCTCCCACATTGTTAGCCCGTCTACGTAATGCGACCCTAGCACCCCGTCACGGGCGGGCCCGGAGGCTGAGCGCGACGGGCGCGCCGCGATCCGGCTCGGGGCACCGGGGGAACTGCGAAGTCGGGCAGCCGGTCGCGATGAGCTCGATCGCGTCCAGGACGAGGTCGGTGCGGACCAGGGGGCATCGAATGGGTCGTGGCACGGCCCTCGCTCGGTGCGTCGCCTCGGCGGGAGCCGGAACCGCGGGTGACGCAGTGGGGCGATGGGGTGCCGCATTTCCCCGAGTTCGTCACCCGCGCTCGGGGGACTCCGCGCATTCCCCCGGGTTCGTCACCGCGGGCCGGCCGACGACGCACATCCCCCCCCGGGGCGAAGAGAACGGCGGGCCCGGGCAGTGCGCCCGGGCCCGCTGCGGTCGATCAGCTGACGGAGGACTCGATCGAGGTCGGCTCGTTCGCCGTGGTGATCTCGATCTTGCGAGGCTTCGCCTTCTCGCTGATCGGGATGGTCACGCTGAGCACGCCGTTGTCGTAGCTGGCGGTGATCCTCTCGGTGTCCAGGCCCTGCCCCAGCGTGAGCTGACGCAGGAAGCTGCCTCCGGTGCGCTCCCGGGCGATCCAGGTCGCGTTCTCGTCGGAGACGAGAGTGCGCTCGGCACGGATCGTCAGGAGCTGACCGTCGACGTCGATGTCCACGGAGCCGGGGTCGATGCCCGGCAGATCGGCGGCGAGGACGTACTGGTCGCCCACGCGGTACAGATCCATCGGCATCTGTCGCGGGCCGCGACGTCCGGCATCGAAGAAGGACGTGGTGAAGTGCTCCAGGTCGCGGAGCGGGTCAAAGGTTGCCATCGCATCTCCTTCCGCGCAGGGCCGCCATCTCGGCGGCCATCCACTATGAGTCGGTTCGACTCAACTGTCGATCACGTTAGCACTCGGAGCAGGAGAGTGCCAGATCGTGTTCGCTGAGAGCGGAAAGGTCGACCGCGGGCGGGGTCGAGGGTGGTTGAGGTCCGGGCACACGAAGCGGCGGCGGAGGGTCCCGGACGGGTCCCTCCGCCGCCGACGGCGCGATGCCGGGTCAGTGCTTGCCGAGGCTGAGCGGGCTGCCCTGCTCCTCGAGCTTGAGGGCGATGCCGATGGCGAAGAAGGTTGGTGCCCATTCGCCGACGAACAGGCCCCAGCGGTCGGCCTGGTCGCGCGAGTCGCTGGACTTCATGGCGGACACCGCCCACGCCGCGACGGTCAGTCCGATCGAGGCGAAGCCGGCGGCGTACATGTGGTTCGACGTCAGTCCGACCTCCTTGAGCATGCTGATCATGGGTGCTCCTCGGTAGGGGTGACGGGCGAGCGATGACGGGATGCGGGACGCTCCGCCGGCGATCCGCACGGGCGTCGTCGGCGAAGCGGTGGATGGCGCGGCCGCTGGTGCGGCGCACCGACGGGCGCGTGGTCAGGAGCGGCGAGCCGGAGTGCGGACGACGCTCTTCTTGTAGGACGGCAGGAAGGACAGGCCCACCATGGTGAGCCCGAGGACGAAGTGCAGCCAGTCGTCGGCGGCGTTCAGCGGCACGAAGTTGGCGGGGGAGTCCTTGTCGATGACCAGGCCGTAGACCCATAGCATCAGGTAGAGGATCCCGCCGATGAGGAGGAACATCCGCGCCGGTGTCGGCCAGCTCGCCATCGCCAGGGCCAGTCCCACCACCCCGAACAGCAGATGGACCGAGTTGTGCAGCACGGAGACCTGGAAGAGCCCCAGCAGCAGGGCCTCGGACTGGTGACCGCCGACGTGGAGCGACTCGAAGCCCGTGGTGACCCCGGGGATGAAGCCGGCGAGCCCGACCAGCAGGAAGGCGATCCCGTAGACGAGGGCCGCCAGGCGCACCGGCGAATCCTTCACGTGCTGGGAGCTGGTGTGCGGATCCTGCATGTTCATCGGTGAACCTCCGAGCGCTGCGGGACGTGTCGTGGCTCACACGCTACGTCGGGGCCGCGGCCCGTCCAAGGGCTCCGACCGATCGGATCGGCTCCCGGCCGGCGGCCTCCGACGGGGGTGGCCCGGTTCCCGCAGCCCGCCGACCTCCCGACCGGTCCGATCCCTTGAAGTCGTCGCGGCCGCGTGGAAGCGTCGAAACGCGAGCCCGCATCCCCTCACGACTCAGGAGGCACCATGTCTTTCGCACCCACCCGCGCCATCGTCGTCGGCTCCGACTCCGGGATCGGCAGGGCCACCGCCGTGGCCCTGGCCCAGGCCGGCATGGACGTCGGCATCACCTACAACACCGATGAGCAGGGCGCCGAGGACACTGCTGCCGAGGTCCGCTCCCACGGACGCGAGGCAGTGGTCGCCCACCTCGACACCTCGGATCTGACCGGCGCCGGCGCGGTGGTCGATGACCTCGTGGGCCGGCTCGGCGGGCTCGACGTGTTCGTGCAGAACTCCGGCTCCGGCCACAGCACGCTGTTCCTCGAGACGCCGCTGGAGACCTGGCGCGATGTGATGGCGGTCGACCTCGACGGCGCCTTCGTGTGCCTGCAGGCCGCGGCCCGACACATGGTCGAGGCCGGCAACGGCGGGCGCCTGATCGGGGTGACCAGCGTGCACGAGCACCAGCCGAAGGTCGGCTCCGTGGCCTACGACGCCGCCAAGCACGGCTTCGGTGGGCTGCTGAAGACCATCGCCATCGAGCTCGGCGAGTACGGCATCACCGCCAACGCCGTCGCCCCCGGCGAGATCGCGACGCCGATGACCGGACAGACCGATCAGGATCCGCGCGAGGAGCCGCGGCCCGGGGTCCCGCTGGGTCGTCCCGGCGACGCCCGCGAGGTCGCCGCGGTGATCGCCTTCCTCGCCTCCCCGCAGGCCTCCTACGTCACCGGCGCGTCGTTCGTCGTGGACGGCGGGATGCTGCAGATGGGTCCGCAGGGTGCCTCCGCCGTGGCGGACGACTCCTGGCGGCGCCCCTGACCTGCCCGGCCGCGCGGCGGCGGTGCTCCGGCCCTCGTGCCGGGGCCGCCGCCGGCGTCGTGCTGCCCACCCCGGCGGCGGCCCGCGCCGTGGGCTGCCCGCCCGTCGGGCCGCGCGCCCCCCGGCCTGCCGGCCCCTGGAGTCGTCGGCCCCTGGCGTCGCGCGGAGCGCTGCGGTCAGCGCGTCTCGTCGGCCGGTCGTCGGCGGATCCGCAGCGGACCCCGCGCCGCCGCGGGGTCGACCACCTCGCCGCGCTGCATGATGTCCACGGCGCCGGCGGCCTCGAGCCGGCGCGCTGCGGCCCGGACCTCGTCCATCAGCTCCCGCCACTGCGGCCCGCCGACGGCCCGGGCGGCCTCGGAGGGACAGATCGTGGCCGACGGGTCCCGCTGCGCGAGCAGCTCGAGGATCGTGTCCTCGAGCTCGCGACCGGAGGGCGCGGAGGGGGCGGGGGAGGTCTCGTGCATGGCGTCAGTGTGCCGGATCCGTCGGACGGCCACGGTCACCGATCCGCCCCGACGACGCCCAGCTCGTAGGCGCGGATGACTGCCTGCACCCGGTTGCCGAGGTCGAGCTTGACCAGGATCCGGCCGAAGTGCGCCTTGACGGTGGATTCGCTCAGATGCAGGGTCTCGGCGATCTCGGTGTTCGTCAGGCCGCGCCCCACCAGCACGAACACCTCGCGTTCCCGCTCGGACAGTGCGGCCAGCCCGTCCTCCGACTCCCGGGGCTCGGGTCCGCCCAGGTGCGGCACCGCGACCTCGATCAGCTTGGCCGTGATCCGCGGCGAGACCACCGCGTCCCCGGACATCACGGTGCGCACCGCGGCCACCAGGTCGGCGGGCCGGGTGTTCTTCAGCAGGAAGCCGGCCGCGCCGGCCTGCAGGGCGCCGAAGGCGAACTCGTCGCGGTCGTAGGTGGTCAGCACCAGCACCCGGGTGCCCGGGAGCGCCCGCGTCATCTGCCGGGTCGCCTCGATGCCGTCCATGCCGGCCATCCGCACATCCATGAGCACCACGTCGGGGGAGAGCCGCCGCGCCGCGCGCAGCGCCTCGGCGCCGTCGGAGGCCTCATCGACGACGTCGATGTCGTCCTCCGCCTCCAGCACCAGGCGCAGGCCGTACCGGATGAGCTCCTGGTCGTCGACCAGCAGCACCCGGATGCGGTCCGCCGCAGCGGTCTGCTCGCTCATCGTTCCTCCACGGGAAGGCGCACCACGACCCCACCCTCGAGGGACGTGAGCTCGTGCAGGATCACGCCGGCCGCCGCTGCGGCCTCGGCCACCTGCTCGCTGGTCAGCCCCGTGATCTCGACGGCGCCGTCCGGCAGGGTCGCGACGGTGACCTCGGGGCCGCCGATCGCGCTGATCAGCTTCCCCACCTCCCGGGTGCGGACGCGGACCACCGCGGTGGTGGCCGCGGCGATGACCTCGTGCATCGGGCCGTCGGCCAGGATCGCCCCGCGGCCGATGACGATCAGGTGATCAGCGGTCTGGGTCATCTCGCCCATCAGGTGGGAGGAGAGCATCACCGTACGGCCCTCCGCCGCAAGCTGCCGCAGCAGGGCGCGGATCCAGAGGATGCCCTCGGGGTCCAGCCCGTTGATCGGCTCGTCGAGGATGACCGTCTGCGGGTCGCCGAGCAGCGCGGTGGCGATGCCGAGGCGCTGGCCCATCCCGAGCGAGAAGCCGCCGACGCACTTGTTCGCCACCGATTCCAGCCCGGCCAGCTCGATGACCTCATGGACGCGGGCGGTGCTGATCCGGTGGGTCGCGGCGATGGCCAGCAGGTGCTTGTACGCGGTGCGGCCGCGGTGGGCGGCGCGCGCATCCAGCAGCGCCCCGACCTCGTGCAGGGGTGCGGAGAGGTCGCGGTACGTCCTCCCGTTGACCTGCGCCGTGCCGCTGGTGGGACGGTCCAGCCCCACCATCATCCGCATCGTCGTCGACTTCCCGGCCCCGTTGGGGCCGAGGAAGCCGGTCACCCGGCCGGGCTCGACCGTGAAACTGATGCCGTCGACCGCCACCTTCTGGCCATAGCGTTTGGTCAGGTCCTGCACTTCGATCATGGGATCACCTCTCGTCGGATCCCGACGTTACGGGGCGGTCATATGGCGGCGCATCGGCCTGCGGTTCTGCATCCTCGGAGGGCACTAGTACCCAGGTCCACATGGGCGGCGGACCGGGGGGGGCGAGTGGGCTGGGGCTTCGCTGGCCGGAGTGGGCCATGCGCGCGTGCGCTGGGGCGCCCTCCGGCGCCGGCTCCTACCGCGCCGCAGCCGTCCCGTGCCGATGGCCGAGCTCAGGGCAGGGGCGCGGCCGTCGGGCTCGAGAACTCAATCAGCACCTTGACCTCGTCGGTCGCGCCGGCTGCGGCAGCCTCCAGGGCGGCCGCGGCGCCGGCCAGCGGGACGGTGCGGGTCCGGATCGGGGAGACGTCCACCTCGCCGCGCTGCAGCATCTCGATGAGCGGGGCGAACACGTCCCGGCTGTTCCGGGAGCCGAACACGTCCAGCTCCTTCTTGATCAGCGCCGACTGGTTGAAGGTGACCTCGCGGGTCCCGTTGCCGATCAGCACCATGCGCCCGCCCACCCGTGCGGCCTCGATGGCGTTGTGGAAGGAGACCGGCAGCCCGGTCGCCTCGCACACCACGTCGAAGCCGTCCCCGTCCGTGGCGGCGCTGACCGCCTCGGGGATGGTGGTGGCGGACAGGTCGAAGGTGGCCTGGGCGCCGAGGCCGCGGGCCAACGCAAGACGCCGCTCGACGATGTCGGCGATGCTCACGGTGGCGCCGCGGCTGAGGGCCGAGAGCATCGTCAGCAGCCCGATCGCCCCGGCGCCGAGCACCAGCACCCGGTCGCCGGGGCCCACCTCGGCGCGCCGGGTCGCGTGGTGCCCGATCGAGAACGGTTCGACGAGGGCGAGGTCCTGCGGGTCCACGCCATCGGCCGCGTGCAGCCGGTCGACCGGCATCGTGAGGAACTCCTGGAAGGCCCCGTCGCGGTGCACGCCCATGGTCTCGTTGTGCTCGCAGGCGTTGATCAGTCCGCGTCGGCAGGCAGGGCAGGTGCCGTCCTGGAAGTAGGGCACCCCGGTGACCACGTCGCCGATCGAGAACCCGCCGGGATCGCCGGCGATCTCGACGATCCGGGCGGAGAACTCGTGGCCGGGCACCCGGGGATACGTCGCGAACGGCTGCGTGCCGCGGAAGGTCTGGAGGTCCGAGCCGCAGATCCCGGCGTAGAGGACGCGCAGCAGCGCTTCGCCCGGGCCGGGCCGGGGGATCGGGACCTCCACGACCGCGACCTCACCGGGTGACCGGACCTGGATGGACCTCATCGTCTGCCTCGTCGCTGTGCTCACGGTCCTCACCGTAGTGCGCCGACCCGGCCCGGGAGGCCGTGCCCGCCGCACGGGCGGGTCGTCGGACGCACCGCACCTAGCATCGGGGCATCGCTCGTTCCGCGCCGTCGGCGCATGACCGCAAGGGGGAGCACGTGCCCGACTGGGTCGACATGTTCACGTTCAGCGCGCCGGTCCTCGAGCAGATCATCCGGGGCACGATCACCTACCTGGTGCTCCTGCTGCTGATGCGACTGGTGGGCCAGCGCGAGGCGGGAGGGCTGGGACTGACCGACGTCCTGGTGGTGGTGCTGGTGGCCGACGCCGCGAGCGCCGGCCTGACCGGTTCTGCCGAGTCCCTCGTCGACGGGATGCTGCTGGTGGGCACCATCCTGTTCTGGAGCCTCGCGGTGGATGCGCTGGCCTATCGCTGGCCCCGCTTCGCCGGACTCGTCAAGGCCAGACCCCGGCCCCTGATCAAGGACGGCGAGCTGAACCGCCGCACCCTGCGGCGGGAGCTGATGTCCGAGGAGGAGGTCGCCTCCCAGCTGCGTCTGCACGGCATCGAGAACCCCGAGCAGGTGGCGCGCGCCTTCATGGAGCCCAACGGCATGATCAGCATCATCCGTCGCGAGGGCGCGCCGGACGAGCCCGAGGAGCCCGACAAGCCGTTCTTCGGCTGAGTCGGGCGCGTCCGGTCGCGATCCCCCTCCATGTAATTGCCTCAAGCAACCATGACGGCGTAGGGTGCGGACATGGAACCGCCCGAGCAGGAGCTGCATCGCGCGACCCTGCGCGCCCTGACGCGGCTGATGTCCCAGTGGTCCTCGCTCGACTTCCAGCGCCGGATCACCGCCGAGTGCGGGGTCTCGCTGGACCCCGCCGCGGTGCGCGCGCTCTACGGGCTCGGCATCGCCGGCGGCTCCGCCCGCCCCAGCGACATCGCCGACGACCTCCACCTCTCCCGGCCCTCCACCTCGAAGCTGCTGGCGCGCCTCACCGAGGCCGGACTCGTCGAGCGCACGCCCGATCCGGGCGATCGCCGCGCGGCGCGGATCACGCTGACCGACGACGGACGCCGCACCTACGAGCAGCTCTTCACGGCCGGCGTCGCCCTGCTGGGCGGTGCCACCGCCGGCTGGGACGAGGCCGAGGTGCGCACCCTGGCCGCGCTGCTCACCCGCTTCACCGACGGCCTGCTGACCGGGCCGGACCCCACCGCTCAGACCCCCGCGGACTGAACCCGCGGGCTGCGCCGCCCCCTCGGAAGGACCACCATGTCTCGAACCTTCGTCATCACCGGAGCTGCCTCCGGCATCGGCCGCGCCACCGCCCAGCTCCTCACCGACCGCGGCGACACCGTGATCGGCGTCGACCTCCAGGGCGTCGACGTCTCCGGTGACCTGTCCACCCGCGAGGGCCGCCGCGCCGCCGCCGCGGAGGCGACCCGCCTGGCCGGCGGCACCGTCGACGCGGTGATCGCCTGCGCCGGCCTGTCGCTCCCGAAGCCGCTCACCGCCTCGGTGAACTTCTTCGGCATGACGGAGTTCCTCGAGGCCCTGCAGCCGGCGCTCGCCCGCGCCGAGGCGCCCCGGGCCGCGCTGGTCTCCTCCATGGCCTCGATGCAGCCGGTCGCCCCGCCCCTGGTGGACGCGCTGCTGGACGGTGACGAGGAGCGTGCGCTGCAGATCGCGACCGAGCTCGCCGAGGATCCCCGCACCGCCAACGTCATCTACCCCTCCTCGAAGCGCGCCATCTCCCGCTGGGTGCGCCGCGAGGCGCCGACCGAGCGCTGGGCCGGTGCCGGCATCCCGCTGAACGCGGTCGCCCCCGGCACCGTGGTCACCGCGATGACCAAGGATCTGCTGGCCAGCGAGCAGGGGCGGGCGATGACCGACGCCTACGTGCCGATGCCCCTGAACTCCCACCAGGGCCCCGAGAGCATCGCGCACCTGCTGCTGTGGCTGGCGTCGGTGGAGAACACCCACCGCGCGGGCCAGACCATCTACTGCGACGGCGGCGCCGACGTGGTGCTGCGCGGCGACGACGTCTGGTCCTGGAACGACGAGGCGATGGCCGGGACCTTCGCGAGCATCGGGGCGGGCCTGCGGGGCTGAGCCCCGCCACATCGGCAGGAGGGGCCCGATCGATGATCGGGCCCCTCCTGCGTGGGGTCGGGCGGGTGCGGCACGGACGCGCCGGCGGTCAGCGCCCGGCGGCGGCCTCGGCGAGCTTCGTCGTGTTCTGCGCCGTGCGGACGGTCGCGACGGCGAACTCGAGCCCCAGCCGCATCAGGATCAGCGCGATGACCGAGGGGATCCAGCCGAAGAGGATCGCCAGCAGCAGGGGCACGGCGTTGAAGCTCGGCTCCTCGTAGAAGGCGGAGTTGAGATTGCCGAGGGCGGCGCCGAAGACGATGCCGCTGATGATCTGGCTCAGCCACAGCAGCGCGGCGACCAGGAACGCCACGATGTAGAGGAACGACGAGAACCGCACCGTGATGAAGTGCTGGAATTTGAAGTCGACCATCGCGCGGAAGAAGCCCGCCTCCTTCTTCGGCGGGGTCGCCGGGGTCCAGGAGGTGCCTGCGGCGGGCTGCTGCCCGGACGGAGGACCGCCCGGCGCGGCGCCGTAGCCCGCTCCCGGCTCCCCGCCGTACGTCGGCGCAGGCTGCTGGGGCTGGGCCCAGGGCTGGTCGGCGGGGCCGTTCTGCTCGGGGTTCGGCATGGCGGAGCGGTCCCCGTCGTGTGGGTGGGACATGGCGCGATTCACGGTCCTCTCGGTCGATGGCAGTGCGGGACTGATGAGCCCCCATTGTCCCGCGGGGAACGTCCTCGAGGTCACCGGGGCGTGCTCGACGCCGCCGGGTTCCCCGGTTCCCGTCCCGATCGGCGCCGCCCGATGGCACCCTGGACGGGCCAGGAGCGCACCGCAGCGGCAACAGCGCCGAGGGACGAGGAGACAGACGCGATGAGTGAGTCGGAGATGCGCGTGGTGGTGATCGGCGGTGGCGCTCTGGGCGTGTCCACGGCCGCTCACCTCGCCCGGCAGGGCGGCGCCGAGGTGGCGCTGGTGACGCAGGGCGCGTTCGCGGACGGCGCCTCGGGCAGGTCGCTGTCGTGGCTGAACTCCTCCCATCAGCACTCCCCGGCCTACCACGCCCTGCGGGTCGAGGGCATGCGGCGGTACCGGCAGTTCGCGAGCCGCCACGACAGCTCGGCGTACCTGCAGTTCACCGGCAACCTCTTCTGGCCGGGGGAGGACGGCGGCGCGGTGGAGGAGCTGCACGAGCACCTGACGGCGGTGGGATACGGCGCCGAGCTGCTGACCCCGGCCGAGGTGGAGCGGCGCGGTCTCGGCGTGGACCGTGCCGCCCTGCCGGACCAGGTGCTCTTCACCCCGGAGGACGGCTGGGTGGACCTGGGCTCCCTGATCGGCGCGCTGCTGGAGGACTTCGTGGCGGCCGGCGGCGTCGCTCGGGAGCACGCCGGCGCGGCACGCGTCGAGGTCGAGAACGGCCGGGTTACCGGGGTCTCCTTCGCCGACGGTGCGCGGATCGCGGCCGACGCGGTGGTCCTCGCCACCGGTCCGGCGGTGCCCCCGATGCTGCGCGAAGCGGGCCTCGAGATGCCGGATCAGACCTCGATGGCCGCGCTGGTGCGCACCGAGCCCGTCGACCACGGCCTGCACGTGGTGGTGAACGCGCCGCGCGTCGCGGTGCGCCCGAACGTGGGCGGAAATCTCGTGCTGGACCGGGACTGGGCCGCCGCCCACGTCGACGGGGACCCGGGGACCGGCTATCGCCTGCCCGACCCCGTCGTGCAGGAGCTGCTCGAGGAGGTCCGCCGCCTGCTGCCCGGGCGTCCGGCGCTGCGCGCGGCCTCGGTCGGGATCGGGCCGAAGCCGATCCCCGGGGACGGGGAACCCGTCCTCGGCGAGGTGGACGGCATCGACGGGTACTTCGTCGCCTTCACCCATAGCGGGGCGACCCTCGCCCTGGTGGCCGGGGAGCTCCTGGCCCGCGAGGTGATGGGCAGTCCGCAGGAGCTGCTGTCCGCGTTCCGGCCGGGGCGTTTCGGCGGCGCGGCGAGCCGGTCGGTGTAGGACGGTTCGGGCGTCGGGCGTCGGCCCTGGGGGCGTCGGGCGTCGGGCGTCGGGCGTCGGGCGTCGGGCGTCGGGCGTCGGGCGTCGGGCGTCGGGCGTCGGCCCTGGGGGCGTCGGGCGTCCGGCGTGGTGCGTGGTGCGTCGCGCGTGGCGCGTCGGGCGTCGAACGGGCTCGAGGCTGCACCCGAGTTCGCGCACGTCGAGCGCGCAGCGGCGGTGCTCTTCCAAAATCAGGTGTACATGATGTACATCATGTACATGACTTTTGGGAACGAACCGTCGTCCGCGGCGCAACGTTTGCCCACCGCCGCGGCCGAGATCCGCCCGGCTCGTTCCAGGCGCTTGCTCGAGCGGAGGGACTGGCTCGTTCGGCGCCGGCGAACCGGCGGACCCTCCGTCGGCGCGCCCCCCGCGCGTGCATCGCCGATGGGCGCTGCGGCCGGGGTCTGGCCCTCGGCGCGGATCTGCGCGAGGATCGTCAGATGAGAACGATCGTCCTCGGCGGCACCACGTTCATCGGACGTCGGATCGTCGAAAAGCTCCACGAGCGCGGCGACGACGTCCTGGTCGTGCACCGCGGGCAGCACGAGCCGGCGGCGTGGGTGCCGGTGCGCCACCTCCACGCCGATCGGCACGCCCTGCACGAGCAGGCCGGGGCGATCCGGGACTTCGATGCCGACGCGGTCGTCGACACCTATGCGCTGACCGCCGCCGACGTCACCGCCGTCCTGCCGGTGCTGCCCGAGGTGCCGACCGTGGTCCTGTCCAGTCAGGACGTGTACCAGGCGTTCGCCGGGCTGAACACGGGCCGGTACGAGTCGCCGGTGCCCCTCACCGAGGACGCCGAGCTGCGCCGGGACCGGTACCCGCACCGCAGTAGCGGACGCCCGGGCATGGCCGACTACGAGAAGCTCGATGTCGAGGAGCGCTGGCTGGAGCGGCGCGCCGTCGTCCTCCGGCTGCCGATGGTGTTCGGGCCGCACGATCAGCAGCGCCGCGAGGACATCGTGCTGCGTCGGATCCGCGCCGGACGCCGACAGATGCCGGTCGGCGCGGGGAACCTGCTGCTCAGCCGCGCCCACGTCGACGACATCGCCACCGGCGTGCTCGCCGCCCTGGACACCCGCGCCGCCGACGGGTTGGCGATCAACCTGGGCGAACGGACCACGGCGCCGGTCCTCGAATGGCTCCATCAGATCATCCGGGCCGCAGACGCCGACCTCGAGCTGGTGCAGGTCCCCGAGCACGCCCTGCCCGAGGAGCTGGGGCTCACCGGGGCGCTGCCACAGCACCTGCTCACCTCCGTGGTGCGCGCCGAGGAGCTGCTGGGATGGTCGCCGATCGACCCGGCCCTGCGGGTGCACGAGTCCGTGCGCTGGCACCTCGCCCACCCGCCGGAGGAGCCGTGGACCGAGGCCGACGGCCACGCCGACGACGCCGCGCTGGAGGCCGCATGATCTACGAGCTCAACCACGTCGGGATCCGCAACCGCGACATGGAGCGAACGCTCGCCTTCCATGCAGCGCTCGACGCGCAGATCGTCTTCGACCGGACGATCCCCGGCGCCGAGACCCGGATCGTCTACCTCCAGCTCGGCGGGGGACTGGTGGAGTACATCTGCACCCCGGATCCCGGTGAGGACTTCACTCCGGGCATCGACCATCTGGCGTTCCTGACGGACGATCTCGACCGCGACTTCGCGCGCCTGCTCGAGGCCGGCGCGACCGAGGCCGTGGCTCCCAAGCCCGCCGGCACCGGGGTCGGCCGGATCTCTTTTGTTCATGTCGGGGACGCCCGGGTCGAGCTGCTCGAGCGCGACCTCGACCTGCGGCGGCCGCCCCGCAGCGACCGCCTCGTCGCCGACCTCGACCACTACGCCCTCGCCACCCCGGACCCGGATGCCACCGCGGCGTTCCTCACCGACGTCATCGGGCTCGGCCCGCTCGCGACGGCCGATGTCGATGACGGCTTCGCACGCCGCTATCTCGGCCTGGGAGCGGACGCGGTCGGGCTCATGGCCGCCAAACCCGAGAGTCAGACCGGCGTGTTCCCGTCCGTCGCGCTGAGGGTGGCCGACGTCGGCGAGGCGCTCGCCGAGCTCGCCCGGCGGGGACTCGCCGGCCGGGTCGAGGCCGACGGTGCGGAGGGGAGCGGTCGGCGCGCGGTCGTCCTGGACCCGGACGGCATCCGCTTCGAGCTGCTGGACCGCCCGGCTCTGCTCTCCGCGACCGTCACCGCTTGAGGGCAAGCCCCGCGCGCACCCGGGACAGCGCCGCCGGGCGCGGCAGCCGCCGATGCGTAGAGTGGCGGCGATGCTCACCGAATCCCAGACCGCAGCGAACCTCGCATGAGCGCCGTGGAGCTCTGGGGACTGCTCGGCGTGTTCGCCGGAGGCGCCACCCCCTGGTTGGAGGCGATCGTGGTGATCCCCGCCGGGATCATCGCGGGCCTGCCGCCCGTGCTCGTGATCCTCGCCGGAGCCTCCGGCAATCTCCTCACGGTCGCCCTGGCGGCGTTCGCCGGCGAGTGGCTGAGGGAGAAATGGTCCGCGTGGAGGCGGCGCCGACGCGCCCGGGCCGGGGCGACGGTCGATCCCGAGGCGGAGGCGCGGCGGGCCGCGAGAGCGCAGAAGCGCCAGGCGCGCATCGAGGCCATCATGGCGCGCGGCGGTCTGCCGCTGCTGGCCCTGGTGGGACCGCTCGGTGTGGGCACGCAGATCTCCGCACTGATGGCGGTGGCGACCGGGGTGAGCGCTCGAGCGGCCTTCGCGTGGATCGGCGGTGCGACGCTCGCCTGGTGCATCGTCGCCGGGGTGGCGGCGGTGCAGGGGATCCAGCTGCTCGCGTGACCGGCCGAGCCGCCGAGGCCGCCGGTGCCGCGGCGTCCCGGGTGCGGCGCGGTCAGGGCGTCCGGGCGACGTCCCGGGACCGGTGCAGCGCCGCCACCTTCGACGCGGCATAGAGCAGGCCCGCGATCGCGATCAGGGTCCCGAAGAGCGGGCTCTAGGGGATCTGCACCGGGCCGAGGGTGATGTCGGTGAGGCCGAGGACGATTCCCATCAGGGCGATCGACAATCCCCCGACTATTCCTTGGAGGGAGCGCCAGAATCGTTGCCGGCGGGTTTCCCGGGTCGTCATCATGATCCTTACCGTGGAGAGTGCTTCATCGTGCCGAAGCGGCTATAGCGCCCCCAGTGCTTTTTTTTTTTTTTTTTTTTTTTTTTTTTTTTTTTTTTTTTTTTTTTTTTTTTTTTTTTTTTTTTTTTTTGGCCACGGGCACCGCCACGCAGGCTGCCATCAGCACGCGGCGGTTGACGATCTTTGCTCTGGACGTATTCATGGGAATTCTCCTTCGAAGAGCTACCAGGTGCGGGCTGCTGTGCGGCGGATGCTTTTCCGCAATCGACGCTAGGTGCCGTCCCGGGGATGCGTCAACTGTTGAATTCCGAAGCAGCGGCGCAGCATCAATGGTGAATTCGAGAGGAAGTGGTGTCTCCGGAGGCGGCAGGCGAGAGCGCAGCGTCGGTGCTAGTGGGCGGGACGGCCCGGCGGAGATGACGGCATGCTCCGCACCCACCCCATCGAGTACGCCCACGCCATGGCCCGGCGCGCCGGGGTGCGCAGTGCGGCGCGCACGGCGAGGTCCCGGAGAGCCAGGAGCGGTGCCGGCAGCGGGCGGCCGAGTGCCATGTTGACGTGGGCGAGGGTGCCGGCGACCCGGGCGCGACGGCGGCAGGTCCGCTCGAAGGTCTGCCAGGCGAGCTGGTCCGGCAGCGGTTCGCAGCTGCCGTCGGCGACCGCCCGGTGCAGCAGCGGCGCGAGATCGAGGGCGTCCAGCCAGCCGAGCGTGATGCCCTGGCCGCCGATGGGGCTGATCTCGTGGGCCGCGTCGCCGATCAGCACGCAGCGCGCGGTGACCAGGCGCCGCGCGGTGCGCCGGCGGACCGTGAAGCCGCTGATCATGCTGACCGAGGCCGCCGCGGGCGTCTCCCCAGTACGGGAGCGGACGATCTCGGTCAGGTCGGCGGGGTCGGCGACGGGTGGGGGCGCGGATCCGGTGTGCGCCACCCAGCGGCGTCGGCCGCCGGGCAGGGGGAAGGACTCGATGATGCCGTCGGGTTCGAGGTGGAGGACGGTGCCGCGGTCGTGCTCCGCGCCGGTCGGGTCCGCGAAGTCGCCCATCAGGTAGGCGTCCGGATACGGCCCGCCCGTGGTGCCCACCCCGAGCAGGTCCCGCACCCGCGAGCGGGCCCCGTCGGCGCCCACCACCACGCGGGCGCGGAGCCGAGACGGCGCGGCGTCGGTTGCGCAGCGAGCGGTCACCAAGGCGCCCTCGCGGGTCTCTCGCACGGCCGTGACCTCCCAGCCGCGCCGCATCGCCCCCGGTGCCAGCGCGGCGAGCCGCTCCTCCAGCAGCTCCTCCGTGCGGCTCTGCGGCAGGGACAGCACGAAGGGGCGGCCCGGCCAGACCCGCTCGAAGCTCAGCCGGCCCAGCTCCCGGCCCCGGCTGCGGGCGCTCCCACCGCGGATCGGCACCCCGGCGGCCACGGCGGCCTCCCCGAGGCCCACCGCCTCCAGCGCCGCGAGCGCCGGTGGGTGCAGGCCGATCGCGCGGGAATGGGTGCTGGGCGCGCTGCGGCGCTCCACCAGGCGCACGTCCACTCCGCGCTGGGCCAGCAGGGCGGCCAGGAGCAGGCCGGTCGGCCCGCCGCCGACGATCAGCACCTCGCAGGTCTCCTCCGGCATGGGACCGGGCGGGGTCACGGGGGAGGGGCGTCGTGGGTGAGCAGCAGTCGCCAGGGCCCGAGCTCGCTCACGGTCCAGGTGTGCGGCACCGCCTGACGCAGCTCAGCGGCGGTGAAGCTGCGACGGATCGAGATCAGGCCGTCCTCGCGGATGAAGGAGCCGCGGAAGAACGGCCAGGTCCCGGCGGAGAACAGCGCATAGGCGGTGCGGGCGCGCTGGATGTCGCTGTGCACCACGGCGGTGCGGGCCAGGCGCTCGGAATCGGCGAGCAGGCCGCCCAGCTGCGCGGGGTCGAGGTGGTGGAGCAGATGGTTGGAGACGACCAGGTCGAAGCGCTCCCCGTCGGCCACCAGCTCGCTGGACAGCGCCCGGCGGAAGGTCACGCCCTCGACCGGCGGCTGTCGGCGGGCCCAGGCATGCGCCCGGGGATCGGGGTCGATGCCGGTGACGCGCAGGTCGAAGCCGTCGCGGCGGGCCCAGCGGGCCAGCGCCCGGGCGAGGTCCCCGCCCCCGCTGCCCACGTCCAGCAGCGTGGTCACCTCGCCGCGGCGCAGATGAGGTCGCAGGCGCTCGCGATAGGTGGCCCGCCACCCGGCCACGAGCGCGTTGATGACGCGGAACTGGGCGTAGGTGCGCTCGAGCTCGTGCAGGTCGCAGCGCGGGTCATCCATCCGCTCCGCGGTGGTGCGGTCCCGCTCGGCCAGGTCGGGCAGGATCACGGGTGCGTCAGGGCGGGCTCGGCGGTCGCGGCGCGCTGGGCGGAAGCGGCGGGCGGGGCGCTCGCGGCCGGTGCATCGGCCACGGCCGGCGCGTCGGCCGTGACGGGGGCCCCGATGGTGGTCAGCAGCGCCGTCTCCACCGTCAGCCCCGGACCGAAGGCCATGGAGCAGACCCGCTCGCGGCTGCCGGGGGCCGCGGCGCGCAGGATCTTCTGCAGCACGAACATCACGGTCGCGCTGGACATGTTGCCGTAGTCCCGCAGCACCTCGCGGGCGGGGACCAGCTGCTCCTCGCGCAGCTCGAGCTTGGCCTCGACCTTGTCCAGGATGCTGCGACCACCGGGATGGATCGCCCAATGCTCGATGTCGCGGTAGGCCAGGTGCTCCAGGGACGGGTCGCGGGCCAGCAGCGGGGTCAGGGCGCCGGTGATGTGCTCGTCGATGATGTGGGGGACGTAGGTGCCCAGCACCATCTCGAAGCCGTTGTCGCCGATGTTCCAGGCCATGGCCTCCTCGCCGACGGGCGTCAGCACCGTCTCGAAGTGATCCAGCTGCAGCAGGGGCGTGCTGGCGGGGAGATCCCGGCCGGTGATGATCGCGGCGGCGGCACCGTCGGCGAACAGCGAGGAGCCGACGATGGTGTCGGGGTCGTTCGAGGTGCGCACGTGCAGGGTGCACAGCTCGACG
This sequence comes from Brachybacterium sp. UNK5269, assembly GCF_049266655.1. Lineage (GTDB taxonomy): Bacteria > Actinomycetota > Actinomycetes > Actinomycetales > Dermabacteraceae > Brachybacterium. The sequence continues at coordinate 492,427 of NZ_CP184883.1, forward strand.
GTGGCCACCAGCACCACCGCGTCCGGGTCCGCCCGGCAGATGGTCTGGGCCTGGCGCAGCGCCGGGAACGCCGCGTAGCAGCCCATGAAGCCCAGGTGGTAGCGCTGCACCGACGGGTTCAGGCCCAGCGCGCGCACGATCCGGTAGTCCGGCCCGGGGGCGAAGAAGCCGGTGCAGGAGACCGTGATGACGTGGGTGACGTCGGCGGCGGAGATGCCCTCGGCGGCGTCGAGGGCCGCGGCCGCCACCCGGGTGTACAGCTCGGTGGCCTGCTGCACGAAGATGCGGTTGCGGGCAGCGGTGCTGGGGTTCAGGAACCGGCCGGTGCCGGCCTCGAAGTACACCGGCTCGCCCTCGGCCGGGGGCCCGTCCCATTCGGTCAGCGCGCTGAAGCGGCGCTCGATGCCCGAGGCGTTGAACGAGGTGGCGACCAGGCGCTGCCCGAGGCGGCTCAGATCGGGCTGGGCGGCGAAGACGTCACGCACCTCCGACTGGACCAGCTCCGTCGCGGGGACTGCAGTTTCCAGGGAGCGAAGGGTGACCGTCATGGTTCATTGTGGTGACAGGGGCGAGGGAGGGGCAAGCCGGTGGGCCGTTCGGTCGTCTGGGCGGGGCCGGGGCCGATCCGCCCCAGCCCCGCCGGACGACTCACGTGCGGGGCAGGTCAGCCGCCGCCTCAGTCGCTGATCCTCGCCACCAGGTCGATCTCGACCAGGATGTTCGCGAGCTGGGAGCCGACGGTGGTGCGCACCGGGAACGGCTCGGAGAAGAACTCGCGGTAGGCGGCGTTGAACTCCTCGAAATCGGCGAGGTCCGCGAGGTGGACCGTGGTCTTCAGCGCGTCGTCGAGGGTGGCGCCGCGCTCGGCGAGGACGTTCTGGAGGTTCCGCAGCACCTGCCGGGTCTGCTCGCCGACGCTCTCGGCGACCTGGCCGGTGGCCGGATCCTGCGGGCCGAACCCGGCCGTGAACAGCAGGTCGCCGCTCACGATCGCCTGGCTGTAGGGGCCCGCGGGCTGCGGGGCGCGGGTGGTGTGGACGGCTTCCTTGGGGGTCATGGTTCTCCTCGGGGTGGGGGTGGTCAGCTGTGGGTGCCCGGGGCGGCGCGCAGGCCGGCCCCGGGACGGGCACCGGTGAGGTGGCCACCGGTGAGAACGGGGCGACCCGCGACGAGCACGTCGTCGATGCCCGCGGCCAGCACCGTCGGGTCGTCGTAGGTTGCCGTGTCGCGCACGGCGTCGGGGTCGATGAGGGCGAGGTCCGCGAGGAAGCCCGGCGCGACGCGGCCGCGCGCGCCGAGATGGAAGCGCTCCGCCGCGGCCGTGGAGAGGTGCTGCACGGCGCTCGGCCAGTCCAGCACCCCGAGCTCGCGCACGAAGGTGGCCAGGCAGCGGGCGAAGGCGCCGCGGGAGCGGGGATGGGGGTGGGCGCCGATGAAGATCCCGTCAGAGCCGCCCAGGTGGGCGGGGTGGGCGATCAGCCGCCCCAGGTCCGCGTCGGGGCGCTGATCGGGCACCGCCATCACCACGTTGACCTGCAGGCGTGAGGCCGCGAGCAGGTCCAGGGCCGCGTCGATCGGATCGGTGCCGCGGCGCTCGGCGAGCGCGGTGAGGGTCAGCCCGTGCGCCCCGGCGAAGGCGGGGGCGGGGGTGTGGGCGATCGTGAGCTGATCGGCCCAGCGGGGCCCGAGGCTGGGATGGCGGTCCAGGCGCGGGAACCACTCCCGACGCAGCAACTCGCGCTGGGCGGCATCGTGCAGCAGCGCGACGGCCGCGGCCGGGCCCATCGCGTTCACCGCCGGCGGCAGCAGCGTCATCCCCAGCAGCGAGCAGCCCTGGGTGTACGGGTAGGCGTCGAAGCTCGCGTCCACGCCCTGCTGCGCGAGCCAGTCCAGCAGCCGGGCGGCCTCGTCGGCCCGGGTGTGGAAGTGGGAGATGTGCAGCGGCACGCCGGCGGTGAGGGCGATCCGCGCGGCCTCCTCGATCCCCACCTGCGAGTTCTCCTCGTAGCCGCCGCGCATATGGGTCACGTACGGCAGCCCGGCCGCTGCGAGGGGGCGGCACAGCGCGGCGATCTCCGCGGCGTCGGCGAAGATCCCCGGCGTGTAGTCGAGTCCCGTGGAGAGGCCCACGGCCCCCTCGGCGACGCCCTCGGCGACCAGGGCCGTCATCGCGGCGAGCTCCGCGGCGGTGGCGGGGCGGTCCTGCGCGCCCATCACCTGGTGGCGCACGGTCCCGGCCGGCACCAGGTAGGCGAGGTTCAGGGGCGTGGCGCCGTCGTAGGTGGCGAGCAGCTGCGCGATGCCGGGGCCGCGGTAGCCGGGGTGGGAGCCGTTGATCGCCCCGAAGTATTCGGTGGCGAAGGCGCCGTCCCCGGGGGCGTAGGAGACGCCGTCCTGGCCGCCGATCACCGTGGTCACGCCCTGGCGCAGCAGGGCCAGCTGCACGTCCGCATCGAACAGCGCGCCCTCGGCGTGGGAGTGGGCGTCCACCAGTCCGGGCACCACCAGGCGGCCGTCGGCCTCGAGCACGCGGGCGCTGGCGGTGCGCGCCGCCTCCAGACGGCCGACGGCGGTGATCCGCTCGCCCTCGACGAGCACGTCGGCGGCGCGGACCGCACCGCCCGCGACGACGTGGCCCCCGCGGATCAGCAGCGCGCTCATGGCCGCCATCCTCGCAAGAATCCGGGCCGACGGGCGGGCGCGCTCAGAAGAACGTCTCCACCGCCTCGCGCACTAGCCCGGTCTCGGCATCGACCAGCGGGATCAGCCGCCACTTGTCGAAGGCCGTGCAGGGGTGGGACAGGCCCAGGGTGACCACGTCGCCGATCTCGCAGGGCGCCTCGCCCGTATAGCGCAGGAAGGTGTGCTGGTCGTTCAGCGCCGTCACCTCCGCCTCCAGCGGGCGCTCGGGACCGCCCAGCGCGGGGGCGGCGGCGAGCGGCACCGGCAGGCCCTCGTCGAAGGGCACGTCCCGCTTGCCGGCGTCGAGCAGGGCGAGGCCGGGCTCCGGCATCGAGACCACGCGGGCGTAGGCGTGCATGCCGGGCAGCAGCGCCTGGTCGGCCGGGACGTCCCGCAGCGCATCCAGGGGGGAGATGCCGCGGTAGAACCCGGAGTCGTGCACGATGTACGCGCCCGAGCGGAGGATCGCCCGCACCTCGCGCAGCGGGGCGAAGCTGGTGGCGACCACGTCGAAATAGGCGCTGCCGCCGGCGCTCACCCAGGGCGGGCCCTCGATCAGCGGGCGCAGCGGCTCCACCAGCGCCGCCAGCCGGTCGCAGTACGCGCCGACGACCTCGAGCGCCGGCTCGGAGCGGTCATGGGCCAGTGCGCCCTCGTACCCGGCGGCGCCCCGCAGGGTGAGGGCGGGGGAGGCGGCCACCTGCTGGGCGATGGCGAGCACTTCGCGCTCGTCACGGGCGCCGGTGCGGCCCCCATCGGCCCCGAGCTCCACCAGCACCCCGAGCCGGGAATCCGCCGGCAGCTCCCGCTCCATCACCTCGACGGTGGCGAGCGAGTCGGCCCAGCACACGAGCTCCTGCTCGGGATGGGCGGCCAGGTGCGCGGCCAGGCGGCGCAGCAGGGCCGGATCGGCGCAGGCGTTGGCGATCTGCACGGTGGGGATCCCAGCGCGCAGGGCCACCTCGGCCTGCCACCCGGTGGCGACGGTGATGCCGGTGGCGCCCGCGGCAGCTGGCGGTGCCACAGCACCGGCGCCATCGTGGTCTTGCCGTGCGGCATCAGCTCGAGCCCGCGCTCGCCGGTCCAGGCGGCCATCACCTGCAGGTTGTGCTCGATCGCGGCGTCGTCCAGCACCAGCAGGGGAGTGGAGAACTCCGAGAGGGGGGCATCCAGCGCGGTGATCGGATGGCCGACGAGGCCGTCCGGGAAGGACTTGTCGGTGGGCTGGACGGTGCGGGCGGGCGGCGGGGTCATGAGGCAGCGGGCTCCATTCATCGGCGGATGGACTGTCACTCTCCGGGGTCGGAGGGGTTCATGCAAGGGGTGACGGTCCCGCGCCGCGCCCAGTGCCTTCCGCGGCGACAGTGACCATCGGTCGGACGGCCGTAGCACCTTCTCACTACACTTCTTGACGTGCGCCGACCGCCCCCACGGTGGTCGGTGTCTCTCTGTGTTTCCCGAATGCGAAGGAGCAAGGCGTGGATGCCTCAGTAGCAGCGATCACCTCATGGACATTCCTCGAGGAGTGCCCCATCCCGCAGGACGTCATGGCCCTGATGGTCCCCGAGGAGCGGGCCATCGCGGCGTACAAGACGTTCCGCGACTCGGCCGTCTTCACGACGAAGCGGCTGATCGTCCGCGATGCACAGGGCATCCGCGGCAAGAAGGTCGAGATCTACTCGCTGCCGTACTCGTCGATCAACATGTGGTCCTCGGAGAACGCCGGGACGCTGGACCTGAACGCCGAGATCGAGCTGTGGACGCGCGCCGGGCAGATCAAGATCTCCGTCGGCAAGAACGTCGACGTGCGCCGGCTCGATCACCTCATCGCCAACGCGGTGCTCCGCTCCTGACGAAGCGCGCCCGGCCACCGGGGAGCCCCGGGGCCGGGCGCACACCTCACGCGTCCCGCTCGGCCTCCCCGGTGACGAAGGCGCGGATCACGGCCGGATCGAGCTTCGGCTTCCGGTCCGCGGTCGCCAGACCGTTGGCCTCCTGCAGGGTGTCGGTGAGCTGGGTGTAGCAGTGCCCGGCCAGCACCGGGCTGGCGTTCAGCGCGGCGAACAGCCCGGCCACCTTCTGCTCGAACTCCTCGGGGGAGGAGACCACGGCGTAGCCCCAGGTGCCCTCGGCGGCGTAGGCGATCCCGCCGAACTCGGTGACCATCACCGGGGCGCCTGCGGTGAGGGGGTGGGCGGCGTCGTCGATGGGGCGCCGGCCCAGCGGGCCGCGGCTCTCGAGGAGGCGGGCCACGGCCTGCTCGTCGGCGTAGCGGGCGGCGAGCACCGGTGCGTCGGTGGTGTAGTCGTGCAGGGCGATGACGTCACCGCCGGTCAGCTCGTAGCCGTCGTTGGAGATGACGGGCCGGCTGGGGTCCAGGGCCTTGGTGATCGCGGTCAGGGCGAGGGTGAGCTCCTTCTGCGGGGCGGCGTCGGCGAGGTCCCGCACGCCCCAGGACTCGTTCATCGGCACCCAGGTCACCACGCTCGGGTGGGGGCGTACCTGCTCGACGATCTCGGTCCACTCCGTGATCAGTGCGGTCGCGGCGCGGGGGCTGTAGGCGTAGGCGTTGGCGGTCTCGCCCCAGATCAGCAGGCCCAGCCGGTCGGCCCAGAACAGGAAGCGGGGATCCTCGACCTTCTGGTGGATCCGGGCGGCGGTGAAGCCGAGCTGCTTGATCAGCTCGACCTCCTCGCGGTACGCCGCGAGGGTGGGGGCGGTGAGGTGGGAGGTGGGCCAGTAGCCCTGCTCGAGGACGGAGCGCACGAAGTACGGCTCGCCGTTAAGCAGGAAGTGCCCGCGATCGATGCCGGTGGTGCGCAGGCCCAGGTAGCTCGCGGCGGCATCGACGACCTCGCCGCCCTCGAGCACCTCGAGGGTGACGTCGATCAGGGTGGGGTGCTCGGGGCTCCACAGCAGCCGCGGGCGGTCCTGGGTGTTGCGCACGGCGGGCACGTCGACCGTGCCCTGGACGCGGGTGTCGTGGGCGGCGATCTCGAGGCCGCCCAGCTGCTCCTCGCCGGCGCTCAGGGTGAGGCGCACGGTGGTGCCGGGCGCGGGGCGCTGCGCGAGGCGCAGGCTCACGTCGACCCGGGCGCGCGGCATGTCGAAGTCCCAGTGGAAGCCGGTCACGTGCTGCGCGCCGACGGTCTCGAGCCAGACGCTGCGCCAGATCCCGGTGGAGCGGTGGTACCAGATCCCGTGCGGCTCCTCGCGCCAGTCCTGCTTGCCGCGGGGCAGCTCCACGTCGTGCGGGTCGTCGAAGGCGCGCACCACGAGCGTGTGCTCGGTGCCCGGCTCGAGCAGGTCCGTCACATCGCAGGTGAAGGCGGTCTGCCCGCCGACGTGGTGCCCGGCCAGGCGGCCGTCGACCCAGACGTGTGCCTCGTGGTCGACGGCGCCGAGGTGCAGCAGCAGGCGCCGGCCCGGCTCGGCCGCGCCCTCGAAGGTGCGCCGGTACCAGACGACCGGGTGGAAGGCGGTGTCATGGATGCCCGAGGCCTCGGACTCCGGCACGAAGGGCACCTCGATGGTGCGCGCGAAGGCGTCCTCGTGCCCGGTCTCGTACCAGCGGCCGGCCAGGCCCTGGTCCTCGTCGTCGTGGGCGAAGGCCCAGGGTCCGTCGAGGCTCGCCCAGTCCTCGCGCATGAGGGTGGGGCGGGGGTGGGTGCCGTCGTGCTGGGAGGCGCGCAGGGTCATCGGGTCACAGCTCCTGTGGTGTGGTGAGACGAGGGCCGGGGTCGCGGGCGGCTCCTGCCACTCGCGTTACCTGTCCGCGATCACCTTCCCCGAAAAGCTGCACCAGCACCATGGGGAGCCCGCGGCTCGGGACGAACGTCGGCTCGCGCCGCGCCCTGGAACTCCTGGGCCCGGCGAAGGATGCCCGCTATGCGGTGGCGTCTCCTCGCAGATGCTCCGCGATCGCGCGGAGCGCGGCCACCACCCGGTCGCCGTCCCCGGGCTCGAGGGGCTCCAGCATCTGCCTCTCGATGTCACGGATCCGAGCGTCGGCGTCGGCGAGCAGCGCCCGGCCCGGCTCCGTGAGCTCGGCGGGCCGACGTCGGCCGCTCGGGGCGCTGTCGGCGCGGGCGATCAGCCCTCGCTCCTGCAGGCTTCTGACCACGGAGTTCATGGATTGCGCCGTGACGAACACGCCGCGGGCGAGCTCGGCGTTGCTGAGCGGTCCCGTGCCTAGCAGCTCGAGGCACGCGTACTGCGGCACGGTCAGATCGAGCGGTCGCAGGGCCTCGTCCATGCGGGAGCGCAGCGCCGATTGTGCCTGCTTGAGCACGTAGCCGATGCGGCGGCCGAGGTCCGAGGTCTCCTGAGAGGTCTGCATATCAGTATGTTGACATAGCCTGGGGGGCCGAGCGAGTATAAGGACCCTGACATTCAGGATCCCGACAGCCAGGAGACCCCATGACCACCTTCGGACCCGACTTCCTCGCCCTGCAGGTTCGCGACCTCGAGGCCGCCGCCACCTTCTTCGAGCAGCATCTGGGCATGACGCGCGCCGCCTCGGCGCCGCCCGGCGCGATCGTCTTCGACACCAGCCCGGTCGCCTTCGCGGTGCGCGAGCCACTGCCCGGCGTCGACCTCGCGACGGCCCTTCCCCGTCCCGGGCTCGGCGTGGCGATGTGGTTCGGCGTCGACGATGCCGATGCGCTGCACGCACGGCTCCGCCGGGCCGACGTCGAGGTGCTCGGCGCGCCAGCCGATTCGCCGTTCGGGCGCACCCTCTCCTTCGTGGGCCCCGAGGGCTACCTGCTCACCGCCCACACCGTCGATCCGACGAGGCCGTGACGGCACGGGGCACGCGTCCCGTCCCTCCACGGCGCCTGTGGACTGCCCGAGATCCGCCCGCGCACGAGGTGGTCGACAGCCTCGTGCGCGGGATCTCGCGAGACCGACGCAGGGTTTTCCACAAGAGCCCCCGGCCGAACGCGTGCCACGTATCGTGCTTCGCATGAGCACCCCACCCGCGATGTGCGGACGCGCGCGTCGCCACCTCCACCGTAAAGCGCTGATCCTCGGCACGATTCTGCTGGTCATCGTCGGGTTCTTCCTCGCACTTCCCGCCATTTTCGCGCAGAGCGCGAGCGGGGCGATGAGTGGCATTTTCGCCGTCCTGTTCTTCACCTCGATGCTCTGGATCGTCGGGCTCGTCCTCGTCATCGTCGGGGTGCTCTGAGAGCTCAAGGCTCGCAAGATCAATCGTGAGGATTGGGCCACGGCCACGGCCCTCGCCGACCATGCCGAGGAACTCCTTCGACAGCCTGCCGGCAACGCATACGTTTCGGGATCCGTGATCCAGCTGGATCCGCAGCGGGTGCTCGAGGTGGAGCGGCATTTCGACGAGAAGACGGCCGGTGAAGCGCGTGGAGCCCTGATGCATCAGTTCAGCATGTTCGGGCAGTCCTTCGGGATCGGATATGCCGTCGGCGAGAGGACGTCTGTGGGGGCATCGGTGCACTCAGGCGCGATTCGTGGCATGTCGGATGTGCATCTCGCGCTTGCCTCGACGACACGTCACGACCTGATGGGGGACGCGCTCTTCGCGCTCTTCGAAACCCGGGACGGTGACGGGTCCGCCGACACCCTGCGCGTCACCGCGCTGTCGAACGGTGCCGTCCTTGAGTGGATTCATGGGCTCGTCGAGCAGACCGCGCAGCAGTTCGGTCTGGACACGCACTCGGGTGCGACCATCCAGGCCTACTCCCAGCGCCTCGCCGCCCATTTCGCACCGGCAGATGTCTCGTACCTCTCGGATCGACTGCACCTCGCCCTTGCGCAGGACAAGAGGGGCGAACAGGCTCCTGTGATCGGTGTCAGTGGCGTGCCGTCGGGCCGCGGCGCGATCGTCGCCACGAGTGCGAGGATCGGAACAGCCGACGATCTGCGGATCTTCCCGACGGCGTTCCCGGCGATGTGGGGCCACACCGTGGGCGGAGCGCTCGCAGCAGCATCCGCCTCCGCGCAGATCGCGAGCTGAGGAGCTCACGCAGACGGTGCGGCGTCTACCTCTCGACGACGAGGGGGCCTGCAGCGCCGTCGACGATCGGGTCGCCCTTCGATGCTGCAGCGTGTGAACGGCTGAAGCACACAAACACGGCGATGTCCGCCGCGTGCACCGAGAGCGGCAGCGCTCCTGACGTACTGCGCCGTGGCGCCGGCCTCTCGCAGCCCGATGGACGGAGCAGCCGCTGTCGGTCGGAGGCTTCGCGTAGCGAGGAGGGGCACGCAGGACCCCGCGCACCGCCGTGTGGCTCTCGAGCGGTGCAATCTCCGTGTTCCGTCAGCTCTGCTCGCCACGTTGGGTTCCCCGCCGCCCTCACTCTGCAGGCCGCCGGTGAGCGAGCGACGCTCGCTCCGGCTCCTGCTGCTCGCCTATCCGGGGAGTGCGGGCGAGAGGTCAGGCCGTGACCCGGCCCGGAGAACGCAGCCGGCGCAGGTCCACCCGGTCCCCGTCGAAGGGAACGCCCTCCTCGGCCAGCAGGGCGGGGGCGGTGTTGTCGTGGCACGTGGCCGGAGTCCCGTCCGCGCGGATCACCCGCCACCAGGGGATGTCGTCGGCGATGCGTGCGACGATGCGTCCCACCTGGCGGGGGTGCACCCCGATCGCCCACCCGATCTCGCCGTAGGTCATCACCCGGCCGGGCGGTATCGCGGCCGCTGTCGCGCGGACCGCGTCCTCAGGACTCTGCATGGCGTCGCCCTTCCGAGTGGGAGGATCACGATGATCCGGACGAGGGCGGCTGCCCTCGCCTCACGATAGTGGCGACGTGCAGCCTCCGGCTCGAGGGCGTCCTCGAACCGGGCCCCGCCAGCGGACAGACACTGTCCGCCCCGCGTGGGAGGCTCGGGAGCATGAACGCCGCCGAGCTCCCGCCGCCGCTGGTGATCCCGGACCGGGCCGCCTGGCGCGCCTGGCTGGAGGAGCACGAGGACCAGCCCGGCGGGGTGTGGCTGCTCCTGGCGAAGAAGGCAAGTGCGGCCCCGACGGCTCTCACGTACGAGCAGGCGCTGGAGGAGGCACTGTGCTGCGGATGGATCGATGGCCAGCGCCGCCGGCACGACGAGCACGCCTTCCGCCAGCTGTTCACTCCGCGCCGGGCCCGCTCGATCTGGTCGCAGCGCAACGTGCAGATCATCGCGCGGCTGGAGGCCGAGGGCAGGATGCGCGAGCGCGGGCGGGCCGAGGTGGAGCGGGCCCGGGCCGACGGGCGGTGGGAGCGGGCGTATGCGGGGCCCGCGACCGCTGAGGTGCCGGACGATCTCGCCGCAGCGCTCGCCGCCTCACCGGCTGCGGCGGAGGCTTTCGCTCAGCTGACCAGGTCCGCCCGGTACTCCGCGCTGCACCCCATCCTGACCGCGCCGAACGACACGGTCCGGACGCGGCGGATCGGGGCGCTGGTGACGACGTTGAAGTCCTCCGGGGCTGAGCTACCCGGCCATCCGCCGAGTTCGCCGGGTCTTGCTCCGCGTGAGAACGGGTCCTGAGCGTCACGCGTCAGGGCTCCGGTGGCGCCGGAGCCCCGACGCGTCACGTCGTCACTCGAGGCGTCGAGCGGCCGCGGAGACCTTGTCCTTCGCCTCGAAGGAGGCGATCACGTCCACCTCCCGCTCCGCGATGATCGCGGGGAGATCGGGCACACGGAGGTTCACGCGGCGCTCTCCGGCCGGCATGGTCCGCTCCAGCTCGGCCAGCACGCTCTCGCCATCCCAGATCAGCACCGTCGCGGTCCCCTTCACCGGGGACTGCAGGACCGCCGTGATGCGGTCCTTCTTCCGCTCCACCGAGGTGATCTCCAGATGCGGATCGGTCGGGCTGTGGCCACCCAACGGCACCCGATCGCCGGCGCTCTGGAGGATCGACAGCGGCGAGTCGACCGACCGCGCTGCTGTCGACGGAAGCACGGCGTCCTTCGGCTCGGATCCTGCGTCGTCCAGACCGTCGAGAGCCACCTGCCCCCAGCGCCACGGATCGGCTCGCACGCCGGCGAACGTCGACCATCCCACCCGCACCTGGGCCGCCTGGTTCTGGGTGTCCGAGTCGTTGATCAGGATGTTGAAGCCCATATGCGCCGGATCGATGGCATCGGGAAGCACGTCGAAGGGGATCTTGACCTCCATGTCGTACCCCGCATACGCGTCCGCGGTGTCGGCCATGGTCACCGCGACCTCCATGCCCGGTGCCGTCTCCTCCGCGATGCCCTGATGGTTGTCCCGATCCCGGCCCACTCCGGGCGGTCCGGTCATCGATCCCATTGACGGCATGATGCCCGCGATGAACGTCTGGGCAGTGTTCGCGGCAGTCCCGCGAGGGTCGACGTAGATCTCGACGGAGTCAGTGCGCCGCTGACGCTTGTTGTCGTCGATCGGCAGGATCGTGCCGCGCACGTCATCGGCGACGGAGAGGAAGACATAGAGGTTCTCGTCATCGAAGGTGAGCCAGGACTGCGCGCTCACCGACTCGGTGGTGCCGCCCTTGGTGCCGGCGCCGTCCCAGATCGTCTCCACCGGGATCGGCTCCCCGGGGTACTCGTCTTCCTCGCGGATGCCGTCGACGAGCGGGGAGGGCTCTGCCCGTGCGATGACCCGGCTGGGGACCAGATTCATGGTGGCCGTCCGCCGGGCGGAGGCGCCGTCCACGCTGGTGAGCAGCTCCACCGGCCAGGAGCCTCCGTTCTCGGCGCGGTTCGCGGTCGGGACCGCCTCGTCGGTGTTGGTGATGACGACGGTGTGCTCGGCGCTGTCGCCGGCCGGGACGGTGCCGGTCTCGAGGGTCGACGGTTCCGCGCTGAACCCCTCCGGGACGCGGATCTCGACCCTGCCGCTGCGGGCGCGGTCGGAGTAGTTGCGCACCGCGATGCCGAGGTCGCGTGCGCGACCCTGACCGACGGCGAAGAGCTCGGGGACCAGAGCGTCGAGGTGGCGGAGGTCCAGTCTCTCGGTCCAGTCGCGGAACTCGCGGATCTCCTCGAGCGGCTCGATGCTCGTCTCGAGGGCCCCGGCGGCGCGGACCGGCGCACTGGAGGTCCCGGTGCTCCTTCCGGCGGTCAGGGTGGCCGCGATCCTGGCGGTGGCGCCGGGGTCGACCGACGACTCCACCGTGACGTCGAAGGCGAGGACATGGCTCCGCCCGGCCGCGAGGGCTGGCATCGACTGCCCACCGCTGCTCCTCCACCCGGCGGGGACCTCGAGTGCCACCGTGCCGGCCGGCAGATCCTGCCCGGTCGGCGCGGTGATGCTCACGCGAACGGCCAGCGGCTCCTCGGCGACGAACTCGTAGCGGTCAGGGATCACCTCGAGCAGCGTCCCGAGCGGGAGACCTCCGTCGATCGGCAGTGTCGCTCCGCGCAGAGCGGCCTCGCCTCCGCTGGTGGGGTCGGCCAGCGGCGTTCGCGTGTGCAGCAGGGTCATCCATGTCGTGGCGATCTTCGCGGGGTCCGACGGGCTTCCTGCACGCTCGGCCCAGCCCTGGGTCACGTAGGTCCAGATGGCCTCGTCCTTGATCTGTGACCACCGCTTGCCGTGCACCTGGCTGGGGGCGCCGTCCCAGGCGCCGAAGACGAGGTCGCTGGTGATCGCCGGGGAGTAGCCGCCGGCGACGCCGTCCGGTCCGGTCGCCCCGCTCCCGTTCGCTCCGCTGCGCAGGATGCGGCGCGGGGTCCAGACGGCGAAGCCCTCCTCGAGGTGCTCCGGGAAGGCGGAGGGGTCGCCGGCCTGGAGGTAGGCCTCCAGGGCATACATCGCCGCCTGCTGATGGTTGCCGTGGTTGCCCTCGACGGCGGAGGGGTTCATCGTCACGATGACCTCGGGGCGGGTGGCCCGCACGACGCGCACGATGCGACCGAGGAGTTCGTCCCCGCCCCAGACCTGTCGGGACAGCGGCGCGCTGGCCGTGTAGTAGAAGTCCAGTGCGTCGAGGTTGTAGACGTGCTCGATGCCGGCCAGACCGACGGCGTCGCGCTCCTCGGCCTCGCGGATCAGGCCGAGGGCCGGGCCCTCCTCGAGGCCCACGGCGTTGCCGCCGCCCTCGCCGCGGGTGGCGGTGATGACCCCGACCTTCATGTCGTGGAACTCGCCCCACTGCCCGAGGGTGGCCAGGGTTCCGGCCTCGTCGTCCGGGTGCGCTCCGATGAACAGCACGTTGAGCTTCACGGACTCCGCTCCTTCTTCGGCGAGGGCGCGCTCCGCCGGGGTGAGGGCGAGGCCGGTGCCGGCGAAGGCGGTGGCCAACCCCATGGCACCGGAGGCCTGCAGGACTCTGCGGCGCGAGACGTACGCACTGCTCGGCGTGGCCGTTTCGGCCTGTGAACTGCGGTGATGACGTGTCATGGACGTTCCTTCCGAGGTCTGGGCCTCACCTCGACGTGATGCCCTTCATACTTCATAGCCTGAAGTAAGGAGCCAAAGCAAGGGCTGGGCGACGGCCGACTTACTCGATCATGCAGGGCGGATGTCGACGAGCGCGGATGCCAAGGGAAGGTTCCGCGCTTGCGCTCGGACTTTCTGCACGCTATAAAGTAAGAATGTCGACGGTGACCCAGAGCACGACGAACGGCGCACAGGGCCGCATGCGCCTGCAGCGCGTCGTCAGCGCGCTGCTCGAGCACGGGACGATGTCCCGCACCGAGCTCGCCGAGCTCACCGGGTCCTCGCAGTCCGCGATGACGGGTTCGATACGCCTGCTGATGAGCCTGGGCCACGTGATCGAGACCGGTCGAGGCCGATCGACCGGTGGTCGTCGGCGCACCCTGCTCGAGTTCGACCGGCGCAGCGTGCTGCTGATGCTGCTCTCCGTCGATTCCGGGTACCTCGTGGCGCGCCAGGTCGACCTCGCCGGGACCGTCCACGTGCAGGTCCGCCGACGCCTGGATCCGGACCAGCCGCTGACTTCGGTCCTGAACGCGATCGACGCCCTGCAGGGGGTTGCGGAGTCCCCGTCCACCTGTGCCGTCATCTCCCTGCCCGGGGTGGTCTCCGCCGACGGCGACGTCTCGCTCGCGCCGGCCCTGGGCCGGCCCACCGCGCGCCGCATCCAGGATGTCATCGCCGAGAGCTCGGGATTGCACACCATCGGCGAGAACGACGTGAACCTCCTGGCGCTGGGGGAGGCGAGGAGCGGCGCCGCCCGGGACGTCCGCGACTTCGGGCTGATCTTCGTCGGCGACGGCATCGGTGGCGCACTGGTGCTGGAGGGCCGCGTCCATCGCGGGGTGTCGGGATCCGCCGGAGAGATCGGGTTCCTGCCCTGGAACGGCGCGCTCACCGGAGGCGGGAGTGCGGTCGGCCCCCTCGAGGCGCAGTGGTCGGTCTCCGCCCTGCGCACGAGAGCGGAGGAGATCGGGGTGGAGGCCGACGAGGCGCATGTCGTCGAAGCTCTCGAAACCAGTGACGCCCCCGAGGCCGGGGCTCTGCTGGACGCCGCGATGGACGCATGGGCGTATGCAGGCGTGGTCCTGACCTGCGTGATCAACCCGGGTCGGATCGTCTTCGCCGGGGATGCGGCGCGTCTGTCGCGAGCCGCTCGCGCCGCCCTGGCGGCCAAGGTCCGGGCCGGCAGCCCCTCGCCGATCGAGATCTGCTTCGCGGAGCTCGGTGAGAACGCGATCGTCAGCGGAGCCATCGCGCATCTCCAGAACGACCCGTGGATCTTCCTGCCGGATGACGACGAGACCCGCAGCCGTCGGGAGCTCGGGCCGAGCGGGGCGCCGACGCAGACCAGTCCTGCGTCCGACCATGACCACGCCACGAACCCCGAGGCCGGCACCCACGCCGACCCCGAAGCCTGACCGCAGCACCTACACCCACTCGAAGGAGAGCATCATGCTGAACCGACGCCATTACCTCCAGGGCACCGCCCTGGTCGGCACTGCCGCAGCCCTCGCCGCCTGCGGCCTCGACGAGGGCGGGAGCGGCGGCGACGCCGGCTCCGGCTCCGGAGGCAGCGACGGCGGCGGCGCCGGCGCCGTCCCCTTCACCATCTACACCGCCCGCGACAGCGCGCTCGCCGAGAAGGTCGTGGCCGACTTCGAGGCCGCTCACCCCGAGTGGGAGGGCATGGCCACGATCCTCACCCTCGGTGCTCAGGAGGCCCTCGAGCGCGTGCGCGCCGAGAAGTCCAACCCGCAGGGCGACATCTGGTGGGGAGGCACCCGCCAGCAGCTGTCCCAGGGCGCCGCCGACGGAGTCCTCGCGCCCGCTCCGCAGGACGTCGTCGATGCCATTCCCGAGGAATATCGCGACCCCGAAGGGCTGTGGGTCGGCGAGATGCTGCTCGCCGAGCTGTTCATGATCAACACCGAGATGATCAGCGGCGACGAGATCCCTGCCGACTGGGACGATCTGCTGGGCGAGGAGTACGCCGACAACATCGTGATCCGCGACGTCGAGGCCTCCGGCACCATGCGCGCGATCTACTGCGCCATGATCGATCGGCTCTACGACGAGGCCGGCTCCCCGGAGGCCGGCTACGAGTGGCTGCTCGGCCTGGACAAGAACACCGCCACCTACGCCGCGAACCCGACCGACATGTACCAGCGGGTCAGCCGTCAGGAGGCAGCGATCTCGCTGTGGAACCTGCAGGACATCATGCTGCAGAAGAACGGCGACTTCCCCATGTTCGACGCGGTCGTCCCGACGTCCGGGGCGCCGATGCTCGTCGACGGTCTCGCCAAGATCGCCGACGGTCCCGGTGGCGCAGGAGCGGACGCCTTCATCAGCTACCTGCTGAGCCCGGAGGTGCAGACCTCGATGGCCGAGGAGTACTACCAGATCCCGGCGATCGAGCTCGAGCAGCAGCCGCAGTGGCTCGCCGATCTCGGGCTGACGGAGATGGAGGTCGATTGGGACCGCATCGCCGAGAACGAGGAGGAGTGGATCGGCCACTGGGCCTCCTCCATCAAGGGCAAGGGCTGACCGGCCACCACGTTTCTGGCAGGGGGCCCGCCCGTACGGGCGGGCCCCACCACCATTCCCCGGAGGACCACATGAACTCAGTCGACCTCGAGCACGTCTCCAAGGTCTACACCGGCGCCACCCCCTCGGTCGATGACGTCTCCCTGACCGTCGGCGACGGAGAATTCTTCACCCTGCTGGGCCCCTCGGGGTGCGGGAAGTCCACGACCCTGCGGATGATCGCCGGGTTCATCAACCCGACCGCCGGCCGCATCCGCTTCGGCGACCGTGATGTCACGAATCTGCCGCCCCACAAGCGCGACACCGGCATGGTGTTCCAGAACTATGCGCTCTTCCCGCACATGGACGTCGCCACGAACGTCGCCTACGGGCTGTCGATGCGGCGTGTCGCCGCAGCGGAGAAGCGGACCCGGGTGGGGGAGGCGCTCGAGATCGTGGGCCTGACCGGCTACGCGGACCGCCGCATCGATCAGCTCTCCGGCGGTCAGCAGCAGCGCGTCGCCCTCGCCCGCGCCCTGGTGATCCAGCCGTCGGTGCTGCTGCTCGATGAGCCGCTGTCGAACCTTGATGCGAAGCTGCGGGAGGAGACCCGCGCCCAGATCCGCCAGATCCAGCAGCGCGCCGGCACCACCAGCGTGTACGTCACCCACGACCAGTCCGAGGCGATGGCGATGTCCGATCGCATCGCGGTGATGAACGCCGGGGTCCTCCACCAAGTGGGGGCGCCGCGCGAGATCTACCGCCGCCCCGCCACCAGCTTCGTCGCCCGCTTCATCGGCCGCTCCAACGTGCTGCCCGGCGTGGTCGAGCACGTCGAGCCCGCGTGCATCGCCGTGCGCCTGGACGGCGGCGAGATCCTCCAGGCCCCCGTCGCCGAGGGCACACTCTCGGCCGACGTCGTCGTGGGGGACGAGGTGGCGCTGTCGGTCCGCCCCGAGACGGTCCGTCTCGAACCGGCCCCCGCCGGGAGCGGCACCGTCGTCGGCGCGCTCCGCGCGAGCGTGCGGATGACCGAGTTCACCGGGTCCAGCTGCGTGATCTGGCTGCGGTACGGGAACCAGGACCTGCTGGCCACCATCCCGGACACCGACGACCTGCCCGCAGCGGGCGACGAGGTGCTGCTGCGGCCGGACGCGGACCGCACCTGGGTGGTGGCCCCGTGACGCTCACCGCCCAGCCCACCGCGGCCGCCGCGCCCCGCACCCGCCGGAACCGCCTGCAGCAGACCGCCTCGGACCGCTTCGTCTACGTGCTCGCGATCCCGCTGGTGCTGATCCTGCTGATCTACATCGTCTTCCCGATGATCGCGACGGTGTTCACCTCCGCCGAGGACGGCGGCGCGGCCTACTCCGACTTCGTCTCCGGCAACTCCCGTCGGGCGCTGATGCTGTCGGTCGGGATCTCGTTGGGCTCGGTGCTGAGCGCCGGAGTGGTCGGTACCGGCCTCGCGGTGCTGCTGACCCGCTTCAGCTTCCCGGGGCGCTCGGTGCTGAAGGTCTTCGCCCTGCTGCCGCTCGCGCTGCCCCCGCTGATCGGGGCGCTCTCGTTCTACTACCTGTACGGCACCAGCGGCATCATCCCGCGCCTGCTGCAGGAGGTCACCGGCATCCCCGCCGCGGCGCTGTCCTTCGACGGCGTCGCCGGCGTGATGCTCGTGCACACCCTGACGATGTACCCGTACTTCTACCTCGCCGTGAGTGCCGGGCTCTCAGGCAGCGACGCCTCCCTCGAGGAGGCCGCGATGAACCTCGGGGCCAGCCGGTCGACGATGTGGCGCACCGTGCTGCTGCCCATGCTCACGCCTGCTCTGGTCTCCGGTGCCCTGCTGACGTTCATGGTCTCGATGGCTTCGTTCACGGCTCCGCAGTTCTACAACGTCAACACCCTGACCATGCGCATCGTCGCGGCGAAGACCTCCGGCGCGTACGACCTCGCCGCCGCGCAGTCCACCGTGCTCTCGGTGGTCTCGATCCTGTTCCTGCTGCTCATGCGCTGGTACCAGAACCGGCGGCTGACGCGCTCGATGTCCAAGGGCACCCCGCAGGCCGTCAAGACGGTCCAGGGCATCGTCCCGCAGGTGCTCGCCGCGGTGGGCTCCGCCGTGATCGTGCTGATCCTCGCGGCCCCGGTCGCGGCGATCGTGCTGCTCGCCTTCACCGTCAACGGCACCTGGACCACCCAGATCATCCCGCCCGACTACACACTGCAGAACTTCATCGACATCTTCACCGAGCCCCGCAGCCTGCGGCCACTGCTGGTCTCCTCCCAGATGTCGGCGATCGCGATGGCCGCGTCGATCGTGGTGGGCGTGCTGACGGCCTGGGTGATCGCCCGCTGGAAGGGCCGGGGCGCCGGCATCCTGGACCTGATGATCATGCTGCCCTGGGCGCTTCCCGGCACCGTCGTGGGCATCAACATCGTCACCGCCTTCGCCTCGCCCACCCCCTTCAACCTGGGCCAGGTGTTCATCGGCTCCCTCTGGATCCTGCCGCTGGCCTACTTCATCCGCTTCGTGCCGCTGGTCTTCCGCAACGCGGCCGCCTCGCTCGCCCAGATCGACCCCTCCGTGGAGGAGGCCGCCCAGAACCTGGGCGCCGGCCCCTTCCGCACCCTGCGCACCATCACGCTGCCGCTGATGGCGCGCGGCGTGATCGCGGGCGCACTGCTCGCGTTCGTCCAGGGCTTCGGGGAGTACGTGGCCTCCGTGGTCATCTACCCGGCCCGGTTCGTGCCGCTCTCGGTGGAGATCTACAACCGCCAATACGCCAACGACCTGGGATCGGCCTTCGCCTACGGTTCGCTGCAGGTGCTGGCCATCCTGATCGTCCTGATCGTCTCGGAGGTCCTGGAGAAGCCAGGACTCTTCACGCGCCGTCGCCGCACCGGTGACCTCGCCGCAACCGCCGCAGTCACCGCTGCGTGAGAGGAGCCCCTGTTGATGCAGGAGAACAGCACCCCCGACCCCGACACTTCCGCGCGGATCCCCCTGCGGGACCGCGAGGACCTCTCGATCTACTGGGACAACCACCTGCGAGTCGCCTTCGAGCAGTCCGCGCCGCACGACCTGCCCGCGATGGTCGAGGCCAGCCTCGCGCACGTGATCATGCTGCGCGAGACCGGCGCGCTGACCGAGCCGCGCGCGGACCGGCTCCTCGGCGGGCTCCTGTCGCTCTGGCGGCGATGGGGTGATGAGGGGCCGGTGGAGGACTGGCGGCCGCGCGTGACCTCCCACCCGTACGACGGTTCCGTGGAGGACCCGTACTACTACCTCGAGCAGCAGCTCGCCGCCGCGTGCGGGATCAGCACCTCGGACCTGGACGTGCAGCTCGCCCGCAGCCGCAACGACCTGGACGCGGGGGTGTTCCGCATGATCCTGCGCCGCGGGATCCTCGACCTCGCCGATCTGCTGCTGCAGACGGTGCGCGACCTCGCGACGGTCGCGGAGGCGAACGTGGACTCCCTGCTCATCGGCCACACGCACCGCCGCCCGGCCCAGCCCACCACGATCGCGCATGTCCTCTCGGGACTGGCCGAGGCGCTGCTCTCGCAGGCCGCGGAGCTGCTGTCCGTGTACGACGAGATGAACGTGTCCCCGCTGGGATCCGCCGCGTTCACCGGCACCGACATCGCGGTCGACGCGGAGCGCGTCGCCGACCTGCTGGGATTCTCGAGCTCCTTCACCGCCTCCTACGAAGCAGTGGCCGGGGCGGAGCACTTCATGAGGCTCGCCGGCCTGCACGCCCGCGTCGCCTCGACCGGCGCGCGCTGGGCGCGAGTGCTGCAGGAGTGGATGAACCTGGGCTGGGTGCGCATGCCCGACGAGTTCACGCAGGGCTCCTCGATCATGCCGCAGAAGAAGAACCCGGTGGTCCTCGAGCATCTGGTCTCGATGTCCGGCGCCGCGAACGGCGAGGCCAACGCCGTGTTCACCACGATCGCGGCCGGCTGGTACGAGGACTCGAACAACGCGACCACCGACGTGCAGAAGCACCTGTGGTCCTCGACCGAGCGGATGATCCGCTTCGTGCGACTGATCGATGGGCTCACCCTCGAGATCGAGCCCGCTGCGCTGCCCTCCGACGAGGACATCGTGCGCTCCGGCGCCACCACCACCGCGGTCGCCGAGGCGCTCGCGGCCCGATCCGTCCCGTGGCGCAGCGCGCACGACGTGGTGGGCACCCTGTTCCGGCAGGGGGATCCGACCACCTGGGACGCCGCCCAGGTCGAGGCCGCGCTCGCCGCAGCCGGCATCGACGACGACGACGGCCCCCTGCGCGAGCTGGTGCTCTCCTCGGGCCGGGATCCGCGACGGATCCTGGAGCGCGCACAGCCCGGCTCGCCCGGCCGGACGGCCATCGCCCGGGCGCTGGACGCTGCCACTCAGCGAGAACAGGCTTTGGCGGAGCAGTTCGGGACGCGGCGCGCAGCGCTGGACACGGCGCGCGAGCAGCTGCTCTCGACCGCGGCGGAGCTCGCCGGAACCGGTGGGGCGCGATGCGTGCTGAGCGTGATCGGCAACGCCAACCTCGACGTCATCGTGCACGACGCCCAGACCTTCCCCCCGCCGGGGACCGAGCGCATCGTCCCGAAGGTCGAGGTGCGGCTCGGCGGCTCCGCAGCCATCGCCGCGCAGCGCGCCGCCCAGCTCGGGCTCGCGACCCGGCTGGTCGCCAAGGTGGGTGACGACCCCTCGGGGCAGATGGTGCGCGCCCTGGCCCAGATCGACGGCCTCGACCTGGACCTGATCACGCAGGACGCCACCGACTCCGGGCTGACCGTCGTAGCCGAGGAGCAGGGGAGCGAGCGCTCGTTCCTGTCCTCGCTCGGGGCGATGGGGACCTTCTCGCCGGTCGACCTCGGCCCCGAGGCACTGGCAGCGCGCTACGTGCTGTTCAGCGGATACTTCCTGCTGCCGGGACTGCAGGGAGAAGCCGCGGGGGAGCTGCTGGCCCGGGCTCGGCGCGGGGGTGCGACCACGGCGGTCGACACCGGGCATCCGGACGGCGGATGGACCGAGGAGGCGCGCTCTGAACTGTTCGAGCACGTGCTGCCCCACACGGACATCCTGCTGCCCAACGAGAGCGAGCTGCGCGGACTGACCGGCATCGAGGATGTCGAGGACGCGGCGCGCGACCTCGCCGCCCGCACCGGCGCGATGGTCGTCGCGAAGCTCGGCGCTGACGGCGGACTGCTGTGCGCGGGCGAGGCGGTGCACCGCGCCGCGGCCCCGGCGGTGACCGCTCTGGACACCACCGGCGCGGGCGACAGCTTCAATGCGGTGCTGCTGGGAGCGCTGAGCCGGGGAGCGGACGGTGCGGAAGCGCTGCAGATCGCGGTCCTGGCTGCGTCGACGCTGGTGGCGACGGCGCCGGCCGAGCGGGAGGCGCAGCTGCGGTCGCTGTGGGGGTGAGGTCAGGGGCCGCTCGATACGGTGGTGCGGTGCAGATCCGAGTGCACCGCGCCACCACCGCGGACATCCCCGCGGCCGCGCAGACTCTTGCCGTGGCATTCGAGCAGTACCCCTGGACCCGGTGGTCGATCCCCGACGAGGGGTATGCGGATCGTCTGGAGGCGCTCCAGCGCATCTACCTGGAGCACGCACTGGCCTGCGGGCTCGTGCTCGTCGCCGGGGACGCGGACGGGGTGTTGGCGCTGATGCCTCCCGAGGCGCCGGCGCCGACGGACGAGGCCCAGACGCGGATCGCCGCTCTGCTCGGCGAGCGTCTCCCGCTTCTCCTCGCGGCTGAGCTGCCGCGAACTCCCACCGGCGCCTGGGAGCTCGCGACCCTGGGCGTGCATCCGAGCAGCTGGGGTCGCGGCATCGGGGGAGCGCTCCTGGCCCACGCGCTGCGCGAGGTGGGGCAGGCGGGCCCGGTTCCGGTCGCGCTGGAGACCTCCGACCCGCGGAACGTGACCCTGTACTCGCGACACGGGTTCGTCGTCGCGGCGACCACCACGATCACCGAAGGTCCGGTGGTGTATTCGATGGTCCGCCCCGGGACGGACGCGGCGAGCTGATCCCTTCCGCGCTCCTACGGATGACGTCGGGATCCACGTCGGTCAGGCGCCACCCTCGGTCAGGGCCGCGGACGGCAGCCAGTCGGCGCCGAGCAGCTGGGCGACGTCGGCCAGCCCAGCGGTATCACCGCCCACGGTGTCGGACGCCGCGGCGATCCGCTCGACCATCACCTTGCTGACCTGCTCCTCGACGGTGTCCTGCGCATAGGCGATGTGCCAGGGCGAGACCTGGTGGTCGCGGTGGGTGCGCCCGGTGACCTGCCGGCCCGCGATGCCGGAGAAGCGGGCCTGATGGAAGACGCCGACCCGGGGCTCGGTGCTCGCCTGGTGGCCACCGGGGAGGGCCTCGCCGGCGTGCAGGCTGATCGAGGCGACGGTGGTGAAGACGCAGACCTTCGCCTGTCCCGTCTGGAACCGCAGCCGCTCGGCCTCGACGTCGAAGCGGCCCTGGCCATAGATCGTGGCGACCTCGAGGCCGGCGTCGCGCAGCCGCTCGGTGATCGGCTCCGCGGCGGTCCCGACGAACTCGACCGAGCACGCCACCTGGCGCTCGGCCTCGACCTGCTGGGCGATCCAGGCCACCGTGGAGTCGACGCGGATCAGCCCGGCCTTCTGCCGGAAGCGCAGCAGCGCCGCACGTCCCTTGGCGGTGTTGCGGCCGCGCCGGGCGATGTCCATCTCGCGGCAGAACTCTCCCCACTCGGCGTCGTAGGCCGCCCGCTCGGCCGGGGTGAGCGTGACCGGCATGCTGGAGATCGGCACCGGCCCCCACGGCGCCGCGCGATGCAGCATGGCGGGCGGGTGCTGGTCGTCGAGCCAGCCGCGCACCAGGGCGAGGTCGGCGGCGCGTCGGGTGGCATCGGCGGTCCAGGTCGCGCCGTAGCGTCCGCGCTCGATCCCGACGCCGTGGCGTTCGAGCGCAGCCGCGAACGTGGCGCCGGGCTGGGCCGCGGAGGTCCACTCCTTCATCGGCTCTCCGTGGTGCTGGGCGTAGGCCGGGGCGAGATACGGCAGCTCGAGCGGGGTGTGACCGGGAGTCGCGGTCGTCGCGATCACGAAGGGCGCCTTCTCCTGCGGTTTCCCCTGCCCCGAGAGTCGCGCCCAGAGCTTCCACCGCTTGGTGGTGGTGCGGCGCAGCGCATGGGCCTCGTCCGCGATGATCACGTCCCAGGTGTGGCCGGCGACCTTCTCCAGGCGGTCCCAGGTGATCACCACCCACTCCAGGCCGCCGTCGCCGAGCGCCGTGATGGTGCGGCACCAGTGCCCGATGGTGATCGCGGCGGGCCGGTCGGCGACCACCAGCACCCGCTGCGCGCCGCGGAGGTCGCCCACCGCCGTCGCGCCGAGCACGGCGGAGATCGTCTTGCCGACGCCGGGTTCATCGGCCAGCAGGAACTGACGCCCTCCGGCCATGGCGCACTCCGCGATCGCGTCGGCCGCCTCGAACTGGATCCTGCGCGGCTCGAGATCCTCCGTCGGCTCGGGGGCGGGGGTCGGGTCGTCGGGGTTCAGCTCGTTCTCGAGGAATCGCCCGAGGGTGTGGGGACCGGGCGCATACGGCGCGAGGTGCGCCGGAAGCGCGGGCCCGACGTGGAGGTGCATCCTCACCGCCGCGTGCCAGGCGGCGCCCTCGACCTGGGTCCCGTAGGGGACATCGAGCACCCACAGCCGCTCACCCGGTCCGGCGACCGGCAGCGGCCGCTGCGACTGCCCGGATCCCGCCCGGCGCGGGGACCTGCGGCGTCCACGGGTGCTGGAACGGTGGGGGCTGGGCACCCGGCGACCTTATCGGGCTCTGGTCCGTGACCAGGGCGGCTCGCCCGCAACCATCGCCCACCCGGAGGGCAGGGTTCCGCGTCAGGCCGCTCGCTCCAGTCCCAGCGCCTCGCCGACCAGTCGCGGATAGTCGTCGAAGGACGACGGCTCGTGGATGGTGGGATCCGGAGTATCCGGGACCGCCACCACCCAGCGGAGGGTTCGGTGGCGAGTCATCCTCGCGATCACGACGTAACCGCCCGCAGGGTAGGGAATCGTGAGCAGGAGCTTGCGCTCATCCCGAAGGACCGCGTCCTCCAGCTCGGGGAACGCAGAGATGATCGCCGCGGAGATGCGCTCGAGCTGGAGGACGTCGTCGGCGGCATCGATGGCATCGCGGGAGGGGAACATGGCGGCTCCGTACGGTGGTGCGTGACGGGACGCCGCGCGGACGCCCTGCTGTGGTCGTGGTCCAGGATGGAACACGGATATGACAGGCGAGCGGTGTGCAGTCGCGAGACTTGAGCGCCCTCCGAAGCAGGGTGACTACGCTGGCCGAGGGTCCGCGAAGAACTCGGGCACCCGTGTGCTCGACCCACTCGAGGCGAAGGAGCCCCCACCCATGCGCGCACCGCAGAATCCCCGATCGGCAGGGGCCGTCGACGCCTTCGCCGAGATCATGGAACGCAAGCACGTCCTCACCTCGGCGCGCGCCACCGCTCCCTACACCACGGGCGACCGCTTCGGGGCGGGCGACGTGCTCGCCGTGCTGCGACCGGGCTCGCTGGTGGACATGTGGCGGGCACTGCAGGTGTGCGTGGACCACGATCTGATCGTCATCACGCAGGCCGCCAACACCGGGCTCACCGGCGGCTCCGGGCCGGGCGAGCAGGACTACGACCGCGACATCGTCATCCTCTCCACGCTGCGGATCGACCAGATCCACCTCCTCCACGACGCCCGCGAGGCGATCTGCCTGCCGGGCTCCACCCTCTTCGCGCTCGAGGAGGAGCTCGCCCCGCACGGACGCGAGCCCCATTCGGTGATCGGCTCGACCTCCATCGGGGCGAGCGTCGTCGGCGGCATCGCCAACAACTCCGGCGGCACCCAGATCCGCAAGGGCCCCGCCTTCACCGAGCAGGCGATCTTCGCGCGGGTCGACGAGCACGGGCAGATCCAGCTCGTGAACCACCTGGGCATCGAGCTGGGATCCGACCCCGTGCACATCCTCGATCGGCTGCAGCGCGGGCAGTGGGACGCCGCCGACGTCACCCCGCCGCCGCCGGACTCCACCGGCACCGTCTACGCCGAGCACGTGCGCCGGCTCGCCGGCTCTCCGGCCCGCTTCAACGCGGATCCGACGTTCCTGCACGAGGCCTCGGGCTGCGCCGGGAAGCTGATGGTGTTCGCGGTGCGCACCCGCACGTTCCCGCTCGAGCAGGACCGGGCGACCTTCTACATCGGCACCGACGATCCCGCGGACCTCGAGCGGCTGCGGCGCACGTGCCTCGCCGCGGACGGACCGTTGCCGATCTCCGGCGAGTACATGAGCGCCCACGCCTTCGACCTGGCGACCGAGTACGGCAAGGACACGTACGTCTCCCTCAAGCACGCCGGCAGCCGCACCCTGGTGCGCATGTTCGCCCTGAAGAGCTGGGCGAACGGGGTGTTCGCAAAGGTGCCGGGACTGGGCCCGTCGGTCGCCGACGCGATCTCCCAGAAGCTGTTCACCCTGGTCCCGGCGAACATCCCGACGCGACTGGTCGCGTTCCGGAACCGGTTCGCGCATCACCTGCTGCTGGTGGTCAGCGGCAGTCAGCGGGACGCGACGACGCAGCTGCTCTCCGAGTTCTTCTCCGCGCCCGAGCACGAGGGTGCGTTCTTCGAGTGCGACGCCGACGAGGCCGAGAGCGCCACGCTGATCCGCTTCGGCGTGGCCAGCGCCGCCAGCCGGTTCTTCGTCATGCACCGCAGCCAGGCCGCCGCCATGGTCACCTTCGACGTGGCCCTGCGCCGGGACGATGCGGACTGGCTCGAGGTGCTGCCCCCGGAGATCGCTGATCAGCTGCTTCAGAGCGTCTACTTCGGACACTTCTTCTGCCATGTGCTGCACCAGGACCACGTGGCCAAGAAGGGCGTGGACCCGGTGGCGCTGAAGCAGGCGATGACGGCGCTGCTGGAGAGCCGCGGCGCCGCCGTTCCCGCCGAGCACAACTACGGGCGCATCTACCCGGCGCCCGAGCCGATGGTGGAGCACTTCCAGCGGCTCGATCCGATGAACATGTTCAACGCGGGGGTGGGGCAGACGTCGCCGCGGAAGCGGTGGGCGTGAGGGCGGTGACCAGCAGGTGAGCGTTGGTGTGTGCGGGACCGCGAGGCCGACGTTCTCAGCCGGTGCCGGCCTCACCCAGATCCGGGCGCGCAGGCGCCGAAGGGTGCGGAAAGTGACCTCTTGACACGGGGACGAGGTGCGGAGCATCGTATGCGTCATACGAATAACGTCAGCGCGGACCACGGTCGGTGTCGCGCGACGTTCCGAGACTTGGGGGAACAGTCATGGCGCAGCGCCCGACGATGAACGACGTGGCCGCGCAGGCCGGCGTCTCCCAGGCCGTGGTCTCTCTCGTCCTCAGCGGTGCGCACGCCGGACGCGCCTCGGCGGCGACCGCGCAGCGGGTCCGCGACGCGGCAACCACCCTCGGGTATCGCACGAACCTCCAGGCCAAGAGCCTGAAGACGGGGGTCGCCGAGATCATCGGGCTGGTCGGCGACGAGGTCGCGACCTCACCGTTCTCGGGCATGATGATCAAGGGCGCCCAGGACCGTGCGTGGCGGGACGGCCACACGCTGCTGACGATCGACACCGGTGGGGACAGCGAGCTCGAGAGCGCTGCGGTGGAGACGATGCTCTCGCATCAGGTCCGCGGGATCATCTACACCGCGATGTACCACCGCGAGGTGACGGTCCCGGCCCCCGCTCTCGACACCCGAGTGGTCTGCCTGAATGCGCGAGACCTCGACGGCCAGGTCCCGAGCGTCACCCCGGACGAGGTCACCGGCGGGTACGAGGCCACCCGGGTGCTGCTCGATGCCGGCCACACCCGCATCGCGATGATCAACATCCATGACGTGCTCCCCGCGGCCCGCGGTCGGAGGGAGGGATATGAGCGCGCCCTGGCCGAATCGGGCCTCGCCGCGGACCCCGACCTCGTGTACAAGGGCGAGGGCACCCAGCGCTCGGGGTTCGAGGCGGCTCGCCACCTCATGGGCCTGCCCGTCCCTCCGACGGCGATCTTCTGCGGCAATGACCGCACCGCGCTCGGGGTCTATCAGGGCCTCGCCGAGATCGGACTGCGCGTTCCCGACGACGTCTCGATCGTCGGCTACGACGATCAGGACATCCTGCGGGACTTCTTCCATCCGGGCCTGACCACCGTCCAGCTGCCCTTCGCAGAGATGGGCGATCGAGCCGCCGCCCTGGTGCTTGACGCCGACGCGCCGGTGCAGACGCACCTGATCCACTGCCCGGTCATCCATCGCCATTCCGTCGCCCCGCCGAAAGGACAATGATGTCGCATTCCCTCACCGCCGCCGAAGTCGGCCCCCCACCGTTGGAGGGATCCGCTCCCAGGCCCTCCGGTACCGGGGCCCGGGCGGAGTCACCGCCTCCTCGCGCGAAACGGCGCCCGCTGCGTCGAATCCTCCATGCCTGGCAGTTATACGTATTACTGGCACCCGCCCTCGCGTACCTGATCATCTTCAAGTACTGGCCGATGTACGGGGCTCAGATCGCCTTTCGCGAGTACAACCCCGTGGACGGCTTCTTCTGGAGCCCCTGGGTGGGACTGGACCACTTCATCGCGTTCGTGACGTCGTTCCAGTTCGAACGCCTCGTGGTCAATACCCTGACGATCAACACCGTCGGGCTGCTGGTGGCCTTCCCCATCCCGATCATCCTCGCGCTCATCGTGAACCAGCTCCCCAGCGAGCGGTTCAAGCGGATGACCCAGACCATCCTGTACGCCCCCTCGTTCATCTCCGTCGTGGTGGTCGTGGGCATGATCCATCTGCTGTTCTCGCCGAGCTCGGGGATGGTCAATCACGCGATCTCGCTGCTGGGCGGTGAGCCGATCTTCTTCATGGGGACGCCCGAGTGGTTCCGCCCCCTCTACATCGGCTCGGATATCTGGCAGAACGCCGGCTTCTCGATGATCATCTACCTCGCGGCGCTGACCTCGATCGATCTCTCGCTGCACGAAGCCGCACGGATGGACGGCGCGAACCGCTTCCAGCGGATCTGGCACATCGACATCCCCGGCATCCTCCCGGTCATCACGATCCTGTTCATCCTCGCCGTCGGGAACATCTTCAATCTCGGCTTCGAGAAGGTCTATCTGATGCAGACGGATCTGAACCTCCCCACGTCCGAGGTCATCAACACCTACGTCTACAAGACCGGCCTGCAGAACGCCCAGTTCAGCTACTCGGCGGCCATCGGGCTCTTCAACTCCGTCCTCAATCTCCTCCTTCTGCTGACCTTCAACTGGGTCGCGAAGAAGGCCAATCAATCGAGCCTGTGGTGATGAACATGTCGAAGACCCTGTCCCCCTCGAGGAACTCCCTGCGCCGAGAGCCCTTCCACCGTCGCATGGCCGATCCGCTGTTCGCGGTCGTCACTTACGGACTGATCGGCGTTGCGATCATCGCGATCATCTATCCGCTGTACTTCATCGTCATCGCCTCCATCTCGGACCCGAACCTGGTCCAGCAGGGAAAGGTCGTCTTCCTGCCGAAAGGCATCACCTTCGACGGGTACCTGACCATCTTCGGGACCTCGACGATCGTGCGCGGCTTCGCGAACTCCCTGCTGTACACCGTGGTCGGCACCGCGCTCAGCGTGACCATGATCCTCACCGGCGCGTATGCCCTGGGCCGGAAGGACATGCCGGGACGCAACCTCTTCATGATCCTCTTCGTCATCACGATGTTCTTCGACGGCGGCATGATCGCCCGGTATCTCGTGGTCAAGGAGCTGGGCATGCTCAACACCATGTGGGCCGTGGTGCTGCCCGGCGCGGTCGGGGTCTGGAACCTCATCATCGCCCGCACGTTCTTCGAGCAGACCCTCTCCCCGGAGCTGAGGGAGGCCGCCCAGCTCGACGGGGCCTCGGACTTCCGGTTCTTCTTCGCGATCGCGATCCCGCTGTCCAAGCCGCTGATCGTGCTCATGGCGATGATCCATCTGGTCGCGAACTGGAATGCCTTCTTCGACGCGATGATCTATCTGAACGACGAATCCAAGTATCCGCTCCAGCTCATCCTGCGGAACGTCCTCATCCAGTCGCAGGCCTCCGCCTCCGGAATGGACATGGCGTCCATGGACAGCACGGCCGCCGCCCAGAAGATGGGCGAGCTCCTCAAGTACTCGATGATCGTCGTCTCCACCATCCCCCTGCTCATCGCCTTCCCCTTCCTGCAGCGTCACTTCGTCAAGGGCGCGACCCTCGGCGCCCTGAAGAGCTGACCCCCGCCCGAGCCCTGCGCGACAGCGCTCCCTGTCGCCCCGACCGATCCGGGGCCGCCCCCACCACCCCGCATACCGCTACGAACACCCCGCATACCGTTACGAAGGAGTACGCCATGTTCTCTCGACGCCAATTCACCCTCTCCGCCACCGCCCTCGGAGTCACCATGCTCGGCATCTCGGGCTGCTCGCGGCCCTCCGAGCGCACCACCGAGGACCTCTCCTCCGAGGTCGGCCTGACCGACTCCGGGCTGCCGGTCGTCACGGGCGAACTGACCCTCGACTTCGGCGGCGCGAAGTCCGCGCTGGCACCGGACTTCGAGGCGATGGAGCTGGTCCAGGCCTGGGAGGCCGACTCGGGGATCACGATCAACTGGAACAACGAGCCCGACGAGGTCTGGGGCGAGAAGAAGAACCTGCTGCTGGCCGGCGGCGAGCTTCCCGATGCCCTGTTCAACACGGGCCTCTCGGATGCCGAGGTCGCCAAGTACGGCGCCAACGGCACCTTGCTCGCCCTCGAGGACCTGATCGAGGAGAACGCGCCTACGCTGGCGGCGATCCTCGCGGAACGACCCGACATCAAGGCGGCGATCACCGCCTCCGACGGCCACATCTACACCCTGCCGTCCGTCGAGGAGCTGGGCCTGGTCGAGTTCCCGCGCATGCTCTTCGTCAACACCGACTGGCTCGAGACGTACGGGCTGGAGATGCCCACGACGGTCGAGGAGTACCACCAGGTGCTGCTCGCCTTCAAGGAGAACGGGCCCGACGGGGTCCTGCCGCTGTCGTTCCTCGGCGCCGGCGACATCTCGGACCTGATCGCCGCGATCGGCGGCCAGGCGGACAACCCCGACCACCGCATCGTGGAGGACGGCAAGGTCGTCTTCACGGCGAACCAGGACGGCTTCCGCGACGCGATCGCCGAGCTCCACACCTGGTACACGGAGGGGCTCATCGACCAGGAGGCCTTCTCGCAGGACTACGTCAAGTTCATCTCCAAGGGCAAGGCCGAGCCGCAGACCCTGGGGTCGTACTACTTCTGGGAGATCCCCGAGGTGGTCGGTCCGGAGCGCGCGGACCAGTATGCGATCGTCCCGATCTTCCCCGGTCCCGACGGCGTGCAGCGGGCCTGCGTCGCCAACAACCAGGAGATCAACCGCGGCGCCTTCGCGATCAGCTCGACCAACGAGTACGCCGCTGCGACGATGCGCTGGGCGGACATGCTCTTCGACCCGGTCATGAGCGCTCAGGCCAACTGGGGCCCGATCGGGATCACGCAGCAGCTCAACGAGGACGGTCTGCTCGAGCAGATCCCCGTCGGCGAGGGGGAGACCGAGCAGGAGCGGCGGGTGAAGGTCTCCCCGGGCGGACCGAAGATCATCACCGCCGAGGACTTCGAGACCGTCGTCCTGCCCGAGCCCCGCGCCGCGGAGCGCCAGGCCCAGATCGCCGAGTTCTACGAGCCCCACCGCGCCAACGAGAAGTACCCGCCGGTCATGCTCTCGGTGGACGAGCTGAACCGCATCAGCACCCTCGAGACCGACATCACCTCCCTGGTCACCGAGAAGATCGCGACCTGGATCGTCAAGGGCGGGATCGAGCAGGAATGGGACGGGTACGTCTCCCAGCTGGAGGCCATCGGCCTCGGCGAGGTCGTCGAGGTCTACCAGACCGCCTACGACCGGTTCACCGGCACCGCCTGACCGGACGGCGGCTGCCCCACGGCCCGGCAGCCGCCGTCCGTCCCGACCTCCCGACCGCCGGCACGTGCCGGCGGTCCCCCTCAGCAGCGACAGAGAGACCATGACCATCACTTCCCCGTCCCGCCAGCGCGCCGATCTGCATCGGCCCCGGTTCCATCTGACGCCGGAGGCGACCTGGATGAACGACCCCAACGGGCTCGTCGTCATCGACGGCACCTGGCACGCGTTCTTCCAGAACAATCCCCACGGCAGCACGTGGGGGAACATGTCCTGGGGCCACGCGATCTCCGACGATCTGGCGACCTGGACCCGTCTGCCCGTGGCGCTGCCGTGCTCGGAGACCGAGCTGATCTTCTCCGGGAGCATCGTCCACGACGCCGAGAACACCTCCGGCCTGGGCGCCCCCGGTGCGGACGGTCCGCTGGTGGCGTTCTACACCAGCGCCTACACGCCCTCCCACCCGACCACTCCCGGCATCCAGGCCCAGTCGGTCGCGTTCTCCCAGGACCGGGGCGCATCGTGGACCTTCTACGAGAACAACCCCGTCCTGACGCGGGACTCCGAGAACTTCCGGGACCCGAAGGTGTTCTTCCATCCCGAGAGCCAGCGGTGGGTCATGGTCACGGTCGAGGCGCTGGACCACTGCGTCCACCTGCACACCTCCGTAGATCTGCTGACCTGGGAGCCCGCCTCCACGTTCACCCATCCCGCGCTCGACGGCGGCATCTGGGAATGCCCGGACCTCGTGCGGGTGCAGGTTCCCGGCGACGAGAGCGCCGCGGCGCGCGAGGCGTGGGTGCTGGTGCTCAGCACCAACCCCGGCGGTCCGGCGGGCGGCTCCGGCACCTACACGCTGGTAGGGGAGTTCGACGGCCGACGCTTCACGAGCGACGCCGCGCCGCAGCCGCTGGATCTCGGCCCGGACTGCTACGCCGCGGTCTCCTTCTCCGGCGTGGACGGCGATCCCGTGCTGCTGGGCTGGATGAACAACTGGGCCTACGCCGAGCAGACGCCGACCGCTCCCTGGCGCTCCGCGATGACCCTGCCCCGCACGCTCCACCTGGAGCCCGGAGCGGACGGCGCGCTCGACGTCGTCCAGCACCTGATCATCCCGGAGGGCATCCCGACCCTCGATCTGGAGATGCCGAGCGCCCCCGCAGAACTGGCGACCGTGGACGCCGGCCAGCCCTTCCGGCTGCGCGGCGTGCTCTCGACCGAGGTCCCGTCGCGGGTCGTGCTGCGGTTCCGGTCCGAGCTCGGCACGCGTCAGCTCGTGCTGGAGGTCGATGAGGACGGCGGCGTGGTCCTGGACCGCGGGGACGCCAGCCTCGATTCCTTCGCCGCGGAGCACCCGCGCTCCGTGCC
This sequence comes from Brachybacterium sp. UNK5269, assembly GCF_049266655.1. GTDB lineage: Bacteria > Actinomycetota > Actinomycetes > Actinomycetales > Dermabacteraceae > Brachybacterium. The sequence continues at coordinate 524,398 of NZ_CP184883.1, forward strand.
GTACCGGCCGCAGGCGGCCCGCAGTGAAGTCGCGTTCGACCTGGTCGTCGACCGGTCCTGCGTCGACCTCGAGCTCGACGGGGGCAGGGCCCTCGTCTCGCAGCAGATCTTCCCCGGCGCGGAGACGGTGACCGTGCTCGTCGAGGCCGCGTCATGAGCGAGCCGGGCGTCCTCGTCGTCGGGGAAGCCCTGGCCGATGTGGTGGTCCGGCCCGACGGCACTCGCGAGGTCCGGCCCGGGGGAGCCCCGCCAACGTCGCCGTCGGACTGGCGCGGCTGGGGATCCCGACCGATCTGCTGTGCCGCCTCGGCGCCGACCCGCACGGAGACGTCCTGCGGGACCATCTGGGCCGCGCCGGGGTGGGCCTGCGCGACGCCGGCGCAGATCCGCCCCGCCGAACCTCGACCGCCGCAGCGGCGGTCGGCGCGGACGGCGCGGCGAGCTACCGCTTCGACATCGACTGGGACATCGCCGCGATCGACCCCGGTGCGGTGCGAGCCTTCCACACCGGCTCGCTGGCCACAGTGCTCGAGCCCGGCGCCACCTCGGTCCTGGCCGCCCTGGAGGCCGTGCCCTTGGAGACGCTCGTATCCTTCGACCCGAACGTCCGACCGGCCTTCGGCATCCCCCGGGAGGAGGTCCTCGCCAGGACGGAGCGCGTGGCCCGCCATGCGCACGTCGTCAAGATGAGCGACGAGGACCTCGACTGGCTCTACCCCGGTGCGAGCCTCGGTGACGTCGCGGCGCGGATGCACGCGCTCGGGGTGCGCCTGGTCGTCGTCACCCGGGGCGCCCAGGGGTGTCTCCTCAGCACCCCGGGGTGGACCACCGAGCTGCCGGCCGCACCGGTCAGCGTGGTCGACACGATCGGAGCGGGGGATGCCTTCATGTCGGGGCTGCTGTTCGCCGTGCTCGACACGGACGGCGACCCACTGCTCCGCTCCGGGGATGTGCCACAGCATGTCGCGGAGGAATGGGCCAGGATCGCGCTGAGGAGCGCCGCGATCACCGTCGGCCGCCGTGGCGCCCAGCCGCCGTGGCCTGCGGATCTGGAGGCGCGCGTCTAGGGCCGATCTCCTGAGGTTCTGCGGGGTCGAGCTCCATCGGACGCTCATGACTCCACGCAGAACTCGTTCCCCCTCGGGGTCGGCCATGACAATGAGGTCGTCACCTTCGGTGATCACTGCCGCGCCCAGCGAACGCAGACGATCGACCTCTGCTGCGAGGTCGCCGATCGCTCGAAGATCGAAGTGCTGGCGGTTCTTTGCCGCCTTGGGTTCGGGCACGCGCTGGAACCACAGATTTGGGCTACCCCATCCTGCCGGTTCGACCCAGGCACGATCCGCGTTGCTGTCCTCGTCAACATTCGAACCGAGGACCGCCGCCCAGAACGCCGCTACGACGAGCGGCTCTCGACAGTCGAAGGTGACTGACTTCACAAAGGAGGTCACCGCGTCAAGCTAGCACGCCGTAGGCCCGCGCCGATCTCGATCAGCCTCATCATGCCGGTGCCGCCACGGTGTTGCCATCGCACCCCGGACCTCACGCACTTCGGAGTCACGCCCTAGGTGCCGGGGTGCGCTCCCGCTCTCCTCGGCCCTCAGGGACTGGAGGGTGCGGGACCGAGCACTCCGCCCGACGCCTCACCGGCGGAGGCCCCTTTGAGCTCGACGAAGATCGTGTGCGTCGGGGTGTCGCCGGTGTTCTCGCCGGAGTGGCGCTGCGCGGGGATCCAGACCGCCTGCCCGGCGGGGAGCTCGGTCTCGAACTCGCGGCCACCGGCGGACAGCCGGCGGGAGAAGGAGCTCAGCGTGACCATCACGCTGTTCGGGTGATGGTGGGGAGCCGTGCGATCGCCGGGCTCATCGAGGTACTCCAGGACGCGAACGAACTCGTTCTCCCAGAGGGTGCGGTAGTGGTCCGGATTCGTCGTGGTCGGGTCGTCGGGGACCATAGGACGACGCTACGCCTGCACGGTCGCTATCGATACCCCGCCCCCGGGGCCAGTCGCGCGAGGTCGCGCTCACCCCCGCTGCCGCCGGTACTCCCGCGGCGTCATCCCGCAGGCCGCGGTGACGTGCTGGTAGAAGCTGCTGAGCGAGCCGAACCCCGCAGCCCCGGCGATCTCCGTGATCCGCAACGAGGTGGTCAGCAGCAGCCGCTGCGCCTCGGCGACCCGGCACATCGTCACGTAGTCCCCGAGGGTGACCCCGGCGGTGCGACGGAACACGGTCATCGCGTGGGAGGGCGTGAGGTGCACGCACGCGGCGATGTCCGCGACCGTGAGCGGTGAACCATGGTGGTCCCGCACGTACCGCGCCATGGTGCTGACCTGACGGAGCCGGGAGGCGGGGACGGAGCCTGCGTTACTGAGCGGGGCCGCGGGGCCGGGACGCGAGGACGCGCGCAGGATCCTGCGCACGGTCGCCTGGATCTCGAGCACGGCGATCTGCGCGCTCTCGCCTCCGGCGCCTGCCTCGGCGGCCGATCCGACGTGGGGCTCCGTTCCGCCCACCTCCTCGCCCCACTGCTCGGCCAGGTGGTCGATGCGGCGAGCGAGGTCCGGGTCGTGGGTGATGAGGGGCTCGGCGCTCAGCAGGGGAGCGGTCTGGGCCTCCGGCAGCCCCCAGCCGAGGAACATGCTGAAGGGCACGTGCACCCAGCACATGTCCCCGCTGCGGGAGTCGACCAGGCCGTGGGGCTGCGCGGCCCAGAACACGGCGATCTCGCCCTCGCGGATCGTCAGCGGCCGCCCGCCGAACAGGTAGTGCAGCTGGCCATGGAGGACGACGTTGATCTCGACGTCGTCATGACGGTGCATCGAGAACATCGGCGGGGGAGCCCCTCGCCGGACCCACAGCCCGGGCGGCATCTCCTCGACCACGTCGCTGATCGGCCACCTCGTCATCGCCTCACCGTAGACCAGGATGAAGCGCAGGGATCGAAGGATCCTGGAACATCGGCCAAGGATCCCGGGAGACCTCCGGTGCTCTGCGCGCCTAGCGTGAGGACATGACAACGACGTTCGTGAAGAACACCAAGATCACCCTCATCGGCGCCGGCGGATTCGTGTTCCCCTTCCGCCTCATCGGCGACATCCTCAGCTTCCCTGCGCTGCGGAAGTCGACGCTGTGGCTGATGGACATCAACCCCGACAAGCTCGGTCCCGTCGCCGCCGCGACCCGCGAGCTGGTCGCCCACCACGGCTTCCCGACCACGGTCGAGGAGACCACCGATCGCCGCGCCGCCCTCGACGGGGCCGACATCGTGATCATCACCTTCCAGGTGGGCGGGGTGGAGTCCTACCGCCACGACGTCGAGATCCCCCGGAAGTACGGGATCGACCAGACCGTCGGCGACACCGTGGGCCCCGGCGGCGTGTTCCGCTTCCTGCGCTCCGTTCCCGCCTACGACCAGATCGCCGCCGACGCGCTCGAGGTGTGCCCTGACGCCACCTTCATCAACTACGCGAACCCGATGGCGATGGCCACGGCGTACCTGAACGCGAAGGGTCTGCGCACGGTGGGGCTGTGCCACAGCGTCCAGGGCACCACCCGCATGCTCGCCCGCACCCTCGGGGTGCCGTACGAGGAGGTCTCCTACCGCTGCGCCGGCATCAACCACCAGGCCTGGATCCTCGAGTTCCTGCACGGCCAGGAGGACCTGTATCCGCGCCTCCGCGAAGTGATGTCCGCCAAGCATCAGCGCGGCCGCGGCGCCGAGAACCTCGCGGGCGACGACGGCGACCACTCCGAGGCGGCCGACGCGGCCAGCACGTACGAGGGCGGGAACGAGCAGGTGCGCACCTCGATCATGAACGCCTTCGGCTACTTCCAGACCGAGTCCAGCCACCACGCCTCGGAGTACCTTCCCTACTTCCGCAAGACCCCGGAGTTGGTGGAGGAGTTCATCCCCGAGCGGTGGGACTACTACGAGATCTGCGTGGCCCACGACGACCAGGGCGACATCGACGCCCAGCTCGAGAAGCTCAAGGCCGAGCTCGCCCCCAGCGTCGAGTACGGCGCGCAGATCGCGAACTCGATCGTCTCCGGCACCCCGAGCGTGGTCCACGGCAACGTCCCCAATGGCGGCGCCCTGATCACGAACCTCCCGGCCGACGCCTGCGTGGAGGTGCCCTGCCTGGTCGACGCCCGCGGGGTGCAGCCCACCGCCATCGGTGACCTCCCGCCGCAGCTCGCGGCGCTGAACCGCACCAACGTCAACGTGCAGACCCTGGCGGTACGCGCGGCTCTGCGCGGCGAGGTCGAGAACGTCCATCACGCCGTGGCCCTGGACCCGCTGACCGCGGCGCTGCTCACGCTCGAGGACGCGCGGGCCATGACCGATGAGCTCCTTGCGGCGCATGCGGACCGGTTGCCGGAGGCCCTTCGGCACGCTTGAGCAGACGCCGGTCAGGCGTCTCGTGCCACCCCTTCACTGATCCGCAGCGCGTTCGCGAGGATGGTCAGCACCGGGTTCGCGCCTCCGTTGGTGGGATGGGTGGAGCCGTCGACGACCACGATGTTCTCGTGCCCCCAGACGCGACCCTCGGAAGAGACGACGGAGGCGGCCGTGTCCTCGCCCATCCGGCAGGTGCCGGCCTGATGCTGGCCCCCGCTGGGGAGGGTCGGCAGCGTCATCGGCGGCATGGGGCGCACCTGTGCCGCGCCCGCCGCGTGCAACCACTCCGCAGCGCGAGAGGTGAGCATCTCGCGGCCGCGCAGGTCCTCAGCGTGCAGGCTGCCGCTGAGGCGCACGAGGGAGCGGCCGAAGCGGTCGGTGCTGCCGCGGGCGAGGGTCACCCGGGAGTCGCTCGAGGTCACCTCGTGGATGGGCCCCATGATGCGGGCGAACCTCAGCATGGCCTGCTCGGCCTCTCGCGACCCGACGCGCGTCCTCGGGCCGATCAGGCCCGTGTCATGGAGGTAGCGCTGCGAGCTTGCCGGTGTCGGCACGAACTCGTTGGCGAGGATGCCGCCGCCGATGATGCCGTCGTTCCCGTGGCGGAACTGTGCGGTGGAGACGGACGGGCCGGGCCCGCGCAGATCCACGACCTCCTCGTCGAACAGCGCCGAGGCCCCGCCGTAGGCGTGTCCCTGCAGGTGGCGCCCCACCTGATCACTGGCGTTGCCGAGACCATGGGGGTGGGCGTCGTCGGCGCTGTCCAGCAGGAGGCGTGCCGTCTCGATCGCCCCGGCGGCGAGCACCACGAGGCCGGTCCGTACGGTGCGGGTCCAGATCCTTCCCTCACGCTCGCCGGCGAGGTCGACGCTGTGGGCGCGTCCGCGCGGCCCCACCTGGATGCGCGTGGCCTGCGCGCCGGTCAGGACGGTGGCATTGCCGGTGGCGAGCGCTGCGGGGAGCGTGGTGTTGTGGCTTCCGGCCCGGGCGCCGACGGGGCAGTCGAAGCCCACGCACTGTGAGCACTGGATACAGGCACTGCGACCTCCGTGCGGCCGCGTGTTGATCAGCAGCGGTACCGGCTGGGTCGCGAACCCGATCTGGGTGGCCGCTGTCTCGAGGAGGCCTCCGAGGAGTGTCGGCGGCAGGGGCCCCATCGGCAGGGGCGCGCTACGCGGACCCTCCCAGCGGCCGCTGGGCGGGCCGCCACTGACCCCGAGGGACTGCTCGATGCGGGTGTAGAAGGGCTCGAGGTCGTCGTAGCTGATCGGCCAGTCGACCAGGGAACTGCCGTCCGGCACGCCGTAGGCGCTGGCCATCGCGAAATCTTCCGGGGTGAAGCGCCAAGCCTGCGCCCCGTACACCCGGGTACCTCCGCCGAGGGTCATCGCGTTGTTGTTCCAGGCGTAGTCGGAGGCCCTGGCGCGCCGCACCTGGTCGACTCCGATGACGACCTGGCGGTCCTCGGAGTCGGGTCCGGGTCCGGAACGAGGGAAGAGACCGGAGGTGGCACGTGGGGTGCGGAGGTGCTCGGTGAGCAGCTGCGATCTCTCTGGCAGCGTGCCGCGCTCGACGACGAGCACCTTCCATCCGTTCTCGGAGAAGGTCTGGGCGGCGACGCCTCCGCCGGCACCGGAGCCCACGATCACTGCGTCGTACTGCTCCTGGAGGTCCTCCGGCGAGGCGAGATCCCGGTGGGTGATCGGCAGCGGCTGCAGGGCTGCGGGCACGGGCGGGGACCAGGCATCGACATGCGGCGCCAGGACCGGGCCGACGCGTCCGGGGCTCAGCCCGTTCTCGTAGAGGACGTCCCCGACGATTGTGCGCAGGGAGCGCGCAGTGGCGTCGGACTCCTCGCTCGACCCCATGGCCACGTCGAGCCACGCGGGGGCCTCCGCGCGCGCGACGTCGAGCACCCGTGAGGCGAGCTGATCGATCAACGAGGGCGTGGAGATCGCGGGGTCGAGGACGCCGGCGACTCGACGGCGGACGTGGTCGAGCGCGTCGCTGTCCTGCACGGGAGCCTCCGTTGCCGCCGACGCTGAAGTACCGATCAACGAACGCGAAGATCACCGCCATGATCACAGCGATCGCCCTGCCGGACCCCATTCTGACGCGTTCTGCGGGAAGCAGCGCTCACCCGTCCGCCCGCAGCCCCACCCCGAACGGCGTCGCCGGATCCGCCACCGCCACCGCCAACGTCGTATCCGACTGCCCGTAGTACGCGAACCACATCCCCCGGAACTTCACCAACCCCTCGACGAAGGTGACGTTGGAGACCAGGCCATGGGTGTCCTCGTACGTCTGCGGGCGCAGCCACGGCTCCTGCAGGCGCGCCAGCACCTTCGTCGGCTCGGCGGGGTCGATGACGATCTGCCCGCAGCGGTAGTCCACGTCGACGCTCCCGTCGGCGTGGACCTCGCGGGTCGCGCCGTTGGTGAGCATCACCAGCAGGCCGTTGTCGGTGAGCACGGGGGAGGTGCCGATCTCCACCAGGGCCTCGTCGAAGGTGCCCGGGGTCGGGGTGTACATCGGCTCGTCGTCGCTGGTGCCGGGGGTCCAGTTAATGAGGTCGTCGCTGGTCGCCCAGTAGATTCCGCCCTCGCCGAAGTACATCCACCACTTCCCCTGGATCTGCTGGGGGACGATCACGCCGGCCTTGGACCAGTTGTGGCCGCGCGGGTCCATGGTCTTGAAGGTGTCGAAGTCCTCGAACAGGGGGCCGTGCTTGGTCCACGCGCGCAGGTCAGGGGAGGTGGCCAGGCACAGCTGCGCCATCCTCCGGTCCCAGCCGGTGTAGGTGAGGTAGTAGGTGCCGTCGATGAAGGCGATGCGAGGGTCCTCGCAGCCGTACCGCTCGTAGTCGTGCTCGGGGGAGAGGATCGGGGCGTCCTCGCGCTCGAAGTGGTAGCCGTCCTCGGAGGTCGCCAGGCCGATGTGGGAGACGATGTCCTCCGCGTGGGCCCGGTACAGCAGCACCACCTTGTCGTCGATCACCAGCGCGGCCGGGTTGTACAGGTTCGAGGACTCCCAGGAGTCGCCCTTGGGCCGCAGGATCGGGTTGTGCTCGTAGGGGACGAAGGGGCCGAGCGGGAACGTGGCGCCGCCGAACAGGGACACGGTGGACATGCTTCTCCTAAGAAGGGTGCGAGGTGGGGCAGGGGACGGGCTCAGCCCTTGACCCCGGAGCTGATGTCGGAGGCGCGGAAGTAGCGCTGGAAGAACACGAACAGCAGGACCACCGGGAACGCGAGGGTCGCGGCGCCGGCGAGGATCGCGCCATTGGGGTTCGAGGCGGTCTGCGAGACATTGGAGATGTAGTTCGCCAGCGCCACCGCGAGCGGCTGCAGCTGGGCGTTCTTCGTGATCAGGAACGGCCACAGGAACTCGTTCCACGGCCCGATGAAGGTGATCAGGGCGACCGTGGCGACGGCGGGCTTGACCAGCGGCACCGCGATCGAGGTCATGATCCGCAGCTCGGAGGCACCGTCGATGCGAGCCGCCTCGAACAGCGACTCCGGCAGCGAGAGGAAGAACTGCCGGAAGATGAACACGGCGGTGGTGTTGATCAGGAAGGGCAGGATCATGCCCAGGTACGAGTCCCCGAGCCCGTAGGTGCGGGTGACCTGCACATACAGCGGGATCATCAGCAGCTGGAACGGGATCGCCTGCACGCCCAGCATGATCGCGAACAGCGCGCCGCGGCCCCGCCAGCGCAGGCGGGACAGCGAGTACCCGGCCACCAGCCCGAACGTCAGGGTGCCGGCGAGCACGCCGAGGGTGAAGATCAGCGAGTTCAGCAGGGACCGCAGCAGGTTCAGGCGGGAGTTGATGTCGGCGAAGTTCTGCAGCGTCCACCCGCCGGTGGGGAACAGGTCCGTGGGGGCGCTGGTGGGGCTCTCCTGGAAGGCGCCGACGGCCATGAACCAGAACGGGAAGATGAACGCGAGCGCGAACACGGTCAGCACGATGTACAGACCGATGCTGCTGCGCCCGGCGCCGCCTGCGGTGCTGCGACGCTCGGGGGTGCGGGTGCGGGAGGCCATGTCAGTCCTCCCGTCCGGTGCGGGCCGCGAGGGCGGACAGCAGCCCGATCCCGATCACCAGCAGCACGCCGATCGCCGAGGCGACGTCGGGGTTCGTCTGCTGGATGCCCTTCTGGTAGATCAGCAGCACCGGCGAGCTGGAGGCACCGTCGGGGCCGCCGCCGTTGGTGAGCAGGTACGGCTCGGTGAAGAGGTTCGCGCCGGTGATGATCGCGAGGATCAGCACCAGGGCGGTCACGCTGCGCACCCCGGGCACGGTGACGTTCCGGAAGCGGCCGACGACGCCGGCACCGTCCATCGCCGCCGATTCGTAGAGCTCCCTGGGGATGCCCTGGAGCGCGGCGAGATACAGCAGGATGTAGAACCCCAGCTGCTTCCACGTCACGTACAGCGCGACCGACGGCATCGCCAGGGTGCTGTTGACCAGCCAGGACGGATCCGGGGCGAGCGGCCCCAGGATCGTGTTGACCAGGCCTCCGGAGGAGAACAGCAGCATCCACACGCCGATCAGGGACACGCTCGCGGTGACGTAGGGGATGTAGAACGCGACCCGGAAGGCGGAGGCGAACCGCACCACCTTGTTCAGCGCCGAGGCGAGCACCAGCGAGAGGATCGCGGTGAGCGGCACGTTGATCACCAGGAACACCGCGATGTTTCTGAAGGACTGCTGCACCTGCGGGTCGGTGATCGCGCTGACGTAGTTCTCGACGCCGACGAAGGGATGGTCGATGACCGCCGTGGGCGCGGTGAAGATGTAGTCGTGGAACGAGATCCACACCGCCTGGATCAGCGGCACGGCCATCACCGCAGCCAGGAACAGCACGTACGGCAGCACCAGCAGCACACCCAGCGGCTGGGGCCCGAGCAGCCCCCCGAGCGGCAGCCGGGAGCGCCGGGTCCGGGCGGGGGCGTCGCGGGTAGTGGTGGTGGTCATGGTCAGCCCTGGACGAGCTGGTCGATCTCGTCGGCCGCCGTCTGCAGCGCGCCCTCGACGGGCTCCGTGCCGAAGATGACGGCGGCGGAGTACTGCTCACGGAACGTCTGCCACACCTCGATGGAGTTGGGGACGTTGGGGACGTCGACCACCCGCTCCGCCTGCGCGGCGAACACCTCGAAGGCGGGGTTGGCCTCGAAGTAGTCGGGGAAGGCCTCCAGCAGTCCGGCCCGCAGGGGCATCTGCCCGGTGGCCTCGAGGAAGGCCCCATCCTGCTCCTGGGAGGTGGCGAACTTCAGGAAGTCCCAGGCGGTGGCCTGGTTCTGCGAGGTGGTGAACATCGAGACGTTCTTGGAGTCGGCGAAGGTCTTCACCGTGGCGGGATCGGAGCCGTCCTGCGTGGGCACCGGCATGAAGCCGACCGGGAAGGCGTCCTTGTAGGACGAGATCGCCCAGGGGCCGGCGCTCTGCATCGCGGTCTTCGCGGTGGCCATCGCGTCATCGGTCGACGCCTCCTTCGGGGCCAGTCCCTCGGAGTAGATCGTGGCCCAGAACTCCGCGACGGCCACGCCGTCGTCGGAGGCGAAGGTGGAGGCGCCGTCCTCGACCAGCTGCGTGCCGTCGGTCTGGGCGATGTACAGCGGGTAGAAGTCGAACCAGGGCTGGAAGAACTCGTTGGTGGGCGAGGGCCAGATGGCGGCCGGCGCCGCCCCGGAGTCGACGATCTTCCGGGCCCCCTCGAGGAAGGTCTCGAAGCTGTTCATCCCGGGGTTCTCCGGATCGATCCCGGCGGCGGTGAACAGGTCCTTGTTGAACATGATCATCACCGGGTTCGACTTCCACGGCAGCAGGTAGTACTTGCCCTCGGCGTCCGCGTAGCCCTGGGCGACCTCCGCGCCGGTGCGCTCCTCGATGTAGCTCGCGCCGTCCTCGAAGGTGGCCAGGTCGATCAGGCCCCCTGGGTGGCCCAGCCCGGGGCGGCGGCGGTGGAGATGTTGAAGACCAGGTCCGGGGTGGTGCCGGCGGTGATCGCGGCGGTGATCGCCTCCTCGGAGCTCTGCCCGGCGGGAATCTCCTGGGCGGTGACCTGCTCGTCGGGATGCTCGGCGTTCCAGGCCTCGACGGCGGCCTGGCCCCAGGCGACCTCCTGCTCGTTGTTGGACAGCCAGATGGTGATGGGGCCGCGAGCCTCCTGGGCCTCGCCACCGCCCCCGCCTCCGCCGTCGTTGCCGCAGGCCGTGAGGGCGGCGGCGGTCAGCGGGGCGGCGAGGGCGCCGGCGGCGAAGGTGCGTCGGGAGATGTTCATCGGTGAACTCCTTCGAAGGGGGTGGTGGTCAGGGCCGCGGCGGCGGGGCGATGCTGCCGCGGGGAACGACGGTGGTGTGGTCGGCCAGCACGACGCCGGGATCCTCCCCGGCGAGGGCGGCCAGCAGGGTGGTCACGGCGAGCTCGCCGCGCTGGACGGCGCCGGTGGTGACGGTGGTCAGGCCCGGGGAGAGATGGGCGGAAAGCTCACTGTCGTCGTAGCCGGAGATCGAGAGATCCTCGGGCACCCGCAGGGCGCGGCTGCGGGCGAGGGACAGGCCCGCGATCGCCATCATGTCGTTGGCGTAGAGGATCGCGGTGGGCGGCTGCGGCAGGTCCAGCAGCCGGGCGGTGGCCGCGCGGCCGGAGGAGGCGGTGAAATCGCCCTCGGCGACCAGCGAGTCGTCCAGGCCGCGCTCCCGCATGGCGGCTGCGAAGGCCTCCCGGCGGATCCGGCCATGGATGTACTGGGCGGGGCCGGCGACGTGCGCGATGCGGGTGTGCCCGGCCTCGGCCATCAGGCGCACGAGCTCGGTGATGGCGGGGGAGTCGTCGGAGTAGACGGTGGGCAGATCGGCGGTCTCGCCGCGCATCGGCCGGTGGGCGCTGAGCACCACGGCGGGCAGGCCCAGACGGCGCACGAGGGCGAAGCGGGGGTCCTCGACCTGGACGTCCAGCAGGATCACCCCGTCGGCCCGGCCCGCGGCGAGGCGCTCGTAGACCAGCTGTTCGGCCTCGGGGGAGGTGACGGCGTGGAGCATGAGGCCCATGTCGTGCTCGGCCAGCACCCGCTCGCAGCCGGAGATGAACTTCGAGAAGAAGGCATCGGTGGCCAGCACCTCCGGGTCACGGGCGACCACCAGGCCGATCGCGCCGGTGCGGGAGGTGGCCAGAGCCCGGGCGCGGTGGCTCGCGGTCCACTGCAGCTCCTCAGCGGCGTCGAAGATCCGCCGACGGGTCTCCTCGGAGACGGGACGCTTGCCCGAGTAGGCGAGGGACACGGTGCCCTTGGAGACGCCGGCGCGGGCGGCGACATCGCCGATGGTGACCCTGCTGGGTGCGCTCACCGACGGCCTCCTCGTCATGGGCGGTTCGCGGTGTGCGCGGCGGGCCGAGGCCTTGCGCAAACCGGTTTGATGAGTCACTATCAAACCGGTTTGATACGTGGGTGTCAAGCCCTCCGGATCCGCCCCGGATCACGGCCGCGCACCGTTCCCCACCGTGGAGGCCACCGTGCTGACCCGACGTACCCTGCTCCGCTCCACCGTCCTCGCCGCCGCCGCTGCTCCGGCCGCGACCGCTGTCGCCGCCCCCGCGCCCCAGCATGGGAGAGGCGGGAAGAAGCGCCTGACGAACCTCGCCCACCTGCGGTTCCTGCTCGCCGAGGTGCCTCTGCCCGAGATCGAGGGACACTCCACCTTCGACGCCGCGAACCCGGTGGGCCTCGCGCCGTGGACCTACGCCGACCGCGCCGAGGACGGCACCTTCACCCCCGTGGGCGGCGGTGACCTCGATACCGCCACCGGCCACTGGAGCCAGGGCGCCTACAACGCGGACGACATCTCCCGCGCCGCGATCGTGTTCCTGCGCGCCCACGCCGCCTTCGGCCGGGCCGAGGACCTCACCACCGCCCGCGATCTGCTGCGCACCCAGGCCTACCTCCAGACGGACTCCGGCGAGTTCGCCGGCAACGTGGTGCTGTGGCAGCAGAGCGACGGCACGCTCAACCGCAGCGCCATCCCCATCGAACTGCCCGATCCCTCCGACTCCGATGAGTCTTACTGGCTGGCCCGCACCGTGTGGGCCTTCGGCGAGGGGATCGCCGGCTTCGCGGACACCGACCCGGACTTCACCGCCTTCCTGCGCGACCGGCTCCACCTGGCCCTCGATGCGCTAGAGCGCGCCTCGCTGGGCCGCTACGGCCAGTGGGAGGTGGCCGACGGGGTCCCCGTGCCGGGCTGGCTGATCGCCGGCGGCGCCGACGCCACCGGCGAGGCCGTGCTGGGCCTGGTCGCCTGCCTGCAGGCCTTCCCGGACGACGCGCGGGTCGCGGAGGCGCTCGCGCGCTACGCGGAGGGGATCGAGGCGATGGCCTCCGGCGGCGTGGGCATCTGGCCCTTCGGCGCGATCCTGCCCTGGACCGGGTCGCAGAGTTTCTGGCATGCCTGGGGCGGGCTCGCCCCGGCCGCGCTCGCCGCCGCCTCCACCGTGACCGGTCGCGGGCTGGATGCCGCGGTCGGCGATGTCGGCGTGTTCACCCCGCAGCTGCTCACCTCCGGCGGCCCCTTCAATGCCTGGTCCCCGGTGCCGGGGGAGGCGCAGATCGCCTACGGCGTCCAGAGCCGCGTCGAGTCCCTGCTGCGCACGGCCGACGCCACCGGCGGGCAGGGCCTGCGTGAGCTCGCCGCCCTCGCTGCCGGCTGGTTCTTCGGCGCCAACCCCGCCGGGGAACAGGTCTACGACCCGGCAACTGGCGTCACCGTCGACGGCATCGAGACCGACGGCCGCATCAACCGCAACTCCGGCGCCGAGTCCACGATCCATGCGCTGCTGACGATGATCGCGCTGGATCAGGACAAGAAGCTCGCCCGCACCGCGCAGAGCCTCACCGCGACCCCGGAGTACCGGGGGATGCAGTGGCTGCCCGCCGAGGAGGCACAGCTGGGGGGCGGGGCGCAGGTGGTCACCCCGGAGAGCGCCTGGACCGGGGAGTCGAACTGGCGGGGCGCGTACGTGCTGGCTGAGGCGGGCGGGACGGTGCGGTTCGAGCTCGGCGAGGAGGCGCTTGCCGCAGTCGCTGCGGGTGGCGCGACCGCGCATCCTGTGTTCCACCGGCTCGCCGAGGACGCGGGCACGGCGACGTGGACGGCGATCTCCGCGCGAGGACGTCGCACCGAGCTCGGCACGCTGGAGCTGGGCGGGGTGGGTGAGCGTGGCGTGACCGAGTGGGACGGGGTGCTGAAGCCGGTGCGGCTCGAGGTGCCCTTGCCCGCTCGAACGGTGGCGCTGGAGGTGGTATCGGAGGGCCGACTCGAGCTCGACGAGGTGATGCTGCTGCCGACGGTGACCTTAGCGGTGTTCCCGGTGGACAAGGGAGCTCATGTGACGCTTCTTTTGGCGTCCGCCGAGGCGGAGGTCCGCGTCAGGCGGGGTGGGTCCGGGACGGTGTATCGAGCCGACGGGACGACGGCAGGGCCGATCAACCGCGGGCGCAGGACGCTGAAGCCGGGGAGGTTCGTGGTGGCGCAGGGGTGATGGTGGAGGCGTCGCTCAGGCGTCCTTGAGCATCCACACGCGCCGCAGCGGCACACGCTCGATGATCTCCTCGGGCAGGCTCTCGTAGTTGCGGAGGAAGGCCTCGACGATGTCGGTCGAGTCCCAGACCTTTACCCGGAAGCGCTGATGCTTCACGGCGTCACGGGCGGGCTTGGACAGTCCTGCCCAGGTGGCCAGCAGTCCGTAGTCGGCGCCGTGCGTGTGCACGAGACCGTTCAGCTGGGCGACTACCTCCGAGCCGATCTGGGGAGTTTTCACCTGGACGATCAGTTTGGGTGACTCCAGACCGAGTAGGCCGCGGCCGGCGGTGATGTCGATGCCGCCATCGGCGCCGGGCGGGGCTTCGTCGGCTTCGAAGCCTTCGGCGCGGAGAAGCGCTGCCACGAGATGCGCGAACGAGTGGCCGGAGAACTCCTCGGCGATCCGCGTGGTGATCTGGTCGCGGGCGATGACGTCGATGTCCGGCTGCGACTCGGGCTCATCGACCACATCCGGTTGGCCGTTGGTCCGCTGCGGAGACGGAGCCGGTCGGTGGGGAGTGTGGAGCCCGGTGGACCCGACGTCCTCGCCCGTCGCCAGGACGTGTTCGAGTCGGTCGACCGCGTTGTGACGGCTCGGCGAGAAGATGGTCAGCGCGCTGCCGAGTGTGTACAGGAGGTCCTGCTTGATCGCGGACCGAGGAACTTGACGGACCCACTCGACCCCGACGACGTGCCGATATCCGGGCTCGTTGTCGGCAAGGTACGTGTACGGGGAGGTGACGCGTCCGAGGGCGATCTCCCGGGTGGTCTTCATCGGCATCGCCATCAGGTCACCGACCGCGATCCTGCCGCGCAGCGCCCAGAGCTGGGACGTGGAGTTCGTTCGAGCGCCGGGGGATTCCTGCGCGTAGGTGTCCTCGACGATCGCCTCGATGTCTTCGCGGGAGTGCGCGTCCGTGAGGTCGGGGACCTCGCGCCAGCCTCCCCCGGAGTAGCCGTTCTCGATCGCCCAATCGTCGCGCTCGCCGTAGCGTCCGGAGCGGATGACCCATGCCGTCTTCATCATATGAGGACTGTACCGACCGATCATGGTGCGACCTCGGCCAGGTCCTGTAGCGACCCGCGCTGGTCACGCGCATGGCTCTGAATCGCGGTCGGCTCCGTGGAGCAGGGCGGTTGTGAGCGACCGGGACGGGACGCTGACAGAGCCGCTGGTCGGCAGGTGGCGGTCAGATGCCGCGGGCCGTGAGCCAGCTGTAGCCGTCGGCGACGACCTGGAACGGGTCCAGTGAGGTCCGATCGAGTTCGACGAGGGCCCACTCGAGCTGATCGGGCAGAGCGGGGAGCGCTCCTTCGAGATCTGCGCCGCCGAATCCCAGCGGCACCTGATCTGCGAGCGGATCCTCGGCCAGCCCCGGCCCGTCCTTGAAATGCACGAGCCGTACGCGATCGCCGAGCCGGTTAAGCAGTTGCGGCAGGTCCTGGCCGGCGGTGTGTGCCCAGTAGAGGTCCAGCTCCACGACGATCTCGGGAGCCAGTGACTCGATGAAGCGGTCATAACCGTGGGTTCCGTCCGGAAGCCGCGGCCAGTCCCACCAGTGGTTGTGGTATCCGATCCGAACTCCGTGCTGTGCTGCTCTCTCGGCGAGGAGACGGAAGTGCTCGGCGAAGCGCTGTATCCCGCTCACCGAAGCGAGGACATCACGGCCGTACCCGAGGACATGCTCGGGAATGCTGGCAAGAGCGATGGGAACGCCGACAATCGCGAGCTCTTCGAGGAGCCAATCCATCTCCGAAGGCAGCGGGAACTTCGTGTGCGCGGAGCTCACGGACAGGTCGGCCCGCTCGATGCCGCGCCTGAGCAGCTTGGCGTTCGTGAGCCGCTCCCCGCGATACAGCGACGGGTCGCCGAGCCCGAAGGGCTCGACCCCCGTGAAGCCGATATCTGCGACCCTCTCGAGCGTGCGGTCGGGCTCGCTCGCAAGCTCCTCCCGCACGGCGTACAGGGCGAGTCCTTTGGCGGACATGGTGGTCCTCTCTCCGGCCAGTAGTCTACTTACCTTAGTTCAGTAAGTATGGTGTTCGAGTTGGTGTGAAGCAAGGGAGAATCCGATGAATGCAGTCAGCGCACCCGAGGAGCACGACGTGACCCCACTGCGGCACCGCACGGCGACCGAGACAGCGATGGCTGTCCTGGACCTCGTTCGCCGGCGATCCCCCATCTCCCGCGTCGAGCTCGCCCATGCCACGGGCCTCACCGAGACGTCGATCTCCAAGACTGTGCGCCGCCTGCTCGAGTCGGGGCTCGTCGAGGAGGCGGGTCAGGACTCCTCGGGCCGAGGGAAGTCTCGTACGATGCTGCGGCTGGCTCCGTCGGCAATGTATGCCGTCGGCATCGTGTTGGACGACACGCGGGTCCAATGCGTGCTCACCGACTTCGCGGGCACGCTCCTCGCCTCTCGTGAGCTGCCGGGCACCCGCGGCGCCCTCCCCCACGTCGTGACCGAGCGCGTGGCGAAGGCAGTCCTGCAGATGATCGCCGGCGCAGGGCTCGCCACCTCGGATGTCGCTGGTGCATGCCTGGCGAGCCCGGGGCGCTTCGACGAGGAGAAGAAGCAGCTGCGCATGTCGGTCCAGGCCTCCGATTGGGAGGACTACGACGCCCAGGAGGAATTCACCGCGCTCACCTCGATCCCCGCTCGGCTCGAGAAGGACTACGGCTGCGCGGCGCTCGCCGAGCACTGGGTAGCCCGGGACACCCCCTCGGATTTCATCACGGTGTACCTGGCCAACGGCATCGGTGCCGGCATCATGATCGACGGCGAGCTGTACGGCGGCACCTCCTCGAACGCGGGGGAGATAGGGCACATCTCTCTCGATCCGGCAGGGCCCGAGTGTGCCTGTGGTGGTCGGGGATGCCTCGAGCGCATCGCGTCTCCTCATTATCTCGTCGCGGCGGCGGTCGCTGATGCTCCACTCGCCATGCGGCTTGAGCTCTCGGGGGCACGCGATGCCATCCGCACCGACTTCGAGCGGATCGCCTTCGCTGCGACGCGTGGGGACAAGGGCGCCGCCCAGCTCGTCAGCAGGGCGGCGGAGCATCTCGCCCAAGCCGTGGTCGGCCTCGCCAATACCTTGGACCCCAAGGAGGTCGTCCTCGCGGGTCCCGCGCTCGAGCTGGTGGGCAACATCTACGCCTCGACGATCCAGGAGGCGTTGGCGTCCCGCTTCTTCATGCGACCTGTCCACGAAGTGACTGTGCGCCTCTCAGGTCTGGGTCTCGACGGCGCCGCCCTCGGCGCCGCCATCTCTGTGCTGCGCACGGAGGCCCACGCGCTCTGACGGGCAGATCGGAGGGGCTCCGCGCAAAGTCGCGGCGTCCTCGAGGCTCCCTATCGCGGCGAACGTCCGGGGATGACGCTCTCGCGGACAACCTCCAGAACTGCTTCCCGGTGCCGCTGAAGGCTTGACAGCACTACTTACTCAGGTTTAGAAAGGTATGCACCAGGTCCGCCGTTGCCTCGGCGGCCAGTTCAATGAGGAGCTTCACCATGGGCACGTCAACTTTCTCGAGCATTCCCCGGCGCACTGCACTGAAGTACGGCGCCACCACAACCGCTGCCGTTGCCGCCGCAGCCGGCCTCGCGGCCTGCGGAGGCAGCGGCGGCGGCAGCGGTCAGACAGAAGTTCGCATGTGGTCGTGGTACAACGAGCAGCAGGAGGTGCTCCCTCGTGTCATCGCCGAGTTCGAGGAGAAGAATCCCTCCATCACAGTGACGAACCGTCTCTTCGGAAGCCCCGATCAATACCTGCCGGCCCTCCAGGCCGCAGTCTCGGGTGGCGATCTCCCGGAGATCTTCGCGCCGCACACGAGGGCCCTCGAGTACGGGAAGAACGGGATCAGCCTCGACATCAAGGCCGCCCTCGGCGCGGACTTCACCGACCAGTTCTTCGACTCGGCCAACAACCAGTACACGTTGGACGGTGCGCAGTACGGCATCGGATGGATGGCTCAGACTTTCGGGATCTTCTACAACCCCGCACTGCTCGAGGCCGCGGGGGTCGAGGGTGAGCCGGAGACCTGGGACGATCTGATCGCCGCTGCAGAGCTGCTCCAGAGCTCAGGTGTCGCGCCCCTGGCGGCATCCTTCAACCCCGGCACGAGCGGGCTCGACTTCTTCCTGCCCCTGATCACCCAGGTCACGGACGACCCCACCTGGTACCTCAGCCTCGACCAGGGCGAAGAGGGCTTCGCCTACACGTCTCCCGAGGTCGTGGAGGCGCTCCAGCTCTTCGAGAAGATCGTCCAGGGAAACGTGTTCCAGGACGGCGCCGGCGCGACTCAGGGGCCGGAGGCAACGCAGATGTTCTACACCAGTCTGTCCGCCATGCTCTTCAGCGGATCGTGGACGCCGCAGGGCCTCGGGCAGGACGCCGACCCTGAGTTCGTGAAGTCATACAAGGTCATGAAGACTCCCGCGATCAGCAGCGGTCAGCGGCACTGGACCGCCAATCAGGCCGGTGCTGGGTGGGCTGTGACCTCGGATGAGAAGAAGCAGGACGCCACATTGGAGTTCCTCCAGTTCCTGTACTCCGACGAGCAGTACTCGAAGCTCATGAACGAATCCGATTCCATGCCCGCTACGAAGGCGGCTGCGGAGAAGATCGAGAACCCGATCATGAAGCAGATGACCTCTTGGCTCCTTGACGGCGACGGGTGCCCGCACATCCCCTTCGGGCCGGGATCGTCCGAGGCCGGAGGCCCGCTCTCGAACATCCTGAACGGCTCCGGCGCCCCCGAGCAGGTCGCTCAAGAGATGCAGGAGGCGGTCGAGAACGCACGAGGTGCCTCCTCATGACCTCCACCGCGATGCGCTCACGGGCAGCAGCGCCGACCGCGCCAGTTGCTCGTCGCCGACGCGGCGTTCCCCGGATCCGCCGCAAGGAGATGTTAGCGGGGTACCTCTTCGTCATCCCCACGCTCGCCCTCTTCGCGCTCTTCGTCGGCTACCCGATCCTCAGAACCTTCGTCCTGAGTGTGAGCGAATGGAGCGGCCTCGGGGACGCTCGATTCGTCGGGCTCGCCAACTATCTCCGCGCGGCGGAGGACCCGGTCGCACAGCGCGCCCTCCTGCTCACCGTCGTCTGGGCGCTGGCGACGACTGCTCTGCAGACCGCCATCCCCCTGGTGATCGCCGCGATGGTGGCGACAGTGCCGCGTCCCATCTCGGTGCTCGTCCGCACCGCGCTGTTCATGCCGGGCATCGTCTCCTTCGTCGTCTCCGGCGTACTGTGGCGCCTCATCTACGATCCGAACTTCGGAACCCTGAACGCCGCCATTCAGAGGCTCGGATTCGAGGGCTTCAACCACCCGTGGCTCGGCTCGGCTAACTCCGCCATCCCGGCACTGCTGGTTGTGGCTGTCTGGCAAGGAGTCGGCATGAGCATGCTGATCTTCTTCGCCGGGATCCAGGGCATCGACCCGGGGCTCAACGAGGCCGCAATGATGGACGGCGCAGGTGCCCTCCAGCGGTTCCGCCACGTCACGCTGCCGAGCCTGCGCTTCGTCACTGCGATCGTCCTCGCGCTGAATCTGATGAACGGCTTCAAGGTGTTCGACCTGATCTACGTCATGACTGGTGGCGGGCCCAACAACAGCACGCAGGTGCTCGGCACCTATCTGTACGGTCTCGCCTTCGGCTCCACATCGGGATCGGTGCCCCAGCTCGGATACGCCTCCGCGCTCTCGGTCGTCGTGATGGCGCTGTGCACGGTGGCCGTGCTCTTCCAGATGCGCCTGAGCACAAGGGCGTCCCGATGAGCACGACCACCACCTCGATGAAAACTCGAGCCCGGGTGAACGCGACAGTCACCAGCGCCATCCTGCTGCTCATCAGCGTCGCCACGGTCTACCCGTTCGTCTGGATGATCCTCACGTCGGTCAGAGAGTCCAACTCCGTGTTCGGCGGCGGGTTCCTGCCGGAGAGCATCACGTTCGATGCGTACGGAAGAGTCCTGGAGTTCACCGGCTTCGTGGGCCACTACTGGAACTCGATCTGGATGACGATCGTGACCTGCGCAGTCGTGCTCGTGCTGTCGACCTTGTGCGGATACGCGTTCGCGAAGCTCCGATTTCCCTTCAAGAACCTCCTCTACATCATCCTGCTGTCAACGCTGATGATGCCGGGGACGGCCCTGATCATCCCGGTCTATCTGCAGCTGCGGTCCTTCGGGTTGCTGGACAGCCAGATGGGACTGATCATCGTGTACGCCTCAGGGGCCGCACCGTTCTCCATGTTCCTGATGCGGGCCTTCTTCGAGACCTTGCCGGACGAGCTCGTCCACGCCGCGCGGGTGGACGGCGCCGGCGAGCTGAAGGTGTTCCTCAGCGTGGTGCTGCCGCTGGCGCGACCCGGAATCGCGACGGTTGTCATCTTCCAGTTCCTCTCCACCTGGAACGAGTTCCTGATGGCCAACACCGTCCTGCAGACGCCAGACAAGCTGCCCCTGCAGCCGGTCCTCTTCTCCCTGCAAGGCCAGTACTCCACCGACTGGACCACGCTCAGTGCGGGCCTGACCCTGTCCGCGATCCCCGTGATCCTCGTCTACGTGTTCCTACAGAAACAGTTCGTCGCCGGCATGACGCTCGGCGCCGTGAAGAGTTGAGAAAGAGAATCCATGAGCATTGAATCGATCCGCATCAACGTCCGGGACGTCGCGGTCTCCCGCGCCTTCTATACGAAGCATCTCGCAGCCGAGGTGATGGAGGAGGACCATGAGCATGCGCTGCTGGACCTGGTAACCGCGACGATCCGCTTGCAACGGGTGGACGGGTCCGTCGCCTCGACCTGGCACAAGGACGACCTCCACCGCGGCTTCCGTCATATCGGCTTCAAGGTGGCCGATACCGACTCGCTCTTCGCCGGCATCGAGGCCGATGGCGTACCCATCCACCTCGCACCGCTCAATGCTGAAGGGGGTGTGCGCATTGCCTTCTTCTACGATCCGGACGGCACCCTTCTGGAGTTCGTCCAGGGAGACCTGCAGTACCACGCCGTCGCTGACCAGGAGCTCGTCGACGCCGAGTATGCGCTGGGCGTTCCTGAACGACCGCGGTTCGACCATGTCGCGGAGACGGTGGCGGACTTCGCAGCGACGCAGGCCTTCTACGCGCCCCTCGGGTTCCGCCACCATGGAAGCCTCGACCAGCCCTCTGATCCACGGGGCTTCCGGATCCGCTTCCTCACGCAAGGGAACACGGTGCTCGAACTCTTTGCCTACGACGTGGAGACGACGCCGACGTCACCCGCCCCCGGGGCCTTGGGGTTCGACAGTGTGGTGCTCAGCGGGGCAGATGCCTGGCCGCCTCACGGGGCAGCTCACCACGAGGATCAGGTGCTCGATCCGGACGGAGTCGTGCTGAGCAACGGCACCGGAAGAGGGGCCGCGTGATCCCACGTCCGGGTGGGCCCGGTTGGATGCGGTCGCTGGGGCGCACCGAACTACAGGTCTCTGCGATCTGCGCCGGAGGCGGCGTGCTCGGGTCGGTGCCACAGATCTTCGGGTACGAGGTGCCCGAAGACGATGCGAGCGCCATGCTCTCGTCGCTCTTCGAGTCGCCCATCTCCTTCCTCGACACCTCGAACGGGTACTCGGGTGGTGAGAGCGAGAGACGAATCGGCGCTGCCCTCCAGGCTCGGGGAGGCGCACCTGAGGGTTTCGTCATCGCCACCAAGGCCGACGGGCGCAACGGCGACTTCTCCGGGCGTCGGGTGCTCGCTTCGATCGAGGAATCCGCCGAGAGATTGGGTATGGACGATTTTCCGGTGCTGTACCTCCACGACCCTGAGTACTACCCGGAGGTGGACTTCTTTGGTCCGGGCGGTGCCGTGGAGGCGATGGTCGAGGCCCGCAAGACGGGGAAGGCGGATCACCTCGGGATCGCGACGGGGAGCATCGAGCTGGCACACCGTTTCCTGGATACCGGCGAATTCGAGGTGCTCCTCATGCACTCGAGGTACACGCTGATCGATCGCAGCGCGGATGAGCTGTACGACCGAGCTTTCTCCGAAGGCGTCGGCATCGTCAACGGAGCGGTACTCGGCGCCGGTGTGCTCTCCCGGCCACAGCAAGATCACGCGCTGTACGGCTACCTGCCGCTCAAGCCCGGAGTGCTCGAGGTGGCTCGGCGTATGGAGGAGGAGACCACGGCGGAAGGCATCCCGCTCGCAACACTCGCCATCCAGTTCTCGTTGCGGGATCCGCGCGTCGCGTCGACGGCCATCGGGTTCAGCAAGAAGGAGAGGATCCCGCAAACTCTTGAGGCGCTGGCTACGGAGGTGCCGCAACGCTTGTGGGAACGGATCGAGGAGCTCGTGCCTCCGACGGAGCTCTGGTTGCACTGACTATCCAGACTCGCGGGGTCACGTACCGGTTGGCGAGCTGAACCAGAGCAACATGACCTCCTTCGGTGCAGCCATATCAGTGAGTTCATGGGCGGACGGGCGCTGCGGCGCAAGAGGAGCGCGGCGTCCATGCCAGAACGTGAGGCGGCCGAGCGAGGTCAGGTAGCGGTTGCGACGGATGCGCCAGTTGTGAGCCGTAGCGCGGTGCCGTCCGGGTCCTAGCGCTACGGCTCCGGCCGGGCATCGGGCCTGCATTCCGGATCGGTGACGTTCTGCGCACGGAGACAGGCGCTGGGCGGTCTGGGAGAGGCGAGTGCGCAGCCTGTTGCCGCTGATACCTTCTCAGGGTGAGCACCGACGCCGTCCTCAAGACTCTGCGCGCCTTCATGGCCGACCGCGACTGGAACCAGTTCCACAGCCCGGAGAACCTCGCCAAGTCCGTGGCGATCGAATCCGGTGAATTGCTCGAGTGCTTCCAGTGGAACGCGGATGCGGAGCGCGACCGAGTGGCTGACGAACTGGCCGATGTGCTGACCTACGCCCTGCTCCTCGCTGACCGCCTGGGTCTTGACCCCGAGCAGATTGTCCTGGACAAGCTCGAGCGCACCAACCGCAAGTACCCGGTCGAGAAGGCGAAGGGGCGGAGCACGAAGTATGACCAGCTTTGACGTCGAGAGCGTCGCCTTCGACGACGACATACTGGCCTCGATGGAACGGCTTCATCCGCGCTTCAAGGACTGGCCCGTCGTCTACACGATCGACAACCAGCGCGACGTGTACGTCGGCGAATCACAGCATGTGGCCAAGCGAATGCGTCAGCACCGCGCGAACCCGGACAAGCAGAACCTCCGCCGCGTGCGCGTGATCGTCGACGAGCGCTTCAACAAGTCCGCCTGCCTCGACCTCGAGTCCACCCTCATCCGGTGGTTCTCCGGCGATGAGAAATTCATGGTCATGAACCGCAACGACGGCATCGTCAACCCGGACTACTACCGGCGCGACGAATACCGCGAGACGTTCGAGGACGTCTTCGAGGCGCTCCGTCAGGAGGGTCTCTTCTCGCGGACCATCCCCGAGATCGAGAACAGCGACCTCTTCAAGCTCTCTCCGTACAAGGCCCTGAACTCCGATCAGGCCGTCGCCGTTGAAGCGATCCTCGAAGGCCTGCGCGACGACCTCGAAGCAGACCGGAAGAGTCTGTCCGTAGTGCAGGGGGATCCCGGCACCGGGAAGACGATCGTCGGCATCTACCTCACGAAGCTGCTGCGCGACATCGCCGAGTACGAGCCGGCCGAGGATCTCGACCCCGACTCGATGTTCTCCGAGTTCTTCTTCGAAGGGACGCGCGAACACTTCCAGCACCTGCGGATCGGCCTCGTTGTCCCGCAGCAGTCACTGCGTGGCTCCATCGCCTCGGTCTTCAAGAAGACTCCCGCCTTGCAGAACACCCCGGTGTTGACGGCCTTCGACGTGGGCAAGTCCGTGGGGGAGTGGGACGTGCTGATCGTCGACGAGGCGCACCGACTCAACCAGTACTCCGCGCAGGCCATGGGAACCCAGACCAGGGACTTCCGCAGCATCACCGAATCCCTTTTCGGAAGCATGAATCCCGAGCTCAACCAGCTGGACTGGATCCGCAAGAAGGCGAAGCACACCGTGCTCCTGCTGGACACTGCGCAGAGCGTGCGACCGTCGGACATCGAGCCGGAGGTCTTCGAGACCGTCGTCGCGCGGGCGAGAACGGAGCATCGGCACTACCCGCTGCTGTCCCAGATGCGGGTCGCCGGCGGCAACGACTACATCGACTTCGTGCGCCGGTTCCTCTCGGATGACCCGCCCACGGAGGTGCCCGACTTCGGGGAGTACGACTTCCGGATCTTCGACCACTTCGGCGCGATGGTCGAAGCCATCGAGCAGCGGGAGCGTGAGGCAGGCCTGTCGCGGCTCGTCGCCGGATATGCCTGGAAGTGGGCCAGTCGGAAGGACAAGGCGGCCTACGACATTGAGATCGACGGGCTCAGGTTCCGGTGGAACCAGCGGCAGGTGGACTGGATCAACTCGCCCACCTCGGCGGAGGAGGTTGGTTCGATTCACACGGTGCAGGGGTATGACTTGAACTATGCGGGAGTGATCTTCGGGCAGGACCTGCAGCGCGACCCTCGGACCGGCGAGCTCTTCGCGGACAAGAGGAGCTACTTCGATCAGCGCGGAAAGAGCAATAATACGCTGAGGGATCGCCCCACCACTGTCGAGGACCTCGCGCGGTACATCCGCAACGTCTACTCAGTTCTGATGACCAGAGGGATCAAGGGAACGTATGTGTACGCCCCGCACCTGGTGGCTGCTGAGCACATGGGCACCATGGCTGCGGTAAACAGCCATGCATAGCCGCAGTCATGGGATACAGGGACGCGCCGGCACCAGGTTCCTCGGGCGTATGGCGGCCGTGGGCCCGATGCTGTTCCAACAGCAGTGGAAGTGAAGCCGCAAGCATGCCCCGCGCAGGCGTCGGGCAGATGGGGGTGTCGACTTTTAGCTGTGATGACCAGGGAGGTTGTCCTGCCGCGAGGCGGTGAGTCGGAGTGACAAGGGAAGGGGACTAATGCACGTTTAGGTGACTCATGATCTGTGGCGCTGAAGCGTGTCGCAGGGAAGGATGTGCACCATGGCCTGCTCCCTATCCCCAGGAATTCCGGGACGACGTCGTCCGCGTCGCGAGCAACCGTGAACCTGGCCAGAAGCTCTCGGTGATCGCGAAGGACTTCGGGATTTTCGAGTCGTATTCGACGAACTGGATGCGTCACGCTGATGTCGACGACGGGGCCCGGCCCGGGAAGACCCGGGAGGAATCGACAGAGCTACGCGATCTGCGGCGCCGGAACCGGCTGCTGGAGCAGGAGAACGAGGTCCTGCGCCGCGCTGCCTACCTGTCCCAGGCGAACCTGCCGGGAAAATGTTCTACCCGCTCGTGAGCGAGCTCGCCGGTGACGGGGTCCCCGTCGCGGTGTCCCTGCGGGTCCTGAAGCTCTCTCGCCAGCCCTACTACCGCTGGCGCAAGCAGCAGGTCACTGAGTCCGAGCTGGTCGAGGCTTATCGAGCCAATATCCTGCTGGATGCCCACCGGGACGATCCCGAGTTCGGGTATCGCTTCCTCGCAGGCGAAGCGGAGGCCGCTGGCCAGCCCATGTGTGCACGGACGGCGTGGCGGATCTGCCGAGACAACCGCTGGTGGTCCGTGTCCGGCAAGAAGCGCGGCAAGAACGGGAAACGGCCCGGTCCGCCGGTCCACGACGACCTCGTGCAACGGGACTTCACCGCCGATGACGTCAACGAGCTCTGGCTCACGGATATCACTGAGCACCCCACCGTTGAGGGCAAGCTCTGCCTCTGCGCCATCAAGGACGCTTTCTCAGACCGGATCGTCGGCTACTCCATGAGCGACCGGATGAAGGCCCGCCTGGCAGTGAACGCCCTGGATAGCGCGGTGCTCCGGCGCGGTGATATCGCTGGCTGCATCGTGCATTCGGACCGCGGATCGCAGTTTCGTTCCCGGAAGTTCGTCCACGCCCTGAACCGTCGCCACCTCATTGGCTCGATGGGACAGGTCGGCGCAGCCGGCGACAACGCGGCGATGGAGTCGTTCTTCGCGCTGCTGCAGAAGAACGTCCTGTACCGCAAGCAGTGGCGGACCCGAGAAGAGCTCCGGATCGCGGTCATCACCTGGATCGAACGGACCTACCACCGACGCCGGCGCCAAGCCCGCCTGGGCCGATTGACCCCCATCGAATACGAGACCATCATGAACCCGGCCGTCAGTCTCGCGGCCTAGCCCCAGCTGACACCTGATGGCGCATCAGTCCCGCCAGTAGTCAGGGACTTCTGGCACAGAACATTAAGGCGCGCCGTTATGGCACGAACCAACCTGCGGCGATCGTAGTCGGTGTGAATCCGCCGGGCGTGTGCCACCACCGACCGTTTATGGTTCAGCTGCTCAAGCGAAGATGCGGACTCGTCCGGAGAGCGCCGGGGCGGCGGTCCCTTTGCCTTACCACGCCCATCCGGTAGCTGCCCGAACGGTTCTGTCCGCCACCCTCTGCAGTGGGTGTTTCAGGTCGTACGTCTCCCAGAAGTCGCCGACGACCTTATAGTGCGGCCGAGCTCCTGGGCGAGAAGGCGCGCTTAGCTCACTCAAGCCATCCGGCTTAGCGATCGTCTTGTGGACGCCCCACCGTCGGTCGAAGGGATTCTCGCGCGTACAAAGGGCTCACTCGGTGATCTTACGGCTGCGCTCGACCCAGCGGGCGAGCAGGCTGAAGGCTACGAGCTGCTCGAGCGCTTCCTTCTCCGTTAGTTCGTAGTCGTCCTCGTGCGCGGCTAGATTGCGCGCCGAGGCAAACAGTCCTTCAGCGAGAGCCATCGCTCCGCGGTGCACGTTCCTGTAAGTCTGACTACCGTCATCTTCCCACAACCGCAGCCGTGGCCTGCCCTCCGCTGGAAGAGCGGTCGAGAACGCCTGTTTGAAAAGATCGGTATCCGCGACATCCTTGCGGTCGACCTTCTGCTGCGTCTTAGCGTTGACCCGGCGCGCTGCCGCGCCTACGGCCTCGGCGAAAAAGGCACCGCTCCACAACTGTCGGGCAGCGTCCCAAACCCATGGGTGCAGCAAGCTGGCAGGAGATCCTGTCGGAGCCTCACCTAGCCTGGCTTGAATTTCGGGGTGGAGGTCCAGGGCAGCGATCGCGCGCAAAGCGGCGTCCCGGTGCTGTTGCCAGCGGCCTCCCAGATCCTCGGGTACATCCTTGCGCCAGGTCGGCGTGACCTGCTCGAGGATTCGTTCGATGAGCACGGTTGCTGAAACGATCTCGTCGAGGGGAGCCTTCATGCGGCGGCTGTCGCGGCCGTTACGGGAGATGCTTCTCGTAGACGGTGGCTCAACAAGGCTAGTCATGTCGATAAAGCGTTCGAGGTGCGACCGCACCCAGCCGTCATCGGGTTGCCTCGCTACAGCCGCGCCATGAGGATCATCATTTTGTCGCGTCTGTTGGCTGGCCGGGGGAGCTGCCGAAAGCCTCGAAGGCCGGGGTGGACCCCACAAGGCAGGTGGCCACCCCGGCTCAGGAACCTGCTCATAGCCGAGGTTGAGCAGACGCCACCTGCCGGCGCTGTGGCGCATCACCAGAGGGACAGTCTCTTGGGACTCACCAGGCTGCCAGACCCCGTTGGCCGGTATATTGCGCAGCACGTAGAGCACCTCCGTGCTGCTGTCAATCACGCGCTCAGCGGCACCGATTCCCCAAGTGTCCGGATGCAAGGGCATAGCCGCGCGGAAGTCACGTAGCACGACTCGCTCAAATTGCTCCCACAGCGGGTGAGCCCCGGCTTGTCGGACGAACGCGTCAGCTACCTCTTCCCGGCTGTACCCTTCGGCCTCGAGCGCGGCCTCATTCGCGCTAATCCACCACTGTGCCCAGCAGAGCCGTAGTTGCGGGTCGACCATCGGCCAGGCGCTGATCAAGTCCGCCTGCTCGTAGAACGGCTCGAGGAACGCCCATGCTGCTCTGGTGACGGGCAGGCGAGCCGCGAGTTGGTCGATCTCGTCGGTCGTGGGTCCATCGAGGTTCGGTGCGTTGTCGGACGAGTTCACCAGGCGATTATCGCACCAGTCCTTGGCTCATTACCGACCTTGTGAAGCCCCAAGTCAAGGACGCATGAAGTCCGACCTTCGCTTCTCATCCACGTTCACGTGGAACAACATCCCTCCGCCAGCATTCACCGACGGCAAGCACGCATCCATCGTCGAGGCAGGGCGCGGCGTGCTAGCAGCAAGGCCACTCCGGCCTGAGCGGACGCTCGCGCAGGCGTACCCGCAGATCAGGGACGACAATCGCGTAAAGCTCATCAGAAGCTGTGTCGAGTCGTCGACCGCATCCTCGGCGCGCCCCGGCTACTTACATCCCAGCGACAGCGGCTTGAGTATCAGCTCGCCAGCTATGCCCGGACGACTGCCGAGGAACGGACCTCGGCGTAGTCGGCTTTATGCGCCTGACGCGGTAGCAACGCCGCTGCAGTCATCGTGCACTTGGTGACAGGTGCGTCAGGAGTCCTCGTCTCGTGCTCTTAAGGCCATATTCCGACGTGCGCGTGTCGGCGACCAGCCGTATCGTGGGGGCATGGCATACAGGCTCTTCGCAGCTGAGGGGGTAGGTGTGGAACGCGGGGTGGGCGCGTCGGTGCCGGGATAGACGTCGAGGTCTCCCGAAGATGGAAGTTCTGACGCTCACCATCTGGAAGACCTCGACATGCTCAACGCTACCTTCGATGACCCCGACCTGACGACCTTCGCCCGCCTCGAGGAGCTTGGCCTGGTCGTGGTCGGCCAGAGGCTCACTGCCGCGCGGGCGGTGCTGGAGTGTCGGCTCGCCGAGGAGGATCCGTGGTGCCGGGCCTGCGGAGCACGGTCGACCTCGCGGGGCTCTGTCGCCAGGTCTCTGGCGCATGAGCCGTTCGGTCACAGGCCCACGACATTGCTGGTGCGGATTCGCCGCTATCGGTGTGACCATTGCGGATGCCACTGGCGCGAAGACACCACCGCGGCGGCCGCAGAGCGGGCGAAGCTCTCCCGAGGCGGGATCCGGTGGGCGCTGGAAGCCCTGGTCATCGACCACCTCTCAATGGCGCGGGTCGCCGCCGGGCTGGGCGTGGCCTGGCATACCGCTAACGACGCCGTTCTCGCCGAGGGGAAGCGGCTGCTGATCGATGACCCGGCCCGCTTCGACGGAGTCCGCGTGATCGGCGTCGATGAACACGTATGGCGCCACACCCGCCGCGGCGACAAGTACGTCACCGTGATCATCGACCTCACCCCCACCAGGGACAAGACCGGGCCCGCTCGGTTGCTGGACATGGTCGAGGGCCGTTCCAAGGCGGCGTTCAAGGCCTGGCTGGAGGCCCGCCCCGAGGCGTGGAAGAACTGCATCGAGGTCGTCGCGATGGATGGGTTCACGGGGTTCAAGACGGCCACCAGCGAGGTCCTCCCCGGAGCGGTCGCAGTCATGGATCCCTTCCATGTCGTCCGCCTGGCCGGAGACGCTCTGGACGACTGCCGGCGCCGGATCCAGCAGAAGCTCCACAAGCGTCGCGGCCGCAAAGACGACCCTCTCTACAAGTCCCGCCGCACCCTCCACACCGGGACCAAGCTGTTGACCGAGCGGCAATGCGAGCGCCTCAGCAGCTTGTTCAGCAGCGAGAAGCATGCTGCGGTCGAGGCGACCTGGGAGATCTACCAGGCCATGATCGCTGCCTATCGAGAACCCGACCGGACCAGAGCCAGAATGATGATGGAGAAGGTCATCGCGGCCCTCAGAGCGAAGGTCCCAGACAACCTCGTCGAGCTGGGAAAGCTCGGCCGGACGCTGACCGGACGCGCCGACGACATTTTGGCGTTCTTCGATCGCCCAGGCACCAGCAACGGGCCCACCGAGGCGATCAACGGCCGGCTTGAGCACCTCCGCGGTTCGGCCCTCGGCTTCCGGAATCTCACCAACTACATCGCCCGCAGCCTCCTCGAATCAGGCGGCTTCAGACCCCGGCTACACCCGCAAATGCGATGAGCCGGCATACACAGCTCACGTACTGCGCGTGATGATCGCTTCCCCGTCCGATATTGGCGACGCTCGCGACGCAGTTGAAGCAGCAATTCACGGGTGGAATGGAGCCAACGCTCGCACTAAGGAGGTAATTCTTCAGCCCTGGAGGTGGGAGACAGCGGCCGTGCCCACACTCGGCAGCCATCCACAGTCGCTGATTAACGCTCAAGGCGTCGATGAGTCCGACATCGTCTTCGCGCTTTTCGGGAGTCGTCTCGGGGCGCCAACGCCGGATGCAGTGTCGGGGACTGTTGAAGAGATCGAGCGCGCGATAGAACAGGGGAAGCCCGTCCATCTTTACTTCTCTAGCTCGCCTTTGCCCAATGATGTTGACATAGAGCAGCTCGAAGGGCTGCGAGCATTTAAGAGTCAGATCAGGGAGCGGGGCTTATTCGGCGAATTCGCGAATAGTTCTCAACTCGAACATGAGGTGTGGAAAGCTGTCGAATTTGACATCTCCCAGATGGCTCTCGATGCCCCAATTCAGCGGCGTCGCGACGGGGGCGTGCACTTTAATGTGCAGCCGAAGCAGGAGCGGGAAATACGAGACTATGACAGTAAGGGTAGGCCGCGATATAGGACGCGACATTGGGTTGAGGTTACGAACGTTGGCGACCGCGATGCAGAGGGCGTCATCTTTGAGCCTGCACGCGAGGATGCTGGGATGTTTTTGAGCCGTGGCGATTTGCCAACGATTGTGCATAAAGGGCAAACGCGACGCTTCGACGTGGAATACGCAATGGACGGTGACGGCGAAGACGTTCTCCTCATTCGCTGGAGCGAGGACGGCGAGGAGAAGCAGCAGGAGTTCCATATTGGGTGACAATCCAACTATTCCGCATTGCGGACAAGGAGTCCGCCGTTAGCCATGCTGGTTACAGCCAGCTTTAGTTGGGAAGGAAAGTGGCAGGCTTGGGAAATAACGTGCTTGTCGTCGGTGAGCCCCGGCTCGGCTGGTTGGTCGACGGTGTCGCGGAAACGCCACCGATATCGGTTCTGTTGCGGGACACCGGAAATGATGTGGAGCTGACGGTGCCATTGGGCCCGCTCGGCGCTCGCAAGGGCGCGTATGAGGGATGGTTTGACTCGGCGGCCGCGCCTACCGGCGGGCCGGTTCAGCAAGATATATACCCGCGCATCCCTCGTCAGCTCCTCGTCGAAGACGTTCACGGCGCGGTCGTTCTTGTCGGTTGCAGCTTCGGATCAGTTCGCCAGAGCTTTCATGCAGGCCAGGGCAAGATTATCGCGAACTTCGCGGTGCTCGGGGCGCGACGGCTCGACTACGGGCAGATCGACGGCATGCGCATGGAGGTACCGGCGCTAGCTAGGTGGATGCGCTTTCGAGGCAGCGAATGGGTCGTTCAACGCCATCGGGATGGGCGCGTTAAGAGCGCGAGCATCGAACTTCCTGAAAGCGAGACTACGGTGCTGTCTGAGGCCCTTGAGCTATCGGCTGTAACGACGTGGCGTACGGCGAGGCCTGAGGCAGGGAAGTTTTTCGTACGCGAACAAGTGTTGGTGGAAACTAGGCGAGCTTCTGCGGTTTCGTGGGACGAACATCTTGCGGCGCACGACGCACTCCTCGACCTTATATCTCTCTCGGCTTGGCGGCCGTTTGGAATCGCAAGGCTCCAGGTTCGTCGCGAAGATGACGTGGTGGCACCGGACGGTCGTGCTCGCTGGCTTGATGTCGTGACGCACTGGCTGCCTGAACATGAGGCATGGGCGTCGGATCCGAAATTCTTATTCCACTTCGCGCAGATCGATGTCGACGGGGTGGCACGTTGGTGCCAGCTGCGCACTGATTATGCCGACGCCGTTGGCCCGATGATGTCGGTGTTGCGATCAGCGCACCAATGGAGTCATGCCTCTGTGGTCCAGTCTGGAGTTGCTCTGGAAAACCTTGGCTATCTTATTGAAGTCAAGAAGAATGAGGGGCGACGCCTTAATGCGAGAGGCCAGATATCATTCCGCGGGGCACTCGGCGCGATCATAGAGGATATGGAAGACGTTCCGCTCGAGGATGTCGATAGGTGGAAAATGCGGGCAATCGAATGCTATATGGGGGCGAAACACCCCGACCGGGCTACACCCGATGCTGCAGTGATGGGAGAAACGCTGCGCGAGAACCTTCTGGTCGTTCGCTACTGGGTTGCACTGCAGGTCGGTGCCTCGCCGGAGTCCTTGAGGAGTGCTCTGGCCACGGATCTCCTGCGTCCCTGATGGCACAAGGGCGCAGGCCAAGAGCCGTCCTGATCTACGCGCGGTTGGGCGGGTCGATTCACGATTAGATATTAGCATTGCCTGCCGATTCATGATGCCCTTACCACCTCAGCCCTGTGTCTGGTAGGCGGCGCAACCCGCCGTCATTCAAAGATGAGGTCGGTTCCATTTTCCCACGCAGCGTGCACATAGCTCGTGAAAGCGCCGACTAACGAATTGGAATAGTGACACTCTCTGCCCGATGGCGCGGTGCGGAAATGCCTGCGAGCGGCACTGTTGGCGTCTCCCAGGCCCTTCAGTTCTTGATGCCCTGTGGCGTCAGAACTTCGTGTCGTTGCTGTACAGGAGCGCGACCATCGCATCACGCTTGACGAGCTGACAGGCCCGCGGCCACCGGACTGCTCGACGCGAGCACCCGCCACTGGTCGCCGGCGATCTCCCGCGCCGCGGGGATCGACGAGGCGCTGCTGCCGCATCTGACCGCCGGGGCCGGCGAGATCGTCGGGTGCACCGGAGAGAGCGCCCAGGAGCTGATCGGCCAGCCGGCAGGCGTGCCGATCGTGCTCGCTCCCGGCGATGCCGGCGCCGCCACGCTCGGCATCACGGGGCTCCAGCCAGGCCGGTACCACGCTTCGCTCGGCACCAGCGGCTGGATCGCGAGCGTCCGGCCCGCCCAGCAGACCGCGGCGCCCGATGGGGCCTCGCACCGGCTCGCGCTGGCCGGCGGCACCGAGCTGCACATTTCCGCCGTCCTCGCGGCCGGGGCGGCCGCCGCCTGGGCCCGGGATGCCTACCTCGGTGGCGCGGAGGCCGAAAGCGCCGACCAGGTGCTCGAAGCCCGTGAGCGCGAGCACGGACGCGGACCGACGGGGCTGCTGGTCCTGCCCTCGCTCGGCGGGGAACGGTTCCCGGTCCGGGACGACACCCTGCGCGGCGCCGTGCTCGGCATCGACGCCTCCACCGGTCCGGCGGACCTCTACGCCGCCACCCTCGAGGGCGTCGCCCTCGCGCTCTCCCATGCGCTCGATCCCGCCGACGCGGGACGGGTGCTGCCCGTTGTCGGCGGGGGAGCGGCCTCCGCCTCGTGGCGGCGGATCTTCGCTGATGTCACGGGCCGTCCGGTGCTCCTGGCCGAGGGCACCGACGCGACGCTGCTCGGCGCCGCGCTCGCCGGCGCCGAGGCGCTGAGTCTGGACCACCGCATCGTCCCGCTCGCCGAGCAGGGCGGCGAGGTCACCGAGCCGGACGTGTCGGCCGCTGCGGCCTATGCCGCGCTGCGACCGACGCACCGGAGGCTGTACGAGATGGTGGCGGCGATGGCGCCGGAACGGAGACGATTACGGCAGGCCATGTGAACCGAGGGTCGCGTCGCGCCGTTCCCGCACACCTGGTCTTCCTCGCCGCCCATGATCAGCACCTGCGCCCTGAACGACTGCGCGCGAAGGTGGAGGCCGAGCAGGTCCTCGTCATCGAGGAGTTCGACCAGTTGCTCGGATGGCTGCAGGGAGAGCCGCACAGAGCAACTCCTCAGACATGCCCGAGACTGTCCGCGAGCTGCAGCTCGCCTCCGTAGGTCTCGTGGACGATCTCCATGCTGCCCGGTGTCTCCATCAGCTGGGAGATCACGTCGATCGAGCGGCGGGCGACGACCTCCACCGGCAGTCGCAGGCTGGCCAGATCCATGTAGGGCAGCCCGTGCAGGACACCGTCACAGCCGATGACGGAGACGTCGCGAGGCACGCGGATGCCGATGCGGCGGGCGTGAGTGACGAAGTCGAGCATCCACAGATCGTTGGAGAACATCACCGCGCTGACCTTCCCGGCGCGGACCAGATCGATCATCGTGGCGGTGATCTCGCTGAGCGGGGCGAAGCGCCGGGTATCGATCTTCGTCACCTCGCAGCCGAGCTCGCGCAGCACGGCGGCCGAGGTGTCCCCGCGGAGATTCTCGGCGAGGGAGTTCTCGGTGCTCGTGCTCATGACGGCGACCCTGCGGTGGCCGTGCTCGTAGACCGCTCGGGCGAGCTGCGTGGCGTTGTCGACCTCGTCGTAGCTGACGCCGTACACCTCGGGGTCGTTCTCGGGCCGGCCGACGGACACCACGGGCAGCACCGAGGTGAACTGCTTGATGTCGGAGGTCCTGACCACGCCGGTGGCCACCAGCAGGCCGCCCACGCGCATCCCGAGCAGGCGCCGCAGGGCAGCCATCTCCTGCGGGGCGCCGCGGTGGTGGGTCGGCATCGCCGTGATGATCTCGAGCCCTGCCTCCTCGGCCCACCTCTGGACCTCGGCGTGGAGCAGTCCGTACGTGGGGTTGCGGGAGTCGCGGATCAGCAGACCGATCGAGCGGGTCCGGCCCGCAGCGAGCTGCTGTGCTCCCGACGAGGGAACATAGCCGAGCTCCTGGATCGCCGCCAGCACCCGGTCGCGTCGCTCCGGTGCCACGTCGACGCTTCCGGAGAGCACCCGCGAGACCGTGGCCCGCGAGACCCCCGCCTCGCGAGCCACATCCGCCATCGTGACAGCCTGCAGACGGTTCGACGCAGACGCTCTTCTAGGGGGCATGCGCCCGTTCCTACCACACCGGAGGGCGGCTCATCCCGCTGTGCGCAGCCCCTGCTGCACGAGGTAGTCGCGCAGCAGATGCGGCCAGTCGGTCTGGATCGCCGTCGCGCCGCTGCGGACGAGGGGCCCCCAGCCGGCGTCGGGACCATCCAGGATCGCCGCTTCGTCGTCATGCCCCAGGTAGAGGCGGGCACCGTTCTCGAGGTTCAGCGCGTTGACCTGGACCAGCGGGAACTCCTCGGCGAGGGCGGCGACCGCGGCGGGTTCCGCGTACGGGTCGGCAGGCGTTGAGGCGAGCACCTCTGCGCCGACGAGGTTCACCCCCTCAACTCGGCGCACCTCCGCGAACTGCTCAGGCGTCGTCACGATCGGGTAGTAGAGGAAGGGCGTGTCATGGGCGGCCAGCGCGGCCAGTGCCGCAGCCTCCGGAGGGGACTTCAGCAGGACGCGCCGAGCGGCTCCGTGCTCGGTGAGCAGATCGAGCAGCTCGGGCCAGTAGAACCACGAGCGGTCGATGTTCAACCAGGTATCGGGCAGCGCCTCGAGGAGATCGGTCAACCGGGCCGGCCGCAGCGTCCCTCGTTCGCCCTGCCACTGGAAGCTGCGCTCGTCGATCTCCGCCGAGGCCAGGGTCCGCAGATCGGTGCCCGACAGGAAGTGCTTCTCCTCGTAGCCGTTGTGGAACAGGTAGTACACCCCATCGAGGGAGCGGATCACGTCCACCTCGACGACGTCGGTGCCGCTGCGCTGCGCGGCGATCGCGGCCCGGACGGTGTTGTCCGGGAAGCTGCCGAGGGTCGTCCCCCGGTGGGTGATGATGAGGGGACCGCCGGCGCGGTCGAACAGGTTCGCGAGCTCGGCGCGCAGCTCTTCGGCGGTGAGGGTGGACGGTGCAGCGGTCATCAGTGAGGTCCTCGGGTCAGGAGTGGGCAGGCGTGGTCAGACCTGGTCAGCGGGATTGATCGGGGCGGCTTCGCGCGGTTTCCGTCGCGGGGCGAGCACGCGGAGTATTCGTCCTGCTCCTCCGCCGTAGATCAGCCACAGGGTGATCGAGGCGATGACCATGAGGATCACTGAGTAGACGAAGACGAGCGCCGTCGCGTCGGCGTTGGTCTCCCCACGGGTCGCATTGCGGATGAAGATGCCCAGGGGCTGGTAGAAGGGATGGGCGAGGAACACCGCGGTGTCGTAGTCGTCGAGCATGCTGTTGAAGTTCAGCGCCGTGACCGCTGCCGCCGTCGGCAGCACCAGCGGCAGGATCACACGACGGAAGGTGTAGAACTGGCTCGCCCCGAGGAGGGCGGCTGCTTCCTCCACGTTCTTGTTGATTCCTGCGAACCCCGCCTTCACCAGCCTCAGGGTGAAGGGGATCTTCCCCACCACGTAGGCGATCAGCAGGATCACGATGCTGCCGGACAGGACGCGGCCCCCGACCACCCACTGGGGACTGGAGAACAGCAGGAGCAGGCCGAGGGCCAGCATCGTGCCCGGCATGACCCACGGGATATGCAGCACGTATTCGACGACGGCACTCATTCGCGATCGCTCGTACTTGGTGATCACCCGCACCACGAAGAGCAGCCCGACGATGACGATCGCGGCGGCGAGCGCCGAGTATCCGATCGAGACCAGAAACGGCCAGCGGGCCATCGGATCCACCAGTGCCTGCGTGTAGTACTCGAGGGTGAAGCTGTCCGCACGCAGCGTCCCCGTGTTGATCGATCGGGCGTCGGTGAAGGAGAAGACCACGATCAGCAGGGGCGGCAGCGCGTAGACGACCAGCAGCGCGTAGGCCACTACGTGCACGGCGACGTTGGCGAAGCGGTTCTCGATCTTCTGCGGCTCGAGGGCCGAGGCGACCTTCGCGACCGAGAAGTAGGTGCCGCCGCGCTCGAGACGGTTCATGACGAGGAGCGTCGTCATGGTGAAGAGCGCCAGGATGATCGCCAGCGCCGCCGCGAGATCCCGCGAACCGGGGGAGTTCGCGAAGGTGAGCATCATCGGGGCGATGGTCTGGAATCCTCGACCCCCGACCACGTCCGGCACCGCGAGCGCGCCGAGCCCTCCGAGGAAGACAAGGATGGTGACGGCGAAGATCGTCGGCACCAGGGTGGGCAGCACCACGCGTCGCAGCACGGTCCACTGGGAGGCGCCCATCTGCCGCGCAGCCTCGACAGTCTGCTGGTCGACCCGGGCCATCGCCGCGTTGAGGAACAGCAGATGGTTGCCGGTCGAGGCGATGGTCATCACGAACACCACGGCGGGGTAGCCGATGAACCAGTCCGCGGGCACGAAGGGGAACACGGTCGTCAGCAGGCGGGTGAGGATCCCGTTGCTTCCGTAGACGAAATTGTAGCCGGCCACCATGACGATACCGCCGTAGATGAGGCTGGTCGCGTAGCCGAGCCACAGGATGCGCCGGCCCCAGAGCTTGAAGTAGCGGGTGGCCAGCACGATGAACACGCCGACCAGGTTCACCGTCACGGAGAGAGTGAGCGCGAGGACCACGCTGTTGCGCAGCGAGCTCATCGCCCGCTCGGAGCCGACGAGTCGGCCCCAGGCCCGGGTCGAAGCCTGACCGTCGACCACGAACACCTCGGTCAGCAGCTCGACGTTCGGCAGCACCAGGAACGCAAGCGCGACCCAGCCGGTGGCCAGCAGAGTGATCAGTGCCATCGGCGACCGCACCCAGGTGGGAAGCTTCCCCCTCATGCCGTCACCACGCTCTGTGTGCGCTCGTACTGCAGCACATCGCGCGGGGCGATGCCGACAGCGACCTCGTCGCCGACGACGAAGGTCGCCGCACTCGGGTGATACGGAACCCGCACCGTCAGGGGATCACCCTGCACGCGCACGGCGTACTGCGTGAAGTAGCCGTGGTAGTCCACGCGCTCGACGACTCCGTCCAGGACATGCAGCCCCTCGCTCGGCTGTCCTCGGTCCTGGAGGACGAACCGCTCGACCCGCGCGTAGCTGGAGCGACCGGCCTGCACCGGGGTGCCCGGATAGCTCGCAAGAGTCTGGACGGACTCGTCCCGCAGGCGGTTCACCGAACCGATGAAGGTGCAGACGAACTCGGTGGCCGAGCGTTCGTAGATCTCCTGCGGGGTGCCCACCTGTTCCACCCGACCCTGATTGAGCACGGCGATCCGGTCGCTCATCGACATCGCCTCGTCCTGATCGTGCGTGACGTAGATGCTCGTGATCCCGAACTGCTGCTGCAGCTCCTTGAGCTGGATCCGCAGCTGGCCGCGCAGCTGCGCATCCAGGTTCGACAGCGGCTCGTCGAGCAGCAGGATCCGCGGTCGCATCACCAGCGCCCGGGCGATCGCGACGCGCTGCTGCTGACCTCCGGAGAGCTCGGCGACGCCCTTGTCCAGCTGGGCGGGGGTCAGCGCCACTTCCGAGGCGATCGCCCGCACGCGCTCGTCGATCTCCGCCTTGGGACGTCTGGCGACCTTGAGTCCGAAGGCGATGTTCTCGCGGACCGACATGCTCGGGAACAGGGCGTAGTTCTGGAAGACCATTCCGATCCCCCGCTGGTCGCTCGGCAGGGAGGTCACGTCCTTCCCGTCCACCAGGACCCGCCCGGAGGCCGGCTCGGTGAAGCCGGCCAGAGTCCTCAGCGCGGTGGACTTGCCACAGCCGGAGGGGCCCAGGAGCGTGAAGAACTCTCCTTCCTCGATCTGCAGCGAGAAGTCCGGAAGGGCGGTGAACTCTCCGAAACGAACGACGAGGTTCTCGAAGGTGATCATCTCTCAGCCCAGGACGTCCAGCTCGATCTTCTCGATCCAGCTGTCGAGGTGCTCGGACACGAATTCCCAGTCGATGTCCTGCTGCGTGAAGGACTCCGTCATCTCGAGCGCCTCCTGGTCGGCGTTCTCGCGGGCCGCCTCGTTGGTGGGCGCGGTGAAGAACTCCGTCGACCAGGCCGCCTGCACCTCGGCGCTTCCGAACCAGTCGATGAACGCCCCGGCGGTCTCGGCGCGCTTGCTGCCGCCCACCATCGCTACCTGCTGCACGGCATAGGGGACACCGACCTCGGGATTCACCGCAGTGGTGGTGAGCCCGTACTCCTCCTCGCGAGCGAACTTCCCCGCCAGCCACATCTGCCCCATGTCGACCTCTCCGCCCGCCAATCGCGCGAACAGATCGGTTCCCTCGACGGACGGGTTGCCCTTGGCGAAGAACTCGCCCAGCTGCGCCCAGCCGTCCTCGCTGACTCCGAGCTCACCGGCATCATCGCGGAAACGGGAGATGATCCCGCTGATCACCATCTGGGTCGTCCCTCCACCGAGGGTCGACTGCACCTCGTAACGCCCCTCGAAGGCGGGATCGGTCCAGAGATCGGACCAGTCGGTGGGGGCACCCTCGCCGTCCGGGAACACCGCATCGTTGAACACCAGCATGATCGGCTCCCGCACGATGGGCCAGAAGTGCTCGCCATCCCCAAGGGCGGCGTCGACCTCGCCCGACCACGCCGGGGTGTAGGGCTCGAGCACCTCTTCTGCGATGAGCCTCTCGAAGTAGACGTTGTTCAGGCCGAAGACGACGTCAGCGATGGGGTTCGCAGCCTCAGCCAGGAGGCGATTCTGGATCTCGGCCGCGCCGAGATCGACGAACTGCAAACTGAAACCCTCAGCGGCGGCCCGCTCCTGCAGCCATTCGCTGCGGCCGTCGGAAAGGGAGTTGGAGTACACGGTGAGCGTCTCCGCAGCGTCGTCGCCTCCGCTCTCCTGGGGCGGGGTGCAGCCGGCGAGCGCGCCAAGGCCGGCGGTCGCAGAGAGGGCGGTGAGAAGTGTGCGTCGGGTCAGCATGAGGGTTCCTCTTCGAAAGGGTGGTGAGCCACGGTCATCGGGGCGCACACGCGGGATGAACGCGCGTTCATGGTAGCGTCGCACAGTATATGGCGCGTGTCACGTCACGGCGCAAGTTGCGTCTCGAGACCTGCGGTCGAGCCGGTGCGTCCTGGATCGTCCCAGGTCAGTAGACATTCGAGGCATCACGGGTCCCGGCTGCTCGTTGGTCGCGATGCCGGGGCCTGCGTCGGTCGCCCGTCGGGGCTTTCCGCGTAAGGAGTCTGCTCGTGGACCCGTGTCGCCGCAGGTCGTACCGCGGCGGCGACGCACGCAGAGGCTCCGACCCGTGCCGGCACGGGCTCTGCGACTGAGCCTGCCCGTGCCGCCTGCCCTATTCGGAGGAGTTCTCACCATGGATCCGTTCGTCGGGATCTTCCACGAGTCAAGCCTCGTGGAGGCTCAGCTGCTGCTGATCACGTTCGTCCTGTGCTCGCTGATCGGCCTGGAGCGCCAGATCCGGCAGAAGAGCGCGGGGTTCCGCACCCATGTGCTGGTTGGCCTGGGATCGTGCGCGTTCACTCTGGTCTCCGCCTACGGCTTCTCGGCTGTCCTGGCCGAGGACGTGACGCTCGACCCGTCTCGCATCGCAGCTCAGATCGTCTCCGGGATCGGATTCCTCGGTGCAGGCGTGATCTTCAAAGGACACAACGTCGTGCGCGGCCTCACCACCGCTGCCACCGTCTGGGTGGCGGCCGCCGTGGGCATGACCGCCGGCGCAGGCATGCTCTCGCTCGCCGTGTTCCTGACGTTCCTGCACCTGCTGACGCTGTTCGCCGTCGCCCCGTTGGTGCGCATGCTCCCGAACCAGGATCGGCACCGCATCCTGCGGGTCCGGTACGCAGACGGTGCGGGCGTGCTGCGCGACCTCCTGTCCGCCTCCACCGCGATGGGGTTCTCCTCATCGGTGATCAGGAGTCGTCGGATCGAGGGTGACGCTGTTCGCCGGTCCGTCGAGGTGGACGTCCGCTTCCATGGCCGCACCCCGCTGCGCGATCTGGTGCCCCAATTCATGGAGATCGAGGGCGTCCAACGTGTTTCGCTCCGCGTCGATCGCGACGACCAGGATGGCGCCGACGCGGATGAGATCTGAGCCGCTGCCGGGGCGTCCAGCGCGCAGAGCACTACTGTGGGCGCCAGTCGCACCCGGCATCCAGGACCGCAGGATCGCCGCGCGGATGGGAAGCGACCAGCTCCCGATGCCCGGCGGCTCCGTCGAGGCCGGCGCTGGTCCCGGGCATCGGAGTCGGGCTGGGCGCCCTGGAGCGACGAGTGGAGGCTGGCGGGCCGATGCTTGCCTCGGTGGCGCCGTCGAGCGGAGGCGCCACGTGTGGCACGGAACTCGCGCCGCGAGTACGATCCTGCGAGGTAAAACCTCACATCGGACAGTTTTAGCTCGTCCCCGGGGATGTTCGCCGAAGCGTCGTGCGACGCCCAGGTCCCCGCTTCGCGAGCGATGCCGTATCGCGATCGCCACGCCCGTTGAACTACCGAAAGCAGCCCGCCGCCGTGTACTCGCTCCTGCTGGCGATCATCTACCTCGCCTTCATCAGCCTCGGACTCCCGGATGCCCTGGTCGGGGCGGGCTGGCCGGTGATGCACCAGGACCTCGGCGTCCCGGTCGCGTTCGCCGGCATCATCACCATGATCATCGCGGCGGGCACCATCGTCTCGAGCCTCGCCTCGGAGCGGATCACCCGGCGCCTCGGCGTCGGGGTGGTGACCGCGGTCAGCGTCGGCATCACCGCCGCCGCGCTCGTCGGCTTCTCCCTCTCGGGCTCTTTCTGGATGCTGTGCCTGTGGGCGATCCCGTACGGGCTGGGAGCGGGCGCGGTGGACGCGGCCCTGAACAACTACGTGGCCCTGCACTACGCCGCCCGGCATATGAACTGGCTGCACAGCTTCTGGGGAGTGGGCGCCTCGATCAGCCCGTTCATCATGAGCTACGCCCTCACCTCCGGCCTGGAATGGCCCGGCGCGTACCGGATCGTCGGCCTCATCCAGGTCGCCCTCACCCTCGCGCTGGTGCTCAGCATCCCGCTGTGGCGGAAGGTCAATCCGGTCGCACCGAGCGACCCCGCCGAGGCTCCCGCCGCGCATGAGGCCGAGACCTCCGGCAGGGACGTCGCCCACGTCCCGCTGATGCGGGTCCTCCGCATGCCCGGCGTCCTGCTCGTGCTGACCGCGTTCTTCGCCTACTGCGCCCTCGAGAGCACCGCGATCCTGTGGGCCTCGACCTACCTCGTCGCCGACCGCGGCGTCACCCCCGCCACCGCGGCCGCCTTCGCCTCGCTCTTCCTCCTCGGCATCACCGCCGGCCGCTTCCTCGCCGGCATCGTCGCCGACCGGATCGGTGACCGGCAGCTGATCCGGGGCGGTTTCGTGGCGGTCGGCCTGGGCGCGCTGATGCTGGCGCTGCCGCTGGAGACCGACTACCTCGCGCTGATCGGTCTGGTGATCGCCGGCCTCGGCTCGGCCCCGATCTACCCGGCCATCATCCATTCGACGCCGGTCAACTTCGGCCCCCGCAACTCCCAGGCCATCATCGGCGTCCAGATGGCCGCCGCCTACACCGGCTCCACGCTCGCGCCGCCGCTGTTCGGGGCGGTGTCCACGCTGACCGGGCTGTGGATCTTCCCGCTGTTCCTCGCGGTGCTGGTGGTGCTGGGTCTGGTCATGTCCGAGCGACTGAACCAGCTCGTCGCACGCTGAGCGCCCCACACCCATTCACCCGCGCCCCACCCACGTCAGGAACTCCTCCGCCACGATCACCGGCTTCCCCCACTTCGCCGCGTTCTTCGCCTTTCCGGACTGCGAACCCGCTTCGGCGACCACGAGCACGTCGGTCCTCGTCTTGGTGAGGGTCGGCACGGCGACGAGGCCGCGGGTCTCGGCCACGCGGTGCAGTTCCTCCTTGCTGAGGGGTCCGTGGGCGGGGGAGTCCACCGACCCCGAGAAGCAGATCCGCGCCCCGGGAACGAGCACCGCTGCGAGATCGACCGGTCCGGCGGCCTCGAACCCCGCGGGCAGCACGCTGACGCCGTAGTGCTGCTCGACCGTACGCAGTCGATCCATCACCTCCTGGTCGGGGGAGAGCACCCGCTCCCAGGTGACGGTGAGCAGACGGGCGAGCACCTCGGCCGAATCGTCCTCGGCGGTGAGATTCCCGCCGACCACGAAGCCCGTCGGCGCCGTCGTGCCCTCGGCACCGGTGGTGCGGGCGAGCAGGTAGCCGTGCCCGTGGACGAGCTGCCGGAAGGCGGTGCCGGTGCCGGGCAGATCCGCGCCGGCGCGGCGCACTCGCTGCACGGCATCCCGGACCGCGCGGGCCCGCTCCAGCGCCGTCGGCGCCTTCAGGCGTGCGAGCTCATCGGCGCGCAGCAGGCCGCCCGGCAGCTCGAGTCCCAGCGGGATCGGCTCCACGATCCCGTTGCGCTTGAGCTCGAAGTCGATGTGCGCCAGCTGGCGATCCACGTTCACGCCCACCGGCACCCGACCGGCCAGCATCGAGCTGAGCGCCGGCCAGGCCTCGGCGAGGAGCGGCGCGAGCTGCACATCCCTCGTCGCGAGGCCGAACATCGACCTCGCGTCGAACAGGTCGCTGGTGGGGTTGATGACGGTGGTCGCTTCATCCCCGTCGTCGGTCACCACGGCGATCTCGACCGGGCGCGGGCGCCACTGGCCGCCTTCGGTGCCCACCGTGAGCACTGACAGGTACGCCTCACCGAGCACGTCGGTCGGGGCGGCTCCCGTCGCGAGATAGCGTCGCACCCGCTGGTCGGTCTTCAGATCCCGGGGGAGCACCTCTCGCTTGAGCACCAGGCCCTCGAGGCTCGTGCAGCGGGACAGCGCCACGTACAGCTGCCCATTGGCGAAGGTGCCACCGGTGAGATCCACGACCACCCGGTCCAGGGTCTGTCCCTGCGACTTGTGGATCGTGATCGCCCAGGCCAGCTTCATCGGCAACTGGGTGAAGGTGCCCACCACCTCGTGCACCAAGGCGCCGCCCTGCACGCTGGGTCGGGTGATCTCCCAGATGTGCCGCCGCACGGCGACGGTGCGGCCGTCACGCAGGAGCACCGTGACGACCGGTCCGTCGTCGTCGGCGGCGTTCTCGGTGATCGCCGTGATCCTGCCCAGCGTCCCGTTCGCCCAGCGGTCGAGGGGATCGTTGGTCAGCATCATGACCTGCGCGCCGACGGCGAGCGAGAGCGAGGCCTCGGTGGGGTGCTCGAACCCGTCGGTGTCTCCGGTGATCCTTGCGGCGGAGGTCCGTGCCGGGTCGGGGAGGCGCTCGAGCATCTGGCGGTTGCGGGCGCCGACGATCCGGTTCGTGGTGGCGAGCGTCAACCAGAACTCGTCGAGATCGGGCTCGAAGTTCGGGTCGGTGCGGCGGTTCAGCTCGGCGCGGGCGTCCTCGAGCAGCGTCCCCTCGCGCACCGCGTTCAGCAGGTGCACGAGTTGGTCCTCCCCGAGCTGCCGGAACACAGTGCCCAGCTCGACCACCGGGAAGGCCGCGGCGTCGAAGGAGCGGGCGGAGAAGAAGAACGGGGTGCCGAAGCGCTCCTCGATCCACGCCGCCTCCTGATCGGTGACCACCGGCGGCAGCTGATAGAGGTCTCCGACCAGCACCAGCTGCACACCGCCGAACGGGGTGCCGGGGCGGGGGCCGAATCTCTCGAGCGCTGCCGTGAGCGCGTCGAAGAGGTCCGCGCGGACCATCGAGGCCTCGTCGACGATGAGGGTGTCGAGCTCCTTGAGGGCTTTCGCGAAGCGGCGCGGGTAGTAGCCGCTGCCGCGCACCATGTCCTCGGTGACGCCGACCGGGAAGGAGAACAGGCGGTGGATCGTGTACCCGTCGACGTTCAGGGCCGCGATCCCCGTCGGGGCGACCGTGATCGTCCGTCGCGCGGTGGTCTCCAGGT
The DNA here is from genome assembly GCF_049266655.1 of Brachybacterium sp. UNK5269. Taxonomy (GTDB): domain Bacteria; phylum Actinomycetota; class Actinomycetes; order Actinomycetales; family Dermabacteraceae; genus Brachybacterium. The sequence goes on from NZ_CP184883.1 coordinate 568,961, forward strand.
AGTGGCGGATCAGGGTGGACTTGCCGGTGCCGGCCTTGCCGGTGAGGAAGAGGTGGTGGCCGGCATGGAGGTGATCGAGTGCCGCCTGGAACTCGGGGGTGATGGTGAGGGGTCGAGTGGGTGCGTCGGACGGCGTGTCGGTCGAGGCGAAGGTCGGCGAGGGTGCTTCCCGGGGGCCGCTGGCCGCGGCCGGCTCAGGTCCCGACGGTGGCGCGGCCGTAGGCGGTGCCGGAACGCGGGATGACTGTGCCGACGCACTGCCCGGCGCCATCGCCTCCCGGTACTGCGCGACGAGGCCGGCCGGCAGTCGCCCGCGCTCGCCGACCGGGATGCCGCTCTCGCGGGCCCAGGCGCGAACGGCCGCGGCAGAGATCGGGGAGGTTCCGTCGGCCGGTGAAGGTGGCTCGGGGGCGGGAACCGGGTCGATCGGCGCTGGAGCGGCCGCGGGGCGCAAGGCACGGGAGGCGGTGAGCGGAGCGTCGTATCCCGTCTCCGCATCCAGCGCCAGGTAGCGCTGCAGGAGCTGCGCTGTGGCGCTCGCGTCTCCGAGCGCTGAGTGCGCCCCCGTGTTCGCGATGCCGAAGGGCGCACAGCAGTCCGCGAGCCGCCGCCGCGCCAGATGCGGGAGGTACAGCGTGCTGCCCCGCAGGGTGCAGTACGTGGTGAACCGTGGCATCGGCAACGAGGCGCGCGAGAACTCGGCGTGGAGGAAGGCGATGTCGAAGTCGGCGTTGTGCGCCACCACGACCAGCCCCTGCAGTGCCCGGCCGATCACCAGCGCCTGCTGCGCGAAGGTCGGGGCGTCGGCAAGGTCTGCATCGGTCAGCCCGTGCACATGCGTCGCGCCGACGGGCCTGCCGGGATCAAGGCGCGTGACCCACTGGTCGATCGAACGCCCGTGCTCGTCCGCGCGGATGATCGCCAGCTCGATGATTCGTTCGTCGGCGGGGGTGAGGCCTGTGGTCTCGACATCGATCACCGCGAAACGGGGGATCCGTGGGGAGGACGGCATGGTCACCGTGGGCGGTGGTGCCTCCGGCGTGGCCGCAGTGCGTCTGCGGAGGCGATCGAGCAGTCCCACAGGTGTCCTTCCCGAACAGGGATCGATGAATGCTTGATCATCGCAGGTACGACACCGCGACGGCTCCGCTGTGGCCACCGGATCCCACCGACGACAACCGGCGACCCATGACCGATCGGTCCCGTCCCGCCGAAGCCCTCCCACCTCGCCGCACCGCCCGGTAGCGTCGTGACCGGCGGCACATCGCCGGGAACCGACGTTCGAGGAGGACAGCATGAGCATCAAGGACGAGGACATCAGCACCACCGGCCCGTCGGGCGCAGAGGGCCCGGCCGACGGCGGCGCGAACCCCCAGGGCCATGACGGCGGCGCCGACGGCACGGCGGCCGGCGAGGGTCCCGCGGACGGCGGCGCGAACCCCGACGGTCACGACGGCGGCGCCGACGGCACCGCGGGCGGCGAGGGCCCGGCCGACGGCGGTGCGAACCCGCAGGGCCACGACGGTGGTGCGGACGGCACCGCATGAGCGAGGCCGCATCGCGGTCGGAGCGCGGGGCGGAGGATCGCCCCGCGCTCCGGCGTCTGACCGGCCTGTCCGGCGAGCAGTTCGCGCGCGAGCACTGGGGCGATCGCCCGCTGCTGACCCGCAGCCCGGGCGGCTTCGCGGACCTCTTCAGCGCCGAGGCGGTCGACGAGCTGATCGCCCGCCGTGCCCTGCGCACCCCGTTCGTGCGGATGGCCAAGGAGGGCACGGTCCTCAGCCCGTCCCTGTTCACGTCCTCCGGTGGCACCGGCGCCGAGGTGGGCGATCAGCTGGACTCCGCCAAGGTGCTCGCGCAGCTCGCCGCGGGCGCCACCCTGGTGCTGCAGGGCCTGCACCGCACCTGGGGCCCGATCGGGGACTTCACCCGCGCCCTGGTCGCCGATCTGGGGCATCCCGCGCAGGTCAACGCCTACATCACCCCGGCCTCCTCCCGCGGCTTCGACCCCCACTACGACACCCACGACGTGTTCGTCCTGCAGATCGCCGGCACCAAGCGCTGGAGCATCCACGAGCCGGTCCACCCCCATCCGCTCGCGGACCAGCCCTGGACCGACCACCGCGATGCCGTCGCCGCGGCCGCTGAGGGTGCGCCCCACATCGACCAGGTCTTCGAACCCGGCGACGTGCTCTACCTGCCGCGCGGCTGGCTGCACTCGGCCGTCGCACAGGGCGGCACCTCCATCCACCTCACCATCGGCCTGCGCGCCACCACCCGCCAGGACCTGCTGCGCACCCTCCTGGAACGTGCCGGCGAGGACCCCGAGCTGCGCCGCTCCCTCGCCCTCGGCGTGGACTACACCGACCCCGCGTCGCTGGCCGCGGACCTCGCCGCCACGGTCGCCGCCGCCCACGCCCTGCTCCACCGGGCAGCAGTGGATGACGTGGCCCGCTCCCTGCACCGCGCCCACGCGGAGGCCACCCGGCCCGCACCCGTGCGCCCGCTCGCCACCCTCGACGCCCTGGCAGAACTCGACGCCGACACCCTTCTGACCTGGCGCGACGCGCTCACAGAACGCATCGAGGAGGGCGAGCAGGAGATTCGGATCCACCTGCGCACCGCCACGGTGACCCTGCCCGCCGAGGCGGCGCCGGCCGTCCGCGCCCTGCACGCCGCACCCCAGGGAGCCGGCGCCCTGCCGGGCCTGGACGCCGAGTCCTCCCTGGTGGTCTCCCGGCGCCTGCTGCGCGAGGGCGTCGTGGTGCCGCTTTGAGAGGCGAGCTCCGATGACGTCGCCCGCGCCCGCGGAGTGGGCGCCCTGCAGCGACCGCTCCCGCGAGCGGGGCGACGCCCTCGGCGCGACCGGCGGGCTGGGGCGGCGCTGGCTGCTGGTCGAGATCGACGGGCCCTGGGGTCCGCACGCCTTCCTCGACTCGATCCTCGATCGGGAGCTCGGTCGGGCGATCGCGGTGCGCGCCGAGCGGGCCGGGCTGCGCCCGGTGGCGATCCGCCGCTTCGGGCTGCGCGCCGACCAGCGCCGCGAGCGCACCACGATGCGCTGGGCGATCGCCGACTCCCGGCCCGGCCGCGAGGAGATCCGCTGGGGCACCGTGGAGGATCCGGCGCAGCTGCTGGAGCTGCCGCTGGACGGCTCGGCGGGGGAGCCCTCCGACCGGCCGGCGCTCCTGGTCTGCACCCACGCCCGGCACGACCAGTGCTGCGCGGTGCGGGGACGGCCCGTCGCCGCAGCCCTGGCGGAGGCCTATCCGGAGGAGACCTGGGAGTGCTCCCACCTGGGCGGGGACCGCTTCGCGGCCACCATGATCCTGCTCCCGCACGGCCTGTACTACGGGCGGGTGCCGGCCGAGAGCGCCCCGGACATCGTTGCCGCCTACCAGCGCGGACTGCTCGTGCCCGAGCACTTCCGCGGCCGCAGCGCGATCAGCCTCGCCGCCCAGGCCGCGGAGGACCACGCCCGCGTCCAGCTCGGCGACCACCGCCTCGACGCCTTCACTGTGCTCGCGGAGCAGCCTGGCACCGGCGAGGAGCCCACCACGGTGCACCTGCGCCACGGCGCCGACGGGCTCGTGGTGAGACTGCGCGAGAGCTGGACCGAGCCGCTGCTGAGCACCTGCGGCGCCCGGAGGGCCTTCCCGGTGCGCCGCTACGAGGCGGTCTCGATGCAGGTCCGCCCCGGGCAGGGCGGCTGGGCGCCAAGCGGGTCGGGCGTCGGCCAGGGGTGAGCATGCCCGCTCCCGTACCCTCGCTCCCATGACGCGAGAGCACCCGTCCGAGGACGACATCCGGCGCCGCTTCGAGGAGATCACCGGGGCGCTGTCCACGACCGAGCTGCAAGCCTTCGTCGGCAGCTTTCTGACCGAGGCCGGGTCCGGCCTCCAGCGACCCGAGCCGGTGGAGCGACGTCGACCGCCTTTGGAGGACATGGCGGTGCTGACGGTCCGGGTGGATCTGCAGCACGCGTCCCCGCCGATCTGGCGGCGTCTCGAGCTGCGCTCCGATCTGACCCTCGCCGCGCTCCACCGGATCCTCCAGGTCGCCTTCGACTGGCAGGACTACCACCTGTTCCGCTTCGCGCTGGGCGGGAACCCCTTCGACCGGCACGCCCAGCTGTTCCTGTGCCCCTTCGACGTCGAGCAGGGGGAGGAGGCGGGCCTGCCCGTCGCCGAGGTGCGGATCGACGAGGCGCTGCAGGAGCCCGGCGACCGGCTCGAGTACGTCTACGACTACGGCGACGACTGGCACCTGGTGCTGCAGGTCGAGGGCGTCCGCCCCGCGTCCGACGACACCCCGGGCGTCGTCGCCGTCGGCGGCCGCCGCGCCGCCCCGCCCGAGGACTGCGGAGGCCTGACCACCGCGGACGAGCTCAGCGCGGTGCTGCCCGACCCCGCCGCCTTCGACCTCGATGCACTGAACCAGGCGCTGGCCGCCGAGCAGCGCGGCGTCGCGGCCGCCGGCCTGCACCCGGCTCTCGAGAACGTCCTCGCACGGCTCGGCGGCGCTCCCGCCGCTCGCGACCTCTCCCGCCGCCTGATCGACGTCGCCTACGCGCCGGAAACCCCAGAGGAGGAGGACCTGGCAGCGGCCCTCCACGCCGTGCTGTGGTTCCTCGAGCGCGCCGCGGACGGCGGCCTCGCCCTCACCCAGGCGGGGTACCTGCGACCGGACCTGGTGGTGGCCGCGAGCGCCGTCGTCCCGGGCCAGCAGACCTGGTACGGGAAGAACAACCGGGAGAATCTGGCGGTCCACCTGCTCGCGTTCCGCGAAGCCCTCCAGAAGCTCAAGCTGCTGCGGAAGTACAAGGGAGCGCTGCTGCCCACCCGGCGCGCGGCGGCCGCCGGCATCGACCCCCGCGCGGTCTGGCAGCTGCTGGTGGAGGGGCTGATCCCGCCGGCTCCTGGTTTCGAGCGTGACGCCGCCGCGCTGCTGCTGCTCCACGTGGCGAGCACCCGGCCGGGCGACGAGGTCTCGTTCGACCGGGTCGCCGACGAGCTCACCCAGGCCGGATGGCGGGCGGGCGACGAGCCCGTCAGTTTCGGGCATGTGCGCGACCTTCCCGCCACCGCCCTGCTGTGGAACCTCACCGCGCAGCAGGAGGGCGAGAAGTTCAGCACCTTCTCCCGCGTCGCCCGTGACCTGGCGACGACGGTGCTGGCGCCGCCGCCGGACGATGAGGACTGAACGGCGCGAGCAGCACCGGCGCAGGCATGGCCGGCCTCCGGCAGCGGCTCATCCGTCGTCCCGGCGCCGCACCTCGTGCACCGTGAGCCCCTCGATGTCGCGGAAGTCCTTGGGGTTCGCGGTGTAGAGGGGCAGCTCGCGGGAGAGGGCGGTCGCAGCGATCAGCGCATCATAGGCGCGAGCCGCCGGCTTGCGTCCGGAGGCTCGCAGGGAGGCGGCGACCCTCCCGAAGGCACGCGCGGCGGCACTGTCAAAGGGGATCGGTTCGAAATCCGTTTCGGCCTGCTGCAGGTGCGCCTGCCGTGCAGCGCGCACCGAGGAGGAGCGGGCGACATGGGGACCGACAGAGAGCTCCGCGAGGGTGAGCGCCGTGATGCTCGGCGTCGACGGCAAGGACGCCGGATCCAGGCCGGCGAGATCGATCAATGCGGACGTATCGAGCACGCCTTCTAGGCTCGGATGCCTCACAGCTCCGGGTCGATCAGCTCGTCGATCTCGGCCTTCAGCTCCTCGGCGTCGATCGCCGGCAGCGAACGTCGACGTGCGATCAGAGTCTCGACACCGAGCGCGCGCCGAGGCAGAGGGGTGACGGCGGCGACCGGTTCGCCGTCGCGCGTCACCGTCAGCGTCTCCCCGTGCTCGACCCGCCGCAGCACCTCGGCGCTGCGATTGCGCAGATCCCTGATCGTCACCCCGTTCATGGGTCGAGTGTATCACCGGTGATACACCGTCGGCCGTGCCGGTCTGACGACTCTCACCGCCGCCGCATTACCCTGGTCGCAGCGTCGACTCACCGGTCGACGCCGCTCACCGACGAGGAGAGCCTTGGTGATCACCCGACGTCGCGCCCTCCTGCTGGCCGCCCCGCTCGCGGCCGGCGTGCTGCTGTCCGCCTGCACCGGCCCGTCGGCCGGGCCCGCGACACCCGCCCCTGCTACGGATGGCGTCGAGACGCTGGTCAGCGGGCTCCAAGTCCCCTGGTCGATCGCGTACCACGGCGAGACCGCGCTGATCAGCGAGCGCGACACTGCCCGCGTCCTCGAGCTCACCGCCGACGGCACCACCCGCGAGGTCGCGGTCATCGAGGGCGTCACCCCGGGCGGCGGGCGGACTGCTGGGCCTGGCCGTGCACGAGGACCACCTGTTCACCTACGCCACCACCGCGAGCGGGAACCGCATCGAGCGCCGTGCGCTCACCGGGGATCCCGGCACCCTCGGGCTGGGCCCGGCGGAGGTGCTCGTCGAGGCGATCCCGGCGGCCGGGAACCACAACGGCGGGCGCCTGGCGATCGGCCCGGACGGGATGCTGTACGCGACCACCGGGGACGCGGGCCGACCCGAGAGCGCGCAGGACCTCGAGTCGCTGGCCGGGAAGATCCTGCGCCTCACCCCTGACGGGACCGTGCCCACCGACAACCCGTTCCCCGGCTCGCTCGTATGGAGCGTCGGGCACCGCAACCCCCAGGGCATCGCGTGGGCAGGCGACGACACCATGGTCGCCAGCGAGTTCGGGCAGAACACCTGGGACGAGCTGAACCTCATCGAGCCCGGCGGCAACTACGGCTGGCCCGAGGTGGAGGGCATCGCCGACCAGGACGGCCGCATCGATCCGCTCCTGCAGTGGGCACCAGAGGAGGCCAGTCCCAGCGGCATCGCGATCGCAAACGACGTCGTGTACGTCGCGAACCTGCGCGGGCAGCGACTGCGCGCGGTGCCGCTGAAGGATCCGGACTCCGTGCGCGAGCTGCTCGTGGGGGAGGCGGGCCGCCTGCGCGACGTGGCCCTCGCCCCCGACAGCTCCCTCTGGGTGCTCACCAACACCACCGACGGCCGCGGCGAGGCGGCCGAGGGCGGTGACCGCATCCTCCGCCTCGTGCCGCCGCCGTGACCCGCCGGGGCGCCTGGTCAGATCCCGAGCAGTCCTGCAGCGCTGCAGTCGGTGCCGATCGGCGCGTCGATGGTGAGCTCGGATTCGTGGTGGACGCGCCGACCGGATATGACCCGACTAACCCACTATCGGATCGTATAATAACCTTGCTTATACACGCTTAGAGAGAGTGATCAATGGATCTCGCGCGTAACCCGTACACCCCGGGAGCCGGGACGGCGCCCCAGTGACCTCAGCGTCTCGCGGGATGCGCTGATCAAGAAAGGGCTCATCTTCGCCCCGGACCGTGGGGTCTTGCAGTTCACCGTCCCGCACATGGACGACTACATCCGAAGGCAGTACGACAGTTGAACTCCGGTGTGCAGCGCGAGGGCCGTCCTGTGGACTACCCGGCACGGGCGCCGGAGAGATTTCAGCTCGCTCGACGGCGTCATGCAGGCACCGGTGGGCCCGACGAGGACCCCGAGGGCGGGTTCGCCTACGGCGACTGGCAGGCGCCGCACGCGGCCTCACCCCGCAGCCAGCGCGCCCGTGAGCCCCTTGCGCACCCACTCCCGATACGCCGCCGCCGACAACCCGAGGGAGTCCACCAGTAGGCGATACGTCTCGGGATGCCCGATCGTCCAGATCGTCGCCGCAGCCTCCTCGTCGGTGATGTCGGCGAGGGCTCCCCGGGCTCGCAGTGCGGCGGCCGCGAGGCGATAGTTGTGCAGGCGCTGCTCGTCGCGGGCGCGCTGCACGCCCGCGGCCTCGTCATCGATCGCGGCGGCCTGGCGGATCACCGACCACACCCAGGCGGTGCTCGTGTTCACCTCGAGGAACCAGTCCGCGAGCACCGCGATCACTGCGGCGGCATCGCCGGCACGGTCCACGCGCTCCTGCATGAACTCGGCCACCGGAGTCGGCGCCTGCAGGCCGGAGGCCGCGACGTCGAGCACCGCCGAGAGCAGCGCCCCCTTGTTGCCCACGGAGTTGTAGATCGTCTGCACCGAGACCCCGGCCTCGGCCGCGATCGCACCGATCGAGGTCCGGGCATAGCCACCGGCCCGGAACAACCTGCCGGCGGCCCCCACGATCTGCTCACGGGTCAGGGCGGCCTGCGCGTCGCGTAGCGTGCGAGGAATCTCTGAGGCGGCGGACATGCTCACTAGCATAGCCATCCACTCAGTAGAAGAGTATTCTACTGAGTGATGGAGGAGGCTCTCATGGAGCACATCGAGACCGTGGTCATCGGCGCAGGCCACTCCGGCCTGGCCGCAGGCTTTCACCTGGCGCGCAGGAAGCTGCCGTTCACCATTCTCGACGCGGGCGGGCAGGTGGGGGACGTGTGGCGTGCACGGTGGGATTCGCTGCGACTGTTCACGCCCGGCCGGTTCAGCGGCCTGCCCGGGCTGGCGAACCCGGTGGGCCGCGACGGCTATGCGGGCAAGGACGAGTTCGCCGACTACCTCGCGACCTATGCCCGCCGTTTCGACCTTCCCGTCCGGCTCGGCGTCCGCGTCCGGAGCGTCATCCCCCGTGGCGACGAGTTCGAGCTGGACACCACCGCCGGGCCGATGTCGGCGCGCCACGTCGTGGCCGCCGGTGGACACAACGCCCTGCCGCACGTGCCCGCTCTCGCCCGCGACCTCGATGCCGGCATCCGGCAGCTGCACTCCTCCGACTACCGCAATGCGGGAAGCATCCCGCCCGGCGCGGTGCTCGTGGTGGGCGCCGGCACCTCGGGCGCGGAGATCGCGCTCGAGCTGGCGCCCACCCACCGCGTCTCCCTCGCCGGTCGCCCGACCCCGCACATCCCCGATGCCGTGTTCCGCTACGCCGGCAGCGCCTACTGGCTGATCGTGCACCGGCTGCTCACCACCGGCACCCCGCCCGGGCGCAAGGTCGCCGCCTCCTTCGGCCTCCGCGGTGCCCCGCTCATCCGGATCTCCCTGCCGCAGCTGGAAGCGGCCGGGGTCACCCGGCTGCCCCGCCTCACCGGAGTGGCGGACGGACGCCCCCTGACGGACGCTGGCGAGGTGTGCACCCCCACCGCGATCATCTGGGCCACCGGTTTCCGGCCCGACCTCCGGTGGCTCCCGCCCCTGGACGTCGATGCCGTCGGCGTCCCCATCACGGAGCGCGGGGTCGTGCGTCGATACCCCGGCCTCTTCTTCGTGGGGATGCCGTTCCAGTACGCCCTCACCTCAGGACTCATCGGCGGCGCGGCGCGCGACGCCGAGTACGTCGCGGGCCGCATCGCCGCCGGCGTCGCCTGAGAGGACGGCTGGTCCGTCGTCGCGATGCGGTGGCTCCGCGCAGCCGAGCGGCGCCGAGGTCGAGGCTCTTGACACCCCGCTGCCGCGGGACGACACTTCCGCTCACGCCGGGACATCCCGCCCCGACCCCGCCCAGGGAGCCCCGCCATGGCCACGACCCCCGGCCGCCTTGTCATCGACCTGTTCAGCTCGCTCGACGGCGTCATGCAGGCACCGGGCGGTCCCGACGAGGACCCGGAGGGCGGCTTCGCCTACGGCGGCTGGCAGGCGCCGTTCGCCGATGACGGGGTGGGCGCGGAGGTGGGCGCCGGCATCGCCGAGCTCGACGCGCTGCTGCTCGGTCGGCGCACCTACGACATCTTCGCCGCCTACTGGCCCCACCATCTCGACGGCCCGGACAGCCCCATCGCCCGGACGTTCGATGCGGTGCCGAAGTACGTCGCCTCCCGCGGGCGCCCGGAGCTGCCGTGGAGGAACTCGCACCTGCTCGGGACGGATCTGGAGACGGCGGTGGCGGGGCTGCGCGCGCGGCACCGCAGCATCCACGTCATCGGCAGCATCGACTTCTCCCGCACGCTCGTCGCGCGTCGACTGTTCGACGAGCTGACCTTGTGGGTCTACCCCATCGTCCTCGGGGCGGGGAAGCGCCTCTTTCCTCCCGACGGTCCGCCCCGCAACCTCGCCCTCACCGCCCCGCCCACCGCGAGCGCCACCGGCACGCTGACCCTCCGCTACGCCCCCGCGCCCGGGGAGGTGACGACGGGGGACATGTCGGCGCGGGACTGACCGGCAGTTCGTGCGCTGCCCCCGTAGCGTTCGACGCTTCGACCTGGCGGTGCGCACCGCGAAACCGCCGGTGTTCCCGCCGTCCGCCGGCCGCGGTCGATGCGCCGGGGCGTCCGGGTTGCCCCTGTGAGGACGCGATGCGGGATGCCAAGGCGTCACCCTCGACAGCCATGAGTTAACGTTAGCGCCATAAAGTTAACTGAGGAGTGGGGATGGGTATCCACGGCACATGGCTGGCGGGGCATCAGGCGCCCGACTACCGGGGAGCCTCGGCGGCTGCTCGTCGGGGCGGCGCCTTCTCGTACTACCTCCCTGCGCGTCTGACCGATCAGGACGTGGGAGCTCAGCTCGACCGCGCGGTGCGCGAGGAGGCCCTGGAAGTGTCCGGCCTCATCACCGCCGCGTCCGCGCAGGTCGATGAGGCGACCAGGCGTGGGATCTACCCGCTGCTGCTGCGCTCGGAATCCATCGCCTCCTCTCGGATCGAACAGGTCAACGCCTCCTCGCGGGACGTCTCCTACGCCCAGCTCGGGGTGCAGTCCGATCATCTGCGCAACCACGAGGCAATGAGCGTGGCCCGCAACGTCGAGGCGACCCGGACGGCGATCGAGCAGCTCGCCGCGCGCGACGAGTGGGGGATCGGCGACGTCGAGCAGATCCACGATGCCCTGGGTGTGGTCGGTGCCGCGACCGGAGTGCGCGAGGTCGACGTGTGGATCGGGGGGCGGGACAAGGTCCGTGCCGACTATGTGGCACCTCCGCCTGGCGAGGTCCGCGATTTGATCGAGGATCTGCTGCGCTACCTCGACCACTCGGGAGAGCATCCCTTGCTGCTCGCGGCGATCGCGCACGCGCAGTTCGAGACCATCCACCCCTTCGAGGACGGGAACGGGCGTGCGGGCAGGGCGCTGGTCCACGCAGTCCTCGAGCGAGGGGGAGTGGTGCGATCGGGCCTGCTTCCGGTGTCAACCGCGATCCGCTCGCGCGAGCGGGAATACGTCCAGCGCCTCGGCGCTGTCCGTACCGATCTGCCCGACCGGGCCGTAGAGGCACTGAACGAGTGGGTGCGCTTCTTCGTCGAGGTCGCGGCGGAGGCCGGGGACACGATGCAGCGCATCCAGGAGGAAGTCCGGGCCCTCGACGCTGCGCTCGCCGAGAAGGCCGCGGGCCTGCGGGCTGATTCGTCGGCTCGCCGGATACTCCCGGTGCTGCGCCAGCAGCCGGTGGTCACCGCTGCCTTCATCGCTGACCGCCTGGGCGTCTCTCCCGTCGCGGCGCACCGCGCTGTGGACACCTTGGTCGCCCGCGGGATCCTCACCTCGGGGACCGGGAAATACCGACGCTCGGAGGTCTTCCAGGCTGACGATGTGCTGCGGCTGGTCGACCAGGTGAGCTGAGTCCGGCCAGCACATTCCGCACCCGCCTGCCATGCTGGCCCCATGAGCCTGCGCATCGGTGCTGTCGTGCTGAACGTCCGGGACGCCGACCGGGCGGTGTCGTTCTGGACCCGAGCGCTGGACTATGTGCCGTCGGCGTCGGACGAGCTGCTCCTGCAGCCCGCCGCGGGACCCGGCACCGGCCCCGGGCTCCATCTCGACACCGAGGACGCCACGCACCTCGACCTGTACGCGGTGGCGGCCGACGACGTGAGCGTCGAGGTGGAGCGACTGATCTCGCTCGGCGCGACCCGGGCCGAGGACTGGGAGCTGCCGCCCGGCGCGGACTTCGTGGTGCTGCGCGACCCCGAGGGCAACCTGTTCTGTGTCATCCCTGCCTGAGCGATCGCTCCGGTGACACTGAGGCCGCTGCCCACCAAGACCCGACCCACCGCGAAACGAACGCCGAGGCAGCGAGCTGGGGGTTTTCCCCCGCTCCGACGCGGCGGCCGGCCCTGTTACCCGTGGGTCAATGGCGCCGATACGCTCGCCCGATGCGGACCCAGACCCTCCCCGATCCCGTGACCAGCGCGCCTGCGGCGACGCAGCCCCGAGCGCGCAGCTGGTCGCTGCCCCTCGGCATCACGGCGCTGCTCGGCGCCACGCTCGTCTCCCTCGTCATCGGCGCCACCATCGTCCCGATGGAGGCCGCCCACGGCCGACTCTTCACCGACACCCCCGCCGGCTACCAGCTCCTGGTCTACGCGCTCGGGGCGACCATGATCCTGTGGACCGTCCTCGGCCTCGCCGCACTCATCACGGGCGTCCTCTCGCTGGTGCGACACGGCGCGAACGGGCGCGCGATCGGAGGGATCGTGCTGGCCGTCCTCAGCCCCTTCGCCGCGGTGGCGGCGCTGATCGGCGCCATGCTCGGAGGGGCGATGCTGCTGTAACGCGGCACGTCGAGCGCTCAGGGCCCGAGAGCCCTGATCACCCCTGCGGAACGCCTTCCGCGCTGCGACCGGCCCGCCACCGCACCACGATCACCGCCACGGTGAACGCCAGGAACAGCGTCGCGAGCCCCAGTCCGGCCCCCGTGATCAGCGCCCCGTGCAGAGCGGAGACGACGTTCATCGTCCGCAGCCCGCCGATGGCTCCCGCTCCGGCGACCTCGTACGGCAGCACGGTCAGGAACAGCGCCGTCAGCCCGATCGCCCCGATCCCGGGCACGATCAGCGCATACGGGGCCACGCCGGTCAGGGCGACGCCCAGCACGATGAGCACGGCCCCGATCAGCACCGCCACGCCGGGTCCGAGCTGCGGGGTCAGCTCGAACCGCTGGAGCTGGATGGTGAGCCCCGTGGCGACACCGCCCACCATCAGCAGCGTCCCGGCGAACAGCAGGACGGGCGAGAGGATCGTCCCGACCACGGACAGGGGCACGCTCCGGACCGGTCGCCGGCGCGCGTGGGCGAGCACGGCCCCCATCACGGGGAGCACGATCGTGACCAACGCGGGGACGCCGTAGTACAGCCCATAGGAGCCGTCGATCCCGAGCCGTCCGGGCAGGGCCTCGGACAGGGGGAGGGTCAGCTGCACGGTGAGCCTCGGGACCAGGAGGGCGACGGTGAAGAGGACGGCATAGATCCCCGAGACCAGCAGACCGGCGGAGCTCCAGATCCCGAGCAGGCCCACCACCACCAGCAGGACCACGCCGAGGGCGAGCCACCCGATCGACATCGGCAGCACCTGCGGCAGGGCCGCCTCGAGCGGCATGCGCCGCATGACCACCTGCATCCACGGCACCCCACCGGCCGAGAGCGCGAGCAGCGCGACCGGCACGGCCAGGAGCGTCACCAGCGTGGTGACGATGCGCGCGAGCGCGGAGGAGCGATGCATGAGGACCCCTTCCCCAGGCGGGGGTGCGGAGAGTCCGCAGCAGCCCCCGATCGCTCCCAGGCTAGCGGCGGGGGAGGGCCGACGGGCGGGTTCGGGCAGATCAGGGCTCCGGCGCGGGCTGCAGCCCTTCCAGCCAGCCCCGGGTGGTGCGGATGTGCGCCGTGGCCTCGAGCTGGGCGCGCACCGGATCCCGGTCCCGGATCGCCTCGGCGATGCGCAGATGCTCGTGGTCGCTGGTGCGCTTGAGCATCTCCGCGTCGCCGTGCTCGAAGACCCGGTAGTGGCGCCCGCGCTGGCGCATCGAGCGCAGCACCACCGCGATCGCCTCGTTCGCCGCACCGGAGGCCAGCAGCTCGTGGAAGGCGTCGTCGAGCGCGGCCCCGTCGTCCCGCCAGGACCGCGCCGCGAGCTGCTGAGCCAGATCCAGCAGGCGCTCCCGCTGGGCCTCGTCGAAACCGGCCGCGGCCTGCGCGGCCGCGTACCCCTCGAGCAGCTGCCGCATCTCGAACAGGCCCACGTACTCCTCGAGCGGCAGCAGCGGGATCGTCACCCCCAGCCCCGACATCACCGTCTCCGCAGTGAGCGCCGAGACGAAGGTGCCGGCCCCGGTGCGGGAGGTGAGCACCCCGGCGAAGCCGAGCATCTTCTGCGCCTCGCGCAGGGAGCTGCGGGAGACGTCGAGCTCCGCGCAGAGATCCTGCTCGCTGGGCAGACGGTCCCCGGGAGCGAGCGCGCCGGAGGAGATCATCCGGCGCAGCCCGTCGAAGGCCTTCTGCGCCTGGGAGCGTTTCAGCTCACCCATTCCCACCACCTGTCAGACGAGTCGGTGTCATTACGGTAACGGATCCGTGTGATGCTCCGTGAGACGGCGGCCACAGTGCATTATCTGTCAGACAGATCATCGCGAGAGGCGGAACGTTGACACAGGTGCTGATGACGAGGGACGGCCGTGAGGCGCCCGCTCTGTGGGACCTCGATGCGGACTACCGGCACCTCAACCACGGCTCCTTCGGCGCCGTCCCCACCGCGGTGCTCGCCCACCAGGTGGAGCAGCGTGAGCAGATGGAGCGCAATCCGGTGCGCTGGTTCAGCACCCTCGCCTCCCGGATCGGGGGGCTGCGCGCCGACGTGGCCGCGCGCCTCGACGTCCCCGCGGCGGACCTGGTGCTGGTGGCCAACGCGAGCGCGGGCGCCTCGATCATGTTCCGCACCCTGGCCGGCCGGGGCCCCGTGCACGTGCTCGTCACCGACCACGGCTACGGCGCCGTCTCCATGGGCGCCGAGCGGCTGGCCCGCGAGACCGGCGGCACGTGCACCACGCTGCCGATCCCGCTGGACGCCTCGGACGCCGAGGTCGAGGCCCTCGTCGGCCGCCACCTCGCAAGCCGTCAGACAGATCTGCTGGTGATCGACCAGGTCACCTCCGCCACCGCCCGCCGCCTCCCCGCCGCCGAGCTCACCCGCCTCGCCCACCGCCACGGCGCCCTGGTGCTGGTGGACGGGGCCCACGCGCCCGGCGCCCTCGAGGACCCGGTGGTGCGCGAGGCCGACGTGTGGATCGGGAACCTCCACAAGTTCTGGTGCGCCCCCCGCGGCACCGCGGTGCTGGTGCGCAACAACCCCGACCTCGACCTGTTCCCGCTGGTGGACTCCTGGGGCGGCCACGAGCCCTTCCCGGACCGCTTCGACCACCAGGGCACCGTCGACATCACCGCCTGGTTCTCCGCTGCCTTCGCCCACGACCACCTCGCCGAGCAGTTCGGCTGGGACGCGATCCGCCGCCACGGCGCCCAGCTGATGCAGCGCGCCGAGCAGGAGATCGGGGCGGCCCTACAGGCCGCGGGCGTGGCCGACCCGGTCGCGGACGTCGGCCACGGCTTCGGCCCGATGCGTCTGTTCCGCCTGCCCGGGACCCGCGCCTGGGACCACGACAGCGTCGATGCGCTGCGGGTGCCGTTCATGGACGCCACCGGCTGCATCGCGGCCTTCACCGAGTTCCACGGCGAGGGCTTCCTGCGGCTCTCCGCCGCCCCCTACACCACCGCCGCCGACATCACCGCGATGGCCACGACGGCGATCCCGATCCTGGCCGGGCTCACCGGCCACCGCACCTTCGAGAGGACAGCATCATGAACCTGGCACACACCACCGTAGGGCGCCGCCAGCTCCTAGCCGGCACCGCCGCCGGCGGAGCGGCCCTCGCGCTCGCCGCCTGCGGGGGAGGGAGCGAGAGCGCCGACGGCTCCGTCACCATCACCATGGTCGAGTCGATCACCAGCTCCGCCCGCACCGAGCTGCTGAAGTCCCTGATCGCGGACTTCGAGGCCGCCAACGAGGGCATCACCGTCGAGCTCGTCTCCCCGCCCACCGAACAGGCCGACCAGAAGATCCAGCAGATGCTGCAGGCCGGCTCCGGGGTCGACGTGCTGGAGGTGCGGGACCTGACCATCGGCCCCTTCACCAACAACAGCTGGCTCTACGACATGACCGCCGAGACCGAGGGCTGGGACGGCTTCGCCGACCTCACCGACCAGGCCAAGGCCTTCGCGACCTCCGTGGACGGCAAGACCTTCGCCATCCCCTACGGCTTCTACGGACTCAGCCTCTACTACCGCCCCGACCTGATCGCCGAGGCCGGATTCGACGGGCCCCCGGCCACCTGGGAGGAGCTGGTCGAGCAGGCCGCCGCCGTCCAGGACCCCAGCCAGAACCGCTACGGCTACGCCTTCCGCGGCACCTCCAACTCGATCGGCCAGGCGATGAGCGCCCTGGAGGCGTACAACGCCGAGGACATCGATCCCGAGAACGCCTACGCGCTCGCCGACGGCTCGACGATCTTCTCCTCGCCCGCCTCCCAGGAGGCGCTGGACATGTACATCGAGCTGTTCCGGACCGGCTCCCCGCAGTCCGCCGTGGCCTGGGGCTACCCCGAGATGGTGGAGGCCTTCACCAACGGCTCCACCGCCTTCCTGCTGCAGGACCCCGAGGTCATCGCCGCCGTCGAGGCCTCCTCCCTGACCGAGGACCAGTGGGCCGTCGCGCCGCTGGTGACCGGCCCGACCGGCAAGGCCACCTGGCCGATGGCCACCGCCGGCTGGGGCGTCGCCGAGTCCTCCGAGCACAAGGAGGCCGCGGTGAAGCTCGTGCAGTTCCTCTCCGTGGACGCCTCGACCACCTTCGCCAAGGAGAACAGCCTGGTCCCGATCCTGCAGAGCGCGGGGGAGGACGAGCACTTCAAGACCGGCCCCTGGGCCGCCTACGTCACCATGACCGAAGCGCCCGAGACCTACCTCAGCTGCCAGGAGCCGCGCGGGGTGGCCTGGTGGACCGAATGGGGCCAGCGCTCTGACACCGACATGCAGATGATCCTCACCGACTCCCTGACCACGGCCGACGCGCTGAAGGGCTGGGACGAGTTCTGGTCCGAGAAGTGGGAGGGCTGAGCCGGTGACGGACACCTCCGTCGCCCCGAGGAAGGTCGCGCCGCCGCGGACCGCCCGCCGGTCCGCGCGGCGCACCTTCTCGGTGCGCACCGCTCTGCTGATCGCGGCGTTCCTGGCCCCGGCGTTCCTGTTCGTCGTCGTGTTCACGTACTACCCGATGCTGCGCGGCAGCCAGATGGCCTTCCGCGAGTGGAACCTCTACGACCTCACCAGCACCCCCTGGGTGGGGCTGGAGAACTTCCGCACCATCGTCAGCGACCCCAGCTTCGGGCGGATCCTGCTGAACACGGTGGGCTGGGTGGTCGGCTCGATCATCCCGCAGCTGGTGATCGGCTTCGCGATCGCCCTGTGGCTGCGTCGCGCCTTCCGCTTCCGCGGGCTCTACCAGGCCTTCGTGTTCTACCCGTGGGCGGTCTCGGGCTTCCTCATCGGGCTGCTGTTCCGGTGGATGTTCAACTCCGAGTTCGGGGTCATCAATGACCTGCTCACCCGCGTCGGCCTCATCGATACGCCGATCCCGTGGCTCGCGGACCCCAACCTCGCCATGGTCGCGGTGGTCATCGCGAACATCTGGTACGGCGTCACCTTCTTCGCGATGATGATCCTCGCCGCCCTCCAGTCCGTCCCCGACGAGATGCTCGAAGCGGCCGCGATCGACGGCGCCGGGCGGGCCCGCACCCTCTTCTCGGTGATGATCCCGGCGATCCAGTCGACCCTGGTGCTGACCGTGCTGCTGCGCGTGATCTGGATCTTCAACTTCCCCGACGTCATCTGGGCGATGACCGCGGGCGGCCCCGCCGACCAGACGCACATCGCCACCACCTGGATGATCCAGCTGACCCAGCAGGGCAACTACGGCCAGGCCTCGGCGCTAGGGCTGACCATCGTGGGCCTGCTGATGGTCTTCGCCGCGGTCTACCTGGCTCTGCTCTCCAAGGACAACACCCGATGATCAACCGCGACACCCCGCTCCTGCGCGCCGTCCGCTTCGGCGGGCTCGGCATCTGGCTGCTGATCACGATCTTCCCGCTGTACTGGATCCTGGTCAGCTCGCTGAAGGCCCCCTCCGACATCGCCGCCTACCCGGTGCAGTACCTCCCGCTGCGGCCCACGCTGGAGAACTACGCCTCGCTGTTCTCGCAGTCCGACTTCGGTCAGAACATGCTCTCCAGCCTGATCGTGGCGACCTCCGCGGGGCTCGTGGCGACCGTGATCGCGACCCTGTCCGCCTACGTGCTCTCCCGCTTCCGGTTCCGGGCGCGGGGTTTGGTGGTGCTCGCGTTCCTGGTCACCCAGATGATCCCGGCCTTCATCGCGCTGGGGCCGCTCTACCAGATGATGGTGGCGCTGGACCTGGTCGACAACCGCGGCGGGCTCGCGCTGGTGTACGTCGCGATGTGCATCCCCTTCTCCGCGATCATGCTCAAGGGGTTCTTCGACAACGTCCCCGAGGAGCTCGACGAGGCCGCCATGATCGACGGCTGCAGCCGGCTGACCGCGCTGATCCGCATCATCCTGCCGGTGATGCTCCCGGGCCTCGCCGCGACCTTCATCTTCAACTTCGTGAACTGCTGGAACGAGCTGTTCCTGTCGGTCACGCTCATCAACTCCAGCGACAAGCGCACCATCCCCACCGCCCTGAACGGCTTCATCACCAGCTTCAACATCGAATGGGGGCCGCTGTCCGCGGCGGCCGTGCTCACGGTGATCCCGACGATGGTGCTGTTCGGCATCGCCTCGAAGTGGATCGTGGCGGGGCTGACGGCGGGGGCGACGAAGGGCTGAGGGGCCCCGCGCGGCGCGATGCGATCCAGGATCGCGGGAAACGGTGGACCCGGTCAGACCGCCGCGACCCGCCGTGTCCTGCCACCGGCTCGCCGTCGCACCACGGCCGCCGCCACGGTGAACGACAGGAACAGGACCGCGAGACCCGGCTCGGCGCCGATCATCAGCATGCCCTCCAGGGTGGCCGTGGCCGCGAAGACCGGCAGGCCGCCGATCCGCTCGGGTCCTACGACGTCGAAGGGCAGCCCGGTCAGGAACAGGCCCGTCAGCGTGATCACGATGAGCGCCGGCGCGAGCAGCGCGTACGGCGCCACGGCGGCGATGGCGACACCCAGCACGATCAGGGCGGCCCCGATCAGCACGACCCCGACGGGGCCGAACTGCGGAGTGACCAGCCCCGCCCCGATCTCCGGGGCGAGCCCGATGGTGGTCCCACCGACGACGAGCACCATCCCGGCGAGCAGGAGCACTGGAGAGAGGGCCGTACCGACCACGGCCAGGGGAAGGCTTCGGACGGGCCGTCTGCGCGTGAGCGCGAGCGCGACCCCCATCGCGGTGAGCACGAGCGTCACGACCGCCCAGACGCCGAAGGCCAGCCCGTGGGCGGCGGCCGTCCACAGGGGCCACGGCAGGACGCTGGACATCACACCTGGGAGGTTCTGGGCGACCGCAGGGATGAGGATCGGGGTGGTGAAGGCAACGGCGAAGACGCCGCAGGCGAGGAGCCCGGCGGAGCTCCAGACCCCGAGCAGCCCGACGATCGCCAGCAGGATCACCGCCAGGGCGATCCACGCGACCGACGGGGGAGTGCCTCCGCGACGACGGTCGAGAGCGGCGCGGGCCGCTGGATCGCGTTCATCCAGTGCACCCCGCCGGCCGAGAGGGCGACGAGCGCGGTCGGCACGGCCAGCAGCGTGATCAGCGCGGAGACGATGCGCGCCCGTGCGGAGGAACGATGCATGAGTGGCCTTTCCGCAGGTGAGAGTGGGGAGAGTGTGAGAGCGCCCCGGTCCGGCTCAGAGTAGCGGCACGGGCTTACGGGACCGGGATCCCTCGGGGGCGACTCTGAGCGCACCGCCGCGCTCGCCGCGGACCACGCCCGCGGGACCGAGGCCCTGCTGCGCGGATTCCTGGAGCGGCAGCGGGGGTGACCGGGCCGGAGGGCGCCGAGGAGTCGGAGCGAGGTCGCACCGACCTCAGTACTGCGCGAACACCTGCGTCCCGTAGGCGACCCCGTCCTGGACATGCACGCCGATCCCGATGTGCGTGGTCCCCGCACGCAGCATGTTCGCCTGGTGGCCCGGCGAGTTGAACCACTGCAGCGCGAGCGCGCGACCCGTCTCCGTGCCGGTGCCCCTGCCGACGCTGCGGTAGGCGATGTTCTCCGCGGCGGCGCGCCAGCCCCCGGGGATCTGCTCGGCGTAGCGCGGGTTGTGCTCGAAGCGGCCGGTGGTGGCCATGGTCGTCGACCAGGTGCGGGCGACGCCGTCCATCTCGGTCCGGCGGGACAGGGCCCGCGCTCCGGCGTCCGCGCGGTAACTGCTGGTCGCCACCAGGATCGCCGCCTCGGCATCGCGCACGAAGGTCGACACATCGCCCGCCAGCGGGATCGACGTGCGCAGCCCGAGCGCGTCGTACCGGTGGAGGAAGGCGGCCATGGCGCCCCGCTCCAAGGGCTGCAGCGGCCGGAAGGTGTCGTCCGGCCACCCGGTCGAGATGCCGGTCGAGGCCAGCCAGGAGATCTGCCTGCTGAACTGCATCGAGGGCGGCACGTCCCGGAACGGGGCGCGCGCCGGCGTGGGATGGCGCGGGGAGCCGGCCATGCGATAGAGGAACGCGGCCATCGCGTCGCGGGTGACCGTGCTCAGCGGCCGGAACGTGCCGTCGGCCCAGCCGGTGGTGATGCCGGTCGAGGCGAGCCAGGAGATCTCCTCGCGGAACATCATGCCCGGGCCCACGTCCCGGAAGGTGGCGTTCCCGGTCTCGCTCGGGGAGCCGGCCAGGCGGTGGAGGAAAGCCGCCATCGCATCGCGGTTGATGTGCTGGTCGGGGCGGAAGGTGCGCTGAGCGCCCACGCCCCAGCCGGTGGAGATCCCCGCTCCGCGGTCCAGCTGATCTGGTGGTGGAACTGGTGGCCGCGAGGAACGTCGGCGAACGCCGGGGCGGCGGTGGCAGGAGCCGCCGTGAGCAGGGTGGCGCCCCCGGCGGCAGCGCCGGCGACGGCCGCGGTCAGCAGGGTGCGGCGGGAGATCTGAGCAGACAAGGGGCGGCCTCTCGAGGGTCGGGGGCGGGCTGGACGCACGCGGTGCGCCGGACGACCTCCCGGGGTCGTGCAACGCTGCGTCCGATCGTCAGCGCCGCTGAGGTCGTCCTGCCCGAAGCCTACGGGCGGGGCCGACGGGCGCGGGCGCGCTTGTGCGGAGCCGCCGGCCCGGGATACCGCCTGGTATCCGGTCTGACGTGCCGCTATGAAGGCGCTATAACGGCACCTCAGACTGGATACCGCCGGGTCACGGACGACGACGCGAGCATGCGGGCACTGCCCGCGCGATGCCGCCGCTCACGTCCGCAGGTGCGAGGCCCCGTTCAGGTCGAGGATCGCCCCGGAGGCCCACTGCGCCTCCGGTGAGGTCAGGTACACGATCGCCGCCGCGACCTCTTCGGCCGTCCCCACCCGCCCGAAGGGGCTCTGGGCGCGCAGGGCGTCACCGGCCGCCCCCGCGAGCTTCTCCTGCTGGCGCTGCGTGTCCACGAACCCCGGCGCCACCGAGGCGACCGCGATGCCGTGGGGTGCGAGCGCGAGCGCCATCGACTGGCCGAAGGCGTGCAGCCCGGCCTTCGCGGCGCCGTAGGCGGGGGCGTCGGGCTCCCCGCGGAACGCACCGCGGGAGCCGACGTTGACGATCACCCCCGGGGCCTCGCGGGCGATGAGGGAGCGGGCCACCAGGTAGGTCAGGTTCGCGGGGGCGGTGAGGTCGACCTCGATCATCCGCGTGAACCGCTGCTGCCAGGTGTCGTAGTCGGTCTCGTCCACCCGGTGCTCGGTCGCCGCGCCGGGCGCGATCCCGGCGTTGTTGACCAGCACGTCGATCTGCCCGAGGCCCTGCTCCGTCTCGCGCACGATGCGCTGCGCGGTCTGCGGATCGGACAGGTCGCCGCCGACGAGCACATGATGCTCGCCCTGCAGCAGCGACAGCGTCTGCTCGGCCGCGGCGACGTCTGCCCCGTAGTGGACGGCCACGCGGTCCCCGCGCTCGCTCAGCGCGATCGCCGTGGCCCGGCCGATCCCGCGGGATGCTCCCGTGACCAGTGCACATCTCATGGTGTCTCCGCTCAGCTGGTGCCTGTTCCCGATAGGTAGCGCTCCGGGCCATCCTTCCCGACGGCGGCGGACTCGGGCGAACGGCGCTCAGCGCCGTGCGCATCCGCCGCCACACGGGTAACGTGCCCGCCGAGACGCGCATCATGCGCCTCGACGCAGTTCCCACGACCTCACAGAAGCCGAGGCCCCCGCCCATGATCGATGCGACAACTCGCCTGCTCATCCCCGAGGCGGAGCGCGGGGCCGGCACGATCGTGGTGGTCGGGTCGATCAACGTCGACCTGATCGCCCACGTCCGCCGTCACCCGCTGCCGGGGGAGACCCTCCACGGCAGCGGCGGGCAGATGCTGCCCGGCGGCAAGGGCGCCAACCAGGCGGTGGCCGCCGCCCGGCTGGGCGGCAGCGTCCACATGATCGGCGCGGTGGGCACCGACCCGCAGGCCGCCGTGGGCCGCTCCGGCCTGCAGGCGGCCGGGGTGGGCCTCGAAGGGGTGCGGGAGGTCGAGGGGCCGACGGGTCTGGCGATCGTGACCGTCGCCGAGGACGGCGAGAACTCCATCGTGGTGATCGCCGGTGCGAACGCCGCAGTCGACGCCGCCCAGGTCACCGCCGCGCGGGAGGCGATCGGCGCGGCCGCGATCGTCGTGGCCCAGGGGGAGATCCCCCGCGAGGGCATCGAAGCGCTGCCGGCCCTGGTCACCGGTCGCTTCCTGCACAACCCCGCCCCGGTCATGGAGCTCGATCCGGCGGTGCTGCTGGCCTCCGATCCACTGGTGGTCAACGAGCACGAAGCCGCCCTGGTGCTCGCGCAGCTCGACCCCGGCGCCTCCGCCGCCGAGCGGAGCCCGGAGCAGACCGCCGAGGCCCTCCGCGCCACCGGGATCGCCTCGGTGGTCCTCACCCTCGGTGCCCAGGGCGCCCTGGTGGCCGACGCCGACGGACTGCACGCCGTGCCCGCCGCCCGGGTCACCGCGGTGGACACCACCGGCGCCGGCGATGCCTTCATCGGCGCTCTCGCCGTGGGCCTCGCCCGCGGTGACGCCCTGCCCGTGGCGGCCCGTCTCGCCTCCCAGGTGGGGGCCTTCGCGGCCACCGGCCACGGCGCCCAGCCCAGCTACCCGCAGGCCGGCCAGGCGCTGCCGCCGCTGTCGGAGGAGAGCGCATGAGACGCGGAGGGATCCTCCACCCCCAGCTCAGCGAGCAGCTCGCCCGCCTCGGGCACACCGACACCTTCGTGATCGGCGACTGCGGCCTGCCCATCCCGCCCGGGGTCCCGCGCGTGGACCTCGCGGTGGTGATGGGGGTGCCCGGCTTCGCCGAGGTGGCCGACGCGATCCTGGCCGGTGGAGGCCGCGGTGGTCCTCCGCGGCGGGGTGGGGTTCTGAAGGGGCCTCGCCCCTCGGGGTGATCATCCGCTGCGCGGTGGTGCAGCCCTCGGGTCCGGCCTCAGGGCCCGACGGCGCTCGGCCCGACGGCGCTCGACCCCGGCGCTCGATCCCGGCCAGGCGGCGACCGCATCGAGCATTCGGGGGGAGGGGCGGACGGACCCGCCTCGCCGGGCCCGACGCGGGTGGTCTTCCACGACCAGGCGTACATCATGTACATGATGTACAGCGTGCGCAGAGACGAACCGTGGTTCCGAGCGCTGCCGAGCGCCGGGGCGAACCATGGTTCCGAGCTCTGCCGTGCGCGGGGACGAACTATGGTCCCGACCTTTGCCGTCCGCAGCGGCACCCTTGCCCCGCGCCCGCCGACCAGGGACGCCACGACGGAACCGGAGACCGCGGCCGGCTCACCCGTATCCCGCCAGCACTTCCCGCACCACGGCGCGCGGATCCGGGGCGTCCATGAGCGCCCGCACCAGCGCGACCCCGGCCACCCCCGTCCCCGCCAGCGCCGGCACGTCGCTCGGGGCGACGCCGCCGATCGCCACCACCGGCAGCGACGTCGCCGCGGTGAGCGCCGGGTACCCCGCCACCCCGATCGGCTCGCGGCCGGAGTCCTTGGTGGGGGTGGGCCGGAACGGGCCGGCGCCGATGTAGTCGATCACCCCCCGCAGCGCCTCGGCGGCGCGCACCAGCTCCAGGGTGCCGGTGGTCAGCCCGATGATCGCCTCCGGGCCGAGCAGACAGCGCGCGGCGGTGGCCGGCAGGTCGTCCTGGCCCAGATGCACCCCGTGGACCTCCGCCCCGCGGGTGCGGGCCGCGAAGGCGACGTCGGCCCGGTCATCGACCAGCACCCGCGTCGCCGGCCGCGCCGCGTGCACGGCGTCGGCCACCGCGCAGGTCAGCTCCAGGAGCTCGGCCGCCGCGGCGTCCTTGGCCCGGACCTGCACCACGCCGGCCCCGGCCGCGGCCGCCGCCGCGGCGACCTCCACGGTGCGCCGGTCGATCCCCGTGGTCACCAGGTAGCAGCGCAGGTCGAGGGCGCGGGCGTCGGTCCACACCCCGCTGATCCGCCCGTCGTCGGTGCTCATCGCCCCACCTCGTCCAGCGCGTCCAGCAGGTGCATCCGGAAGGATCCGGGACCGGTGGAGCGGGCGGCGGCGCGCTCGCCGGCCAGGTCCAGCCAGGTGGTGGCGGCCAGCGCCGCCCGGAAGGGGTCCGGCTCGACGGCGGCGCAGGCCGCGGTGAGCGCCCCGAGCAGGCAGCCGGTGCCGGTGACCCGGGTCAGCAGTGCGGTGCCGCGTTCCACGTGGGCCCGTCGCTCGGCGTCCACGATCAGGTCGATCGCGCCGGAGACGGCCACCGCGCCCCCGGTGCGCGCCGCGATCTGCGCGGCGGCGTCCTCAGCGACGTCGGACCCGGCCGTGGAATCCGCCCCGCGGCCGCCGGTCCCGACGCCGGCCAGGGCGAGCACCTCGGAGGCATTGCCCCGCACCACCGCCGGCCGGGAGTCCACCAGCGCGCGGGCCAGGGGTGTGCGCACCGGGGCGAGGCCGATGGCGGTGGGGTCGAGCACCCAGGGGCGCTGCTGCGCCACGGCCACCGCGACCGTGGCGGGGATGCCGTCCATGGCGTCGGTGCTGAGGGTGCCCAGGTTCACCGCGAGCGCGTCGGCCACCGTGGTCACCGTGGGCGCCTCGGCGAGGGTCTCGGTCATCATCGGGCGGGCGCCGGCGGCCAGCAGCCCGTCGGCCACGATCGCCATGGACACCGTCGCGGTCAGGCAGTGCACCACCGGCTGCCGCGCGCGCACCGCCTCGAGCACGGCGGTCACGGCCGCGAGGTCGGGATCGGCGCCGGTCATCGGGCACTCCCGACCTCGGCCGGGACCGGGGGACGGGGCACGGCGCCCGCGGCGACCTCGTCGATGTCCCCGTCGATCTGTCGCGGTGACAGCCGCGGGCCGAGGGCGGCGCCGAGCATCAGCAGGGCGCCGCCGAGGGCGACCAGGGCCATCACGGAGCCGTGCCGGCCCAGCACCGGCTCGATCAGCGGCAGGTAGAAGGGGTACAGCGCCGGCAGCACCAGGGAGAGGCTGTAGCCCATGCCGTAGCCGGTCGAACGCACCTCGGTGGGGAACCGCTCGGAGAGGTACGCCGCGACCGGGCCGTAGGCGGAGACGGTGATGACCTGCAGCACCGCCGCCCATGCGGCCGCGACGGCGAGGGTCGGCGAGGTCACCGCGGCCAGCCACACCAGCGGGCCGGCGAGCATCGCGACCGCGCCCCACAGTAGGAACAGCCGGCGCCGCCCGGTGCGGGTGGAGAGATGACCGGCCAGCGCCATCACCAGCGCCTGCGCCACCGAGGCGATCCCGATCACCAGCGGGACCGCCGTGGTGGGCAGGGGGCTGTCCGTGTCCAGCCGGGCGGTCAGCAGCAGCACGGTGGTGTTGGTCAGCAGCCACAGGCCCGTCATCAGCAGGAACACCTGCCAGAACGCGCGCGCCCAGCGGCCGGCGAGCACATCGCGCACGCCGGGTCGCGGCTGCTGCGGGCGCTCGGCGGCCTGCCGGGCGCGGCGGTGGAAGACGGGGGCGTCGGTGACCTGGCGGCTGTAGTAGACGAACATGCCCAGCGACAGCGCGGCCCCGAGCACGAACAGCAGCCGCCAGCCCCAGACCGCATAGGCCTCGGGTCCCAGCAGCGCGAGCAGGGCGGCGACGGAGAACGCGATGCTCGCCTGCGCCCAGGGGGCCATGGACAGGATGAGTCCGCTCATCAGGCCCCGCCGACGCGCGGTCGACCACTCCATGGCCAGCGGGATCGCCGCGGAGTACTCGCCGGCCACGAAGATCCCGCCGAGGAACCGCAGCACCAGGATCAGGGCGATGGTGGCGCCGCCGAGGATCTCGTGGGTGGGCATGGCCGCGATCGCCAGGGCGCACAGGGCGGTGCCGGCGATGGCGATGCGGGTGGTGCGGGTGCGCCCGAGCCGGTCGGCGATCGCCCCGAACACGATCCCGCCGACGGGCCGGCCCAGCAGCATGGCGATGACGATCAGCGCCCCGGTCGAGGCGGTGGCGGCGGGCCCGGCGAGCACCAGCATCGCCGGGGCCAGGGCCGTCAGCGGCAGGAAGACGTGGATGTTGTCGATCCAGTTGCCCACCACCCCGGCGCGCAGGGCGGCCCGCCCCTCCGGCGGCAGCGCCTGCGTCCCCGGGGCAGACGCGTCCGTGGTCGCGCGGCTCATCGGGCACCCCCGACCAGCGTCGCAGCGGCGGACGCGATCGCTCGCGGTTCCGGGGCCGGGGGTTCGAGGCGCAGGGCCTGGTCGAAGAACTCGAGCTCGTGCCGGCAGGCCGTGAGGTAGGCGCGGGCGGCCTGGGCGCGCACGGCCGGTGAGGCCGCGGCCAGCTCGCGCTCGAGCTGGCGCAGCGCGGCCTCGGTGGCGGCCACGAAGCCGGGGTCGCGGTAGGTGTCCAGCCAGGCGGCGTAGGGATGCTCGGCCGGCACGGCGGGCAGCTGGGCGCCGACGTGGGCGTAGAGCCAGAAGCAGGGCAGCACGGCGGCGACGCCCACCGTGCGATCCTCGCCGAGCGCCGTGGCGAGCAGGAAGTCCGTGTAGGCGCTGGTGACGGGGCTGGGGAGGGCTCCTCGCCGCCTGCGAGCCAGCTGCGATGCAGGGCCGCCTCCACGGTCAGGCAGTCGGTGGCCGCCTCGGACCAGAAGACCTGGGCCTCCGCCTCGCGGGAGCGGGCGGCCAGGGCCGCCAGCGCCCGGGAGTAGCGGCCGAGGTACAGCGCGTCCTGGGCCAGGTAGAACTCGAACGCCGGGGCGGGCAGGGTGCCGTCGACCAGGGCGCCCACGAATCCGGAGGCGGCGATGGCGGCGGTGATCTGCGCGCCGGCGGCCCAGAGCGCAGCGGTCCAGGGTCCGGCCGGCGCGACCGCCGCCACCGGCGCGGCGACGGGGCCGCTCCACGCGGGACCGACCTCCGCCGGCGCCAGGTCCTGCGGGTCCTCGAGTCGCGCGGGCAGAGCGCCCGCGCCGAGCCAGGGCGCGGCGGATCCGGCCGCCTGCAGGCGGCGGGAGCGGTGGGCATGGTCCACCGGTCCGTGGCCGGAGCCCACCTGCAGCGCGGCGCCGTGCGCGATCGCCTCGTGCAGCCAGGCGGTGGCCCAGGCCAGGGCCTCGCCCGGCGTCTCGCCGCGGCCCAGGCGGGTGGCGAGCGCGGCCGACAGCGAGCAGCCGGTGCCGTGCGTGGCCCGGGTCTCGAGACGGGAGGAGGGCACGGAGATCCGGGTGCCGTCGGGGTCCACCCAGGTGTTGGTGACCAGCGCGTCGCTGAGGTGGCCGGTCTTGACCACCACGGCCACCCCGGTGCGGGCGGCCCAGCGGGTCGCCTGGTCCAGTGCCTCGGTCTCGTCGGCAGCCCGCGGGGAGCCGGTGAGCACGGCGAGCTCGTCGATGTTCGGGGTGACCACGGTGGCGCGGCGGCAGAAGGCGACCATGGCCTGCTCGGCCTCGGGCTCCAGCAGCCGGTCCCCGCTGCTGGCGACCATCACCGGATCCACCACCAGCACCGCCGGGGCGCTCCGCTCGCACCAGTCGGCGACGGTGGCGATGACGTCGGCGGTGCCGAGCATGCCGGTCTTCACGGCCTCGAGCGTCACGTCCTCGCCGACGGCCTGCAGCTGGGAGCGCAGGAACGGTGTGGGTGGCACATGGAGGTCGCGGACCCCGTGGGTGTTCTGGGCGACCAGCGCGGTCACCACGGTCATCCCGTAGCCGCCGGCGGCGGTGATGGACTTCAGGTCGGCGGCGGTCCCCGCGCCGCCCGAGGGATCGGTGCCAGCGATCGACAGCACACGGGGAACGGACGGTCTGGGGGCATGGCAGGAAGAAGTCACGCGGACATCCCTTCGCTAGTCCTAACTAGATCAGGTTCCACGGGTGTGATCTCAGCGCCTGGCGGCGCACCCCGTGTCCGCGGCCGAGTATAGGCATACGCGCGATCCGCCGAGCGGCGGGCTCGGTCGGTCGGCACGCTCTGCGCTTCCCGCGCCGCCGCGAGACCTGCGGGTCTACGATGACCGGCGAAGGGGACGACGGACGCCGACGCCGCTGATGGGAACCGCATGTCGAACAGGACGCCAGCCGACGTGGACCGGCAGATCGCGGAGATGGACTCCGAGCAGCTCCCGGCCGGCGAGCACGAACTGCACGGAGCGGGGCACTTCGCCGGGCTCTACGCGGCCGAGAACGTCGCGGGGACGGAGTTCGTGTTCGGCGCGACCTTCGTGATCCTGGGCGCCGGGATCTGGGATGTCGTCATCGGCCTGGCCGTCGGCAACCTGCTCGCGGTGCTGAGCTACCGGTTCCTCACCGCGCCGATCGCCACCCGGACCCGGCTGAGCGTCTACACCTTCCTCGACCGGGTCGCCGGGGGCGCGACGACCAAGCTCTACAACGGCCTGAACGCCCTGGTGTTCGCGGTCATCTCGGCGGCGATGATCACCGTCTCGGCGACGGCGCTGCGCCTGATCCTCGACTTCCCCGCGCAGACCGAGCCGTACCCCCACCAGCCTGGGGTTCATCATCCTCGCGGTGGTCTTCGGTGCGGTCGCGGTGCTGGTGGCGGCCTTCGGCTTCAACGCCCTTGCCGAGTTCGCGAGCATATGCGGTCCCTGGCTGATGGTCATGTTCGCCACCGGCGGCATGGTGCTGATCCCGCAGGTCGCCCAGGAGGCCCTCGGCACCACCGTGATGTCGGGATGGGACGACTTCATCACGATCGGCGGCGACACCGTCTTCACGGGCAGGACGCCGGAGGGCGTGGAGGGCATCAGCCTGCTGGGGGTCATCGGCTACGCCTGGGCGGCGAACACGTTCGCCCACGTCGGCCTCATCGACATGTCGCTGTTCCGCTACGCCCGCAAGAGCTGGTACGGCTATCTGTCGGCCACCGGGATGTTCCTCGGGCACTACATGGCCTGGATCGCCGCCGGTTTCATGGGCGCGGCGACCGCGGCGATCACGATGAAGAGCATCACCGTCCTCGAGCCCGGCGAGGTCGCCTACCAGGCCCTCGGGTACGCCGGCTTCGCCGCCGTCATCGTCGGCGGCTGGACGACGGCCAATGCCAACCTGTACCGGGCCGGTCTGGCCGGGCAGGGCGTCTTCCCCCGGATCTCGCGGGCGAAGGTCACGCTGATCATCGGCGCGGTCGTCGTCGTCGCGGCCGCGTTCCCCTTCATCTACCGCGGGTACCTGAACCTGGTGACCTACGCCGGGATCGCCCTGGTGCCGATCGGTGGCATCCTCTTCGCCGAGTACTGGCTCCTGCCGAGACT
Source organism: Brachybacterium sp. UNK5269 (assembly GCF_049266655.1). Classification (GTDB taxonomy): domain Bacteria; phylum Actinomycetota; class Actinomycetes; order Actinomycetales; family Dermabacteraceae; genus Brachybacterium. The sequence continues at coordinate 598,660 of NZ_CP184883.1, forward strand.
GGGGATGACGAGGTACTGGGCGCGGTACAAGGGCGTCCAGAACGTCCCCGCGCTGCTGTCCTGGGGGATCCCGGTCGCGCTCGCGGCCGTGCTCGTCGTCTTCGACCTCGCGCCCGTGTACTTCCCTCTTCCCGCCCGCCTGGGTCCTCAGCGTCATCCTCTACGTCCTGCTCGCCCGGATGATGGGGGCGGCCGAGCAGCACCCCGACGGCGAAGCGGCCGACGAGCTCTTCGCCGAGCGCGTCGAGGTGTTCCACGCCGAGCAGGCCCGCAAAGCCCCCGCCGATGTCGAGACCCGGGATCGCCGGACGCTGACCCGAGCACTGATGGCGGTCTGGGTCCTCGCGCTGGTGGTGATCGTCGTGGACGCCCTCGTCGTCCTCGTCTCCAGCCCGGACGTCGCGACCTACGAAGCGCATCGGGACCTGTTCTTCATCATCGCGGCGGTCGGGACGCTGGTCTACTTCGTCGCCGCCTACTGGGAGCTGCGCCGACGCAAGTCCCACACCGCGCAGACGCTGGCTCGGCGCGAGGGACGCCCCGCGGCAGCCGAAGCGGCGCCCGGTTCCTGACGACGGCTGCGCCGCATCTCGAGGACCGTTCGGATCCCGGGGCCCTCAGCGTCGGCGCGTCCCGGACCGCTCAGCGACCAGGGTTCACGCCGAGACCTCGTCGGCTCGCGTGTCGCCGGCGGCCAGGAGGACCTTCTCGGCGATCGCCGTCTCCAGGCTCTCGGCGAGCAGGTAGACGATGCTGGCGCACAGGGGCGCGAGGAGCCATGTGGTCGTGTGGTCGATCAGCGTCCCGATGCCGAGCGCAGCCGCCATGCCCAGCAGCACGGAGACCAGGTTCATGCTGGTGCCGAGCGCGAGCGTCGAGGTGCGGTGCTGGGGCATGGGACGCCGGAAACCCGCGGAGAGGATCCCCTCCAGGAGCGTGAAGGACGCGACGGCCCCACCTGCGAAGAAGAACACCTCCAGCATGGTCGGCGTCCCGGATTTCACCTGCATGACGCCGAAGATGGCCGTCATCAGGATCGAGAAGCCGAACGTGGTGCTCTCCCGGCCCACCGTGCTGCGCAGGCCGCGCACGATCGCGCTGGAGCTGGGGTCCTCTTCGTCTGCTGCCATGGGGGAACTGTAGTGAGTCACGGGCGCGTCGAGTGGCTCGGATCACGCGCCAGGATGCGGTCTCACCTGTACGGATGCCGAACTATGGACGACCATTAGGACATCTTTGATCGGGGTGGTCCACTGAGGCCACCGATCCGCACCGTCCGGGCCCCGCGCCCCATCGCTCCACGAGGAGTTCCGCCATGTCTTCCCTCTCCCGTCGTTCCGCACTCGCCCTCGGCCTCGGCGTCCCCGCCCTGATGACGCTGGCTGCCTGCGGCTCCGAGGGCGGCGGCGAGCAGGCGGCCTCCGGGGAGCCGCAGCAGGGCGGCAGCCTGACCTACCTCGAGCCGCAGACCTGGACCACGCTGTACCCGCCGGCCGCGGGCTTCTACCCCAACGGCGGCGTGGTCAACAACATCACCGACCGGCTGCTGTACCAGAACCCCGAGACCCTCGAGCTCGAGCCGTGGATCGCCACCGCCCTGCCCGAGATCAACGAGGACGCCACCGAGTACACCTTCACGCTGCGCGATGACGCGACCTACTCCGACGGCACCCCGATCGACGCCGAGAACGTGGTGAAGAACTTCGACCTCTACGGCAAGGGCGATGCCGACCGGGCCCTGACCGTCTCCGAGGCGATCAACAACTACGACCACGGCGAGGTCGTCGACGCGACCACCGTGAAGTTCTTCTTCTCCGCGCCCGCGCCGGGCTTCGCCCAGGCCGTCTCCACGATCAACTCGGGTCTGCTCTCCAACGCGACCCTGGACCGCACCGGCGAGCAGTTCGGCCCCGGCAACGCGGTGGACATCATCGCCTCGGGCCCCTTCGTGATCTCCGGCGAGGAGATCGGCACCCAGACCACCCTCGCCGTGCGCGAGGACTACGCCTGGGGGCCGGCCTCCAAGGCGCACACCGGCCGCGCCCACCTCGACGAGATCGTCTACGTCGTCGCCGCCGAGGCGAGCGTGCGGGTGGGCACCGTGACCTCGCAGCAGGCCCACATCGCGCGCCAGATCGATGCCCCCGACGAGCCCCAGTTCGAGGCCGACGGGCTGGTGCTGTACGCCGCCCCCACCAACGGCGTGACCAACTCCCTGAGCTTCCGCTTCCGCGACCCCGCGCTCGAGGACATCCGGACCCGGCAGGCGCTGATCGCCGCGATCGACCGCCAGGCCATCGTGGACACCCTGTTCACGGAGAACTACCCGCTGGCCACCGGCATCCTGGCCGCCAAGGCGCCCGGCTACGTCGACACCTCCGAGAACTACGTCCACGACCCGGCGCAGGCGGCCGCCCTGCTCGACGAGGCCGGCTGGGTCGCAGGGGCCGACGGCACCCGCACCAAGGACGGCGCCCCGCTGCTGCTGACCTTCAACGAGGCGCTCCCGCAGCCCCGCTCGCGCGAGGTCGTCACCCTGCTCCAGGAGCAGCTGGCCGAGATCGGCATCGACGTGCAGCTGCTGCCCGGCGATCAGGCCACCCAGGACGCCGCCCGCCCCGTGCCCGGCGAGCTGCAGGTCTACCACTCCATGGTCGCGCGCTCCGACTTCGACGTGCTGAAGTCCCAGCTCTCCTCCGAGAACCGCGATGCGCTGCTGAACGGCTACCCCGACGGCTCCGTGGGCGACGAGGAGCTCGACGAGCTGCTCGCGCAGATCGCCTCCACGCCCGATACGGAGGGCCGCGCCGAGGCCTCCGCCGCCGCGCAGGCGCACCTGGCCGAGAACGCGTACGTGCTGCCGCTGTTCGAGGAGCCGCAGGTCTACGGGCACGTCGACGCGGTGCAGGGCTTCGCCACCGAGTCCGTCGCGCGCCCGAGCTTCTACGACACCTGGCTCGTGAGCTGAGGTCCCCATGCCCTACGTCCTGCGCCGCATCGGCGGAGCACTGCTGGTGCTCGTGCTCGCCTTCACCGCGGCCTACATCCTGCTCGCCGCGCTCCCGGGCGACGCGGTGCTGGCCCGCTACGGCAACCCGGACCTGGGACTGACCGCCGCGCAGCTGGCCGAGATCCGCGCCGCCTACGGCGCCGACCGTCCCCAGCTCGTGCAGTTCGTCGAGACCGCCGGCTCGTTCCTGCAGGGCGATCTCGGGTACTCGATCCAGAGCGGCGCGGCGGTCTCCGCCCTGCTGGCCGAGGCGCTGCCCTCGACGCTGATGCTGGCGGCGCTCGCCCTGCTCGCCGCCGTGGTGCTGGCCGTGGCGATCGCCGTGATCGCCACCCATCCCGGCCTGCGCGGCCACGCCGTCACCCGGGCGCTGCGGAACCTGCTGCGGGGCCTGCCGCCGCTGATGGTCTCGCTGCCGGTGTTCTGGATCGGCATCGTGCTGATCCAGGTGTTCTCCTTCCAGCTGGGGCTGGTCCCGGTGCTGAACGCGGGCCCCGTCGAATCGCTGATCCTGCCGGTGGCGACCCTCGCGATCCCCATCGCGGCCCCGCTCGCGCAGGTGCTGATCCGCTCCATCGACGAGGTCCTGGCCCAGCCCTTCGTGTCCGTCGCCCGTGCCCGCGGCGCGACCAGCACCTGGCTGCTGAGCCGCACCGTGGCCCGCAACGCCGTGCTGCCCGCCATGACCATGGCCGGACTCCTGTTCGGCGAGCTGGTCGGCGGGGCGGTGGTGACCGAGGCGGTGTTCGGGCGGATGGGCATCGGCCAGATCACCGCCCAGGCCGTCGCGGCCCGCGACACCCCCGTGCTGCTGGCGGTGGTGGTCATCTCCACCGTCGTCTTCGTCCTGATCAACCTCGTCGTGGACCTGCTCTACCCGGTCCTCGATGCCCGGCTGCGCCGCTCCGGCGCCGCCGCCCCCACCCGCAGAGCGGCGGTGACCGTCCGATGAGCACCTCCACCCCCGCCGTCCTAGCCCCCGAGGCCGCCCCCCGCGCCCGGCGCCGCCCGGCCCTGCGCCCCACCGTGGTGCTCTCGGCCCTCGTGCTGCTGCTGGCGCTGGGCTGGGCGCTGTTCCCCGGAGCGTTCACCTCCGTCAGCCCCACCGCCTCCGTCGGCGCCTCCCTGCAGGCCCCGAGCGCCGAGTTCTGGTTCGGCACCGACGCCACCGGTCGGGACGTCTTCGCCCGCGTGGTCCACGGCGCCTCCCACTCGATCACCGCCGCCGTCGTGGCCGTCGCCGTGGGTCTGGTCGTCGGCACGACGATCGGCGTGATCGCCGGCAGCGTCGGCGGCCTGGTCGAGGAGGCGCTGATGCGCCTGGTCGACGTGCTGCTGGCCATCCCCGGCCTGCTGCTGTCGCTGTCGGTGGTGATCCTGCTGGGCTTCGGCACCACCAACGCCGCGATCGCCGTGGGCATCACCTCGATCGCCACCTTCGCCCGCCTCAGCCGCTCCCGCGTGATCTCGGTGCGGCGCAGCGAGTACGTCGAGGCGGCCTTCGGCTCCGGCGGCACCCTGGGGGCCATCCTGTGGCGCCACATCCTGCCCAACTCCGCCGCCCCCGTCGTCGCGCTGGCCGCGCTGCAGCTGGGCTCGGCGATCCTGCAGATCTCCACCCTCGGCTTCCTCGGCTACGGCGCCCCGCCGCCCACCCCCGAATGGGGGCTGCTGATCGCCGAGGGCCGCGACTACGTCGCCACCGCGTGGTGGCTCACGCTGCTGCCGGGCCTGGTGGTCGCCGCGGTCGTCCTGTCCACCAACCGCCTCAGCGACGCCATCGGCCAGGGGAAGCGCTCATGACCACCGACCACGAGATCCGCACCGTGCAGCCGGCGCAGAGCATCGAGCAGCCCCAGCCGCTGCTGGACGTCACCGGCCTCAGCATCGCCTACCGCACCCGCCGCGGCCCGGTCGAGGCCGTGCGCGGCATCGACCTCAGCGTCGCCCGCGGTGCGGTCACGGCGCTGGTGGGGGAGTCCGGCTCCGGCAAGTCCAGCGCCGCCCAGGCCGTGATCGGGCTGCTCGCCGAGAACGGCACCGTCACCGGCGGGTCCATCGCCCTCACGGGCGCCGACGGGGTCCGCGAGGAGCTGGTGGGCCAGTCCGAGCGGGACTGGCGCGAGCTGCGCGGCACCCGCATCGGTCTGATCCCGCAGGACCCCACCAGCTCCCTGGACCCGGTGCGGACCATCGGCGCGAGCGTCGGCGACCCGCTGCGGATCCACGGCTGGCGCGACCGCGACCGGATCGAGGCACGGGTGATCGAGCTGCTCGAGCGCGTCGGCCTCGACGACCCCGCCACCCGCGCCCGCCAGTACCCCCACGAGCTCTCCGGCGGCATGCGCCAGCGGGTGCTGATCGCCGCCGCCCTCGCGCTCGAGCCCGAGCTGCTGATCGCCGACGAACCCACCAGCGCCCTGGACGTCACCGTCCAGGCCACCGTGCTGGACCTCATCGACGAGCTGCGCGAGGCCTCCGGCGCGGGCGTCCTGCTGATCACCCACGACCTCGCCGTCGCCGCCGACCGCGCCGACTCCCTGGTGGTGCTGCGCGGCGGGAAGGTCGAGGAGTCCGGGCCCACCGACCGGGTGCTGTCGGCCCCGTCGGCCGCCTACACCCGCACCCTGCTCTCGGACGCCCCCTCGCTGCGCCAGGTCGTCGAGCGCAGTGAGCACCGCCCGGACCCCCAGGTCGCGCCGCTGGTGCAGGTGCGCGGCCTGCGCCAGGAGTTCCCCGGCCGCGGGAAGGCCGAGCCCTTCGTCGCCGTCGACGACATCTCCTTCGACATCGCCCGCGGCACCACCCACGCCCTGGTGGGGGAGTCCGGCTCCGGCAAGACCACCACCGGCCGCGCGATCGCCGGGTTCCGCGCCCCCACCGCCGGCAGCATCGTCGTCGGCGGCACCGAGGTCACCACCCTCGGCACCGGGCGGGCGCTGCGGACCTTCCGCTCCACCGTGCAGCTGGTCCACCAGAACCCCTTCGGCTCCCTGGACCCCCGCCAGTCCATCGCCGCGATCCTCGAGGAGCCGCTGCGCAACACCCGGCGCGGCAACCGTGCCGAGCGCCGCTCGGCCGCGCTGCACCACCTCGAGCTGGTCTCCCTGCCGCCCGAGGTCGCGAGCCGCCGACCGCGCGAGCTCTCCGGTGGGCAGCGCCAGCGGGTCGCGATCGCCCGCGCCCTGATCCTGCAGCCCGACGTGGTGGTCCTGGACGAGGCGGTCTCCGCCCTCGACGTCACCGTCCAGGCGCAGATCCTGCGCCTGCTGGCCCGCCTGCAGGACGAGCTGGGGCTGACCTACGTGTTCATCTCGCACGACCTCGCCGTGGTCCGGCAGGTCGCCGACACCGTCTCGGTGCTGCGCCGCGGCGAGCAGGTCGAGAGCGGCGAGGTGGCCCGGGTGCTCGGCGACCCGCATCATGAGTACACCCGGCAGCTGCTGGCCGCCATCCCCGGAGCCGCTCGGCACCCCGGTGAGCACCACGAGGAGATCCCCGCCCCATGACCCGCCCGCGCCTCGGCCTGTTCACCCGCCTCCTGGAGGAGGCCCCGGCCGCCGACCGGTACCGCTTCGCCCTCGAGCAGATCGAGCGGGCCGACGAACTCGGCTTCGCCTCCGCCTGGGTCGCGCAGCACCACTTCAACGGCCACGAGGGCGGACTGCCCTCGCCCTTCGTGCTGCTGGCCGCCGCCGCCCAGCGCAGCCGGCGGATCGCGCTGGCGACCGGGGTGGTCACGCTGCCGATCGACGACCCGCTGCGCGCCGCCGAGGACGCCGCCGTGCTCGACGCCCTCAGCGGCGGCCGGGTCCAGCTCGGCATCGCCGCGGGCGGCACCCCGGCCTCCTTCCCGGCCTTCGGCCACGACCCCGCCGCCCGGCGGGAGATCTTCGCCGAGCACCTCGCGATCTTCCGCGACGCGCTGGCCGGGCGCGGCGTGCGCGGCACCGACTCCCGGATCTACCCGCCCGCCGGGGACCTCGGGGAGCGGATCTGGCAGGCCACGTTCTCCGTCGACGGCGGTCGCCGCGCCGGGGAGGCCGGCGACGGCCTGATGCTCTCGCGCACCCAGCCCCGCCCCGAGGGTGAGCACGACCGGCCCCTGCACGAGCTGCAGCTGCCCACCATCGAGGCCTACCGCGCGGCGCTCCCGGCGGGCATCGCCCCGCGGATCCTCGCCTCGCGCACCGCACTGGTGGTCGACGCCGCCGACCGGCCCCGCGCCCTCGAGCTCGCCGAGCCGGGGCTGCGCGAGCTCGCCGCCCTCCAGCCCGGCATCGACGCCGCCCGGGCGAGCCTGGCCGAGCTGATCGCCGTCACCGACACCCACGTCGGCACCGTCGAGGAGGTCACCGAGTCGCTGACCGCCGATGCCACCCTCCCGCGCTCGACCGACGTCTCCTTCCAGGTCCACTCGATCGCCGCCGGCCACGAGCGCACCCTGCGCAGCCTCGAGCTGCTGGCCACCGAGGTCGCCCCGCGCCTCGGCCTCGCCACCGGTCCCGAGGCCGCCGAGCAGCTGCGCACCGCCCACCACGCCCCCGCCACCGCGAACGGATCCCGCCCATGAGCACTCCCGGAATCGACGTCATCGACCACCTGGCCGGGGAGGGGGACGGCGGGCAGATCGCCCGCCTGCGCTCCCTGCGCCCGCAGGCTCGCGAGAACGCCCAGCGCAGCTACGAGGCGCTGCTCGAGCCGGCCGACCCCGGCAGCGTGCCGCTGCGCGAGCGCTACGCGATCGCCGCCCATGTCGCCCGGCTCCACGGCCCCGGCCCCGCCGCGGAGCTGTACCTGGAGAACCTGCGCGACGAGGACCCGGCACTGGCCGAGCGCATCGAGGCGGCTGAGGCCACCGGCGAGGAGCGCCTCGACGCGGGCCTCGCCCACGCCGACCTGCTGGTGCTGCGTCCGCGCGAGGCCGCGCCCGAGCACCTGCGCACCCTCGAGGCGGCCGGCTGGGACGCCGACGGCATCGTCACCCTCTCCCAGCTGGTCTCCTTCCTGACCTTCCAGCTGCGCGTCGCCCACGGGCTGCGTGTGCTCGCCGAGAACCCCGCCCCCGCCGCGCAGCCGGCCCTCACGACGGAGGACGCCCGATGACCCGCCCCGAGACCTTCACACAGGAGAGCCTGGGCTGGGTGCCCTGGATCGAGCCGGTCCCGCGCGAGGACCTCACCGCCGAGCAGGACGAGGCGCTGATGGACGACTTCCGCCGCGCCATGCCGTACTTCCGCCTGCTCGTCCGGGACCCGCAGGCGCTGCGCGCCCGCACCCTCACCGACCAGGACATCTTCTTCAACACCGAGGGCGGCGCGGGCCGCGCCGAGCGGGAGCTCGCCGCCACCGCCGCCTCCCGCACGAACGGCTGCATCTACTGCGCCTCGGTGCACTCGGCCGCCGCGACCCGCGAGTCCGGCCGCCACGACGACGTCCAGCGCCTGCTCGACGAGGGCGTGGGCGCGGACCTGGGCTCCGCGGCCTGGAACGCGATCGCCCACGCCGCCGACGTCCTCACCCACGTCCCGCTCGACTTCGGCCCCGAGCAGATCACCCGCCTGCGCGAGGCCGGCCTCAGCGACGCGGAGATCGTCGACGTCATCAACGGCGCCGCCTTCTTCAACTGGGCCAACCGCCTCATGCTCTCCCTCGGCGAACCCGAGGTCCCCACCCGGAAGAAGGATCGCTCATGAGCGTGCCCCACCTGCTCGACCACGTCGTCATCGCCGGCCCCGACCTCGGCGAGACCGTGGAGTGGTTCCGCGAGCTCACCGGCGTCACCGCCGCCCCCGGCGGCGTCCACCCCACCGGCACCGCCAACGCGCTGGTCGCCCTGAGCGTCGGCGGCGAGCCGCGACCGCACTACATCGAGCTGATCGGCCCGGATCCCGACCGTGCGCAGCCGGAGCTCCCGAAGACCTTCAGCATCGACCGTCTCAAGCGGCCGACGCTGGTGACCTACGCGGTCCATCCCGAGCACATCGAGCAGGTCGTCGAGCGCGCCCGCGCCGCCGGCTACGACCCCGGCGACGTCGAGGACCTCTCCCGGCGCGCTCCCGACGGGACGGAGCTGCAGTGGCGCCTCACCCGCGGCGGCAGGCCCCGCCGCCTGGGGGTGCCGTTCCTCATCGACTGGGGGAGCACCCCGCATCCGGGCCTCGGCGACCTGCCCCGGCTCGAGCTGCTTTCCCTCGAGCGCATCGAGGTCAAGCCTGCCGCCCTCCAGCAGGCCACCGACGCCCTCGGCCTCGGTGACGGGGTGGCGCCGATCCGCGAGGGCCGCGGCTCCCGCTTCGTGCTGCGCCTGCGCACCGAGGACGGGCGCGAGATCGAGATCTGAGCGGCGTCCCCGCCCGGTCGCGCTCACCGCGTACTCGTGACGGGGCGCCCGGAGGCGGATGTCTTCTCGGAATCAGGCGTACATCATGTACATCATGTACGCCTCGCGCGTCGACGAACCATGCCCTGGCGGGATCCAGCCGCAGCCGCCGGGCGCTTGGGCAGGTGGGCCGGGCGCTTGTGGAGATGCGCCGAGCGCGTTGCGGAGGTGGGCCGCGCGCGTCGTGGAGCTGCCGCCGACGCCGCCCGTCGGGGCCCTGCTCGCTCGCGGCGCTCGACGCGACCGGGGGTGGGGCGCGTACCATGCCGGTGACCCTCAGGCCGACACCAACTCAGGGGGACACCAGTGTCCGAGGACAGAGAGCGACGGAACGCCTCCCCGGCCCGCTGCGACGTGCAGGGCTGCGCGCAGCCGTCGAAGGAATGGTTCACCGTCCAGCAGCCGACGTTCAACGTGTGCCACACCCACGGTGAGCGGCTGCGCTCCGGTGAGTCCCACACCGCCCACGGCAGCGAGCTGAGCGTCGGCCTCGACGATCCCGGGGAGCTGCTCGGGGTGCGCTGGTCGAAGACGGCGGAGGCCACCGTCATGGTCCTCAAGCTCGGGCACGACGGCGTCGTCGACCAGGAGGTGCCCGTGCGCGTGACCTCGCAGCTGGCGGACCTGCTGCGGGTCCGGGACGGCTCCCGCAGCATCGACTCCGACGCCTCCCGGTAAGCCCCTTACCCATCGGTTAGTTGGATTGCCGGAGCGGGACCCAGGCCATAGATTGAGCGCGGGCGCTGTACCGCGCCAGCGACGTCGCTGATCAGTCAGCAGAAAAGGATCCTGCCATGCCCGCGCAGCTCGACCCTCCGTGTGCTCCTGATGCTCCCGCCCCGGCGGTGGACGCCTGGCTGCAGCAGATCGTGACGATGGAGAAGGTCGCTCGCCGGTCCCTGCGCGCGACCAAGGGGGTCCTGTCCACGCAGCTGTGGATCGCGGGCACCCAGGAGGAGCCGGCGCTGAACATGAACATCGTCGTGAAGTCCGCCGCCGATCTCATCGCCGTGGTCGACTTCGTGACCGACGACCTGGTGCCCGTGCTCGAGGACATGCAGCAGCGCCCCTTCGCGGAGAACCACCTCGACTTCACCATCGGCGCGGGCGCCGCCACCGGATCCGGCACCGCGCAGCAGATCCTCACCATCACCTGACCCCGGCGCGCAGGCGCCGGACGCCTCGGACACGCCGAAGGGGGGCGGGCATGATGCCCGCCCCCTCCGTCTGTGCGGGGACAGCTCCAGCAGCGCGCGGCGGCTCCGGCAGCCCGCCGCGGCACCCGCGGGGACACGGAGTCACCGTGCCCCTGCGGGTGCCGAGGGTCAACGACGCGTGCGCGCCGGCGCGGCGGCGTCGGCGGTCCGGTGCCGGGGCAGGAAGGACAGCGCGATCATGGTCAGGCCCAGCACGAAGTGCAGCCAGTCGTCGGCCGAGTTCAGCGGCACGAAGTTCGCCATCGACTCCTTGTCGATGACCAGGCCGTAGATCCACAGCACGAGGTACATCGCGCCGCCGATCAGCAGGTAGAGCCACGACCAGTCGGCGCGGCGCGCCAGCGCGATGCCGGCGATGCCGTAGAACAGGTGCACCACGTTGTGGAGGATGGAGACCTGGAAGATGCCCATCAGCATCGCTTCGGAGTGGTGGCCGCCCAGCTCCATGGAGCCGACGTTCGTGGTGATGCCGGGGATGAAGCCGGCGATGCCGACGAGGACGAAGACGACGCCGTGCAGCAGAGCGGCCAGCTGCACCGGCGAGCGTCCGCGGTCACCCGGAGCGCGGTTGGTGGCCGCGGAGTCGTTGGTGGTCATCAGAGCCTCCGATCGTCTGGACTTCACGGGTCACGCGGCCCGGACGCGCACTGTGCGATGTGCGGATGCGCGCCGGACCTTCTCACAGGGGTCTTTCAGGTCCCAGCCTAGGTCTCCGGTTTCCCGGTCCAAAGATCCCCCGACCGGTCGGGTGGTCCGCGCTGACCGGGCGACCACCGCCCCGGCGCGCTACTGCGGCTGCCCGCCCATGCCGGGCGCGGCCGACGGTGAGCCGGGGCCCGGGTCCGGCCGGGGCCCGTAGTAGCGCGTGAGCCAGAGCGCGAGACCGTCGAGGCCGGGGAACAGGATCCGTTCGTTCATCGTGGCCTGGTCCAGGTGGTCGCGGATCCGCCACTTCAGCGCCGCGGGGAAGACGACCTTGCGCACCAGATGCGGATGCTGCTCGAGCCAGTCGCCCAGGGAGGCCGTGGGGTCCGAGACCGCCGAGAACACGGCCGACTGGTTGATGATCCGCTCGTCGAGGGAGGGAGGCTCGAAGAACAGCGGCACGCCGCGCCCGTCGGCGTCCCGGTGGCCGTCGAAGTCCGCGAGGGTGAGGGCGATGTTCGAGAGCATCTCGGTGGTGAACAGCCCCGCGCCCTGCGCGGTGATCTCCTCGCGCAGCGCCGGCGGCAGCAGCTCATGGGCTGCGGCGTAGTCCACGCACCACACCGCGCCCGGGCGGTCGTAGGAGCCCGGGTCCCGGGTCGCGAAGTGCAGCGCGACGTACGGGGAGTGGGTCCAGTCCAGCAGGCGGGTGGGCAGGCCGTGGTGCTGGGCCACGCTCAGCCAGTTCCAGTCGGAGTCCTGGACCACCGCGTCGCGCGCCGCGTACTTGCGGAAGTTGCGCAGGATGTGCGGTTCGATGTCCCGGCTGGCGTCGCCCGCGAGGCGCACCAGACCGGTGTCCAGAGCCTGCTCGGCGTCCTCCAGACCGCGGTAGACGACGTTGATGCGGTACCGCCCGCCCGAGGGCTGCCAGCCGGAGTGGGTCAGCGCCGCGATCAGCCCGTAGAGGTCGTCGTCGCCGATCTCCACCACCGAGGTCATGGCCCGTCGCCCCCGCGCCGCTGCGGCTCAGCGCCGACGGCGGGTCGCGGCCAGCAGCGCGACCACCGCCCCGGCCCGCAGCGCCGGCCGGGCCCCGGGATGGGTCTGCAGCCAGGTGAACGTGCTCCAGCTGCGGGCGCCGGTGGAGAAGTCGCCCTCGGTGCGCTGCTCCTGGTCCCGGGGTGCGAACAGCGTGCCCGGGGAGCCGCCCGGGGTGGGCAGGGAGGAGCGCTCCAGCGGCACGATGCGGGCCATCAGGGCGTCCATCAGCCCCGGACTGAGCGCCTGGCCGAGCGCCATCGTCCGGGCGGCGCCGCCGGCCCAGAGGTCCCGCACCGGGTGCTCGGCCGCGTGGACGACGCAGTCGGCCACCACCGACGGCTGGTAGACCGGGGGCGGCCCCTTCGGTTCGACCTCCATGGTGTTGGCGGCGTTGCTGAAGAACGGGGTGTTGATCGTCGCGGGCTTGATGCTGGTGACCGAGATGCGGTGCTCCCCGTCGGCGAGCAGATCGCGTCGCAGGCCGTCGATCATCCCCTCCACGGCGTGCTTGGTGGCGCTGTAGGCGGTGTGGCGCGGGATGGAGACCCGGCTCTCGACCGAGGAGACCGCGATCAGGGCGCCCCCGCCGGCCTCCCGCAGCCGGGGCAGCGCCACCAGGGCGCCGTGGACGTGACCGAGGTAGTTGATCTCCATCAGCCGCCGGAACTCCTCCGGCTCGGTGTCCTCGAACCGGGCATGGACCATCACCGCGGCCACGTTCACCCACGTGTCGATGCGCCCGAAGGCGGCCACCGCCGCGTCGCCCACGGCCCGGACCTGCTCCAGCTCGGAGACGTCGCAGACCACGCGCACCGCCTCGCCGCCGGCGGCCTCGATCTCCTCCACCAGCGACTGCAGCGCGGCCTCGCTGCGGGCCGCGACGACCAGCTTCGCGCCCCGGGCCGCCAGCTGCAGAGCGCTCTGGCGGCCGATGCCGCTGGAGGCGCCCAGCACCACCACGACCTGTTCCGACACGGGCTTCAGACGCATGATCGACTCTCCTGTGGTGGTGGTTGGTCCGCTGCGGGCCCGGCTACTCGCCCCGGCGGCTGCGCGTCAGCGCCCGCACCGCGAGCAGTCCGGCGCCGCCCGCGGCGAGCCACGGCAGGCCCACCAGCAGTGGATCCAGCCACTGGTGGTGGACGTCGGCGCGGGCGCTGTCGCGCCGGGCGGCGAGCCCGTCGTGGGTCACCTCTCCCTTGATCCCGGTCTCGCCGATCGGGTTGTCGGGGCGGCCCTGGCCGAGCGCCCGCAGCCGGCTCTCGGCCACGTCGACCCGGTCGCCCGCGATCAGCAGCAGCCAGTGGGCGGCGCGGGCCTCGCTGAAGCGGGAGTACGCGTAGCGGCGGATGGCGCCGGACAGGCCGTGCAGCGGGGCGGTGGTCCCGAAGACGGGCGGCAGCATCTGGTGCTCGATGGACCGCTCCCGCGGCTGCTTCTCCTCCTGCCGTTCGGGCAGGTCCCAGTGGGCGCCGGTGGGCAGGGACCGCTCCTTGGGATGCGAGGGGCGGTCGGCGAGGTCGAGGTCGACCCCCCAGCCGGGGATCCGGGCCCGCAGCTCCTGTGCGGACGGTCGGGGCGGGGCGGCCGAGGTGTAGACGGGGATGCGGGGGTCGGCGTCGCTCATGTCGGCTCCTCTCAGGGGACGATGACCGGCTTGATGCAGCCGTCGAGCTTGGCGGAGAAGACGTGGTACGCCTCGGCGATGTCCTCGAGCGGGAAGCGGTGGGTGACGATGTCGCTCGGGGTGAGGTGGCCGTTCTTGATGTGCTCGAACAGCCGCGGCCACTGCCGCTTCGCCGGTGCCTGGTTCATCCGCAGCGTCAGGCCCTTGTTGAGGGCGTCGCCGAACTTCACGGCGCTGAAGATCGGTCCGTAGGCGCCGACGACGGAGACCGTCCCGCCCTTGCGGACCCCGTCGATCGCCCAGTTCAGCGCGATCGGCGAGCCGCCCTGGAGCTTGAGCTTGGCGGCGGTGACGTGCTGGAGGAAGTTGCCGTCGGCCTCGGCGCCCACCGCGTCGATGACGACGTCCGCGCCGAGCCCGTCGGTGGTCCGCTTGAGGTGGACGACGACGTCGTCGAGCTCGGCGAAGTTCACCGTCTCGGCATGGGCGAAGCTGCGGGCCTTCTCGAGCCGGTACTCCAGCTGGTCCACCACGATCACCCGCCCGGCGCCCATGAACCAGGCCGACTTGGCGGCGAACAGGCCCACCGGCCCGGCCCCGAACACCACCACGGTGTCGCCCTCGACGATCTCCCCCAGCTGGGCGCCGAAGTACCCGGTGGCGAGGGCGTCGGTGCACATCAGGGCGTCCTCGTCGCTCATCCACTCGGGGATGATCGAGGGTCCGACGTCGGCGAACGGCACCCGCACGTACTCGGCCTGCCCGCCGTCGTAGCCGCCGCAGGTGTGGGAGTAGCCGTAGATACCGCCGACGGCGGTCGCGTTCGGGTTGACGTTGTGGCAGTTCGAGAAGAGCCCGCGGGAGCAGAAGTAGCACGAGCCGCAGTAGACGTTGAACGGCACCATCACCCGGTCCCCGGGGGAGAGGCTCCGCACCGAGGAGCCCACCTGCTCGACGACCCCGATGAACTCGTGGCCGAAGGTCGTGCTCACCCGCGTGTCGGGCATCATGCCGTGGTACAGATGCAGGTCGGAGCCGCAGATCGCGGCCAGGGTGACCCGGATGATCGCATCGTTCGGATGCTCGATCGCCGGGATGTCCTTCTCCTCGACCCGCACCTTGTACGGTCCGCGGTACGTCATCGCTCTCATGGACGGTCCTCCGCTCGGCGTCAGGTGCGGTCAAGCTAGCACCGCGCTCGCGGGGCGCGGAAGGATCGGCCCCGCTCGCCGACCGATCGGCCGGACCGCGTGGGGCCTCGCCGCTAGAGCTCCGGGGAGACGTTGTAGTTGCCCCGGAACAGGTTCGACGGGTCGTAGCGCTGCTTGAGCTTCTGCAGGCGGCGGTAGTTCTCCTCGCCGTAGATGCGCCGGCTCAGCTCCGTGATCGGGCGGGCCTGCTCGATGCTCTGGAAGTTCACGTACTCCCCGTCCTCGGAGAAGCGGCGCATCACCTCCTGCGCGCGCTGGGCGAACTCCGTGCGCCCGCGGTCCTCCTCGGCCCGGTCCCAGACCCCGAAGATGTTCATCCAGAAGCGGGCCGTGCGGTTCGGAAAGGCGGTGGCGGCGGCCGGCACGCGGGAGAAGGCGCCGCCGAGCCGGTGGATGTCGATGCCGGTCCCGCGGCGGGAGATCTGCGAGGCGAAGGCGATGATGAGGTCCAGCGCGTCCTCGTCGGTGCGGGAGAAGCCGACGTTGCTCCAGAACACCCGCGATCCGGTCGGGAACACCTCGTCGCGGGCGCTCTGCCAGCGGGGCCAGTCCACCGGCCCCACCTCCTCGTGGTCCGGCGCCACCGCCCGGCGCAGCCGCTCCAGCTGCGCGAGGCCGTCAGCGGGATCCGGGCCGAGATGGACGCTGCGCACCATCAGCCACGGCTCCTCGCCCCGTCCGGCGGACGCCGGCAGCACCATGAAGCTCGCCATCGCGGCGGTCTCGTCGGGCAGCGCCAGGCTCCAGCGACCGAAGGCCGCCAGGGCGCGCCGCCAGTGCGGCCGACGGTAGAGCAGGGTGGCACCCAGCACGGTGCGCGGCATCGCCACCGCGCGGAAGGTGAAGGAGGAGACCACCCCGAAGTTCCCGCCGCCGCCGCGCAGCCCCCAGAACAGGTCCTCGTGCTGCTCGCGGTCCACGACGACCTGTTCACCGGAGGCCAGCACCACCTCGGCGCGCTCCAGCGCGTCCGAGGTCAGTCCGGCCGATCGGGCCAGCCAGCCCAGCCCGCCGCCGAGCGCCATCCCGGCCACCCCGGCAGGGCTCACCGCCGCCAGCGGCACCGCCAGTCCGCTCGCGCTGGTGGCCCGGTCGACGTCACCCGCGCTCGCACCGGGCGCGACCGTCACCCGCTGCGAGCTCGCCTCGACCGCCACGGACCGCAGCGCCCCCAGGTCCAGCACGATCCCGTCGTCGACGGTGCCGAAACCGGCGATGCTGTGGCCGGCCCCCCGCACCGCCAGCGGCAGTCCGGTCTCCCGGGCGGCGGCGAGCACGGGGGCGATGTCGCTCGTCGCGGCGGCCAGCACGACCGCGCGGGGACGGCGGTCGATCATGCCGTTCCACACCGCCCGCGCCCGCTCGTACCCCGGGTCGGTGGGCTCGATGAGCGTGCCCCGGATGCTGGCTCGCAGCCGCTCCAGGGCCGGTCTCGCCTCGGGGACCGGATCCCATGCCTCCGCAGCCGCCATGGCCGGAGCACCTCCCTGTGCCGCCGCGGACCGCGCTTCCTGAAGGGCCGGCAGTCGCCCCCGGACAGGTCCGCGTCGTGATTCGACGGTACTCCGGCGGGAAGGGGCGGGGCAAAGGTCCGACCGCCCGGGCGGGCGCGGCGCACGGCCCGGCGGCCCTCCGCCCGCGCTCGCGGATGCGAGAATGTCCGGGCCCGACGAGACGGTCTCGTCGCGAGGCCCGCCCCGCCTGCCACGGCCGCTGTGGCGGGGTCCCTCGCAGCGGCGATCCCCGGGAGCCCACGTCATGTCCACGGTCACCTGGATCGAGCACGGCACCGAGCACACCGCTCGCTGGCGCTCCGAGAACGGCGCCCCGCCGCCCGCCCGCCTCGAGGTCGTCGCCGACGAGATCACCGCGAACGCGGCCCTGCGCCGGCTCCGCAGCGGCACCGCCCTGCTCTGGCGCGGCGACTACCACAACGCCCGCCAGCTGCTGACGGCCGTCGGCCGGCGTCTCGACCAGCGCCGGCCTCCCGAGGGCCTCCGGATCGCGGAGCTCTTCCGCGCCCACCGGGACCAGCGCGCGCAGCGCGCCGAGCTGCTGGGCCGGATCCTCGTGCTGCTCGAGCCGGGAGCGCGCCTGGGCCTGCGCCGCGCCCCCGACGTCGCCGCGGCCTGCCGCGAGGCCTACGGGGAGCCCACCGAACCGACCCTGGTCTCGCTGCCCGAGCTGCTCGGCGTGCTGGGGGCCTGGCAGTGGCAGCAGCAGGGAGTCCCGGTCCCCGCGCTCGGCGAGCGGATCCATCCCCGCCACAGCGTCTTCTCGCCCTCGCGCTCCGAGTACGTCGACCTGGTCGCCCGGGCCCCGCTGCCCGCCGTGGACGGCGGAGCGAGCGCCTTCGACCTCGGCACCGGCACCGGGGTGCTGGCCGCCGTGCTGGGTCGGCGCGGCGCCGCGCGAGTGGTCGCCACCGACCTCAACCCCCGCGCGGTCGACTGCGCCCGCGAGAACCTGCAGCGCCTGGGCCTCGCGGACCGGGTGGAGGTGCTCGAGGCCGATCTCTTCCCGCCGGGACGCGCCGACCTCGTCGTCTGCAATCCGCCCTGGCTGCCGGGGGAGCCGACCTCGGCCCTCGAGCTGGGCATCTACGACGAGGGCTCGGCCATGCTGCGCCGCTTCCTGAAGGAGCTGCCGGAGCACCTCACCGAGCAGGGCGAGGGCTGGCTGATCCTCTCCGACCTCGCCGAGCACCTCGAGCTGCGCAGCCGGGCGGAGCTGCTGGGCCTGATCGAGCAGGCCGGGCTGGAGGTCGTCGGCAGCGACTCGACGCCGGCCCGCCACTCCCGCGCCGCGGATGCCCGCGACCTGCTCCACGCCGCCCGCCGCCAGGAGGTCACCACCCTGTGGCGGCTGCGCCCGGTGGCGCGGACCACAGCGGTGTGATCCCCCGGTCACCGGCGTCGGCGCAGGCCACAGTGACACCCCTGTGATCTTCAGGGGAGTTCGGCGCCGCTGCTTGCGCACTCCTCCGCTGCGGGTCGACAGTCGGAGCATGAGTACCCCTGTGCGCGATCAGTCCCGGCCCGAGGGCGAGGAGGACCTCGCCCCGGACCCGAAGGACCTCGAGGTCAAGAAGCTGTCCCCCTCGGGACTGGTGATCAGCGGCGCGGCCGCGGCCACCGCCTCCGTGGTCGGCGGGCAGCTGGGCGTGGCCGGGACCGTCATCGGGGCGGCCCTGACCTCGGTGGTCTCCGCGGTCGCGCTCGCGCTGTACTCCGACTCGGTGCACCGGGGCTCGGCGAAGCTCAAGCAGGCCACCCTCCGGGGTGCCCAGGTCAAGGACCGTCCCGGCCCCGCGGGCCGCGGCGAGGCCTTCCGCTCCCGCACCGCGGCGTCGGGCTCCGGCGCGGCGGCCGACGGGACGGGCGGGACCCCTGCGGGGCCGCCGCCAGCCACCGGCCCCGGCCGGCGCCGGGTGCTGAAGACGGTGCTGCTGGCCCTCGGGATCGCGCTGATCGGACTGCTCGCGGTCTTCGGGATCCAGCGGGTGACCGGCACCGAGCTGTCCCCGGGCACCGGGCAGATCCAGCGGACCGTCGGCGACAGCGACGCGGTCGCGCCCCGCGAGGACTCGGGCTCGCAGCCCGACGCCCCGGAGGACACCGAGCAGCAGGATCCCGTCGAGGACGGCGTGCCGGTGCCCGAGGAGAGCGAGAGCCCGCAGCCGGGCGACCAGGCCCCGGCGGACGAGGACGAGGTGGAGGTCGACACCCCCGCCCCGGCCGAGCAGGCCCCGGCCCCGGGCACCGAGGATGGCGGCACCAGCGGTGAGGGCTCCGGCGGCGGGAGCTCCGGCGCGGGCGACTCCGCACGCGCCGACAACGGCTCCTCCGAGGGCAGCGGCGCCGGCACCGAGTGAGCCGCCCTCGGCCGCGCGCGAGGTCCGGCGTCCTCAGCGCCGCCAGAAGAAGCAGTGCGTGATGCCGCTCGGTGCGGCGACCTGTTCGAGGTGGAACCGGTCGGTGAGCTCCTCCGGGCGCTCCCAGAGGCGCAGACCCTCACCGAGCTCGAGCGGTGCGATCGCCACGTGCATCTCGTCGACGAGATCGGCCTCCAGGAACGCGCGGAGCGTGGTGACCCCGCCGCCGATCCGCACGTCCTTCCCGTCGGCCGCCTCCCTCGCCTGCGCGAGCGCCTCCTGGCAGCTCGCGTCGAGGAAGTGGAAGGTGGTCTCGCCCAGGCTGAACGAGGGGCGCGGGTGGTGGGTCAGCACGAACACCGGGGTGTGGAAAGGGGGCTCCGCGCCCCACCAGCCCGTCCACTCCTGATCGGTCCAGGGTCCGCGCTGGGGCCCGAACTTGTGGCGGCCCATGATCTCGGCGCCGATGTTCCGGGAGAAGTCGCGGGTGAGGTAGTCCTCCAGGCCGCGGGTACCGCCGGGGTCGGTGCGGCCGGGCCAGTGGGCGGTGGCCAGGGCCCAGCCGTGCAGGTCCATGGGGTCGACATGGCCGAAGGGGCGCTCGAGGCTCTGCTCCCGCCCGGCGCCGATGCCGTCGCGGGAGACGGCGAAGTTCTGGATGCGGACGCGCTGCGTCATCGCGGGGTCCTCTCGAAGACCGTCGGGCGCACCATGATGCTCCCGAGCGCCCCCGATGTCACGGGGGACGAGGAACGGGGCGGCGACCCGTGGTCACCGCCCCGCCGCAGACTCGGCGCGTGCTGGTCAGCGGTCCTTCTTGTCCTTGTCGAACAGACCCGAGGCGGCGCCCTTGACGGTGTCGCGGGCGTCCTGGACCTTGTCACGGGCCTCGGCCTTGCCCTGCTCGGTCTGGCCCTCGGTCTCGGTCTGCTTGTCGCCGGTGAGCTTGCCGAGGCCCTCCTTGGCCTGGCCGCCCAGCTTGTCCTTCGTGTTCTCGAACTTCTCGTCGGTGCTCATCGCTGCCTCCTGATGTCGAGCGGGTACGTCGGTCGCGGTCCAGTGTACGAAGCGCGTTGCGCGCAGCGCCGACCTCCCGGTCGGACGGCGATGGTGGCTCCGGTCGGCCCTGGTGATGAGCGGGCGGGAATACGCGGGCCCCCGGTCCCGTTGATCACTGGCCCGTCCCGCCTGCCCCGAGGAGCTCCCATCACCCGGTCCCGCGCCGTCCTGCCCACCCTCGTCGAGCAGGCCCAGCGCCTGCTGGACCTCGACCTGCACACCGTTGCCGGCCTCGCTGCGGACGCGCTGTCGCAGGCCGCCGAGCGCTGGGGGAGCGAGCGCACCGATGCGCTGCTGGCGATCGACCCGGCTCTCGCACAACCCTCGACGCTGGCCCCGCTGATGCGCCGCGGGGACAGGCCCGGCTTCGTGGTCGAGGACATGACCGACGTCGACCGCTTCGCGCCCACCGGCATCGAGCCCACCGGCCAGGCGCTCTACCTGGTCGAGGACGTCGACCGCGGCGATGAGTTCGCGGGCGCCTCCCCGGCGGAGGCGCTCGCCGAGCTCACCGGCCGCGGCCGCACCCCGCTGCTGCTCAGCGAGGGCCTGCTGTGGGTGCTCCAGCAGCCCGCGGCCCTGGAGCGCAACCGCTGCTTCATGACCATCGGCTCCCGGCGCACCAAGCCCGACGGCACGCTGGATTCGCGCACCCCGGCGCTCTGGATCAGCAACGGCAGCGGCCGCGACGGGCGCGAGCGCCGGGACGCCCCGAAGCTCGGCTGGTGCTGGTGGAACAACCGCCACACCTGGCTGGGCATCGCCTCCGCGGCCGGGCGCAGCGCCTGACGCGAGCGCGCCCGGGCAGTACTGTGCCCGCATGACCGCACCCGCCCCGTGGTGGCGCACGATGAACGACACCTGGCGCACTGCCGCGCACGAGAACCACGAGATCGCCGAGATGCTCGCGGCCGGCGCCGTGGAGCTGCTGTCCGACCAGGTCATATCGCTGCTCGACGAGGTCGAGGCGGTGTTCGTCGACATCGGCGCCGACACCCCCGGCTGGGAGGACCCCCACCGGGAGCCGGACGGCACCCTGCGCGAGGTGCTCGTCGAGGAGTACAGCCGCTGCCTCGACCCGGAGAAGCACCTGATCCTGTGGTCCCGCGCCGAGGCCTGGACCCGCGTGCTCACCGCACGCGGCTGGGCCGGGGAGACGATCCACGAGGATCCGGCCGAGGTCCGCTGGCTGCCCGCGCCGTCGGCCACGCTGTGCCGGACCACGGGGCTGCATCCCGCCCGCATCGGCGCGCACGTGCTCGTCCTGGCCCGCACCGCGCCCGATGACGCCGCGAGCCGGGCGGAGCGCCCCGGCGCCGAGGCCCTGCTCCCAGGTCTGGTCATCGGCCTCGGCGACCCGGCGATGCCCGTGGAGACGCTCCCGCAGTGCGGCTGCGATGCGTGCGACAGCGGCTCTGCGGACCTGCTGGAGACCCTCGATGTCGAGATCCTCTCGATCGTCGACGGCTCGTCGGAGATCGCGCATACGCCCGCGGGGTACTCCAAGCGCAGCTCCTTCAGCGCCGAGAGCGGGACCGGCGAGGGCTGGCCCGCTCTCACGGCGAGCGTCACGGCAGGAGCCTGGGCAGAGGGCTGGAAGAGCCGCCGACTGACCCCCGACACCCCACTCTGAGCCCGGCGCGCGGCGCCCGACCGCCTCCACGACGTCGTTGCGGGCGTGAGCTGAATGCTCCGCAGCCGGTGAGGTCACGCAGGCGGCAGTTCTCCGGTGGGCGCGCCCCCGCCGCCCCGCGGCCTGAGCCCCGGCGTCCTCAAGGCCTCGCCCCCACCACCCGCCGCCGTCGGCTACGGTGACTCCTATCGCGCGCGACGGGGACGCGAGAGGTGTCCGACGGGGTCGTCGGCCCTCGCCCGCGCCCCGTCGTGGACCTTCCCCCACCCGACAGGACCGTCCCGTGAACTCCCTGATCCTCGCCGTCGTCGGCGTCGCCATGATGATCGCCGGCTACCTCCTCTACTCCCGCTTCCTCGCCCGTCGCGTCTACAAGCTCGACGCCGGCTTCCGCACCCCCTCCCATGAGCTGCAGGACGGGGTCGACTTCGTCCCCACCAACAAGTTCGTCCTCTGGGGCCACCACTTCACCTCGGTCGCCGGCGCCGCGCCCATCGTCGGGCCCGCCGTCGCGGTGATCTGGGGCTGGCTGCCCGCCTTCCTCTGGGTCACCCTGGGCACCGTCTTCTTCGCCGGCATGCACGACCTCGGCGCGCTGTGGGCCTCGGTGCGCCACCGCGGCCAGTCCATCGGCACGCTCTCCGAGCGCTACATCGGCAAGCGCGGCAGCCGGCTGTTCCTGGTGGTCATCTTCCTGCTGCTGCTGATGGTCAACGCCGCCTTCGCCGTCGTGATCTCCGGGCTGCTGGTCTCGACCCCCACCGCGGTGATCCCCACCTGGGGCGCCCTGGTGGTGGCCGTGCTGATCGGGCAGGCGATCTACCGCCTGAAGTGGAACCTTCCGATCGTCTCCGTGGTCGGCGTGGTGGCGCTGTACGGGCTGATCCTGCTCGGTGACCGCTTCCCAGTCGTGCTGCCCGAGACCGTGCTGGGACTGTCGGCCGAGGCGTTCTGGATCCTGGTGCTGTTCGTCTACGCGGGCATCGCCTCGATGCTGCCGGTGTGGGTGCTGCTGCAGCCGCGCGACTACATCAACGGCCTGCAGCTGTTCGTCGGACTGGGTCTGCTGTACGGCGCCGTGCTGATCTTCCGCCCCGACGTGGTCGCCCCCGCGATCAACGCGAACGTCCCCGAGGGCACCCCCGGGATCATGCCGCTGCTGTTCGTGACCATCGCGTGCGGCGCCATCTCCGGCTTCCACGGGATCGTCTCCTCCGGCACCTCCTCCAAGCAGCTGGACAAGGAGACCGACGCCCGCTTCGTCGGCTACTTCGGCGCGGTCGGCGAGGGCCTGCTGGCGCTCGGCGCGATCATCGCCACCACCGCCGGCTTCCGCACCCTGGCCGACTGGGAGGAGGTGTACTCCGCGTTCAACGAGGGCGGGGTCACCGCCTTCGTCAACGGCGGCGGCACGATCCTCAACGCCGGCCTCGGCATCCCCACCTCGCTGTCCGCGACCATCCTGGCCACCATGGCGGTGCTGTTCGCGGCCACCACCATGGACACCGGGGTGCGCCTGCAGCGCTTCGTGGTCCAGGAGATCGGCCTGATCGCGAACGTCAAGCTCGGCACCGCGCTCGCGACGGTCATCGTGCTGGCGGTCTGCCTGGGCCTCGCCTTCGGTGCGGGGGCCGACGGCTCCGGCGGCATGATCATCTGGCCCCTGTTCGGCACCACCAACCAGATCCTGGCGGGCCTGACCCTGTCGATCCTCGCGGTGATGCTCATGCGCCGACGCCGGCCGGTGCTGCCGATCATGATCCCGCTGCTGTTCGTGCTGTTCGTCAGCGTGTACGCCCTGCTGATCCAGCTGGGCGGCTTCTACCGCGACGGGAACTGGCTGCTGCTGATCATGGACCTGGTCATCCTGGTCGCTGCCGTGTGGGTGATCGTGGAATCCGCGATCGCCCTGAACCGGGCCCGCAGCAGCGAACCCGACCTCGACGAGCCGGTCGCCGTCGACGCCGGGGCGGCCGGGCCCGGCGAGGACGCCGGCAGCCGATGACGGCATCGCCTCACCGTGCGGCCGAGGGGACCGCTCGCGGCTCCCTCGGCCGCACGGTGCGCGAGCGCTGGCGGGCCCTCAGCCACGGCCTGCACGAGTTCTACGTCGCCCCCTACCGCCGCACCTTCGCCCGCGCCCAGCGCGACGAGGACGACCTGTTCCGCCTGCTGGTGATGAGCGAGATGTTGGGCGTGCCCAATCCCGCCTCCTCCTACACCGCGGAGCTGCTGCCCGTGCTCTACGACAGCTTCCATGACTGGCACCGGCGGATGGGCATGGAGCGCTCGCCGCTGGAGGACTTCCGATGCTGCTGAGCCTGGCCGCACAGCGCCGCGTGCTGTTCCTGGGCGGCAAGGGAGGAGTCGGCAAGACCACCGTCGCCTCCGCCACGGCGCTCGCCGCCGCCCGAGCGGGCCGCCGTGTGCTCGTGGTCTCCACCGACCCCGCCCACAACCTCGGCCACCTCTGGGCCCAGCGTGTCGGCGACCGGATCACCCCGCTCGGCGACGGCGCGGGCGGTCGCCTCGACGGCCTCGAGATCGACCCCGACGCCACCACCGACCAGCACCTGCGCGAGGTGGGGCACACCCTGAAGCGGCTCATGCCCGGGCACCTCGCCGGTGAGGTCGACAAGCACATGGAGCTCTCCCGCCGCTCCCCGGGCACCCATGAGGCGGCGGTGCTGGAGCGGATGACCGAGCTGGTCGAGAAGGGTCTGCGCGACTACGACCTGGTCGTCTTCGACACCGCGCCCTCCGGGCACACCGCCCGCCTGATGGCGCTGCCGGAGGTGATGACGGCCTGGACCGACGGGCTGCTGCGCCGCCGCGAGAGCTCGGAGCAGCTGGGCGCGGCGATGCGGGGCCTGGACGCGCCCTCCATCCTCGGCACGCCCCAGCCCCGCGACCCGATCCAGGAGCGCGACCAGGACATCCGCTCGATCCTGCTGCGCCGCCGCGACCGCCTGGCCGGCCTCCGCGCGGTGCTCACCGACGCCGAGGTGGCGTCCTTCGCGATCGTGCTCGCCGCCGAACGGCTGCCGGTGCTGGAGACCATCGAGCTGCACCGGGAGCTGACCCGCACCGGCGTCGAGGTGGGCGCGCTGGTGGTCAACAAGCGCTCCCCGGGCGATCGCGGCGACTTCCTGGCCCGGCGCCGCGCCGTCGAGGACCAGCACCTGATCACGCTCCGCGAGGCGCTGCCCGCGGTGCCGCTGCAGGAGCTGCCGCTCGGCCAGGAGGATGTCGTCGGCCCCGCGGCGCTCGAGCGGTTCGCGCAGCTGCTGTAAAGGGCCCGGTGCCTCAGGCGCTGGTGGGGCCCCCGCCCGGTCGTCCGCTCAGGCCGCGGAGGTCACCTCGGCCGGGTTCGGCTTGAGCGTGAGGGCCAGCACGATCGCGGCCGTGGTGATCACGCCGCCGAACACGAAGGCCCAGCTGGCGCCGCTGGCCTGGGCGATCTGCGCCGAGGCCCCGGACTCCGCGGCGACGGCCGCGCCGAGGGTGAGCAGGGCGATGAACACCGCGGTGCCCAGCGCGCCGGCCAGCTGCTGGAGGGTGTTCAGGATCGCCGAGCCGTGGCCGTACAGCGGTCGCGGCAGCGCGCCGAGGGACAGCGCCAGCAGCGGCGTCATCACCATCGCCATGCCGATGCCCAGCGGGATGTTCAGCGCGATGATCACGCCCCGGGTCGCGTCCGCATCGAGCAGGACCACCGAGAGCCAGCAGACGATCGCCATCAGCGTGATGCCCGGCACCACGATCGGGCGCGGGCCCACCCGGTCGTAGAGGGCGCCGACCAGCGGGCCCAGCATGCCGGAGGCGACCGCACCGGGCAGCAGGGTCAGGCCCACCTCGAGGGTGGACAGGCCCAGCGCACCGGTCATGTACAGCGGCAGCGCCACCACGGTGCCGAGCATGGTCGCGAAGCCCATCAGGATCACCAGCACGGAGACGGTGAACGTGCGCACCTTCAGCGGGCGCAGGTCCAGCAGCGGCTCCTGGCCGCGGGCGAGCATGCGGATCTGGCGGGCCGCGAACACGGCCAGCGCGAGCAGCCCGACCGCCGCCACCACCAGCGGCAGCACGCGGTTGGTGCCCTCGACGATCTGGCTGATCGAGGCCAGCGCGTAGACCACGCCGCCGAAGCCGATCGCGGACAGCACCACCGAGAGCACGTCCAGGTGCACCCGGGCCGGCTCGGTGTAGTTGCGCATGAACAGCAGCCCGATGACCAGCGAGACCACGATGATCGGCAGCATCATGACGAACAGGTAGTGCCACGACCAGTGCTCGAGGATGAACCCCGAGGTCGAGGGCCCGAGCGCCGGGGCGGCCGAGATGACCACGCCCACCAGGCCCATCACCAGGCCGCGGGCCGTGATCGGCACCAGCGCGAGGATGGTCGTCATCAGCAGCGGCAGCACCATCGCGGTGCCGGCGGCCTGCACCACCCGGGCGCCCAGCAGCACCGGGAAGCTCGGGGCGACGACGGCGATGGCGGTGCCGACCAGGAACAGGCTCATCGCGAGGGTGAACACGGTGCGCACCGACAGCCGCTGCATGAGGAAGCCGGTGGTGGGGATGACCACGGCCATCGTGAGCAGGAACCCGGTGGAGAGCCACTGGGCGGTGACCGCGGTGATCGAGAGGTCCTCCATCAGCGCGGGCAGCGCGACCGACAGCAGGGTCTCGTTGAGGATCATCACGAAGGCGGAGACCACCAGCACCGCGATGATCGGGGTGACCTTCGTGGCGCCTGCGGCGGCCGTCCGCGAGGCGTCGACCGCGGGGAGCTCGCCGGTGGGGGTGGGGGTGGTGCTGGGCATGCCGTGCCGCACTTTCGTGATCGAAGGGGAGGGTCCGGGTGCCGGGCGCGCCGCGTGCGCGACGCAGGAGCCGGGGCCCGAAGGGTCCCCATCCTCGCAGAGGACACGGCTGACGGCAGTATGAAATACGGCGCAGGCTGGAGGGAAGCGGAGTCCGCTCAGCCGCGGTGCTGCTGCCACCACAGCGCGGCCTGGACCCGCGAGTCCAGCTGCAGCTTGGTCAGCGCATGGGAGAGGTGCGACTTCACGGTGGTGATCTCGACGAACAGCTCGCGGGCGATCTGCTGGTTGGACAGCCCCTGCGCGACCAGGGCCAGCACGTCCTCCTCCCGCCGGGTGAAGGACGGCTCGGGGCCGACGGACGCCCCGGGGTCGGCGGACGCCGCCGGTCCGACGGCCGCCCCGCCCGCGACCGACCCCGGCCGACCGGCCTCGTCCTCCGCCCGCCCCCGCAGCGCCCCGACCACCGCGCGGGTCGCCGCGGCGGAGAGCACCGCATCACCGCGGTGGACGTCCCGCACCGCGGTGAGGATCCGCTGCGGGTCCTCGGTCTTGACCAGGTACCCGTCGGCGCCCGCGGCGAGCGCCCCCAGCACGTAGTCGTCGAGGTCGAAGCCGGAGATCACCAGCACGTTCGCGCCGGTCTCGCGCAGCCGGGGCGTGATCTCGATGCCGGTGGCGCCGGGCATGCGCACGTCGGTGAGCACCACGTCCGGGCGGTGCGCGCGGGCGGCGGCGAGCGCTGCGTCCCCGTCGGCCGCCTCGGCGACCACCGTGATGTCGGGGGCGGAGTCGAGCAGCGCCACCAGGCCGGAGCGGACGGCGGGATGGTCCTCGGCGACCACCACCCGGATCGGGGTGGTCATCGCGCAGCGGTCGGCGGTCATGGGCGGGCCTCCTGGCCGAGGGTCGGGGCGAGGGCGGGGGAGGAGCCGCGCACCGGCAGCTGTGCGCGCACCCGCCAGGTCCCGGCCTCGGGCCCGTCGGCCGGTGCGGAGCCGGCACTGCCGCCCACCGCGGTCGCCCGGTGGGCGATCGTGCCGCGGCCCACGCCGGTGCCGGGCGCGGAGGTCTCGGCCCGGCGGTTGTGCAGCTCGAACGTCACCGTCTCGCTCCCCACCCGCACGTCCAGCGAGATCGGGGCGAGCCCGTGGTGGACGGCATTGGTGGTGGCCTCGGCGGCGATCCGCAGCAGCGCGGCCTGCACCGAGGGGTCCAGGCGGGCGGGGTCGGTGACGGCCGGGTCGATCGACACCTGCGCCTCGGGGTCCCGGCCGCGCAGCCGCGCGGTGAGCGAGGGCCAGTCCAGGGTGACGGCGGG
This sequence comes from Brachybacterium sp. UNK5269, assembly GCF_049266655.1. Classification (GTDB taxonomy): domain Bacteria; phylum Actinomycetota; class Actinomycetes; order Actinomycetales; family Dermabacteraceae; genus Brachybacterium. The sequence continues at coordinate 626,512 of NZ_CP184883.1, forward strand.
CAGCGAGCCGGACTCCGCCGTCGAGAGCACCCCGATCATCGAGCGCAGGTCCCGCAGCGCCGCATGCGCCGATGCGCGGGCCGCGATCAGCGAGCGCTCACGGCCCTCCGGCTCCGGCAGGGAGGCGGCGAGGTTCGTGTGCAGGGAGACGGCGCTGAGGTGCCCGGCGATCACGTCGTGCAGGTCGTGGGCGATGGAGCGGCGCTCGGTCTCCACGGCGTGGGCGGCGCGGCTCGCGGCGAGCTCGTGCTCGAGGTCCGCGAGCTGCTCGGCGGCCTGCCGGGCGCTGCGGTGGTGGCGCACCTCCCAGCCCCACAGCAGCGGGGTCAGCACCACCAGCGCCGCGATCAGCACCACCACGAACAGCATCTCGAACGGCGCGCCCGCGGCGAGCCCGAGCAGCACCGCCAGCACCGTGGCACCGATCGCGATCCGGGTGGTCAGCAGCGCCAGCCGGCGGCTGCCGTGCATGACCGGGTCGAACAGCGCCTCGAACAGCAGGAGGTAGGCGGAGAGCTGCCCGCCGACGGCGATCTCGACCAGCGACAGCGGACCGGCCACCGCGAGCGTGATCACCGGTCGCCGTCGCCGCCACAGCAGGCTCCCGCATCCGACCAGCATCAGCGCCACGGAGAACCAGAGGGGCCAGGGCGTGCCTGCGGGCAGGAACCCGGAGTTGTGCGCCCCGGAGGCGCCCAGCAGCACCACCAGCACTGCGTACCCGCCGGCGACCAGGACGTCCCGCGACCCGACCGGCGGGGAGGCGGGCAGCTCGGCGGCGGCGGCGGACATGCCTCGAGCGTACGCGGCGGCGGCGCTGCCCACCCCGGCGCCGGACGCAGTTCGTCCCTAGGGAGGAGGACCGCGGCGGGCGCCGGCCGGGAGGATCGAGGCATGGAGAACCTTCCCGACGCCGTCGGTCCGCTCGGCCTGATCCTGCTCGCCCTGGTGGACTCGACCTCGATGGGCACCCTGGTCATCCCCGTCATCCTGCTGGTGGTCGGGCGGGGCGGGGCGCTGCGCGTCGCCGGTCGCACCCTGCTGTACCTGGCGGTGATCGGGATGTTCTACCTGCTGCTGGGCGTGGCGCTGCTGGCCGGTCTGCTGCCGCTGCTCGACGCCTTCGGGCACCTGCTGGGCTCGCCGCCGTTGATGGTGGCCCTGGCCGCGCTGGGCCTGGCGCTGGTGCTCTACTCCTTCCGCATCGACCCGAAGGCGATCGCGAAGCGCGGCGGCGATCCCGAGGCCTCGGCCCGGCGCTGGACCGCGCGGGCCCGCCGTGCCTCCGGCCGGCCGGGCGTGCTGATCGCCCTGGCGCTGCTGGCCGGCGTGATCGAGGCGGCCTCGATGATCCCGTACCTGGCGGCGATGGGGATCCTCGCCGAAATGGGGGTGGGGCTGGTCGGCGGGGCGCTGGTCCTGACCGGCTACTGCGCGGTGATGGTCCTGCCGGCGGCCGTGCTGTGCGGGGCGCGGGCCGCGCTCGGGGATCGCGCCGACGCCTTCCTCGAGCGCGCCCACGACTGGGCGGTGAAGAACGCGACCAGCGCCTTCTCCTGGGCCGTCGGCATCATCGGGGTGATCGTCCTGCTCAACACCGTCGGTCCCGCGCTGGCGTTCCTCACCGGCGGCGCCGTGTCGTAGCAGGTGCGCCCCGCACCGCCGCCGCCACCGGCCTCAGCCGACCAGCGCCGCCGCCACGCGGACGGCGATCCTCCGCAGCTCGTCGGGATCGAGCCGGGGCGAGACCTCGAGCTCGTCGAAGCCGTCTGCACGGAGCAGGGCGCGCACGGCCTCGGTGCCCGAGCGCCGCTCGAGCAGTCGGGCGGCCCGGTGGTCGGTCATCGCGTCGCGGAACACCTCGTAGCGGATCGAGGTCAGCGGCTCCCCGTCGCGGCCGGGATAGACCATGAAGGAGTCACCGCCGAAGAAGCCGCCGCCCGCGCTGGTGTCCAGGAACGGATCGATCGGGCGGGTCGAGAACTGGGAGTTGTAGAAGTTGAAGCCCCAGTGCAGGAAGCCCTGCGCGCCGGCCAGGAACAGCTGGTGTCCGAGCACCCGGTTGTGGGTGCTGGACTGCGCGATGAAGCGGTTGGCGACGCCCCGGTGCTGGGACACGCAGTAGTACAGCCAGAGCGGGTCGACGCCGCCGTCCAGGAACGGCCGCGCGTGATCCGTGGCCGCCACCGGGACGTCCACCAGGCCGCGCTGGAAGAACTCGTAGGAGCTGAGGGCGTCGACGACGGTGACGTCGGCCAGGAGATCGGCCACCACGGCCCGCGCGGCGGAGTAGCTCTCGAGGTGCTCCTCGCCGGGCTCGTCGGAGAGGTGGAAGATGACGCGGTCCAGGCCCCATTCCTCCTCCAGCAGGGAGATCAGGAAGGGCAGCATCTGCTCGAGCAGCCGCCGGTAGGAGGGGTCCGTCGCGGGGACGTCCCACCCGAACCGCTGCTCGATGCCGGAGGGCGTGTGCACGTGGATCGCGGGGGTGGCGCGGGCTCCCCACTGCGTGAACAGGTGGGGCACCTCGATGTGGCGCAGGCCCACCTCGCGGCAGATCGACAGCCAGCGCAGCAGGTGCTCCGCCTCGAAGCGGTAGGTGCCCTCGCCGTCGTCGTGGATGGCCAGCAGCTGGGTCGGGATCCGGGTGCCGCCCACCCGGGTGTCCAGCGGCGGGGTCCAGATCGGGGTCAGCACGGAGGTGACCGACATGGCGGCCGCGGAGCGCAGGAAGCGGCGATGCACCTCCCAGTAGCGCTCGCTGAAGGGCTCCAGGTCGTAGTAGGAGATCAGGCCGTCGCTGTGGAACCAGTGGGTGTTGACGACGTCCAGCGGCGGCAGGGTCTCGGCGACGATCCGCAGCGGCACCTCCCGGAGCGCGGTCTCCGCGTCGGCGACCGCGATCTCGACCTGCACGGCGACGTCCCCGCCGACGGCGTCCGCGGCGATCTCGAGATCGACCCAGGCCGCCTGCCACTGCCCGGTGGGCAGCCCCAGCGGCTCCTGCGGGCCCAGCGGCCGCAGCAGGTCCGGGAACAGACCGGGGGCGGTGCGGAGGTACTCGGGGCCGGCGTCGGGCGGGGCCGGGAGGGAGACCGGGACCAGGTCCACCGCCCGCACCCGGGCCCGCACCCCCTCCGGGGCGCGCACGGAGACCGCGGCGGAGCGGAGGTTGTCCCAGGCGCTGCGACGCCCCGCCCGGATCGCGACCTGGAACGCCGTCCGCTCGCCGCGGTAGCCGATCAGCGGGATCGACGGATCGAGCTCGCGCGGGCGCCGGTCGGGGAACACCTTCTCGAGGTCGTCGCACAGCAGGACGGCAACAGAGGAGTCGGACGATGCGGGCATGGGCTTCCTTCACGGTGGGCGGTGGACAGGAGGGTACGGGAGGCGCGGGGGCGGGTCGCCCGTACCCGCGGGCCGCGGCCTCGCCAGCGGGCCTCCCGGCCTGCTCGCGGCTAGGATGAGCGGCAGCGTGGAGGCAGCTGCGGCAGTGCTGAGCACGCGATGGACCACGAAGGGGCAGGCGAATGACGCAGTCCGAGAGCGCGTCCGAGCGCGCCCGGCGTCCCGTGCGCGGCCGCCACGAGCGGCTGGACCTCGAGCTCGACCTGATCATCGACGCGGGGCACCTCGCGGTCGACGACCTGGTCGACCGCCTCGGCATCTCCCCGGCCACCGCGCGGCGCGACCTCGACGCGCTCGCCGATCAGCAGCTCGTGATCCGCACCCACGGCGGGGCCTCCGCGAACCCCGACGCCAGCTCGCTGCCGATGCGCTACCGGGCCGCGCGCCACGCCGCCGCGAAGGAGGCGATCGCCCGCCGCGCCGTAGACCTGGCCGTCCCCGGATCCGTGATCGGCATGAACGGCGGCACCACCACCACCGCGCTCGCGCACGAGCTCGCCGCCCGCCCCGGCTTCCGCGACGCCCCGCGCCAGACGGTCCTGGTCACCAACGCCGTGAACATCGCCCAGGAGCTCGCGGTGCGCCGCCACCTGCAGCTCGTGGTCACCGGCGGGGTGGTGCGCGAGTCCAGCTACGAGCTGGTCGACGCCTGGGCCGAGCAGCTGCTCGCCCAGATCCGGATCGACACGCTGTTCCTCGGGGCCAACGGCCTCAGCGCCCGCGACGGCGCCCTGACCCACGACGAGGCCGAGGCCTCGATCAACGCCCGACTCATCGAGCGCTCCGCGCGAGTGGTGGTGGTCGCCGACGCCACCAAGATCGGTGCGACCGCCTTCGCGCGCATCGCCCCCACCGAGTGGATCGACGACCTCGTCACCGACCCCGCCGCCGACCCGTCGGCCCTCGAGGAGCTGCGCGCCGCGGGCGTGCAGGTCCACCTCGCCGACCTCCGTCCCACCGCTCAGGAGGCCGATCAGCCATGACCACCGACGCCCGCAGCCCCGCCCCCCGAGCGGCCGTCACCCTGGCGGACGTCGCCCGCGCCGCCGGGGTCTCCCTCGCGACCGCCTCCTTCGTGCTCTCCGGGCGCGGTAACCTGCGCTCCTCCGGCTCGGAGGCCACCAAGGCCAAGGTGCGCGCGGCCGCCGAGGAGCTCGGCTACGTCCCCAACCGGCACGCCCAGGCCATGCGCACCGGGAGGGGCGGCGGCATCGTCCTCACCCTGGGAGCGCTCGATGACCCCTGGGCCGTGCACCTGACCACCCAGGTCCGCCACGACGCCCGCCCGCACGACTTCTCGACGCTGGTGCTCGCCGACGAGAGCTGGTTCCAGTACCTCCAGGGGGCCTCCGCCGACGCCGCGCTGCTGACCAGCATCGACTTCGTCGAGAACGGCCCGGACCTGGTGCGGCGCCTGGCCTCCACCACCCAGAGCGGGCTGGTGGCCTTCAGTGCGCACATGGAGCCGGAGGACTTCGACGTCGTCCGCTCCACGCCCGTCCCCGCCATCGGCCACGCCTACGCGGCGCTCCGCGCCCGTCATCAGCGGGTCCATCTGCTGGCACCCGACCTCCCCGACCGCCCCGGCGGCGTGCTCGCCCATCCGCGCACCCAGGCCTTCCTGGCCGCGGCCCGCGAGCACGGCGACGGTCCCGCCGAGGCCCTCGTGAAGGTCGGCCCCGCGGGCAAGCGGAGCACCCACCTCACCGGCCTGGACTGGCTGGCCGGCCCCCACCGCCCCGAGGCGGTCATCTGCTTCACCGGCTACCAGGCGGTGGCGATGCAGCTCGCCGCCGAGCGGATGGGCATCAGGATGCCGGAGGATCTCGAGCTGATCGCGATCGGCGACGTCCCGGCGGAGACCGAGTATTTCGGACCCGTCAGCTACTACGGGGTCGACGACGTGTTCGCGCGCCTCTCGGGCATCCTCATCGACCGGGCGCTCGACCGCGAGGACCGCCCCGGTGCCCTGCACACCTTCGACTGGCAGTACTTCCCCGGCACCACCACCCGCGACCACGAGGCGGCCTCATGAGCACCACCACCTGGACCCTGCCCGGCCTGCAGCTGAGCGACCTGACCCTGCCCGTCCCCCTGGACCACGCCGAGGCCACCGGGCCGCAGCTCGAGCTGTTCGCGCGGGTGATCGCCGAGCCGGGCGGCGAGGACCGTCCCTACCTCGTCTACCTGCAGGGAGGCCCGGGCTCCGAAGCGCCCCGGCCGCTCGACGCCTCCAGCCCGCCCTGGCTGCCGCGGGCCCTGCGCGAGCACCGCGTGATCATGCTCGACCAGCGCGGCACCGGCCGCTCCACCCCCGTCGGCCTGGACACCGCGCTGCCCGAGGGGGCGATCGCGGGCGCCGCCACCCTGCGCGAGGCCACCCCCTCCCAGCAGGCGCAGTACCTCACCCACTTCCGGGCCGACGCGATCGCCCGCGACGCCGAACTGCTGCGCGAGCACCTGGGCGTCGCGCGGTGGACGCTGCTGGGCCAGTCCTTCGGCGGCTTCACCACCCTGCGCTATCTCAGCGCCCACCCGCAGTCCGTGGAGAAGGCGCTGTTCACCGGGGGCCTGCCGACGGTCGGCCCCGGGATGGACGCGGTGTACGCGAGCACCTGGGAGGGGATGATCGTCCGCAGCGAGCGGTACTGGGCCCGCTTCCCCGCCGACCGCGACCGCTTCCGCCGCCTTGCCGACGCCGCCGGCGCCGGCACGCTGCGCCTGCCCGACGGCTCCGCCGTGGGCGTGGAGCGGCTGCGCCGGCTCGGCCACCTGCTCGGCGCCTCGCAGGGCCAGGAGCGCCTGCACCACCTGCTGGACCTCGATCCCGCCTCACCCGCCTTCGCCCACGACCTCGCCGCCGCCCTGCCCTTCGGCGGCCGCAACCCCCTGTACGCGGTGATCCACGAGAGCTGCTGGGCCGACGGCGTCGCCACCCGCTGGGCGGCCGACCGCATGATGCCGGTGGCGGTGCGCGAGGACCCGACCCTGTTGGGCGGGGAGCACATCCACCGGGACCTCTTCGCCGAGGACCCGCAGCTGGTGCCGTGGGCGGAGGCCGCCGACCTGCTCGCCGAGCACGAGTGGCCGCAGCTCTACGACGCCGCGGCCCTGCGCGCCGTGGAGGTCCCCGGCGCCGCCGCCGTCTACTTCGACGACGCCTACGTGCCGCGCGAGTCGTCCCTGGCCACCGCCGCTCTGCTGCCGGCCCTGCGCACCTGGGTCACCAGCGAGTACGAGCACAACGGCCTGCGCGCCGGCGGCGAGGACGTCCTGGACCATCTGCTCGACCTCGCCGTCGGTCGCCGCGCCGCCTGACCGGAGGCGCTTGTGACCCGCGACACGCCTTGCTAGCGTGCGTCCGAGCGACCGACGCACGGACGATCCGACGACGACGACGGAGGCCCTTCGTGGACCACGCAGCACCGAGACAGACGGAACCGCCGAGGGACCACGACGGACGGCCCGGGAGACGCCGGGTCCTCGCCACCCTCGGCGCGCTTCCCGCCGGAGCGGCCCTCACCGCCGCGGGCAGTGCGCACGCCGCCCCCACCGATCGCGGCAAGGGCAAGGGGAAGGGCGGCAGGTTCCGCCTCGGCGTCGAGAACCTGCTGCAGCCGCGCCGGCTGAGGACCCTGCGCGGTGCGCGGGTGGGCCTGATCACCAACCCCACCGGCACCGATCGCGAGCTGCGCTCCACCATCGACCTGCTGGTCGAGGCGCAGGAGGAGGGCGGCTTCACGATGGCCGCGCTGTTCGGCCCCGAGCACGGGGTGCGCGGGGCGGAGCCGGCCGGCGGCGCCGTCGGCGACTACACCGACGAGAAGACCGGCCTGCCGGTGCGCTCGCTCTACGGCGCCACCCAGAAGCCCACCCCGGAGATGCTCGCGGACCTCGACGTGCTGGTCTTCGACATCCAGGACATCGGCACCCGCTTCTACACCTACATCTGGACGCTCTACTACGCGATGGAGGCGGCCGCGGAGAACGGCAAGCGTTTCGTGGTGCTGGACCGCCCGAACCCCCTGGGCACCGACATCGAGGGCTTCGTGCTCGAGCCGGAGCTGTCCTCCTTCGTGGGGCTGCGCGAGATCCCGCAGACCCACGGCCTCACCGTCGGCGAGCTCGCCTTGCTGTTCAACGGGGAGTTCCTCGATGGCGCCGTCACCCTCGAGGTGGTCGAGATGAGCGGCTACGACCCCGAGGACCCGGCGGCCGCGGACCTGCCCTGGGTGCTGCCCTCCCCGAACATCCCCACCGCGGACACCGCCGTGGTCTACGCCGGCACCGGTCTGATCGAGGCCCTGAACATCTCCGAGGGCCGCGGCACGACCACGCCGTTCCTCTGGTTCGGGGCGCCGTTCATCACCGAGGACCACATCGAGGCGATCATCGCGGACCTGCGGGAGGCGGAGCTGCCGGGCGTGCTGTTCCGGCCGATGTTCGCCACCCCCACCACCTCGAAGCACGCCGGTGCCTTCAGCGGCGGCGTGCAGCTGCACGTCACCGACGCCGACGCCTACGAGCCCGTGCGCACCGGCATCCATGTGATCGCGGCGCTGCTGCGCAACGTCGAGGAGGTCGACTGGCGCGAGGGCGAGGACTGTCGCACCGACGCGGACATCTGCTGGATCGACAGGCTCTCCGGCACCCGGCGCACCCGGCAGATGCTCGAGGCCGGCGACGACCCCGAGTCGATCGTGGCCGCCTGGCGTCGCGAAGCGCGCCGCTTCGAGGCCACCACCCGGCGCTACCGCCGCTACTGAGGGGGAACGGGTGCTCAGCGCACCGCGTACTGCAGCCAGCTGAACCCCTGATCGAAGCGGCGCTGATCGACCAGCTCCAGATCGAGCCGGAGGCCCGGGGGGTACAGGGGCGTGCCGCCGCCGACGATGACCGGGGCGACGAAGCGGTGGATCTCGTCGACCAGCCCCGCCCGCAGCGCGTGCGCCGCGAGCACGGGGCCCTCGATCGTCACGTCCCCGGCGGCCCACTGCACCAGGGTGCGGACCGCCTCCGCGTCGAAGCTGCTCTCGAGCCGCGTGCGCCGGGTCGGCACGCTGGTCAGGGTCGAGGAGAAGACGACCTTGTCCGCGCTCTGCCACAGCTGCGCGAACCGGGCAGAGACCGGCGAGTCGGCGGCGACCGCGGGATCGGTCTCCCACACCTGCATCTCCTGGTACATGCGTCGGCCGTAGAGATAGGTGCTCACGGTCGACATCTGGTCCTCGATGAAGACGGCCACGTCCTGGCCGGGGAACGCCCAGTCGTAGGAGCCCGTCGCATCGTTGATGAAGCCGTCCAGCGAGCCCATCACGGAGTAGATCAGTCTGCCCATGAGCAACGATGGCACGCTGCGCGGCGGTGCGCCATCACGAGGTGTCGCCTCACGGCAACGACGGGACGCTGCGGCGGTCCTTCGAGTCCTCGTCCTGCGCGCGACGGGCCGCGGCCTCCCGGACCAGCCGCCGACGCCGGACCTCCACCCAGCCGGCGGTGAACACCGCGCCGGTCACCAGCAGCACGACGGCCATCACCGCGATCACCACGGCGAAGGTGGCCTCGAGCGACACCAGGGAGATCACCGCGCTGGAGGTGATGATGCCCAGCGCGTTCGCGGTACGCAGCAGGGCGAACACCTCGGCGCGGTGCTCCGGTGCCACCAAGCGGTCCAGCACCAGCGAGTAGTAGGTGGCCAGCGGTGCCAGCACCGAGCCCACCAGCAGGGCCCCGATCACCGTCGCGGTCACCGAATGTCCGAAGCCCACCGCGGCCACGCCGAGGCCGGTCACCGCGAGCCAGGCCAGCACGGTGCGTCGGCGCGGCACCCGGTTGTGCACGCTGACCCAGATCCCGCCGAGGATCGAGGTCGTGCAGATGGCGATGGGGAAGAGCACCCCCCAGGCGGCGGGCAGCCCGAAGGAGACCGCCATCGGGACCGCCCCGATCTCGATCGCCGCGATCGCCGCCGCGCTCGCCCCGCCGCACACCAACCACAGCAGGATCGTCGGCGTCAGGCGCAAGCGGCTGCGCCGCTGCTCGGGACCGGGAGCGGTCGCCGAAGGGATGCGCGGCAGCAGCAGCATCGGCCCCATCCCCAGCAGCACCATCGCCCAGGCGGCGGCCTGCGGGGAGACGCTGCCCAGCGCCGCGGCGAGCACCGGGGCGGCCACGAAGGTCAGCTCGTTCAGCGTGGCCGCGATCCCCAGCGCGCGCGGCAGCCGACCCGCGGGCACCAGGTGGTTCAGCACCGCCCGGAGGTTGCCGTAGGCGGCGCCGTTGACCAGTCCCGCGAGCGCGGCCCCGGCCACGATCAGGCCGAAGGGGGCGCCGAGGCCCGCCAGCACCGCGATCCCCACCAGGGCGAGCGTGCGCACCCCGATCAGCACCCGCAGGAACGGGATCGGGGAGAAGCGTCGCCCGAGCCGGGTGATCGGCACCGCCCCGAGCACCTGCGCGATCGTCATCGCGAGCATCATCGCGGCGCCGCTGGCGGCGTCTCCGGTCAGCGGCAGGGCGATCAGCGAGAAGGCGATCGGCGCCGCGGCCTGCGGCACCGCGAAGGAGCCGTAGGAGATGAACCATCGCAGCAGGGGGCTGCGGGCGGATCCGGCCATGGGGATGCCTCCTTCGGTGCGCAGGGGAGCGGGGAGGCGGACGCCTCCTCTGGGCAACATAGTGCGCATCGCCGCGGGTGCGCAATATAGTTCCCGTCACCCTCCCGCTAGGCTTCGGGGCACGGATCGGCAGGGGAGCCCGAGGAGGCTGGGCATGAGCGGTGGGATGCGCCCCGCGGTGGTCGAGCAGCTCGGCGCCCGCATCCGCTCCGCCCGGCAGGAGCAGGACCTCAGCGTCGGCGCGCTCGCCGAGCTCAGCGAGGTCTCCCGCCGCATGCTCACCCAGATCGAGCTCGGCCAGGCCAACCCCAGCGTCGCCCTCCTGGACCGCATCGCCGCCGGCCTCGGCACCACCTTCGCCGCCCTGATGGGCGTGGGGGCCGACGACGCCCCGGAGGGGGTGGAGGTCTGGTCGACCGAGGCCGGCAGCTGGGCGGTGCTGCTGGACGCGGTGGACACCGCCTCGCTCTCGGTGGAGACCTGGAAGTGGAAGCTGCTGGGCGCTGACGTCTACGAGGGCGGAGCGGGAATCATGCTGTCGGGGATCATGCACCACGTCATCGAGGGCGCGCTCGAGATCATGAGCGGCTCCGGGATCCAGGTGATCGAGGCCGGTGGCTCCGGTCGGGTGGTCGCCGGTGACGGCTACCGGTACCGCGCCCGCGACGAGCAGGCCGCAGTGTTCTTCTCCGTGGCCCTGCTGCCGCGGCCCCTGCGGGACTGACAGCTCAGCGGGTCACTGCACCTCGGAGTCCGACGGCGGGAGCTGGACCCCACGGTCCCGGTCGACGGACGCGACGCCCTCCACCGCGCGCAGCGCGACCGGGTCGTTCGTCGTGCCAGTGACGATGCCGAGGGTCTCGAGGACGGATTCGACCTCCAGACCGCGCTCCGCGAGGCGCGCGGCGACCTCGCGCACCCCGACGAGGTGCTCCTCGTCGACGGTGACGCTGACATGTTCGATGGCCATGGGGAGATCCTAGACGCCTCGGTAGGTGTCTCCACCGGAGCCGCCGGAGCAGCTCGCCCGCCGACAGCACATCGACGACCGCGTCGCAGGTCGCCTCGGTCGCCCTGGACGTGGACCTCTCATCTCCTGCCCTTCGCGACGCGCCGACGTTCTCACGGCGCGATGGCCAGCCCCGACCCCACGTCGAGCGAGGGGAGGATCAACCGGGTGCTGTGCTCGACCAGGGTCGCCCACAGCTCGCGACCGCGGAATCCGGTGACCTCGCTCCACAGCGCGGCCAGTCCGGCCCCGTGCGGGGTCGCCATGGAGGTCCCGTTGATCGCGCGGTAGCGCGTGGGCATCGGCCAGGAGGAGTACACGGCCACGCCCGGTCCGGCGAGATCGACCTGGCCGCCCTGCCCGCCGATCAGGGTCCGCGAGGAGAAGACGGCGATGTCCAGCTGCGGGTCCAGGGCGCCCACGGCCAGGATGTACGGGCTGTTGGCGGGAGCGCCCACGAAGCCGTGGCTCTGCTGCTGGCGTCTGGCGTTGTTCCCCGCAGCGGCGATGATCAGCACACCCAGGTCGAGGGCGCGCTTCCCGGCCGCGACGTAGGGCGGATGGGCCTTCGGCACATCCGCGCCCAGCGACATCGAGATGATCGAGCACCCCGAGGTGATCGCCCACTCGATCCCGGCGAGGATCCCGCCGTCGCTGCCGGATCCGGAGTTGCTGAGCACCTTGCCGGCGAAGATGTCCGCCCCGTGGGCGACGCCGTAGCGGGGGCCGGTGTCGGGGACGAGCGGCCCCAGCGCGGTGCCGATGCAGTGGGTGCCGTGCCCGTGCCCGTCCTGTGGGTCCTCACCCGGGATGAAGGACATGGGAGTGAGGGTCCGATTCGCGAAGTCCGGGTGCTCGAGGTCGAATCCGGTATCGAGGACGGCGACCGCCACACCCGCCCCGGAAGCGGTCGAGCCGTCGGCTCCGACGGCTTGGAGCCCCCAGGTGTATTCGGCGGTGTCGGCGAACAGCGGTCCTGTCGTGGCGACGGGTCCGGTCGCACCTGGCACCGGGCCTCCGCCGCCGGTGACTGTCCCGAGCCGTGCGGTGAGGTCGCCGACACCGTCGGCGTACCCGCGGGCGTACTCGTTGTCCAACGGATGATGCACGAGTTCGGGGGAGACCGACATGATGGCGTCGTCCGAGGCGACCGAGGTCCGCAGGGCGCCGACCTGTTCGGGGTCCGCGGACACCACAGCGAGCCCGAGAGTCTCGAAGACGGTGTCGGACGTCGTCGCGGTCGCGGCCTCGGCGCCGTACTCCTGGGACGGGGTCACGTCCATCAGTCCTGCAGCCTTCCGCAGGACGCCGGAGGGTGCGTCGGTATCCGCCGCGAACACCACGATGTAGCGACCGGTGGTCTCCGGTGGGCTGGTCAGCAGGGGGCCGGATGCGCTGTGGATGAGGTGGGGGGAGAGTCCGGGCTCGATCATCGTGAGCTCCTTCCAGGGGGGCGGTCGCCCCAGTGAAGCTCCGTGGTGTCGCCGTGCCGTCACCGCCCCCGTGACGCAGCGGTGACGCCCGGCCCCGGCTCAGATCTGGACGAGCGGGATGTCGATGGTCCCGCCCGCGTCCTCAGGCCCCACCGCGATGTGGGTGATGGTGATCAGATCACCGGGGGAGACCTCGCCGGTCCCGGAGAGATCCACGTGGGCGCTGAGGGCGCACGCCGAGACGGGCAGCGCATCGGAGACCTGCACGGTCACCTCGAGGATGCGGTCCCCTGCGGCATCCCGGTCCGCGGCGTCGAGCGCCACCGTGCTCTTCGCCAGTGTCACCGCCGGCGCGTCCGCCCGTCCCACGTCGGCCACCCGCACCGTCGCCGTCGCTCCCGGTGCTGCAGCCGACGCTGCGGGAACCCTGAGTCTTGCGGTCACCTGCATGTCTCACATCCCTCCGCGTGGGCACCCGCTCAGCGTGTGCCCGCGATTAGCGGACGTCAAGGCGCACCGGTCCTGTCCGCACCGATCCTGTGACGCTCCGGCGACACCTCGGTGACATCCGGGGTGCACGCTCGGGGGCGAGCACCTGTCAGGACGACGGGCAGCCATGAGGGAGGCGGATCGTGACAGAGGACGAAGGAGACATCGAGGAGCGGGGCGACGCCACGGACCAGGTCGAGGAGGACAACGTCGGTCTGCTGGCCGGCGACACGGTCAGGACGGGATTCGTCCTGCTCACCACGGGAGAGACGAAGGCACTGCAGTACTCGGCCGTCGACGGCAGGGCAGTCTTCGAAGGCGACATCATCCTCGGCACCGTGGAGGAGATGGAGAAGGACGCGGCGCTCCTGTCCCGCTCGGCCTCGGGCGGTGACGTCGTCACCCACGGGGTCGGGATCACCGGCCAGCAGTTCCGATGGCCCAACGCCCTGATGCCGTACGAGATCGACGGCGGCGTCACCAACGGCGAGTCCCGGGTGGCGGCCGCCATCGCCGAATGGGAGACGAAGACCAACATGCGCTTCGTCCGACGGACGGCGAGCAACGCGAGCCAGTATCCGAACTACGTGCGGGTCATCCGCGGCGACGGCTGCTGGTCCCACGTCGGCATGCGCGGCGGGATTCAGGACCTGAGCCTCGCCGACGGCTGCGGATTCGGCGCCGCGGTCCATGAGTTCGGGCACGCGTGGGGGCTGTGGCATGAGCAGTCCCGGGAGGACCGCGATGCGTTCATCACGGTGCACTGGGAGAACATCGAGGCTGGGATGGAGCACAACTTCAACCAGCACATCGCCGACGGCGACGACATCGGGGCCTACGAGTACGGCTCGCTCATGCATTACGGGAGCTTCGCGTTCAGCAAGAACAACCAGCGCACGATCACACCCAAGCAGGCCGGGGCGACCATCGGCCAGCGCAACGGGCTCTCGGCCGGTGACATCGCGGCCGTGCATCACATGTATCTCACATGGCACTCGGGGAAGACCATCGTCCAGGTCTATGCCTCGCATCACGACCGCAACGCCTGGGCCAACCTCGCCGGCCTGGGATGGGGGCGCATCCACCCCGATGCCAAGGACGGCGTGACCAACGTCTTCGCCCAGCTGGTCTGGGCCCGGGCGACCGGACGCACCGTCACCGTCCTCGCGGACGGGACCAGCATCTACCAGTCCTACCAGCACTGACCCGATCGGAGAGAACCATGTGGACCCTCATCAACCAGACCTACACCACGCACCACGGTCAGAACGCCTGGGCGAGCCTGGCGACGAACAACACGGGCTACCGGAAGATCGCTCCCAGCGCGCCCGACGGGGTGACCAACGTCTTCCTGATCCTGGTGACCGCCCGTGCCACCGGCAAGCAGGTCTACGTCGACTCCAATGCCCAGAACCAGATCACCGCTGCGTACCTGTGAGGAGGGACCGGACGTGAACCAGCTGGACAGCGAGATCACGGTCATCGTGTCAGTGGGCGGCGGCCGGACCCCGTCGATGCAGTCCTTCGCCGCCGGCGCAGCAGGTGGCGGCGCCGACGGCGAGGCTCCCGCCCCCGTCGACGTCGGCTCGCCCTCCGGGCAGGCCGGCGGGGCGGGCGACGCCCTCGACGAGGCGCCCGGTCCCGTCGACGTCGGCTCCCCCGGCGGCGGGCAGACCGGCGCCAGGGGCGCGGACGACACCGCCCCCGGGCCGCAGGACCTGTCCGAGCTCGGACACGGTCGGACCGGCGCGGAAGCGGGCCCCCCGGGCCCGCAGGACATCGAGGAGGCGCCGGACGCCGACTGATAGATCCTGACCCCTCGGCCACCGGTGCCCGGTCTCGACGAGGCCGGGCACCGGTACGTCGGAAACCGGGGTCGAGGCCGCCCGGCTGCTCAGAGTCTGCGGAGGTACGGAGCGATGAGTCCCTCGAACATCGGTGAGGGCCGGCCGTCCACTTCGGAGCGGAGCAGGGTCGTGAACCTCCAGTACTGGTGAAGGGCCTCGGCGACGTTGCCCCGGGTCAGATGCACCCGCACCAGCAGGCGCTGGGAGCTCTCCCGGAGTGGTTCGGTCCTGGTCGCGGCGAGGGCCACCTGGAAGGCGGCGAACAGGGAACCGGCCTCCAGGAGCTGCTCGGCGATCCGGTCCAACGCCTGCAGGCGGATCTGTCGGAACTGCTCGCGCTCGATCTGCACCCAGTCCTCGTACCAGCCGAGCAGGATGTCGTCCCCGACGTCGATGAGGTCGCGGGCGACCTCATCGAGCGTGCTCGTCGAGGCCAGACCCCGCAGCAGCCCCCTCGCCTCCTCGATCACCCGACGAAGATCGACCTCGACCGCGGGGCTCAGCCAGATGTGGGTGGGAGAGGTCCGGATCAGGTCGAGCCGGGGAAGCCTCCACAGCGCCGATCTCAGGCTGCCGCTGGCGTGCTGCTCATCGGAACCGCCCCAGAGCGTGCCGCTGATGACACTGCGACGCACGGGCCGATCCTGGAGGGCCACGAAGCTCACCAGTCGCTGGGAAGCCGGGGCGACGGTCACCGGCCGCCCATGGTTCCTCAGCGCGAAGTCCCGGATCAGGCTCAAGCGGAGGGCCCCGTGTGGAGGTCCCGCATCGACCGTCGACCCAGGCACGGCACCTCCTCGAGCGTCGAACTCGCTGGACCGGCTGTTCCTGCAACGATGGTCTCCTCCGCGTTACTGACCGTCAAGACCGGTTGCGGCGTGTCGGTGCGATGCTGGACCCGCCCGTTGTGAGGTCCACCGGGAGGGCCTGCTCGCCTGGCGTGGGAACGCGGCGGGACCACGAGTGCGCCACGACGCTCCGGCTCGGAGTGGACGGCGCACGACCAGGTGCTGCACGCCCGCCCCGAGCTCGGGAGAACCATGTCCGGGCACCGCACGTCATCCACTGCCGGATGACTCTCGCGACCAGCGAGACTTGGTCACATGAGCACACGATTCACCGTCGGCGACCATGTCAGCTGGAACTCCGAGGCCGGGCGCGTCTCGGGAACCATCACCGAGGTCCACGTGAAGGACTTCGACTACAAGGGTCACCACCGCCGCGCGAGCGAGGACGAGCCCCAGTATGAGATCAAGAGCGACAAGACCGACCACATCGCCGCCCACAAGGGCTCGGCCCTGAGGAAGCTCTCGAGCTGACGGGTCCGGGAACACGGCGCGGGCAGCCGGTCCCGGCTCGTGCAGAGCGGTCAACGTCCGACGGCTGCTGAAGGGTGCGCTCGTCACCGCTGCGCCGCGGTCCTGCGGTGCCGGGGACCTGCGGCGAGAACGGTTCGTCATCGAGGCGTTCGTGCGGCCTCCGTATCGTGTGTGTCACCGTTTCCCGAGCGCCGCACCGCGACGGGAGAACGCATCACCGTCGATCCGACTCCCGGGGGTTCCGCCATGACCCGTTCCGACCACCCGTCCCGTGCCCACGCCGGCCTCGCCGCACTGCGCCCCGTCCGCACCCGTTCCATCAGCCCGGAGAACCTCGACGGTGCGCCGGGCAGGGGCGGCCGCGCCACCGAGGGCACCGGCGCGGAGGCCGCCCGCGATCTCGGTCAGGGCTGGAAGGTCTCCCCCAGCGTCGACGTGAAGGCGGGGGAGACCTTCACCCTGGCGGACATCGACTCCGCCGGAGTCATCACGCACGTCTGGATCACCACCCACACCGACCATTGGCGCCGGCTGGTGCTGCGTGCCTACTGGGACGGCAGCGAGGCGCCCGCGGTCGAGGTGCCCTACGGCGACTTCTTCGCCAACGGCTGGGGCGTCTTCGCCCAGGTCGACTCGCAGATGGTCGCCTCCAACCCGCACGGCGGCTTCAACTCCTACTGGCCGATGCCCTTCCGCGAGAGCGCCCGCCTCACCCTGGAGAACAGCTCCGACGTCGACGCGCGCGTCTACTACCAGGTGACCTACGAGCTCGGCGGCGACCACAGCGAGGACGCCTACTTCCACGCCCAATGGCGCCGCTCGAACCCGCTGCCGACGGCCACCGAGCACGTCCTCCTCGAGGGCATCGAGGGGCAGGGGCAGTACGTCGGCACCTACCTCGCCTGGGAAGTGCACTCCAACGGCTGGTGGGGCGAGGGCGAGATCAAGTTCTACCTGGACGACGACCAGGACTTCCCGACCATCGCAGGCACGGGCACCGAGGACTACTTCGGCGGGGCCTGGAACTTCGACATCCCCGGAAAGGGCTACACCGCCTTCTCCACCCCGTACCTCGGGATGCCCCAGGTGCTCCGGCCCGACGGCCTCTACCTCGCCCAGCAGCGCTTCGGCCTGTACCGCTGGCACGTCGCCGATCCGATCCACTTCACCACCGGCCTGCCCCGCGTGGACATCCAGGCGCTGGGCTGGAAGAGCGCCGGCCGCTACCTGCCGCTGCGGGACGACATCGCCTCCACCGCGATCTTCTACCTCGACCGCCCGGCCACCACCCGCCCGGAGCCGCCGAGCTTCGACGCGATGGAGATCCATCTGGGTCCCGGCGCCGGCCCGCACAGCCCCGCCGGTCCCGCTGCGCGCCCCTGACGGATGCTGGGCACCGCATGACGGTGACGTGAGCTGCGACATAACATCGCGGGATGAACGCACCCACCCGCCGCATCGGCTCCCTGACCGTCTCCGCCCTCGGACTGGGCGCCATGCCACTGTCGCAGGGACGCGACAAGCCCGCGACCCCAGAGCAGGCCACCGCGACCATCCACGCCGCTCTCGACGCCGGCGTCACCTTCCTCGACACCGCCGACATCTACGCCCCGACCTGGGACACCATGGGGCACAACGAGAAGTTCGTGGCCGAGGCGCTGCGCACCTGGACCGGCGACCGCTCGAGCGTGGTGGTGGCGACCAAGGGCGGCATCACCCGCTCCGAGGGCGAGGTGGCGGGCCGGAACGGCTCCGCGACTTACCTGCGCGCGGCCCTTGAGAAGTCGCTGACGAACCTCGAGATGGACGCCGCTGACCTCTACTACTGGCACCGCCCGGACCGCAGCATCCGCTACGCCGAGGGCGTGGAGGCGCTCGCGGCGCTGAAGCAGGAGGGCCTGATCCGCGAGATCGGCCTCTCCAACGCCAACGTCGAGGAGATCGAGGTGGCCCGCGAGGTGCTCGGCGACGGCGGCCTCGCCGCGGTGCAGAACGAGTTCTCGCCCACCTTCTTCCACACCGCCCTGCGCGAGCTGCGGCACTGCGGCGAGCACGGCATCGCCTTCGTCCCGTGGTCCCCGCTGGGCGGCACCGGGGGCGGCGCGTCCGCGGTGGGGGAGCGGTTCCCGCAGATCCAGAAGATCGCCGACGCCCACGGCGTGAGCCCCCAGCAGGTCGTCCTGGCCTGGGAGCTGTCGCTCGGCGACCACGTCGTGCCGATCCCGGGTGCCAGCCGCCCCGAGTCGATCACCGACTCGGCGCTCGCCATGACCCTCGAGCTCAGCGCCGAGGAGCTCGAGGAGCTCGGTCGGATCATCGCCTGAGCCCTCGCGGAGAATCCGTTTGCCGCGCTCCCGGGGCAGGCGTACCGTAGCCCGGTCCGTATCGGGAGAGGGACTCATCATGCGCATCCGGCGTGCAGGGAGCGGGGCGGCCCACAGGGCCTGCTCGGCCTGACCCCGGCGTGCTCGCACGCCGCCGTCATGCCCCCTGAACTCCCGCTCGTGAGGACCATCATGCGACCCCTGACCGACGACCAGATCCGCGCCAGCTTCATCAACGCCAGCAAGGGCGAGGCGAAGCGCGCCGAACTGCCCGACCTCTCCGCCGTGCGCTGGGAGCAGCTCGACTACCTGGGCTGGCAGGACGCCCGCCGGCCCGCGCAGCACTACGTGGTGCTCGAGGTCGACGGCGAACCCGTCGGCCTGCAGCTGCGCGGCACCGGCCAGGCGCCGCTGCGCAAGATGCTCTGCGCCTGGTGCGAGGACGTGATCGACGGCGTCGGCGCGGCGTCCTTCGTGGCGCCGCTGGCCGGGGCCGCCGGCCGCCGCGGCAACACCATCGGCACCGCCGTCTGCGCCGACTTCCGGTGCTCGCGCAATGCGCGCCGCGCCCCGACCGCCGTCGAGGTGCGCACCGAGGACCCGGCCCTGCTCGCCCACCACCGCGAGCAGCGGATCGCCGCCCTGCGCGAGCGCTGCGCCCGCTTCGCCGCGGCCGTGCAGCGCGGCTGACCGCGCCGCGGCGGGCTCAGCTGGTGCTCACCACCAGCTGGGCCCGCGCGCGGGTGGCGGCGACGAGCCGCGCGTTGTCCTCGTCGGGCCCGAGCGCCCACCGCCGCGCCTGCTCCGGGGACTTTCCGAAGCGCTCATGCCGCTCGACCAGCCACTGCCGGCGCAGCTCCACGGTGGTCTCGACGAACCAGCGGGCATCGAGCAGTGCGCGCACCGGGGCGAAGGCGCCGTCGGCCAGCAGGTAGTTGCCCTCGGTGATCACCAGCGGCACCTCGGCGGGCACCTCGATCGCCCCGGCGAGGGGCTGTTCGAGATCGCGCTCGAAGGTCGGCGCCCACACTGACGGGTCTCGGGGTCGCGCGGTGCGCAGACGTTGCAGCAGCGCCACGTAGCCGGCGGCGTCGAAGGTGTCCGGTGCGCCCTTGCGCTCGAGCCGGCCCAGTCGTGCGAGGGCCGCATCGGCCAGGTGGAAGCCGTCCATCGGCACCACCACGCAGGAGCGCTCCGGCAGGTGGTCGGCGAGCAGCGCGGTCAGCGTCGACTTCCCGGCCCCGGGCGCGCCGGCGATGCCCAGCAGGCGCCGGGATCCCGTGCGCAGCGCCTCGTCGAGCAGGGCGCGTGCGGCCCCCAGGGCCTGCTCGGCGGTGACCTCAGCGGGCGTGCTCATGCAGCCTCACCTCCAGCACCTCGCCCCGCAGCGGCAGGTGCAGGAGGATCCGGGAGGGCCGGGCCCCGGCCGCGGCCAGCGCCTGCGAGTACGTCGACATCTGCCCCAGGTAGTGCTCCCGCACATGCTCGACCGGATCCTCGCCGGGGTAGGTCTTGTGGTCCACCAGCACGATCTGCCCGTCCGGAAGGCGCATCAGGGTGTCGATCCACCCCTCCATCACCTGGTCCTGCTCGTTCCACCAGGTGATCGGCTGCTCGGTGAGCTGCTCGGCGCCGGGGAACTCGGCGGTCAGGAACGCCTCCCAGCGCTCCCCGGCCTCTTGCAGCACCCCCGGCTCGACGGCCCGGGAGACCGCCCAGCGTTCCACCAGGCGGCGGGCCGCGGCCTCCCGCTGCTCCCGGCTCAGCGCGGACAGCGGCAGCGCCAGGTACGCGTGCACGGCCTCGCCCACCCGCTCCCACTGCGGCCCCCCGCCGGGCACCAGCCGGCGCCCGATGCTCCACGGCGCCGAGACCTCGCCGAGCCCGTCCGCCGACGCCACCGCGGAGGCCTGGAACCGCGCCCGCACCCCGGCGATCTCGGGCCGGGGCCCGCTCAGGTCGGTGGCCGCGAGCGCGCTGCGCGCGGAGCTGAACTGCACCGCGTCCTCGGCCGGCACCCCCTGCGGGCTGCGCACCACCGCGGGCAGGGACGGCCCGCCGGCCACCTCGATCGCCGCGCCGCCCACCTCCCAGCGCAGCAGCGGCCCCTCGGCGTCGACCAGTGCATCGAGCACCGGCGCGGTGCCGTCGCCGCTGAGCACCGTCACGTCCTTCGAGCGGGTGAGGGCGACGTACTGCAGGCGCCCGCTCTCCTCGCGCTCGGCCAGCGCCCGCCGCTGCGCATGCGCGGAGGTCGACAGCGCCTCCTGCAGCGGGCCGTCGCTCACGAGCACCGCCGGCCAGTAGCGCGGGGCGCGCCCCGCCAGCGGGTCGGACACGACCAGCTGTGCGGCGGGGACGATGAAGGCCCCGGCGTTCTGGGACCGCCGGCTGGGGGAGTGGTCGAGCATCACCACCACGCGGGACCACTCCAGGCCCTTCGCGCCGTGGATCGTGCCCACCCAGACGGTGCCGGGGGCGTTCGAGAGATCGGGGCCGCGGTCGGTGGCGTCGAGCTCGACCCGCAGCCCGGTCAGGGTGATCGCCGCAGAGTCGGCGCGGGCGCGCTCGGCGTACTGGGCCGCGACCTTCCGCAGCGCGTCCAGGGTGCGCAGGCGCTGGTCCGGGGTGGACCAGGCGCGGATCCGCTCGGGCAGGTCGAGGGCGTCGACGAGGGCGGTGATCATCTCCACCGGGGTCAGCGCGAGGCAGTCCTCGCGCAGGGCCCGCAGCCCGCTCAGCGCCGGGTCGTGCCACCACCGGTCGAACACCGCCTCCCGGGCCTCCCGGTGCGGCGCCGCGGCGAGGTCGCCGAACCAGCTTGCGTGGGCGGCGTGGTCGGGCAGCAGGTCCACGAGTTCGGTGAGCGCGAGGGTGTCGGTGCGGTCGAGGGTGACGGCGAGCGCGGCGCGCACCAGGCGGCCCTCCCGGGTGGCGAGGATCCCGGTGCCCTCGCCGGAGGCGGGGATGCCGCGCGCCGCCAGCGCCGCGACCACCTCCCGGGCCCGCGTGTTCGAGCGCACCAGCACCGCCACGTCCGCGGGGGAGGCGTCCGGCTCCGAGAGCAGCTGGGCGATCCCGTCGGCGATCGCGGTCGCGTGCTGGGGGTAGGTGAGCTTCTTGGGCACCGCGGGCACCCACGCCTCGAGCCGGCCCGGGGCCCGCCCGGCCGCCGTGCGGCGCTGCACCGCGAGCGGCGCCGGCCGGGTGATGACCCGTTCCCGGGGCAGGCGCTCGAAGATCCGCGGGAACACCGCGTTGACCAGGTCCAGCACCGGCTGCTGGGAGCGCCAGGAGTGCTCGAGGTTCGCCACCTCGCCGGGGCCGAGATCCGTGGTGCCGGCCTCGATCTGCTCGATGATGCCGAGCATCAGGGCCGGATCGGCGTCGCGGAAGCCGTAGATCGCCTGCTTGGGGTCGCCCACCCAGATCTTGTCCTCGATCAGGGCGCTGAGCGCCAGGAACAGGGCGAGCTGGACGGGGGAGGTGTCCTGGAACTCGTCGACGGCCAGCAGGTGGAAGCGGGAGCGGATCACCTCGCGGGCGCGCGCGGAGCTGCGCACCAGCTCGAGGGTGCGCACCTCCTGGTCGATGAAGTCGATCAGCCCCAGCTCGTCCTTGAAGCGCTCATAGGACTCGAGCGACTGGGCGGCGGTGGTCATCACCAGCGCGATTAGGGCGCGGATGTCCTCGTGCAGCACGGGATGGCTCAGCAGCTCCGCGCGGATCTGCAGGGCGAGCCCCGCCAGCGCCTGGTCGACGTCCTTGCTGTAGACGTAGCCGACCCCGTCGGGGTCGGCGGCCCTGCCCTCGGCCACCTTCGCGAGCCGCGCCCAGCGCGACCACGGCGCCCGCTCAAGCTGCGCGACGTCGCGGCGCAGCGCATCCAGGGTCTCCAGCCGCTTCCGCACCGTCGCCGCGGTCCTCGGGTTCAGCGGCCCGTCCCCGCGCTCCGCGCCGCGCACCTGGGCCCACAGGTCCGCGAGCACCATATCGAGCTGGGCGAGCCACGCCGCGCGCCGATCCGTCGCCGCGGCCGCGGGCAGACCCGCCGCCCGGTACTCGCGCCAGGCGGCCTCGGCGCCCTCGCGCAGCGACTGCGCATCGAGCTGGTTGGAGCGGGCCCGCGCGGCCAGCTCCCGCACCTGCGCGCGCCACGAGGGGCTCGCCCCGAACGGCAGCTCGGGCTCCTCCTCGCCGTCGTGCTCGGTGCGCGCCAGCAGGTCGGTGGCCCGG
This sequence comes from Brachybacterium sp. UNK5269, assembly GCF_049266655.1. Classification (GTDB taxonomy): domain Bacteria; phylum Actinomycetota; class Actinomycetes; order Actinomycetales; family Dermabacteraceae; genus Brachybacterium. The sequence goes on from NZ_CP184883.1 coordinate 649,194, forward strand.
GCCCCGGCCACGGCGGCGGCCTCGTCGATCGCGGCGCGGAAGGCGGCCTTCTGGCGGTCCTCGTCGAGCACCTGCACGTCGGGCGAGATCCCGGCGTCCAGGGCGAACTCCCGCAGCAGCTCCCCGGAGACCGAGTTCACGGTGCTGATCAGGGCGGTGTCGATGCCGAGCGCGGCCTCGACCTGCCCCTGCTCGAGCAGGGTGCGACGCACCCGGTCGCCGAGCTCCGCCGCGGCCTTGGTGGTGAAGGTGGTGGCGATGAGCTGCGAGGGCTCGAGGCCGTCGGCGATGCGCCGGGCGATCTCGTGGGTCAGCCGGTGCGTCTTGCCCGATCCGGCCGATGCGTTGATCAGGGTGAAGGTCATCGCCGGTCTCCGCTCAGTCCGCACAGCTGGCCGTAGCCGCTGTCGGCGCAATGGTTGTCGACCAGCAGGCCGCCGGCCTCACGGGCCGCGCGACGGGCCCTGCTCACGGCGCTCGAGCGCGCCGACCAGGCCGCGTCGACGTCGAGCCCGGTCTCCTCGAGCAGTTCGCGGCAGCCCGCCCGCACCATGCCCGCGGCCACCTCGTCGAGCGCAGCGGTCAGGGCGCCCACCATCCGCTGCCAGGTCGCCTCGACGTCCAGCGGGGAGCGCCGATGCGGATCGAGCCGCGGATCGGCGGAGACGAACTCGCCGCTGCGCAGCAGGAAGTAGCCGACGTCGGCCTCCGTGCCGAGCGACCAGGCGTAGGCGGCCAGCTGGATCGCCTCCCCGGTGTCGAAGAGATCGCCGTAGCGGCTGCGGCTGCGGGACCACTTCAGGTCGAGGATGGTGGGGCGACCGGCGGCGTCGACCGCGTCGAGGTCGCGGCTGCCCACGAACTCCACGGTCCGCGGTCCGCCGGCGAGCGCGAGGGTCAGCGGCCGGGCGAAGCGGGACTCGGTGCCGGTGATCCGCAGCCCCGCCCGGGCGGTGCCGGTGAACAGCGCGCCGAGGGAGCGGACGGCCCGCTCGCGCACATCGGCCCGCTCGGCGGCGTGGCCGGGCAGGTCCAGCTCGGAGGCGAGCTGGGGCACCAGGCGGTCGAAGACCTCACCGATCTCCGCCGCGGTCGGCGCGGTCAGCGGCATCCCCCCGAGGGCGGGGTCGGAGCGCTCGCCGACCAGCACCTCGGCCACCGCATGCACCAGGCTGCCGATCATCCGGTTCCCCGTCGGCAGCACCGCGACGGAGGCCGGGCGGATCCCCAGCGCGTACTCGAGCACCCAGCGCTGCGGGCAGCCGAGCAGGGTCTCGACCTGGGTGTACGAGAGCCGCTCGGGCAGCAGGTGCGGCGCGGGGGCGAGGGAGCGCACCAGCGGGCCCGGCGGCGGCTCGGGCTGCTCCGTCGGCCAGGTCACCGGCAGCGAGCGCCCGGCGAGGCTCCAGCGGCCCCCGGTCACGAGGGACTCCGGCGTCCGCCGCTGCCCGCTCCCGTCGGCCTCCAGATGGGCCAGCAGTCCGCTCGGCCCGGGGGTCTCCTCGCAGCGCCGACCCGGCAGCACCACCACCACGCGCCGCGCCGCGCGCAGGCCGGCCAGGGCCGCCTCGACGGGCAGCGCGGCGACCCGCTGGGGGTCCAGCACCCGCCCGCCCCCGGCCTCGAGCGCCGCGACCTCCGCGGGCTCCCAGCGCATCGTCGGTGGGGTGTCGGCCGAGGACGGCCCCCACCACAGGACGGTCCCGGAGGGCGCGAGGACCTGTGCGGGGCGGGTGGTCACCGCCCAGGGCGCGACCTCGCGGACGGCGCGTGGCGAGGGACCGGAGCCGCCGCAGCTGTCGATGATCTGCTGGAGGGTGCGCCGGCTGAGGGTCGCGGACGCATCGAGCATCTCGAGCACCCGCTGCAGCACCTGCACCTGGGTCAGGCTCGCCAGCAGGTCGCCCTCGCCGCGCGAGACCGCCCGCAGGCGCTGGGCGAGCCAGTCCAGGCGTCGGGCGATCGGGGCCGGACGCAGCGCGGTCAGCGGCTCGGTGACGAGGCGGTCGATGACCCGGGCCGCCTCGAGCGCCTTCTCGTGCCCCTCCTGCTCGAGCTCCGCGAGGGCCGCGCGCCAGGCGGGGCCGCCGACGCCGGGCTCCCGGCTCAGCGCGCGCAGCAGGTGCCGGCGGGCCGCGGCGGGGACCAGGCCCACCGGTTCGCCGTCGGCGGCGGGCGCCGGCAGCACCCGCAGGTCCAGCAGCGCGGCCAGCTGGTGGACGTCCACCGGGGCGGTCGCGACGTCGAGGAACAGCCCCAGCACCTGGTGGTGCACACGGTCCCGCGAGGCGCCCACGGCGCCGACGGCGGGCAGGCCGCGGCGGTGCAGGGCGCGGTCCAGCACGTCGCTGTCGGAGGAGACGAGCACGCTCAGCGGCCCCTCGTCGGCGCCCGGCGCGGCGGCCAGGAACCGCGCGGCGACATCGGCCGCCGACCACTCGTCCTGCGCCTGCACCACGGTCAGCTCCGGGGCGCCACCGACGGCCGGGGATGCCGGCTCGAGCCGCGCCCCCGCCGCGGCCAGCAGGTCCAGCAGCCGCGGCCACAGCCCCGGCAGCTGCGCCGGCGCCTCCTGCAGGACGATCACCTCGATGCCCAGCGGCCAGCCGGCGGCCTCGCCCTCCAGCAGCGCCACCACCTCCACCAGGTCGTCGGCGGCCGACGGGGCCAGCGTCCCCGCCGCCCCGAGCCGCACCGAGGCCTCCAGGTCGCGCAGCGTCGCCAGCCGCGCCGGCAGGTTGCCGGCTCCCGCGCGCCAGCCGGTCTCCACCGCGGCGTCCCGCCAGCGCAGCAGGCGCCCGGCGGTGCTCCAGGGATCCACCGCGAAGGACCGCGCGGGCCACGCGCCGGGCTGCGCGGCCAGGTGCTCCTCGAGCAGCCGCAGGTACTGGGCGATGCGCACCGCCGGCTCCACCGCGGGTCGGGTCAGGCCGAGGCGGGTCTGCAGCAGCTGCACCAGGCCGCGCGGGCCCAGTCGGGCCGTGCCGGTCGCACCGGCCCCGTCGGCCCAGGCGGCGCCGTCGAGGGACCAGCCGAACTCGATCCGCATCCCGGGCACCCTCCGTCGCGTCCTCGCGCCGCCCGGACGGGCGCGCCATCCCACAGTAGGCGAGCGGACCGACGCGCTAGGACCGGACGCCGGCCAGATCGATGATCGCGTGGACGGCGACGGTGATCCGGAGGCTCAGACCCAGCGCCAGCCACAGCGATCCGGCCCCGACGAGGCTCGGGACCAGCTCGGGCACCAGCAGCAGCGGGGACAGCAGCAGCGGCAGCGCGGAGCAGAACCCGACGGTGACCAGCACCAGCACCGGCCAGGTGCGCTCCTGCCCGCCGCGGCGCAGCCGCCGCACCGCCTGCACCGCGCTCGCCGCGTCGAGCGGCACGGCCGGCGCCAGGGTGATGCCGGCCCCGATCAGGCACCACGAGGCCCATCCCCACCACGGCTCACCGTCGGAGCCGGGCTCGTCGCCGTAGCTCATCAGGTCCGGGATCAGCATCACGACCATCACGCACAGCAGCAGCACCGCGATCCCGAGCAGGGCGGCGGCGACCGTCCACAGCGCGGCGGCGACGAGCAGCAGCTCCCCGTAGCGGGGCGGGCGCTGCGGCGCGGTCCGGGACATGCCCGGATCATAGGGCCGTCAGCGGTTGAAGGGGTCGTCCTCGCGCACGCCCCAGCTGTAGCCCCGCTCGTAGAGCATCGCCCCGGACGCGTCGGGGGCGAGCACCAGGTCCTGTCCCGCGCCCGTGACGTGCACGGTGCCGTCGCCCTGCTCCTGGAGGGTCAGGGTGAGCACCTCGGGCTCGAGGGCCAGGTGCTCCTGGACGGACCCGCCCGGCTCGCGCAGCGGCCGCAGCTCGAGCTCCACGGTGGCGCCGTCCAAACGCCGGTAGCTGCCGGTCAGCAGCTCCCCGTCCGCCCGTCGGATCTGCACCTCGGCGGCGTCGCCGTAGCGCACCTCCCCGAAGGCGACCGCGCTCCAGCGCTGGTCGCTCGCCAGCTGCGCGGCCGGGGCGGCGGTGTCCTGCGCGACCGTCCACACCCCGGCCGGGACCGACGCGTCGATGCTGCGCGGCGGATACATCTGCGGGATCCCGACGCCGATCGCGGCCACCAGCAGGAGGGCGGCGATCGGGCCCAGCACGTCGGTGAACCGGGCCAGCGGCCGCCAGGGGACGAGGGTGGGCAGCGGACCGCGGCCGATCGCCCCGTTGCCGAGGAAGGCCCGGGTCAGGCGGGGCAGCCAGGGGATCAGCACGACCACCGACATGATCAGCAGGGCCAGGGAGATCTGCTTGACCGGCACGTCGTAGCCCAGGTTCAGCACGAACACGAGCGCCATGGAGGCGGCGCCGATCACGGCGCCCAGCGGCACCGAGCGGCGCCACAGCAGCGCGAGGGCCGCGCCCACCTCGGCGAGGCCGCCCAGGAACTGGAACAGCGGGGAGAGGGCGACCATCCGCCAGAGCACCCCCATCGGGCTCATCTCGCCCTGGGTGATCAGGGCGTCGCCCATGCCCGCCACCCCGAACTGCCCGAGCACGAGCTTCGCGACGCCGTAGTACAGCAGGGCGACGGCGAGCAGCAGGCGCACCCCGCCGTGGGCCCACCACAGGATCGTGATGGCCGCGGTGCGCCCGAGGGTCCTCTCGGCGGAGTAGTCCTCGGCGCCGTGGTCGGTGCGGACCTGATCGGGTGCGATGCTCATGCCCCCATGTCACCGCATCGGTCGTCCCGAGGGCTCCGCCGATGGGGTCGCCCGGGTCCGACCTTCGTCGGCTCCGCCGCGCGCGACAGTCGCGCGTGCTCCCGCACCCACGACGCCTCGGTGCGCACGGGCCGGCCCGGCACCAGCTCCCCGTCGGCCACGAAGCCCTCCTCACGGCCCTCCAGCGCCTCGATGAGCAGCCGGCGATGCTCGGCGAGCGCCTCGGCGTGCGCGGCGGAGCCGGCCAGATCGTGCTCCTCGCGGGGGTCGGTCTCGAGGTCGAACAGCTGCTCGTGCCCGTCACCGGAGAACCACACGTACTTGAAGCGCGGCGAGCGGATCCAGTGCATCGCGTGGTGGCCCAGCGCGGTGATCACGTGCTCGCCGTGCAGGTGCTCGCGCGCGACGCTCCCGGGGCGCAGGCTCATCCCGTCCACGCCGTCGGGGACCGCCACCCCGGCCAGCTCGAGCACCGTCGGCATCAGGTCCCGCAGCTCGGCGATCGACTCGACCTCGCCGGGAGCGCCCCACCCCGCGCGCCACCGCGGCGGCACGTGCACCACCAGCGGCACCCGGGCGGAGCCCTCGTAGCCGACGGACTTCCGGTACATGTCGTGGTCGCCCATCATGTCGCCGTGGTCGGAGACGAAGACGATCACGGTGTCCTCGAGCAGGTCATGATCCGACAGCGCCTCCTTGAGGCGGTTCAGCTGCGCATCGATGAACTCGATGGAGCCGTAGTAGCCGGCCCGCACTTGCTGATGGGTGCTCTCCTTCTGCTCACCGAACTCCGCCTCGGAGCCGAAGTCCCGGCGGTGCTCGTCGAACCGGGAGACCCACTGCCCCATGGCCCTCCGCGGGAACTCGCGGCCCCGGTACTTGTCCCACAGCCACTGCGGCGGGTCGAAGGGGGCGTGGGGCCGGTGGAAGGACATGTAGAGGAAGAACGGCCGGCTCGGGTCCCGCCGCTCGAGGAAGCGGAGCGACTCGTCGGCCACCCAGCGGGTGGGGTGCAGGCGCTCCTCGCGCTCCCAGGGCCGCGCCGTCATCGCGTTGCAGCCGATCCCGGTCTTCTGGTAGTCGGCGCGCGGATCGCCGGTCTCGCGCCGCAGGAACTCCACGTAGTCGTCGATCATCGCCGACGGGCCCCGGCTGAGCCGACGGGAGGTGTGCAGGAAGCCGTCGTGCAGGAGCACGTCGTCGAATCCGCAGCGGGCCCGGTCGGGGAAGACGTGCATCTTGCCGACCCCGAAGGTCTGGTAGCCGGCCTCCCGCAGGGTGGACTGCATCGTGACGGGATAGGCGTCGGGGAAGCTGATGCCCTCCCGGTAGCCGTACCGGCCGTGCAGCTCCTGGGACTTCCCGGTGAACAGGGAGACCCGGGCGGGGACGCAGGTGGGCGTCGCCGAGTAGGCCCGTGTGAAGAGGTAGCCGCCGCGCGCGAGGTCGTCGAGGTTCGGGGTGTCGATGGCGTCGTTGCCGGCGACGCCCATCGCGTCGGCCCGCATCTCGTCGACGCACACCAGCACGACGTGGGGACGATCAGGAGGGGTGGTCACAGGGGTGTCCGCGCGACCTCAGCCCTGCTGGCCGGACCCCGGGCGGGCCCACGGCGGGACGCCGCCGTTCTGCGCCTGCTGCTGGGCCTGCTGCTGCGCCTCCCGGGCGCGGCGCTCGGCCTCGGAGCGGGCGCGGCGGGCGCGCTCCTCCTCCTGCGCGCGCAGCGTCTCCGCGCTGACCCGCCGGCGGTCCGCCTCGTCGGCGACGTCCGCGTTCTGGCTCGCCTCGGCGGCGGCCTGGGACTGCAGCATCGCGGTGCGGATCTCGTCGCCCATGCTGCCCACGGCCCCCGGGTTCGAGGGCAGGAAGAGCACGTTGGAGCGGCTGTTGCGCGCGACGTCCTGCATGGTGTCGAAGTACTGGGTCATCAGCAGCAGCTGCTCGGCGGAGTTCTCGATGCCGACCTTGCGGAGCATCTCGTACTGCTCGGCGATGCCGAGCGCGATGGCCTTGCGCTGGGCGGCGACGCCCTCACCCTGCAGGCGCTTGGACTCGGCCTCGGCCTCGGCCTGGGTGACGCGCTTGATCTTGTCGGCCTCGGCCAGCGACTGGGCCGCGACGCGGTCGCGCTGGGCGGCGTTGATGGAGTTCATCGAGTCGCGCACCCGCTGGTCCGGGGAGATGTCCTGGACCAGGGTGTTGATGATGTTGAAGCCGAACTCCTGCATGCGCGCCGACAGGGTCTGCTCGACGCTGCGGGCGATGTCGTCCTTCGACTCGAAGGCGGCGTCCAGCTCGAGGGAGGACAGCGCCGAGCGCACGGTGTCGAAGACGTAGGAGCGGATCTGCGCCTCGGCGTTCGACAGCTTGTAGTACGCGTCGACGACCTGCTCCTCCTTGATCACGTACTGCACGGCGACCGGGACGGTGACGAAGACGTTGTCCTTGGTCTTGGACTCGATGTTCACCTCGAGCTGCTGGACGCGCAGCGAGATGGGCTTGGTGATGTTGTCGACGAACGGCGCCTTGAAGTTCAGACCGGCGTGCGCGACCCGCTTGAACTTGCCGAAGCGCTCGACGATGACCGCCTCCCGGGAGTGCACCGTGAACATGATCGAGGTGCGCAGACCGCCGAACAGCAGCGCGGCCAGGATGATGAGGCCGACGATGACGACCACGGCGATGACGAGGAAGAGGATGGTGCCTTCCATGGGGGTGCCCTTTCGAGAGGCGAGAGATGTGCGCCACGCTACCAACCGGGAGCGTCCGGCGACGACTCAGCGCAGTCCCAGGTCCGACTCGATCCGCCGGGCGATCCGCACCGGCGGCACCGGCGGCGCGTAGCGGCGCACCACGCGGCCCTCGCCGTCGATGAGGAACTTGGTGAAGTTCCAGGCGATGCGGCCGCCCAGCACCCCGGCCCGCTGCCCGCTCATCCACCTCCACAGCGGATGCGCGTCGGGCCCGTTGACGTCGGTCTTCGAGAACAGCGGGAAGCTGACGGCGTAGGTGGAGGTGCAGACCTCCAGGGTCTCCGCATCGGTGCCGGGGTCCTGGTGGAACTGGTCCGAGGGGAAGCCGAGCACGGTGAAGCCCTGCGGGGAGAACTGGTCGTGGAGGGACTGCAGGCCCGTGAGCTGCGGGGTGAAGGCGCATTCGGTGGCGGTGTTGACCACCAGCACCAGCCGTCCGCGGTACTCGCTCATCTCCCTCAGCTCGCCGTCGATGGTCCTCGCCGAGAAGTCGTGGAAGGTGGTGCTCGCGTCGTCGGCCCGGTCCTCGTCCATGATCCCGCTCCTTCCGCTCGCTGTGCTCATCGTAGGAGCTTCAGGCGAGGAACGCATCGACCTCGGCGCGGGTGGGGGCGCTCTCGGGGCCCCGCCGGGTCACCGCGATCGCGGCCGCGGCGTTCGCGCGCAGCGCCGCGGACTCCCAGTCGGCGCCGAGGGCCCGCTCGGCCAGCAGCACCCCGGTGTGGGTGTCGCCGGCGCCGTTGGTGTCGACCGCCTGCTGCGGGAAGGCGGGGATCTCGGTGCCGCGGCCGTGGTGGAACACCTGGCAGCCCCGCTCGCCGTCGCGCACGATCACCACGGAGCGGTCGGCGATGCGCCGACGGATCGCCTCGGGGGTGTCCTCCAGCGCGTCGAGCCCGGTCAGCGCCCGCGCCTCGTCGGCGTTGGAGGTCCACGCGGTGGTCCGGGCGAGCACCCGCTCGCGCAGCTCGGCGGGGAAGTCGGCGAAGGGGGCGCCGGGATCCAGCACCATGTCCACCCCCGCCGGCAGCGCCTCGAGGAACTCCAGCAGCGGATCGCGGGTGGGTTCGAACAGGCTGTACCCGGAGACGCACACCAGATCACCCGGCGCAGGGGCGAGCGTGGCGAGCGACTGCGCGGTGATCCGCCGCTCGGCGCCGTAGACGGTGAGGAACGTGCGTTCGGCCGACGGCTCCAGCATGACCATGCAGTACCCGGTGTCCATCTCCTCGCGCGGGACGTCCGAGAGGACCACCCCGTCGCGGGTCAGCGCGGCGCGGATCAGGTCGCCGTGGGGGCCCACCCCGTGGGCGCCGCCGTGGACGGCGGTGGCCCCGGTCCGGGCGGCGGCGACCAGCGTGGTCACGGCGCCGCCGGCATAGCGCTGCTCGCTCAGGGCGTTGGTGTTGCCGCCGCGCGGCGGCAGGTCGCGGACCTCGACGATGACGTCGACGAGCGCCTGGGCGGTGTGCAGCACGCGGGGCATGGGCTGAGTCTAGGGCGCAGGGTGAGGGACGATGGGCGCATGAGCTCAGCCGCCGCCCCCGTCCGTCGTCGTCGCCTGCTGCTGGTGCTAGTCGCGCTCCTCGCGATCGCGGCCCTGGTGGTCGGCGGGCTGCTGTGGCGCGACCGCTTCGGCGACGGGGAGGAGGAGGCCCGGGCCCTCGCCGCGGCGCTGCCCGCCGGCGACTTCTCCGCGGTGCCCGTCCACGGGCTCACGGCGGCCGACGCCGCGGCGGAGCACGAGCGGATCCTGGGCTCGCTGATCGAGGCCACCGGCGCGGCCCCGCAGGTCGAGCTCGCCGACGCCGGGCAGGAGGAGGACGGGGCGCGCACCGCCACCCTGGCCTGGACCTGGACCCTGCCGCACGAGGCGGGGACCTGGACCTACCAGACCCGGGCCGTCCTGCGCCGCAGCGAGGACGGCTGGAGCGCGGACCTCGCCCCCGAGGTGTTCGCCCCCGAGGTCACCGCGGGCGAGCATCTCGAGCTGCTGGCCCTGGACCCGGCCCGCGGCACCGTCACCGATCGCGACGGGACCGTGCTGTTCGGGGACCGCGAGGTCAGGGTGCTGGGGCTGGACAAGACCCAGGTCGAGGACGCGGAGCAGGAGGCCGCGGCGCGGGAGCTCGCGGGCCTGCTCGGCATCGACGCGGACCGCTTCGTGCAGACGGTCGCCGGGAACGGCCCGGAGGCGTTCGTCCCCGCCCTCACCATCCGGGTCGAGGACGAGGGCGCCTACCCGCTGGCCGAGGCGACCACCGTGCCGGGGTACCGGGCCCTGACCGACACCCGCCCGCTCGCGATCGAGCGGGGCTACGCGCCGGGCGTGCTCGGCTCCCTGCGCGAGGCGAGCGCGGAGGACATCGAGGAGTCCGACGGCGAGATCAGCGCCGGCGACCTCGTCGCCAGCGGCGGCGTGGTCTCCGCGCGGCGGGACGCGATCGTCGGCGTCGACGGGCTCGAGGTCCTGGCCGTCGATCCCGACGCCGGCACCGAGCGCTCCCTGCACCGGGTCGAGCCGACGCCCGGCACGGCGGTGGCGACGACGCTCGACGACGACCTGCAGCGCCGCGCCACCGCCGCGATCGCCGACGAGGGCTCCCCGGCCGCGGTGATCGCCCTGCAGCCCTCCACCGGGGACGTGCTGGCCGCCGCGCTGGGACCGAGCGGTCAGTCCTACCCCGTCGGCCTCGTCGGTCAGTACGCGCCCGGCTCGACCTTCAAGACCGTCACCGCACTCGCGCTGCTGCGCGAGGGCGTCACCCCGGACACGATGCTCGAGTGCCCGAAGCGGGCCACGGTCGAGGGCCGCAGCTTCAAGAACGCCGACTCCATGTCCCCGGACCTCTTCGGTCCGATGCCGCTGCGGGAGGTCATCGCGCACTCCTGCAACACGGCGCTGCTGCTCCAGCACGATACCGTCGACCAGCCGTCCCTGGCCGAGGCAGCAACCACGCTCGGCATCGGCCAGGAGCAGCCGGCCGGGCTCGAGGCCTTCATGGGCTCGATCGACCCCGAGGACACCGGCACCGAGCACGCCGCGGCGATGATGGGCCAGGGCCGGGTGCTCACCTCCCCGCTGTCCATGGCGGTCGTGCTCGCGAGCGTCCAGAACGGCGCCACCGTGCACCCGAGGATCCTGGCCGACGAGGAGCCGGTCGCGGGCGAGGTCCCGCAGCCCCTCACCGCCGAGGAGACCGCGCAGATGCAGGAGATGCTGCGCGGCGTGGTCACCGGCGGCAGTCTCGACGACTTCGCGGACCTGCCGGGCGAGCCCGTGATCGGCAAGACCGGCACCGCGGAGTGGACCGGCGAGGACGGGGAGCTCAGGCTCCACTCCTGGGTGATCGTCGCCCAGGGCGACCTGGTGGTCGCCGCCTTCGTCGAGGACGGCAGCTACGGCTCGGTGACCGCCGGTCCCATCGCCCGCGAGATCCTCGAGGGTCAGTAGGCGATCCGGCCCTGGTGCTCGAGCCAGGCCTCGAAGGGCTCGACCGCGTCGGCGTGGCGGCTCTGCTCGGTGGGCAGCAGCAGGTGATGGCCGGGCCGCTCGAAGTACGCGTAGAACATCGCGTCATCGAAGCCCGCGCGGGCCGCGTCCTCGCGCCCGGCGGCGAACACCACCCTCCCCACCCGGGCCCACAGCGCGGTCGCCAGGCACATCGGGCAGGGCTCGCAGCTCGCGTACAGCACCGCTCCCCGCAGCGCGACGGTCTCCAGCTGTGCGCAGGCCTCCCGGATCGCGACCACCTCGGCGTGCGCGGTGGGATCGTGGGCGAGGGTGACCCGGTTGACGCCCTCGAAGCGGCGCCCGCCGGGCATCAGCAGCACGGCCCCGAAGGGCCCGCCGCCGGCGCCGACGTTCTCGGTCGCGAGCTCGACGGCGCGCCTCAGCTGCTCGGAATCGGCACTCGTGCTCATGGGGTGGGATCCTCCCGGACACCTGCCGCGCTGTCCAGGCTCACAGCCCCGCGGCGACCTCGACGGCCTGACGGATCGCCCGCTCCGCATCGAGCTCGGCGGCCACGTCCGCGCCGCCGACCACGTGCACCCGCGGGGAGCGGCCGCTGCGCGCGGCGCGGACCTCCGCGGCCAGGGCGTTCGCACTGACCTGCCCGGCGCAGACCACCACCGTGTCCACCGCGAGGACCCGCTCCTGGCCGGCCTCGAGGATGTGCAGCCCCTCGGAGTCGACGCGCTGGTAGGTGACGCCCCGGTGCTGGATCACGCCGGCGTGCCGCAGCTCGGCCCGGTGGACCCAGCCGGTGGTGCGCCCCAGTCCCGCCCCGATCCGGGTGTCCTTGCGCTGGAGCAGGTGCACCTCGCGCCGCGGCGCCGCGACCGGCCGCGTGATGACGCCCCCGCGATGCTCATCGGAGTCGACCACGCCCCAGTGCCGTCTCCAGGCGGCCACGTCGAACGTGGGGGAGGGGCGCGGCGCGGTGAGGAACTCCGCGACGTCGACCCCGATCCCGCCGGCGCCGATGATCGCGACCCGGTCACCGGCCTCGGCCCGGCCCTCGAGCAGATCGGCGTAGGAGACGACCCGAGGGCCGCCGTCGGCCGGCAGGTCGATCTCGCGCGGCAGGACGCCGGTGGCGACGATGACGTCGTGGAAGGCGAGCAGGTCCGGTGCGCTCGGGCTGTGGTCCAGCCGGATGCCGACGCCGGCCGCGGCCAGGCGCATCCGCCAGGACTGCAGCGCCTGCGCGTAGGCCTCCTTGCCGGGGATGCGGGCGGCCAGCCGCAGCTGCCCGCCGATCTCGCCGGTCGCCTCGAACAGCGTGACCACGTGGCCGCGCTCGGCGGCGGCCAGCGCGGCCTCGAGCCCGGCCGGTCCGGCACCGACGACGGCGACCCGGCGGGCGCGACGCTGGACGACGGGCGTCAGCACCAGCTCGGTCTCGTGGCCGGCGCGGGGGTTGACCAGGCAGCTCGCGCGCTTGCCCTCGAACACCTTGTCCAGGCAGGCCTGGTTGCAGGAGATGCAGGCGATGACCTGGGCGGCGCGGCCCTCGGCCAGCTTCGCCGGCAGGTGCGGGTCCGCCAGCAGCGGCCGGGCCATGGAGATCAGGTCCGCCTGCCCGGCGGCGAGGACCTCCTCGGCGACCGCGGGGTCGTGGATCCGGTTCGAGGCGATCACCGGCACGTCGACCAGCTCGCGCAGGCGGGCCGTCTGCTCGGCGAACGCGGCGCGCGGCACCGAGCTGACGATGGTGGGCACCCGCGCCTCGTGCCAGCCGATCCCGGTGGACAGCACGTCCACCCCGCGCTCGGCGAGGCCGCGGGCCAGCACGCCGGTCTCCGCCCAGGTCTGTCCGCCGGGCACCAGGTCCAGCAGGGAGATGCGGTAGCTGAGCAGGGCGCCGGGTCCGAGGGCGTCGCGCACGGCGGCGGCGATCGCCAGGGGCAGCGCCCGGCGGCCCTCGGAGCCGCGTCCCCAGCGGTCCCGGCGGCGGTTCGTGGCGGGCGCCAGGAACTGGTTCAGCAGGTAGCCCTCGGAGCCCATGATCTCGACGCCGTCGTAGCCAGCCTCGACGGCCCGCCGGGCGGCGGCGGCGAAGTGCGCGATGGTGCGGCCGACCCCGCGGCGGGTCAGGCGCCGGGACCGGAACGGGGAGATCGGCGAGGTCCCTCCGGTGGCCGAGGCGGCGAGCGGGTGGAAGGCGTAGCGGCCGGCGTGCAGCAGCTGCAGGAGGATCCGCCCGTCGGCCTCGTGGACCTCGCGGGTGATGAGCTCGTGGCCGCGCAGGGTGCGGGCGTCGGCCTGGGCGCCGCGGGGGGTGAGCCGGCCGCTGCGGTCGGGGGAGAAGCCGCCGGTCACGATCAGGCCGACGCCGCCGCGGGCGCGCTCGCCGAGATAGGCCGCGAGCTTCCCGGAATCGGCCGGGCGGTCCTCGAGCCCGACGTGCATGGAGCCCATGACGATGCGGTTGCGCACTTCGAACGGCTTCAGATCCAGCGGCGAGAGGAGTCTCGAGTAGGCGCGGGGCATGGTCGAGCGGGGAAGCGACGCTGGCATGCGGTGATTCTGCCAGCAGCATCCGGTGAAGCGGCGCAGTCCGACAGTGCGGACCGGGCGGGGGCCTCGGTCAGAAGGGTGGTGGGTCGTCGCTGTCCGGGGGTGGCGTGTGGTGGGCCGGGGGGATCAGGCGCCGCTTGGGATAGACCTTGCAGAAGGCTTCGTAGCGCTGCTCCGCGACACGCTCCTGGTGGGGGCGGGCGCGCTCCTCGGCCTGGAGGCGGAGGGCGTCCTCGCGTTTGCGCTGGTGGATCCGCCACGCGGAGTCCAGGAACGCCGCCGTGCGCGGGGTCAGCAGGTCGGTGTGTTCGCGGGTGCGGGTGCGCAGATCCCCGCCGAGGGTCCAGGTCGTCTCCAACGGCCCCGCCGGGATGCTGCCGTCGCGATTGCGGGTGGGGTCGTCACCGGGGTTGCGTTCGGGGTCGATATGCCCCGCGGTCTTGGCCTGGTGGTGGACCCAGCACAGGCGGTGGAGGTTCCACAGGCTGGTCTGCCCACCCGCAGCGGGGTGCTCGTGGTCGTACTCGATGATGTGGTCATCCTCCGCCGCCAGCACCGTGGGCCGAGCGCAGCCTGGGGCCGCGCAGACCGGGTGACGCAACCGCAGCTGAAGCCGCATCTGCGCACTGGGCTGATACGTCGTCGCCGCCACCGGGAGATACGCGCCGCTGATCGGCTCGGTGAGGATCCGCTGCCAGGTGCTCTCGCCGGCGGCGAGCTGGCGGGCCTGCTCGGCGGGGATCGGCGTCAACCCGTCCAGCATCCCCGGCGCGTCGTCCATGCCCAGCAGGGTGGTGACGGGGATCGTCACCAGGATCTTGTAGGGCCGGCAGGTCTCCTGGACGGGGTCGATATCCAGGATCGAATGGACCAGGATCGCGTAGCGCAGGGTGCGTAGCGAGAGGGCCTTGCCGCGCTCGCGGAGGTTGTCGTCGATGTCGAACGGCAGCGGGCCTTCCTGCCCGTCCTCCAGCGCGGCCCGCTGGGCCTTCTGCACGGTCCGAGAGGCCACCTCGAGGCGGTGGACGAGGGCTTTGATCTCCGGGATCGGACCGGTGATCGTCACCGACGCCGTCCCCGCCTCATCGTCGACATTGCTGATCTCCACCGACCGCAGCGACGAGGCCGGTGCCGGGATGGTGCCCGCAGTCGCCAACCGGACCGCGAGACGCACCTGCACTTCGAACGACTCCCGGGGCACCGAGGGCAGCTCCACCCGGGCCAGGTGGGCGTCGACCTGGCGGGCCTGCTCCTCGGTCAGGCCCCGGACCCGCCGCAACAGGTAGTGATGGAAGTGCTCGGGCAGGTCTCCGCGCTGGAGGTAGGCGAAGGTCTGCGGCATGCAGTGCACGGCGCGGTGGGCATCGCGGAGCATGCCGGTGGCCTGCACGGTCGAGACCCGCAACCCGGTGGCGATCTTCAACGCGGTCACATCCGCGTCCTCCAGCAGGCCCTCGTTCTCCGCATCCTGGGAGAAGAACGTGGTCAGCAACTCGAGGTGCCGTGCATACAAGCGGGCACGGCCGCGCAGGGTGTGGTGAAGAGCCAGGACCGTCTGGGCCTGCGGGCTGCCGGGCTCCGCCTCCGCGTCATGGACGATCCGGTCCTCGGTCAGCTCATGCCGCGCCCGCATACTCCAGCACGGGACGTTCTCCGGCGAGGGGTCAGCGCCGGAGGACCCGGCGCGATCCGGCCGCTGCTCGGGCACGTCCTGCCGGGGCGGTGTCTCGAAGTCGCCCATGACGATCCCTCCCTTCTCGTGAACGGTGGCCGGGCGGGCCATACTCGAACGATGCTGTATCGATCCTGTGTTCTATTGCATGAGCATAGCGTCATGAGCGGCGCCTACTAAAGGGTCATCGTGTAAGAGGTCGAATTTGTGGATAACCTCCTCGTAGGGAGGAAAGGTTCCGCTGGGGGAGGGGGCGCGGCGGCTCATGGCGGCTTGTAGCAGCCCGTATCGGCTGGCGGCGGGCAAGGAATCGCGCCGGAGCCGGCCACCCCGCGCTCGGCTGAGCTCGGAAAAGTGCAATAAGTGCCGCTGCGCGCCCGTGGCGCTTATTGCAGCGGTTCAGAGTGCGTCATATTCTGTGCCGCAAGGCAATTTGCCCTGACCTGCGCAGTGTGGATGACTGGGATTGTAGAGGAGTTCATCGGCCCGAAATCGAGCGACGATGGGGCGCGGAATCGCCGAACGTCCGGCCGTCGGCCGTCGGCCGTCGGCGACCCGCCCCCGCGCCGCACGCCCGCGCCGCACCCTGTACATACATTTACACACACGGCACCATGGCTCCATGACTCCACCCACAGCCGGCAACCCCTTCACCCCCGGCTTCGGCCTGACCCCGATCATCCTCGCGGGGCGGGACGTGGCGATCGAGGAGTTCACCGCGGCGCTCGCGGGCAATGTGCCCGAGGCCCGCGCCATCCTCATCTCGGGGGCGCGCGGCTCCGGCAAGACGGTGCTGCTGACGGAGTTCAAGGAGCTCGCGCTCGAGGCCGGCTGGGTCGACCTGCGCCTGCACACCTCCTCGAGCTCCCTGGCCGAGGAGCTGCGCAGCCAGGCCATCTCGCACCTGCGCGACCTCGATCCGGAGGCCGAGTCCTCGCGCCTGACCTCGGCGGGCGTCTCGGCGCTGAGCGCCGGCCGCGACATCCTCCAGCGCTACGACGGGGAGGTCGAGCCGCTCACGACCCTGCTGGACCGGCTCGCGGCGCTGACCGAGGCGGAGGGCGGCGGGGTCCTCATCACTCTCGACGAGCTGCAGTCGGTCCAGCCCGATCAGCTCCATGCCCTGACCCAGCACGTCCAGGACCTCATCGGCTCGGGCCACCCCGTCGGCTTCATCGCGGCCGGGGTGCGCACCGGGGTGGACGCGCTGCTGGCCCATGAGCGCACCACCTTCCTGCGGCGGGCGCACCGGATCGAGGTGGGCAGCGTCGACGTGGGCACCGCGGCCGAGGCGATCCGGATGACCATCGCCGACACCGCGAAGACGATCACCCCGGAGGCCGCCGTGCTGGCCGGGGAGATCTCCCAGGGCTACCCGTACCTGATCCAGCTCATCGGCTCCAAGGCCTGGCAGAACAGCGGGGACGCCGACACCATCGAGATCGAGGACGTGCGCGGGGGCCGGGGCCACGTGATCGCGGCGATGGTCAAGAACGTGCACGGCCCCGCCCTGCGCGGGCTCAGCGCCCGCAAGCGCGAGTACCTCCTCGCCATGCTCGAGGACGAGGGGCCCTCGAGCGTCGGCGACATCGCCCAGCGCATGGGCATCGACCCGCGCAACCAGTCGACCTATCGCGAACGGCTCATCGAGGACGAGCTGATCCGCCCCGCCGGCCGCGGATTCGTCGAGTACGCCCTGCCCTACCTCGGCGAGGCGCTGCGCCATGAGAGCCGCGAGGGGGTGGGCGCCGACGTCGAACCCGACCGCGGCCTGACCCGCTCGCATCGCTCGCGCCGGAGGCCGCCCTCCGCCCGCTGAACGCTCCGACCTGCAGCATCTCCCGGAAATTCCGTCGACCGGCACGGATCCGATGTGGTCCACTTCCCCCATGCACTTCTCGATCCGTCCGCTGGACCCCACCTCCGATGTCGAGCTCGATCAGTACGGCGCCCTCGAGAGGGCGCTCGACGAGCACGCCTACGGCGGCTCCCAGGACCTCACCCGCGAGCAGCTGCGGGCCACCCTCACCGACTCCCCGTACTGGACCACCCGGCGCTGGGTGGCCCTGGCCGAGACCATCGAGGGCGGGGAGAGCCTCGTCGGCCGCGCCACCACCTTCGTGCCGCTGCGGGAGAACCTCGAGACCATCTCCGTGGGGGTGGAGGTGCATCCCGCGTTCCGCGGCCACGGCATCGCCACGGCGCTGGTCGAGGAGGCGCTGATCCCCGCCATCCGCGACTCCGGCCGCACGCTCGTGGAGGGGTACGGCGAGGTCCCGGCCGACGGCGACCCCGACAGCGCCGAGGAGCCGGTGAACCGGCTCGCGCGGCGGCTGGGGATCACCCGCAAGAACCTCGCCGTGTGCCGGGCGGTGCCGCTCCCGCTGGATGACGCCCTCCTCGACGCCCTCGAGGCGGAGGCGGCGGAGAGGACCGGCCCGTACCGCATCGAGGTGTGGGATGACGAGGTCCCCGAGCCGCATCTGGGCACCTACGGCGTGCTGATGCGTCAGCTCGAGCTCGACGAGCCCGATGAGGAGTTCGAGCACGAGGCCCCCGAGTACACACCGGAGCGGATCCGCGAGAACGAGCGGCGTCGACGGGAGTCGGGGCTGCGCGCCATCATCGCGGTCGCGGTCGCGCCCGACGGCAGCTTCGTCGGCAACTCGGAGGTCCACGTCCACACCGCGCCCGGCACGACCGTCGGCTGGCAGGAGAACACGCTGGTCATGCCCGAGCATCGCGGGCACCGGCTGGGCCTGGCGCTGAAGGTCGCCACCCACCGGCAGCTGCGGCAGCAGGCCCCGCAGCTGCGCAGCGTGGTGACCTGGAACTCGCATGTGAACCCCTGGATGATCTGGGTCAACGAGAAGCTCGGCTACCGGGTCATCTATCGCGAGCTGGTGCTGCAGGGCCGCCCCGGGTTCGCGGCCGACGCCGGGGCGGACGCCGCAGGGCCATGACGGGACGCGACCAGGAGCGGCCCCCGCTGCCGCCCGACGTCGCCAGCGTGGAGTCGGCGATCGAGCGGGCCATGGCGCGGGGGGACTTCGAGAACCTGCCCGGGGCCGGCAGGCCGCTGGACCTGCCGGACGTCCACGACCCGGACTGGTGGGTCAAGCAGCGCATCGCCCAGGGCTACATCGAGCCCGAGGCCATGCTGCCGGTGGTGGTGCTGCTGCGCCGTGAGTTCGAGCGGCGCGAGGAGACCCTCGTCGAGCTGCCCAGCGAGCAGGCGGCCCGCGAGTACGCCGAGGAGTTCAGCGACCGCGTCCACGAGGACCGTCGCGCGAACCCCTTCCAGACCCTGATCGCGCCGGCGTGGGATGCGGACGACGCCGCGCAGCGCTGGCGGGAGCTGCGGGCGCAGGCGGCCCCGGCCGCCCCGCCGCCCGCGCCGCCGGCCGCGGTGGAGCCGCCGCGCCGACGGTGGTGGAGGTTCGGCCGCCGGCGCTGAGAGGCCCGGGGCGGTCGCTCAGGCGGGCCCGCTCAGTGCTTCCCGGGTGGCGGTGACCAGGTGCTCGACCTCGGCGACCGCGGCGACGAGGTCACCGCCGAAGGCCGCGGCGCCGAGACCCGCCAGCGCCGCGGCGGCCCGCTGCGAGAAGTCGAGGGTGTCCATGGGGAGGCGTGCGACGGCGGGGACCAGTCCCTTCTCGTTGGTGACCCAGGCGCCGGCCTCCGCGTGCCACGCGTGGGCGCACCACATCAGCGCCGTCGCGCAGCAGAGCTGGAGGTAGGCGAGGTCGCCGCGGCCGGCCACCTTGCGGGCCCCGGCGACGACGAACTCCGCGCTCCACAGCTGCTCGACGACGGCGTCCCGCAGTGCGCGCGGATACGGGTCCAGCCCCTCGCGCAGTTGCTCGAGCAGCCCGTCGGGGTCGACCAGGGGGCGGCAGGCGGCGACCTCGCCCGCGTAGGCGACGTCGAGGAACCCCAGTGGATGACCGGTCTGCTGGTGGGTCGCGAAGTCGCCGCGGCGGGCTCGGTCCCGCTGCTCCCGCACGCGCTCCGCATCGCGCAGGATCAGGTCCACCGCGGCGTGGTCGATGTGGAGCCAGGCCCCGCCGTCGACCCACGGCCCCCATCCGCCGGGGCCCGCGACGGCCACCGGCGCACCGGCCAGCTGCGACGCCGTCTCGCGCAGCCGCGGCACGTCGAGCGCCGCGGCGTCGTAGTAGAGGCCGAGGTCGACGTCCGAGTCGGGGTGGTGGAGGCCGCGGGCGCGGCTGCCGCCGAGGGCGACGGCGGTGATGCCGGGAACGGCGCCGAGCCGCTTCGCGACCTCCTGCAGGCGGGCGTCGCTGATCACCGGGCCTCCCAGCTGCGCAGGCTCGCGGCGCACCACTCGGCGGGATCCGCGGCCGACGGCGGTGCCCCCTTCGCCCGCAGCCAGGTGCAGAGGTTCTCGCAGTCGCGGCGCAGGAAGCGGGCGCCGTGGGGGTTCGCGATCAGGTCGACGGTCTGCGGGACGTCGATGATCACCGGATCGGGGAGCGCGGCCCGGGTGTCGATCAGGACGTTGTAGGGGGAGAGGTCGCCATGGGCCAGTCCCAGCGCGGCGAGGTCGACGACCACGTCCCGCAGCCGCTCGGCCCAGCGGCGCACCGTCGCCGGGTCCGGGGCGGTCTCCTGCAGCCGGGGCGCGGCGACGGCGCCGCGCTCGTCGTCGGTGCCGATGAACTCCATGCACACCTCCGTGCCGAGGATCTGCACCGGATAGGGGACCGGCAGCCCCGCCGACCACAGCCGGGAGAGCACGTCGAACTCGGTGCGGGCCCACTGCGCGGCGGCTGCCTGCCGGCCGAAGGCCGTGCCCCGGACGATGGCGCGGGCCTCGCGGGAGTCCTTCGTGCGCCGCCCCTCGGTGTACTCGTGGGAGCGGTGGAACGCGGAGTGCTCCGGGGAGCGGTAGCGCTTGGCGACCATCAGCACGGCCTCGCCCGGCGCGCCGGTGAGGCGCTCGGCGGGCAGGGCGCGGTCGAGCAGGAAGGCGTCGGCCTCCTTGCCGGACCTGAGGATGCCGAGCTCGGTGTCGATGGCGCCGTCGTGCTGGACCACCCAGGCGGGGAAGGGCTGCGGTCCGCGGTCCAGGGTGTGGGCGGTCTCGGGCCAGCTGGACCAGCGCTGGTCGTCGTCGAGGGTGAGGAAGGCGTGGGCGTCGAAGGACGACGTCATGACGGGGTCTCCTGAGGGAGGACCGGCGGCGCGGGCGCGCTCAGCGGGTCGGGGCGGAAGGGAGGAGTGCAGGGGTCGGCACGGTCACGGCCATCAGCTCATCCTTCCCTCCGGGTCGGCCCGCGCGGGCCGACGACTGGGATCACCGTAGGCGGGCCGCCGCCGGTGGTCCACCGAATATCGCTGCCCTACGCTGACCGCATGTTCCTCGAGAACCTCGTCATCGATGCCGTCGATCCGCTCCGCCTGGGGCGCTTCTGGGCGGCGGCGCTCGGCACCACCGCGCTCACGCATCAGCAGGACCTCTACGAGACCCGGCTGGTCCTCTCCGACGGCGCCCATCTCTCCCGGCGCGGTCCGCTGCTGGAGCTGTGCCCGGAGCCCGAGCCGAAGCGGCGCGGGCAGAAGAACCGGATCCACCTGGACGTGCGCCTCGAGGCCGACGACGACGCCGACGCGGTCGCCGCCGGGATCCAGGAGCGCGGTGGCCGCGAGCTCCATCCCGGCTGGGGCGACCTGCCCTGGCGCGTGCACCAGGATCCCTCCGGCACCGAGTTCTGCGTCCTGACCGCGAGCGGGGCCGGCGCGTGAGCGGCGCGCGGCGCACGGCCCGCTTCCTGTGCGTGCTGCTCGCCGGGGCGGGAGCGCTGCACCTCGTCCGCCCGGCGCCGTTCGACAGCATCGTGCCGCGGTCGCTGCCGGGGCCGGCACGGTGCTACACCGCCTCCTCCGGGATCGCCGAGCTGGGCGTCGCCGGACTGCTCGCCGCTGCGCCGACCCGCCGGCGGGGCGGAGTCGCGGCGGCGGCGCTGCTGGTCGCCGTGTTCCCGGCGAACCTGCAGATGGCCGCGGACTGGACGCACCGGCCTGCGCCGAGCCGGAGCCTCGCCTACGGGCGCCTGCCCCTGCAGGGCGTGCTCATCGCGCAGGCCCTGCACGTCGCTCGCCGCGGCTGAGCCGCCGGGTCAGCCGAGGACGTGCAGGGCCGACGGCACGGACTCGACCCGCACCGTCGTCCCGGCCGGGGCGGAGCGCACCTCGCCGTCCAGCTGATAGGGGAGGGGGTCGATGGTGGTGAACTCGTAGCTGCGCACGCTGGGCTGGTCGCCGAGCCCGGTGGTGGCGGCGCGCACGGCCTTCAGCAGCACCCGCCACTTGGCGGTGTGCGGGAAGAGGATCACCTCGAACATCCCGTCGTCGGGGCGCTCCTGCGCCTCGCTCAGGGTGGCGTACTTGGCCATCTGGGGGATGTTGGCGAAGACCAGGCTGTCGATCTCGCGTCGGACGCCGTCGCTGTCGTCGATGCGGAAGGGCTCGAAGCGCGAGAAGGTCCGCACCACCGAGACCATCTCCTTGAGGGCGCCCTTGTTGCCCTTCTCCATGTCGATCGCGACCACCGGGGTCAGCCCGAAGCCGATGTAGGAGTGCGCGTAGATCGCCTGCGCCTCGGGATCGTCGCCCACGGTGATCCGCAGCAGGTCCATCCTGCGCACCTGGCCCTCGATGATCGCGCGGTCCAGCCGGGTCGTGCTGCTGGTGCGCTGGTGGTCGTTGGCGTTGCCCGCGGCCATCACCGCGCAGACGGTGTCACTGCTGCCCGCGGCCATGACCCCGTTGACGACCTCGTTGTAGCCGCCGTCGCCGCTGACCGAGACCACCAGCGCATTGGGCGTGCCGGCCGCCTCGCGGGCCAGGTCCACGGCGTGGCCGGCGTGCTGGGTGGGCAGCAGGCGGATGTCCGGGGTGCCCGGCAGGCCCTCCTCCAACTGGTCGCGGAGGGTGGCGGCCAGCCGCGGCGCCTCCCCGGTGCTGTTCGGGTTGAAGATCACCGAGATGGTGTCGAAGCGGCGGGGAGCGTCCATGGGGTTCCTGTCGGGGGAGGGGGTTCGGGGGTGTCGCTGCCGACGGCGCCCAGGCTGTCGCCGGGTCGCTGGCGTCGCATGCGCCGGTACTTCCACCGCTGGGCCACGGTGGCCTTGTTCGCGGCGCGGTCCTTCGGCTCCAGCGGGTCGTCGCCGAGCACCGGATCGGGCCCCGCCTGGTAGCGGTCGGTCCAGATCTGGACCACGGTCCAGGCCATCGCGGTGTAGGGCACGGCCAGGACCGCTCCGAAGATCCCGCCGAGGATGGTGCCGATGGTCAGGGCCAGCAGCACGATCAGGGGGTGCAGGCTCAGGGTGCGGCCCATCACGACGGGCTGCAGGAGGTTGCCCTCGAGCTGGTTGACGCCGACGACGATGATGACCACGATCAGGGCCTCGAGGGGGCCCATGGTCACCAGGGTGACGGCGGCGGCGAGGATGCCGGCGAGGGTGGCGCCGACGACGGGGATGAACGCGCCGATGAAGACGATCACCGCCAGCGGCACCGTCAGCGGCACCCCGATGATGGCCAGGCCGATGCCGATCAGGGCGGCGTCGACCAGGGCGACGGTGGCGGTGCCGCGCACGTAGCCGCCGAGCACGGCGGAGGAGCGGTCGGCGGTCTCGGCGAGCTTGGCGCGGGTCTCGCCGTGGAACCAGCGCAGGAAGAAGTTCCAGATCTTCGTCCCGTCCTTGAGGAAGAAGAACAGCAGCACGATCACCAGCACCATGCCAGTGAGCACCTCGGTGGCGGCGGTGAGGCCCACCAGGGTGCTGCTGGCGAGGTTGCCGGCGAAGTCCCCGCTGGCGACGAGGTCGGTGATCTGCTCGGTGGCGTCGTCGATGAGGGCGGGGTCCACCGGCACGGGTCCCGAGACGATCCAGCTGAGCAGCTCCTCCCACCCCTGCTCGGCGGAGGCCACCAGGGTGCTCCACTCGTTCCGGATGGCCATCACCACCCCGCCCACCACGCCGACCAGCAGCACGGTCAGGGCCAGGAACGCCGCCAGGGTGGCCGCGACCGGCGGCCAGCCCTTGGCGACCAGCCACCGCACCAGGGGCGAGAGCGCCGAGGCCAGGATCAGCGCCACCAGGACGGCGATCACCACCAGCGTCACCCGCAGCAGCAGCCACACCACCACCCCGACCACCGCGCCGATCAGCAGCAGCTGGCCGGCCCGGGCGCCGGCCACTCCCAGCGAGTCCGACCAGGGACCGGGCGGGCGCGACGGGGCCGGCTCGGCGGCGGCCGGCGATTCCCGTCGTGTTCTCATGCGAAGGCTCCTGGACCGGCGGCTGGTGGCTGCGCCCACTGTAAGCCCGCCGCCGGCCTGGGGCCGGCCGGGGCGGGGAGCCCTCAGCGCAGGGAGTATCCTCCCGCCGCGCGCTGCGCGAGCCGGCGGCCGACGTCGATCGGGTCCGCGGGTCGGCCGCGCAGGAACGCGGCCAGGGTGCCGTTGTAGATCAGCAGGATCTCGTCGGCGAGCTGCGGGGCGTGCTCGCCGGCCAGGGGGGCGGCGAGGTGCTCGAGGCGCTGCCGCAGCAGCGCGGTGTCGGCCGCCAGCACCTCGTCGATCTCGGCGGGGGCCTCGGGGTGCTCGGCCGCGGTGGCGAGGAAGGCGCACCAGCGGGCGCGGGGGCGGCGTCCGTCGCGGTACAGGGACAGCGCGTCGAAGAGGGCCAGGAGGCGGCCCAGGTCGTCGTCGGCGGCGATCACCTGCTCGTCCCACACCGCCCGCCAGTTCGCCAGCCGCCGCTGCAGGGCCTCGGCGACCAGGGCGTCCTTGCTGCCGAACTGGGCGTAGAGCGTGGCCACCGACACCTCCGCATGGCGCAGCAGCTCATCGACCGGGGTGGCGCGGATGCCGCGCTCGAACAGCACGGTCTCGGCGGCCTGCAGCAGCCGCTCGCGGGCGGGGGGTCGGGCGGTGGTCGGCACCCCTCCACCATAACGGGCGTTGCGGTGAGTGCTCGTTCTGCCTTACCGTAACGAGCGTTATGGTGTCGGCGGCAGGGGGCAGGACGATGCGAGCGCTCGTCATCAGCGGCATGATCCTGATCGCGGCGACCTACGGGCTGGCGCGCTTCGGCTACGGCCTGTTCCTGCCGCAGCTCACCGAGGCCTTCGCGATCACCCCCGCCGTCTCGGGACTGATCCAGGCCGGCAGCTTCTTCTCCTACTGCGTCGCCGCGCTGCTCGCCACCCGCCTCGGGCATCGCCCCCGCCGCCTGGTGGTGCTGGCGGGCGCCACCGCCGCGGTGGGGGCGGCCGGGGTGGCGGCGG
This sequence comes from Brachybacterium sp. UNK5269, assembly GCF_049266655.1. Classification (GTDB taxonomy): domain Bacteria; phylum Actinomycetota; class Actinomycetes; order Actinomycetales; family Dermabacteraceae; genus Brachybacterium. The sequence continues at coordinate 673,680 of NZ_CP184883.1, forward strand.
CGCCGACCGCGGGGGTGCTGGCGCTCAGCGTGGTCCTGGCCGGCGCGGGGGCGGGCTTCGCGACCCCCGGTCTGGTGACGCTGCTGGAGCGGAACCTCCCGCCGGCGCGCCAGGAGGCCGCGCAGCCGATCGTCAACGCCGGCACCGGGGCGGGGATCGTCGCGGCCGGGGCGCTGCTGGTGCTGACCGCCGAGCAGTGGCGGGCGGGCTGGGCCGCCATCGCGGTCATCGCGCTGCTGGCCATGCTCGCGACGCTGCGCAGCGACCGGTCCGCGGCGGTGCGGGCCGACGGGCCGCCGGCGGGGACGGGCCGGGGTCTCCTGGCGCCGCTGGCCGCGCCGCTGTGCGCGGCCGCGCTGGCAGGGGCCGCGAGCGCGGCGATCTGGACCTTCGGCCGCTCGGTGATGGAGGCCTCGCGCGAGGGGGCGGCGGCCTACTCCGTGATGGCCTGGATGGTGCTGGGCGCCTGCGGCGTGCTGGGGGCGGGCGCCGGGAGGATCGTGCAGGCCGGGAGCCTGCGCCGGGCCTGGGCGGCGACCACGCTCGCCATGGCGCTGGCGACCGTCGTGCTGGGGGCGGCGCCGGGGGTGACGGCTGCGGGTCTGCTGGCCGCGGCCCTGTTCGGGGCGAGCTACACCGCGCTGTCGGGAGTCCTCATCATCTGGGCGGTGCGGACCCTGCCCGACCGCGCCGCCACCGGCACGGTCTGGCTGTTCATCGCGCTGGCCGTCGGCCAGGCGGCCGGCTCGGTGGCCTGGGGAGCGCTGCTCGGGGCCACCTCGCCGGCGCTGACCTTCGGCGCGGCCGGGATCGTGGGGCTGCTGGCGGTGGCGCCGACCCTGCGGCGGCCGACCGCTCGGAAGGCGTCGGGGTCCGGGCCCGGACCCCGACGCCACCCGAGCGCTGCGGGCTCATCGCGCTGAGGCGATCACTGCTCCGGCGAGCCGGCGGACTCCGCCTCGGGGGACTCGGACTCCTCGGGCTCGAAGGTGTCCTTCGAGCCGACGGTGCCGCCGACTCCCTCGTCGCTGAGCTCCTCGACGTCGGTGTGCTGGTCGTCGGCCGGGCTCTCGGGGGTCTCGCTCATCATCGGTCATCCTCCCTGTTCGGCTGCGCTCGAAGTCCTGAGCGCGCCGTCATTCTCCCCCACCCCGCGATGCGCGTCGACGAGGCGTCTCAGGAGCCGTCGCCGAGCTTGCCGGAGAGCCTCTCGAGACGCTCGAGGCTCGCGCCGTCCAGGCCGACGATGCGGGCCTGCTTGCCGCGGGCGGCGTACTTGCTCTGCACGGCGTCGAGGGTGGCCACGGTGGAGGCGTCCCAGACGTCGGCCGAGGTGAGGTCGATGATGACGGTCCCGGGGTCGCCGGCGTAGTCGAACTGGTAGACCAGGTCGTTGCTGGAGGCCCAGAACAGCTGGCCGGTGACCGAGTAGCGGCGCACGTCGACGCTGCCGTCGCCGTCGACGTCCTGCTCCGAGACCTTCTCGATCCGCACCAGGTGGGCGACGCGGCGGGCGAACAGCACCATCGCGGTCACGACGCCGAGGATCACGCCGATGGCCAGGTTGTCGGTCGCGACGGTGGCGACGACGGTGACGACCATGACGGCGGTCTCGGACCAGGGCATCAGGCGCAGGGTCGAGGGGCGGATGCTGTGCCAGTCCAGGGTGGCGACGGAGACCATGATCATCACCGCGACCAGCGCGGCCATCGGGATCAGGCCCACGATGTCGCCCAGGGTGACGACCAGGATCAGCAGGAACACGCCGGCCAGGAAGGTCGACAACCGGGTGCGCGCCCCGGACTGCTTCACGTTGATCATGGTCTGGCCGATCATGGCGCAGCCGCCCATGCCCCCGAAGGCGCCGGTGACGAGGTTGGCGACGCCCTGGCCCCAGGCCTCGCGGGTCTTGTCGGAGTGGGTGTCGGTGACGTCGTCGACCAGCTTCGCGGTCATCAGGGACTCCATCAGGCCCACCAGCGCCATCGCCAGCGCGTAGGGCGCGATCAGCTGCAGGGTCTCCATCGTCAGCGGGACGTCCGGGATCACCAGCTCGGGCAGCGACTGCGGCAGCTCGCCCTGGTCGGAGACGTTGGGGACCGTCCATCCGGCCACCAGCACCACGGCCGTGAGCAGCACGATCGCGACCAGCGGGGCCGGCACCGCACCGGTGAGCTTCGGGAAGCCGACGATGATCACGAGACCCGCGATGACCAGCGGGTACACCAGCCAGGGGATGTCGTCGCCGAACAGGTGCGGGAGCTGGGCGAGGAAGATCAGGATCGCCAGGGCGTTGACGAAGCCGGTCATCACGCTGCGGGGGATGAACCGCATCAGCCGGGCCACCCCCAGCAGGGACAGCACGATCTGCAGCACCCCGGCCAGCAGCACGGTGGCGATCAGGTAGTCCATCCCGTGCTCGCGCGCGATCGGGGCGACCACCAGGGCGATCGCGCCGGTGGCGGCCGAGATCATGGCCGGGCGGCCGCCGACGACCGAGATCGTCACCGCCATCGTGAAGGAGGCGAACAGTCCCACCTGCGGCGGGACCCCGGCGATGATCGAGAAGGAGATCGCCTCCGGGATCAGGGCCAGCGCGACCACCAGGCCGGCGAGGACCTCCGTCCTCAGCATCCGGGGGCTGCGCAGGGCCTGCATCACCGTGGCGGGGCGCCGCTGGGAGTGGGTTTGATCGACCGGATCAGTGCGGACAGAGGTCACGGAGGGTCCTAGGGGAGTGGGGAAGGGCTCAACCCTCACGTTACGTCAGAGTTCAGGCGGTCGGGACGAGGTGTCCGTCACCGGGGTCCGCCGCTCCGAGAGGTCGCCGAGCCGGGCGAGGAACTCATCGGCCATGGCCAGCTTCCTCTCCAGTCCCCGGCGCCGCTCGATGGCGGTCGCCTCGAACTCCCGCAGCGTCCGGAAGGCGCTCTCGGGCGCCTCGGGGCGGGCAACGGCGTCGGTGGCATCGAGCAGCTCGCGCATCTGCTCGAGGCTGAAGTCGAGGGGTTTCATGCGCCGGATCAGCAGGATCCGCTGGACGTCCTGCTCGGAGTAGAGACGGAAACCGCCCTCGCTGCGCTCCGAGGGCGTGACCAGGCCGATCTCGTCGTAGTGGCGCAGGGTGCGCAGGCTCATCTCGGTGCGCTCGGCGACCGCGCCGATGTGCAGCAGGTCCTCACGATCGTGCCTCGGGCTCATGGCGCCAGTGTGCCCCACGCGCGGGGGGGGGGCGCCCCCCCCCCCGCCCCCCCCCCCCCCCCCCCCCCCCCCCCCCCCCCCCCCCCCCCCCCCCCCCCCCCCCCCCCCCCCCCCCCCCCCCCGCCCCCCCCCCCCCCCCCCCCCGGGGGGGCCCCCCCCCCCCCGGGCCCCCCCCCCCCCCCCCCCCCCCCCCCCCCCCCCCCCCCCCCCCCCCCCCCCCCCCCCCCCCCCCCCCCCCCCCCCCCCCCCCCCCCCCCCCCCCCCCCGCCCGCCCCCCCCCCCCCCCCCCCCCCCCCCCCCCCCCTCCCTCCTCTTCCTCCCTCCCGTCTCTCCCCTCCCTCTTTCTTCTCCCCGCTCTCTCCGCGCTCCTCTCGCTCCCTCAGCGCGAGAGCCCCGGCCGCCCGGCGACGACGGTCTCCAGCACGCGGGTCTCCCGCAGCCGCTGCGCCGCCTCGCGGGCGGCGGCGTCGACCATCAGCCCGTCGGCCCCGAGCGGGACGTCGGCGAAGGGGTCCTGCGCGAGCAGCACCAGGTCGCCGGGGCCGCCGACGCGCAGCGCGGTGACCCCGTCGGTGGAGGCGGCCAGCGCCTCGCGTGGCTGCAGCTGCTGCTCGGGATGCCAGCCGGGGCGGTCATCGGCGCTGCGATGCACCGCGGCCGCCATCGCCAGCCACGGATCCAGCGGCGCCACCGGGGCGTCGGAGCCGAGCGCGAGCGGCACCCCGGCCGCGAGCAGGTCCCGCAGCCGGAACGCCTGACCGGCCCGGTCGGGCCAGATGCCCTCGGTGGCGTCGCGGTCATCGAGCAGGTGGGCGGGCTGGACCGAGGCGGTGACGCCGAGGGCGGCCATGCGGGCGATGTCCGCGTCGGTGAGCATCTGCGCGTGCTCGAGGCGCGCCGGGATCCCGGCGGCCGCGATCGCCTCGAGGCTCAGGCCGGCGGCGGCGTCCCCGATCGCGTGGACGGCGGCGGTCAGCCCCTGCGCCCTCGCCCGCCGCAGCGCCGCGGTGAGCTCCGCGGCACCGACGCTCAGCACGCCGCGTCCCGCGTAGCCGTGACCGTCGGAGTAGTCCTCGCGGGTGTACGCCGAATGGGAGCCCAGCGCCCCGTCGACGATCACCTTCAGCGGTCCCATCGTCACCAGGCCGGAGGCCTCGAGCACCGTGCCGGTGGGCCCCGGTGCGTGCGCGAGCTCCGCCGGGTACACCGCGGTGCGGATCCGCAGCCGCGGCGAGCGCTCGGGCCAGGTCTCCCAGGGCCGGCCCCACTCCATGTCCACGAGGCCGACGACGCCGCGCTGCAGTGCCTGGCGCTGCAGCATCGCGGCGCCGGTCGCGAAGGCCTCGGCCACCCCCGGCAGCGCCGTGAGGCGCGGGACCAGGGCGAACCAGTCCTCCTCGCCGAGGATCCCGTCGCGCGGCGGGACCCCCAGCAGGCGCAGGGCCGCGGAGTTCAGCCAGGCGTGATGGGCGTCCCCGCCGATCAGCACCGTCGGCACCTGACCGGTCACCTCGTCCAGCGCCACCACCGTCGGCCGCACCACCAGGTCCACCAGGCGGTGCCCGAAACCGATCACCGCCTGCTGCGCCCCGGTGCCCGCCTCCCGGCGCCGAGCGAGCTCGGCGGCCACCAGCTCGAGGATCACGCCCACGCTCCCCGCGCCGCTGGTGTCGAGCCGGGCATGCGCCTGGGCGAGCTGGCCGGTGTGCACGTGCTGGTCCCAGAGCCCGGGGATCGCGAGCGCCCCACCGCCGTCGAGGCGCGGCTCACCGGGCGTGGCCGGGAGCGAGGCCGCGATCTGCGTGATGACGCCGCCGCGGATGCGCACGTCGACCGGGCGGGTCGCCGCCGCACCGGAGCCGGCGTCGAAGGGCCGCACCTGTCTGATCAGCACGGATCCAGCGTAGCGGGCAGGGCCATGACGACTGTCATGGGCAGGAGGTGATCATCGTGCCTGGCAGCGGCTGTGCCGCCGCGGGAGGCTCGATGCCATGGACACCACTCTCGCCCCCGCCCCACCGGCCATCGCCACCGGCACCGCCGCCCTCAGCCTGCGCGGCGTCACCAAGCACTACGGACCCGTCCGCGCCCTGGACGGCCTGGACCTGGAGATCGCCCCCGGGGAGCTCGTCGCGCTGCTGGGCCCCAACGGCGCCGGCAAGTCCACCGCCATGGAGATGATGGTGGGCCTGGTCGCACCCGACGCCGGCCGGGTGCGCGTCCTGGGCACCGACCCCGTCACCGCCACCCGCACCGGACTGATCGGCACCATGCTCCAGGGCGGCGCGCTGCTGCCGGACCAGACCGTGCGCTCCATGCTGCGGATGCTGCACGCCCTGCAGGCGCATCCGATGCCGTTGGCCGACGCCGTCGCCCAGGCCGACGTCGCCGATCTCCTGCGGCGCCGCATCGGCTCCCTCTCCGGCGGACAGGCGCAGCGGGTCCGCTTCGCGATCGCCCTGCTGGGCGACCCCCGGGTGCTGCTGCTGGACGAGCCCACCGTCGGCATGGACGTCGGCGCCCGCCGCGCCTTCTGGGAGCAGATGCGCACCGTCGCCGCGACCGGCCGGACCATCGTCTTCGCCACCCACCACCTCGAGGAGGCCGAGCGCGAGGCCGCCCGGGTGGTGGTGCTCGACCGCGGCCGCGTGGTCGCCGACGGCACCGGCGCCGAGATCAGCGCGATCGTCGCCGGGCGGGTGCTGACCCTGCGCGGCGCCGAGGCGGCGCAGATCGCCCAGCTGCCCGGCGTCGAGAGCGCCGCGCCCGACGAGGCCGATCCCGGCCGGGTCCGCGCGCTCTGCTCGGACTCCGACGCCGCCCTGCGGGCCCTGCTGACCGGCCCGCTCGCCGCGGCCGTCCACGAGGTGCTGGTGACCGCGCCCGGCCTCGAAGAGGCCTTCCTGCACATCACCGACCACCCCGAGACCGAAGGAGTTACCCGATGACCGCCCTCGCCGCCCCGCTGCCCGTCCCGACCCCCATCGCGCGCACCCTGCGCTACGCGCTGCACACCACGGCGATGACCGTCACCAACGTGATGTTCATGGTCTTCACCATCGCGCTGCCGGTGGGCATGTACCTGCTGTTCTCGATGCTGCTGGGCGATCTCGACGACGGCCGCGCCCGCGGCATGGTGATGGTGAACATGGCCGCCTACGGCGGGCTCGGCGCCGCCGTCACCGCCGGCACCCAGATCCAGGAGGACCAGCGCAGCGGCTTCCTGCGGCAGCTGATCGTCGCCGGACTCTCCCCGCGCTCCTTCCTGACCGGCTCCGTGATGGCGGCCAGCGCCGTGATCCTGCCCGCGCTGGTGGCGGTGGGGCTGGTCGGGCTGGCCACCGGGGTCGAGGCCGGACCCGGACCGTTCCTGGCCACCATCGCGGTGCTCTGGCTGGGGCTGCTGCCGACCATCCTGATCGGCCTGGTGCTCGGCATGCTCCTGAGGGGCGGGACCGCGATGGCCGGCGGGGTGATCACCATGATGGCGATGGCGATCTTCGGCGGGCTGTGGATGCCGCTGGAGATGTTCCCGGCCTGGATGCAGGGTGTCGGGCAGGCCCTTCCGACCTACTGGATCTCCCACCTCGGCCAGTGGGCCCTGTACGGCGGGAAGCTGCCCGGGACCGGGCTGGCGGTGATCGGCGCCTGGAGCGTCGGCCTCGCCCTGCTGTGCGCAGCCAGCCTGTCCCGCGCCGTGGGCCTGCGGCGCCGCTGACACAATGACGAGCATGCAGAGAACCGTCGGGCCGAGCCGGGAGGACTGGGAGCGCGGCCGCGAGGCCGAGGCCGCCGCCCGGCCCCTCACCCCGCGCGCCCTGCTCCGCGCGGCCCGCGAGTCCGGCGGGCTGGCCTTCGCGCTCCCGCCGGCCCTGTTCGTCCTGCTCCCGATCACCATCGCCTGGATCCAGACCCCGGGACCGCGCGCCCTGGTGGCCACCGTGATCCTGCTGCTGTACGCGGCGCTGTTCGTCGGCGCCACCGGCATCGGGCTGTACCCGCTGCGGGTGCGCCTGGTCTGGTTCGCCCTCGGCACCGCCCTGCTGCTCGCGCTGATCCCCGTGCTCGGCGCGAACCTCCTCTACATGGTCATGTTCCAGGCCATGACCCATGTGCTGCTGCTGCCCTGGCGGTGGGCCGTGCCCTCGATGCTGCTGATGTCCCTGAGCGTGATCGCCCTCGCGATCGCCCTGGAGGTGTACATCGCCGCCGGCTTCGCGGTGATGGGCACCGTGATGGCCTGGGGCATCGGCTACGGCATCCGCCAGCAGGTGCTCCAGGAGCGCCTCGAGGCCGCCCAGCACCGCAACGCCGTCCTCGCCGTCGCCGCGGAGCGCGAGCGCATCGGCCGCGACCTCCACGACCTGCTCGGCCACTCGCTGACCTCCCTGACCATCTCCGCCCAGCTGGCCCGCCGGCTGCTGGAGACCGACCCGGGCGCCGCCCGCGAGCAGCTGGTGCACATCGAGACCACGGTGCGCCAGGCGCTCGCCGACGTGCGCGCCACCGCCAGCGGCATGCAGCACGTGCGCGCCGCCACCGAGATCGCCTCGGCCCGCACGGTGCTGGCCACCGTCGGCATCCAGGCCGAGGTCCCCACGGCCCTGCCGCCGCTGCCCGACGACCTCGCCGAGCTGTTCGGCTACGTCATCCGCGAAGGGGTCACCAACATCGTGCGCCACTCCCGCGCCACGTCCGCCACCATCGCCGTCGACGAGACCTCCGTGACCGTCCAGGACGACGGCGTGGGCATCCCCGCCGGCGCCACCCGCTCCGGGCTGCGCGGCCTCGAGGCCCGGCTCGCCGTCGCCGGCGGACGCCTCGAGGTGCGCTCCACCGAGCACGGCACCCGCCTCACCGCGAGGGTGGGGGCGGCGGCATGATCCGCCTGGTGGTGGCCGACGACCAGTCGATCCTCCGTTCCGGACTGGTGGCCCTGCTGAGCCTGGAGAGCGACCTCGAGGTGGTGGGGGAGGCGGCCGACGGGGCGGGCACCCTCGCCGCGGTCGCCGCCCACCGGCCCGACGTGCTGCTGCTGGACGTGCAGATGCCCGCCGGCACCGCCGCGGACGGCGCCCCCGGCCCCGCCGACGGCATCGCCGTCGCGCAGAGCCTGCGGGATCTCCCCGGCGGCCCCCGCATCATCGTGCTGACCACCTTCGGCCGCGCCGGCTACCTGCGCCGCACCATGGAGGCCGGCGCCCACGGCTTCATGGTCAAGGACACCCCGGTCGAACGGCTGGTCGACGCGATCCGCCGCGTCCACCAGGGACTGCGGGTGGTCGACCCCGAGCTCGCCGCGCAGTCCCTCGCGGTGGGACCCAGCCCGCTCACGCTCAAGGAGACCGAGGTGCTGCAGGCCGCCGCGGCCGGCGGCACCACCGCCCGGATCGCGGCGACCCTGTTCCTCAGCGAGGGCACCGTGCGCAACCACATCTCCGCCGCGATCGGGAAGCTCGGGGTCACCACCCGCGCCGAGGCCGTGAGGACCGCCTCGGAGAACGGCTGGATCTGAGCCGGCCGGGGCGCACCCGCGTACCCTGCCGTGGTGCACACGATCGAATCCCTGCTCGGCCTGCTGATCCAGATCAGCGTGCCGGCCTTCGCGATCGCCTCGATGCTGTCGATGGGGCTGCGCACCCCGCTGCGCTCCTTCCGCCTCCAGCTGCGGGACCGCCGCACCGTGCTGGCCGTGCTGGGCGCCAACTTCGTGGTGGTCCCCGCCGTCGGCACCCTGATCGTCTGGCTGCTGAACGGACTGCTCCCCCACCAGACCGCGGAGGGCTTCGTGATCGCGCTGTGCGCGGCCGGCGCGCCCTTCGTCCTGCAGCTGGGGGCGATGGCCCGCATCCCCTACACCGAGACCGCCGGTCCGATGGCCGTGCTGCTGCTGGGCTCGATCGTGTTCATGCCGCTGGTGGTGCCGTTCCTGCTGCAGGACGTGCACGTGGACGGCTGGGCGGTGGCGCGGCTGCTGCTGGGCACCATGCTCTCGCCGATGATCGCGGGCATCGTCATCGCCGCCGTCTTCCCCCACCGGGCAGACCTGTGCGCCCGGATCGCCGGCAGCGTGGCCGCCGTCTCGGCGGTGCTGATGTTCCTCTCCGGCTTCGGCGCGAACACCTCGCTGGTCCTGCAGCTGGTGCTCTCGCCGGTGCTGCTGGTGGCGATCGGGCTGGTGGCCCTGGCCTTCCTCACCGGACGCGCCGCCGGCGAGCTCGCCGGGGACACCCTCACCGTCCCCGACGGGCCCGCCATCCTCACCAGCCAGCGCAACATCGCGGCCGCCCTGCTGGTGGCCCGCACCGGCGCGGAGGGCACGGGCGCCGCCGACGGCTCGATCGTGGTGGCGATCCTGCTGCTGAGCGCGGTGGGCTTCGTCATGCTCGTCCCCTACGCCCTGGCCACCGGGGTGGTGCGCCGCCGCCGCGCCGGCGAGCAGGTCTCGGTCGGGGTGCTGCTGGGCGTCGTCGGCCCGAAGACCGACTGAGCGGGGCCCGCCACCGCCTAGGCTGAGGCGGTGTCGTCCCTGCTGCGCATCGTCCGCTTCACCCGCTCCCTGGCCCCGCTGTACACCGCAATCATCATCGCCTCGGTGCTCACCTCGGTGGCGGCGCTGGCCGTCCCCTTCCTGATCGGCCACGCCACCGACACCGTCGCGGGTGCCCTGGCGGGGGAGACCCCGACCGGCACCGCGGTGCGCGCCGTGGTCCTGATTGCCGCCGCCGTGCTGCTGGCGGAGATCGCCAACACCGTGATCTCGAACGTCGGCGGCTGGTTCGGCGACGTCATGAGCAACCGGATGCGCACCATCCTCTCGGTGCGCTACTACGACAAGCTGCTGCACCTGCCCCAGCGCTGGTTCGACAGCGAGATCACCGGCACCATCGTGGCGCGGCTGAACCGGTCGATCACCGAGGTCACGAACTTCATGAAGATGATGTCGAACTCCTTCGCCTCGATGCTCATCACCACCCTCGCCGTGCTCACCATCAGCGCCTGGTACGCCTGGCCGCTGACGGTGCTGCTGCTGATCGTCTTCCCCGTCTACGTGTGGCTGACCTCCCTGACCTCGGTGAAGTGGCAGAAGCTGGAGGCGCAGAAGAACGAGCAGGTCGACATCGCCTCGGGCCGCTTCGCCGAGGTGGTGGGGCAGATCCGGGTGGTGAAGTCCTTCGTGCGCGAGCGCGGTGAGCTCGAGGACTTCTCCCGCCGCTTCCGCTCCACCGACGCCACCACCCGCGCGCAGTCCTCCCACTGGCACCGGATGGACGTCATCCGCCGCGCCTTCCTCAACCTCGTCTTCTTCGCGATCTACGTGATCATCTTCGTGCGCACCGTGCAGGGCGCCTTCACCCTCGGCGAGATGGTGCTGCTGATCCAGCTGATGACCATGGCCAAGGCGCCGGTGGAGTCGATGAGCTGGGTGATCGACTCCGCGCAGCGCGCGATCGCCGGCTCGCGGGACTACTTCCGGGTGATGGAGACCCCGGTCGACCCCCGCACCGCCGCGATGATGGCCGCCCGCCCGGAGGGGTCCCGCGACGGCGAGGCGGACGGCGCCGCCGGCTCCGCCGCGGCCCTGGTCCGATCCGTGCCCGGGGCGCCGGTGGTCGCCTTCCGCGGCGTCGACTTCGCCTACGAGGACGGCGAGGACGTGCTGCGCGGGATCGACTTCGAGCTCGCCCGCGGGGAGAAGATCGCCCTGGTCAGCGAGTCCGGCGGCGGCAAGTCCACTATCGTGAACCTGCTGCTGGGACTCTACGAGCCGAGCGCCGGCAGCATCGAGGTGGCCGGGCACCCGAGCGCCGAGGTGCCGCTGGACCAGCTGCGCTCACGGATCGGGGTGGTCTTCCAGGACGCCTCCCTGTTCTCCGGCACCATCGCCGAGAACATCGCCTACGGCCGGCCGGAGGCGAGCGAGCAGGAGATCGTCGAGGCCGCCCGCCGCGCCAACGCCGACGCCTTCATCCGCCGCTTCGCCGGCGGCTACGAGCAGGTGATCGGGGAGCGCGGCCTGAAGCTCTCCGGCGGGCAGCGGCAGCGGATCGCGGTGGCCAGGGCGATGCTGAAGGACGCCCCGGTGCTGGTGCTCGACGAGGCCACCTCCGCCCTGGACACCAAGGCCGAGATCCAGGTGCAGAAGGGCCTGGACGAGCTGATGGCGGGACGCACCTCGCTGATCATCGCCCACCGCCTGTCCACCATCGCGGAGGTCGATCGCATCATCACCCTGCGCGACGGGGTGATCGACGAGATCGGCTCGCCGGCGCAGCTCGCGGCCAGCGGCGGCATCTACGCCCAGCTGCTGGACCTGCAGAGCTCCGGGGACACCCGGCGCCTGGCCCGGTACGACATCACCGCCTGAGCAGCCGCGGCAGCAGGTGCACGAGCGCCACCATGCCCAGCAGCTCGACCAGGGTCTGGGTGACCACCACCGCCGGCACCAGCGCCAGCGAGGCGGGCATGGCCAGGGCCAGCGGCAGCACCACCAGCGAGTTCCGGGTGGCTCCGGAGACGGTCAGCGCCCGCGCGGAGGCCACCTCGAGCCGGGCCGCGCGGGCGACCAGGATCCCGGCCGCCGTGGCCAGCACCAGGAAGGCCGCATAGACGGGCACCAGGCGCGCCAGCTGGGCGCCCGCCCCGAGCACCCGGTCGCTCTGGGAGGCCACCACGCTCACCAGCACCACCACCATCAGCGGCACCATCGTGGCGGAGAGGTCGAGGCGCACAGCCAGGCGCTGGAGCGCCCACGCCCCCGCCAGCGGCGCCACGATGAGCAGCAGCAGCGCCCGGACGAAGGGGCCCGGCTCGATCAGGACGGCGACGTCCAGGCCGCTCAGCAGCGGCAGCAGCACCGGCAGGGCCAGCATCTGGCCGGCCATCAGCAGCGGGGTCGCGGCGAGCAGGCGCTCCCGGGCGCCGCCGGCCAGGGCGGTGAAGACGATGACGTAGTCGATGCAGGGCGCCAGCAGCACCAGCAGCGCGCCGATCAGCAGCTCGGGGGAGCCCGCCAGCGGACGCGTGAGCACCGCCGCCAGCAGCGGGATGACCATAAAGTTCAGCGCCAGCAGCGCGAGCAGGAAGCGCCCGTCCCGCAGCGCCGCCCCCAGGTGGGTCAGCGGCACGCCCAGGAAGGTCACCAGCAGCAGCGCGGCGATGGCCGGCTCCACCGCCACCTCGAGCACCGGGGCGGCGGCGGGCAGCAGCGCCCCGAGCGCGAGGCCGAGCACGAGGGCGGCGAGGTAGAGGGGGACCTGGTGGCGCTCGAGCGCCTCGCGTCCGCGGTGCAGATCCATCCGGCCGACGATAGTCCCCGCACCCAGCGGAGGCCCGGGGCTGCGGGATAGCATGGCCCCGATCACAGACTCCGGGGCGACGAAGGAGCTCACATGGGATTCATCCAGGCATTCAAGGGCGCGCTCGGCGGCATGCTCGCCGATCAGTGGAAGGACTTCCTCACCGTGCCCGACGGGCTGCCGCAGACGGCCGCCCTGTTCCCGGCGGTGCCGCGCGGCACCAACGCCGGGCGCGGCTCGAACACCCGCGGCTCGCAGAACGTCATCACCAACGGCTCGAAGATCATCGTCCCCCAGGGGTACGGCCTGATCACCGTGGTCGACGGCCGGGCGACCGGCCTGATCACCGAGGCCGGCGGCTACGAGTTCACCGACCAGTCGCCGGATGCGCAGTCAGTCTTCGCCGGCGGCGACCTCCTGGCCTCGACCGTGGGGATGTCCTGGGAGCGGTTCAAGTTCGGCGGCCGCCCCTCCTCCCAGCAGCTCGCCTTCTACGTGAGCCTCAAGGAGATCCCCGACAACCGCTTCGGCACCCAGTCGGAGATCTACTGGGACGACGCCTACCTCAACGCGCAGGTCGGCGCCATCACCCGCGGCTCCTACACGCTGCGGATCATCGACCCGCTGCTGTTCGTGCACAACTTCGTGCCGGCGAGCTTCATCTCCGCGAACGCCCCCGTCTTCGACTTCTCCGACGTCGACAACCAGGCCGGCAGCCAGCTCTTCCAGGAGGTCGTCGGCTCCCTCGCGGCCGCCTTCTCCCGCTACACGAACGATCCCGACAAGGGCAACCGGATCTCCCGCATCCAGGGCGACTCGGTGGGCTTCGCGCAGTCGCTCTCGGCCGCGGTCGAGGAGAACTACCGCTGGTCCACCGACCGGGGCCTGGCGATCGTGAAGGTGGCCCTGGCCTCGATCGAGTACGACCAGCAGACCCGCGAGCTGCTCACCGAGGTCCAGAAGGCCGACGCCCTCTCCGGCGCCCGCTCGGGCTCCTACCTCAACCAGTCCGTCGCCCGCGGCGTGCAGGCCGCCGGGGAGACCGGCGGCGGCGCGGGGCTGGCCATGTTCGGCGCCGGCGCCGGCGCCGCCGGTGGGCTGGTCCAGCCCACCCAGCCCTGGGGCCCGCCCGGTCAGCAGGCCCCGCAGCAGGCCGCTCCCCAGCAGGCCGCGCCCGCGGCCGAGGACCCGGTCGCGAAGCTCGCCCAGTACAAGCAGATGCTCGATCAGGGTCTGATCAGCGCCGACGACTACGAGGCGGCGAAGAAGGCCGCGCTCGGCCTCTGAGCAGATGACCCAGCCCCCCTCCTCACCGCCCGACCCGCCCTGGGCGCGGCCGCCCCAGCCCGCTGCGCCGGACCCGGCCGCCGGCGGGCCGGTCCCGGCCGCGCCCGCCGGGGACGGCAGCCTCACGCCCCCGGGCGCCCCCAGCACCGGCCCGCAGCCGCTGCCGCAGTGGCCCGGCGGTCAGGGCGGTGCCGGCGGGACGGGGCCGCAGCAGGAGCCGCCGATGCTGGGCGACGACGCGGTTGCGGACGCCGCCGAGGCCGCGCTCAAGCATTCGGCGAACCGGATCATCGACACCAGCTCGGGCCGAACGGACGGGCTGGACAAGTGCCCGCGCTGCGGCAGCACCGACATCCACTACTCGCTGACGGTGAAGGCGCTGACCTGCTCCTACTGCCGGAACACCTGGAACGAGGCCAACGCCGAGCAGGCCTTCGGGCTCGACTCCTCGATCGCGGAGCTGCGCGGCCACACCCTGGCCTCGGGCACCGCGGACGTCCGCGAGGACCTCACCACCGTGACCCTGAAGTGCCAGGGCTGCGGCGCCGAGGTCGTCATCAACGTCGAGCAGCAGCTGCAGGCCCGCTGCCACTGGTGCCGCCAGACCCTCTCGATCAACACCCAGATCCCCAACGGGGCGGTCCCCGATGCGGTGCTGCCCTTCCAGCTCACCCGCGAGGAGGCCGTGGAGCGGATCGCCGCCTTCGTCGGCCAGCGGAAGGCCTTCGCGCACCCCCGCTTCAAGGCGGAGTTCGTCCCCGACAACGTGATGGGCGTATACATCCCGTACATGGTCGTGGACGGCAACCTGCATGCATCCCTCCAGGGCACCGGCGAGGTCACCACCCGTCAGTACACGGTGCGCCGCAAGGTCGGCAACGACCAGTACGTCACCGAGACCTACTACGACGCCGACGTCTACAACGTCCAGCGCGCCTTCGACCTGCTGGTGGACGACCTCACCGTCGAGTCCGCCCAGCGCTTCGACGCCCGGGACAACCAGCAGGCCACGAACAACATCCTCAACGCCGTGCAGCCGTACGACACCGAGAACGCGGTCACCTACAACTCGAACTACCTCAAGAACTTCACCTCCGAGCGCCGCGACCTGAACGTGCGCGACGTCGACGACCTGGTGGAGGAGAAGTTCCTGGCGATCGCCCGGGCCAAGGCGCTGCCCACCATCGACCGCTACGACCGCGGGGTGCGCTGGGAGCAGGAGGGGGTGGCCGTGCACGGCACCCGCTGGGTCGCCGTCTACGTGCCGGTGTGGCTGTACAGCTACGCGGACTCCGCCAAGGGCGAGGGTTCGCTCGTGCACTACATCGCCGTCAACGCCCGCACCGGCACCACCATGGGCTCGGTGCCGGTCTCGCATCCGAAGATCTTCGCCCTGGCCTGCGCGGCGGGCAGCATCGCCGCGGTGCTCGCCGCCGTGGTCGGCTTCGGCTGGTTCCTGGCGGGATGAGGCCGACGATGACACCGCAGACGACCCCAGGAGGATGCCGTGCACCCGCTGCTCGCTGAGCTGGCCGCCTATCCGGCGACCCAGATGCTGCTGGCCGATTCCGGCGACGGGGCGATCGGGATCGCCTTCCCGTTCCTCGCCGGCCCGGCCGTGTTCGCGGCGGTGTACGGCGGCATCTACCGCTACTACCGCAACACCGACAAGCGCCACCACTTCGAGCGGGAGACCCAGGTCTCCGTCGGCAACCTGCGCCGCTCCGACCGGCGGATCGGCACCAACAACCGCCAGAAGAGCCGCAGCATGGCGGGCCGCAACGACACCGACCACCTCCAGCGGGTGCGCCGGATCCCGGTGCGCTGAGCGGACCTCAGCCGTCGGTGGGCGTGGCCTGCGGCAGCAGGATGGTCGAGAAGTCGTGCTCGCCGTGGTCGGCGGCGATCTCCGCCTCGAGCGAGGCCAGCGCCCCGCGCAGGGCCGGCAGGTCCGCGCCCGGCCGCCGCGGCGCGCCCTCGGCGACGGTCTCGATCATCAGGCGGGCGTCCTTGGCGATCGCGTCGGCGGTGAAGTCGCCGCCGGCGGTGCTGCGCTCGCCGCGCACGAAGTCCCCCTTCATGCCGGCGATGAAGGCGAGCCCGGTCGAGCCCAGCATGTCGAGGGTCTCCTCGGCGGAGCTGCCGCAGGCCGCGCCGAGCGCGAGCGCCTCCCGCAGCCCCTGCGCGCTCACCGCGAGCGCCAGGTTCGCCAGCAGCTTCCCGGTCGCCGCCTTCCGGCCGGAGTCGACGCCGCGCAGGCGCTGGGGATCCGCCCAGGGCGCCACCAGCGCCAGCACCTGCTCGCGCAGCGCGGCGTCCGCGGTCCCGACGTACACCCCGAGGCTGCCGCTGCGGGCCGGGCCGAGGGTGCCGATCACCGGCACCCCCACGTAGGTGGGGACGGCGGCGGCGAACTCGTCGGCGTCGGCGGGGGAGACGGTGGTGGTGTCGACCCAGGGCAGGCCGGCGGGGATCAGCGCGGGCGCGATCACCGTCTCGCGGACCGCCTCGGGGCCGAACAGGGAGGTGATCACCAGTTCGGCGCCCTCGACGGCCTCGGCGGCACTGGCGGCGACCGCCGCCCCCGCCTCGGCCAGGCGCGCGGTGCGCTCCGCCGTGCGGTTCCAGACGGTGAGCTGATGGTCGGGGATCAGGTGGAGGGCGAGCTCGGTGCCCATGCGACCGGTGCCCAGGAACGCGATTCTCATGCCCCCAGTGTGGCATCGACCCGGCTGTCCTCGGCGCGCCGAGTCCGTGCACAATGGGGGGCATGACACCGCGCCTCTCCCGCCGCCGAGCACTCGCCGTGGCCGCCGCCGCCGGGATCGGGGCCCCGCTGACGGCCGTCGCCGAGGCCGCCCCCGCGCCCCAGCGCCGGGGCCGCGCAGGCCGGACGGACCTGCGGGTCGCCACCTTCAACGCCTCCCTGAACCGATCACGGCCCGGGCAGCTGCTCGAGGACCTCGCCACCGGCGCGGACCCGCAGATCCGGGCGGTCGCGGAGATCATCCAGGTCAACAACCCCGACGTGCTGCTGCTGAACGAGTTCGACCACGACCAGCAGGGACGCGGCGTGGACCTGTTCCGTCGGCACTACCTCGAGGTCTCCCAGAACGGCCGCACCCCGGTCTTCTACCCGTACTCCTTCACCGCCCCCGTGAACACCGGGGTCCCCAGCGGGCTCGACCTGAACCGCGACGGCACCGTCGGCGGCCCGGACGACGCCTGGGGCTTCGGCCAGTTCCCCGGCCAGTACGGCATGGTCATCCTCTCCCGCCACCCGATCCTCACCGAGCAGGTGCGCACCTTCCAGCACCTGCGCTGGGCGGACATGCCCGGGAACCTCCTGCCCGCCGAGTTCTACGGCCCGGAGATCGCCGCCCGGCTGCCGCTGAGCTCGAAGTCCCACTGGGACGTGCCGGTGCGGATCGGCGCGACCACGCTGCACCTGCTGGCCGCCCACCCCACCCCGCCCAGCTTCGACGGCCCCGAGAAGCGCAACCAGCGCCGCAACAGCGACGAGATCCGGCTGTGGGCGGACTACCTCAGCCCGGGCCGCCGCTCCCGCTGGATCCTCGACGACGCCGGGGTCCGCGGCGGCCTCCACCCCAGCGAGCCCTTCGTGATCCTGGGCGACTACAACTCCGATCCGGCCGACGGCGACTCCTGGCCCGGCGCGATCGACCAGCTGCTCTCCCATCCCCGCGTGCGCGACCCCCGCCCCCGCAGCCGGGGCGCCGTGGAGGCGAGCGAGGTGCAGGGAGCGGCGAACGCCGACCACACCGGCGAGGCGGCCCTCGACACCGCCGACTTCGCCGACGAGCCCGGCCCGGGGAACCTGCGGGTCGACTACGTGCTGCCGGAGCGGACCCTGCAGGTGGTCACCTCGGCCGTGTACTGGCCCGAGCCGGGCGCGCCCGGCAGCGAGCTCACCGGCCAGCACCCCTTCCCCGCCTCGGACCACCGCCTGGTCCGGGTCGACCTGCAGGTCAAGGCCTGAGGCCCCCGTGATCGCGCCCCTCATCGACCCCGCCGGCCTGCACGCGCTGCAGGGACCCACCGCGCGCCCCGTGCACCTGCTCGACGTGCGCTGGGCCCTGGACGGCTCGAAGGGCCACGGCACCTACCTCGAGGCTCACCTGCCCGGCGCCGTGTACGTGGACCTGACCACCGAGCTCGCCGCGCCCGCGCGCCCCGAGGCCGGCCGTCACCCGCTGCCCGCGCCGGAGGACTTCGCGGCCTCGCTGCGCCGGGCCGGGGTGCGGACGGACTCCGTGGTCATCGCCTACGACGACACCGACGGCGCCCCCGCCGGTCGCCTGGTGTGGATGCTGCGGGCCCTGGGCCACGACGCCGCAGTGCTGGACGGGGGCCTGGCCGCCTGGGACGGACCCCTCGAGACCGGCGACGTGCGCCCGGAGCCGGGCGACGTCCCCGCCCGGCCGTGGCCGGCCGACCGGATCGCGAGCGCCGACGAGGTCGCCGCCGGCGACGCGCTGATCGTCGATGCGCGCGCCGCCGAGCGCTACCGCGGTGAGGTCGAGCCCGTCGACCCCCGCGCCGGTCACGTCCCCGGCGCCGTGAACCTGCCGTTCTCGCAGAACCTCGGCCCCGATGGCCGCTTCCTGGCGCCGGAGGCGCTGCGCCGGCGCTTCGAGGCCGCGGGGGTGCGGGCGGACCGGGAGACCATCGTGTACTGCGGCTCCGGGGTGACCGCCACCCACGACCTGCTGGCCCTCGAGCAGGCCGGCTTCACCCGGCTGCGGCTCTTCCCCGGCTCGTGGTCGCAGTGGAGCGCGGATCCCGCCAGGCCGGTCGCGACCGGCCCGCTGCCCTGACTCACAGGCGCGGGACGGTCTCCCGGATCGCCTCGACGACGGCGCGGAGGCGACGGTTCTGCGCCGCCCGCTGCGCCTCCGGGACGTCCTGACCGAGCACCGCGGACCAGATCGGGACCATCTCCTCGTGGTAGGAGTGGCCGTGGCCGCCGGTGGCCCGGATCGACAGCGGCATGTCGGCGGCGATCTGCCAGAACGTGATCCACGGGAACCAGCGCATCGCAGGCGTCACGTCGTGCCCCACCCGCTCCTGCAGCCAGGCCGGCTCCCGCCACAGCAGGGAGAGGTCGAACCAGGCCACGGGGTCCGAGGGATGCTGGGCGTACACCACCCGCGGCTGCTGCCAGGGCTCGTACAGCCCGCCCCAGTAGTTCCGGTGCAGGTCGCGCGGCCGGGTGACCACGCGGATGTGGCGGCCGTCCTCGATGATCGGGGCGACGGCGGGGGAGCCGGGCCGGGCCCCGGCCGTGATCTGCTGCCACAGCGGGGTGAAGCTCGGGGTGCCGGTCCAGACGGCGCCGTCGATGCTGGTCAGCATGTCCTGGACGTCGCGGAAGGCGGCCTGCCCCCCGAAGGAGCCCAGGGACTCCCCGGCCACGTAGAGCCGGGGGCGGCGCTGCGCGGGCAGCGTCTCCAGCCGGCGCCGGACGGCGTGCAGCAGGAGTAGACCGGCGCGCTGGGGGAGCGGCGGTCGATCAGGTAGGCCAGGGGGCTGGGCAGGAAGGAGTACTGCAGGGATGCGGTCGCGCAGTTCCCGGCGGTGAGGAACTCGATCGCCGACAGCGACCACTCCTGCAGCCAGCCGGTGCCGGTCCCGGTGAACAGCACCAGCACCTCGCGGTCCCAGGCGTCGGTGCGGTCGAGCTCGGCGATCACCGCGTCCACGGTCCGCTCCAGGGAGCGCTCGGTGGAGGAGGCGGCGTAGACCCGGATCGGGTCGAGCGCCTCCTGTCCGAGGGTCTGCGCGATCCGGTCGCGGTCCGCGCCGCCGGCGATGATCTTGCGGCCCGCGGCGCCGAGGGACTGCCAGGTCTCGGCGGAGCCCGGGCCGCCCGAGCGCAGCGCCGAGGTGGGTGGGGCCAGCTGGGGGGAGATCAGGGCGTTGGTGACCTCGGCCCGCTCGATGGTGCGCTCCAGCATGCCGCCGCGCACGAGCCGCTCCAGCAGCACGGCGACGGTGGCGGCCGTCAGCAGCAGGGAGGCCGTGCCCAGCAGCCGGGCGGGCAGGTAGGGCCGCAGCAGCAGCCGGTACAGGCGCGCCGTGGCGATCACCGCGCGCGCCACCACCAGCGCCCCGGCGGAGGCGCCGAGCCCGGCCGCGGTGCCCACCAGATGGGTGGCGAGGTTCTTGGGCTCCTGCTGGACCAGCTGGCTGATCTCGCGCTGGCGCAGCACCCCGCGCACCCAGGAGTAGGCGGTGATGGCCACCAGGGCGCCGGCGCCGGCCCAGCGGGCCCGGCGGCGGTGGTCCGGGGCGATCTCCACCTGCAGGCCGATCGCCCTCGCGGCGCCGCGCCCGAGCCGGCCCAGCAGGGTGCCGGCCGCGTACCCGTAGATCTCGGAGAAGCCGATGTTCGCCGTCCACATCCACCAGGTGCGCGGCAGCAGGCTCGGGGAGGTGGAGATCCAGGCGGTGACCGCTGCGCCGAGGGCGCCCCCGGTATCGAGGGGGGCGAGGATCGCCCGGCGCCGGGCCCGCTGTCCGCGGTGCCCCCGCGCCCGCCGCAGCCTGGTCCCGGCACCGCCGACCAGCGAGCAGAGACCTGCGATGGACCGTGAGGCGCCGAAACCCATGCGCGCAGACTATCGGAGGGTCCGGGCCGCGATCATGGCCCCTGCGAGCCGTCCGCCGCCCGTAGCCTGGGGGCATGAAGATCCTGCTGCCCGACACCGTCCCGCTGGACCCCGCGCTGCCCGAGGGCTGGGAGGCCGTGGTCGTCGACGCCCGCGCCGAGATCCCCGCCGAGCACCATGACGCCGCGGCGCTGGTGGTGTGGGGCGCCTCCCGCCGCCACCTCGCCTCGGCCGCCGAGCACCTCGCCGAGCTGCAGCTCGTGCAGTCGCTCTCCGCCGGGGTGGAGGGGATCCTGGGGGCCGGCTTCCGCGAGGAGGTGGAGATCGCCACCGGCTCCGGGCTGCACTCCCTGACCGTGAGCGAGCACGCCCTGGCCCTGCTGCTGTCGCTGCTGCGCCGCCTGCCCGAGGCGCGGGAGGCCCAGGCCCGTCACGAGTGGTCCGAGGAGCTGGGTGGGCTGCAGCCGCTGCACCCCGAGGGCCGGGTCACCAGCCTGATCGGGGCGCGGGTGCTGATCTGGGGCTTCGGCCAGATCGGGCAGACCCTCGCCCCGGTGCTCGGCGCGCTCGGCGCCGAGGTGCGCGGGGCCGCCCGCAGCGCCGGCACCCGCGCCGGCTTCGAGGTGATCGCCGACGACCAGGTGATGGCCGCGCTGCCCGAGGTGGACGTGCTGATCAACATCCTGCCGGCGACCGAGCAGACCGCCGGCGCGGTGAGCCGGGAGGCGCTCGCCGCCCTGCCCGCGCATGCGCTGCTGATCAACGTGGGCCGCGGCGCCACGGTGGACCAGGTCGCCCTGCGGGAGGCGCTCGAGGCCGGCACCCTGGGGGGCGCCGGCCTCGACGTCACCGATCCGGAGCCGCTGCCGGCCGGCGACCCGCTGTGGGACGCCCCCCGGCTGCTGATCACCCCGCACGGGGCGGGCGGGCGCCCGGTGGGCGCCGACCAGCGGATCGCGCAGAACCTCGCCGCGCTGGCCGAGGGCCGCGAGATCCTGCACGCCGCAACCCGCTGAGCGGGCCCGGTCAGGGGCGCCGCGCCCGCCTCACTGGTCCCGCTGGAACGGATTCCAGCGGGTGCGGCGACCGTGGTCGGTGCCCGGTCCGGACTGCTCGGGGACGGTGCCCTCGGTGCTCAGCGTCGGATGCTCCGCGGTGTAGGTGGAGAGCTGCTCGGCGACCTCGTCGTGGATCTGCTCCGAGAACTGCGCCTGCAGCTGCTGGCCGTACTCGCCCTCGAGGTGCGACTCGATCCGGTCGCCGAGGCCGCCCGAGACCTTCTCGCTGACCTGGTCGGTGAGGGTGTCGGAGTAGCGCTCCATGAACTCGCGCTGGCGCAGTCGCAGCTCGAGCCGCTCGATGACCTTGACCTCGCGGGACAGCGAGCGCCACAGCGAGACGCACATGCCGATCATGATGATCGAGAACGGCAGCGCGGACAGCAGCGCGAGGGACTGCAGGGCGGTCATGCCGCTGGCGTCCTCGTCGCCGGACAGGGAGCTGACCCAGATCAGGGCCGCGGCGATGACGCCGGAGGCCGAGGCCCAGAAGATGCGGGTCAGGCGCGGCGGGTTCGGGTCACCCTTGTGCGCGATCATGTCCATCACGAAGGCGCCGGAGTCGGCGCTGGTGATGAAGAAGATCGAGACCAGGATGATGGCGATGCCCGACAGCAGCGCGCCCGCCGGCAGGTTCTGCAAAGTGTCGAACAGCGCGGTGTTGGGATCGATCGATCCGGTGCCGCCGGTGAAGTCGACGCCGTTGAAGATCGACTCGTACAGGGCGGTGCCGCCCATCACCGTGAACCAGAGGAAGGTCAGCGCGGTCGGCACCAGCAGCACGCCGGTGACGAACTGGCGCACCGTGCGGCCCTTGGAGATGCGGGCGATGAACACGCCCACGAAGGGCGACCAGGAGATCCACCAGCCCCAGTAGAAGGTGGTCCAGCCGTTGATCCAGGTGGCGCCCTCCTCGCCGCGGAACGGCAGGGTCTGGAAGGACAGCTGCAGGAAGTTCTGCAGGTAGTAGCCGACGTTGGAGACCACGTCGCGCAGCAGGAACAGGGTGGGGCCCAGGATCAGCACCGCCACCAGGAGCAGCGCGGCCAGACCCATGTTCAGGTTCGACAGCAGCTTGATGCCCTTGTCGACGCCGCTCGCGGCCGACAGGGTCGCCAGCGCGGTCACCACCAGCACGATCACCACCTGCGCGGTGGTGGAGTTGGGCAGGACCCCGAGGTGGTCCAGGCCCGCGGCGATCTGGTTCACGCCGAAGCCCAGCGAGGTGGCGATGCCGAAGAGGGTGCCGACCAGGGCGATGATGTCGATGACGTCGCCGATCCAGGTGTCGGTGCGCTTGCCGAGGATCGGCTCGAGCGCCCAGCGGATCGAGACCGGGCGGCCCTTGCGGTGGACGGCGTAGGCGACCGCGAGGCCGACCACCACGTAGATGCCCCAGGCGTGCAGCCCCCAGTGCAGGAAGGTCTGGCCCAGGGCGCGCTCGGCGCGGGCCGGATCATCGAGGCCGGCGGCGTTGGGCGGGGCGCCGTTCTCGCTGAAGAAGGTCAGCGGCTCGGCCGCACCCCAGAACACCAGGCCGATGCCCATGCCGGCGGCGAAGAGCATCGCGAACCAGGAGAAGAGGCCGTACTCGGGCTCGTCGTCGTCCTTGCCGAGCTTGATGTTGCCCATGCGGCTGAGGGCCAGGACGATGCCGAACGCCACGAAGGCGGTGACGATCAGCACGTAGTACCAGCCGATCGAGCTGACCACGGTGCTGTTCAGCGTCGAGATGGCGTTGTTGAAGACATCGGGCAGGAGCAGCGCGAAGGCGACGGCGAGCACGATGATGCCGCCGGCGACGAAGAAGACGGGCTTCGAGAGGGAGTAGGAGCCCGAGGCCTCCGGCGAGTCGGTCGCGGCGGGCGGGGGAGAGCTCGGTGTCGCGGAGGTGGACACGATTCCTCTTTCCGGGTCGGGGGCGGGGTGCGGATCCGCCGCGCCCCGCGAACCCGTCGTGACGCAGGTCTCGCATCGGCGGGGAGGATCCTGGGAACCATACCGCGCCGCTCCCGGCCGGCGGGAGCGCGGCCCCGGCCCGCCGCCCGTCGGTGCACCCGAGGGTGCGATGTCCCACAGCAGGCGGTGGCCGGGGTCCCCCGGCCGCCCTCAGCTGCCGCCGAGCGTCCCGGCCAGCGCCTCGACCGCGGCCGCGGAGCGCTCGGCGACCACGTCCAGCTCCAGGTGGAACTGCTGGCCGGCGGCCGGACCGCAGAGGTCCGAGACCGCGCGCAGCGCCGTGAAGGGGACGCCCAGCGCCGCGGCGGTGCGGGCGCTCGCGGTGGTCTCCATGTCGGCGCTCAGCGCGGCGGGGAACGTCTCGCGCATCGGGGCGGCGAGCGGGGCGGTGACGAAGGCGTCCCCGGAGAGCATCAGGCCCCGCCGCACGGCCCCGCCGCCCGCCCCGGCGGCCCGTTCGGCGGCGTCGGCCAGCAGCGGGTCGGCGGTGAAGCGCTCGGGCCCGCCCGGGACCTGCCCGGGGGCGTAGCCGAAGGCGGTGGCGTCGGCGATCGAGTAGGTGAAGGACTCGCCCACGATCACCGTGCCCACCTCGACGTCGGGGGCGAGCCCGCCGCAGGAGCCGGCGGCGACCACCGCTTCGGGGCGCAGCGCGAGCACGCCCCAGGTCGCCCCCGCCGCGGCGGCGGCGATGCCGATGCCGGTGGTGACCACGACCGTGTCGGTCCCGGCGAGCGCCCCGCGCACCGCGGCGACCCCGGCGGTGAAGGGCACCTCCAGCTCCGTCGCACCCGTCAGGCGGGCGGTCAGCGGCGCCGCCTCCTCGGGCATCGCGACGAGCACCAGCAGCGGACCGGTCAGGGAGGTGGGAGCAGACATGCCCGAAGCGTACCGGCGCCCACCGGGCTCCCGGGTGCGGCGGTTAGGCTGGCGGCATCCCCAGCGAGGCGACCGGACCCGGTCGCGGACAGGAGGCAGTGATGGGTCGCATCCGAGACGCCGTGGTGACGGGGGCGCGCGCCGTGCAGCGCATCCCGATCCCCTCCAGCGTGACCCACCAGGCGCTCCGGGAGGCCCGCAGCCCCCAGCCCCCCGGCCACGTGCTCAAGGCGCATGCGATCGAGCACGAGATGATCGGCCGCACCCGCACCGTCTGGCTCGACGAGCATCGCGCGGCCGACGGCATCATCGTCCACCTCCACGGCGGCGCGTACGTCTCCGGTCCCTTCGCGAGCGACTGGGCGTGGCTCTCCCGCCAGGTCGAGGCCCGCAACTGCGCCGGGCTGATGGTCGACTACCGCAACGCCCCGGACCACCAGCACCCGGTGGCCCGCGACGACGTCGAGGCGGTGATCGAGGCCCTCGCGGCCGACGGCCGCCTGCGCCCCGGGCGCTGGGTCCTGTCCGGGCAGCACTCCGGCGGCGGCCTCGCGATGGTGGTCGCCCGCCGCCTGGCGGACCGCGCGGACGTGCCGGCCCCGTCGGCCCTGATCACCATGTCCCCCTGGCTGGACCTGGAGCTGTCCAACTCCGGCATCACCGAGACCGATCAGGCCGATCCGGTGCACGAGCGGCGCCTGCTGAGGGACGCCGCGCGCCGCTACGCCGGGCGCACCCCGCTCGAGCACCCCGACCTCTCGCCGATCAACGCGAGCCTCGAGCACCTGCCGCCGATCCACCTCAGCGTGGGCCTGCGGGACCTGTTCCTCTCCGACGTGCGGGTGGCGAGGCTGCAGCTCGAGGAGCACGGGACGGACCTCTCCTACCGGGAGATCAACGGCCGGCTCGGGCTGCAGCTGATCCCGCGCCGCGGCGAGGACATCGAGCGCCTCCACCGCGAGCAGGCCGAGCTCATCGCCCGGGTCTGGTCGCGCTGATCAGGGCTCGACGATGACCAGCGCCGCGCCCCGCGCGCGCGGGCTCCAGCGGCGCTGCGGCATCGCCTGGATCATGCCGCCGATCAGCAGCGCCTGGCCGACGGCGTAGGTGAGCATCACCAGCTCGGTGCTGAAGGCGATCGAGGCCCCGGGCAGGAACCAGTCCATCGCCAGCAGGGAGCTGGAGACCAGGAACAGGGTGCCGCCGGTCCAGGTCAGCCCGTTGCCGCCGGCGGCGAGGAAGGCCATCGTGGCCAGCGCGATCGCGTAGACGGCGACCATCGGCAGCAGCGGACCGGCGCCGTCGGCGCAGGCCACGAACAGCCCGATCACCACGCCCCCGTAGGGGATCGCCAGGGCGATCCGCATCGGGTCGCGGGAGCGGGCCCAGCGCGGGGCGAGCGCCGCGCAGT
Organism: Brachybacterium sp. UNK5269; assembly: GCF_049266655.1. Taxonomy (GTDB): domain Bacteria; phylum Actinomycetota; class Actinomycetes; order Actinomycetales; family Dermabacteraceae; genus Brachybacterium. Next base: position 699,406 of record NZ_CP184883.1, read on the forward strand.
AGCACAGCAGCATCCCCAGGAAGCCGGCCACCGTCACCAGGTGGGCGTGCTCGGGCAGCAGCTGGCCGAGGCTGTCGGCCCCCCAGGCGCACAGCAGCCCTGCCATCAGCAGCGTGAGGGTGCGGGTGCGGCGCGGCGCGGCGCTGAGCAGGATCGCCATCAGCAGCGGCGCGAACAGCGGCTGGGTGAGGTCCTGGACGCCCTCCGCCCCGGCCAGCAGCGCGCCCATGTGCACGAGCACCGTCAGGGCGTACGCGGCCCAGAGCGCGAGGTGGACGGTTCTGATCGACGACACTGCTCAAGAGTAGGAATCGCCCCGACGCGGAGCCAGAGGCGCGAGGGCCGTGCTCGGGCACGTTTGGGTAACGTCCCGCCACGATCCGGTCACGGCGACCGAACTGTCCGATTCCCCGGGCCGGGGGCGGGGGTCACATCTGCTGCGGCGCGGATACCCCGAGCGCGTCGAGCCCCTCGACCAGCACCCGCTCGGTGAGCTGGGCGAGCGCGAGACGCCCGGCGCGGGTCGCCGCGTCGGCCTCCTTGAGGATCGGGGAGGCCTCGTAGAAGCTCGTGAAGGCCTGCGCGAGGCCGAAGAGGTAGGCGCACAGCCGATGCGGCTCGTACTCGGCGCCGACGGCGGCGAGCGTCGGCCCGAACTCGAGCAGCTGGAGGGCGAGCGCGCGCTCCGCATCGTTGACGACCTGGGGCGCCTCGGCGGCGGTGACGCCCTGCGTCTCGGCCTTGCGGCCGATCGAGCGGATCCGGGCCACCGCGTACTGCAGGTACGGGGCGGTGTTGCCGGTCAGCGCCAGCATCCGGTCCAGGTCGAAGGTGTAGTCCGAGTCGTGGGCGGTGGAGAGGTCCGCGTACTTCACGCCGCCGATGCCGATGTCGCGGGCGATCTGCGCCCGCTCCGGCGCCGGCAGGTCCGGCCGCAGCTCGTCGATGACGGTCTGCGCCGTGGCCACCGCCTCCTCGAGCAGCGCCATCAGACGCAGCGAGGAGCCGGAGCGGGTGCGCAGGATCTTCCCGTCCTCGCCGAGCACCGAGCCGATCTTCACATGCTGCGCCTCGACCTCCGCGGGCAGCCAGCCGGCCTCCCGGGCGGCGCTGAAGACCATCTGGAAGTGCAGCTCCTGGGCGGCGCCGACGACGTAGGCGACGCGGTCCGCGCCGAGGTCCCGCACCCGGTGGCGGATGGCGGCGAGGTCGGTGGTGGCGTAGCCGTAGCCGCCGTCGGACTTGCGGATGATCAGCGGCAGCGGCTGCTCGTCCCGGCCCACGAAGCCCGCCGGGAAGACGCACAGGGCGCCGTCGGAGACCCGGGCGATGCCGGCGTCCTCGAGGTCCCGGCACACCGCCTCGAGCTGGTCGTTGTAGGTCGACTCACCGGCCAGGTGCTGGTCGGTGAGGGTCACGTCGAGCATGTCGTAGATGCGGTGGAAGTACTGCTTGGACAGCTCCACCAGCTGGGACCAGATCCGCAGCGACTCGGCGTCCCCGGACTGCAGCGTCGCCACCCGGGACCGGGCCCGGGAGGCGAAGTCCCCGCCGTCGGGGGCGGGGCCGGCCTGGTCGGCGGCGTCGAACTTCGCGCGCGCGGCCTGGTAGAAGGCGTTCGGATCGGTCTGCAGCAGCTGCGCCTCGGCGCTGTCCTCGCCCACCTCGAGCAGGTGCTCGATGAGCATCCCGAAGGGGGTGCCCCAGTCGCCGATGTGGTTCTGGCGGATCACGGTGTGGCCGAGCTTCTCCAGCGTGCGGGCGATCGAGTCGCCCACCACGGTGGTGCGCAGGTGACCGACGTGCATCTCCTTGGCCACGTTCGGCGCCGAGTAGTCGATGACCACGGTGTCCGGGCGCTGCGGCGCGGGGGCGCCGAGGTGCGCGTCACCGCTGAGCTCCGCGACCTGGGCGGCGATCCAGTCGGTGCGCAGGCGGATGTTCAGGAAGCCCGGTCCCGCGATCTCGGGCGTCTCGGCCACGTCCTCGAGGTCCACCGCGGCGAGGATCTCGGCGGCGATGTCGCGCGGCTTCCGACCCAGGCGCTTGGCGAGCCCCATCGCGGCGTTGCACTGGAAGTCCGCGAACTGGGAGGGACGGATGATCGGGTCCGCATCGGCGTACTCGGGCCCGAAGGCGGCGGCGAAGGCGGACTGGAAGCGCTCGGTCAGCGCGAGCTCGGGAGCAGGCATGGATCCAGGGTAATCGCGTCGGCGCGGGGGCCTGCCCCCTGGCCGCGCCCGGGGCCGGTGCCTAGGGTGGTCCCATGCGCTCCGTCCTCACCCTGGTCCTGAACCTCATCTGGCTGCTGACCGCCGGCTGGTCGCTGTTCCTCGGCTACCTCGTCGCCGGCGTCCTCGCCTGCCTGCTGGTCGTGACGATCCCCTTCGGGCTGGCCTCCTTCCGGATCGCGGGCTTCGTGATCTGGCCCTTCGGCCGCGAGGTCGTCGAGACCCGCAGCGGCGGCGCGATGAGCGCCCTGGGCAACGTGATCTGGTTCGTGATCGCCGGCTGGTGGCTGGCCCTCGGCCATGTGGTCACCGCGCTCGCCCAGGCCGTGACCATCATCGGCATCCCGCTGGCCTGGGCGAACCTCAAGCTGATCCCGATGACCTGCTTCCCCTTCGGCAAGGAGGTCATGGACGCGGACTCGGCCCGCGCCCGGATGCTCCCCACGGCCCGCTGAGCCGTGCTCGAGCATCCCGCGGAGCCGGTGGACCAGGACGAGTACCGCCGGCTCAGCGACCTGCTGGCGGTCGGCGTCGCGGTGGTCAGCACCCGCTCCGGCGCGCACGACCTGGCGGTGACGGTGGACTCCTACCTCGACGTCTCCTACGACCCGCCCACCATGCTGGTCGCCCTGTACGGCATGTCCCGCGCCGCCGAGGCCGTCGAGGAGGCCGGGCACTTCTGCCTGAACCTGCTCAGCGCCCAGCAGCACCACCTGGCCGACCGCTTCGGCACCCCCGCCTCCCCGCTGCAGGGGATGCTCGGCGGCCTGACGGTGCGCCGCACCGCCGACGGTGACGCGATCCTGCCCGGGGTGCTCGCGCACTTCGCGATCCGCGTCGAGCAGGCCGTCGACGCCGCCACCCACCGGCTGCTGATCGGGCCGGTGGTGGGGATGGGCGGCGGGGAGGCCACGGCCGGTCCGGCCCTGCGCTTCGCCGGGGAGCGGCGCGAGCTGCGCTGAGGCGCGGGCCCGGTGTCTATCCTGGCCGCATGCCCCTGCTGTGCCGCGCTGTGGAATCGCGCCCGTGAACCCGCTGCGGAAGGCGCTGCTGCGCCTGCTCGCCGGCCCCCGCCTCAACGTGCGGGAGGACTACGAGCGCGTCCGCGTCCTGCAGCGCCAGCTGGCCGCGCTGCCCGCCCCCCGCTACCGCACCCCGGTCTGGGACACCTTCTCCGACGCGGACCACCAGCGGGTGCCGGTGCGGGTCTTCACCCCCAAGGAGCGGCGCCGGGACGACCTGCTGCTGTTCTTCCACGGCGGCGGCTGGGTCACCGGCGACATCGAGAGCTACACCCCGGCCTGCTCCACCATGGCCGACCTCACCGGCGCGCGGGTGGCCTCGGTCGACTACCGGCTCGCCCCGGAGCACCCCTTCCCGGCCGGTCTCGCCGACTGCTACGGGGCCGCCCGGCGCCTGCTCGAGGACCCCCGCCGCGCCGGCCTGGCGGACGCCGACCGGATCGTGCTGGTGGGGGACTCCGCCGGCGGGAACCTGGCCGCCGCCGTCTCCCTGCTGCTGCGCGAGAACGGCCACCGCGGCGCCGACCGGCAGATCCTGCTGTACCCGGTGACCTACTGGGACCACGACCCCGCCACCTCGCCCTTCCCCTCGGTGCGCCAGCACGGGGCCGACTACCGGTTGACCAGCACCGAGATCCAGGACTACTTCGAGATGTACGTCCCGGACCCCGAGGGCCGCAAGAACCGCCTGGCCTCCCCGCTGATGGCGGATGATCTCAGCGGCCAACCGGACACGCTGGTGGTCACCGCCGAGCTGGACCTGCTGCGGGACGAGGGCGAGGCCTACGGACAGGCGCTCGCCGCGGCCGGCAACCGGGCGCGGATCCACCGCGTCCCCGGTGCCCTGCACGGCATCATCACCCTGCCCCGGTTCGCCCGCCCGCTGCGTGAGCTGTACGAGGTGATCAACGAGTTCCTCGACGAGGGCGCGAGCGCGAAGGACGCGCCGTGAGCCGCCGGCACTGGGTGCGCCTGGACAACGCCTCCAACATCTTCCTGGCCGCTCGCAGCGAGGCGGACCCCAAGGTGTTCCGGATGAGCGCGGAGCTGGACCACGAGGTGGACCCCGCGCTGCTCCAGCAGGCGCTGGAGAGCACCTACGCCCGGTTCCCGCTCTACCACGCGGTGCTGCGCCGCGGCGTGTTCTGGTACTACCTGCAGGACAGCGACCTGCACCCGCAGGTGAGTGCGGAGACCGAGCCCACCTGCGCCCCGATCTACCAGGTCGACCGCCGCAACCTGCTGTTCCGGGTGCTGCACCACGAGCGGCGGATCAGCCTCGAGGTCTTCCACGCCCTCTCCGACGGCACCGGGGCGCTGTGGTTCCTCACCGACCTGGTCACCGCCTACACGCACCTGCGCTTCCCGCAGGAGTCGTGGGCGGACCAGGAGGGGGCGCGCACCGGCTCCTGGCAGCGGCCCGATCCGCCGCCCGCCGCCGTCGGCACCCACCCCGGGGCGGAGGCCGCCGAGGAGGTGCACGAGCTGACCACCGACTCCTTCGCGCACTACTTCCGCCGCCGCCGCGAGCCGTCGGCCGACCAGGAGGAGTTCAGCCGCGAGGCGGCGCCCGCGGTGCTCACCGTCGAGGAGGCCGACGAGGAGGACGAGGCCGGCGGCGAGGAGGTCCCCGAGCACCGCACCCCCCGGCGGCGGATCCACCGGGTGCGCGGCACCCGCACCCCCGACCGCCGTCCCCGGCTCATCGAGCTCACCATGCCCGCCACACCGGTGCTCGCGCTCGCGAAGGCGGAGGGCGTGGCCCTGACGATGTACCTCACCGCGCTGTTCTTCGAGGCGGTCCGCCGCTCCTCCGGCCCGCTGGGCGCGGCGCGAACCCTGTCGGCCTCGGTGCCGGTGAACCTGCGCCAATTCTTCCCCTCGACCTCCGCGCGGAACTTCTTCGCGACCATCCGGGTCGAGCACACCTTCGGGCCCGGCGACGACTCCCCGGGCGCGATCGCGCGCGCCCTGCAGGAGGCCTTCGCCGAGGAGGCCACGCCCGCGGCGCTCGAGCAGCGGCTGCGCCGGCTGCTCCGCCTCGAGCGCCTGCCGGTGGCCCGCATCGTGCCCCGACCCCTCAAGGACGTGCTGCTGAGGGTGATCAACCGGGTCAACAACCGGGGCCTGACCGTCGCGGTCTCCAACCTGGGGCGGGTGACGCTGCCCGAGCCCGCGCAGTCCCATGTGGGTCGGATGCTGTTCCACGTCACCGCGGTGCGGCCGCAGTTCTGCGCCATCTCCCACGCCGGGCTGCTGACCCTGAGCTTCACCTCGCCCTTCGTCGAGACGGACCATGTGCGCGAGTACGCGCGACTGCTCACCGAGGCCGGGGTCGAGGTCTCGGTCGCCGCGGCGCGGGTCACCGAGGAGGAGCTCGCGGAGGTGGGGGCATGACGCGCTGTGCGGCCTGCGCGGTCGACCTCGAGGGGCAGTGGCGGCGCTGCCCGCTGTGCGGCACGCCGGCCACCGGCGCCGAGGCGTCGCCCAGCCCCCTGCCCGCGATCGCGCTGCGCTTCTCCTGGCAGCGGGTGCTGAGGGCGCTGTTCCTGACCTCCCTGCTCGTGATCGGACTCTCGTTCCTGGCCCAGCTGCTGTTCCGGCCCGGCCCCGAGGGCATCGGCGTGCTGCGCACGGTGTGGCTGGGCATCGCCGCGCTCTGGCTGGTGGTGCTGATGGCGATCCGCAAGCGCCGCAACCTCGCCAAGTCGATCGTGTACCTCGTCATCCTGGCCGGAGCGGTCTGCGTCTACTGGGACTACCTCACCGGCTGGTCGGGCTGGGCGCTGACCTACGCGGTGCCCATCCTCTGCGCCGCCTCCGTGGTCGGACTGCTGGTGGTGGTGCGGATGGTGCGGATGGAGCTGGAGGACTACGTGGTCTACAGCGGGCTGACCGTGCTGCTGGGCCTGACCCCGATCGTGTTCCTCGCCCTGGGCTGGGTGGACACCCCGCTGCCCTCGGCGATCTGCGGGACCCTGAGCGCGACCGCGGTGGTGCTGCTGCTGACGGTGCGCGGCGCGGCGGTGCGCCATGAGCTGGCCAAGCGCCTGCACCTCTGAGGTCCCGCTGCGACCGGCCCCCGCTGAGACGCAGCCCGCAGGGGGCGGACCGGCGCGCCGGTCGGGACGGCGGCCCGGGCGTCCCTAAGATCGACCCGGAACGGTCAGACGACGGCGGACGGCAGGAGAGAAGGTCGATGGAGAGGGATCCTCGCGGCGACGGGAACCAGGACGCGGACTGGATCTTCGCCATCGACGATCCGCATTCCCTGCCCACCGACCGGCTGCCCAGCCGGGAGGAGTTCGACCGCTACGCGACCCCGCTGCTGGCCCGCCGCGAGGCCGCCCCGGTGCTGCCGGCCGAGCCGGACCAGGAGCGCGCCCCCGGCGTCGACCTCGAGGCCAGCACCGGCGCCATCCCCGTGATCGAGGGCGACGAGATCGACGACGCGGCGCCCGCCGGGACGGCTGCGCGCACCGTGTCCTACGCCCGCTCCGGCACCACCCCGAACGCGGAGGACGGCGAGATCCCGCTGAACGGCTTCGTGCTCCCGGAGCGCTTCCAGGAGCTGGGGCTGTTCGACGCCCTGCGCGACGTCCTCGCCCTGATCTGCCTGGCCACCGCCCTGACCACGACCTTCACCGTCGGCGACAACCCCGTGCTCGACCTGATCGGCAAGATCGCGATCGGCGTGGCGCTGGCCGGCCTGGTGCTCGTGCACCTGCTGCGCTGGGGCCTCGAGCAGCCCCCGCTGCCCGCCCTGCGCCTGCTGCGGGTGCTCGGCATGCTGCCCGCCCTGCTCGCCGCCGTCGGCGTGATCCTGACCGACCTGGTGCGCTCACTGCCGCTGCTGTTCGCCTCGCTGCCCGAGGGGCCGCCGGTCGGCATCGGGGTGGGGGTCTCGCTGCTGCTGCTGGGCGGGATCCTCGGCATCGAGCCGCGCGCCCACGAGGGCTACCTGCCCGCCGAGCCCGCCCGCCGCACCGCCCGGAAGGTGCTGGTGGGGGTGGGGATCGCCGCCGCGGCGGCGCTGCTGATCGCGCTGGTGATGATCGTGGGCCGGCTGTTCACCACCGGCTGGGCGTACTCGCTGATGACCTTCGCCCATACGGTCGTCTCCGCCCTGCTGCTGGCGATCGTGCTGGCCTCCGCCCTGCGCCGCGACCGCGCCTGGTACGTGTTCTCCACCGCCGCCGTGGCGGGACTGGTGATCGCCGCCCTCGCCGACAACACCCTCGGCCTGGCGTTCGCCGCCCCGCGCAGCTTCGCCACCGGCCACGTGTACCTGCCGTTCCTCGTCGCCGCCTTCGGGCTGATGATCTCCCGCTCCTTCGTGCGCAGCATGCCGCTGTCCTTCCGGCGCACCGACTGGCTGGTCTACTCGGTGCGGGCCTTCGAGTTCAGCGCGATCATGCACGCCGCCGCGGTGGCCTGGCACGTGATGGCCGCCCTCGCCGGCACCGCCGGCCAGGCCCCCGGCGGCCCCGTGCTGCACGGCATCGACGCGGTGGTGTGCCTCTGCTTCCTGGTGGTCTCACTGTTCGGCCGCACCGCCCTGATCTCGCGTCCCGCGGTCAGCGCCCGCGCCAGCGGCGTGGTCGCGGCCCTGGTGCTGGTGGTGGTCGGCTTCCTCGACGTCATCGTCAACTCCCTGGCCACCGGCGCCGGGGCCGGGCTGGTCACCGGCGGGGCCGCCCTGGCCCTCGGCATCGCGATCGCGCTCATGCTCACCGTGCCCGCCCCGGTGCGCGACGAGTTCGGCGCCCCCGACATCACCCGCATGTTCGCCGACTTCCGGGCCCGCGACGGCGGCAGCATCTCCCTGCTGGACCAGGTCCCCGACGTCACCGACCAGACCGCCCGCCGGAAGTCCTTCCCCGGCCGCTGACCCGTCGGCCCCGCACCACCCCCTCCTCACCCCCCTGGAGCCCCCATGTCCCGCTGGCAGCTGCACGGCGACGGCCGCACCATCGCCCCCGACGCGATCGTCCTGCCCGAGGAGCGCCTGTCCTGGCCGCTGACCATCGGCATCGGCGCCCAGCACGTGGTCGCCATGTTCGGCGCGACCTTCCTGGTGCCGCTGCTGACCGGCTTCCCGCCCTCGACCACGCTGCTGTTCTCCGGCATCGGCACCCTGCTGTTCCTGACGATCACCCGCAACCGGGTCCCCAGCTACCTGGGCTCCTCCTTCGCCTTCATCGCCCCCATCACCGCCTCCACCCAGGCCGACTCGATGGGCGCGGCCCTCGGCGGGGTGATGGTCACCGGCCTGCTGCTGGCCCTGCTGGGCCTGCTGGTCACCCGCATCGGCACCGGCTGGATCACCGCGGCGATGCCGCCGGTGGTGATGGGCTCGATCGTGGCGCTGATCGGCTTCAACCTCGCGCCCACCGCGTACGAGAACTTCGAGCAGTCCGCCGTCACCGCCACCATCACCCTGTTCGCGGTGGTGCTGTGCACCGCCCTGTTCAAGGGCCTGCTGGGCCGCATCTCGGTGCTGCTGGGCGTGCTGATCGGCTACCTCGTCGCGGTGGCCCGCGGCGAGGTGGACTTCACCCCGGTGGCGAAGGCGGCCTGGTTCGGCCTGCCCGAGTTCCACCACCCCGAGTTCAACTGGGCCCTGCTGCCGATGTTCCTGCCGGTGGTGGTGGTGCTGCTGGCCGAGAACGTCGGCCACGTGACCAGCGTGGGCCTGATGACCCGCCGCAACCTCGACCACATGGTGGGGCGCACCCTCGCCTCGGACGGCATCGCCACCGCCCTGTCGGCCGGCTTCGGCGGCTCCCCGACCACCACCTACGGCGAGAACATCGGTGTCATGAGCGCCACCCGGGTCTACTCGACCGCCGCCTACTGGGTGGCCGGCATCGTCGCGATCGGGCTGTCGCTGTCCCCGAAGGTCGGGGCCGCCATCTTCACCATCCCCCCCGGGGTGCTGGGCGGGGTCACCTTCGTCCTGTACGGCCTGATCGGCATCGTCGGCGTGCGCATGTGGGTCGACGGGCAGGTCGACTTCTCCCGCCCCAAGAACCAGTTCACCGCGGGCGTCGCCCTGGTGGTCGGCATCGCCAACGTCACCTGGACCTTCGAGGGCATCCAGCTCACCGGCATCGCCCTGGGCACCCTCGCGGCGCTGGTCATCTACCACCTGATGAACCAGCTGGGCCGCCTCACCGGCACCGAGCCGGCCACGGCCGCTCCCGCGGAGGTCGCCCCCGCCGCAGTGCCCGGCACCGGGACCACCACTCCCGGTGCCGCCGCTTCCTCCGAATAGGGTCGGATTCCGTTCCACTGTCGGTCGATCCTGGAACGGAATCACACCCTCCTGCCCGCCGGTCGGCCCAGCCCGGGCCGGCCGGGCCGAAGCGGACCAGCCCGGACCCAGCGCTCAGCCCGCCGGCGCGGGCGAGGTGACCAGGGAGAACAGGTCCTTCGGGTCGTCGGGGTCGGCGATCATGTCGATCCAGCCGAGCAGCTCGGAGCCCGCGCTCGCGTCCTGGGCGTAGCGCAGGGCGGAGAAGTCCGAGAGGGCGAAGCCCACCGAGTCGAAGACGGTGATCTCCTCGTCGGAGGTCCGCCCTGCCGCCTCGCCGGAGACCACCTGCCACAGCTCGGTGACCTCGAAGTCCGGCGGGAGCTGCTGGATCTCGCCATCGTTCCGGGTCTGCGGCTCGAACTCGACGATCACCCGGGCATGTTCGAGGATCCGCGGATCGAGCTCGGTCTTGCCGGGGCAGTCGCCGCCGATGGCGTTCAGATGCATGCCCGGCCGCACCTGGTCGCGGTGGAGCGCGGCATTGCGGGCCTTGTCGGCGGTGCAGGTGGTGACCATGTCCGCGCCCTCGACGGCCTCGTCGGCCGACTCGGCCAGAAGGACCCGGAAGCCCAGCGGCTCGAGATTGCGGCGCACCTTCTCCACCGCGGCGGCGTCCACGTCGAACACCTGCAGCTCCTCCAGGCCCAGCACCGCCCGGGCGGCCAGGGCCTGGAACTCGGCCTGCGAGCCGGCCCCGATCAGCGCGTGCACACGGGCGTCGGAGCGGGCGAGCTCGCGCGCCGCGAGGGCGGACTGCGCGGCGGTGCGCAGGGCCGTCAGCAGCGTCATCTCCGAGAAGAACACCGGGTACCCGTTGTCCACGTCCGCGAGCATGCCGAAGGCGGTGACGGTCTGCAGACCGCGGGCCGGGTTCAGGGGATGACCGTTGACATACTTGAACGAGTACAGCGAGGAGTCGGTGATGGGCATCAGCTCGATCACCCCGAACCGGGTATGGCTGGCGATGCGGGGGATCTTCTCGAACGACTGCCATCGCCGCAGGTCGTCCTCGAGGTAGTGGACCATGCCGGTGAGGATGTTCTCGGCGCCGTCGCGCTGGATCCATCGGCTCATCCCGGCCACGTCGAGCAGGTGGGGCATCGTCGTCATCTCCCGTCGGTGGGCGCGTCGTCGCGCAGGGGTCGAGGAGTGCTCTGAGGTCCAGGATAGCCGCCGACGACGGTCGACGGGCGGGACGAGCGGCTTCTCGCCGCCGGTCCCGCCCGCCGGGTCAGGGCCGGCTCAGAAGAAGCCGAGCTTGCTCTCCGAGTAGCTGACCAGGAGGTTCTTGGTCTGCTGGTAGTGGTCGAGCATCATCAGGTGGTTCTCACGGCCGATCCCGGAGGACTTGTACCCGCCGAACGCGGAGTGCGCCGGGTAGGAGTGGTAGTTGTTCACCCAGACCCGCCCGGCCTGGATGGCCCGGCCGGCGCGGTAGATGATGTTCTGCTGCCGGCTCCACACGCCCGAGCCGAGGCCGTAGAGGGTGTCGTTGGCGATGGAGATCGCCTGGTCGTAGTCGCTGAAGCGGGTCAGGGCGAGCACCGGCCCGAAGATCTCCTCCTGGAAGATGCGCATCGAGTTGTCGCCCTCGAACACCGTCGGCGTCACGTAGTAGCCGCCGGAGAGGTGCCCGCCGAGGTCGGCGCGACCGCCGCCGGTGAGGCGCTTGGCGCCCTCCTGCTTCCCGATGTCGATGTAGGACAGGATCTTCTCGAGCTGGTCGTTGCTGGCCTGGGCGCCGATCATGGTGTCGGTGTCCAGCGGATCGCCCTGCTTCGTGGCCTCGACCCGCTTCAGGCCGTCGGCGACGAAGGAGTCGAAGATGCTCTCCTGCACCAGGGCGCGCGAGGGGCAGGTGCACACCTCGCCCTGGTTCAGGGAGAACATCGCGAAGCCCTCGAGGGCCTTGTCGTAGTAGGCGTCGTCGGTGCGGGTGGCGACGTCCTCGAAGAAGATGTTCGGGCTCTTGCCGCCCAGCTCGAGGGTCACCGGGATCAGGTTCTGCGAGGCGTACTGCATGATCAGGCGCCCGGTGGTGGTCTCGCCGGTGAAGGCGATCTTCGCGATCCGACGGTTCGAGGCCAGCGGCTTACCGGCCTCGACGCCGAAGCCGTTGACGATGTTCAGCACACCGTCCGGCAGCAGATCGCCGATCAGCTCCGCGAGCACCAGGATCGAGGCGGGGGTCTGCTCGGCGGGCTTGAGCACCACGGCGTTCCCGGCCGCGAGCGCCGGGGCGAGCTTCCAGATGGCCATCAGGATCGGGAAGTTCCACGGGATGATCTGGCCGACCACACCCAAGGGCTCATGGAAGTGGTATGCGACGGTGTCGTCGTCGATCTGCGAGAGCGACCCCTCCTGCGCGCGGATGGCGCCGGCGAAGTAGCGGAAGTGGTCCACCGCCAGCGGCAGGTCCGCGTTCAGTCATTCGCGGATCGGCTTGCCGTTGTCCCAGGTCTCGGCGACGGCGAGGAGCTCGAGATTCTCCTCGATGCGATCGGCGATCCTGTTGAGGATCACCGCACGCTCAGCGACCGACGTCTTCCCCCAGGCGGGAGCCGCGGCATGGGCGGCGTCCAGCGCCAGCTCGATGTCCTCGGCGGTGGAGCGGGCCACCTCGGTGAACACCTCGCCGGTCACCGGCGTGGGGTTCTCGAAGTACTCGCCCTTGACGGGCGGCACCCACTGGCCGCCGATGAAGTTCTCGTAGCGCGGCGTGAACGTGACCTTCGAGCCCTCGGTTCCCGGACGTGCGTAGACAGTCATGGAGTTCCCTTCGATGCGATCAAGGACGTCCGCGTCGTCGCCGGACGCCTCTGAAACGGTTCCGACGACGTCGTCGGATCTGCCTACTGTAAGCCGGATCACCTCGTACGGGCGGCGTATCGCCAGCTGCCGCCGCCCCCGCCGCTCCTCCCCGCCCGAGGGCGCCTCGGCCACCGGATCGGGTCAGGTTCTGTTCCAGAATCGACCGAATCTGGAACAGAACCTGACCCGATCCGGGGCGGGCGGGGCGCGGACGCCGATCAGCCGCGGCGGCGAGCCCGGGCGATCAGGACAATGCCGAGGCCGAGCGCCACGGCGGCGGCCAGGGCCCAGGGCAGGATCTCGGCGCCGGTGCGGGCGAGGGGCCCGCGGGAGCTGTCGGTGCTTGAGGTGCTGCCGTCACCCGGGGCACCGCCTGCATCCGGCTTCACGCCGTCGTCCGGCTCGTCCCCGTCACCCGGCTGATCCCCGTCGCCGGGCTGATCACCGTCACCCGGCTGATCCCCGTCGCCGGGCTGATCACCGTCACCCGGATCCCCGCCGTCGCCCGGATCCCCGCCGTCGCCCGGCTGATCTCCGTCACCCGGTCCCTCGCCCTCGTCACCACCATCGGGCTCCTGCCCGCTGCCGGCCTGCGGGGCGACGAACACCGCGACGGTGTGCGCCGGAATCGTGACGGCACCGGTCCGGGCATCCCAGCTCGCGCCCTTGACCACCTCGTCGGCGCCGCCGGCCTGCACCTCGTGCAGCTGATAGTCGAGCCCTGCCATGCCCTCGATCTCCTCGGTGATCGGGGCGCCGGAGGCGTTGAACACGGTCACCAGACCATCGAGCGCGGGGTCCGCGTCGGAGCCCACGGTGTCGTCGATGCGCATCACCAGCAGGCCGGGGGTGGCCTCGGGACCTGCGTTGGGGAAGGTCACCTTCTGCCGGATCAGCTCCGCGTCGCCGAGGGTGATCAGCGGCGTGGAGGAGCGCATCCGCAGCAGGTCAAGCGTGACGTCGCTGCTCAGCGCGATGTCCTCCGGCGTCGGCGTCTTCGCCGGGTCCTCGAGCATCGGCGTCATCAGCTCCCAGGCCTCACCGTTCTTCTCCTCCGGGGGCAGTCCGTTGCCGAAGCCGTTGTCCTGCTCGGTCCAGTCGATGACGTTGAAGTGGTCGCCGGAGTCATAGCTGTCGCGATCCATCGACTTCGAGCGCAGCAGATCGGTGCCGCCGGCCCAGAACGAGGGCGACTGGCCCAGCGTCACCGTGGCCAGGGACAGCGTGTTCATCCGCACCCGCACGTCGAGCGGAGTGTCCTGCGGCAGCTTCCACACGCCCAGGTCGTACAGCGCCTCGTTGTCGTGGGCGTCGACGTAGTTCACGGTCTCCTCGGGGCGGGTGGCGTACCCGGCCGGGGCCCCGTTGTAGTCCAGCTCGTCACCGCGCACGACCTCGCCGGTGGAACCGGTCAGCTCGTAGTCGGCGAGGTTGCCGGCCATCCCGATCCGGATCAGGTCGGTGCGGTGGCGCAGGTCGGTGAGCTGCTCCTGCTCGCCGACCTCCGCATGGCCGTTGGGCATCGTGAACTGGCCGGTGCCGAAGCCCTGCACGGTGCGCTTGTCGGTGTCGAAGGGGCTGCCGCCGTGGACGGCGTCCCGCAGCCGGTCGTTGAAGGTGCCGATCGAGGTGCCGCCCAGCTGCCCCTGTGTGGCCTGCGTGAAGCGAGCATTGCCGGCGATCTCGCCGAAGTCCCACCCCTCGCCGTAGAGGTAGATGCCGGCGCCATCGATGCCGTCGGCCTCGAGGGTCAGCTGATCGAGCGCCTCGCGGACGGCGAGCATGTTGTCGGCGCTGTGGTGGCCCATCAGGTCGAAGCGGAACCCGTCCACCCCGTACTCGCGCGCCCACGCCACGGTCGAGTCCACCATGAGCTTCTCGCCCATCGCGTGCTCGGTGGCGATGTTCGAGCAGCACGAGGAGGTCTCCACCGTCCCCTCGAGGCTGAGGCGGTGGTAGTAGCCGGGCACGATCCGGTCCAGGACGGACGTGTCGGCCTGGCCGTGCGCGGCGGTGTGGTTGTACACCTGGTCGAGCACCACCTGCAGGCCCATCGCGTGCAGCTCGCCCACCATGGAGCGGAACTCGCGGGTGCGCTCACCGCCCACCTGGTGGCCGTCGGTCGCATAGGAGCCCTCGGGGCTCATGAAGTGCAGCGGGTCGTACCCCCAGTTATAGGGGTCCTGATCGGCGACCGCGGTCACCGCGGCCTGCTGCTCGGCCGACGACGGTCCCGCCCCGGCGGGGATCTGCGGCTGCTGCTGCGCGGCGCGGCCCTCCTCGATCGTGGCGATGTCGAAGGTGGGCAGCAGGTGCACGGTGGTCACGCCCGCCTCGGCGAGCTCCACCAGGCGCGCCGAGCCGGTCGAATCCGGATGGCCGAAGGCCGCGTAGCTGCCGCGCAGCTCCTCGGGCAGCGCCTCGTCGCCGGCGGAGAAGTCCCGCAGGTGCAGCTCGTAGATGGTCTGGTCGGCGAACTGCGCGACGGTGGGGGCGGGGGTGTCGGTCCAGATCTCCGGGGCCCAGCGCGGATCGGCGAGGTCCATCAGCACCGAGTGCTGCGAGTTCAGGGTCAGCCCCACCGAGTACGGGTCGGTGACGGTGTTGGTGACGACCTCGCCGAGCTCGGGCACGAACACCTCGACGGCGTAGGTGAACGCCTGGTCGGTCCAGTCGGCCTCGCCGCGGGCGGTCCATACGCCGCCCGGGCCGCGCTCCATCGCCACCTCGGTCGCGGCGGCGCGGGCGGCCGACGGGTCACCCGCGTCCGCGGCCGGGCCGTGCAGCTGCACGGTCACGCTCTTCGCGGTCGGTGCCCACAGCGACAGCGTCGGCGTCCCGTCCTCGAAGCTCACTCCGAGCTGCTGGGAGGCGGCCTCGTCGGCGTAGAGGTCATCGAGCACCCCGGGGATCTGCAGCCCGGTGAGGACCTCGAGCCCGTCGGGCCCGTACTGCGCCAGCGCCAGCTCCCCGCGCAGCGCCTCCTCGAGCGCCGCCCGGTCCACGGTCGGCAGCTCGAGGGCCAGGAAGTCCTCGAGGTGCCCGCGGCCGGCGAGCTCGGCCTCGTCCAGGCCGCCCGCGCGCAGGGTCAGCTGCCCGAGGCTCTCGCCGCCGGTGACGGCGCCGTCCCGGGTCGCGAGCCCGCCCTCGGGGGCGCTGACGAGCTCCCAGCGGGTCTCTGCTCCCGCCGTGACCAGGTTCGTCGGCCAGGCGATCGTGCCCGCGTCCACGAAGTGGCCCAGCTGCCTGCCGGAGCCCGCGGTCAGCGGATCGGAGGCCTCGATGGTCAGCTGGTGGGTGGCCAGCTCGTAGGTGAAGGTCACGATCTCGCCGTCCTCGGTGGAGAAGGAATAGTTGCCGCCATCGAGCTCGCCGCCGACGCCGTAGTTCTCGTCCCAGGTTCCGCCATGAGCGACCTTGACCTCGTAGGACCCGCGGGGGAGCGCGTCGGTGGAGAAGGTGGACACGCCGTCGCCGTCGGGATCCTGCAGCCAGCTGCGCATGCAGGAGGGCATCCAGTCCTGCGGGCAGCCGAGCGCGGCGTTGAACGAGCCGGGAAGGGTGAGGAAGGGGCCGTCGGCGCTGGACTGCACGACGTGGGTGGTGGGGTCGTACCAGAAGGTGATCGGCCCGCCCTGATGGGAGTAGGTGATGTCCTCACCGCCGGGCACCCCGCCTGCGCCGTAGTTCTCCTCCCAGCTGCCGCCGACGGCGACCTTGAACGCGTACTCGCCGGCCGGGAGGTCGAAGGTGCCGGTGAACATCCCGGAGTCGGCGTCCAGGGTGAGCTGGGCAACCGCGCAGTCCGGCTGCCAGTCGCCGGTGCAGCCCATGGCGGCGTTGTGCGAGCCGGGCAGGGTCACCGAGTCCTCGCCGATCTCTCCGGCGCCCTCGTCGCCGCCCGCGGCCGAGAGGTCCGCGCCGACGACGGCGGTGGTCGAGTCGGCGACCCGGTTCCCCTCGGCGTCGGTGGAGACGGCGCGGTATTCGATCAGGGTGCCGGCCGGCAGGCCGGTGACGTCGTGGAACACGCGCGGGGTGTCGTCCTCGGCGGCGCCCAGCGGATGCCAGGCGACCTCACCGGCGAGGCGATAGCTGAAGGCGGTCTCCGCCCAGCGGTCCGCAGTGATGGTTGCGGAGATCGGGGCGCGACCCTCGACCTTGCCGCCGTCGGCCGGGGCCAGGGAGACCTCCTGCGCGTCGCCGGCGCCCGCGACCGGGCCGTCGGCCACCAGCACCACGGCGCCCAGGGAGGGCACGGTGACCTCGACGGTCCCGTCGGCCGCGGCGGTCACCGGGGCGTGGTCGCCCAGCAGTGACGTGAACGTCGCGCCCGGGGTGAGCGCGGTGAGGGAGAGGGTGCGCTCCTGTCCGGCGTTGTTCAGCGCCACCAGATGCTCGACCTTCTGCTCGCGGTCCACCCGGGAGAAGGCGTACACGCCGGGGCCGTCGTCGGCGTGCAGCTCGATCTGGGCGCCTATGGCCAGCGCCGGGGTCGAGTTCCGCAGCGTCGCCAGCTCACTGATCAGCGGGTACAGCGGGGCATCGGTCGAGAAATGCTCGCCGCTGCCGTAGGGGCTGCCGTCGATCAGGGTGTCGTCGAGGTAGGACGGCACCTGGCTCGCGAACAGCGACTGGCGGGAACCCTTGTCGGCTCCGTCGCCCACGAAGCCCTGCTCGTCGCCGTAGTAGATCACCGGCTGGCCGCGGGTGAGCAGCAACGTGGTGTGCGCGAAGGCGGTGCGCTGCTCGAGCCGGTCGGAGTCCTGCAGCAGGTAGCCGATGCGTCCCATGTCGTGGTTGCCCACGAAGGTGGGGAGGTCCGCGGCCGAGGACTCCGCGGTGGTGTACAGGTCGTCGGCCGCGAACAGCCCGGCCATGCCCTGCGCGGTGAAGCCCTTGGACCAGTTCGTCGCGGCGGACTGGAAGGCGAAGTCGAGCACCGAGTCCATATCGGTCTCGCGCACGTAGGGGGACAGCAGTGCGGCGTCGGCGTCGTACACCTCGCCGAAGGTGAAGAACTCCTCGCCGGCGGGGGTCGCGCCCTGGTGCTCGACCAGCGTGCGCGTGAAGGACTCCCAGAAGGCGCGGTCCACATGCTTGGCGGTGTCGATGCGGAACCCGTCGATCCCGAAGTCCATCCAGGCGGTGTAGATGCCCTCCATCGCGGCGAGCACCCGCGGGTCCTCGGTCATGAGGTCGTCCAGACCGTCGAAGTCGCCGAAGGTGACCGACTCGCCCTCCCACGTCGAGTTGCCGCGGTTGTGGTACATCGTGACGTCGTTGAGCTCCGCAGGCACCATCGTGGGCTGGTCCTCGCCGCGCACCGGGGTCAACGGGAACGAGGTCGCCGGATCGAACGCGGGGAAGTCGGGGGACTGGGCGGCCGCGGTCACGTCCACCGGGTTCCCCTCGGCGTCGAGGTAGGGGCTGCTCGCCTGGTCGACGTAGCCGTACTCGCCCTCCTGGTAGTCGATGAGGTCCGCCGTGTGGTTGGTGATGATGTCGAAGTAGACCTTGATCCCCCGCGAGTGGGCGTCCTCGATGAGCGCTTTCAGCTCCTCGTTGGTGCCCAGATGCGGGTCGATGGTGGTGAAGTCGGTGATCCAGTAGCCGTGGTAGCCGGCGCTCGCGTCCGCGCCCTCACCCTGGACCGGGTTGTTGGTGAAGGACGGGGTCAGCCAGATCGAGGTCATCCCCAGGCCCTCGATGTAGTCGAGCTGCTGGTGCAGGCCCGCGATGTCGCCGCCCTGGTAGAAGCCCTTGTCGGTGGGGTCGAAACCATGGTCGAGGCGGTCGCCCTCGATGCTGCCGGTGTCGTTGCCGGTATCGCCGTTGGCGAACCGGTCGGTGAGCACGAAGTAGAAGGTCTGGCCGCCGCCGGGGTGGCGGTAGGGGGCCTGTGCCAGCTGCGCGTCCTCCGGCGAGTACTCCCCGCCCTGGTCCGCGAGCGCCACCGACAGCCGCGAGGTCTCCGTCTCGAAGCGGAAGGTCACGCGGGTGGGGGCGGCGACAGCCAGCGGGATGTTCTGCTCGCCGCCGTCGAGCCCGTACGCCTCGTCCCAACCGCCGCCGATCGCCGCCTTGACCTCCCACTGCCCGGCGGGGATCTCGAGCGTGGACTCCCACTGCCCGGCGACGCCGGTGGGCGCGAGGGCGGTGGCCTCGCAGTCCGGGACCCAGTCGCCGGCGCAGCCCAGCTCGTCCTGCAGGGACCCCACCAGCACCGGTTGGCCCGGGCCGACGGCATGCACCAGCGGCGCGGTGCCGAGAAGCGCCATCGTGGCCATCACCAGGGCGGTGAGCGCCGCGAGCACGCGGGTCGGCGCGAGCGGACGGGTGGGGCGTGAAGACTGCGGGACCGACATGCGGGGACTCCTCTGTCCGAGGGTGCCGGCCCGGGCCGACGGGGGAGGGGCGCGAAGACTTGCAAGAACGCCTGGCGGCTGCAAGAAGGACTCCGGTGACGGGCCGCTGCTTCGCGGCGCCGCGCCGTCTTGACCCTACGGCCTGGGCATGGAGGTCTCAACCGGTTCGAGCGAACCTGCAAGAAGTTTCAGGAGTGGGCGCTGTGCGGTCCGGCGCAGGCGAGAGACCGACCGGTCGGGGTAGGCCTTCAGCCCTTCACGTCACCGCCGGCGGTGTCTAGGTTGGGAGGGTCCTCGCAGGATCCGCCAGCACGTCGCGGCCCGCGCGACGCCCCAAGGGGGAGCCCATATGAGAATCGCCGTCGTCGGAGCCACCGGGAACGTCGGAACCGCGGTGCTGTCCGCACTGGAGGAGCGCCCGGAGGTCACCTCGATCCTGGGGATCGCGCGCCGCGTGCCCGAGACCTCCACCGCCCCCTACGCGAGCGCCGAGTGGAGATCGATCGACGTCGCGGCCGCCGTCACCGAGCAGGAGGCGGTGGAGCAGCTGACCGACGCCTTCACCGGCGTCGACGCCGTGATCGACCTGGCCTGGCTGATCCAGCCCGCCTCGCACCGCGACCTGCTGCGCCGGGTCAACGTCGAGGGGACGCGGCATGTGGCCCAGGCCGCCGCGGACGCCGGGGTGCGCACCCTGGTGGTCGCCTCCTCCGTGGGCGTCTACGCGCCCTCCCCGGGGCTCGAGGTGCGCGACGAGTCCTGGGCGACCGGGGGCGTGCGCACCTCCCACTACAGCGTCGACAAGGTCGCCCAGGAGCAGGTGCTCGACGAGTTCGCCGCCGCCCATCCGCAGATCACCGTGACCCGGCTGCGGCCCTCGCTGATCTTCCAGGGCGCCGCCGGCTCCGAGATCCAGCGCTACTTCATCGGCGAGAACATGCCGATGCAGCTGCTGAAGGCGGGCGGGTCGCCCCTGCTGCCGCTGCCGCGCGGGCTGCGGATCCAGGCCGTGCACTCCGAGGACGTCGCGGCCGCCTACGCCGCGGCGGCCGTGCTCGCTCAGCCGGGCGCCTTCAACATCTGCGCCGACGACCTGCTGGGGACGCAGGAGCTGGCCCGGATCCTGGCCGGCGGTCGCCCGCTCGAGCTGCCCGTGCCGGTGGTGCGCGCCGCCGTCGCCGCCGCGCACCAGGCGGGCGCGGTCGCGGCCGACGCCGGCTGGATCGACATGGGCATGAACGTCCCGGTGATGGACAACTCGCGGGCCAAGCGCCTGCTGGGATGGCAGCCGCAGCACACCGCCGCCGAGTCGCTCGCGGAGCTGCTGGACGGGATGGCCGAGGGCGCCGGCAGCGACACCGTGCCGATGCGGCCGCGCGATGCGAGCCGGGTGCTGCTGCCGATCGGCGGGAGCGCCGGCACCCCGGCCGGGCAGGGCGGCGGGCAGGGCGCCGAGATCTCCCCGCGGATCGACCGCAAGCTGCTGGGCCTGTACCTGTCCGACCACCTCACCGGCGCCACCGCCGGCACCGCGCGGATCCAGCGGATGGCCGCGGCCTTCATCGACACCCCCGCCCATGCCACGCTCTCGGTGATCGCCGAGCAGATCCGCGCCGAGCGCCGCTTCCTCGCGCAGCTGATCGAGGACCTCGGCCTGCGCCGCCTGCCCCACCGCCAGGCCGTGGCCTGGGCCGGGGAGCATGTGGGCCGGCTGAAGAACAACGGCCGGGTCCTCAGCCGCTCCCCGATGACGATGGTGCTCGAGGTGGAGCTGATGCGCGGCGCCGTCCTCGGCAAGCGCGGCGGCTGGCAGACCCTCGCCGACAACGCCGACGAGCTCGGACTGGACCCGCAGATCTTCCGCGATCTCGCCGAGCTCGCGGAGCGGCAGCGCGAGGGCCTCGACGAGGTCCACGCCTACGCCCGCCGCCGGGCCTTCCGCACCGACCGGGAGACCCTCGACCCGCTGGACTGAGCCGCGACGGCCGTCGCGCGCTCAGCGGGTGACGGCCTCCAGCAGCTCGAGCACGTGCCGGTACTCCTGCCCGGTCGCCGCCTGCATGCCGAGCTCGCAGGTGCGGTTCGCCGAGACGTACCAGTCGGTCCGGTGGGCGGCGACCTCGGCGGCCTCCGCGGCGGTCGCCGAGGCCGTCAGCTCCGGGTGCAGCATGCCGCGGTCGCCCGCGTAGGCGCAGCAGCCCCAGGCCACCGGCACCACCACCTCGGCCGCGCAGGCCGCGGCGATCGCCACCAGGTCCTCGCCCGCCCCGAGGCGAGTAGTCGAGCAGGTGGGGTGCACGGTCACGGACCCGGCCCGCTGCCGCACCGGCAGGTGCCCCAGCAGGTGCCGGCGCACCCAGGTCACCGCATCGACCACCTCGATCCCGGTGCCCTCGAGCGCGCCCACCACCCCCTCGGTGCAGCTGGCGGCGTCGACCACCACGGGCAGCGCGCCGTCCCCGCTCGCCGCGAGCAGGGCCCGGCGCACCCGCTGCCGCATCGTCTCCTTCGCCGCCCTCATCCCCTTCGAGGAGAAGGGGGTCCCGCAGCACAGCGAGGCGGCCTCGTCGGGCACCGCCAGGCGCATCCCCGCCCGCTGGGCGAGCAGGTCGAGCGCCGCGGGGACGCCCGGGGAGGACCCGGCCGCCCCGAACATGGTGTGCACGCAGCCGGGCAGGTACACCGCGGCGACGTCGGCCGAGGCCCGCCCGCGCCCGCCGCCGCGGCGCCCCGAGCCGCCGCGCCGGGGCAGCTCGGGCCGGTACTGCGGCACGGTCTCGGCTCCCAGCAGGGCCCGGCCGACGTCGGTCGCGGCGCGGGGGAGGACGGCCGGCAGCTGCCCGGCCGCGCTGATCGCGGTCGAGGCGGCGCCCGTGGCCAGGTCCCAGCGCCCGGCGGCCGCGCCCCAGAGCGCGTTCGGCGCCGCGCCCGCCTCCTGCGCCCGCAGCCGCCGCACCAGGTCCCCGGTGTTGATGTCGACCGGGCAGGCGGTCTCGCACATCCCGTCGACCGCGCAGGTCTGCAGCCCCTGGTAGTCGTAGGCGTCCCGGATCGCGGCGGCGGTGGCGAGATCGCCGCGCTGCTCGGCGAGGTTCGCGTCGCGCCGCAGGGATGATCCGCTGGCGCGGGGTGAGGGTGAGGTCCTGGGAGGGGCACACCGGCTCGCAGTAGCCGCATTCGACGCAGCGATCGGCCTCCTCCTCGATCGCCACCACCGGCTTCAGGTCGCGCATATGGGCCGTGGGGTCGTCGGTGAGCACCACCCCCGGGTTGAGGATCCCGGCGGGGTCCACCAGCGCCTTCAGCTCCCGCATCACCCGGTACAGCTCGGGACCGTACTGCCGCTCCACGAAGGGCGCCATCACCCTCCCGGTGCCGTGCTCGGCCTTGAGGTTCCCGCCGTGGCCGAGCACCAGCTCGACCATGTCCTGCGTGAACGCCTCCAGGCGGCCCCCGCGCTCCCCGAGGCGCTCGTTGAGCAGGAAGTGGAGGTTGCCGTCCTTGGCGTGCCCGAAGATCACCGACTCGTCGTAGCCGTGGCGGTCGAACAGCTCCTGCAGACCCCGGCAGGTGGCCTCGAGCGCGGGAAGTGGCACCACCACGTCCTCCAGCAGGGCGGTCGAGCCGGCCGGCCGGGCCCCGGCGACCGCGGCGTAGAGCCCCTTGCGGGTCGTCCACAGCGCCCCGCGGCGGCGGGCGTCGGTGGTCATCTCGAGCGGCACCGACAGCCCCAGGCCCCGTGCCAGGCGAGCCGCGTCGGCCGCCTTCTGCGCGAGCGGCCCCGGCTCGTCGGCGCGGTGCTCGACCAGCAGCGCCGCATGCCCGGCGACCTCGAGCCCCGCGATCTCCCGGGGGGCCCCGGCCAGGCCCTGCGCGACGATCAGCGAGCGGGCGTCCATCAGCTCGGCGGTCGCGAAGCCCGCCCCCACCACCTCCGGCAGCGCCGCGGCCGCGGCCTGCAGGGACGGCAGCACCATCAGCCCGGTGGCGATGTGCTTCTGGAGCGGCACGGTGCGGAAGACGGCGGAGGAGACGAAGGCGAGCGTGCCCTCGGAGCCCACCACCAGGTGGGCCAGCACGTCGGCCGGGGTCTCGAAGTCCAG
Organism: Brachybacterium sp. UNK5269; assembly: GCF_049266655.1. Lineage (GTDB taxonomy): Bacteria > Actinomycetota > Actinomycetes > Actinomycetales > Dermabacteraceae > Brachybacterium. Next base: position 722,260 of record NZ_CP184883.1, read on the forward strand.
CAGGGCGTTGATCCCGTAGCCCATGGTGTTCTTCAGCGCGAAGCGCTCGCGGATCACCGCCGTCGCCGCCGGGGAGTCGCGCACCTGCCGCATCAGCCGCACCAGCCCCTCGTGCAGGGCCGGCTCCTGCTGCCGCAGGTGCGCGTCGGCCCCGGGCAGGGAGGTGTCCACGACGGTGCCGCCGGGCAGCACGAAGCGCAGCGACTCGAGGGTGCGGTAGGAGTTCTCGGCGATCCCCGCGGCCATGCCGGAGGAGTTGTTCGCGATCACCCCGCCGATGGTGCAGGCGATCTCCGAGGCCGGGTCCGGGCCCAGCCGCCGCCCGTGCCGCAGCAGGTGCGCGTTGACCCGGCGCAGCGTCGTGCCCGGACCCACCCGCACCCGCGCCCCCGCGTCGAGCACCTCGACGCCGCGGAAATGGGTGCGCACATCGGCCAGCACCTGGGCGGACTGGGCCTGACCGGACAGGCTGGTGCCGCCGGAGCGGAAGGTCACCGCCCGTCCGGTCCGCGTGGCCTCGCGCAGCAGTGCGACCACCTCGGCCTCGTCCGCGGGGGCGGTGACCGCCTCGGGCAGCAGCAGGTAGTGGGAGGCGTCGTGCGCGAGGGTGTGGCGGGCGACGACATCGGTGTCGAGCAGCGGTGCGACGGTCATGCTCCACGGTATCCCGGTGCGCCGGACCTGTACGGTCGGTGCGTGACCACTGCACTGACCGGGTACCTCGACCACATGAACACGGCGCTGTCGACCGCCGGCTCCGAGGACGACATCCCGGAGATGTCGAAGCTGTCCGGGGCCCGCGCCGACCACTTCAGCGTCGCCCTCTGCGCCCTGGACGGGGAGATCACCCTCTCCGGCACCGACCATCGCTTCCCCATGCAGTCGATCTCAAAGGCCTTCGCCTACGGGGCCGCGATCGACCTGCACGGCATGGACTACGTCAACGACGTCGTGGACGAGGAGCCCTCGGGGGAGGAGTTCAACGCCCTCAGCCTCGACCCGCTGACCAAGAAGCCCAAGAACCCCTTCGTCAACATCGGGGCGATCCGCACCCACGCGATGCTCGGCCCCACCCAGAGCGAGCGCAGCGAGCGCCTGCGCGCCGTGCTCGACGCCGCGGCCGGCCGGCCCCTGGAGGTGCACGAGCGGACCTACGAGGCCGAGCTGCGCGGCAGCGACCGCAACCTCGCGCTGGCCTACATGCTGCGCGCGGCCGGATCCATGAGCGAGGAGGCCCACGAGGTGGTGGAGGGCTACCTGCAGGGCTGCTCGGTGCTGACCACCGTGACGGACCTGTCGGTGATGGCCGCGACCCTCGCCTCCGGCGGCACCAACCCCCTCACCGGCGAGGAGGTGTTCTCCCGCGTCGCCGCCCGCCAGGTGCTCTCGGTGATGCTGACCTGCGGCATGTACGACAACGCCGGCGACTGGGTCAGCGACGTCGGCCTGCCCGCGAAGTCCGGCGTCGGCGGCGGCATCATCGCGGGCCTGCCCTCCCGCTTCGGGATCGCCGCCTACGCCCCGCAGCTGGATCCGCACGGCAACTCGGTGCGCGGCACCCTGTTCTTCGAGCGCTTCAGCGAGGACTTCGCCCTGCACATGCTCGACGGCGTCGAGCCCATGGACCTCGAGGAGCGGGCCCGGGAGCTGATGGAGGTCGGCGCCGAGGTCTGACGGCGTGCCCCGCCGGGGCGGGGGCGGCGATCGGTAGACTTCCCGCCATGAGCGCCACCTCCCACGACACCGTCGTCCTGCGTCCCTTCGAGGGCCTGCCGAACGAACAGGACCTGGTGGCCATGCGCCAGCTGATCCCGGCCGCGACGATGGCCGCCCGAACCACCGAGGAGTTCGGCGCGGTCGAGGTCGAGCTCGCCACCATCCTGCCGATGGCCTGGCCCGCCGTGCGCCGCACCGACGGCACCGTCACCGTCGGCATCCAGGCCCCGTACCCCGGCGGCGACCTCTCCCGCGGCCTCGGCCAGGCGATCAGGCAGGCCCTCGCCCTCGAGCCCGGCAGCCCGGTCACCGCCGTGGTGCTCGACGAGGAGTCCCCGCGGCTGCAGGACGTGCTCGACCTCTCCGGCGACTTCGCGATCACCGTCCAGGACACCTTCGAGTTCTGGCTCGACCCCAGCGCCGAGCGCACCGACGAGATCGAGCAGGCGATCGCGCAGGCCAACGACTCGATCATGCAAACCCGCCCGGTCGCCGGCCTGCCCCACGCCTACTGGGTCGACGCCGGTGCCAAGGAGCACGTGCGCTGGGTGCTGGACGCCGACGAGGAGAAGGTGATCGACGCGGTCACCCGCCTCCACGCCCGCCGCGAGTCCGCCCTCGGCGAGGGCACGAAGTACGTCGGCTCCTTCCGCGCCGAGGGCCTGGCGATCCCGGTCTGGGACCTGCCCACGGGCCACGGCGTCGAGGCCGTCGAGGCCGTGGCCGAGGAGTTCCGGGCCCGCTTCGAGGAGGCCCTGGCCTCGCAGGAGCCCCTGACGGTGCGCGAGCGCCGCGCGCGCGGCGGGATCGTCGCCCGACAGGTGACTCTGCGATGAGCACGCCGGGGCCGCTGACGGTGCACCGCCCCGAGCGGGTGGCCGTCGTCATCCCCGCCAAGAACGAGGCGGAGCGGATCGAGGCCACGATCGACTCCGCCCGCCGGATCACCGGGGTGGACCTGGTGGTGGTCGTCGACGACGGCTCCACCGACGCCACCTCCGCCGTCGCCATGGGGGCCGACGCCATGGTGGTGCGGCACAAGAGCAACCGCGGCAAGGCCGCCGCGATGGCCACCGGCGCGCAGCTGGTCGCGATCCGCGAGGACGCCGAGAGGGCCGACGGCGGTGCGGGCTTCTCCGAGGAGCTGCACGCCGAGCCGCGCTCGCCGGGCCACACCGGACCGCTGCCGGTGATCGGCGCCGACGGCGCGGTGCCGCGGGCCCTGCTGTTCCTGGACGCCGACATGGGCGACTCCGCCGCCGCCGCGCAGCCGCTGGTCGACGCCGTGCTGGGGGAGGGCGTGGACATGGCCATCGCCCTGCTGCCCCCGCAGGCCGGCGCCGCCGGGATGGGCGTCGTGGTGCGCACCGCCCGCCGCGGCATCCAACGCGCCACCGGCTGGGAGCCCACCCAGCCGCTCTCGGGCACCCGCTGCATCACCCGCGAGACCTGGGAGGCCTGCCTGCCGCTCGCCCCCGGCTGGGGGTCGAGACCTCGCTGACGATCGACGCGCTGAGCGCCGGCTTCTGGGTCAAGGAGGTTCCCGCCGAGCTCCATCACCGCGCCACCGGCAAGGACCTGCGCGGGCAGCTGCACCGCGCCGCCCAGCTGCGCGACGTGGTGCGGGCGCTCGCGCGCAAGCGCCACCTGTCCCCGGAGGGGGAGGAGCCCGCCGCCGGGGAGCCCGCCGTCGCGGAGCCCGCCGCGGCGGTCGCGGCCGCGGAGGTCCGCGAGCCCGCCCCGGAGGCCGACGTCTGGACCGTCGTGCCGGACGACGCCGCGGGCCGGGCCGAGCGGCGCCGCGGGCTGCTGGCCGGGCTCCCGGTCGACGGGGCCTTCACCGACGCGCAGATGCGCGCTCTCGGCGACGCGGACATCGAGCTGCTGGACCGCCGGCTGCGGGCGCTGCCCGTGGACGGCCCCTTCGCCCCCGACGACGTGGTCTACCTGGCCGGACTCGACCTCGACGCCCTCGCGCGGAGGCTCTCCGGCGCCCCCGTCGAGGCCCTGTTCTCCCCGGAGCACGCGGTGATCGTCGCCTCGCATCTGCAGACCCCGGAGCCGGAGGTGCCGGCCTCGATCGATCCGCCGCTGACCCCCGAGGAGTACGCCTCGCTGGTGGTCCACGCCGCGGTGGACGCCGAGAACGCCTGATCAGTCCGTCGGCCGCGGATCCGGCAGCACGGCCGGCAGGTAGGCCAGCCAGATCCCGAGGATCGCGGCCACCAGCACCGGACCGGTGTCGTTGACGGCGTAGCCCACCCAGGTGCCGACCACGAGCGCGATCCGCACCCCGTACGCGGCGTCGTGGTGCGCATCGAGCTGCGCGAGGCGCCGCCAGCGGATCCGGCCCGGCAGCAGGATCGCGACCGACGCGATGACGGCCAGCAGCATCAGCACCGCGAGCGCCGGATAGCCGGTGGTCATGGCCAGGTTCTGCGCGAGCTTGCGGACGATCACCGTCAGCAGCTCCCCGCTGAGCAGCTCGTCGATGAAGCGCCCCAGGTGGGTGCGCTCCTCCGGTGGCCGCAGCCAGTCCAGCACGGAGACCCCGAGCACCGCGGCCGCGCCGGCGGCGCCGAGGGCCAGCAGATGCCACAGCCGCGGCCGGATCCCGGAGACCAGCAGCGCCAGCAGCCCGAAGGCCGGGATGGTGGCCAGCATGGAGCCGAAGTCCGCGCCCATCGACGGGGCCACGCACACCACCGCCACCAGGCCGCCCACCACCACCGTCCACACCACCCGCGCGCGGGGCGTGCGGACCACGGCGAACAGGCACAGCAGCGCCATCAGCGACGCCGCGAGCACCATCCCGAACAGGTGGTTCGACAACCCGTAGAAGCGTCCGCCGGAGATCGGCTGCGCACCCAGCGGGGAGGACAGCTGGAAGCGGGACCCGGTCGCGGACTCCCCGAGCAGCAGCAGCGCCACCAGCGCCGCGGAGACGCCGACCGGCCCGCTGCGGTGACGCCGCCAGGGCCCGCCCAGCACCAGCACCGCCAGCAGGGCGCTGCCCGCCCAGATCACGCCGGTCAGGGCGAGCGTGGCGTGCTCCGCCCGCCACCAGGGCACCAGGGAGGCGAACAGCGTGACCCCCAGCGCGAGCGGGGTGATCGTGATCAGGGCGCGGCCGACGGCGGCGAGCCGCGGGCGTCGCGCGAGGGCCGGCACCAGGGTGATCACGAGCCCGATCACCCCGAGCGCGAACCACGAGCCGAGCGCCGGCACGGTCGCGGCATCGACCTGCCGGGCCGCCTGCGAGCGGTCCAGCACCAGCTGCTGCGGATCGGCGTGGTCGGTGCCGCGGAAGGGCTGGCCGGGGACCAGCCCCTCGGCCGTGGCGCCGTGGGAGCCGAGCAGGGTGGGCAGCACGTCGGTCAGCACCACCACCCCGGTCTGCTTGGTCGCGCCGCTGGTGAGGGCCTGGCCGGGGAAGGCGGTGTCCATCGCGACCTGCAGTCCGACGGTCCGGGAGGCGACCGCCCCGGTGCGCTGGACCGCCTCCGGGTCGGCGGGGTCGGTCGCGGCGACCGAGAGCAGCAGGGTGCGGGGGAGCTCGGGTGCGTCGCAGCCGCCGGCCGCATCGAGCACCCGGCCCACGCGCGCATCGAGCGCGGCGAGCTCCTGCGCACGGGCGGGGTCGGCGTGGTCCGGCACGGAGCCGACGTCGACCTGCAGCACGGATCCGGCCGCGAGGGCGGCGGTGATTCCCGGAGCCGGGTCGGCCGGGCCCGCGGCGTCGATCTCGACGGTCGCGACCGGCAGCTGCTCCCACTGATCCATTGGCGGCGCCGGGATCCCGCTGCTGCGCGGGGCCTGTGCGGCCAGCCCGCGATACCCCGTGCGCAGGGTCTCCATGCCCTGCACCTGCGTGGAGACCACGGTGGTGGAGGTCGTGTTCATCGCCCCGAGGCCCGAGCGGTCGGCCAGGCACTGCAGCTGCGGCGTCCGCTGCGCGGAGATGTCCTCCCAGCCCAGGCCCGCCGTCGCGATCACCAGGCGCACCGGATCGTCGGCCTCCTCGGCCTGCGCGGCCGGGCCGAGACCCAGCAGCAGCGCGCCCGCCAGCACGAGCAGCAGGACGTGGCGGCGGGCGGAGGGGAGCAGATCCGTGAGCACGGGTCGATGCTACGGGGCGCTCCTGGCGGCCCTATCGTGGAGGTCATGACCACCCAGCCCCAGCCCTACGAGCAGGTCCGGCGCGAGATCCTCGAGCAGGTGCGCACCGGCGAGCTGCGGCCCGGGGACCGGCTCCCGGCCATCCGCACCCACGCCGCCGCGCTCGGCCTCGCCGCCGGGACGGTCACCCGCGCCTACAAGCTGCTCGAGGAGGCGGAGATCATCCTCACCCGCCGCGGGGCCGGCACCACCATCGCGCCGGGCGCCGCCGACCGGGCGGAGCGGGAGGCGGCGGGCCTCCGGCGCGACGGACAGTCCGCGGCCGACCCGGCCCTGGTCGCCCTGTTCACCGGCCCCGTCGGCGAGGCGCGGAAACAGGGCCGTCGTGACGTCGAGATCCTGGCGGCGGTGCGCGAGGCGCTGACCCGCGACGCCGCGGGCTGAGCGCGCCGCGGTGAGCTCGCTGCGCCTGGTGCGGCTCGGGCCCGAGCACGCCGACGCCCTGCTGGCCGGGCAGGACGCGCAGTTGGCCCGCGAGATCGTGGGCCGGGAATGGGACCGGGCGCGGCTCGAGGAGTTCCTGGAACGGGTCGCCCGCTGGCGCGAGGACGGACCGCTGCGCGAGTTCGCCGCGCTCGACGCCGCGACGGGTGCGCTGCGCGGCGGGGGAGGACTGAACACCCTCGCGCCCGGACTCGAGCCGGGCCAGGCGATGCTGACCTACTGGCTCCTGGCCGCGCATCGCGGGCGCGGCCTCGGCGGCGAGCTGGGCGCGGCGCTGGTCGAGCGGGCGCGCAGGTGGGGCGAGCTGAGGGAGCTCGTGCTGCTGATCGCCCCGGAGAACGGGGCCTCGCGGGCGGTGGCGCGGGGCCTGGGCGCGGCGCGGGTGGGGGACGGGACTCGCCATCCGGCGGATGCGCGCCGCGAGGTCGAGCGCTGGGTGCTCCCGCTGCGGTGAGCGGGGGCCCGGGGTCGTCCGTGGCACGGTTCGCGCAGGAAAGTGGAAATAATGTGGACGGAATGCGCCATGGGGTGCGCCCATCCGGTGATCTTTCCTCCCCACTCGAGGTTATCCACAATTTCTCCGGATATCGCACGGAGTATTGCTCGTGAGGAGGCGGGGACTTAGAATTGAGGCACCACGGATCGCGGCCCAGGGAGGGGCGCGAGGGACGGACTCGAGGACGAGGGGGTGGGTGCGGTGACGACGATGCACCTCGACGTCTCCGCGCGCAGCGGCGCCCACGCTCGCCGCGCCACCGCCCGTCGGCGCGACGGCGCGGCGACGGGTGCCCGCGCCGCTGGCCCTCTGCCCGGCGCGAAGGTCCGGGCACGCTCCCCGCTCACCGAGGAGTCGCTGATCACGCGCGGCGGCCTCACTCCCGGCAGCCCCGACGCGGCCGCCGCCGTGCGCCTCATGGAGTCCGAGCGCGAGGCATCGCGCTCGCACGCCGCCCGGCTCCTCGACGTGGCCGCCTTCTGGATCGACCGCTCGGACCCGGATCTCGCCCTCGAGCGCGAGGAGCTGGACCTCGCCGTCGCGATCGCGCTGCGGACCACCACCGCCGCGGCCGGCTATCTGATCAAGGACGCCCATATCGCGGTCGCGGAGATGCCGCGGACTTTCGAGCGCCTCGCCGCCGGCGATATGCCGACGGAATGGCATCAGCGAATGCTGAAGTCGGTTCGCGACCTCACCGCGTTCCAGCGCTCGCAGATCGACGAGCGCATCGCGCTCTGGGATCTCCCGTCGATCCCCGCCGACCGCTTCCGCGACGAGCTGCGGCTGCTGGTCGCCTGGTACGAGACCGACAGCGTGCGCCGTCGGCCCGAGGAGTCCCGCGATGTGGCGCTCGACGGCGGCAGTCGCAACGACGGCACCGCGTGCCTGCGCGTCACCGGTCCGATCCCCGAGATCCTCGCCGTCGTCCGTCGCCTCGACGCCGCAGCGAAGGCCGTCCAGGCCCAGCAGCGCCATGCCCTCGAGGCCGATGCCCCGATCCCCTTCGACCTCGACGGGGACGTGGGCCGCGATCGTCGTGCGATGACGCTCGCCGCCCTGCGCTACGCGATCCTCCAGCGCACGGTCCTCGACACTGCCGGGGTCTCGGTGCCCGCGCCCCGCCACCGCGTCAACGTCGTCATCCCCGTGCTCACCCTGATGGGCCTGGACGACGCTCCCGCCACCTACGACGGGGTCACGCCGCTGCCCGCGGACATGGCCCGCCGCCTGGCCGCCGCCGAGCCCGTCTGGCACCGGGTCTTCACCAACCCGATCACCGGGGCCTTCCTGCCCCTGCCGGCCGAGCAGTACCGCCCCACGGCGGCGATGGTCGAGCACCTGCGGCTGCTGAACCCCCGCTGCGCCGTCCCCGGCTGCACGAAGACCACTGCCGACGACGCCGAGAACGACCACATCGAGGAGTTCGATCACGAGTGCCCCGCCCGGGGAGGACCGACCGAGATCGAGAACCTCCACCGGCTCGACTGGCACCACCACGATCTGAAGACCGCCCGCCGGCTCGACCCGCACCGACATCCGGACGGCTCGACCACCTGGAGCGTCGGCTCCCCGCCCCTGCTGAGCAGACGGGTGTCGCCGCAGCGTGACCTCCTCACCCCCGCGATCGCCGCCCACCTCGTCAGCTCGTGGGAGCACTATCTGTGGACGCTCGAGCTCGAGGCGCTCGAGCGGGCGGGGGAGCTGGACCGCCTCCAGCGCGAATGGGGACCGCCGGACCCCGCGCAGGACGGCGACCTCGACCGTGAGCTCGACCGTGACCGTGAAGCCGTTGCCGCGGCCGAGGCACGGCGCGACCTCGACCCGCCGTTCTGACCACCCCGGCGCGCTGGCCGGCTCGCCCAGTACCCTTCCCTGCATGCGGTACGGATACCTCGGCCCCGAGACCACCTTCACCCACCAAGCGCTCCTGCAGGCCCTCGCGGCCATGCCCGAGGAGGCCGCCGCCCAGGTCGAGGCGGTGCCGTTCTCCGCGGTCGCGACCGCCACCACGGACCTGCTCGCCGGCGACATCGACGCGATGATGGCGCCGATCGAGAACTCCGTCGAGGGCGGGGTCTCCGGCACGCTCGACGTGCTCGCCGCGACCGATGCCATCACCATCGTCGCCGAGCAGGTGGTCCAGATCAGCTTCGTGCTCGCCGCCCGGAGCGCCACCGCGCTCGACCAGATCGAGGTCGTCTCCTCGCATCCGCACGCCCAGGCGCAGGTGCAGGGCTGGCTGCGCAACCAGGTCCCGCAGGCCCACGTCGCCGCCTCCTCCTCGACGGCCGCCGCTGCCCGTGACCTCGCCGCCCTCAGTCCCGACCAGGCCCGCGGCCGCGCGGCCGTCTGCTCCCGGCTGGCCGCCGAGCACTTCGGCCTCGAGATCCTGGCCGAGGGCATCGAGGACTACGAGGGCGCGCAGACCCGCTTCGTGCTCGTCACCCGCGAGGGCCGGATCCCCGCCCGCACCGGTGCCGACAAGACCACCCTGGTCATCCAGCTGCCCCACAACCGCGCCGGTGCGCTGCTCGAGGCCCTCGAGATCCTCAGCTCCAACGGCGTGAACATGTCGCGGATCGAGTCGCGGCCGATCGGGGACTTCATGGGCCGGTACTCCTTCTCCATCGACCTCGAGGGGCACATCGAGGACCGACGCGTGGCCGCGGCGCTGCGCTCCCTGCACCGGCTCTGCCCGGTGGTGCACTACCTGGGCTCCTACCCGCGGGTCGACGGACAGCGCGCCGACGTCCGCGAGGACTTCGTCGACCACGCCTACGACGAGGCCCGGGAGTGGGTCGAGCGGCTGAGCGCGATGATCGCCCCGGCCTAGAGCGCCGCCACGACCTCCGGGGCCCCGCCACGCCCTACAGCGTCGTCAGCTCCGTGTCCCTCGGCACCCGCAGCCGCAGCGCCCCCGGGTCGATCCGGGCGATCATGTGCGTGGCCTCGGCGTCGGTGTCGCCGTCCAGCTGCACCGGCTGCGGCCTGGTCGTCGCAACCCGCACCTCGGTGCTCTGGTAGCGGTCCATCGAGGACAGCCGGGTGGACTCCGCGAGCCGGCCCCTGGGCACCAGCTTGGGCGTGACCACCTCGGTGAGCACCTGGCTGAACCCGGCCGGGCCCTTCCAGCCGGCCACCACGATCTCGAGGTGCCCGTTGTCCGCGGTGGCGCCCGGCATCAGCACGAAGCCGCCGGGCAGCTTCCCCACATTGCCCAGCAGCACGGTGCGCGCCTTGTGGGCATGACGGGTGCCGTCGGGGAAGTCGAGCACGACGTCGACCGAGCGGCCCAGGATCGTGCGCGCCCCACCGAGGACGTACGCGATCCAGCCGAAGCGCTTCTTCAGCACCGGGTCGGTGTGGCCGATCATCTCCGCATCGGCGCCGAAGCCGGCGATCACCAGGAAGATCTGCTCGGCGGCGTGCACCGCCTCGTTCAGGGAGCCGCCCTTGCGCAGCCAGCCCACGTCGATGTTGCGGTCATGGCCGGTCAGGGCCGCGGTCATCGCGGCCGACGGGTCCTCCAGCGGGACGCCGAGGTTGCGGGCCAGCAGGTTGCCCGTGCCCGAGGGGATGATCGCCATGCGGGTGTCGGTGCCCGCGAGCACTGCGGCGACCATGCGCACGGTGCCGTCGCCGCCGGCGGCGATCACCAGATCGGCGCCGTCCATCAGCGCCTGCCGGGTCTGTCCGCGGCCGGGGTCCTCCACCGTCGTCTCGTAGAAGGCCACCTCGGCACCCTCCAGGCCCTCGACGACCTCGCGCACCCGGGTGCGGAACTCCTCGGGGTCGTCGAACTTCGAGGGGTTCAGCACCACCGCGACCCGCTGCACGCGCGCAGGGGCGGGCGGGGCGCCACCGGCGTCGGGATGCTCGGAGTCGGCCGGGGCCGCGGGCTCCGCGGGGCCCTTCGCCTGCGGCTCCCGCCCCGGCTGCTGCAGCAGCCGGCGCAGCTCGGCGAGCTCGCGCCGATGCCGCATCAGCTGCCGCAGCACCACCACGAGCAGCACCAGCGCCACGGCCATGATCACGACCGAGATGACGCCGAGCGCGAGGAGAGTCCGATCCATGGGGCCAGCCTATAGACGGCGCCGTCAGCCCGGCGCGGCGGAGCGCCGCCGGGCGCAGGTACCCTGGTCCAATGATCGATCTGCGGCACCTGCGCGAGAATCCTGACGCCGTCCGTGACGCCCAGAGGGCGCGCCGACGGGACCCCGCCACCGTGGACGCGGTGCTCGAGGCCGATGCGCGCTGGCGCGAGACCACCGCCGCCTTCGAGTCCGCGCGCGCCGCCCAGAAGGCCTTCGGCAAGAAGGTCGCCCAGGCCGCGGGCGAGCAGAAGCAGGTCCTGCTGGCCGAGGTCAAGCAGCTCAGCGCCGAGGTCAAGCGGCTCGAGGCGGAGACGGATGCGGCGCTCGTGCTCCGCGATGCCGCGCTGCGGGAGATCCCCAACCTCGCCGAGGGCGCCCCCGAGGGCCTCGAGGAGGACTTCGTGGTGCGCGAGGAGGTCGGCGCGATCCCCGCCCGTGACTTCCCGGTGAAGGACCACCTGGAGATCGGCGAGGGACTGCGGGCGATCGACATGGCCCGCGGTGCCAAGGTCTCCGGCGCGCGCTTCTACTTCCTGCGCGGCATCGGCGCCCAGCTCGAGCTCGCGATCCTGAACTCCGCGATCGACCAGGCGACCGAGGCCGGGTTCATCCCGATGATCACCCCCACCCTGGTGCTGCCGGAGTCGATGGAGGGCACCGGGTTCCTCGGCGAGCACGCCGACGAGGTCTACCACCTCGACAAGGACGACGACCTCTACCTGGTGGGCACCAGCGAGGTGGCCCTCGCCGGCTACCACAAGGACGAGATCATCGACCTCGAGGACGGCCCGCTGCGCTACGCGGGCTGGAGCGCCTGCTACCGCCGCGAGGCCGGCAGCTACGGCCGCGACACCCGCGGCATCATCCGCGTCCACCAGTTCCACAAGGTCGAGATGTTCTCCTACTGCCGCATCGAGGACTCCTACGAGGAGCACGAGCGCCTGCTGGACTGGGAGCGGCAGATGATGGCCCGCATCGACGTGCCCTACCGGATCATCGACACCGCCGCCGGTGACCTCGGCACCTCCGCCGCCCGCAAGTACGACTGCGAGGCGTGGATGCCCAGCCAGAACACGTACCGCGAGCTCACCTCGACCTCGAACACCACCCAGTTCCAGGCGCGCCGGCTGAACATCCGCGAGCGCACCGAGGGCGGGCTGCGCCCGGTCGCCACCCTCAACGGCACCCTCGGCACCACGCGGTTCATCGCCGCGATCCTCGAGAACCATCAGCAGGCCGACGGATCGGTGGTGGTCCCGGAGGGGCTGCGCCCGTACCTCGGCGGCCGTGAGATCTTCGAGGTCCCTGCCTGACATGCCCGTGCCCACCGCCCTGCGCCGTCTGCTCGGAGCCCTGCGTCACCGCCGGTTCACCCGGTCGTCAGCCGCGGCTGAGACACTCGATCCCATGAGCACCTCGACTTCGACCACCGACCCCGAGGCGACCCGCGCGCGCCTGAACGAGCACCTCCACGCCCTGGCCGGGAACCAGCTGCTGATCGGGCTCGACGTGGACGGCACCCTCGTGGACCACGACGGCGCGATGTCCCCGCCGATGCGCGAGGCGCTGCAGCGGGCGGCCCGGGAGCACCACGTGGTCATCGCGACCGGTCGCTCCCTCGGCGCCACCGTGCCGATCGTCGAGGCCGCCGGCGTCACCCGCGGCTTCGCGGTCTGCTCCAACGGTGCGGTCACCCTCGAGATGGATCCGGAGGCCGACGGCGGCTACCGCATCATCGACACGCAGTCCTTCCAGCCCGGCCGCGCCCTGCGCACCCTGCGGGAGGTCGCCCCGGACGCGCACTACGCGGTCGAGATGGCCGACGGCAGCTTCCACGCCACCGCCGGCTTCCAGGACTCCAGCTTCGGCGTCGAGGCGCGCGAGAGCTCGCTCGAGGAGCTCATGGACCTCGACGCGGTGCGGGTCGTGGTGCACGTGCCGGACCTGACCCCGCAGGAGTTCAGCAAGGTGGTCGCCGAGTCCGGCGTGCACGGCGTGGAGTACTCGATCGGGTGGACGGCCTGGCTGGACATGGCCGCCCCCGGCATCTCCAAGGCCAGCGCCCTCGACGTGATCCGCGAGCGCCTCGAGGTCGACCCCGCCCACACCGTCGCGGTCGGCGACGGCTTCAACGACACCGAGATGCTGGCCTGGGCCGGGGTGGGCGTGGCCATGGGTCAGGCCCCGCAGGGCGTCAAGGACGTCGCCGACACGGTGACCGACTCGATCTACGAGGACGGCACCGTGCTGGTGCTGGAGCAGCTGCGCGGCTGACCGCTCAGGCGGCCGAGCCCCGGCGGCGGCGCCCGTGGCCGGCGCCGCCGGCGGCGACCTCCAGGATCACCTTGCCGAGGTGGCCGCCCTCGCGGAGGATCGCATGGGCGTCCGCGGCGCGCTCGAGCGGCAGCCGGGCCTGGATCGGCACCCGCAGCTCGCCGGAGTCCAGCATCGGCCACACCAGGTAGCGGGTGGCCTCGAGGATCGCCCGCTTGTTCTCCACCGGGCGCGACCGCAGGGTGGTGCCGATGACCCGGGCCCGCTTGGCCATCAGCATCCCGATCGGCAGCTCGCCGACGGTCCCGCCGAAGGTGCCGATGATGACGAGCCTCCCGCCCTCGCGCAGCATCGCCACATGGTCCGCGAGCGCCGAGCCGCCGACCACGTCGAGGATGACGTCGACCCCGCCGGACTCCCTCACCGCCTCCAGCATGTCGGTGGTGCGGCGGTTCCAGGCCACGTCGGCGCCGAGCTCCCGCACGTGGCCGAGGGCGTCGTCGGAGCCGACGGTGGTGAGCACGCGGGCGCCGAGGTGCCGCGCGAGCTGGATCGCGGCGGTGCCGATGCCGCCGGTGCCGCCCTGGACCAGGACGCTCTCGCCCTCGTGCAGGCCCGCCTCGAGGACCAGGTTCGAGACGACGGTCGCGGCCACCTCGACCACCCCGGCGGCGTCGACCAGCGACAGCCCCTCGGGGGCGGGCAGCAGCTGCGCCTCGGGCACGGCGACGGTCTCCGCGTAGCCGCCGCCGGCGAGCAGGGCCACCACGGCCTCGCCGGTGTCGCGCCGGTGCCCGGAGATCTCCAGCCCCGGCAGCTCCGAGGCGCCCGGCGGCACGGGGTAGTTCCCGGCCGCCTGCAGCACATCGGCCCGGTTCACCCCCGCGGCCACGACGTCGACCAGCACCTCGCCGGGCGCGGCGACGGGCTCGGGGAGATCGGCAAGCTCGAGGCGGTGGTCGTCGGTGATGGTGATGGCGCGCATGCTCACAGGCTAACGTCGACGACGGTGCGACCGCGGACCTCGCCGGCCAGGAGCCGCTCGGCGGCCGGGATGACGTCGGCCAGAGCGATCCGGGTGGTCATCGCATCGAGCAGGTCCGCATCGAGCTCGCGGGCCAGGGCGTCCCAGGCGCGCTGTCGCAGCGGGAGCGGGCAGTCGACCGAGTCCACGCCGGCCAGCGTCACGCCGCGCAGGATGAACGGCATCACCGTGGTCGGCAGGTCCGGTCCCTGGGCGAGGCCGCAGGCCGCGACGGTGCCGCCGCGGGCGGTGCCGGCCAGGACGTTGGCCAGGGTCGTGCTGCCCACCGCGTCGACCGCCCCGATCCAGCGCTGGGACTGCAGGGGTCGCCCGATCTCCTGGCCGAGCTCGCGGCGGTCGATGACCTCGGCCGCGCCGAGCGCGTGCAGGTATCCGGCGTTCTCCTCGCTGCGGCCGGTGGAGGCGATCACCCGGTGGCCGCGGGCGGCCAACAGCGCCACGGCGACCGAGCCGACCCCGCCGGAGGCGCCGGTGACCAGGACGTCCCCGCTGGCCGGGGCGAGACCGTCGGCCTCCAGGCGGAGCGCGGCGAGCATCGCGGTCAGTCCCGCGGTGCCGATGGCGGCGGCGCGCTCAGCGGTCAGGCCTGCCGGCAGGTGCACCAGGGCGTCGGGCCGCACCCGTGCGCGGCTCGCGAAGCCGCCGTGGCGCAGCTCGCCGAGGCCGTCGCCGGTGAGGATCACCAGGTCGCCGGGGGACCACTCCGCCACTTCCGAGGCCGTCACCCGGCCCACCACGTCGATGCCCGGAATCAGCGGGAAGGACCGGGCGATGCCGCGACCGGCCAGCGCCATGGCGTCCTTGTAGTTCAGGCCCGAGGCGAGCACGTCCAGCTCGACAGGACCGCTGAGCAGGGCTTCATCGGCGTCGCTCACCAGGCGGGGAGCGACCCCCTTCGCGTCGATCAGCACGGCGCGCATGCGGCCTCCTCGTCCTCGGGTGCGGGGGCTCCAGCCTAGGTTTTTTTCGGCACGATCCGGCCGCTCCGACCCCTTGACGGCCCGCCGGTTCCATGGTTCATTAGTGGAGTAACGAACCAACGAGCCGGAGTCGGCTCTCATCCGCGAGGAGAACATGTGCTGGACGAGTCGAAGCCACTGTTCATCGCCGTCGCGGAGCAGATCGAGGACGGGATCCTCGACGGCACCTATCCGGAGGACACCCCGGTGCCCTCCACCAATGAGCTCGCCGCCTTCCTCCGCATCAATCCCGCCACCGCCGGCAAGGGCCTGAACCGCCTCGCCGACGCCGAGATCCTGGTCAAACGACGGGGAGTGGGGATGTTCGTCGCCCCGGACGCCGCCGAGCTGCTGCGCCGCCGCCGCCGCGACGCCTTCGTCCAGGACTACATCACCCCGCTGCTGCGCGAGTCGGAGCAGCTGGGCATCACGACCCGAGAACTGACCGACCTGATCACGAAGGAGGCCTCCCGATGACCGCCGTGGAGACCCGCACCCTGACCAAGCACTACCGCGACGTCACCGCCATCGACGACGTCGACCTCACCCTCGCCTCCGGCCGCATCCACGGCCTGCTGGGCCGCAACGGCGCCGGCAAGACCACCCTGATGAAGCTGCTGACCGGACAGATCTTCGCCAGCGCCGGCTCCCTCGAGGTGCTGGGCGCGAACCCGGTGGAGAACCCGCAGGTGCTCTCGCGCACCTGCTTCATCCAGGAGAGCCAGAAGTACCCCGACGGGTTCCGGCCCCTCGACGTGCTGCGCATCGCCGGCGGGCTGTACCCGCACTGGGACGAGCAGCTCGCCCGGGAGCTGATCGCGGACTTCCGACTGCCCGAGAAGCGGATGATCAAGAAGCTCTCGCGCGGACAGCTCTCCGCCGTCGGCATCATCATCGGCCTCGCCTCCCGCGCCCCGCTCACCTTCTTCGACGAGCCCTACCTGGGGCTGGACGCGGTCGCGCGGCGGCTGTTCTTCGACCGCCTGCTGGCCGACTTCAGCGAGCACCCCCGCACCGTGGTGCTGTCCACCCACCACATCGACGAGGTCGCCAACCTCCTCGAGCACGTGGTGCTGCTGGACGCGGGGCGGGTCGTGCTCGACGAGGAGACCGAGACGCTGCAGTCCGCGGCGATCGAGATCTCCGGCCGGACCGACGAGGTCCTCGAGGTGGTCGCCGGCGCCGAGGTCCTGCACCGCCAGGAGATCGGGGCGCTGGCCACGGTCACCGTCCATGCCGCCGAGCACCTGGCGCAGCGGGCCCGCGCGGCCGGTCTGCAGGTCTCGCCGGTGTCCCTGCAGAACTACATCGTCCACCGCACCACCACGACCCCCACCACGGCGACGTCGGCGACCACCGCCGCGGTCCGCTGAGAGGAGAATCCCCATGCGATCCCGCAGCGTCATCGACATGCACATCGTCAACCGGATGCAGGCCTTCGGCTGGCCGCCCATCATCGCCGCCATCGGTCTGGTGGTCGTCCTGGCCGTCGGGGCGATCGTCGGCACCCAGGGGCCCGAGGCCCGAGCAGGGATGTACGAGGGCATGGCCTGGAGCGGCGCGATCTTCGCGCTGCTGGGCCCGCTGATCGGCTACGGCTTCACCTCCATGGGCCAGTTCTTCCCGCTCGCCCTGGGGCTCGGCCTCACCCGCCGCGAGTTCGCCGCCGGCGTCAGCGTGGTCTTCCTCGCCAACGCGGTGGTCTACTCGGTGCTCATCACCCTCGGCAAGATCATCGAGGTCGCGACCGACGGGTTCGGCCTGCAGGTCCGCTTCTTCGACGTGGTCTACACCGGCACCGGACCGGCCTGGCAGACCCTGATCCAGACCTTCCTGCTGATCGCGACCACCCTGTTCCTGGGGGCGGCCATCACCGCCGCCTTCCTGCGCTTCGGGCAGGGGTTCCTGTGGACCGGGGGAGCGGTGCTCTCCCTGATCGTGCTGGCCCTGGTGGCCGCCGCGGTCCTGATCGACGGCGTCGGCGACGCCCTGCTGCGCGTGCTGACCATGGGCTGGGGCCCCTGGATGGGGGTGATCGCCCTGATCGGGCTGGCCTCCGCCGGCGTCTGGCTGCTGCTGGTGCGCCGTACCCAGGTCGCCTGAGCGCTGAGCGCTGAGTGCTGAGAGCGTCGGACCAGGGCCTCCGGATGACGGAGGTCCTGGTCCGCGTCCGGCTGCGGGGTCCATGATGGAGGGACGATGAGCACCCCGACCGCGTCCCCCGCACCGCCCGTGACCTCCCCGCACGCGCACAGCGCCGAGGAGGTGCTGGCGCATCTGGCCGCCCGGCCCGGCGGCCTGACCGCCGCGGAGGCCGCCGAGCGCCTGGAGCGGCACGGCCCCAACGCCCTGCCCGCCGGCGCCCCGGAATCCGCCCTGAGGCGGTTCCTGCGCCAGTTCAGGGACCCGATGATCTACGTGCTGCTCGGCGCGGCCGTGCTCACCACGATCATGGGCGAGGTCGTCGACACGATCGTGATCCTCGCGGTGGTCCTGGTCAACGCGCTGATCGGCTACATCCAGGAGGGCCGGGCCGCGGACGCGCTGGAGGGCATCCGCGGCATGCTCTCCCTCGACGCGCAGGTGCTGCGCGACGGCGCCTGGTCGACGATCCCCGCCGAGCAGCTGGTCCCCGGGGACGCGGTGCGACTGGGCGCCGGCGACAAGGTCCCCGCCGACGTCCGCCTGCTCGCGGCCACCAACCTCACCGCTGAGGAGTCAGCCCTGACCGGCGAGTCCCTTGCGGTCGAGAAGGCGACCGGCGCCGTCGGGGCCGACGCCGCGCTCGGCGACCGCAGCTCGATGGCCTTCTCCGGCACCACCATCGCCTCCGGCTCCGGCCGCGGCGTCGTCGTCGGCACCGGCCGCCTCACCGAGATCGGCCACATCACCACCCTGCTCGACCAGGTGGAGTCGATGGAGACCCCGCTGACGCGGCAGATGAGCTCCTTCTCCACCAAGCTGTCGATCGTGGTGGTCGCCGCCGCGGTGCTGATGTTCGTCCTGGGCTGGGTGATGTATGACTACGGCCTCGGCGAGCTGGTGCTCGCGGCGATCGGCTTCGCGGTCGCCGCGATCCCCGAGGGCCTGCCCGCGGTGCTCACGATCACCCTGGCCCTCGGCGTGCAGAAGATGGCCGGGCGCAACTCCATCACCCGCCGCATGAACTCGGTGGAGACGCTCGGCTCGGTCACCGTGATCGCCTCGGACAAGACCGGCACCCTGACCCGGAACGAGATGACCGTGCGCACCGTGGTGACGGTGCAGGGCGCCTACGAGGTGGGCGGCACCGGGTACGTCCCCGAGGGCACCATCGAGCAGGACGGGGAGGTCGTCGGCGCCGCGGACCGCGCGGATCTGAGGCTGCTCGCCGAGGTCGCCGCGCGCACCAACGACTCCACCGTCTCCCCGCGGGGCGGGCAGTGGGCGCTGTCGGGCGAGCCCACCGACGGCGGCCTGCGCACCTTCGCGATGAAGGCCGGGGTGGACGGCGACGACGAGCACCGCCTGGCCGTCGTGCCCTTCGACTCCGCCTACAAGTACATGGCCACCCTCGACGAGATCGAGGGGGTGGGCCGGGTGGTCCACCTCAAGGGCGCGCCCGACCGGCTGCTGGACCGCTGCGCCGTCCAGGGCGCCGGCCTCGACGCGACCGAGCCGCTGGACCGCGAGCACTGGGAGCAGCGCATCGACGAGCTCAGCGGCCAGGGCTTGCGCGTGCTCGCCGCGGCCGTGCGCCGCGCCGACGACGACGCGGAGGAGATCTCGCCACCGGACGTCGACGCCGGCGGCTTCACGTTCCTGGGCCTCTACGGGATCATCGACCCGCCGCGCGAGGAGGCCATCGAGGCGATCCGCGCCGTGCACGGCGCCGGCGTCCGGGTCCTCATGATCACCGGCGACCACGCCGGCACCGCCACCGCGATCGGCCGCGAGATGGGCATCGAGAACGAGCTCGGCGCCGTCACCGGCTCCGAGCTCGATGCGGCCGACGACGACGAGTTCGCCGAGCTCGCCCGCACCCGCTCGGTGTTCGCCCGCACCAGCCCCGAGCACAAGCTGCGCCTGGTGCGGGCCCTGCAGGACGACGGCGAGATCGTCTCCATGACCGGCGACGGCGTCAACGACGCCCCCTCGCTGAAGCGGGCCGACGTGGGCGTGGCGATGGGCATCAAGGGCACCGAGGCGACCAAGGAGGCGGCCGACGTGGTCCTGGCCGACGACAACTTCGCCACCATCGCCGACTCCGTCGAGATGGGCCGCACCATCTACGACAACCTCCGCAAGGCGATCGTGTTCATCCTGCCCACCAACGGCGCGCAGGGCCTGGTCATCCTGGTCTCGGTGCTGCTGGGGATGACGCTGCCGCTGACCCCGGTGCAGGTGCTGTGGGTCAACACCATCACCGCCGTCACCCTCGCGCTCGCCCTGGCCTTCGAGCCGGCCGAGAGCGACATCATGCGCCGCCCCCCACGCGCCCCCGGCGGCTCGATCCTGCCCCGCGCCGGGGTGCTGCGGATCATCTACGTCTCGCTGCTGCTGGGCGGCATCACCATCGCCGTCTTCCTGCTCGGCCAGGCCCAGGGCGCGCCGCTCGAGGTCTCCCGCACCATCGCGGTGAACACCCTGGTCGTCGGCCAGATCTTCTACCTGCTGGCCTCGCGCTTCACCCGCACCACCAGCCTGCGCAGGGAGCTGCTGACCACCAACCCCATCTCCTGGGCCTGCATCGCGATCATGCTGCTGCTGCAGCTGGCGTTCGTGTACCTGCCGTTCATGCAGACCGCCTTCGCCTCCGGCGCGGTGGGCTGGCTGGGCTGGCTGGTGCCGATCGGGGCGGGCGTGGTGGTGTTCGCGGTGGTCGAGGTCGACAAGGCGCTGCGGCGCGGCCGGGAGTGAGCGCGACCGCTAGACTCGTACGGTGCTTCCGGGCACCGGGAGGGTTGTCAGAGCGGCCGAATGAGTTGGTCTTGAAAACCAATGTGCAGTGATCCTGTACCGCGGGTTCGAATCCCGCACCCTCCGCCGTGAGGACCGCTGCCGCGTACCATGGGCCCACCCGCTGCCGCCGGCGACCGCTCCGCTGCGACGCATGGTCCGGCGACCGGGCGAGGCAACCGGTCCCGGCGAAGGAGACGACAGCGATGTCCCAGTACACAGGTGTGGCCGTGAGCCCCGGCCGCGTGATCGGCACGATCCGCTCGATGGCCCCGCCGGTCGCCGAGCCCCCCGTGGACGAGACGCTGCCCGCCGGCGCGGACCCCGCCGCGGAGGCCGCACGGATCCCCGCGGCGGCCGCGGCCGTGCAGGCCACCCTGAACCGCCTGGCCGAGCGGGCCAGCGGCGAGGGCCGCAAGATCCTCCAGGCCACCGCCCAGATGGCCGCCGATCCGGCGCTGTCCCAGACCGCCCACGGCTTCGTGGTCTCCGGCGGCAAGTCGCCGGCCCGCGCCGTCTGGGAGGCCGGTGACCAGGTCGCCTCCATGCTCGAGGGGCTCGGCGGGTACATGGCCGAGCGCGCCACCGACGTGCGCGACGTGCGCGCCCGCATCGTGGCGGAGCTGCGCGGGGAGCAGCCGCCCGGGATCCCCGAGACCGAGGAGCCGTTCGTGCTCACCGCGATCGACCTCGCCCCGGCCGACACCGCCACCCTCGACCCCTCCCGGGTGCTGGCGCTGATCACCTCCGACGGCGGTCCGCAGTCGCACACCGCGATCCTCGCCCGGCAGCTCGGCCTGCCCGCGATCGTCGCCGCCAAGGGCATCCACCAGTTCCCCGACGGCACCGAGGTCTTCGTCGACGCGGGGCTGGGCACCATCACCGACGAGGTCACCGAGGAGCACCACCGCTTCGCCGAGGCCTGGACCGAGCTGCAGAATAACCCGCTGACCTACGAGGGCGGGGGCGGGGTGCTGGCCGACGGCACCCGCGTGCAGCTGCTGGCCAACATCGGCAGCGCCGCCGACGCCGAGAAGGCCGCCGCCGCGCACGCCGACGGGGTGGGTCTGTTCCGCACCGAGTTCCTGTTCCTGGACCGGGAGGACGAGCCGAGCATCGAGGAGCAGACCGCCGCCTACGCCGCGGCCTTCGCCCACTTCCCGGGGAAGAAGGTGGTGGTGCGCACGATCGACGCGGGCGCCGACAAGCCGCTGCCGTTCCTCACCGACGCCGACGAGCCCAATCCGGCGCTCGGCGTGCGCGCCTACCGCACCTCCTGGGAGAAGCCCTCGGTGCTGAGCCACCAGCTCGACGCGATCGCCGCAGCGGCCGAGCTCTCCGAGGCGAGGCCGTGGGTGATGGCGCCCATGATCGCCACCGCCCCCGAGACCGAGGACTTCGTGGCGCAGTGCCGCGAGCGCGGGCTGGAGCCGGCCGGGATCATGGTCGAGACCCCGGCGGCGGCGATCACCGCGGACCGGCACCTGGCCGCCTGCGACTTCGCCTCCATCGGCACCAACGACCTCACCCAGTACACGATGGCCGCGGACCGTCAGCTGGGCTCCCTGGCCCACCTCAACAACCCCTGGCAGCCGGCGGTGCTGGCGCTGGTCAAGGCCACCTGCGAGGGTGCCCGCGCCGCGGGCGGCGACCCGGAATCCTTCGGGGAGAGCGCGAACAAGCCGGTCGGCGTGTGCGGTGAGGCCGCGGGCGATCCCGGGCTCGCGGTGGTGCTGGTGGGCCTGGGGGTCAACAGCCTGTCGATGACCCCGCGCTCGCTGCCGGCGGTGGCCACGGTGCTGTCCACCGTGACCCTCGCGCAGGCCAAGGACCTCGCCGCGCAGGCCGTCGCCGCGCGCACCGCGGAGGATGCCAGCAATGCGGTGCGCGCGGGCCTGCCGATCCTCGGCGAGCTGGGGCTGTGAGGACCCGACCCGCCGGATGGTGGGTCACTCCTGCGCGTCGAGGTCCTTCTCCAGCAGGTCCGCGAGGGCGTTGACCGACTCCTCGGCGCCGTCGCCCTCGGCGCGCAGGGTGACCTCGTCGCCGTGAGCGGCGCCCAGGGTCATCAGCATCAGCATGCTGGAGGCCTGCACGGCGCTGCCGCCGGCCTTCTCGATGGTGACGCTGGCCGGCTGGGCGGCGGCGGCCTGGGCGAAGATGCCGGCCGGACGGGCGTGGAGGCCGCTCGCGCTGGCGATGGTGACGGTGACGGTGCGCTCTGCCATGGGGTGTGCCTTTCGTGGGCCGACGCGGGGACCGCGCGGGAGGTCGATGGTGGGTCGGAATATACCGGCCGGGAACGGCTCAGAGAGTGGACTGGCGGGCCGCGACACGGTCCCGCACCGCGGCGAACAGCGGATGCTCGGGCTCGAGGCAGGTGATCTCGGCGGTGGCGGCATCGGGATCCTGCGCGCGCAGGATCTCCTGCAGGCGGTCCACCTCGTCGTCGCCCGGCGGGGTGAAGGCGAGCGCCGCCGAGAACGATGCCAGCAGCGCCTCGTGGCCCAGGCCGCGCTCGGCGAGCTCGGCGGCGGGGCCGATGATGCGGTCGTGGCGGGAGAGCTTGCGCAGCGGCGACCGCCCCACCCGCTCGACCGGGTCCGGCAGCGCGGCGTTCGCGAAGCGGCCCTGCACCTTGAGCGCGTACTCGTGCTGGGTCGACTCCTCGAAGCCGTGCTTGGTCACCAGCAGCGCCGAGGTCTCGGCGAGCACGGCGGCGACCTGCTCGCCCACCGCCGCATCGGCGACCGCCTCCGCGATCGTCGCGTGCCCGGCGGCGAAGCCGTGCCAGGCCGCGGTGGCATGCCCGGTGTTGACGGTGAACAGCTTCCGCTCGATGTAGGGGCCCAGCTCCTCGACCCAGGTGATCCCGGGGACGTCGGGCTCCTGCCCGGCGAAGGGGCCGCGCTCGACGGCCCACTCGTAGAAGTCCTCGACGGTGACGTCGAGGCCCGCGCCCTCGGCCTGGACCGGGACGATCCGGTCCACCGCGGTGTTGGCGAAGAAGGCCTTCTCGTCGAGGTCCTCGCCCTGGTAGTGGGCCCGCACGTCCTGCTCCAGCAGGTCGGTCGCGTTGATCGCGTTCTCGCAGGCCATCACCGCCAGGCGGGGGAGCCGGCGGGGCGGGCCGCGATCCCGGCGGCAATGGCCGGGGCGACGAAGCGCAGGATGTGCGCCCCCACCGCGGTGGTGACGACGTCCGCCGAGGCGATCTGCTCGGTGAGGCCCTGCGGGTCCTTGGTCGAGTCGATCGCCTCGAAGCCGGCCACGACGGTCTGCGACGGGGAGGAGCCGACGGTGCGGACGGTGTACGAGTCGGCCGCCTGCAGCTGGGAGACAAGCTCGGCCGCGACGTCGGAGAACACCACCTCGTACCCCGCCTCGTGGAGCAGCAGCCCCACGAAGCCGCGGCCGATGTTGCCGGCCCCGAAATGCACTGCCTTCATGACCTCACTCCTTCTCGTCGCTGAAGATGGCCAGGATCTCCTCGGCCGAGGTGGCGCGCTCCAGGCGGGTGACCTGGGCGGGGTCGGAGAAGGTCATCGCGACCTTCTGGAGCAGCGAGAGGTGCTCGTCGCCCACGCCGGCGATGCCGATCACGAAGGTGGTCGGATTGCCGTTCCACTCGATGCCGCCCGGGTAGCGCACGAACGACATCGCCGAGCGCTTGATCGAGGACTTCGCCTCGTTGGTGCCGTGGGGGATGGCCAGGCCGTTGCCCATGAACGTCGAGACGGTGGCCTCGCGGTCGTGCATCGCCGCGACATAGCCCTCGTCGACGGCGCCCGCGGCCACGAGCAGTGCGCCGGCCTCCTCGATGCCTGAGGCGGCGTCGGTGGCGCTGCCGGACAGCACGATGGACGAGGGGGAGAGGATCTGCGCGGAGGCCTCCTGCTCGGCGGGATCGGGCTCGACCGCCGCGGGAGCGTCGCCGCCTGCGGCGGCCCCGCTGTTGCGCTGCTGGACCAGATCGACCACCTCGTCGTAGCGCGGGGAGTTCATGAACTGGTCGACGCTGACATGGACCGCCGAGCCGGTGCGCTGGCGGGCGCGGTCGGTGAGCTCCTTCTGGGTCACCACCACGTCCCACTCGTCGCTCAGGCTCGAGATCGCCTTGTTGGTGACCTCGATGTCGTCGAAGCCGGCGGCGCGGACCTTCTTGCGCAGCACCGTCGCCCCCATGGCGGAGGATCCCATGCCGGCGTCGCAGGCGAAGGCGATCCGCTTGATCGGGCCGGAGTGGCCGGAGGCGTCGGCCGCCGCGGCGGTGCCCGCGCCCGTCGCAGCCGCGCCGGTCAGGGCGCCGGCCACGGAGGACTTCTTACCCTTCATCTCCTCCATCCGGGCGGTGGCGGCGCCGAGGTCGCCATCGTGCTGCTTGCCGATCTTGAGGATCAGGGCGGACAGCACGAAGCTCACCGCGGCCGCGGCCAGCACCGCGAGGGCGATGCCGAGGTAGGAATCGCGGGCGGCGACGACGAAAATCGCGACGATCGAGCCCGGCGCCGCCGGGGACTGCAGGCCGGTGTCGAACAGGACGTTGACGGCCACGCCCGCCATGCCGCCGCCGATCGCGGCGAGGATGAGCAGCGGCTTCATGAGCACGTAGGGGAAGTAGATCTCGTGGATGCCACCGAAGAACTGGATGATCGCGGCGCCGGGGGCGGTGGCGCGCGCCGCGCCGCGTCCGAAGAAGGTGAAGGCCAGCAGGATGCCGAGGCCGGGGCCGGGGTTGGCCTCGAGCAGGAACAGCACCGACTTGCCGTTGATGGCCGCGTCGGAGATGCCCAGGGGCGTCAGCACGCCGTGGTTGATGGCGTTGTTGAGGAAGAAGACCTTCGCGGGCTCGATGAGCAGCGAGACCAGCGGCAGCAGGCCGGTGTTGACGAGCGCGGCGACGCCGTTGGCCAGCAGGGTCATCAGGCCGTTGACCAGCGGGGCCAGTCCGAAGAAGCCGGCGACCAGCAGCAGGAAGCCGACGATGCCGGCGGAGAACATGTTCACCAGCATCTCGAAGCCGGCCGGGATGTGGTCCTGCCAGAGGCGGTCGAGCCTCTTCATCACCCAGGCCGCGAGCGGCGCCATGATCATGGCGCCGATGAACATGTGGACCTGGCCGAGCTCGGCGAAGTCACCGGCGGCGTTGCCGGCGCCGACCCAGTCCTCGAGCAGGCGCGCGTTCTCCTGCGCGATCAGCCAGTCCGAGCCCGCGATGACGCCCATGGTGGCGATCACGCCCACCACCGCGCCGCGGGCCTCGTAGATCATGCGACCGCCGGTGTTGGCGATCAGCAGCGGCAGCAGGTAGTGGATCATCGGGCCCACGGCGCTGGCCAGCGGCTCGTTGGGCGTCCAGCCGTCGGGGATGAAGAACGCCGTGAGGATGCCCCAGGCGATCAGTGCCGGGATGTTCGGCATCACCATGTTCGACAGGGAGGTGCCGACCTTCTGCAACGCCACGCGGGGGAGAAGCCGCTGCGGGTCTCAGTAGCTGTTGACATGTTGTGTCCTCGACGACGGCCGGGGACCTCGACGTCGAGCCCCAGCGGACGGGCGGGGCGCACCGGGCGGCGCGTCACGGGCGGACGACCCCAGCCGTACTGCGTGGGACTGCGGAGCGTCCGTTCCGGGCCAGTCTAGAGCCTCAGCGGTCCTGGTCGTCGGCGGATCGGACGTCCTCGTCCTTCTCGATGAGGGCCGCGTCGAAGATCTCGGCGTGCAGCGCCCGGAGCCTCTTGTGCAGGGCGCGACGCTGCTTCGCGGTGGCCCCGGGGGCCTTCAGGAGCTGGGCCGCCTGCTCGCACTTGTCGAGCTGCTTGGTCCAGGCCCGGGCGCGGGCGGTCTCCGCCGCATCGTCGGCGGACTCCGCGAGGAAGCGGACATCCGTGCGCAGGGCGGCGATCGTGGCGAGCATGCCGTCAGGGGAGCTGCTGCTGGTGGTCGTGAATCGGCCCAGCTGCTCCTGGACCCACTGCTGGGTCGCGGGGTCCTCGAGGAGCCGCCTCAGCGCGGAGAGCGCGAAGGGGGCGAGCAGGGTGCCGGCCCGGCCGAGCGTCGCCAGCCGCGGCGTGCCCGTCGGCGGGATGATCGTGCTCTTCTTCCCGGCCATCCGCTCCCTCTCGTGGTGTGTTCCAGCGACATGTCGAACGGTACTCCCGGATCCTGTCCGTCAGCGCCGGGTCTGCTCCACGACGCGCTCGCCGGCGGTGACGGGCAGCGGCAGATGGTTGCCGGCCGGCGGGCGCGGGCAGGTGCCCCAGGCGCTGAAGGCCGAGGGGAAGTTCAGGGCGCGGTTGAGGTCTACGGTGATCCGGTCGCCGTCCAGCTGTGCGGTCACCGCGCGCCACTCGGCGCTCGTCGTCCCGGAGGTCTCGTCGGTGAAGGAGAGGGTCGAGGTGCCGGTCAGCACCATCTCCACCGGCGCTCCGTCGACGTCGAGGGTGGCGACGCCGGGGGAGGGGAGGTGCTGGGTCAGCCACGGCAGCGCGGAGCCGACCGTGACCGTCGCGGGGGCGGGCCGCCAGGTGCCCGTGAGCACCGCGCTCGGATCGAAGGGGTAGGTCGGCACCCCGGCGAAGGCGGTCCGGCGGGGAGCGGCGGGGTCGAGCACCCGCAGTCCGATCCGGTCACCGCGCCGGATCACGTCGCACTGCAGGTCCTGCCCGAAGGTGACCAGGCGCACATCGGTGTCGGCGAGCACGGTGACGCGACTGCGCCCGGCCTGCTGGTGCAGCACGATCTCCGGCGCTCCGGCCAGGACGCGCAGGTCCTCGTCCTCCCAGGTGCCCACGAGGTGGCCGTCGCGGATCTCCCACCGCCCGGGGACTGCGCCGGCGCGCTGCGCTCCCGCGGCGGGGTCGATCCAGATCAGGTCGACCTGGGAGAGCACGCCGTGGGAGGCGGCGAGGGAGGCGTCCCGCCGACGACGGAACTCCCGCCACGCCGCCTCGTCGCTCACAGCAGGCCCTGGGCCTCGGTGCCGGCGGGGATCGGGGTCATGCGGGTGACCAGACCGGGCTTCTCGACGAGGTCCGCGACGTCGGCGCGCAGGATCTTCACCTGGTCGCTGTCGCCGTGGGCGTCGAGCGCCTCGACCGACGACCACTTCTCGATCATGGTGATGGTGCCGTCCTCGGCGTCATGGATCGCGTAGAGCTCGCAGCCCTCCTCGGTGTGGACGGCCTCGATGCCCCGCTGCATCGCCTCGGCGAGCTCCTGCTTCTTGCCGGGCTTGGGGTAGAACACGGCGGTGACGACGACGGTCATGGAGGACTCCTCGGGAGTGCGGCGACGGGTGGTCGCCCCCATCCTGCCCCGTCCGGGGGCGCCGGGCCATTCGGTTCCAGCAGCGGCCTCAGTCCAGCCCCACCAGCTCCGCGCTGCGCCGCCACAGGGCATCGGCCAGGGCGAGGTCGTCGGCCTGGGGGTGGATCCGGTCCGTCGGCCGGAAGCGGTCGTAGTAGCGCCCCGAGGTCCAGGTGGTCCCGGGCGTCCCGGTGATCAGCCAGGCGAGGTTCTCGCCGCCCTGCTCAGCGCTGATCATCGGCACCAGGCGGCCGAGGCCGGACTGGTACAGCACCCGCATCAGGCCGCCCGCACCGCTCGCGAAGCCGGTGCGCACCAGGCCCGGATGGAAGGCGACCGCGGAGAGGCCCTCGGTGTGGAACCGCTGGTGCAGGGCGCGGGTGAACAGGATGTTGGCGAGCTTCGCGTCGCCGTACGCACGGCGGGCGCTGACGCGGCGCACGGCGCCGAGCTGGTCGAGGTCGAGATCGCCGAAGAGGCGGTGGCCGACGCTCGAGGTGGTCACGACGCTGCCGCCGCCCTTCAGCCGGGGCAGCAGCAGGTTCGTCAGCAGGAACGGGGCCAGATGGTTGACCTGGAGCGTCTTCTCGAAGCCGTCGACGGTCGGGGTGCGCCCTGCGAAGATGCC
The DNA here is from genome assembly GCF_049266655.1 of Brachybacterium sp. UNK5269. GTDB lineage: Bacteria > Actinomycetota > Actinomycetes > Actinomycetales > Dermabacteraceae > Brachybacterium. Next base: position 750,344 of record NZ_CP184883.1, read on the forward strand.
GCCGGCGTTGTTGGCGAGCACGTCCAGGCCGGTCCCCGCCGTCGCACGCAGGAGCTGCTGCGCGAGGTCCCGCACCTCGTCCAGGGAGGCGAAGTCGGCCACGAAGTGCTCCGCTGAGACCTCGTCGGCCACCGCGGCGGTCTTCTCGGGGGAGCGGCCGACGAGGAGCAGGCGGTGGCCGTGGGGGCCAGCTGCCGCGCCGCCGCGGCGCCGATGCCGTCGGAGGCTCCGGTGATGACGATGGTCCGCGGTGACATGGGGCCTCAGTTCGGGGTGGAGGACGGTGGGTCGACGGGCTCATCCTCGCACCGCGCCCGCGGTGATGCCGGCGACGAAGTAGCGCTGGAGGAGCACGTAGGCGAGGATCATCGGGATCGAGGCGATGATGACGCCCGCGAACAGCACCGGATAGTTGGTGGTGAACTCGCCCTTGAAGTCCAGCAGCGCCTTGGGGAGCGTGGCCAGGTCCGGGTCGGTGATGAACAGCAGCGGGTAGAGCAGGTCGTTCCAGTGCATGACGAACAGGAAGATCGCGACCGCCGCCAGGGACGGCGTGGACAGCGGCAGGGCGACCTTCCAGTACAGCTGCCAGGTGCTCGCGCCGTCGATCTGCGCGGCCTCGAACAGCTCGTGCGGGAGGGTGCGGAAGAAGCCGGTGAGGATGAAGATCGCCACCGAGCAGGTCACCGCGATGTTGATCAGCATGAGCCCCAGCAGGGAGTTGGTCAGACCCAGCTGATCGAAGATCACGTACTGCGGGATCATCGCCACCTGCGCCGGGACGGCGAGCCCGAGGGAGAAGAAGGCGAACAGCAGCGCCCCGAGCCGGCCTCCGATCCGGCTGATCGAGAACGCCGCCCAGCTCGAGATCAGCAGCGTCACGCTCACCGACACCGCGGTGACCACCGTCGAGTTCAGGAAGCTGGTGCCGATGCGCCCGCCCGACCAGAGCCGCACGAAGTTGTCGACGGTGGGCGTGGGCGGCAGGCCGAAGGGACTGGCGTACATCTGCGCCGAGGTCTTGAAGGCGGTGAACAGCACCACCACCAGCGGCACCGCGATGAGCAGCGCGTAGACGGCCAGCAGCCCGGCGCGCGGCAGCTCCGACCAGTCGGGGCGGCGCCGCCGGGGGCTCCGAGCGGTCGGCGCGGCGGGGGCCTGGGTGGTGGTGCTCATCGGTCGCTCCCTCCCGAGGCGAGCGAGACCGCCCGGCGCTGCAGGATCGTGATCACCGCGATGAGCAGCATGAAGATCACCGACTGCGCGGCGGCGTAGCCCATCTCGAAGTTCCGGAAGGCGGTGGAGTAGATCAGGGTCGCGAGGATCTCGGTGGCGTGGTTCGGGCCGCCGCCGGTGCTGGAGATGATCAGGTCGAAGGCCTTGAAGGACTGGATGGTGGTGTAGGCGACGACGATGATCGTGGCGGACTGGAGCAGCGGGAAGGTGATGAAGCGGAAGCGCTGCCAGCGTCCGGCGCCGTCCAGCCCCGCCGCGTCGTAGAGGTCCTGCGGGATCTGCTGCAGGCCGGCGATGTAGACGACCATCATCTGCCCGGCGTGGAACCAGATCTGCACGATCGCCAGGTAGTAGATGGCCATCGCCTGGTCGCCCAGCCAGGGCTGCTGCAGGGAGCCCAGGCCCACCGCCATCAGCAGCCGGTTGGCCAGCCCGAAGGTGGGGTCGTAGACGAAGCTCCAGATGAAGGCCACCGACACCGAGCTGAGCACGGTGGGGAAGAAGAACAGGGCGCGCAGGAACACCGAGACCCGGCTGCTGCGCAGCAGGGCCACGGCCAGGGCGAGCGAGAGCACCGTCTGCCCGATCACCACCACCAGCATGAACTTCAGGGAGTTGCCGAAGGCCTTGCGGAAGACGGAGTCGTTGGTGGCGAGGTTCTGGTAGTTCTCCAGCCCCAGCCAGCCGAAGTCCGCCGCGAGTCCGTCCCAGTCGGTGACCGAGTACTGGAACGCCTGCAGGGTGGGCCACAGCACGAACCACAGGTAGACCACGGCCGCGGGCACCAGGAAGGCGAGCAGGACGGGATCGGGCCGCCGCCTCCGCCGCCGCGCAGGGGCGGGAGCGCTCACTGCCATCGGGGACCGCCTCCTCTCCTGGCGCGTCTCAGAGCTGTTCCTCGACCAGGGCCTGCGCCTCCTCGGCGGCCTGCTCGGGGGTCGAGCCCGTGGCCACCGCCACCAGCGAGTTCTCGATCGCGGAGCGGATGTCGAGGTTGATGAACTGGAAGCGCGGCGCCAGCAGGGTGTTGGCGGACTGCCACGGCGCGAGCGCCTGCAGGTCCGGGTTCTCGTACTGCACGCCCGTGACCGTGACGTGCTGGGAGGTGCCGTCGCCGTAGACGGCGGCGTTGGCCGGGTCGGAGAGGAACTCGATCCAGGCCGCCGCGCCCTCGGGGTTCTGCGCCGCGGAGTTCACGCCGAGGATGTAGGTGGAGTTGAAGATGCCCTCGTAGGTCGGCTCCTCGCCGGCGGGGTTGGTCATCACCGGCGCGAACTCCAGCGGGAACTCGGCGCCCGCCTCCCGCACCTGCCCGATCTGGTAGCTGCCGGTGGGCAGGATCGCCGCCTGGCCGGAGCTGAACAGGGACAGCACGCCGTCCACGCCGGAGCCGGCGAAGTTCTCCTGGAAGTGCGTCGAGAGCTCCTGGAACTGGGTCAGGCTCCGGATCCACCAGTCGTCGGTGGCCTTGTACTCCCCGGTCTCGATCTTCGCGAACATCTCGTCGTCCGGGCCGTTGTTCATGACCAGCGAGTTGATGATCTGGAAGGCGTTGGCGGGGTCGTTGCCGGGCCAGGCGATGGGGGTGACGCCGAGCCCGCGCAGCTTGTCCAGCAGGTCCAGGTAGGCGTCCCAGTCGCGGGGGATCTCGGTGACGCCGGCCTGCTCGGCGAGGTCCATGTTCAGCAGCGGCATGTTGAAGACCAGCTGGTACGGCAGGCCCAGCTGGACGCCGTCGTGCTCACCGGGGCTGATCAGGTTCGCCTCGTAGTTGTCCACGTAGTCCGCGTCGCCGAGATCGGTGAAGATGCCGAGCTCGGCGAACTGGTCGAGCTGGGTGCCGCGGAAGGCGGTCAGCGCATCGCCGATGTCCCCGCCGCGGGCCTTCTGGGCGGCCGTGGACTGGTACTGCTCGGAGGGGTCGATGGTCTGCTCGATGGTGACCCCGGACTGCTCGGAGAAGGTCGCGGCGAGCTCGTCGAGCACGGCCTTGTCCTCGCTGCGCCAGTGGTAGAAGTTCACGCTGCCGCCGGCCTCGCCGCCCTCGGCGGGAGCGGCGGTGGGGTCCTCGGCGCTGCCGCTGCCGGGACCGCCGCAGGCGGCCAGGGCGGTGGTGGCGCCGACGCCGAGGGCGGCCAGCAGGCTGCGGCGGCGGAGGGGGAGGGAGCGGGAGGAGGGGGACTGGGAAGAGTTCACGGGGTGCTCCGAGCGGTGAGGGGTGGGGAGGGTCAGGTCCCGGCGGCGGGCACCGATGCCCGGGCGCCGAGCCGTGCAGGGACGCGCGGCAGCGCCGTGCGTCCGGCCCGCAGCGCCTCGTCGCGGTGCAGGCAGCGCGGAAGGAGGAGGGCGCGGGCGCCGCTGCGCGGTGATGCGACGACCATGGCTGCTCCTCCCACTGCGAGGGGACAGGAGGATCCGGAGGGTCCTGCCCCTAGGCCCCGGACTTCTTGGTGCTCCTCTTCGTCGACCCGTTCGACGTCGAGGACTTCTTGGACGACTTCTTGCCCGAGGTGCCGCCCTGCTTCTTCGAGGACGAGCCCTTCGATGCGCCCTTGGCGCCGCTCGTGCCGGAGCCGTCGCCGCTCTTGGACGCGGAGCCGCCGTCGGCCCCGCGCCGCTTCTGCAGGCTGCGCTCGAGGGCGTCCATCAGGCTGACCACCTTGCCGCCCTCGCCGGAGTCCTGGTCGGCGCGCTCCTTGCCGAAGGTCTCGTCGGTGTCGACGGAGTCGCCCTGCTCGAGCTTGGCGTCGACCAGCTCGCGCAGCTGCTCCTGGTACTCGTCGGTGAACTGCTCGGGCTCGAAGTCGCCGCTGAACTGCTCCACCAGCGAGGCGGACATCTCCAGCTCCTTGCTGCTGATCTTCGATTTCGACGGGGCGAAGTCGACCTCCTTGAGGTCGGTCGGCCAGCGCAGGGTCTGCAGGGCCAGCAGGTCCTCGTGCACGCGCAGGACGCCCAGGCAGGTCTTCGTGCGCAGGGTGAAGGTGACGATCGCGGTGCGCTCGGTGTCCTCGAGCGTCCGGCGCAGCAGCACGTAGGCCTTCGAGGAGCGGCCGACGGGCTCGAGGAAGTAGGAGGTGCCCAGCAGGATCGGGTCGACCTGCTCGGAGGGCACGAACTGGACCACGTCGATCTCGTTGTTGTCCTCGGCCGGCAGGGCCTCGAGCTCCTCGTCGGTGAGGACCACGGTCTTGTCGCCGTCGTCGTAGGCCTTGTCGATGTGCTCGTAGTCGACCTCGCGGCCGCACACCTCGCAGTGGCGCTGGTAGCGGATGCGGCCATGGTCCTCGTCGTGGACCTGGTGGAAGGAGAGGTCGTGCGACCGGGTGGCGCTGTACAGCTTCACGGGCACGTTGACCAGGCCGAAGGTGATCTCACCGCTCCAGATTGCGCGCATGACCCATGACACCACGAGTCGCCGCCACAGCACCAGGAACGATCGGTCGGACGAGGGTGTAAGGTATCGACTCTCGATAACTAATCACCGAATTCCGATCGAGGAGAGCGCCATGGGCATCGTTCCCGTTCAGATCCTGAGGGCCATCATCTGGCTCTGCCTGCTCGGCTCCCTGGCCGTCCAGCTCGTGCTGGTCCCACTGATCGGCTGGGAGATGACGGACTCCGGGGCACCGCTCGGGGTGGTCGTGATCGTCGCCGCCCTGCTCGTGCTCGGCGTGCTGGGCCTGCAGGTGGTCGGGGCGAGCATCCTGGCGCTGCTCACGCTGGTGCGCCGGGGCCGCGTCTTCTCCCGCCGGGCCTTCCGCTTCGTCGACCTCATCATCGGGGCGGTTGCTGCCGAGTCGGCGCTGCTGCTCGTGGTCGCCGTCCTCGCCGCCCTCGTCAACCGCACCAGCCCGGGGGACGAGTTCGCGCCGGGCCTGGTGGGCATGGTCTGCGCCGCCGCGCTCGTGCTCGCCGGGGTGGCGCTGGTGATCTACGTGCAGCGGCAGCTGCTGGTCCAGGCCACCGAGACCCTCGCGCGGGCGCAGGACCTGCAGTCCGAGCTGGACGAGGTGATCTGATGCCGATCGTGGTCGACATCGACGTCATGCTCGCCCGGCGCAAGATGCCCGTCGGCGTCCTCGCCGAGCGCGTCGGCATCACCCCCGCGAACCTCGCCGTGCTCAAGAACGGTCGCGCCAAGGCGGTGCGGTTCTCGACCCTGGCGGCGCTGTGCGAGGTGCTCGACTGCCAGCCCGGGGACCTGCTGCGCTGGGAGCCGGAGACGGACGGGACCGCCGACGGGTGACTGATCGCCCCGCCTGCGGCACAGTGTCCCCATGGCAAGTGCTGAACATCGGGTCGAGGTCGAGGGGCGCACGCTGCGGCTGTCCAATCTCGACAAGGTGCTCTATCCCGCCACGGGCACCACGAAGGGCGAGGTGATCGACTATTACCGGCGCGTCGCCCCGGTGCTGATCCCGCAGGCCACCCGCCGCCCCGCCACCCGCAAGCGCTGGGTGGACGGGGTGGGCACCGAGGAGAGCCCCGGCAAGGTCTTCTTCCGCAAGGACCTCGAGGACTCGGCGCCCGACTGGATCCCCCGCGGGGACATCGAGCACCGGGGCGGCACCTCGAGCTACCCGCTGGTCGACGAGACGGCGGTGCTGGTCTGGCTGGCCCAGGTCGCCGCCCTGGAGATCCACACGCCGCAGTGGCGCTTCGACGAGGACCGAGCGCCGGCGCACCCCGACCGCCTGGTGCTGGACCTCGACCCGGGCGAGGGCGCGCAGCTCGAGGACTGCGCCCGGGTCGCCCGGTGGTGCCGCGAGATCCTCGCCGACATGGGCCTGCAGGCCCATCCGGTCACCTCCGGCTCGAAGGGGATCCACCTCTACGCACCACTGGACGGCACCAGCACCTCCGAGGAGGTCTCCGCGGTCGCCCACCAGCTGGCGCGCGCCCTGCAGGCGGACCACCCCGACCACGTCGTCAGCGACATGAAGAAGTCGCTGCGGGCGGGCAAGGTCCTGGTCGACTGGTCCCAGAACAACGGCAAGAAGACCACCGTGTGCCCCTACTCCCTGCGCGGGCGGCTGCGGCCGACGGTCGCCGCGCCGCGCACCTGGGAGGAGATCGAGGATCCGGACCTCGCCCAGCTCGAGCTGGACGAGGTCCTCGAGCGCGTCGAGGACGGGCTGGACCCGATCGCCCCGCTGGGGATCCCCGCCCCGGGCGGGGGAGGCCGGGCCGCCGGGACGCGAGGACGGGACCGGCTGGAGGTCTACCGCTCCAAGCGCGATCCGGAGCGGACCCCCGAGCCGATGCCGGCGCCCGGCGCCGTCGAGGATGCCCGCGACGCCCTCGCCTCGACCGAGCCCCTCTTCGTCATCCAGGAGCATCATGCCTCGCGCCTGCACTGGGACGTCCGCCTCGAGCACGACGGGGTGCTGGTCTCCTGGGCCGTCCCCAAGGGGCCGCCGCTCGAGGTCGACGTCAACCGCCTGGCCGTGCAGACCGAGGACCACCCGCTGGAGTACGCCACCTTCGAGGGCACGATCCCGAGGAAGGAGTACGGGGGCGGGGAGATGACCATCTGGGACACCGGCACCGCCCGGATCGAGAAGTGGCGCGAGGGCAAGGAGGTGATCGTCGTCTGCCACGGCCGCGCGGACGGCGGCCTGGGCGGGGTGCCGCGCCGCTTCGCCCTGATCCGCACCGGCGGCAGGGGCGGCTCCCGCAGCGCCTCCGCGGCGGCGCAGGACAAGGCCGCCGCGCACTGGCTGATGCACCTGATGAAGGACCAGCCCGAGGCCGGCGCGACCGCTCCGGCGCCGCGCCGTGCGGCCGTGGAGATGGGCGAGCCGATCGCCCCCATGCTCGCCAGCCTCGGCACGCCCGCCGACATCCGCGACCAGGACGAGTGGGCCTTCGAGATGAAATGGGACGGCGTGCGGGTGATCGCCACGCTCACCCCCGACGCCGTGCGGTTGACCAGCCGGAACGGCAACGACCTGACCGCCGCCTTCCCGGAGCTGGCGGAGCTGCGCGACGCGGTGGACGCCGAGGTGCTCGCCGCGGGGCAGACCGTGCTCGACGGCGAGATCGTCGCGCTGGACTCCCGGCACCGCCCCTCCTTCGGTCGGCTCCAGCAGCGCCTGGGTCTGACCCGTGAGCGCGAGGTCGAGCGCGCCCGCGAGCAGGTCGAGGCGCATGTCATGCTCTTCGACCTGCTCGTGCGCGGTGGCGACTCCCTGCTGCGGGTGCCGTACCGCGAGCGCCGCGAGGCGCTGTTCGAGGCGGTCCGCCCCACCGCGCACGTGCAGCTGCCGCCCGCCGACCACGGCGACGTCGAGCAGGCGATCGAGCTGTCGAAGGAGCTGCAGCTCGAGGGCGTCATCGCGAAGCAGGAGGGCAGCGTCTACCAGTCCGGCCGGCGCTCCCGGACCTGGATCAAGCTCAAGAACAGCCGGCACCAGGAGGTGGTGGTGATCGGCTGGCGCCACGGGAAGGGCTCCCGCTCCGGCACCCTCGGGTCCCTGCTGCTCGCCGTCCCGGACGCCGACGGGACGCTGCGCTACGCGGGCCGCGTCGGCACCGGCTTCTCCGACCGCGACCTCGAGCAGATCGCCGCGAAACTGCGCTCCCGCAGCCGCAGGACCCCGCCCGTGGACGACGTGCCGGCCGCGGACCGGCGCGACGCCGACTGGGTGCGCGCGGACCTGGTGGGGGAGGTGCAGTTCGCCGAGCGCACCGAGGACGGGCGCCTGCGCCACGCCGTCTGGCGCGGCTGGAGGAGCGACAAGAAGGCCCAGCAGGTGCGCTGGGAAAGCTCCTGAGCAGCAGTGATGTCCGGCCGTAGGGTCGTGGGTCACACCGGGTCGCGAGCATCCCGTCCGATGCCGTAGGCTGATTCCAGTCGTTCGCACGATCCCGCCTCACGGCAGGAACGGCATCCACCGCCTCTCGGGGCAGGGGATGTTGGAGCGCGAAGGGCCGCACGGCGCTGGATGCCTCTTTCGGAGGCGACCGACGACGGTCGCGCCGCACTTCCTACGAAATTGGTTCTTCATCACCTCCTCCGCTGTTCTCCCGCTCGTCGACGCCTCCGCGTCACCCCTCTCGCCCGCGCCGATGGTCGCCACCGCGACCGTTGCAGCGCACCCCACCCTCTCCTGGCTCCGAGCCGATGCCGACGTCCACGTCGCCACGCTCGCCGGGGAGTTCGCCGGTCACGTCGTCAGCACCTCGCCTGACGCCCCGGTCCACACGGCCTTCGGGCCCCTCTTCGGCCGCATCGGCGACTTCGCGTCGCTGGCCGCGGCTCAGGCGGCCCTCGAGGCCGCCAGCGCACCCCATCCCGGCAGCGGAGACCGCATCGGTCGCCGTGACGCCCGGGGTGCGACCCATCCGCAGCGGCGCCGTCGCCACGGATACACGGGCCACGAACGTGGTTCACGACAACGAAGGAATATCGCCATGGCTACTGGCATCGTCACCTGGTTCAACTCCGACAAGGGCTACGGCTTCATCGCCCCCGAGGACGGCTCCGCTGATGTGTTCGCTCACTTCAGCGCCATCGCCGGCTCCGGCCGCCGCGACCTCGAGGAGAACCAGCGCGTGGAGTTCGAGACCGAGCAGGGCCCCAAGGGCCTGCAGGCAGTGAACATCCGCGCCATCTGAGCGCTCCGGTCGATCAGCTGATCGACCCCTACGACCGCTGGGTCCGTCCTCGGATCCCGGTCACGACCACGACGCCCGTCGTGTCCGGCCCCGGCCGGATGCGGCGGGCGTCGTCCGTGTCGGGGACGGAGGCCGGGGAGCTCACCAGCTGACGGTGTGCTCTCCGGCCTCGAGCAGCAGCTCCCGGCCCGGGAGCACGACCTGCGCCCGGGAGCCCTCCGGCACCGCGAGGCGCACGGTGCGCTCGCGACGGTCCACCGCGAGCGCGATCTCGCCGTGGTCGGTGAGGCGGGAGAAGGCGATGCGGTCGACGGGGACCTCCGGGTCGGGCTGGAGGCGGAACTCCTGCCAGCCGTCGGGACCCCGTCGCAGGCCCGCCACATGCTCGTGGATCCAGGTCACCGGGGTGCCCATGAAGTAGTGCGAGCAGGAGCGGGGGTTCTCCCACATCTCCATGAACGTCGAGTTCCCCGCCTCGAGCCAGGCCCGCCAGCCCGGCGCCGTCGGGGCGGCCAGCACCCGCAGGGCGAGGGCGCCGTGGCCGTGCTCCGAGAGCACCGGCAGCAGGTGGCGCACCCCGATGTGGCCGCAGTCGTGGTGCTCGCCGGCGGCGATGATCGCGGCGACCAGGTTCTCGACCACGGCGGGAACGTGCTCGGGCGGGACCACCCCGAAGGCCAGCGGCAGCAGGTTGCTGGTCTGCCGATAGCTCTCCGTCCCGGGGTCGAGGTACATCCCCCGATCGATGTCCAGGAAGAGCGCGTTGACCGCCTGCTCGAGGGCGGCGGCGTCGGTCCGCAGCTCCTCGGCCGCGCCCCACGGTCCCGCCCCGTCGACCCGTGCGAGGTCCAGGGCATGGGCGAGGGCGCGCAGGGCCCGCGCCACGAACAGCGTCCCGGTCAGGCGCTTGTCCTCCGGGGCGGGGCCGGGACTGCCGGGGGTGAGGTAGTCCCCGAGCACGCCGGAGATCAGCCCGTCCTCGTCACGCCGTCCCAGCTCGTACTCCAGGTAGGCGGCCGCCGCCGGCGCGTGCTCGCCCACCAGCTCCACCTCGCCGTACTCGGTGGCCAGCTCGTCGAGCAGCACCGGCAGCAGCGTGGTCCACTCGGGAGCCGGGGAGAGCTCCTCGTAGCCCCAGCCGGGGTTCGGGGCGATCACCGACAGCGAGCCGTCCGCACGCTGCCCGTCGACCTGGTCGACGAGCCATTTGCGCAGCATCCGCCGCATGTCGAAGCTGGTGGTCATCGCCGCCAGCGCGGTCACCGCATCCCCGGTCCAGCCGTTCTTCTCGTGCATCGGGGTGTCGGTGGGGACGTGGTGCATGTTGTTGGCGAGCGAGGCGCGCATCGCGGCGTCGAAGCGCTCGAGATACGGGTCCGAGCAGCGCAGCGAGCTGACCGGGCGCAGATCCGCATGCGCGAGCACCCCGGTCACCTCGAGATCGGACAGGCTCCCGCGGACGCGCTCGAGCTGCACGTAGCGGAAGCCCTTGTAGCTGTGCCGCGGCGCGAAGGAGCGCGCGAAGGACGGCTCCAGGCGCACCCGGTCCTGCTGGAAGCGGTCGGTCCAGATGTGCACGTTGTCGTCGTCGACGGTGCCGTCGGCGCGCAGCTTCTCCCCGTGGCGGGCGACGACCTCGAGCGGCGGTGCCTGGGCGCCGACCTCGGCCCTCAGCCGGTAGCGGCACCAGCCGGACACCACTCGGCCCAGGTCCAGCACGATCCGCTCGGGGGAGGCGGAGACCACGGCGGGCACGAGCTCCTCGCGGACCACCACCGGCTCCTGCACCTGGGGCTGCAGCAGCGGCTCGGGGGCGCGCTCGCCCCGCCGCGCGCCGCTCCCGGGACGGTCCACGAGCACCGCCTCCCAGTCGGAGTCGTCGTAGCCGGGCAGCAGCCAGGCGCCCGGATCCTCGGTCGGGGCGAAGGTCTCGCCCTCGTACATCGAGTCGAACGTGATCGGTCCGGGCCGGGTGCGCCAGCCCCGGCCGGTGGCGAAGGCGGTGGTGGTGCCGTCGGCGAGGTCGACCCGCAGCCGCGCCCAGGCCCGCACCGGACCGCGCCAGGGCGCCCGATGCCAGAGCCATTCGTTGGGCGTGGTCATCGCGTGGAAGCCGCGGCCCAGCTCGATGCCCAGCACGTTCGGGCCCCGCACCAGCAGGGAGGAGACGTCGGCCGTGCAGACCTGCACCCGGGCCCGCGCGTCGGTCAGGCCGGGGTCCAGGCGCCCGTCGCTCACCTCGCTGCCGTTGACGTGCGCGCGGAAGGTGCCCAGACCGGTCACCAGCAGCTGGGCCGACACGGGCGGGGCGGGCAGATCCAGGGCCAGCCGCAGCAGCGGGTTCTGGGGATCCTCGCCTGGAGCGGTGATCCAGTGGGCGAGAGCGGGGTCGATCTCCGGCATGCGGTGCCACCTGGTCCTTCGTGTCGTCGTCGACGGTCCGGGACAGTCTGGCACGGGCGCGGGACGCCCCGCGCCCGCCGGTCGGCGCGCCGCGGGGCTGTCACCATGAGGGGATGGATCTGCAGACCCTCGGCCGCACGGTGTGGGACCGCATCACCCCGGGCGCCGCCCCCGACCCGGGCTGGTGGCTGGTGCTCGCGCTCGCCGCGGCCCTCGCGGCGGTCGTGCCGGGGCCGCTGTGGCGCCGCGCCCGACTGGCCGTGACGATCGTCCACGAGCTCGGTCACGCCGGGGTCGGGATCCTGGTGGGCCGACGCTTCACCGGCTTCGTGGTCAGCGCCGACATGTCGGGCCACGCCGTCACCGTCGGGCCCCGCCGCGGCCCGGGGCGGGTGGCATCGACCTGGGCCGGCTACCCGGCGCCGGCGCTGCTGGGCGCCGCCCTGGTGCAGATCGCGCTGCACGGCTGGGCGCGCACGGCCCTGTTCGTTGCGCTGGCGGTGCTGGTCCTCGCCCTGCTCTTCAGCCGGTCCTGGCACACGGCGGCGACCGTGATCGTCACCGCCGCCGCCGTCGGCGCCCTGTGGTGGTGGGGGAGCCCGGCGCTGTGCGCGCTGCTCACCCTGGCCGGCGGGGTGTTCCTGCTGCTGGGCGCCTGGCGGCACCTCGGGGCGGTGAGCCGGCGCGGCGGGCGCGCCGACGACCCCGGCCAGCTCGCCGAGCTGACGCCGCTGCCGGGGTGGATGTGGATCCTCAGCTTCGCCCTGGTGCTGGGGGCCTGCACGGCGTGGGCGGGGCAGGCGCTCATCGCGCTGCTGCCCTGAGGCCTGTGCCGGGCGGCCGATCGGGGTGATCATGGAGCCCGGAGGTGACGGCGATGGACGTCATGAGCTGGATCGCCCTGGGCGATGCGCACGACTACGAGATCGCGCGGGAGGTGATCCAGCGCGGAGTCGCCGCCGTGTTCGTGCTCGCCTTCGCCTCCACCCACCGCCAGTTCCCGGTGCTGCTGGGGGAACGGGGCCTGCTGCCGACGCCCGAGTACCTCGAGCGCGCCGGGGACTACGTGGGGCCGACCATCTTCCGCTGGCGAGCGACCCCCTACAGCGACCGGCTGCTGCGGCTGATGTGCCTGGCGGGCATCCTGCTGGGCGTCTCGGTGGTGGTGGGCCTGCCGCAGCAGGGGCCCGCCTGGGCCACGATCCCGGTGTTCCTGGCGATGTGGGGGCTGTACCTGTCGATCCACTCCGTCGGCCGCATCTTCTACGGCTACGGATGGGAGTCGATGCTGCTGGAGTGCGGCTTCCTGGTGGGCTTCCTCGGCTCCCAGGCGGTCGCCCCGCCGTTGCTGATGATGCTGTTCCTGCGCTGGATGCTGCTGCGGCTCGAGTTCGGCGCCGGGATGATCAAGCTGCGCGGCGACACCGCCTGGCTGGACCTCACCGCGATGGACCACCACCACCAGACCCAGCCGATGCCGGGCCCGCTCAGCCGCCTCGCCCACCTCGCGCCCCGCTGGTGGCATCGCCTCGAGGTGCTCGGCTCGCATGCGGTCCAGCTCGGCACGATCTGGCTGATCCTGCTGCCCCAGCCCTTCGCCTCGATCGGGGCGCTGACGGTGATCCTCACCCAGCTGTTTCTGGTGCTCACCGGGAACTACGCCTGGCTCAACTGGCTGACGATCCTGGTGGCCTGCTCCGCGCTCAGCGACCCCGTCCTGCACTGGCTGGTCGGCGGGCCCTGGCCCGGCTGGGGCTGGGAGCGCTGGCCGCTGGTCGGCGAGGTCCCGCCGGCGATCGACGGCGCCTCGCCGCTGTGGTGGCAGCTGCTGATCCTCGCCGTCTTCGCTTTCCTGGTGGCGCTCAGCGGGAAGCCGCTGAAGAACCTGTTCTCCTCCCAGCAGCTGATGAACGCGAGCTTCAACCGCTTCCACCTGGTCAACGCCTACGGCGCCTTCGGCTCCATGACCCGGCACCGCTACGAGGTGGTCATCGAGGGCACGCTGGCGCCTGATCCGCTCACGGCCGCCGACGACGCCTGGCACCCCTACGAGTTCCCCGGCAAGCCCGGCGACGTGCGGCGCCGCTCCCGCCAGTTCGCCCCCTACCATCTGCGACTGGACTGGCAGATGTGGTTCCTGGCCCTGCGTCCCGGGGCCCAGGACTGGTTCGTGGCGCTGCTGCAGGCGCTGCGCGACGGCGATCCGGGGGTGCGCCGGCTGCTGGCCCACGACCCCTTCGACGGGGCGGCGCCGACGGGGATCCGGGTGCGGTACTTCCGGTACCGGTACGCCACGCCCGCGGAGCGTCGGGACAGCGGCGCCTGGTGGGTGCGCACCGACCTGGGGCTCATCGCGCGCGCGTGAGCGCCGGAGGCCCACCGGCGCGCGCGGTCGTAAGGTGTCCTACGCTGTCCGCTTCCCCATAACCCGAGGAGTCCGATGTCCGCGATCGCCGTCCCGGCCCGCCGTCCCGTCCTGGCCGATGCCCTGGCCTCGCACCGCTCCGGTCTGCGCGATGCGGGTCTGGTCCTCGCCGGCGCCCTGGTGGTAGCCGTGCTCGCCCAGGTCACCATCCCGCTGCCGCTGGTGCCGATCACCGGGCAGACCCTCGGGGTGATCCTGGTGGGCGCGACGCTCGGCTCCCGCCGCGGCGCCACCGCCATGCTCGCCTACCTGCTCGCCGGACTCGCCGGTGCCCCGATCTTCGCCGAGCTCAGCGGCGGCCCCGCCTCGGTGCTGTCCCCGAGCTTCGGCTTCGTGCTCGGCTTCGTCCCCGCCGCCTTCGTGGCCGGCTGGTTCGCCGAGCGCGCCTGGGACCGGCGGCCGGTGCTGGCCCTTCTCGGCTTCGTCGCCGCCAGCGCGGTCCCGTTCCTGCTGGGCGTGCCCTACCTCGCCATGATCCTGAACGCCGTGATGGGCGCCGAGATGGGCCTCGGCGCGGTGCTCGCGGCCGGGGTGTGGCCGTTCATCCCCGGCGGCCTGGTCAAGGCCGCGCTGGCCGCGCTGCTGATCCCGGCCGCCTGGCGCGGACTCCGCGCCCTCGACGAGCGCGACTGAGGCCGGGCGCGGGGCGGTCGCCGGCTCAGGCCGTCGGCAGCGACAGGGCCAGCGCCGTCACCAGCACCAGCGCCGGCAGCAGGAGCAGGGCGTTCCATCCCTTGCGGTAGGAGACCACCGCCACGAACTCCCGCAGGGTGGCGCTGGGGACGAAGTAGAACGTCGTGGGCCCGCCGATCGCCTCGTCCGCGAAGCCCAGGCTCCGCGCCAGCAGCGCCGCCCGGAAGGCGTGGTAGCGGCTGGTGGCGACGATGAAGGGGCCCTGGTGCCCGGCCTCCTCGAGCAGTCGGTGGGAGAGGATCAGGTTCTCCTCGGTGGTGCGGGAGGCGGTCTCGGGCAGCACCCGGTCCGCGGGGACCGACCGCTCCTCGCGCAGGTACTCGGCCATCGCCTCCGCCTCCGCGCGGGGCTCGTCCTCGCCGCGGCCGCCCGAGGGGACCAGCACCGGATCGATGCCCTCGGCCAGCAGGCGCTCCCGCTCGCGCACCGCCCGATCCAGCCGCGACCGCAGCAGCTTCGGGACCCGGCCCCTCACCAGGCCCGAGCCGTGCACGATGATCCCCGTGCTCCGCAGCGGCTTCGGGAACAGCTGATAGGGCACCGAGGCGGCCAGGAAGACCAGGAAGGCGAGGCCCAGGTACAGCGCCACCGCCGCGATCAGGGCGCCCAGCGCGAGGCCCCACCGGCTGCCGGACAGACCCAGCACGACCGCGGTCGCCGGCGCCGCGAGCAGCGCCAGACCGGCCAGGCCCGAGAGCAGGTTCCCCAGCGAGCGCCCCTCCTTGCGGACCACGGTGATGCCGTTGAGGATCAGCAGGACCGCGAGCACGAGGGTGCCCAGCAGCACCATCACGGTCCCCAGCCACACCATCAGCTCCCCGAAGGGCATCACCGTCTCGACGAAGCGGACCTGCAGCGTCAGCGTCGCGTGCAGGGCCAGCAGCAGCAGCACGCCGTTGCGCACCCGCCGCCGGTCCCGGCGGTAGGCCAGCAGGTAGAGGGCCCACCAGAACCCGGCTCCGATCAGCGCACCCAGCATCTGCGGTCCTCCCGTCGTCCGGCCGCCCATCCTGGCACGGCCGGGACGTCCCCCGCGCCGGTCAGCCGCCGACCGGGACGCTCGCGAAGGGGGCGATGTGGCGGCCGATGTGGGCGGCCAGCAGATCGGTGTGCAGGCCCTGGTGCCGGGTGACGACCTCGAGGAAGCGGTCGCGGATCGGGGCCCCGGCGGGGTCCGTCCCGTTCAGCGAGTCGCCGTAGCCGACGTGCAGGATCTGGCGGGCGTCGGAGGAGCTGATCAGCTCCGCGAGGTCCACCCCGCTCAGCGAGGTCGGGGTGCGATCGGCCTGGGCCGAGACCTGGTAGCTGGCGCGGGCCCGGACGTAGGAGGCGCGGGAGATGTCCCAGATCGCCGCGAACAGCTCGGGATCATGGGCGGCCACCACCTCGATCCCGCACAGGTAGCTGGTGCCGGAGGTCTTCAGGTGCACATGACCCTGGGTGGCCTCGACGCACAGCGGATAGATCGAGAACTTGTCCGAGCCCGAGTGCAGGGAGATCCGGTAGCCGCCGAACTGCTCGGAGATCGCGTGGTGGGCCTCGAGGTTCTCCCGCAGCTCCTCGGCGTCCCCGAGGAAGTCCAGTCCCTTCTCGAAGCCGTCGACGTAGCGCGGGGCGAAGGAGAACCAGGACGCCCCCAGCCGGCGCAGCTCGGAGGCCAGGTAGAAGTGCTCGAAGAAGGTGGTCAGCCAGGCCGTCTCGTCCACCGCGAACTCGATCTCGATCTCGTGCCGGGCGTTCTCGGTGGCGTGGCGGTACAGCCGGATCGCCTCGACGACGGCGCGCCCGTACTTCACCGCGGCGGTGAGCACGTCCTGCTCGGTGACCTCGATCTGCGTGTGGCCGACGTCCAGCACCATCCCGACGTAGCGCGCGCGCACGTCCTCGAGGGTGTCCTCGAGGTGGTCCCAGGGCAGCGCCTCGGCGTCGGCCGCGGTGACCCCGCCGGTGACGTCGGCGACCATGTCGCCCGGGTCGAGGGTGAACATCACGAAGCCGGCCTCGAGTCCGCGGTCGATGCCCTCGGTGGACTTGATGTGGTCGCAGTCGGCGCCGAAGCCGCTGCTCCAGCCTGCCTCGACCAGGCCGAACACCGCATCGTCCATGACGCTGCGGGCGCTGCGGCCCAGGCGGTCCATCTCCCGGATCGACTGCTGGGCCAGGACCGGCATCACCCCGGTGCCGTGCTCGCCGAAGGCGCGCGCCTGGCCCGGGGTGGCCAGACCCGTGCGGTCGCCGGTGCCCAGGGAGGTGCGGTGGGGGCTGATCAGCTGCGGGCGCAGGACCGGGAAGGCCTCCTGCAGCGCCTTCGCGTTGGTGGTGGACAGTGCGCAGCTCAGCAGGTGGCGCTCGCCCGCGAGGGACGCCTCGCCGTCGAAGGGCGCCAAGGCCGCGGGATCGGCGGCCGTGAGCTGCAGGGAGCGGACAGGGCCGTCGTAGCGGATGCTCGCCTCGAGGGAGTCGGTGCGCAGGGTCATGGAGCTCTCCGTTCGGACGGGTGGGGGACGTCGTCGGCCCCCGGGGTCACCCGTCATGGATCATCCCCTACGTTGGCACAGACGACGCCGTCTGGGAAGCCCTTTCCACGAGGCTGGGCGGGTTCCACTACGCTCCCTGCATGAGCGAGCTGAGCACCCCCGTCGGCGAGGTTCCGGGCATCGGACGGCCCGCCGCCCGCGCCCTGGCCCATCAGGGGCTGCACACCGTGGGTGACCTCGCCGGGCAGGACTGGAGCGAGCTCGGCCAGCTGCACGGCGTCGGCCCCGCCGCCGGACGCCGCCTGCAGGCGGCGCTCGAGCAGCACGGCGCCTCGATGCAGCACCCGCCCCCGCCCGAGCAGCGCCGCGACGAGATCACCGCCGGGCACACGGGGGAGTCCGCGGGGGACATCAGGACCCACGCCACCGAGGTCGACCCGGCCGACTACGTCGCCACGCTCGACGCGCGGCGCCGACGCGAGGGGACCGCGCTGCTGGAGATGTTCGGCGCCGTCACCGGGGAGCCGGCGACCATGTGGGGTCCGTCCATGATCGGCTACGGACAGGTGCACTACCGGTACGCGACCGGCCGCGAGGGCGACACCTTCCAGCTCGGCTTCAGCCCCCGCACGGCCGACCTCGCCCTCTACGGCCTCCAGGGGTTTCCGCGCTCCGAGGAGCTGCTGGACCGGCTCGGGAAGCACCGCCGCGGCGTGGGCTGCGTGTGGGTGAGGAAGCTCGAGGACATCGACGAGGACGTGCTGCGCGAGCTGGTCGCGCACGCCTGGCAGAACGGGCCGGAGGCCGGCTGACCCGACAAGGGGCCCCGGGCCCGACGTGACGCGTCGTACGGCTCGGCGGCGCTCGCCGGGGCGCTGCGGCGCCCCGGGGAGGCCTAGTCTTCCGTCGGGGGAGCCGGGACCCCCGGACCGACGTGGAGAGGACACCCATGGACCTGCCTGCAGGTGAGCGCCGACGCCGGGAGCGCCCCGTCGCCGGCCGCCGATCGCGGTCCGGGATGGTGATCGGGGCCTTCGGCCTGGCGATGGTCCTGGTCTACTCCTCGCTGTTCATGCTCCTGATGGCCCACGAGGACGGCGACCACTCCTGGGTGAGCGCGGTGTACTGGACCATCACCACCATGTCGACCCTCGGCTACGGCGACATCACCTTCTCCACCGACCTCGGCCGCCTGTTCTCGCTGTGGGTGCTGCTCAGCGGGGTCGTCTACATGCTGGTGCTGCTGCCCTTCTTCGTCATCCAGTACGTCGTCACCCCCTGGCTCGACCGGCGCCGCGCCGCCCGCACGCCGCGGAGGGTGCCGCAGCAGCTGCGCGACCACGTGCTGCTGGTGGGCTCCGACGCCGTGACCCAGGCCTTCGCCGCCCGGGCGGAGCGCTCGCGGGTGCCCGCGGTGGTGGTGCTCGAGGACGCCGCGCTCGCCGGGGAGCTGCACGACCAGGGACGCCAGGTGGTGGTCGGTCCGCTGGACTCCGCCGCCACCTACCGCAACGCCGGCGCGGAGCGGGCCCGGATGGTCGTCTCCACCCTCTCGGACACCGCCAACACCAACGTCGCCTTCACCGTGCGGCAGGCCTGCGCCGAGGTGCCCATCGCGGTCACCGCGAGCAAGCCCGCCTCCGTGGACGTGCTGAGCCTGGCCGGCGCCGGCCACGTGCTCGAGCTGGGCGCCGTGCTGGGCCGGGAGATGGCCTCCCGGGTGCTCGGCTCCACCGGCCGGGTGCACCGGATCGGCAGCTTCGGGCAGACCGTCATCGCCGAGGCCTCCGCCCGCGGGACCCCGCTGGTGGGGACCGCGCTCGAGGAGGCGACGGCGGCGCTGCCCAGCGGCGTGCGCATCCTCGCCATCCTGCGCACGGGCCGACTGCGGCCGATGACGCCCGAGCTGCGGATCACCGAGTCCACCGTGCTGGTCCTGGCGGGCCGCTCCGACGCCCTCGCGGAGTACGACCGGCGCTTCCAGGCGCCGGGGACGCTCGAGGAGCCGGTGGTGGTCCTGGGCGGCGGCCGGGTGGGGCGGGCGGCCTCCCGGGCCCTCAGCGAGCAGGGCGTGCCCAACACGATCGTCGAGCTGCTGCCGGGACGGGTCGAGCACTCCTACTCGGTGCTCGAGGGGACCGCGAGCTACGTGGTCGTCCAGGGCGACGCCGCCGACCAGCGGATCCTGCGCCGCGCCGGGCTCGAGAACGCCTCCGCCGTGCTGGTCACCCCGCGCGACGACGACCTGAACGTCTACCTCACCCTGTTCTGCCGGCGGCTGCGCCCGGAGCTGCAGATCGTCGCCCGCGCGACCTACGAGCGCAACGTCGCCACGCTCTACCGGGCGGGCGCCGACGGGGTGCTGTCCTACGCCACCATCGGCGCCACCGACCTGTGGAACCATGCCGGGCTCAGCCATCGGGTGCTGGTCGCCGAGGGCAACGAGCTGTTCCTGGTCCCGCGGCCCGCCTCGCTGGTGCGGCGCGCGCTGCGCGACGAGGAGGTGCACCGCCGCACCGGCTGCCACATCGTCGCGGTGGCGAGCGCTGACGGCACCCTCGTCGAGGACGCCGAGTCGATCCCCAGCGCCGCGGACACCCTGCTCCTGCTCGGGGACCGGCATGCCGAGCGCCGGTTCCGGGAGACCTACCTGCGCCCTGGTGGGAGCCGTGGTCGGCGGCGCTAGGCTGGGACGCCGACCACCGCCATCACCAGGAGAGACATGCCGTCCGCACCCGTGAAGCTCACCGTGGGCGAGGCCGCCCCCGCCCTCGACCTGCCCACCGCCGGCGGCGGCCGGGTGAGCCTCGACTCCCTGCGCGGCGCCCCGGCGCTGCTGTGGTTCTACCCGGCGGCGAACACCTCGCTGTGCACGAAGCAGGCCTGCGACCTGCGCGACCACCACCAGATGTTCGTCGATGCGGGATACCGGGTGGTGGGCATCTCCCCGGATCCGCTGCCCGAGCTCGACCGCTTCATCGCCGAACAGGACCTCCCGTACACCCTCGCCGCGGACGAGTCCCATGAGGTGATGGAGGCCTACGGCGCCTGGGGCGAGAAGAACATGTACGGCCGGATCGTCGAGGGGACCATCCGCTCGAGCTTCGCGATCGACGCGGAGGGGATCCTCACCTTCGTGAAGTACCGCGTGGGTACCCCGAAGCACATCGCGCTGCTGCAGGAGAAGCTCGGCCTCGGAGCCTCGCCCGGCCCGGTGTGACGTGATCCGCGCACCCTCGCTTTGGAGCACCCCGCGCGCTCCCGTATGCTGGCTCGGCGTGCCGGCGCGAGCCGGCACCAGGAGACGTGGCAGAGCGGCCGAATGCGCTCCCCTGCTAAGGGAGTAGGCGACCAAAATCGCCTCGGAGGTTCAAATCCTCTCGTCTCCGCCGGAACGAAGGCCCCTCGCCTGCGGTGACACCGCGGGGGAGGGGCCTTTCGCCGTTCCTGGAGCCGGGGCACGTGCGCTCAGCCCGGCGGTGCCTGCTCGCTGATCGCGGTCCACTCCGGGCCGTCGGTCTCCAGCAGGTCGGGGTCGCGCACCAGCTCGTGGTCATCCGCCCCGCTGCGCAGACGGCTCGCCAGCCCGCGCAGCGTCTCGCGCAGCAGCGCCCGGGCCCGGGAGGCATCGCCCTGCTCGAGCGCCTCGAGCAGGGCCTCATGGGTGTCGGTGAGGTCGGCGCGCACGCCGTACCCGCGGGGATCGGAGAAGCTGCCCATCCGGGTCAGGATCACGATCGTGTTCATCGCGGTCACCAGGAAGCGGTTCTGCGCGATCTCGGCGAGCTGCTGATGGAGATCGAGGTCGGCGTTGCCCGCCTCGATCACCTCCTCGGCCGCCAGCGCCGCACGGATCCGCTCCAGGCTCTCGCGCAGCGGGGACAGCAGCGCGATGGCCCCGGCCTCGTCCCCGTCGGCCCGCAGCGCCGCCACCTTCTCGGCGACGATCGAGGCGGCCTGCATCTCGATGCCGAGCCGGTAGTCGATGAAGTCCGACATGGTGCCGGCGTCCATCGTGGTCACGAACAGCCCCCGGCCGGGGACCTGGGTCAGCAGGCCGTCGCGCACCAGGCGCTGGCAGGCCTCGCGCAGCGAGGAGCGGGAGATGCCCATCTGCTTGGAGACCTGCACCTCGGGGATGGTGTCGCCCGGGCGCAGATCGCCGTAGTAGATCGCATTGCGCAGCTCGAGCTCGACCTGGTCGATGATCGAGGGCCGACGGATGGGCTGAATCATCGGCAGACGGACCGTCTCCTGACGACCGGGCATCTGCGTCCTCCTGTGCTCCTGGGCGGCGGGTCCGCTCAGCGCTATCCAATCATCCACAGGGCCGCGCTCCGATCGGTTCGTCCGCAGGTCGTCCCCCGGCGGGCGGGGCGGCCCGCTCGCTGTAGTCTGTGCCCGTTCGTTCCGCGCCGACGCGGTCGCCCTGCATGCTGTCGGCGGCCGCTTCGCGGCGTGCCGACTCCCAGGAGGCCCTGTGCCCGATTCCGACGCCATCGTCGTCCCCACCCTGACGAGCGAGTTCCCCGTCGTCGGCGACGATCCCCATATCGACGCCCCGCTGCGGGCCACCGTGCGCCGCCTGTCGACCCTGCTGGGTCGCACGCTGGCCGATCAGCACGGTCCGGAGCTGCTCGAACTGGTCGAGCAGGTGCGGAAGCTGACCAAGGAGGCCAAGTCCGCCGACTCCGAGGCCAGCGCGCACGACGTCCAGCAGCGCCTGTCGGGACTGCCCCTTGAGCAGGCCACCGCGCTGACCCGCGCCTTCACCCAGTACTTCCTGCTGGCCAACGCCGCCGAGCAGGTCTACCGGGTCCGTGCCCTGGAGGAGCGGCCCGCGGCCGAGTCCTGGGTGCCGCGCACCGTGCGCGCCGTCCACGCCGAGCTCGGCGCCGAGGGCCTGCAGCAGGCCGTGGACTCGCTGGACGTGCGCCTGGTCTTCACCGCGCACCCCACCGAGGCCTCGCGCCGTGCGGTGCTGACCAAGCTGCGTCGGATCTCCGACCTGCTCGGCGAGGAGACCGTCGAGGGCACCCCCGAGCGCAAGCGTCAGGACCGCGACCTGGCCGAGCTGATCGAGACGCTCTGGCAGACCGACGAGCTGCGCCGCCAGCGCCCCACCCCGCAGGACGAGGCCCGCAACGCCCTCTACTACCTGCGCCAGATCTACCGCCAGACCATGCCGGGCATGCTCGACGACCTGCGCGAGGAGCTGCGCGAGCACGGCGCGGACCTGCGCGACGACCAGGTGCCGCTGCGCTTCGGCTCCTGGATCGGCGGCGACCGCGACGGCAACCCCTTCGTGACCGCCGAGGTCACCCGCGATGTGCTGAAGCTGCAGGCGGAGGCCGCGATCGAGATCGCGATCGAGACGCTGTCCGAGCTCATCCTCGAGTTCTCCGTCTCCAGCGAGCTGACCGGGGACGATGCGGAGCTGCGGGCGAGCATCGCCGCGGACCTCACCCACGAGTCCGAGGTCGACGCCACCCAGCAGGAGCTGTTCGACCAGGAGCCGTACCGTCTCAAGCTCGGCACGATGCGGGCCAAGCTGCGCGCCACCCGCGATCGCATCCGCTCGGGCGAGGAGCACGTCCACGGCCGGGACTACGGCGACAACGGCGAGCTGCAGGAGGACTTCCGGGTGCTGCGCGAGGCCCTGCGCCGTCACCGCGGCGTCCGAGCGGCCGACGGGGCGCTCGCGATCGCCCAGCAGGTGCTGGCGGCCTCGGGCCTGAACCTGGCCACCCTCGACGTGCGCGAGCACTCCGAGAAGCACCATGAGGTGCTGGCACGGCTGTTCGACCGGGTGGGGGAGCTGGACCGTCCCTACGGCGAGCTCAGCCGCGCCGAGCGCACCTGGGTGCTCTCGGCGGAGCTGGCGAGCCGTCGGCCGCTGGTGGGCTCGGCCATCACCGAGGACACCACGATCCTCGACGACGCCACCCGCACCACCTACAACGTGTTCCGCGAGATCCGGGAGGCGCACCGCCTCTACGGCACCTCCGTGATCGAGACCTACATCATCTCGATGACCCACGACGCCGACGACGTGCTGGCGGCCGCGCTGCTGGCCCGCGAGGCGGGGCTGATCCGCATCGCCGGCGCCGAGGAGACCCGCGCCGACATCGGCTTCGTGCCGCTGCTGGAGGAGGTCGGGGAGCTGCGCCGCGCCGGCGAGATCCTCGACGAGCTGCTCAGCGACCCCACCTACCGCGAGATCGTGCGGCTGCGCGGGGACCGCCAGGAGGTGATGCTCGGCTACTCGGACGGCAACAAGGACGCCGGGGTCATCACCAGCCAGTGGGAGATCCACCAGGCCCAGCGCGCCCTGCGCGATGCGGCGGCCCGGCACGGGGTGACGCTGCGGCTGTTCCACGGCCGCGGCGGCTCCGTCGGCCGCGGCGGCGGCCCCACCTACGACGCGATCCTGGCCCAGCCGTACGGCGTGCTCGAGGGCGAGATCAAGTTCACCGAGCAGGGCGAGGTCATCTCCGACAAGTACATGCTGCCCTCGCTGGCGCGGGAGAACCTCGACCTGTCCCTCGCCGCGGTGCTCGAGGGGTCGGCCCTGCACACCGCGCCGCGCACCCCGGCCCGGCAGCTGGACCACTTCGGCGAGGTCATGCAGACCGTCTCCGATGCGGCCTTCGCGCGCTACCGCACGCTGGTGGACGACGAGAACCTGCCCGAGTACTTCGTGACCTCGACCCCGGTCGAGCAGCTGGGCGACCTGAACATCGGCTCGCGGCCCTCGAAGCGCACCACCTCGGAGAAGGGCCTGGACGGGCTGCGGGCGATCCCG
Organism: Brachybacterium sp. UNK5269; assembly: GCF_049266655.1. Classification (GTDB taxonomy): domain Bacteria; phylum Actinomycetota; class Actinomycetes; order Actinomycetales; family Dermabacteraceae; genus Brachybacterium. Next base: position 774,006 of record NZ_CP184883.1, read on the forward strand.
TGGGTGTTCGGCTGGACCCAGTCGCGCCAGATCGTGCCCGGCTGGTTCGGCGCCGGCACCGGGCTCAAGGCGGCCCGCGAGGCCGGGCTCGAGCCGGACCTGCACGACATGCTGCGCAACTGGCACTTCTTCCGCACCGTGATCAGCAATGTCGAGATGACCCTCGCCAAGACGGACATGCAGATCGCCGCGCACTACGTCCACTCGCTGGTGCCCGAGCACCTATGGTACCTGTTCGACCGGATCCGGGAGGAGTTCGAGCTCTCGGTCGCGGAGATCGAGCGGCTCACCGGCGTGCTGGGCCTGCTGGACAACCAGCCGATCCTCAAGCGCACCCTGGCCGTGCGCGACCGCTACCTGGACCCGATCTCCTACATGCAGGTCGCGATGCTGCAGCGGGTGCGGGCGGCCAAGGAGCAGGGCCAGGAGCTCGACCCCGAGCTCCAGCGGGCGCTGCTGACCACCATCAACGGGATCGCCGCCGGTCTGAAGAACACCGGCTGAGCCCCGCCCCCTCGGACGAGGGCCCCGGTGATCCTGCGATCGCCGGGGCCCTCGCCGGTGCGGGGCGGGATCGGGCGCTCAGCGCGCGGCGGTGCCGTCGATCGCGAAGCGGTCGATCGTCGCAAGCTCTTCGGCGGTGAACTCGAGGTTGGTGAGGGTCTCGATGTTCTGCTCGAGCTGGTGCACCGAGGAGGCGCCCACCAGGGCGGTGCTCACCTGCGGATGCCGCAGCGCCCAGGCCAGGGCGAGCTGGGCCAGGGACTGGCCGCGGGCGTGGGCGACCTCGGACAGGCCGCGCACCCGGGTCTGGTAGTCGGGGTCCTTGACCTGCCGCTCGCTGAGCGAGGAGGAGGAGCCGGCCGCCCGGGAGCTGCTGGGGACCCCGTACATGTACCGGTTGGTGAGCAGGCCCTGCTGCAGCGGGGAGAAGGCCGCGAGGCCCACGCCGAGCTCGTCGACGGTCTCGAGCAGACCGTTCTCGATGTGCCGGTTGAACATCGAGTACGAGGGCTGGTGGATGAGCAGCGGGGTCCCCAGGTCCGCGAGGATCCGCGCCGCCTGTCGGGTCTTCTCGGGGGAGTAGTTCGAGATCCCGGCGTACAGCGCCCGGCCGCTCCGGACGGCATGGGCGAGCGCCCCCATGGTCTCCTCGAGCGGGGTGTGCGGGTCCTCGCGGTGGTGGTAGAAGATGTCCACGTAGTCCAAGCCCAGCCGCCCGAGGGACTGGTCCAGCGAGCTCAGCAGGTACTTGCGCGAGCCGCCGTCACCGTAGGGGCCCTCCCACATCTGGTAGCCGGCCTTGGTGGAGACGATGAGCTCGTCGCGGTGGGCGCGGAAGTCCTGCTCGAGGATGCGGCCCACATGGGTCTCCGCGCTGCCGGGGGGCGGTCCGTAGTTATTGGCCAGGTCGAAGTGGGTCACCCCGAGGTCGAAGGCGCGGCGGACGATGGTGCGCAGCTGCCAGGGATCCCGGTTCTCGCCGAAGTTCTGCCAGAAGCCCAGCGAGATGGGGGGCAGCAGCACGCCGGACCGGCCGACGCGGCGGTAGGGGGTGCGGGAATACCGGGTGACAGCGGCGGTGTAGGCGTCTTTGCTCATGACGCCAGCCTAGTCGGCGCGGCCCCGTGCCGAGGCCCGATCCCAGGTCAGAGGGCCGGCAGCGGACGCTCCATGACGTCCATACCGAGCCCGTCGACCTTCAGCTGATCGGCGTCGCCGGCGAAGGGGACACGGGCCCCGGTGGGCGCGAAGCCATGGCGCCGGTACCAGGCGTGGAGCTCCGGGCGGCCCTGCAGCACCTGGATCACCAGCACCTCCACCCCGGCCGCGCGGAGGCGGTCGGCCTGGGCCTCGAGGAGGCGGGTGCCCAGGCCCCGGGACTGGGCCGACGGGTGCACGGCGAACAGGCCGAGCTCGGCGCGCTCGCGCCCGCCCTGACCGGTGGGCTCGCGGCGGGTGTAGCAGCAGCCGAGGACGCGGCCCCCCTGCTCCGCGACCAGCAGCGTGACCGCCTCGTCGGCGAGCATCGCGCGGACCTCGCCGGCGTCGGTGCGGGAGCCGGCCACGAGATGGGCCTCCGTGGTCCAGCCGCCCTCGCCGCGGTAGGCGGACTGCACCAGCTCGACGAGGGCGGGGACGTCCGCCGCCCGGGCCGGGCGCAGCATGGCCTCCAGGCCGCGCCGCGACGTGCGCGCATCCACCGTCATGAGGGGACCACCCCGGTGCGCTCCAGCTCGGCCAGCAGACCGTGGCCGTCGGAGGCCTGCAGCGTCAGCGGGGAGACGTCACCGGGCGCGGCCGGCTCCAGCGGACGCCGCGTGCCGTGGGCGAGCAGCTGCTCGGGCTCGGTGAGCTGGCGGATGAGCACGGCCTCGACCAGCTCGGGGTGCCGGTCGGCGAAGTCGGCATAGATGGAGGGATCGTGCTGACCGTCGTCGCCGACCAGGATCCAGCGCAGGCCCGGGAACGCGCCGACGAGGTGCTCGAGGGAACGGTGCTTGTGGTCGGGGCCCGAGCGGAAGAAGCCGGTGTTGGTGGGCCCCCAGTCCGTCAGCAGCAGCGGACCGTCCGGGTAGCCGTTCTTGTAGAGGAACCGCTTGAGCACGGGGAACACGTTCCAGGCGCCGGTGGACAGGTACACCACCGGCAGGGACGAGTGCTCACGCGCCAGACGCTGGTACAGCATCGGCATCCCCGGCACCACCTGCCGGGAGGACTGGTGCAGGACGAAGGCGTTCCAGAATGCGAGCAGCGGGCGCGGCAGCAGCGTCACCATCACGGTGTCGTCGATGTCGCTGACCAGGCCGATCTCGGCGTCCGGACCCACCACGTCGATGTCGGCCGTCACCTCGTTGCCGGGGATGGTCCACATCACCGCCTCATGGCGCCCGGGAGCGAGCGAGACCTCGAGCGTCGCATCCAGGATCCCGGAGCGGTCCGCGCGCGCGGCGAACTCCTGGTCCCCGAGCAGGATGTGGACGGTCGCGTCGGGCACCACCTGGCTGGCGAAGTTCCGCCAGCCGCGCACCGCCATCGTGCGCATGTCGTGCACCGGCTGGTCATGGAAGTCGGCCGGGGTGCCGGGGGAGGCGTAGAGCACCTTGGCCAGCACCCGCACCTTCTCGGTGGAGCCGTAGCCGTGGAAGGGCTGCAGGCGCGGCTCCCAGCGGAGCCGGCGCAGGGCGCGGCCGACGGTGCTGTTCTTGACGTCCTCGAGCCGGGCCGCCCAGTGGGGGCGGTCGGTCTCCGAGGCTGCCCGGACCGAGCGGAGCGCGGCGCGGGCGGAGGGCAGTCCGGTCAGGGGGCGCACCGGGCGTCAGAGACCGCGGGACATCTTCAGCCAGGCGCTGTCGGGGTCGCCCTCGACGATCTCCCAGCGGTCGCCGGTGTCGGTGAAGCCGAGGCTCTCGTACAGGGCCCGGGCCTTGTTGTCGGGACCGATGTAGAGGGTGACCGTGTCGGCCTGGTCCTCCCGGGCCCAGTCGAAGACCGCCTCGGCGAGCTGCGCGGCGATGCCGCCATGCCGGGAGGCGGGGGTGACCCACATGGCCTGGAGCTCGCGCTCGTTGGCGGGGGAGTCCTCCTCGTGGCGCACGGCGACGACGCCGACGGGCTGGCCCTCCTCCATGGCGAGGAACCACGCGGCGGCGCGGACCCGGTCCTGCCAGACCGAGTCCTCGTAGGTGGACTCCTTGTCCCAGCTCTGCCCGAAGGCGGCCGGATCCGAGCTGAGAGACCGGAGACGGATCTCGCGCACGAGCGACCAGTCGTCGTCGTGGGCGCGGATGATGTCGGCCATGGGTGTCCTCCTGTGCCGTCGTTGCGTGGTCACGGGCCATCATGCCCTGGCGATCATGCACTCGCGCTGCCCGTGGCACCGCCTGCACTCACTGCACAGTGTACGTTCCCAGACACTTCGGCGCTCGCAGCCTCGTGTCGTTGACACAATGGGGTCATGTCACCGACGTCATCGCTTCGACTGCTCACCGTCTGCACCGGCAACGTGTGCCGTTCCCCGGCCGCCGCCGTGATGCTGCGGCAGGCGATCGAGGAGGCGGGGCTCGCCGATCGGGTCGAGGTCGGCTCCGCCGGTCTCAGCTGGGAGGCCGAGGGCATGCCGATGGACGAGCGCACCGAACGGGCGCTCGAGCACGCCGGCTACGCCCGACCGTTCGTGCACACCGCGCGCACCATCCACCTCACCGAGCTGCTGAACTGGGACCTGGTGCTGCCGATGACGGCCGAACATGCGCAGACGCTGCGGCGGATGGCGGCGCAGGCCCCGGAGGGCTCGACGCCGCCGCAGATCGCGATGTGGCGGCGCTTCGATCCGGAGACGGATCCCGAGGCGCCCGAGTCCGAGATCGCGGTGGACGATCCCTGGCACGAGGAGGGGCAGGCGGCCTTCGACCGCACGGTGCGCGAGATGGGGCGCAGCATCCCGGCGCTCATCGCGCAGGTGCAGGAGATGCTCGAGCGGAGCTGACGCAGTCGACCGGCGATTCGGGGTTCAGTCGTCGGTCACGTCGCGGGACGTCGACCGGTGGGTGTACCAGGTCGCGCCCACGAAGCCGGCCGTGGTGAGGAACCCGATGCCCAGCGCGATCGCCAGGACCTGACGGATCTGGCCGAAGGCTGAGTTCGAGTCGTCGGAGATCGCGTTGAACAGGCGGACGACGGGGCCGCCCTCCTCGGCGGCGGCCGAGGGCTGCGGGCGCGGACCCGGCGGCGTGGTCGGCGCATCGGCGCCGGCGTCGGAGACCTCGGTGGAGGTCCTCACCGGTTCCTCGGGGACGTCCGTCGGGTCCTCGATGGCGGGAGTCGGCTCGGGCTCCGGAGCCGGGGTGTCCTCGACGGGAGGCTCCTGCGGCGCGGACGGGGCCTGCTCCTCGGCGGACGCGCCCTCGTCCTCGTCCGACGCCGGGGCGGCCGGGGGCTCGGTGGTCGGCTCCTCCGTCTCCGTCTCGGGCTCCGGCTCGGTGGACGGGGCCTCGGGAGCGACCTCGGGAGAGGTCGGCGTCGGCGGAGCCGGTTCGGTGGACGCGGGCGGGTCGGTGGGCGCCGGCGTCGTGGGCTGGCTCGGCGAGGGGGTCCCGGTCGGAGGCGTGCTGGGCGATGGGCTGGGTGACGGGGTGGGGCCGATGGGCGGTCGGCCTCCGCTGCCGCCCTCGAGGCAGTTCTCCTGGTCGCCGTTCCCGGCACCGGGACCGATCTGCGGGGGAGTCCCCTGGAGCGGGGCCTCGGTCTCGGTGGGCTCTTCCTCGTCGGGGGCCTCGGTCTCGGTGGGCTCTTCCTCGTCGGGGGCCTCGGTCTCGGTGGGCTCTTCCTCGTCGGGGGCCTCGGTCTCGGTGGGCTCTTCCTCGTCGGGGGCCTCGGTCTCGGTGGGCTCTTCCTCGTCGGGGGCCTCGGTCTCGGTGGGCTCTTCCTCGTCGGGGGTCTCGCCCGGGGTGGGCTCTTCCTCGTCGGGGGTCTCGCCCGGCGTGGGCTCGTCCTGGTCGGAGTCCGCGCCGTCGGAGTCCTCGACATCCGGCGTCGGTGCCGTGGGGTCATCGTCCGCGGGAGGGGCTGGAGGGGCGGGTTCTGCGGTGGCGGTGCGGTCGGGATCCGCCAGCTCGGCCAGCGCCGGCGCGGCGGCGAGCGGGATCGTCATGGCCAGGGCGGCGGAGCATGCACACAGGCGCGAGCGGAGTCGCATGGCGTGGTCCCCCCTCCCTGTCGCAGGCACGGTGGCCGCGGTGGACGTCATCTGCGGTGGGCCCGATCGAGCACAGTACCCTACGGAACCTTTACGAACGACCCCCATCGTTCACGCCTCGGTGCAGGGGTGCAAGGGTGGTGTGGAGGGTGCCACGCCCACGTGACACACCAGATATTGGCGCAGAGTTGACCAGTTCTTGACTGACGACCTGCGCCGATGCCGTCCGGGGACCGACGGTGGGACACCCTGCGCGGTCGGCGCAACCTTTCGCGGGGGAGGAGTCCGCGACCCCGGGGCTGCGGAACGGTTCCTCCCCAATCGCGGCGCGGCCGGCGCTGCGGGACTCCGCGCGCCGGCCGTCCGGTGGGGGCCCTCAGTCCGCCAGGGTCTCCTCGACCAGGGCCTTCGCGGCGTCGAGCACCTGGCCGAGATGCTCCTCGCCGCGGAACGACTCCGCGTAGATCTTGTAGATGTCCTCGGTGCCGGAGGGCCGGGCGGCGAACCAGGCGGACTCGGTGGAGACCTTCAGGCCGCCGATCGCCCCGCCTGCCGGGGCCTCGGTGAGCGCGGAGACGATCGGTTCGCCCGCGAGCTCGGTCGCGCTGACCTGATCGGCGCTGAGCGCCTTGAGCTTCGTTTTCTGCTCGCGGGTGGCGGGTGCGTCGATCCGGTCGTAGGCGCTGGTCCCGAACTGCTCGACCAGCTCCGTGTGCAGCGTGGTGGGGGAGCGACCGGTGACCGCGAGGATCTCGGAGGCCAGCAGCGCCAGGATGATGCCGTCCTTGTCGGTCGTCCATACGGAGCCGTCGCGGCGCAGGAAGGACGCGCCGGCGCTCTCCTCGCCGCCGAAGCCCACGGAGGAGTCGATCAGGCCCGGCACGAACCACTTGAAGCCGACCGGGACCTCGAACAGCTCGCGGCCCAGCGAGGCGACGACCCGGTCGATCAGCCTCGAGGAGACCACCGTCTTGCCCACCTTCGCGGTGGCGGGCCAGTCCGGGCGGTGCGCGAACAGGTACTGGATCGCGGTGGCCAGGTAGTGGTTGGGGTTCATCAGCCCGCCGTCGGGGGTGACGATCCCGTGCCGGTCGGCGTCGGCATCGTTGCCGGTGGCGATGTCGAACTCGGAGCGCCGCTCGAGCAGCGAGGCCATCGCCCACGGGCTCGAGCAGTCCGAGCGGATCTTCCCGTCACGGTCCAGGGTCATGAACGACCACTGCGGGTCGACCTCGGGGTTGACCACGGTGAGGTCGAGGTCGTGCATCTCCCCGATCTCGGCCCAGTAGTCGACCGCGGCGCCGCCCAGCGGGTCCGCGCCGATCCGGACCCCGGCGCGTCGGATCGCCTCGAGGTCGACGACGCTCGGGAGGTCCTTGACGTAGGTGTGGAGGAAGTCGTAGCGGGCCGCCTCCTGCAGGGCCTTCTGCCGGCCGTGGCGGCGCACGCCGCGCAGGCCGTCGTGCAGCAGCTCGTTCGCGCGCTCGGCGATCCAGGTGGTCGCATCGGAGTCGGCGGGGCCGCCATGGGGCGGGTTGTACTTGAAGCCGCCGTCCCGGGGCGGGTTGTGGCTGGGGGTGACGACGATGCCGTCGGCCCGGCCCGGATCGTTCGCGGCGCGGTCCTTGTTGTGCACGAGGATCGCGTGGGAGACGGCCGGGGTGGGGGTGTAGCCGTCCAGCGCATCGACCTGGGCGGCCACCTCGTTGCCGGCCAGCACCTCGAGGGCGGTGTCGAAGGCGGGACGCGAGAGGGCGTGGGTGTCGCGGCCGATGAACAGCGGGCCGCGGATGCCCTGGGCGGCCCGGTACTCGACGATCGCCTGGGTGGTCGCCGCGATGTGGTCCTCGTTGAAGCGGTGGTCGAGCGAGGAGCCGCGATGGCCGGAGGTGCCGAAGGAGACGGCCTGGTCCGGATCGGAGGGATCGGGGTGGAGGTCGTAGTAGGCGTCCAGGAGCGCGTCGACGTCGACGAGGTCCTCCGCAAGTGCCTTCTGGCCTGCACGGGGGTGCATTGTCACCACTCCATCCTGGGGTTCGGGGTCACACCGCCACTCTAGGTCAGGGCGGCGCGGGCGGCACGGCCGGGCGCGGGTTCCTGAGACGGCCGCGCCGGCGGTCCGGGTCAGGCGGGCCGCGAGCGCGCCAGCAGCACGATGCCGATGATCGTGAGGACCAGCCCGATCAGCCCGGCCACCACGCCGATGATCGGACCGATCAGCAGCGGGGCGGCCACGCCCAGCAGGTTGTACGGGCCGAGGTAGCCGGGCGCCTCGGTCCCGGTGCAGGTGAGCGTCACCGTGGTGCCGTCCAGGGTGGCGACGCCGAGCACCTGGGCGTACTCCTGGCCGTCGGCGAAGGCGACGACGCCCGAGCTGGGCACGGTGCTCACGGCGCCGGGCGCGGAGCCCTCGGCGGTGCACTCCGCGGCGTCGGCGTCGGCCGCCGGGACGTACACGATGAGCATCTCGTTGGCGCCGACCTCGATCGAGGCGGTGCTGCCGTCCATCGGGGTGGGACCGGAGGCGACGCCCCCGGCGAGCGAGCTCATCGACCAGATGATCCCGCCGATCGCGGCGACCGGCGCGACGACCAGCAGCAGCACCAGTCCGATGATGAGCGGCCAGAGCCCGCGGCGGCGCGAGGGGGCAGAAGGCTGCGGCCCCGTCGCGGGGAGCGGGCCGGTCCGGGGTGCGTAGAGGTCGGCACCGTAATCCTGGCTGCCGAAATCCTGGCTGCCGTAGTTCGGGGAGCCGTAGCCCTGCTCGCCGAAGCCCTGTGCGCCGAAGCCCTGCGGGCCGGGAGCCTGTGCGCCGAAGCCCTGCGCGCCGTAGCCGTTCGGCGCCGCAGCGGATGCTCCGGGGTCTGCTCCCGCAGCGGGGGCGGACGGTCCCGGGAGCCCGTAGCTGGGACGCCGGCGGGGGGCGGGGGTCGTGGACTCGCCGTCGGACATGCGGGCTCCTTCGGAACGGGGGTGGGGAAAGGATAGTGGCCGTTCCTCCGCGGAGTCCGAGACCGCGTCCGGGCGCGGGCTCAGCCTTCCGCGACCTCGAGCATCACTCCGGTCATCGCGGCCGCCACCACGGCGCAGACCACCGGGGTGAGCAGCCAGATGAGGAGCATGGTGCGGGCCACCGGCCAGCGCACCTGCCGCGGACCCATCGCGGCGCCCGCCCCGACCACGCTCGAGGCCAGGGCGTGCGAGCTCGAGACCGGGACCTCGAGCCCCAGCAGGCCCAGCGACATCGTCGTCGCGGCCGAGGTCTCCGCCGCGAGCCCCTGGGCCGCGGAGAGATCGGTGAGGCGGCGGCCGATGGTGCGGATGATCCGGTGACCGCCCATCAGGGTGCCGGCGGCGACGGCCACCGCCACCGGGAGCATCATGGAGACGGCGGTGCTCATCGAGAGCCCCGCAGCCGCTGTCGCCACCACGACGACCGCGAGCGGGAGGCGGGCGTCGTTGAGCCCGTGCCCGGTGGCGACCGCCCCGGCCGAGACGGTCTGGGCGAAGCGGAGATGACCGGGCCGCACCCGCTCGCTGCGGGAGATCCGGTCGATCACCTGCATGATCAGGAACGCGAGAACGGCGGAGAGCACCGGGCCGACGACGGAGACGGCGAGGATGGTGCCCCACCGTCCCCAGGCCGCGGCCGCACCGATCGCGAGCGAGGCGCCGAGGGTCGCGGCGTAGAAGGCATGCCAGGTGGACGACGGCATCCCGATCCACCAGGTCAGCACGCCCCAGAAGATGGTCGTCAGCAGGATCGCGACCAGCGCGACGCCGAGCACGTCCGGACGCGCGGCAGCCTGCTGCGCCAGCGGCGCCATGCCCAGCAGCCGCAGTGCCCACTGGGTGGCGATGGCGATCGCCCCCATCCCCAGCAGCGCGCCCAGCAGGTTCAGGAGGGCAGCCATGGTCAGCGCGGTCGACTCGGGCAGCGAGCGGGTGGTGATCGCCGTGGAGATCGCGTTGGAGGCGTCGTGGAAGCCGTTGAGATAGGCCAGCACCAGTGCCAGACCGATGATCAGGACGAGCAGGAACGGGCTCACTCAGACGTCCTTGACCCGCAGCAGGTCCGCGATGCGAGCGGTGCGCTCGAGCAGGCCGATGGTGGCACGGATCGACTCGGTGACGTCGTGCAGCGGCAGCAGCTCCTGGGTGGCGCCGCCCTGCTTGTAGAGCTCGCCGAGGGACTGGCGCACCAGGCGGTCGCACTGGCGCTTGAGCTTGCGGGTCTGCGGGTAGTAGTCACCCAGCTCGCCGATGTCGGAGAGCTTCCAGGTGGCGGCCACGGTGAGCTCGGCCGCCCGCTCGATGGACCTCGCGGCCTCCAGCAGCGGGGTGGGCAGGACTCCCAGCCGGGAGGCGACCAGGAGCCCGGCGGTGTGCTCCATCGCATCGATGGTGTCGGCCATGGTCAGCGCCAGGTCGTAGAGCATCTCCGCCTCGTAGGGCGTGATCAGCGACTGCGCGAGGCGCTGGGCGATGCGCCGGCACAGCTCCTCGGCGACGGTGGCCTGCTCATGCAGCTTCGGCGCGATGCGGGTGCGCTCGCGGTAGCCCTGGCCCAGCAGCTTCGAATGGGTGTCCGAGGACTGCACCAGCAGCTCGCTGAGCTCGGTGAACAGGTCGTACATGGGGCGCTCGGTGCGCTGCGGGAAGAACCGGGAGAAGAACTGCACCACCGGGGACGCCTCCTCGCGCCTGGGGGCGCCTACCCGCCGCCTGCGCTCCCGTGATCAGGGCGCGGACTGCTCATCATGCATGGACTGCTCGAGGTGTGGGGTGCGCCGGACCGGGATGCGCCTGTCGGCGCGAAGGCCGCTCGAAGCGGCAAATGTTGGAGCCCGGGGCAACCGCGGCCCGGCGCGTGTCCATGGTAGAGCACGCCGCCGGGGCCGGGGCAACCGCAGCCCCGCCCCGCTGTCGCCGGGATCACCGACTCGCCCTCGCTCACCCGCCCGGGCTCAGTCCAGGCGGCCGGCCTCCGCGTGCCGGCCCGCGGCGACGAGCTCCTCGCCGGTGCTGAGCAGTCGCTCGGCCTGCCGGGTGCGCTCGTCGTCCTCGTCCTGGTCGGCCAGATGGGCGGTGCCGTGGGCGATGATCGTCGCGACCGCGCCGGCCCGTCGCAGGGCCAGACCGAGGTCGCCGGTGAACGCCCCGCGCAGGATGTCGTCCATGGTGCGACGGACCTGGTCGACGTCCGGCGGCTCCGCGAAGCCCGAGAGGTAGCGCAGGCCCGGGATCGTGCGCGAGCCCGCCCGGTAGCGGCGCACCACATCGTCCCCGTTCATCTGCACCCAGGTGTGCAGCACGTACAGCCGCCAGAGGGCGCCGGGCAGGGTGGTGGCCGGCGAGCCCGACCAGAGCGCCGCCAGGTCCGTCAGGCCGTCGGCGGCGGCCAGGCGGATCACGCGCTCGACGACCTCCGGGTCGGAGCTGCGGTAGACGCCGTGGAGCAGGGCCTGGGCCGAGTCGTGGGCCAGCTCGGTCCGGGCGGAGGGATCCGGTTCCCCGGGGATGGCGTCCGCGACGGAGGCGTACAGCGGTGCGGGCCGGCGGAAGCGGGAGGCGGAGGAGTCGTGCGAGGGCATGCTCTGCACACTACGCGCCGCATCCATGGGCCCGCACTATCCTGCGGCCATGACCATTCCTCGGCAGATCGGTCCCGACACCGGTCCGCGCACCGCCCTGCCGGACTACTCCCGCAGCACGGCCACCGTCGAGCGGATGATCTCGGCGCTGCGCTCCGGCCGGGGCGGGCGCCAGGGGGCCGGCGCCGGTCCGGTCCGGGCCCTGTTCCCGATCGCCGCCACCCGGGACACCGCGCTGCGGGCCGTCGTCTCCGCGCTCTGCTGCGGCGGCGCGCTGGTCGCGGCGGTGGGCGTCGTGCTGCTGGCGCTGAGCCCCGAGGACGGGCGCTCCCCGGGGGTCGGTCTGCTGATCGTGATGGGTGCGCTGGGCGCGCTGGGTCTGGTGCTGCTGCTGCTGGGACTGCGCTTCGGGATCGTGGCGCTGGGCACCGCGCGCTCCCGGGTGGAGATCTCCGAGCAGGGGCTGCGGGTGGTCGGCGCCCTCCGCTCCCGCTGGGTGCCCTGGCACGATGTGATCGCCGTGGAGTCCCGCGTGGTCCATCCGGTGCACTGGCTCACCGCGGCGCTGCGCCTGCGGGACGGCAGCCGGGTGCTGATGCCCGCCTTCGACCGGCACATCTGGACCTACGCCGCGCCCTCCGGGCAGGACATCCGAGCCCTGCGCACCGAGCTGCGTCGCCGCGAGCAGGGCGCGCGGGGACCGCTCTCAGGCAGGGACGCCCCGGGTGGGGGCACGGGGCCGCTCAGGCGGCGGGGGTCGGGGCCTGGCTGCGACCGTCCTCCCACAGCAGCCGGGTAGCCTCGGCGACGCCGGCCGGGGCGATGTCGGAGACGCGCAGGATGCCGTCGGCGTCCAGCGGCAGATGACCGATCCGCCAGCGGCCGTCCTCCTCGACGTGGAACATCAGCGGCACCGCGTCGTCCGGCGCGGAGAGGTCGGTGCGGCGCAGGGACACCGTGCGCTGGTTGCCGCCCTCGAGGAAGGCGAGCACGATGTCCGAGACCGAGGCGGGCACGTGCGCGGCGTCGGGGAGGGCGGAGACCACGAAGGAGTCCAGCTCGTCCTGGGTGAGCATGATGATCGCCTCCTCCGCCTTGATGATGAAGGCCATCCGCATCGCGTCGCCCTCGGCCAGCGCGATCCCCAGCCAGCGGTCCGCGGAGGTCAGCGCGGTGGCGATGACCTGGCCCTCCTCGCCGAGCAGCCACTGGCCGTCGTCGGAGCGCTCCACCTTCCCGCGGGCGCGCAGCCCCGAGGTGACCGCGGCGGTGACGAACTCCTGGGCCTCCGCCGGAGCGCTGCGCAGCCCCACCTGCTCGCGGGTGATCAGACCGTTCGGCGTGCGGCGCAGGCCCAGCATGAAGTCGATCTCGTAGGCCGTGTAGATCGTGATCTGCTCGTCCTGCACCGGGGCGGCCCCTCGTGCGTCCTCGGTCATGGGATCCCCCGTCACTGGTCGGTGCCTGCTCCCGACGCCGCCGCCGGCGGGTCGGGATCCGTCGTCACCGGAAGCATGGCAGATGGGCGCAGCGCCCGTCATCCGGTGCCCGGGGAGGTGGACGGCGCCCGACCGTGCGGGAGGGCGGACGGTCCGCGGTGATCACCGCGGATAGGCTCGGGCAATGCGACGGGACGAGCACGGCGAGGCCATGGTGATGAGCACGGCGCCCGCTCTCGGCAGCGAGAGCATGCGCTCGGTCTACCGCGACCTGCTGCGCTTCGGCCCCCGTTCGCGCAGCGAGCTCAGCACCCGGCTGGGGCTGTCCGCGCCGACGGTCACCCGCGTCACCCGGGAGCTGCTCGAGGGCGGGCACGTGCATCTGCTGGAGTCCGTCGCCCAGGCCAAGGGTCGTCCGCAGGAGCCGCTGGACATCGAGGAGAACGACGGGCCGCGCTTCATCGGCGTCAAGGTCACCGCCGACGGGGTCCACGCCGTGGTCACCACGGTGCGCGGCAACACCCTCGAGGAGCTGGTGCTGCCACTCGTGGACCCCTCGCCGGCGACCGTCGAGGAGACGATCGTCGACCCGGTCTCGGCGATGCTCGGCGCCCATCCGCGGGTGGCCGGGATCGGGGTGAGCCTGGGCGGGAGAGTGGCCGGCCGGCGCCGGGTGATCAGCTCCGGGCAGCTGGGCTGGGACGCGCCGCACGACCTGGCCGCCCGGCTCGAGACGCGCCTGCAGCGCCCCGTGGTGGTGGAGAACGACCTGGTGGCGATGGCCAACGGTCTGCAGTGGTTCGGGATCGGGCGCGCCTACCGCTCCTTCGCGGTGCTCACCGTGGGGGCCGGGGTGGCGATCGGCTCCGTGGTCGAGGACCGCGTCATCGAGGGGCGCACCCACCTGGCCGGCGTCACCGAGCTGCTGCCCGTCGGGCCCGGTCCCGACGGCGGCCCCCGCACCCTCGGGGAGGCGGCCCGGACCGATCAGCTGCTGGACCGGGCCCGCCGGGCCGGGACGCTCGGGGCCGGGGAGGGCCTGGAGCGCCTGCGGGAGCTGCTGGTGGCCGGGGACCCCGCGGCCTGCGCGATCGCCCAGGACGTGACCGTCGCCCTCGGTCGGGCCGCCGCCGCCGTGGTCGCCCTGCTGGACCCGGAGGCGATCGTGCTGGGCGGGGAGACCGTGGATCTGGTGCGCAGCGCGCAGCCCAGCCTGGAGGCGCTCCTGCGGGAGGCCGTCGCCCCCGCTCAGCGCGCGCTCGTGGTGCGCGAGCTGAGCGGGGACTTCGACGAATGGGCCCGGGGCGCCGCCGTCATCGCGATCCAGGAGTACGTGGGGCGCTGACCCGGCGCGGGGAGCTCCGCGCCGGGCGCCCGGATCAGTCGAACAGGGCGTTGACCCGCTCGTTGTACGCGGCGAAGTCCGCGCCGTCGATCCGCCGCAGCCAGCACTGGTCGAAGGCCGGCTGCATGATCGGCGCGATCGACGCGGAGTTCTCCACCAGCGGGTAGAGGCCGGTCTCCCCGTTCAGCACCCGGTCGGTGAAGGGCGTGACGTCCAGCCCCGCCTCGTCGTAGCTGTCGATCGCCGCCTGGGTCCCCACATCGGTCGACGGGAAGAACGGTGCGCGGCTGCCGATGATCTCCTGGGCCTCGTCGGAGGCGAGGAAGGCGATCAGCCGGGCGGCCTCCTGCTTGTGCTCGGACTGCTCGGAGATCGAGTCGCCGAGCCCGTTGAACATCGAGACGGGGGTGCCCACGGGCCCGGCCGGCAGCGGGGCGATGCTGAGCTCGACGCCCTCGAGGTTGTTGAAGGTGGTGATCATCCACGACCCCACCGTCGCCAGCGCCGAGCTGCCCGCCTGCAGCTGGGCCGAGGCCGGACTGGACTCCCCGAAGGTGCCGAAGGGCGGGAAGAAGCCCTTGTCCACCAGCCCGAAGTACCAGTCGATCGCGGCCACGAAGCGGTCGTCGTCGTAGTTGAAGCGGGTGCCCCAGGTCTCCGCGTCGGTGAAGGTCCAGCCGGTCGACAGGGCGAAGGGGGACCAGCTGGTCTGGCCGGTGTAGTCGATCCCGGGATCGGCGGCCAGCCCGTAGCGGGCGATGCTGGTGGGGTCGAAGCCCTCCTGATCGCCGCGGACGCCGTTGGTGTCCAGGGTGAGCCGGGCCAGCATCTGCTCGAAGGTGCCGCCGTCCTCGGGGTTCCAGTCCAATCCCTCCAGGTCCTCGGGGCTCAGCCCCTCCGCCTCCAGCATCTTCTGGTCGTAGAGCACCGCGATGGTGTCGTAGTCCTTGGGCACGCCGTAGCGGCGACCGTCCTGACCGGTCCACAGCTCCTGCAGGCCCTCCTGGAACTGCTCGGCCGGGATCGCGTCGAGCGCCGGCAGGCCGTCCAGCGGGGCGAGCACCCCGAGGGCCAGGAACTCCGGGTAGCGGGCGAGGTGGTCGGTGAAGGCGTCGGGGCCGGCCTCGGCCACGAAGCTCGCCGTCAGCTTCGTCCAGTAGTCGTCCCAGCCCAGCTGGGTGACCCGCACGAAGATGTCGGGGTTGAGGTCCATGAAGCGCTCGATCGCCGCCGAGTAGGCCGGCAGCTGCAGGGCGTCCCACAGCCAGTAGTCGATCTCGGTGGCCCCGGCCGGGGCGGCCGTGGTCCCGCAGGAGGACAGGGCGCCCGCGCCGACGGCGCCGGTGGCCAGCGCCGCGGAGCCCTGCAGCAGCCGACGCCGGCTGAGGCCGCGTCCGCGGGCGCCGGGGGTTCGTGCCGGGTGGTTCGGGGAGTTCATCTGGGGCACCTCACTTGATCCCGCTGAAGCCGATGGAGTTGACGATCCGCTTCGCGAACAGCGCGAAGAGGATCAGCATGGGGGCGGCCGCGACCAGGGTCGCCGCCATCAGGCCCGACCAGTCCGGGCCGGTGCCCGGCGCCTGGGCGCGGAACACCCCCAGGGCGACGGTGAGCACCCGGGACTGATCGGTGTAGGAGACCATCAGCGACCAGAAGTACTCGTTCCAGGCGGTCATGTAGGTCAGCAGTGCCAGGGTGGTCAGCGGGGCGACGGACATCGGCAGGATGAGGGTGAAGAACACCCGCACCTTGCTGGCGCCGTCGATCAGCGCGGCCTCCTCGACCTCCCGCGGGACGTTGTTGAAGAACTGCCGCAGGAAGAAGATCGCGAAGCTGGAGATGAACAGGCTCGGCAGCATGATCCCGAGCAGGGTGTCCACCAGGCCCAGGTTCTTGATCAGGATGAAGTTGGGCAGCAGGGTGAAGATCTGCGGGATCATCAGCGAGCCCAGGAAGATCAGGAACACCGTGTCCCGGCCGCGCCAGTGCAGGCGCGAGAAGGCGTAGGCCGCCATCGCGCAGGAGAAGGTCTGCACGACGGTGATGGTGGTCGCGACGACCACCGAGTTCAGCAGGTAGCGCCAGAAGTTGATGGAGGCGCCGGACCCGCCCTGGGCGATCGCGGTCTCCACGTCCTGCAGGCCGAAGACACGCTCGAAGCCGCCGCTGTTCAGACCCACCGGCAGCAGGCTGGAGGGGTCGGTGGCCAGGGCGTTGTTGCTGGACAGCGCCGTGCGCAGCATCCAGTAGAAGGGGAACAGGGTGATGAACAGGAACACGATCATCACCGCCCAGGCGACGACCTTCCCCCAGGGGAAGGGCTTCCTGGTGCGGCCGGGGGTGGGGCGCTCGGCGGCCGACGGGCTCGTGGGCGCCGGGCCGCGGGTGGGAGCTGTGGTGGTCATCTGTCTCTCCCTCAGTTCAGGTCCGACTGACCGGCATTGCTCATCCGGTACTGCGCGAAGGTGATGATCATGAGGATGACCAGCAGGGCCACCGACAGCGCCGAGGCGTAGCCGAACTGGTACTGGCCGAAGGCGTTCTCGTAGATGTACATCTGCAGCACCTTGGAGGCGTCGGCCGGACCGCCCTGGGTGGTCACCGAGACGGTGTCGAACACCTGGAAGCTGCCGATGATGGTCATGATCAGCACCAGCGCCAGGATGGGGCGCAGCAGCGGCAGGGTGATGTAGCGGAACATGCCGATCTCCCCGGCGCCCTCGGTGCGGGCCGCCTCGTAGAGGTGCCCCGGGATCGCCTGCAGACCCGCGAACAGCAGCAGGGCGGTGTAGCCCATGTGCCGCCACACGTTGACCAGCGCGACGGTCGGGATCACCCAGGTCTCGCTGGCCCAGAACGAGATCGGGTCGAAGCCGACCCACTGCAGGAAGATGTTGAAGATGCCCAGCTGGGAGTCGAGGATCCACAGGAACACGAGCGCCGCGACCACGTTGGAGACCAGATAGGGGGCCAGCACCAGCGAGCGCAGGATCGTGGACTGGGTCAGGCGCTGCATGAGCACCGCGATCACCAGGGCCACGACGGTCTGGATGCCGATGTTCAGCACCACGTACCAGATCGTCACCTTGAGGGAGTTCCAGAACACGGGGTCGGTGAGCAGGGCCTGGTAGTTCGCCAGCCCCACCCACTGCGGGGGAGTGAGGGTCGTGTACTCGGTGAACGAGTAGTACAGACCGGTCAGCAGCGGCCACACGAGGAACACCAGCAGGCCGACGGACGCGGGCGCGATGAACAGCAGCGCGAGCTTCGTGTCGTCCTTCCGGCGGCGGCGTGTGGGGACCGACCGCGTCGACGTCGTCGCGGTGGACATGGGCACCTTCTTCCTGTGATGGGGGTGGTTCAGCGGGTGCGCTCGCCCTCGCGGCGGAGGGAGAACAGCAGGGCCTGCTCGGGATCGAGCAGGGGAGCGGCAAGACCGGAGCGGACCAGGACGGCGCCGGGCACCAGCAGGCCGTCCGCGTCGGCGGCGCGGCGCAGCCAGGCCGGCGCCCCGAGGCCCGAGGGGCGCTCGCCGATCTGCAGCGGACGGATCCGGTAGAGAGCCTCCGCGTCCAGGCCCGGGAAGCGCAGCCGCTCCTGGTGGGACTCGCCCGAGCGGGTGACGGCGGCCAGGGTGAACAGCGCCTCGTCGGCGTGCTCGGAGACCACGCCGTGCAGCCACAGGGAGGTCTCCCCGCGGTCGGCGCGCACCAGGTCGCCGGTGAACAGCAGCTCGCGGTGCTGCGTGAACAGGGTGATCCACTCGCGCAGCTCGGCGAGCTCCGCCTCCGAGGCCCGGGCCAGGTCCCATTCGATCCCGAGGTGGCCGAACAGCGCGGAGGCGGCGCGGAAGCCCAGGGTGTGGAGGCGCCCGGTGGTGTGGGAGCGGCCAGAGGCGATGTGGCTGCCCATCAGCTCGAGCGGGATCAGCTGGGAGGTCCAGCGGTTCATCTGCTGGCGCTCCAGCGGGTCGATGCAGTCCGAGACCCACACCCGGTCGGTGCGCTCGAGCACCTCGAGGTCCACGCGGGCGCCGCCCGAGGAGCAGGACTCGATCTCCAGCCCCGGATGGGCCTGCTTGAGGGCGTCCATCAGGCGGTAGGTGGCCAGGGTCTGCTCGTGCACCGCGGCGTGCCCGCTGCTGCGGGTGGCGGCCTCGAGCAGGTCGCGGTTGTGGTCCCACTTGAGGTAGCCGATGTCGTAGGTCTCGAGCACGGCGTTCATCTGGCCCAGCACGTGCTCGAAGGCCGCCGGGATCGACAGGTTCAGCACCTGCTGGTTCCGGGAGGGCAGGGGCATCCGGTCCGGGGAGGGGGCCATGATCCACTCGGGGTGCGCGCGGGCCACGTCGGAGTCCTCGTTGACCATCTCCGGCTCGAACCACAGCCCGAACTCCATCCCCAGGTCGGTGACGTGGTCGATCAGCGGTCCGAGCCCGTCCGGCCAGACGTCGTCGGAGACCACCCAGTCGCCGAGCCCGGAGGTGTCGTCGCGGCGGGAGCCGAACCAGCCGTCGTCGAGCACGAAGCGCTCGACGCCGAGCGCGGCGGCCCGGTCGGCGAGGTCGGTGAGCCGGGCGAGGTCGTGGTCGAAGTAGACCGCCTCCCAGACGTTCAGGGTCACCGGGCGCCGGGTGCTGACGTGGTGGGGGCGCGAGCGCAGGTGGCGGTGGAAGCGGGCGGCCACCGCGTCGAGGCCCTCGCCGTAGGAGGCGTACAGCCAGGGACCGCGGTACTGCTGGCCCGGTGCGAGGCGCAGCTCGCCGGGCAGCAGCAGCTCGCCGCCGCCCAGGAGCCGGGCGCCGGTGTTGGTCTGCTCGGCCAGGTGGCGGTGGTTGCCGGAGAAGGCGGTGTGCACGCCCCACACCTCGCCGTGGCGGAAGCCGAACCCGGGTCGGCCGGCGTGGAGGACGTGGGCGGCGTCCGGACCGGTGCGTCCGCGGCGGTTCTCGCGCAGGTGGGTGCCCACGGTGAAGGCCCGGCGCTGCGGGGTGCGCTCCTTCGCCCAGCGCCCGGCGAAGTCCAGCAGCTCGTCGGCGTCGGAGGGGACCGGGACCGTCACGGTCAGCTCGTCGAGGGCGTAGGGCGTCTCGCCGGTGTTGGTCAGGGCGGCGCGCATCCGCAGCAGACCCGAGGCGAGCAGCTCGACCTCGAGGGCGACCGCGAGGCCGAGCTGCTCGTCGGCGAGGTCGCAGCGCAGCGTGCCCGCGCCGGTCTCGACGTGGGCGGCGGTCACCGGCAGCTCGTTCAGGGCCAGGGTGCGGGTGTGCAGGCGGGGGGCCCAGCCGGAGCCGTCGGGGCGGGAGCCGCTCAGTCCCGGCCGCCCGATCCAGCCGTCGGACTGCTGGGGGATGATCCCGATGCGGACGGGCACGTCGACCGCATTGTTGGCCACGGGCTCGACGGCGGCCTCGCAGACGGCGTCCAGTCCCTCGGGACCGAGCGCTCCGAGGGCCGCGCCCCAGTGGGCGATGGCCGGGAGCCGGCCGTCGGTGACGTCCAGGACCACCGAGACGCCGGCGGCGCTCAGGTGGATGCGGTGGGTCGCGCCCGGGCTGGGGGCGAGGACGGCGGGATCGACGGGGATCCGGTGGGGGGACATCGATGGCCTCCGGGTGGTGCGGGGTGCGGGGACGGCAGGTCCGCGAACTCGCCGCCCCGCCAATAGTTACGTCCTGAAAGTAAGTGCTGGCGATCGGTTCGTCAAGGCGGGCGGCGTCCCGGCCGACGCGGGGAGCCCTACGATGGCCACTCGCGTGCGGGCCCCGCGCGCCGCCCCCTGCGCGGGGCGCCCTGCGCCGTGGAGGAGACCGATGTCCAGCTCCGTCCCCGCCCTCCGCCCGCGACGGCTGGACCGGGCGCTCGACCGCGTCGAGCAGATCGGCAACCGGCTGCCCGATCCGCTGGTGCTGTTCGCCGCCCTGTTCCTCCTCACCGCCGTGCTGACCACCGTGCTGGGGGCGCTCGGGGCGCAGGTCCAGGTGCCCGGCCAGGACGAGCCGACCACGGTCCAGCCCTTCTTCAGCAGCGCGGGACTGACCTGGTTCACCACCACCCTGGGGGAGAACTACATCGGGTTCCCGCCGCTGGTCAACGTGCTGCCGATCGTGCTGGCGGTGGGGATCGCGGAGGGCTCGGGGCTGCTCAGCGCCGCCATCCGCGCCCTGTTCGGCTCCGCGCCGCGCTGGCTGCTGCCCTATGTGGTGGCTCTGGTGGGGGTCAACGGCAACCTCATGAGCGACACCTCCTTCGTGGTGATCCCACCGCTGGCGGCGCTGGTGTTCGCCGCGGCCGGGCGCCATCCGGTGGCCGGTCTGCTCGGGGGCTTCGCGGCCGTCGGCGCCTCCTTCTCGACCGCCATGCTGCCCTCGCCGATCGATGCGAACTTCGCCGGCATCACCACCGAGGTGATGGGCGTGCTGCCGGCCTCGCTCGGGGCCGAGCCGGTCAGCGTGGTCTCGAACTACTGGATCAACATCGCCTCCTGCCTGGTGCTGGTCCTCGCCTGCGGCGCGCTCATCGACCGGGTGCTCGAGCCGCGGCTGGAGCGGGCCGGCATCCCGCGCACCATGGGCACCGGCGAGGCCCCCGATACCGGCGCGGGGACGGCGCCGGCGGAGGGGACGGGCGCGGTCAGCACCGACCTCGGGGCGCAGGAGAAGCGGGCGCTGCGCTGGGCCGGCGTCGCGCTGCTCGCCCTGGTGGCGGCCATCGTGGCGATCGCCGTCGCGCCGATCTCGCCCTGGCGGAACGAGGACGGCGGCCTGCTGCCGACGTCCCCGTTCATGGGCTCCATCGTCTTCCTCATCGTGATGGTCTTCTCCGTGACCGGCATCGTCTACGGGGCGGTGGCGGGCACCATCCGCGGCGGCGCCGACGTCGCCGCCCAGATGGGACAGGGCCTGCGCTCGATGACCAGCTTCCTGGTGGTCGCCTTCGCCCTGGCCCAGTTCCTGGCCCTGTTCGAGTGGAGCGGCGTGGGCACCTACCTGGCCGTGCACGGCGCCACCTGGCTCGAGCGGGCGCAGCTCGGCGGGCTGCCGGTGGTGGTGGCCTTCGTGGTGCTCTGCGCCCTGGCGAACCTCTTCATCACCTCCGGCACCTCCATGTGGGGGCTGATGGCGGTGGTGTTCGTCCCGATGCTCGCCTTCTCCGGGCTGGAGCCGGCCTTCGTCCAGGCCGCCTTCCGGATCGGGGACTCCTCCACCCAGATCATCACCCCGCTGAGCCCCTACCTGATCGTGCTGCTGGGGATGCTGCGCCGGTACGAGCCCGGCGCGGGGCTGGGGACCCTGGTGGCCCGGCTGCTGCCCTTCACGATCGTGTTCTTCACCGTGTGGGTGGCGGTGCTGCTGGTCTTCTACGGCCTGGACCTGCCGATCGGCCCCGCCAACGACATCCACCTCGACTGAGGTCCGCCGCACCCGCCGTGTCCGCCGAGCGGTCGGGGCGGGGGCCCCGGCCCGCCGGGCGCTAGCCTGAGCTCTCCGACGACCCGGCCAGGAGCCCCTCATGATCTTCACCCAGTCCTCGAAGCTGCGCGATGTGTGCTACGAGATCCGAGGACCGGTCCCGGCAGAGGCAGCCCGGATGGAGGCCGAGGGGCACAAGATCATCAAGCTCAACATCGGCAACCCCGCGCCCTTCGGCTTCGAGGCGCCCGACGAGATCCTCGTCGACATGATCAAGAACCTCCCCACCGCGCAGGGCTACTCCGAGTCCAAGGGGATCCCGTCGGCCCGCCGCGCGGTCGCCCAGTACTACCAGACCCGCGACATGCCGGGCATCGAGCTGGAGGACGTCTACCTCGGCAACGGCGTCTCCGAGCTGATCCAGATGGTCTGCCAGGCACTGGTCGACGACGGCGACGAGGTGCTGGTCCCGGCGCCGGACTACCCGCTGTGGACGGCCTCGGTCGCGCTCGCCGGCGGACGCGCCGTCCACTACCGGTGCGACGAGGAGGAGCACTGGTGGCCCGACGTCACCGACCTCGCCGACAAGGTCACCCCGCGCACCAAGGCGATCGTGGTCATCAACCCCAACAACCCCACCGGTGCGGTCTACCCCGAGCACGTGCTGCGGGACATCGTGGAGGTCGCTCGCAAGCACGGGCTGATGATCCTGGCCGACGAGATCTACGACAAGATCCTCTACGACGACGTGGTCCACACCCCGATCGCCTCGCTCGCCCCCGACCTGCTGTCCATCACCTTCAACGGGCTCTCCAAGGCCTATCGGGTGGCCGGCTTCCGGGCCGGCTGGATGGCCCTGTACGGACCCAAGGAGCACGCCACCAGCCTCATCGAGGGCCTGGACGTGCTCTCGAACATGCGGCTGTGCCCCAACGTCCCGGCCCAGCACATCGTGGCCACGGCGCTGGGCGGGTACCAGTCCGTGGGCGAGCTGCTGCTGCCCGGCGGTCGCCTGCGCGAGCAGCGCGACGTCGCCTACGAGGGGCTCAGCGCGATCGACGGGGTCAGCGTGGTCAAGGCGCAGGGCGCGCTGTACATGTTCCCGAAGCTGGACCTGGAGATGTACGACATCGCCGACGACGAGCAGTTCGCCTTCGAGCTGCTGCGGTCGCGGAAGCTGCTGATCACCCAGGGCACCGGCTTCAACCTCGGCACCCCGGACCACTTCCGCCTGGTGACGCTGCCCAGCGTCGAGGTGCTCGCCAACGCGGTGGACCGCATCGCCGACCACCTGGCCACGATCCGCCGCTGAGGCGGCGCGGGGGCCCGCCGGGCCCCCGCGCGGCGGGCTCAGGCGTTGGTGGGCTGGGGGGCGCCGTCGCGGGAGACGCGGACCATCTCCTCGCGGTCGACGACCTTGATCCGGGCCCGGGGCTCGCCGTCGGCGTCGACCGCGGCGGCGCCGAGCGCCTTCTCGTGCTCGTCCAGGGCCATCCAGCCCTCCCATGTCGTGTACTGCACGCCGCGGTCCTCCAGCAGGCGCAGGATCGCGTCGTCGTCACGCTCGGGAGCGGCGGCCAGGATGCCGGTGGAGACATCCTCGAGCAGGGAGGCGACGGTCTCGATGGCGTCGGACTTGGTGGCACCGATCAGGCCCACCGGACCGCGCTTGATCCAGCCGTTGGCGTAGACGCCGGGGATCACGGTGCCGTCGGCCTCGGTGACCCGGCCGGCGACGTTGTGGATGACGCCGCGGGACGGCTCGAAGGGGATGCCGGGCAGCTCGGAGCCGTGGTAGCCGACGGCGCGGTAGACGGCGCCGAGCTCGTAGTCGACGAATTCGCCGGTGCCCTCGAGGCGGCCCTCGGGATCCAGGCGGGTGCGCTCGAAGCGCATGCCGGTGACCCGGCCGTCCTCACCGAGCACCTCGACGGGGCGGTGCCAGAAGTGCAGGTGGAGCCGGCGCTGGACGGGGTTGCCCTCACGGTCGGTGGGCTCCTCGCCGGCGGCCTCGCGGCGGGCCTGCTCCTCGGTCCACTTCACGAAGGTCTGCACGATCTGGTCGGTGCGCTTGTCGGCCCGGATGGTCTCCCATTCGGCCTCGGTGATCTGCTCGAGGTCGCGCGGGTCCATGACGACCTGCAGCCCGCGGGGATGGGCGAGCTCGCGGGCCTCGAGCGGCGAGAACTTGGTCTGGGCGGGACCGCGACGGCCGAAGACGTGCACGTCGGTGGTCGCGGCGTCGCGCAGCCCCTCGTACACGTTGGCCGGGATCTCGGTGCGCAGCAGCTCGTCGGCGCTCTTGGCCAGCACCCGGGCGACGTCCAGGGCGACGTTGCCGTTGCCGATCACGGCGACGCTCTGCGCGTCCAGCTCCCAGGTGCGCGGGTAGTCGGGGTTGCCGTCGTACCAGGCGACGAAGTCGGCGGCGCCGTAGGAGCCCTCCAGCTCGATGCCGGGGATGTCCAGGGCGGCGTCCTTGAGGGCGCCGGTGGCGAAGATGACGGCGTCGTAGTGGGTGCGCAGGTCCTCGGCGGTGAGATCGGTGCCGAACTCGACGTCGCCCAGGAACCGGATGTCACCGCGGCCCAGGATGCGGTGGAGCGCCGTGATGATGCCCTTGATGCGCGGGTGGTCGGGGGCGACGCCGTAGCGGATCAGGCCGAAGGGAGCGGGGAGGCGGTCGAACAGATCGATGCTGACCTCGAGCTCGCCGCTCTTGACCGGTGCGGAGCGCAGCAGGGTCTCGGCGGCGTAGACGCCGGCGGGGCCGGACCCGATCACGGCCAGACGGAAGGGCTGCTGGGAAGAGGACATCTCACCTCGGTCTCGTGGCGCGGAGGCGCCGGGGCGGGGCGCAGGGCGAGCGATCACCGTCCCCGCACCGCGCTGCAAAGATTTCCGCACCACCTTATACGCGAAAATCGTCCCGACCGCGGCCGGTGTGAGCGGCCTGACGCGGTCGGGACGATGCGCGGGGACGGGCGGTCAGCCGCGCGCGAGGTCGGCGTCGCCGCGGCGGTAGGTGGCCCAGAAGTAGGCGCCCACGAACACGGCGCCGCCGACGATGTTGCCCAGGATCACCGGGATCAGGTTGTCCCACAGGGCGGAGCCGGCGGTGATCGAGGCGTAGTCCTCGAGGGTCCGCCCGGCCTCCTGCATCGCCTCGCCCTGCCAGAAGCCGTCGCCGGCGAAGTTCTTGATCAGCCAGCCCATCGGGAGCATGAACATGTTGGCCACGGAGTGCTCGAACCCGGTGGCCACGAACAGGGCGATCGGGCCCGCGACGGCGAGCACCTTGTCGGCCACGGTCTTCCCGGCGGAGGCGATCCACACCGCCAGGCAGACGGCGAAGTTCGCGAGGATCCCGAGGAAGAACGCCTGGTGCCAGTCGTAGCCGAGCTTCGTCTGCGTGGTGTTCAGGACCACCAGGCCCCAGGCGGAGCCGTTGCTGGCGTGGGTGCCGGCCAGCAGGATGAGGACCGCCATCAGCACCGAGCCCAGGAAGTTGCCGCCGGCGGAGATGCCCCAGTGCCCGAGCATCCGGCCGGTGGAGATGCGGCCCGACAGGCGGGGCATGAGCGTCATGGTGGTGCCGGTGAACAGGTCCGAGCCGCTGATGACCACGAGACCCAGGCCCACGGAGAAGACGACGCCGCCGATGAGCTTGGCGAAGCCGACCGGCCACTCGCCCATGCCCTGCTGCGTGGTGACCATGAAGATGAACCCGAGGGCGATGAAGGCGCCGCCGGTGAGGGTCTGCAGGAACATCTGCCCGAGCGGCGCGACGGCCTTCTTGTACATCGCGTCCTCGACGGCCTTGGCCAGCGGCTTCGGGGCGGGGATGACGGGGCTGGGGGCGCGGCCGCGGTGGTCGGCTGAGGGTCGGGGGCGTTCGCGTTCATGGTGTTCCTGTCGTGCGCGGGGTCGTGAGCGGCCGTGGCGCGGGCTCCGCCCGCGGGATGGTCATCCGTCTGTCGCCGAACAGGCTACGTCCGGCCCGGACCCCTCGACGTCCGTCCCGGTCCCGAGCATCGGATCCGGGACGCTCGAGCGCGTCGCGGATATCACGCTGCGACGGGCGCCAGTCTGGCGCAGGTCCCGGCCGGGATGCCGCGTCGCTCAGGAGGCGCCGGGCGTGCCGGAGCTGCCGGGGGGCGGCTCCGGCACGACCCCGACGGCGACCTCAAGAGTGCTGGTCGCGCCGGGGGGACCGACGACGATGCCCTTCAGCGGGGGCACGTCCGCATAGTCCCGGCCCCAGGCGGTGGTCACGAAGCGCTGATCGACGAAGGTGCGGTTGGTGGGATCGATGTCCACCCAGCCGGTGCCCGGCACCAGCACGCTGAGCCAGGCGTGCGAGGCGGCCGAACCGATCATCTGGTCGGCCGGCTGCCGGCTGAGGGCCCCGGCGGCCGACGGGGCGGTGCGCAGGTAGCCCGAGACGTACCGGGCGGCGAGACCGGCGGCGCGGGCGGCGGCGACCCCGACGTGCGAGAAGTCCTGGCAGACCCCGTGCCGCGCCGCGAGCACCTCCTCGAGGGTCGAGGTGACGGTGGTGGCGGCGGAGTCGTAGGTGAACTCGGAGTGGATCAGGGCGGTGAGGTCGGCCAGGCACTCGCCGATGGCCCGGCCGGGGGTGAAGACCTCCGCGGAGATCTCGTGCACCGCGGTGCCCGCCGGGATCCGCGGGGAAGGGTGGACGAAGTCGATGCTGGCGGCCGGCAGCAGCGGGCCCCAGTGGGCCGGGGTGCACTGCTCCCAGGAGCGGGACATCGGCTCGAGCGGGTAGCGGCGCTCGGAGACGGTGACGCGGGCATGGGAGTGCACGTCGAGCCGGCTGTGCGGCTCGTCCACCAGCAGGTACGTCGAGGAGTTGCCGTAGAAGTCGGTGTGCGCGGTGAGCCGGGCGGGGGCCGGGTCCACGATCACCTCGTGGGAGAGCACCCGCTGGTGCGGGGTGGCGCGCGGCTCGATATGGGCGCGGCCGTAGTTCCGGGTGACGGGTTTGGCGTAGCGGTACGAGGTCAGGTGGTGGACCCGGTAGTCGAGCGGTGCGGCCGCGGGGGCGTTCTCCTCGCGCAGGGGGATCAGCGGCCGGGTGCGCTCCCCGGCCGGGCTGCGCGGCGGGGTGCTCTCGTGCTCAGACATCATCGACCCCCCATCGTGAGGTGGACTCGGAGGGCCGGAAGAACCGGTTCTCGAGGGCGGTGGCCAGCTCGCGCAGGGTGTCCATCGCGGCGTCGGCCTCCGCGAGCAGGGCGGTGGGGGCTCCGTCGGAGGCGTCGGCGCCGGCGACCGGGGCCAGCAGGGTGTGCGGATCCCAGGAGGCCAGGCGGCCGCGCAGCGCGGTCAGCGGCGCGCGCAGCTCGGGGGAGGGGGAGACCTCCGGCAGCCGGTCCAGCACCCGGCTCAGCCGGTCGAGCTGGAAGGCGATCGAGCGCGGCAGCGTGGTGTCGCTCAGCAGCAGCTCGAGCAGCAGCTCCGGCTGCACCGCCGCCTGGTAGGAGCGGCGGTAGGAGGCCCCGGACTCGGTCATCGCCGCGACGGCGGCGGCGACATGGGCCTCGACCGCGCGCCGCTGCCGGCGACCCAGCATCGCCCGCAGCAGGGCCAGCAGCGCGAGGGAGCGCTCGATCTTGCGCCCGGCCTCCATCAGGTCCCAGCCGAGGTTGCGGGGCATCGAGTCGGCGACCGCGCCGGAGAGGGTCAGGCAGCCGTCGACGATCTCGGTGAGGCCCTGCTCGAGGGGTGGGGAGTCCTGCTGGCCGAGGCCGTGGAAATGGCGGCGCATGCGGGCGATCACCGGCCAGATCTCGTCCGAGACCAGGTCGCGCAGGGTGCGCGTGGTGTGCGCGAGCGCGACGTAGGCGTGGGCCAGCGAGCCGGGTCGGTGACGGTCGCTCAGCAGGCTCGTGATCTCGGTGCGCACCGCCGCCGGGTCGCCCGCGTCCACGTCGTGGAAGCCGGGGGCGGTGGCGGTGACGTCGGTGACCGCTCGCAGCAGCGCGGAGCGGGCGATGCCCGCGGTGCGTCCGCGCTCGGACTCCAGGTCGTTGGACGTGTCCAGCACGGTGCGCAGCAGCCGGGCGGTGGAGTCCACCCGCTCCAGGTAGCGGCCGAACCAGAACAGGTCCGAGCCGATCGAGCGGGTCATCGCCAGGGAGGCGGTGAGCGCGCCGCGGCCGGGGGAGGCATGCTGCGACTCCGGGGCGGCGGGGGCGGGCTCGCCGTCATCGGGCACCGCGGAGGACTCGGGGACGGTGACCCACACGTCCTTGAGGGCCGGCGGGCCGTCGTCGGCGGTGCGGGCGACGCCGCCGGGCAGCACCTCGAAGCCGTCGTCGGTGGCCATCACCAGCAGCTGGATCCGCACCGGTCGCTCGACCAGCTCGTCGCCGCCGGCGGGGTCCAGGCAGAGCCAGGCCGCGAGGTCGGCTCCCTGGCCGGCCTCGGCGGGACGCAGCAGCAGGTCCTCGTGGAGCATCTGCCGGCAGAGGTCGGGCAGGGCGGCGCGCAGGGCGGGGTTCTCCAGCAGACCGGCCCCGAGCGGGTTGAAGATCTCCACGTCCCCGCAGCGGGCGGCCTCCACCAGCCCGGTCACCCCGCCCAGCGGCGTCGGGCCGAGGTCCAGCGGGTCGAGCAGGGGCGAGGGGGCCAGACGCAGCACGGCGTCCACGGTGTCGCCGGGATCCGAGTCCAGGCCGGGCAGACGCAGGGTGAGGGCGCCGGAGCCCGTGCGCAGGTCGCCGACGGAGACCACGGGCGCCCCCAGCAGGTTCGCCATCCAGCTGTGGTCGAAGGCGCGCAGCGGATCGTCGGTGTCCGCGGTGAGGACGACCGTGCGGCCGACCCGGCCGTCGGTGCGGGTGCGGTGGTGCAGGGAGGTGCGGACCGCATCGAAGAAGGGGTGCAGCCGGCGCAGCGGGGTGCTGCGGTACAGGGTGGGGGCGCAGCGCGAGAGCACCCGGCGCAGCTCGAGGGTGGTGCCGGCGCCCTCGGGGACGTCCACGGAGTCCTCGAGCACCACCCAGGCGCCGTCGACGGTGCGGGTGACGGTGGTGGTGACGGCCAGCAGGTGGTGGCTCCCCCGGGAGGGGATGCCGGTGGCGACCCGCAGATAGGCCGGGTCGCTCAGCAGCTCCGCGATCGGGGCGACGTCGGTGCTCAGCACGGTGCGCGGCCCGTAGAGGTCCGCGTACAGCGCATCCAGCAGCCGCACCCGCTGGACCAGGCCCGCGGTGAGCTCCGCCCAGGCCTCCGCCCCCACCGCCACCGGCACGGGGTCCACGAAGGGCACCGCGGCGGAGACGTCCCCGGCGATCATGGACGCCGCCGCGGCGGCTGCGCGTCGTCGGCCCGCGGAGCCGAGACGGCCCAGCTCGTCGACCAGGGCCTGCGGAGGAGTGGCGGTCACCGGGTCATCGTATGCACGCCGGTGCCCGGCCGCGCTCAGGACGCGGTCACCACCGGGATCCCCTCGGACGGCTGGACCACCACGAAACCCGGGCCGTGGAAGGCGAGCTGGAAGGACTCGCCGGAGCCGCGCCCGATCAGCGATCCCATCTTGAAGTCGTTCTTGATCTGGGGCTGGAGGTTCGCCGACCAGCACACCGCGGCCTGCGGGTCCACGTAGGTGGGCTGCTGGGAGCAGTCCAGCAGCATCGGCGGGCCGTCGGAGGTGACCGCGACCATGCCCTGGCCCTGCAGGACCAGGTTGAACAGGCCGCCGGCCATGAAGCCCGCGCCGCCGAGGGAGCGGATGTCCCACTGGATGGAGCTGTCGAAGGCCAGCATGTTCTTCGTGTTCAGGGTGAGGGCCTCACCCTCGAGCTGGATCAGGAAGATCTCGTTGTTCTGGCGGGCGTAGAAGATCTCGCCGTGGCCGCGGGTGCGCATCATGTTCGCGCCCTCGCCGGTGGCCATCTTCTTGAGCAGCTTCATGCCGCCGCCGGAGCCCTGGAAGGAGAAGTCCATCTGGCCCTGGTAGGCGACCAT
The DNA here is from genome assembly GCF_049266655.1 of Brachybacterium sp. UNK5269. Taxonomy (GTDB): domain Bacteria; phylum Actinomycetota; class Actinomycetes; order Actinomycetales; family Dermabacteraceae; genus Brachybacterium. The sequence goes on from NZ_CP184883.1 coordinate 803,491, forward strand.
CGCGCCGGCCGCCGAGATGATCTCCGGGGACTGCGGGTTCAGGGAGCAGCGCAGCATCTTGGAGGACTGCAGCGCCCATCGGTCGTTGGTCTGGCGTTCCTGATTGGACGCATCGAACAGGTTCGATCGCATGTCGCGGCCCTTTCCGTCGTCTCCGGGCCGGGTCCCGGCCCGCCGGCGGCGCCCACCGCGCCGCCGGCTGATCGTCTCACGCAGGGGCGGCCGACGGCAGGGTGCTTCCGGGATGCGGCGACTGCGGATCCCGGGTGCGGAGCGTGCGGGGGAACGGTGAAGCCGATGCCCGGGCGGGCGGCGGCCTCGTAGCATGGCGTCCATGGCCGAGCCCCGCACCTCCCGCAGCGCCCGCCGTGATCCGCGGCTGACGACGCTCGCCGAGGAGTCCGGCTACGAGATCCTGGGCCGGATCGGCGCGGGGGGCATGGGCATCGTCTATCGCGCCCAGGACGCCGACGGCAACGACGTGGCGATCAAGCTGCTGCGGCATGAGATCTCCGACGACCCGCGCGCCCGGGAGCGCCTGGCCCGCGAGGTCACCGCGCAGCAGCGGGTGCGCAACGGCAACATCGTGCGGATCCTCGACGCCGAGCTCGACTCCTCCGATGCCTTCGTGGTCACCGAGTTCATCCCCGGCCCGACCCTCGAGGACGCGGTGGAGAGCCACGGCGGGCTGCATCCCGAGGCCGTTCGGGAGATCGGACTGGTGATGGGGGGACGCTGCGCGAGATCCACCGCGCCGGGGTGATCCATCGCGACCTCAAGCCCAGCAACGTCATGCTGCGCGGCGCCACCGAGGAGGACCTCACCGGCTTCGACCCCGACGGCGACCGGCTGGACCCGGTGATCATCGATTTCGGGATCGCGATCGCGGCCGAGGAGTCGCGGCTGACCTCGACCGGGCTGGTGATGGGCACCGCCGCCTACCTCGACCCCGAGGTGATCCGCACCGACCACACCGGCGAGGCGGGGGACTGGTGGGCCTGGGCGGCGCTGCTGGCCTTCGCCGCCACCGGCCGCCCGCCCTTCGGCAGCGGACGCGCGGACCTGGTGTTCCTGCGGGCCGATCGCGGCGAGATCGACGTCGAGGGCATGCCCACCGAGCTCGCCGACTGGCTGCGCGCCGTCCTGCAGCCGGTCCCCGCGCAGCGCCCCACCCCCGAGCAGATGCTCGAGCGTCTGGCCGCCCTGGACCTCACCCGCTACGACGACCCGGGGGAGACGGAGCTGCTCGCGGCGGGCTCCCGCACCGCGGTGCTGCCGGTGGCGGGCGCCACGGCGGGCGGCGCGGCGCCCGCCGGCGCGGCAGCCGACACCGCCGGCGAGCCGGTCACCGAGGCGCTGCCCGCGATCGGCGCCGAGCAGCCGGTGAGCGCCGGAGACGGCGCGGACGGGCCGGTCACCGAGGTCCTCCCGGTGCTGTCGGCGGCCGGCGAGGAGCAGCCGACCCAGGCCCTGCCGCGCGTGAGCACCCCGGTGGAGCCCGTCACCGAGGCGCTGCCGATCACCGGCACCCCCACTCGGGCGATGCCGGTGATCCCCCCGCCGCACGCCCCGGTCGGCCACGACTCCGGATGGGCGACCGGAAGCGGGGCTCCTGCCTCCTACCCGCAGCCGATGCCGCAGCGCACCGGGCAGCAGCTGCCCCCCGCGCAGCGGCCGGTGCAGCAGCACCCCGCTCAGAGCGCCCCGACCCAGCAGCTCCCGGTCCACTTCCCGCCCCCGCCGCAGCCGCCCGGCGCGCAGCTGCAGGCGCCGCAGCAGCCGTGGCCACAGGGCCATCCCGCCACCGCGGCCGGTCCGATGCCGCCGCACGCCGCCTGGGCGAGCCCGCCCCCGGCCCTGCCGCGCCGACCCCTGCTGGTGTGGATCGGCCATCTGCTGATCGTCGCCCTGGCAGGGATCGCGCCCTACGCCGCGCTGGCGGTGATGGTGCTGCTGGGGGCCCTGGCGCGGACCTGGGAGCGATCCCATCAGAGCGTCGCCGCGCAGCGGATGCGCGGTGCCACCGGCTCCGGACCGCTGTGGCGAGCCGCGCTGGCGGTCCCCTTCCGGGCGGCCCAGGGCCTGCTCGAGGTCGTGCTGCAGATGCTGCTCCCGCTGGTCCTCGGCCTGCTGGTGGGCATCGCCCTGGACGCGGCCTGGACCCTGCTGCAGGGCAGCCCGCCGCCCGACGGCGTCCCCTTCGCGACCGCGATCGCCATCACCCTGCTCATCACCTGGGTGGGGATCGGCAGCCGCACCACCCGCAACGGAGCCCATCGGCTCCTGGACGCCGCCGCTCCGGACCGGACCTGGAGCGCCGTGGTGCTGGTGCTGCTCGTGCTGCTGCTGGGGGCCGTGGTCTTCACCCTGCTGGCCCGCGAGGGCATGGTCGACTACTTCCCGTTCCCCGGCGGCCCCCGGCTCGACGACATCGCGCTCTGGCGACGCTGAGCGGCCCGCCCCGGCGACGCCGGCGCGTGAGGTGCCCCATGGGGCCCGGCCACCCCCAGGGCCGGACCGTTAAACTCTCGACGACCTGTCACCCACCGCAGCCCCGGATCGGGGGCGAGGAGATTCCATGGCCGCGTCCGGTTCGTCCCCCTCAGCGCAGCAGCGCCGCGAAGCCCAGCGAGAAGAGCTGCGCAAGCAGCGCCAGGCCGAGCTGAAGCGGCAGCGCACCGTGCGCACCGCGGTGATCGCCGCGATCACCGCGCTCGCGCTGCTGATCGTGGCCGGTGCCGGCTACCTGATCTACCGCTCGATGCAGCCGGCGGGCCCGGTCGCCGTGCCCGAGGGGATGGCGGCGGACCAGCCGTACCTCTCCCTCGGCGCCCCCGAGGACTCCGGTGCGCCGGTGCTCGAGATCCACCTCGACTTCATGTGCCCGTTCTGCGGCCAGTTCGAGGAGATCAACGGCGCCGACCTGCAGGAGATCGCGACGAACGAGGAGGCCACCGTGCACATCGTGCCGCGTCGCTTCCTGGACACCGCCTCCACCACCGGTGACTACTCCTCCCGCGCCGCCAACGCCATGGTCTGCGTGTACGAGGACGACCCCGAGAACACGCTGGCCTTCCAGCAGCTGCTGTTCGCGAACCAGCCCGCCGAGGGCAGCGCGGGCCTGAGCGATGACGAGATCTGGACCTACGCGCAGGAGGCCGGAGCCTCCGAGGCGGTCGAGTCGTGCATGAGCGGCAAGACCTACCAGCCGTGGGTGCGCCAGGTCGCCGACCCGTACGGCGAGGAGAACGGCGGCGGCACCCCCTACGTCGAGCTCGACGGCACCACGCTGGATTCCGAGCAGTGGGCCACCCCGGGTGCGCTGCGCGAGGCGGTGCTCGCCGCGAGCGGCGCGGCCGCGCCGTCCGACGGCGGCGGCGAGGCCTCCGACGGCGGTCAGGGCTGAGCGCGGCTCCCGGCAGCTCTACACTTTCGGGGACCGGTCGATCCGTCGGCCGGCCCCTCCCGCTGGAGTGGCGCAACGGTAGCGCACCTGTCTTGTAAACAGGTGGTTGCGGGTTCGATTCCCGTCTCCAGCTCGCCTGGGGGGGGGGGGGGGGGGGGGGGGGGGGGGGGGGGGGGGGGGGGGGGGGCCTGGAGCCGCGGCATCGTGGACGACGATGTCGCGGCTCAGGCCTTTCTGCGAGGGACCTGCACCGCGCGGAGCTGGGGCTGAGTCCCTGTCTCTACAGTGTCGATGCCTCAGCCCTCTGCGCCGCCGATATGGCGCCTCACCGCGGCGCGGATGCCGTCGGCATGCTTGTAGATGTCGTCCAAGCCCATGATCTCGTGCTTGGTCTCCATCTTGTTCTCATCGATGATTCCGAGGTATTTCTTGGTCTTCCCGTTGAACCAGAGCCGCGCGATGATGCGCCGGTTGTTGTTGTCGAGCAGGACGGCCATGTAGGTCTTGGAGTCTCGCTGGGTGATCCGCTGGGGCTCGACCTCGCTGCATGCGATGGCCTTCACGATCTGATATCCGGCGAGGGGGGCTCCTCCTCGGTGGTCACGACGTCGGAGATTTCGACCGGCGCGGTCGCCTCCCTGCTCGTCAGTCGTACCGGGAGCCTCCGCTCCGACCGAAGCGCTGGACTGCCGAACTGGGTCGGGATCGTTCAGAGCGGACTTCAGGCGAACGTTGACCTGTTCCTTCAGGTAATTCTTCGTCGCCTTCTCCGTCAGGGAGGCGAACTGTCGGAGATTATCGGCGGTGGCCCGTCGCTCGGACACGCGCCCCATCAGCAGCTTGACGAACTCGGGCGACGGCTCCTTGAACTCTTCCGCGATCTGGCGCTTCAACGCGCCGACATACTTCAGTTCCTCGGCCGACGTCAGGATGGAATCGAGGTCGAACGTCTCCTTGGTCAGCTTCTCCAGCTCAGGAAGCGAGCTCTCGTCCACGTCCATGAGGTCCAGAACGAGGAACGGGCGCTCGTCCATCTTGTTGGGCTTGTCCAGATCGGTGTAGAAGTTGTACACCTGACCGTTGGTGAGGACGCCGATCCGGGCATTGGTCGTATGGAAGTATCGGAACAGCTGCGAAGCATGATTGATGTTGAGCGGGTCGCCGATCCGTTTGCATTCGATGAGGATCTGAACCTCGTTGTCGTGTTCCTCCTTTCTCCCTTGGGTCCTGCATGATCGCGGACTCCACCCCCTGTCGAGCCCGAACGCCTTGCCCGTGGGCGATGGGTAGACCGTTGTTGTCGATCTCGCCGCCCTCGAGAACGAGCTCGCGGGCGAACTGTGGCGACGTCCCGCGTTCCTCGTGGACGAGCTCGGCAGCGAGACCGCTTAGCTCCTCATGGTGGTGGGGTGCCCCATCCGTCACGCTCGGGGGCGCTTCGTACTCTCGGCGCTAAAGCGGTGACGGGCGACCTGTTCACGCTTTCGTTACCGCTATGGGTTCGGTGGTCGCGGCACGTGGAGAGCGGTATCCCTCTATCAGGGCAGGTAAGCGGGATGTTCGGTGCTTGCCGGTGACGGCGAGAGATCCCCCTCTGGCAAAACAGGTGGTTGCGGGTTCGATTCCCGTCTCCAGCTCTCGTGGCCTGGGTCGCGACATCGCGGACGACGATGTCGCGGCCCAGGCCGTTCTGCTCTCCTCCGGGTGGCGTCAGGGGCGCCGCCTCGGATCAGAACGTCTCGTACCCCGCCCGGTTCACCGCGAATCCCTTGCCGGTCATGGTGTTCCAGCAGGTCATGCCATCGGAGCGGCTGGTGCAGGCCATGTCGCCCTGGACGGCGCTGTTGTCGTACTCGAGGGTGGCGGCGGAGTCGCTGAGGAACGAGCTGCCACAGGCGGGGGCCGCCTCGCCGTCGGCCACCGCGATCGAGAAGGGCCCGTCCTCGCAGTCCTCGAGGCCCGCCTCCGAGAAGTCCCGGTCCATGACCGAACAGGCCGCGGAGTCCTCCTCGAGGACGCAGGTGATGTTCCCGGTGGGGGAGCTGAGCGCGGTCATCTCCTGGGCGTCCGCGGGCGCGGGGGAGACCGCCTCCGGCGCGGGCGTCGGCTCCTGCTCGGTCGGCTCGGGGGACGGGTCCTCGGTCGCGACCGCTGTCGTGGTCGGCTGTTCGGCGGGCTCGTCGTCGGCCAACAGCGCCCGGCCGATGAAGACCGACGCCAGGATCAGCAGCAGTGCGAGAAGCAGGCAGCCGGCCCCGGCGAGCCAGAGCCGGCGGCGAGAGCGATCCCCGTCTCCGAGCCGCGCGGACTCTCCGGGCTGCGCGGAGGGGCCGCTCGGCGGGAACTGGAAGGGAGCCGCCTCGGTGTGTGGGGCGGCGGGGGTCGCGGCCGGGCCCAGCGGCACGACGCCGTCCGGCGAGGCGATCCGCACTCCGGTGCTGGAGGGGACGGCGGACCACGGGTAGGCCTCGACGGGAGAGGGCAGCGGCGGTGCGGGCGGGGGGACCACGCTCGGTGTCCGGTCGTCAGCGGCCGGGACGGGGGTGTGCTCGACCGTGGCATCGTCCGCCCCCGCGGGGACCGAGTCCTCGCTGGGGGACCGCAGATCTCCCCAGACCGACTCCGCGGGCAGATCCGCCCAGGCCGGGGCGGCGGCGCGGGGGCGGCGCGACCCGGTGCCGGGCGGGCCGGTCCGCTCGGGGTCCCGCCCCGCCTGCTGGTGCGGCGCCGACGCGGTCTCGGGGCCGGGGTCCGCGCTCGCAGCGGCGCCCGCGTGCTGCTGGTCGTAGGCGCGCCGGGCCCAGGGGTTGGTGGCCAGGATCCACTGGCGGGCGACCTCGGGGGTCGAGGGGTTCAGGACGAGCAGGCGGTGCAGCTGGGGGTGCTTCTCGGCCAGAGCGAGCAGGCGCTCCGGGCTGGTGCTCGGATCCGCGGCCTCCTGGGCCGTCGAACGGGGCTCTGCCACCGTGGTCTCCCTTCCTGGCGCCCACCGCTGCGGGCGCCGGGCCGGCTCACGCCGGCTGCTCGAGTCTCCTTGGCCGTTCGAGAATGACACATGCGGACGCGGGTGAGGACGCGGAGCGAGCGGGATCGGAGGCGGATCACGCCGCTGCCGGCGCCGGCCGGCCCTTCCCGCCACCGCGTCCCCACGGTGCTGACCAGCGAGGACGCCCACATGACGCAACGGGTGGGCCGCTCGGAAGCGACCCACCCGCTGGTGGTGATCTGGGAGACGCTCAGCGGCTCATGCGCTCTGCAGCTCCCGGGTGGTGAGGTAGGAGGAGATCGCGAGGCGGTTGACGGCGGAGCGGCTGACGATGCCGATCACCGGGCCGCCCTTCCCGCGCACCACGGGGACCTTCTTCAGGTGCTTGTCGGACAGCACCGCGACGGCGTCGGCGATCGAGGCGTCGGCATCCACCGTGATGACCTCGCGGGTGGCCAGGCGCATCACCGGCAGGGCGACCAGGTCGGCCATGGCGTCCTCGAGGTCCGCGGACTCCCCGATCGCGAAGGAGTAGATGTTGGTCGAGGAGGGGTGCTCGGCCGACAGGTAGCGCATGACGTCACCGTCGGAGAGGAAGCCGGCGAGGGCGCCGTCGGCGTCCAGGACGGGCGCTCCGGAGATGCCCCGGGCGGTGAACATCTGCAGGGCGTCGAGCACGCTCTGCTCGGTGGTCAGCGCGTAGACGTCGGACTTCATGAGGTCCTCGACGGTGCGGACGGTCCCGCTCGCGGCGGCCTGCTCGGCGTGGGCCGCCTGGACGGCGCGCGCCCGCTTCGAGGCGCGGGTGGCGGCCAGGCCCAGCACGATGCCCAGCGCCGAGGTCAGCGCGACCAGCACGGCGGCGCTGCGGAAGCCGCTGGTGGAGGCGGACAGCAGGTCCGCACCGCCCTGGAGGGTGAGGGACGTGGTGGCGTTGTAGACGCCGACGGCCAGCGAGGTGCCCAGGCAGCCGGCGATCTGGAAACTGGTGCTGACCACGGTCACGCCGTGGGGGCTGGTCTCCCGGTCCAGGCGCGAGAGGCCGAAGGTCTGCGCGGGGCCGATGACGAGCGCGGTGGCGAGGACGGCGGGGATGTAGAGCGCCCCGAACAGCAGCACCGACTCGTGGCCGGCGGCCGCGCCGACCAGCAGCGCGAACAGGGCCATGATGGCGAAGCCGGCGGGGATCATCACCCGTCCGCCGTGGCGGTCGAACAGGCGCCCGGCGACCGGGCCGAGGATCACCGTCAGCAGGATGCCGGGGGCCAGCAGGAGGGAGGCGCCCAGCGGGCTCTGTCCCCGCACCGTCTGCAGGAAGATCGGGATCACGACGTTCATCGCGAAGACGAACAGCAGGCCCAGCATCAGCATGGACACGCCCAGCACGAAGGGGGCGCTGCGGAAGGGCTGCAGGTTCAGCAGCGGATGCTCGATCCGGTTCTGGCGCACCACGAACAGCGCGAGCGCCGCGATGCCGACCACGGCGCAGATCGTCGCCACGATCACGGAGCCGCTGAAGACGGTCGAGATGGCGTAGAGCAGACCCACCAGGCCGACGGCTACCAGCAGGAAGGAGAGGACGTCGAGCACCGGCTTGCCGAGCGTGACCACGGTGCGCAGCAGCACCGCGCCGGCCAGCAGCACCACCAGCGCCAGGGCGCCGAAGACCCACATCAGGGTGGTCCAGTCGGTCACGGCGAGCATGGCGCCGGAGACGACGATCGCGAGCGACGGGCCGAGCGTGGTCATCGCGGCCACCAGGCCCATGGCCATGCCGAGCTTCTCGCGCGGCGCGACGGCCAGGGTGATGTTCATGCCGATCGGGGTGAGCAGACCGGTGCCGATCGCCTGCAGCAGGCGCCCGGCCAGCAGCACCCCGAAGCTCGGGGCGAGCGCTCCGATCACGGAGCCCACCACGAGGAAGGCGACGACCACCACGAACAGCGGGCGGGTCGCGAAGCGGTGGTAGAGGACGTTGGAGACCGGCACGAAGACGGCCGCGACCAGCAGGTAGCCGGTGGCGAGCCACTGCACGGTGGCGACGTCCACGTCGAAGCTCTCCATGATCGGCGTGAGCGCGACGTTGAGGAAGGTCTCGTTGAAGGTGGCGAGGAAGGCCGCTGCGGCGGCCACCGCGATCATGCCGATCGCGGAGCGCGGGGTGCCCGTGGTGCGGGCGTGGGGAGAGGACAAGAAGGTGCTCCTGACAGGTGAACGGGTCGCGCATCGACCGTCCCGTGTCTGAAGCCGCTTGTCAGCACCCCTCGTGTCGTGTCTCGATGCGCCATTGCGGCTCGAAAGCCTCGGTCACTGTAGTGGAGGGAGCGGCGCGGACGCCCGGGCGATGTGATGCAGTCGCCCGGGCGTCCGCGGCGGTCAGCGCGCCGGCGCGGTCAGGACGCGTCCCTGATCACCGGGAAGGCGGTGGTGACCGTCATCGGCTCCCCGTCGGGGTGCAGCGGCCGGACCTTCAGCCAGTAGTACCCGTGGGCGCCGAGCGTCACGGTCATGGTGCCGTCCTCGCCGATCGAGGGGAACTCGTGACCGCCGAAGAGGTCGCGCACCGTGCGCCGGGACAGCCCGCCCAGCTGCAACGTCGCGGTGACGGGCTGCGCGGAGAGGTTGAACACGCACAGCAGGGTCTCGGCGTGGAACTCCGCCTCCTCGCCGTAGTCGCCGCCGTCGTAGGTGCGGGTGAAGGCCAGCACCCGGTCGGAGTCGGCCGGGACGTTGCGGTAGGCGCCCATCCCGAAGGCGGAGTGCTCCTTGCGCACCGCGAGCATCCAGCGCACGAAGTGCAGCAGCGAGCTCGAGTGCGCCATCTCCGCCTCCACGTTGGTGGTGGCGTAGTGGTACACGAGCGACTGGATCACCGGCAGGTACAGCTTGCCGGGATCGGTGATCTCGCTGAACCCGGCGTTGCGGTCCGGGGTCCACTGCATCGGGGTGCGCACCGCGTCGCGGTCGTCGAGCCAGATGTTGTCGCCCATCGCGATCTCGTCGCCGTAGTAGAGGAACGGGGAGCCGGGCAGGGACAGCAGCAGGGCGTGGATCAGCTCGATCTCACCGCGGGAGTTGTCCAGCAGGGGGGCGAGTCGCCGACGGATGCCGATGTTCGCCCGCATCCGGGAGTCGGGGGCGTACCAGCCCAGCATCGCGGAGCGGTCCTCGCCGCTGACCATCTCGAGGGTGAGCTCGTCGTGGTTGCGCAGGAAGGTGCCCCACTGGGCGCCGGAGGGGATCTCCGGGGTCTGGTCGAGGATGTCGATGATCTGGCGGGCGCTGCCCTCGCGCAGCGCGTAGAACAGGCGCGGCATCACCGGGAAGTGGAAGCACATGTGGCACTCGGGCTTCTCCTCGGTCCCGAAGTACTCCACGACATCGCTCGGCCACTGATTCGCCTCCGCGATGATGACGCGGCCCGGCCAGTGCGCATCGACGTAGGCGCGCAGCTCCGCGAGGAAGTCGTGGGTCGCCGGCAGGTTCTCGCCGTCGGTGCCCTCCTCCTCGAACAGGTACGGGATGGCGTCGGCCCGGAAGCCGTCGATGCCCTTGTCCATCCAGAACTTCACCACGTCGAAGATGGCCTCGCGCACCTTGGGGTTCTCGAAGTTCAGGTCCGGCTGGTGGGAGAAGAAGCGGTGCCAGAAGAACTGCCGTCGCACCGGGTCGAAGGCCCAGTTGGACTCCTCGGTGTCCACGAAGATGATGCGGGCCTCGGAGTACTTCTCGTCGGTGTCCGACCAGACGTAGAAGTCCCCGTAGGGGCCCTCCGGGTCGGAGCGCGACTCGAGGAACCACGGATGCTTGTCCGAGGTGTGGTTCAACGGCAGGTCGATGATCACGCGGATGCCGCGCTGGTGCGCCTCGGAGACCAGGCGCTCGAAGTCGGTGATCGAGCCGAACTCGGGCAGCACCGCCTCGTAGTCGGAGATGTCGTAGCCGCCGTCGCGCAGCGGGGAGGCCATGAACGGGGGCAACCACAGGCAGTCGATGCCCAGCCACTGCAGGTAGTCCAGCCGCTCGATGAGGCCGGTGAAGTCACCGGTGCCGTCGCCGTTGCCGTCCGCGAAGGCGCGCACCAGCACCTCGTAGAACACGGCCTTGCGGTACCAGTGCGGGTCGTAGTCCACTCCGGGTCCCTGCGGGGTGAACTGGGCGGGGTTCAGGGGCATCGGGATCCTCCACGGCGGGGGTCAGGGTGCGAATGCTCGGCGTGGACCACAGTAGTGGGCTTCGCGCGCCGGGGGCGCGGACTCCCACGGACACCGCGGACCGCGCGGATCCACGGCCCTGCCGTGGTGCACCGAGGACGCTCCAGGGCGGCGACGGTCCCCCCTCGGGGGCTTAGCTTGGCCGGCCGTCACCGGTCGGGGTCGAGCCGCCAGTCGATGGGCGCGGCGCCCTGCTCCTCGAGCAGCTGGTTGGTCCGGGAGAAGGGGCGGGAGCCGAAGAAGCCGCGGGAGGCCGACAGCGGGCTGGGATGGGCGCTCGCGACGTGGGGCACCTCGCCCAGCAGCGGGATCAGCGACTGCGCATCGCGCCCCCACAGGATCGCCACCAGCGGGCCCCCGCGCGCCACCAGCGCCCGGATCGCGAGCTCCGTGATCTCCTCCCAGCCCCGTCGGCGGTGGGAGGCGGGCGCGCCGGGGGAGACCGTCAGCACCCGGTTCAGCAGCAGCACGCCCTGGTCCTGCCAGGCGGTGAGATCGCCGTGCGGGGACGGCGGGATCCCCAGGTCGGTCTCCAGCTCCTTGAAGATGTTCACGAGCGAGCGGGGCAGCGGGCGCACCGCCTGGTCCACCGCGAAGGACAGCCCGATCGGATGCCCCGGCGTCGGGTACGGGTCCTGACCGACCACCAGCACGCGCACCTCGTCCATCGGGCGGGTGAACGCCCGCAGCACCTGATCGCCGGCGGGGAGGTAGCCCCGGCCGGACGCGACCTCGGCCCGGAGGAACTCCCCGAGGGCATGGAGGCGGTCCTCGGCGGGGGCGAGGGCCTCCGCCCAGTCGGCACTGATGAGGTCGGCGAGCGGGGTCGTCATACGCGCAGTCTTCCACTGTCCGGGCTCGCTGCGGCGCGGCGCCCGGGGCGCCCGCAGGCGCCCGCGTAGGGTCGGGCCATGCCTGTCGATCCTCCTCATCGCTCCGAGCGGTCCGCGGAGGCGGACGGCCCGGCAGAGCGCGACGCGGCCCCTCCCGCCGCGACGGACGAGAGCGCCGGCGCGGGCGACCCCGACGGCGCGGGCGACCCCGTCGGCGCCGCGTCCGAGGCCCCGCTGCCACCGGCGCAGGACGGCCTGTCCGATCGCGACCGGCGGATCCTCGAGCTCGAGAGCCGCACCTTCCGCTACGTCGGCTCGAAGGAGCGGGCGATCCGCGAGGAGATCGGCCTGTCCAAGGTCGCCTACTACGTGCGGCTGAACGCGCTGCTCGATGACCCCGCCGCGCTGCGCGCCGCCCCGTCGGTCGTGAACCGGCTGCGAGCGCAGCGCACCTCCGAGGACGGCCCGGACGGGGCGCACGGCACCCACCGGGTGGCCTGAGCGACGCGCTCGCGGGGCGTGTGCTCCGCCCCCGCAGCCGACGGAGCAGGTTTAATGGGGCCGTGGCAGATTCCCAGTACCCGTACCCGCCGGACCGTTTCGACGACGAGGCGGACGCCGTGTCGTTCCACGGCGCCCATCGCGCCGAGCTGCCGTTCTGGCGGGAGAACCTCCTGTACATCATCGTGATCGGCGCGGCCGTGGTGATGCTCATCGTGCTGCTCTTCCTCATCGGGGGCATGGGTGGCAACGGCGACGAGCGGGCCGACGATCCCACCACCACGACCTCCGCGGCCGAGAGCAGCGAGGCCCCCGCCGAGGAGACCCCCGAGGACGCCCCGCCCGCGGTCGAGCCGGACCTGACCACCCCCGTGCTGGTCGTCAACGCCGGCGGCATCAACGGCCTGGCCGGGTCCTGGCAGGAGGCCCTCCAGGGTGATGGCTGGGAGGCGGTCGACGTCGCCACCGCGGACAACGTCCAGCAGGAGCCCGTCGTCTTCTACCGCGACGAGCAGGATGCGGACACCGCCCAGGCGCTGGCCGAGCAGGTCGGTGCCGGCGAGGCCCGCCAGAGCGACGAGTACGACGCCCGGGTCACCTTCGTGGCCGTCGCCGAGCCGGGGGCGGGCGCCGAGGGGGAGGACGGCGAGGAGGGCTGAGCCCGCTCGCCCCGCCGGGCGCCGTACCACCTGACTGCCGCGCGCGTCGGCGGGTCGCGTCGGTCGCCGGGCGCTGCCGTGCCTGCCCACCGGACGCTGCCGGCGGCGTGCCGACGGGCGGCGGCCGACGGTAGCCGGCGCGCAGGAACACGGCTCCCGGTGCCGGGACATGACCAGAGTTAGCACTCTCGGGTCGAGAGTGCTTATGATGATCTGGCACTCGAGGTTCGAGAGTGACAGCGCCTGGGGCGCTGGCGCTCCTGCGCGGAGGGTGCCGGATCGGGGAGCGGAACACCGCCCTGCCGACCACGAACATTCCGGCCCCGTGAGGGGCTCGGCGCCGTGGGACATGAACACGGCGCGGGGTCTCGTCCGTCGCGGGCACTGGGTCGGGTGGACACCACACCACACGGGAGAGATTCCACAATGGCAAAGCTCATCTCATACGACGAGGAAGCCCGGCGCGGCCTCGAGCGGGGTATGAACCAGCTCGCCGACGCCGTCAGGGTCACCCTCGGCCCCAAGGGTCGCAACGTCGTGCTCGAGAAGTCCTGGGGCGCCCCCACCATCACCAACGACGGCGTGTCGATCGCCAAGGAGATCGAACTCGACGATCCCTTCGAGCGCATCGGCGCCGAGCTCGTCAAGGAGGTCGCCAAGAAGACCGACGACATCGCGGGCGACGGCACCACCACCGCCACCGTCCTCGCCCAGGCTCTGGTCAAGGAGGGCCTGCGCAACGTTGCCGCCGGCGCCAACCCGATCGCGCTCAAGCGCGGCATCGACCAGGCCGTCGCCGCCGTCAGCGCGACCCTGCTCGACCAGGCGATCGAGATCGAGACCAAGGAGCAGATCGCCAGCACCGCGGCCATCTCCGCCGCCGACCCGGCCATCGGCGAGCTCATCGCCGAGGCCCTCGACAAGGTCGGCAAGGAGGGCGTGATCACGGTCGAGGAGTCCAACACCATGGGCCTCGAGCTGGAGCTCACCGAGGGCATGCGGTTCGACAAGGGCTTCATCTCGCCCTACTTCGTCACCGACGCCGAGCGCCAGGAGACCGTGCTCGAGGATCCCTACATCCTCCTGCTGTCCTCCAAGGTCTCCACCGTCAAGGACCTGCTGCCGCTGCTGGAGAAGGTCATCCAGGCGGGCAAGCCGCTCGCGATCATCGCCGAGGACGTCGAGGGCGAGGCCCTCGCGGTGCTCGTCGTCAACAAGCTCAAGGGCTCCTTCAAGTCCGTGGCCGTCAAGGCCCCCGGCTTCGGCGACCGCCGCAAGGCGATGCTCGAGGACATGGCGATCCTCACCGGTGGTCAGGTCATCTCCGAGGAGGTCGGCCTGAAGCTGGAGACCGCCGGTCTCGAGCAGCTCGGCCAGGCGCGCAAGATCGTCGTCACCAAGGACGAGACCACCATCGTCGAGGGCTCCGGCGACGCCGACCGCATCGCCGGTCGCGTGTCCCAGATCCGCACCGAGATCGAGAACTCCGACTCGGACTACGACCGCGAGAAGCTCCAGGAGCGCCTCGCGAAGCTGGCCGGTGGCGTGGCCGTCATCAAGGCCGGCGCCGCCACCGAGGTGGAGCTCAAGGAGCGCAAGCACCGCATCGAGGATGCCGTGCGCAACGCCAAGGCCGCCGTGGAGGAGGGCGTCGTCGCCGGTGGCGGTGTCGCACTGCTGCAGGCCGGCAAGGACACCTTCGACAAGCTCGACCTGGTCGGCGACGAGGCGACCGGCGTGAACATCGTCAAGGTCGCCATCGAGGCCCCGCTCAAGCAGATCGCGATCAACGCCGGCCTCGAGGGCGGCGTCGTGGCGGAGAAGGTCAAGCACCTCCCCGTCGGCCAGGGTCTGAACGCGGCCACCGGCGAGTACGAGGACCTCATCGCCGCCGGGATCATCGACCCTGTCAAGGTCACCCGCTCGGCGCTGCAGAACGCGGCGTCCATCGCCGGTCTGTTCCTGACCACCGAGGCCGTCGTGGCCGACAAGCCGGAGCCCAAGGCCCCGGCCGGTGGCGGCGACGACATGGGCGGCATGGGCGGGATGGGCGGCATGATGTGATCCAGCCCCCCGGCTGATCACGTCGCCTGCGACGTACCGTCGGACCCCGCTCCTCACCTGGTGAGGGGCGGGGTCCTTCCGTCGTGCGCCCGCCGGTGCGCCCCGGCGCCCGCCCGGCCCGCGTCGGAGGCGGGGATCAGATCAGGAAGATCGGGATCACGCCGGGGTTGTGGGCGTGGACGATGGCAAGGTAGACGATGACGTCGAACAGCAGGTGCACGATCAGCACGTACAGCAGCGATCCGGTGCGGGAGAACAGCCAGCCCTGCAGCAGCGCGAACGGCGCGGTCAGCAGCGGTCCCCACTCCTGGTAGCCGAGCTCCCACAGGAACGAGACGAAGATGATCGCCTGCAGCACGTTGGCCTGCCAGAGCCCGAAATGTCGGCGCAGCAGCGCGAAGCAGGTGCAGATGAAGAACAGCTCGTCCCAGGTCCCCACGAAGTTCACGCCGACGAAGAAGCGCCCGAGCTCGCTGGCGCCGCTGATGTCCGGCCAGTTCAGGTAGGCGCCCGAGGTGATGAAGTAGAACGGCAGGATCAGCCACCCCAGCACCGGCACGGCCACGATGTAGCCCTTCTCCAACCGGGTCCACGGCTCCCCGCTGAGCCAGGGGAACCGGATCGCGCGGCGGCGGTAGATCAGCCGGTCCACCAGGAGCGGGACCGTCACCGCGGCCAGCAGCACGGCGCCGAGGATGAAGAACCGGTCCCAGCTGATGTCGGCCGCCACCGAGGTGAGCGAGACGATGCCGATGCCGATGCCGATCAGGAACAGATCCTTCGCCAGCTCCCGTGAGACCAGGAGGGCGCCGAGCAGGCTCAGGGCGAGCAGCGCATGCCCCCATCCGCCCAGCTGGAGCCCGAACAGCAGGAACGCCGAGGCCGACACTCCCGCCGCGGGCAGCAGCGCCAGGCGCGGGGTGTCGGGCGGGCGGGGTGCTGCGGGGGTCCGGGTCGCCATGGGCCTCAGCATGACAGCGTCGAGCCCCGCGCGCTCGCGAACCGTCCGCGACGGACCGCGCCGCGCGGGACCCTCAGAGGAAGGGGTTCCAGAACCGGCCCCCGTTGACGCCGAGCAGGACGAGCGGCACCACGACCAGGACCGCCGCCCCGGTCATCACGGCCATGTCCCCGGCGCGGAGCGGGGTGCGCACCGACCAGGTGCGCCCGCGCGAGCGGCCGAAGCCGCGCAGCTCCATGGCCGCGGAGACCGCGTCGATGCGATCGAAGGTGGCCAGCAGCAGCGGGACGAGCACGGCGCTCAGGTTCCTGATCCTGGTGCGCAGCGGAACGTTCCGGGAGGTGTCGAGCCCGCGCGCCTGCTGTGCCTGGGAGACGGTGCGGAACTCCCGCTGCACATCGGGGATGTACCGCAGGGCGAGGGACACGGCGTAGGCGATCCGGGCCGGCACCCCGATGCGCGCGAGCGAGGAGGCGAACTCCGGAGGCCGCGTGGTCGCCACGAACAGCAGCACGCTGGGGAGCACCGCGACGTACTTCAGGGTGACGGCGAGCTGGTAGAAGAGCTGCTCGGCGGTGAGGTCCCAGTGCCAGGGGCCGTCGAGCAGCAGGTGCCGGGTGCCGAGGAGCTCCGTGCCGTAGGCCGGGGCGAACAGGAAGATCCCGATGTTGTTCAGGGCCATGAAGACCAGGATCAGCCACAGCACCACCGCGAGGTCCCGCAGCCGCACCCGGGAGACCGCCCACAGCAGGACCGAGGCGAGGGCCACCGCGCCCAGGTACCGCACGTCGAAGCCGATCATCGCCCCCAGCACCACGCCGAGCACCAGGATGAGCTTCGAGACCCCCGACAGCGCGTGCAGCGGCCCGGGGCGGTCGATGAAGCCCAGCAGAGGAGTGCTCATCCCGACCTCCCCCGCATCGCCCGATCCGTCTGGACGAAGCGGCGCACCAGGGCGTGAGGATCGGCGATGCCGCAGCGCTGCGCGAGGCCGTGCAGACCGGTGGTCACGAGGTCCGCGCGGCGGGTGAGCTCGGGGTCGGTGAGCACACGGGCAGGGTCATCGTCGGCCAGCAGTCGCCCCCCGGACATCACCAGCACCCGATCGGTGTACTCCAGGGCCAGGTGCATGTCGTGGGTGATCAGCACGACGGTGGTGCCGGCGGCGTTGACCTCGCGCAGGAAGCTCATGAACTCGGTGTAGTGGGCGAAGTCCTGTCCGGCGGTGGGCTCGTCGAGGATCAGCACCTCCGGTTCCAGCGCCAGCACGGAGGCGATGGTCACGCGCTTCTTCTGGCCGTGGCTCAGTGCGGAGACGGGCCAGGCGCGGAAAGGGCGCAGTCCGCACACCTCCAGCATGGTCCCCGTGCGCTCGGCCACGGTGTCCGCGTCGAGGCCGCGGGCGCGCATGCCCAGGGCGATCTCCTCGACCACCAGCGGCCTCGAGATCATCTGCCCCGGTTCCTGCAGGACGAAGCCGACGTGCTCACCGCGCTCGGCCAGGCTCCACCCGGAGGCGTCGGCCGCCCCGATCCGCACCGTGCCGCCGGTGATCGGCTCGAACCCGCAGATGACACGGGCGAGGGTGGACTTCCCGGCGCCGTTGGAGCCGAGCACGCCGATCATCTCGCCGCGGCGGACGGCGGCGCTCACCCCGTCGAGCGCGAGGGTCGAGCGTTCCGGGCCGAGGGGGATCTCGCACCGCACCTCCTCCAGCCTCAGTGCGATCGCGCCGGATGCCGGGGGCCTCGCGGTGGCGGCGGCGGACCGGGAGGAGGGCGGTTCCTGCCCGGCCGCCGTGAAGGCGCGCACCGCACTGATCTGGTCGTCGCTCAGGGCGATCGCCTCGATGCGGGACGGGCGCTGCTCCGCGGTGACCGGGGTACCGGCCGCGCGCAGCGCCGCCACGTGCAGCGGGGGGCGGATCCCGTGCTGCTCGAGCAGTCCGGAGGCGACGACCTCGTCGGGGATGGCGTCGAGGACGATCCGTCCCTCGGCCATCAGCACGATGCGGTCGACGTCGCGGTGCAGCACGTCCTCCAGACGATGCTCGACGATGACGACGGTCGCCCCGTGGTCGCGGTGGAGGTCGTCGATGAGCTCGACGGCGCGGCGACCGGAGGCCGGGTCGAGGTTCGCCAGTGGCTCGTCGAACAGCAGCAGCTCGACGTCATCGACCAAGACGCCGGCGATCGCCACGCGCTGCTTCTGGCCGCCGGAGAGATCGTGCGGCGCATCGCCGAGACGCTCCTGGATTCCCGCGAGCTGCGCCGCCCGGTCGACGCGGGCAGGCATCTCGGCCGGGGGGACCTGCTGGTTCTCGAGGCTGAAGGCGATGTCCTCGGCGACGGTGAGGCCGACGAACTGGCTGTTGCTGTCCTGCAGCACGGTGCCGACCCGTGCGGCGGTGGTCACCAGCGGCACCTGTGCCGGGTCCTGGCCGAGAACCCGGATGCGGCCGCCGGCCGTTCCCCGATGACGGTGCGGGATCAGCCCGTTGAGGGCGCTGAGCAGGGTGGACTTCCCGGAGCCCGAGGCGCCGACGACGACGATCTTCTCGCCGCGACGGACCTGCAGGTCGATGTCGTGCAGGGTCGGCTCGGACTGCGCCCGGTACTGGAAGGAATACCCGCACAGCTCGACCAACGGCTCCGCGCGGCCGACGGGAGCGACCGTCCCGGGCTGCGGCGCGGTCACTGCTCGCGGCTCAGCGACCCGGTCCTGGTGCGGGTGCGGGCATAGATCGAGAGGATGATCGTGCCGATCACGCAGGCCGTCAGGGTGTTGGAGACGAAGGCGAAGCCGCCCTGGGCCCAGACCTTCGCGGCCGGCTCCGCGTAGATCAGCACATCCCCGAGCGGGGCGACCACCAGCCAGGCCAGGGCGTTGGCCACGATGATGGCGACATTGACACGGATCGCGACGGCCCTGCCGAACTCCCCGTCGGCGATCGCGTGCCGGAGCACCAGCAGGCCGACCACCAGGCCGAACACTCCGGAGGCGAGCTCCCAGCTGATCCAGATGCCGTAGCCGGTGGCGTCGATGAGGACGTGCCCGATGAGGCCGACCAGCGCCCCGACCAGGGGGCCGTAGAGGACGGCGAACACGGCCAGGATCGCGTACTGGATGCTGACGGAGGTGTTGGGGACGAACGAGGGAATGGCGACGAAGCGGCCGAGCACGAAGAACAGGGCGGCGCCGATCCCGATGGCGACCACCTGGGTGACGGGCGAGGGCGTGCGATTCATGGAACTGCTTTCGTGAGGAGGGGACGGGGGAGGGGTCGTGGACGGGGTGGCGGTCACCGCACGGGCACGAGTGTGACGCGCCAGGAGGCGCCGGTGCCGAGGGAGAAGGCGCGCGCATAGTGGCCGCGGTTGATCGCGATCGCCATGCGATCCAGCGAGTTCACGTACAGCAGCGCCTCGCCGACCTCCACGGCGGCGAAGCTGCGGGCATAGGTCACCTGCGCGGCATGCACGACGGTGTCGTGGTGGTGGACGCGTACGGTGACCCGCTCGCCGGGCTCGACGCCGAGTTCACGGAACAGGGCGCGGGGGATGGAGGTCCACAGCGAGCCGTAGCGCACATCGAGGGTGTCGATCGTGCCGACGACGGCATCGTCCTGCAGCCGCGGCTCGGCCACGGGCAGCCGCACCAGCCGGTCGAGGTCGACGCGCGGGCCGATCGCCTCGAAGGTCACGGCGCCGGCGGCGAGGCGGGCCCCCGTGAAGGCGTAGATGTCACGGCCGTGGAAGGTGTAGGACTCCTCGGAGCCCGGCCGCCGGTGCTGGGTCTCGTCGATCTGCCGCAGCTCCGTGAGACCGAAGATGTGCTCGAGGTGGGTCAGGGTGCCGTTGTCCGGGGTGACCACGTAGTGGCCGGTCGCGGTGCGCGCCACGACGGACAGGCGATCCGAGCCCACCCCGGGGTCCACGACGGAGACGAAGACGGTGCCCTCGGGCCAGTAGCTCAGCACCTGGGCGAGCCGGTAGGAGCCCTCCCAGATGTCGTACGGCGGGATGTTGTGGGTGAGGTCATGGATCCGCAGAGCGGCGTCCACGCCGACGGCAACGCCGTACATGGCGCTGACCGCGCCGTCGTCGAGACCGAAATCGGACTGCAGGACCAAGGCGCTCATACGGGGATTATGCGTCCTGGTCAGGTTCTGCGCGGCGCACGCCGACATACGGCGTCATCGATCGCCGCGAGCGTCGATGGCACCTGAGCACCGTCAGGCTCCGAGCACGAGCTCGGCGAGCTGCTCGACAGGCTGCGGTGCGCTCAGCAGACCGTTCTCAGCTGCCGAGCCCCCAGGCGTCGGCGAGCAGCTCCAGGCCGCGCAGGCGGTCGGCCGGATCGTAGTAGTAGGCGGTGAGGATCAGCTCGTCGGCCCCGGTCGCGGCGACGATCTCCTCGAGCTGGCGCACGACGGTCCGGGGGGAGCCGACGGCCTTGATGGAGAGCGTCTGGTCGACCTGCGCGAGGAGATGCGCGGGCGCGATCTCCTGGACCGGCCGGGGCGGCTGGATCTTCTGACGCTGCCCGGTGACGACCCCCAGGAACATCTGCTGGAGGGTCGTGAACTGACGCTGCGCCTCCTCATCGGTCTCGGAGATCACGAGGTTGACTCCGACCATCGTGTGCGGGTCCTCGAGCTGCGCCGCCTCGGCGCGGGGGTCGAAGTGGTCGCGGTAGGTCTGCAGGGCGTGCAGGTACTGGAACGGCGCGAAGTGCGAGGCGACCGAGAACGGCAGCCCCAGCTGCGCGGCCAGCCGCGCCCCGTTGGCCGTGGAGCCGAGGATCCACATCGGCACCTCGGTGCCGCGGGCGACGGCAGCGGTGATCGGCAGTCCGCCGGTCGGCTCCTTGCGGGACCAGTCGCGCATCTGCTCGACCGCCGCGATGAAGGCCTGGGGTTCGGCGGAGGTGCGGGCGAGCAGCTGGGCGGTGAGCTGGTCGGTGCCCGGCGCACGCCCGAGCCCGAGGTCGATGCGGTCGCCGTGGAACTGCACGAGGGTGCCGAACTGCTCGATGACCGCGAGCGGCGAATGGTTGGGCAGCATGATGCCGCCGGAGCCGACCCGGATCCGCTCGGTCAGCGAGGCCGCCCGGTCGATCAGCAGGGAGGTGGCGCTCGAGGCGAGGCTGTCGGTGTTGTGGTGCTCGGCGAACCACAGCCGCTCGTAGCCCAGACGGTCCGCGGCCTGTGCGCCCTCCATCGACGCGGTGATCGCCTCCCGGGTGCTCATCCCCTCGGAGATGGGAACCAGATCGAGGATCGACAGGGGCACATGAGGAGCGTTCATGTCCTGCACACTATCGAGGCGGCGGCCGGTGCGGTCCGGTGGGGGATGAGACCTGTCCGACCCCGCGACGGGGAAGATCCCGCGCGGGCCGGGCGTTGACGCCGGCATGAGACTCTCGCTGCTGGATCGCTCGCGCACCAGGGCGGGTCACCCCGAATCCGACGCACTCGTCCACTCCGTCGAGCGGGCCGCGCAGGCCGAACAGGCCGGGTACCACCGGTTCTGGGTGGCCGAGCACCACGCCGTCCCGGGGATCGCGAGCGGGGCGCCGGCGGTGCTGCTGGCCGCCATCGGAGCTCGTACCCGCACGATCCGTCTCGGCTCGGGCGGCGTGATGCTGCCGAACCACCAGCCGCTGGTCGTCGCCGAGCAGTTCCTCATGCTCGAGGCCCTGTTCCCGGGCCGGGTCGACCTCGGACTGGGCCGCTCGCTCGGGTTCACGGGACCGGTGCGCGACGCCCTGCGGCGCACGGAGGCCGACCCGGACTCGTTCGCGGCGGAGATCGGCGAGCTGCGGGACTTCCTGCACGGGGAGGCCGAGGTGACGGCGCGGCCGGCGGCCGGCGGACAGATCCCGATGTTCGTCCTCGCGACCGGCTCCGGGCTGGACCTCGCCGCGCAGCTCGGGCTGCCCGTGGTGATCGGCGGCCCCGTGCTCGAACACGCGGAGATCACCGACCGGCTGGCCGACTACCGGCGCAGCTTCCGACCCCACCGCGGCAGCGCACCGTCGGTGATCGTCTCCCTCGACATCCTCATCGCGGACACCGATGAGCAGGCCCGCGAACTTGCCCTGCCGGAGTGCTGGGCGATGGTGCGCTCCCGCAGCACGGGACTGTTCGAACCTCTCGAAGCCCCCGAGCAGATCCGGGACAGGCGCCTGAGCGGTCGCGAACAGGAGCGTCTGCGGCAGAGTCTGGACGCGGCCTGCGCCGGCAGCGCGACCACGGTGCGGCGCCGCCTCGAGCAGCTGATCGACCGCACCGGCGCCGAGGAGATCCTCTCGTCGGCCTCGACCTTCGACCGGGACGCGCTCGCCGACAGCGACCGTCGCCTGGCCGCCCTGATCGCGTCATCACGCCCCACCGCCTGACCGTGGCCGTCGAGAGGAGTGCCTGGCCGCCATGGCGCGCGGCGGCGCCGGGGTCCCGAGGAGGTCACCTACGAGGGTCGGGTCCGGCCGCGCCCGTGTCCGGGGGCCGCGTCGGATCGTGGTCCTCCCCGTGGATCTGCACATGCCCCGCCGGGATGTCCGCGTAGGACGCCGGATCGGAGATCGGTTCGAGGTGGGTGAGCACGGTGAGGTCCGGCAGCCGGGCGCAGAGCTCCTCCTCGAGCTCCTCGATGTAGTCGTGGCCCTGCTTGACGGTCCACTCGTCGGGCACCAGGACGTGCACGTTCATGTACTTCTGCTGCCCGGCCTCGCGGGTCTGCAGGCCGTGGAAGGTGGTGGTGCCGTCGGTGCGGCGGCGCAGGATCTCGGTGATGACCTCGTGGTCCTCCTCGGGCAGCGCCTTGTCCAGGAGGCCCGAGACCGATTCCCCGAGCAGACCGATGCCGGTGACGACGATGTTCACGCCGACCGCGAAGGCGACCAGGGCGTCCAGCCGCTCCCAGCCGGTCAGGGCCACCAGGCCCACCCCGACCAGCACCCCGACGCTGGTGACCACGTCGGTCATCAGGTGCTTGCCGTCGGCCCGCAGGGTGATCGAGTTGTGGGTGGCGCCCACGCGCAGCAGCACCAGGCCCACGCCCCCGTTGACGAGCGAGGCGAGCACCACGATGAGCAGGCCGATGCCGAGGTTCTCGAGCGGGCGCGGATTGATGAAGCGCTCGACCGCGGTGACCATGATGACCGCGGCGGCCGCGAAGATCATCAGCCCCTCGACGGCCGCGGAGAAGTACTCGGCCTTGGCCCGGCCGTAGAGGAAGCGCTCGGTGGCGGGACGGGCGGCGACCGTGAGGGCGATCAGGGCGACCACCGCGGCGACCAGGTTCACGGTCGACTCGGCGGCGTCGGAGAGCAGGCCCACCGAGTCGGTCAGCGCCCAGGCGCCGGTCTTCAGCGCGATCGTCACGATCGCGGCGACGATCGACAGCCACGCGTACCGGCGCAGGTCGACTTTGGCGGCGGGGGCGGGCTGCCGGGCGTCGTCGGGGGAGGAGGGGCTGATCATGCGCGCGGGTCCTTCAGGGGCGGATCGGGGGCGAGCGTGCCGTCGGGCGCGATGTGCGCGAAGATCTGCTCGACCAGGGACAGGACGTGGGGGTCCTCGACGGTGTAATAGCTGTGCCGGCCCTCGCGGCGGGCGGAGACGATCCCGGCCAGGCGCAGCTTGCTGAGGTGCTGACTGGTGGTGGGGAGGCTGAGGCCGACGTGCTCGGCCAGGGCGCCCACGTCGAAGCGGCCCGAGCTCATCAGCTGCACCAGGTGCAGCCGCGGCGGGCTCGCCAGCAGGGCGAAGGTGTTCGCGGCGGCCGCGAGCTGCGCCGGGGTGGGGGAGATGCCCGGGGGGAGGGCCTGGTCCGTCATGCTCCCAGTCTCCGCCGGTTTGCATACTTGCGCAATATACGAAGCGTCGATGTGGCCGGATCGACGGCCCGCTGCGCACCGGGCGGGGGGACGGGGGAGCAGACGGACAAGGCGGTGCCGCATGGCACCGCCCCGTCCTCGTGCGTCGTCGTCAGTCCACGCAGCGGGTGGGCTCCGCCGCGGCGGGCAGCCCGGCCTCGCGGTAGCCGCGGAAGCCGCCGACCAGATCGGTGGCGCGGTGGAAGCCGAGGTCGCGCAGGTCCCGCGCGGCGAGCGAGGAGTAGAAGCCCTCGTTGCAGACCACCACGACCAGGTCGTCGTAGTCCGGCCCCTGCTCGAGGCGGTCGGCGCTGCGCGGATCCAACCGCCACTCGAGCACCAGGCGCTCGATCACCGTCGCGCCCGGGATGTGCCCCTCGGTCCCGCGGGTCGCGGCCGTGCGGATGTCGATCACGTGCGCTCCCTGCTCCTGCAGGGCGGGCAGCTCGCCCGGGGCGATCCGCTGGATGCCCCGGCGGGAGGCCGCCAGGATCTCGTCGATCCCGTGCTGCGAGGACGCCTCGGCGCGACGGCGGCCGTTGCCCGGGTCGGTCACCGCTGGCGCCCCGCGGAGTAGGCGGCCAGGCCGCCGCCGGAGGCACCGCCGGAGGACGTGGAGTAGCGGGTGGGCGTGCCCCCGCTGCGTGCGCCGCCCTGGCGGGCCGGACGGGCCTCGCCGCTCTGACCGCTCTGGCCACCGGGACGGCCGGAGCCGCCGGAGCGACCCTGTCCGCCGCGCCGGCCGCCGGCGCCCTGACCCTGACCCCGGCCGCCGCCCTGCCCGCGGCCGCCGCCCTGGCCGCGACCGCCCTGGCCGCGACCGGAGTTCTCCTGGCGCGGCGCCGGATCGGGCTCGCGGGGCTCGTGCATCTCCATCCGCTCGCCGGGGGCGAGCTCGCTGAGCACGGGGGAGGTGGGCACCACGCGGGCGTGGTAGGTGGGCTGGATGCCGGCCTTGCGCATCAGGTCGCTGACGTCGCGCTTCTGGTCCGGGGTCTGCACCGTGATCACGGTGCCGGACTCGCCGGCGCGGGCGGTGCGGCCCGAGCGGTGCAGGTACGCCTTGTGCTCGATGGGCGGATCGGCGTGGACCACCACCGCCACCTCGTCGACGTGGATGCCGCGCGCGGCGATGTCGGTGCAGACCATCGTGGTCGACGTGCCGGAGCCGAAGGCCTCGAGGTTCCGGGTGCGGGCATTCTGCGAGAGGTTGCCGTGCAGGTCGACGGCATCCACCCCGCGCGCCGAGAGCTTGCGGGCCAGGTTCTTCGCGCCGTACTTGGTGCGCGTGAACATGATGGTGCGGCCGGGGGCGGCCGCGAGGTCGCGCAGCACGTCGAAGCGGGTGGCGGCGTCGACCTCGAGCACATGGTGCTCCATGGTGCCGACGGGGCTGCTCGCGGGATCCGCGGAATGGGTGACCGGCTCGTGCAGGAACTGCTTGACGAGCTTGTTCACGCCCGAGTCCAGGGTCGCCGAGAACAGCATCCGCTGTCCCTTCTTCGGCGTCGCGTTGAGGATCTTGGTGACCATGGGCAGGAAGCCCATGTCGGCCATGTGGTCGGCCTCGTCGATGACGGTGATCTCGACGCCGCCGAGGTCCGCATGGCCCTGACCGATCAGGTCCAGCAGCCGTCCGGGGCAGGCGACGAGCACGTCGACACCGCCGGCGAGGGCCTTGACCTGCGGGTTCTGACCGACCCCGCCGAACACGACGGTGCTGCGCAGCCCGGTGGCCTCGGCCAGCGGCCGCAGGGCCTCGGCGAGCTGCGAGGCGAGCTCGCGGGTGGGGGCCAGGATCAGGGAGCGCGGCCGCCGCGAGACGCGCTTGCGCGGCTCGGCGATCAGGCGGGTCACCAGGGGGAGCAGGAAGGCGTAGGACTTGCCCGAGCCCGTGCGGCCGCGGCCGAGGATGTCGCGACCGGCGAGGGAGTCCGGCAGCGTCGCGGCCTGGATCGGGGTGGGGCGGGTGATGCCCTGGGGCGCGAGGGCGTCGACCAGGACGGAGGGCACGCCGAGGCGTGCGAAATCAGGGGAGGTCAAGGGAGATCCGTTCTGAGGTGCAGATCCCGCCCGGTGCGTCGAATGCCCGAAGGCTGCCGGGGCAGCGATGCATGAGCTGCGCAGTCACCTCCCGCAAGGGGAGGGACCTGTGCCGCGGCGGGATGACGGCACGCTCTGCCCACCGTAGACCCTGGGTGCCCCGGCGCCCGGGAATCGGCGCCGCGGTGTGAGATACCCCTGGTCGTGACGGTGCCCCGAGAGTAAGCCGGGGCGGATCGGCGCGGTCTGCGCGCGGCGTCCGGAGCGCCGGTGCTCGGGCAGCCCCGGCGCTCTGCCGAACCCCGTTTACCACGTTGCAATTAGCCCGGCCCTGCGCTTGACTGGAGCCACCGGTCCGCGACGATGCCTCGGTGCGCCGCGACCTGCCACCGTGCCCGCCGAGACCAGGAGTCGACCGTGAACGCCGAGACCACCGCCCTCCCGGAGCCCCTGCGCTCCCTCTTCGACCGGGCCGACGAGCTCGCCGCCGTGCTCGACGCCCCGCCTGCGGGCGATGCCGGGGTCCCCAGGCCCGAGCACCCGCGCCCCCAGCTGCAGCGACCCACCTGGATCACCCTCAACGGCACCTGGCAGTTCGAGATCGACCAGGGCGACTCCGGGCGCGAGCGGGGCCTGCTCGAGCGGGACCTGGCCACCACCATCACCGTGCCCTTCGCCCCGGAGACCGCGGCCTCCGGCATCGGCAACCGCGACTTCCTCGAGGCCGTCTGGTACCGCCGCACCGTGACGGTCCCCGCCGGCTGGGAGGGCCTGCGACCCGTCCTGCGGTTCGAGGCGGTCGACCACGAGGCGACCGTCTGGGCCGACGGGGTGGAGGTGGCCCGCCACTGCGGCGGCTTCACCCCCTTCAGCGCCGACCTCTCCACCGTGCCGGGCGTGGGCCCGGGCAGCGAGGTCGAGATCGTCGTACGGGCCCGCGACCCGCACGACGTCCCGCAGGCCCGCGGCAAGCAGTCCACCTGGTACCACGCCACGCATGCCAGCTACCACCGCAC
The DNA here is from genome assembly GCF_049266655.1 of Brachybacterium sp. UNK5269. Classification (GTDB taxonomy): domain Bacteria; phylum Actinomycetota; class Actinomycetes; order Actinomycetales; family Dermabacteraceae; genus Brachybacterium. The sequence continues at coordinate 830,055 of NZ_CP184883.1, forward strand.
CACCGGCATCTGGCAGAGCGTCTGGCTCGAGGGCGTCCCGGTCGACGAGATCCGCTCCCTGCGGATCCTGCCGTCGCTGGCGGGGAACTCCTTCTCGATCGACGTGCCGCTCGCGCGCAGCACCCCCGGCACCCGCCTCGAGATCATCGCCTCCGTGCCGGGCGGCGAGGAGGTGGCCCGCACCCGGGTGCGCGCCGACCTCGACCTCGCCCCGCACCTGGAGCTGGTGATCCCGGAGGACGCGGTGCGCATCTGGGGCCCCGGCGCCCCCGAGCTCTACGCCCTCACCGTGCGGCTGCTCGACGCCGACGGCGGACCGCTCGACGAGGTCCGCTCCTACGCGGGCCTGCGCTCGACCAGCCTGCGCGGCCACGAGTTCCGCATCAACGGCGAGAAGGTCTTCCAGCGCCTGGTGCTGGACCAGGGGTACTGGGAGGAGTCGTTCATGACGGCGCCCGACGATGCGGCGCTGAGGACCGACATCCGCCTGGCGCTGGAGGCCGGCTTCAACGGCGCCCGCCTGCACCAGAAGGTCTTCGAGCAGCGGATGCTGTTCTGGGCGGACCTGCACGGCTACCTCACCTGGGGGGAGTTCGCCGACTGGGGGATCTCCGGCCACGGACCGATGGGCGACAACCAGCAGCCCCCGGCCTCCTTCATCGGCCAGTGGGTCGAGGCGGTCCAGCGGGACATCAACCACCCCAGCATCATCGGCTGGTGCCCGCTGAACGAGACCCACCAGGTCATGCACGACCGGTACACCCAGCTCGACGTCGTCACCCAGGCGATGTACGACGCGACCAAGCTCGCCGATCCCACCCGTCCCGTGCTCGACACCTCCGGGTACAGCCACCGGGTGCGGGGCGCCGACATCTACGACTCCCACTCCTACGAGCAGGACGTCGAGCGCTTCCGCGCCGAGCAGTCCGGCCTGGCCGAGGGCGCGCCCTTCGCCAACCGCCGCGAGCTCGCCCCCGACGAGATGCCCTTCGCCGACGGCGCGTTCTCGCTGCCCTACGCCGGGCAGCCCTACTTCGTCTCCGAGTACGGCGGCATCTGGTGGAACGAGCAGGAGGCCCGCGACGCGGAGGCGGCGCAGCGCGCCGGGAACAACGCCGCCGAGTCCTGGGGCTACGGCCAGCGGGTGCGCAGCGAGGAGGAGCTCTACGAGCGGTTCGAGGGCCTGACCCGGGTGCTGCTCGAGGATCCGCTGATGTTCGCCTACTGCTACACGCAGCTGACCGACGTGTTCCAGGAGAAGAACGGGGTGGTCGACTTCGCCCGCGCCCGCAAGCTGGACCTGGCCCGCCTGCGCGCCGTCCAGCAGCAGCCGGCCGCCTACGAGCAGGACTGACCCCGGCGGCCCCGGCGGGAAAATGGCACGACAGGCCGCCGGGGCCGGACGAGGATGGCCCGATGATCGAGCAGAGTCCGATGATCGAGCAGAGCCGCCTCTGGGACGACCAGGCCGCCGCGGAGTACGACACCCCCGGTGAGGGCATGTTCGCCCCGGAGGTGCTGGAGCCGACGGTCGCGGTCCTGCGCGACCTCGCCGCCGGCGGCCCTGCCCTCGAGTTCGCGATCGGCACCGGGCGGGTGGCGATCCCCCTGCGCGCGGCCGGGGTCGAGGTCACCGGGATCGAGCTGTCCGAGCCCATGATCGCGCGGCTGCGCGAGAAGGCCGACGCGGAGCGGATCCCCGTGGTCGCCGGGGACATGACCACGGCCCGGGCGGGGGAGGGATTCGCCCTCGTCTACCTGGTCTTCAACACCATCGCGAACCTGCTCACCCAGGCCGAGCAGGTCGAGTGCTTCCGCAGCGCCGCCCGGCACCTCGCCCCGGGCGGCTGCTTCGTCATCGAGCTCGCCGTCCCCGACCTGCGGTCCCTGGCCCCCGGGCACGGCGGCACCGTCGAGGTGTCGCAGCCCGGATACCTGCTGGTCGACACCTACGACACCCTGCGCCAGCAGCTCGTCTCCCACCACCTCCGCTTCGATCCGACCGTCGACGGCGCCCGCGGCGCCCGCATCGACCGCACCCCGCAGCGGTACATCTGGCCCTCCGAGCTCGACCTGATGGCGCAGCTGGCCGGCTTCGCGCTCGAGGACCGCTGGGCCGGCTGGGACCGGTCGGAGTTCACCGCGGACTCGCGCTCGCACGTCAGCGTGTACCGGCTCCCTACACTGAGCGGGTGACCTCGACCGACACTGCTCTCGTCCCCCTCACCCCCGAGGACGCACAGGCGCTGACCGCGCTGCTGACCCGCGTCGACGCCGCCGAGGAGCGCGGGGAGCCGGCCGCCGAGACCACCACCCGGGAGTGGCTCACGACCCCCGGCCTCGACCTCGCGAGGGACAGCTTCGCGGTGCGCGAGGGCGAGCGTCTGCTCGGCTTCTCGCTCGTGGACGTGTCGACCGCGAGCGACCGCGACGGTCGCATCCGCTGCCAGCTGACGGGCGCCGTCGACCCCGAGCGCCGCCGGCAGGGGATCGGGTCCGCGCTGCTCGCGCGCGCCGAGGAGCGGGCCGCCCACCTCGCCGCCGAGCGCCATCCCGGCACCCCCGCCGTCCTCCGCGTCAGCGGCGGCCGCGACCCGTCACCCGCGAGCGCCGACCAGCCGCTGTGGGGAGGGGCCGACGTGCGCCCGCTGCTGGACCGGCGCGGCTACCGCCGCGCCCGCAGCTGGCTGTGCATGACCCGCGACCTACCCGGCCCGGCGCTCGCGCCCGCACCGGCGGCCGGGGCCCGGCTGCTCTCCCCGTCGGCCGCGCACTCCGAACCCACCCGGCTCGCCCACATCGCCGCCTTCGCCGATCACTGGGGCTCCGCCCCGATCACCCCGGAGCGCTGGCGGGCCTGGACCACCGCCAGCACCGCGCGGCCCGCGCTGTCCACGATCGCCCTGGCCCCCGACGGCACCGTGCTCGCCTATGCGCTCGCCGACGAGGACCAGCCCGGCGTGCTGCACATCGCGCTGGTGGGCAGCCGCCCGGAGGCCCGCGGTCGCGGGCTCGGCCGCGCCGTCCTGACCCGCACGCTCCGCCTCGGCGCCGAGCAGGGCTTCAGCGCCGCCGAGCTCGAGGTCGACGCCGAGTCCCTGACCGGTGCGACCCGGCTCTACGACGCCCTCGGCTTCGACCGCGCCCACGTCGCCGCGACCTACGAGAAGCCGCTGGCAACGGTGGGGGAGGCCCGATGAGAGCTGTGCGCTACGAGGCCTTCCGCGCGCGCCCCGAGCTCGTCGAGGTCCCCGCGCCGGACTGTCCGCCGCACGGCGCGGTGGTGAGCGTGCACGCCACCGGGGTGTGCCGCAGCGACTGGCACGCCTGGCAGGGCCATGACGACTCGGTCCGGCTGCCGCATGTGCCCGGCCACGAGTTCGCGGGCGTCGTCGAGCGCGTCGGCACCGAGGTCACGGGCTTCGCCCCCGGCGATCGGGTGACGGCCCCGTTCATCCTCTCCTGCGGCCGCTGCGAGCAGTGCCGCGCCGGCGCCCCGCAGGTGTGCCCCCGGCAGCGACAGCCCGGCTTCGACCTGCCCGGCTCCTGGGCCGAGCAGGTGGTGGTGATCGAGGCCGACCACAACCTCGTGGCCCTGCCCGAGGGGATCGACCTGACCCTCGCCGCCGGTCTCGGCTGCCGCGTCGGCACCGCGTACCACGCCGTGCGCACCCAGGCCGCGGTGGTCCCCGGGGAGACGGTGGCGGTGTTCGGCTGCGGCGGCCTGGGGCTGTCGTGCGTGATGGTCGCCCTGGCCGCCGGCGCGGAGGTGCTCGCGATCGACGTCTCCGAGACGGCCCTCGCCGCGGCCGTCGAGCTCGGGGCGAGGGCGATCCTCACCGACGGGGACATCGCCGCGCGGGTGCGGGAGGTCACCGGGGGAGGAGCGCACGTCAGCCTCGACGCGCTGGGCTCGGCCGCGACCGCCCGCGCCGCGATCGAGTCCCTGCGCCCCCGTGGCCGCCACGTCCAGGTGGGCCTCCTGCTCGGGGACGACGCCGACCCGTCCCTGCCGATGGGCCGGGTGATCGCCCAGGAGCTGCAGATCCTCGGCAGCCACGGCCTCGCGGTCGCCGAGTACCGCGAGCTGCTCGCCGAGGTCGCCGGGGGCCGCCTCGACCTGGGCCGCACCGTCGGCAGCGTCCTCACCCTCGAGGAGCTGCCCGCGGCCATGCTCGCCATGGACCGCCCGCCCACGACCGCCGGGATGACCGTCGCCCGCCTGCGCTGAAGGGTGGGGAGAGGAACCCCGCATCGCCCGGTGAACGGCGCGCTCCGAGCGCTGTGGAACGATTGAGGGCATGACGATCACCGCTGCGGCCGACGGCTCCGCCCTCGGCAATCCCGGCCCGGCCGGCTGGGCCTGGTACATCGACGAGGACACCTGGCGCGCCGGCGGCTGGCCCCACGGCACCAACAACATGGGCGAGCTGAAGGCCGTGCTTGACCTGCTCGAGGCGACCGCGGTGGACGCCGACCAGCACCTGCTGATCCTCTGCGACAGCCAGTACGTCATCAACTCGGTGACCAAGTGGATGCCGGGGTGGAAGCGCAAGGGCTGGCGCAAGAAGGACGGCAAGCCGGTGCTGAACGTCGAGCTGCTGCAGGCCATCGACCGCGCCCTGGCGGGCCGCAGCGTCGAGTTCGAGTGGGTCAAGGGGCATTCCGGGCATGCGCTGAACGAGGCCGCCGACAAGCGCGCCAACGCCGCCGCCACCGCCTTCTCCAAGCAGCAGGACCCGCAGGTGGGACCCGGTTACCGCGGCGCGGGCGCGAGCCCGGCCCCCGCGGCGGCGACCAGGACGGAGCCCGCGGCGCCGGAGCCCGCTGCGCCGGAGCCCGCCGCGCCGACGGAGCACGACCTGTTCAGCCTCTTCGAGGAGGCGCCGGCGGCGAGCTGCTCCACCGCCGGCGAGGACCCGGTGCTGGTGGCCGACGCCCCCGGCGCCACCGACTTCGAGCAGATCACCGCCCGTGAGCAGGCCCTGCTCACCGATGCGCTGCGCGCCGATCCGCCCAGCGCCGCCGAGCTGCTCCATCCCGGCTTCACCGAGATCGGGGCGAGCGGTCGCCGCTACGACCGCGACGAAGCGCTTGCCCACCTGGCCCCGGTCCCGGGCGTGAGCGCCGAGGAGTTCGTCGCCGACGAGATCGCCCCCGGGGTGGTGCTGCTGCAGTACGTGACCGCCGGGCCGGACGGCACGGTCGAGCGCGCCTCGGTCTGGGTCCGTGAGCAGGGCCGCTGGCTGCTGCGGCACCACCAGGGAACGTCGGTGGGCTCGGAGCGCCGGCGCTGAGGGCTTGACCTCCACCCCTTCCTGCCCCTGTGGGACCATGGCGCCCATGACGAGCGCCGCCACCACCGCCGCGCGGCCTCCGGCACCGCGATGAGCTCCGTCCCCCTCGCGCAGCGCGCCGGCGGGCCGGACCTCGCCCGGGGCCTCGCCCTGCTGGGGATCGCGCTGGCCAACACGGTGGGCTGGCTCCACGGTGAGCAGTGGACGGTGCTGCTCAAGCAGCTCGACACCACGGCCGTGGATCGGGCCGCGGACGTGCTGATCGCCCTGCTCGTCGACAACCGCGGCTTCCCGCTGTTCGCGATGCTGTTCGGCTACGGGATCGGGATCCTGCACCGCCGCTCCCGAGAGCGCGGCGAAGCCCCCCGGCGCTTCGTGCTGCGGATGGCGCGCCGGCATCTGGCGCTGCTCGCGATCGGCCTCGCCCACGGGATCCTGCTGTTCAGCGGGGACATCCTGGTTCCCTACGCGATCATCGGCATGCTCTGCGCGCTGCTGGTCTCCCGGCACCGCCTGGCACTGCCCCTGGCCGGGCTGCTCGCCCTGCCCGCGCTCGGGCTGTGGGGCTGGGCCGATGCCACGATCGGGCTGGGCCAGGGCAGCGGGTACGCCGCCGCCTCGGCCCCCGACTACCTCACGAGTCTGAAGATCCGCACCGGCTCCGCGCTGCGCGGCGCGCTGCTCGCCCCGGTGGAGGACATCGGCCTGCTCGCCCCGATGGCGATCGGGGCGCTCGCGGCCCGGGTGCGGCTGCTCGAGGAGGTGGCCGCGAACCGGGACCTGCTGGTGCCGCTGACCCGCTGGGGCCTCGGCCTCGGGCTGCTCGGGGCGGTGCCCCTGACCGCGGTGCTGGTGCTGGATCCCGCCCACGCGGTGCTCGAGGGCGAGCGGATGCTCGGGATGCTGGGCGTGCTGCACCAGCTCTCGGGGCTGCTGGGCGCGCTGGGCCTCGCCGCGGCGGCCGCGCTGCTCGCGGAGCGGGTGCGACGCCGGGAGGCGGCGGGCGTCAAGTACGGCGAGCTCCTGCGGGGACGCGCCGAGCGCGGCATCGAGGCCCTCGGCGCGGTGTCGCTCAGCGCGTATGTCGCCCAGTCGCTCGTGTTCCTGGCACTGTTCCCGCCCTTCACGCTGGACCTCGGCTCCCGCCTCGGCACCGCCGGCGCCGCCGGGATCGTGCTGCTGAGCTGGCTGGCGATGCTCCCCCTGGCCGCCGCGCTGCGCCGCTCGGGCCGCCGCGGCCCCTTGGAGCTGCTGCTGCGCGCCCTGGCGGGCTCCTCCACCCTGCGGGAGACTGCCGCAGCAGGAGCCGCGACCGCTGTGAGAGGAGAGCGCCCATGACCGTCTACGCCGACACCCCGCGCTGGCCGCGGCACGGCATGCTGTGGGGCCACCTGATCTCGGACACCTCGCTGGAGGAACTGCATCGCGTCGCCGCGCGCGCCGGGCTGCCCCCGCGCTCCTTCGACCTCGACCACTACGACTGGCCGGAGTCCGCCCGCCCGGGCCTCGTGGCGGCCGGGGTGCGCTTCGTCGGCGACGGCGAGCTGACGCGGATCCTGATCGCCTCGGGGCTGCGCATCCGGCTGCGGGACCGCCCGGCCGCCCGCGCCCGCCGCAGCGCCGAGCACGCCGCGGCGATCGGCCTGGCGGAGGTGCCCCGCGACCTCATCGTCGGCCGGCTCGGGCACGTCGACCCGCTGCCGGACGCCGGATGGGCAGCCCCCGGCGCCTTCCGGATGACCCGGGAGCGCCCCGCGGCGCCGCCGTCGATCGAGGCGCACGACGAGCGGGGCCGGCGCGCGGCCCTCGCGCTGCTGGCGCGGCTCGATGAGCTCTCGCGCCGCCGCGGCGAGGAGGGCTTCGTCGGTCAGGTGCTGGTGGACCCCGCCTGAGCCGACCCGCTCAGCGGTGGGCGTCGGGTCCGGCCGAGGAGGCGGGGTCGCCGGCCGCTGGATCCACCGTCAGCGCCCGCACCTGGTCGGGCTGCACCTGCGCGTCGGGGGCGATCTCCGTGCCGAGCAGCTCGACCCAGAAGGTGGCGCCGCCGCCGGGGGTCTCGGTGACCCCGATCGTGCCGCGATGCTGGTGGACGATGGTGGCGGCGATGGAGAGGCCGAGGCCCGCGCCGCCGCCCTGGCCGGCCGCGCGGGCGCGGGAGCGGTCGGTGCGGTAGAAGCGCTCGAAGACCTTCTCCCGCTGATGGTCGTCGATGCCCTCGCCGTGGTCGCGGACCTCGATGCGGACCGTGGCCGGATCGGTGTAGCCCACCGCGATCTCCACCGGGGAGCCCTTCGGGGTGTGCCGGTTCGCGTTGCCCACCAGGTTCAGGATCACCTGCCGCAGGGACGCCTCGTCGCCCAGCACCCCGATCGAGAGGTGCGGCTGGACGGACAGCGGGGTCCCCGACAGCGAGACCACCATGACCTGGCGCCCCGGATCCAGGGCCCGCAGGTCCTGCGCGGCGTCGAAGAGGGCGTCGGTGAGGTCGACCGGTTCCAGGGCCACGTCCGGGTTCTCGTCGAGCCGGGCCAGCCGCAGCAGGTTCTCGACCAGCGAGCCCATCCGTCGGGCCTCGTCCTCGATGCGGCGCATCGCGGAGGAGACGTCTTCCTCGCTGCGCAGGGCGCCCATCCGGTACAGCTCGCCGAATCCGCGGATCGCGGCCAGCGGGGTGCGCAGCTCGTGGGAGGCGTCGCCCACGAAGCGCCGCATCCTCGCCTCCGAGCGGGTGGCGCGCTCCTCGGAGGCGGACTGCGCGGCGAAGGACTGCTCGATCCGCACCAGCATCTCGTTCAGCGACAGCGCGAGGGCGTGCACCTCGAGGCTGGTGTCGGTCACGGGCACGCGGCGCGAGAGATCACCCGCGGCGATCTGGGAGGCGGTCGACTCGACGTCCCGCAGCGGCTCGAGCGCCCGGTGGGTGACGTACCCGCCCAGCCCCATCCCGACCAGCACCACGAGGGTGCCGACCAGCACGATGATCAGGGCCATCTCGTGCATGGTGCGGTCCACGCTGGTCAGCGGCAGGGCGACGTAGACGCTGCCCTTCTCGGGGCCGGAGTTCAGCATGGCGACCACCCGCCAGCGGTTCTCCGCGGAGTCCAGCACGGTGAAGGGGCGCCCGCCGAGCTGCAGGATCTGTTCGTCGGACAGCACCGGGAAGGGGACGCTGAGGTCCCCGGGGCCGTAGTGCACGACGACCCGCTCGATGGCGTCACCGGTCTCGTCGCGGATCTCGACCGCGTACTCGACCGGGGTGTACGGCGAGTCCCGGACCGAGTCCTCGTCGCCGGCGAGCTCATGCTGCGCCAGCGCGAGCATCTCCCCCATCCCGGCCTGGAGGTTGTGGTCGACGGACTGGATCAGGGTGCGGTTGAGCAGGAACAGCGAGAGGCTGCCGGTGATCACGGTGCCGGCGACCAGCAGCAGGGAGATGAGCACGACGATCCGGGTCCACAGGGACACGGGCCGCTGGGCGCGCAGGGCCGGCAGCGCCAACCCTCAGGAGCCTTCGGGGGCGCGCAGGACGTAGCCGATGCCGCGCTTGGTGTGGATCATCGGCTCGCCGATCACGTCGATCTTGCGGCGCAGGTAGGAGATGTAGGACTCCACGATCCCCATCTCGCCGGACCAGTCGTAGTCCCAGACGTGGTCGAGGATCTGGGTCTTGGAGACCACCCGTCCGGCGTTGAGCATCAGGTAGCGCAGCAGCTTGAACTCGGTGGGGGACAGCTCGATGGTCACGTCCCCGCGGTAGACCTCATGGGAGTCCTCGTCCAGGCGCAGGTCCCCGACCACCAGCGAGCTGTCCACGGTGGTCTCGGAGCCGCCGTGGGTGCGCCGCAGCACGGCGCGGATCCGGGCGACGACCTCCTCGAGGCTGAACGGCTTGGTGACGTAGTCGTCCCCGCCGACGGTGAGCCCGGTGACCTTGTCCTGGGTCTCGTCCTTGGCGGTGAGGAAGAGGATCGGGTACTGCTCGCCGCGGTCGCGCAGGCGCCGGGTGACGGTGAAGCCGTCCATGTCCGGCAGCATCACGTCGAGCACCACCAGGTCGGGCTGGTGCTCGGTGGCCTCGCGGATCGCCTCGTTGCCGGTGGCGGCGGTGAACACCTCGAAGCCGGCGAAGCGCAGGGACGTCGCGAGCAGGTCGCGGATGTTGGGTTCGTCGTCGACGACGAGGAGACGGGCCTCGTAGTCGTGGGAATCTGTCGGAGTCATGGTCCTACCGTCTCCCTCGCGGTTGGGAATCGGCTGGGTGCGGGCTGGACCGCCTCAGCGGGTGGCGCGGTGGATCTTCTCCTGCGCCTTGCGCAGCCGACGGATGGTCCAGTGCATCTGGATCATCCGGACCGAGCCGACCAGGGCCATCACCAGGGCCCCGGCGATCGCGGCGAGCAGCATCGCCACGCCCAGCGGCAGGTCGAACTCCGCGGAGAAGTACATGAAGCGGGCGCTCTGGTCGTTCTGGATCACGAAGATCAGCAGCAGCACCAGCACGATCGCGCCGAGGATCAGGGCGATCCAGAGGCCGGCGGTCTTGCCGCCGCCGGTGGCCGGCTCGGTGGCCGGCTCGGAGGTCTGCTCGGCCGGCGACGGGGCCGACGGACGCTCGGCGGCGCGGCGGCCGGTGGTCGGATCGGCGGGCCGCTGCGGCGCCGGACCGGGGGCACCGGTCAGCGGCGCGTCGGCCGTCGGGGAACCGGTGGGACGGGTGGGATCGTCGGAGGCGGTCATGTCGATCTCCTGGGGGAAGGGCGGTGCGCGGGGACGTGATGCGCGCTCCACTCTAGCCAGTGGGCACCCGGCGACCCCCGACCGCTCGGGAGGCCGGTGCGGGCGCGGCCGGGATCAGCTGCCGTCGGCCGCCGCCTCCAGCTCGTCGGCGTCCACGATCGAGTACGCGTACCCCTGCTCGGCGAGGAACCGCTGCCGGTGGGCGGCGTAGTCCTGGTCCAGGGTGTCGCGCATGACGACGGTGTAGAAGTGCGCGGTGCGGCCGTCGGCCTTCGGGCGCAGCAGCCGCCCGAGGCGCTGCGCCTCCTCCTGACGGGAGCCGAAGGCGCCGCTGACCTGCACCGCGACCGAGGCCTCCGGCAGGTCGATCGAGAAGTTCGCGACCTTCGAGACCACCAGGCGGGAGATCTCCCCGGCCCGGAAGGCGTCGAACAGCTCCTGGCGGCGCCGCACCGGGGTCTGGCCGGTGATCAGCTCGCAGCCCAGCTGCTCGGCGAGCTCCTCGAGCTGGTCGATGTACTGGCCGATCACGAGCGTCGGCTCGCCCGGGTGCTTCGCCGCGATCTGCTCGACCACGCGGATCTTCGCCGGATGCGCGGCGCCCAGGCGCGGCCGGTCGCCCGCCTCGGCCATCGCGTAGGCCATGCGGTCCGCCGACGGCATCGCCACCCGCACCTCGGTGCAGACGGCCGGGGCGATGTAGCCCTGGGACTCGATGTCCTTCCAGGGGGCGTCGTAGCGCTTGGGACCGATCAGGGAGAACACCTCGCCCTCGCGACCGTCCTCGCGCACCAGCGTCGCGGTCAGGCCCAGGCGCCGACGCGCCTGCAGGTCCGCGGTCATCCGGAACACCGGGGCGGGCAGCAGGTGGACCTCGTCGTACACGATCAGTCCCCAGTCCCGCGCGCTCATCAGCTCCAGATGCGGGTGGATGCCCTTCCGCTTCATGGTCAGCACCTGGTACGTCGCGATCGTCACCGGGCGGATCTCCTTCGAGGCGCCGGAGTACTCGCCGATCTCCTCCTCGGTGAGGGTGGTGCGTCGCAGCAGCTCGCTCCGCCACTGCCGGGCCGAGACCGTCGAGGTCACCAGGATCAGCGTGGTCCGCTGCATCGCGGCCATGGCGCCGGCCCCGACCAGGGTCTTGCCGGCGCCGCAGGGCAGGACCACCACGCCGCTGCCGCCGTGGCGGAACCCGTCGACCGCCTCCGCCTGGTACGGGCGCAGCTGCCAGTCCTGCTCGCGCAGGGCGATGGCATGGGCCTCCCCGTCCACGTACCCGGCCTGGTCCTCGGCGGGCCAGCCCAGCTTGAGCAGGGCCTGCTTGAGCGCGCCGCGCTGGGAGGGGTGGACGAGCACCGTGCGCTCGTCGAGCCGGGCGCCGAGCATGCCCTGGATCCGCTTCGCCCGCGAGACCTCCTCGAGCACCGCCTGGTCCAGGGCATGCAGGACCAGGCCGTGGGTGGGATGCGTCTGCAGCTGCAGTCGGCCGTAGCGGTCCATGGTGTCCGCGACGTCGATGAGCAGGGAGTGGGGGACCGGGTAGCGGGAGTGGTCCACGAGCGCCGCGACCACGGACTCGGCGTCGTAGCCGGCGGCCCGCGCGTTCCACAGGCCGAGGTCGGTGATGCGGTAGGTGTGGACGTGCTCGGGGGCGCGTTCGAGCTCGGCGAAGGGGGCGATCGCCGCGCGGGCGGACGGCGCAGCGGGATGCCCCACCTCCAGCAGGAGGGACTTGTCGCTCTGGACGATCAGGGGGCCGTCGGTCATCCTGCCAGGCTACGCCGGGTGGGGCCGACGACCGGAGTGAGATCGGTCGTCCCGCCCAGGACGTTCCCGCGGGAACTTCCTGGGCGCCCGGCTCAGGCCCGGGCCGGTTCGGGCAGTGCGCGGCCGCTGACCCGCTCGTACATCCCGAGCTGGAAGAGGACGTAGAAGGGGATCAGGGCCAGGAGCAGGATCGGCAGCAGGCCGGCGACGCTCGAGAGCACCATCATCACCAGGTAGGCCACGATGGTGGTGCCGAGCTTGGCCTTGGCCAGGCGGGCGCTCTGCGCGAGGGCGGCGATGGGGGAGGCGCCGCGTGCGGAGGCCGGGACGGCGTAGAACAGCAGGACCGCAGCGATCAGTCCGGGGACGTAGAGCAGCAGCGTGCCCACGGCGATGATCGCACCGGTGAGCAGCGTGGTCAGGATGACGCGCAGCGGACCGGCCAGGGCCTGGCCGACGCTCGGCCGCCCGCCGTCGAGCACCATCACGCCGGCGCGAGCGGCACCGGACTGCCACAGCACGCTGAGCGGGGCGGCGAGGGCCGAGATCCCGAGGATGATCGCGTAGACCAGCGCCAGGTCTGCGAAGGAGGGCTCGTCCGTGTAGCCCGCGGACTCCGCCATGGCGGCGATGGTGAAGCCTCCGGCGAGCACGGCCGCGAGGATGATCAGGAAGATCAGCACCGAGAAGATGAGCGCGGAGAGCAGATATGCGGCGGGGTTGCGGAGCAGCACCCGGCCGGTGAACGTCAGGGCGGCGCCGAGGTCGGCGCCCAGGTCGGTGCCGGGAGCAGGCCGCGCCGGCACCGGCGCGGAACCGGCGCTCCCGGGCTGACCATGGGCGGCCTCACCGGCCGGCCGGCCGTACTGGGCCGCCCCGGCAGGGGAGCCGTGCGAGCCCGGTGCGCCGTACTCAGGGCCGGAGGAGGGCGGGGGGAAGGACGTCATGGGAATCCTCGTCGAGGGATCGTTGATCCCGAGCCGGCTCGGATCGGGCGCCCCACGGTACCGGGGTCCGATGGCAACAGACGGGCTCTTCCCCGCCGGAGCGGCGCTCATCCCTAGAATGGGCGGCGATGGCCCGGCAGCGAGTGCAGGCCGATCGCTGGACCACGCGCTGCTGCCGGATCGACGTTCCCCCGATTTGAGGAGACCTCATGGCTAGCTTCACTCCGTCCCCCGCCGATGTCGCGGACATCGGCGTCACCGGAATGGCGGTGATGGGCTCCAACCTGGCCCGCAACTTCGCCCGCAACGGCTTCAAGGTCGCGATCCACAACCGCAGCGTCGCCAAGACCGAGAAGGTCATCGCCGACCACGGCACGGACGGCGAGTTCTACCCCTCGGAGTCCATGGCGGACTTCGTCGCCTCCCTGCAGAAGCCGCGCGTCGCGATCATCATGGTCAAGGCCGGCAAGCCCACCGACGCCGTGATCGACGAGCTCGCCTCCCTGATGGACGAGGGCGACATCATCGTCGACGCCGGCAACGCCCTGTTCGGCGACACCCGTCGCCGCGAGGCCGCCCTGCGCGAGCAGGGCCTGCACTTCGTGGGCTCCGGCGTCTCCGGCGGTGAGGAGGGCGCCCTGAACGGCCCCTCGATCATGCCCGGCGGCACCAAGGAGTCCTACGACCGCCTCGGCCCGATGTTCGAGAAGATCTCCGCCCACGTCGACGGCGAGCCCTGCTGCACCCACGTCGGCGCCGACGGTGCCGGTCACTTCGTCAAGATGGTGCACAACGGCATCGAGTACGCCGACATGCAGGTCATCTCCGAGGCCTACGACCTCATGTCCAAGGCGCTGGGCATGTCCGCCCCGCAGATCGGTGACGTGTTCGCCGAGTGGAACAAGGGCGACCTGGAGTCCTTCCTCATCGAGATCACCGCCGAGGTGCTCCACCACACCGACGCCACCTCCGGCCAGCCGTTCGTCGACGTGATCCTCGACCGCGCCGCCCAGAAGGGCACCGGCGCCTGGACCGTGCAGACCGCCCTGGACCTCGGCGTCCCGGTCACCGGCATCGCCGAGGCCACCTTCGCCCGCTCCGTCTCCGGTTCCGTCCCGCAGCGCGAGGCCGGCCGCGCAGTCCTGCCCGCCGAGGCGCAGCAGCTCGAGATCGCCGATCCCGCGCAGTTCATCGACGACCTCCAGAAGGCGCTCTACGCCGCCAAGCTGGTCTCCTACTCCCAGGGCTTCGACGAGATCGCCAAGGGCGCCGACGAGTACGGCTGGGACATCAACCTCGGCGACATGGCCCGCATCTGGCGTGGCGGCTGCATCATCCGCGCCCGCTTCCTCAACCGCATCACCGAGGCGTACGAGCGCGAGCCGGGCCTGGCCCTGCTGCTGGCCGACGAGTACTTCACCACCGAGATCGCCAAGTGCATCCCGGCATGGCGCCGCGTGGTGGCCTTCGCCGCCGCCTCCGGCTACCCGGTCCCGGTGTTCTCCTCGACCCTGTCGTACTACGACGCGGTGCGCGCCGCGCGCCTGCCCGCCGCCCTGGTCCAGGCCCAGCGCGACTACTTCGGGGCGCACACCTACCAGCGCGTCGACGCCGAGGGCACCTTCCACGTGGAGTGGTCCGAGGACCGTCGCGAGACCAAGCAGGACTGGTGAGCCGGCGGGCGGGGCTCGGCCGCTGAGCTGAGCACCCGCCCCGCCCGACCATGAGGAAGGCCCCGGACCATGAGGTCCGGGGCCTTCCTCGCGTCTGAGCCGCGTGTTGGTGCTCGGCCGAGGCTCAGTACGTCGTCATCTCGGGAGAGTTGGCGACGACGGCGACGATGAAGACGATGTAGGCGATGATGCCCAGGATGTAGAGAGCCCAGATGATTGCGAAGGAGATCCACGCCCACTTCGTGAACTTCTTCGCGGTCTCCGGCTCCGTATCAGCCTTGAGGTAGCCGAGCAGTCCGAGGATGCCAGGGATGACACTTCCGCAGACGAACCCGACGATGGTGGCGATGAGCGCGTTCTTCTTGATCTTCTCGATGTCGTAGCCCGAGGTGGGTACGGTCATAAGAATCCCCTTCTTTCTGATGATCGATCCCCGGGTTGCATGAGCCCGGGCCCCAGGTCGGGTGCTGACGACGTCCGGCCCTGGCGAGCCGAATAGTACCGTGAGCGCAGGGGGGAGCCGCCATGGGGAGGACTCCCCATGGGCGCGCAGGCCCGCGCAGGTCAGCCCAGCGTCACCCGGTGCACGAGCACCGTGAACTCCTCCTCGCGTCCGGTCTCCCGGGCCCGCAGCCGGCCGCCCTCGAGCGAGAGCGGCCGCACCTGCTTGACGGCCACGCCGCCCCGTCCGTCCACGATGCCCAGCGCGATCTCGGCGCTGCGGGAGATCGCATCCAGCAGGCGGTCGCTGACGGAGAGGTCGCCGCCGCCCTCCTCGGCGGCCCGGATTCGGGCCACGGCCTCGGCGGCGGGCACCCGCAGCTCGGGGCCGTCGATGGTCACCAGGTCGGGATCGACGGGTCCGCCCCGCAGCGAGTGCGCGAGCTCGGTGTCCACGGCCCGGCCGTCGGGGCCGACGGCCTGCGGGGCCAGACCCGCCTGTCGGGCCATCTGCAGCGCGAAACCGGGATCGGAGAGGGTCACCGCGACGGTCGGCGCCAGCCGGTGCAGGCCCAGCGTCGTGGCCTCGGGCGCGACCTGCAGCAGGTCCAGCACCTCCGCCTCCGCGGTGAGCACGGTGGTGGCGCGGGAGATCTGGATGCGGCCGTGACGGCGCTGCTCGTCCCGCAGCAGGTAGTCCAGTCCCTGCGGCACGGGGGAGCGGGAGACCTTTTTGAGCAGGTCCAGCAGCGCGGCCGCGTCGCGCCCGTCGCCGAGGGCGCGGCGCACCGAGGCGGCGCTGAAGCGCAGGGTGAGGGCGCCGCCGCGGGAGATCACCTCGGTCCAGTCCAGCAGCGGCAGCAGCCGTTCGGCGGGACGGCCGGGGATGACCGCGGTGAGGTCCGCGTCCAGCAGCACCTCCTCCACCGGGGGCGGGGCGCTGCTGCGCAGGACGGCGGCCAGGCGGGCGTCGGCGGTGGTGATGTCCTCGTCCAGGGCGAGCACCAGCTCCTGGCCGAGCACCGTCAGGGCGCCGCCGTCGACCACCCCGAGCACCTGACCCTCGGCCAGCGCGGCGGAGGTCTCCTCCTGCAGCACCTCGGCCGGCACCAGGGGGAAGGCCCAGGCCAGCGAGGCGACCAGCGAGTCCGCGGTGGCGTCCACGCCGGGCGTGGTGCGCAGCGCGCGCAGCAGGGAGCCGCGCCGGGTGCGCACGCCGTCGCGCCGGGTGAGGTCCGACAGCAGCGCCCGCCCGGTGCCGGAGGCGTCCGGGGTCCCCACCACCGCGGCCAGATGGTGACCGCGGGCCCAGGCCAGCACCAGCTCGGCCCAGCGCAGCTCCGCGCCCTGCAGCCGGTGGACGTCCCAGTCCCTGGTGGGGTGCCACTCCTGCCCGTCGTGCCCGATCAGCCCGGCCTGCCAGGCGGACTGCAGGACCGTCGCGACGGCGAGCACGGGCGCCCCGGCGCGGTCGGCGAGGCGGCGCAGATCGCGCTGGGGGAGTCCGCCGCGGCGCAGCACCCCCGGGGGTCCTCGTCGAAGGTCCGCACGGTGCCCAGCAGGCGAAGGGCCTCGAAGGCGCGCTCGACGGCCTGGGCGGTGCGGGAGCCGGGGATCCGCTCGGTGAGCGCCGGCCCGTCGGGCGCGGGACGGTGTGCGAGATAGCTGCGGCGCACGCGGCCGTCCCGCAGCGCCAGATGCACGGAGCGGGGGATGTGCAGGGCGTTCCCGTCGGTCACCACGATCCCCGCCTCCAGCAGCACCGCGGCGAGACGGCCGTGCCCCTCGACCGCGGAGGGCCCCCAGGCGAGGGCCGAGAGCACCTCGGGCGCCACCTCCCGGGCCGCGGCCACCAGCTGGGCGGCCTGCGCGGCCGGGGGGTCCTGCGGCGACGGGGCGGCCAGTCCGGCCGGGGTGCGCAGTCCGTCCCGCAGGGGCCGGACCAGGTGGAGGTCGTCCTCGCCCCACACCACCGCGAGGGTGGTGAGCCGCTCGAGGGCAGGGGAGATGGTGGCGGGGTCGGCGGAGACCGCCGCCGCGAGCTGGGTGGGGGTGGCGCCGTCGGGAAGCACCGCGAGGGCCTCGACCAGGTGCAGCTCCGGCAGGGTCAGCGCCTCCAGGGCGCGGCGGGCCGAGGTGACCCCGGCGGCGCGCGCGGCGAGGGGGCCGATGCCCCGGGGCAGGGGCGTGGCGAGATCCGGTC
The DNA here is from genome assembly GCF_049266655.1 of Brachybacterium sp. UNK5269. Classification (GTDB taxonomy): domain Bacteria; phylum Actinomycetota; class Actinomycetes; order Actinomycetales; family Dermabacteraceae; genus Brachybacterium. The sequence goes on from NZ_CP184883.1 coordinate 847,123, forward strand.
GGGCGACGAGCAGGGCCTCCAGGCGGTCGTCGCCGAACCGTCGCAGGGAGTCCGCGAGGGACCGGATCACAGCGGTCATGGTGCATCCCAGCATAGGGTGGGACGTCTGTGAGGCACGCGGACCGCACGGTCCAGCTGCCCGGCCCCCATAGCCCAATCGGCAGAGGCAGCCGACTTAAAATCGGCGCAGTGTGGGTTCGAGTCCCACTGGGGGCACCCTGCTCGGGGGTGGTGGCCTCACCGCGCGAAGTGGCGGCGAAGTCGTCGATGGCGGTGGGCGAAGAGGGCGTCGATCAGGCTGCGCAGCGGCGCTCGGGGCAGCGGCAGCCGCGGTTCCATCACGAGCAGATCGGTGACGCGGGTGTGTCCCGGACCCGCAGGCTCGAGGTCGCGCCGATGCTCCCACGACCGGGCCAGGGCCATCGAGGAGCGCTCGTGGAAGCGGCGGGGCGCATCGACCTCGACCAGGAAAAGGTCGTCGTACTCCACGGGCACCACTCCGCCGAGCCGCAGCCAGGCCCGACCCAGGGGACGGCCGACCAGGTCGGCGGTGAGTCCTTGCGCCGCGAGCCCGCGCGGCATGCTCATGGTCAGCCACGGCCGCAGCTCGTCGGCGATGCCCTCGGCGGTGGCGATGCGCGCCCACACCTCTGCCGGCGCCGCGGGGACGACGACGGTGCGCCGGACCTGGACCCGACGGGTCGAGGAAGGATCCGGTGCGCGTTCGGCAGGGCTCATCGGGGCGCGCTCTCCTCGATCGGTGGCTGAGGCTGGTGCTGAAGCTAGTGGTGCCGGGGCTCGGCCACAATGGGGGCATGACCTTCCGTGCTGATGACACCGCCCCGGGCTCCGAGCAGAACGCCTCGCTGGCCGCCCGTCTCGACGAGGTGCTCGCGCGCCTGGATGCCGCCGCCGAGCGCGCGGGGAGGGACGGCCGCGAGATCACGCTGCTGCTGGCCACCAAGATGCGCACCCCGGCGGAGATCGCCGCGGCGATCGAGCTGCTGCGCTCCCGGGACCGCCGGGTGGCGGTGGGGGAGAACCGCGCACAGGAGATCGCCAAGCACGCCGATCCGTTGCTGGCGGACAACGGCGTGCCCCGCCACTTCATCGGGCGCCTGCAGACCAACAAGGCCAGGGACGTGGTCGCCTTCGCGGAGCTGATCCACAGCGTGGACCGCGAGGACATCGCCGACGCCCTCGAGCGCCGGGCCGAGCTCGCCGGCGTGCGACGGGACGTGCTGGTCCAGGTCAACACCTCCGGCGAGGAGTCCAAGGGCGGCTTCGCGCCCACCGCCGAGGCCGTCGCACCGATCGTCGCCCGGCTGTGCGCGAGCAGCAGCCTGCGTCCCGTCGGGCTGATGACCATCGGGGCGAACACCAGTGACGACGAGGCCGTCCGGGCCTCCCTGCACGGCCTGCGCACCCTGCGCGACGAGGTGCGCGAGCAGCTCGGCGCCTCTGAGCTGACGCACCTCTCGATGGGCATGAGCGGGGACCTCGAGATCGCCGTCGAGGAGGGCGCGACGATCGTGCGGGTCGGTTCGGCGATCTTCGGGGCCCGCCCCGCCTGACCGGGTGTGATCCGGCTCTCGAGGGCACCGGCCGCGATGACCTGGCGCGCGGTGCCGCCGCCCCCGTAGCGTGGGGACCGAGGTGCTGAGCGCGGGAGCGATGCCGCGGCGGCACCTTCTCGCTGTCGGCTCCCGCCCGGGACGCGCGCCCCTCGGCCGCGTCGGCGCGCCGAGCCCCCGATCCGCGCCCCGGGAGGTGCCCCATGACCGCTGCGCCCACGCCGCTCCGCCCGGCCGCCGAGCCGCTCAGCCGGGGCCGCCGCGCCCTGGCGCTGTTCGCCCTCGCCCTGGGCGGGTTCGGCATCGGCTCCTCCGAGTTCGTCAGCATGGGGCTGCTGCCCCAGATCGCCGACTCCCTGCTGCCGGAGATGATGGCCAGCCGGCCCGAGCAGGGCCTGGCCCAGGCCGGCTGGGCGATCACCGCCTACGCGCTCGGCGTGGTCATCGGCGCCCCGGCGCTGTCGCTGCTGGCGGTGCGGATGAGCCGCACCCGCATCATCCTGCTGCTCGCGATCATCCTGGCCGTGAGCACCGCGCTGTCGGCGCTGATGCCGAGCTTCGGCCTCACCCTGGCCGCCCGTTTCCTCGCCGGACTGCCCCACGGCGCCTACCTCGGCGTGGCGGCGCTGATCGCCGGGACGCTGCTCGGCCCCGGCTCCCAGGGCAAGGGGGCGGCGCTGGCGATGTCCGGACTGACCGTCGCCACCCTCGCCGGGGTGCCGCTGCTGACCGCGCTCGGGCAGGTCCACGGCTGGCGCGTCTCCTTCCTGGTCATCGCCGCCCTGTTCACCCTCACCGCACTGCTGCTGCGACTGACCGTCCCCGCCCAGGCCGCCCCGCAGGGCCGCCGGATCCTCGACGAGCTGCGCGCCTTCCGCCGCGTCCAGCTGTGGGTGGTGATGCTGATCGCCTCGATCGGCTTCGCGGGCTCCTTCGCCGTCTACAGCTACATCGCCGACATCGGCCGACAGGTCGCCGGCCTCTCCGCCGGGCACATCCCCTGGCTGCTCGCCGCCGCCGGCCTCGGCGCGACCCTCGGGAACGTCCTCGGCGGCATCGCCGCGGACCGCTCGCTGATGCTGACCCTGCTGATCGGCTTCCCCGTCTACATCGCCGGGATGGCCGCGATGATGTTCACGGTCACCGACCCGGTGGGGCTGACCCTGACCTTCGCGCTGGTCAACGGCGCCCACTCGGCGCTGAGCCCCGCCATGCAGACCTGGCTGATGCAGATCTCCGGCCGCTCCGAGATGCTCGGCGCCGCGCTGCACCACGGCGCCTTCAACATCTCCAACGCCCTCGGCGCGCTGCTGGGCGGCGCGGTCATCGCCGCGGGCCTCGGCCTCGCCGCCCCGACGGTCGTCGGCACCGCGCTCGCGACGGCCGGCTTCGCGATGCTGCTGGTGACATCGGCGCTGCTGCGGCTGCGCGCGCGCCGCCGGCTGGCCCAGCTGCGCGCGGCGCAGATCCAGCTCGCCTCCCCCGAGGGCGCCGCCGTCACCGGCTGAGCGCCCGGGCGCTCAGCCCGCCTCCGGACCCACCAGCGCGGTCGGCAGCCCGTACTCGTGCTCGAGCACCTCGCAGGCCGCCCCCACCGCGATCAGGTCGACGCCGCGCGTGGAGAGCATGATCTCGACGTGGAACCACGGCTCCGCCCGCAGCCCCTCGGCGAGCGCCTGCCGGATCGCGTCCATCGAGGCCGCGTGCTGGAGGTACAGGGTGCGGCCGCCGAGGACCACGTGGTCCACGTCCGCCAGCCGCACCAGGTTCACCACCACGGTCGCCAGCACCTGCGCCGCGCGGGCGGGGTCGGCTGCCTCGAGTGCGGCGCGGTACTCCGCCTGCGCGCAGCCCCGTCGGCCGCATTCGCAGGCCCGGCCCCCGATCTGCACCACCGTGTGGCCGACCTCACCGGCCTGGGCATGGGCGCCGCGCAGCATCGTGCCGTCCATCCGCAGGCTCGCCCCCAGCCCGTCCTCGACCAGCACCAGGGCGGCGTTGTCCAGCAGGCCCGGCTGCGACCAGCTCTCGCCCACCAGGGCGGCCCGCGAGTCGTGGTCCAGCAGCACGGGCAGGCCGAGCTCGGCGAGCAGCAGGGCGCGCAGCGGGGCGCCGCGCCAGGGGTCGGGGGCGGCGGTGCCCCGGTAGATCCCCTCGAGCGAGTCCACCGGTCCGGGCATGCCGAGGCCCACTCCCAGCAGCTCCCCGCTGCCGTGCCCGGACAGCGCCCGCACCTGCGCGGTGAGGGCGGTGATCAGCTCCGGCACCGGCGGCTGATGGCCGATCTCGATCTCGCTGCGCTCGAGCACCTCACCGGTGAGGTCCACCACCACGCCGCGCAGCCGGGAGCGGGTCAGATGCAGTCCGATGGCCCGGCGCGAGCCGGGGACGATCTCGTACAGGGTGGTGGGCTTGCCGGGACCCGCGGAGACCGAGCCCGTCTCCGCCATCAGTCCCCGGTCGATCAGGCGGGAGAGGATCTTCGAGATCGCCTGCGGCGTGACCTGCAGGGCGTCCGCCAATCCGGCGCGCGCGACCGGTTCGCCACGACGGGCGACGGCGAGCACGGCGGCGTCGTGCGCGCCGGCCACGCGATCCAGGGGCCCGGTCGGTCTCACGGCGCTCATCCTGCCACGGCCGGTGCCGGCGTCCGGCGGGCGCCGATCCGGCGGTGTGACACAGCTCCGCCGCCGCGCCCCCTTGACGTATCGCAACAGCGTTTGCTTATTCTTGGCGCTCGGTCGATGACGCCCTCCCGCATCTGCTCCTGCTCCACGAGGACCCTCATGACCCTCTCCACCGCCCCACGCCCCGCCCCCGATCCCCGCCCCGGCTCCGCCGCGGCCCCCGACGCCCTGACCGGGCGCCGTCGCACCCTCGCCCTGCTCGCCATCGCGCTCGGCGGCTTCGGCATCGGCGCCTCCGAGTTCGCCACCATGGGCCTGCTGCCCGGCATCGCCGACGGCCTGCTGCCCGAGCAGATGGCCGCCGACCCCGCCGCCGGCACCGCCCGGGCGGGCCTGGCGATCACCGCCTACGCCCTCGGGGTCGTCGTCGGCGCCCCCGTGCTGGCTCTGCTCTCGGTGCGCTGGAGCCGGACCACGATGATCGTGGCGCTCGCCGCGGCCCTCGCCGCCGGCACCGTGCTCTCCGCGCTCATGCCCACCTTCGAGCTCACCGTCCTCGCGCGGTTCCTCGCCGGCGTGCCTCACGGCGCCTACTTCGGGGTCGCCTCGCTGCTGGCCGCATCCCTGATGGGACCGGGCAGCCAGGGCAAGGGCGTCGCCCTGGCCCTGTCGGGCCTGACCGTCGCGAACCTCATCGGGGTGCCGGTGATGACCGCGATCGGCCAGGTCGCCGGCTGGCGGGTCGTGTACCTCGTGATCGGCGCGATCTTCCTCGCCACCGTGGTCGCCCTGCGACTGACCGTCCCCCATGAGGAGCCGGTCCCGGGCCGCCGCGCCGCCGACGAGATCCTCGCCCTGCGCCGCCTGCAGCTGTGGATCATCATGGGCGTCGCCGCGATCGGCTTCGCGGGCGGCTTCGCCGTCTTCAGCTACGTCGCCGACATCACCACCTCGGTCGCCGGCGCGCCGGCGACGGTCGTGCCCTGGGTGCTCGCGGTCGCGGGACTGGGCATGACCATCGGCAACCTGGTCGGCGGCGCCGCCACCGACCGCTCCCTGCCGGCGACGCTGATGATCGGCTTCCCGATCTACGTCGCGGCCCTGGTCGGCCTGCTGCTGGGCTCCGAGGGCTCGCTGCTCGGCCTGATGATCGGCTTCTTCGTCGTCAACGCCGCCAGCTCCGCGCTCAGCCCCGCGATCCAGACCTGGCTGATCCGGGTCGCGCACCGCTCCGAGGTGCTGGGCGCCTCCCTGAACCAGGCCGCGTTCAACGTCGCCAACGCCATCGGCGCGGCCCTCGGCGGAGCGGTGATCGCCGCCGGCTTCGGGTTCCGGGCCCCGATGGTGGTCGCGATCGTGCTGGCCTCGCTCGGCTTCGCGATGGTCGCCGCGACCCTGCTGGGGCTGCGGATCCGCTCCCGGCGCACCCTGTCGGTGCTGCGCGACCACGAGTCCACGATCACCGGCTCGCTGCCGGCGATCGAGGTGGTCCCCACCACCGCGCCGATCCCGGCGCTCACGGCCCCGACCGCGACCGGCCCGATCCCGGTGCCCGTCGGCGTGTGAGCCCCCACGGCGGCGGAGGCGCGGCGGGGGACCGCCGCCCCCGCCCCCGCCCGTCACAGTGGGACATGCGGCCGGGGCGGGGTGGGGCAGCGGTCCTACAGTGGAGGTCACCGACCGCCCGAGCACCGAGGAGCCACCGTGCACATCCAGACCGCCGCCGTGCAGACCCTGCGGGACTTCGAGCACGGAGCAGTGGTCCCGCCGGTGCACCTGGCCTCGACCTTCGAGCTCGACCCGGCCACCGAGGGCGGCGCCTTCGCCTACCAGCGCGGCGCGAACCCCACCCGGGGCCAGCTCGAGACGGTGCTGGCAGCGCTCGACGGCGCCGAGCACGGCTTCGCCTTCGCCTCCGGCATGGCCGCCACCGCCGCCGCGCTGTCGGTCCTCGAGGTCGGCGACGAGGTGATCCTCCCGGCCAGCGTCTACGGCGGCACCTACCGCTTCGTGGACCAGGTGCTGCCCGCCCGCGGCTGCACCAGCCGGTTCGTCGACGACCTGGGGGCCCTCACGGACGCCGACTTCACCCCCGCCACCCGGGTCGTCTTCGTCGAGACGCCCGCCAACCCGACCCTGCGGATCACCGACCTGCGCCGCATCGTCGAGCTCGCCCACCGCCACGAGGCGCTGGTGCTGGTCGACAACACCTTCATGACCCCCGTGCTGCAGAAGCCCCTCGCGCTGGGGGCCGACCTCGTCGTGCAGTCGGCCACCAAGTACCTCGGCGGGCACTCGGACCTGCTGGCCGGGGCCGTCACCACGAACGACGACGCGCTGGCCGCCGCGCTCCGCCTGGCCCAGGTGGCGCAGGGCGGGGTGCTCGCCCCGGCGGACTCCTTCCGGCTCCTGCAGGGGATCAAGACCCTGCCGCTGCGGCTCGAGCGGCAGCAGCACAACGCGATCGCGATCGTCGAGGCCCTGCGCGGCCACGAGGGCATCGCCCAGGTCTGGTACCCCGGCTCCCACAGCGAGCAGGAGGCGCGCCTGCACGCCTCCCAGGCCGAGGGGACCGGCGCCGTGCTCTCCTTCGAGCTGGCCCCCGGCCTGGACCGGGTCGCGTTCCTCGAGGCGCTGCGCTACCCGGCCTTCGCGGTGAGCCTGGGCGGGGTCGAGTCCCTGATCTGCCGCCCCGCCACCATGACCCATGAGTCGATGACCCCGCAGGCGCGCGAACGGGCCGGGATCAGCGACGAGCTGCTGCGACTGTCCGTCGGCATCGAACACCAGGAGGACCTGCTCGGCGACCTCGAGCAGGCCCTCGCCGCCGCGCGCTGAGCCGCTCCGGGACCCACGGCGCCGTCTTCGCTGTCGGCGGAGCGGGCACCCAGGCGGATCCCGGACTGGGTCGATAGAATCGGTCAGCAGGTCGTGCGCCCTCGTGATCGTGCGCGCCGTCTGCCCACCAGATCCCACGTGAGGAGCCCCATGGCACGCCACAACGTCATCTTCGGCCGCGACCAGGCGGTCCAGGGCGGCGCGAACTACCGCGCTCCCCAGTTCGGACAGTCCGCCCCGACCGGCCCCGCCCAGAACACCCAGTGGGCCCCCGGCTTCGACCAGCAGGGCACCGACCAGCTCGAGGCGATGTACGCCCGGCCGGCCGCGTCCGGCGTCGACACCGGCCGGATGACCCTGCGGGACGCGCTGAACGCGATCACCGCGACCCTGGGCGTGATCATCGTGGTCGGCTTCGCCGTGGCCATGCTGCCCACCGCGCTCGGCCTGGTGGCAGGGCAGCCCGGCTTCGAGGCCGGCATGTCGCTGTCCATGGTCGCGCTCGTCGTGGGCGTCATCGGCGGCCTGGTCACCGGGCTCGTCAACGCCTTCAAGAAGACGCCCTCGCCGGTCCTGGTGCTGCTCTACGCGGTCTTCGAGGGCCTGCTGCTGGGTGGCTTCAGCGGCTTCGCGGGCCAGCTCTTCCCGGGCATCGCCCTGCAGGCCGTGGTGGCCACGCTCGCCGTCGCCGGCACCGTGCTGGTCGCCTTCCGGATGGGCGTGCTGCGCACCTCGCCGCGACTGAACAAGATCTTCATGATCGCGATGGTGTCCTACCTGCTGTTCGGGCTGGTCAACATCGGCTACGTGCTGCTGACCGGCGGCAGCCTCCGCGACGGCGTGATCGGCCTGGTCATCGGCGGCCTCGCCGTGGTGATGGCCTCCTACTCGCTGGTGATGGACTTCGAGGACATCCAGCAGGCCAGCCAGGCCGGGGTCCCGCGCAGCTACGCCTGGCGCTGCGCCTTCGGGGTCGCCGCCACCATGGTGTGGCTGTACATCGAGGTGCTGCGGATCCTGATGATCCTGCGCGGCAGCGACTGAGTCCCGACTCCGCGGTGGGGTGAGCACCCCGCCCGTATCCTTGGACGGCGGGTCCCTGCGGGGGCCCGCCGTCCTGCTTCCCCGAGGAAGGACCCGCTCATGGCCGAGGCGTGGCAGTGGGTGCTCGACCACTGGGTGGTCGTCAGCCCGTACGTCTACATCCTGATCGACGTGGGGCTGCGGATCGCCGCCCTGATCCTGGTGCCGCGCAACCGGCGTCCCGGCTCCGCGATCGCCTGGCTGCTCGCGATCATGGCGCTGCCCATCGTCCTCTTCCCCGTCTACCTGCTGCTGGGCAAGGCCCAGCTGCCGCGGAAGCGACGGATCAAGCAGCAGCGCGTCAACACCCTGATGCGGGAGCGCTCGCTGCGGATCCCCGACAGCGAGCTCGACCCCGACGTGCCCAGCTGGCTGCAGTCCGCGGTGCGGCTGAACCGTGAGCTGGGCGCCTATCCGCTGACCGGCAACAACTCGGCGGACCTGGAGATCGACTACGACACCTCGATCGCCCGGATGGCGGCCGACATCCGCACCGCGCAGCGCGATGTCAGCGTGCTGTTCTACACGATGGCGCTCGACGAGGTCACCGAGGACTTCTTCGCGGCGCTCGGCGAGGTCGCGGACCGCGGGGTGACGGTCCGGGTGCTCTACGACCACTGGGGCTCGCTCAGCCACGGCAAGGTCTACCGGGCCATGCGCCGCCTGCTGGATGCCCACGGCATCGAGCACTACCCGATGATGCCGATCAAACCGTTCCGCGACGGCGCCTTCCAGCGGCCGGACCTGCGCAACCACCGCAAGCTCCTGCTGGTGGACGGGCAGGTGGGCTGGATGGGCAGCCAGAACATGATCGCCCCCCACTACGACAAGCGCTCCATCATCCGTCGCGGCCTGCGCTGGCAGGAGACCATGGTGCGCCTGCGCGGCCCGATCGTCTCCGAGATGAACCTGCTGTTCGCCATCGACTGGTTCTACGAGTCCGGGGAGCAGCTGCCCGAGCAGATGGTCGTCACCGCGCCGGAGGACACCTCGGGCACCTACGAGTGCCAGCTCGTGCCCAGTGGTCCCGGCTTCGTCCTGGAGAACAACCTGCTGCTGTTCAACCAGCTGTTCTACTCCGCCGACCACCGCATCAGCGCGGTCAGCCCCTACTTCGTGCCCGACGAGTCGATGCTCTACGCGCTGATCACCGCGGCCAAGCGCGGGGTGGAGGTGGAGCTGTTCGTCTCCGAGATCGGGGACCAGTTCCTGGTCTTCCACGCCCAGCGCTCCTACTACACGGCGCTGCTGGAGGCCGGGGTGCGGATCTGGCTCCACCGGGCGCCGACGATCCTGCACGCCAAGCACATCACGATCGACGACTCGGTGACCGTGATCGGCTCCTCCAACATGGACATCCGCTCGTTCCTGCTGCAGATGGAGAGCTCGCTGATGGTCGGCGGGACCGATTTCATGCTCAAGATGCACGAGGTCGAGGACGTCTACCGCTCCCGCAGCCGGGAGCTCACCCTCGAGGAGTGGGAGGAGCGGTCGCGGGTGATGATGGTGGTCGACAACCTCTGCCGGCTCGCCTCCTCGGTGGTCTGAGCGCCGCCCCCGGGGCGGTCAGCCCACCCCGGTCAGCGATTCGTAGGCCTGCACCGCCGCCTCCTCGTGCTCCGTGACCCCGATCGCCGTCTCGGACACGAAGGCGCTGGGCCCCTGCGGCGTCTCGACCACCACCACCTGGAGCGCGGTGCCGGTGGTGAGCTTGAGCGGGCTGGTGGCGAAGGTGACGGTGGCGGTGGTCCGGTAGCCCGGCATGCCGGCGACGGTGACCGGTTCGGTGATCTCGTCCACCAGCTGGCGACCGGTGGTCTCCCCCAGATGTTCGCCGAGAAGTAGCAGTTCAGGATCTTCTGCGAGGCGACCTCGGCCCCGGGGTACTCGATGCCGGGCTGCCATTCGACCTTCGCCACCGTCATCACGGAGTACCAGGTGGCCTCGACATGGGCCTGGGCGCTCTGGATGTCGTTCATGTAGGAGTTGCCCGGCGTCGAGTGGCGCTGGTCGAAGATGGTGGGCGGGATGAACTGCAGACCGCCGCCGCGCAGCTTGCCCGAGGGGTTCTGCGAGGTCCGCTCGATGGTCTCCGGGCTCCAGCAGCGCACCTCCTCGACGTCCGTGGGGGTGGGGGAGTCGGGCCCGGTGGTCTCCGGGTCCACCGGGGTGCCGGCCTGCGTGCTCGACGGGGCGGGGGCGGCCCCGCCGGGGCTCCCGGTGCGCAGCACCAGGTAGCCCACGGTCGCGCCCACGATGAGCAGGAAGACGACCGCGAAGGACACGACGGCGATCAGCAGGGTGCCGCCGCGGCCACCCCCCGGCCCAGGGGTCTGCTGCTGGGTCGAGGGGTACTGCGGTCCGGTGTGCACGGGGGCTCCTTCAGGGGTGGTGCGGCTGGTCGTCACTCGACGACGTCGAGGCTCGCGATGATGTCCTCGAGCGCCTGGGCATGGTCCGGCACGTCGGCGGCGACGTCGCTGACCAGGCCGCTGGGCCCGTCGTCGGTCTCCACGACGATCGAGGTCACGATCGAGGCGCTGGTGGTGTCGAGGATGTCGGGGTCCTCGAAGTTGTAGGTGGCCTGCACGATCCAGGCCGGCTCGCCGTCCACCGTCATCACCTCGGAGCGGTAGTCGGTGATGGTGGGGTTCTCGCCGAAGTGGCCGACGACCCCCGAGGTGGTCGCGTAGCACTGGAACAGGGCCACCGCCGCGGTCTCGAGGCCCGGATAGCCGCCTTCCTCCTCGGGCCACACGACCCGGCCGAGGTTGACCACGCTGTACCAGCTGCTCTCGACCTCCCGGCCGTGCGCTCCCAGCTCGTCGAGGTAGGGCAGGGTGCCGGTGCCCCAGGGGCCCCAGCCGTCGGGGATCGTGTACTGCAGGTCGCCGCCGCGCACGGTCCCCGGAGCGGCGTCCTGGGGCTCCGTGATGGTCTCGGGGAAGGTGCATTCGGTGGTGGGGGCCTGGGTGAAGATCGGCGGCGGCGGCGCGATGTCGGGGTCCTGCGGATCGGGGACGTACTCCGACTGCCCCTCGGCCGAGCGCGGTCCGGTGGCGAAGGCGGTGGGGTCCTCCTCGTCGAGCACCGAGCGGAAGACGGTCTGCGACAGGACCAGGGCGATCACCGCGATCACCACCACGGCGCCGCCGATGACCGCGAGCATGGTCGCCCGGGTGCGGCGGCGCGAGCGCTCGCTCGGCTCGCCGAGGGTCACCGGGCCCTGGGCGGCGTCGAAGTCGGGCAGGCCGTCGGGATCCGAGGTGCGGAAATCGGGCAGGGCGCCGCTGCCGGACCACTGCCCGTCGCCTCGATCCTGTGTCATCGCCACCTCCCCGGCACCAGGGGCCGCGCCCCGAAATGCTCTCCTGCGCGCCCACGCCCCCGGGCGATTCTCGCACGACGGGACCGGGAGCCCGGCGGAGGACGGACATGCCAGACGTGATTGGTAGTCTCCGCTCACGGAGCCGGGGCCTCGGCCCCGGTGATGGGCCCTGCGGGGCCTCAGCCCAGCGAGATGGAGACTGCATGCGCCCGCCCCTCGTCCTGACCATCGCCGATTCGGAGTCCGACGGAGCCGCCGGGATCCAGGCGGACCTGAAGACCTTCACGGCGCTGGGCGCCTACGGTGCCAGCGCGGTCACCATGATCACCTCGGTGAACACCCAGGGCCTGCAGAACCTGCACCCGCTGCCGGGCGCCGTCGTGCGCCAGCAGATCGACGCCGTCGTCGGCGACCTCCTGATCGACGCCACCAAGATCGGCGCGCTGGGCAGCGCCGAGGTGGTCGAGGCCGTCGCGGCCGCCGTGCGCGAGCACCGGGCTCGGCTGGGCCGGATCGTCCTGGACCCGGTGATGATCGGCGCCGACGGCTCGGCGCTGATCTCCGCGGAGGGGGCGCGCGCCCTGCGCGAGTCCCTGCTGCCGCTGGTGGACGTGCTCACCCCGAACCTCGCCGAGGCGGCGCAGCTGCTGGGGCTGCCGCTCGCGACGACCATCGACGAGATGCGCGACCAGGCTCTGGCGCTGCAGGCGATGGGCCCCGGGGCGGTGCTGATCACCGGCGGCCGCCGGGTCGACGACGACGTGGTCGACGTGCTGGTCCACGAGACCGGCACCGACCTGCTGCGCGCCCAGCGGGTGGCGCGCCGCCAGGTGCGCGGGGCCGGGACCACGCTGTCCGCCGCGATCACCGCCCAGCTCGCCCGCATCGCGGAGTTCGACCGCGCCGGGGAGCTCGGGGAGATCGGGGAGGCGGGCGCCGACGACGACCTGATCACGATCGTCGCCTCCGCCCGGGAGTTCGTGGCGAGCGCGACCGAGAACGCGCTGGGCTGGGAGATCTCCCGGATCGGCGGCGGACTGGGTCCGCTGAACCACCTGATCACCCTCGACAAGCGCTGATCCGGCCCCGGCGCGGGCCGGCCGGCGGGCCGGTCCGGCGCTCTAGTCGGCCAGCAGTCCTGCCCGCTCCTTGAGCGCGAGCACCCGGCCGGCGGACTCCCGCACCCGCTGCTCCTGCTCGGCGCCCCGGCCCGCCCAGGCCTCGATCGCGTCCACCAGCTCGCCGGTCAGCGCGGGATCCGCGGTCAGCACCACGTCGCCGCCGGCGTCCAGCAGGCGGGTGGCGCGCTCCGGGACGGGGACGGCGGCGACCGCCTCCGCGGTGCCGACGTCGTCGGTGATCACCAGGCCCTCGAAGCCGAGCCGACCGCGCAGGAGGTCCCCGATCGCGGCGGCGGAGAACATCGCCGGGACCTCCGCCTCCAGTCGCGGGTAGATCGCCGAGGACATCATCACCAGCGCCGCCCCGGCTTCGATGCCCGCCCGGAAGGACGCCAGGAAGGGGTCCGTGGGGCCGGTCTGCTCGTCCTCGATGCCGTCGGCGGAGAAGTCCGTGTTCTCCTCGACGCGGCCGAGGCCCGGGAAGTGCTTGAGGGTGGCGGCGACGCCCTGTGCGGCGAGCGCCTCGGTCGCGGCGGCCACGCAGTCACCGACCTGCGCGGGATCGGTGCCGAAGCCGCGCTCGAGCGCGCCGACCGGTCCGTTGTCGCCGCCGAGCTCGGGGTCGACCACGTCGGCCACGGGCGCCAGCGCCACCTGGATGCCGCGGGCGGCGAGGTCCTGCCCGATGTCGGTGTAGGCGGCGGTCACGGCGTCGGGCCCCTGCTCCCCGAGCTCCTCGGCCGAGGGGGTGGAGCGGGCGGCGTCCCCGCGCAGCATCCGCACCTGGCCGCCCTCCTGGTCCACGGCGATCAGCGGCGGCAGCTCGGGCCGGGCGAGCTCGCGGGCGGCGGTGACGACGGCGTCGACCTGCTCCGGGCTCTCCCAGACCTGCAGCAGGAACAGGCCGCCGGCATGGTGGTCGGTGAGGGTCTCGGGCGGGATCTCGGTGCCCGCGGCGATCCCCACCCACACCAGCTGCCCGGCGAGCTCGCGCGGGGAGAGCTCGGCCAGCAGCCGCTCCGCGGCGCTGGGGGGCTCCGCGGGCGGCGCGGGCGCCGCGGTGGTCGGCGCCTCCGGCACCGGGGAGGTGCCGGCGGGGTCGTCGCCGGGGGCGCCGGGGGCGGGCTCCTGGACGACGGTGCAGGCGGCGAGGGCCGCGGCGGGGGCCAGGCCCAGCAGATGACGTCGGCGCATGCGGCCAGTGTTCCACGCAGGATGCGGACCGCGGCGACGGACGACGCGGGGCCCCCGCACCCCCGTAGGCTGGCCCCATGAGCCCCACCCTGCCGCCGTCGGAGCACCCTCGGGCCGCCTCGATCGAGGCCGCCACCGGGATCGCCCTGTCGGAGTGGACCCGGCGGATCGACGAAGCCGGCGGCCGCGACCTCGACCATGCCGCGATCGCTCGGCTGCTGCCGCAGCGCTGGGACGTCACCGAATGGTGGGCGCAGAACGTCACGGTCGCCTACGAGCAGGTGATCGGCCGCCGGGTGATCGGGCAGAGCTGCGAGGGGGACTTCTCCGCCTCCGCCTCCCGCACCCTGACCGGCGACCCCGACGCGGTGGTGGCCCGCTGGGACGCCTTCATGACCGCGCCGCGCCGCGAGCAGCTGGGGCTGGGCGAGCCCTCCCTCAGCGCCACCGCACGCTGGCGCTACTGGCGGGCCCCGCTCACCGACGGCTCCCGGCTGTCGGTGAACATCGCCGCCAAGGACGACCGCCGCAGCACCCTCGGCATCGAGCACAAGGGCATCGAGTCCGCCGAGGGCCGGGAGGTCTGGAAGACCGCCTGGACGCGCACGCTCACAGACTTCACCGCCGTCGACGAGGAGAACCGATGACCGACACCGCGCCCCAGCTGCCTGCCCCCGACGGCACCGCGGACCCGCACCTGTGGCTGGAGGAGATCACCGGCGAGGAGGCGCTGGGCTGGGTCCGGGAGCGCAATGCCGGCGCGGAGACGGAGCTGGACGCGGTGGCCGATCCCGCCGACCCCGAGGGCGCGCCCCTGGCCCGGACGCTGCAGCGGGAGATCCGCGAGATCCTCGACGCGAAGGACCGCATCCCCGCCGTGGTCAAGCGCGGGGAGCACCTCTACAACTTCTGGACCGACGCCGAGCACGAGCGCGGCCTGTGGCGCCGCACCACCCTGGACTCCTACCGCGCCGACGCGCCGGAGTGGGAGATCCTGCTCGACGTCGACGCCCTGAACGTCGCCGAGGACGAGGACTGGGTGTGGCACGGTGCCCGCCTGCTGCGACCGGCGGACCCCGCCGCGGGCGAGCCCTACCGGCACGCCCTGATCGACCTCTCCCACGGAGGCTCCGACGCGGACGTCACCCGCGAGTTCGACCTCGCGACCCGCTCCTTCGTCGACCCCGCCGACGGCGGCTTCGTGCGCCCGGAGGCCAAGGGCTCCCTCGGCTGGCTCGACCGCGACACCGTCTGGGCCTCGACCGACTTCGGCGAGGGCACGATGACCAGCTCCGGCTACGCCCGCCAGGCCCGGATCTGGCGGCGCGGCACCGAGCTGGCGGAGGCGGAGCTGGTGTTCGAGGGCAAGGAGGACGACATGCTCGTCGCCGGGGCCCACGACTCCACCCCCGGCTGGGAGCGGGACTGGGTGGTCGTCGCCCATGCCTTCTACGACCAGACGGTGATGGTCGTGGACCGCAGCCGGCAGCCGCCCGCCCTCACCGAGGTCGAGGTGCCGCGCGACCTCGAGGTCTCCGCGCACCGGGACCTGGGCATCTTCAGCCCCCGCAGCGACTGGGAGGTCGCCGGGGTCACCTACCCCGCCGGATCCCTCGTGGTCGGGGACTTCGAGCGCTTCCAGGCCGGTGAGCCCGAGCTGCACATGCTGTTCGAGCCCACCGAGAGCTCCTCGCTGGCCGACATGACCATCACCCGGTCCACCATCGTGCTGTCGATCCTCGAGGACGTGGTGCACCACCTCGAGGTGCACACCCGCGACGAGCACGGCGCCTGGGTGCGCACCGACCTCTACCCCGACCTGCGCGGCTCGATCGGGGTGTCGGCGGTGGACACCGAGGACAGCGACGAGGTCTGGGTGACCGTCACCGACTTCATCGAGCCCACCACGCTGCTGCTCGGCGACCTCGCCGACGTCGCCGCCGGCGGCGAACCCGGCGAGCTCGAGGTGATCAAGGCGGCGCCGGCCCGCTTCGCCGCCGACGGGCTGCGCGTGACCCAGCACTTCGCGGTCAGCGAGGACGGCACCCGGATCCCCTACTTCGAGATCGCCCGCACCGACCGGGAGGACTCCGGCCGGCCGGCCCCGACGCTGCTGTACGGGTACGGCGGCTTCGAGATCTCCCTGACCCCCTCCTACCTGGGCGCGATCGGCAAGGCCTGGCTGGAGCGCGGCGGCACCTACGTGCTGGCCAACATCCGCGGGGGCGGCGAGTACGGCCCCCGCTGGCACCAGGCGGCCCTCAAGGAGAACCGCCACCGCGCCTACGAGGACTTCTCCTCGGTGGCGAAGGACCTCCTCGAGCGCGGCGTCACCGACCGCGAGCATCTCGCGGTGCGCGGCGGCTCCAACGGCGGCCTGCTCACCGGCAACATGCTCACCCGGTACCCGGAGCTGTTCGGGGCGGTCATCATCCAGGTGCCGCTGCTGGACATGAAGCGCTACAACCACCTGCTGGCCGGGTACTCCTGGATGGCCGAGTACGGGGACCCGGACTCGGAGGACTGGGAGTTCGTGCGCACCTTCAGCCCCTACCACCTGCTGCGGGACGGCGCCGAGTACCCGCCCACCTTCGTGCTGACCTCGACCCGCGACGACCGCGTCCACCCCGGCCATGCCCGCAAGTTCACCGCCGCCCTGGAGTCCCTCGGGGCCGACGTGCGGTACTGGGAGAACATCGAGGGCGGGCACGGCGGCGCCGCGACCAACGAGCAGGCCGCGCGGATGAATGCGCTGCTGTACACCTTCCTGTGGAGCACCATCGGCGCGACGGGCGGCGCGGGCTCATGAGCCCGCGCCATCGCGCCGGGGACGCGGCGGACGCGGCGTCCCCGGCGGCCGGCGACGCCGGAGCCGCCGAGCCCGACGTGCTCGACGTGCTCGTGGACCGGCTGGCCGCCGAGCAGGCCGCCGCGGAGGAGGAGGACGCCGCCCCTGCGGAGGCCCACCCCGACGAGCGCCCCGACCCGCCCCGGATCGCCGGGGAGCTCGAGACGCTCAGCGGCTTCCTGGACTTCCTGCGCGCGACCATCGCCTGGAAGGTCCGCGGGCTCGACGACGACCAGGCCACCTCGCGGATGCTGGGCTCGGCCACCACGGTGACCGGCCTGCTCCGCCACCTGGCCGACACCGAGCGCTACTGGTTCCGCGAGGTCCTCGGCGCCCTGCCGACCGCCGAGGTCGGATACCGCTGGTCGGACGGTCACGACACCGCGCGGGAATGGGCGGTGGCCGACGGCGCCTCGCTCGAGGAGGCGCTGCGCGACTACCGGGCGGCGACGGAGCAGTCCCGCGCCCAGCTCGTCGGCCGCAGCCCTGCGGACGAGGTGCGCGGCGGCGGCCGGGAGGCGCGGACCGTGCGCTGGGTGCTGACCCACATGGTCGAGGAGACCGCCCGCCACGCGGGCCAGCTCGACGTGCTGGCGGAGCTGCTGGACGGTCGGACCGGCGAATGAGGGCCAGCGCCGTGCAGAGGACCTCCGAGCTGTTCGACCGGGCCGCGCAGGACGATCTGCTGCAGATCCGCAACGACCTGATGACCGTCTACCGGGAGTTCTCGGCGAGCGACCGGCGGCTGTTCCCGCTGCGCTACGCGCGCACCGTCCCGCGCCGGCCGCAGCCCTCCCGGCCCCGCCCGGCGAACGGACGACCCGCCACCGGGCAGGCACCGGACCGGACCGCTGTGCCGCAGGTGCCGGTGCTGCTGCTGCCCGACGGTCCCGGCCGGGCCTCGGTGCTGCCCTACGACGTGCTGCGCAGGAGCCTCGCCGGGCGGGGCCTGGACGTGGTGATGATGGAGCACCGCGGGGTCGGGCTCTCCCGGCTCGACGCCGCGGGCCGGGACCTGCCGCTGCACGCGATGAGCCTGCGCGAGGTGATCGGCGACCTGCTCGCGGTGCTCGACCATGCCCGCATCGAGCAGGCCGCGGTGGTGGGCACCGGGTACGGCGCCTATCTCGCCCAGGTGCTCGCGGTGCTCCACCCCGAGCGGGTGCACTCGCTGGTCCTGGACTCCCCGCTGACCGGCGCGGGCGACGAGGTCATCGCCCAGCAGACCCTGCGCGGCATGTACTGGGACGGCACGGACATCTCCACCGCGACCACGGCGCGCACGCTGCGACGGCTCGCCGAGGAGGGCGCGGTGGACATCACCCGGGCCGGGCCGGTGGTGCTGGCCGTCCACGAGCACGGCGGTCCCGCGGCGGTGCGCGACCTGGTCGATCTGCTGGCCGTCGGCCGCGGCAGCCTGACCTGGACCAGCGTGCGGCAGGTGCTGAACCAGGCCTGGCTGCAGTCCACGCCGTACGTCGTCGAGCACGACCTC
This sequence comes from Brachybacterium sp. UNK5269, assembly GCF_049266655.1. Taxonomy (GTDB): domain Bacteria; phylum Actinomycetota; class Actinomycetes; order Actinomycetales; family Dermabacteraceae; genus Brachybacterium. Next base: position 865,231 of record NZ_CP184883.1, read on the forward strand.
ACGGCGCGGATCCTGCACACCGAGCTGGGCCGCGGTCACCACGCCGACGGGGGACCGCTGGATGCGCTGCTGCTGCTCGGGGACCAGGCCCGCGCGGTGCCGCCGTTCACCCGGGAGCAGCTGGACCTGCACGCCCTGGCCCCGGCGATCACCGCCCCGACGCTCGTCATCACCGGGTCCCGGGACCTGGTCTCGCCGCCCCGGATCGCCCGGGAGCTGACGGCCCGGATCCCCGGGGCCCGTCTGCTGGAGGTCCCCGGCGCCGGGCACTCGATCCTCGACACCCGCAGCCGGATCCTCCAGGTCGCCGCCCGCTGGAGCGCCTGCGGCACCGCGCAGCACCTGCCCGAGCGGGCCGCCGAGCTCGCCGCCCTGCCGGCCTCGGCCACCGATCAGGCGCTCACCCGGGGCCTGCAGATCGCGCTGGCCGCCGAGCGCTACTCGCCGTGGCGGCTGCGACTGGCCTCCGCCCGGGCCGAGCGGGAACGGGTCCTGCGCGAGCGGGCCCAGGCCGATCCGCGGCCCCATCGGGGGCGCCGGGCGGCGTTCGACCGCGCCGACCCGGTGTGAGCAGGAGGCCGGTTCCGCCGTCCCGGGGGCGGCAGTAGTCTGACCGGGACCACGTACCAGCGGGGACGAGCACCGGGATCCATCCCGGATCAGGGACAGGGGAGAGCAGATGCGGGGACGGGCGAGCCGTCGGCGGGCCACCGGGATCCGCAGCGCCACCGCGCTGCCGACCTCGCGGAAGCCCCTGCTGCGCACCCTGGCGGTCCTGAGCCTCGCCGCTGTGGCCGGCACGGCCGGTCTGGGCGCGGCCGGCATGGGACCGCTGTCCGCCCTGGCGGGCGAGGATCGGACCGCCCCGGATCCCCGGCCCACCGCCCCCGGGCCGTCGGACGGGGGCGGGGAGACACCGACCACCGCGCCGCCTGCGCCCGCGACCACCGCACCGGTCGTCGAGGAGACGCCGACGCCGACCGTGAGCCCGGCCGCGGAGACCACCGAGCCCCCGGCGAGCGACCCCGCCACCGCGGAGCCCCCGGTCGAGGAACCGACCCCCGAGGAGCCCCGCGAGGACCCCGAGCGCTCCGAGCCCAGGGACCGCGGCGGCAGCGGCAGCGGCGGCGGCCGCGGAGACTCCGGGGGCGGGAGCTCCGGGGGCGGGAGCTCCGGGGGTGGGAACTCCGGGGGCGGGGGAGACTCCGGCGGGACGGACCCCGATGACACAGAGACCGGCGGCGGGAACGACGGGGGAGGCGACGGCGGCGCACCGGAGACCCCGGCGTCGCCCGCGCCGCCGGTATCGCCCGAGCCCACCGATCCCGGGACCACGCCGCCGTCGAGCCCGGCGCCCACCACCCCGCAGCCCACCCCGACGGACCCCGCACCCTCCGAGCAGGCCCCGACCACGGAGGCCGAGCCCGGCGCCGCGCTCAACGCGCCCTCCGCGACGCGAGGGACCGCTACGGCCGACACACGACGGTGAAGCCGCCGCCCTCGAAGTCGGTCCGGTACTCGGCGCCCCACTGCTGCTGCGCCCAGAGCGCGGGATCCTCCGGCGGAGCGCCGTTCCAGGAGAAGGCGTAGCGGTCGCTGAGCAGGCAGTCCGGGACCCGCCGGTTCGGGCCGTGCACCCACTGCACGTCATGGTCGGGCACCGCATGCGCCATGAGCGTGATGTCGACGGCCAGCACCGAGCCGTCCGGCACCGCCTCGAGCGCGGCCGACGCCGACTCCGCCCGCCAGCCGGTCTCCCAGCGGCCGGGCCGCACCACGTCCAGCACCGGCATCGCCGGGCCCAGCGCCAGCGTGACCGCTGCCGCGGCCGCGACCGCGGTGACGCGGATCCGCCGCCCCGGCAGCGGGGCCGTGCTCCGCCGCCAGGCGGTGGCCCGCCCGGTGCGCCGGTCCCCGAGGGCGTCCAGCAGCGCCGCCAGCGCGATCGGCATCAGCACCGCGTTGTAGTGCCAGTACCAGTCCCAGTAGAACTCGACGGTGCCCGTGAACCGCCAGGCCAGGGTGGGCAGCGTCAGCAGGATCAGTGGGGAGCGGGCCCCGATCACCCCCGCCGCCAGCAGCAGCATCCCCACCGTCGCCCACTTCACCGGCGGCCAGAGCACCTCCAGCGGTGAGCCGAGGTTGTCGGTGTAGTCGTACTGCCCGGCGGTGTTCAGCAGCGGCAGGAGCACGAAGGTCGCCAGCACGAACCAGCCCGCGCCCCAGGCCGCGAGCCCCCAGCCCGTCGTCCGGTGCTCGCGGTGGCGCAGCGCGATCAGCACCCCGAGCACGGCGACGGTCAGCCCCAGGTCCTCCTTGACGAACACCAGCGGCGCCGCCCAGAGCGCCGCGCCGAGCACCCGGCCGCGCAGCAGCCGGGTCAGCGACATGGCCAGCAGCGGCACCGCGAAGGCGATCTCGTGGAACTGCACCGCGGCCGCCGACTGCAGGCCGAAGGAGAACACGTACGCCGCGCCGGCGAGAGCGCCGAGCCCGGGCCCGAGCCGGTCGATCGCCAGTCGGGTCAGCGGGATGGCGGAGAGGCCGAACAGCAGCGCCTGGGTCCACAGCAGCGCCTCCCCGGAGGGCCACACCCACCACACCGGCGCCAGCGCCACCAGCAGCGGGTGGAAGTGGTCGCCCAGCAGGTTCACCTCGTCGCCCTTGATGGGCACGATCGGGGCGCGCAGCTCCCCGTAGGCCCGGGCGAGCTGGGTGAAGATCCCCAGATCCCACGACCGGGGCGCCAGGGTGCGGAACTGCTGGGAGCCCAGCAGGCCGTAGGCGAGGGTCGCCAGCACGGCCAGCAGCGGCGGCACCAGGCGCCGCGCCGGCCCGGGGAGGGGCGGGGCGGGGGCTGCGCCCGCCGCGGGGGCGCCTCGGCTGCGGGATCCACGGGGCCGAGGGTATACGGCAGAGCCCGCGTCCTTTGCGGCAGCGGGCCCGCTCGGCCCATCATGGCCCGGGCCGGCGTCCCCGGGCGGCGGTCAGAGGACCACCACCACCTGCACCACGATGATCTTGACGATGATCCCGAGCGCGAACAGCGCCGAGTAGCCGGATTCGGTGCGCTCGTCGTCGACCATCGAGTCGACGTGGCTGAGCAGCACCGGCTGCCCCACGAACCCGGCCATCGCCCCGGCCGTGCGCGGGGCGGACAGGCCGACGGCGCGGCCCAGCGCCCAGAAGGCCAGCAGCGCGAGCGTCAGCAGCACGGCGGCGATGAGCACCACCGCCACCCCGGTGAGGGTGAACGCCTGCGAGGCGAAGGCCTGCCCGCTGGAGAGGCCGACGGCCGCCAGGAACAGCACCAGGCCCAGCTGGCGGATGGTGAGGTTCGCGGCCCCGGGCATCGCCCACACCAGCGGCCCGGTGCGCTCGATGCGGCCCAGCAGCAGCCCCACCAGCAGCGGGCCGGCGGCGCTGCCCAGCGCCAGGGCCGCCCCGCCGCCCAGCGGGATGCTCACGAGCCCCACCCCGACGCCGGCGGTGATGCCGAGCCCGACGGTCACGAAGTCGACCTCGGTCACCTTCTTCTCGGAGTCCCCGAACAGGTCGGAGATCTCGTCCATCCGCTCGCGCGGCACCACCACGCGCACCCGGTCCCCGAGCTGCAGGCGCATGTCCGGCAGGGCCAGCAGGTCCCGGTCGCCCCGACGGATGCGGGTGATGATCCCGCCGAAGCGGGCGGGGATCCGCAGCTCGGCCACGGTGCGACCCGCGATGTGGGGATCGGAGACCACGAAGCGGCGGAAGTCGACGACGGTGCGGTCGTCGGCGAGATGACGCGAGACGCGGTGGCCGAGCGCCTCGGCCGCCTCCCGCACCGCGTCCGGGATGCCGACCAGCACCAGGTGGTCCCCGCGCTCGAGGGCGTCCTCGGGCAGCGCGACCCGCATCCGCCCGTCCCGCAGCAGGTACGACATCCGCACCAGCCCGTCCGAGCGTCCCGGGGTGACCGCGATGCCCGGGATCTGCGAGACCAGCATGGGGTGGTCGATCTCGACGGTGATGTCCAGCAGGCCCGCCGCGGCCAGCGGCTCCGGGTCCCGGGTCCCCGGCAGCGGGCGCCGCACCACCAGGGTGAGCACCAGCATCGTCACCAGCACGCCGACGGGGTAGGCGATGGCGTAGCCGACCGCGGGGGTGGCCTCGCCGTCCAGCGCGGCGGTGGCCGCCGCCAGGGCGGGGGTCGCGGTGAGCATGCCCGCGAACATGCCGCCGGTGATGCTGGCGTCCAGCCCCAGCACGCGGCCGGCGGTGATGGCGAGGGCACCGACCACCACCAGCAGCGCGGTCGCGCCGGCCATCAGCGGCGTCTGGGTGCGCAGGTCGCGGAAGAAGGAGGCGCCGGCGGCGATGCCGATGGTGTAGACGAACAGCGCCAGCCCGATCGACTGCACCAGGGCCAGCCCCTCGCCGAGCCGCGGGTCCAGGGCCCCCACCGCGAGGCCCACGAAGAGGGCGCCCGCCGCGCCGAAGCGCACCGGACCGAGCTTGACCGCGCCGATCGCGGACCCCAGCGCCACCACGAGGAACAGCGTCAGCAGCGGGGATCCCACCAGAACGTCGATCATGGCCTCACCGTAGTCCCGCCGCCTCCGGGACGGAGCGGCGGCGTGACCTGCCCCTCCGAGCCGGCCCGGGACGGCCCGCCGCAGACCCTAGGATTCAGCCATGACCATGCTCTCCGCGGGCCGACTGCTCCGCCTCTCCGCCGCCGCCGGCGCCGTCGGAGCCCTCACCCTGGTGGAGCCGCGCACGCTCGGGCCCTGGCGCAAGGGCGCCTACCGGGTGGGGGTCGCCGTGCTCAGCGGGGTGCTCGTGGCCGACACCTCCCGGGACGATCAGGCGCTGCTGGACCCGATCCGGGACGGGATCGTCGGCGGCGGGGTGACGCTGGGACTGATGGACGTGCTCGAGCGGGTCGACGGCACGATGGTCGACGGCCTGCGGAGGGTGGGGATCACCCGCCCCCGCCCACTGCTGGCGGCCCTCGGCGCGGCGGGGACCGCGGCGATGTACCTGCTGCCGAGCCTCGGGGACCAGGCCCAGCGCTGGGGGACGATCGAGGAGCTGTTCGAGGAGCCCGAGACCGTGGACCTGCCGGGGGAGGCGCGGGAGCTGATCGCCGCGCTGCTGGCCCCGACCGCCGACGGGGCGGACCTGCCCGGCGCCGCGACCCTGCGCGGGCAGCTCGCCCACGCGCGCAGCGTCGACCCCGGCTACCTCACCAGCGATGTGCAGATCGAGGTCGAGCAGCCGGAGCGCCTCGCGGTGCCCCGCACCCAGACCTGGCCGGTCAGCGGCGAGTTCACCCGCGGCGGGATCCGCTACCTGCTGCAGCTGCAGATCGACCGGGGCCGGCTGGGGCTGCTGGCGGTGATGGTCGCCGACGACGAGCCCCGCACCGAGTCGGCCCTCGAGCAGCTCGCCGCGCCCGGCTTCGTGCTGCCCAGCCCGGAGGAGCTGAGGCTGCGCGTCGAGACCGACCGGCCCTGAGCGGAGCTGACCGAGGAGGATGCTCCTCCGCCGGCCCGATCCCGGCTCAGCGCGCTCGCCCGCGCACCCGGCAGCGCAAGTGCAGCACCCGCTGACCCGGGATCACGACGTCCGGGTCCTCCAGCAGGTGCCGGCCGCCGGCCGCGCCGAAGAAGCGCCGGCCGGCACCGAGCACGACCGGGGCGATGTCCATGCGCACCTCGTCGACCAAGCCCGCGGCCAGCACCTGGCCCCCGACGTCGCCCGCGGCGACCTCGACGAGGCGAGCGCCCGCGAGCTCCTGCGCCGTGGCGACGGCCGCCTCGATGCCGTCGACGAAGCGGAACGGGGCGGCGGGGTCCCAGCCCTCGGGAGGCGGCCGGTGGGTCACCACCAGCACGTGGTCGACCCCGGCCGGCGGCTCGCCGCCCCAGCCGTCGGTCAGGTCGAAGACGCGACGGCCGACGATGGTCGCCCCGATCCCGTCCCAGTACGGTCGGGTGTAGTCGTAGGACGCCTGCGTCACGCGCAGCGCGCCGCTCCCGTCGAGGGGGACGTCACCGCCGGTGAGCCAGTCGAACAGGGGCCCCGGCTGGTCGTCCTCGTCGGCGATGAAGCCGTCCACCGACATCGTCCCGTACATGACCACCGTGCCCATGGCGCGCTCCTTCGCTGCGGGGTGCACAACTCTAGCGCCTGGCGCAGGGATCGGTCAGGGGGCGCGGAGCGCTACCGTGGTGGCCATGAGCGAGAGCGTCGAGAGCGTGCAGCCGGTGGGCCCGGACATCTTCCTGCCCTCCCCACCGCCCGATGTCGAGCAGCAGGAGCGCTTCCTGGACGAGGCCGCCGCGCTCGCGGTGGCCGGCCACGTCATCACCGTCTACCTGCAGGACGAGGACGCCTGGGCCTTCGAGGAGTGCGAGCCGGTGCGGGCCCTGGTGGCCTCCGCCGGGGAGTCCGTGCTGCCGGTGACGCTGCTGGGGCTGGACATCGTGGTCAGCTCGGCGTACCCGACCACGGAGCAGATGACGCGCTTCGCCCGCGAGGGCGGCGCGGCGCGCGAGCCCCGCTCGGCGGCGGCCTCGGCCTGTGGGCCGGGCGGGGCCCCGCTGCCGCGCGAGGCCAGCGGCTTCGCGGCGCAGCTGCTGGGAGCGGCCCCGGCCTTCCCGGCCCGGGGACCGGAGATCGGCGGGCGGCGGAACCTCATGGGCGGGGACACGGGCGACGGGCTCCCGCAGCCGGCCGCGCACTGACCGTCCCCGGCCTGCCGCGCCGGCAGCGGCTCACAGCGAGCAGGCCACCCCGTTGAACCCGTGGTTGCAGTAGCCGCCGGGGTTCTTCTGCAGGAACTGCTGGTGCTCGGGCTCGGCGGTGTAGTAGACGCCGTCCCCGGCCTGGACCAGGGGCTTGAGCTCGGTGGTGATGCGGCCGCGACCGGCCCGGTCCAGGGCCACCTGGTAGCGCTCGGCGGAGTCGCGCACGACCTCGCCCTGCGCCGCGGAGGTCCAGTACACGGCGCTGCGGTACTCGGTGCCCACGTCGTTGCCCTGGCGGTTGGCGGTGGTGGGATCGTGCTGCTGCCAGAACTCGGTCAGCAGCGCGCGCAGGGTCTCCTCGCCGCCGGCGTAGATCACGCGGACCGCCTCGGTGTGGCCGGTGCGCGCGGAGAAGACCTCCTCGTACGTGGGGTGCGGCGTGTACCCGCCGGCGTACCCGGCCGAGGTGGTGTGCACGCCCGGGATCTGCCAGGCGATCCGCTCGATGCCCCAGAAGCAGCCGCCGGCCAGGATCAGCTCCTCGGTGTCCGCCGGCCAGGGGCGCGGGTCCACGGGGGCGTCGGGGCCGAGCATGTCGGTGCCCAGCACCAGGTGCTCGCGCTCGAGGCGATAGGGGTAGCGGCCCCGGCCGGGGAGGGCGTCCTCGGGCGCGACCATGTCCTTCTTGTGCCCGTACAGGAGATCCATCATCTGCCACATGGACGTCACGCTAGTCCTCCCGGCCTCGGCGCGGGAGGGTGCAGGGACGCTTCTCACGGGTGCGGGGCCCCTCCCCCTCCCGGCGCGGAGCGGGCCGGCGGCAGCACCGCCACGAACAGCGCGATCACCGCGAGCACGCCGGGCACCACCGTCCAGGCCCCCAGCTGCACCCCGGAGAGGGCGAGCACCGCCGCGGCGCCGAGCCCACTGAGCGCGAGGACGGCCAGCAGGCTGCGCGCGGCGAGCGTCCAGGCGGAGCGCTCCAGCACCCCGTGCGCGGGGAGCGTGGCGGCGAGCGCGGCGGCGCTGTGGCCGCCCAGCAGCGCCGCGCCCACCGCGGCGGCGCGCAGCGGCGAGAGGTCCTCGTGCGCGAGCAGCGACAGGATGATCATGGCCGGCCCCAGCAGGCCGAGGTCGCTGTCCGGGCGCAGCAGCTGGGCCAGCACGCTCACCGCCACCGCGGTGGTGACGACCACGGTGAGGATCCCCGGCACGGCGGCCCCGCCGAGCGCGGCGAACAGGGCGAGCGCCAGGGCGGCGGCGCCGAGCAGCCGCAGCGTCCACTGCGTGCCGGAGACCGTCCGCAGCGCGAGCAGACGGTGGGCGAGGGGATCGATCACATGGGCCAGGCGCATCAGGACCGCCTCCGGCGCGGGGCGGAGCGCGCGGCCGACAGCGACAGCAGCACCGGGGCCAGCGAGCTGGGTCCCCGCCAGGCGGTCACCGGCACCCCGGCCTCGCGCAGCTCCCGCACGGTGGTGCGCCGCAGCAGGCGGCGCAGGGCCCAGGCCTCCGGCCAGAACCGCTCCGAGGCCGCGCCGCCGCTGCGCAGCGGCCGCCCCCGCAGCACCGAGACGTCGCCGATGCTCGGCGGCAGGGTGTCCACCACGATCACGTCGGCGCCGTGGGCGACCAGGTCGCCGATCTGGGTGATCGTCGCCGGGTTCAGCAGCGGCGTGCAGACCACCGCCAGGGTGCCCGAGCGCACCGAGCGCAGCCGCCGCACCGGGCGGAGGGTGCCGTCGTCCCGGTGCGCCCGGGACAGGGCGTCGGTCAGCACCCGCAGCTGCCGCGGCCCCGAGCCCGCCGGGACCGGGCCGATCAGGTGGCCGAGGTCGAACAGGGAGACCCGGTCGCCGGCGCGCAGGTAGTGGCGGGCGATCGCGGAGGTGGCCCGGACGGTCATGTCGAGGCTGGTCGGGGTCCCGGGCTCCGCCCAGGGGGCCGGGATGATGTCGGCGGTGGTGTCGGTGACGATCAGGACCTCGGTGTCCTGCTCGGTGAAGGTCGCGTTGGTGTGCAGCTGCCGGGTGCGGCTGGTCACCCGCCAGTTGATCCGCGCCAGGCGGTCGCCGGGGCGGAAGGCGCGCACCTCCGACAGGGCGGTGCCGTCGCCGCGCCGGGAGGACAGGTGCGCGCCGCTGATGCCGATCGGGGTGGGCACCTCGGTGGGGGCGTCCAGCACGGTCGCGGTGGGCACCACCTGGAGGGTGAGCGGCGGCAGCTCCCGCTGGGCGCGGAAGGCGCCCAGCGCGTCGGCCACCAGCACGTGCACCGGGCCCACGCTCACCTGTCCCCAGCGCTGGGCGCTGACCCGCAGACCCGCCGTGCCGTCGGCCCCGAGGGAGCCGTGCCGGGGCCCGAGAGCGGTATGGCCCCGCCGGGGGATGGTCGCCGCGACCAGCATGCCCGGCGTGCCGGCCACCCTCACCGCGGCGGTCCCGCCCTCCTCGAGGCGACGGCGGTTCACGCTCAGCCGCGGGGTCGGGATCCCCTGCTCCTCCCCGCGCAGGATCCGCCGGGCCAGCGCCACCAGCGCCCAGGCCAGCAGCGGCAGCCCCGCCGGGATCAGCTCGGGCCGCCCCGCCAGCACCGCCAGGGCGAGGGCGCCGCAGCCGATCGCGGCGGCGCGGACCAGGGCCGCCGTCGGCCGCATCCGCAGCGGGGGCGGCTGCGGCGGCGGGGAGCTCATCGGGGTGCCCGCGTCATCGCCCGGAGCGGGCGGGCTGCGGCGGTGGGGCGGCGGCGGGCACGGGCACCTGTCCCAGCACCGACTCCACCACCCCGGCGCCGGTGGCGTTCTGCAGCCACAGCTCGGGCTTGACGGTGACGCGGTGGTCGAGGGCGGGATGTGCGAGCGCCTTGACGTCCTCGGGCACGACGTAGGTGCGGCCGCGGATCACCGCGAGCGCGCGGGCGCAGGTGATCAGGGCGAGGGTGCCGCGCGGGGAGGCGCCGACCAGGGCGTGCGGATGGGCGCGGGTGGCGGCGACCAGCTCGACCGCGTAGCGGCCCACCGAGTCCTCCACGTGGACCTCCTCCACGGCGGCCTGCACCCCGAGCAGTCCGGCCGCGTCCAGGACCTCGGGCACCGTCTGCTCCTCGCGGCGGCGGTCGATCCGGCGCGAGACCACCTCCCACTCCTGGGCGGCGGTGGGGTACCCGAAGGACAGGCGCAGCAGGAAGCGGTCCAGCTGGGCCTCCGGCAGCGGATAGGTGCCCTCGTGCTCGATCGGGTTCGCGGTCGCGAGCACGTGGAAGGGCTGCGGCAGGGGCCGGGTGGTGCCCTCGACGGACACCTGCCGCTCCTGCATCGCCTCGAGCAGCGCCGACTGGGTCTTGGGGGGCGTGCGGTTGATCTCGTCGGCCAGCAGCAGCCCGGTGAACACCGGACCGGGTCGGAACACGAACTCGCCGGTGCGCTGGTCGAACACCTCGGCGCCGGTGAGGTCGGCCGGCAGCAGGTCCGGGGTGAACTGCGCGCGGGTGAAGGGCAGGCCCAGGGCCTGCGCGAAGGAGCGGGCGGCGAGCGTCTTGCCGAGGCCGGGGAGGTCCTCGAGGAGGACATGGCCGCCGGCGAGGATGCCGGTGAGCACGAGCTCGAGGGATTCGCGCTTGCCGACCACGGCGCTCTCGACGGCGTCCAGGACGGACTTCGCGGCGGCCGTCGCCGCGGCGGGGGTCAGGGGGTGGGTGCGGTCATCGGTCCCTCTCCTCGCGCGGGGCGAGCTCGGTCAGGCAGCGGTGCAGGGTGCGGCGGTCGATGGGGCCGACGGGATGGGCGGCGCCGTCGGGCTCCCGGGCGGTCTCGATCAGGGTGCTCAGGCCCGAGCTGAGCGGCGGCGCCTCGGGGTCCCGGGCGCGCTCCTCGGCGATCTCGCCGAGGACCCGGGCCAGACCCCGGGCAGTCATGCGGCGGTGGGGCTGGGCGCCGTGGACGAGGTCCTCCAGGCGCCGCACCCGCATGTCCTGGCCATGGGGCAGGGCGAAGTCGGCGTCGAGGTCGAGTTCGGGGGCGTCGAGGGGATCGGCGCGCTCCGCGCCCTGGTCGGCGATCCACCACAGGGCGCCCGCGGCCAGGGCCAGGGCGAGGGGGATCGGCAGGGGCACCCGCACCTGGAACAGCGCCGCGATCCCGATCGCGGCCAGCGCCACCACCGCGCAGAGCAGCAGACGCAGCAGCAGCCGCGCCAGGGCGCCCCTCACCGGTCGGCTCCGGGGGTGGACGGGCGGTCGAGGTCGGCGGTGAGGACGTCGAGCAGGGCGAGGGCCTGGTCGCGGTCGGTCTCCTGCAGCGGGTGGTCGTCGAACAGGGCCCGCCGGTACAGGTCGGCGAGGGTGGTCACGGAGCGGCGGTCGAGGTCGAGGTCGCCGAGCACGGCCACCACGAACTCGCGGGTGGTCTGGGCGGGGTGGCGGCGCACGCCGGCCTCGGCGATGGCCCGCTCGAGGCTGAGCCAGGCCGCGATCACCGCGTCCTGCGCGTGGACCAGGGTGGAGAGATGCTCGCGGGCCTCCTCGAGGGCGGCCCGGGCCTGCTCGGGGGTCAGCTCGTCCTCGTCGGCCTCCCCGGCGACCGCGGGTGCGGGGGCGGAGAGCAGGCGCAGCCGCACCAGCAGCCATGCCGCGGCCACCGCCAGCGCGATGCCCAGCACCACCAGGAGGGCGGTCGCGGCGGTGCCGTCGCCCGGGGGGCGCGGGGCGGCCGACGGCAGCACCGGCGTCTGAGGGAGCGGCTCGAGGGACTGTTCACGCACCGGGACGGTGCGGAGCTCCCGGGCGGTCCCGCCCTCGGCGCTGATGCCGGGGCCGCGGTCCGCCGCGGCGCCGAGCGTCGCCAGCGCCAGTGCGCCGAGGGCCGCCAGCAGCAGCAGCAGGGCCGCCAGGCGGCGCGTGGTCGGCAGCGGGGGAGCGCCGGCGGCGGCGCCGTCCGCGGCGGGGGGCGCCGCGGAGGTCACGGGGACGTCCCCGGGGCGGCGGGGGCGGTGTGCGGGGAGGCGACGATCACGGACTGCTCGCCGGCGATGCGGGTGAGCAGCAGCGTGGCGCTCTCCTCGCCGAAGCGGCGCGGACGCAGGGTGCGGCGCAGCTCGTCGGGCTCCACCGCGGTGCCGCGCTTCTTGATCTCGAGCACCCCCAGGCGGTGCTCGCGCAGGTAGGAGGTCAGGCGCTTGAGCCCGAAGGGCATCACGTCGCGCACCGCGTAGCCGCGGGCGAAGGGGGTGTCCAGGCGGTGCTCGCCGGTGAGGTAGGCGATGGTCGGGTCCAGCGTATGCGCGTCGAGGTCCGCGGCGAGGCGCCCGATCAGCCCGGCCCGGATCACCGCGCCGTCGGGCTCGTAGAGGTGGGCGCCGAGCGGGCCGGGCTGCGGGTCCGCCACGGCGTCGGCGCCGCGGTCCAGCCGGTGGGCGCCGTGGCGGTCGATGAGCAGGGCGGAGGAGACGACGCCCTCGCGGGCCAGCGGCCCGCACCACGCCGCGGCCTCGAGCACCTGGCCGTGCCAGGAGAGCCACTGGGTCTCGATGCCCCCGGGCAGGGCGGCGCGGTCGATGCCGGGTCCGAGCTTCGCGCCCAGCGCTCCGAGCTCCCCCTGGCTGCCGAGGCGTCGGGCCAGCTCGAGGACCGCCGACAGCGGCGGCTCGTACTCCTCGGGGTCGTGCAGCCGGCGGGTGCCGCCGCGGGTCGGGGCGCGCCGGGCGGGGTCCAGCCAGATCCCCTCGGTGTCGGTGGGGTCGTGGCCCTCGGCCCGGCCCAGGTGCACCGACACGGTGGGGAAGGAGCGCAGGTTGATGGTGGCGACGGCGACCGCGAGGGGGTCCCGGTCCACCGCCCGCACCCGCAGCCCCAGCCCGGCCAGGGCCATGGCGTCCCCGCCGATGCCGCAGCCGAGGTCCGCGACGGAGGTGATCCCGGCGCGCTGGAACCGCTCCGCGTGCACGGCCGCGACCGGCAGCCGGGTGGCCTGCTCGAGGCCGTGCGGGGTGAACAGCATGGAGGCCGCGAACTCCCCGAACTTGTCGGCCGCCTTCGCGCGGAGGCGGGACTGGGTCATCACGGCGGCGACCAGCTCCGGGGCGTGGCCCGCCTCGCGCAGCCGGGCGCCCTGGCGCAGGGCGTCGGCCTCCCGGTAGGGCGGGAGGGAGTTCAGCAGCGCCCACCCGTCGCTGCGCAGGACCGGTTCGAGGGCGCGGACGGCCGCCTCGGGATCGTCGGGGGTGGGGGAAGCCATGCGGGCCAGGCTACCCGCTGGTCCTGTGTCCGGGCTCACCCGGCCGCGCGACGTCGGGGCTGCCGCGCGAGCCGCGGACGGTGCGGTGACCTGGCGCTCAGGCCTGCGCGTCGAGCACGAGCTTGCCCCGGGTGTGGCCGTCCTCGAGCCGCCGGTGGGCCTCGGCGATCTCGCCCAGGGGCAGCACCTGGGAGACCTCGAGCGGGTAGCGGCCCGCCCGGATCCCCTGCACCAGGCGGTCCAGCCGGCCGCGGCCGGGGACGATGCCGGGCACCCGGGCGTCGAGGCCGCGCTCCCGGGCGGGGGAGAGGTCGGCCAGGGAGGGCAGGGCGACGATGCGGCCGCCCTCGGCGACATGGTCCAGGCTCGCCAGGAAGGTCGAGTGGTAGTGGGTGTCGAGCACGACGTCGACGCCGCGGCCGCCGGTGGCGCGGCGCAGCTCCTCCTGCCAGTCGCCGGTGTCGTAGGCGATCGGCACGGCGCCCAGCTCGCGGATCCGCTCCGCGTTCGCCGCCCGCCCGGTGGCCCACACCTGCGCGGCGCCGGCCTCCAGGGACATCGGGATCAGCAGCTGGCCCACCCCGCCGCTGCCGCCGTGCACCAGCACCGTCTGGCCCTCGCGGATCTCGGCGGTGTCGTGGACGGTCGCGATGGCGGTCAGGCCCGCGAGCGCCAGACCCGCCCAGCGGGGCAGGTCCTCGGGTGGGACCTCGTCGGGGATCGGGGCCAGGTCGTCGGCCGCGATGGCGACCACCTCGGCGGCCACGCCGCGGCGGTCCCCGGGACCGCGCATGCCGAACACGCGGGTGCCGGGGGCGAGCCCGCGCGAGCGCAGCTCCGCCTCGTCGAGCTCGGAGCCGGCCCCGATCACGGTGCCGGCCAGCTCCCGGCCGGTGCCGGCCGGCAGCGGCAGGTCCCTCGACATCCCCGAGGAGCCGTCGCGGATCTTGAAGTCCAGCGGGTTCAGTCCGACGTAGGCGACCCGCACCAGCACTTCCTCGCCGCCCGGCACGGGGGTGGGGGCGTCGGAGTGCAGGGTCAGGACCTCGGGGCCGCCGAAGCGGTCGAAACGGATCTCGCGCATGGGCCCATCATGCACCCGCGGACGCGTCGACGGGCCGGTGAGCGGGGCCGCGGAGATGCGGGATCATGGGAGCGGGCGCGGCCCTGCGGGACCGTCCGGGCCTCCGCCCGCGCCCGACCGCCCCGATCAGGAGGAGCATGAGCGCCGCATCCCTGGACCCCTGCCGGTGGCGCGACCTGCTGCAGCGGGAGATCTCCCTGCCCGAGGCGGTGACCCGGGTCCCGGTGCTCGAGGCGGAGGGGGCCGTGCTGGGCGGCGAGGTGCGCAGCCCCGAGGACGTCCCGGCCGTGCCGATCGCCGCGATGGACGGCTTCGCGGTGCGACGGGGCGACCTGGCGGTCGGGACGACCGTGCTCCCGGTCAGCGCCGAGATCGCCGCCCGGCCCGGGGAGGTCGGGCGCCTGGCTGCGGGCACCGCCGCCCGCATCATGACCGGTGCCCCGGTGCCGGACGGTGCGGACGCCGTGATCGAGGTCGAGGCCACCGACGCGGATGCCTTCGGCGCGGTCACGCCCACGGTGACGGTGATGCTCGAGGAGCTGCCGGTTGCCGATCGGCACATCCGCCGCCCGGGGGAGGAGGTCACCCGCGGTGAGCTGCTCGCACTGCCCGGCGATCGGGTGGGGGCGGGGCTGGTGGGGCTGGCGCGCACCCTGGGGCTGGGCTCGCTGCCGGTGCGGCGCCCGGTGCGGGTGGCCGTCGTGGTCACCGGGGACGAGCTGACCGACGATGCCACGCAGACCGGCACGGTGCGCGAGTCCAACGGGGCGATGCTCGCTGCGGCCCTCCGTGGCGACGGGGCCGCGCCCCGCGTCCACCGCAGCGGCGACGGGCCCCCGCAGCTGCGCGGCGCGCTCGAGCGGGCCGCGGCGGACGCCGACCTGGTGCTGACCACCGGGGGCATCGGTCAGGGCGCCTTCGACGTGGTCAAGCTGCTGCTCGGGGGGCGCGGCACCGGCACCTCCCGCTTCGAGCACCTGGCCCTGCGGCCCGGCGGACCCCAGGGCTTCGGACACCTGCCCGGAGGCACCCCCGTGGTCCATCTGCCCGGCACCCCGGTGGGAGCCCTCGTCGGCTACCACCTGTTCGTGCGCCCGCTGCTGCCGGGGGCTGCCGCGACACCGCGCCGGGTGCTGCTGGGCGAGAGCGGGGACCCCGGTGCCCGGCCGCGCGGCGGAGGGCCCGGGACGGTGCACGCCCGGCCCGGGCGGCTGCGCCGCGACCCGGACGGGAACGAGGTGGTGGACCTGCTGCCCGGCCGGCGCCTGGCGCCCTACGGGCGGGCCGACGCACTGGTGCTGGCCAGGGTGGGGGAGGACCCCGTCGACACGCAGGGCCGGCGGCCGGGCACCGCGCTCGTCGTCGCGCTCTGAGACCGCCGCCGGCGCTCAGCGCTGCCGCCGCGCCGTCTGCTCGAACTGACGGGCGCGGGTGAGCTCGCGCCGGCGGAGCTGCTCCCGGCGCAGCCGGCGGCGCTGAGCGAACGTCCGGGTCCACGCGGCGACCATCGCCGCTGCGGCGCCGAGGGCGAGCCCGAGGGAGCCGGCGGCGAGCCAGGGGCTGTAGAGCCATCCGGCGACCGGGATCAGCGCCAGCGCGAGCAGGGCGATCGGCCAGGGCCCGAGGCCCCGATGACCGAGGACGTCGGCGCCGACGATCGCCGCGACGACGCCGAGCACGAGCACGAGAAGGTGCAGAAAGGTCACGATTCGAGCATATCCGTGCGGCTGCCGGGTACCGCCGGGTCACTCGTCGTCCGGGCGGCACGGCGCAGACGCTATGGTGTCCGGGTGCACCCGGAGAGACCCGCGACACAGCGGGGTCAGGGGGTGTCATGGGGGATGCCGGTCACAGGGGAGTGGTCGGTCCCCGCTGCTCGTCCCCGATGCGGGGGCCGGTGTGCACCACGGATGGATCCGACGGGTACGGAGAGGAATGCTGGCGGATGATCGAGCGCATGCCGAGGAGACCCAGTGCTTAGGTTCGTCTCCGTCCGACTGCTCACCTACGCGATCCTGGCGTTCGTCGCCACGAGCTTCGCGTACCTCCTGGCGGCCTCGATGATGCATCCCGAGGAGGTGCTCTACCCGCCGATCGCGACGGAGCCCCTGCCGGCGGCGACCGCCCAGATGTACCTCGACGTGCGCAACGTCAACCCGGACACCCCGCTGTTCGAGCGCTACGCCAACTGGCTCGGGGGCCTGGTCCGCGGCGACCTCGGCGTCACCACCGGCACCAACAAGGTGATGAACCCGGTGCTGGGCGAGCTGGGCACCCGGATCCCGATCAGCCTGCGCCTGGTCCTGCTCGGCACCGCGATCGGCACGGTGCTGGGCATCGTGCTGGGCATGGTCACCGCGGTGCGCCGCAACTCCTTCGGGGACCGCGCCTCGACCCTGCTGGCCTTCGTGGTGCTGTCCCTGCCCGCCCCGGTGATCATCCTGATCGTGCAGCAGGTCAACCAGACGGTGATGGATGCGACCGGATGGGGCCTGCCGGCGATCAACCCGATCAACCCGCTCCTCGCGGAGGGGTCCTGGGAATCGATCAAGTACCAGCTCAAGGCTCTGATCATGCCCACCATCGTGCTGGCGCTGACCGCAGCAGCGTCCTATTCGCGGTACATGAAGGTCACCACGTTGGACGTGATGGGCAGTGACTACCTGCGCACCGCCCGCGCCAAGGGCCTGACCCGCGGCAAGGCCATGAACCGGCACGGACTGCGGATGGCGCTGATCCCCATGGGGCAGTACTTCGCCTTCGCCGTCGGCGGTGCCTTCTCCGGGTCGCTCTTCGTGGAGCTGATGTTCAACTGGCAGGGCATCGGGCGCTTCGCGATCTCCGCGATCCAGATGGCCGACGTGAACGGCACCGCCGGCGTCGTGCTCTACACGGCCATCCTGACCCTGCTCTCCGCGACCTTCGCAGACTTCCTGCAGGGCGTGCTCGACCCGAGGATCCGGTGAGACGATGACGAACCCCAACGACATCCGCTCCTCCGACGATGCCGCCAAGCTCCGGCAGACCACCGACCCCGCGGCGAATCCGGTGCTCGGCTCCGGCGCCGACCACCCGGATCCGGACCGCGCGGCGCTGCCCGGCGAGCGCGCCCCCGCTCTCGAGTCGATGGGCCGCGGCGAGCTGCTGCGCCGACGATTCCTGCGCAGCCGCAGCGCCTGGGCGGGGATGATCATCTTCGGGACGCTGGTCGTGCTCGCGGTCGTGGGGCCCGAGGTCTACCAGTACGGCCCCTTCGAGCGGGACCTGCGCAACGCCCTCACCGGCCCCAGCGCCTTCCACTGGTTCGGGGTCAACGAGAACGGGCTCGACATCTTCGCGCGCACCCTGCAGGGGCTGCGCATCTCGCTGGTGATCGGCCTCGGCACGGCACTGCTGACCGCCTTCCTGGCACTGGTGGTCGGCGTCGTCGCCGGGTACGTCAGCCCGAAGGGGAAGTGGGGCGCCCTCGCCGACGGCGCCCTGGTCAACCTGATCAACCTGTTCCTGGTGATCCCGTCGATCCTGCTGCTGATGCTGTTCAGCCCCGCTCTCCAGCGGGCCTCCTGGCTGTGGATGATCCCCCTGCTGGCCGGCTTCGCCTGGATGCTCACCGCCCGCGTGCTGCGGGCGATGACGCAGCAGCTGGTGCGCACCGAGTACGTGCAGGCCGCCCAGTTCATGGGGGTCCACCCCCTGGTCACCATGACGCGGCACATCATCCCGAACATCGCCAGCTGGATCATCATCGACACCACCCTCGGGGTGAGCGCGGCGATCCTCGCCGAGACCAGCCTGTCGTTCATCGGCTTCGGCATCCAGTACCCGCAGGTCTCCCTCGGCACGGTGCTGCAGGACTACAACATCTCCGCGCCGTACACCTGGATCCCGCCGGCGGCCGTCCTCGCGGCGCTGGTCATCTCCATCAACCTGATGGGCGAAGCGCTGCGCGACGCCCTCGACCCGACCAGCGGCTCCAGCCGGCTCTGAGGGGAGCAGAATGTCTGCACCGATCCTGTCCGTGAGGGACCTCAGCGTCTCCTTCCCCTCCGAGTACGGCACCGTCCACGCCGTCTCGGACCTCAGCTACGAGGTCCGCAAGGGCGAGGCGCTCGCCATCGTCGGCGAGTCCGGCTCCGGCAAGTCCGTCAGCTCGCTGGCCGTGATGGGCCTGCTCCCGCGCACCGCGACCGTCACCGGGGAGATCGAGCTGCTCGGCCGGCCGCTGTTCACCCTGGACGACCGCCAGCTCTCCACGCTGCGCGGCAACACGATCTCCATGGTCTTCCAGGACCCGCTGTCGGCGCTGACCCCGGTCTACCGGGTCGGTCAGCAGATCGCCGAGGTCGTGCGCATCCACCATCCCCAGGTCACCGCCAAGCAGGCCGGGAAGCGCGCCGTCGAGCTGCTGGAGGCGGTGGGGATCCCCGAGCCCGCCCGCCGGGCGAGCCAGTACCCGCACGAGTTCTCCGGCGGCATGCGGCAGCGCGCGATGATCGCGATGGCGATCGCCAACGAGCCCGAGCTGATCATCGCCGACGAACCCACCACCGCCCTCGACGTGACGATCCAGGCCCAGGTGATGGACCTGCTGAAGTCCGCCCAGGAGCTGATCGGCGCCGCGACGGTGCTGATCACCCATGACATGGGGGTCGTCGCCGGGTTCGCCGACCGCGTCCTGGTGATGAAGGATTCGCGGATGGTGGAGCTGGGCGGGGTCGACGACATCTTCTACCGCCCGCGCGAGGAGTACACCCGCAACCTGCTGGCCGCCGTGCCGCGGGTGGACCTGGCCGGCTCGGAGGAGTCGAGGTCCGTGGCCGGCTTCGCGATGCGCCTGGTCGCCGAGGTCGCCGGCTCCGCCGCGGAGGTCACGCCCCGCGAGGAGCGCCCGGTGGTGCTCGAGGTCGAGGACCTGCACAAGGTCTACCCCATCACCAAGGGCGCGATCGTGCGGCGCAAGGTCGGCGAGCAGCGGGCGGTCGACGGGATCTCCTTCGACATCCGCGAGGGCGAATGCCTCGCCCTGGTCGGGGAGTCCGGCTGCGGGAAGACCACCACGCTGATGGAGATCATGCAGCTGCGCGCGCCCCAGCAGGGTGCGATCCGGATCGGCGGCCGGGAGACGGGGTCGCTGTCGCGCCAGGAGCGCGCCGCCCTGCGCTCGGACGTGACCATCGTGTTCCAGGACCCGATGGCCGCGCTCGACCCCCGCATGCCGATCGCCGACATCCTCAAGGAGCCGATGCGGGTCCAGGGGTACAGCAGGGAGCGCATGGACGAGCGCGTGCAATGGCTGCTGCGGACCGTCGGTCTGCTGCCCGAGCACGCCGCGCGCTTCCCCACCGAGTTCTCCGGCGGCCAGCGCCAGCGGGTCGGCGTGGCGCGGGCGCTGGCCTGCGATCCCAAGCTCATCGTCCTCGACGAGCCCACCTCCGCCCTCGACGTGACGGTCCAGGCCGGGGTGCTCGCGATGCTCGCGGACCTGCGGGTCCGGCTCGGGGTGAGCTTCCTGTTCGTCTCGCACGACCTCTCCGTGGTGCGGCACATCTCCGACCGGATCGCGGTGATGAAGCAGGGCAGGATCGTCGAGATCGGCGCCACCGAGGACGTCTTCGCCGACCCGCAGCACGAATACAGCAGAGAACTCCTCTCCGCGGTGCCGATCCCCGATCCCGAAATCGCGCGCTCGCGCCGCCGCGAATTCATCGACCGTTCCGCTTTCGACGGGGACGGGGCCACCGCCCTGGGGACGACCGAAGGCTCCTGACCAGGCAGGATGGTCGAACGGAAAGGGCGGCACCCCCGGGAGCCGCCCTTTTGCGCGGGGACTGTCGGAAATGACCATGATGTCCGGTCCCGAAGTCCGGGTTGCAAACCGGTAACAGCGCGCCGCGAGGCACGGGGCCCGGAGCCCTCCGACGCCTACACTGGGCGCATCGCCAGCGCGGGCGCGACCACGGTGGTCCCGTCCCTCAGCGCTCGGCGGTCCTGGACATCCAGCGGGCTCGAAGATCTCGACGCCCGCGAACGAAGGAGTTTCATATGCGACTGACGCGGCGTTCGATGCTGGGGGCGACGGCTCTGACCGTCTCGATGACGGCACTGGCGGCCTGCAGCCAGGATCCGGGGTCCGGCGGCGGCGAGGGCGGCTCCACCGGCAGCTCCGACGGCGGCGGTGGCGGCGGCGAGCAGATCGCGGCCGACCAGAACGACATCAATGCCAAGGAGCGCGACGAGCTCGGCGAGGGCGGCGTGCTGCGGCTGGCGAACAACGCCTTCCCGGCGAACTGGAACCCGTTCCACAGCGACGGCAATGAGCGGAACACCAGCGACATGCTGCGGGCCATCTTCCCGCTCGAGCTGTGGACCTCGAACGCCGCCGGCGAGGTGACGGCGAACCCGCACTACGTCGCCCGCCTCGAGCTCACCTCCGAGGATCCGCAGGTCATGGAGATCGAGCTCAACGATGGTATGACCTGGTCCGACGGCACCCCGATCAACTTCACCTCGATCGAGAACGCCTTCACCACCATGGACGGCTCCAAGGAGGACTACGGCATCGCCTCCTCCGAGGGCTACAACAAGGTCGAGAAGATCGAGCAGGGCGACAGCGACCTGGTCGCGGTCGTCACCTTCGCGGAGAAGTACGCCGACTGGATGGGGCTGGCCGCGGTCATGCCCGATTCCCTCGCCGCGTCGGCCGAGGCCTTCAACTCGAGCTGGCAGGCCGAGCCGCTGGTCACCGCCGGCCCGTACAAGATCGGCTCGATCGACGCGGCGAACAAGACCGTCGTGCTCGAGCCCGACGAGAACTGGTGGGGCGACAAGCCGCTGCTGAACCAAGTCCTGTTCACCACCATCGAGGACCCGGCCGCCACGGCGACCAGCTTCCAGAACGGTCAGCTCGACGTCATCGAGACCACCGTGCCCGCGACCTACTCCGTGGTCGAGCCGATGATCGGCAGCGGCGCGACCCTGCGCAGCGCGGCCGGCCCGAACTGGACCCACATCACGCTCAACGGCGCCGAGGGCCGCCCGCTGGCCGATCAGGCCGTCCGTCAGGCCGTCCACCGTGCGATCGATCGCGAGGAGGTCTTCCTCGCGGTCAACGCCACCATGCCGTACCCGGAGGACACCGAGCCCCTGAACAACCACCTCCTGATGACGAACCAGGAGGGCTACCAGGACAACTCGGGCGACCTGGGCACCTACGACCCGCAGGCCGCCAAGGCGCTGCTCGAGGAGGCCGGCTACACCCTCGAGGACGACGTGGCGACCAAGGACGGGAAGCCCCTCGAGATCACCTACGTCTACAACGACGGCTCGAAGACCAACGAGGCCGTGGTGCCGGTGGTCCAGGAGCAGCTCAAGGCCGTGGGCATCACCATGAAGGTCCAGAAGGTCCCGCCGACGGACCTCTTCGCCAAGTACGTCATCCCCGGCGAGTTCGATCTGACCCTGTTCGGCTGGGTCGGCAACCCGTTCCTCGCCTCCGGCGACTCCATCTGGAGGTCCGAGGGCGAGCAGAACTTCGGCAAGGTCGGGAACGAGGAGACGGACGCGCTCATCGACCAGGCCGCGGTCGAGACCGATCCGGCGAAGCGCCTCGAGCTGATCAACCAGATCGATGCGAACCTCTGGGAGCTGGCGGGCGTGATCCCGCTGTGGCAGTCCTACGACTTCTTCGTGCAGCATGACGATCTCGCGAACTTCGGTGCCTGGGGCTTCCAGCGCCCGGACTGGACGACGATCGGCTACGTGGCGGGATCGGACAAGCTCGAGGGCTGATCCGCCACCGACGCGAAGGCCCCGGGCGGAGATGCTCGGGGCCTTCGGGCGTCCCGGGACCGCTGTGGGGGAGCCGGTGGAGGAGAATCAAGTCATGACGAGCGATGCCCTCCGCCGCCCCGAGCCGCCCCGGATCCGCGACCGCGCGATCCCGGACGAGCGCCTCGAGGCGCTGCCCGGCGACGCCGACCGGTACCTGCGTCAGGTGCGGCTGCCCCAGCTGGGCGAGCTCGGCCAGCGCCGCCTGGCCGCCGCCCGGGTCGCCGTGATCGGCGCCGGCGGGCTCGGCGCCCCGGTGCTGAGCTACCTGACTGCTGCCGGGGTCGGCCGGATCACCGTGTTCGACCCCGACACCGTCGACGCCACCAACCTGCACCGGCAGGTGCTGTTCACCGCCGCCGACGTCGGCCGCTCCAAGGCGGTCGCGGCCACCGCGCACCTGCGCGCCCAGAACCCCGAGGTCGAGGTGACCGCGGTGGTGGACGTCGTCACCCCTGCCTCGGCGCTCGAGCAGCTGGCCGGGCACGACCTGGTGCTCGACGGCACCGACAACTTCCCCACCCGCTACCTGGCCTCGGACGCCTGCGAGCTGCTCGACCTGCCGCTGGTGTGGGGGTCGATCCTCGCCTTCTCCGGGCAGGTCAGCGTGTTCTGGGGGGCTCAGGGGCGCGGCGTCACCTACCGCGACCTGCACCCGGTGCCCCCACGGCCGGGAGAGGTGCCCAGCTGCGCCGAGGCCGGGGTGCTGGGCATGCTCTGCGGGGTGATCGGCTCGACGATGGCGATGGAGGCCGTCAAGGTGCTCGCGGGGATGGGCGAGGTCCTCTTCGGGCGCCTGGCGCTGTACGACGCGCTGCGCGCCCGCTGGGACGAGGTGCCGCTCGCCCGGGACCCGCAGCGGCTGCCGGTCACCGCGATCGAGGACGTCGCCCTCACCTGCTCCCTGCCGGGGCCCACCGGGCCGGCCGCCGACGAGGTGACGGCCGAGGAGCTGCCGGCGCTGCTCGCGGCCGGCATCCGCGTGATCGACATCCGCGAGCAGAGCGAGCTGGCCGGCGGCATGCTCCGCGGCGCCGAGCATGTGCCGATGGCGCAGGTGCTGGATGCGGCAGCGTCCGGGGAGGGCGCCGCGGGGATCGCCGCCGCGCGGCTCGAGGGAGCCGTGCTCTACTGCGCCGCGGGCTCCCGGTCGGGCAGCGCGCAGCGCGTGCTCGCCGAGCGGGGGATCCGGGTGCTCTCGCTGCGCGGCGGCTTCGAGGCCGTGCAGGGCAGCGGCCTCGAGACGGTGCCTCCGGGGACCTCGCGGTAGCCGCCGGGCGGCCTCAGCCGCCGGCGAAGGGCGGCAGCACGTCGACGCGGTCGCCGTCGGCCAGCGCACGGTCGCGGTCCGTGCAGGCCACGGCATTGATCAGGAAGCTGGAGCGGTCGACCACGCGCGCCGCCTCGTCGCTCGCCCCGCGCAGCAGCTCGTCGAGAGCCTGCTGCAGGGTCGCGCCGTGCACGGTGGCGGTGTCGGCCCCGAAGGCGGCGGCGGCGCCCGCGAACAGGTGCACGCTGATCGCGGGCCCGGTGGGGGCGGCGGGCGGGGTGGGGGAGTCCAGGTCGGTCATCGCATCCTCTCTCAGCCGCCGATGGCGCTCATCGGTCGTTCGGGCTGCACGAAGTCGGCGCGGCCCATGCCGTGCCCGGCCTTCTTGCCCCACTGCGCGGCGCGCCAGATCCGGGCGATCTGCTCGTCGTCCGCGCCGGAGCGCAGGGCGCCGCGCAGGTCGGTCTCCTCGCGGGAGAACAGGCAGGTGCGCACGCGGCCCTCGGCGGTGAGTCGGGTGCGGCGGCAGTCCGCGCAGAAGGGGCGGGTCACCGAGGCGATGATGCCCACCCGGCCGCGATGACGGCCGGTGGCGCGGTCGGCGACCTCGAACAACTCCGCGGGGGCGCCGTCCCGGGCCTCCGCGACCGGGGTGAGCACGTAGCGGGCGCTGAGCATCTGCTGCACGTCGGCGGCGGTGATCATCGAGGTGCGCTCCCAGATGTGGTCCGCATCCAGCGGCATCTGCTCGATGACCCGCAGCTGCAGATCGCGCTCGAGGCACCAGTCCAGCAGGTCCGGCAGCTCGTGGTCGTTGACGCCGGGCAGCAGCACGGCGTTGACCTTGATCGGCTCCAGTCCGGCCGCGCGGGCGCCGTCGATGCCGGCCAGCACCCGGTGCAGCAGGGGACGGCGGCTGAGCCGCTCGAAGGTCTCCGAGACCACGGAGTCCAGCGACACGTTGATCCGGTCCAGCCCGGCGGCCTTGAGCGGCGCCGCCCGATGATCCAGGCCGATCGCATTCGTGGTCAGCGAGATGTCGGGCCGCCGCTCGAGGCCGGCGACGCCGGCGATGATCTCCTCGAGGTCGGGCCGGGTCAGGGGCTCGCCGCCGGTGAAGCGCACCTGCTCGATGCCCAGGCGCTCCACGCCGATCCGCACCAGGCGCACCACCTCGTCGACGCTCAGCAGCTGGCCCTTGGGCAGGAAGGCCATGCCCGAGGCCGGCATGCAGTAGGTGCAGCGCAGGTTGCAGAAGTCGGTCAGCGACAGCCGCAGGTCCGTCGCCTCGCGGCCGAAGCGGTCGGCGAGCGCGGGCGTGTCGGGGCGGTCCGCGGTGTCGGGCAGGGCGGAGGCGGTCTCGTCCGTCCGGCGCGGCGTGGGCATCCCCAGGCTGATGCGGCGTGATGCCATGGTGCCCTCCCTCCGACGGCGACCCGGCAGCGCCGGGTGCTCCTCCAGGATAGGCGCGCCCGGGGGGCCGGGGGAGGACCAGGGCGGGTGGCGCGCGGCACCCCGGTCGCGCCGCGCCCCGGCACCGGGGCCCCGGGCGCGCAATACTGGACGGGGCCGCGGTCCAGGACGGCCCCGTCGGAGACAGGAGGGTGCGGAGATGGCAGATGCCCAGCGGATCCCCCTCGGCGATCATGTGGCCGATGCGGTCGCCCTGCTCGCCGCCGTGCGCGGCACCGAGGTGATCGCGCTCGACGGCCGCGCCGTCGGCCGGGTGGCCGCCCGCGAGCAGCGCGCCCGGGTCGACGTGCCCGGCCATGACGACTCCCAGATGGACGGCTTCGCGGTGGCCGCCGTCGACGTCGCCGCCACCACGGTGACCCTGCCGCTGGGGCCGACGATCGCGGCCGGCGACCCGCCGAGCACCCTCGCCCCCGGCACCGCCCGCCCCATCATGACCGGCGCCCCGCTCCCCGCAGGAGCGGAGCTGGTGATCCCGGTCGAGGAGAGCGAGCGCGGCGCCTTCGCCGCGGGCGCCGAGCAGGGCGGGACCGTCACCCTCACCCCCGCCTCCCGCGCCGCCGGCCGGTTCCTGCGGGCACGGGGCTCGGACACCCACCGCGGCGACACCGTCCTGCGGGAGGGGCAGGTCCTGACCCCGGCCCGCATCGCCCATCTCGCCGCCTGCGGGGCGCGGGACCTCGAGGTGGTCGCCCCGCTGCGGACCATCGTGCTGTCCACCGGGGCCGAGGTGCTGGCGCCCGGCGCCGACCTCCCCGCCGCCGGCCGGCTCTTCGACGCCAACGGGCCCGGCCTGGCCGCCGCCCTCACCGACGCCGGCGCGGAGGTGGTGCACGTCGGCGCGGTGTCGGACGACGCCGCCGCCCTGCTCGAGCACCTGCGCGCCCAGGTCGCCGCGCATGACGCCGACCTCATCGTCACCAGCGGCGGCGTCAGCGCCGGCGCCTTCGAGGTGATCCGCCACGCCGCGCAGCACGCCGGCGCACGGCTCGCCTTCCCGAAGGTCGCGATGCAGCCCGGGGGACCGCAGGGCATCGGCACCCTCGACCTGCCCGAGCGCCGCGTGCCGTGGCTGGCCTTCCCCGGCAACCCGGTCTCCGCCCTGCTCAGCTGCGAGCTGATCGCCCGGCCCGCGCTGGGGGCCCCGGAGCGCCGGCGGCTGCTCCTGCCCCTCCAGCTCGAGGCCGCGGAAGCCTCCCCGCCGGCGCTCGCCCAGTACCGGCGGGCCCGCGTGCTGCCCTCGGGCCGGGTGCGCCTGGCGGGCGGCGCCTCCTCGCACCTGATCGGCGGCTACGCGGCCGCGGACGCCCTGGTGGTCGTCCCCGTCGGCGTCGACGCGGTGCGCGACGGCGATGTGCTCGAGACCCTGCTGATCCCCGGAGGAGACAGATGAACCAGACCGCGAGCGGACTCTCGCACGTGCGGGCCGACGGCTCCGCCCATATGGTCGACGTGACCGACAAGACCGTCACCTCCCGCGAGGCGACCGCCCGGGCGGTGCTGCGCACCCGCGCCGACGTGATCACCCGCATCGCGAGCGGGGACCTGCCCAAGGGCGAGGCGCTGGCCACCGCCCGCATCGCCGGGATCATGGGCGCCAAGCGCACCAGCGACCTGATCCCGCTGTGCCATCCGCTGCCCCTGTCCGGGGTGGAGCTGGACCTGGTGCCCCACCAGGACCGGGTCGAGATCACCGCCCGGGTGCGCACCACCTCGGTCACCGGGGTGGAGATGGAGGCGCTGACCGCCGTCACCGTCGCCGCCCTGACGGTGTACGACATGATCAAGGCCGTGGACCACCTCGCGAGCATCGACGAGGTCCAGGTGCTGGCCAAGTCCGGCGGGAAGAGCGGGGACTGGACCCGGGGGAGCGCGACGGCGCCGAGCGGCCCCGCCCGGGAGGAGGAGCAGCGATGAAGCCGATGCCCGCCCAGCGCAGCGACGCGGACTGCACCGTCCGCGAGGATCCCGCGGCGGCGCCCGCCCTGACCGGCACCGCCCGCGTCATCATCGCCTCCACCCGCGCCGCCGACGGCACCTACGAGGACCGCACCGGCCCGCTGCTGGTGGACTGGCTCGTCGGCCGCGGGCTCGACGCGGTCGACAAGCAGGTCGTCCCCGACGGTCCCGCCGTCGGGGAGGCGCTCGCCGCCGCGATCGAGGCGGGGATCGACGTGGTCATCACCTCCGGCGGCACCGGCATCAGCCCCACCGACGTCACCCCCGAGCAGACCGCCCCGCTGATCGACCGGGAGATGCCCGGCATCCTCGAGGCGGTCCGCCGCCGGGGCGCCGAGAAGGCGCCCACCGCCCTGCTCAGCCGGGGTCTGGCCGGGATGGCCCGCCGCAGCTTCGTGGTGAACCTGCCGGGCTCCCGCGGCGGCGTCACGGACGGCATCGACGTGCTCGACCCCCTCCTCGACCACCTGCTCGAGCAGCGCGACGGCGGGGGCCACGCATGAGCGGGACGCCCGATCCCACCCGCGGCGCCGCACCGTTCGGCACCGCGGCCGACGCCCTGCGGATCCCCGGGGACCCCGGCATGGGCTCCGCCGCGCAGCGCGCGCGGGTGGCCGCCGTAGGGCAGGAGCGCATCACGGTCGCGCAGATGATCGCGGCGGTCACCGATCCCCGCTGCGGCGCGATCGTCACCTTCGACGGCGTGGTGCGCGACCACGACGGCGGACGCGGCGTGGAGCGCCTGGAATACTCCGCGCACCCCGCTGCCGGCGCCGTGATCGCCGAGGTCGCCCGTGAGATCGCCGAGCGCTTCCCGGACACGCTGGTCGCGGTCGCCCATCGCCACGGACCGCTCGGGATCGGGGACTCGGCGCTGGTGTGCGCGGTCGCCGCCCCGCACCGCAAGCAGGCCTTCGTGGCCTGCGACGAGCTGGTGGACACCGTCAAGCAGCGGGTGCCGATCTGGAAGCACCAGCTCTTCGACGACGGCGAGAGCGAATGGGTCGGGGCGCTGGGATAGCCGCCGCCGCGCCACCTCCCGGCCACCCGCAGTGACTACGGTGCCGCCATGCGCATCCTCCACCTCACCGACACCCACCTCTACGGCGACCCCGCCCGCCGCCACTACGACCGCATCGACCCCACCGCCGCCCTGCGCGGCCTGCTGACCCGCCTCGAGGGTCTGACCGGCATCGACGCGGTGGTCCACACCGGGGACGCCTCCGAGGACGGCACGGCGGAGAGCTACCGCCTGCTGCACGAGATCCTCGATCCCTTCGCCGCCGCCCTCGGCGCGCCGCTGGTCGTGGCGATGGGCAACCACGACGTCCCCGCCGCCTACGCCGAGACGATCGCCCCGGGCGACCGCGGCACCGCCGACCAGGACCGCGTGGTCCCGCTGCCCGGCGGCGGCCGCGTGGTGGTGCTCGACTCGAGCGTCCCCGGCGCCGGCTACGGGCACCTCGAGCCCGAGCAGCTCGAGTGGCTGCGCGGCGTCCTCGCCGACCCCGCCCCGGGCGGCACCGTGCTGGCCGTCCACCACCCGCCCCTGGTGGGCGCGACCACCCTGCTGCGCGGCCTGGACCTCGACGGCCTCGACGAGTTCGCCGCCGTGCTCACCGGCTCGGACGTGCGGATCGTGCTGTCGGGCCATTACCACCACGCGATGACCGGCGAGATCGCGGGCATCCCGGTGCATGTGGCCCCCGGCATCACCAACGTGGTGGACCCGGTGACCGCCGCGAGCAGCGAGCAGGCGCTGGCCCTGTCCGGGGCCAGCATCGTCGAGCTCGGTGACGGCGCCCCGCGTGTGTTCAGCTCGGTGCTCCCGAGCGCCGGGGACACGCTCGCGGACGTCCACGCGCCGGTCTACCGGTTCAGCCCCGAGCAGGTCGCGCAAATCGTGCAGGCCGCCGGGCGCTGAACGCCCCGCCGCTGAGGCAGGATGACCCCATGCTCGCCCACCTGCTGGACCGTCATCTGGAACGGGTCCTCCGGCCGGGTCGCCCGCTGCCGCGCTGGCTGCGAGGGCTGCTCGACGAGACCTTTCTCTGGGTCGCGGCCGGCCAGCTGCTGCTCGCCCTCGGCGTGCGACCGGGCAGCGTGCGGCGTCTGTCCGAGGTCCACGACGCGCTCGAGCAGGCGCGGGCCGCGCTCGCCGCCGCCGGGCACCCGATGCCGCGGCTCGAGGGCGTGAGGACCTACGAGGACCTCCGCACGCTCGAGGAGCGGTTCGACGCCTTCGCTCGCGGCCTGGAGGCGATCGACCCGGTGGAGCTGGCGCGGATCGTGCCCGCCCCGCAGGCGATGGGCTGGGCGACGGGCGCCGCCGGGGTGCTGCTGGATCTCGCCCTGGAGGTCCTCGACCGGCTGCGGGCCCGGCGGATCCGCACCGAACTGGTGGGCCTGGACCATCGCGCCCTGCGCGAGGGCGTCCTGCGCCTGCGCCGGATGCTGGAGCGGTCCGGTCTGCCCGAGGCCGCGGAGCAGGGCTACGCGGCGATCGGGCGCCGGCTCGAGCAGATCGAGGCCGACGGGGCGCTCTCCCTCGACGACCTCGCGCTCGAGACCCCTCCCGTGGCCCCCGGCCTCGGCGAGGTGGGGCGCCTCGTGGACGTCGTCCGCTCGCTCCCGCGCCCGACCCTCGACCAGCTGATCCCGCTGCGCCTGCTGACCTCCCGCCCGGTCATGATCACGGCGCTCACCCGGGTCCTGGAGCACCTGCGCGCGGGGTGGGTCCCGCCCGCGCAGCGCCCCGCCCCTGCCACCGCGGCCGCTCCGGCGCGGCAGCAGGTGGCGGCCTGGGACGCGGAGCGCGTCCGC
This sequence comes from Brachybacterium sp. UNK5269, assembly GCF_049266655.1. Lineage (GTDB taxonomy): Bacteria > Actinomycetota > Actinomycetes > Actinomycetales > Dermabacteraceae > Brachybacterium. The sequence goes on from NZ_CP184883.1 coordinate 894,633, forward strand.
CGCCGCCGCGTCGTCGACGAGCGCGACGCCCGGGTCGAGGTCCGGCGCTCCCACACCGTCCACGCCGGCCTGCTGTGGGCGGCGGCCGCCGCGGTCACCGCCTGGATGCTGTGGCTGGTGCTGGGGATGTTCACGCCGGAATGGTCCGCCGGCCTCGCGCATGCGGCGCAGCTGACGCCCGCTGCGCTGTGGCTGCTGCCGACGGGCGGGATCTGCCTGGTCGCGGCCCTCGCGGTCCCCGCCGCGGAGATCATCCACCACCTCGACCGCGCCGAGCTCGGCGGGCTCCTGCCGCCCGGTGCGGCACGTCAGCGGAGCCGGGCCCGCCGGGCACGCGGCCGGGCGGCCGCCGCGGTCTCCCGCACCGGGGGAGCGCTCCTGCTGCTCCCGCCGGTGCTGGCGGTGGTGGTCGGGATCAGCCGCTCCTTCGGCGGTGGCCTGGTGCCGGCGGGCCAGCTCGGCTGGCCCTTCGGCCTCGCGCTGCTGCTCCCGATGGCGGTCGTGGCGGCCGCACACCTGGCGGGCAGCCGGCGGGGCGGCGCGCTCGAGGCGTCCCGGCACCCGACGCCGGCCCCGGAGCGGCCCGCTGCGGTCGACCCACCGCCCACCGTTTAGCACTCGCCTTGCACGAGTGCCAAAGCGGTCCTAGAGTGGGTCCCGTTGGCAGTCGACGGCTGAGAGTGCCAGGACTGCCGATGAGGGATCATCCCCGGTCGGCACCGCGACGACGATCGGGACCCGGTCCCCGAACCCCAGAACTCAATCACAGTCAACATTTCATGAAGGAGTGAGCCGCATGTCGGTCTCCATCAAGCCCCTCGAGGATCGCGTCGTCGTCAAGCCGCTCGAGGCGGAGCAGACCACCGCCTCCGGCCTGGTCATCCCGGACACCGCGAAGGAGAAGCCCCAGGAGGGCGAGGTCGTCGCCGTCGGCGCCGGCCGCTTCGACGACAAGGGCGAGCGCGTTCCCATGGACGTCGCGGTCGGCGACAAGGTCGTCTTCTCCAAGTACGGCGGCACCGAGCTCAAGTACGACAACGAGGAGTACCTCGTCCTCGGCGCCCGCGACATCCTCGCGATCATCGAGGCCTGAACCCTATGGCCAAGGAGATCATCTACAACGAGGAAGCGCGTCGCGCCCTCGAGCGCGGCGTCGACAAGCTCGCCAACACCGTCAAGGTGACGCTCGGCCCCAAGGGCCGCAACGTCGTCCTGGACAAGAAGTGGGGCGCCCCCACCATCACCAACGACGGCGTGACCATCGCCCGTGAGATCGAGCTCGAGGATCCCTACGAGAACCTCGGCGCCCAGCTCACCAAGGAGGTCGCCACCAAGACCAACGACGTGGCCGGCGACGGCACCACCACCGCCACCGTCCTCGCCCAGGCGATCGTCCACGAGGGCCTGCGCAACGTCGCCTCGGGGGCCGCCCCGGCGGCGCTCAAGCGCGGCATCGAGAAGGCCGTCGAGGCGCTCTCCGAGAAGCTCGGCGAGATCGCCATCGACATCGAGGGCAAGGAGCAGATCGCCTCCGTCGCGTCCGTCTCCAGCCAGGACACCGAGATCGGCCAGCTGCTGGCCGAGGCGTTCGACAAGGTCGGCAAGGACGGCGTCATCACGGTCGAGGAGTCCTCGACCACCGCGATGGAGCTCGACTTCACCGAGGGCATGCAGTTCGACAAGGGCTACATCTCCCCGCACTTCGTCACCGACGCGGACCGCCAGGAGGTCGTCCTCGAGGACGCCCAGGTGCTGCTCCACCAGGGCAAGATCTCGGCCGTGGCCGACATCCTGCCGCTGCTGGAGAAGGTCGTCGAGGGCGGCAAGCCGCTGTTCATCATCGCGGAGGACGTCGACGGCGAGGCGCTGTCCACGCTGGTCGTCAACAAGATCCGCGGCGCCTTCAAGGGTGCCGCCGTCAAGGCCCCCGCCTTCGGCGATCGCCGCAAGGCGATGCTGCAGGACATCGCGGTGCTGACCGGCGCCCAGGTGGTCACCTCCGACCTCGGCCTGGACCTGAAGACCGTCGGCACCGAGGTGCTCGGCCAGGCCGGTCGCGTCGTCGTCACCAAGGACTCCACCACCATCGTGGGCGGCGCCGGTGACGAGGAGGCCGTCGCCGATCGCGTCGCGCAGATCCGCGGCGAGATCGAGAACACCGACTCCGACTGGGATCGCGAGAAGCTCCAGGAGCGCCTCGCGAAGCTGGCCGGCGGTGTCTCCGTGATCAAGGTCGGGGCTCACACCGAGGTGGAGCTCAAGGAGAAGAAGATGCGCATCGAGGACGCGGTCTCCGCGACCCGTGCAGCCATCGAGGAGGGCATCGTGGCCGGTGGCGGCAGCGCCATCGTCCAGGCGTCCTCCGTGCTCCAGGGCGACCTCGGGCTGACCGGTGACGAGGCCGTCGGCGTGCGCGCCGTGGCCCGCGCAGTGGTCGAGCCGCTGCGCTGGATCGCCGAGAACGCCGGCCTCGAGGGCTACGTCGTGGTCGAGAAGGTCAAGGAGGCCGAGGTCGGCACCGGCCTGAACGCCGCGACCGGAGAGTACGTCGACCTGGTCGCCGCGGGCATCATCGACCCGGTCAAGGTCACCCGCTCCGCGCTGCGCAATGCGGCGTCGATCGCGGGCCTGGTCCTGACCACCGAGACGCTGGTCATCGAGAAGCAGGACGAGCAGGACTGATCCGCAGGACCGGCCGCACGGCCGGTCCCGCGCCACGAGGGGCGGGCGGCCCGGGGAGACCCGGAACGCCCGCCCCTCCTCGTGCGCCCGCGCCGGCGCACGAGGAGTGAACTCAGCCTCTGCGCACTTGTCTCCCAGGATCGGTTCACCTACGGTGGAGCGGCCGGGTACCGGTGGGACGCTGCTGACCCACACACCGCCCGGATCCTCGTCGCCGCCGCAGCGGCGCGCGGTCGTGTGCTCTCCCGGTACCTCCCGAAGAGACGACCCCGATGGAGGAACCGCGTGCCCGAGCCCAGCACCCCGCCCAGCCCGGAGGACCAGCCCGAGGAGCTCGCCCCGTCGAGCCCGGGCGAGCAGCCGGCCGATTCGTCGGCGTCGGAGCCCCAGCACGCGCAGAGCCGCCGGGCCGCGGAGCGCGAGGCCGCCGAGGTCGCCCGCGGCAAGCTCGGCGCCCCCGCGCGGCGCGACCAGCGCGATGAGCGCGAGGCGCGCCGGCCTCCGCTGAAGAAGGAGGACCTCTTCCGGGGTCCCGAGGACCTGACCCGGGACGAGCGCCGGGTGCAGGTCACCGAAGCGCCCGCCATCCCCGCCGCCGCCAAGGGCCCCCGGGTCAACTGGACGGTGTTCCTCACCTCCTCCGGGATCATCCTGGCCTTCTCGCTGTGGACGATCCTCGCCCCGGACGCCGCGGCCGACACGATGCTCGGCGCGGTGCAGTGGATCTCGGCCAACCTCGGCTGGTTCTACGTCCTCACCGTGACGCTGGTGATCCTGTTCGTGCTGTGGGTCGCCTTCTCGCCGGAGGGCAGGGTGCGGCTGGGCCCGGACCACTCCCGCCCCGAGTACAAGCTCTTCACCTGGGTGGCGATGCTGTTCGCCGCCGGCGTCGGGATCGACATGCTGTTCTACTCGGTCACCGGCCCGATCTCCCACTTCCTGACGCCGCCGAACGCCGAGCCGGGATCCGCCGCCGCCCTCCAGGACTCCGTGGTCTGGACGATGTTCCACTACGGCGTGGCCGGCTGGGCGATGTACTCGCTGCTGGGCATGGCGATGGGCTACTTCGCCTACCGGTGGGGGATGCCGCTGTCGATCCGCGCCGCCCTCTACCCGCTGCTGGGCAAGCGGGTGCGCGGCGCAGCGGGCGACGTCATCGACATCTTCGCCCTGGTGGGCACCGTCTTCGGGGTCGCCACCTCGATGGGCATCGGCGTGGTGCTGCTGAACGTCGGCTTCTCCTGGCTGTTCGGCCTCCCGCAGGGCCTGGCCCTGCAGATCGCGCTGGTGCTGGTGGCGGTGGTGATGACCATCGCCGCCTGCACCTCCGGGGTCGACAAGGGCATCCGCCTGGTCTCCGAGCTCAACCTCTACAGCGCCGGGGCGATGCTGCTGTACATCCTGGTCACCGGGGAGACTGCCTTCCTGCTCAACGCCATCGTCGAGAACATCGGCCGCTTCGTGGGGACCCTCCCGCAGCGCACCCTGCAGACCCTGGCCTACGAGCCGGGCGGCTCCGAGTGGATGGCCGGCGCCACCCTGTTCTTCTGGGCGTTCTGGCTCGCCTGGGGTCCCTTCGTCGGCATGTTCCTGGCCCGCATCTCCCGCGGCCGCACCCTGCGCGAGTTCGTCCTCGCCGCGATCACCGCCCCGGTGCTGTGCGACCTGCTGGTGGTGACGATCTTCGGCAACAGCGCGCTGGCGGTCGTGCTCGAGGACACCGCGGCCAGCCGGGCCTTCGCCGAGCTCGCCATCGCCCGCCCCGAGCAGGGGTGGTACGCGCTGCTGGAGATGTTCCCCGGCGCGGCCTTCCTGGTGGGCCTGGCGACCCTGTCCGGGCTGCTGTTCTACCTCACCAGCGCCAACTCGGGCGCCCTGGTGATGAGCAACTTCTCCTCCACCATCCCCGATCCCGCCCAGGACGGCGCGAAGTGGCTGCGGATCTTCTGGGCCCTGCTGACCGCGCTGCTGACCATCGCCATGCTCACCGCGGGCGGGGTCACCACCATGGAGTACGCGACACTGATCTTCGGACTGCCGGTGACGGTGGTGGCGTACCTGGTCATGGCCAGCTTCTCCAAGGCGCTGCGGATGGAGCGCGCCGATCGCGAGGGCCGGGTGCTGCGCCGTCCCGACGTCACCGTCCACGGCGGCTACGCCCCCGAGAAGTCGTGGCGCCAGCGCCTGGCGAACCTCCGCTCCTACCCCAGCCCGCGCGCGGTCGCGCAGTTCTCGCGGCAGGTGGTCGGACCCGCCCTGGAGGACGTCTCCCGCGAGTTCGTCGAGCAGGGGTACGTCGCCGAGACCCGCCACGTCGTGGACGAGAAGACCTCCATCACCATCAACACGCTGCTCATCCGGATGGGGGACGAGCGGGACTTCCTCTACCGGGTCGCCCCGGTGGAGACCCCGGTGCCGACCTTCGGCGCCCGGGTCGCGCAGGACCGCACCACCTACCAGCGCCTGGACGTGTTCACCCAGACCGGCGCCGAGGGGTACGACGTCACCGGGCTCACCCGCCAGCAGATCATCAACGACGTCCTGGACCGGTATGAGAACCACATCCAGTACCTGAGCTACGCGGCGGAGGTCGGCGGCGCCAGCGTGATCACGCCCAGCACCCTGGGAGCAATCCCCGCCCTGCCCACGGACTGACGCCCGGTGCTCGCCGCTCGCCCGACACGGCGCCCGACCAGCGGTGGGACGGTCTCCCGGGCGCCGTGCGCACCCTAAGATGACCTGAGCCACACAGTGTCGACGAGCGGAGGAGCAGTGGGGACCAGTATGTCCGAAGCCGCCGGCGCGTCCTCCGAGGACGGCCTCCCCACCCGGACCTTCGGTCCGCCGGCCTCCGTCGTCATCGGCACCCTGGTGACCGGCTTCGTGTTCGTCGTCGTGCTCGAGTTCCTGGTCATCATCAGCTTCATCGGGCAGCGGCTGTGGAACGACCCGGCGCTCATGCACGATGCGCTGTTCACCCTGCCCCTGGCGCTCTGGGTGCTGGTGGCCGCCACCGTGACCGCGACCTGCCTGCGGGTGCTGACGGCCTGGCTGCAGATCGACGAGGAGGGCCTCGCGCTGCGCAGCCTGCTGCGCCGCACCCGCGCCTCCCGCTGGGCCGACGTGGGCCAGGTGATCGCGGTGCGGGACCTGACCCGCGCCGCGTCCCCGGCGGAGATGCTCTCGGTCTCCGAGACCGCCTATGACGGGGTCTACGTCCTGGACCCGGCCGGTCACCGCATCGTCGCGGTCTCGAGCCGCTTCTTCGGGCCCCGCGCCCAGCAGATGGCCCTGCGGCGCGCCCGCGAGGCCGGGGTGCAGATCACGCACATCGACGCGATCACCCCCGCGGAGCTCCGGGCGAAGGCGCCCCAGGCGATGAGCTTCGTGGACCGCCACCCGAACCTGCTGCTGCTGGTGCTGGCCGTCTTCTACGTCGGCCACAACGTGCTGACCTTCGCCGTGTGGGGGCTGTGAGCGAGGAGGCCGACGAGCCGCTGCGGCGCAGCGACCCGTCCCGGCCGGGCCGCGCCGCCCGCCGCCGGGCCCGCCGCCGGCCGCCGCCGCTGCCCCAGCGGGAAGGGCTCGACGCCGTGCGCTGGCAGGTGCCCCGCGACGCGAGCGGCGCGCGCGGCGCCCTGGACTCGCTGCGCGAGCGCTTCCCGGCGCTGGCGGATCCCGCGGCGAGCCCGCTGGGGGAGCGCTTCGCCCGCGGGGAGGTCGTCGACGCCGACGGGGCGCCCTGGGCCGCGCAGGACCTGGTGGGCCCCGGCGACGAGCTGTGGTTCCACCGCGAGCTGCGCGCCGAGCAGGTCCCGGCGGCGGAGCTGTCGATCCTGCACCGCGACGACCACCTGCTGGTGCTCGACAAGCCCCATGACATGGCGACCATGCCCCGCGGGGCCCATGTGCTCTCCAGCGCCCTGGTGCGCCTGCGCCGGACCACCGGGATCGAGACCCTGGTCCCGCTGCATCGCCTGGACCGCCGCACCGCGGGGGTGCTCGCCTTCGGGATCCGCCCCGAGGAGCGCTCCGCCTACCAGCAGCTGTTCGCCCGCGGCGAGATGGACAAGGAGTACGAGGCCCGGGTGGTCCCCGCGGCGGACAGCGCGCTCCCGCGCCGGGTGGGGGAGCAGGCGCTGCTGCGGGACCGCCTGGTGCGCACCCGCGGGATCGCCACCACCCAGGTGGTCCCGGGAGAGCCCAATGCCGAGACCCTCCTGGAGGTGCGGGCCCTCGAGGCCGACGGCACGCTGCAGCTGCGGCTGCGCCCGCGCACCGGCCGCACCCACCAGCTGCGGGCACAGCTCGCCGCGCGCGCGGCCCCGATCCTGGGGGAGGACCTGTACCCGCCGCCGCCCGCGCGGACGGCGACGGAGCCGCCGGCGAGCCTGCCGCTGCAGCTGCTGGCCCGGTCCCTGGCCTTCACCGATCCGCTCACCGGGGACCGCCGCGAGTTCCGCAGCCGTCGGGAGCTCGCCGGAGCGTTGCGTACGCTGGGGCCGTGAGCGCCCCCGATCCCGCCGACGCCGCCGAGGCGGCCCCTGCGCCGCGGCGCACCCGCTCCGGCGCGGCGATCATCGGACCCTCGCTGCGGGCCCGCTACGCGCCCGGCGTGCTGATCGGGCTGCCGCTGGTCTCGCTGCTGCTGTCGCCCTTCGCGGGCGCGGGCCTCCAGCAGTGGCGGCGATCGCGACTGCGCGACGGCCAGGACGGGCTGCTCGAACAGCTGCTCGCCCCCGCCTGGAGCCAGCTGCTGCTGGGCGCCCTGCTGCTGTGGGCGCTGCTCGCGCTGTGGGCCCTGGTGCCCCTGCTGATGACCCACCGGGTGGTGCTGCTGGACGCGCAGCGCGGCACGCTCACCCTGCGCCGGGGACTGCGGACCGTGGACCGCGCACATCTCGCCGAGGTCGAGTACGCCGTCGGGGAGGCCGGGCGCGGAGGCCTCGCCCTGATCGGGATCCGCGGCCCCGGGCCGGACGACCGTCCGCCGCGCCGCTGGGTGGTGCCCGAGGTCGGCTGGGACGCCGAGAGCTTCGACGGACTGCGCGTGCTGCAGGGCGCCGCCGGCCTGCGCCCTGCCCCGCCGCGCGCGGCGCTGCTGCGCGAGGAGCGCCGCGCGCGACGGGCCCGCACCCATCGCGAGCTCGCCGACCGGATCGGCATGCCCTGGCGCGAGGAGTACGAGAACGACGACGCCGCCTTCCAGGCCGAGTTCGACCGGGTGCGCCGGGTGCTCGGCGGCAGGGAACCGGCGAAGGAGGGGGACCCCCGACCATGACGGAGCACCAGGACCCGCCCGCACCGGGCGATCGACCGGCCGCGCAGGAGCCGGGGAGGGAGCCGCTGTCCACCGCCACCAGCCCGCTGGGGGTGCCGGACTCGCTGACCATCCGCTCGGAGGCGGCGGCCGCGGTCGGCGCCGAGCTGCTGGCCTCCGGGATGGCCTCCTACCGGGTGCGCTCGGCCATGAGCCGCACCGCTCGCGCGCTCGGCCTGGACTCCTTCAGCTCGGTGGTCAGCTACACCGACATCACCGCGACCGCGACCCTGGACGGCCGCTACCGCACCCGTCTGACCCAGCCGCAGCACGTGGGGGTGGACGTGGACCGCCTCTACCGCACCCAGCGCTACGTCGAGACCCTGCCGCCGGGCGGCGTCACCCCCGCCGAGGTGTTCGAGCAGCTCGCCGCGATCCGCTCCCGGCGCCCCCTCCATCCGCGGCCGCTGAACGCCGCGGCGGCGGGCTTCGCCTGCGCGGCCTTCGCGGTGCTCAACCAGGGCGGCCCCGTCGAGGCGCTCGCCGCGGGGCTCGCCGCCGGCCTCGGCCAGGCGGCGCGCCGCACCCTCCAGCTGCGCGGCTGGAACCATCTGCTGATCACGGTGATCGCCGCGGTGGTCGCGGCGGGCGCCTACCTGCTCGCGATCGGGGTGCCGACGGCGGCCGGGTGGCTGGGACCGGGGCATCTGGGCGGCTACCTCGCCGCGGTGCTGTTCCTGGTGCCCGGCTTCCCCCTGATCACCGGGATGCTGGACCTGGTGCGCGCCGACTACTCGGCCGGTCTGGCGCGGCTGACCTACGCGGCGCTGATCATCATCAGCGCCGCCGCCTCGGTGTGGACCGTGAGCCTGGCGGTGGGGATCGAGCCGGTCCCGGCCGCCCCGCTCGGTCTCGACCCGGTGGCGGAGCTGCTGCTGCGGGCGGCGGCGACCTTCGTGGGCGTGCTCGGCTTCGCGCTGCTGTTCAACTCGCCGTGGCCGATCGGGCTGGCGGCCGCGGGGGTGGCGCTGGTGGCGAACTCCCTGCGCTTCCTGCTCACCGAGGGCGGCGTCCCGGTGCAGCTGGCGACCCTGGCCGCCACCGTCCTGGTGGGGCTGCTGGCCTACCTGATCGCCCGCACCCGGCACGTGCCGCGCACCTCGATCTCGGTGCCCGCGGTGGTGATCATGATCCCCGGCTATGCGATGTACGGCGGCTTCACCCTGCTCAACGCCGGCGAGCTGTTCTCCTCGGTGATGATGCTGCAGCAGGCCGTGCAGACCGTGTTCGCCGCCGCCTTCGGCCTGGCGCTGGCGCACCTGGCGACGTCCTCCAGCTGGCGCCGGGTCGAGCAGCCCCGCTGAGCCACGGCGGCCCGGGGGCCGCGGCCCGGGCCCGGTCCGCGGCGGATCGGCTCAGAAGAGCGCGCGCAGCACCAGCACCACCACGGCGCCGATCCCGGCCGCCGCCGGCAGCGTCAGCAGCCAGGCCAGCGCGATCGGCTTCATCAGCTGCCAGTTCGCCGCCCGGTTGACGACGCCCACGCCGAGGACGGCGCCGATCAGGATGTGGGTCGAGGAGACCGGCAGGCCCATCACGGACGCCGCCATCACCACGCCCGCCGCCGCGAGCTCGGCCGCGAACCCCGAGGACGGGTGCATCGCGGTCAGCCCGGAGCCCACGGTGGCGATCACCCGCCGGCCCACGAACCACAGGCCCGAGACCAGGGCGACGCCGAAGGCGATCAGCACGGCCGTCGGGACGGCGGCCTCGTCGGAGATCGCACCGGTGCGCAGCACGTCCAGCACCGCGGCGAAGGGGCCCACCGCGTTGGCGATGTCGTTGGCGCCGTGGCTGAACGCGAAGGCGGAGGCCGTGAACACCTGCAGCCAGCTGAACATGATGAAGGTGGCGCGGGAGATCGACTGCTTCTTCAGGGCGCGGGCGAACACGGTGACCGCCATCCACACCGCCATCGCGATCATGACCAGCAGGATCACGGTGCTGGCGGCGGTCAGCTCGAGGCCCACGTTCGAGAGCCCCTTGAACAGGAGCATCGAGGCGATCACGACCGCGGCGCCCGCGGCGAGCAGCGGGACCCGCTTCTCCAGCGCGTGGTAGGCGGCCTTGCGCTCGATCTTGCGAGCGGCCTTGCGCTCCTTCTTGGTCAGGGTCATCGCCCGCGCGGCGAGCTCCGCGCCGGGGCTGCCCGGCGACAGGTCCAGGGCGGCGGACTCGGCGAAGGCCGACTGCTGCAGCTCGCCCAGCCGCTCGTAGCCGGAGACATGGCGGTGCGACTCGGGATGGTCCTCGATGCCGTCCTCGTCCTCGTCCTCGTCGTCGTCCTCCTCGTCCTCGAAGCCCTTCGAGCCGAGCGCGATCGCCCGTGAGGCGGGGGCCAGGATGTGGCGCTTGATGGCACCGAACAGGAGCAGGGCGACCAGGCCTCCGAGCACGGGGGAGAGCACCCAGGAGATCGCGATCTGGCCGATCTGCCCCCACTGCACCATCTCGAGCCCGCCGGTGCCGGTGACGATGCCGGTGGTGACGGCGGCGCCGACGATGCCGCCGATGATCGCGTGGGTGGTCGAGACCGGCCATCCCATCCTGGTGGCCAGCAGCAGCCAGAGCGCGGCTCCCAGCAGCGCGGCCATCATGATGTACGCGAAGGACGCCGGGTCCACGTGCATGCTGTCGAGGTCCACGATGCCGCTGCGGACGGTCTCGGTGACCGAGCCGCCGGCGAGCACCGCTCCCGACACCTCGAAGACCGCGGCGACCACCAGGGCCTGCTTCATGGTCAGGGTGCCCGCTCCGACGCTGGTGCCGAAGGAGTTGGCGACGTCGTTGCCGCCGATGTTGAAGGCCATGAAGAGGCCGAAGGCGATCGCGAGCAGGAGCAGCAGCGGGTTCACCTCGCCGCCGGTGTGGCGGAAGCTCCAGGCGATGAAGCCGATCCCGGCGATCGCCGACATCAGCCCGACCGTGAGGTGCCAGTTGCGGTCGGGACCGAGGAAGCCGTTGCTGATCGGCGGGTCGGCAGGCTTCTGCACGTGCGTACGGGGCATGGTCAAGCTCCGAGGGTGAAGAGGGCGCGGGAAGCATCGGCGGACCGCGTGAGGGGCTCGGCCAATCTAAGCACTGCGCTCGCCCTCCGGAACCGTTCCGGGGCCGGTGTGAGGCAGATCAGCCGTCGGCGCCGGCTCCGGCGTGATCCCGCGCTCACCGCCCGCGAGGGACGCCGCGGCCGGCGCCATCCTCCCAGTTCAGCCGTCCGCAGCATGACCCATCACGCACCGGATCGCCCTCCACCGGCCCACCGTCGGCCGCTACCATCGGTCCATGACGAGCGCGGATCCCTTCGGTTTCATCGGCCTGACCTACGACGACGTCCTGCTGCTGCCCGGCGAGACGGACGTGATCCCCTCCGAGGCGGACACCTCCAGCCGCCTGACCAAGGAGATCACCCTGCGGATCCCGCTGGCCAGCGCCGCCATGGACACCGTCACCGAGTCCCGGATGGCGATCGCGATGGCCCGCCACGGCGGCATCGGCATCCTCCACCGCAACCTCTCCATCGAGGACCAGGCCCACCAGGTCGACCTCGTCAAGCGCACCCAGACCGGTCGCATCACCAACCCGGTCACCATCGGCCCCGACGCCACCCTCGAGGACTTCGACGCCGTCTGCGGCCAGTTCCGCGTCTCCGGGCTGCCGGTGGTGGACCAGGGCGACCGGCTGCTGGGTGTGTGCACCAACCGGGACCTGCGCTTCATCCCGGTGGCCGATTGGGCCACCACCAAGGTCTCCGACGTGATGACCACCGAGCTGTTCACCGCCCCCGACGACGTCACCCCCGAGCAGGCCACCGCGCTGCTGCGCCGCAACAAGCGCGAGCGGCTCCCGCTGGTCGACGCCGACGGACGCCTGACCGGTCTGATCACCGTGAAGGACTTCGTGAAGTCCGAGCAGTTCCCCGACGCCTCCAAGGACGGTCAGGGTCGGCTGCTGGTCGGAGCCGGCGTGGGCTTCTTCGGCGACTCCCTCGAGCGGGCCGGCGCCCTGCGCGACGCCGGGGTGGACGTGCTGGTGGTGGACACCGCCAACGGGCACGCCCGGCTGGCGCTGGACATGATCCGCACCATCAAGGGCGACCCGGCCTTCGCGGGCGTCCAGGTGATCGGCGGCAACGTCGCCACCCGGGCCGGTGCCCAGGCGCTGGTCGACGCCGGCGCCGACGCCGTGAAGGTCGGCGTGGGACCGGGCTCGATCTGCACCACCCGCGTGGTCGCCGGCGTCGGCGTCCCCCAGATCACCGCGATCCACGAGGCCTCCAAGGCCTGCGGCCCCGCCGGCGTCCCGCTGATCGGCGACGGCGGCCTGCAGTACTCCGGCGACATCGCCAAGGCCCTGGTCGCGGGCGCCGACACCGTGATGATCGGCTCCCTGCTGGCCGGCACCGAGGAGTCCCCGGGCGAGGTGGTGCTGGTGGGCGGCAAGCAGTACAAGGCCTACCGCGGGATGGGCTCGCTGGGCGCGATGGCCTCGCGCGGCAAGAAGTCCTTCTCCAAGGACCGCTACTTCCAGGCCGACGTCTCCAGCGACGACAAGATCGTGCCCGAGGGCATCGAGGGCCGGGTCTCCTACAAGGGGCAGCTGGCCTCGGTCGTGCACCAGCTGGTGGGCGGTCTGCACCAGTCGATGTTCTACGTCGGGGCGAACACCGTGCCCGAGCTCAAGGAGAAGGGCCAGTTCGTGCGCATCACGGCGGCCGGCCTCAAGGAGTCCCACCCCCACGACATGGCCGCGATCATGGAGGCCCCGAACTACTCCTCCCATTGAGTCCGACGCCGGGCAGCGGGGCGCTCCTCCACCGCCGCGCGGTGGGGAGGGACGATCGTCAGCCGGCGCCGATACGCTGAGGCGATGACCAGCACCTGGATCGACGGACCCCTGCTCGGCTTCGACACCGAGACCACCGGCACGAACGTGGCGAGCGACCGGATCGTCACCGTCGCCCTGGTGCACTCGGTCGGGCCCGGCCGCGAGCACGAGACGGTCGCGACCTGGCTGATCGACCCCGAGATGGACATCCCCGAGGCGGCCCAGCGGGTCCACGGGATCAGCACGGAGCACGCCCGGGCGCACGGCATGGCGGCCGCGGAGGCCCTCGACGAGGTCGCCGCGATGATCGCCGACGCGCTCGAGCGGGACATCCCGCTGGTGGCCTTCAACATCAGCTTCGACCTGGCGATCCTCGAGAACGAGCTGACCCGGCTGGGGCTGCCCACCCTCACCGAGCGCCTGGGGCACGACATCGCGCCCGTCATCGACGCCCTGGTGGTCGACCGCGGCGTGGACCGCTACCGCAAGGGCAAGCGCACCCTGACCGACCTGCTCGCCCTGTTCGGTCTGGAGCAGGACGGACAGCTGCACACCGCCGACGTCGACGTCTCCGCCACCCTGGACGTGCTGCGCGCCCTGGCGGCGAAGCATCCGCAGGTGGCGGCCTCCTCGCTCGAGGACCTGCATCGCCAGCAGGTGGGCTGGCACCGCCGCTGGGCGGAGGGCATGAACGAGTGGCTGGAGAAGAAGGGGAAGACCCCCGACGTGGCCACCGCCTGGCCGCTCGGACAGCCCGCGGTGCGCTGAGACCGGCGCAGGTCCAGCGGGGGCCGACGGTAGACTCCCGGTGTGAACCAGATCGAGATCGGCCGGAACAAGCGGGGACGCCGCAGCTACAGCTTCGACGACGTGGCGGTGGTCCCGTCCCGTCGCACCCGGGACCCGGAGGACGTCTCCACCGCCTGGCAGGTCGACGCCTACCACTTCGACATCCCGATCTTCGCCGCCCCGATGGACTCCCTGATGTCCCCGGAGACCGCCATCGAGCTCGGCCGGCTGGGCGGGCTGGGCGTGCTGGACCTCGAGGGGCTGTGGACCCGCTACGAGGACCCCACCGCCCAGTTCGACCGCATCGCCACCGCCTCCGACGACGAGGTCGTCGCCGTGATGCGCCAGGCGTACTCCGAGTCCATCAAGCCCGAGCTGATCCGCGACCGGATCCAGCAGCTGCGCGACGCCGGGGTGACCGCCGCCGGCTCCCTGTCCCCGCAGCGCACCCAGGAGCACTGGAAGACGGTGGTCGACGCGGGCGTGGACCTGTTCTTCATCCGCGGCACCACCGTCTCGGCCGAGCACGTCTCCACCGACCGCGAACCGCTGAACCTCAAGCGCTTCATCTACGAGCTCGACGTCCCGGTCATCGTCGGCGGCTGCGCGACCTACACCGCCGCCCTGCACCTGATGCGCACCGGTGCGGCCGGCGTGCTGGTCGGCTTCGGCGGCGGCGCCTCCCAGACCACCCGGGAGACGCTGGGGATCACGGTGCCGCTGGCCAGCGCGGTGGCCGACGTGGCCGCGGCCCGTCGCGACTACATGGACGAGTCCGGTGGCCGCTACGTGCACGTCATCGCCGACGGCGGCCTGGGCCGCTCCGGCGATCTGGTCAAGGCGATCGCCTGCGGCGCCGACGGCCTCATGGTCGGGGCCGCGCTGGCCCGCGCCGAGGAGGCACCGGGCCGCGGCCATCACTGGGGCAGCGAGGCGCACCACCCCACCCTCACCCGCGGCCACCGCATGCAGGTCGGCACCGTGGCACCGCTCGAGCAGATCCTCTTCGGCCCCTCGATCGTCGCCGACGGCACCACCAACCTGGTCGGGGCGCTGCGCCACGCGATGGCCACCACCGGCTACCTCGAGCTCAAGGAGTTCCAGCGGGTCGAGGTCGTGACCACCGCATGAGCGCGCAGTCTCGACGCTCCCCGCGATGACGTCGGCGGAGCAGCCCCCCGGCTCGGGGTCGCCCTCCCGGGTGCTCGCCCCGGGGGTCATCCTGCTGCTGGGTTCGGCGACCATGGCGGCGTGCCTGCTGCTGCTGTTCGGGCCGTTCTACCCGGAGTACCGCAGCCCGGGCCAGCTGCTGCGGTCACGACTGCTGCTCCTGCTCGGGCCCGACGGCCCCCGGGCGCTGTGGCAGCTCCTCGAGAACCTGTTCGTGCCGCTGGTGGTCGTGGTGCTCGCGGTGCTCCTGGTGCTCGTGCCACTCGGGATCGCATCCGAGCGACAGCGACGTCCCCGCGGTCCGGCCGACGACCCCCGCCTGGCGCGGGGCATCCTCGCGGGACCGGCGGGGACCCCCCTGCCCACCGCCCGCGTCCACCGCAGCCAGCGCAGCACAGCGGTGACGTTCCTCGATGACGGCGGCATCGCGGGCGGCGGCGACGCCGGGGAACTGCGGCGCGGCATCGCCGAGCTGCGCCTGATGGCCCGCGCCGACGGGATCCCCTGGCACACCGACTACGAGACCGAGGGCGGTGCCCGCGCCTTCCTCGAGATCCTCCGCGCCCTGCACGCCGGGCCTGTCGAGGCGCGCCGCGGCGATGAGCCCGACGCCGCGGCCCGGCCGAGTCACGCCGCCACCCTGATGTCCGCAGCGACCGCCGAGGTGGCGGACGCAGAGGCTGCGCCCGTCTCCCATCCGCGCGAGCACCCCGGTGACGAGGCCCGGCAGGGACGGCCCAGCGCCGACCCCTCCTGGTCGCCGAGCTCCTCGGAACCCGTCTACACCCCGACCACCCTGTACCGCCCCACCTCCTTCGGTGCTCAGGACGAGCCCGGCGACGAGGAGGAGCGATGAGCCCCGAGACAGCGGGCGCGGAGCTCCGGCGCGGGAGGCGGTTCCCGGGCCGCAGCCGGCGCGGCGTCCTGGTGCGCGCGGTGGTCGCCGCGGTGGTGGCCGCCGTGGTCGCGCTGTGGGCGGTGCTGCCGTTCGCGCACTGGACCACGACCCTGGGCCAGCTCCGATTCCTCATCCCGTGGCTGCTCGATCCGCGGACGGGCTTCCTTCCGCTCGCGCTGGCGCTGTTCCTGCTGCTGACGGTGCCCGGACTCCTGCGGCGGTTCAGCGGGGAGCCGGTGGCCCCGCACATGGTGTCCGCGCCCCACCCGGTCCACGGGGTCCTCCCGGCCGGCGCGGAGGGATGGGACGACGGGGACACCGTGTACATCCCGACCGCCCCGCTGGCCGAGCTCGAGGCCGAGGACCGGTGGGAGATGGCGCAGGCACTGGGCATCCCCTGGCGGGACGAGCTGATCCACGATGACCGGTCCTGGACCTCGGAGTGCCGCGAGGCCGCCCGGGCCCGCGCCGCGGCCGCCGGGGGAGGGGACCTCAGCGCGAGCGGACCAGGGCGATGATCCCCCAGATGGTCAGGACGAGCGAGGCCAGGCCGAGGAGCACGGGCAGCAGGATCCCGAGACCGAGGCTGACGAGGGTGCCGACCATGCCCATCTCCCACAGCGCGACCGCGCTCCCGCCCTCGCAGCGCACGCTGACCTCCTGGTCGCTGTGCACCGTGACGTCGTAGAGGTCGAAGTAGTCGACCCCGTCGACCTGCCCGCTCGAGATCTCCGGGTCCCCGAGCGCGACGGTGATGTTCTCGCCCTCGATCTCGCAGGTCGTCGACTCGAGGTCCGCCTGCGGCACGGCGACCGTGTAGAGCTTCGCGCTCGAGGCCTGGAACGTCGCCTCCCGGGCGTCGAGCGGGGTCAGCTCCATCGATCCCACCCCGGCGATCATCAGGGCGATGAAGGCGGCGACGAACGGCATGACGACCAGTCCGACGGCGTTGGCGATGAGGCCGAGGCCGCCGAAGATGGTGCGCTTGAGACCGCGGCGCTTGCGCGGGGGCGGGACGTAGGCGTAGGGCGCAGGGTAGTGCATCGGGTCTCCTGGAGCGTGGCGGTGTCGTGCCTGCTCAGGGTACGTCGGCGCCGCCCATGGCGGGAGACCGCGCACCTCGCTGTGGATGGCGCCGATCCCTGCCGCCGGCGGGCGGGCGGGGGCCCGACGGGGTGTCGGCGCGCGGTCAGGCGGCGAGCTCGCGGGCGACCACCGCGGCCTGCTGGGCGATCGAGAGCTCCTCGTCGGTGGGGACGATCATGACGGCGACCTTCGAGGCGGGGCTCGAGATCACGCGCAGACCCGGGCCGCGGGCGGCGTTCGCGTCGAGGTCCAGCTCGATGCCGAACTCCTCGAGCCCGGTCAGCAGGCGCTCGCGGACCATCGGGACGTTCTCGCCGATGCCCGCGGTGAAGGCGATGACGTCCAGCCCGCCCAGGACGAAGGTGTAGGACCCCAGGTACTTGCGCAGCCGGTGGACGTACACGTCCATCGCCAGGGTCGCGGCCTCCTCGCCCGCCTCGACCGCGGCGGTGATGTCGCGGAAGTCGCTCATCCCGCACATCCCCATCATCCCGGAGCGCTTGTTCAGGACGGTGTCGATCTCGTCGGCCGACAGCCCCGCCTGGCGGTGGAGGTGGAGGTAGATGGTGGGGTCGATGTCCCCGGTGCGGGTGCCCATGACCAGGCCCTCCAGCGGCGTCAGGCCCATCGACGTCTCCAGCGGCTGTTCACCGCGCACGGCGGAGGCGGAGGCGCCGTTGCCCAGGTGCAGGACGATCTGGCGCAGCGCGGACACGTCGCGGCCCTGCGCGGCGAGATGATCCGCGACCGCCCGCGCGACGAAGTGGTGGCTGGTGCCGTGCGCGCCGTAGCGGCGCACCCGGTAGCGCTGGGCGAGCTCCCGGTTCAGCGCGTAGTTCGCGGCCGCCTCGGGCAGGGCGGTGAAGAACGCGGTGTCGAACACGGCCACGTGCGGGACGTCCGGCAGCAGCGCCTGTGCGCCGTCGATCCCGTCGACCGCGGCGTAGTTGTGCAGCGGGGCGAGCTTGCCCAGGTCGTGGATGTCCCACCGCACCTGCTTGTCGATGAGCACCGGCGCGGAGTAGCGCGCCCCGCCCTGGACGACGCGATGCCCGACGGCCCGGATCCGGTCGTCGCTCAGCGAGAGCCCGACGTCCCCGAACAGACCTTCGACGATCCGCATCGCCGCCTTGTGGTCCGGCACCGGGCCGCTGAAGGCCGACTCCGCGTCCCCGGCGGTGATCCTCGCGGTGCCCTGCTCCTGGCCCACCCGCTCGACGATGCCGGTCGCATCGACGGCGCCGTCCGCGGGGGACAGCAGCTGGAACTTCAGGGACGAGGAGCCCGAGTTGATGACGAGGACGCGGGGGTCCGTGGGATCTGCCATGGGATCGAGCTCCTGGTGGGTGCGGAAGGGGTGGGGGGCGCCGGGTCAGGACGCGGCGTCGAGCCGGTCCGACTCCGCCTGCGCCTGGATCGCGGTGATGACGACGGTGTTGATGATGTCGTCCACCAGCGCGCCCCGGGAGAGGTCGTTGACGGGCTTGTTCAGGCCCTGCAGGACGGGGCCGATGGCCACCGCCCCGGCCGAGCGCTGGACCGCCTTGTAGGTGTTGTTGCCGGTGTTGAGGTCCGGGAAGACGAACACGGTCGCGCGGCCCGCCACCGAGGAGTCGGGCAGCTTGGTCTTCGCCACCGAGGCGTCCACCGCCGCGTCGTACTGGATCGGGCCCTCGACGTCGAGGTGCGGGTGGTTCCTGCGCACCAGCGCGGTCGCCTCGCGCACCTTGTCGACGTCGGCTCCGGTGCCGGAGGTGCCGGTGGAGTAGGACAGCATCGCCACCCGCGGCTGGACGCCGAACTGCGCGGCGGTCGCGGCGGACTGCGCGGCGATGTCCGCCAGCTGCTCGGCCGTGGGATCGGGGTTCACGGCGCAGTCGCCGTAGACCAGCACCCGGTCCTCGAGGGCCATCAGGAACACCGAGGAGACGATCTGCGCGCCGGGCTTGGTCTTGATGATCTCGAAGGAGGGCCGGATGGTGTGGGCCGTCGAATGGGCCGCCCCGGAGACCATCCCGTCGGCCTCGCCCATCTGCACCATCATGGTGCCGAAGTAGGAGACGTCCTGGACCTTCTCGCGGGCCTGCTCGAGGGTGACGCCCTTCTTCGCGCGCAGCCGGGCGTACTCCTGCGCGAACCGCTCGACATGCTCCTCGTCGTGCGGGGAGATCACCCGCGCCTCGGAGATGTCGTGACCGAGCTGGGAGGCCTTGGCGCGGATCGTGTTCTCCTCGCCCAGCAGGATCAGCTCCGCGACGCCGCGGGCCAGCAGCGACTCGGCGGCCTCGATGATGCGGGGATCGTCGCCCTCGGGCAGCACGATCGTCTTCTTCTCCCCGCGGGCCCGGGCGATCAGCTCGAACTCGAACATCATCGGGGTGACGACCTCGCTGCGGCTCACCTCGAGGGCGCTCAGCAGGTCCGGGATCGGCAGGTGCTCGGCGACCGCGCGGCGGGCCGCATCCAGCTTCTGCGGGCTGCTGGCCGTGAGCCGCCCGCGGGACTTCGCGATGCTCACCGCGGTGTCGAAGGTGGACAGGGTGGAGGTGATGATCGGGAGGTCCTGCTGGACGCCCGAGATCAGCCGGCCCACCTCCTCGGGCACGTCGTAGCCGCCGGTCAGGACGATCGAGGACAGCGAGGGGAAGGTGCCGGACTGCTGGGCCATGACCAGGCCGGGCAGCAGGTCGTAGCGGTCGCCGGGAGCGATCACCGTGCAGTTCTCGGTGAGCCGGCTGAGCACGTTGGGCAGGCTCATCGCCGCGATCACCGTGCCGATGGCGACCCGCTCCAGCCACTCCGGGTTGCCCTGCAGGAGGGTGCCGCCGACGGCGTCCTTGAGCTCCTGCACGGTGGGGGCCAGGATCACCGGGTTCTCGGGGATCGCCGAGACCAGGGTGTCGGGCAGCTTCGCGGAGACGGCCTCGCGCACCGCGTCCAGCGATCCCGGATCGGCGCGGTTGACGACCACCGCGAGGGAGGTGGAGTGGTGGCCGGAGAACTCGCTGACGCTCACCGCGGCGAGCGCCGCGAGCTGGTCGGGACTGCGGTCCAGGCCCGAGAGCACGACGATGACGGGGGCGCCCATGTTGGCGGCCACCTCGGCGTTGAAGGCGAGCTCGGTGGGATTGGCGAGGTCGTCGTAGTCGGAGCCGAGCACCACCAGCACCGAGTACCGGGCGGCGAGCTCGCGGTGCTTGGCGAGGATCCGCTCATGGGCGGTCTCGGGGTCCGAGAGCATCAGCTGGTAGTCGACCCCGATGGCGTCGTCGTAGGTCTGGTCGACGGCGGGGTGGCTGATCAGGAGGTCGACGGCGTAGTCCCTCGCGCGGTCGGCCTTGACGACGGGGCGGTAGACCCCGACGCGGTCGGAACGGGAGGCGAGGGCTTCGAGCAGACCGAAAGCCACCATCGACTTGCCGGTCATCCCCTCCGGGCTGGCGATATAGACACTCTGCGACACGCCCCCAGCATAGGCGCGGTGCCCCGACAGCGGTCGGGACCATCGGCGCCGGTTCCGAGCGGCCGCCTGTGTGAGAGGCGTCGCGGCCCCGGACCGGTCCCAGCAGCGGCTCGTACCATGGTGCGCATGCTCCGCGTCGCCCTCCGCCCACAGTTCCTGGGCCTGCTCGCCCTGATGGTGGCGGCCACGCTGGTGTGCGGGCTGCTGGCGGGATGGCAGTGGGACCGTGCCCATCGGGCCCTGTCCGACAAGGCCGCCGGCTCCCAGCTGCTCGGCGACATCCGCGACGTGGTCGAGGTGGGCGGGGCCGTGACCAATGCGATCGCGGGCGACACGGTCACCGCCTCCGGGCGGTACCTGCCGGGCGAGCAGGTCCTCGTCCCGGGCCGCCACATCGACGGCACCGATGCGGTGGTCGTCGTCTCCGCCCTCGAGATCGCGCTCGAGGACGGCACCCGGGCCCGCCTGCCGGTGGCCCGCGGCTGGCTGCCGGCCGCCGACGTGCTCGGCGCCGACGGCGAGATCGACGCCGCCCTCGCCCCGACGCCCCCTGCGGGCGAGGTCGAGATCTCCGGCCGGCTCGAGGCCAGCGAGGCCGCCTCAGGCGGGGTGAGCGACGGCGTCGCCAGCGAGATCGCCACGCCGCTGCTGGTCAACGAATGGGGTTCCCCGATGTACGCGGGGTTCGTCGCCGTCGACCAGCCCACCGCGCCGCTGCGACCCCTGCCGCCGGCGGAGTCGCGCTTCTCCCAGGGACTGGACTGGCAGAACATCGGCTACTCCTTCCAATGGGTGCTGTTCGCCGTCTTCTTCCTCTACCTGTGGTGGCGCTCGGTGCGCACCACCCACCTCGACGAGGTCGCCGATCGCCGTGAGGCGATGCAGCGGGCGCTCGGCGGCGCCGAGGACGGGGCCGCTCCCGGTCCCGCCGCCGCTCCCGCCACCCCTGCGGCCGCCGTCGGCGCCGCCCCCGCCACCCCTGCGGCCGCCGTCGGCGCCGCTCCCGCCACCCCTGCGGCCGCCGTCGGCGCCGCTCCCTCCTCGGCCGCTCCCCGGACGACCGCCCCGACCCCTGACAAGGACGTGTGACCGTGCCCGCTCCCCGCCCCCTCGACGAAGTCGCCTGCACGACGGCGTTCGCCCGCTTCCGCGTGGCCTCCATCGTGGAGGGCATCGCCCTGCTGGTGCTGGTGACCATCATGGTGATGCGCTACGTCGTCTACGGCGGCGACACCTGGTTCTCCTCGACCTCCCCGTTCTGGGACCAGGTCTCCTCGGTGTGGTCCCCGATCCACGGCCTGATCTACATGATCTACGTGGTGCTGGCCTTCGACCTCTGGATGAAGATGCGCTGGGCGCTGCCCCGGATGCTGCTGCTGATGTTCTTCGGCGTGGTCCCGGTGCTGTCCTTCTTCGGCGAGCGCTGGACCCACCAGGCCGTCGAGGACGACCTCGCCCGTCGGCCCACCATCCAGGACGCCGAGCGGGCAGGCGGCGCCTGAGCCGAGCCCGGTACGCCCGCCGGGCCGGGCGGGGAGGCCCCCGAGCCGGGCGGGCGCCGGGCGGGCCGCTCCCGAGTGACGAGGATTGCGCCGCCCGGCCGCGGACCGCGGGCACCGCGGGGCGGGGCCCGACGTAGACTCGATCGGGTGAACGACATCGACCAGCGCCCCGTCCTCGTCGTCGACTTCGGCGCCCAGTACGCCCAGCTCATCGCCCGCCGCGTGCGCGAGGCCCGGGTCTACTCCGAGATCGTCCCGCACACGGTGCCCACCGAGCAGATCCTCGCCAAGCAGCCGCGCGCGATCATCCTCTCGGGCGGCCCCAGCTCCGTCTACGCCGAGGGCGCCCCGCGCCTGGACCCCGCTCTGCTGGAGGCCGGCGTGCCCGTGCTCGGGCTCTGCTACGGCTTCCAGTCGATGGCGGCCGCGCTGGACGGGACCGTGGCTCCCACCGGAGTGCGCGAGTACGGGGCGACCCGCCTCGAGAGCGTCGACGGCGACTCCCAACTCCTCCACCAGCAGGACCTCGAGCAGCAGGTGTGGATGAGCCACGGTGACTCCGTGACCGCCGCGCCGAGCGGCTTCGAGGTGGTCGCGACCTCGTCGGCCAGCCCCGTCGCCGCCTTCGAGAACCCCGAGAAGCGGCTCTACGGCGTGCAGTGGCACCCGGAGGTCGGCCACTCCGACCGCGGCCAGGAGGTGCTGGAGAACTTCCTGCACCGCGGCGCGGGGATCGAGCCGACCTGGACCACCGGCAACGTCATCGAGGAGCAGGTCGAGAGGATCCGCGCCCAGGTGGGCGAGGGCACCGCGATCTGCGGGCTCTCCGGCGGCGTCGACTCCGCGGTGGCCGCCGCCCTCGTGCAGCGCGCCATCGGGGACCGCCTCACCTGCGTGTACGTCGACCACGGGCTCATGCGCCAGGACGAGTCCGCACAGATCCAGAAGGCCTTCGGGGAGTCCACCGGCGGCGCGAAGCTGGTGATGATCGACGCCGAGGAGCAGTTCCTCACCGCACTGGCGGGCGTCACCGATCCCGAGACCAAGCGCAAGATCATCGGCCGCGAGTTCATCCGCACCTTCGAGCGGGCCCAGGCCGACATCCTGCGGGAGCAGGGCGTCGTCGAGGGGGCCGGTGAGGAGGCCCACACGGCATCGTCCGGGCAGAAGGCCTTCCTGGTCCAGGGCACCCTGTACCCGGACGTCGTGGAGTCCGGCGGCGGCGAGGGCGCGGCCAACATCAAGAGCCACCACAACGTCGGCGGCCTGCCCGAGGACCTCTCCTTCGAGCTGGTCGAGCCGCTGCGGGCGCTGTTCAAGGACGAGGTGCGCGCGGTCGGTTCCGAGCTGGGGCTGCCGGACGAGATCGTCTGGCGCCAGCCCTTCCCGGGACCGGGCCTCGGCATCCGCATCATCGGCGAGGTCACCAAGGAACGGCTGGACACCCTGCGCAAGGCCGACGCGATCGCCCGCGCCGAGCTGACCGCCGCCGGGCTGGACCGTCACATCTGGCAGTGCCCGGTGGTGCTGCTGGGCGACGTGCGCTCCGTGGGCGTGCAGGGCGACGGCCGCACCTACGGCCACCCCGTCGTGCTGCGCCCCGTCACCAGCGACGACGCGATGACCGCGGACTGGGCGAAGGTGCCCTACGAGGTGCTCTCGCGCATCTCCACCCGCATCACCAACGAGGTCGCCGAGATCAACCGCGTCACCCTCGACATCACCAGCAAGCCCCCGGGGACCATCGAGTGGGAGTGACCCCCGCGGCCTGAGCGCCGCTGCGCTGCGCGAATCGGGTCAGGTTCTGTTCCATATCCTGCGGGATCTGGAACAGAACCTGACCCGATTCGCTATGCGGGCGGGGCACGTGCAGGCGGCGCCCGTCCGGCCCGGTCCCGGCCGCAGGCTCAGGCCGGCGGCTCGAGCAGCCGCGAGGGGTGGGCGGGCGCCGAGGAGTGCCAGGAGTGGGTGCGCTCGAAGGTCTCCCAGCCCATCGCCGCGTAGATGCCGTCGGCGCCGGTGGGGGAGTCCGCATCGACCTCGAGATCGACGTGGCTGCGTCCGCGCTCGGCCGCGTCCTGGACGGCGGCGCGCAGCAGGGACTTCGCGATGCCGTGGCCCCGGGCGCTGCGGTGCACGCCGAGGTACTCGAGGTAGGTGCCCTCGCCGCGGGCCGCGGTGGCGGGCGTCCTCGCGGCGACCAGCCCGCCCGCCGGAAGCCACCGGCCGTCGCGGCGGATCTCGGCGAGCCACCAGTGGTCCCAGTCCGCCTCGCGCGGGGTCTCGATGAGGCGCTGCACGAACTCGGCGAAGGACTCGCGATAGGAGTTGAAGTGGTCGGCGAAGGACTCCTCGAGCATGGTGTGGACGCTGCGGACGTCCTGCGCGACCGGCAGCCCGGACTCGTGGCGGTGCACCCGGCGCACCCGGGTGCCCTCCCGCGGCGCCGGCAGGCTGGTGGCCTCCTCGGCGCTGACGGGGCGGCGCATGTGCAGCCAGGTGCGCACCATCTCGTAGCCCGCCGCGGCCAGCAGGTGCTCGCGGTCGCCGTCCAGCTCGTGGGCGTCGGTGGTGAGCTTGGTGCGCTCGACCCCGCGCTGGCGGGCGAAGGAGCCGGCCACCTCGACCGCCCAGTCCAGCAGCGCGGCCGCGAGGGCGCTGCGCTCGGGCACCTCGGCGGCGAGCACGAACTGCACGTTCACGCGGCCCGCGGCCCGGTCCTCGAGCGCGATCCAGCCCAGCGGCGCCCGCTCGAGCGAGGGGGTGCCGTCGGCCGCGACCGGCACCACGACCACCTGCCGGCGGGACCAGGACTTCAGCCCCACCAGGCGCGAGCGCAGCCCCGCCGGATCGGCCACGGCGTCCGGGGTGTGCGCTCGCAGGTCCGCGGTGACCAGCGCGGTCACTGCTGACACGTCCGACTCGATCGGGACCCGGGTGGTCAGTCGGCCCCGGAGTGAGGCGGGCATCGTGGGTGGGACATGATCGGTCAGCAGCATCCGCCCATCTTTTCACGGGCCGGCGGGCCAGCCCGGTCGGCGCGCGCCGGGGCCGACGCGGCGAGGCCCGCCCCGGATGATCGGGACGGGCCTCGGGCAGGGGCGGGGCGGCTCAGCGCTCGCCGGCCCGGACGTTCTCGCGGTCCTCGGCGCGCTCCTCGGCCTCCGCCGGCGCGACCACCGGGATCGGGCCGGTGCGCGGGTGCACGCCCTGCGGCTCGCTGCCGGTGCCGCCGAGCGCGGCGGCCGCATCGGAGCCGGGCGTGGCCGCCAGCTCCTCGGCGCTCTCGACCGTCTCCCGCAGCGGCACCTGCTTGACGAACAGCGACAGCGCCAGCGCGACGACCACGAACGGCAGTGCGACCAGGAACACCGCCTGCATGGCGTCGTCCAGGCCCCGGCGGACGGCCTCGACCAGGAAGTCGGGCAGCACGGCGAGGGCGCCGGGATCGAGCACGGCGTTCTCGAGGGCGGCGGGATCGGCGGCCGCACCGGACTCCTGGAGCGCGGCGAGCTCCTCCTCGGACAGCTCCGCGATCCGGGAGGGGATCGAGGTCGCCATGGTCGAGGCCATCACGGTGCCCAGCAGGGCGGTGCCGACCGTCGAGCCGATGTTGCGGAAGAACTGGATCGCGGCGGTGGCGATGCCCAGCTCCCGGCGGGAGACGACGTTCTGCACGACCAGCGTGTACACCTGCATGGACAGGCCCAATCCGAGCCCGATCACGATCATCACCAGGGTCAGGTGCGTCTGCGAGGTGCCGTACTCGAGGGAGGCCAGCAGCCAGTACCCGATCACCAGGACGATCCCGCCGAGCACCAGGAAGGGCTTGTAGCGACCGGTGCGGGTGATCAGCAGCCCCACGATGATCGAGGTGAGGATCATCGCCACGGACTGCGGGATGAGGATCGCGCCGGACTCGGTGGCGGAGACGCCCATGACGCCCTGCGCGTACACCGGGATGTAGATGATCGCGCCGAACATCGCGACCGCGATCGCGAAGGAGGCGCCGACCGACAGCGCCACGATGGGCTTCATCAGCAGGCCCAGCGGCAGCAGCGGCTCCTCGACCTTCGTCTCGATGATCACGAAGGCGACCAGGAAGACCGCGGCGACCGCGTACATGCCGAGGATCAGCGGGGAGCCCCAGGCGTAGGTGCCGCCGCCCCAGGTGGTGGCCAGCAGGGCGATCACCAGCCCGGGGGTCAGGGTGAGGATGCCGGCGATGTCGACCCGGCCGTGCTGGTCGATCTTCTCCAGGTGGAGGAACTTCAGGATGAACACGAAGGCGACCACGCCGAGGGGCAGGGTGAGGTAGAACAGCCAGCGCCAGCCCAGGTGATCGGTCACCACTCCGCCCAGGAGCGGTCCGGCGATCGAGGTCACGCCGAAGACGGCCCCCATGATGCCCTGGTACTTCCCGCGCTGACGGGGCGGGATGATGTCGCCGATGATGGTCTGGCTCAGCGGCATCAGCGTGCCCATGCCCAGGCCCTGCACGGCGCGGGCGAAGACGAGGAACCAGAAGCCCTGGGCCATGCCGGCCAGCACTGCGCCGATCATGAAGACGGCGAGGCCGCCGAGATAGAACCAGCGGCGACCGTAGAGGTCGGACAGCTTGCCGACGATCGGGACGGCGACGGCGGAGACCAGCATCGCGGCGGTCGCGATCCAGCTGTAGTGCTCGACACCGCCCAGCTCGGCGACGATGCGCGGCATCGCGGGTCCGACGATCGTCTGCGAGAGGGACGCCACGAACATGCCGAGCATGAGGCCGACGAAGACGAGCCGGCCCTGTCGGTCCAGGCCGGTGAAGGCGGCAGGGGTGGTCGCGGCGCCGGACGGCGTCGCGGAGGGTGATGCAGTGCTCACTGGGCTCCTCGGGAGGACAGAGGTGATGGTCGGCTGAAGGGGGGCGGGCACCGGGGAGGGCGTCCGCTGGCCGCAGCACACCAGCGGGCTTCGACCGCACCAGCCTAACGGGTCCTTGCACTGAATGCACTATTTCACCCGGTGCAGGTTCTGTGAGGTGGCGGACCTACGATGGCCTCGTGACCGACGAGATGTCCTCCCCTGAACCCGCCCTCGGGCTGCGCGAGCTGAAGAAGCGCCAGACTCGGATCGCGATGCACCGCGCCGCCCTCGAGCTCGTCCTCGAGCACGGACTGGCCGGCGTCACGGTCGAGGCGATCGCCCAGCGCGCCGGGGTCTCCACCCGCACCTTCTTCAACCATTGGCGCACCAAGGAGTCCGCGATCATCGGGGTGCTCGCCGAGGAGGGCGACGGCGTCGCCGAGTCCCTGCGCCGGCGGCTCGAGCACGACTGCCCGCGGGAGGCCCTGCGGGCGGTGCTGCGCGAAGTCGTCACCTCCACCCCCGCCGACCTCGGCGTGCGCGAGCTCAAGCAGCAGGTGATGGCCAAGGAGCCGAGGCTGCACTCGATCTCCTCCGGGAACATGCTGACCATCCAGACCGCACTGGTGGAGGTGCTCGCCGACGTGCTCGAGGGGGATGACGCCCGCGAGCGCGCGACGCTGTCGGTCCAGATCGGCTTCGCCGTCACCCGCAGCGCCTTCGCGACCTCGATGATGCGCGGGATCGACCTGACCACCGCCTTCGACGAGGTCCTCGCCCGCTACGACGCGGGCGACGCGGTGTTCTGAGCCCGGCTCAGCGCAGCAGGCGGCCGGTGACGCTCACCCAGCCGCGCCCGTCGGCCAGCCGTTCGGCGACGGCCTGCTCCAGCCGAGTGCGGCGCGGCAGCGCGGAGGGGTCCACGGGCGGCCGCAGCCCGAAGACGAAGAACAGCGCCGAGTCCGCGCCCTGCGGATCGGCGTCGATCCGCTCCCAGCGGGCCGCGAAGCGGGCGAGGTTGGACTGCTCACCGGTGATCTCCGCGAGGGCGTCGCTGAGCAGCCACGAGTCGCACAGGAACTCGTGCCCGAAGGCGGGCTCGTCGGTGCTGCGGCCGGCGCCGAGATCGGCGTAGTGGGTGGTGAAGTAGGCCGTCGCCGCCGCGAAGGACGCCTCGACCGTCTCGGGGTCCAGCGGTCCGGTGGCCGGGATGTGGGTGCCGATCACCCAGCGTCGCGGCTCGTCGGCGGCGGCCGGGTCGGCGCCGTGCTCGAGGAGCGCGATGGGGCGCAGGCTGAGGTCGAACTGCAGGCGGCCCAGGTGCACCAGGCGGCCGGCCCAGTTCAGGGCCACCCAGTTCAGCTGGTGCAGCCCCAGTCGGCCGGTGCCGGCCCGGTGGACCCGCATCTGCTGGCCGAGGTCGGCGAGCACGTGCCAGGAGTCCTCCTCCTCGAGTCCCCGCAGCTCGTGCCAGGTCCGCACGGTGGCGGTGGAGACCAGGAAGGCGAGGATGGGGATCAGGCCCTCGCCGGGGAGCAGACGCTGCTGGAGGGCGTCGTGCGTCACCTTGCGCGCCTCGAGGTCGACCGGCTCCGTGTCGAGGCCGGCGCTCGCGCGCAGCCGGTTCGCGGCGTCCGTGACCGCGGCGAGGAGCTCCGGATCGGCGGCCGCGCGCGGCAGCAGCGCCAGCAGCTGCTCCTGGTCCTCGCCGGTGATGCCGAGCCGCTCAAGCAGCGCGGGGACCGACGGGGCGGTCAGCATCACCGCCACCGCCTCGGTGCCGAGCTCGTCCGCGGCGCGGACGACGCGCGGCGGATCGGCGAGGAGCTCGGGGCGGGCATCGAGGGTTCGACTCATGCGCACACGGTAACGCGGGCCGGACCGGTGCCGACGGCAGCGCTCATCGGCGTCGTGGGGGTGGTGCGCGGACGGGCCCGCGATCTCGAGGATCACGGGCCCGTCGGGCAAGCGGTGCACAGTGGCGGGTGGGGCTACTTCTTGCCCTGGTTCGCGACCGCCTCGGCGGCGGCCTTCGCGGCGACCGGGTCGAGGTAGCGGCCGCCCTTCTGGACGGGGGCGAAGTTCTCGTCGAGCTCGTAGACCAGCGGCTGGCCGGTGGGGATGTTCAGCGCCGAGATCTCCTCGTCGGAGATGCTGTCGAGGTACTTCACCAGCGCGCGCAGGGAGTTGCCGTGCGCGGCAATCAGCACCACCTTGCCCTCGACCAGGTCGGGCTTGATGCCCTCCTCCCAGTACGGCAGGAAGCGCTCGACGACGTCCTTGAGGCATTCGGACTTCGGCAGCTGGTCGCCGAGGTCCGCGTACTGCGGGTCCTGGTCCTGGGAGAACTCGCTGCCGAACTCGATCTCCGGCGGCGGGGTGTCGTAGGAGCGGCGCCAAGCCATGAACTGGTCCTCGCCGTACTTCTCGCGGATCTCGGCCTTGTTCATGCCCTGCAGCGCGCCGTAGTGGCGCTCGTTCAGGCGCCAGTCGCGCTTGACGGGGATCCAGTGGCGATCCGCGGCGTCCAGGGCCAGGTTCGCGGTCATGATGGCGCGGCGCTGGAGGGAGGTGTGGACCACATCGGGCAGGATGCCGGCCTCCTGCAGCAGCACGCCGCCGTTGACGGCCTCCTCGCGGCCCTTCTCGGTCAGGGCCACATCGACCCAGCCGGTGAACAGGTTCTTCGCGTTCCAGTCGCTCTCGCCGTGGCGGAGCAGCACAAGTGTGTAGGTCATGGGGCCAGCCTACGCGGGGGAGGTCCGCAGGCCGAGTCGTGACCATCGGTCGTCCGTGCCCTGCGGGCCCGCAGCCTCGTACTGGCGGGTCAGGCCTCGAGGAGGAGGGTGAACGGCCCGTCGCCGGTCAGGCCCACCCGCATGCGGGCTCCGAAGCGACCGGTCGCCACCGTGACGCCGCGCTCCCGGATCGCGTCGACCAGCGCCTCCACGAGGGGTTCGGCGACGGGGCCGGAGGCCGCGGCGCTCCAGGACGGCCGCCGCCCCTTGCGCGCATCGCCGTAGAGGGTGAACTGGGAGACCACCAGGACCTGGGCGCCCGCATCGAGCACGGAGCGCTCGCCCTCGAGGATCCGCAGCTCGCAGATCTTGCGGGCCAGGGTGGCGACCTGCGCGGGTCCGTCCTCGTGGGTGACGCCGATCAGCGCCAGCAGGCCCTCGCCCTCGACGGCGCCGACCACCTCGCCCTCGACCTCGACCCGGGCACCGTCGACTCTCTGGAGCACTGCGCGCATGCCCCGATGGTGGCACAGGTGCCGGAGGTCAGCCGGGCAGGATCGAGTCGATGCGGCGCTCCTGGGTGGGGGAGTCGTCGCCCTCGTAGGGCAGGTCCCGGCGCGGCGGGGCGGCGGGCGGGCCCGCCGGCGCGGCCGTGGCGCGCGGCTCCGGACCGGCCTGCTGCGGCGCGGAGGGCTGCGCCGCTGCCGAGCGGGGGAACGCCGGCGGCTGCTGCCACGGGGACGGCTGGCCGAACGGGGCGGGGCCGCCGGCTGGTGGGTGCTGACCGGTCGGGCCGGGCGGCGTCGGGCGCACCCCTGTGGATCCCGGCGGCGGGGGGATCGGCGCGGCCGGCGCGGGGGCCGCGGGAGCCGGCGGGAGGGGCGCGGACTGCGCCACGGCCTGGAGGCGGCGGCTCTCGGCGCTGCGGGCCGCGGCGACCCACTCCTCGGCGACCCGCACGATCGCCTCGGTGGCCGCCTCCCAGGCGGCCTCCTGCTGGCGGTGCGGGCCGGTGGCGAGGGACAGCACCACGCCCGCCGAGCGCAGGGCGAGCTCGGTGGGGTCGACCCGCTCGGCGAAGGTCTCGTGCCAGGTGCTGATGGCCTGCTCGACGCGCTCCTGCATGGCGCGGTCGATGCGACCGGCGTTGCCGTAGTCGGCGAGCACGCTGAGGTGGGCGAGCAGGCAGGCGAGGTCGTCGGCCCGTCGGCCCGGTCCCACCGTGTCGATGTCGAGCAGGCCCACCACCTTGCCGTTCTCGACGAACACCTGCGCCTCGTAGAAGTCCCCGTGCACCACGTCGTGGGGGCGCATGTCCAGCCGCCGCTCGACGTCGGCGAGGCCGTCGCGGATCGAGCGCACCAGGGCATCCAGCCGCGAGCCGAGCGCCGGCACCGAGGAGGCCACGATCCCGGCGTAGAACTCCACCGAATCGGTCCAGGGCGGCCGCAGCGGCAGCGAGTACATCGAGGCGGGCAGCCGGTCCAGCAGGGCCACCAGGTCCTCCGCCCGGCAGGCGGCGACGCCCTCGTCGATCACGGCGCGGGCCAGCGGGCGGCCCGGCAGCTCGGCGAGCACCACCAGTCCCTCGTGATGGGCGATCACCTCGGGTACGGGCACCCCGGCGGCCAGCAGCAGGTGATGCCGATCGACGATCTCCCCGCTGCGGTGCGGCTGCATGACCTTGAGGAACACGGCCCGGTCACCCTGGGAGGCGCGCAGCACGGCCCGCCGGCCGGGCCGGTAGGAGACCACGTCGATCGCGATCGGCACGCTCGGGTCGGCGCCGATGTGCACGCCCAGGTCGTGCAGGGTGCGGCCGACGATGTCCGGATAGCAGACCCGCGGGAGCATCGGCAGCCACGGATCGTGGGGGTAGCGCCACACCCGCACGTTGATGTCCCCGTCGGTCATCACCAGGGTCTGCTCGGCGACATAGAGGTGCTTCTCGCGCTCGCCGATGTGGGCGCTGGCGCCGAACAGCTCCTCCCGCGCCGGGGCCTGCGGACCGTCGAGCTCGGGCCAGGAGACCATCGTCCGGTAGAGCGCCTTGGTGCTGCGGCCGGGTCGATGGTCGACGTGGTCGAGCTGCCAGCTGTGCAGCACGCCGCCGGAGTTGCCGACGGCCGAGCGGAGCAGGCCTCCTGCGTCGGGCCCGGTGAGGAGCTCCGAGCCGTCCTGCGTTCGTGACATGGATGATTCATTCTGGTCCGTGAGGTCATCGCCGGTCAGCGCCTACGATGCTGTCATGGCTGATCGTACCGATAACCTCACCAGCGGGAACCTCCTGGGCATCCCGGAGACCCGACTGCCCGACGACTTCGTCGACGTCCAGGTGGCGCAGGAGCTGGTCGACGGCGAGCCCCGCGACGTCGCCACCCGTCATCTCGACTCCCCGCTGGTCTGGGCCACCCTCGCCCAGGACGCGCTGACCGACGGCGACGAGGTCGCCGCCTACGCCTACGCCCGCACCGGGTACCACCGCGGCCTGGACTCCCTGCGCAAGGCCGGCTGGCGGGGTCAGGGACCGATCCCGGCCTCCCACGCCCCGAACCGCGGCTTCCTGCGGGCGCTCGCCCTGCTGGGGGAGACCTCCCGGCGACTCGGCGACCAGGCCGAGGCCGATCGGGTGACCGCCTTCCTCCGCGAGGCCGATCCCAGCCTGCTGGACTGAGGGCGCCCGGCGGGGCGGCGCCGCTGCCGTCCCGGCCGGGTGCGCCGCACCTCCGCCGCCGCCCAGGGGCCGCCCGGCGCGCCCTTGGTAGGATCCTCGAGGTCCACCTCCCCCTGTCGTCCAGTCCCCAGGAGTCGCCATGCCGGCCGTCGTGATCGTCGGAGCCCAGTGGGGTGACGAGGGGAAGGGCAAGGCCACCGATCTCCTCGGCGACCGGGTGGAGTACGTCGTCAAGCCCAACGGCGGCAACAACGCCGGCCACACCGTGGTCGTGGGCGGCGAGAAGTTCGAGCTCAAGCTCCTTCCCGCCGGCATCCTCTCCCCGCAGGTGGTCCCCGTAATCGGCAACGGGGTGGTGATCAGCCTCGAGGCGCTGTTCGAGGAGATCGGCATGCTCGAGTCCCGCGGGGTGGACACCTCCCGCCTGCGCATCAGCGCCAATGCGCACCTGGTCGCCCCGTACCACCAGACCCTCGACAAGGTCACCGAGCGCTTCCTCGGCAAGCGCGCGATCGGCACCACCGGACGCGGCATCGGCCCCGCCTACATGGACAAGATCGGCCGCCTCGGGATCCGCGTCCAGGATCTCTACGACGAGTCGATCCTGCGCCAGAAGGTCGAGGGCGCGCTGCGCCAGAAGAACGAGCTGCTGGTCAAGCTCTACAACCGGCGGGCGGTCGAGGTCGACGAGATCGTCGAGAACCTGCTGTCCTACGCGGTGCGGCTGCGGCCGATGGTGGTCGACACCACCGTGCTGCTCAACGACGCCCTGGATCGCGGCGAGGTGGTGCTGATGGAGGGCGGTCAGGCCACCTTCCTCGACGTCGACCACGGCACTTACCCGTTCGTCACCAGCTCCAACCCCACCGCGGGCGGCGCCTGCACCGGCACCGGCATCGGCCCCACCCGCATCGACCGGGTGATCGGGATCGTCAAGGCGTACACCACGCGGGTGGGCGCCGGACCCTTCCCCACCGAGCTCGAGGACAAGTGGGGCGAGTACCTGCAGCGGGTGGGCGGCGAGGTCGGCGTGAACACCGGGCGCCCGCGTCGCTGCGGCTGGTACGACGCGGTGATGATCCGCCATGCCGCGCGCGTCAACGGCTTCACCGACCTGGTGCTGACCAAGCTCGACGTGCTCACCGGCATCGACGAGGTCCCGATCTGCACCGGCTACGACGTGGACGGCGTGATCCACCGCGAGATGCCGATGACCCAGACCGAGTTCCACCATGCGGTGCCGGTCTACGAGACCCTGCCCGGCTGGACCGAGGACCTCTCCGCGGCGCGGACCTTCGAGGAGCTGCCCGAGAACGCCCGCCGCTACGTGCTGCGCCTCGAGGAGCTCGCCGGCTGCCGGATCAGCGCGATCGGCGTGGGACCCGACCGGGCCGCCACCATCGCCGTCCACGACCTGCTGCCGACCGCGGCCGCCTGACATGGCGACCCGCCGCACCGATCCCGAGGCGGGGCGCAGCGCCCTGGCCGCGTGGGCCACCGCCCCCGGCGGCGTCGGCCGCTCCGTGCTGGCGCCCGCCGTCCGGCACACCCTGGAGACCTTCGCCGAGGAGTACCCGGGCGGTGCCGTCGAGCTGCGGGTGCCCCCGTACGCCGCGGTCCAGGCGATCTCCGGCACCCGCCACACCCGCGGCACCCCGCCCGCCGTCGTCGAGACCGATGCGGCCACCTGGCTCGCCCTGGTCACCGGCGACCTCGCCTGGGCGCAGGCGAGGGCCGAGGGGCGCGTCCGCGCCAGCGGGGAGCGCAGCGACCTCGGTGAGCTGCTGCCCCTGCCCGGACCGCGCCGCGACGTCCGCACCGCCCGCTCCCACCACGACCAGGAGGCCTGATGAGCATCGCCGTGGAGATCGCCGTCCAGGACCTCGCCGGCCTCGAGGTCGCCGCGCACGCCGGGGCCGACCGCGTGGAGCTGTGCGTGGACCTCGACCGCGGCGGCCTCACCCCGCCGCCCGAGCTGGTCGAGCAGTGTGCCCGCCACGCCGGCGCGCTGGTGGCCGCCCGCGACGCCAAGCCCCACTTCGACGTGCACGTGCTGATCCGCTGCCGAGCGGGGGAGGAGCCGTTCCTGGGCCGCCCCGAGGAGTTCGTCTACAGCATCGACGAGATCGAGCTGATGGCCCGCCAGGCCCAGCAGACGGTCGCCGCCGGCGCCGCCGGCGTGGTGATCGGCGCCCTCACCCCGGCCGGGGAGCTCGACGTCCCCGCCATCGAGAGCATCCGTGACAGCGCCCTGGGCGCGGCGAGCACCGCCCTGCGCGGAGTGCACCTGACCTTCCACCGCGCGCTGGATGCCCTGGCCGGGCGCGAGCAGCGCGTCGAGGCGATGCGCGCGCTGCTGGGACTGGGCTTCCATCGGGCGCTCAGCTCCGGTGGCGCGGCCCGGGCGGTGGAGGGGGCCGACGACCTCGCCGCCATGGTCGAGGCCGCCGAGGGATTCCTCGACGTCTGCGCAGGCGGCGGGGTGCGCCCCGCCGACCTGCCCGACCTCGTCCGGCGCAGCGGGGTGGCCGATGTGCACCTCTCCGCCCGCCGCCGCCCCGACGCCCCCGTCGAGGCCGACGCCCCCAAGACCCGCACCGACCCGGCGATCGTCTCCGCCGCGGTCGACGCCGCAGGAGAACTGTGAGCACCATGAACCAGCCCGAGAACCTCCACAACCCCACCAGCCCCACGACCCCGGAGCGGGCCGAGCGCCCCGCCCCCGGCGCCGACGACGGCGACACCAGCGTCTACGTGCGGCGCGGACGCACCCCCACCCTGGCCTTCTGGGTGGCGCTCGCCCTGGCCGTGCCGGGCATCGTCGCGCTGTTCAGCGCCCCGTTCCTCGACTTCGCGGACCTCGGCGGGGTGTTCACCTTCGTGCTGCTCGCGGTGCTCTTCGTGGGCCTGCCGCTGGCCGCGATCGCCGCGGTGATCGACTCGATCCGCCACCGCGGGCCGCGCCGCCGCGACCGCTGAGGCCGGGCGCGAACGGGCCGATGGGCGCTGCGGTGCCTGTGGCATCATGGACCGGTGGCACGCGGCGACGGAACCCTTTCCCATGACCTGCTCCCCGGGGAGAAGGGCCCGCAGGACGCCTGCGGGGTCTTCGGCGTCTTCGCCCCCGGCGAGGACGTCTCCAAACTGACCTACTACGGGCTCTACGCGCTGCAGCACCGCGGGCAGGAGTCCGCCGGGATCGCCACCAGCGACGGCTCGCAGATCCTGGTGTACAAGGACATGGGCCTGGTCTCCCAGGTGTTCGACGAGGCCTCGCTCGGCACCCTCCAGGGACACATCGCGATCGGCCACACCCGCTACTCGACCACCGGCGGCTCGGTCTGGTCCAACGCCCAGCCCACCCTCGGCCCCCGGCCCGACGGCACCGTGGCCCTCGCCCACAACGGCAACCTGGTCAACACCCAGGAGCTGCTGGACCTCGTCGAGGAGCGCCAGGGCACCCCTCGCACCGGCGAGCTCGCCCGCGGCAACACCACCGACACCGCCCTGGTCACCGCCCTGCTGAACACCGAGGGCAGCCTCGAGGACGCGCTGCGGGAGCTGATGCCGCGGCTGCGCGGCGCCTACTGCTTCACCCTGATGGACGAGACCACCCTCTACGCCGCGCGGGACCCGCAGGGCATCCGCCCGCTGGTGCTGGGACGCCTCGAGCGGGGCTGGGTGGTGGCCTCCGAGACGGCCGCCCTGGACATCTGCGGCGCGAGCTTCGTGCGCGAGATCGCCCCCGGCGAGATGATCGTCATCGACGATCGCGGCCTGCGCTCCCACCAGGTCCTCGAGCCCCGCCCCAAGGGCTGCGTGTTCGAGTACGTCTACCTCGCCCGCCCGGACACCCGCATCGCCGGGCGCAGCGTGAACGAGGCGCGGGCCGAGATGGGCCGCCAGCTCGCCCGGGAGTTCCCCGTCGAGGCCGATCTGGTCATCCCCACCCCGGAGTCCGGCACCCCCGCCGCGATCGGCTACGCCCAGGAGTCCGGGATCCCCTACGGCCAGGGCATGGTCAAGAACGCCTATGTCGGGCGCACCTTCATCCAGCCCAGCCAGACCATCCGTCAGCTCGGCATCCGGCTCAAGCTCAACCCCCTGCGCGAGGTCATCGCCGGCAAGCGCCTGGTCGTCATCGACGACTCGATCGTGCGCGGCAACACCCAGCGCGCCGTGGTGCGGATGCTGCGCGAGGCCGGCGCCGCCGAGGTGCATGTGCGGATCTCCTCGCCGCCGGTGCGGTGGCCCTGCTTCTACGGCATCGACTTCGCCTCCCGTGCCGAGCTGATCGCCAACGGGCTGGGGATCGAGGAGATCGCCCGCTCGCTGGGCGCGGACTCCCTCGGCTACATCTCCGAGGACGGCATGATCGCCGCCACCGGTCAGAGCGAGGACGCGCTGTGCACCGCCTGCTTCTCCGGGAAGTACCCGGTGGCCCTGCCGGAGCCCGTCGCCCGGGCCCAGGGCATCTCGCCGGCTCGGGAACCCGAGCCCGTCGTCGTCGGGAAGGACGCATGAACCGCACCGAAGCCTCCGCCGGGGCCCCCTCGCTCACCTACGCCGCCGCCGGGGTGGACACCGCCGCCGGCGACCGCGCCGTCGAGCTGATGAAGGAAGCGGTGGCCGCGACCCACGGGCCGCAGGTGCTCGGCGGGATCGGGGCCTTCGCCGGCCTGGTCGACGTCAGCGCGCTCAAGGAGTACCGCCGGCCGCTGCTGGCCTCCTCCACCGACGGCGTCGGCACCAAGATCGCCATCGCCCGGGAGATGGACGTGCACGACACCATCGGCCGCGACCTGGTGGGCATGGTCGTCGACGACATCATCGTGGTCGGCGCCGCGCCGCTGGCCATGACCGACTACATCGCCTGCGGCAAGGTGGTGCCCGAGCGGATCGCCGACATCGTGCGCGGCATCGCCGAGGGCTGCCGGCTCGCGGGCTGCGCGCTGGTAGGCGGCGAGACCGCCGAGCATCCCGGCCTGATGGCCCCCGACGACTACGACGTGGCCGGTGCCGCCGTCGGCGTCGTCGAGGCCGATCAGCTGCTGGGCCCGGACCGGGTGCGCTCCGGCGACGTGGTGATCGGGATGGACGCCTCCGGTCTCCACTCCAACGGCTACTCCCTGGTGCGCGCCGTGATCGCGGCCCAGGGGCTCGCCCTGGATGCGCACATCGAGGACTTCGGCCGCTCCCTCGGCCAGGAGCTCCTCGAGCCCACCCGCATCTACACCGGCGAGCTGCTGGCCGTGCTGGCCGATCCCCGCACCGCCGGCGCCGTCCACGCCCTCAGCCACGTGACCGGCGGCGGGCTCGCGGCCAACCTCGCCCGGGTGATGCCGCGCGGGCTGGCCGCCCGCGTGGACCGCTCGCGGTGGGAGCCCGGCGCGGTGTTCGCCCAGATCGCCCGCTGGGGCTCGGTGCCGCAGCTGGACCTCGAGGGCACCCTGAACATGGGTCTGGGCATGGTCGCGCTGGTCGGCCCCGAGCAGGCCGATGCGGTGCTGGCCGCACTGACCGAGCGCGGCCTCGGCGCCCGGATCATCGGCGAGGTCGTCGGCGAGGCCTCGCTGCCGGAGCCGGGGACCCCGCTCGAGCACGTGGTCGTCGGCGCCAAGGGCGTCGAAGGCGGCGCGGTGATGCTGGCCGGCCAGCACCCGGGCTGGCCGAGCGGGCGATGAGGTCCTGACACCGCAGGAGGGCCGACCCATCGGATCGGCCCTCCTGCGGTGTCACGGTGCCGGTCTGCGCCGGCGGTCCTCAGCGTCGGTAGACGGACGGAGCGTCCTCGTCGGCCCAGTCGTCGCTCTCCTCGGCCCGGTCGTCCCCGGCGGCGGAGGAGCTCTCGCTCCGCTGCGACTGGAGCTCGCGCTGCAGTGCCGTGAGATCCGTGGGCGGGCTGTAGTACTTGAGGTCCCGTGCCACCTTGGTGTGCTTGGCTTTCTGTCGGCCGCGACCCATGGATCTGACCCCCTGTGCATCGGCTGCCGGTGTTCTTGTCGACCCGGAAGATGGCATTAGTTTCGGAACCTCAGGGTACATGCTCGGGCAGCGGAACGGCGAACCGCGGGGGAGAGATGCCCGACAGCGCACACGTCCCGGACCGGACGTGACGCATGTGGCATCGGGCTGAACCGCAGGTCGTGGTCCTCTCCTGAGACGTGTTTACCAGAGCACGCCGACTACCGACTAGTCTGGGGCTCCGGAGGGTGCATTCTCCGCCCGGATCCGTCACCGGCCCGATCGCCCGGGCCGGCAGGATCGGGCCGGTGCCCCCTTCTCGAACCCGCAGCAGCGAAAGGTCTCTCGTCCCATGAACGGATCCCCGGATCAGCAGCCTGCGGGCGAAGGCGACGCCGCCGAGCTGCTGACCCCTGCCGAGGTCGCCAAAATGTTCCACGTCGACCCGAAGACCGTCACCCGGTGGGCACAGGCGGGGAAGCTCACCTACATGCGCACGCTGGGCGGCCATCGCCGCTACCGACGGGACGAGGTCGTCGAGCTGCTGCGGGACAGCTCCAAGAACGTGTGAGCACCGACCCGGTCCTGGGGGAGGGGTACTCCGCACACAGGATCGACCTCGGAGCCGACGACGAGGGACCGCTGATCGCGACCCTCGTCCAGCGCCGCAGGCGCCGCGACGACGCGGTCCCCGCCCGCCCCCCGATCCTCCTCATGCACGGCTGGTCGGACTACGTGTTCGACCGCGACCTGATGGAGCACCTGGGCCGGCGCGGCCACGACGTCTGGGGGCTGGACGCGCGCAAGCACGGTCGCAGCCTGCTGCCCGGACAGACCCCCACCGAGGTCGACCATCTCAGCCGCTACGACGCGGAGATCGGCGCCTCCCTGCGCATCATCGGCCGTGACCGGCCCCCGGTGCTGCTGGCCCACTCCACCGGCGGTCTCGTCTCCGCCCTCTGGGCGCAGCGTCACCCCGGCACGGTGCGCGGCCTCGCGCTGAACTCGCCCTGGCTCGAGATGCACCTCGGCCCGGCGACCCGCGCGCTCGCGGAGACCCCGGTGCGACTGCTCGCCGACCGCCTCGGGTCCCGTCCCATCCTCCCGATCGGCCACGACCACTACGCCCGCACCACCCACCGCGACTTCGGCGGCCCCTACGACTACGACCTGACGCTCAAGCCTCCGGGCGGGCACCGGTTGCCCGCGGACACCCTCAGCGCCATCCTCGACGGGCAGCGCCGACTGGCCGCCGCCGGACCGCTCGCCATCCCGGTGCTGGTGCTGCACTCGACCCGCACCCGGATCGGGCGGCGGTTCACCGAGGAGATGCGGCGCGCCGACTCGGTGCTGGACGTCCGCTCGCTCGCCGCGGCCGCCCAGAAGCTCGGTCCCGACGTGCGGATCGAGGCGATCGAGGGCGCCCGCCACGACGTGTTCCTCTCCGACCCCGACGTGCGCCTGCGATCCCTCGCGATCCTCGACGACTGGCTGGAGACGGCCGCACCGCCGCCGCCTACGATGGGCATGCCCGATCGTGCCGCCGACCCCGGCACCCCGGATACCGGGAGCCGCGGGCAGGAGACGCCCGATGACCTCGGACCCGTGTGAGCTGCGGGGGCAGGCCGCTGCTCTGCGCCGCGCCGCCGACCGCCTGACGATCCTGCGCCTGCGACTGTCCCACACGATCGCGGACGCGGCCCGGGCCGAGGACGCGGCGACCCGGGAGCTGGGCGCACGCCTCCACGCGCGCTGGAGGGGCACGGAGTACCCGGAGCTGGGCCGGATCGCCGGCGGACTGCGCTCCAGCGCCGCGGTGCTGGAGGAGGTGGCCGTGCGCGTCGAGCGGCGCAGCGGACGCAGGCTCGGCGGCTATGCCGGGGCCGGGTTCCTGGGCCGGGGCGATGACGCCCTGCGCCATGTGGGGGACGTCGCCGGGTTCGTCGGCACCCAGCACGGCGCCCGCATCGGCGGCTTCCCGCTGCTGCCGACGAGCGCGGAGGGCTTCCTGGCCCATCCCTCGCACACGCTCGGCATCGAGACCCCGGACTACGACGAGACGGACTGAGCCCCGCCGCCGCGGCGGGAGGGCAGCACGACGAAGGTGACCAGCACGGCGAGGGCTCCGGCCAGCAGCGGGACCAGCAGCATCGTGACCAGCAGCAGGAGCATCGCGGCCGCGGCGTCGGCGGCCGCCACCCCGAGCGCGACCAGCGCGGCGGCGCCGACGGTCTCGGTGATGCCGGCGCCGCCGGGGGTGAGCGGCACCAGCGACAGCACCCTCCCGAGCGCGAAGATCGCCAGGGTCAGCAGGACCGGGACCTCGGCCCCGACCGCCGCGACGGCCAGCAGCAGGGCGGCCCACTGCAGGGCCCGGGCCGCCAGGGTCGGCAGCACCAGCGCGGCCGGGCGCCGGCGCAGCATCTCCAGCAGGGCATCGCGCTGGGCGAGGATCCCACGGGCGAGGTGCGCCGGGACCAGCTCCCCGAGACGCTCGAGCACCGCCGTCAGCACCGAGCGCCGCAGCAGCACGGCGGTCAGGGCCAGCACGATGCCCGCGCCGATCACGGCCAGCAGGGCCGCCCAGAGCGCCCCGGGCAGCGTGATGGCGGGGACCAGCGCGGAGCCGAGGGCGTAGGCCCCGAGGCCCAGCAGCGGCACCAGCACGGAGGTGATCACCATCTCCACC
The DNA here is from genome assembly GCF_049266655.1 of Brachybacterium sp. UNK5269. GTDB lineage: Bacteria > Actinomycetota > Actinomycetes > Actinomycetales > Dermabacteraceae > Brachybacterium. The sequence continues at coordinate 935,286 of NZ_CP184883.1, forward strand.
AGCGAGGCGGCGATGATGCCGGTGAGGATCACGGGCAGGGCGATCCCCGCGCGGCGCAGGATCCAGGCCAGCAGACCCAGACCCAGCACGGAGCCGCCGGGCAGCGCGAGCGCGGTCCCGCTCGCGGCCGCATGGCCCAGCAGCGCCTCGCGGTACCGGGAGCCCGGCACCGCGGCGCGCACGGTGAGCGCCTCGAGCAGGAGCGCCCCGGCGCCGAGCAGCGCCATCGTCGGCAGCGCCCACCGCGGCAGGGACGCGAGGGTGCCGACGATCTCCGCCCAGCTCGCCCCGGCGACCCAGGGCAGTGCCCAGGCCAGGATCACGACCACCAGCAGCAGCGAGAGCGCGCCGACCACGAGCCGGCCGACCGGGACCCGCGGGGGAGCCTCGGCATCGAGCTCGGCGAGGTCCTCGGGGAGCCAGCCGAGGCTTGCGGCCCCCGGACCGTCACCGTCCTCCGCGGGGCCGTCAGGAGTGCTGGAGGAGCCGGGGTGAGCCGCTGACATGCGCTCATCCTCGCACGTCAGCGGCTCATTGCTCCCAGGTGCTCGCCGCTAGCATGGCCTCATGTCCTTCCTCATCTCCCTCTTCGTCGTCCTGCACATGATCTGCTGGGCCGTGGCGCTCGGCACCTGGGTGGCGGCCGCCCGCACCCGCCGGCCGAACCCGGGCATGGCGCATGCCACCGCCGGCGCCCTGGTCCTCGGCATCGTGCTGGCCGCGCTGGTCTCCGTCGGCGGCGACCCGAACCACATGAAGCTCGGCATCAAGCTGCTGGTCTCGCTGATCGCCGTGGTGCTGGCCTATGTCGCGCACAAGAAGGGCCCCGCGACCCCGTCGGCGGTGTGGTTCGGCATCCCCACCGCGATCATCCTCAACATCGTCGTGGCCGTCTTCGTCTGACCCGGGCCGCGCATCGAGGGCCCGCGCAGCGGTCGTCCCCGGCGCGACCACCCCTGCCCATCGTCGACTCGCGCACACCGGGCCCGGCAGCATCCGTGCTGTCGGGCCTCGCGCCTATCCTGGAGGCCTCATGAGCTCACTCTTCGACGATCTCTCGCTGCCCGCCGCCTTCCGCCGCCTGGACGGGGTCTCCGTGACCCCGTCGGCGCCGGACCGTCCGCACCAGGGCGGGCGCCTGCGGGTCGAGGCGCAGCCGCCGCCGGCGGAGTCCCCGTATGCGGAGGAGCCCCCGTACGAGGAGGAGCCGCCGTACGAGGAGGAGCCGCCGTACGACGAGCACCCCGTCGAGCGGACGGTGCCGCAGCCCCCGGCGGACCTCGCCCAGATCCCGCACCCCGCGGACCGGCCCGCCCCCGAGCGCCGCCGGCAGCAGGGGACGGGCGACGGGCCCGGCCTCGCCGAGCTCACCGACGGGCTGAACCCCGCCCAGCGCGACGCGGTCGAGCACCGCGGCAGCCCCCTGCTGATCGTCGCGGGCGCCGGCTCCGGCAAGACCCGCGTGCTCACCCGCCGCATCGCCCACCTGCTGCGCTCGGGCGAAGCCCTGCCCGGCGAGATCCTGGCGATCACCTTCACCAACAAGGCCGCCGCCGAGATGCGCGAACGCGTCGGCGAGCTGGTGGGCCCCGTCGCCCGCAGCATGTGGGTCTCCACCTTCCACAGCGCCTGCGTGCGGATCCTGCGCCGCGACGCCCAGGCCGCCGGGCTCAAGAGCTCCTTCACCATCTACGACAGCGCCGACTCCCAGCGCCTGATCACCACCATCGCCAAGGACCTCCAGCTCGACACCAAGAAGCATGCGCCGCGGGCCCTGGCCTCGCGGATCTCGACCCTGAAGAACGACCTCGTCGACCCGATCGACTTCGCCGACCAGGCCGAGAGCTCCCAGAACCCCTTCGAGAAGACCCTCGCGCGGATCTACACGAACTACACCGAGCGGCTGCGCCAGGCCAACGCCGTCGACTTCGACGACCTGATCGGGCTGACCGTCACCCTGCTGCGGGAGAACCCCGCGATCCGCGAGGGGTACCGTCGCCGCTTCCGCCACCTCATGGTGGACGAGTACCAGGACACCAACACCGCCCAGTACGCCCTGGTGCGGGAGCTGGTGGGCGACGATCCGCGGGCGGACCTCACCGTGGTGGGCGACTCCGACCAGTCCATCTACGCCTTCCGCGGCGCCACCATCCGCAACATCATCGAGTTCGAGCAGGACTTCCCCTCCGCCCGCACCATCGTGCTCGAGCAGAACTACCGCTCGACCCAGAACATCCTGTCCGCCGCGAACTCGGTGATCGAGGAGAACGCGGGCCGGCGCAAGAAGAACCTCTGGACCGACCAGGGCGCCGGGGAGAAGATCACCCTCTACGTCGCCGACGACGAGCAGTCCGAGGCCCGCTACATCGGCCGCCAGATCGACGCCCTCGTCGACGACGGCCGCTCCGCCGGCGACATCGCGATCTTCTACCGCGCCAATGCGCAGTCTCGGGCGCTCGAGGACCAGCTGATCCGGGTGGGGCTGCCGTACCGCGTGGTCGGCGGCACCCGCTTCTACGAGCGCCGCGAGATCAAGGACGCCATCGCCTACCTGCAGGTGCTCGCCAACCCCGCCGACGAGATCAACCTGCGCCGCATCCTCAACGTCCCCAAGCGCGGCATCGGCGACCGCGCCGAGGCCGCGATCGCAATCCTCGCCGAGCGGGAGCGGATCGGCTTCGGGGAGGCGCTGCGCCGCGCCGAGGAGGCCCCCGGCATCGCCACCCGCTCCCTGAACGCGGTGCGGACCTTCGTGGCGATGCTCGAGGACCTGCAGGAGATGGCCGAGCGCGGCGACGGGCCCGCCGAGCTGCTCGAGGCGATCCTCACCCGCTCCGGCTACTACGCCGAGCTGCAGGGCAGCGACGACCCGCAGGACGAGTCGCGCCTGGAGAACCTCGCCGAGCTCATCAGCGTCGCCGCCGAGTTCGAGGCGCAGACGGAGGAGGCCGACGCCGTCGCCAGCGAGGCCGAGGAGTTCGCCGCGGAGGGGGAGGACGCCGCGGCCACGGCCGGTGCGGAACCCTCCGTCGCGGAGGCGGCGCCGGGCGCCGACATCGCGACGGATGCGGCGCTGGCCGCCCCGGACGATCCCGAGGGGAGCCTGCTGGACCGCTTCCTGGAGAAGGTGTCGCTGGTGGCCGATGCGGACCAGATCCCCGGCGCCGAGGACCAGTTCGTCACCCTGATGACGCTGCACACCGCCAAGGGGCTGGAATTCCCGGTCGTCTTCCTCACCGGTATGGAGGACGGCACCTTCCCCCACAACCGCACCCTCGGGGATCCGGAGGAGCTCGAGGAGGAGCGGCGCCTGGCCTATGTGGGCATCACCCGCGCCCGCGAGAAGCTCTACCTGACCCGGGCGCAGATGCGCTCCACCTGGGGCCAGTCCCAGTACATGCCCGCCAGTCGCTTCCTCGACGAGGTGCCCGAGGGCGTGCTCGACGTGGCGCGCGCCGGCTCCACCCTCAGCGGGGTGGGCGGCAGCGGCTACGGCGGCGGGTACCGCTCCGGTGGCCAGCGCGGCCCCTCCTTCAGCGGCGGCATCGGCGGGGGTCGCAGCGATGTGAAGCGTCCGAGCATGGGGTCGGGACGCAAGCCCACCCCGGCCGATCAGCTCCCGCAGCTGGCCGTCGGCGACCGCGTCACCCACGACACCTTCGGCATGGGGACCGTCACCGAGGTCGCCGGGCAGGGCGAGAAGACCCAGGTCGAGGTGCAGTTCCGGGAGCCCCACGGCCGGAAGCGGCTGGTGCTGCGGTACGCCGTGATGACCAAGCTCTGAGCGTCGGCGCGCTCAGGCGGTGACCCGGATCAGGGCCCGCGCCCCGCGCTCCATCTCGACGAAGGAATGGTTCACCGCGGTATAGGTGCCGGGCTCCTCGAAGACCAGCTCCACGAAGCCGCCCTGCGCGGCGGCCAGGTCGAGGGCCTGGGCGCCGCCGCCGTTCTCGTTGTCCGGACGCAGCAGGTACTCGCCCTCCTTGAAGACCGTGTCGAAGACGCCGCCCACTACATGGAAGGAGAGGCCGCGGGAGGGACCGGCGGCGAGCACCCACAGCCGCACCCGCTCGCCGACCCTCGCCTCGAGCGGGGCGTGGACGTACTGGTTCGCGTGCCCGTTGAACACCGTCGCATCCGGGCGCTCGGCGGCGATCTTGGCCGGGCTGACCGGATGCGCCCCCTCGTGCATCGCCGCCTCGGAGCCGGGGGCCCCGACCGGCACCAGGTAATGCTCCGACTGGACCAGCACGTACTCGCGGTCCGCGCCGGCCAGACCGGCCGGGGGGACGATCAGCGCGCCGAGCATCCCGGCCGCCAGGTGCACCGTCATCGGCATGGTCGAGCAGTGGTAGAGGAACACCCCGGCATGGTCGGTGGTGATCGTGTACTCGAGGCTCTCGCCGGGCGGGATCGTGCGCATCACCCGGTCGGGGGCGACGCGGCCGGCATGCAGGTCCAGCGAGTGCCCCATCGAGCCGTTGTTGACCAGGTCCACGGTCAGCGTCGCCCCCAGCTCGGAGCGCAGCACCGGACCCACCACGGTGCCGCCGAAGGTCATCGCCTCCAGGGTGAGGCCCGGGGCGATCTCCGCGGCCGTCTCGAGGATGTCGAGGCGCAGCCGCTGCGCGGGCCCGGCGCTGTCCGGCAGGCGCGCATCGCGCACCGTGTGGGCGGGGCCCGGCGCGGCCCGCAGGTCCAGCGGGATCCGGGCCAGCTCGTCGGCCGCGGGGGCGTCCGTGGCGGGGGCGGTCCCGGCGGTGGCGCCCACGGCGGAGACGTGCAGCGTCATCCCCATCGCGCGGTGGCCGACGATGGAGCACCAGCCCTCCAGGTCGTGGCCGATCACCCCCACCTCGAGCGCGGTCCGCTGGCCGGGCTGCAGCCGCCCTGAGGAGGCGCCGTTGGCGAGCACCAGGTCGTGGACGTCGTAGGGGTCCTCATTGGTCAGCTCGATCACCAGCGCGTCGCCGAGGGGGACCTCGAGCAGGTCCGGGACGAAGCGCATGTCGGCCGTGCTCACCTGCAGCGTGGTGGTCCTCCCGGTCGCGGTCGGCGGCGCTGCGCCGCCGCCCGTCCCGGTCCCCGCCGGGGGCACCGAGCCCTGGGAGCGATCCAGCGAGGAGCCCACCGCGGTCGCGCCGAGCACGGAGCCGACGCCGACCAGGATCCCGGTGAGGCTGCGACGGTCCACTGCGCTCGCGTTGACGGGGAGGGCGGAGGAGGTGCGCTCCGGGACCGCCCCCGGGCCGGCGCCCGGAGCCGGTGGCATCCCGAGGTCCGTGCCGCTCCGGTTCCGCCGACTGGCTCTGACCGCCAGCACCATCAGCACCACGAAGCTCACCAGCACCGCGAAGGCGAGCAGGGAGAGCACCACCCGCGAGAGCGAGCCGAAGGAGGAGACCTCGGCCGTGCCGAGGGTGAGGCCGGAGAACAGCGCACCGGCGAGGGCGGAGTCCATCGCGGACAGCGCGAACAGGGCGACGGCCAGGTTGTAGGCGACCACGCGGGGCACCGCGAAGCGGCTCATCACCGCCAGGGCGGCCGTGGTGGCGCGCGGACCGCCGCCCATGGTCACGGGCAGCAGATAGCTCATGGCGCCCAGCAGCACCTGCAGCAGGACGCCGGCCACGAAGGGCAGCGTGAACTGCTGGACGTCGGCGGCCATCGGCGAACCGGCGATCTGCCCGACGCCCGAGCGCCAGCAGGTGATCAGCAGCCCGAGCACCGTCAGCGCGAACCAGGTCAGCCCCGCACCGATCGACAGGATCGGGAACAGGGGCAGCGGGATGCGGCGCTCCTGGCGGCGGGCCCGGGCGGCCTGGCGCACCAGCATCGCCGCGATGCCGGCGAAGGAGCCCAGGTAGATCGCCAGGAACGCGGCATCCATCAGGGCCGATCCCAGCAGGGTGCCGGCGGCCGCCCCGAGCACGCCCACGAACATGCCGATCATCGCGCCGGCGGAGCGCTGAGCGGCCGCGGTCTCGATCCTGGTGCGCAGCAGCGTCGGCCACAGCGTCAGCAGCGTGCCGACCACCGTGAGACCCACGAAGCCGAGCACGTTGACCAGCTGGTGGGCCAGCAGCAGTCGTCCATGCCAGGGCTCCGGGGGGCTGAACGCCATGATCGCCCCGAGCCCGGCACCCACCGGCAGCAGACCCGCCGCACCGATGTACGCCCTGATGGTGACGGCGAAGCGGGGCGCCAGGGCGGCCCGGACCTGCGTGCCGAGCGCCGCGGCGTACCAGAGCATCGCCGCGGAGACGAGCAGCGCACCGAGCACGACCAGCCACGGCCAGGACGGCAGCATGCCGGCGCAGGTGACCACGACGCCGAGGGTCAGCAGGCGGATCCGGGCGATCTGGCGGGGGCGGGTCTCCTCGGCGAGCCGGGTCTTCAGCAGGGCCTCGGCGAAGTGCTGGCCCCAGACCATGATCGAGGTGGCGATCAGGCCCAGGGTCACCATGTGCACCATCAACCAGCGCGCCTGCGGGATCCACTGGTGGACCAGCACCACCACGATCAGCGCCAGCATCCACATCGTCACCGGGCGGGCAGCGCGTCGGTGCCAGCTGGCCCGGCTGGGGCCGCGGCGCTGGGTGCCGGGGGCCGCGGGCTGCGCGGCGGAGGGCTGCGGGGGAGTGGGGTCGGCGGAGGGCGACGGCGGGGTCATGACCACCTCGGGACGGGCCCGGCCGCGCCGCGGGGCGGAGGGCCGAGGAAGGGGCGGGAACCGATCCAGCCTAGGGTCCGGATCCCGCGCCGCGCTCGCCGAAGGTCCCCGCGGCGGGTGCCCGGGTCCGTCCGGGCGCGCTGCTCAGGCCCGCGGGTCGGGTGCCGACTCGCGCGCCTGGCGGGCCCGCGTCCACTGCGCGTACACCCCGCCGGCGAAGCTGACCACCACGATCACCGCCACGATGATCAGCACGGTGGTGAACGGGATCGGGATGCCGGCGGCCGCCAGCACACCCCAGATGACGAACAGCGACAGTCCGATCAGCAGGGCGTCGCGCAGCGAGCGCATCACCCGCGGGACCACATCGGCCGCGGACACGCGCCGACTGGCGACGGTGTAGTACGCGGCGGCGTCCCGGCGCAGCCGGTCCCGGTCGAGGGGCGGCCGGGCCGCGGTCGAGCCGGCGTGGGCGGAGTCCTGGCGCGAAGTGTGTCGGGGCGCGCCGTCGTCCCGGGTCCCCTCGCCCCGCGGCGGGGCGTAGGAGCGCTCGTCGTCGCGCCGGTTCCCGTCGATGGCCTTCCCGGCGGCGCGGACGTAGTCGCCCGCCCGTCCGCCGGCCCGCTGGGCGGCGCCGCGGACCTCCGGCGCCTGCCTGCGGGCCGTGTTGCGAGCGGCCTTCGCGTAGGTCTTCCAGTCGGCCATGGCTTCTCCTCGCCTCAGCGGTTCTCGCGGCGATCCCGCGCGCGACGATCCTGCACCTCGCGCGGGTCGTGGCGGCGGCCCTCCGGGGACCGGTCGTCCTCGCGGAAGCGGATGTCCCCGCCGCCGCGCGGCGCGTGCCGCGTGCGCGGGTGCTTGGCACGGTGGTCGGTGTAGTAGGACAGCCCCACGTTCAGCGCCAGGGTGATCCCCACGGACATCGCGAAGCCCGCGAAGGTCGAGCGCACCCCGAGCAGGCGCAGCACGATGAACACCACGCCGATCGCGACGACGCTGAACCCGATGTGGTCGCGGATGCGCGCGGTCAGGCTGCGGGGTCGTGGGCTCATCCCGTCATGCTAGTCGTCGGCCGTTGGGTTCCTCTCCCAGGCGGCCGTGCCGGCCCCAGCGCCGGCAGCGGCGCGGGGCGACCGGGGCATGCGTTTTCCCTGCGGCGGGTGAGACGCCGCGCACTCTCGAGGCGGCGTCACGAGCGCGGCCGGGGAAGCGCTACGCTGACAGTGTTCCCAGGGGTGGCATCGCGGCCAGCGCGGCCTGCCGCCCTCTGCCGACATCGAGAGGAAACGCACCCCGTGGACCTGTATGAGTACCAGGCCCGCGATCTCTTCGAGAAGCACGGCGTGCCCGTGCTCGGAGGAGTCGTCGCGGAGGATCCGGCAGCTGCCAAGGCCGGTGCCGAGAAGCTCGGCACCCCCGTCGTCGTCGTCAAGGCCCAGGTGAAGACCGGGGGCCGCGGCAAGGCCGGCGGCGTGAAGATCGCCAAGTCCCCCGAGGAGGCGGAGCAGCAGGCCTCCGAGATCCTCGGCATGGACATCAAGGGCCACACCGTGCATCGCGTGATGGTCGCCGCCGGCGCCGACATCGCCGAGGAGTACTACTTCTCGCTGCTGCTGGACCGCGCCAACCGCAACTACCTGGCCATGTGCTCGGTCGAGGGCGGCATGGAGATCGAGCAGCTCGCCGTCGAGCGTCCCGAGGCCCTGGCCCGCGTCGCCGTGGACCCGGGCGTCGGCATCGACGAGGCGAAGGCGAAGGAGATCGTCGAGGCGGCGCGCTTCGACGCGGAGACCGCCGCGAAGGTCGTCCCCGTGCTGCAGCAGCTGTGGACCGTCTACCGCGAGGAGGACGCCACGCTCGTCGAGGTCAACCCGCTGGTCAAGACGGGCGCCGGCGACATCGTCGCGCTGGACGGCAAGATCACCCTGGACGACAACGCGCAGTTCCGCCACGAGGACCACGCCGCCCTGGTCGACACCGCCTCCGAGGACCCGCTGGAGACCAAGGCCAAGGCGCTGGACCTCAACTACGTCAAGCTCGACGGCGAGGTCGGCATCATCGGCAACGGCGCGGGCCTGGTCATGTCCACCCTCGACGTCGTCGCGTACGCCGGTGAGCAGCACGGCGTCAAGCCCGCCAACTTCCTGGACATCGGCGGCGGCGCCTCCGCCGAGGTGATGGCCAACGGCCTCGACGTCATCCTCGGCGACGAGCAGGTCGCCGCGGTGTTCGTCAACGTCTTCGGCGGCATCACCGCCTGCGACGCGGTCGCCAACGGCATCGTCGGCGCCCTGCAGAAGCTCGGCGACGCGGCCACCAAGCCGCTGGTCGTGCGCCTCGACGGCAACAACGTCGACGAGGGTCGCGCGATCCTCGCCGACTTCGCCCACCCCCTCGTCACCCAGGCCGACACCATGGACGGCGGCGCCGCGAAGGTCGCCGAGCTCGCCGCCGCAGGAAAGTGAGCAGCACCCGACATGTCTATCTTCCTCGATGAGAACAGCAAGGTCATCGTCCAGGGCATGACGGGCTCGGAGGGCATGAAGCACTCCCAGCGCATGCTCGACTCCGGCACCGCCATCGTCGGCGGCGTCAACCCCCGCAAGGCCGGGCAGAGCGTCGCCTTCGACGGCGGCACCGAGGTCCCCGTCTTCGGGTCCGTCGCCGAGGCCATGGAGGCCACCGGCGCGAACGTCTCGGTGGTCTTCGTGCCGCCGAAGTTCGCCAGGGACGCCGCCCTCGAGGCGATCGACGCCGGCATCGAGCTGCTGGTGATCATCACCGAGGGCATCCCGGTCAAGGACTCCGCGGAGTTCTTCAACTACGCCCAGCAGAAGGGCGGCACCCGCATCATCGGGCCCAACTGCCCCGGCGTCATCAGCCCCGGCAGGTCCAACGCGGGCATCACCCCCTCGAACATCACCGGCGCGGGCCGGCTGGGCCTGGTCTCCAAGTCCGGCACCCTGACCTACCAGATGATGTACGAGCTCGCCGACATCGGCTTCACCACCGCCATCGGCATCGGCGGCGACCCCATCATCGGCACCACCCACATCGATGCGCTCGAGGCGTTCGAGAACGACCCCGACACCGTCGGCGTGGTGATGATCGGTGAGATCGGGGGCGACGCCGAGGAGCGCGCCGCCGCGTACATCAAGGACAACATGACCAAGCCGGTCGTCGGCTACGTCGCGGGCTTCACCGCCCCCGAGGGCAAGACCATGGGCCACGCCGGCGCCATCGTCTCGGGCTCCGCGGGCACCGCCCAGGCGAAGAAGGAGGCCCTCGAGGCCGCCGGGGTCAAGGTCGGCAGGACCCCGACCGAGACCGCCGAGCTGATGCGCGAGATCATCAAGTCCCTCTGAGCTGTCACGCCCGATGCCCCGGATCCCGGCGTGGATCCGGGGCATCGTGCGCTCCGGTCGCGGGGTCTGACGCCGACGGCGGAAACCGCCGGCCCCGGACCGGCCGCCGACTAAGCTGGCAGGCATCCCGTTGCGCATCCAGAGGAGGGCCCGTGTCCGGAGATCTCATCGACACCACCGAGATGTACCTGAAGACGGTGTTCGAGCTCCACGAGCTGGGGATCGCCCCGATGCGGGCGCGGATCGCCGAGCGCCTGGGCCACTCCGGTCCCACCGTCTCCCAGACCGTCGCCCGGATGGAGCGCGACGGACTGCTGCGCCTGGACGACCAGCGCCGGATCCGGCTGACCGAGTCGGGCACCGAGGTGGCCACCGATGTGATGCGCAAGCACCGGCTCGCCGAGCGGCATCTGCTGGACGTGATCGGGCTCGACTACGCCCACGTCCACGAGGAGGCCTGCCGGTGGGAGCACGTGATGAGCCTCGAGGTCGAGAAGAAGCTCGCCCAGCAGATCACCCCGCCGTACGTCGACCCCTACGGCAACCCGATCCCCGGCCTCGCCGTGCTGGGGATCGACGAGACCCACGCCACCGACGACGGTAAAGACCCCGCCAACCCCGACCGCGCGCTCAGCCAGGTGGTCGCGGACGGGCAGAGCGTCCAGGTCCGGCTGCGGCGGATCGGGGAGCGCGTCCAGAGCGATGTCGCCCTGCTCGGTGATCTCGCACGTCAGGGCATTGTCCCCGGCGCGATCGTGGACGTCGAGCAGGTGGGCGCCGGCGTCGTGCTGCGCGGACCCCGCGGCGGCGTGGTCGCCCTGAGTGAGAGCGACGCCGCTCAGCTGCACGTCGCGGCGATCCCCGCCGGGTAAAGCCTCCGTCAAGCTCTTCCCCAGATGCGCCCAGCCGTGGCGATGCGGCCGGGTGCGCCGCATAGAGTCACGGTCGTGTCGAGGCGACAAGAGCCTCGGCGTTCCTCCCGGAGAGCCCCACCGCGCACCGGGTCAGGAAGCGAGTCGCTGCACTGCGCGGAGGCCGAGCCCGGGGCTGGGAGCTGAATCGTGTCGAACACCGTGATCAACACCCACCGTCGCGCCATGCGCACGGTGACCCCTGTGAGCCGGGCGGGGCGCGCCGGTGCCGGCGCCGCCATGGCCGCGGCGATGATGTTCGGCGGTGCCGCCGCCGCGACCGCGGAGCCGCAGGCCGACGCCCCCGCCGCGCCGCAGGCCGAGGCCGTGCTGGCCCCCGTGGTCGCCCCCGCCGTCGGCATCCCCGCCGCCGAGGCCGCCGACGCGACCGCCGAGCCCGCGCTGGCTCCCGTCGCCGGCACCATCACCATCGAGCTGCCGGAGCCGGAGCCCGAGCCGGCTCCCGAGCCCGCGCCCGTGGAGGAGTCCGAGCCGGTCGCCGACGAGGCCGCCACCGAGCAGGAGGACGCCCCGGCCGACTCCGAGTCCCGCGAGGACGACCGCTCGAGCCGCTCCGAGGAGCGCTCGAGCCGCTCGGAGGAGCGCTCCAGCCGCGAGGACGGCGACTCCCAGGAGGAGTCCCGCGAGCAGGAGTCGCAGGAGCAGGAGCCGCAGCAGGAGGAGAGCGAGGAGGAGTCCGCTCCCGCGCCCTCCGCCGCCAAGGGCAGCTCGATCCTGGCCACCGCCCGCTCCGGCATCGGCACCCCCTACGTCTACGGTGGCAGCTCGCCCTCGGGCTGGGACTGCTCGGGCTTCGTGCAGTGGGTCTACGGCCAGCACGGCATCAGCCTTCCGCACAGCGCCGGCGCCCAGGCCGCGGCCGGCACCGTCATCCCGCGCTCCGAGGCCCGCCCCGGCGACCTCGTCTACAAGCCCGGCCACATCGGCATCTACGCCGGCGGCAACCAGTTCGTCGACGCGGGCAACTCGCGCGTGGACACCAGCGAGCGCAACATCTACTCCGGCAGCTGGACCTTCATCCGCATCTGAGGTCCTCGCCCCCGAGCGGCCCCGCCCCACGTCCACGTGGTGCGGGGCCGCTCCCGTGCCACGGCCGACGGACGCCCGGCAGGCCGGACGCGTCGACGGGCCGGACGCCCCGACGGGCAGCGCCGCCGCCGCGGCCCGGTAGCGTAGCGGCGTGACCACCGCCCGCGATCTCCTCGCCCTCGTCCTGCTGCTGGGCGCCACCGTGCTCGGCGCGGTCTGGCTGCCCGCCACCTGGCTCCACGACCACCTGGTCGAGCGCGACGGCTTCCTCGCCATCACCGGTCCGCTGGCCGACGATCCCGAGTTCCAGCGCACGCTCAGCGATAGCGCGGTCGAGAAGATCGTGGGGGACGAGCGCGTGCCCGGATGGATCCAGGAACGACTGACGCCGCTCGCGGAGCAGCAGGCCGCGACCCTCACCGGGACCGAGGTCTACGCGACGCTCTGGGCGGCCACCATGGCCGAGCTGCACCATGCCCTGTTCACCCCGGGCGCCTCCGAGCTCGACGTCGACCTGGGCCCCGCGATCGACAGGATCCTCGCCCCGGTCGAGGAGAGGCTCCCGATCGACATCCCCCGTCCGGACGATGCCACCGTCACCCTGGCCACCATCCCGGACGTGCCGCTGCTGCCTGCGCTGTCCACGGTGACGCCCTGGGCGGTCTGGGCCGGGCCCGCCGCTCTCGTGCTGGTGGTGGCGGCGCTGCTGATCGCGGCGCACCGCCGCACGACCCTGGCCCTCGCCGGTCTCGGCGGGATCCTGGCCGGGGCGGGAGTGTGGTGGCTCGGCGCGAGGATCGAGCGCATCGTGCCCGACGCCATCGATCAGGCGATGTTCCTGGGACCGGTCGTCCAGGAGTTCCAGCTCCACTTCCAGGCCGCGATGACACCGCAGGGCGTCATCCTGCTCGGGGCCGGGGCGCTAGTCATGTCCCTCGGCCTGGTGCTGGTGGGACTGCACCGACGCTGACTCGCCGCCTGTGACCGGTGGCGCCCGCGCGGGAGGTCAGAGCAGTCCGAGGCGCTCGAAGGCGGTGAGGATGCCGTGCTGCTGCGGACCCGGGATGCTCACGCCCCCGGCCGCCTGGCGCACCACCTCCGGAGCGCCGTCGACCGCGAACGCGGTGCCGGCGGCCCGCAGCATCCCGAGGTCGTTCATCCCGTCGCCGATCCCGACCGTCGCCCCGATCCCGAGGCCCAGGTGCTGGGCGACGCGGCGCATCCCGTCGGCCTTGTCGATGCTGCTCAGGTGCAGTTCCCCGGAGGTCGCGTCATCGCTGATCGAGTTCGGCAGCGCCCCCACCCCCGGGGCCGATCTCGGCGGCGAGGTCCTCCACCCGGCGGGGGAGCCCCACAGCGAGATCTTCGCGAAGGAGCAGGCGGCCGGATCCTCGGGCAGGACGATCGCGTCGATGAGGTCCTGCAGCCCGCGGCCCAGTCCGTCGACGGGGGCGGGACGCCGTGCCCGGCTGCGCAGCTCCCGAGCGGAGCGCGGGGTGCACAGCAGCGCCTCCGGCGTCTCCAGCACGAAGGGGACGTCGTGGCCCGCCAGCACCTCGACCGCGCGCCGTCCCAGCTGCTCCGGGAAGCGCTGATCCTCCAGCAGCTGGTCGCCGACCCGGATCCAGGCTCCGGCGGAGGCCACCAGTCCGTCGAACAGCTCCGCCACCTCGGGCGCCACGATCGAGGCGGGACGACCGGTGCACAGCAGGATCACATGACCGTTTGCGCGGGCGCGCCGCACCGCCTCGGCATGCGCCCGGGGAGCGATGCCCTGATGGGCGAACGTCCCGTCGAAATCGATGAACACGCAGCGGCGATCGGCCACGGATGCTCCTTCAGGGAGGGAGGGCACGGGAATCACCAGCCTATGCGCGAGGGGACCGGTTCGGCGCAACGATCCCGACGGGCCGCACCGCACTGGCCCTGGCGCTGTACAAGGTCCTGCACGGCTGGTGCAGGTGCGCCGACGGGTGCGCGCCGGGCGCGGTCGACCATCGGCGACCGGAGCGTCAGAGGTTCTCAGCGCCGGCGGTGGATGCTCGCCGTCACCGAGACGGTCACGGGTGACGCCCTCGGCAGGACCTGGTCCAGCGATCGTGCCTCCACATGGCGAGCGCTCGGTGTCATCGCCACCAGCTCGCGTGCCATGCCCTCCTCCAGATCGACGGAGAACCGCAGGTCCCGCACGGCCTCGGTCGTGAACAGCGGGTCCAGCGCCGCCTCGAGACGCTCCTCCTTGCGCGGGTCCACCGACACCATGCCGGGCACGGCCGCCCGCAGCTCCGCCAGATGCTCCGCCGCGGGGCGCACGACCAGCAGATGGCCGCCCGGGGCGAGCACCCGGGCGAACTCGGCCGGGTGGCGGGGCGCGAACACGTCCAGCACCAGGTCGACGGCGCCGTCACGCAGCGGGAAGCGGGAGAACACGTCCCAGCTCGCCGCGGCGGCCCGCTCATGGGCGCGGGCCGTGAAGCGCAGCGCCCGCACCGAGGTGTCCACGCCCAGGCCGCGGGCGGCGGGCCGACGGTCCAGCAGTCCGGCCAGGTAGTACCCGGTGCCGCAGCCGATGTCGAGCACCCGGCTGAGGTCACCCGGTGCCAGCTCGCCGATCAGGGTGCGCAGCGGGGCGTAGGCGCCGGTGGACAGGAAGCGGTCGCGGGCGCGGGCCATGTCGTCGTCATCGCCGCTGATCGCCGGGGCGCCGCTGAGGAGGGAGACGTACCCGGCCCGGGCGATGTCGAAGCTGTGCCGTGCGGGACAGCGCAGCGTGCCGTCGGCGTCCTCGAGGCCCTGCCCGCAGTTCGGGCAGACCAGCACCTCGATCCAGGGCAGGAGAGCGGGAGGGACGGGGCGCGGCACAGCATCCAGGATACGGGCGTGGACACGGGCGACGGAGCGGCTCAGCCTCCGTGCCCGGACCGGTGCCGCCGGTGGGCGGGGTGCGGAGCGGCGGGGTCCGGAGCGGTGGGAGCCTGCTCGCGCGGGCCGCGGTGGTGGGAGGTGATGATCCGCAGGCGGGAGCACCCGGCCAGGGCGGACAGCGCCCGCTGCGTGCGCCGCAGCGCCGCCGGGTCGTGCGCGAGCAGGGACTGCCGCAGCTGCACGTCGGGTCGGTCGCGCCCCCGCCCCAGCGCGGCGGGCGAGCGGGCGGCGTCGCCCACGTGCAGCACCCAGCCGTCCTCCACGGGCAGCGCGATGCCGGCGTGCCCGGCGGTGTGCCCGGGCAGCGGCACCAGCAGCATCCCCGGGGCGACCGCGGAGAGATCCACGACCTGCTCGAGACCCCGCCAGGTCCAGTCGCCGGGCGGGTGAGCGATGATCCGCGGCCGGTGCGCCCACTGGGCGGGGCGGTAGCGCAGGGACGCCCGCAGTCCGTGGCGCCGCTGGATCGCCAGGTGCTCCTCGGCGCGCAGATGGATCCGCGCGCCCGGGAAGTCGGCGATCCCGCCGGCGTGGTCGAGATCGCCGTGGGTGAGCACGATGTCGCTCACCGCGGCCGGGTCCAGGCCCCGTGCCCGGAGCTGCGCGAGCGCGGTCTCCTCCGGGCGCAGGGCCGCCCCGAGCAGGTGCCGCACCGGGCCCAGCCGGCGCGGGTCGCGCACGTCGGCGGTGCCGAAGCCGGCATCCACCATTACCAGGCGCGCACCCACCTCGAGCAGCAGCACGTGGCAGATCATCGCCGCGCCGGGAGGGTGCAGCGTGCCGCAGTTCAGGTGGGTCAGGCGCAGGGCCGCAGGGGGTGTCAACGCCCCACGTACTCCCGCAGGTGCTTCCCGGTCAGGGTCGAGCCGTCCGCGACCAGCTCGGCCGGGGTCCCCTCGAACACGATCCGGCCGCCGTCGGCCCCGGCCCCCGGGCCGAGGTCGATGATCCAGTCGGCATGGGCCATCACGGCCTGGTGATGCTCGATCACCAGCACGGACCGGCCGGCGTCCACCAGCCGGTCCAGCAGGGCCAGCAGATTGCCGACATCGGCCAGGTGCAGACCCGTGGTGGGCTCGTCGAGCACGAACACGCCGCCCGTGCCGCCCATGTGGGTGGCGAGCTTGAGGCGCTGCCGCTCGCCGCCGGACAGCGTGGTCAGCGGCTGCCCGATGGTCAGGTAGCCCAGGCCCACCTCGTCCAGGTGACGCAGCAGCGTCGCCGCGGCCGGCACCTTCGAGGCAGGGGAGGACACGAAGGCCAGCGCCTGCTCGACCGACATCTCCAGCACGTCGGCGATGTTCGCCCCGCCCAGGCGGTACTCGAGAACGCCGGCCTGGAAGCGGCGGCCCTCGCACTCCTCGCAGGGCGTGGAGACGGTCTCCATGAAGCCGAGCTCGGTGAAGATGACGCCGGCGCCCTTGCACACCGGGCAGGCGCCGTCGGAGTTGTTGGAGAACAGGGCCGGTTTGACGCCGTTGGCCTTCGCGAAGGCCTTCCGGATCGGCTCGAGCACTCCGGTGTAGGTGGCGGGGTTGGAGCGGCGGGAGCCGCGGATCCCGGTCTGGTCGACGACGGTGACGTCCATCCCGCGCGGCAGGGCGCCGTGCACCAGGGAGCTCTTGCCGGAGCCGGCGACGCCGGTGATCACGGTCAGCACCCCCGTCGGGATGTCGACGTCGACCTGCTGGAGGTTGTGGTGGTCCGCGCCGCGGATCGCGATCGCGCCGGTGCGCTCCCGCACCCGGGCCTTGAGCTCGGTGCGCCGGTCCAGGTGGCGACCGGTGAGGGTGTCCGAGGCGCGCAGGCCCGCCACGTCGCCCTGGTACTGGAGCTGCCCGCCGTGGGACCCGGCGCCGGGGCCCAGGTCGACCACGTGATCCGCGATGGCGATGGTCTCCGGCTTGTGCTCGACCACCAGCACCGTGTTGCCCTTGTCGCGCAGCGCCAGCAGCAGCTGGTTCATGGTGGCGATGTCATGGGGATGCAGGCCGATGGTGGGTTCGTCGAACACGTAGGTGACGTCGGTCAGCGCGGAGCCGAGGTGGCGGATCATCCGGGTGCGCTGGGACTCGCCGCCGGAGAGGGTGCCGGAGGGACGGTCCAGGGAGAGGTAGCCGAGCCCGATCCTCACGAAGGACTCGAGCAGCGCGGAGAGGTTCGCCAGCAGGGGCGCCACCGTGGGCGCCGAGTGCCGCGCGCGCAGCTGCTCCACCCAGGTCGCGAGGTCCGTGATCTGGAGGGCAGCGGCGTCGGCGATCGAGACCCCGTCGATCCTCGAGGTGCGCGCGTGCTCGGCCAGCCGCGTGCCCTCGCAGTCGGGGCAGGTGATGAACTTGACGGCCCGGTCGACGAAGGCCCGCACATGCGGCTGCATCGACTCGCGGTCCTTGTTCAGCATGGACTTCTGGATCTTGGGGATCAGACCCTCGTAGGTCATGTTCATCCCGTCGATCGAGATCTTGGTGGGCTCCTTGTAGAGGAAGTCGTGCAGCTGCCGCTTCGTGAAGGTCCGGATCGGCTTGTCGGAGGGGTAGAAGCCGGACGCGGCGAAGATCTTCACGTACCAGCCGCCGGGGGCGTAGTTGGGGATGGTGAAGGGGCCCTCGTCCAGCGACTTGTCCTCGTCGTACAGCTCGGTGAGGTCCACGTCGGAGATCGTGCCCATCCCCTCGCAGCGCGGGCACATGCCGCCCACCCGCGAGTAGGTGGCCTTCTCGGCGATCGTCCGGGCCCCCTTCTGGACCGTCATCGCCCCGGACGCGGTGACGCTGGGGACGTTGAAGGAGTACGCACCGGGCCCGCCCACATGCGGCTCCGCGAGCTGGGCGAAGAGGGTGCGCAGGTAAGCGCTGGCGTCGGTGACGGTGCCGACGGTGGAGCGCACGTTCGCGCCCATCCGCTCCTGGTCCACGATGATCGCGGTCGTCAGGCCCCGCAGCTCGTCGACGTCGGGCCGGGCGAGGGAGGCCATGAAGCCCTGCAGGAACGAGGAGTAGGTCTCGTTGATCATCCGCTGGGACTCCGCGGCGATGGTGCTGAACACCAGCGAGCTCTTGCCGGAGCCGGAGACCCCGGTGAACACGGTCAGGCGGCGCTTGGGCAGATCCAGGGAGACGTCCTGCAGGTTGTTCTCGCGGGCGCCGCGCACCCGGAGCACGTCGTGGGCGTCGGCGGGGTGGGGCGGGGCGGACATCGGAGGCCTCCTCGATGCTCGGGCGGCGCTGGACCGGTCGGGCCAGCGCCATTGTGCCACCGCCGCCCGGCCCCCCGGGGCCGCCGGCCCGACTAGCCTGGGGCGGTGACTGAGCAGACGCACTTCGACATCGCCCTGATCGGCTCCGGCTCCGCCAACTCCTTCCCGGGGCCCGAGCTCGCCGGCCGCAGCATCGTCCAGATCGACCGCGGGGTGGGTCCCGACCACGTCTTCGGCGGCACCTGCCTGAACCTCGGGTGCATCCCCACCAAGATGTTCGTGCACACCGCGGAGCTGGCCCACGCCCCCGCCGAGGCAGCCCGCTTCGGTCTGACCGAGACGCTGCAGCACGTGGACTGGCCGGCCATCCGCGACCGCATCTTCGGGCGCATCGACCCGATCACCGCGGGCGGCGAGGCGTACCGCCGCGACCATCAGGACAATGCGAACCTCACCCTGCTGCGCGGCACCGCGTCCTTCACCGGTCCTCGCACCCTGCACGTGCGCGGGCACGACGGCAGCGAGCGGACCGTCACCGCCAACACCGTCGTGCTGGGGGCCGGCTCCCGGCCGGTGCTGCCGCCGATCGACGGGCTCGCCGACGCGCACCCGCACACCTCGGACACCATCATGCGCATCGACGCGCTGCCCGCCTCGCTGGCGATCCTCGGCTCCGGCGTGGTCGCGGTGGAGATGGCGCACATCTTCGCCTCCCTCGGGGTCGAGGTCACGCTGATCGCCCGCTCCGAGCGGGTGCTGCGCTCGGCGGACCCGGACGTCTCCACCCGGCTCACGCAGACCCTCGGGGCGCGCATCCACCTCGAGGGCCGACTGCACACGACCTCGGTGCGCCGCACCGACCAGGGCGTCGAGCTGCACGGCCACCGGGACGGTGCCGAGGTGCTGGTGCGGGCCGAGGAGCTGCTGGTCGCCGTCGGCCGCCGCCCCAACTCCGACCTGCTCGATGTCGCCGCGGCCGGGATCGACACCGCGGCCGACGGGCGGGTGCTGGTCGATGCCCATCAGCGCGTGCTCGGCGGCGGCGAGCCGCTCGAGGGCGTGTGGGCCCTCGGCGACCTCTCCAGCCCCCATCAGCTCAAGCACGTCGCCAACCACGAGCAGCGCATCGTGCGCCACAACATCCTGCACCCCGAGCAGCTGCGCCGCTCGGACACCATGCCGGTGCCGAGCGGCGTGTTCACCCACCCGCAGGTGGCCTGGGTGGGCATGGACGAGGCCGCGGCCCGACGCAGCGGACGCGAGATCCGCGTCGCCGTCCAGGAGTACGCCTCGATCGCCTACGGCTGGGCGATGGAGGACACCACCGGCTTCGCGAAGATCATCGCCGATGCCGAGACCACCGAGATCCTCGGCGCCCACCTCATCGGCCCGGAGGCGACCACCCTGATCCAGCTGCTGATCCAGGCGATGAGCACCGGGCAGACCGCGCGCGACATCGCCACCACCCAGTACTGGATCCACCCCGCGATGCCCGAGCTGATCGAGAACGCCCTGCTGCAGCTGATCGACTGAGCCCCGCGGGCACGGAGCGGGGCCTCAGCCCTCCTCGGCGGAGCCGGGCAGGCAGGACTTCAGCGGATCCTGCTCGATCTCCGGCTCCGGCGCCGCCGACTCCTCGCCCGCCCCGTCGGCGGAGGACTCCTCGGCGGACGGCGTCCCCGCGGCGCTCTCGGCCTCGGTGGGGGTCTCCTGCGGGGGAGTCGGCTCGGCCGAGCCCTCCGCAGCGCCGCTGTCCTCCTTGGGCGCGGCGCCGGTGGCGGCGGGCTCGCTCGAGCCCGGCTCGGTCTCCCCGAGCACCGACTCCGGCGGCTCCGTCTCCATCGAGTCCTCGATCGAGGCCTCCACCCACTGCTCGAGGTACTCCCAGTCCGGGTCGGCCGAGCTGGTGACGTCCTGGGTGATCGGGTACGAGGTGAAGCCGCCGTCCTTGACCCGCAGGGCGAGGTCGACGAAGGCGTCCAGGTTCGCGACCGCGATGTCGGTCTGGATGTTCTCCTCGGTGGCCGTGACCAGACCCGGGATGGACAGCGCGAGCGTGGTGGGATCCGCCTCCTCGGCGACCGCGCGCACGATGCGCTGCTGGCGGCACATGCGGTTGAAGTCGTTGGAGCCCTCCCGGGAGCGGGCGTACCACAGCGCGTGGAACCCGTCGAGGGTCTGGTCGCCGGGCTCGATGTAGCCCTCGACCTCGCTGGCGCCGCCGCCGATCGGGATCCGGCGCTCGACCACCAGGTCCACGCCGCCGATCGCGTCGACCATGTCCTCGAAGCCCTTGAGGTTCACCATCGCGTAGTAGTCCATCTCGAGCCCGAGGGTCTCCTCGACGGCCCAGGTGGTCGCGGTCAGGCCTGGCTCGGGATCGCCGGGGAACAGATCCGGGCGGTCCTCCGCCCAGGTCCACACGGCGTTGATGAGGTCCTGGTTCCGGCCGAAGTAGCGGAAGCCGTCGGGGAACTCCTCGGCCGCGGTTGTCCCCTCGGGGAACTCGACGTGCTCGAGGTTGCGGGGGATGGAGAACAGGGCGGTCTGGCCGGTGGCCGGGTGGATCGAGGCCACCATGATGGTGTCCGGCCGGGTGCCCGTGCGGTCCTCGCCGGAGTCCTGGCCCAGCAGCAGGATGTTCAGCCGCTCGGTGGTGGCCCACGGGTCCGGGCCCGAGGTGAAGGGATGATCGCCCTCGCGCCCGCCGAACACCGTCTCGGAGCCGATCAGGCCCTGCAGCGCCCACAGCGACTGCACACCGCGGCCGAAGGGCACGGCGACGGCCACCACCATCACGGCGGCCAGGGCGAGCGCAAGGTACCGTCGGGCGCCCTCGAGGCGTTCCTTGGTGGTGTGGGCGAGGTTGGCGAGCACGATCTGCAGCGCCCACAGCAGGCCGACCACGGCGGCCACGATCGTCGCGCCGATCAGGACGCCGCGTCGGGAGACCAGCATCGCGCCGCTGCGCAGGGGATCGCCGAGCAGCAGGAATGCCACCGCGGCGACGACCACCAGCGCCAGCAGCGCGAGCATCACCACGCCGGTGCGGCGCATCCGGGTGGTCAGCAGGCCCGAGCCGGGCAGCACGGAGGTCAGCACCGTCCAGCCCGCCACCTTCGGCAGCGAGCCGGGCTCACCGTCGCGGCGGACAGCGGCGGGCGCCGCCGCCGGCTCCGCGGCGGAGGAGGCGGCCGACGGGGCCGACGCCGCGGCCTCGCCCGGGGCCGGGGAGGCGGCGCGGGACGGCTGCTCCGCGGGGACGGCGGAGGAGGTGCCGGCCTGCGGTGCGAGCGCGGCGGGCCACACCTTCTGCTCGGAGTCCGGCCCGGCCTCCTGCCGGGGGCCGGCCTCGGCGTCGGCCCGCGACCAGGCGTCGTGGTCGGCGGCGCCGGTGGGCACGGCGTGGCGCCGGCCGGGGGGCGGGGAAGCGCCGTCGACGGGGGCCTCGACGGGGGAGGAGGCGGTGGCCCCGGTGGCGGCGGCTGCGGCGCCGTCGGCGCCCTGCTCGGAGGGAGAGTCGATGCGATCCAGGGGGAAGGCGGCGCGGCGGCCCCGGGGGCGAGGCGGCGACTGGCCGTCGGATGTCGACTCGACGGACCTCGCCGCCCGCCGGCGCTCGGCTCGACGGATGTCGGCTCCGCGGAGTCGGTCGCGGCGGGGTCCGATCCCGCGGAGCTGCCGGCCGCGGAGGCGACGCTCCCGGGCCAGGAGCGCTTGGGATTGGGGGCGCCGAACGCGGCGGCGCGGTTCCTGCGCGCCTCCTCGGGGGACAGCGGGGTCGATTCGGCGCGCCGGACCGGTTGCTGATGCCTGCCGGACCGACGGCGTCTGCGCCGCGAGGCAGAGGACGGGTCCGTCATGCGTCACATCCTAGGTTCACGTCGACGAATAGTCGTGCACAGCGCTGTGAGAACCCCGTGGAGGTCCGGCACCGGGGACTCCGTATCCTGGCCGCATGCGCCTGCTCCACACCCCGACGACCGATCTCACCTACGACGA
Source organism: Brachybacterium sp. UNK5269 (assembly GCF_049266655.1). Classification (GTDB taxonomy): domain Bacteria; phylum Actinomycetota; class Actinomycetes; order Actinomycetales; family Dermabacteraceae; genus Brachybacterium. The sequence continues at coordinate 957,408 of NZ_CP184883.1, forward strand.
CTGCTTCTTCCTGCCGAACCGGTCCGCGATCACCTCGCGCTTCGACGTGGACCTGGGCAGCGACGACGGCACCGGCACCACGATCCCGCTGATCGCCGCCAACATGACCGCGGTCAGCGGACGGCGGATGGCCGAGGTGATGGCCCGGCGGGGCGGACTGGCGGTGCTGCCGCAGGACCTCGCCCCGGAGCGGATCGACTCGATCGTGGGCTCCGTCAAGCAGCGCGACCTGCTGGTGGACCACCCCCTGACCCTCGGCCCCACCGGCACCCTCGGTCAGGCCGCGGACCTGCTGCCGAAGCGACCGCACGGGATCGTCGTGATCATCGACGAGCAGCGCCGCCCGCTCGGCACCGTCTCCGCCGAGGAGATCGCCGGACGCGACTCCTTCTCCCAGGCCGGGGACGTGCTCAGCACCGACGTCCCGGTGCTGCATCCGGCCGACCTCGAGGTCGAGCCCGCCCAGCTGCACGCCCGCATCGCCGCCACCCATCACGACGCCGCGATCGTGGTCGACGACGACGGAGCCCTGCGCGGCGTGCTCACCGCGACCGGGGTGCTGCGCTCGACCATCTACCGCCCGGCCACGGACGCCGCGGGCCGACTGCGCATCGCGGTCGCCGTCGGCGTCAACGCCGACGTCGCCACCCGGGTGCGCGACCTGGTCACCGCGGGCGTGGACGTCATCGTGCTCGACACCGCCCACGGCCACCAGGACAAGATGGTCGAGGCGCTGCGCATCGCGCGCGAGGTGCTCGGCCCCCGCGAGCACACGGCGGTGCGGCTGGCGGCCGGCAACGTCGTCACCGCCGAGGGCACCCGCGAGCTCATCGAGGCGGGCGCCGACATCGTCAAGGTCGGAGTCGGCCCCGGCGCCATGTGCACCACGCGCATGATGACCGGGGTGGGACGCCCCCAGTTCTCCGCCGTCCTCGAGTGCGCGACCGAGGCGCGCCGACTCGGCCGGAACGTCTGGGCCGACGGCGGCGTGCGCCACCCCCGGGACGTCGCGCTCGCGCTCGCCGCCGGGGCCTCCAACGTGATGATCGGCTCCTGGTTCGCCGGCACCTTCGAGTCGCCCGGGCAGCTGCGCACCGACGAGCAGGGCCGACGCTTCAAGGAGTCCTTCGGCATGGCCTCCAAGCGCGCCGTCTCCCATCGCACCGCTCATGAGGACGCCTTCGCCCGCGCCCGCAAGGGACTGTTCGAGGAGGGCATCTCGACCTCCCGCATGTACCTCGCCGAGGGTCGCGGCGGGGTGGAGGACCTGCTCGACGAGATCACCGCCGGGGTGCGCTCCTCCTTCACCTACGCGGGCGCCGCCAGCACCGAGGAGTTCCGCGAGCGCGCCGTGATCGGGCTGCAGAGCGCGGCCGGCTACAACGAGGGCCGACCGGTCCCCAGTTCCTGGAGCTGAGGCGTGGGACGGTAGGGTTCCTCCCATGACGACTCTCGTGATCGGTGGCGCCGGGTACATCGGATCGCACGTGGTGCGACTCCTCATCGAGCAGGGGCAGCAGGTGGTCGTGGTCGACAACCTCTCCACGGGCCTGCGCGAGCGCACGGAGGGCGCCGAGCTGATCGAGCTCGACGTCACCCTCCCCGAGGCCCGCGAGAAGCTCGCCTTCCAGCTCCGCGCCACCGGGGCCGACTCGGTGATCCACTTCGCCGCGCACAAGCAGGTCGGCGAGTCCGTGGCGAACCCCGAGATGTACTGGCACGACAACATCGCCGGGCTCGCCAACGTGCTCTCCGCCTGCGCGAGCGCCGAGGTGCGCGACGTGGTGTTCTCCTCCTCCGCCGCGGTCTACGGCGTCCCCGACGTGGACCTGGTCCGCGAGGACCTCGTCCCGCAGCCCATCAACCCCTACGGCGCGACCAAGTACGTCGGCGAGTGGATGCTGGCCGACGCCGAGCGCGCCCACGGCATGCGCACCGTCGCCCTGCGCTACTTCAACGTCGCCGGCGCCGGCTGGCCGGAGCTCGCCGACACCGCGGTGATGAACCTGGTGCCGATCGTGCTGGACCGCCTCGAGCAGGGCAAGGCGCCGGTGGTCTTCGGCGACGACTACGACACCCCCGACGGCACCTGCATCCGCGACTACGTGCACGTGCTCGACCTCGCCCACGCCCATATCGCGGCCCTCGACTACCTGCGCGGCGAGGAGCGCCCGCACCGGGTCTTCAACGTCGGCACCGGCGAGGGATCCAGCGTGCTCGAGGTGATCGAGGCGATCGGCCGGGCCAAGGGCATCGACATCACCCCCGAGATGGGGGAGCGGCGCGCCGGCGACCCCGCCCGGCTGATCTGCTCCGCGGACCGCATCTCCCAGACCCTGGGCTGGAAGTCCGAGCACGGCCTGGACGACATCGTCCGCTCCGCGGTCGCGGCGCGCGCCGCGATCACTCCCGACGCCGACGCCTACCCGGAGGCCTGAGCTCCCCCCGAGGCACGCTCGCGCGACCCTGGGGTCGCCGCTGCCCAGTCCCCGCTGCCCGTTCCCCGGCGCCCCGCGGGCGCGCGGCTCAGGTCAGGTAGCGGTAGATCGGGTCGTGGGGGTCGATGCGCTCGATCTCCATGTTGGAGGCGGCCATGCGCGCCATCAGCGGCTCGAGGTCGGCACGGTCGCTGATCTCGACCCCCACCAGGGCGGGCCCCTCCTCGCGGTTGTTGCGCTTGATGTAGTCGAACAGCACGATGTCGTCGGTCGGGCCCAGCACGCGGTCCAGGAAGCGACGCAGCGCCCCCGGCTCCTGCGGGAAGGTGACCAGGAAGTAATGCTTGAGGCCCTCATGGACGAGGGAGCGCTCCACGATCTCGTTGTACCGCGAGACGTCGTTGTTGCCGCCGGAGACGACCACGACGATGTCGCCGGTCTCCTCGTCCGGGTCGGCCGCGCCCCGCCCCGCCCGGCCGAGGTGCGCGATCGCCCCGGTGGCCACGGCGGTCGCCGCCAGTGCCCCCGCCGGTTCGGCGATGATCCCGTCGACCTGGTAGAGCTCGAGCATCTCGGTGCACACGGCGCCCTCGTCGACGGCCACCAGCTCCGGGCCGATGGCCTGCACCATCCGCAGCGGTTCCGCGCCGGCCCGGCGCACGGCGGCGCCGTCCACGAAGCGGTCCATGTCGTGCAGCGTCACCGGTCGGCCCGCGCGCACCGCGGCGGCCATGGAGACCGCCCCGGCGGGTTCGACCCCGACGATCCGGGCGGCGGGGTGCCGCTCCCGCAGCCAGGCGCCGCAGCCGCCCAGCAGGCCGCCGCCGCCCACCGGCAGCACCATGGTGCCCAGCTCGCGGCCGTGCTCGGTGCGCAGCTGATCCACCGCCTCGAGGGCGACGGTGCCCTGACCGGCCATGATGATCCGGTGGTCGAAGGGCGGGACCGGGGTGGCGCCGGTGCGCTCGGCGTCGTCGGCGGCGGCCTCGGCGGCGTCGTCGAAGGTGTCACCGGTCAGCACCAGCTCGACCAGCTCGCCGCCGATCGCGGTGATCCGCTCGCGCTTCTGGCGAGGCGTGGTGCCGGGCACGTAGATCCGGCCGCGGATGCCGAGGGCATGGCAGGCCTGGGCGACGCCCTGGGCGTGGTTGCCCGCGCTCGCGGCGACCACTCCGGCCTCCCGGGAGGCCTGGTCGAGGGAATCGAGGAAGAGATAGGCGCCGCGCAGCTTGTAGGAGCGCACGGACTGCAGGTCCTCGCGCTTCAGCCACACCGGCACCCCCGCCAGGGCGCTGAGCCGTTCGCTGAGATCCAGCGGGGTGCGGCGCAGCACCGGGGCCAGTCGGGCGGCGGCGGCCTCGACGTCGGGGGCGTGCACGGGCAGTGCGACGGGATCCGCCATGGTCATCCCTCCTCCGCGGGGAGCAGCAGGGCGGTGGCGATCGCGGCGACGCCCTCGCCGCGGCCGGTCAGTCCCAGCCCGTCGCTGGTGGTGCCGGAGACCGAGACCGGCGCGCCGGCGGCCTCGCTCATCGCCGCGCCGGCCTCCTCGCGGCGGGCGGAGAGCCGCGGACGATTGCCGATCACCTGCACCGAGATGTTCCCCAGCTCGAACCCGGCGGCGCGCACCAGGCGGGCCGCCTCGCGCAGCAGCCGGGTGCCCGCTGCTCCGGCCCACTGCGGACGGTCCACCCCGAAGTGGGTGCCGAGGTCACCGATCCCGGCCGCGGAGAACAGCGCGTCGCAGGCCGCGTGGCAGGCGACGTCGGCATCGGAGTGACCGTCCAGCCCGCGTTCGCCCGGCCAGAGCAGCCCGGCGATCCACAGCTCCCGGGCGGAGCCCTCGGGCGCGAAGGCGTGCACGTCGACGGCGGTGCCCACCCGGGGCAGCGGAGCGTGGGGCCGTGCGGTCATCGCTGTCCGGCCTGCCCGTCCGCGCCCGGCTCCGCGTCGCCGCGCTGGGCGTCGAGCCGGGCGAGCTCGCGGTCGATGTCGTCATAGGTCACCTGGGGATTGGTCCCCAGCAGCAGCGGCATCCCGGAGATCCGGGGGATGCCCAGCGCGGGCGGCAGGTCGACGGTGCTGACGACGAGATCGGCGTGGAAGTCCGGGGACAGCAGGTCCATCACCGTGGCCTGGGCGACGAGGGTCGGACGGCTGCGGGAGGCGATGTGATCGCGCACCTGCTCCGCGATGAGCGCAGAGGTGGCGATCCCCGCGCCGCACACGATGGCGATGGTGAGCATTCGATCTCCTGAGCTGGGGGACGAGGACGGTGGGAGGGTCGTTCCGCGAGGCCGCGGACGGACCGGCACCGGCGAAGGTCGATTCTGTCACGCCCGCCCTGGACGGACCACGAGAAGGTCCCGGCCGTCTACGATGCCAGCGTGAACCACTCCCGACGCCACCGGAATCCCCGCCGGCACGGGCGAGCCGCCGGGGTCGTGCTCGCCGGTGGCTCCGGGACCCGGGTCGGCGCCGGGATCAACAAGGCGTTCCTGCCCCTGGCCGGGCGCAGCATCGCCAGCTGGGGCCTGAACACCCTCGCCTCCGTGGAGGGGGTCGGCATCCTCGTCTTCGTGGTCCGCCCGGAGGACCTCGAGCACGCCCGCTTCGTGGACGCCCGCGAGTCCGACGCGCCGCTCGAGATCATCACCGGCGGTGAGACCCGGCAGGAGTCCGAACTGCTCGCGCTGCGCCACCTCGCCGACCGCATCGACAGCGGCGCCGTGGACACCGTGCTCATCCACGATGCCGCGCGGCCGCTGGTCTCCCACGGCCTCGCCTCCGCGGTGCTGCACGCGGCGAGGGAGACCGGCGGCGCGGTCCCCGGGATGCCCGCGCTCGAGATCGCCCCGGTGGGGCCGGAGGGCACCCTGGCCGCCGGCGGCGCCCTCCGCCCGGAGCGCCTGGTGCGCGTGCAGACCCCGCAGGGCTTCCACGCCGCCACCCTGCTGGACGCCTACGAGGACGCGGCCCGCGACGGGTTCGTGGGCACCGACACCGCCTCCTGCGCCGAGGAGTACACCGACATCCCGGTGACCTGGGTGCGGGGCGAGGAGACCAACTTCAAGATCACCTATGCGCAGGACCTGCTGCTGGCCCAGGACATCGTCAGCGCGCTAGGTTTGAGGTCCGGGTGAGGAGGAGCCGATGAGCGTCCAGGAGAGCTTCCTGCGCTGCACCGCCTGCGATCAGGAGGCGGAGCACGTGGTCGTCTACGCCGGCCGGTTCGTGTCCGAGATCCAGTGCGCCGGCTGCGGTGCCGTGACCCGTCTCGACGTCTCCGAGGACTACCTGCCGGATCTGCGTCAGCGCATCTCCAGCAAGCCCGGCCGGCTCATCCGCCGCCTGCGCAGCGATCCCACCGAGCTCGCCACCAGCCTCCCGGTGCGCACGCTGTCCAAGCCCCGGCGGATGGTCGAGGAGTTCCGGACCGTCTGGCGCAGCCGCCGCGGCGGCTGAGCCCGGGCCCGGGCTGCGGGAGCCGCTCAGGCGCGCCGGGCCAGGCCGTGGCGGTGCGAGGTGTCGCGGGCGAGGCCCAGCGAGATCTGCGCCTGCCACAGGCTGAGCCGGTCCAGCACCGCGAACCCCGAGTGCGAGCCGTGCACCGTGGCCACCTGCGCCCCGGCCTCCAGCGCGGTGAGGATCTCGTCGAAGCGCTCCGGGCGCTCGGGCGCCGGCGCAGCGGCCGACGTCGGCGCGCTCACGCAGCGCTCGAGGAGCTCGCGCCGCAGCAGGCGCGGGCTCTGCAGGGCGACCAGGGTGGAGCGGTCGATGTTCCGCAGCCCCCCGGGGTGGACCTCCTTGACGGAGTCCGTCACCCCCACCACCGGGACCACGGCGTCGATGCCGGCGGTGAGGGCCGAGAGCACCTCGGAGATCACCGCGGGCGGGGTCAGGGCGCGCTCGGCGTCGTGCAGCAGCAGCCGCTCCTCGGTGGTGGCGGCCAGCGCGGCCCGCAGGGCGGAGCGTCGATCCCCGTCCACCGCCTTCACGGACAGGCGCGGGCCGAGCACCTCCCGCAGGCGGGCGGCGGACCCGTGCGCGGTGACCACCAGCGGCGTCGCCAGGCCGAGGCCCTCCAGGGTGCCCAGCAGGCGTTCGATGAGCCGCGAGCCGCCCAGCATCTCGAGGCAGGGCGTGGCCGAGCCCCGGGAGATCCCCGGGGCCGGCGGGGCCAGGGCGAGGACGACCGGGCGCACGGGGACCCGGATCGCTGCGGGAGGCATGGAGCGGGGCCGGCTCAGGAGGCGAGGACCTCGTCGAGGATGGTCTCGGCGTTGGCCTCGTCGGTCTTCTCGGCGAGGGCCAGCTCGGAGACCAGGATCTGGCGCGCCTTGGCCAGCATGCGCTTCTCACCGGCGGAGAGCCCGCGATCCTGATCGCGGCGCCACAGGTCGCGCACGACCTCGGCCACCTTCTTGACGTCCCCGGAGGCCAGCTTCTCGACGTTCGCCTTGTAGCGGCGCGACCAGTTGGTGGGCTCCTCGGTGTACGGCTGACGCAGCACTTCGAAGACCTCGTCGAGGCCCTCCTTGTCGACCACGTCGCGGACGCCGACCAGGTCGACGTTGTCGGCGGGGACCTCGATGGTCAGATCGCCCTGGGCGACCTTGAGCTTGAGGTAGGTGCGGTCCTCACCCTTGATGGTGCGGGTCTTGACCTCTTCGATGAGCGCTGCACCATGGTGCGGGTAGACGACGGTCTCGCCGACGGCAAAGTTCATGTGGTGGGTCCCCTTTCCGCGTGCCAGTCTAGCATTGAGCCCCCGTGGTAAAATGCGCGGTTCCGCTCCGGAATCGCAGGTCAGGCGCGGTCCGCAGGGCTGCGAGGGGCGGCGGGGCCGAGGGCATCGGGCGGCGGCGACCCGGTCACCCCGGCCGGCGCATGGCCCGGGGCGACGCCCGCCGTGGGGTAATCTGTCAGAGCTGTCCCCGATCGTCCCCGCCGCCTTGGGCGGCACCGAAGAGGAGTCCTCCGTGCGCCGTCCCCGCCGTCTCGTGCTCTCCGCCGCAGCCCTGGGCCTCGCGCTCGCGGCCACCGGCTGCACGTATCTCAGTCCGGTGCAGACCCACGAGTTCTACCAGGCGGCCGACGGCACCAACGCCGTCGTCGAGCTGGACGGCGCGGCCCAGGCGGGCGTGCGCAACGCGGTGCTGGTCTTCGGCGAGGACGGCACGGCCACGTTCTCCGCGACGGTCGTGAACCATTCCGCGGAGGACATCACCGTCGAGCTCGAGGGCCTCTCCGAGGGATCCGCGGTCTTCTCCGCCACGGTCGAGGTCCCCTCTCGCGGCACCGTCCGGCTCGGACCCGGCGAGGACTCCCAGCAGACGGTGCCGGTCACCGCGGACGGAGTCCTGCCCGGCTCGGTGCTGGAGCTGAGCGTCTCCGTCGGCGGCGAGTCCACCACGATCTCGCTGCCCACCTTCGAGGACAACCTCAGCCACTACCAGACCGAGGCTCCCACCGCCGGCTGACCCACCACGCACGAGAGCGCCCTCGCAGCCCGGCTGCGGGGGCGCTCGTCGTCCCGGAGGCGGCGCGAGGTGCGGCTCAGCTGCCGGACTCGAACTTGTACCCGAGGCCGCGGACGGTCACCAGGTGCACGGGGCTGCGGGGATCGTCCTCGATCTTGGCGCGCAGCCGCTTGACGTGGACGTCGAGGGTCTTGGTGTCGCCCACGTAGTCGGCGCCCCAGACCCGGTCGATCAGCTGACCGCGGGTGAGCACCCGGTCCACGTTCCGCAGCAGCATCTCCAGCAGCTCGAACTCCTTCAGGGGCAGGGCGACGTCGTGGCCGTGCACCTGCACCACGTGACGCTCGACGTCCATGGTGATGTTCCCGGCCCGGAGGGTGGTCTGCTCCGCGGCGTCCGCCGAGTCCTGGCCGCGGCGCAGCACGGCCTTGATCCGGGCCAGCAGCTCCCGGGAGGAGTAGGGCTTGGTGACGTAGTCGTCGGCGCCCAGCTCGAGGCCGAGCACCTTGTCGAACTCGTCGTCCTTGGCGGTGAGCATGATGACCGGCACGCTCGAGGTGCGCCGGATCTCACGGCACACCTCGGTGCCGCTCAGGCCGGGCAGCATCAGGTCCAGCAGCACCAGGTCGGCGCCGTGGGTGGTGAAGATCCGCACCCCGTCGGTGCCGTTGTCGGCGACCGCGACCTCGTAGCCCTCCTTCCGCAGCGAGTACGACAGGGGATCCGAGAAGGACTCCTCGTCCTCCACGATCAGGATGCGCGTCATGTCAATTTACCTTTCCCGACCTGCGGTCGGAGGTCATGGTGGATGGATCGCGGTGGGGGCCCGCGGGCCGGCCGGCCCGGGAGGGCCCGGTGGTGCCGGTGGGTCCGTCCCCGGGTGCGCTCGAGGGGACGTCGGCGCCCGCCTCGGCGCGCGGTCCCGTCTCCGGGGAGCGCGGATGGGCGGAGGCCTCGACCGGGCGGGCGCCCACGGTGATGGTCTCGGTGCGGCCCATCTCCGGCAGGCGCAGGGTGAAGGTGGAGCCCTGTCCCGGCATCGACCAGGCGGTGACCTCGCCGCCGTGGTCGGTTGCGATGTGCTTGACGATGGCCAGGCCCAACCCCGAGCCGCCGGTGGCCCGGGAGCGCGCGCGGTCCACCCGGAAGAAGCGCTCGAAGACCCGCTCCAGGTGCTCCTTGCTCAGCCCGATGCCCTGGTCGGTCACCGAGATCTCGACCATCCCGCCGTCGCGGCGCACCGCGACGCCGATCCTGGTCATCGGATCGGAGTAGGTGATGGCATTGGAGATGAGGTTCGACAGCGCCGTGGTGAGCATCGCGGCGGAGCCGAAGACCCGCAGCCCGTCGGTGCCGCCGACGGCCACCTCGATCTTCGAGCCGAGGGCGAAGTTCCGGTTCAGGCCGACGGCCTCGGCGACCACCTCGTCGATCTCGACCGGCTCCGCATCGGGCAGGGCCGAGGCGCCCTGCACCCGGGAGAGCTCGATGATCTCCTGGACCAGATGGGACAGCCGCCGGCTCTCGGTCTGCATGCGGCCCGCGAAGCGGCGCACGGCGTCCGGGTCCTCGGCGGCGTCCTCCATCGTCTCGGCCAGCAGCGTGATCGCACCGACGGGGGTCTTCAGCTCATGGGACACGTTGGCCACGAAGTCGCGCCGGGTCTCCTCGACCCGCACCGCCCGCGTCAGGTCGTCGGCCAGCAGCAGCGCCCCGTGCTCCCCGAGCGCGCCGATCCGCACGTCGATCACGGCGTCCGAGTCGCCCTGGCTGGAACGGCGCAGGGTCAGCCGCTCGTCGCGGAAGCCGCCGTTGCGGCCGACGTCGGCCGCCAGGTCCATCAGCTCGGCGCTGGCCAGTCGCGGGTAGTCGCCCTCGGCGGCGCGCACGATCCCGTAGGAGTAGGCCAGCGGCGAGGCGCGCAGCACGTCACCGCTCGCATCGAGCACGACGTAGGCCGAGGAGAGGATCGCCAGCACCTCGGCCGTCGCATCCGGCACCACCTGCTCGGGCGCGGTCGGCGCGGCGCGGCGGCGCTGCTCCGAGCGGACGAGCGCCAGCGTCGCGGCGACTCCGATCACCAGACCGATCGCGCCGGCGAGCACGAGAAGGGCAGACAGGGGCACGTTCACAGCCTAGGCCCCTGTTCGCGGGTGCCCGGCCGGGGGCCCGCCCCGGGGTCAGGAGTTCATGAGGGCTACGCTTCGAGTTCACCGATCCGCGCCGTCCGTTCACCGGGTCCTGCGAGGATCGGTGGCGACGCCCTTTTCCCGGACTGAGGAGTACCCCCATGCGCGAGGCCTACCAGAGCGATCTTCGGCATCTGGTCGACGATCTGGTCGACATGGCCGAGATGGTCGGGACGGCCCTCGAGGATGCGACCCGAGCGCTGCTCGAGGGCGATCTCGCCCTGGCCGAGCGCGTGGTCGCCGCCGATCCCCATCTCGACGCCCGTCAGGTCGAGCTGGACACCAAGGCGATCGAGCTGCTGGCGCGGCAGTCCCCGGTCGCCACCGATCTGCGGCTGCTGGTCGCCTCGCTGCGCATGAGCTCCTCGCTCGAGCGCATGGGCGACCTGGCGGCGCATGTGGCCCTGGTGGCCCGACGCTCCCATCCTCAGCTCGCCGTCCCGGAGCAGCACCGCGCGCAGATCGCCCGGATGTCCGAGCTCGGCCTCGCCGCCGTCAAGGACGCGGCGCAGGTCATCGAGAGCCGCGATCTCGCCCTCGCCGCGCGGGTCGAGGAGGAGGACGACGAGCTCGACGACCTGATGCTCGAGATCTCCCGCGAGATCTCCCGCAGCGACGCCGCGGTCTACACCCACGGCCAGGTCATCGACCTCACCCTGCTGATCCGCTTCTACGAGCGGATCGGCGACCATGCCGTCTCCCTCGTGCGCCGCGTCGGCTTCCTGGTCACCGGCGACTCCCTGGACACCGTCCCCGGCACCGCCGAGGTCACCGAGTTCTGAGCGGTCCGCACCACCGAGACCGCGAGGGCGTCCCGCAGAACGCTGCGGGACGCCCTCGCGTCGTGGTGGCCGGGGGAGACGGCGGACGCCTCCGGGGGCCGGGAGCGGTGACCCGTCTCAGCCGCGGTTGGGCCGCGGCCGACGGGTGGTCAGGCGCTCCACGCCGGTCTTCGTGCCGCGCCGGGCCGCCTCCCGCAGCCCCTGCAGGACCACCCCGGAGACCGTGGCCCACAGCAGGATCTTCCACAGCGGCTGATCCTCCTGGGGATCGTGGAGGGCGGTGATCTCGGCGGAGGACAGCCCCTGCTTCTTCCCCTGCTTGCGGCGCCGGGCGACGTCCTTCTTCGAGGCCTTCTGGGCCTTCGTGGTGGGGGCGTCCTCGCCGAAGACGGCGCCCCAGCCGGCGGCCGCGGCCCGGGTGCCGAGCTGGGAGGCGACGATCCCGGCGATCGGGACGGCGATGGTCACGAGGGGATTGGCCACGGATTCCTCCTGAGGGTGGGCGGGGTGAGGGTGGTGCCGGCGGCGGCGAGGGTCAGTAGGTGCCGGCGTGCTGAGCGTAGTAGGTGCCCATGTCGTCCGTGCGCAGGGCCTCACGGAACACGTCCATCGCCTCCTCGTCGGTGCCCACCACGCTGGCACCGCCGCTGGTCATGTACGGGCCGGCGTGGGGGACCGAGAGGAAGAACAGGTCGTCGCTGCGCACCGAGCGCAGGGACAGTCCCAGCTCGACCATGGTGGTGGCGCCGAGCCCGTCATCGGTGGTCAGGAACGGGGAGATCGACGCGACGGTCTGGGCGAGCTTGCCGGGATCGCTGAGGGTCTCGGCGCTGATCAGCTTCGTCGCGATGCCCTTGAGCACCGCCTGCTGATTGCGGTTGCGCTGGAAGTCGCCGTCGGAGAACTGCTTGCGCTGGCGGACGAAGGTCAGCGCCTCGGCCCCGTCCATGGACTGCACGCCCTCGGTGAACTGGTGCCCGTCGGCCTCGAAGGTCATCGGGACCTGCACGTCGATCCCGCCGAGGGTGTCCACCAGCTGCTCGATGCCGTCGAAGTCGATGAGCGCGACATGGTCGATCGGCACCCCGACGTAGTTCTCGACGGTGGTCACCGCCAGTCCCACCCCGCCGTAGGCGAGGGCGGCGTTGATGCGGCCCTTCCCGTGGCCGGGGATCTCGACGTAGAGGTCGCGCGGGAAGGAGGTGATGTAGACGCTGCTGTCGTCGTCGGCCACGTGCACCAGCATCATGACGTCCGAGCGCTGCCCGGAGACGCCCTCGGAGGCGGCGTCCTCCTCGGAGCGCTTGTCCGAGCCCAGCAGCAGGAAGTTGCGTCCGCTGCCGTCGATCCGTTCGGGTCGCTCCCCGTCCGAGGCTCCGCGGGTGATGTCCACGACCGTGCGCTTCTGGTAGGACTGGTTCAGACCGCCCAGGTAGTTGCCGATCACCAGGCCGACACCCAGCAGCAGGGCCGCGACCAGCCCCAGGGCGATCAGTGCGGCGCGCCGACCGCGGCGGCGATCGGGATGCGGCTGGGAGTCGTCCTCCCAGTCGCTGGGGAGCTCGACGTCATCGGGCGCGTTCATACGGGCTCTCTCTCCGGGGGTGCCGTCCGGGGCTGTTCAGGCTCGCCGGACTGGTGGAGTCCCCGGGGCGTCGTGCGGGGACGGTGCCGGATGCCGTGGCACCCGGATGTATGCCAGGTCCCATATTAGGCGTCCGGCCTGGCGTCCCTTGTTCTCGAAGCTGGTCTTCACACGACCTTCGTAACGGGGCGCCCAGCCGGTCCGCGCCAGTCCCTCCGGCAGCCGGTCCGAGCTCTCGCCCAGGGGGCGGGGGCCGGTGGGGTGCAGCAGCGCGAGCTCGGGCCGCGCATCGAGCAGCCGCCGCATGTGATGGGCGTACTGCGCCCAGTCGGTGGCCAGGCGGAACGCGGCCCCGTCCGCCAGCAACGGCAGCACGGTGTCCAGGAACGGGGGGTTGATCAGGCGCCGCTTGTGGTGGCGGGCCTTGGGCCACGGATCGGCGAAGTACACCCAGAGCTCGGAGACGGAGCCCGCCGGCAGCATCGCCGGCAGGGCGCGCTGGGCGTCCAGCGGCAGCAGGCGCAGGTTCCGCGGCCGCTCGGCGCGGTCGATGCGGTTGAGGGTCTGGGCGAGCCCGGGGCGGTACACCTCCACCCCCAGGTGGTCCCGCTCGGGGTGCGCGACGGCGGCCGCGACGATGTTCTCGCCCAGTCCGCTGCCCACCTCGACCACCAGCTCGGCCCGCCGCCCGAAGGTCCTCTCGAGGTCGAGCCGGGCCTCCGGTCCGGGCAGGGTGTCGCGCTCGCCGCGGGGCGGGTCCAGCACGTAGGTCGCCGCCAGCCGGTCCCAGGCGCTCTGCCGGCTCGGGGTGAGCCGTTCGCCGCGGCGGACGAAGGAGACCACGTCGCGGCGGCTCTTCTCCTCGGCCGGGTCCGCGGCGCTCTCGCGCTCGGAGTCGTCGGTGGAGGGCTGCGGGGCCGCCGCGGGGGTGTCGGGGTGCATGGGGCTCAGACGTCGCGGCGGACGAGGCCGTCCTCGACCACCACCGGCACCTCGGGCAGGTGCCGGGTGGCGGGACCGACCAGGACCTCGCCGGTGCCGGCATCGAAGCGGGAGCCGTGGCAGGGGCAGTCGAGCTCGGTCTCCTCCTGGCGCAGCGCGCAGCCGTTGTGGGTGCAGTAGCCGGAGTAGCCGGTCAGCTCCTCGCCGGCGCCGCGCACCAGCAGCACGAACGGCTGCTGGCCGCCGAAGTTGACCAGGGTGCTCGCGTTCTCGGGGACCGAGTCGAGCGGGATCGTCCCGTCCTCGGCCCGCAGCGGGGCCGCGGTCCCGTATCCCTCGTCCTCGGGCGCGCAGGCGGCCAGGGCGCCGAGACCGGCCGCGGTGGCGGCGGGGAGCAGGAGGGCACGACGACGGGAGAGGCACGGGCGTTCCATCACCCCAGGATAGCCAGCGGGGCACCGCTGCGGCCCGCCTCCCCGGGCAGGTGTGATCGCTCAGACGCCGCGAGGTCTCAGACGTCGGCCGCCTCGACCTCGCGGGGATCCCAGGACAGCACGCCGTCCGCCCGCCAGCCGCGAGCGGTCACCGCGTCCAGCGCCTCGCGCCGCCGGGCGGGGGAGAGGCGGTCCAGGTACAGGGATCCCTCGAGGTGGTCCACCTCGTGCTGGAGGGCGCGGGCCAGGATGCCGCCCTCGTCCTCGAGACGGACCGCCCCGCCGTCCAGGTCGGTGCCGGTGACCCGGGCGCCGCGGTGGCGGGCGGTGGGGAAGCCCTCCCCGGGCACCGAGAGGCAGCCCTCGAGGGTCTCCTCGTCGAGCTCGATCCCGCCGAAGCGCTCCAGGGAGGGGTTGATGACCACCCCGCGGTGCTCGGTGCCGCTCGCGTCGGGGCAGGAGTAGACGAACAGGCGCCAGCGGGAGCCGACCTGCGGGGCGGCGAGCCCCACCCCGTCGGCGGCGTCCATGGTCTCGAACATGTCCGCGACCAGGGTGCGGAGCTCGGCGGTGACCTCGCGGACGCGGCGGGTGCGCTGCGCGAGGGCGCGGTGGCCGACGATGGTGATGGGGCGGACGGTCATGCGGACGAGGCTCCTGTGCTGGGGGGATCGGCGGGATCGGCGGGTTCGGCGGGTTCGGCGGCGCCGGGGTGGTCTTGGGGGTCGGCGGGGGACTCGCGCGGGTCGGGCTCCGCGGTGGGATCCGGACGGCTGGTGACCCGATGACGGGTCGGCGGGTTCACCGCGAGCGGGCTGCGGGAGTCCACGATCCACGCATCCCGTGCGCGGCGCAGCGGCTCGCCGGTGCGCGCCGCCTCGGCCACCGCGCGGCCCAGCTCCTCGGCGGTGCGGGCGTCGGCGGCCAGGAAGTCGAGGGTGTGGGTCGCATGCGGCTCCAGGGCGATGTGCTGCCAGGCGTCGAGCCCGGTGGCGATCTGGCGGGCGCGCAGGAACTCCGCGTCCAGGGCGGCGCCCGCGACCACCGTGATGTTGGCCAGCCACATCAGCAGCAGGATCGCGATCAGGCCGTTGAGGACGGTGAGCACCTCCGCGAAGCGCGTCGCGTAGACCATGAGCTGTCCCGCGATCAGCGCCGAGCCGAACAGCACCAGCACGCTCAGGGTCGAGCCCAGGGTCATCAGGCGGTAGCGGGGCAGGCGCACGTTGGGGAACAGGTAGTAGGCCAGCGAGACCCCGATGATCAGGATGAGCAGCAGCAGGGGCCACTTCACCAGGTTCCAGGTGGCGAAGGCGATGCGGGGGATGCCGATCAGGTCGCCGATCCGCTGGGACGCCTCGCCGCCGACGATGATCATGCCGATCGCGAGCAGCACCACCGCCACGACCAGCACCGTCTCGCCGAAGACGATGGTCCGGAACCAGAGGAAGGGCCGGCCCTCGCGGGTGTCGTAGACCCGGTGCAGGGCACGGTGGAAGGCGGCCACTCCGTTCGAGGCGGACAGCAGGGCGCCGAGGGTCCCCAGCAGCAGTCCCAGCAGGCCGCCGCTCGTGGAGGACACCGCCTGGATGGCGGTGAGGAAGGGGCGCGGGTCCAGGCTCGGGAAGATCTCGGTGATCATGCCCGACAGCGCCGAGAGGGTCTCCCGTTCGATGCCGATCAGCGACATCATCGAGACCACGGCGACCGCGCCCGGGAAGATCGACAGCAGCAGGTAGAACGTCATGGTCCCCGCCACGTCCCAGACCTGGATGTCCAGCAGCCGCATCCGCACCCGGTTCAGGACGTGCAGGACGCTCAGCCGGGGTCGAGACAGCTCGACCACCGGTCTGGGCCGACGGGGGCGGGATGAGGTCACCGTGCTGCTGCTCCGGGCTGGGGGTTCGGGCGCCCGAGCGGGCGCGGCTGGAGCCTAGTGCACCGGATGCGTCCGGGCCGGACGCCGCGGCGGGCCGGTCAGCTCTCCTCGATGATGTCGTCCGGATCGTCGGGCACCGCGTACTCCCAGGGGTCGTCGGGGTCCTTGGGGACGAACGAGGTCATGATCGAGCCGTCCGCGCGCTGGTCGCCGAGGCCGACGGGCCTGGCCAGCACCGCGTCGTCGAGGATCGGTCCCTGGTCCGCGAGCGCCACCGTGGTGCCCGCGGCGGTGACCGTGACCGTCCGACCGCGGACGGTCACCTCGATCTCGGATCCCGTCTCGAGGGTGAAGCTGATCTCCTCGCGCAGCAGGCGCACCCGGAAGCGGGAGCCGCGCAGGGTCAACGGGAAGCGCAGCTCGGGCCACTCGGCGGGCAGCCGGGGGTCGAAGGAGAGCCGGCCCTCGTCATGGCGCATGCCCCCGAAGCCGTGCACCAGCGCGTTCCACACACCGCCGGCGGAGGCGATGTGCACGCCGTCGGCGGTGTTGTGGTGCAGGTTCCCGAGGTCCACGAACAGTCCGGCGCGGAAGTAGTCCAGCGCCGCCTGCTGGTGGCCGACCTCGGCGGCCATGATCGACTGGACGACCGCCGAGAGCGAGGAGTCCCCGGTGGTGATCGGGTCGTAGTACTCGAAGTCCGCCCGCTTCTCCTCGGCGCTGAACTCGCTGCCGCGCAGGAACAGGGCCAGCACCACATCGGCCTGCTTGAGCACCTGGAAGCGGTAGATCACCAGCGGGTGGTAGTTCAGCAGCAGCGGGAACGCCGCGGCCGGGGTGGAGGAGAGGTCCCAGATCTCCCGCTCCAGGAAGCGGTCCTCCTGCAGATGGATGCCGAGGGCCTCGTCCTTGGGGATGAACATGCCGTCGGCGCAGGCCTCCCACTGCTCGAGCTCGAGCTCGTCGAGCTGCAGCTCCGCGGCCAGGACCGTGTAGGCCGCCTCGTCGCGAGCCCGCAGCTCGCGCACCGCCCGGGCCGCCCGACGCAGGTTGAAGCGGGCCATGACGTTGGTGAACATGTTGTTGTTCACCACCGTGGTGTACTCGTCCGGGCCGGTCACCCCGTTGATGTGGAAGCTCGCGTCCCCGTCGGCCGTGAGCCGCCAGAACCCGAGGTCCGCCCACATCCGGGCGGTCTCGACGAAGACCTGCACGCCGTCGCGGTGCTGGAAGTCGACATCCCCGGTGACGTCGACGTACTGCGCGAAGGCATAGGCGACGTCCGCGTCGATGTGGTACTGCGCGGTGCCGGCGGCGTAGTAGGCGGAGGCCTCGTCCCCGTTGATCGTGCGCCAGGGGAACAGCGCGCCACGCTGGTTCAGCTCCCGGGCCCGCTCGCGCGCCTTGGGCAGCATGTTGGTGCGGAACCGCAGGGCGTTGCGCGCCCAGATCGGCTCGGTGAAGGTCAGGAACGGGACCACGTAGATCTCGGTGTCCCAGAAGTAGTGCCCCTCGTACCCGGAGCCGGTGACGCCCTTGGCGGGGATGCCCCACTGGTCGGAGCGGGCGGCGGCCTGCGCGAGCTGGAACAGGCACCAGCGGGTGGCCTGCTGCTCGACGGGCCTGCCGGGCAGCTCCACGTCCGAGCGCCCCCAGAAGCCGGTGAGGTAGTCGCGCTGGTCGGTGAACTGCTTCTCGAAGCCCTCGTCGCGCACCCGGTCCAGGGTGCGACGGCAGCGGTCGAACAGCTCCCGATGGGGCACCGAGCGGGAGGAGTGGTAGGAGACGGCCTTGCGGACCGTCAGCGAGCTGCCCTCGTCGAGGTGGGCGCGGATCACCTGGCGGCCGAGATCGGGGGAGGTGTCCACCAGCTGCTCGACCGCGGCGTCGGACTCGATCTGGTGATCGGCGCCGACCGCCATGGTCATCCCCGACTGGGCCACCCGGTAGCCCAGCAGCATGCGCCGGTCGCTGTGCCAGTCCTGCAGCGGCTCCAGCACCCGGTGGCGGAAGTCGGTGGTCCGACGGGGATCGGCCTTGTCGGTGATCGGCACGCCGTCCAGGCCCTTGCCGAAGTCGTCCTGGAAGTCCTGGCGGTTGATGATCTGGGAGGAGATCGCGACCGGGGCGGAGCCCTCGAGCATCTCCACCTGCAGCGTCATCAGCGCGAGGTGCCGCTGGGGGAAGGAGACCATCCGCGAGGTGGTCACCCGCACCCGCTTCCCGGCCGGGGTGCGCCAGATCAGCCTCCGGTGCAGCACCCCCTCGCGGAAGTCGATCCAGCGCTCGTACTCCTCGAGGTCCGCGATCGACAGCAGCAGCGGCTCGTCGTCGACGTAGAGCTTCAGCACCGAGGAGTCCGGGACGGTGACCATGGTCTGACCGACGCGCGCGAAGCCGTAGGCCGACTCGGCGTGGTTGATGTGCCAGGTCTCGTGGAAGCCGTTGAGGAAGGTGCCGTAGCTCTCGGCGTCGCGTCCCTCCTCGGGGGTGCTGCGCATCCCCAGGTAGCCGTTGGCGGTCGCGAACAGGGTCTCCATCAGGCCCAGGTCGCCGTTCGGGCGCGACTCGACCAGGCGCCACTCGTCGACGGGCAGGTGGGTGCGGTCGACGGGGTCCGCGGGCACCGTGCGCAGGCGGGTCACGCGATCTCCTCGAGGTCCTGGACGACCAGGGTGGCGCCGGCGGCGGCCAGCTCGTCGGGCCCGGCGCCCCGATCCACCCCGATCACGGCGCCGAAGCCGCCGGCGGCCCCGGCCCGGACCCCGGAGACGGCGTCCTCGTAGACCACCGCCCGGGCCGGCGTCACCCCGAGCAGCGTCGCGGCGTGCACGAAGGTGTCGGGGGCGGGCTTGCCGGGCAGGTCCTCGTGGGCGGCCACGTTGCCGTCGACGATGTGCTCGAAGCGGTCCAGCAGACCGGCGCCCTCCAGCACCTCGCGGGCGTTGCGGGAGGAGGAGACGATCGCGAGCCGGGCCCCGGCGGGCAGGGAGTCGAGGTAGGCGACGGTGCCCGGGTAGGGGCTGACCCCCTCGGCGCGGAGCAGGGAGAGCACCAGGGCGTTCTTGCGGTTGCCCAGCCCGCTGACCGTCTCCGCCCCGACCGGCTGCTCGCCGGGATCGGAGGGGTCGCCCTCGGGCAGCAGGATCCCGCGCGCGGCGAGGACGGCGCGCACCCCGTCGTAGCGGGGGCGCCCGTCGACGTGGGTGAAGTAGTCCTCGTCGGTGTAGGGCTCCCGCACCCCCCGGGAGGTCAGGAACTCGCTGAACATCCGCTCCCAGGCGTGCATGTGCACCTGGGCGGTCGGGGTCACGACGCCGTCGAGGTCGAAGAGGTGCGCCGTGAAGTCGGCCGGTCGGAAGCGCGCTGCGTCAGTCACGCCGCCATGCTACGGGTCCCCCCGGCGCGGCAGCGCGGGCCGCACCGTGGCGCGGGAGGCGGGGGTCGGCTACCCTGCGAGGGTCCGTCCCCGCGCGTGCGCGCCGGTGCGGAGCGGTTCCGACCCCTTCGAGGAGAAGATGACTGTCACGGAGTCGCTGCCCGTGGTCGATGCGGTGCGACGCGAACTCGAGATCGACGAGCAGGTCCAGGAGCAGCGCCCCCGGGTGCGCGCCGTCCTCACCCTCACCACCAACATCGCGCTCGCCCCGGCCCAGCTGTGGCCGCTGCTGACCCGCCCGCAGGAGCTCGCCCGCTGGTTCGGGCCGGTCACCGGCGAGCTGCGCGAGGGCGGGCGCTTCCAGGCCCTGCGCGGTGCGGAGGGCAGGATCCTGCGGATCGAGGAGCCCCACCAGATCACCCTCACCTGGCAGCAGGACGGTGGCGAGGACCCGCTGCAGCTGCGGCTGGACCCGGAGGACGACGGCTCCACCTCGCTGCGCCTGCGGCACGCCGCCCTGGTCGACCGGGAGACCTTCACCCGGGTGGGGCCCGGCGGGATCGCGGTGCGCTGGGAGATCGCCCTGCTCGCGCTCGCCGCGCTGACCGACGGCTGGCGCGCGACCTGCCTGGAGCCGGCCCCCGCGCCGACCCCGGAATGGCTGCACAGCGCCGAGGGCGCCGCCTATGTCGGCGCCTGGTCGGTGCGGTGGGCGGCGCAGGCCATCGCGGCCGGCGTGGACGAGCAGACCGCGCGCCGCGGCGAGCTCGAGACCGCGCGGATGATCCTGGGCGGCTGAGCCCGGAACCGCGGGCGGCGCAGGCCCCAGCGGCCCGGCGTCCGGGGGTCGGCGCTCGTTGCCCGCTCCCGCCGCCCGGTGACAGACTGCGCCGGTGACCACCGACGCGCCGGGCTCCCCGTCCCGGGGGCCGCGCACCACGGCCCAGGTGCTGAGGTCGCTGACCCCGTCGGTCTACGCCCCGAGCCTGCTGGAGTTCGCCGGTCTCGCCGCCCTGATGCCGGTGATCCCCCTGCTCGCCCGCGATCTGGGCTTCAGCGTCCCGCAGGCCGCGGCGCTGTCCACGATCTTCGGGCTCACCTCGTTCCTGGGACCGATCCCGGCCGGGCGGATGATCTCCCGCCTGGGGGCCCGGCTCTCGCTGGTGCTCACCGGCTGCCTGCTGGTGCTCGCGAACCTCG
Source organism: Brachybacterium sp. UNK5269 (assembly GCF_049266655.1). Taxonomy (GTDB): domain Bacteria; phylum Actinomycetota; class Actinomycetes; order Actinomycetales; family Dermabacteraceae; genus Brachybacterium. Next base: position 977,719 of record NZ_CP184883.1, read on the forward strand.
CCGCGTACGCCCTGCTGGCCCCGCCCTCGGCGGCGGCGGAGATCTCGTGCACCGGCTGCTGCTGGTGGTGCTGCTGCTGGTGATGGCGGCGAGCACGCAGGTGTGGCAGCTGGGCCGGCAGGCCTACCTGGGCACCGCCCTGCCGCCGACGATGAGGGCGCGGGGGATGACCCTGTTCGGCGGGGTGATCCGGCTGGGCGAGATCATCGGCCCGCTGCTGGGCGCGGTGGTGATGCTGCTCGGCTCGATGGCGGGCGTGTTCCTGCTGTTCGCGGTGACCGCCGCCGCGGCCACCGTGATGATCGCCGTCTTCCTGCCGCCGGGGGAGCGGCGCCCCGCCCCGGTCCGGTCCGGGGTCCGGGCGCAGCGGCTGCCGCGCACCGCGGCCCGGAGCCGACTGGATCGCGCCGTGCTGGGGCGGATGGTGATGGTCGGCGTGGGCATCGCGCCGGTGATGATGGCCCGGGTGAACCGGCCGGTGATCGTGCCGCTGCTGGGCGACTCCCTGGGGCTGGACCCGGTGTGGATCTCGATCGTGTTCGGCGTCAGCGCCGCCTTCGAGATCCTGCTGGTGATCCCCGCCGGGACCCTCATGGACCGCTTCGGGCGCGCGGCCGTCGCGGTGCCGTGCGCGGTGCTGATGGGCGCCGGCTTCCTGCTGCTGGCGCTGCTGTCGACCGTGCTCGCGGACCGCGGCGAGTCCCTCGCCCTGGTGGCCCTGCTGGTGCCCAGCCTGCTGATCGGACTGGGCAACGGCCTGGGCTCGGGGATCGTGATGACGCTCGGGATCGACGTCTCCCCGGTGCACGGGCGCACCCGGTACCTGGCGTGGTGGAACACCATGCTGGGGGCCGGCCGGCTGGCGGCCCCGCTGATCGTCACCGCCATCACCCTGGTCGCGCCGGTGGCCGTGGCGGGCGCCGCGACCGGCGCGATCAGCGTGGCCGGCGGCATCTGGCTGGCACGAGCACTGCCCCGCGTCACTCCCTCCGGAGGTACCCGGAAGGGATGACACGGGACAGAGATGCTGGGCGCAGCGGCTCAGGCCGCGGCGGCCTCCACCGCGCCGGTGGCGGTGTCGTGCAGGAGGTCATGGGCCTGGTCGCGGGAGATCGTGCGAGCGATCGCGATCTCGGAGGCCAGCGGGGTGATGGCCTGCTTGAGCAGATTCCGCTCGGCCAGGCTCGACGGCGTGCCGCCGGAGTCGCGCACGATGTTGCGGATCACCTCGACGCGGTCGGAGACCCGACCGGTCTGCAGCTGCATCTGCAGGGACTTGATGCGGTGCGCCCAGGACGCCTTCTTCGCCAGCGGCTCGATCGGCTGGGAGAGCTGCTCGAACAGCTCGGTGATCTCGGGCTCCTGGAGCAGGGGGCGCAGTCCGACCACATCCTTGCCGTCGGACGGCACGGAGATCCGCATCTCGTCGCCGATCACCTCGAGATCGACGTAGTCCCGAGCAGTGCCGCGCACCTGGCGGGTGCAGGTGGAGACGATGCGCACCGGACCGTGGACCGGATGGGTGAGCACATCGCCGACCTGGGGGGCGGCAGAATCGGTGGACGCAGTGGCAACGGACAAGGGGGTACCTCCTCGGTGGGCCTGTGCGCCGCCGGCACCGCGACCCTGGAGGGGTCGAGGCGAGTCGTGCTCAGCCTCGCCGCGGGCCCGATCGGGACCCGTGACAGCGAGGCGGTGAGGCGACTCGAGTGCCGTGCGACCTGCAGGAACAGGGTGCGGCACCTACGACAGCGCACTACCATTCTCGCACGGATCTGACAAGATATCCAGGGGGTGACGTTTCCGCCTGGGTCACATCCGGGGTGCTGCGGCCGCGCTCGACCGGTCGGGCGCCCGGGACGACCGCCGGCCGGGAACCGACGGAAGTCGGAGGCGCAGCCGGGCACCGACGCAGTCCAATGGGGGCATGGGACGCGGGGACAGGGGACGCGGCGCTGTGCGCGGCCGGGCCGACGAGGCGCTGGCGACCGCGGCGGTCGCCTTCGAGGACATCGGCGTCGTGCGCGACGGCACCGTGCTGCTGCTCGAGGCCACCGGACGGGGACGCGCGGGGGAGGCCCTCGCGATCACCGGACCCAACGGCTCCGGCAAGACCACCCTGCTGCGGGTGCTGGCGGGACTGATCGCACCGACTGCGGGCACCGTCCGCATCCTCGGCCGCGAGCCCGACGACCGCGACCGGAGCTTCCGCAGCGACCTCGCCGCCCTGATCGGCCCGCCGCAGACCGCCCGCGACCTCACCGTCACCGAGCACCTGCAGTTCATCGCCGCCACCTGGGGGATGCGGGCCCCCGCCGCTCGCGCCCAGGCGCAGCGGCTGCTCGATGAGCTCGCGATCGCCCCGCTCGGACGCCGCTTCCCCCACGAGCTCTCCAGCGGCCAGTCCCAGCTGGTCGCCCTGGCCCTGACCTTCGCCCGGCCCGGGCGGGTGCTGCTGCTGGACGAGCCCGAGCAGCGACTGGACGCGGACCGGCTGGGTCTGGTGATCGACGCGATCCGCGCCCGCGCGCAGGCGGGCGCCGCCGTGGTCCTGGCCAGCCACAGCCCGCGCCTGCTCGAGGAGCTGGCCGATGCCCGCCTGGTCCTCGAGGCCGAGGCGTGAGCGGCTCCCTCGCCGCGGTGCGGGAGGTCTGGGCCCAGCGCGACCGGGCCCGCACCCGGGGCGATGTGCTCTACCTGCTGTACGTGGTGGTGCTCGGGGCCGGGGTGATCGCCGTCCCGGCGCTGCGGCTGGCCGGGAGCGCGCTGACCCGGCCCGATGTGCTGCCGGTGCTGCTGGCGGACGGCGCACGACCGGCGAGCGCGGCACTGGCGTTCGGCATCGGCGCGGGCCTGGTGCTGCTCGGCGGGGTGCGCGGCCCGGCCCTGCTGTCCCCCTTCTTCACCGCCACCCTGGCCGCGAGCGGGATCCGCCGCCGATCCGTGCTGTGGCGCCCCTTCGCCCGCGCGCTGCTGCTGCCCGTGACCGGCACGACCACCCTGGCCGTCCTGCTCGGGGCGGTCCTGGTCAGCGCCGGTCACGCCACCGGCGCCGGGGCGGCATGGGGCGCTCTCGCCGCCGCGGGGACCGGTCTGCTGCTGGCGGCGGGCTGGCTGGCCGGTCAGCTGCTGGAGCACCGAGGGCGGCGGCTGCTCGCCCTGGCGCTGGCGGCGGGCGCCGTCCTGTGCCTGCTGCTGCCCGCGGCGGCGGGGCCGGGCGGCGCCCACCCGGTGGGTGCCGTCCGGGGAGGCGTCTGGGCGAGCGGCCTGCTGATCGCCGGGGTGCTGGCGACCGGGGCGGGGGTGGCGCTGCTGGACCGGCTGCGGGGGCAGGTGCTGCGGGAGCAGTCCGCGCGCTGGGAGTCCGCCGCCACCATCGCCACCACCGGTGACCTCGCGGGGGCGGCCGGCGCCTTCCGGGCGGCCCCGACGACCGGTCGCCGGTGGCGGGCGATCGGGTCCGGTCCGCTGATCGTCTTGTACGCGCGGCGCGATGCGGTGGCCTGGCTGCGCTCGCCGGACCGGCTCGTCAGCGGCCTGCTCGGGGCGACGTCGGCGGCGGCCGCGCTCGCCGGCTCCACGCTCCTGACCGGGCCGCTGGCGTGGGCCGCGGTGCTCCTCGGCGCGGCCGGGCTGTGGGCCGCCAGCGGGGCGCTCGTCGACGGCATCCGCCACGCCGTGCACACCCTGGGCGCCCCGGATCTGCTGGGTCAGTCCGCCGGGGTGCAGGCGTGGCTGCACACGCCCGCGCCGACGCTGCTGCTGGTCGCGCTGGGCGCGCTGGGCGCGCTGGGCGGCGGCGGGCTCGGCGCGTTCCTCGCCGGCGGGGCGGGACTCACCCCCGACGCGGTGCTGCTGCCCGTCGCGCTGATGCCCGTGCTGATCGCGGGCCGGGTCCGGGACGCTGCGAAGGGCCCGCTGCCGCTGTCGCTGATGACCCCGATGCCCACCGCGCAGGGCGACCTGGCCGTGATCCCGCTGCTGCTGTGGCAGGGCGACGCGGTCCTGCTGGCGATGCTGGCCGGCGTCGCCCTCGCCGCGCTCGGCCCGCTCGGTCCGGGCTGGCTGCTCGGCGCCGCGGCCCTGCTCACCACCGCCACGGCGCTGCTGGCGCGAGGTCGCCTGCGCGCCCTGCGCGGCTGAGGGGTCTCAGGCCGGAGCGTGCCGCGAGATGACCGCGCCGAGGTGCCCGATGGCCTCCTCGATGACCGCGGGGGAGTGGGTCACGAAGCTCAGGCGCATGGTGGAGCGGTCGGGGTGGTCGGCGAAGAAGGACCACCCCGGGAGGTAGGCGACCCCGGCCTCGACCGCGTCGGCGAGCATCCGCTGCGCGTCGTACCCCTCCCCGAGCGCGGCCCACAGGAACATGCCGCCGTCGGGGTGGGTGACGTGCGCGCCGGCCGGCAGCACGGGGGCGATGGCCGCGGCCATCGCGTCGCGGCGCTCGCGGTAGACGGCGCTGACCGTCGCCACGTGCGCATCGAGGTCCGCCGTCTCCAGGTAGCGGGCCACCGTCAGCTGGTCCACCACCGAGGACTGCATGGAGATCGCGGCCTTGGCGACGGCGAGGGTGTCGAGGATCGGCCCCTCCGCGCGGATCCAGCCGATGCGCACGCCGGGGCTCATCAGCTTGCTCATCGAGTTCAGCAGCAGGGTGCGCCGGCTCATCCCCGGCAGCGCCGCGATGGGGGCCCAGGTGCTGCCGGTGAAGCTCAGCGCACCGTAGGGATCGTCCTCGATCAGCGGCACGTCGGTGCGCAGCAGCACGTCGGCCACGGCCTGCCGGCGGGCGAGGGGCATGGTGCGCCCGGTGGGGTTCTGGAAGGTGGGGATCAGATACACCATCCGCGGATGGTGGGTGCGGATGGCCTCCTCGAGCGCCTCGGGCACCACCCCGTCGTCGTCGGTCTCGACCCCGATCATGCGGGCGCCGTGGACGGCGAAGGCCTGCACCGCGGCGAGGTAGGTGGGGGACTCCACCAGCACCACGTCGCCCGGCTCGAGCAGCGCCTGCGCCACCACGAACAGCCCCTCCTGGGAGCCGGAGGTGATGCGGATCTGGGAGGCGTCGGTGGGCAGGTCCCGGGACAGCCGGCGCGCGGCCTGCTCCCGCAGCTCGAGCTCGCCCTCGCTGACCCCGTACTGCAGGGCGCGGTGCCCCTGATGGGTGAGGACCCAGTCGTAGCAGGAGGCGACGGCGGCCAGGTCGAACAGCTCCGGGTCGGGGATGCCGCCGGCGAAGGAGACGACGTCCTCGCGGGCGGCGAGGGAGAAGATGTCCTTCAGCGGGGAGGATTCCATCCCCGCGTAGCGGGCGGCGACGGGGAAGCGGTACGGGGGCTGGGCGGGCTCGGGCACGATCATCCGCTCATGGTGTCACGCGAGCAGGGCGCCCTCGAGGGCGAGCAGTGCCTGTTTGGTCTCGATCCCGCCCGCGTACCCGGTCAGCGCGCCGCTGCTGCCCATCACGCGGTGGCAGGGCACCACGATCGACAGCGGGTTGGAGCCGACGGCGGCGCCGACGGCCTGGGCGGCGCGGGGGCGGCCCAGGGCGCGGGCGATCTGGCCGTAGGTGGTGGTGCGGCCGCGCGGGATGGCGGTCAGCTGCTGCCAGACGGCCTGCTGGAAGGCGGTGCCGTCCGGGGCCAGCGGCAGTGCGAAGTCCACCCGGGTGCCGGCGAGGTACTCCCGCAGCTGGCGCTCGGCCTCGTCGAGGACGGGATGGGGGCCGGTGATCGCGGTGCCCATGCGCAGTGCGGTGGGGAACCTCTTCTGCTCGAGGCGCCAGACGCCGACCAGTCCGCGCTGATCGGCGGCCAGCACGTAGGTGCCCAGCGGCGTCGTGGTCCGGCGGTGCACGCGCCCGCCGTCGGCCGGCGCGAGGGGTGGGGGAGCGGTGGTCATGGTCGGTCCTTCCGGAGGGTCCGCTGCGCTGGGGGAGATCGTCGCGGTGGTGCCACAGGTGCATGACCGCATAGCTGCGCCAGGGGGAGGCGGCCTGGAGCGCCGCATCGAGCGCCCCGAAGTCCTCGGCGAGGCCGAGCGCGCGGGCGGAGGCCAGCAGGGCCACGTCCCGCGCCGGGGCCACGTCGATCGCCCGCGCGCCGCGCAGCAGGGCGTAGTCGGCGGTCCAGGGGCCCACGCCGGGCAGCGCCAGCAGCTGCTCGCGCAGCTCGGTCAGCGGCAGCTGGGCATCGGGCGGGTCCGCGAGCGCCGCGGTGAGCGCGCGGCGCCGCGCACCGGGGCCGCGGAACCACTGCTCGGCCCGGGCGCCCGCCTCGGCTGGGGTGATCGCGAGGCGGTGGACGTGCTCGGTGCGCAGCGCCGGGGGCAGCTCGCGAGCGGCGAGGTCGGTGGCGGCCTCGAGCAGGGTGCGGGCCCGGCCGGTGGTGATCTGCTGACCGACCACGGCCCACAGCAGGGCCTCGGCCAGGCTCGGGAGGCCCGGGATCCGCACCCCCGGGCGGGTCCGGACCAGCGGGGCGAGGGCGGGCATCGCGGCGCTCAGCCCCGCGTCGATGCCCACCGGGTCCGCATCCAGGTCCAGCATCCGCCGCGCGAGGGCGATGGCGGCGGCGTAGTCGCGCAGGTCGCCCAGGCGCAGCGTGAGCGGCAGCGGACCCGCCGCGGCGCCGAGGTCGACCTGCAGCACCGCGGGGCCGTGGGGCAGGTCCACGGCGCGGGTCCACAGCAGGTCCTCGACGTGCTCCACGCCGGGCAGCGCGCGCCGCGCGAACCAGCCGGCCAGGCCCCGCCCGTGGAACGGGCGGCGCACGGCGAGCTCGGCGCGCACCACGGCCGCCTCCGCGACGGATGGGCCAGGAGCGCCCGGGGCGGCGCCGGCGACGGTGCCGGCGGCGGGGCGGCGCGGGGCGGCGAGCTCGCGGATCTGCGACGGGGCGCGGCCGTAGATCCGGCGGACGGTCTCGTGCAGCTGCCGCTCGCTGCCGAACCCGGCCGCGGCGGCCACGTCGGCCAGCGGCCAGGACGTGGTGCGCAGCAGGTCGTGGGCGCGGCGGGCGCGGGCCATGCGGGCATGGGCGAGTGCGCCTGCGCCGGTGCGGGCCACCAGCGCCCGGTGCAGGGTGCGCTCGGTGACATGCAGGCGGGCGGCCAGATCCGCGACGTGCGGGCGCTGCTCGGCATCGGCGTCGAGAGCGCCGGCACGGATCAGGTCCAGCGCCCGCGCGACGAGCGCCCCGGCCGGGTCGTCGGCTGCGGAGCCCGGCGGCGCCAGCGGACCGCAGCGCTTGCAGGCCCGGTAGCCGTGCTCGACCGCCGCGGCAGCGCTGGGCGCGAACTCCACCCGGTCCCGGCCGGGCGTGCGCGAGGGGCAGGAGGGCCGGCAGAAGATCCCGGTGGAGCGCACACAGGTGAAGAACACGCCGTCGAAACGGGCGTCGCGCGCGGCGATCGCCGCGTAGCGCTGGTCATCCGTGAGCACCTCCATGCCTCCAGTGAACCCCTCCGCAGGCGGGGACGCCAGCGGGATCCGGACAGGGCGGTGCGGTGCCGCCGGGGCCCTGCCATGATGGGGCGATGCTGGTGTCGGCCTCGCCCGCGCGTCGTCAGGCGCAGCTGCGCGAGCTGGCGCAGCTGCGGGCCGTGCGCGACCGCATCGATCGCGACTACGCCCAGCCGCTGGACGTCGAGGAGCTCGCGCGGGGCATCCACGTCTCCGCCGGGCACCTCAGCCGCCGCTTCCGCGCGGAGTTCGGCGAGTCGCCGTACTCCTACCTGATGACCCGGCGGATCGAACGGGCGATGGCGCTGCTGCGCACCACCCGGCGTCCGGTCACCGACGTGTGCATGGAGGTCGGCTTCTCCTCGCTGGGGACCTTCTCCACCCGGTTCCGGGAGCTGGTGGGCGTCCCTCCGAGCACCTACCGCGACCACGGCGCCGAGCTCACCGACCAGATGGCCCCCTGCATCGCGCGCCGCGTCTCCAGACCGATCAGGAACGGAGAAGCGCCGCCCCCGCCGCGGCCCTAGAGTCCTGGCCATGGCAGAGAACGACCACACCCCCGCGCCCTCAGGCCTGAGCATCCACTCCAGCTTCCTGCCCCATCTCGACCCCGAGGCCTCCCTGGCCTTCTACCGGGACGTGCTCGGGTTCGAGGTGCGCCTCGACGTCGGCCGCGGCCCGATGCGCTGGATCACCGTCGGCCCGCCCGGGCAGACGGACACCGCGATCGTGCTGCACCCCGTGCTGGAGGGCGACGGCATCACCGCGCAGGAGCATGCCGCGCTGCTCTCGGTGATCGCCAAGGGCGCCTACTTCGGCGTCAACCTCGCCGCCGCCGACCTCGACGCGACGTTCGCCGCCCTCGAGGCCGCCGGCGCCGACATCGTCCAGGAGCCCATCGACCAGGACTACGGGATCCGCGACTGCGCGGTGCGCGACCCGGCCGGAAACCAGATCCGGATCCAGCAGCTCGGCCGCTGACCGGCGGACCGCTGGACCATCGACCGCTGCACCATCACCGCTGCACCATCGACCGCTGGACCCTTCCAAGGAGAACTCCGATGACCACCGACACCGAGACCGCCGGCACCTTCTCCGCCGCGGAGAAGCAGGCCATGCGCGCCCGCGCCGAGGAGATCCGCGCCGAGAAGGCGCAGCGCAAGGGCGCCAGGCGTCGCCAGGCCGATGCGGAGAAGCTCGCCGAGCTGATCGCCTCGCTGCCCCCGGCCGACCGCGCCGCCGCCACCCGCATCCACGAGGTGATCGCCCTGGTCGCCCCGCAGCTGGACCCGAGGACCTGGTACGGCATGCCCGCCTGGGCGCTCGACGGCGACGTGCTGTGCTTCTTCACCCCCGCCTCGAAGTTCGACGAGCGGTACCACAGCTTCGGCTTCAACTCCGCCGCGAAGCTCGACGACGGCAGGATGTGGGCGACCAGCTTCGCCGTCGAGGAGGTCGACGACGAGGTCGCGGCGCGCATCGCCGCGCTGGTGCGGGGCGCGCTGGGCTGAACCTCGCGCCCCGCGCGGGGTCCGTCCTCACTCCCAGCGGAACAGCGCCGCCGCGACCACGCCCCCGACCGCGATCGTCACCATGAGGGACACCAGCGAGCCCACCTCGATGCTCTGGCCCGCCCAGGCGGCGGACAGGGCATCGACCCCGGCGCCGAAGGGCAGGACGGCGCCCAGCTCCGCCACCGGCTCCGGCAGGGAGCCGCGGCCCCCGAACATGCCACCGGTCGCGCCGAGACCCAGGAACAGGACCAGGCCGATCGCGACCGCGGAGTTCGGGGTGGGCGCGAGCGCGGCGACCACCATCCCCAGCGCGTACATCGCCGCGGCGGTCAGCACGAGCACGCCCAGCGCGATCCCCAGGTCGATCGGCGGCTTCGCGCCGAAGAGCAGCCGCGCCACCACGGCCGCCAGGGTGATGCCGAGCGCCGACTGCAGGACGTTCACGATCACCTGCGCGATCAGCACCATCGCGGGGGAGACCGGGGTGACGGCGAGGCGCCGCAGGATCCCGGTGCGGCGGTAGTGGCCAGGAAGCTCGGCATGTTCAGCACCCCGCTCATCGCCAGCACCATGACCATCACCAGCGGCATCACGAACAGGTCCAGGGCGGAGCGACCGCGGAGGATCTCCTCCTGGCTCGCGGCCTGGGCGCTGGTGAGCAGGATCAGCAGCGGGAGGCCGAAGGGGATGATCAGCCCCGCGGTGTCCCGAGCGACCATCCGGGCCTCGGCGCGGACCATCACCAGCAGGGAACGCAGGCCGGGCCGACGGCCCACCGGCAGGGGAGAGGGCCCGGGCCTCGGGATGGTGGCGCTCATCTCCGGACCTCCTCATCGTGCGGTGCCTGGCCGGTGAGGGCGACGAAGGCGTCCTCGACGGTGTCGGTGCCGGCGCGGGCGATGATCTCGGCGGCCGTGCCGATCATCCGCACGCGCCCCGCGTGCAGCACGAGCAGGCGATCGCAGAGCCGCTCGACCTCGTCCATCGCGTGACTGACCAGCAGGATCGTCGCCCTCTCGCGCTGCAGCTGCTCGACGGCGGCCCACACCCGGCGGCGTCCGACGGGGTCCAGGCCGGTGGTGAGCTCGTCGAGGATCAGCACGCGGGGCCGTCCGATCATCGCCAGCGCCACCGAGAGCCGCTGCTGCTGGCCGCCGGAGAGCCGCTCGAAGCGGTGACCGGCCTTGTCCCGCAGCTCGACCAGGTCCAGCAGCTCCTCCCGCGGCCGCGGATCGGGGTAGAAGCCGCCGTAGAGCTCCAGCAGCTCATCGACGGTCAGGGCGCCGTGGAGGTCGGCCTCCTGCAGCTGGACCCCGAGCACCGCCCGCAGGGCCGCGCGATCGCGGACGGGGTCCAGGCCCAGCACCTGGACGCGGCCGCCGTCGGGCCGGCGCAGCCCGGCGATCACCTCGACCATGGTGGTCTTCCCGGCGCCGTTGACGCCGAGGATCCCGATCGTCTCCCCGCGGCGCACGTGGAAGCCGACGTCGTCGAGAGCCGCCAGGCCGCGGTAGCGCTTGGTGAGGTGCTCGACCTGGACGGCGGGGTGCTCGCTGCTGGGCGTCGTCATGCCTCGACGCTATGGACGTCGGCCGCCGCCCGGCAGTGCCGGCGGTCATCCGCGATGACCGCCGGGGCCATGACCATCGGCACGGGTGCGGCGGGCAGGGCCGCCGTCGGGTGACTTCCATGAGAGGGCTGGGCACCGAGGGCTGGGCCGGGGCGGCGATGCTGGTGATCGCCGTGGCCGTCTGCCTGCCTGCGCTGCTGGGCCTGGTCGATCCGCTGATCCCGCGCCCGCTGTGGGCGGTGCTGCTGGCGGCCTTCATGGTCGCCGTGCTGTCGGCGGGCGCCGTCGAGCGGGCCGGGGCGCGGCGCGCTGCGCTGGTGGTGGCGGTGCTGGCCTCCTGGGTGCTGGTGCTCAGCGTCCCGGGCATGGGGCTCGTGCACATCATCGTGGTGGTCACCGCTGCGGTCAGCACCTACGTCGTCCCGCTGACGGGCAGCATCGTGCTCGCGGCCCTGAACACCGGTGCGGTCCTGCTGGCGGGCATGCTGCGCTCCCCGGACTGGACGGACTGGCTGATGACGGCCGGCTTCTACCTGCTGATCCAGATCGCCACCGTCTTCAGCACCACGACGATGCTGCGCGAGAAGCAGATGCGCACGGACCTCGCGCGCGCCCATGTCGAGCTGCGGGCCGCCGGGGTCCTGCTGGCCGAGTCTGCCCGCACCGCGGAGAGGCTCCGCATCTCGCGGGAGCTGCACGACCTGATCGGGCACCAGCTGACGGTGCTCACGCTGAACCTCGAGGCCGCTCGCCACCTGGCGACCGGGTCCGCGCGGCCCCCGCTCGATCGTGCCGATCAGGTCGCCCGGGGCCTGCTGCGCGATGTGCGGGCCAGTGTCGGCGAGCTGCGAGCGCAGCCGGCGGATATCCAGCGCGCGCTCGAGGAGATGGTCGAGGGCATCCCCGGTCTCGTCGTCGACATCGCCGTCGACCCGCGGCTGGACCTCGGCGAGGAGCAGCAGGTCGCCTTCATCCGGCTCGCCCAGGAGGCGGTGACCAACACGATCCGGCATGCCGAGGCCTCCCGGCTGCGGATCGAGCTGGCCCGCGACGGGGACCGGGTGGCGCTGGTGGCCCGGGACGACGGGAGGGGCGCGCGCTCGCCGGTGCTCGGCAACGGACTGTGCGGGATGCGCGAGAGGTTCCAGGAGCTCGGCGGGGAGCTGCTGGTGGACGGCGGGGACGGGTTCACCGTCCGGGGAACGCTGGTGGGCGGATGACCCGGGTGATCGTGGTCGACGACCAGGCCCTCGTCCGCGAGGGCATCCGCACCCTGCTGCAGCTCGCGGGCGTCGACGTGGTCGGCGAGGCCGAGGACGGTCGCGCGGCGCTGGCGGTGATCGGTGAGCGCCGCCCCGATGTGGTGCTGATGGACCTGCGCATGCCGCGCTTCGACGGCATCTGGGCCCTCGAGCAGCTGCGCGAGCGCGATCCCGAGCTGCCCGTCCTCGTGCTCACCACGTTCGACGACGATCAACTGGTGCTGCGGGCGCTGCAGGCCGGCGCCCGCGGCTACCTGCTCAAGGACGTCACCGTCGGCCGGCTCGCCGATGCGGTGCAGACCCTGGCCGCGGGCGGCACCCTGATCTCCCCGGCCATCACCGATGGTCTGCTCCGCGCGATCCGCTCGGCTCCCGCTGCCGCCGGCGGCCAGGGCCCGCTGATCGGCGACACCCTCACCCCGCGGGAGATCGAGGTGCTGCGACTGGTCGCTGAGGGATGCACCAACCGGGAGATCGCCGGCGTGCTGCACCTGGCCGAGGGCACGGTGAAGATCCATCTCTCGGCGATCCTGCAGAAGACCGGCGCCCGTGACCGCACCAGCGCCGTGCTGCGCGCCCTGCGCGAGGGGGTGCTGGGCTAGGCCGGACCGGGCCCGGGGACGACGGCGCCGCGACACCCGACAGGGGTGCCGCGGCCGGTCCATGGAGCGGGCGACGGGAATCGAACCCGCGTAATCAGTTTGGAAGACTGAGGCTCTACCATTGAGCTACGCCCGCATCGAGGATCCATTGAACCAGATCAGCGGCGCGGAGGCACCTTCAGCGTGGGCGAGGCGACATGCATCTGCTCACAGGGCCTCGCCGCGGATCGGGTGCGGCGCACGGGGAGCGGGTAACATCTCCTGGGTTGCCCTCCGGGGTGTAGCTCAGCTTGGTAGAGCACCCGCTTTGGGAGCGGGAAGTCGCAGGTTCAAATCCTGTCACCCCGACTCCGCCACCGGGTCGCCGCCGCGCGAGCTCCGGGGCGCCACGAGAAACGTCCATCTGCTGTCCATCTACAGGGAGACCTGACCAGTGAAGACCGAGTCCGAGAAGCTCAGCCCCACCCGGGTGAAGCTCACCGTCGAGGTGCCCTTCGACGAGCTGAAGCCCGCCGTCGAGGCCGCCACCAAGAAGATCGCCGATCAGGTGCAGATCCCCGGCTTCCGCAAGGGCAAGGTCCCCTCCAAGCTCGTCGAGCAGCGCTTCGGCCGCCCCGCGATCATGCAGGAGGCCGTCAACGACGCGCTTCCCGACTTCTACCAGCAGGCCGCTGCCGAGGCGGAGCTCAAGCCCGTCGGCCGCCCCGAGATCGAGGTCGGCGAGGTGCCCGGCCTGGACGGAGCCGACGAGGGCAACCTCGTCTTCACCGTCGAGCAGGACGTGCGTCCCGAGATCGAGCTGCCCGACTTCTCGAGCCTCGAGATCGAGATCGAGGAGCCCTCGGTCGACGACGACGCCGTCGAGGTCCGCCTGACCGAGCTGCGCGAGCGCTTCGGCACCCTGGTGGGCGTCGACCGCCCCGCCGAGGACGGCGACTTCGTCTCCGTCGACATGGTCGCGACCATCGACGACGAGGAGATCGAGTCCGTCGAGGGCGTCTCCTACCAGATCGGTGAGGGCAATATGCTCGAGGGCCTCGACGAGGCGCTCATCGGGCTCTCCGCCACGGAGAGCACCACCTTCGTCTCGAAGCTCGCCGGGGGAGACCGGGCGGGCGAGGAGGCCCAGGTCAAGGTCACCGCGCAGTCCGTCAAGGTGCGCGAGCTGCCCGAGGCCGACGACGAGTTCGCCGAGATGGCCTCCGAGTTCGACACCATCGACGAGCTCAAGGAGGACCTGCGGGCGAAGGCCGCGGCCGACGCCGAGGGCAACCGCGTGGCCCTGGCCCGCAACGCCCTGCTCGAGAAGCTCCTCGCGGAGCTCGAGATCCCCGTCCCCGATCAGCTGGTGGAGGACGAGATCCTCTCCCACCTGGAGAACGAGGGCAAGGAGGCCGGCGACCCGCACGGCGAGGAGATCCGCGAGGACACCGTCAAGGCCGTCCGCGCCCAGTTCCTGCTGGACGAGATCAACTCGACCCGGACGGTCGACGTCGATCAGAGCGACCTCATGAACTACATGACCCAGCTGTCGACGCAGTACGGCATCGAGCCCAACCAGCTCCTGCAGATGCTCGCCCAGTCCGGTCAGCTCGAGCAGATCTTCGCCGAGGTCCAGCGCTCCAAGGCGCTCGAGGTGGTCCTCGCGGACGTCATCGTGAAGAACGCCGCCGGCGACACCCTGGACCTGGGCCTGACCTCCGCCGCGGAGGACGCGTCCGAGGAGCAGGCCGCCGAGGAGTCCGCCCCCGCGGAGGAGGCCCCCGCCGACGAGGCGCCCGCGAAGAAGGCCCCGGCCAAGAAGAAGGCCCCGGCCAAGAAGAAGGCTCCGGCCAAGCAGGCCGACGCCGCCTCGGACGAGCCCGCCGAGGCGACCGAGACCGAGTGATCCCGCGCTCGCGCTGAGGCGCTGAGCGACATCGCATGACGGGCCGTCACCCTCCGGGGTGGCGGCCCGTCGTCGTCGGCCGAGGGGTTCCGCGCCCGCAGGCACGGCCGCCCTCGAAGGCGGACGGCGCGAGGGCCCGCCCCGTCGGACGACCGTGCCCGCCGGCGGTCCGCTCCTGCCGCAGCCGCTCGCCCCCCGCCACCCCCGCACGACGAGAATGGCCCGGCTCCCACCAGGGGAGCCGGGCCATCGCGCGTGAGGAGCGCTGAGGATCAGCGGTAGGTCACGAAGCTGGGGTTGCCCCAGAGGGAGCGCTCGACGACGCGCTGCTTGGAGCCCGAGGCGTCGATGATCTGGCCGTTGCCGGCGTAGATCGCGACGTGGCCGGGCCAGGAGACGATGTCGCCGGCCTGCGCCTGGGACTGGGAGATCGTGCGGCCGCCGTTGGCGATGCCGCTCGAGGTGCGCGGCAGCTTGATGCCGGCGGCCTGGTAGGCGTAGTTCACGAGCCCGGAGCAGTCCAGCCCGCTGCTGGGGGAGTTGCCGCCGTAGGAGTAGCCCACGCCGATCGCGGAGCGGGCCTTGGCGACGATCGCGCCGCCGTTCGAGCTGGACGAGGAGGAGGTGGACGCGGTGCTCGCCGGGGCGGAGGCGCCACCGGTCGAGACGCGGGCACCGCCGTTGAGCGCGCCGCGGGTCTCCGGGCCGACGACTCCATCGACCCGCAGGCCCTGGTCGGACTGGTAGGACTTCACGGCGGCGTGGGTGCGCTTGCCGAACACGCCGTCCTCGGCGAGGTTCGCGCCGTGATCGTTGAGGGCGGACTGCAGGTCTTCGACAGCGCCTCCGCGGGAGCCCCAGCGGAGCTTCTGCGAGGAGTCCAGGACGGCCGCGGGGGCGGTCACGGTGGGGGCGGTCGGAGCGGCGGGGGCGCTCACGACAGGGGCCGCCGGAGCGGCGGGCGCGGCCTGGGCGGAGCCACCGGCGAAGGCGGAGCCGAGGACCACGGTGCCCAGGACAGCGGCTCCTCCGAGTCCACGGGCGGCGTTCCGGGCGTGGCGGGTGGGGAGCTGTGCGTGACCGGGGGTGCGGTGCGAGTTGTGCTTGGCCATGATGTGCGGTTCGTTCCTTCCGGTCCCGATCGGGGGATCAGGGATGTACTTCTGGCTTTTGTGACCACCGTCTTCGAGGCGATGGAGCCACCGTAGGAGGCGTCCGCACCTCTTCTTAAGGGGCTTGGCAGAGCCGGACCGTTCGCTTGACAGGGTCTTTACCCACCAGTGGTAGGACGTGACCCGAACGGGGGACGACTTGACGTTCCCGGGGGATCTGCGACACAGCGCCCGGCTCCGCGATCGGATCTGCGGGTGGGGGAGAGCGCTGCCCGGGCCGCCCTGGTCCCGGCCCGGGCGGCCCGTCCGCCGCAGTGCGCCTGCGGCGAACAGGGCACCGCGGCGTCCCACCCAGCGCCTAGAGTCGAGCCATCGACGATTCCCGCCACGAAGGAGACAGCGTGACCTCCCACAGCACTCAGACTTCCCCGCCTCGCAGCGCGGCCGGTGACACCCCGATGGGCCTGGACGACAACGTCTACCAGCGCCTGCTGCGCGAGCGCATCGTGTGGCTCGGCTCCGAGGTCCGCGACGACGTCGCCAACGCGATCTGCGCGAAGATGCTGCTGCTGGCCGCCGAGGACCCCGACAAGGACATCTACCTCTACATCAACAGCCCCGGCGGCTCGATCACCGCCGGCATGGCCATCTACGACACCATGAAGTACATCCAGCCCGACGTGGTGACGGTGGGCATGGGGATGGCGGCGTCGATGGGCCAGTTCCTGCTCTCCTCAGGCACCCAGGGCAAGCGGTACGCGACCCCGCACACCCGGGTGCTCATGCACCAGCCGCTGGGCGGCCTCGGCGGCACGGCGACCGACATCCGGATCCAGGCGGACCTGATCCTGTCCATGAAGCGCACGCTGGCGGAGCTGATCGCCGAGCAGACCGGCAAGTCCGTCGAGCAGATCACCGAGGACTCCGACCGCGACAAGTGGTTCACGGCCACCGAGGCCCTCGAGTACGGCTTCATCGATCGGATCGTCACCGGAGCGGGTGACGTCACCGGCGGCGGCGGCACCTCCGACTGACCGCTGCCCCGTCGCCCCCCGCACACCCTCACCGCAAGGAGACCCCGTGACCTTCGATCCCCGCACCCTCGGCGCGCTGCCGACCGCCCAGACGGGCGGCTACGGCCAGAGCCTCGCGATGCCCACCTCCCGCTACGTGCTGCCGCAGTACGAGGAGCGCACCGCCTACGGCTTCAAGCGCCAGGACCCCTACACCAAGCTGTTCGAGGACCGCATCATCTTCCTCGGCGTGCAGGTCGACGACGCCTCGGCCGATGACGTGATGGCGCAGCTGCTCGTCCTCGAGTCCCAGGACGCGGACCGCGACATCACCCTGTACATCAACAGCCCCGGCGGCTCCTTCACGGCGCTGACCGCGATCTACGACACCATGCAGTACATCAAGCCCGAGGTCACCACGGTGTGCCTGGGTCAGGCGGCCTCGGCCGCCGCGGTGCTGCTGGCCGCCGGCGCACCCGGCAAGCGCCTCGCCCTCCCCAACGCCCGGATCCTCATCCACCAGCCCGCGATGGGCGGTCAGGGCGGCGGCGGTCAGGCCTCCGACCTGGAGATCCAGGCCAACGAGATCATGCGCATGCGCGAATGGCTCGAGGAGACCCTGGCCGATCACTCGGGCCGCACCAAGGAGCAGATCAGCGTCGACATCGAGCGCGACAAGATCCTCACCGCGCAGGGCGCGCTCGAGTACGGACTGGTCGACCAGGTCCTCGCCTCCCGCAAGGGGATCCGGCCGCAGCTCACCCGGTGACCGTCTCTCGGCCCCGACGGACCCTGCGGCCCGTCGGGGCCGACGCCGCAGCGCCGTCGGCCCCGGAGCGCTCACCAGCGCGATCAGGAGCCGGCGGCGGTGCGGGGACGCGCCGACCCGGCGCTTCGCCTACCGCGTCGGCACGGCCCGGCGCGGTACCGTAGTGAGGGTTCCGAGGGGCCCGGGTCGCGCTCCGGGGAACGTGACGTACGCACTGCAGACGACCTGACGAAAGGACACGGACATGGCACGGACGAGCGATGGGGCCGACGTGTTCAAGTGCTCCTTCTGCGGGAAGTCGCAGAAGCAGGTCGAGCGGCTGATCTCCGGGCCCGGGGTGTACATCTGCGAGGAGTGCATCGAGCTGTGCAACGAGATCATCGCCGAGGAGATCTCGGCCGCGCAGCCGGTCGTCGAGGAGCAGGCCCCGCTGCCCCCGCCGCGGGAGATCTTCGACTTCCTCGAGGAGTACGTGGTCGGCCAGGAGCCCGCCAAGCGCGCCCTCGCCGTCGCGGTGTACAACCACTACAAGCGGGTGCGGGCGCAGGAGGGGGAGCAGGCCGCCTCCCCCGCGAAGAGCGCCGCGACGGCGCTGGCCGAGGAGGCCGACGCGGAGCGCGACGAGATCGAGGTCGCGAAGTCCAACGTCATGCTGGTCGGGCCCACCGGCTGCGGCAAGACCTACCTCGCCCAGACCCTCGCCCGCATGCTCGACGTGCCCTTCGCGATGGCCGACGCCACCGCGCTGACCGAGGCGGGCTACGTCGGCGAGGACGTCGAGAACATCCTGCTGAAGCTGCTGCAGGCCGCGGACTACGACGTCAAGAAGGCCGAGCGCGGCATCATCTACATCGACGAGGTCGACAAGATCGGCCGCAAGTCCGAGAACCCCTCGATCACCCGTGACGTCTCCGGTGAGGGCGTCCAGCAGGCCCTGCTGAAGATCCTGGAGGGCACGGTCGCCGCGGTGCCGCCGCAGGGCGGCCGCAAGCACCCCCATCAGGAGTTCATCCAGATCGACACCACCAACGTGCTGTTCATCGTGGCGGGCGCCTTCGCCGGCATCGAGGACATCATCGGCTCCCGGATCGGCAAGCGCGGCATCGGCTTCGGGGCCGACCTGCACACGCCGCTCGCGCAGGAGGAGATCTACGGCAAGCTGCAGCCGGAGGACCTGCTCAAGTTCGGGCTGATCCCCGAGTTCATCGGGCGCCTGCCGGTGATCACCAGCGTGTCCAACCTCGACCGCGATGCCCTGATCCGGATCCTCACCGAGCCTCGCAACGCCCTGGTCAAGCAGTTCCAGAAGATGTTCGCCCTCGACGGGGTCGAGCTGGACTTCGAGCGCAGCGCGCTGGAAGCCGTCGCCGACCGGGCCATCGAGCGGGGGACCGGTGCGCGCGGGCTGCGAGCCATCCTCGAGGACTCCCTGCAGGCGGTGATGTTCGAGGTGCCGTCGCGGGACGACGTGGTCAAGGTCGTGATCACCGAGGGCGTGATCTCCGAGGGGCGCGCCCCGCTGATGCTCACCGCCAAGGGCGCGGACTGCGACAGCTCCCGCTCACGCCAGGAGCGCTCCGCATGAGCGAGGCCGGCACCGGCCCCGCTCGGGCCGCGATCGATCCCGACGACGTCGCACGCGCCCGTCGGCTGCTCCTGGAGGAGCGGCGCAGCATCGACAACATCGATGCTGCCCTGGTGCACCTGCTCGCCGAGCGGTTCTCCCACACGCAGCGCGTCGGCGTGCTGAAGGCCGAGCACGGCCTGCCGCCGGCGGACCCGGCCCGTGAGCAGGAGCAGATCCGCCATCTGCGGGCGCTGGCCGACGATGCGGGGCTGGACCCGACCTTCGCCGAGGCCTTCCTGCGCTTCATCGTCACCGAGGTGATCCGCCATCACGAGCGGATCCGCGACGAGGGCGCCACCCCGGGCTGACCACTCGGTTCGTCGGCCCGCCGGGCAGGCGGGGCGGCGTTCGCCGTGAGCGGAACGCTGATAGCATCGCCGCCATGGCTCGCACAACGTTCCTCGACTGGCCGGTGGTCCGGCAGCTCCGCGGCGATGACCGCTGGGGGCGCGGGACGGCGGTGACGTCGAAGGCCACCCGCAGCACCGCCCCGCGGACGGCCGATGCCGACACCGTGGTCCAGAGCGTCTGCCCCTACTGCGCCGTCGGCTGCGGTCAGAAGGTCTACGCCAAGGACAACAAGGTCATCCAGATCGAGGGCGATCCGGATTCCCCGATCTCCCGCGGACGGCTGTGCCCCAAGGGCGCCGCGAGCGAGCAGCTGGTCAACTCCCCGCGCCGGGTCACCACGGTGCGCTACCGCGCTCCCCACGCCTCCGACTGGGAGGACCTCGACTACGAGACCGCGATGGACATGATCGCGGACCGGTTCCTCGAGGCGCGCCGCAAGCACTGGCAGGACGAGGACGCCGAGGGGCGCCCGCTGCGACGGACGATGGGCATCGCCTCGCTGGGCGGGGCGACCATCGACAACGAGGAGAACTACCTCGCCAAGAAGCTCTTCACGGCCGCCGGTGCGGTGCAGATGGAGAACCAGGCCCGTATATGACACTCCGCCACGGTCCCCGGTCTGGGGACCTCGTTCGGACGCGGCGGCGCGACCCAGTACCTCCAGGACATGGCCAACGCCGACTGCATCGTCATCCAGGGCTCGAACATGGCCGAGGCCCATCCCGTCGGCTTCCAGTGGGTGATGGAGGCCAAGGCCAAGGGGGCCCGGATCATCCATGTCGATCCCCGCTTCTCCCGCACCAGTGCCAATGCGCACAAGCACGTCCCGATCCGAGCCGGCTCGGACATCGTGCTGCTCGGCGCGCTGATCAACTACGTCATCAGCAACGACCTCTGGTTCGAGGACTACGTCAAGGCGTTCACCAACGCGTCCTCGATCATCAACGAGGACTACGTCGACGCTGAGGACCTCGGCGGGCTGTTCTCGGGATTCGATCCCGACAAGCGCACCTACGACATGACCAGCTGGCAGTACGCCGACGCCTCCGCGGACGGGGAGGACGCCTCCCCGCAGTACGGCGACGAGGACGGTGACGGCGACGCGGACGGGTCGACGGACGGCGAGGCCTCCGGCCACTCGCACGGTTCCGGCGGTCCGCCGCTCGAGCACGGCAACCCCACCCGCGACGAGTCCCTGCAGGATCCGCGCTGCGTGTTCCAGATCCTCAAGCGGCACTACGCGCGGTACACCGCGGAGATGGTCGAGGAGGTCTGCGGCATCTCGCAGGCCGACTTCGAGTACCTCGCACGGTCGATGACGGAGAACTCGGGACCGGAGCGGACCACCTGCTTCGCCTACGCGGTGGGCTGGACCCAGCACGTGGGCGGCGCCCAGTTCATCCGGGCCGCCGGCGTGCTGCAGCTGCTGCTGGGCAACATGGGCCGTCCGGGCGGCGGCATCATGGCCCTGCGCGGACATGCCACCATCCAGGGCTCGACGGACATCCCCACCCTGTTCAACCTCCTGCCCGGCTACCTGCCGATGCCGAAGGTCGGCAGCCATGACACGTTCCAGGAGTACCTCGACTCGATCGGCACCAAGACGCAGAAGGGCTACTGGGCCGACTCCGAGTCCTACGCCGTGAACCTGCTGAAGGCCTGGTGGGGCGAGGCGGCGACGGCGGAGAACGACTGGGCCTTCGACTACCTGCCGCGGCTGACCGGTGCGCACGGCACCTACCAGACCACGCAGCTGATGCTCGAGGACGGGGTCGACGGCTACTTCCTGCTCGGGCAGAACCCGGCGGTGGGCTCGGCCAACGGGCGCATGCAGCGCCTGGCCATGTCGCACCTGAAGTGGATGGTCGTGCGCGACTTCTACATGATCGAATCGGCGACCTGGTGGAAGGAGGGGCCGGAGATCGACTCCGGCGAGCTGCGGACCGAGGACATCGGCACCGAGATGTTCTACATGCCCGCCGCGAACCACACCGAGAAGTCCGGTTCGTTCACCCAGACCCAGCGCCTGGTCCAGTGGCGGGACCAGGCCGTCACCCCGCCCGGCGACTGCGTCAGCGAGCTGCAGTTCATGTACGAGCTCGGTCAGCGCATCCGCGCGAAGCTCGCCGACTCCGACGACCCCCGCGACCTGCCGCTGAAGCACCTCACCTGGGACTACCCGGTGGACGAGCACGGCGAGCCCGACGCGGAGGCCGTGCTGAAGGAGATCAACGGCTACCACGTCGGCGGGGAGAAGGACGGCCAGCCGCTGTCCAGCTACCTCGAGATGACCGCCGACGGCACCACCGCCGGCGGCTGCTGGATCTACTCCGGCGTCTACGCGGACGGCGTCAACCAGGCGCGGCGGCGCAAGCCCGGCAGCGAGCAGGACGCCACGGCCGCCGAATGGGCGTGGGCCTGGCCCGCGAACCGGCGGATGCTCTACAACCGCGCGTCCGCCGACGCGGACGGCAAGCCGTGGAGCGAGCGCAAGAAGTACGTCTGGTGGGACGAGGAGCAGGGGCGCTGGACCGGCAAGGACATCCCGGACTTCCCCGCCACCAAGCACCCGCACGATCCGGGGGACCCGGACCAGGGCGGCGCCGCCGCGCTGGCCGGGAACGACGCCTTCATCATGCAGGCCGACGGCCGCGGCTGGCTGTTCGCGCCCTCGGGCATGGTCGACGGCCCGCTGCCGACCCACTACGAGGGCGTCGAGTCGCCGATCCCCAACCCCCTGTACCCGCAGCAGGTGAACCCCACCCGGGTGGACTTCGCGGACCAGGGCAACATGAACGCGCCCGGCATCACCGGCACCGCGGAGCAGGCCGCGGTGTACCCGTACGTGTTCACCACGTACCGGCTCACCGAGCACCACACGGCCGGCGGCATGAGCCGCTTCCTGCCCTACCTCTCCGAGCTCCAGCCGGAGCTGTTCTGCGAGGTCTCCCCGGAGCTCGCGGAGGAGGTCGGTCTCGAGCCCTACGGCTGGGCGACGGTCATCACCCCGCGCTCGGCGATCGAGGCGCGCGTGCTGGTGACCAAGCGGATGACGCCCCTGCGGGTGGCCGGCCGCACCGTCCACCAGATCGGGATGCCGTACCACTGGGCCGAGGGCAGCGAGGCGATCGTCTCCGGCGACGCCGTCAACGACCTCATCGGGCTGAACCTCGATGCGAACACGCAGATCCAGAACTCGAAGGCGATCGCGTGCACCCTGCGCCCGGGCCGCCGACCCCGCGGTGTGGCCCGGCGGGAGCTGGTCGACGATCTGCAGCGCCAGGCCGGCATCGGCCCGAGCACCGGGCACGAGCCGATCACCGTCCCGGGGCTGCAGGACGGCACCTCGCACGACGTCCTCGTCGAGCGCGAGGACATCGTCCCCCACGGCGGTGCGCTCGAGCAGGCGCTGCAGGCCGGCGGCGACCCCGAGCCGCCCCGCGGCGCGCACCGCACCCCCCGAGAGGAGAACTGATGGCCCCGCTGACCGAGTCCTCGACCCGGCCCGTCGCCGAGTCCGGGTGGGAGCACGACCATTCCCGCAAGGGATTCTTCACCGACACGTCGATCTGCATCGGTTGCAAGGCCTGTGAGGTCGCGTGCAAGGAGTGGAACCGCAACCCCGCCGACGGGGACCTCGAGCTGATGGGGTCCTCCTTCGACAACACCGGCGCGCTGGGCGCGAACACCTGGCGCCATGTGGCGTTCGTCGAACAGGACGCCGCCCGCATCGAGCAGGCCCGGGAGTCGGGGCGACGCCTGGTCAGCCTCGGCATGCCGTCGATCGGCCCGCGCAGCGGCGCCGGGGCCCCCGGGGGCCGGCCCGCCGACGACCTCGCCGGCACCGACACCGCACCGCCGGACACCCCGGAGTTCCGCTGGCTGATGTCCTCGGACGTGTGCAAGCACTGCACGAACGCCGGCTGCATGGACGTGTGCCCCACCGGTGCGCTCTACCGCACCGAGTTCGGCTCCGTGGTCGTGCAGGCCGACGTCTGCAACGGCTGCGGCACCTGCGTGGGCGCCTGTCCCTTCGGCGTCATCCAGCGCCGCGACGACGGCACGGTCGCGACCAAGACCGCCCGCGGCGGCGACATCGAGCAGGAGGTGCCCAACCCCGGCACCGCCAACAAGTGCACGCTGTGCTACGACCGGCTGGTCGTCGGCGAGACCCCGGCCTGCGCCAAGACCTGCCCGACCACCTCGATCAAGTTCGGCGACCACGACGACATGGTCGACTCCGCCGAGGAGCGCATCCAGCAGCTGCACGCCCAGGGCATGACCGATGCCCGCCTCTACGGGGCCAACCCCCGCGACGGCGTGGGCGGCATCGGCTCGGTGTTCCTGCTCCTGGACGAGCCCGAGGTCTACGGGCTTCCGCCGGACCCGCAGGTGCCCACCAAGGACCTGCCCCAGATGTACCGGACCGCCGGACTGGCCGCGCTGGGCATGGTCGCCGCGACCGCCCTCGCGTTCATCGGAGGCCGCCGGTGACCCACGCCGCCCATTCCGAGTACGACGCCTACCGCCCGCCCGAGCCCCCGCGCGGGGGACGCCGTCGACGGGGCGGCAGGGCGCGCCAGAGCCCGGACCTGCTCAGCGGGGGCGACGGCTCGCGCGAAGTGCCGATGGTCTCCGACCCCGAGTTCGAGTCCTACTACGGCCGCTCCATCGTCAAGGCCCCGCCGTGGGAGTGGCCGATCGGACTGTACCTCTTCGTCGGCGGCCTCGCGGGCGGCTCCGCGGTGCTGGCCGGCGGAGCGGCCGTGACCGGACGCGAGCTGCTGCGCCGCAACGCGCGCCTGGTGGCGCTGGGAGCGGTGAGCGCCGGACTGCCCGCGCTGGTGGTGGACCTGGGCCGGCCGGAGCGGTTCCTCAACATGCTGCGCGTGTTCAAGCCGACCTCCCCGATGAGCATGGGCACCTGGCTGCTCAGCGGATTCGGTGTCTCCGCGGGGTTCGCGGCGGCCGGCGAGGTGGACCGGATGACCGGGGAGCGTCTGCCCCTGGGCGCGCTGCGCCCGGTGCTGCGGGCGCTCGAGGCGGCCGGGACCGCCGGCTCGGTGGTGCTCGGCGGGCCGCTGGCCTCCTACACCGCGGTGCTGCTGGGCGACACCGCGGTGCCCACCTGGGCGGGCGCCCGCAAGGGGCTCGCCTACGTCTTCGTCTCCTCCGCGACGATGGCGTCCACCGGCGCCGCGATGGTCCTCACCCCGTCCCGGGAGACCGGTCCCGCCCGGGTGCTGGCCGTCGCGGGCGTGATCGGGGAGCTGGTCGCGACGCACCGCATGAAGGACCAGATGCACGAGCTCGAGGCGGAGCCGCTGGAGATCGGCCGGCCCGGCCGCTTCCTGAAGCTCTCGGAACGCCTGGCGATCGCCGGCGGCCTCGGCACCCTGCTCGGCGGCCGGTTCCGACCGGTGGCCGTGCTCAGCGGTCTGGCCCTGCTCAGCGCCTCCGCCCTGACCCGCTTCGGGGTGCTCGAGGCCGGCCACGAATCGGTCAAGGATCCGCGCCGGGTGGTGGAGCCGCAGCGCGAGCGCCTCGAGCGCCGCCGCGCCCAGGGGATCATCGACGACTCGATCACCACCGCCCCCGTGACGGGAGACCGGCCGCAGGAGGATCCCGAGCAGACCGGTCCGGGTCCGGAGCGCCCCGAGGCCACCGCACCCGGTTCCGTCCATCCCGGCGACCGGGGGCGCGGGGAGCTCTGAGCGGGCCCGCGCCGCGCGTCCCGCCCGGCGCGGGGCCGCCCCTCAGCGCACCTCGATGCCGGACCCCTCCACGGTCTGCCCGATGATCGGGTAGCCGGGCACCTCGCCGATCACCAGCAGACCGCCGGAGGTCTGCGCATCGGTGAGCAGCAGCAGGTCGTCCTCGGTGATGCCCGCGCCGGCCCGCACGTGCTCGCGCACCCAGTCGAGGTTCCGACGGGTGCCACCGGAGACGTAGCCGTCCCGCAGGGCCTCGGCGGCGCCCTCGACCAGCGGCACCGCCGCGCGGTCGATGACCGCGCCCACGCCCGAGGCCCGGCCCATCTTGAACAGGTGGCCCAGCAGCCCGAAGCCGGTGACGTCGGTCGCGGCCCGCGCCCCGGCCGCGAGCGCGGCCCTCGCGGCGTCGCGGTTCAGGGTGGTCATGGTCTCGATCGCCGCGGCGGAGACCTCGCCGGTGACCTTGTGGCGGTTGTTCAGCAGCCCCACCCCGAGGGGCTTGGTCAGCGTGATCGGCAGCCCGGCCGCGGCGGCGTCGTTGCGCAGCAGACGATCCGGATGTGCGGTGCCGGTGACGGCCATGCCGTACTTCGGCTCCGGGTCGTCCACCGAGTGCCCGCCGATCACCGGCACCCCGGCCTGCCTCGCCACCGCGAGCCCGCCGGCGAGCACCTCGCGCAGCAGGTCGAAGGAGAGCACCCCGCGCGGCCAGCCCACCAGGTTGATCGCCACCACCGGCTCGCCGCCCATGGCGTAGATGTCCGACAGCGCGTTCGCGGCGGCGATCCGGCCCCAGTCGAAGGGGTCATCGACCACGGGGGTGAAGAAGTCGGCGGTGGACAGCACCGCGGTGTCCCCGTCGATCCGCACCGCGGCCGCATCGTCGCCGTCCTCGAGGCCGACGATCACCTGTTCGTACTGCTGACCGGACAGGGCCGAGACGACGTCCTCCAGCTCTCCGGGCGGGATCTTCGAGGCGCAGCCGCCGCCGTGCGCCATGGTGGTCAGCCGGATGCGGGGTTCCGACACGGGGACGATCGGGGTCGAAGTCATGCAGGGAGCCTACTCACAGCGGGAGCCTCCTGTGCCGGGCATCGTGCCCGCTCCCGCGGTGCTACGTTGGCTCACGGAGGCGTACGTGTCCTGGTGGGCGCCCCGGTCTTCAAAACCGGTGAGACCGAGCATCTCGGTCTGGCGGGTTCGATTCCCGTCCGCCTCCGCCAAGCATCCGCCGCCGCCCCGGAGCGGCGCCCCGGCTCCGACCGCCTCGCCGGCCGGTGCCCGCCGGCCCCGAGGAGGTCCTGTGCCCGCGACGCCCGAGCAGAGCGCCGAGACCACCGATCCGCGCCGTCGGATCCCCCGCACGGATCATCTGCTCGCGCATCCGCCGGTCGCGGACGCGACGGCGGCGATGAGCGAGCGGGTGGTGCGCGGGATCGTGCGCGCCGCCCAGGACCGCGCCCGCGCCGGCGAGATCACCCCCGAGCAGGTCCTCGAGGAGGTGCTCGCCGCGATCGGGGAGCGGCCCGCGGTCTCGCTGCGCCCGGTGCTCAACGCCACCGGCGTCATCGTGCACACGAACCTGGGCCGGGCCCCGCTCTCGCCCGCCGCCCGCGCGGCGCTGCAGCAGGCCGCCGGGTACACCGACGTGGAGTTCGACCTGGGCACCGGGGCGCGGTCGCGGCGCGGGGCCGGGGCCCGGGCCGCCCTGCTGGCGGCCTGCCCCGAGGCGGAGGACGCGCTGGTGGTCAACAACGGCGCCGCCGCCCTGGTGCTGGCCACCACCGCGCTGGCCGGCACCGGCGAGGTGGTGGTCAGCCGCGGCGAGCTGGTCGAGATCGGGGCCGGCTTCCGTCTGCCCGACCTGATCGCCTCCACCGGCGCCCGCCTGCGGGAGGTCGGCACCACCAACCGCACCCACCTGGCCGACTACACCGGTGCGCTCGGCCCGGACACCGGCTGCGTGCTGCGGATCCACACCAGCAACTACCGCGTCATCGGGTTCACCAGCCAGGTCGGCATCGACGAACTCGCCGGTCCCTGCCGGGAGGCCGGGGTGCCGGTGGTCGCGGACCTCGGCAGCGGGCTGCTGGCCCCCGAGGCGCGACTGCCCGACGAGCCCGACCTCGCGGCCGCGCTGCGGGCGGGGGCCGACGTGGTCATCGCCAGCGGCGACAAGCTGCTCGGCGGCCCGCAGGCCGGGATCCTGCTGGGACGCGCCGAGGTCATCGCGCGCCTGGCCCGCCATCCGCTGGCCCGCGCGGTCCGCGCCGACAAGCTGGCCCTGGCCGCCCTCGAGGCGACCCTCGAGGGCCCGCTCCCGCCGGTGCTCGAGGCGCTGCGCCTGGACCCCGCTGAGCTGCGCGAGCGCACCGAGCGACTGGCCGCGCGGATCGACGGGCGCGTGGTCGAGCACGACGGCCGGGTCGGCGGCGGGGGAGGGGCCGAGGTGCCGCTGCCCGGCTGGGCCATCGCCCTGGACGCCGAGCTCGCCTCCCCCTGCGCACCGGGCAGCCGGCCGTGGTCACCACCGTCCGGGACGGCGAGTGCCTGCTGGACCTGCGCTGCATCCCGCAGGCCGAGGAGGAGCAGCTGCTCGCGGCCGTCACCGCCGCCCGCGCCCGGCTCGGACAGCGCGGCGCGGCGTCCACGAGCACGCGGAGCGCGACGCGATGATGCAGGTCATCGCCACCGCCGGGCACGTCGACCACGGCAAGTCGACCCTGATCCGGGCGCTCACCGGGATCGAGCCCGACCGCCTCGCCGAGGAGAGGCAGCGCGGGCTGACCATCGACCTGGGCTTCGCCTGGACCTCCCTGCCGTCCGGCCGCGAGGTGTCCTTCGTCGACGTCCCCGGCCACGAGCGGTTCCTGGGGAACATGCTGGCCGGTCTCGGCCCCGCCCCGATCGTCTGCTTCGTCATCGCCGCCGACGAGGGCTGGCAGGCCCAGTCCGGGGACCACCGCGACGCGATCGCGGCGCTGGGCATCGACCAGGGCCTGATCGTCGTCACGCGCGCCGACCTCGCCCCCGACCGCGTCGAGGACGTCATCGCCCAGGCCCGCACCGAACTGGCCGGCACGGGACTCGCCACCGCCCCCGCGGTCGGCGTCTCCGCGGTCACCGGGCAGGGGCTCGAGGAGCTGCGCACGCTGCTGGACGCGGCCGTGGCCGGCGCCCGCGCACCCTCCCCGACCCAGCGGGTGCGGCTGTGGGTGGACCGCGCCTTTAGCATCTCCGGGGCCGGCACCATCGTCACCGGCACCCTGCCCGCCGGCACCCTGCACCGGGAGGACCGCCTCCAGCTGAGCGGGGCGCAGCGCGACGGGGAGGTGGTGGTGCGCGGCCTGCAGAGCCGCGGCGGTCAGATCCCGCAGCTCGGCCCGGTCAGCCGCGCCGCGGTGAACCTGCGCGGAGTCGGCACCGAGGAGATCGGCCGTGGGGACGCCCTGCTGAGCCCCGGCGCCTGGCATCGCACCGCGCTGGTGGACGTGCGCCGGAGCACCGGCGCCGGCTTCGCGGACGCCCCTGCGGAGCTGATCGTCCACGTCGGCACCGCGGCGGTGAGCGCCCGGGTGCGGCCCCTCGGCGAGGACCATGCCCGCCTCACCCTGGCGCGCGCGCTCCCGCTGAGTGTCGGCGACCGGATGGTGCTGCGGGGCAGCGGACGCCACTCGGTGCGCACCGGCGTGCAGGTCCTCGACGTGGACCCGCCCGCCCTGGACCGGCGCGGCGACGGCGCCCGCCGCCGGGAGCTGCTGGCCTCCATGCCTCCCGGCGGAGACGTGGCGCTCGAGGTCGCGCGCCGCGGCGCGGTGCCCGCCGGCGTCCTGCAGCGCTTCGGGATCCCGGTGCCGGAGCAGCTGCCTGCCGGGGTGAGCCGCTTCGGCGACTGGCTCGTGGACGGCGGGGCGCTGGAGCGCTGGACGACGCGACTCGGGGAGCTGGTCGCCGCCGACCGTCGCGCCGACGCGCTCTCCGCCGGGGTGCCGCGCAAGGCGGCGATCGACGCCCTCGCCCTGCCCGACGACGGCCTGCTGGACACGGTGGTCGCCGCCGCCGCCTCCCTCGCCCTCGCCGACGGCCGGGTGCGGGATGCGGCCGCGCCCGTCGGCCTGGGAGCGGCCGAACCCGCCGTCGCCGAGCTGGAACAGCGACTGCAGCAGCGGCCGTTCGGCGCGCCGGAGGCGGACGACCTCTCCGCGCTGCGCCTGGGCGCCAAGGAGCTCGCCGCGGCCGCCAAGCAGGGCCGGCTGCTGCGCCTGGCCGACGGCGTGGTGCTGCTGCCCAGCGCCCCGGCCCTGGCGATGCGGGAGCTGTCCCGGCTGCCGCAGCCCTTCACCACCAGCGCGGCCCGCCAGGCGCTGGGGACCACCCGCCGGGTGGCGATCCCGCTGCTCGAGCACCTCGATGCCCGGGGCTGGACCCGCCGCACCGATGCCGGCCACCGGGAGATCGTGCGCTGAACCCGACCGGTGGGGCGCCCGTTCCACGGGGCCGTCCCGCGGGCGCCCGGGCTCGGCCGGATCGGGTCGGGATCCGTTCCGCGGACCGCCCGGATCGGAACGGATCCTGACCCGATCCGGCGTCCCGCCGCGGCGCCCGGCCGGATCAGCCGCGCTGGGGCTTGACCGGGGGCTCCCCGAGCTCGACGTCCTGGGCGAGAATCTCCTCGCCCTGGCCGGCCACCAGCTCGAGCGACTCGATCCGGCCCAGCGCCGTGAGGTCCGCGGCCGCGGCCTCCAGATGCGCGAGGGCGGCCTGCGGGGCGTGGATCGTCACCGACACGATGGGCGTCTTCTGGGAGACCTTCGCATCGGACTTGATGCGCCGCACCGAGATCGCGGCCTGGGCGACGGAATCCACCAGCGCCGCGTGCTGACCGGCCGCCGCCTCCCGCAGGGGAGCGGCCACGGGCCAGGGCTGGGTGTGGACGCTGCCGCCGCGCCACCACGACCAGACCTCCTCGGTGGCGAACACGATCACCGGGGCGAACAGCCGCAGCAGCACCTCGAGGGCGATCGCGAGCGCCGCCCGCGCCGAGGCGGCGCCGGCCTCGCCGGCCGGGGAGTTGCCGTGGGCGCGCTCCTTGACCAGCTCGATGTAGTCGTCGCAGAAGGCCCAGAAGAAGGGCTCGACCACCTCGAGGCTGCGGGCGTAGTCCATGTCGTCGTAGGCGACGGTGGCCTGCTCGACCACCTCGGCCAGCCGGGCCAGCAGGGCGCGGTCCAGCGGGTCGGTGACCGCTGCGGGATCCGCGGCCAGGCGGCCGGTCGGATCGGTCGGGGCGGTGCCGAAGCCGAGGGCGAACTTCGAGGCGTTGAGGATCTTGATCGCCAGGCGGCGACCGATCTTCATCTGCCCCTCGTCGAAGGCGGTGTCCACGCCCTGGCGGGCCCGGCCGGCCCAGTAGCGCACACCGTCCGAGCCGTGCTGCTGCAGCAGCCCGATGGGGGTGACCACGTTGCCCTTGGACTTCGACATCTTCTTGCGGTCCGGGTCCAGGATCCAGCCGTTGATCGAGGCGTGCTTCCACGGCAGCTCGTCCTGCTGCAGGTGGGAGCGCACGATGGTGGAGAACAGCCAGGTGCGGATGATGTCGTGGCCCTGCGGGCGCAGGTCCATCGGGTACACCTTCGAGAACAGCTCCGGGTCCTCGTTCCAGCCGCCCGCGAGCTGCGGGGTCAGCGAGGACGTGGCCCAGGTGTCGAGGATGTCGGGGTCGGCGACGAAGCCGCCGGGCACGCCGCGCTGGTCCTCGGTGAATCCCGCAGGGACGTCGATGGTGGGGTCGATCGGCAGGGCCTCGAGGGGCGGGGTGAGCACGGTGTCGTAGTCGGTCTCGCCGTCCTCGCCCACCGCGTACCAGATCGGGAAGGGCACGCCGAAGAAGCGCTGGCGGGAGATCAGCCAGTCCCCGGCCAGGCCCTCGACCCAGTTGCGGTAGCGGGACTCCATGTACGGCGGGTGCCAGGTCAGCTCCCGGCCGCGCTCGATGAGCGCATCGCGCAGGCCGCCCTCGGACTGGTCGCGGCCGCCGTTGGTGAGGTACCACTGGCGGGAGGTGACGAACTCCAGCGGCTTGTCGCCGTTCTCGTAGAACTTCACCGGGTGGCTGATCCGCGTCGGCTCGCCGACCAGGTCGCCGGAGGCGGCGGCCATCTCGACCACGCGCTTCTGGGCGCTGAACACGGTCTTCCCCGCGAGCTCGGCGTAGGCGGCGCGGCCCTCGGCCGACTCGATCCAGGGCGCCTCGGGCAGGAAGCGGCCGTCGCGGCCGATCACCGAACGGGTCGGCAGTGCGAGCTCGCGCCACCAGGTGACGTCGTTGGAGTCGCCGAAGGTGCAGATCATCGCGATACCGGCGCCCTTGTCGGGCTGGGCGAGCGGATGCGCGAGCACCGGCACCTCGACACCGAACAGGGGAGAGATGACGGTGGTGCCGAACAGGCCCTGGTAGCGCTCGTCCTCCGGATGGGCCACGAGGGCCACACAGGCCGGCAGCAGCTCGGGACGGGTGGTCTCGATATGGACGGTGGAGTCCGCCTGCTCGGCCGCGTCCGTGCGGGTGAAGCCGAGGCGGTGGTAGGCGCCGTCGCGGTCGCGGTCCTCCTGCTCGGCCTGGGCCACCGCGGTGCGGTAGGTGACGTCCCACATGGTGGGGGCCTCGGACTGGTACGCCTGGCCGGCCTCGAGGTTCTCGAGGAAGGCGCGCTGGCTGGTGGCGCGGGAGCGCGCATTGATGGTCTGGTAGCTGTGGTTCCAGTCCACGGAGAGGCCGAGGGTGCGGAAGACCTCCTCGAAGCTCTTCTCGTCGATCTCGGTGAGGCGCTCGCACAGCTCGATGAAGTTGCGGCGCGAGATCGGCAGCTGGTTCGCGGCCTTCGCGGACTTGTTGTCGCCGCCCTCCTGCGGGGGCGTGAGGTCCGGGTCGTAGGGCAGCGAGGGATCGCAGCGCACGCCGAAGTAGTTCTGCACCCGCCGCTCGGTGGGCAGGCCGTTGTCGTCCCAGCCCAGCGGGTAGAACACGTTCTTGCCGCGCATGCGCTGGTAGCGCACGATCATGTCGGCCTGCGAGTAGCCGAAGACATGGCCGATGTGCAGTGAACCGGAGGCGGTGGGCGGCGGGGTGTCGACGCTGAAGACCTCGTCACGGGTGGTGTCCGGATCGAAGGCGTACACCTGCTGCTCGCTCCATACCCCGTCCCACTTCTCCTCGAGACCCTCGAGGGAGGGACGGTCGGGGATGGCGGTGGGGGTGTCGGGGCGCGCTGCGGTATCGGTCATGGGGAGCATTGTTCCAGGTCTGCGGGCGCGTGCAACGCAGGCGTCAGCAGTGTGAGCGCCCTCGCGTGCACGGCTCACGGGCGCGCTCCGGTCGTACGGTGGGGACATGGCTCTCGAGCGCATCGCCCTGGTCTCCGACGTGCACGGCAACCTCACCGCCTTCGAGGCGGTGCTCGCCGACATCGCCGCGCGCGGCATCACCCGGGTGATCAACCTCGGCGACGTGGTCGGCAAGGGGCCGCGCGGCGCGGCCTGCACCGCCCTGGCCCGGGAGCGGTGCGAGGAGACCGTGCGCGGCAACTGGGAGATCATCGTCGCCGGGGACGGCGCGCCCCGGGACCGGGGGCAGGTCTGGTGGCGGGCGGAGCTCTCCGCCGCGGACCGGCAGTGGCTGATCACGCGGCCGCGAAGCCTCGACCTCGACCTCTCCGGGCGGCGGGTGCGGCTGCTGCACGCCTCCCCGATCGACGAGTTCACCCGCGTCCATCGCCACCACTCCGAGGCGGAGTTCGCGATGATGTTCGCCCCGACGCCCTTCGTCGGCGACCGGGGGCCGGCCGACGTCGTCGTCTACGGCGACATCCATCACGCGTACGTGCGGGCCGAGCACGACGGGACGCTGGTCAACGTCGGCAGCGTCGGCAACCCGCTGGACGAGCCGGTGCCCTCCTACGCGATCCTCGAGGGCGATCCGGACGGCGAGGCGGGCTCGCCGTTCGGGGTGCAGATCGTGCGGGTGCCCTATGACGTGGAGGCGGAGGTGGCCGTCGCCGAGCGGCTCGGGATGCCCCAGGCCGAGGAGTGGGTCATCGAGCTGCGCACCGGCATCCACCGCGGGAGGCATGGAAGGCTCGGGCTGCGCTGACGGGCCCGTCGCAAGTCAGTCCGCGTTGCGCGCGTGGACCAGCAATCCGACCCCCACGATGCCGTTGAGCACTGTGCCGAGGCCTTGGATGACGAGGAACACCCAGTCCCCGACGGCGGCCGCAGGGTCGCCGACGACAGCGCCATCGGTCACAAGCGCCGCAAATTTCGTCCCTGCCAGGAGCGCGAGCAGGAGGGCCGCTCCGAGGCACAGCACACCGTAGGCAATCAGCGCCCAGCGCGGCGCGATGGGAGCAAACCAGCGCCCGGTGAGCAGGCTGCGGACGATACTCCACGGCCCGGCTGGTATCAGCATTTCGGACGCCGGGGCGTCGGAGCGGCGGTCCAACAGGGCGAGCGCCGCCGGCGGCAGGGCGAGGACCGCCACCAGCTCGGCGAGCGGGTCGCCGTCCCGGTCGTCGCTGCGGATCAGGGAACGAAGCCGCGGGAGGTCCGTCGCTTCCGCGGCGGAGGCGGGGAGCAGCTCGTTCGTGACACTGTCCCGGGACTCATGGTCCGCGCACGACGGCTGCTGCCAGCCGGTGCCCCATGCGTGAGCCGCGAGGACGTCCTGACCACGGTAGAGCTCGACACCGCAGGCTCCGTCCTCCCCGCGCCACAGCATCAGGACCCGCCGGCGTCGGGCGCCGCGCCCCGGGGTCCGAACCATCGTCCCGACCGCGGCGGCCAGCAGATCGCCGTGCTCCGGGCACTCCTGCGCAACCAGCGCGGTCCAGCCGTCGCCGAGGTCGGCGAGAACCACGTCCCCGAGTTCAGCGGCGGCGAGCGCCCCGGCATGGCGAGACGCCTCCGCCGAGGCGTGGGCGATGACCACGGAGCGAACCGGAAGGGGAGGCTCGGAGGCGGGCAGGTCGCCCAGCTGGCGGAGCATGTCGACGAGCGTTTCGGCGGGCGGCCGTCCGACCAGCAGGTCGATCAGCGGGTCTTCCGCATCAGGCGCGGCATCGAGCGTCCGATGCAGAGCGAGCGCGGCCGAACGGCGCGCTGCAGCTGCGGTCGCATCGCTCTCGATCTGCTCGGCACCTGCCCCGCTGACCGCGGGGTCCTCCTGCGGTTCCCAGTACCAGCCGACGGTGTCCCCGCCGCTGTGGATCCAGAGATCCACGCGGTCTTCCACCTCGTCGAGGTCGATGACCACGGCGCGCTCGAAGCGCGAGACGTGCTCCAGGGCAGGTAGCCACGCGACGGTCCAGCCGGACGCGGACCGGGGCCCGACCACGGCCTCCGGGTCCTCGACGCAGGCGTCGAGAACCGCGGGACGGGGAGCACGGAGGTAGGCGAGCATGGCTCAGCGTAGTGCGGGAGCAGGGGGTCTCCAGTCGGCGCGCCGACTGCCCCGACGATATCGGACCGCCGGGGACGCCGCGGGCCGTGTCAGGGCACCCGCGCGGTCCACTCCGCGGCCCCGAACTTCGTCTCCACCAGCTCGCGCGCCTTCGCGAGCTCGTCCTCGGTGTAGGTCGACCCCACCGTGTCGTAGCGGGCGCGGAAGAACTCCAGGAAGCCGTCGATGATCTGATCGCGCGGCAGGCCGGTCTGGGAGCGCATCGGGTCGACCCGCTTGTTCGCGCTGCGGGTGCCCTTGTCCGAGAGCTTCTCGCGGCCGATCCGCAGCACCTCGCCCATCTTGTCGGCGTCGATGTCGTAGGACATCGTCACGTGGTGCAGCAGCACGCCGCCGGCGAAGCGGCGCTGGGCGGCGCCGCCGATCTTGCCGTGCTCGGAGGCGATGTCGTTCAGCGGCACGTAGTGGGCCCTGACCCCGATCTCGGCGAGCGCCCCCATCACCCAGTCGTCGAGGTAGGCGTAGGCCTGCTCGAAGCTGAGGCCCTCCACCAGCGAAGTGGGCACCACCAGCGAGTAGGTGATGCAGTTGCCCTGCTCCATGAACATGGCGCCGCCGCCGGTGATCCGCCGGACCACGTCGATGCCGTGGCGCCGCGCGCCCTCGGCGTCGATCTCGTTGCGCAGCGACTGGTAGGAGCCGATCACCACCAGCGAGGAGTCCCAGTCCCAGATCCGGAAGTGCGGTCCGCGGCGCCCGGCGATGACCTCCTGGGGCAGCACCTCGTCGAGGGCGACGTGCAGGACCGGCGGCAGCACCACCGGGCCGATCACCTCGAAGGTGAGGTCCTCCCAGCTGGAGGCGTGGCCGAGCGCACGGCGCACGGCGATCGCGATCGCCTCGGCGTCGAAGCCGATCATCTGCACCGGCTCGTCGCGGGCCTCGAGCCGCGCGGTGATCGAGGCGCCGAGCTCGGCGGCGGTGGCGTCGGTGGGCATCCCCACCAGGGCCGCGCCCAGGTCCTCGAGGGCGTCGTCCGGCTCGAGGAAGAAGTCCCCGAACACGTGCGCCGAGGCGATCCGGCCGGCGGCGGCGGTGACCTCGACCGAGACCAGCTTCCCGCCGCGGACCTTGTACTGGCCGTGCATCACCGTGCTGTCGCTGCGCTCATCCATGGCCCCATCCTCGCGCACCGGGGACCGCGGCGGCTCAGACGATGGTCAGCGAGCGCAGCGCGCGGTGGACCTCCCACACGAAGTCCGCCGTGGACTGGCTCTTGCGGGGGGCGACCGCGTAGGTCACCTCCTCGCCCTCCGCGCTCGCCTCGCGGGTCACCCGCGGGATCAGGTGCTGCCACTCGCGGTCGCCCCCCACCCAGATCCGGTAGGTGGGGCCGTCCACCTCACCGCGGCGCAGCAGCCGCAGCCCGAGCGTGGTGGCGGTGAGCGCGGGCTGCCGACGGGCCGGGGCCAGGTCGAAGCCGCGGTCGCGCAGCAGCATGGGGTTCAGGATCGCCCACAGCAGCAGTCGGGCGCCCTCGATCTCGGGGGAGGCCGCCGTGCCGATCAGCTCCGCCGGCGCCGGGGGATGGCCGTCCTCGGAACGCCAGGCCGTGCGTCGGGCCAGGGACTCGAGCCGCTCGTGGGCCGCGGCGCGCTCCTCGTCCGTGCGCAGCAGCCCGATCCCCAGCGGGACCGGCTCCTGGGCGGTGCGCATGAAGTGGATCGGGGTGCCGGTGTCGGCCTCAGCGAACTCGAGGCCGGTGCGGTGGGCGCCCACCCCGGCCTGCAGGTGGGCGTCGGTCTGCCCGCGGCGGGTGGAGAAGTGGGCGCTGGTGCCCAGCAGGGTGCGGCAGGCCTGGTGGAAGACGTCGAGGTGGGCGCGGAACTCCCGGGCGACCTTGGGCCGGGTCAGCAGCTTCTTGGCGTCCACCGGGTACTGCACGACGGGCCGGCCGGCGTTCTCCCCGATCTCGCCGATGGTCTCCCACAGCGCGGCATGCCCCGGATCGGCCTTGAGCATCTGCCGGCTCAGGCGGCGCCAGCTGGTGGTGACCACACCGGTCGGCGGTGCGCCGGCGGAGTCGTCCACGTCGGCCCGTCGCGAGATCGCCACCAGCAGGTGGTGGGGGGAGGTGCCCAGGGCGTCGCGCAGCGCGGTGAGCTGGGGGGCGCTGAAGGGGCCGCCGACGCGCAGGGTGATGCCGAGGCGGGCGGCGTCGTCGGCGTCCCGGGAGCTGGGCAGCATCTCGGCGACCAGGTCGGGGAAGTGCTTCCGCAGCCGGGGAGCGGCAGTGATGCTGCCGGTGGTGTGGTCGGTGCGGGCGACCGAGCGCAGGAAGGCCTCGCGGCTGCGGGGAGCCATCAGCACGAACTCGAGCATGTGGCGCAGCACCATCTCGACCCGCATCTCGCGGTCCCCCCAGCTCTGGAGGTCCGGGGCGACCCCGGAGCGGTCCACCGCATAGGTCAGCATCTGTCCGACCGTGGCGTACGAGCGTGCCATGATCCTCCTTCGAACCGTGCGGCCAGCGGGTCCCGGTGCGCGCGAAGGGGTCATTATCCCCTGGGAGCGGCCGGTATCGATGCAGGTCGGAGGTGCAGGCGTGTCGGTCGGGCCGGATCCGCTCAGCGCCGAGCGGGGCCGCGGCGCGCGGAGATCTGCCGCACCAGGTCCTCGATCCGCGGCTCGGCGAGCTCGAGGTCGCGCACCTCGGCCTGGGCGCCGATCGCGGTCAGCAGCGCCGGCACGGTGAGCTCGGCGCCCGCGAAGCTGATCCGGTGGCGGATCCCGCCCGCCTCCACCGCGGTGGTGCGCGCGGCGTCGGGCAGCCTGAGGGCGGCGGCCGGCTCCGCGAGGTCGACGACCAGCTCGCGGGGAGCGCCCAGCCGCTCCCGGAAGGAGGCGAGCGCGCCGTCGTAGGCGACGGTGCCGGCGTCGACCACCACGATCCGCTCGCACAGCCGCTCCACATCACCCATGTCGTGGGTGGTCAGGAACAGCGTGGTGCCGCGTTCGGCGCGGTCCTCGCGCAGGAAGCGGCGCAGCCCCTCCTTCGAGACCAGGTCCAGCCCGATCGTCGGCTCGTCGAGCACCACCAGCGCGGGGGAGTGCAGCAGGGCGGCGGCGACCTCCCCGCGCATCCGCTGTCCCAGCGACAGCTGCCGGACCGGCCGGTCCAGGAAACCGCCCAGATCCAGCCCGTCGACCAGGCGCTCGAGCCGCTCCTCGCGACGGCGGTCGGTCAGCCGGTGCATCGCGCCGAGGATCCGGAAGCTGTCGCGCAGCGGCAGGTCCCACCACAGCTGGGTGCGCTGACCGAAGACCACGCCGATCTGCCGGGCGAGGTGCCGGCGCTCGGGCACCGGGTCGCGGCCCAGCACGCGCACCGAGCCCGCGCTCGGCCGCAGGACGCCGGTCATCATCTTGATGGTGGTCGACTTGCCGGCGCCGTTGGCGCCCACGAAGCCCACGGCCTCGCCGCGGTCGATGCGCAGCGTCAGCTCGTCGACCGCTCGCACCACCTGACGTCGGCGTCGACGCGATCCGGCCACGGGGGCACGCACCAGGTAGTCGCGGCGCAGCTGCGCGAGCTCGATCGCGGGGGCCTGCTGCGGGTCATCGGGGGTGTTCATCCACCAGCTCCTGTGTATCGGCGGACCCCGGCGCGCCAGAGCAGGGCCGCGAGCACCCAGACCGCGGCCGCCGCGGGCAGTCCCGTCCATCCGGCCCAGGTCGGAATCAGGGCGGGGCCGGGCAGGTCCAGCAGCGCCAGGACGGGGGCGTAGGCGACCAGCGTCGCCGGGATGACGAAGGTGAACAGGGCGCGCATGGGCAGGGAGAACACCGCACCCGGGGTGGTGGCGACGTAGTTGCCGCCGTAGGTGAAGGCGCTCGCGAACTCCCGGCCGTCGACCAGCCAGAACTGCAGCGCCCCGGCGATGGTGAACAGGGCTCCGAAGATCAGGGCGCCGGTCAGCGGCGCCACCGCCGCGAGCAGCGCGGTGGCCGCCGTCGGCTGGAAGCCGGCGACGCCGAGGGCGACCACGTACATGGTCAGACCCACCGCGATCCGTCCCAGGCGCCGCAGCGAGAGGTCCAGGCTGGAGACCTGCAGCAGCACCGGCACCGGCCGGATGAGGAGCACCTCGAGGGTGCCCGCCCGGATGGCCGAGGAGAGGTTGTCGATCTCCCCGAACAGCAGGTCCGCGATCCCGAAGGCGAGCGCGCCGAGCCCGTAGACCACCGCAACCTGGGACAGGTCCATGCCGCCGAGGGTGCCGACCTGCGACAGGATGATCCACAGCTCGAG
Source organism: Brachybacterium sp. UNK5269 (assembly GCF_049266655.1). Classification (GTDB taxonomy): domain Bacteria; phylum Actinomycetota; class Actinomycetes; order Actinomycetales; family Dermabacteraceae; genus Brachybacterium. The sequence goes on from NZ_CP184883.1 coordinate 1,016,375, forward strand.
GAACTCCACGGCCACCACCAGCGCCTGCCCGAGCACGTCGGCCGCGAAGCTGGTGCGGAACGTCGCCTGCGACCGCAGGCGCGAGCCGTAGAGCGTGCGGACCATGCGCGCCGTGGAGACCGGCCGGTCCCGGACATCGGGACGGGCGCGGGTTGCCGGTCGCCGAGCGGATTCAGCCACCCTGCACCTCCAACGACCGCACCCCGGCGTGCAGCATCGCTGCGGCGGCGAGCGCGAGCAGCGCCGTCCATCCCAGCTGGGCCGCGAGCAGCGGCAGCGCCTCGAGCGGCGGCACCCGCCCGGAGAGGGTGTCGATGGGGGTCTGCACCATCGAGGGGAAGGGGGTGGCCCGCGCGATCGTGAGCAGCCAGTCCGGGAACCAGAGGATCGGGATCAGGAAGCCGGACAGCAGGTTCATCACCACCGTGTACACGACGGTCAGGCCCCGGGTCTCCAGCAGCCAGAACGCGGCGAGGTTGACCATCATGTCGGCGAGGAAGGCGACAGTGATCGCCAGCAGCAGCGAGACGGCGCCGAGCAGGTACGAGAGCGGCGACCGGGGCAGGGCGAGGCCGGTGACGGCGGCGCCGACGAGCAGCGGCGGGATGCCGCGGCCCAGCAGCAGGAAGCAGGAGCGCCCGAGCTTCTGCGCGTAGTGGAGCGCGAGGAACGGCGCCGGGCGCAGGAGGTCGATCGCCACCTCGCCCCGGTGGACGCGCTCGGCGATCTCCCGGGTGCCGAAGGCCTCGATCGGCGCCAGCAGCGCCTGGCCCAGCCAGACGTAGGTCGCGGCCTGGGCGATCGTGTAGCCGCTGAGCTCCCCGCCGGCGGAGGTGATCGCGGCGAGCATGATCGAGGCCCGGATCAGGCCGAAGACGGAGTTGGTGAAGACTCCCGCGAGGGTCGCGACCCGATAGGTCGAGTACTGCCGGAACGAGGCCGCCGCGATCGACCAGTACATGGGCACCCGCGCGAGGCTAGTGCGCTGTGACGCCGGTGACAAGCGCTCCCGGGGGGACGGGCTCGCCGGGGTCCCGCGGCACGTCTAGTCTTTCCCGATCCCCGCATCGAACAGGAACCGATCCGCCATGAACTCCGTCCCCGCCGACGTGCCCCCCGCTCAGGACCCCGGCGCCGCGCCCCGCCGTCGCCGTCTCGGACTGCTCCCGCGCATCGTCATCGCGATCGTGCTGGGCGTCCTGCTGGGCCTGGTGATGCCCGAGGCGCTCGCCCGGGTGTTCACCACCTTCAACGGACTGTTCTCCGGTTTCCTCGGGTTCCTCATCCCGCTCATCATCGTCGGCCTGGTCACGCCCGCCATCGGGGAGCTCGGCCGCGGCGCCGGGAAGATGCTCGCGGCGACCGCCGGCATCGCTTACCTCTCGACCGTCCTGTGCGGGCTCTTCGCGCTGGGCCTCTCGCTGCTGCTGCTGCCGCGCATGCTCGACGGGTCGGGCAGCGTCGCCCTCGAGAGCCCCGAGGACTCCGCGATCGCCCCCTACTTCGCCCTCGAGATCCCCCCGGTGTTCGACGTGATGACCGCGCTGGTGCTGTCCTTCTGCCTCGGCATCGGCCTGACGCTGGTGTCCAAGGGGGCGCTGCAGGAGTCCTTCGTGCAGCTGCGCACGATCGTGGTGCGCATCATCGAGGCGATCATCATCCCGCTGCTGCCGCTCTACATCTTCGGCATGTTCGTGGGGCTGACCATGAACGGACAGATCTGGACCGTGATCGGCACCTTCCTCACGGTGATCCTGCTGGTGTTCGCCATGACCGTGGTGGTGCTGCTGGCGCAGTACGCCGTGGCAGGCTGGGCGATGGGCCGCAACCCGCTGAGGATGCTGTGGACGATGCTCCCGGCCTACGCGACCGCGCTGGGCACCAGCTCCTCGGCCGCCACCATCCCGGTGACCACCGAATGCACCAAGCGCAACGGCATCCCCGATGCGATCGCGGACTTCGTGGTGCCGCTGTGCGCGACCATCCACCTGGCCGGCTCCACCCTGAAGATCACGACCTTCGCGGTGGCGATCATGATCGTCACCGGGATGCCCCTGGACGTCGGAGTGCTGGTGGGCTTCGTGTTCCTGCTCGGGGTGGTGATGATCGCGGCCCCCGGCGTCCCGGGCGGGGCGATCATGGCGGCGGCCGGGGTGCTGTCCTCCCTCGTCGGGTTCGGCGAGGCCGCCGTCGGCCTCATGATCGCGGCGTACATCGCGATCGACTCCTTCGGCACGGCCACCAACGTCACCGGCGACGGAGCCATCGCCGCGGTGATGACGAAGCTCTCCCGGGGCCGCGTCTCCGGGGACCTGGAGGCGCAGCACCACCCGCACGTCCAGGGGGTCTGAGCGCCGTCCGGACCTCGGTCCCGACGGCGAGGACGAAACCATGCGACCATGAACATATGCGCGCATCTTCAGATGTCCCGTCGGAGCGGACCGTCCTCGACCTCGCCGACGTGTTCTCCCTGCTCGGGGACCCCGGCCGGCTGCGGCTGCTGCTCGCGCTGCGCGCAGGCGAGGTGAGCGTCGGGGAGCTCTCCGACCTGACCGGGCAGTCCGACTCCGCTGTCTCGCACGCCCTCCAGCTGCTGCGGGCCCACCGCATCGTGGCCGTGCGCCGGGAGGGCCGGCGCGCCTACTACCGGCTCGACGACCCGCACGTGGCCCGGCTGCTGGACCTCGCGCTCAGCCACACCCGGCACAGCGCCATGGACCACCCCGAGCGCCGGGCCCCGGGCGCCGACGAGGCCGCCTCATGAGCCACTCCCACGGCGCCGGCGCCCACGGCCACGCGGGCGCCGCCCACCGCTGGCGGCTGCGGGTGGCCCTCGTGCTGATCGGCGGCTTCTTCGTCGTCGAGCTGATCACCGGGCTGCTGACCGGATCGCTCGCGCTGCTCTCGGATGCGGGGCACATGGCGGCCGACGTCGTCACCCTGGCCGCCGCCCTCTCCGCGACGCACCTGGCGGCCCGGCCCAGCACGGACGGCCGGCGCACCTTCGGCAACTACCGGCTCGAGGTCTTCGCCGCGCTGCTGGCGGTGCTGATCATGCTCGGCGTGGCCGCCGGCGTGCTGATCGGCGGTCTCTCGCGCCTGGGCCGGGAGGTGCACGTCGAGACCGGTCCGATGCTCGTGGTCGGACTGCTGGGCCTGGTGGTCAACCTGGTGGTGCTGTTCCTGCTGCGCGGCGGCGCGGAGGAGAGCCTGAACCTCAAGGGCGCCTACCTCGAGGTGCTGGCCGACACCCTCGGCTCCGTCGGCGTGGTGCTCGCGGCGGTGCTGATCCGCCTGACCGGCGCGACCGTGATCGACACCGCGGTCGCGCTCGCCGTGGGCGGGTTCGTCGCGGTGCGGGCCGTGCTGCTCGCCCGGGAGGTGCTCACGGTGCTCGGCCAGGCCGCCCCGGCCGGCATCGACCCGCAGCGGGTGCAGGCCGACCTCGCCGCGATCGAGGGCGTCGCGGACGTCCACGACCTGCACCTGTGGACCCTGACCTCGGGGATGGAGGTGGCCAGCGTGCACCTGGTGGTGAAGGACGCACAGGACCCCCACCCGGTGCTCGACGCCGCCCGGGACCTGCTGCGCAGCCGCCACGGCATCGTCCATGCCACCGTCCAGACCGAGCCGACCGATCACTACGGCTGCCTCGAGGTCGGCTGGTAGCGGGAGGGAAGCGCTCGTCGCCGCGGGCCGGGCGCTCCCGCGTACCCTGGCGGCATGACCACTGCGAACGCTCGTTCCGGCCCCGCTGAGGGTGCCTCCCGCCTCACCGCCGTCGTCACCGGGGCCTCCTCCGGCATCGGCCGCGCCACCGCCCAGCGCCTGGTCGCCGACGGCTGGGAGGTGCTCGCCGTCGCCCGCCGCGAGGAGCGCCTGCAGGAGCTCGCCGCCGAGACCGGCTGCGCGGTGCTCGCGGTCGACGTGACCGACGACGAGTCCGTCGCCGCCCTCGCCCGGCGCGCCCAGGAGCTCTTCGGCCCCACCCTGAACGCGATCGTCCACGTCGCCGGCGGCGCCCTGGGCGTCGACCCGGTCGCCGAGGCGGACCTCGGGAAGTGGCAGGCGATGTACGACCGCAATGTGCTGGGCGCTCTGCGCGTCACCCGCGCCCTGCTGCCCGCGGTGCGGGCCAGCGGCCGCGGCGACGTCCTGTTCGTCACCTCGGTCGCCGGCCACGAGGCCTATCCCGGCGGCTCCGGCTACAACGCCGCCAAGGCCGGGGAGCACATGCTGGCCCGGACCCTGCGGCTGGAGCTGAACGGCGAGCGGGTCCGGGTCATCGAGGTCGCCCCCGGCATGGTCCGCACCGAGGAGTTCTCCCTGGTCCGGCTCGGCGACGCGGAGGCGGCCGATGCGGTCTACGACGGCGTCGAGCAGCCGCTGACCGCCGCGGACTGCGCCGACGTCATCTCCTACGCGCTGAACGCCCCCCACCACGTGAACCTCGACCTGGTCACCGTCCGCCCCCTGGCCCAGGCCGCCGCCCACCAGGTCGCCCGCCACCAGGGCCTGTGATGGCCCACGGCGGCATGGGCGGCGGGATGGGCGGTGGCATGGGCGGTGGCGCCGGCCGCCGGAGCAGCGACCTCGCGCTCGCCCCCGGGCAGCGGCCCGATCTGCGACGGGTACTGGGACTGTTCCGTCCCTATCGCGGCACCCTCGCAGCGGTGCTCGCCCTGATCGTGCTCGGCGCGGCGACCGGCGTCGTCTCCCCGTTCCTGATCCGCGAGATCGTCGACGTGGCCCTGCCCGATCAGCGGGCCGACGTGCTGGCCTGGGCCGTCGGCGGTCTGATCGCGGTCACCATCGTCTCCAGCACCCTCGGCGTCACCCAGGCCATGCTCTCGACCCGGGTGGGCCAGTCGGTCATGCACGACCTGCGGGTGGCGGTCTTCTCGCACCTGCAGCGCATGGGACTGGGGTTCTTCACCCGCACCCGCACCGGCGAGGTCCAGTCCCGCATCTTCTCGGACATCGGCTCCATGCAGGCCGTGGTCACCTCCGTCATGACCCAGATCGTCTCCGCCGGGGCGGGGGTGCTGATGGCGCTGGTGGCGATGGCGGCCCTGGACTGGCGCCTGACCCTGTTCTCGCTGATCGCGCTGCCGTTCGCGGTGTGGATGAACCGCCGGGTCGGCACCCGGCGCCGCACCATCGTCCGCTCCCGCCAGGAGAAGGCGGCGGACGTCTCGGCCGGGATCCAGGAGTCGCTGTCCGTCTCCGGGATCCTGCTGGGGGTGACGATGGGGCGCACCCAGGCGCTCACCCAGGCCTTCTCCGTCGACTCGCGGGAGCTGGCGGACCTCGAGGTGCGCTCCGAGATGGCCGGCCGCTGGCAGATGGCCGTGTTCACCACGCTGATGGCGTTGTTCCCGGCGCTGACCTACCTCCTCGGCGGCCACCTGCTGTTCTCCGGCAGCGGGGTCACCATCGGCACCCTGGTCGCCTTCATCGCCCTGCAGTCCGGCCTGTTCCCGCAGATCAACGGCCTGCTGCGGGTCGCCACCCAGGTCAACAGCTCGCTCGCGCTGTTCGCGCGGGTCTTCGAGTACCTCGACGCCCCGATCCTGATCCAGGATGCCCCGGACGCGGTCGAGCTGGACCCGGCGACGGTGCGCGGGGAGATCCGCTTCGAGCAGGTCACCTTCGCCTACCCCGGCGCCGAGGAGCCCGCCCTGCACGGCATCGACCTGGTGATCCCGGCGGGGAAGCACACCGCGCTGGTGGGTGCCACCGGCTCGGGCAAGACCAGCACCGGGTACCTGATGGCCCGCCTCTACGAGCCGACCGCGGGCCGGATCACGCTGGACGGCCACGACCTGCGGGAGATCACCATGGAATCCCTCGCGGCGAGCCTCGGCGTGGTGACCCAGGAGACCTACCTGCTGCACGCCACCATCGCGGAGAACCTGCGCTTCGCCCGCCCCGGGGCGACCGACGAGGACCTCGAGCGAGCCTGCCGGATCGCGCAGATCCACGACCACATCGTGGGGCTGCCCGAGGGGTACGACACCGTGGTGGGGGAGCGCGGCTACCGCTTCTCGGGCGGGGAGAAGCAGCGCCTGGCGCTGGCCCGGACCATCCTGCGCGACCCGCCGGTGCTGCTGCTGGACGAGGCGACCTCCGCCCTGGACGTCGCCACCGAACGGGCGATGTCGGGGGCGCTGGACGCGGTCGCCCGCGGGCGTACCACGGTCTCGATCGCCCATCGCCTCTCGACCATCCGCCACGCGGACCAGATCATCGTGCTCGAGCGCGGACGCGTCGTCGAGCGCGGCACCTACGAGGAACTGGTCGAGCGCGGCGGGGCCTTCGCCGCGCTCGCGACCCAGGACGCGGTGCGCGAGCGCGCCTAGACGCCGGACTTCGGGGGCCGGCTCGCCGTGCATCGCGGCGCCGCCGGAGCCGGTCGGGCAGGGCCGCCTGTACGACCAAAGGAGGAGGCCGATCTCCCCCTGACGCAGGATGCGCGCGGCGCCGCGGCGCGAGAGGCTCGGGGCATCGCCCGGCGACCGTGCCGGGCAGTGATCGCACAGCCCCGAGAGGACGTCAGATGGCGACGATGCAGCCCCCCGGGTCCGGCCGTCCGCAGCGCGGAGGGAAGCCCGCCGTCGGCCGCCCGGCACTGTTCGTGGTGCTGCTCGCGCTCGCCGGCGCCGGGGTGCTCGCCCTGCTGGTGGCCGGACCCAGCCTGGCGCTGCCGCTCGCGATCGCCTCCGCCACCGCCCTCATGGGCCTGGTGGGGTTCGCCTGGGCCGTGGCCGGTCCGCGCCTCTGAGCCCGTGCCCCGGGCCCCGGGGGACCTCAGACGTCGATCTCGATCTCGCCCTCACCGCGGGAGACGCAGGTGATCATCTGGTCCTCCTTCTCGTCGTCCATGAGGAACTCGTCCATGTGCTCGACCTCGCCGGAGACCAGGGGCACCACGCAGGTGCCGCACACACCGCCCTCGCAGGAATAGTCCATCGAGATCCCGGCGTCGAGCAGGGCCTGGAGCAGCGACTGCCCCTCCGCCACCTCGACGGTGATCCCGGACTTCAGGCACTTCGCGGTGAAGGGCTCTCCGAACAGCGACATCCTCGCTCCTTCTGCGACGACCGCCCGCAGTGACGGGGCGGACCAGTGGGACCCCAAGTGTTCCATGACCGCGCCCCGGGGACGAGGTGACCGCCGCCTCACCGTCCGCGGCGCCATGTTCGCCGCGTCTCCTCCGCGCGGGCGCGCGTGACCGCCACCGGGAGGCCGCGTACACTGACCGCCATCGGCATCGACCCGGCCATCACCGGAGAGCCGCGGGAAGAACCGTCCCTCGCCCGTCCGCGGGCAGGGACCCAGTAGAACCCGCCGGGACCAGCCCGTCACAGCTGAGGAACAAGGGGAGGCCCCCGGCGTCGGATCGCTCGGCGCGCAGGGCATCAACCGAGGTGGTACCGCGTCACCGGCCCGCGCCGACGGCGTCCTCGGACATGACCCAGCCGCCGCCCCTGTCCTTCCTCGGAGGTCCGTCCCCATGGTCTACCCGGTCACCGGTGACCCTCTCGTCCCCTCACCGAACCTGCCCGCGCTCGAGAACTCGGTCCTCGAGTTCTGGCGGCAGGACGACACCTTCCGCGCCTCGATCGCGCAGCGCGAGGGCGCCGAGGAGTTCGTCTTCTACGACGGCCCGCCCTTCGCCAACGGCCTGCCCCACTACGGCCACCTGCTGACCGGCTTCGTCAAGGACGTCGTCCCGCGCTTCCGCACCATGTGCGGCAACCGGGTCGACCGCCGCTTCGGCTGGGACACCCACGGCCTGCCCGCCGAGCTCGAGGCCATGCGCGAGCTGGGCATGACCGAGAAGTCCCAGATCGAGGAGATGGGGGTGCAGGCGTTCAACAACGCCGCCCAGGCCTCGGTGCTGAAGTACACCAAGGAGTGGGAGGACTACGTCACCCGCCAGGCCCGCTGGGTCGACTTCGAGAACGACTACAAGACCCTCGACGTCTCCTACATGGAGTCCGTGCTGTGGGCGTTCAAGACCCTCTACGACAAGGGCCGCGCCTACGAGGGCTACTACGTCCTGCCCTACTGCTGGAAGGACCAGACCCCGCTGTCCGCGCACGAGCTGCGGATGGACGACGACGTCTACCAGGAGCGCCAGGACCAGACCGTCACCGTCACCTTCCCCTTCACCGGGGAGCGGGCCGAGCAGCTGGGCCTGACCGGGGTGAGGGCGCTCGCGTGGACGACGACCCCGTGGACGCTGCCCACCAACTTCTCCCTCGCCGTCGGCCCGGCGCTGGAGTACGCGGTGGTGCCGGCCGGTCCGCTGGGCGCGGCCGACGGCACCGCCGCGGGCCAGGGACGCTACCTGCTGGCCGCGGCGCTGGTCGGCTCCTACGCCAAGGAGCTCGGCTACGCGAGCGCCGAGGAGGCCACCGCCGCGCTCGAGGAGCGCGTCTACGTCGGCTCCGAGCTCGAGCACGTCGCCTATGAGCCGCTGTGGACGGTCTACTCCGAGGACCGCGCGAAGTGGGGCACCGAGAACGCCTGGATCGTCACCGTCGCGGACTACGTCTCCACCGACGACGGCACCGGCGTGGTCCATCAGGCCACCGCCTACGGCGAGATCGACCAGCAGGTCAACGCCGCCTACGGCATCCCGGTGATCGTCTCCGTCGACGAGGGCGCCCAGTTCCTGCCCTACTTCTCCGGCACCGCGCTCGACGAGATCGCCGGGCTGCAGGTGTTCGAGGCCAACCGCCCGATCATCCGCAACCTCCAGCGCGCCGGACGGCTGCTGCGCGAATCCAGCTACGTGCACTCCTACCCGCACTGCTGGCGCTGCCGGAACCCCCTGATCTACAAGGCCGTCGGCTCCTGGTACGTGAAGGTCGCCGATCAGCGCGAGCGCATGCTCGAGCTGAACGAGCAGATCGACTGGGTGCCCGGCAACGTCAAGCACGGCCAGTTCGGCCGCTGGCTGGAGGGGGCCCGGGACTGGGCGATCTCCCGCAACCGCTTCTGGGGGTCCCCGATCCCGGTGTGGAAGAGCGACGACCCGAACCACCCCCGCGTCGAGGTCTACGGCTCCCTCGCCGAGCTCGAGGAGGCCTTCGGGACGCTGCCGCGCGACGAGCACGGCGAGGTCAACCTCCACCGCCCCTACATCGACGAGCTGACCCGGCCCAACCCCGAGGACCCGACGGGGCGCTCCACCATGCGCCGCGTCGAGGAGGTCTTCGACGTCTGGTTCGACTCCGGGTCGATGCCCTACGCACAGGTGCACTACCCCTTCGAGAACACCGAGTGGTTCGAGGACCACAACCCGGCCGACTTCATCGTGGAGTACATCGGGCAGACCCGCGGCTGGTTCTACGTCATGCACGTGCTGTCCACCGCGCTGTTCGACCGGCCGGCCTTCACCTCGGTGATCTGCCACGGCATCGTGCTCGGCGAGGACGGGCAGAAGATGTCGAAGTCGCTGCGCAACTACCCCGACGTGCGGGAGATGTACGACAAGTACGGCTCCGACGCGATGCGCTGGTTCCTGATGAGCTCCCCGATCCTGCGCGGCGGCAACCTCGTCGTCGACGAGCAGGGCATCCGCGACTCCACCCGCCACGTGCTGCTGCCGCTGTGGAACGTCTGGTACTTCCTGGCGCTGTACGCCAACGCCGCGGGGGAGAAGGACGAGCACGGGCGGCCGACGGGCTACCGGGGCGCCACCCGCCACGAGTCGGACGACGTCATGGACCGCTACCTGCTCGCCCGCACCGGCGAGCTGGTGCGGGAGGTGAAGGCGGCCATGACCGCGCTGTCGATCGCCGATGCCGCCGAGCTGATCCAGGACTACCTCGACATGCTCACCAACTGGTACGTGCGTCGCTCCCGCGACCGCTTCTGGGAGGGCGACGAGCAGGCCATCGACGTGCTGCACACCTGCCTGGAGACCCTCTGCCGGGTGGCGGCCCCACTGCTGCCCATGGTCACCGAGGAGATCTGGCAGCAGCTCACCGGCGGCCGCTCCGTGCACCTGACCGACTGGCCCGACGACACCCTCTTCCCCCGGGACGAGGCCCTGGTGGCGCAGATGGACGACGTGCGCCACATCGCCAGCGTGGGCAACTCGCTGCGCAAGAAGGAGCAGCTGCGCGCCCGGCTGCCGCTGGCGGAGCTCACCGTGGTCCACCACGACCCGGACTCCCTCGAACGCTTCGCGGCGCTGATCGCCGACGAGCTCAACGTCAGGGCCGTGCGCCTGCTCGACGTCACGAGCGAGGAGGCCCGCGGCATGGGCGTCGAGCAGCGGCTGAGCGTCAACGCCCGCGCCGCCGGCCCGCGCCTGGGCAAGCAGGTCCAGACCGTCATCAAGGGCGCGAAGGCGGGGGACTGGTCGATCGACGAGGACGGCGTCGTGACCTCCGGCGGGATCGTCCTGGCCGACGGGGAGTTCTCCGTGGACCTGGTCGCCGGGGAGTCCTCGGCGCTGGAGGGACGCACCGTCGGGGTGCTGCGCGGCGGCGACTTCCTGGTGCTCGACACCCGGGTCACGCCCGCGCTCGAGGCCGAGGGCACCGCCCGCGACGTGGTGCGGGCCATCCAGTCCGCCCGCCGCGCCGCCGGTCTCGAGGTCTCCGACCGCATCCGTCTGACCGTGGACGGCGATGCGCCGGTGGTCGACGCGGTCGCCGCGCACCGGGAGCTGGTCTCCGCCGAGGTGCTCGCCGTGGACCTGGCCGTCCCGGCGGCGCCGTCGCAGCTGCCCGGCGCGCACACCGCGAGCGAGCAGGTCGCCGGCGGCACCGTGACGGTGTCCGTGGCGCGGGCCTGAGCGCGGGCCGGCCGGGACGCCTCCTCGTCCTGGCCGGTCCGCTCCTGGGCTGGGCCGCCCCGCCGCGAGGCCCTGCTCTCGGCGGACGGTGGGCGCCCCCTCGCGCCCTGGCCCCCACGGCCGGCGGCAGCTACCGCCTCGTCACCCGATATCGCCTGCTCAAGGGCGGTTTTCGTCGCTCCGAGCCGAGCGTAGACTTGATGCGGATCGGGCTCGCGATCCCCTGACCCCGGAGCCTCCGATGGACCCCAGCACCCCTTCCCCCTCCTCCCCCGCCTGCCCTCGGCCACCGCCGGCTCCCCGCCGCTGCGCCGCCTCGCGCTGGTCGTCCTCGCCGCGCTGCTGCTGGCCGGGACCGCCCTGGCCGGGGCGCCCGACGCCCGCGCGGAGACCCCGCCCGCCGGACTCGGCGGCTTCTCCCCGGGCTTCCTGATCACCGACACGATGATGTTCGACGGCGACGCGATGACCGCCGCCCAGATCGACACCTTCCTCGATCAGCGGGGCGCGAGCTGCGTCCGCGGCGATGACGGCGCCGACTGCCTCAAGGACCTGCGGATGAACACCCCGCAGCGCAGCGCCACCAGGTACTGCCAGGCGATCCCGGCCGTCGCCAGCGCCAGCGCCGGGCGCATCATCGCCGACGTCTCCCGCGCCTGCGACGTCAGCCCCCGCGTGATCCTGGTGATGCTCCAGAAGGAGCAGGGGCTGATCACCACCCGCAACGCGACCCCGAAGATGCTCGCGCAGGCGCTCGGCTTCGGCTGCCCCGACTTCGTGGGCTGCGACCCCCGCTACGCCGGCTTCGCCCAGCAGATCTACAACGCCGGCTCCCGCCTGCAGGAGTACGGCGACCCCGCCCGCGGGTACCGCTACCAGGCCGGCCGCACCTACGACATCCAGTACAGCCCCTACGCCTTCTGCGGCTACGGCGAGGTGCGGATCTTCAACCGGGCCACCGCCGCGCTGTACAACTACACCCCGTTCACCCCCACCCAGGCGACGCTCGACGCCGGCGCCGGGGCCGTCCGGGACGACGTCTGCGCCACCTACGGCAACCGCAACTTCTTCCGCACCTTCTCGGAGTGGTTCGGATCCCCCTCCGGGGCGCCCACCAGCCGATACCCGGTGGCGGCGCCGTGGGGCAAGGACCCGGCCGCGCCGTTCACGGATGTCCGCTACGGCCAGCTGATCTTCTTCACCGAGATCGCCTGGATGAAGCACCAGAGGCTCGCCGACGGATGGTCCGACGGCACCTATCGTCCCTTCGAGCCGATGAAGCGCGATGCGATGGCGGCCTTCCTCTACCGGGCCGCCGGCTCGCCCCCATACACACCGCCGGCGAAGTCGCCGTTCAAGGACGTCAGCACCAGCATGATCTTCTACAAGGAGATCGCCTGGGCGGAGTCCGTCGGCATCACGGAGGGCTGGCCCGACGGCACCTACCGCCCCTTCGAGCCCGTCAAGCGTGATGCGATGGCTGCATTCCTGTATCGCGCCTCGGGGGAGCCGGCGTACACACCGCCCGCACGGTCCCCGTTCGTCGACGTCGACTCCACGGTGATCTTCCGCGACGAGATCGCCTGGGCCCAGTCGGTGGGCATCGCGAACGGCTGGGCCGACGGTCGGTACCGGCCGTACGAGCCGATCCTCCGCGACGCCATGGCGGCCTTCATCTACCGGATGGAGGTGGACTGAGCGAGCCGCCGGGCCCTTCCCGCTCACCGCAGGTCCTCCCGGCCGACCTCGACGATCCGGTCGGACACCACGGCCACGCCCGCTCCCAGGTATCGCCCCTCGAGGTCCCGCTGCAGGGCGGAGAGGACGGGATCGCTGCCGGTGTGCCGGCGGACGGATCCGTAGTAGCCGCCGGTGGGGTCCGCGCCGCGAGCGGTCAGCAGCACCGAGTCGTGCGCGTTGTGGAGCTGTGAGCTCTCGCCGTAGGTCTGCACCGGGGCGGGGAGCCAGGCCTCGCGCACGTTCGGCGCCGACACCCGCGAGCCGTCGACCCGGTACCCGCCCAGATCCAGCCGGGGCACCGGATCGGCGATGTGGGAGGGGTGGGCGAGCACCTCGGGCCACAGGGAGCTGCGCTCCCACACCGGGTCGTGCGCGACGTTGACGACCTGGGTCGAACCCTGAGCAGGAACGACGGTCTGGACCGGGGAGCCGATCGAGAAGCTGTGGGTGACGTCGTACGAGCCCGCGGCCCCGCTGGTGCTGTTGAAGGTCGGATCGGCGACCAGCTGCGCCGCGGTGAGCCCGCCCTGGGAATGGCCCACGAGCAGCACCTCCGCCCCGGCCGGGACCAGGGGCGCTCCGTCCGGCCCGGGAGCGCTCATCGCCGCCCGGACGTCCGCCATCGCGGCCGAGGCCTGGCCGGCCATCGACCGCAGGTCCGAGTCCCATCCCGCCGAGTTCCCCTGCGCTCCCCACGCCGCGGGGCTGAGGATCCCCGCGCCGCCGGTCGGCGGGGCATGGACGATGAACCGCTGCCCGCCCCCCGGGGTCTGCACCGTCTGGATCCGGATCTGACCGGAGCGGTGCCCGTCGAACCGCTCCGTCCCGGTCCGGTCGAACATCTCCCGCCGCGCCTCGTCATGGGCACGGATCAGGTCCGCCAGATCCTGCGGGGTCGAGGGATCGGACACCGCGGTCACGGCGTGCACGGTGACCGCGGTGCGCGCGTCCAGGAAGCCGGTGTCGGTGAACAGCTCCACCGGCGCGATCAGCCCGGTCCCGCCGACCAGCAGCGCGCTCGCGCCCAGCTCGGCGAGGGTGGGCACGCGCGCGCCGGAGGCCCAGTCCCCGATCAGCCCGCCGAGATGCGCGGCATCGCCGCGGAACCTGACGAGACCGTCGGTGTCCAGCCCCAGACCGGCCGCGCTCCCCGCGATCAGCTCCATGGCGGGGTCGACGCCCCAGCCGATGCGGTCCGCGGCCAGAGCCCCGAGAGGCGACAGCGCCGCCTGCCCGGCGCCCTCGAGCCGGTCCGGGATCCCGGGACCGTCCGGGGCCGGGCGGGGGCGGCCCTCGGCGACGGGGAGCAGCGGGTCCGGGCCGGAGGCCAGGTCCTGCCGGCCGGCCTCGGCGAGGAGAGCCCCGGCCAGCCCGGTGAGCTGCCCGCACACCGCGGTCATCCCGGGGGCTGCGGAATCGGCCCACCGGCCGCGGAAGGCCTCGGCGTCGGGGCCGGCCCAGCCGGTCGCCGCCACCACCGTGCCCAGATGCTCGCGCAGCAGCTCCAGCTGCCGCGCCGCGGCCCGGACCCGTCGACCCTGACCGCGGACCTGCTCCGTCTCCATGCCCCGGAAGCCGGTCACCGCGCACCGGCCCGCCCGGCGCCGGCGCTCCGCTCGGACATCGCCCCTCACCCCGCCCTCCGGGCCCGTCGGCCGGGCCCCTCCTGCGGCTGAGGCTAGGGCGCGCCCCGTTGCGCAGCGGGCTAGCGGCCCACCCGGTGGAGAACCCGCCGGTGGTGAGGAACGGTCACAGCCACCCCCCGTAGACTGGCCTGCGCCCCGCCCCCTCAGCCCTTCCCAGGAGCCCCTGTGCCGAGTTCTCCCCGCCCGGGGTCGTCCCGTCGGACCATGTCGACCGCGCTGCGCGAGGTCTATGCGGCGCTGCTCGAGCGCGCCCCGGAGAACCGGATCGAGCCGGACCTGACGCGGATCACGCGCGTGATGGAGCTGATGGGGGACCCGCAGAACTCGTATCGCTCGATCCGCATCGCGGGCACCAACGGCAAGACCACCACCGCCCGGATCCTGGAACGGATCCTGCACGAGGCCGGCCTGCGCACCGGACGGACCACCAGCCCCCACCTGCACTCGCCGGTGGAGCGGATCGCGATCGACGGCACCTCGATCGACGAGGAGGGGTTCCTCCAGGCCTACTACGACGTCGAGCCGTTCGCGGCGATCGTGGACGCCGAGCAGGAGGCCGCCGGGGGAGTGCGGCTGACCTACTTCGAGTACCTGACGGCCATGAGCTTCCAGGCCTTCGCCTCCGCCCCCGTGGACGTCGCCGTGGTCGAGACCGGCCTCGGCGGGACCTGGGACGCCACCGGGGTGGTGACCCCCGACGTCGCCGTCATCACCCCCATCTCCCTGGACCACCAGGAGTACCTCGGCGAGACCGTCGCCGAGATCGCGGGGGAGAAGGCCGGGATCCTCACCGCGGATGCCACCGCGATCATCGCCTCCCAGCCCTACCAGGACGCGGCCGACGTGCTGCGCGAGCGCATCACCGAGCTCGGCGCCGAGGCGGCGCTCGAGGACCACCAGATCGGGGTGACCGCCCGCACCCCCGGCGTCGGCGGCCAGATGCTCACCCTGCAGGGCATCGCCGGACGCTACGAGGACGTCTTCCTCTCCCTGCTGGGCGAGCACCAGGCCGGCAACGCGCTGCTGGCCGTCGCTGCCGCGGAGGCCCTGCTCGGCGGCGGCAGCACCCCCTGGACGGGGAGCTGCTGAGCGCGGCCCTGTCCACCGTCACCTCCCCGGGGCGGGCCGAGGTGGTCCGGCAGGCGCCGACCATCCTGGTGGACGCCGCGCACAACCCCGCCGGCGCCCTCACCCTGGTCGAGACGGTGCGCGAGAACTTCCGCTTCACCCACACCGTCGGCCTGGTCGGCGTCCTGCAGGAGAAGGACGCCACCGAGATCCTCGCGGTCCTCGAACCGCTGCTGGACGTCGTGGTCGTCTCCCAGTCGACCTCGCCGCGCGCGATCCCCACCGACCAGCTCGCCGACATCGCCCGCGACGTCTTCGGCGACGAGGACCGGGTGGTCGAGGAGCCGATCCTGCCCGACGCGATCCAGGCCGCCGTCGACCTCGCCGACCGCGACGGCGGTCAGTTCGGCGGGGTGGTGGTGGCCGGCTCCGTGACCCTCGCCGGCGAGGTCCGCGACCTGCTCGGCGCCGCCGAGGAGGACTGACCATGGCGCTCGACCTGACCCCGTCCCCGCGCGCCCACGGCGCGCAGCGCATGTTCTCCGCGACCATCCTCGTGCTCGAGGCCTTCGTGGTGTTCTTCGCGGTGCTCGTCGCCCACCAGCTGGTTCCCGGCGATCGCGCCCTGACCTGGGCGTGGGGACTGGCGACGGCGCTCGCCCTGGTCGCCTGCTCCGGTGTGCTGAGGCGCGGCGCCTGGCCCTACTGGCTGGGCCTGGCACTGCAGCTGCCCGTCATCCTGCTCGGCATCCAGGTGCCGGCGATGTGGGTGCTGGGGATCGGCTTCGCCGCGCTGTACGCCTACGGCGCGATCAAGGGCCACCAGCTCGATCGGGAGAAGGACGCCGTCGATGCCGCGGTCCGGGCGGCGGAGGGCGACGCGCCCGACGCCACCGCCTGAGCCGGACCGGATCCCGGGCCGCGGTGCCGGCAGCACCCGCCGTCGTGGGTACCCTGGGGTCATGACCGCACAGCGCACCCTCGTCCTGCTCAAGCCCGACGCCGTCCAGCGCGGCCTGCGCGGGGAGATCATCCGCCGCATCGAGGCGAAGGGGTACGGGATCCTCGCCCTCGCCCAGCGCACCGCCACCTCCGAGGAGCTGGCCGCGCACTACGCCGAGCACGAGGGCAAGCCCTTCTACCCCGGCCTCGTGGAGTACATGGGCGCAGCGCCGCTGGTCGCCCTGGTCCTCGAGGGCGTCAACGTGATCCCGGGCTTCCGCTCGCTGGCCGGCGCCACCAACCCCACCCAGGCGGCGCCCGGCACCATCCGCGGCGATCTCGCCTGCGAGCAGGACCTCCCCGTCATCCAGAACCTCGTGCACGGCTCCGACTCCGAGGAGTCCGCCGCCCGCGAGATCGGCATCTGGTTCCCCGAGCTCGGCTGAGCGGATGTGACGCGCGCCGCCGCGGACCCTCCCGCCGCAGCCCCGCCGCGGCAGGCACACTGAAGGCATGGATCTGCCCCTCGTCGTGATCGTCTTCATGGCCCTCGCCCTGCTGGTGTCGATCGGTGTGATGGTCCTGGTCGCCCTGCCCAACCTGCGCGATGCCGAGGACGAGCGCCGGCCGGCGGACCGCCGACACTCCTCCCGCACCCGGCGCTGAGCGCCGGACCGGACCCCGGTCGACCCGGTCCGGGCAGCAGCCAGGCAGCCCCCTACACTGACAGCTGTCCTCGCCGCATCGTCGGCTTCCCCGATCCCGGAGGTGACCCGTGGACCCCAATGACATCCTCGCCCTGATAGCCGGTGGCGGTGGCGGCGTCCTCGTGATCGGCGCCGGCGCCTGGGCCTATCTCCGCGCCCGGGGCAGGAAGGCCTCGGACCAGCGCACCCCGCCGCGCGACGCCGACGACGCCCCCTCGCGCGCCGCGACCGCGGTCAAGGAGCGCCCCACGGCCCCCACCTGGGCCGACACCCTCTCGGCCCCCGCCCCGCCGGCGCCCGCCACGGACCGGCCCGCCGCGGAGGCCCCCGCCGACCGCGCCCCGGCCGCGCCGGCCGCGGACACCGCCGCGGAGACCGGCGCCGCCGCCCCCGAGCAGACGGCCCCGGCCGACGGGACCCCCGGCCCCGCCGGTGCGACCGCCGCCCCCGCTCCGGCGGACACCGCCCCGGCCGATGCGACCCCCGCCCCGGCGCCCACGCCACCGGAGGCGACCGGGACCGACGCCGCACCCTCGACCCCCGCCCCCTCGACCCAGGCCGCTCCCGCGGGGCCGGTGATCGAGACGCCCGAGGCCCCGGCCGACCGCATGGTGCGGCTGCGCGAGCGGCTCTCCCGCTCCGGCTCCCTCGGCCGCGGCATCCTCACCCTGCTCACCCGTGGCACCGTCGACGAGGGGACCTGGGACGAGATCGAGGAGACGCTGCTGCTGGCGGACCTCGGCCCCGACGCCACCGACGAGATGCTGGAGAACCTGCGCCGTCGCATGCAGGTGCTCGGCAGCGACGATCCCGCCGCGGTGCGCGAGGCGCTGCGGGAGGAGCTGCTGGCCCTGGTGGACCCGAGCCTGGACCGCCGCCTGGCGGCCACCCGCCGCGAGGCGCCCGACGGCACCGAGGTGCCGTCGGTGGTCCTGATGGTCGGCGTCAACGGCACCGGCAAGACCACCACCGTCGGCAAGCTGGCCCGGGTGCTGGTCGCCGCCGAGCGCACCGTCGTGCTCGGCGCGGCCGACACCTTCCGCGCCGCGGCCGCCGACCAGCTCGCCACCTGGGGCTCCCGCGTCGGCGTCGACACCGTGCGCTCGGACCGCGACGGCGCCGACCCCGCCGCGGTCGCCTTCGACGCCGTCAAGGAGGGCATCGCCCAGGGCGTCGACGTGGTCATCATCGACACCGCCGGCCGCCTGCAGAACAAGAAGGGCCTGATGGACGAGCTCGGCAAGGTGCGCCGGGTGGCCGAGAAGGGCCTGCACGGCGACAGCGTCGCCGAGGTGCTCCTGGTCATCGACGCCACCACCGGGCAGAACGGCATGCAGCAGGCGCGGGTCTTCTCCGAGGCGGTGCACATCACCGGCATCGTGCTGACCAAGCTCGACGGCACCGCCAAGGGCGGAATCGTCGTCAACGTCCAGCGCGAGCTCGGCGTCCCGGTCAAGCTGGTGGGCCTCGGCGAGGGGATGGACGACCTCACGCCCTTCGACGCCCACGGCTTCGTCGACGCCCTGCTCGAGGGCTGAGCCCGTCCCCGGCCGCCGCCGACCCCTCTCACGGACCCCTCGCCCCGCCCCGGGCGGGGGTTCCGTCGTCCCCGGGACGTCCACCCGCCGGGACCCCGTGTCACGAAAAGGTCACGGCGGCTTCTCGGCATAGGTGGGGGACGGCGCGGACTGCACGATGTGGCCACGGCCCGCACGGCCGTTCGGCCCCGGCACGCAGACGCGACCGGGGGCCGGCCCCCCTCCACCAGGAGCCGACATGGAGCCCTTCACCCTCGACACCGGAGCGACCGCCTGGATCCTCACCAGCGCCGCCCTGGTGCTGCTCATGACCCCGGGCCTCGCCCTCTTCTACGGCGGCATGGTGCGCGCCCGCACGGTGCTGAACATGATGCTGATGTCCTTCAGCGCGATCGCCGTGGTCGCCATCGCCTGGACCGTCGCCGGCTACTCGATCGCCTTCGGCACCGATATCGGCGGGGTGCTCGGCAACCCCCTGGACCACCTGGGCCTGGCCGGCACCGACGAGCAGTCCCTGCTCGGCGGCAGCGGCGTGCCGTTCCTGGTGGCCGCCGGCTTCCAGATGACCTTCGCGATCATCTCCACCGCGCTGATCTCGGGCGCGATCGCCGACCGCGTCAAGCTCGGCACCTGGCTGGTCTTCGCCGCCCTCTGGGTGCTGGTGGTGTACGCACCGCTGGCGCACATGGTCTGGGGCGGCGGCCTGCTGGGCGCCGACGGACCCTTCGCGGCGATCGCCGAGCCCGTCGACTTCGCCGGCGGCACCGTGGTCCACATCAACGCCGGCGTCGCCGGTCTGGTGCTCGCCCTCGTCGTCGGCGCCCGCAAGGGCTTCGGCCGGGAGCCGATGAAGCCGCACAACCTGCCGCTGGTCATGCTCGGCGCCGCGCTGCTGTGGTTCGGCTGGTTCGGCTTCAACGGCGGCTCCGCCGGCACGGCCGACGCCACCGCGGGCCTGGCCTGGGTCAACACCACCGTCGCCACCGCCGGCGCCATGCTCGGCTGGGCGCTGGTGGAGCGGATCCGCGACCGCCACATCACCTCCCTCGGCATGGCCTCCGGCGTCGTCGCGGGCCTGGTCGCGATCACCCCGGCCGCGGCCGCGCTGAGCCCGCTCACCTCGATCGTGCTGGGCCTGGTCGCCGGGCTCGCCTGCGCCCTCGCCGTCGGCCTGAAGTACCGCTTCGGGATCGACGACTCCCTCGACGTGGTCGGCGTCCACCTGGTGGGCGGACTGGTCGGCACGATCGCCATCGGCTTCCTCGCGGCCGACGGGGGGCTGCTGTTCGGCGGCGGGGTGAGCCTGCTGCTGGTCCAGGTGCTGGTGGCCTTGGCCGCGATGGTCTTCTCCGGGGTGCTCACCGCGGTGATCGCGCTGGCCCTGAAGTACACGCTGGGCTGGCGGGTCACCGAGGCGGACGAGCGCGCCGGGATCGACATCACCCAGCACGCCGAGGCCGGATACGATCTGGCCGGCGCCCTGGCCTCCCGCCGGGAGCGCCCGACCGGTCCCAGCCCCGTGCCGTTCCCGTCCGACCCGGACGACGCGGAACCCCGCAACCCCGCCCCCGCGACCCCCACCGGCACACCGGTCGACGCCGGCTCCGCCCCGGTCACCACAGGAGAGACCCGATGAAGCTCATCACCGCCGTCATCCAGCCGCACGCCCTGCAGGCGGTCACCGACTCCCTGCGCGAGTACGGGGTCAGCGGGATCACCGTGACCGAGGTCGCCGGCCACGGCCGCCAGGGCGGGCACACCGAGGTCTACCGGGGCGCCGAGTACACCATCGACACCATCCCCAAGATCAAGCTCGAGGTGCTCGCCGAGGAGATCGACGAGCCCGCGATCATCGACCTGGTGGTCGCCGCCTCCCGCACCGGCAGGATCGGGGACGGCAAGGTCTGGACCACCGACGTCGGCACCGTGGTGCGGGTCCGCACCGGGGAACGGGGGGCGGATGCCCTCTGAGGTGTTCTCCTCCCGCCGGATCACCCAGGTGCTCCACGAGGGCTTCGCGGACCCTGCCGCCGGTCCCTCCCGCAGGGTCGCCCAGTCCGATCTCGTCGACGACTGGCTGCGCGAGCTGTGGGAGCGGGCCGGCGCCCCCGCGTCCGGCGCCGGGGCGGCGCTGGCCGCCATCGGCTCGCTCGGACGGCGCTCGCTGGGGCCGGGCAGCGACCTCGACCTGGTGCTGCTGCTGGATCTTGAGCACGTGGACCAGGCCGAGGCGGAGCGCCTCGCCAGCGCCCTGTGGTACCCGATCTGGGACTCCGGCACCGCCCTGGACCACTCCGTGCGCAGCCCCGCCGAGTGCGAGGAGGTCGCCCGGAAGGACCTGCGCGCCGCGATCTCCCTGCTGGACCTGCGCGTGGTCGCGGGCGACGCCGAGCTCGTCGAGGACACCGCGACGCGGCTGCGCGCCCAGTGGCGCCGGGAGGCCCGCCGCCGGGTGGGGGAGCTGGTGGACCTCGCCACCGACCGCGGCCGCCACCACGGCTCGCTCGCCCACTCCACGGAGCCGAACCTCAAGTCGGATCGCGGTGGCCTGCGGGACGTGACCGTCATCAGGGCCCTCGCCGAGAGCTGGCTCGCCGACCATGACCACGAGGTGGTCGACGCCGCGGCCCGCACCCTGCGCGATGCCCGCGATGCGCTGCAGGCCGTGACCGGCTCGTCCGGCACCCGGCTGGGACGCGCCGACCAGGACTCGGTCGCCGCGCTCACCGGCCATGCCACGGCCGACGACCACCACGCAGTGCTGGCCGAGGCCGCCCGGGCCGTGACCTGGGAGCTGCACCGCGCGGTGCGCGCCGCCGAGGCGGCCATCGCCCCCGGCGGCGTCGCCACCCGCGGCCTCGGCGCCGAGCGCCGCCCCGCCCTGACCCGCCTGCCCCACGGCGTGCTGGTCCAGTCCGGGGAGGTCTCCGTGGATCCCGACTCCCGGGACCTGCTGCGGGACGTCGCGGCGGTGCGCCACGCCGCCACCACCGGGCTGCCGCTCGCCGACGCCACCCTGGCCCGGATGGCCGAGTCGCCCGTCGGCCCCCTGCTGCCCGCCCAGCGCGACGTGCTGGTCGACGCCCTCGCCGGGGAGCACCTCGCCGACGTCTACGAGGCGCTCGACGTGAAGGGCATCTTCGCCCGCTGGGTGCCGGGCTGGATGGAGGTCCGCAACCGCCCGCAGCGCTCCGCCGTGCACCGCTTCACCGTGGACCGCCACCAGATCGAGACCGTCCTCCAGGCGCAGCGGTTCCTGCCCCACGTCAGCCGCCCCGACCTGCTGCTGGTCACCGCCCTGCTGCACGACCTCGGCAAGCGCCCCGGCGCCCGGGACCATGCCGTCGAGGGGGCCCCGCTGGCCGAGGCCGCCGCCCGCCACCTCGGCTTCCCCAAGGCCGATGCCCGGGCGGTGGGCCGGCTGGTGCGCGAGCACCTCACCCTGGTGGGTCTGGCCACCGGCCGCGACCTCGCCGACCCCGCCACCCTGCGCGAACTGCTGGACGCGGTGGAGGAGGACCTCACGCTGCTGGAGATCCTGCGCGCCCTCACCGAGGCCGACGCGATCGCCGCCGGCCCCTCGGCCTGGTCCAGCTGGCGCGCCGACCTCGTCGACCACCTGACGGGCCTGGCGCGGAACGCCCTCAGCGGCACCGCGACCGCCCCGCACGCCGCGCTGGCCCCGCAGCGCGCGGTGCAGGAGGCGGTGCTGGCCGCGGTGCGGCGCAGCGGCAGCGCCCAGGTGCTCTACCCCGCCCACCTCGACGAGGAGCCGATCTCCCAGATCTGCCTGGGCGCCCCCGACGGCGCCGGGGTGTTCGCGGCCATGGCCCGGGTGCTGGTGCGGCTGCGCTTGGACGTGCACAGCGCGGTGGTGATGACCCTGGACGGCGTGGCCGTGAACACCTGGTGGGTCGCCGGCGCACCCGCCGACCTCCCGCACCCCTCGGTGGTGCGCACCGCGCTGGACCGCGAGCTGAGCCGCCGCGACCGGGCGGACGCCCGGGTGCTCGAGCTGCCGCCCGCCCCGCCGCCGCGCACCACCGAGGACACCCCGGTGGTGACCCTGCTGCCCGGGGCCTCCCGCGAGGCCACCGTGGTGCAGGTCAACGCCCGCAACCGTCCCAGCCTGCTGGCCGACGTGGCCGGGGTGATCGCCGATCACCGGCTGCAGGTGCGCAGCGCCCATGTGATGACCCTGGGCCGGCGGGCCGTGGACGTGCTGTACCTGACCGACCAGCACGGGCGGGCGCTGGACCCGCCGAGCGTGGGACGGATCGTGGCCGCCCTGATGGAGGCCGCGGCCACCTGAGCGGCGCCGGGCGCCGGAGGTGGCCTGCGTCTCCTGTGGCGCTGACCGCGCATCCTGGGGCGGAGGAGCCCGGCGCACTACACTGATGCGGTCCATACGACCAGGGGGAAGCACTTCGTGTTCAACAACCTCTCCGATCGCATCACAGCGTCGCTGAAGGGTCTGCGCGGCCACGGCCGCCTCACCGAGGCGGACGTCGACAAGACGATCCGCGAGATCCGTCGAGCCCTGCTCGACGCCGACGTCGCCGTCTCGGTGGTGCGCGAGTTCACCGGCCGGGTCCGTGAGCGGGCGCTGGGCGAAGAGGTCTCCAAGGCGCTCAACCCCGCCCAGCAGGTCGTCAAGATCGTCAACGACGAGCTGGTGGCGATCCTCGGCGGCGCGACTGGCGAGCTGGGCTGGGCCAAGAACCCCCCGACGGTGATCATGCTGGCCGGCCTCCAGGGCGCCGGCAAGACCACCCTCGCCGGCAAGCTCGCGAAGTGGATGAAGGGCGAGGGTCACACCCCGCTGCTGGTCGCCGCCGACCTCCAGCGCCCCAACGCCGTGAACCAGCTGCAGATCGTCGGCGAACGGGCCGGGGTGCCGGTGTTCGCCCCCGAGCCCGGCAACGGCGTCGGCAATCCGGTGCTGGTGGCGATGAACGGCGTCTCCACCGCCCAGTTCCAGCAGCACGACGTGGTCATCGTCGACACCGCCGGCCGGCTCGGCATCGACGAGGAGATGATGCAGCAGGCGCGGGACATCCGCGACGCCGTCAACCCTCACGAGACCCTCTTCGTGGTCGACGCGATGATCGGTCAGGACGCCGCCCGGGTCGCCGAGGCGTTCCGCGACGGCGTCGGCTTCACCGGCGTGGTGCTGTCCAAGCTCGACGGTGACGCCCGGGGCGGCGCCGCGCTGTCGATCACCGGCGTCACCCAGCGCCCGATCCTGTTCGCCTCCACCGGTGAGAGCCTCGACGAGTTCGAGCGCTTCCACCCGGACCGCATGGCCAACCGCATCCTCGACATGGGTGACGTGCTCACCCTCATCGAGCAGGCCGAGAAGGCCTTCGACCACGCGGAGGCCGAGAAGGCGGCGGCCAAGCTCGCCTCCGGCGAGGACTTCACGCTCGAGGACTTCCTCACCCAGATGCAGCAGCTCAAGAACATGGGCAGCATCAAGAAGATGCTCGGCATGCTGCCGAACATGGGGCAGTACCGCGAGGCGCTCGAGAACTTCGACGAGTCCGAGATCGGCCGGGTCGAGGCGATCATCCGCTCGATGACGCCCGAGGAGCGCACCAACCCCAAGATCCTCAACGGCTCCCGCCGCAACCGCATCGCCAAGGGCTCCGGCACCACGGTCCAGCAGATCAACCAGCTGCTCGAGCGGTTCAAGCAGGCCCAGCAGATGATGAAGACCATGGGACGCGGCATGGCCGGCGGCGGGATGCCCGCGATGCCCGGCGGCCCCGGCATGGGGATGGGCAAGAAGTCCCGCGGCAAGCAGGTCGCGCAGAAGCAGGGCAAGAAGCCCAAGTCCAAGAACCCCGCCAAGGCCGCCCGCGAACAGGCCGAGGCCGCGAAGAAGGCCGCCGCCGGGCAGGGCGGTTCGGCCTTCGGCGGCGCCGCCGCACCGGGCGCTCCCGATCTCGCGGACTTCGACCCCAGCCAGCTGCCGCCGGAGATGCAGAAGCTGCTCGGCGGGAAGTGAGCCGCCGGGCGGCTGCTCCGGCGGCCGGGCCGGTGCGCCGGTGCCCGCCTGCTCCCGCCGGTGCGTCGGGCGCTCTGAAGGCTGAGCCGGGCGCTGCCGTGCCGGTCGGACGCAGAATGGTCGAGAAAGGTGCCACATTTCTGGCACCTCTTGCAACCAGGCGGTGGTGCAGCCCGAGCCGGCGGCACCGGGCCCGGATAAGTACCAGGATCGTGGCACCTTTTCGGGCCGGGCGGCCGACGGCTGACGCCGGCATCACCCCCGATGTGGCTCCCGACGTCCGGTGCGGAGCTGCTCGTACCCTGCTGCGGGCCGCCGCAACGGGCGTGCCCGTCGGCTCACGCGCGCAGGCGCCTCGCGGAACGGCTCCTGGGCTCAGCGATCCTCCCCACGAGGCGGCCGTCCACATCAGTACGGCCCAGCGAACTGGCGTCGGCATCGGCCTCTACGGTCGCGGCCATGAGCCTGCGACCCGCCGATC
This sequence comes from Brachybacterium sp. UNK5269, assembly GCF_049266655.1. Lineage (GTDB taxonomy): Bacteria > Actinomycetota > Actinomycetes > Actinomycetales > Dermabacteraceae > Brachybacterium. The sequence goes on from NZ_CP184883.1 coordinate 1,041,326, forward strand.
TGCGCACGGACCGCGTCTACGCCCGCGCGACGCTGCTCGACCAGGGGATGCATCGTCGGCAGCTCGCCTCCGCGGCGATGACCCGGGTGTTCCCCGGCTGGTGGATGCGAGCGGACGCGCAGCCCGCGCTGAGCACGCTCGCGGAGGTGTTCCAGCACTCCATCCGGCCGGGCGCCGTGATCAGCCACGAGACGGCGGCCGAGCTCTTCGGGTTCCCGCTGCCCCGAGCGATGACCCGGCAGGGAGGGGCCCCGCTGCACTGCCGAGGACCCGAGAGCCGTGGGCGAGCCAGCGGCGGCCTCGTCGTGGTGCATCGCCCGGCCGCGGCGCCGACGATCCGGCTCGACGGCATCACCATGTCCCATCCGCTGGTCGCCCTGCAGGAGCTGGCACCGCGTCTCGCGCCGGTCGACCTGGTCGTCTGCCTGGACGCTCTCGCCGCTGACCAGAATGGCACTCGTGAGCGGATGCGGATCCCGCAGATCGAGCAGTTCCTCGGCACCATGAGCGGCCGGGGAGTCCCCGCTCTGCGCCGCGCGCTGCCGGCGGTGCGGGAGCGGTCCTGGTCGCCGATGGAGACGCGGCTGCGACTGCTGCTCCGCAGCCGTGGGTATCCGGAGCCGGAGCTGAATCTCAAGGTGTGCGATCCGGTGACCGGGACCGTCTACTTCATCGATCTCGCCTATCCCGACGAGAGGATCGCGATCGAGTACGACGGGGATGAGCACCGGACGAACCGACAGCGCTGGCGCGATGACCTCCAGAGGAGCGCGGCCCTTCAGCGCATGGGCTGGTCGCTGCATCGCCTGACGATGGCCGACTACCTGAGACCGGGCGAGGTCCTGGCCGGCCTCGACCATGCCCTCCGCGAGGCTCGACGCAACGGGCGGTGATCAGCGACCGTGCCGATGCGGGTGGAACCCGGACGGTGCTGCGCCATCGGTGCTCCCCCTCCTCGCCCGGTGGGGTACGAGCTGACCATCGACGCGCGTGGACGCGAAAGGTGCCATCTGAGTGGTACTTTTCGAAGCCGGGCCACGGGCGGACGTCGTACCGGCCCATGTGGACGCGAAAGGTGCCATCCGGGCGGTACCTTTTCGTGCCACGTCGTGCCACGTCGTGCCACGTCAAGCCACTTCGTGCCACGTCGAGCCACGGGTGCGCCGGCCGGCCCGCCCGCGCCCACCCGGGCCCGCTCGAGCCGCCCCGCCGGCTGCGACCGTGTCGGTCCGGTCCGGGACGGCCAGCCCCGCGGCCTCCTGCACCGCAGGAGCGCTCGCCGCTATGGTCGGCGCATGAGCATCGCCGCGACCCCGACCCCGACCGCCGCCGCCCCGGTCCTGCGCCTGACCGGTCCCGTCCTGCTCGGACCCGAGCAGGAGCTGCCCGGGGCCTGGGTGGTCGACGGCCGGATCCGTCATGAGCGCCCCGACCTGCCCCGCGGCGCCGAGATCATCGAGCTCGACGGCTTCGTGGTCCCCGGCCTCGCGGATCTCCACTGCCACGTCGGGATCGGCGACGACGGCGCCGGCACCACCCTGGAGGTCGCCCGTCAGCAGGCCCTGACCGACCGCGACACCGGGGTGCTGCTGATCCGCGACGCCGGCTCCATCATCGACACCTCCCCGCTGCAGCAGCAGCGGGACCTGCCGCGCCTGATCCGCTGCGGCCGCCACCTGGCCCGCACCCGCCGGTACCTGCGCGGCTACGCCGACGAGCTCGAGCCCGCGGACCTGCCCGCCGCGGTCGCCCGGGAAGCGGCGCGCGGCGACGGCTGGGTCAAGCTCGTCGGCGACTGGATCGATCGGGAGGTCGGCGACCTCACCCCGTGCTGGAGCGCCGAGGACTTCGCGGACGCCGCCCGGGCCGCGCATGACGCCGGCGCCCGCATCACCACCCACACCTTCGACGAGGCGACGCTGCCGCTCGCCCTCGACGCCGGATTCGACTGCCTCGAGCACGCCACCGGACTGACCGACGAGACCATCGCGCGCGCCGCCCAGACCAGCACCCCCGTGGTGACCACCCTGGTCAACGTCGGCGAGTTCGAGGCCTACGCCGCCCAGGGGGAGACGAAGTTCCCGGCCTACGCCGCGCACATGCGGCGGCTGCGGGAGGGACGCTACGACCGCACCCGCGATGCGCACGACGCCGGGGTGCCGCTGCTGGTGGGCACCGACGCCGGGGGAGTGCTCGGACACGGCATCGTCCACGACGAGCTCGACGAGCTCGCCCGGGCCGGGCTGACCGGCACTGAGATCCTGCAGGCCGCGGCCTGGGCCCCGCGCCGCTTCCTGGGGGTCGCGGGCCTCGAGGACGGCGCCCCGGCGGACCTGCTCCTCGTGCCCCGCGACCCCCGGTCCGACCATCGTGCGCTGCGCGATCGCACGCAGGTGGTGCTGGACGGCCGGGTGGTCGTCGGCAGCTGAGCGGCATCCCGGCGCGCCCCCTCCCGGCCATGTGCCCCGGTGCACAGCACGGAGGTGGTGCGACGGTCCGGATCCCTGGCATAATCGCCCCTGTATGCGTCCGGACCGGCCCTCTACCCGTCCGGGCACGACGCCCCGAGAACCGTCAGCGCCCGCATGACCCCACAGGCTGCGGCGGGACTCACCCGAACATCATTGAAGGAGAGTCCACCTACGTGGCTGTCAAGATCCGTCTGAAGCGCATGGGCAAGATCCGTGCACCGTTCTACCGCGTTGTCGTGGCCGATTCGCGCAAGAAGCGCGATGGCGCCGTGATCGAGGAGATCGGTCAGTACCACCCGACCGAGCACCCCTCCGTCATCGAGATCCAGTCCGAGCGCGCCCAGTACTGGCTCGGTGTCGGCGCACAGCCGACCGAGCAGGTCGCGGCGCTGCTCAAGGTGACCGGTGACTGGCAGAAGTTCAAGGGCGAGGGCGAGGGTGCCGGCACCCTCAAGTCCGCCGAGGTCAGGAAGACCGCCGAGGAGCTCATCGCCGACGCCGACAAGGCCGCCGCCGAGGCACGAGAGGGAGCGAAGATGTCCAAGCAGAAGAACGAGTCCGAGGAGAGCGCCGCGGAGGTCGAGCCGGGTTCCCAGGAGCCCGCCGCCGAGGGCGAGACCACCGAGGACGCCGAGGCCGCGACCACCGACGAGGCCTGAGATGAGCGCCCGCGCCGAAGCTCTCGATCACCTCGTCCGCGGCATCGTCGAGGACCCCGAGGCCGTGAGCGTCACCGAGAAGCCGACCCGCCGCGGCCCGCTGCTCGAGGTCCGGGTCGACCCCGCCGACCTCGGTCGCGTCATCGGCCGCTCCGGCCGCACCGCCCGTGCCCTGCGCACGGTCACCGCGGCTCTGTCGGAGGACGACGTGCGCGTCGACATCGTCGACGTCGACCGGCGCTGAGGTGCCCCGAAGGATCCCCAGGAGCGGCGCTGCCGACAGGACCGAGAGGTCCCGGCAGCGCCGCTCCCGCCGTTCCCGACCCGGTGCACGGCGGCTCGGCGCCGCCCTGCTCGGAGCGGCGATGCTGAGCGGCTGCACGGCCACCGCGGACGCCCCGGGGCGGTCCGGGACGACCGGGCCGGTCGAGGCCTCGGCCACGCCGGACCCCGCGCTCGGCGCCGCCTGCGCCGAGTTCTGGGGCGACCCCGACTACACCGACCCTCTCTCCCGGGTGGTCCTGGACCGGGCGGCCACCGCCGCCGACGTCGGCCCGTCGGACCCGTCCTTCTACGCCCTGACCGGTGACGACATCGAGGCCGCCTTCGCACAGGCACCCGCGGTGGCGCGCACGTCGGCGGGCGTGCTGGCCGACTGGTTCCGCACCGAGCCGGAGCAGGGCGCCGAGGCGGACCGGGCGGGCTTCCGCGCCGCCTGGGAGGGCGTGGCCGGCACCTGCCAGGACGTCTCCGCGGCCGCCGGCTGGGTCGTCGCCCCCGGCGCGGACGGCACCAAGCCCGCGACCCTGGTCTGCGCCGACGTGTTCGACACCCCCGGCACCCTGACCCGCTTCGGCAACGCCAACGTGCTGACCTCGAACATGTTCAAGCTGGTGGGGCTGGAGCCGCGCCAGGTCCCCGCCGACCGCACCGAGGACCTGCAGGCCACCGCGGATCTGCTCGCGGCTGAGATCGCCGCGGTCGACGACGGCGCCGTGCGCGCCGCGCTCGAGCCGGTGCGCGCCCCCTTCCAGCAGGCGCTGGACGGCGACACCTGGTCCGAGGGGCTGCGCGGACCGCTGACCGAGCTGGCCGCGGCCTGCGACGCGGCCGGTTACTCCTCGCCCGAGACCGGGGAGATCATCGACGGCGCCGACATCGGCGCCACCGCCGCCCGCCCGGGCGACACCGACCACGGAGGACAGGCATGAGCGCACTCGACGTGATCGTCGCGACCATCGGCAAGGCCCACGGACTGCGCGGGGAGGTGGCGCTGAACCTGCGCACCGACCAGCCGGAGGAGCGACTGCAGCCCGGCACCAGCTTCGAGGTCGAGGACGGCGGCCGCCCCCGCGCCCTCACCGTGCGCAGCGTCCGCGCCCAGCAGAACCGCTGGTACGTCAGCTTCGAGGAGGTCGCCGACCGCACCGAGGCGGAGGCCCTGCGGGGCGTCGAGCTGTCGGTCGCGGTCGACGCCGAGGAGGAGAGCGACGAGGACCCCGATGCCTGGTACCCCTCCCAGCTCAAGGGCCTGGCCGTCCGGCACGTCGACGGCCGCGAGCTCGGCACCGTCGTCGGCATCGAGCACTACCCGGCCCAGGACCTGCTGATCGTGCGCACCGGTGACGGTCGCCGCGTGCAGCTGCCCCTGGTCGAGCAGCTCGTGCCCGAGGTCGACCTCGAGAACGCGGTCGTGCTCGCCGACCCGCCGGGCGGGCTGTTCGACGCCCTGCCCGAGGACGAGCAGGGACCGGAGCCGGAGACCTCGGCGCCGCCGAGGAAGCGGCGCTGAGCCCATCATGCGCATCGACGTCATCACCATCTTCCCGGAGTACCTCGCGCCGCTCGAGCTGTCCCTGATCGGCAGGGCCCGCCGTGACGGGCTCGTGGACGTGCAGGTGCACGACCTGCGCGACTGGACCCACGACCGTCACCGGACCGTCGACGACAGTCCACTCGGGGGAGGCGCCGGGATGGTCATGAAGCCCGAGCCGTGGGCGGAGGCCTTCGCGGCCGTCCGCGCCGACGGGCAGCGCGCCCTCGGCGAGGACGTCGAGCCGCTGGTGGTGTTCCCGAACCCCGCGGGGGTCCCCTTCGCCCAGGCCACCGCCCAGGAATGGTCGCAGTGCGAGTGGCTGGTCTTCGCCTGCGGACGCTACGAGGGGATCGACGAGCGGGTCTACGAGCACCTCGCGGACCTCGGCTACGAGATCGCCCTCGCGTCGCTGGGCGACTACGTCCTCAACGGCGGCGAGGTCGCCGTGCTGGCGATCACCGAGGCGGTGGTGCGCCTGGTGCCGGGCGTGGTCGGCAACGCCGAGAGCCTGCTGGAGGAGTCCCACTCCGAGGGGATGCTGGAGTACCCGCTCTACACCCGCCCCGCCACCTGGGACGACCCCGCCGGGGTGTCCCGCGAGGTGCCGCCGATCCTGCTGTCCGGTGACCACGGGAAGATCGCGGCCTGGCGCCACCAGCAGGCCCTCGAGCGCACCCGGCAGCGCCGGCCCGACCTGCTCGGACCGGTCGATGCACCCGGCGCGGAGACCTGAACCCTCACCGCTGGGTGACCGATCCGACATCCCCGGCGGCGCCTGACCTGCGCCGTCGGCCCCCGTAGGGCTTGCCGCTGCCATGGAGCGCTGGCACAATGGACCCTTGTGCGCACCGCGCGCCCCTCTGCCTCAGGGGAGGGCGCATCCAGCGGTCGGGCAGGTCCGTGGCGATGGGAATCGCCGCCAGAGGCCCAGCACACCGGCACGAGGGGCCCGCTCCTCGCCGGATCGACGGTTCCTGACGGACGCCCCGCCCCGGGGAGTCCCACGAACGACGCCGTCCGACCTGAGGCGGAGGGCAGGAGAGACACCATGCAGAAGCTCGACCAGCTCGACCAGGCGTCGATGCGCGACGACGTCCCCGACTTCCGCGCCGGCGACAACATCAAGGTCCACGTGAAGGTCATCGAGGGCAACCGCTCCCGTATCCAGGTCTTCCAGGGCTACGTCATCGGCCGCCAGGGCCACGGCGTCGGCGAGACCTTCCGGGTCCGCAAGATCTCCTTCGGCGTCGGCGTGGAGCGCGTCTTCCCCGTGCACGCCCCGACCGTCGACAAGATCGAGGTCGTCACCCGCGGCGATGTGCGCCGCGCCAAGCTCTACTACCTGCGCAACCTCACGGGCAAGAAGGCCCGCATCAAGGAGAAGCGCGACTTCTGATCGGGCATGACCCGAGACGGCGTGAACGGACGGCGGCGGCCCCACCTGGTGGTGGCCGCCGCCGTCTGCGTCGTGGCGCTGCTGGTGACGGCCGGGCTGGTGCGGCACTTCGTGGCCCAGCCCTTCCGAGTGCCGTCGGCGTCGATGACCCCGACCCTGCAGGTCGGCGACGTGCTGCTGGCCGATCGTCGTGAGCGCGGCACCGCCGAGCGCGGGGACATCGTCGTCTTCGACGGCTCCGGGTACTTCGCGCCGTCCACGGCCGACGGGGGCCGGTTCTGGGTCAAGCGGGTGATCGCCGTCGGCGGGGACCGGGTGGAGTGCTGCGACGACGCGGGCTCGCTGCTGCTGGACGGCGTCCCGCTGGTGGAGCCCTACCTCGCCCCGGGCACGGCCCCGAGCGAGACCCGCTTCGACCTGCTCGTGCCCGAGGGACGCATGTTCGTGCTCGGCGACAACCGGGCGGACTCCACCGACTCGCGGCACCTGCTCGGCGCGCCCGGCGGCGGGATGATCCCGGTGCAGCGGGTGGTGGGGGAGGCCGACCAGCTGGTGTGGCCACCGACTCGTCGTGGCAGCCTCTGATCCCAGGACCGGCCGGATAGGATCGCCGCGATGAACGAGACCGATGATCCCCGCCGTGCAGTGTCCCTCCCCGCGGACGCCGCCGTCGGCGAGGACCCGTCGGGCGGCGCCGCCGCGGAGGCCACCGCGCCGCGACCCCGCCGCGGCCAGCGCCTGCCGCTGTGGCTGGACACCCTGGTCACCATGGTGGTCGCGCTGGTCATCGCGGTGCTGGTCAAGACCTTCCTGATCCAGCCCTTCTACATCCCCTCCGCCTCGATGAACCCGACCCTGCTGCAGGACGACAAGATCCTCGTCTCCAAGCTCACCCCGGGCGTGTTCGACCTGCACCGCGGCGACGTGATCGTCTTCGAGGACCCCGACGACTGGATCCCGGGCGACGCCACCGAGAACCCCACCCCGCGGGTCCGGGTGATGATGGTGCTGAGCATGATCGGGCTCGCGCCCGACCCCTCCCAGGACCACCTCGTCAAGCGACTGGTCGGCGTCAGCGGCGATCACGTGGTCTGCGCCGAACAGGGGAGCCGGCTGGAGGTCAACGGCGTCGCGCTCGAGGAGCCGTACATCAACCCCGAGACCCCCGCCTGCAAGAACGCCTTCGACGTCACCGTCCCCGACGGCAAGGTCTGGGTGATGGGCGACAACCGCTACGCCTCGGCCGACTCTGCCTGGCACGAGACCCAGGGCGACGGCGGCTTCGTCGACGAGAGCGACATCACCGGCAAGGCCGAGGTGATCTTCTGGCCCGCGAGCCGCTGGACCGGCCTGGGCGAGGGCCGCGAGGCCTTCGCCGACGTGTCCGACCAACCGTGAGCCCGTCCGTCCCCACCCTCGACGCCGAGCTCGCCCTGGCCGCCCGGTGCGGACCGGAGCGACGCATCGTGGTCGGCATCGACGAGGTGGGCCGAGGAGCGCTGGCCGGCCCCGTCGCGATGGGCGCCTGCGCGATCGAGGTGACCGGCGGCCGCGCCGCGGCGCTGCCCGAGGGGGTGCGGGACTCCAAGCAGCTCACCGCCCGCCGCCGCGAGGCCCTGGTGGACCCGATCCTCGCAACCGTCCGCGCCGGCGCCGTCGGCTGGTCGAGCGCCGCGGAGATCGACGAGATCGGGATCGTCGGCGCCCTCACCCGCGCGGCCCTGCGCGCCCTCGACGCGCTCGACCTCGAGATCGACGCGATCCTGCTGGACGGCAACTGCGACCTGCTCTCGGCCGCACTGGCCGCCGCGGACCGGCCCGCGCCCCGCGTCGAGCTGCGGGTCGCGGCCGACCGCGACTGCGCGAGCGTGGCCGCCGCGAGCATCCTCGCGAAGGTCGCCCGCGACGCGCGGATGGTCGAGCTCGACGCCCTCGCCCCGGTCTACGGATGGGCCTCGAACAAGGGCTACGGCTCCGCCGCCCACCGGGACGCGATCGACCGCCACGGTCCCCATGAGCACCACCGCCGCAGCTGGCGGCTGGGCTCCGCGCCCGCACCGGTGCGCCCCCGGGCACCCGCGCCGCCCCGGTCCGGCGCGATGCTGCCGGCGCTGCTGGAGCCGGCGCCGGCATTCAGCAGCGCTGGCGTACTGTGGGGCGACCAATGGCCACGGCAGGAACAGGAGGAGCTTCGGTGAGCGCCCAGGATCTCGAGAACTACGAATCCGATCTCGAACTCCAGTTGTTCCGCGAGTACCGCGACGTGGTCAGCCTGTTCACCTACGTGGTCGAGACTGAGCGCCGCTTCTACCTCGCCAACCAGGTGGACCTGCAGGTCCGCTCAGGCGGCGGCGAGGTGTTCTACGAGCTGCGCCTGGCCGACGTGTGGGTCTGGGACATCTACCGCTCCAACCGCTTCGTGCGCTCCGTGCGGGTGGTGACGTTCAAGGACGTCAACATCGAGGAGCTCAACAAGCAGGACATCTCCCTGCCGTAGCCCCCTGCCGTAGCCCGTCGGGGAGGCCGCTGCTCGAACCGCCGGTCGCAGCGCCGCCGGAGCGCTCGCCGCCCGTGCGGCCCCCGCCCGTGCGGCCGCCGTCCACGGGGCTGCCGCCCACGGCGCTGCCGCCAACGGGGCCCCGGCACCGTTCCTCCCCACGCCCGCTCCGTCCCCAGACGCGGCGGCGCGGTTCCGCCCGCGCCGACGCCCGGCGACGCTGTCCGGTATGAACAGCCTCGCCGCCCCCGATCCCTCCCTCCCGCCGTCGTCACGCCGGGTGCGCGACATGTCGACCCTGGAGCTCGGCCGGGCGGGGGAGGACCTCGCCGCCGCTCACCTGAGGGCCCGCGGCTGGCAGGTGATCGAGCGCAACCTGCGCCTGCGCCACGGGGAGCTCGACATCGTCGCCCTGGACCGCACCACGCTGGTGTTCCTCGAGGTCAAGACCCGCCGCTCCTTCGTCACCGGCGTCCCCCAGGCGGCGGTCACCCCGACGAAGCTGAGGCGGCTGCGCCGGCTCGCCGGGGAGTACCTGATGGAGCGCTCCACCCCGCACCGCGACGTCCGGATCGACGTGGTGGCCGTCCATGCCCAGCTCGACGGGGCCTTCTGGCTCGAGCATCTCGAAGGGGTGTCCTGATGGGGCACGCGCGCACGCTGTCGATCAGCCTGGCCGGGCTGGAGGGGATGCTGGTCGAGGTGGAGGCCGACGTCTCCCCGGGCCTGCCGGCGTTCTCCCTGGTGGGCCTGCCCGACTCCTCGACGCTGCAGGCCCGCGAACGGGTGCGGGCCGCCGCCGCGCGCAGCGGCATCCGGCTGGCCGCGCGCCGGATCACCGTCAACATGACGCCCGCCTGGCGGCCCAAGCACGGCTCCGGCTTCGACCTCGCCATCGCGATGGCCGTGGTCGATGCCCAGGGAGACCTGCTGCTCCACGTGCCGGCCGACATCGTGCTGCTCGGGGAGCTCGGACTGGACGGGCGGGTGCGGCCGATCCCCGGGGTGCTCCCCGCCCTCCTGGCGGCCCGCGCCCACGGCGTCACCCGCGCGATCGTCCCCGAGGAGAACCTCCCCGAGGCCCGCCTGGTCGAGGGCCTCGAGATCGACGGCGCCGGCGACCTCACCGGCGTCCTGCACCGCTTCGGGGCCGACGTCCCGCCGTCCCCGGTGCGCCCGGCCGTGACCCTGCACCGTCAGGATGCCGGGGGCTCCGTCGGCTCCGGCCACCGCCCCGACTTCGCCGACGTGATGGGACAGGCCCAGGCCCGCCGCGCCGCCGAGGTTGCCGCCGCCGGCGCGCATCACCTGCTGCTGATGGGACCGCCCGGCGCTGGCAAGACGATGATCGCCTCCCGCCTGCCCGGCATCCTCCCGGACCTCGACCTCGACGACTCCCTGACCGTCTCCGCGATCCACTCCCTGTCCGGCCGGTTCGAGGCACGGGCGGGACTGCTGCGGACCCCGCCCTTCGAGAACCCACACCACACCGCCACCACCGCAGCCGTGGTCGGAGGCGGAGCGGGACTGGCGCTGCCCGGCGCCATCTCCCGCGCCCACGCCGGCGTCCTGTTCCTCGACGAGGCCCCCGAGTTCCCCAGCCGCGTCCTGGAGGCCCTGCGCGAACCGCTCGAGACCGGGGACATCACCCTGCACCGCACCCGCGGCGTGACGCGCTACCCGGCGCGGTTCCAGCTGGTCCTCGCCGCGAACCCGTGCCCTTGCGGACGCTCGTGGGGGAAGGGCGAGGACTGCAGCTGCTCCCCGCTGCAGCGCCGCCGCTACCTGGCCCGGCTCTCCGGACCGGTGCTGGACAGGGTGGACATGCGCGTCACCGTCGGACCCGTCGACATCCACCGCAGCTCCACCGGCGCCGCCGAATCCAGTGCGGCGATCGCCGCGCGGGTGCGCGCCGCACGGGAGCGCCAGCGCGAGCGCTTCGAGGGCCGCACCTGGAGCACCAACGCGCATCTGCCCGGCCCGCTGCTGCGGCGCGACTTCGCCCCCGCGCGCTCCGAGCGCCGCCTGCTCGACCATGCCGTCGCGCAGGGCCGGCTCACCCTGCGCGGCCACGACCGGGTGCTGCGCCTGGCCTGGACGCTCGCCGACCTCGACGCCGCCGACCGTCCCGCCGCCGAGCACATCGGTCTGGCCCTGACCCTGCGCGAAGGAGAACCCCGATGACCGCCTCCACCACCCCGCACGGGGCAGCACCCGGCCCCGCGGCTGCGCCCACCGCGAGCGACGACCGCCTCGCCCGCATCACCTGGTCCCTGATCGCGGAGCCCTCCGACTCCGTCGCCCTGCTGGCCCGCAGCGTCCTCGGCCCGCAGCAGGCCCTCGCCCTCGCCCGGGAGGGGAGCGAGGGCGACCTGCTGCGCGGCCTGGGCGGCGACCTGCCCAGCCAGGCCGCCGACCCCGCGCCCGGCACCCAGCAGGTCAGGGCCCGCCGGGCGCTGACCCGGTGGCGCGCACGTCTGTCCAGCGTCGACGTCGCAGCGGTGCTCGCGGAGGCGCACCGCCGCGGGATCCGCGTGATCACCCCGCAGGACGGGGAATGGCCCGCCGCTCTCGAGGACCTGCAGGAGACCGGCCCGCACTGCCTCTGGGTGCAGGGCCCGGGCCGGCTGGACGGCCTCGTCGGCGCCCGCAGCGCGGCCCTGGTGGGCTCCCGCGCCTCCACCCCCTACGGCGAGGACACCGCCGGCTCGCTCGCCGCGGCCTTCGCCGCGGGAGGCGGCACCGTCGTCTCCGGCGGCGCCTACGGCATCGATGCCGCGGCCCACCGCGGAGCGCTCGCGGCCGACGGGGGAGCGACCCTCGCGGTCCTCGCCGGCGGTCTCGACCGGCTCTATCCCCGCGGCAACACCGAGCTGCTCGAACGGATCAGGGACCGCCACCTTCTGGTCAGCGAGGCGCCCCCGGGCACCGCGCCGACCCGCTGGCGCTTCCTGGCCCGCAACCGCCTGATCGCCGCCCTCGCCCAGGCGGTCGTGGTGGTCGAGGCCTCCTGGCGCTCCGGCGCCCTGTCCACCGCCCGCCTGGCCGATCAGCTCTCCCGCCCGGTCGGTGCGGTGCCCGGCCCCATCACCTCCGCCGCGAGCGCCGGCTGCCACCGCCTGATCCGTGACCGCGGGGCCGTGCTGATCACCGAGCCCGGCGATCTGCTGGACCTGCTGCCCGGCGGTCCCGCCGCGGGGGAGGGGAGCTTCGCGGTCCAGGACGAGCTGGACCTGCTCAGCCCCGCCGACCGACGGGTGCTCGACGCCGTGCCGCCGCGCTCGAGCCTGGCCGCGCCGCGGATCGCGGACGAGATCGGCTTCACCGCCCTCGAGGTGGAGGGCGCCCTGGCCCGTCTGGAGCTGCTGGGCCTGGTCGAGAGGACGGGGGAGCGGTTCCGCCGCGCCCGCCCCTCCCGCTGAGCGCCGCCGCCGATCCGAGCATGCGCGACACTGGGAGACATGAGCACCGACCCGGATCGCACCGACGAGGCCCCGGCCCACGAGGACCTCGTCGCCGCCTTCGCCGCGCACCTGCGCCTGGAGCGGGGGCGCTCGGAGCACACAGTGCGCGCCTACCGACGGGAGGCGACCGATCTGCTGGAGCATCTGCGCGAGGTCGAGCGCATCGAGCTGCCCGAGCTCGATGTCGCCGCCCTGCGCTCCTGGCTCGCGGCCCGGGCCGAGACCGGCGCGAACCCGAGCACGCTGGCCCGCTCCGCCGCCGCCGCCCGCACCCTGACCACCTGGCTCGCCGCGACCGGACGGATCCCCCACGATGTCGGCGGCCGCCTCCGGGCGCCCCGCCGCGGCCGGCACCTGCCCACCGTGCTCTCCGGCGACCAGGCCGCCGGTCTGCTGGACGGGATCTTCCCCGCCGGTGACCCGGCGCGTACCCCCGGCGGTGACCGCAGCACCACCGAGGTGGCCCCCGCCACCGACGCCGGACCCGGCACCGAGGCCGGATCCGGCGAGGACGTCCCTGATGTCGCGAGTCCCCCCGACCCTCTGCAGCAGGCGGTGCTGCTGCGTGACGCCGCCGTGCTCGAGCTGCTCTACTCCAGCGGGCTGCGGGTCTCCGAGCTGGTGGCGCTGGACCGCTCCGGCATCGACCACGGTCACCGCACCGTCCGGGTGCGCGGCAAGGGGGACAAGGAGCGGATCGTGCCGGTCGGCGTGCCCGCCCTGGACGCGGTGGAGCGCTGGGAGCGTCAGGGGCGGCCGCTGCTGCTCGAGCAGGCCGGCGCCGCGGCCGGGAGGACCGGCGACGCCCTGTTCCTCGGGGTGCGCGGGGGCCGGCTGGGTGATCGGGCAGTGCGCACCCTGGTGGACCGTCACGCCGCCGCGGCCGGCATCTCCCGGCACATCTCCCCGCACACGCTGCGCCACAGCGCCGCCACCCATCTCGTCGAGGGCGGCGCGGACCTGCGCAGCGTGCAGGACTTCCTGGGCCACTCCTCGCTCGCCACCACGCAGATCTACACCCACGTCAGCGCCCAGCGCCTGCGCAGCACCGTCGACCAGGCCCACCCCCGCGCCTGAGCCCCGCCCCGCGGCTCACTGCGCGAGAACGGCCTGGCGCTCACCGCGCGCCGCCTCGGCGCCGGAGCCCGGCCTGCCCGCCGGGACGCCGGCCGCTCCCGGCGGGGACGAGGCGGCCATCGCCGGCCCTGCGCCGGCGCCCGCGCCACCCCACGGCAGCAGCACGCTCGGCCCCCGGGCGCCGAGCAGGAGCAGCGGATCCAGGTAGCGCTCACCCGCCCGCGCCCCCAGATGCAGGCACGCCGCCGCGCAGTGCGGCGCCGGCCCCGCCGCGGACACCGCCCCCAGCACCTCGCCGGCCGCCACCTGCTGACGGGCGCTCACGGACGCTGCCACCGGCTCATAGGTCGAGATCAGTGCGTCCGCATGCAGCACCGAGACCACGCCCCGCCCCGCCACCGACCCGGCGAACCGCACCGTGCCGGCCTCCACCGCCCGCACCGGCGCGCCCTGCCCGGCCACCGCGATGTCCAGGCCGCGGTGTCCGGGCGCGTACGCAAGCGCGGGGGCCTCGAACGGTCGGAGCACCGGGTGGGGCGACGGCGTCGGCCACTGCCACCGCCCACCCTCGGCGCGCGCGGTGCCCGGCGGCACGAGGGCGAGCGCCACGCACAGCAGGAGGAGCAGAAGGCGGCTGCGGCGCGCGGTGCAGCGCGCGGGCGGCAGCGGCCCCGGGACGCGGAGGGCAGCCATGCCGCGCATCCTGCCCGCTGCGCCGGGCGCGGTCAGGAGCCGGGCGGACCCGGTGGAGGACGGCGCCCTGGGGAGGAACCATCTCGGCGACTGCCGCCGGCGGAGCGGAGCGCGGCGGGCGCCAGCGGGAACCTGCTCTTCGCGCCGCCCGAGGTGATGCATGCCGCGCTCGTCGCGGCGGCGCCGTCGGCTAGACTTCCTCCAGCGTCCGGCTCGTCCGGATGACTTCGCGTGCCCACCAGGGCTCGCCGGCCATCGGTCCTCGGCCATCCCCGCGCGCAGGCACGGGGGAGCGTCGGGGCGGCCGGTTCCCGGGCACCAGGCCCCGCACCGTCCGGTACGGGGGAAACCGTGAAAGCAGGTCCTGCGCGATGACCGCGGACGCCTACGGGCGCGCCGTGCGAGCCCAGGCCTAGAACAGAGGACACCATCATGGCAGTCGTCACCATGCGCCAGCTCCTGGAGAGCGGCGTCCACTTCGGTCACCAGACCCGTCGCTGGAACCCGAAGGTCCGTCGCTTCATCTTCACCGAGCGCAACGGCATCTACATCGTCGACCTCATGCAGACCCTGTCGTACATCGACAAGGCCTACGAGTTCGTCAAGCAGACGGTCGCCCACGGCGGCACCATCCTGTTCGTCGGCACCAAGAAGCAGGCCCAGGAGTCCGTGCAGGAGCAGGCCACCCGCGTCGGCATGCCCTTCGTGAACCAGCGCTGGCTGGGCGGCATGCTCACCAACCTGCAGACCGTCTCCCAGCGCGTGAACCGGCTCAAGGAGCTCGAGCAGATCGACTTCGAGGACGTGGCCGCCTCCGGCCGCACCAAGAAGGAGCTGCTGATGATGCGCCGCGAGAAGGACAAGCTGGAGAAGACCCTGGGCGGCATCCGCGACATGGGCAAGGCGCCCTCCGCCGTGTGGGTCGTGGACACCAACAAGGAGCACCTGGCCGTCGACGAGGCGCAGAAGCTCGGCATCCCGGTCGTCGCGATCCTGGACACCAACTGCGATCCCGATCTGATCACCTACCCGATCCCGGGCAACGACGATGCGATCCGCTCCGTCACCCTGCTGACCCGCGTGATCGCCGATGCGGTGGCCGCCGGTCTCCAGCAGCGTCACGCCAAGACCACCGGTGGCGAGAAGAACGTCTCCGCCGTCGAGCCGCTGGCCGAGTGGGAGCAGGAGCTGCTCAAGCAGTCCGAGGTCCAGCAGCAGGACGCGCCCGCCGAGGAGTCCGTGGCCGCCGAGGCGCCCGCCGCCCCCGAGGCCTCGGCCGAGTCGGAGGCCCCGGCCGCCGACGCGCCGGCCAACGCGAACCCGGCCGCGAACGCCCCGGCCGCCGCCGCCGCGGACGCCGCGAGCTCGACCCCCGCCGAGTGATCGTCCGGGACCGGGGCGGCTGCGGCCGCCCCGGTCCCGTCGGCAGGCACGAATCGATCGACCCGACACTTCACGTCCCCGAGGGAGACATCTATGGCTAAGTACACGGCAGCAGACATCAAGGAGATCCGCGAGTCCACCGGCGCGGGGATGCTCGACGTCAAGAAGGCGCTCGACGAGGCCGACGGCGACAAGGCCAAGGCCGTCGAACTGATCCGCGTCAAGGGTCTCAAGGGCATCTCCAAGCGCGAGGGTCGCACCGCCTCCGAGGGCCTCATCGCCGTCGACGTGCGCGACACCGACGGCAGTCAGACCGGCACCCTGGTCGAGATCAACTCCGAGACCGACTTCGTGGCCAAGAACGACAAATTCGTCGCCCTGGGCGACGAGGCCGTGGCCGCGGCCGTCGAGTCCGGCGCCACCGAGCCGGCGCAGCTCGCCGACACCTCCTTCGGCGAGGCGCTGACCAACGCGGGCGCCACCATGGGCGAGAAGATCGAGGTGCGCCGCATCGGCCGGGTCTCCGGCGAGGTCGTCACCTCCTACATGCACCGCACCAACAAGGACCTGCCCCCGCAGGTCGGCGTGCTGGTCGCCTCCGACAAGGCCGGCGCCGAGGTCGCGCGCGACGTGGCGATGCACATCGCCGCCTTCTCCCCGACCTACCTCTCCCGCGAGGAGGTCCCGGAGCAGGTCGTCGCCGATGAGCGTCGCATCGCCGAGGAGACCGCGGTCAACGAGGGCAAGCCCGAGAAGGCGCTCCCGAAGATCGTCGAGGGCCGCCTGAACGGCTTCTTCAAGGAGAACGTCCTGCTCGACCAGGCGTTCGCCAAGGACACCAAGAAGTCCGTCGGCCAGGTCGTCCAGGAGGCCGGCGGCACCCTCACCGGTTTCGTCCGCTTCCGCGTCGGCAGCTGATCCCCCGGGGGCGGGGCCACGGCCCCGCCCCCTCGGCCGCGCGTGAGCGCGGCCACCGACCCGCGGCCCCGCACCCTCGGTGCGGGGCCGCGCCGGAACCATCGCCGAGGACCCAGCGTGGAAGGACCCCCATGACCCAGACGTTCACGTCACCCATACCCGTGCTCCCCAAGAGGCAGGACGGCCGTCGCGTGCTGCTGAAGCTCTCGGGCGAGGCCTTCGGAGGAGGCGCCGTCGGCGTCGACCCGGATGTCGTCTCCCGCATCGCGGGCGAGATCGCCGAAGGGGTGGCCCAGGGCGTCGAATGCGCCATCGTCGTCGGCGGCGGGAACTTCTTCCGCGGCGCCGAGCTCTCCCAGCGCGGTATGGACCGCCGCCGCGCCGACTACATGGGCATGCTGGGCACGGTCATGAACTGCCTGGCCCTGCAGGACTTCCTCGAGCAGCGCGGCGTCACCACCCGCGTGCAGACCGCCATCGAGATGGGCCAGGTCGCCGAGCCGTACATCCCGCTGCGGGCGGTGCGCCACCTCGAGAAGGGCCGGGTGGTGATCTTCGGCGCGGGCGCCGGGATGCCCTACTTCTCCACCGACACCGTCGCCGTGCAGCGCGCGCTGGAGATCGGCTGCGAGGAGGTGCTGATGGCCAAGAACGGTGTGGACGGCGTGTACGACTCCGACCCCCGCCACAACCCCGACGCGATCAAGCTCGACCACGTCACCTACGGCGACGCCCTGCAGCAGGGCCTCAAGGTCGTCGACTCCACCGCCTTCAGCCTGTGCATGGACAACGCCCAGCAGATGATGGTCTTCGGCCTCGATGCCCCCGGCAACATCACCCGCGCCATGCGCGGGGACCGCATCGGCACGGTCGTCACCGAGTAGTCCGCCCGGCCGGGCGCCCCCTCCCCGCCGACCTCCGGCAGCCGCCGATGTCCTCCCCTCCACCGCGGTGGTGCGGGACAATGGACGACGAACACCCACCCCGACCGAGGAGCACCCCGTGAGCGACGACACCGCGAGCATCCTGAAGGATGCCGAGGCCAAGATGAAGAAGTCCCTGGACGTGACCAAGGACGATTTCACCGCGATCCGCACCGGACGCGCCAATGCGGCGATGTTCGAGGGCATCACCGTCGAGTACTACGGCACCCCCACCCCGCTGAACCAGCTCGCCTCCCTGCAGTTCCCCGAGGCCCGCACCGTCATCGTCACCCCGTACGACAAGTCCTCCACCACCGGGGTCGAGACGGCGCTGCGCGAGTCGGACCTCGGCGTGAACCCCACCAACAACGGCGACAACCTGCGCGTGGTGCTGCCGGCCCTCACCGAGGAGCGGCGCAAGGACTACGTCAAGCTCGCCCGCACCAAGGCCGAGGACGGCCGGGTCTCGGTGCGCGCCTCCCGCGGCAACGCGAAGAAGGCCATCGAGAAGCTGGTCAAGGACAAGGAGATCGGCGAGGACGACGGCAGCCGCGCCGAGAAGGAGCTCGAGGCCCTCACCAAGCGGTACATCGAGCAGATCGACGAGGCGCTCGGCCTCAAGGAGACCGAGCTCGAGACCATCTGAGCCCCGGCCTCCCGCCGCTGCCGACCCGTGAGCATCGATCCCCCCGCCTCGACCGCCTCGACCACCGTCGAGGCGGTCGGTGCCGTGGCCGCGCCGGAGCCGGGGCACGGCAAGCGGCGCGGACCGGGCCGGAACCTCCCCGCCGCCATCGGGGTGGGGCTCGGCCTCGGCGCGATCATGCTGGTCGCCGTGTTCGTGCTGGCGCAGACCTTCCCGGTGGTCGCCGCGGCGGCGATGGTGCTGGCGGTGCTGGAGCTGATCCGGGCGCTCGGGGAGGGCGGGCTGCGGGTGCCGGCGATGCCGCTGCTGGTCGGGGTGATCGGCATGGTCGTCTCCACCGCCGTGTTCGGCGCGGAGGGCCTGCTGATCGCCATGGCGGTCTCGATCTGCGTGCTGATCCTGTGGCGCGTCTCGGAGTCGATGGGGCTGACCGCGCTGCGGGACGTCGCCGGGGGCGTCTTCGCCCTGGCCTGGGTGCCGTTCCTGGGCTGCTTCCTGCTGCTGCTGTTCGAGCGCGAGCAGGGCCCGCTGCTGGTGCTGATCGCGATCCTGGGCCCGGTGGGCAACGACATCGGCGGCTACATCTCCGGTGTGCTGTTCGGCAAGCACCCGATGGCGCCGAGCATCAGCCCCAAGAAGAGCTGGGAGGGCTTCGGCGGCTCCCTGCTGCTGGGCACCGCCGCGGTGACCGCGGTCGGCACCCTCGCCCTGGACCTGCCCTGGTGGGCCGGGGTGCTGATCGGCGTGGTGCTGGTGATCGTCTCCACCTGCGGCGACCTCGCCGAATCGCTGCTCAAGCGCGATCTCGGCCTGAAGGACATGGGCACCCTGCTCCCCGGGCACGGCGGAGTGCTGGATCGCATCGACTCGATCCTGCTCGCCGCCCCCACCACCTACATCATGCTGGAGGTCCTGCTGCCATGAACAGCCCCACTGATCCCGACGCCCGCGCCGGCGCGCCGACGCCCGTCGCCCTGTCCCGCAAGCCAGACCTCTCCCGCGAGGCGATCCCCGGCCAGAAGGTCGCGCTCGCCCCCGGCGAGCTGCAGCTGCGGCCCGCCCGCCGCGGCAAGCCGCCGACGCACCTGGCGGACCTCAGCCTCGCCGAGCGGATCGCCGCCGTCGAGGAGATGGGACTGCCCGGCTTCCGCGCCAAGCAGCTGTCGGTGCACTACTTCGAGCACTTCACCACCGACCCGGACGACCTCACCGACCTGCCCAAGGACCGCCGCGACGAGCTCGTCGACCGGTTCTTCCCGCAGCTGCTGACCGTGGTCTCGCGCCAGTCCGCCGACCACGGCGCCACCCAGAAGTTCCTGTGGAAGCTGTTCGACGGGGCGATGGTCGAGTCGGTCCTGATGCGCTACAGCGACCGCGTCACCCTGTGCATCTCCTCCGAGGCCGGATGCGGGATGAACTGCCCCTTCTGCGCCACCGGGCAGATGGGCCTGACCCGCAACCTCTCCGCGGCCGAGATCCTCGAGCAGGTGCGCATCGCCAATCAGATGCTCGCCGCCGGGGAGCTGCCCGGCGGCACCGGCCGGGTCTCCAACATCGTGTTCATGGGCATGGGGGAGCCGCTGGCGAACTATCGCCCGGTGGCGACGGTCTGCCGGCGCCTGAACGCCCCCGCCCCCGAGGGCTTCGGGATGGGCGCCCGCCACATCACCGTCTCCACGGTGGGCCTGGCCCCGGCGGTGCGCAAGCTGACCAGGGAGAAGATCCCGGTCACCCTCGCGGTGTCGCTGCACGCGCCCGACGACGAGCTGCGCGACGAGCTGGTCCCGATCAACACCCGCTTCGACATCGACGAGATCCTCGACGCCGCGTACGAGTACTTCGAGACCACCGGGCGCCGGGTCAGCATCGAGTACGCGCTGATCCGCGACATCAACGACCAGCAGCACCGCGCGCAGCTGCTCGCGGACCGGCTGATCGCCAAGGGCGGGGCGCACTGGATCCACGTCAACCCGATCCCGCTGAACCCGGTCAAGGGCTCGAAGTGGACCGCCTCGGACCCCTTCGTCGAGAAGCGCTTCGTGGAGACCCTGCGGGCCAACGGGATCTCCGCGACCATCCGCGACACCCGCGGCTCCGACATCGACGGCGCCTGCGGCCAGCTCGCCGCCGAGGTCATCGAGACCGACGTCCATCGCGCCGACCGGGAGGCGCGGATCGCCCGCGTCGAGGCGGTCGCGGCGGCCCTCGACTGAGCCGGGACAGCCATGCTGAACATCCGCTTCTCCACCACCCGCTTCGGCGAGGGCTACGTCATGGACGAGGTCGACGCCTTCCTCGACCGCTGCGAGCAGGCGCTGCTGCACCGCGACGGCTCGCTGACGGCCCAGGAGGCGCTGGGCCAGCGCTTCACGGTGACGAGGTTCCAGGAGGGCTACTCGATGCAGGAGGTCGACGACTTCCTCGACGCGGTGCTGGTCCCGATGCTCGAGGACCCGGCGGCCCACCCCTACGACCCGCAGCGCGACCTCTCCGCCGGCGCTGGGGGCGCCGCCGCGGCGCCCTCCGACCCAGCGGGGCCGCGGCATCCGGCCGAGCCCCGCCCCGGGTTCCTGGCCCGACTGCTGGGCGGAGGACGCTGAGCGCTCCGGGACGCGCCCCGCGCGCCGTCCACCTCCCCGTCCCGCCCGCCCACGCCGCTACAGTGGGACACCGACAGCACCGAGGAAGGACCCACTGGTGAGCACATCGTTCGAGCGTGTCTCGCGCTTCAGCGTCGGCTACGACATGCACGAGGTCGACGAGTTCCTGGCCCGCGCCCGCCGCGCCTACGAGGGACGCGACCCCTCCTTCACCGGGGCGGACATCACCTCGGCGAGCTTCGGCACCGAGCGCGGCGGCTACGACATGCGCGTGGTCGACGAGGCACTGGACCGCCTGTCCGACGCCTTCGCCCTGCAGGCCCGCGACGACGCGATCGCCGAGCGCGGCGAGGAGGTCTGGATCGCGCAGCTCACCGAGCGCGCCGAGGTCCTCAAGGAGCGCCTCGAGCGACCCGCCGGCGACCGCTTCGCCCCTGCCGCGCAGGGGGAGCCGGCCTACGACAAGTCCGACGTCGACGCCCTGTGCGATCAGCTGGTCGCCTACTTCACCGACGGACTGCCGATGAGCGTCGACGACGTGCGCCGCTCCGCCTTCCGCCGCCGGCGCGGCCCGGAGGGCTACCGCGAGGCCGTGGTCGACGTCTACCTCGATCATGTCGCGGACGTGATGGCCTCCGTGCCGTGAGCACCACCCCGCGCCGGCTGGTCCTGCTGGGGGCCACCGGCTCGATCGGCACCCAGAGCCTCGAGGTGCTCACCCGCTACCCGGACATCGCCCGGGTGAGCGGTCTCGCGGTCGGCGGCTCCCGCCCCGAGCTGGTCACCGAGCAGGTCCTCGCCCACCGCCCGGAGCACCTGGTCGTCGCCGCGCCGGAGCGCGCCGAGGCGGTCGAACGGGCCGTCGGCGCCGCCTGCGCCGCCGCGCACGTCGCCCCGCCCGCCCTCGACGCCGGCGCCGAGGCGGTCGTGGCCCTGGCCGGCTCGCTGGGGGACGGGGACGTGGTGCTCAACGCCGTCACCGGATCCGTCGGCCTGCTGCCCACCCTCGCCGCGCTGGCCTCGGGGGCCAGGCTCGCGCTGGCCAACAAGGAGTCCCTGGTCGTCGGCGGCTCCCTGGTCACGGAGGCCGCGCGCCCCGGCCAGATCC
Organism: Brachybacterium sp. UNK5269; assembly: GCF_049266655.1. Taxonomy (GTDB): domain Bacteria; phylum Actinomycetota; class Actinomycetes; order Actinomycetales; family Dermabacteraceae; genus Brachybacterium. Next base: position 1,062,977 of record NZ_CP184883.1, read on the forward strand.
TGCCCGTGGACTCCGAGCACACCGCCATCGCGCAGGCCCTGGCCGGGGTGCGCCCCGACCAGGTCGACCACCTGGTGGTCACCGCCTCGGGCGGCCCCTTCCGCGGCCGCACCCGGGACCAGCTCGCCGCCGTCACCCCCGAGCAGGCCCTGGCCCATCCCACCTGGGCGATGGGCCGGGTGATCACCACCAACTCGGCGACCCTGGTCAACAAGGCCCTCGAGGTCATCGAGGCCTGCTTCCAGTTCGACCTGCCCGAGGACCGCATCGAGGTGGTCGTCCACCCGCAGTCGATCGTGCACTCGATGGTGACCCTGGTCGACGGCTCCACCATCGCCCAGGCGAGCCCGCCCGACATGCGCCACGCGATCGGCTGGGCGCTCGCCCATCCCGAGAAGCTGAGCGGACTGGCCCGGCCGCTGGACTTCCGCCAGGCGCAGTCCTGGACCTTCGAACCGGTGGACGAGCAGACCTTCCCGGCGATCGGCATCGCCCGCGCCGCCCACCGCGAGGGAGGCGGCGCGATGGCCGCCTACAACGCCGCCAACGAGGAGGCCGTGGACGCCTTCTTCGCCGGGCACCTGAGCTTCCTGGGGATCACCGAGCTGATCCGCGCCGTGCTCGCCGATCCCCGGCGCCCCCGCGCGGAGCGGGCCGACGGGGTGGACGGGCTCCTGCACGTCGAGGCCTGGGCGCGGGAGGCCGCGCACGCCCTGATCGCCGCCCGGGAGGGCTGAGCCGTGCTGCTGTTCGCGCTGGGGGTGCTGGTCGTCGCGGTGGGCCTCGCGGCCTCCATCGCGCTGCACGAGGTGGGCCACCTGGTCCCGGCCAAGCTGTTCGGGGTGCGCGTGACCCAGTACATGATCGGCTTCGGCCCCACCGTGCTCTCCCGCACCCGCGGCGAGACCGAGTACGGCCTCAAGGCGATCCCGCTGGGCGGGTACATCCGCATGATCGGCATGTTCCCCCCGCACCGGGGCGAGCCCGCCGGCACCATCCGCGAGGACTCCACCGGGCTGCTGCAGCAGGTCACCGAGATGTCCGAGCAGGCGAAGGCCTACGAGGCCTCCCAGTACGGGCCGGAGGACGCGCACCGCACCTTCGTGGCCCTGTCGGTGCCGAGGAAGCTGGTGGTCATGCTGGGCGGGCCCGCCATGAACCTGCTGATCTCCGTGGTGCTGATGGTGGTGCTGGTCAGCGGGATCGGACTGCCGGCCCTCACCCCCACCGTGCAGAGCGTCTCGCAGTGCGTGGTGCCCGCCGACGCCCCCGCCGACGTCAGCTGCGAGGGCCGGCCCCCCGCGCCCGCCCGCGCCGCGGGCATCCGGCCCGGCGACACCCTGCGCGAGATCGACGGTCGTCCCATCGAGCGCTGGGCCGACGTCACCAGCGCCGTGCGCTCCAGCGGCGACCGCACCGTCGAGGTCGTCGTCGAACGGGACGGGCAGCGGCTCCGTCTCGAGGCGACGCCGATCCTCGACGCCCGCCCGGTGCTCGATGCGGACGGCGCCGCCGTGCTCGACGCCGACGGGGACCTGGTCACCGAGCAGGTCGGCTTCCTCGGGGTCGCCGGCACGACGGACCTGGTGCCGCAGTCCCCAGCCGCGGTGCCGGAGATGGCCTGGTCGGCCTTCACCCGGACCGCCGAGCTGATCCTCACCCTGCCGGTGCGGCTGTACGAGGTCGGCCAGGCCGCCTTCGGCAGCGCCGAGCGGGACCCGAACGGTCCGCTCGGGGTGGTCGGCGTCTCCCGCCTGGCCGGGGAGGTCGCCTCCGCCGAGCAGCCCGGCTTCGAGCTGCGCGAGAAGACCGGCACCATGATCTCGATGCTCGCCTCGCTGAACATGGCGCTGTTCGTGTTCAACCTGGTGCCGCTGCTGCCCCTGGACGGCGGCCACGTCGCCGGGGCGCTGCTCGAGGGAGCGCGCCGCCTCCTGGCCCGGCTGCGGGGCCGGCCCGATCCCGGCCCGGTGGACATGTCCCGCATGCTGCCGCTGACCAATGCGGTCGCCCTGGTCTTCGTGGCGATGACCGTGCTGCTGCTGTACGCGGACATCGTCAAGCCCATCACCCTGTTCCCCTGAGACCCCCGAGACCCCTGTGCCCCGCGCCACCGCGGGAGTGCAGGAGCGGTGGAGGTGTCGCACCTCGCCTCGCACGGCCCAGGCCGCGAGTCCATAATGGAGGGGTGACTTCAGTGAGCCTCGGCATCCCCACCGTCAAGACGCCCCCGCCGGTCCTCGCGCCCCGGCGGCCGACCCGCAAGGTCAAGCTCGGCAGCATCTACGTGGGCGGCGACGCGCCCATCACCGTGCAGTCGATGACCACCACGCCGACCCACGACATCAACGCGACCCTCCAGCAGATCGCGGAGCTGACCGCCGCCGGCTGCGACATCGTGCGGGTGGCCTGCCCGCGCCAGGAGGACGCCGACGCCCTGGCGGTGATCGCCGCGAAGTCCCCGATCCCCGTGATCGCCGACATCCACTTCCAGCCCAAGTACGTCTTCGCGGCCATCGAGGCCGGCTGCGCCGGGGTGCGCGTGAACCCCGGCAACATCCGCCGCTTCGACGACCAGATCAAGGACATCGCCGCGGCCGCCAAGGACCACGGCACCGCGCTGCGCATCGGCGTCAACGCCGGCAGCATCGACCCGCGGATGATGAAGGGTGACCGGGTCACCCCGGAGGCGCTGGTGGCCTCCGCGAAGTGGGAGGCGTCCCTGTTCGAGGAGCACGACTTCCACGACTTCGGGATCTCCGTCAAGCACAACGACCCCGTGATCATGGTCGATGCGTACCGCCAGCTCTCCGCGGAGGGCGACTGGCCCCTCCACCTCGGCGTCACCGAGGCGGGCCCCGCCTTCCAGGGCACCATCAAGTCCTCGGTGGCCTTCGGGATCCTGCTGGGCGAGGGCATCGGCGACACCATCCGCGTGTCCCTCTCCGCCCCGCCGGTCGAGGAGGTCAAGGTCGGCAACCAGATCCTGCAGTCGCTGAACCTCAAGCCCCGCAAGCTGGACATCGTCTCCTGCCCGTCCTGCGGCCGCGCCCAGGTCGACGTCTACACCCTCGCGGACGAGGTCACCGAGGGGCTCAAGCACCTCGAGGTGCCGCTGCGCGTCGCGGTCATGGGCTGCGTCGTCAACGGACCGGGCGAGGCCCGCGAGGCGGACCTCGGCGTCGCCTCCGGCAACGGCAAGGGCCAGATCTTCGTCAAGGGCGAGGTCATCAAGACCGTGCCCGAGGCCGACATCGTCGCCACCCTGCTGGCCGAGGCCAACCGGATCGCCGCCGAGATGGGCGAGGCCGAGTCCGCCGCCGGCGCCCCGTCCGTGTCCGTGGGCTGAGGGGCATGTTCCGGCGCGGCGGACGGGTGCGAGCGCTCCGTCCCGGCAGCCTCGACGTCGCGCTGGCCCACGCCCTGACCGATCCGCTGACCAACGCCCTGGCGGGCGCCCGGCTGCGCGAGGCCGCACGGTCCGCCCCGGTGCTCCAGGAGTTCTCGCTGGCCGGGGACGAGACACGCCCCGACGGCCTGCTGTGGCACGGCGTGAACGTCTCCCCGCTGTCGGCGACCGGACTGGCCCTGGGCGAGTTCGGTCGACACCTGGCGGCCCGCTCCCGCCGGGCCAGCTCGGTGGTCGGCGAGCGCGCCGCGGTCGAGGCGCTCTGGCAGTCGCTGGCGCCGACCTGGGGCGCCGACGTGCGCGAGTACCGCTGGAGCCAGCCGCTGCTGGTGGCCGACGACCTCGCCGACCTCCCCGAGCTCCCGCCGGTGCCGCTGCGCCCCGCCGAGCCGGGGGAGGAGACGCTCGTGTTCCCCGCCGCGGTGGCCATGTTCCGCGAGGAGGTGGGCATCGACCCGCTGCAGGGGGACGGCGGCCGCGGCTACCGCTCCCGGGTCGAGGAGCTGATCCGGCACCGCCGCACCTACGTCGTGATCGAGGACGGTCAGGTGCAGTTCAAGGCCGACGTCGGCGCCCTGTTCGGACCCGTCGCCCAGATCCACGGGGTGTGGGTGCGGCCGGAGCAGCGGGGGAGGGGCCTGGGCCGGGCCGCGATGGCACAGCTCGCGCGCCAGGTGCAGCAGGACCACGCCCCGCAGGTCTCGCTCTACGTCAACGACTTCAACGAGCCCGCCCGCCGCGCCTACGACGCCGCCGGCTTCCGCCAGGTCGGCGAGCTCACCACCATCCTCTTCTGAGCCGGCCGGCCGCCCCTCAGCCGGGCCGGTGCGCGGTGAGCACGAACTGGAGCGGCACCCGGTCCGGATCCTCCCGCAGGCGAAAGCGGTCCCCCTCGCGCACCATCAGCTCCGGCCAGGGAGCCCACGCCGAGTACGGCGTCTCCGCGAAGGAGTCCAGCACCAGCCCGGCGCCCAGCAGCGCGGTGAGGATCTCCCCGATCGAATGGTTCCACTGATGGCTGACGCCGTGGGCGAGCTGCGGGAACCCCTCGGGCGACTCCACGTAGCTGCCCGCCTCGTCCCAGGTCATCGGCTCGGCGCGCTGGAAGTAGGGCTGCTCGATGCGCAGGCCGGCGCTGACGTCCTCGCCGATGGTCATGGACATCGGGTGGTCGTCGCGGAGCAGGAACCGGCCCCCGGGCCGCAGCAGGGAGGCGATCACCCGCGCCCAGGCGGTCACGTCCGGCAGCCAGCACAGCACCCCGATCGAGGTGTACACCAGGTCGAAGTCACCGGTCAGGGCCGCGCGGGCGTCGTACACGTTGGCCTCGACGAACTCGATGTCCGCGCCGGCCCGGGCGGCGATCGAGCGGGCGCGGCGCAGGGAGCCGGGGGAGAGGTCCACCCCGACGGTGCGCCGGGGACCCAGCCGCGACAGGCTCACGGTGTCGGTGCCCAGGTGGCACTGCAGGTGCACCACGTCCGCCCCGGTGAGGTCCCCGATCAGGTCGAGGTCCTGGGCGAGCTCGGGGCTGATCCGGTCCGGGTCGGCGATCAGCTCCTCGATGCCGTAGCCGGCGGCCTCGTGCAGGGCGGCGCGGTCGTCCCAGTTCCGTCGGTTGTCCTCGAACCAGGTCTCAGGGGAGCTCATGGCGCTCACGCTAGCGGGCGGGCACCGGTCCCACCAGCGGATATCCCGGCGCCCTCAGCCGGAGGCCAGCACGTCGAGGGTGATCAGCACGTTCGCCGCGGTCCAGGACAGCGGCGCGACGGCGGCCGGACTCCCGTCGAAGAGGACCTTCTCGGGCAGCGAGCCCGCCGCGGTGCGGTGCGCGGCGAGCCAGTGCAGGAGCTCCTGGGCGGCGCCGCGGTCTCCCGCGCGGGCGAGGGCGAGGGCCAGCAGACTGGTCGAGGGGGTCCAGCTGATCCCGTCCTCGCGCCAGGCGGCCCCCGGCGCGATCCCCCCGGCGGGGCGGGCGAGCTCGTGGCGCAGCGCGCGCAGCGACGGCAGGGGCACCACGCCGTGGCCACCGGTGGCGTCGAAGAAGGCGCGGGCGGAATCGGCCCCGCCACCGCCCCGGTAGCGCTGGTGGCCGCTGGCCCCGAAGGTGCCCGCCAGCAGCACGGTGAAGGTCTCGGCCGCCTCCTGCGCGGCGGCCCGCCCGGTGAGGTGGGCCCCGGCCCGCAGCCCCGCCAGGGTGGCCGCCATGATGCCCAGCGTCACCGAGCTCTCGCGCACCTCCCAGTAGTCGGGGGAGACCGGCGGCAGCCCCGCCCCGCCCCGGGTGGCGCCCAGCAGCGCCGACAGCGAGGTGCCGATCAGCGGTCGCAGCCGCTCCCGGAGCTCGTCGCGCCGCGCGGCGGGGGCGCAGGCGATCACCTCGGAGGCCGCCCACAGCAGCAGCCCGGTGCCGTCGAACTGTCGCCCGCGACGATCCGGGGCCCGGTCGGTGCCGGGCAGGAACCGGGCCTCGAACCAGCCGTCGCCGGCCTGCAGGCCCTGCAGGTGCTCGAGGGCAGCGACCGCCCGGTCCAGGTGGCCGATCCGCGCCAGCGCCACCGCGCCGAAGGATGCGTCGCGCGGCCACACGTACTGCCAGCGCGGGCTCCATCCGGCGACCGGCGCGGGCAGGTCGTCGGTGAGCACCCAGAGGTCGGCCAGGGCGCTGTCGGCCAGGTCCACCAGCACCGGGTCCGCGGCCAGGACGGCCGCGACGCGGTCGCGCCAGGCCGCGGACCCGCCGGCGAACCCCTGCGCCCGCTCCCGCACCGGGGAGGCGGCCGGCAGGTCGAGGGCCAGACGGGAGCCCGGCACAAGGGAGAGCGCGGCGTCGCCCGCAGCCACCAGGGTCCGCCGGCCGGCGGCGTCGTAGGCCACGGTCCCGGAGTACAGCGGGATCACGGTGCGTGGATCCACCGCCGGTCGCAGCAGGCGCTGGGCGGTGACGCCGCCGGTGCCGACGGCCGCCACCGCGGCGAGGGCGCAGGCGCCCTGCAGCAGCCGGCGGCGGGAGGCGGGGCGGCCGGGCAGGGCGCGGCCCGGGTCGCCGCCGGCCGTCGCCGGGGCGACCGGCGCCTGCTCTCCTGGCTCATGCATCCGCCCAGGCTACCGGCGGCCCGGGCGACGCTCCCCGGCGCCGCCGCCCAGTACGATGGGCCCGCGCGCGCCACCGGTGGCCCCGCACCGCTCCGCTCCGTGGGAAAGGCCTGCTCCATGATTCGTCTGTCCTCCTCGTTCGTCCGCACCCTGCGGGAGGACCCGGCCGACGCCGAGGTGGCGAGCCATCGGCTGCTGGTGCGCGCCGGGTACATCCGCCGCAGCGCGGGCGGCGTCTACACCTGGCTGCCGCTGGGCCTGAAGGTGCTGCGCAAGGTCGAGCAGATCGTGCGCGAGGAGCAGGATGCGATCGGGGGCCAGGAGGTGCTGTTCTCGGCGCTGCAGCCGCGCGCCCCCTACGAGGTCACCGGCCGGTGGGACGACTACGGCCCGCTCCTGTTCCGGCTGCAGGACCGGCGCCAGGAGGACTTCCTGCTGGCGCCCACCCATGAGGAGATGTTCACCCTGACGGTGAAGGACCTGTACTCCTCGTACAAGGACCTGCCCACGATGCTGTACCAGATCCAGACCAAGTTCCGCGACGAGGCGCGTCCCCGGGCGGGCCTGCTGCGCACCCGCGAGTTCCTCATGAAGGACGCCTACTCCTTCGACATCGACGACGCCGGCCTGGACGTCTCCTACGAGAAGCAGCGCGGCGCCTATCAGCGCACCTTCGAGCGGCTGGGCCTGCCGACGGTGATCTGCCGGGCCGACGCCGGGGCGATGGGCGGCTCCCGCTCCGAGGAGTTCCTCCACCCCACCCCGGTCGGCGAGGACACCTTCGTGATCTCCGACGGCGGCTACGCCGCGAACGTCGAGGCCGTCACCACCGTGCCCCCGGCGCCCCTGGACGAGGCCGCCATCGCCGCGCTGCCGGCCGCGCACGTCGAGGACACCCCCGGCGCGAGCACCATCGCCGCCCTCACCGACTTCTCGAACCAGACCTTCCCCGGCCAGGGCCGGGTCGACGAGTCCGGCCGATGGACGCGCTACGAGATGCTCAAGCACCTCGTCTACAAGCTCACCTACCCCGACGGCAGCACCGAGCCGCTGGTGATCGCCCTGCCCGGCGACCGGGAGGTGGACGACAAGCGGCTCGAGGCCGCGGTCGCCCCCGCCGTCGCGACCCCCTTCGGCGAGGCCGACTTCGCCGCCCACCCGACGCTGACCAAGGGCTTCATCGGCCCCGCGGGGCTCGGCCTCGAGGCCGCCGCGAAGATCCGGTACCTGGTGGACCCGCGGGTGGTCCCCGGCACCGCCTGGGTCGCCGGCGCCGGCACCCCCGACCAGCACGTCTACGACCTCGTCTACGGTCGCGACTTCACCGCCGACGGCACCGTCGAGGCCGCCGAGGTGCGCGACGGCGACCCGGCGCCGGACGGCTCCGGCCCGCTGCGCCTGACCCGCGGCATGGAGATGGGCCACATCTTCCAGCTGGGCCGCAAGTACGCCGAGGCGCTGGACCTCAAGGTGCTCAACGAGAACGGCAAGACCCAGGTGGTGACCATGGGCTCCTACGGCATCGGGGTGACGCGGGCCGTGGCAGCGATCGCCGAGCTCCACCACGACGAGCGGGGCCTGGTCTGGCCCCGCCAGGTGGCACCGGCCGACGTGCACATCATGGCCACCGGCAAGGGCCAGGAGATCTTCGCGGAGGCCGAGCGCATCGGCGCCGAGCTCGAGGCCCGCGGGCTCGAGGTGCTCTACGACGACCGCCCCAAGGTCTCCCCGGGCGTGAAGTTCAAGGACGCCGAGCTGCTGGGCGTGCCGACCTCCGTGGTGGTCGGCAAGGGCCTGGCCACCGGGGTGGTCGAGGTGCGCGATCGGGCCGGCGGCGCGATCGCGGAGGTCTCCCCGCAGGAGGTCGTCGACGCCGTGGTCGCGGCGGTCCGCGGGGCCTGAGCGCCGGCGGCGGCGCTCAGCCGTCCGCCGGGTCCTCGGCCTCGAGGCTCGGCAGCGGCTCCATCCGGTCCACCAGGGGGGCCAGCAGCTCCGCCTCCGCCAGCGCCGCCGCGATCGACAGCGGGCGGTGCGCGAAGGGCGCCGCCCCCACCAGGGAGACGTGGTCGACCAGCAGCCCCTGCGCGAGCAGCGTGGGCAGCTGCCCGGCCCGCTCCGGGTCGAGGGTCCCGCCCGGGATCGGGTAGAGCGCCTGCCGCGGCACCACCGGGGCGCCCTCCTCCTCGGCGATCAGCCCCAGCGCCTGGCCGCGGGCGCGGTGCAGCGCCGAGCGCCCGAGGTGGCGCTCGCGGGCCTCACCCTCGGTGCGGGCGGCCAGCACCTCGTGGAGGTATCCGGCGTACCACTCCTCCTGCTGGGCCTGCTCGAGCAGGGTGTGGAAGTCGGCCTGCGCCCCCACCGAGGGCGGGTCGGTCGCCGGCACCTCACGGCCGGGGACGATCTGCTCGGCCGTCGGGGACGGGGTGACCTCCCCGGTCCCGGCGGCGGAGCGCAGGCGCAGCGCGATCCAGGCGCTGTGCGCCGCGATCCCGGCGGTGGGACGGGCCAGGGACCCGGAGACCTGCCGGGAGGCGGCGACCGCCAGATCGCGCAGCTCGACCAGCGCGGCGACCAGACCCGCGGTGTCGGTGGGTGCGTCCGCCGGCGGTGGGGGCGCGGACTGCCCGCGCGGATCCTGGCGGGCCTCCCGCTCCCGCTCGGCCTGGGCGCCGGTGAGCAGGGCGGTGCGCTGGACCGGCAGGGCGGAGGCCAGCACGTCCAGCGCCGCCGACAGCGCCGGGCTGCCGGCGGCGATCCCGCCGGCCTGCTCGACCAGGTGCTCGGTGCCCGCGATCGCCCGCTCGATCACCGCGAGCAGGTCGGCGCGGTAGAGGTCGTCGATCCCGGGCGGCGGCGGGGTGTGCTCCTGGGGTCCGCCGAGGGCGACCGGCCCGCAGCCCGCCAGCGTCACCAGGGCCAGCGCGCCGGCCGCAGCGGAGCGCAGCAGCCCCCGGCGCGAGAGGCGGGGCGCTGGCGGGGAGGTCCGGACGGGGCAGGGCACAGGAGGATTCTCGCATCGGGGCCGCCCGGGGAGGCGCGGACCGCGCGCGGACACTATCCTGGAGCCAGTCGCCCGGGCATCGGCCCGGGCAGCACAGGCACCCATAGCAGGAGGAGGCGAGCGGCCATGAGCGCACTCGACGACCAGAGAATCCTGCGGCAGACGGCCACCCGGGTGCTCGACGCCCACGGACTCGTGCTCGAGGACGTGCAGGTGCGTCACGGCGGCGGGGCCCCCGAGGTGCGACTGATCGTGGACCTCCCCGAGGACCGGCTCGGCAGCGCCGACCTCGACACCGTGGCGGCGGCCTCGCGGGAGCTCTCGGAGCTGGTCGACGCCGACGACTCCCTGCTCGGGCCCGACCCCGTCGTCCTCGAGGTCACCACCCCGGGCGCGGACCGGCCGCTGAGCGCCGCCCGACACTTCCGCCGCTCCCGCGGCCGGCTGCTCTCCCTCACCGCCGCCGACGGCACCGCGTACCGCGCCCGCCTGCTCGCGGTGGACGGGGAGCTGCTGCGGCTGCGTCAGGAGCCGGGCCGCGACGACCGCGGACGACCCCGGAAGCGGCCCGCCGGCACCAGCGAGCAGCTCGAGCTGTCGATCGCCGAGGTCACCGCCGCGCGGGTCGAGGTCGAGTTCGACCCGCCCGCCGACCTCGCGCAGCTGCTCGCCGACCTCGAGACCACCGCCGCGGAGGAGCGCGCCGCCTCGGAGCCCGCCCCCGCAGCGGACCCCACGGACGCCGCGGCCCACCCTGCCGCCGACGACACCACCGCCGCGGCCCACCCCGCCGCCGACGACACCACCGCCGCGGCCCACCCCGCCGCATCGAAGGAGAGCTGAGATGGACATCGACCTGGGAGCCCTGCGGGCCCTCGAGCGCGAACGCGACATCCGGCTGCCGGTGCTGATGGACGCCATCCGCTCCGCGCTGCACGCCGCCTACCTGCACACCGACCATCCCGTACGGGACTCCGAGGTGATCATCGACGAGGCCACCGGGAAGGTCGCCGTGATCGCCCGCGAGCGCGACGGGGACGGCACGGTGGTGGAGGAGTGGGACGACACCCCGGAGAACTTCGGACGCGTCGCCGCCTCCACCGCCCGCCAGGTGATCTTCCAGCGCCTGCGCGACCTCGAGGACGACGCGGTGCTGGGCGAGTACGCCGACCGCGCCGACGACATCGTCTCGGGCATCATCCAGCAGGGCCGCGACCCGCGGATGGTGCTGGTGGACCTCGGCGAGGTCGAGGCCGTGCTGCCCCCGCACGAGCGGGTGCCGGGGGAGGACTACTCCCACGGCCGCCGGCTGCGCGCCTACGTCACCGAGGCGCGGCGCGGCCCCAAGGGTCCCCAGATCACCCTCTCGCGCTCGCATCCGAACCTGGTGCGGCGCCTGTTCGCCCTCGAGGTCCCGGAGGTCGCCGACGGCACCGTCGAGATCGCCGGCCTGGCCCGCGAGGCGGGCTACCGCACCAAGATGTCGGTCCGGGCCATGGTCCCCGGGGTCAACGCCAAGGGCGCCTGCATCGGCCCGATGGGCGCCCGCGTGCGCTCGGTGATGAACGAGCTGGGGGGCGAGAAGATCGACATCGTCGACTTCGACGAGGACCCCGCCACCTACGTCGCCAACGCCCTCTCGCCCTCGAAGGTCACCAGCGTCACCGTGATCGACGAGGTGGGCCGGGCGGTGCGCGCCGTGGTGCCGGAGACCCAGCTGTCCCTGGCGATCGGCAAGGACGGCCAGAACGCCCGCCTCGCGGCGAAGCTGACCGGCTGGAAGATCGACATCCGCCCCGACAGCGACCCGCGCTCGCCGACCGACGCCTGAGGTGTGTCCCATGCCTCCCCGGTGCGGCCGCCGCGGCAGGTGTCCGCTATCCTGGGGAGGCTGTTCGCCGAGCGGCGCCGAGGATCGCAGGTCGATCCGGGTGCCCTGCCCGGCGGACTCGCTCGGAACGGAGGTGGTGACGTGGTCACGCGACCCGCACCCCATCGCCCCGAGCGCACGTGCGTCGGCTGCCGTCAGGTGGTCCCGCGCGAGCAGCTGGTGCGTCTGGTCCGGGAGTCCGCTCCCGACGGCGCCGCCCCTCGCGTCCGCGTCGATCCCACCGGATCGGCCTCCGGCCGCGGGGCGTGGCTCCACCCCGACGCCTCATGTCTCGAGCTCGCCGAGCGGCGAGGCGGCTTCGCCCGGTCATTCCGCGGCGCTGTCGACACCGGGCATCTCGCCCGGGACCTCGAGCACTTCGATCCCACCCGAACGTGGAACAGGTAGAAGAACCCATGGACATCCGATGAGTACTCGCCAATGAGCACCCGCAGGAATTGATGGTCCGAGCCCTCTTGTCGGCCGGACCGAGACAGGAGAAATGTGGCTAAGGTCCGCGTCCACGAGCTCGCCAAGGAGCTCGGACACCCCAGCAAGGTCGTTCTGCAGAAGCTGCAGGACATGGGCGAATTCGTCCGCTCAGCATCCTCGACCATCGAGGCGCCGGTCGCCCGTCGGCTGCGTGAGGAGCTCCCCGCCACCGGCGGCGACGCCCCCGCCAAGAGCGCCGCCCCCGCCGGTGCCCCCAAGCCCGGTGGCGCCCCCAAGCCCGGCGCCGCGCCCAAGCCCGGTGCCAAGCCGGCCGCCGCAGCGGCCGCCCCGGCCGAGCCCGCCGAGCAGAAGCCCGCCGAGCAGAAGCCCGCCGAGCAGAAGCCCGCCGCGCCGACGCGCGCCGAGCAGGCACCGGCCGCTCCGAAGCCCGCCGAGCAGGCACCGGCCGCGCCGACGCCCGCCGCGGCCGAGGCTCCTGCCGCGCCGGCCCCGAAGCCGGGCGGCGAGAAGCCCGCCCCGGCTCCCAAGCCCGGTGGTGACCGTCCCGCGCCCCGCCCCGGCGGTGCCCGGCCCGGCAACAACCCCTTCGCCAGCTCGCAGGGCATGCCCCGTCCCGGTGCCCGCAAGCCCGGCCAGGGCGGCCCCCAGCGCGACGGCGCCCCGCGCCCGGGCGGTCCCCGCCCCGGCAACAACCCCTTCGCCAGCTCGCAGGGCATGCCCCGTCCCGGGCAGCGCCCGCCGCGTCCCGGCGCCACCACCGACCAGGCCGGCGGCCGCACCCCCGTGAGGGTGCACCCCGTCCGGGCGGCGCTCCGCGACCCGGCATGCCGACCCCCGGCATCATGCGCCAGCACTCCAGCGGCGGCCTCGCCGACGCCAACCAGGGCGGTGCCGCTCGCGGCCGCGGCGGTCGTCCGGGCCCCGGCGGCCGTCCCGGCGCTCCTGCCGGCGGCGCTCCCGCCGGTGGCGGCGGTCCCCGCGGACGCGGAGGACGCGGCAGCACCCAGGGTGCGTTCGGTCGTGGCGGCAAGCCCGCCCGCTCGCGCAAGTCGAAGCGGGCGAAGCGCCAGGAGTTCGAGCAGATGCAGGCCCCCGCACCGGGCGGCGTGCAGATCCCGCGCGGTGACGGCAGCACGCCGATCCGCCTGCGTCGCGGCGCCTCGCTGACCGACTTCGCCGACCGCATCGACGTCAACCCGGCGTCGCTGATCACGGTGCTGTTCGCGATGGGCGAGATGGCCACCGCCACCCAGTCCCTGGACGAGGACACCTTCGACCTGCTCGGCACCGAGCTGGGATACCGGATCGAGATCGTCTCCCCGGAGGACGAGGAGCGCGAGCTGCTCGAGCAGTTCGACATCGATCTCGACGCCGAGCTGGCCGGGGAGGGCGCGGAGGACCGCGCCCCGCGTCCGCCGGTGGTCACCGTCATGGGTCACGTCGACCACGGCAAGACCCGCCTGCTGGACACCATCCGCAAGGCGACCGTCGGAGCCGGCGAGGCCGGCGGCATCACCCAGCACATCGGCGCCTACCAGGTCGGCGTGCAGCACGACGGCGAGGACCGCGCGATCACGTTCATCGACACCCCGGGCCACGAGGCGTTCACCGCCATGCGTGCCCGCGGTGCCCAGGTCACCGACATCGCGATCCTCGTGGTCGCGGCCGATGACGGCGTGATGCCGCAGACCATCGAGGCGCTCAACCACGCCCAGGCGGCGAACGTGCCGATCGTGGTCGCGGTCAACAAGGTCGACAAGCCCGACGCCAACCCGGAGAAGATCCGGCAGCAGCTGACCGAGTACAACCTGGTCGCCGAGGAGTACGGCGGCGAGACGATGTTCGTGGACGTATCCGCCCGCGAGAACCTCAACATCGACGCGCTGCTGGAGGCGGTGCTGCTGACCGCGGACGCCGCGCTCGAGCTGGCCGCCAACCCCGACAAGGACGCCCGCGGCGTCTCCATCGAGGCGAACCTGGACCGCGGTCGCGGCCCGGTCGCCACGGTGCTGGTCCAGCAGGGCACCCTGCGGGTCGGCGACGCGATCGTCTGCGGCACCGGCCACGGCCGGGTCCGCGCGATGCTCGACGAGAACGGCGAGAGCGTGCAGGAGGCGGGTCCGTCCCGCCCCGTGCAGGTTCTCGGCCTGACCTCGGTGCCCGGCGCCGGTGACTCCTTCCTGGTGGCACCCGACGAGCGCACCGCCCGGCAGATCGCCGAGAAGCGCGAGGCCGCCAAGCGCGCCGCGTCGCTGTCCAAGGCCCGCAAGCGCATCAGCCTCGAGGACATCACCAAGTCGATGGCCGAGGGCAAGGTCGAGACCCTCAACCTCATCCTCAAGGGCGACGCCGCAGGTGCGGTCGAGGCCCTCGAGGAGTCGCTGCTGGGCATCGACGTCGGCGACGGCGTGGATCTGCGGATCATCGACCGCGGCGTCGGCGCGATCACGATGAACAACATCAACCTCGCCGTCGCCTCGGACGCCGTCATCATCGGCTACAACGTGCGCGCCGAGGGGCTGAACGCGGAGTACGCCGACCGCGAGGGCGTGGAGATCAAGTACTACAGCGTGATCTACAACGCCATCGACGAGGTCGAGCAGGCCCTCAAGGGCATGCTCAAGCCGGAGTACGAGGAGGTCGAGCTGGGCTCGGCGGAGATCCGCGAGATCTTCCGCTCCTCCAAGTTCGGCAACATCGCCGGCTCGATCGTCCGCAGCGGCATCATCCGCCGCGGAGCCCGGGCTCGCATCACCCGCAACGGCGTGGTGGTGGCCGAGAACATCGAGGTCGCCGGTCTGCGACGGTTCAAGGACGATGTCACCGAGGTCCGCGACGGCTACGAGTGCGGCATCAACCTCGGCTCGTACAACGACCTGCAGCTCGAGGACCTCATCACCACCTACGAGATGCAGGAGAAGCCCCGCAGCTGATCGGATCCGGCCGGGCGCCCAGCAGGCGCCCGGCCGCTTCCGCGGGGGAGGAGAGTCCTATGACCGAGGCGGTCCTCGTCCTCCGGTCCCCGTCGGCCAACCGCGTCTACGCGCAGGCCGCGGGGCCGCTCGCCCTGGCCGAGGCCAGGTGGGTGCTCGGCGCCCACCTGGCCTCGGCGCCGCTGGTGCGGGAGCGCCGGACCGGGGGGATGGACGCCCTCGAGATCCGCTGGCCCGCGCCCCCGGCCGACGCCGCGGGCGACCGGCCGGGACCCGACCCGGACCTCGTCGGCCGACTGCTCGGCTCCCTCTCCTCGACCCTCGGCGTGCTCGACCTCGTCGAGGACGCCGACGCGGGCGGCCCCGAGGGCGGTGCGCCGCTGCTGCGTCCACGGGAGCTCCCGACCACGCTGCGGCACCCCGGAGACCTCGAGACCATCCTGAAGTACCCCGGCAAGACCAACGAGCAGTTCACCGCGCTGCTGGTGAACCTCGCCGCCGCCCTCAGCACCCGCCGCGCCGGACTGTTCGACGGCTCCCTGAACCTGCTGGACCCGCTCTGCGGCCGCGGCACCACGCTGAACCGCGCCCTCCGCCTCGGCCTCAGCCCGCTGGGGGCCGACATCGACCGCAAGGACGTCGAGGCCTACCGGGCGTTCCTGGCCACCTGGCTGCGCACCCACCGCTACAAGCACACGCTGTCCGCCACCAGGCTCACCGTGCACGGCGAGCAGCTGGGCAGCCGGATCGAGGCCGAGCTCGCCCCCGACAAGCACGCCCTGCGCGAGGGCCGCAGCCAGCGCCTGACCGTGCTCGGCTGCGACACCACCCGGCTCGGCGAGCTGCTGCCCGCCCGCAGCGTCGACGCGCTGGTCGCGGACCTGCCCTACGGCGTCCAGCACGGCTCCCGCGCCGTGGGCTCCTGGCAGCGCTCGCCGCTAAAGGTGCTGCGCGCCGCCGCCCCCGGCTGGCGCTCCCTGCTGCGCGACGGCGCCGGAGTCGCGCTGGCCCTGAACCGGCACACCCTCGACCACGACGCTGCGAGCGCCGTGCTGGCCGAGGCCGGGCTGCGGGTCATCAGCCGCGACGGCGCCTTCCGCCACCGCGTCGACCAGTCCATCGACCGCGACGTGCTGCTCGCCGTCCCCACCGACCACCCCCGTGCCGAGGCGCTCGCAGCCCTCGGCACCGACCAGGAGAACCCCACCCCATGACCGATCACCCCCGTGCCCTCAAGCTCGCCGACCGCATCAAGGTCATCGTGGCCACCATGCTCGACACCCGGGTCAAGGACCCCCGGCTCGGCTTCGTGACCATCACCGACGTCCGCGTCAGCGGCGACCTCCAGCACGCCACCGTGTTCTACACCGTCCTCGGCACCGACGAGGAGCGCGAGGGGACCGCCGCCGCGCTGGTCAGCGCCACCGGCATGCTGCGCCGCGAGGTGGGCCGCCAGACCGGGGTCCGGCTCACCCCGACCCTCGAGTTCATCGCCGACGCGATCCCGGAGAACGCCCGCGTCATCGAGGACCTGCTGTCCGAGGCCCGCGGCCGCGACGCCGAGCTCGAGAAGGCGAAGATCGGCGCCGCCTACGCCGGCGAGGCCGACCCGTACCGGAAGCCCCGCGAGGAGGAGCTCGAGGACGACCTCGAGGGCGACCTCGACGGCGATCTCGACGAGGACGGCGGCGAGGACGCGCCGCGCCGCGAGGACGCGTGAGCCCCGCCCCGCACGGCATCCTGCTGGTCGACAAGGCCCCCGACCGCACCAGCCATGACGTGGTCGCCCGGGTGCGCTGGCTGCTGGGCACCCGGAAGGTCGGCCACGCCGGCACCCTGGACCCGATGGCCACCGGGCTGCTGGTGCTCGGCATCGGACAGGGCACCCGGCTGCTGACCTACCTGGTGGGCCTGCCCAAGACCTACCACGCCACGATCCGGCTGGGACGGGCCACCACCACGGACGACCGGGAGGGGGAGACGCTCGGCGAGCACGTCGATGCCACCTCCCTGCCCGACGCCGCGATCGCGCAGCAGGTGCAGCGCCTGCGCGGGGACATCCAGCAGGTCCCCTCCACCGTCAGCGCCATCAAGGTCGACGGCCGGCGGGCCTACGCCCGCGCCCGGGCCGGCGAGGACGTCGAGCTCGCCGCCCGGCCGGTGCGGATCAGCCGCTTCGAGGTCACCGCCCGCCGGGAGGCCGACGGCCACCTGGACCTCGACGTCGAGATCGACTGCTCCTCCGGCACCTACGTGCGGGCCCTGGCCCGGGACCTCGGCGCGGCCCTCGGCGTCGGCGGGCACCTCACCGCCCTGCGGCGCACGGCGGTGGGACCCTTCGGCGTCGAGCAGGCGCTCTGCGTCCCCGCCCGCGGCGAGGGCGACGACGTCGAGCTGCCCCTGCACGGCCTCGGCGCGATCGCCGCGCAGGTGCTGCCCACCCTGGCGGTGGACGAGGACCAGGCCGCCGCTCTCGGCACCGGGCAGCGGATCCGGAGCGAGGCCGCCGCGGCGCCGTCCGACGGCCCCGTCGCCGCCCGGGACGGGGCCGGGGCGCTGGTGGCGATCATCGAGCGCGAGGCCGAGCGCTGGCGACCGCTGCTGGTGGTGCCGCCCGAGGCCCGCTGCTGAGACGCACGAGTGCCGTACGAGACCAGAAGGCCCTTCCCGGAATCCCGGGAAGGGCCTTCTGCGTGGCGCGGCGCCGATGATCGGCGTCGTCAGCTCAGTAGTGGACCTCGGTGCGGGTCCCGATGCTCGCCCAGTCGTAGAGCCACTTGGCATCCGAGACGGGCATGTTCACGCAGCCGTGGGAGCCGGAGTACCCGAAGGAGGAGCGCCACGGCGCACCGTGGAAGCCGTAGCCGCGGTGGAAGTACTGCACCCAGGGCACGTCGTGGGTGTAGTAGTACTTCTCGTGGCCCTCGGGGTAGCGGCTCGCATTGGTCATGTCCTGCTCGTCGTAGCGCAGGTAGATCTCGTACGAGCCGGTGACGGTCTCGTTGCCCTCCTTGCCGTCGACCATCTTCCGCGGACCCCAGACCGGGGTCTCGCCGACGTAGGCGGTGACCGTCTTGCTGGTCAGGTCGACGTCGATCCACTTCTCGCCGGTGGGATCGGCCGGAGTGGTGCCCTCGGCGTCGGTCTGCTCGTCCTTGGGGGCGTCGACCTTCTCGACCTCGGACTTGACCTGCTTGGTCTCGAACGCGGCCTCGAGGGGGGTGACGCCCTTCAGGGCCCCGATCAGCTGCTCGGCCACCGCGTCGGTGTTGGTGATCTCGAGGCCGTCCTTCTTCTCGGCGACCACCTTGACCACCTTGCCGGTCTCGTCGATCTGCTCGATGCCGTTCTTGGGCTCGACGGCGTCCTTGTCGGCGCGAGCGGTGACCCACTCGCGCACGCCCTCCTCGTCCACCGCGATGCTCAGCGTCTGGCCCGACTCGTCGGGGACCACGGAGATCCAGCCGCTGCGGCGCTCGGCGGAGACCTCCTGCGGCTCGCCGTCGGCCCCGGTGATGCTCATGGGCTGCTCGAGGAGCGTGGTGATCGTGCCGACGGTCTCCTCGGCCTCCTCGGTGGTGATCGCGGGCGCGATCTGCTCGACCGGCTGCTCGACGGCGAAGTCCTCGAGCGCCGGCGCGTGCTGCTGCACGGCGTCCACGAAGTGCTGCGGGTCCACGCCCTGCCCGTTGCGGCCGGGCACGGCGTTCCAGGTCTGCTCCTCCTCGTCGAAGGTGACCTGGGCGTCGACCGGGCTGGTGAGGTCCGCGGGCACGAGTCCCTCGGCGAAGTCGGCGACCGCGGCCTCGTCGACGACCACGACCGGCTCCACCGTGTGCTCACCGGACCAGGTCGAGGCGAGCACGTCGGTGAACGAGTCGTCGCGGGCGAGCGCCGCCTGCGCCGTGGCGTCCGCGTCGACGCTCACGCCGAGGTCGGCCAGCCCCACCTCATGCTGCTCCTCCCCGGCGGTCACGGCGACCGTCACCGACTCACCGCGTTCGGCGACCAGGGCGCTGATCTCCTCGGGGGTGCTGCCGGCGACATCCTGGCCGAGCACGGTGGTGCCCGGCAGGGCGCGGCCCTCGAACTGCTTGGCGTAGGCCAGAGCGCCGCCGGTCAGCACGATCGCGATGACCGCGATGACGGCCACCAGGACGAGGGTCACCCGTCGACGGCCGCGGCGGTCGGAGGGTCGCATCGGGCCGCCCAGCGCGGCCGAGTCGGTCACGTTCGTCATGGAATCCGATCCGTTCTCAGCGGCCGTCGTGTCAGCCCCCGCAGTACGCGGGAGGGCACAGGGGTCCCTCCCCGGCGCCGCCTTGTCCTTCAGGGTAGTGGAGCGCATCCGCCCATCGACAGAGCCAGGGTTCCGAGCTTCGTCACAGCCCGGTCACCGCCGGAGGCCCGTCGGCCCGGGGACCCGGCGGGCCGGGCCGCCGCGCAGGAGCCGACGGGACCCGTTCGCGGCACCTGCCGCCGCGGCCGGGCGCGGCGCACCCCGGCGCGGAGGCGGACGGCGCGGCGGCGGGCGTTACAGTGATCCCCGTTCGCAGTTCCGCCCCGGCTCCTCGTCATCCGGCGCTCGCGGGTCACCGCGCGCCGCGCAGCGGTGCCCGTGCCCCGCAGGGAGCCGGAGCGCTCCCGGCCCTGGAAGGATCCCACCCAGCCGTGACCCGCCTCCCCATCTGGCACTCCGTCGACGAGGTGCCCGCCGACCTCGGCGCGACCGCGGTCTCGATCGGCAACTTCGACGGGATCCACCGCGGCCATCGCTTCGTGCTGGACCAGCTGCGCCGCCACGCCGAGTCGCGCGCCCTGGTCCCGGTCGCGCTGACCTTCTGGCCGCATCCGCGCCATGTGATGGGCACCCCCGGCCGGCCGCCGCTGCTGACCGGGCACGCCGACCGCGACCGGCTGCTGCTGCTGGCCGGGATGGGCGGGGTGCTCGACCTCGAGTTCACGCGCGAGTTCGCCCAGCACTCGCCCGAGGACTTCGTGCGCCTCTTCCTGGTCGAGGGACTGGGCATGAAGTGCGTCGTGCTGGGGGAGGACGCCCTGTTCGGGCGCGGCAACACCGGGACCATCGAGACCATGCGGGAGCTGGGGGAGGTCCACGGCTTCGAGGTGGTGACGGTCGCGGACCTCGGGCCCGAGGGGGAGGGCACCGGCCGCATCTCCTCCTCCCGGATCCGCCAGGACCTGCTGGACGGCGACGTGCGCGCGGCCAACGCCGCCCTGGGCCGGATGCACACCGTCACCGACGTCGTCCACCACGGCTACCGGCGCGGCCACGAGCTCGGCTACCCGACCGCGAACCTGGGACCGGCGCCCCAGGGTCTGGTCCCCGCCGACGGCGTCTACGCCGGGTACCTCACGGTCACCGAGCAGCACCCCTCGCATCTGGGCACCGCGCCGCTGGCCGGGGCCCCCGCCACGATCTCCATCGGCACCAACCCCACCTTCGCGGACGACGGTGCGCCGCGGCGCACCGTCGAGGCCTACGTGCACGACGACCACGACCTCGATCTCTACGGCGACACCGTGCGGCTCGAGTTCGTGGACTTCCAGCGGCCCACCCTCAAGTTCGACTCGGTCGAGGCGCTGATCGCGCAGATGGCCAAGGACGTCGAGGTGACCCGCCGCACTCTCGAGGGCGCCCCCTCCCTGGCGGAGGCGACCGACTGATATCCTGCTCTAGCCGTGAAACCGGCCGCGGAGAGCGGATCCGCCCCCACCCTGCAGCAGTGACCCTCGCGGTCGTGCGCCGACGGGGGCCGCTCGCCCAGAGAGCTCGGGGCAGCAGGCCCCGGAGCGCCGCGCAAACGACCAGAGGAGAACCACATGGCCTTCGACACCGCCACCAAGCAGGCGATCATCTCGGAGTACTCGACCGGCGAGGGCGACACCGGTTCGCCCGAGGTCCAGGTCGCGCTGCTCACCCACCGCATCACCTACCTGACCGAGCACCTGAAGACCCACAAGCACGATCACCACACGCGTCGTGGTCTGATGCTGCTGGTCGGTCAGCGCAAGCGGCTCCTGAAGTACCTCCAGGCAGTCGACATCGAGCGGTACCGTGCGCTGATCAAGCGCCTCGGCATCCGCCGATGACATGTGCCGCCGCTCGCCCCCAGGGCGGGCGGCGGTTTCGTGTGCCCGCTGCGGCGGGCCCTCAGAACACCGCCCCGACCAGGTTCGGTCCTCGGCAGTGACCTGCGGAGCAGGCGACCGGTTCCCCGGTCCCGCCCCCGCCGCGGGTGACTGACGAAGGCCGCACCGGCAGGGCATCCCCTACCAGAGGAGATCCACATGGCCATGGAAGGCCCTGACATCACTGCGACCACCGCCGTCATCGACAACGGCTCGTACGGCCGACGCGAGATCCGCTTCGAGACCGGACGCCTCGCCCAGCAGGCCGCCGGCGCCGTCGCCGTCTACCTCGACGACGACACCATGGTGCTCTCGGCGACCGCCGTCTCGAACCGTCCCAAGGACCAGTTCGACTTCTTCCCGCTGACGATCGACGTCGAGGAGCGGATGTACGCCGCCGGTCGCATCCCCGGCTCGTTCTTCCGTCGCGAGGGCCGCCCCGGCACCGACGCGATCCTCGCCGCCCGCCTCACCGACCGCCCGCTGCGCCCCGCCTTCGTCAAGGGCCTGCGCAACGAGGTCCAGGTCGTCCTGACCGTCCTGGCCAACGGCCCCGACGACGCGTACGACGTGGTGGGCATCAACGGCGCCTCCGCCTCCACCCAGATCTCCGGTCTGCCCTTCTCGGGCCCGATCGGCGCGGTGCGCATCGCGCTGATGCCGGACACCCAGGGCGGCGGCCAGTGGGTCGCGTTCCCGACCTTCTCCCAGCTCGACGAGGCCGTGTTCTCCATGGTCGTGGCCGGGCGCATCGTCGGAGACGACGTCGCGATCATGATGGTCGAGGCGGAGTCCACCGACAACTCCTGGACCCTCATCAAGGAGCAGGGCGCGATCGCCCCCACCGAGTCCGTCGTGGCCGAGGGCCTCGAGGCCGCCAAGGTCTTCATCCGCAGCCTGTGCGTGGCGCAGCAGGAGCTGGCCGCCACCGCCGCCAAGCCGGTGCGCGAGTTCCCGCTGTTCCTGGACCACCAGGAGGACGCCTTCGCCGTCGTCGAGGCCGCCGCCGCGGAGCGTCTGGCCGAGGTCATGTCGATCGCCGCCAAGACCGAGCGCGAGGAGCGCACCGAGCAGCTGCTCGCCGAGGTCACCGAGGAGCTCGCCGGTGAGGGCAAGCAGCTCGAGGGTCGCGCCAAGGAGGTCAGCGGGGCGTTCCGCGCGCTGACCAAGCAGGTCGTGCGCAAGAAGGTCCTCACCGACGGCGTCCGCATCGACGGCCGCGGCCTGCGCGACATCCGTGCGCTCTCCGCCGAGGTCGAGGTGCTCCCGCGGGTGCACGGCTCGGCCCTGTTCCAGCGCGGCGAGACCCAGATCATGGGCGTGACCACGCTGAACATGCTGAAGATGGAGCAGCAGATCGACTCGCTGTCCCCGGTCCGGCACAAGCGCTACGTGCACCACTACAACTTCCCGCCGTACTCCACCGGTGAGACCGGCCGGGTCGGCTCCCCCGAAGCGCCGCGAGGTCGGCCACGGCATGCTCGCCGAGCGCGCCCTGGTGCCGGTGCTGCCCAGCCGCGAGGAGTTCCCCTACGCGATCCGTCAGGTCTCCGAGGCCCTCGGCTCCAACGGCTCCACCTCGATGGGCTCGGTCTGCGCCTCGACCCTGTCGCTGCTGAACGCCGGCGTGCCGCTGCGCGCCCCGGTCGCCGGCATCGCGATGGGCCTGATCTCGGACACCGTCGACGGGGAGACGCGCTACGCGGCCCTCACCGACATCCTGGGGGCCGAGGACGCCTTCGGCGACATGGACTTCAAGGTCGCCGGCACCAGCGAGTTCATCACCGCCATCCAGCTCGACACCAAGCTCGACGGCCTCCCGGCCTCCGTGCTCGGCGGCGCGCTCGCGCAGGCCCATGAGGCCCGCCTGGCGATCCTGGGCGTGATGAACGAGGCGATCGACGTCCCCGACGAGATGAGCCCGCACGCCCCGCGCGTCCTGGCCGTCACCATCCCGGTCGACAAGATCGGTGCGGTGATCGGCCCGAAGGGCGCGATGATCAACCAGATCCAGGACGACACCGGCGCGGACATCACCATCGAGGACGACGGCACCGTCTACATCGGCGCCACCGACGGGCCCTCGGCCGAGGCCGCGCGCGCCGCGGTCAACGCCATCGCCAACCCGATGGTCCCCGAGGTCGGCGAGCGCTACCTCGGCACCGTCGTGCGCGTGGTCGACTTCGGCGTCTTCGTCTCGCTCACCCCGGGCAAGGACGGACTGCTGCACGTCACCCAGCTGCGCAAGCTGAACGACGGCAAGCGGGTCGAGAACGTCGAGGACGTCGCCAAGGTCGGTCAGAAGATCGAGGTGGAGATCCGCGAGGTCGACGCCCGCGGCAAGATCTCGCTCGGCGTGATCGACGACGAGGAGAACGAGTCCGCCCCGTCGGTCGCCGCCGAGGAGACCACCGCGGAGTGATCCAGCGGTCGGCCGCGAGCTGACGCCCGTGCGAGGGGAGGTGCCGATCCGGCGCCTCCCCTCGCTGCGTCGGCCCCCGGCCCGCCGCGGCGCGCGCCGTGCCGCCGCCGCGCCGGCGGACGTGATCTGCTGCGCGGTGACGCAGCGCTCGACCGCTCGGTGCGCAGGTCGTGGAACAATCGATCAATGCCTTCCGACCTCGTCCTCGACGATCCCGCCTCCGACGTGATGCTCGACGCCGCCACCGGCGTGCGTCGCAGCATCCTGCCCGGAGGGGTGCGACTGCTGACCCAGACCGACCGCAGCGTCCGCAGCGCCAGCCTCGGACTGTGGCTGCCGGTGGGCTCGCGCGACGAGGCCCCGCAGCACGCCGGCTCCACCCACGTCCTCGAGCACCTGCTGTTCAAGGGCACCCATCGGCGCAGCGCGATGGACATCGCCGCCGCCTTCGACGAGGTGGGCGGCGACTCCAATGCGGTCACCGCGAAGGAGCACACCCTCTACTACGGCCGGGTCCGCTCGGCCGACGTGCCGATGGCCGTCGACGTCCTCACCGACATGATCACCGCGAGCCGGCTGGAGGCGGAGGACCTGGTCACCGAGCGCGAGGTGATCCTCGAGGAGCTCGCGATGGCCGAGGACGACCCCGGCGACATCGGCTACGAGACCTTCCTCGCCGACGTGCTCGGGCCCGACACCCCGATCGGCCGGCCGGTGGGCGGCACCGCGAAGACCGTCACCGCGCTGGGGATCGAGGACGTGCGCGCGCACTGGGCCGCGCACTACCGGCCCGACAACCTGGTGGTCACCGCCGTCGGCGACATCGACCACGACGAGCTCTCCGCACTGCTCCAGGCGGGTCTGCGCCGCGGCGGCTGGAGGCTCGAGGAGGGCGCCCTGCCCGCCCGTCGGCGCCGCCACGGCGCCCCGGAGGCCGCCGGCCGCGGCGCCGAGGACGTCGCGGCGCTGGCCCCCCACCGCCTGACCCGACCCACCGAGCAGAACCACATCTACCTCGGCGGGCGCGGGCTGACGGCCGTCAGCGAGGACCGCCACACCCTCTCGGTGCTGATGTCGGTCCTGGGCGGTGGGATGTCCTCGCGCCTGTTCCAGAACATCCGCGAGCAGCGGGGCCTGGCGTACTCCGTCTACTCCTTCAGCGCCGGGTACCGCGACGCCGGGCTGTTCGGCATGTACGCCGCCTGCCGCCCCGGCCGCACCGCCCAGGTCGTCGAGCTGCTCGCCGAGGAGCTCGCCCGGATGGGATCCCAGGGCATCGATGCGCAGGAGCTCGCCCGCGCCCGGGGCCAGATCACCGGCTCCTTCGCCCTCGGCCTCGAGGACACCAGCAGCCGGATGGGCCGCCTGGGCACCATCGAGCTGGTCCACGGCCACTACACCAGCGTCGACGAGACCCTGGAGCGGATCGGCCGGGTCGAGGTCGGCGACGTCCGCGAGCTCGCCTCCCGCCTCGCCGGCTCCTTCAGCACCCGCGTCGAGGTCGGCCCCGAGAGCTGATCCGGCCCCGGCCCCCGTCCGCCCGTCCCCCCACCGTCCAGGAGACCGCCATGACCGACCCCACCTCCGCCGTCCCCGGCACCCCGCTGCGCGTCGCCGTGCTCGGCGCCGGCGGCCGCATGGGCACCGCCGCCTGCCGCGCCGTCCAGGAGGCTCCCGACCTCGAGCTGGTGGCCCGGATCGGCCGCGGCGATGACCTGGACGCGCTCCTGGACGCCCGCGCCCAGGTCACCGTCGACCTCACCGTCCCCGCCGTCACCGCCCAGAACGTGCACTGGCTGGTCGAGCACGGGATCCACGCCGTGGTCGGCACCACCGGCTGGACCGAGCAGGCCCTCGCGGCGGTGCGCACCCAGGTGGAGGCGGCCGACGGTGTGGGGGTGCTGATCGCCCCAAACTTCGCCATCGGCGCGGTGCTGGCGATGCGCTTCGCGGAGATCGCGGCGCGCTACTACGACAGCGCCGAGATCATCGAGATGCACCACGAGAACAAGCTCGACGCGCCCTCCGGCACCGCCCGGCACACCGCCGCCGCGATCGCCCGCGGCCGCGCCGCCGCGGGACTGGGACCGGTGCCGGACGCCACCGAGCAGGACCCGGACGGCGCCCGCGGCGCCGTGGTCGAGGGCATCCACGTGCACGCCGTCCGTCAGCGCGGACTGGTCGCCCATGAGGTCGTCCAGTTCGGCGGGGTGGGGGAGCAGTTCGTGCTGCGCCACGACTCCTTCGACCGCATCAGCTTCATGCCGGGGGTGCTGCTGGGCGTGCGCCGCGTGGCCGCGCATCCGGGACTGACCGTGGGCCTCGACGGCTACATGGACCTGGGCTGAGAGCGGGCGACCGCGCATGGGTCAGAAGCTGTTCGTCACCGCCCTGGTGCTGATCACCGCGGCGTACTGCTGGGGTCTCGGCTGGATCGCCTGGGGCTTCCTGCGCGCCGGCGGAGTGGTGGGCTACGGCCTCGCCCTGGGGATCGTCGTCCTGCTCGCGCTGACCGTCTGGGTGACCTGGCGGGAGGTGCTGTTCGGCCTCGCCGCCGGGCGCCTGGCGGCCCGCTACTCACCGCCGGCGTCGGCGATCGAGGGCGATGCCCGCGCCGAGTTCGAGGCCGCCCGCACCGAGATCCAGGACACCCCGGAGGCGGAGACGGAGTGGCGGGCCTGGTTCCGGCTCGCGCTGGCCTACGACGCGCTGCGCGACCGCAAGGGCGCCAGGATGGCCACGCGCCGGGCGATCGCCGCGCAGAAGCGCTGAGGGGACCGGCTCCTCACGCCCATCCCAGGGCGCGCAGCGCGGCCGCGGCGCCGGCGGCGCCCACCACCACCACCAGGAACGGGGCGCGCACGATCAGCAGCACGACGGCCACCCCGAGCGCGGCCAGGCGGGCATCCAGGACGAGCTCGGCACCGCTGGTCGCGGTCTGGGTCGCCACCAGCGCGCCCAGCAGCGCGATCGGCAGCAGGGTGGTGATCCGGGAGATCCGGGGACGCTCCAGCACGTCCTGCGGCACCTGGTAGCCCAGCCACTTCTGGGCGAAGGACAGCACCGAGGCGGCGATCACCGCGATCCACAGCAGACTCATCCCCGCTCCTCCCGCGCCTCGTGCGCCGTCCCGTCCTCATCCGTCCCGTCCTCGTCCGCCCCGTGCTCGCCCTTCCCGGACCGCTCCGACGCGGGTCTCCGGCGGGCCGGCAGCACTCCCGCCACGACCGCCACCAGCGCCGCCGCCAGCACCGGCAGCCCCGCCGGCAGCGCCGGGGTGGTCACCAGCGCCACGAAGGCGGCCACCACGGCGATCGCCACCGCGTCCAGGCTGCGCAGGCGCGGCCACAGCAGCGCGATGAAGGCCGCGGCCGCCGCGGCGTCCAGACCCCACGCGGCCGGATCGGCGACGTACTGCCCGGCGAGCGCCCCGAGCAGCGAGAACAGGTTCCAGAACACGTACACCCACACCCCGGCCGACCAGAAGCCCGCCCGCCGCTCCGCGGTGGTGGTGCCGGAGGCCGCGAGCGCGGCGGACTCGTCGATCGTCAGCTGCGCCCGGGCGAGGCCCCGCACCCCGCCGCGCGGCAGCGAGGGGGCCAGGATCAGGCCGTAGAGGGTGTTGCGGACCCCGAGCAGCACGGAGGCCAGCGCCGCGCCGAGCGCGGAGCCGCCCCCGCCCACCACGCCGATGAAGGCGAACTGGCTGCCCCCGGTGAACATCACCAGCGACAGCACCATCGCCTGGCCGACGTCGAGCCCCGAGGCGGTCGCCAGGGCGCCGAAGGAGATCCCGTACAGGCCGGTCGCGACCCCGATGGAGAGGCCGGTGCGGCGGATGCTGCGGAGCCGTTCGGCGCTGCCCGCGCCCGGGTCCGCAGCGGTCGTCGATGAGGTGGTCATGATGTCCAGCACTCTACGATCACCTGCAGGGATGTCGCCCGCGTGTCCGGGGGTCGATGTGAGAGCGTAGTGCCATGACGGCCACCCCGGACCCCACCGCTGTCCCCGCCGATGCGCTGCCGCTGCGCGCCCAGGTGCTGCTGCTGGACATGGACGGCACCCTGATCGACTCGGGACCGTCCGTCGAGCGCTCCTGGAACCAGCTGCTGCGCGAGCTCGGCAGCGACCAGCGGTTCGGCCACGCCATGCACGGCAAGCCCGCGCGGCAGGTGCTCGCCGAGCTGATGCCCGAGCTGGACGAGGACCAGGTCGCCGCCGCCTTCGCGCGGATCGAGCAGCTCGAGATCGCGGACGTCGCCAGCGTGGTCGTCCTGCCCGGCACCGAGCGCCTGCTGCGGGAGCTCGACACGGCCGCGGAGCAGCTGGGCCGCCCCACCTGGACCATCGTCACCTCCTGCACCATGCCCCTGTTCGAGGCCCGCTGGGCCCGCACCGGTCTGGCGATCCCCGCCGGGATGGTCACCGCCGACCAGGTCACCCGCGGCAAGCCCGACCCCGAGCCCTACCTGCTGGCGGCCGAGCGCCTCGGCGCCCCGCCCGCACGGAGCATCGTCGTCGAGGACTCCGTGGGCGGGCTGACCTCGGGAATCGAGGCGGGGGCGCGCACCGTCGCGGTGACCAGCACCACACCCGCCGGCGATCTGCGCCCCCTCGCCAGCGCCCTGGTCACCTCCCTGGACGACCTCGAGGTGGCCGTCGCGGGCGAGGACCTGCTCCTCTCGCGCCGCGGCGCCTGAACCGCCCGCCGCCACCGCCCGCCGCGCCTGCACCGGCGGGGTCCGGCGCATTGATAGGCTCGGGCGGCTGATCCCGGTCCGTCCGCGCGCCCCGGAGAGGAGCCGGACGTCCCCGACGTCCCCGCCCCCGTCGAGCGCCCGGACCGAGGAGCACCATCGTCCCCCTCGAAAGGACTCCTCCCATGTCCGGAATCGCCGGCAGCTTCGGATTCGGCGCCGACACCGAGGGCATCGCCCGCCGGATGAGCGGCGCGCTGGCCCATCGCGGCCCCGACGGCGAGCACCTCCTCGTCGCCGACCACGCCGGTCTGGTCCACCGCCTCCTGGACGTGCCCGACCGCGAGTCCGGCCTCCAGCCGATGACCTCCGAGGACGGCCGCTACACCCTCGTCCACGACGGCGCGCTCCACAACCACGCCGAGCTCCGCGCCGAGCTCGAGGGCCAGGGGCACCGCTTCCGCACCGCGACCGACACCGAGGTGCTGCTCGCCGCGCACGCCGCATGGGGCACCGCCGCCTACGACCGCCTCGAGGGCCGGTTCGCCCTGGCCCTGCACGATGCGCGCACCGGCACCCTCACCCTCGCCCGC
Organism: Brachybacterium sp. UNK5269; assembly: GCF_049266655.1. Classification (GTDB taxonomy): domain Bacteria; phylum Actinomycetota; class Actinomycetes; order Actinomycetales; family Dermabacteraceae; genus Brachybacterium. The sequence goes on from NZ_CP184883.1 coordinate 1,091,604, forward strand.
GACCACTTCGGCATCGCGCCCCTGTACTACTGGATCGACCAGGGCGCCGACGCGGCCGAGCTGCCGCGGCTGCTGTTCGGCTCCGAGATCCGCGCCCTGCTCGCCGCCGAGCGCTTCGAGCCCGTCGCCGACGACCGCGCGATCTACCGCTACCTGAAGCTCCACCTCCAGGACGACGAGCCGGGGACCTTCTTCGCGGGGGTGCGGCGCCTGCTGCCCGGCCAGCTGCTCGAGATCGGCCCCGGGGGCCTCGAGCTGAGCGCCTTCAGCCGCCTCCCGGAGGAGCTGGAGGGGATCGCCGCCGGCCCGCGCCGCCCCTACGACCAGCAGGCCGTCGCCGAGTTCCGCGGGCTCTTCGCCGACGCCGTGCGACGCCACCTGCCCGGGGACGGCCCGGTGGGCACGTCCCTGTCCGGCGAGCTGGGCGCGGCCGCCGTGGCCGCCGAGAGCGCCCACCAGCACCGCCGGCAGGCCGGCGACGAGGGCGCCGGCGGCCCCCGCCAGCATGCCTTCTCCGCGCCGCAGTCGGCGCGGGCGCAGCGCGGCCTCGAGGCGCTGGCCCGCCACTACCCGGGGCAGGTCGCCGCGCACCCGGTGCGGCCCGACCCGGCCGCGGTCCTGCAGGACCTGCGCGACGTGGTGCGCACCCAGGAGGAGCCGCCGGCCTCCATCGCCGCCTGGGCCGACCACGCGGTGATGCGGGCGGCACGGGACCAGGTGGACGTGGTGCTGGCCGGCGCGGGCGCCACGGAGATGCTGGCCGCGTCCCCCGCCCACGCCGCCGTCCTGCGCCGCCAGCTGCGCACCCAGAAACGCTTCAGGGAGCTCGCCGGCGCCCTGGCGACCTCCCGCTCGCGCCGCGGGGAGCGACCCGCCGTGGCCTCGGTGCCGATCGAAGCGCTGCTGAACTCGGCCTTCGTGGCCGCGCACAGCGCCGAGCGGGACAGCACGGTCCGGGGCGATCTCACCGCGCGCCGGCTCCAGGACCTCTTCCACACCGCGCTGCCCGCGCAGCTGCACGGCCAGGACCGGAACGCGGCGCGCTTCGGCCTCGAGGCCCGCGCGCCCTTCCTGGACCGGCAGCTGCTGCGCTTCCTGGTCTCCCTCAAGGACTCCGCGCTGTTCTCCGGCGGCCGCGACCAGCGGATCCTGCGCGAGGCGCTGGACGGGGTCCTGCCCGAGGAGCCCGCTGCGCACCGCGCCGTCAGCGACCCGATCGCGACGGAGGACCAGTGGCTGCTGCCCATCGCCGCCCAGGTGCGGGAGATCTTCGCCTCGGACTCCTTCGCGCAGCGGAAGCACGTCGACGCCCCCACCGTGGTGGCGCTGCTGGACGACTTCATCGCGCACCCCGAGCGGCACCGGACCGACATGTTCTGGCGCCTGCTGAGCCTCGAGCTGTGGATGCGCACCTTCCTCGACGACCCCGTCGGGGCCGCGCGCCCGGTGGACGACCGGGCCGCGGCCGCGGAGCAGACGGCGCTCGCCGCGCCGACCGCCGCCGCGCCCGCCGCCGCCCCGGAGCTCGAGGAGCCCAAGAGCGACTACGTCGCCAACCCCGGCAAGCAGCTCGACCTGCTCTCCGCGGCCGACGGGCACACCTGGCGCCGGCTGCCGCTCCAGACCGGGCTGGTGGCGCGGGGAGATGACATCGAGGCGCTGGTCCGCGAGCGCGTGGAGCGCTTCGCCGCGGACCTCCCCGCGGACGCGGTGCCGGCCGGGGCGCCGTGGTACCTCGTGATCAGCGAGAAGATCGTCGCGATCACGCAGGGCCGCTCCTGGTTCACCTGGGAGGTCGCGCCCCGCCCGGCCGCCCGGGTGCTCAGCCGCTTCGTCACCCGCACCCCGGCCGGCATCGGGCTGGGCGATCCCACCACCATGGAGCTCGCCATCCGCGAGGTCGGTCTGCCCCGGGTGCTCGCGGCCTCGGTCGCCGGCGCCGCCGGCAAGCTGGTGCGCAAGCGGGGCCTGTTCTACGAGATCGTCGGCGCGAACGTGCGCGCCATCGACGGACCGACCCCGTACTCGGCCTTCCCCTCCAACGTCTCCGCGAAGCTGCCGCCGAAGGACCCCGACGCCGTCTCCGCGCAGATCACCGCCGCCCTCCGCGGCGCCGACCTCCCGCCCGGCCTGCGCGAGAGCTTCGTCGGCACCGTGGTGATGGACGCCAACGACATCGGCCGCAACGTCCTGGGCTCCGACGTCGACACCTCCGCCGCCCGGCTCGAGGCGACCTTCGCCGACAACCCGCTCGGCCAGGGCCGTCAGCGCACCCCGCTGGCGATCCTCGTCGACCTCGGCCCCGCCGCGCAGCGGTGACACCCCGGTGCTCGACTAGGCTCCGGGCATCGAACCTTTCCGGGAGGAGACCATGACCAGCACCGACCCGCGCCCCGCGCGGCCCTTCGGCGCGGTGGGGACCGCGATGGTCACCCCGTTCACCGAGGACGGCCACGAGGTGGACCTCGACGCCGCCGCGCGACTCGCCGCCCACCTCGTCGAGCACGGCCACGACCTGATCGTCGTCTCCGGCACCACCGGGGAGTCCCCGACCCTCACCGACCGGGAGAAGCTCGACCTGGCGCGCGCCGTGCGGGCCGCCGTCGGCGAGGACGTCAGGGTCGTGGCGGGCGTGGGCACCTACGACACCGCGCACTCGGTCGACCTCGCCCGCGAGCACGCGCGGCTGGGCCTGGACGGGCTGCTGGTCGTCACCCCGTACTACTCCAAGCCCAGCCAGGCCGGGGTCATCGCGCACACCACCGCGATCGCCGACGCCACCGACCTCCCGGTGATGCTCTACGACATCCCCGGCCGCTCCGGGATCCCGCTGGCGTACGAGACACTGCTGCGCCTGGGCGAGCACGAGCGGATCCTCGCCGTCAAGGACGCGAAGGCGGACCTGCAGCAGGCCACCATGGTCATGGCGCAGACGGACCTGGCCTACTACTCGGGCGAGGACGGGCTGAACCTGCCCTGGCTGGTGATCGGCGCCGCCGGGATCGTGTCCGTGGTCGGCCAGGTCGCCGGGGACCTCGAGAAGCAGCTGATCCAGGCGGTGGACACCTCCGACCTGGGCGCCGCCCGTGAGGCCCACCGTCGCCTCGCCCCGCTGGTCGAGGCGATCATGAACCGCATGCCCGGGGCCGTGGCCGCGAAGGCCGCGCTGCACCTGCAGGGCGTGCTGCCCCACGCCGCGATGCGCGGCCCCCACGTCCCGGCCGACGCGGACCAGCTGCACGCGCTCGCCGCCGCCCTGGACGCCGCCGGCCTGCGCTGACGGGGGAGCGGGATCCCCGGTGAGCGCGCGTCTCGGGCCGAGGTTCATGCCGATCGTGATCGAGGCCTGAGCGCCCCGCCCGCCGCGCCGAGGGCCGGGGGAGGTGATCTGCGCCCGCTGCGACCGGGTCGCGCCCCCCGGTTCCGGGGGCGGGCGAGGGCAGGGCGCTACCCTGGGAGCCATGGCGACACGTACGTCTTCCCCCGCACGTGCGTCGAAAGGCTCGTCCCGTTCCTCGGCTGCCGGTAGCTCGCGCACCACGGGAACCGGGGCCGACGACCCCTCGACGCTCCCTCTGCCGGTGCGCGCAGTGCGCTCCGGCTATCTGGCGATCGCCCGCATGGTCGGCGGCCTGGTCCGCTCGATCGGTGTGCAGCGCTGGGAGGTCGCGCCCGCGCAGCGGCGCGACGGCTATGCGCTGTTCCTGCTGCTGGTGGCGGTGCTGGTGGCCGTCGTCGAGTGGTGGCAGTCCGCGGGACCGGTGTTCGGCGCCGTGCACACCGTGGTCGCCGGCACCTTCGGGATCTCCTCGATGGTGCTGCCGCTGCTGGCGGCCGGCTGGGCGCTGCGGATGTTCCGCCGCCCCGATCAGGTGCGCGCCAACTCCCGGATCGCGATCGGGATCGCCATCCTGCTCACCGCGATCTCCGCGATCGCCTCGGTCGCGGCGCGGCTGCCCGCGCCGGCCGACGGCATCGACGCCCTGGCCCGCGGGGGCGGCGTGCTCGGCTACCTGGCCGCGGCGCCCCTCGAGGCGCTGCTGCCGCCGGTCGCCGTCATCGTCCTGCACTCCCTGCTGATCGCCTTCGGCGTCCTGGTGCTGACCGCCACCCCGGTCGAGTCGATCCCCTCCCGGCTGCGCGGCGTCTACGACGTCATGGTCGGTCGCAGCGAGGAGGAGGACCAGGAGCGCATCGCCTTCGGCCTGAGCCCCCGCCGGGTCGATCCCGCCGTCCACGAGCAGGCCACCCAGGTCCAGCCCACCAAGCGGGCCCGGCGCCGCACCCGCCAGGAGAAGGCCGAGGCGGAGGCCGCCGAGCGTGGCCACCGCAGCGCCGGCCACGACGGGGACGAGGCCTTCGACCAGGCCGTCGCCGAGGAGCCGGCGGCGCCCACGAAGCGCGGCCGCGCAGGGCGCGCCGCGCCGCCCCCAAGGACTCGACCGAGGTCTTCGACGTCGCGGTCGAGGAGGAGAACCACCGCGCCAAGACCTTCCCCGCGAAGGGCGCTGCCCCGGGCGCGCAGGCGACCACGCCGATGCCCACCGCCGCCGCGAAGGCCGCCGGGGCGAGCCGGGCCGCCGCGCCCGCGAAGCAGACCGCGCCGGAGGAGAAGCCCGAGCTGGTGCCGCCGCCGATGGGGGACCTGCCCCGGGCCGGCGAGCAGCTCGAGCTGGCCGGCGACATCGTCTACACGCTGCCGGACTCCGCCTTCCTGCTGGAGGGACCGCCCCACAAGACCCGCTCCGCGGCCAACGACCACGTCGTCGCCGCGCTCGGCGAGGTGTTCGAGCAGTTCAACGTCAACGCCGAGGTGGTCGGCTTCTCCCGCGGACCGACGGTCACCCGCTACGAGGTCGAGCTCGCCCCGGGCACCAAGGTCGAGAAGGTCACGGCGCTGGACAAGAACATCTCCTACGCCGTCGCGAGCGCCGACGTCCGGATCCTGTCCCCGATCCCCGGCAAGAAGGCGATCGGCATCGAGATCCCCAACGCCGACCGCGAGACGGTCGCGCTGGGCGACGTGCTGCGCAGCTCGGTGGCCCGCCGCAACGAGCACCCGATGGTGATGGGCGTGGGCAAGGACGTCGAGGGCGGCTACGTCGTGGCGAACCTCGCCAAGATGCCCCACCTGCTGGTCGCGGGCGCCACCGGCGCCGGCAAGTCCAGCTTCGTGAACTCGATGATCACCTCGATCCTGATGCGCGCCACCCCGGAGGAGGTGCGCATGGTGCTGGTGGACCCCAAGCGCGTCGAGCTCACCATCTACGAGGGCATCCCGCACCTGATCACCCCCATCATCACCAACCCGAAGAAGGCTGCCGAGGCCCTCGAATGGGTGGTCAAGGAGATGGACGCCCGCTACGACGACCTCGCCGCCTTCGGGTACAAGCACATCGACGACTTCAACAAGGCCGTCCGCGCCGGCGAGGTGCAGGTGCCCGCGGGCAGCGAGCGCCGCCTGGCCCCGTACCCGTACCTGCTGGTCGTCGTCGACGAGCTCGCCGACCTGATGATGGTCGCCCCCCGCGACGTCGAGGCCTCGATCCAGCGCATCACCCAGCTGGCCCGGGCCGCCGGCATCCACCTGATCCTGGCCACCCAGCGACCCTCGGTCGACGTCGTCACCGGCATCATCAAGGCCAACGTCCCCAGCCGCCTGGCCTTCGCGACCTCCTCCCTGCAGGACTCCCGCGTGATCCTGGACTCCGTCGGCGCGGAGAAGCTGATCGGGCAGGGCGACGCCCTGTTCCACCCGATGGGCAAGGCCAAGCCGATGCGCGTCCAGGGGGCCTGGGTCAACGAGTCCGAGATCCACAAGGTCGTCGACCACGTCAAGACCCAGATGAAGCCCAACTACCGCGAGGACGTCACCGTCGTCGCCGCCAAGAAGCAGATCGACGACGACATCGGCGACGATCTCGAGGTGCTGCTGCAGGCTGCGGAGCTCGTGGTGACCACGCAGTTCGGCTCCACCTCCATGCTGCAGCGCAAGCTGCGGGTGGGCTTCGCCAAGGCCGGACGCCTGATGGACCTGCTGGAGTCGCGGGAGATCGTCGGCCCCTCCGAGGGGTCCAAGGCCCGCGACGTGCTGATCCATCCCGACGACCTGGGCACCGCGATCGCCCGCATCCGCGGGCAGGAGGACCCCGGCGACCAGCCGTACGGCGCCGACCAGGCGGTGGAGCTCGAGCAGGACCCCGCCGCGCCGGTGCCCGCGGACCCCGCCGCCGAGGACCGGTACGCGAGCGATCCGCTGGCCGAGGACGACTCCGAGCCCGCCGTCGACTACTACGACCAGGAGGACTCCGAGGAGGGGGAGGACGCCTGGAGCCTCACCGGCCGGTGAGGGCCCCCGCGCCCTCCCGGCTCCTCCCGCCGCGAAACGTCCCGTCCCAGAACCCCCTCCAGGAGCCCAGATGACCACCACGCGCACCGACGAGGTCCCGCTGTGGAACATCGCGAACATCCTCACCATGGTGCGCTGCGCGATGGTCCCGCTGCTGGTCGTCCTCGCGATCCTGTACCCGGACTCGGTCCCGGGCCGACTGCTGGTCGCCGCGGTGTTCGTGATCGCGATGATCACGGACTTCCTGGACGGGTACCTCGCCCGCAGCCGGAACCTGATCACCGACTTCGGCAAGCTCGTCGACCCCATCGCCGACAAGGCGATGACCGGCGCGGCGCTGATCATGCTCTCGGTCTGGGAGTACGTGCCGTGGTGGATGACCATCCTGATCCTGGTGCGCGAGATCGGCATCACCGTCATGCGGTTCACGATCCTCAAGCACGGCGCCCTGCCGGCGAACATGGCCGGCAAGGCCAAGACCATGGTCCAGACCATCGCGATCACCTTCTGCCTGATCCCCTTCGAGCTGTGGTGGGAGCCGGCCCGCTGGATCGGTCTGGCCCTGGTGCTGCTGGCCGTGGTGCTGACCGTGTGGTCGGGCCTGGTCAACATCAAGGACGGCATGCGCCTGCGCCGGGAGGCCCTGGCCGGCGGCGCCCGGTGACCGCGCAGCCGGCGCAGGTGATCGCCCGCGCCGCCCAGGACGGGCTGTGGCTCGCGACCGCGGAGTCGCTGACCGCCGGCGCCGTGGTGGCCCGCCTGGTGGACGTCCCCGGCGCCAGCGCGGCCGTCGCCGGGGGAGCCGCCTGCTACTCCTACCGCGCGAAGACCCGGGTGCTCGGCGTCGACGCGGAGCTGCTGCAGCGCACGGGCGCGGTGACCGCGGAGGTCGCCGCGGCGATGGCGGAAGGGGCACTGGACCTGTACGGCGCGGACCTCGCGGTCTCCACCACGGGCGTCGCCGGCCCCGGGCCCGATGAGCGCGGGGTGCCCGAGGGGACCGTCTGGGTGGGACTCGCCCGCCGCGGAGGACCCACCCGCACCCGTGAGCTGCATCTCACCGGCGCCCGCTCCGCGGTCCGCTCGCAGGCGGTCGACGCCGCCATCGCCGAGCTGGCCTGGGCGCTCGGGGCCTAGCGGCGGACGCGGCCGGCGCGCCGGCGCCGACGGCTCCTCCCCGTCGCCGCGCCGTGCACAGCACCCAGCCACTGCCCGGCGTGGCGCACTACACTCTGGGGAACACTGACCGGGACCGGCGCGTTGATCCCTGTGTGATGACGTCTACGCACCGCACCCCCGAGGTGCACCAGCAGTTCCACCCGTTCACCCCCACTCCGAGGAAGGGAGGCCGGTCCATGATCCTGTTCCGCCACGAACTCGGCGACGTGCTGCGCGACGCGCGCCGCTCCCAGGGCCGCACCCTGCGGCAGGTGTCCTCCGATGCCCGCGTGTCGCTGGGCTACCTCAGCGAGATCGAGCGCGGCCAGAAGGAGGCCTCCAGCGAGCTCCTGGCCTCCGTGACCGACGCGCTGGGCCTCCCGCTGTCCTTCGTGCTGCGCGAGGTGTCCGACCGGATCGCCGTCGCCGAGAGCGTCACCATCCCGGACACCGTGCCCGAGGGCTTCGCCGACGACGCGAAGCCGCTGGTCGGCGCCCGCTGAGGTGCGCCGCAGCGAGTTCACGGAGCTGGCCGACCACGTCTTCGGCCCGGCTCTGGCCCGCACCTATGCACGCGACCTCGTGCTCGAGGACGTCGGCGGTCTGACCGCCGAGCAGGCCATCGAGCGCGGGGTCGCCGTGCGTTCGGTGTGGACCGCCCTGTGCGACGCGCTGGACGTCCCCGAATCGGCGCGCTGGGAGATCCCGCCCGAGCGCCGACGCGGCTGAGACCCGGCACACGCCACGCCACGACACGCCCGCAGCACTCGCGCTTTCGAACGTCTGTTCGGTAGAGTGGATCCCGACGGTCCCCGCGGCACCACGTCCCCGATCTCGACTCTCCTCCCCATCGCCCGGTCATCCACCGGACACCGGGGGACGGCGAGGAATGTCGGGGCCGGCGCCTACTGTGGCCGCAAGGTCACCACGTCGGCACCCTCGGCCCTCTGGAAGGAACACGCACATGCCTCCTGCACCGAAGTCCTCATCGAAGTCAGCCCCGAAGGATCGCGGCTCCTCGCTCGACAACGCCCTCGCCCAGATCGACCGCCAGTTCGGCAAGGGCTCGATCATGCGGCTGGGCGACGAGACCCGCCCGCCGGTCGAGGTCATCCCCACCGGCTCGGTCGCGCTGGACGCCGCCCTCGGCATCGGCGGCCTGCCCCGGGGCCGCATCGTGGAGATCTACGGCCCGGAGTCCTCCGGCAAGACCACGCTCGCCCTGCATGCCGTCGCCAACGCGCAGCGCAACGGCGGCATCGCCGCGTTCATCGACGCCGAGCACGCGATGGACCCGGAGTACGCCAAGAAGCTGGGGGTCGACACCGACGCCCTGCTGGTCTCCCAGCCGGACACCGGCGAGCAGGCGCTCGAGATCACCGACATGCTGATCCGCTCCGGCGCCCTGGACATCGTGGTCATCGACTCCGTGGCCGCGCTGGTGCCGAAGGCCGAGATCGAGGGCGAGATGGGCGATTCCCACGTCGGCCTGCAGGCGCGCCTGATGTCCCAGGCCCTGCGCAAGCTCACCGGCGCGCTGTCCACCTCCGGCACCACCGCGATCTTCATCAACCAGCTGCGCGAGAAGATCGGCGTGTTCTTCGGCAGCCCGGAAACCACCACCGGCGGCAAGGCCCTGAAGTTCTACGCCTCCGTGCGCATGGACATCCGCCGCATCGAGACGCTCAAGTCCGGCTCCGATGCGGTGGGCAACCGCACCCGCGTCAAGGTCGTGAAGAACAAGATGGCCCCGCCCTTCAAGCAGGCCGAGTTCGACATCCTCTACGGCGAGGGCATCTCCCGCGAGGGCGGCCTGATCGACCTCGGGGTCGAGCACGGCGTGGTCCGCAAGTCCGGCGCCTGGTTCACCTACGAGGGTGACCAGCTGGGCCAGGGCAAGGAGAACTCCCGCCAGTTCCTCAAGGACAACCCGGACCTGGCCGCGGAGATCGAGGAGAAGATCCTGCGCACCCTGGGCGTCGGCAAGTACGCCGAGGTGCCGGCCACGGCGGAGGCGGCCGCTGCGGCACCGCTCGGCGAGGACGAGTTCCTCGACGAGGACGTCCCGGCCACCATCTGAGTGATGAGCCAGCAGCACCCCCGCGGCGGCGCCGACGGCCACTCGGCCGTCGGCGCCGCCGCCGTCCAGGAGCGCCTGGAGCGCCGCACCCGCCAGATCATGGAGACGCCCCGCCCGGCGGCGGATCCCGGGGCCGCCGAGCGCGAGAAGGCCGTCGTCCACGAATGTCGGTACCTGATGCGGCTGCTGTCGACGCGGCGCCGCTCGGCCGGCGAGATGCGGGAGCGGCTGGCCCGGCGCGAGGTCCCCGCCGCCGTCGCCCACGAGGCGATGGCCCGCATCGACCGGGCCGGCCTCATCGACGATGCCGCCTTCGCCCGCGACTGGGTCCAGCAGCGCCGGGAGCTGCGCGCCCTCGGTGACGCGGCGCTGCGCCGGGAGCTCGAGCAGCGCCAGGTGGCGGACGTCCACATCGACGCCGCCCTGGGAACGGACCGCAGCGAGGAGGAGGACCGCTGCCGGGAGCTGGTGCGCTCCCGGATCAGCGAGCGCGACCGCGAGCAGCTGCGCACCGAACGGGACGGCGGCCACCGCCGCCGGCTCTCCCGCCGCCTGGACGCCCTGCTGACCCGCAAGGGCTATCCCGGCGACCTCGCCGTGCAGGTCATCTCCGGCGAGCTCCGCGCGGCCGCGCAGCAGCGAGGGCGCTGAGGATCAGGGCAGCGGCGGCGCCCCGGTGATCCGGGCGGGCGCCTTCCGCGCGAAGCTGCTGTGGCGCTGCACCCACACCGCCAGGCGGGACAGCGCGATGTTCAGCGCGATGTACACCGCGGCCCCGACGGCCAGCAGGGGCAGCAGGTAGGACGCGTCGGTGAGCGCATCGGCGACGCGGCTGACGCTGCGCAGCAGCTCGGCGTAGCCCACGATGTAGCCCAGCGAGGAGTCCTTGACCAGCACCACCCCCTGCGCGATGAGGGAGGGCAGCATCATCCGCACCGCCTGCGGCAGCTGGATGTCCCGATAGATGAGGAAGGGGCCCATCCCCACCGACTGCGCGGCCTCCGTCTGCCCCTTGGGCAGGGCGGCGATGCCCGCCCGCAGGATCTCCGCGAGCACGGCGGCGTTGTACATCACCAGCCCGAAGACCACCGCGATCAGCGGGGTCGCGCCGGGCAGCACCAGGATCCCGAAGAACATCATCAGCACCACGGGCAGGCCTCGGAAGACCTCGGTGAGCGCGATGACCAGCCAGCGCAGCGGCGCCACGGGCGAGGAGCGCAGGGAGACCAGCACCACCGCCAGCAGCGCGGCCAGCGGGAGGGCGATCACCGCCGCCAGCAGCGTGTTGCCCAGGCCCCGGAAGATCGCCTGCCACACGTGCCGGGTCTCGAAGCCGGCGAAGTTCCGGGGGACGTCGACCAGCACCCGCCAGCGGTCGTCGAAGACGCCGTTGCGGGCGAACAGGGCGATCACGCCCGCGGCCAGGGCGAGCAGGACCACGCTCAGGACGATCGAGATCCGGCGCCCGCGCGCCTTCTCCTCGGGTCCGGCGACGTCGTAGAGGACCGGTCCGCTGGTGCTGCTCATCGCGCGAACGCCACCTTCCGCTCGAGGTGCGCGGCCAGCTGGCCGAGCGGGATGCAGATGACCAGGTAGCACAGCGCCACGCCCACCAGGATCGCGATCACGTCCGCGGAGTACACGTTGGTCAGTCGCCTCGACATGGCGAACAGCTCGAAGACGCTGAAGGCGCCGGCCACCGAGGTGTTCTTCACCAGCGCGATGAACACGCTGATCAGCGGCGGGATGGCGGTGCGGAAGGCCTGGGGGAGGACCACCAGGGAGAGGTTCTGGCCGAACGACATCCCCAGTGACCGCGCGGCCTCGGCCTGCCCCACCGCGACGGAGTTGATGCCCGAGCGCACCGCCTCGGCGACGAAGGCGGAGGTGTAGCAGGACAGGGCGATCACCGCCGCGACCTTGTAGTCGAAGGTGAAGCCCATGGAGGGGGTGACGAACACGTAGAAGAAGAACACGATCGTCAGCGGGGTGTTGCGGAGGAACTCCGTGTAGCCGGTGGCCAGGGCCCGCAGCGGGGCGTAGGGGGAGACCCGCAGGGCGGCGAGGACGGTGCCGGCCACCAGGGAGATCACCCCGGACAGCGCGGCGAGGGTGAGCGTGGTGGTGAAGGCGTTCCACAGCATCTCGCGCTCGATGACGAAGGTGTCCACGGCAGCTCCTGGCAGGTGATCGGGCCGGCTCGGCGAGCCGGCCCGATCAGGGGATACGGATCAGTAGCGATCGACCGCGGGCGGCTCCGGGGTGGGCAGCACGGTGCCGGCGGTGCCCTCCCAGGCCTCGGCCCAGGAGCCGTCCTCGTACGCGGCCTCCAGGGTGTCGTTGAGGAAGGCGCGGAAGTCGTCGTCGCCCTTGGCCAGTCCGATCCCGTAGGGCTCCTCGGTGAAGGTCTCGCCCTCGTTCACCAGCTTGAGGTTCTCGGGGTCCGACTCCACGAACCCGGCCAGGATCACGTTGTCCGTGGTGACCACGTCGACCTGCCCGTTGGTCAGGGCGGTGACGCAGTTGGAGTAGGTGTCGAAGGTCTGCAGGGTCGCATCGGGGTGGTTGTCCAGGATGTACTGGGCGGGCGTGGAGCCCTCCACGGAGGCGACCGTCTTGCCGGCCAGCGAGTCCTCGCCGGTGATGTCCTCGTTGTCGGCCAGCACCATCAGCGCCTGGCCGGCCACGTAGTACGGTCCCGCGAAGTCCACGACCTCCTTGCGGGTGTCGGTGATCGAGTAGGTCGCCACCACGATGTCGACCTGGCCGTTCTCGATGAAGGGCTCCCGGTTGGCCGAGACGGTCTCGGACCACTCGATGTTCTTCGGGTCGATGCCGAGGGCGCCGGCGATGATCTTGCCGATCTCGACGTCGAAGCCGACCGGGTCGCCGTCGGGACCGGCCTGACCGAACAGCGGCTGGTCGAACTTGGTGCCGATCTTGATGCTGCCGGCCTCGCTGAGCCGGGCCATGGTCGAGCCCTCGGGGAAGTCGGCGGCCTCGACCTCGGCGACCGCGGGCTCGTCCTCCGCGCCGCCTCCGCAGGCCGCGAGGGTCACGGTGGCGACGGTGCCGACCGTGCCGGTCAGGAAGAGGCGGCGGTTCAGTGAGCTGCTCATGGTGTTCTCCTTGGAAGGGGCGGACGGGGTCGAGGGGGAGGGCGGGTCAGTGGTCGAGGATCTTGCCCAGGAAGTCCCGGGCGCGAGCGGTCTGCGGGGAGGAGAAGAACTGCTCGGGCGGCTCCACCTCGACGATGCGGCCGGAGTCCATGAACACGACCCGGTCGGCGGTGCGGCGGGCGAAGCCCATCTCGTGGGTCACCACGATCATCGTCATGCCGTCCTTGGCCAGGGCGGTCATCACGTCGATGACCTCGCTGATCATCTCCGGGTCCAGCGCCGAGGTGGGCTCGTCGAAGAGCATCACCTTGGGCTTCATCGCCAGCGAGCGGGCGATCGCCACCCGCTGCTGCTGACCGCCGGAGAGCTGGGCGGGCAGCTTGTCGGCCTGGTCGGCCACGCCGACCCGCTCGAGCAGCTCCATCGCCGCGGCCTCGGCCTCCCGGCGGGGCACGCCCTTGACCTTGATCGGGGCCACGGTGAGGTTCTGCAGCACCGTCTTGTGCGCGAAGAGGTTGAAGGACTGGAAGACCATCCCCACCTCGGAGCGCAGCTTCGCCAGCCCCGCGCCGGAGGTGGGCAGCAGCTGGCCGTCGATCCGGATCTCGCCCTCGTCGATGGTCTCGAGCCGGTTGATGGTGCGGCACAGGGTCGACTTCCCCGATCCCGAGGGGCCCAGGACCACCACCACCTCCCCGGGGGCGACCTCGAGGTCGATGTCCTGGAGCACGTGCAGGGGCCCGAAGTGCTTCTGCACGCCGCGCAGCGCGACCAGCGGGCGCTGCGACGCGCTGCCGGCCGCGTCGGGGCTCGAGGAGATCTGGGTCATAGAGGCAAGGTAGGGCACGTCCCGCCGCGGTCCGGACCTTCGGCGGGCACCGTCACGATGTTGTGACCTTCCCCGACCGCGCCGTCGGGGCAGGTCGGGCGCGTTCAGGACGGTCCCGGGAGCCGCGATCGGCGCTTCGCGCGCCGTACCCTGGAGGCATCATGACCCTCAGCTCCTTCGCCCCGAACGCCGATCAGGCCCTCGCGCCGTCCCGCGCCGCCGCCGCGCCCCGCGGGACCTACCAGGTGCGCACCTTCGGCTGCCAGATGAACGTCCACGACTCCGAGCGCCTGACCGGCATGCTCGAGGGCTCCGGCTACGCCGCCGCCCCGGCCGGGGCCGATGCCCGCCGCGGCGAGGTCGACGTGATCGTGTTCAACACCTGCGCGGTCCGCGAGAACGCCGACAAGAAGCTCTACGGCACCCTCGGCGCCCTGCGGCCCGCCAAGGACGCGAACCCGGGGATGCAGATCGCCGTGGGCGGCTGCCTGGCCCAGAAGGACCGCGCCGCCATCGTCGAGCGCGCCCCCTGGGTCGACGTCGTCTTCGGCACCCACAACCTCGGCTCCCTGCCGGTGCTGCTGGAGCGGTCCCGCCACAACGCCGAGGCCCAGGTGGAGATCCTCGAGTCGCTCGAGGTGTTCCCCTCCACCCTGCCCACCCGGCGCGAGGCCGTCTACGCGGCCTGGGTGTCCATCTCCGTCGGCTGCAACAACACCTGCACCTTCTGCATCGTGCCCTCGCTGCGCGGCAAGGAGAAGGACCGTCGCCCCGGGGAGATCCTCGCCGAGGTGCGCGACGCGGTCGGCTCCGGCGCCCTCGAGGTGACCCTGCTGGGGCAGAACGTGAACTCCTACGGGGTCGAGTTCGGCGAGCGCGGCGCCTTCGCGGCGCTGCTGCGCGCCTGCGGTGAGGTCGACGGCCTCGAGCGGGTGCGGTTCACCTCGCCGCATCCGGCGATGTTCACCGACGACGTCATCGACGCGATGGCGGAGACGGCGAACGTCATGCCGCAGCTGCACATGCCGCTGCAGTCGGGCTCGGACGACGTGCTGCGCCGGATGAAGCGCTCCTACCGCTCGCGGAAGTTCCTCGGCATCCTGGACCGGGTCCGCGAGCGGATCCCGCAGGCCGCGATCACCACCGACATCATCGTCGGCTTCCCCGGGGAGACCGAGGACGACTTCCAGCGCACCCTGGACGTGGTCGAGGCCTCCCGCTTCGCCAGCGCCTTCACCTTCCAGTACTCGATCCGGCCCGGCACCCCGGCGGCCACCATGGCGGACCAGATCCCCAAGCAGGTCGTGCAGGAGCGCTTCGAGCGGCTGGTCGCGCTCCAGGACCGCATCTCCCACGAGGAGAACCGGAAGCTCGAGGGCAGCGTGGTCGAGGTGCTGGTGGCCGACGGCGAGGGGGAGCGGCAGGAGCGGACCCAGCGCATCTCCGGACGGGCCCGCGACAACCGACTCGTCCACGTCTCCCTGCCCCCGGCCCTGCCCGAGTCCGCCCGCCCGCGCCCCGGGGACCTGGTCACCGCCACCGTCACGCACGCCGCCCCGTTCTACCTGATCGCCGACAGCGCCCTCGGCATCGACTCCGTGCAGTCATCGCCGCCCGAGCAGTTCTCGGTGCGGCGCACCCGCGCCGGCGATGCCTGGGAGGCCGGGGCGGCGGGTCTCGAGGCGGGCTCGGGCTGCGGGACCGGTCACGGCGGCGCCGCGGCCGGTGGTCCGGTCACGCTCGGGATGCCGAGCCTGCGCCGCCCCTGAACGCGAAGCGGCCGACACCCCGCAGGGGGCGTCGGCCGCGTCGCAGGGTGCCGGGGGACCCGGCGACAGTTCAGCTGTCGAGGTCGTCCAGCTCGGCCCCGAGGCGCTCCTCGAGGCTGTGGAAGAACGCGATCACGGTGCTGAGACCGCACTGGATCGCGCTGTCGATCTGGGAGTCGAGGGCGCCGGCGCGGAAGTCCGCGGACAGCTCGCCGTAGACGCCGAGCAGACCCTCGGACTCGCGGCGCACGTAGACCTTCGGCCAGATCCGGTTCATGTTCCACTCGTTGCAGAGCTTGATCATCTCGACCTTGCGGGAGACGTCCACCGAGTGGCTCCAGCGGCCACGGGTCTGCAGCACGCCGTGCGCCTCGCCGGAGATCATGAACTGGAAACGGTAGTCGTCGAAGCGGGCGCGGAGGACCTCCGCGTGCTCGTCGTCCTCGACATAGGCGTAGCCATGACGGGTGAGGCACTCCTCGACCCGCGACAGGGACAGGGGGGCCAGACCATGGTTCGAGTCCGTCTGTGCAGGGGACTCGTTCGGTGCAGTCACTTCCAACCTCGGGCGTTTCGCAGTAGGGATCGATGATCCGAGGACCGGATCGCCGATCACCCTACTCCTTCCCTCTCGGAACGGGCCGGTCACCGCCCGTGATCCCGCTGACCCTCCCGCGGGGCGCCGCGCGACCCTCGCGGAGGGCGCCGATAGGGTGCCTGGCATGGTCGATCCCGCCCCCGCACCCCCGGCCCTCCCCGCGCCGGGACCGGCCCCGCTGGTCGCGGTGGTGGGCGCGACCGCCACCGGCAAGTCGGACCTCGCGATCGCCCTCGCGCAGCGGCTGGGGGGCGAGGTCGTCAACGCCGACGCGCTCCAGCTGTACCGGGGCATGGACATCGGCACCGCCAAGGTCACTCTCGCCGAGCGGGCCGGCATCCCGCACCATCTGCTCGACGTCCTCGACGTCACCCAGGAGGCGAGCGTCTCGGCCTATCAGCGGGCGGCCCGGGAGGCCGTCGCCGCGATCCGGGCGCGCGGGCGGGTGCCGATCCTGGTGGGCGGTTCGGGGCTGTACGTGCGCGCCGTCCTCGACGACATCCGCTTCCCGCCCACCGACCCGGCATTGCGGGCCCGCCTCGAGGAGCGCGCCGCCCGGGAGGGCCCCGAGCTCCTGCACCGCGAGCTCGCGCAGCGCGATCCGGAGGCGGCCCGTTCGATCGGCGAGCACGACGCCCGGCGGATCGTGCGGGCGCTCGAGGTCGGCGAGCTCACCGGCGGCCCCTTCGCCGCCTTCCTGCCGCGCCCGCGGTACGTCGATGCCCGCACCGTGCAGCTGGGGCTGCGCCGCGACCGCGCCGTCCTCCACGAACGGATCGCCCGACGGGTGCACGGCATGGTCGCGCAGGGACTGCTCGAGGAGATCCGCGTCCTGCGCGCCGCGGGGCTGGACCGCGGCCTCACGGCCTCGCGCGCGATCGGCTACGCCCAGGGACTGGCCGTCCTGGACGGCACCATGAGCTGCGCCGAGGCGATCGACCAGACGATCGTCGGCACCCGGCGTCTGGTGCGCAAGCAGGACACCTGGTTCCGGCGCGATCAGCGGGTGCGGTGGCTCGACGCCGACGCCGACGCCGACGCCGACGCCGACGGCGGACTGCTGGACCGGGCCCTGCGCGCCATCGAGGCGGCCGTCACCGCGCCGGACCGCGGGCAGTCGTAGGCTCGCCACCATGAGCGAGCGCATCACCTTCACCAAGGGCCACGGGACCGAGAACGACTTCGTGGTGCTGGACGACCCCGACGGAGACCTGGACCTGGACGCCGCCACCGTCGCGGCGCTCGCCGACCGCCGCGCCGGCATCGGCGGCGACGGCGTGATCCGCGCCGTCCGCTCCCGCAGCGCCGGGATCGGGGCGCCGGCCGATGCGCCCGAATGGTTCATGGACTACCGCAACGCCGACGGCTCGATCGCCGAGATGTGCGGCAACGGGGTGCGCGTGCTCGCCGCGCACCTGCAGCGCGCCGGTCACGTCAGCGCGGACCGCTTCGCGGTGCTCACCCGGGCCGGGGCGCGCACGGTGGAGATCCTCGAGCGCCCCGCCGCCGAGGGCGCACCCTGGCACGTGCGGGTGGGCATGGGGAACCCCCGCGTGACCGCCGGGGCCCGCACCGTCGAGATCGCCGGGCACCGCCTCGAGGTCACCGACGTCGACATGGGCAACCCCCATGCCGTCGCGTTCCTGCCTGCCGAGGTGGCGCTCGAGCAGCTCGACCTCGGCCGGCGGCCGGTGCTCGACCCCGAGCCCGCGGGCGGGGCGAACATCGAGCTGGTGAGCGTGCGCGGCGAGCGGCACGTGGCGATGCGGGTGCACGAGCGCGGCGTGGGGGAGACCCGCTCCTGCGGCACCGGCGTCGCCGCCACCGCGGTCGCCGCGGCCCTGCGCGCCGGCGACGACTCGCGCGCACCGTGGACCGTGGACGTGCCCGGCGGGCGCCTGCAGGTGGGCTGGACCGCGGACGGCGAGGTCACCCTCAGCGGACCGGCGCAGCTGGTCGCCGACGGCACCACCACCGCCTGAGCCCGCGCGGCGCGAGCCCTGCGGGCCTCAGCCGACCGGCCCCACCTCGAGCACCCGGAAGCCCTTCGCGCTCGCGACCTTCGCGACCGGACGCTCCGGCAGCTGCTCAGCGAGGTGGCGCGCGAGCGGGTCCGCGCCCAGGTTCTTCCCCACCACCAGGGCGGCCGTCCCCTCGGGCCGCAGCCGCGCGATCCAGTGCAGCAGCAGCGCCTGCAGGGCCGGCTTGCCGATCCGGACCGGCGGGTTGGACCAGATCGCATCGAAGGCGAGATCGGCGGGCACCTCCTCCGGGGCGGCCACGTGCACCGTGGTGACCCCCGCGCGCCGCGCGTTCTCGGCCGTGAGCTCCCGGGCGCGCTCGCTGACGTCGACCGCCCACACCTCCGCCCGGGGATGCAGCAGCGCCGCGCTGAGTGCGATCGGGCCCCAGCCGGAGCCCAGGTCCAGGATCCTGGCCTGCGCCGGCGGCTCCGTCACCACGTCCAGCCGGTCCAGCAGCACCGCCGTCCCCTTGTCCAGGCCGTGCCCGCTGAAGACCGAGGCGCTCGAGACCAGGTCCAGACGGCGGCCCGCGAGCTGCACCCGCAGCGGGAAGCGGCGGTCCTCGGTCGAAGGGGAAGGGGTGAAGTAGTGCTCGTCCACCCCGAAAGGATACGGAGTCGGCCGGGGCCGGACACCGTCGGCGAGGCGCGCCGGAATCCGCCGTGCGCAAAACCCCTCGACCCGCGAGGCTTTGCGTGGGATTCTGGGACGACCGCAGCAGCCGACGCAAGGAGTACCCCGATCGTGCCCATCGCCTTCCATCCCGAACCCGCCTCCGACGCCGACGTCGACGGGACCACCACGGGAGGAACCGGGGCCGTGGAGGACTCACCGACGGCACCCGGTGCCCGCTCCGGCGACGCCCTGACCGAGCGCATCCTCGCCCGCGGCGACGCCGCCGCTCCCTCGACCACCTTCGCCGGCGAGTCCGACGGCGAGCAGTACGACCTGGCCGACCGCCAGGCGCTGCGTCGCGTCGCCGGGCTCTCCACCGAGCTCGAGGACGTCTCCGAGGTCGAGTACCGACAGCTGCGCCTGGAGCGCGTGGTGCTCGCCGGCCTGTACACCTCCGGCAACGCCGACGAGGCCGAGACCAGCCTGATCGAGCTCGCCGCCCTCGCCGAGACCGCTGGCTCCGAGGTGCTCGACGGCGTGCTCCAGCGCCGTGCCCATCCGGATCCCGCGACCTTCCTCGGCAAGGGCAAGGCGGCCGAGCTGGCCGAGATCGTCGCCGCCAAGGGCGCGGACACCGTGATCGCCGACGGCGAGCTCGGCCCCGGCCAGCGCCGCGCGCTCGAGGACATCGTCAAGGTCAAGGTCATCGACCGCACCGCGCTGATCCTGGACATCTTCGCCCAGCACGCCAAGTCCCGCGAGGGCAAGGCGCAGGTCGAGCTGGCGCAGCTCGAGTACCTGCTGCCGCGTCTGCGCGGCTGGGGCGAGTCGATGTCCCGCCAGGCCGGCGGCCAGGTGGGCGGTGCGGGTGCCGGCATGGGCTCGCGCGGCCCCGGTGAGACCAAGATCGAGCTGGACCGTCGGCGCATTCGCGACCGCATGGCCAAGCTGCGCCGCGAGATCAAGGCGATGGCGCCGGGCCGTGAGGCCCAGCGCGCGGACCGCCGGCGCCACCGGGTCCCCGCCGTCGCGATCGCCGGGTACACCAACGCCGGCAAGTCCTCGCTGCTGAACCGCCTCACCGGCGCCGGGGTGCTGGTCGAGAACGCCCTGTTCGCGACCCTCGACCCCACGGTGCGGCGCGCCACCACGCCCGACGGCCGTGAGTTCACCTATGCGGACACCGTCGGCTTCGTGCGGCACCTGCCCACCCAGCTGGTCGAGGCGTTCCGCTCCACGCTCGAGGAGGTCGGCGGCTCCGACCTGCTGCTCCACGTGGTCGACGCCTCGCATCCGGACCCCGAGGGCCAGATCACCGCGGTGCGCACCGTGCTCGGCGAGATCGAGGGCTTCGACGTGCCCGAGATCGTGGTGCTGAACAAGGCCGACCTCGCCGAGCCCGAGACCATCGCGCGACTGCGCAGCCAGGTCGGCGACTCCGTCGTCGTCTCCGCCCGCACCGGTCAGGGGATCGACGAGCTGCGGGACCTGATCGCCGCGCGCCTGCCGCGTCCGGCGGTCGAGGTCGACGTGACCGTGCCCTACGACCGCGGGGACCTCGTCTCCCGGGTGCACACCAGCGGCGAGGTGCTCGCCGAGGAGCACCTCGAGGGCGGCACCCGCCTCCACGCCCGCGTGGATGAGGCGCTCGCCGCAGAGCTGCACGGCGCGGCCTGAGCCACCCCCGGCCGGCGCGCCGATACGCTGAGCCGATGACCGCCACCACCGAGCACCCCGCCGTCCCGAAGGCGGCCGACGTCCCCCTCGGAGTCCTCATGGACGCCGCGGTCTCGGCCATCGGCGGGGCGCCCCGGACGGGCCAGCAGACCATGGCGGAGGCGGTCGACCTGGCCATGTCGGGCGGCCGCCACCTGCTCGTGCAGGCCGGCACCGGCACCGGCAAGTCGCTGGCCTACCTGGTGCCCGCGCTGCGGCACGCCCTGGCCAGCGGTCGCCCGGTGGTGATCTCCACCGCCACCATCGCCCTGCAGACCCAGATCGTCCGCAAGGACCTCCCGCGCCTGGTCGAGGCCCTCGCCCCGCACCTGCCGCGCACCCCGACCTACGCCCTGCTCAAGGGCCGCGCCAACTACCTGTGCAAGCACAAGATCGGGGGCGGCTACCCGGTCGACATCGACCCCGGGGCGCTGTTCGCCGAGGTCTCCGCCGATCCCGCCCGCGCGGGCGGCGGCGAGCGGCTCGGCGACCAGGTGCGGAGGCTGCGGGAGTGGGCCGAGGAGACCGACAGCGGCGACCGCGACTCCCTCGAGGACGCCGTCTCCGACCGGGCCTGGCGCCAGGTCTCGGTCACCGGGAACCAGTGTATCGGCAGCAGCTGCCCGATGGTGGAGAGCTGCTTCGCCGAGCGCAGCCGGGAGCTGGCGCGCGAGGTCGACATCGTGGTGACCAACCACGCCCTGCTGGCCATCGACGCCTTCGACAAGCACGGCATCATCCCCGAGCACGACGTGGTCGTCTTCGACGAGGCCCATGACCTGTCGGGCCGGGTCACCAGCGCCGTCACCGAGGTGCTCAGCCCCGGCATGCTCCGCGGCACGGTGCGGGACCTGCGCGGCCTCGGCGTCGCGGCGACCGCGCTGGACGATGCGGCCGAGGAGCTGCGCGAAGCGCTCGAGCTCTCGCCGGAGGGGCGCGTGATCGGTGATCTCCCGCAGCGCCTCGCCGATGCGGTCATGCAGCTGCGGGTCGAGGCCCGCACCGCCCACTCGGACGCGAAGGACGCGGGCGAGGAGACCTCCGCCGGCGCCCGCAAGACGGTGCGTGCGCACCTGCAGGAGATCATCGACGTCTGCGAGCGCCTGGCCGCCCCCCACGAGGACGACGTCGTCTCCCTCTCGCACTCCGCCGCCACCGGCCGCTCGAGCCTGCAGGTGGCGCCGCTCAGCGTCGCCGGCGCCATGCGCGGCGCGATCCTCGAGGAGCGCACCGCCGTGCTGACCTCCGCCACCCTCGCCCTGGGCGGCCGCTTCGAGCCCGCCGCCGGCGAGGTGGGCCTGGCCCGCGGTGCGCGGATCGGCGCCGACGAGCTCCCGCCGCGGCCGGACTCGAACGCCTGGGCCGCGGTCGACGTGGGCAGCCCCTTCGACTACCGCCGGCAGGGCATCCTCTACACCGCGCGCCATCTGCCGCAGCCGGGCCGGGAGGGCCCCTCACCGGCCATGCTCGACCACCTGACGGATCTGGTGGAGGCCTCGGGCGGGGGAGCGCTGTGCCTGTTCTCCTCGCGGCGCGCCGCCGAGATCGCGGCCGAGCACGTGCGGGCACGGCTGGACCTGGTGATCGCCGTGCAGGGCGAGGACTCCATGGCGAACCTGGTGCGCGTCTTCCGCGAGGAGGAGGACGCCAGCCTCTTCGGCACCCTCACCCTGTGGCAGGGCGTGGACGTCTCGGGCCGTTCGCTGCGCCTGGTCACCATCGACCGGATCCCCTTCCCGCGGCCCGACGACCCCCTGACCGCGGCCCGGCAGGAGCGGATCGGCCAGCGCGGCGGCAACGGCTTCATGTCGATCTCCGCCCAGCACGCCGCTCTGCTGCTGGCCCAGGGGGCCGGTCGCCTGATCCGCTCCACCCAGGACCGGGGGATGGTCGCGGTGCTGGACCCGCGGCTCTCGACGGCCCGGTACGGGGGCTTCCTGCGGGAGTCGATGCCCCCGCTGTGGACGACCACGGACCCGGAGGTGGCCCTCGGCGCCCTGCGCCGCCTCGCCGACGGCTGAGGCCCGGGGGTGCGTCGCTGACGGCTGAGGCCCGGCACCGCGTCGGTGACGCCGGACGCGCAGGAGCGGCGCCGAGTCGCGGGCGCCGGACGCGGGCGCGCAGAGCCGCGTCGACCACCCGGTGCTCGGGTCGCCCTGGGCCCGGAGCGGGACCCGGCGGGCTCAGATCGAGCGCAGCACCGCGACGATCTTGCCGAGGATCTCGGCGTGGTCGCCGAGGATCGGCGCGAAGGCCGGGTTGTGCGGCATCAGCCAGACGTGGTCGTCCCGCTGCACGAAGGTCTTCACGGTGGCCTCGCCCTCGATCATCGCGGCCACGATCTCGCCCTTCTCCGCGGTGCTCTGCGAGCGCACCACCACCCAGTCGCCGTCGCAGATGGCGGCGTCGATCATGGAGTCGCCGACCACCTGGAGCAGGAAGAGGTCGCCGTCGCCCACCAGGCGCTGGGGGAGCGTGAAGACGTCCTCGATCTGCTCCTCGGCGGTGATCGGCACGCCCGCGGCGATCCGGCCGACCAGCGGCACCGAGATCGAGTTCGGGCTGATCTGCGGGACCGCCGGTGCCTCCGGCGCGTCGTCGGCGCCGGGCATGACCACCTCCATCGCCCGGGGGCGCTTGGGATCGCGGCGCAGGAAGCCCTTGCGCTCGAGGGCCTGCAGCTGGTGGGCGACCGAGGAGGAGGAGGTCAGGCCCACGGCGTCGCCGATCTCGCGCATGGTGGGCGGGTACCCATGGGCGGCGACGGCCTCGTTGATGGTCTCCAGGATCAGCCGCTGACGACGGGTGAGGTCCGCGGAGGCAGCGATGCCCGGCGCATCGCCGCGAGCCGGGGTCGGCGTGGGGGTGCTCGGCGTCATCGTGCGGGCCTCCTGGCTTCGTCTGTCGGACCCTCGCGGTTCCGTTGTCCTGTCTCCCAGGATAGGGCGGCGCGCACCGGACGCCAAACATGTGTTCGACATTCTTCTTGCGTGTCGCGACGGGATGGCGCTACAGTCGCACAGACATTCGATCGAACAGGAGTTCGGATATGCACACCGATACCGCCACGGTTCTTCCCTTCCCGCGGCACCGCGAGGAGCGGTCCGGGGATCCTGCTCGAGCGCACGTTCGACTCGTCCTCACCCGCCGGGGGCGCGCCGTGCTCACCGCCGTCGCCTTCGTGCTGGGCCTGCTGGTCGCCGCCGCCGTGCTGCTGCTGGTCGCCCTCCCGGCCCTCGCCGGCACCGAGGGGGAGCAGGCCGTGAGCGTCACCGTCGAGGCCGGGGACACCCTGTGGTCCTACGCGGAGGAGTTCGCGCCCGAGGGCATGAGCGAGCAGGAGTTCGTCGCCGAGGTCCGCGCGCTGAACCACCTGCCCACCGGCCGGGTCACCGCCGGTCAGCAGATCGCGCTTCCCGCCCTGGCCGAGAGCGCACGCTGAGCCGAGGCGCGCCCGGTATCCTGGGCGGATGCACTGCCCGTTCTGCCGCCATCCCGATTCGCGCGTCGTCGACTCCCGCACCTCCGACGACGGCGCGACCATTCGGCGCCGCCGTCAGTGCCCCAACTGCTCGCGACGGTTCTCGACCTCGGAGACCGCGTCCCTGTCGGTCGTCAAGCGCTCCGGGGTCAGCGAGCCCTTCAGTCGGGCCAAGGTGATCTCCGGGGTGCGCAAGGCCTGCCAGGGCCGCCCGGTCAGCGACGACCAGCTGGCACTGCTTGCCCAGCGCGTCGAGGAGGACATCCGCTCCAGCGGCATCGCCGAGATCGACGCCCACCAGGTGGGGCTTTCCATCCTGCAGCCGCTGCAGGAGCTCGATCTTGTGGCGTACCTGCGCTTCGCGAGCGTCTACCAGGGCTTCGACTCGCTCGAGGACTTCGAGGCCGCGATCGCCCGGCTGCGCACCGCGGTCGCGGACGGCACGGCCGCCCCGGCTGCTCCCTCCGCCTGAGCGGACGGCGGCCGCGTTTCGTCCCGACCGGGTCGACCCGCCCTGCGGCGGTGCGGTGCATGAGCACGCCGGGCAGTGCATAAGATGTGACGCGTGCGCCCGAGCGGTGCACGGACGGTCGGCGGTCGTGGAGGGGAAGCCACGGCCGCCGATCCCGTTCTGCAGGCAGCGGGCGGCGGGTCCTCAGCCGGTGAGGCCGGCGGGCAGTGGGCGCGCGTGGACCACCCCGAGGTGCTGGGTGGTGCGGGTCATGGCGACGTAGAGGTCGCCGGCGCCGTGGGCGTCGACCAGCTCGGCCGGCTCCACGATCACCACCGCGTCGAATTCGAGCCCCTTGGCGTCCTGTGCCGTCATCACCGCGATCTGGTCGTCCACCCCGGCGGAGCCCCTCGCCGACGCGCGGCATCCCCTCCTGCGCGCGCAGCGCGGTCGCCACGCCCTCGATGCGCTCCTGCGCCGCGATCACGGCCACCCGGCCCAGGCGCTCCTGGTGCACCGCCACCACCGCCTCGGCGGCGGCGCGGGCGAGCTGCTCGGGATCGGTGCGCCGGAGGAGCGGGTCGCGGTCCCCGTCGCGGACCGAGCTGACCGGGGTGACCGGCAGCTCGTGGGCCTGGGCCATCGCCAGGGCCGTGTCCATGATCCGGCGGGGGGTGCGGTAGTTGACCGTGAGGTGCTCGATCTGCAGGCGGTCCTGGATGTAGGGGCTCAGGGCCGCCGCCCACGAGCTGGTGCCGCCCGCGGAGGAGGTCTGGGCCACGTCCCCGACCACGGTGAAGGACTTGGTGGGCGCGCGGCGCATCAGCGCCCGCCAGCTCATGGGGGAGTGCTCCTGGGCCTCGTCCACCACCACGTGCCCGTAGGTCCAGCTGCGCTCCGAGGAGGCGCGCTCGGCCAGCGTGCGGCCGTCGCGGACCCGGCCCACCTGGTCCGCCAGGTCCTCGGCGCGGATGATGCCCGAGGTGTCGACGTTCTCGATCACCGAGCGGGCGTACTCGACATCGGCCCGGCGGCGCTCGGCGTCGTCGCGCGCCTTCGCCGCGGCCGGCGCCGAGTCCTCGCCGAGCAGCTCGGCGACCTCGTCCAGCAGCGGGATGTCCTCCACGGTCCAGGCCGCGTCCTTGGGCCGCACCAGCAGCTCCACCTGCTCCACGAGCTCCCGCGGGGCCGCTGCCCGCAGCCGGTCCGGGCGGGACAGCAGGATGCGCAGGAAGCCCTGGGGGGTGTACGGGAGCCAGGCCAGGTTCAGCTGGCGCCTGACCTCGGGATCGTTGCGCAGGTCCGTCAGCAGGTCGGGGCGGTCCTCGGGCACCACGGTGTGCCCGGTCGCGCGCAGTGCCTTCTCGTAGCTCTCCACCAGGCGGTCCATGGCCGCGCGCACGAAGACGGCGCGCGCCTCGTTATGGGGCTTGTGGGTGGCGCGGGCCTCACGGCGGGCGCTGCGGAGCGCGTCGCGGGTGAGCGTGATCGGGGTGCCGTCGATCCGCAGCCGGATGTCCCGCTCGGGGACGATCTGGCGCTGCTTGACCGCGCGGGACAGCAGCTCCGCCATGGCGAGGTCGCCCTTGAGGCGGGCGACCTCGTCGCGGTCGTGCTCGAAGGTCGCCACCCCCGGGAACAGCTCGCCGGGCGTCAGCATCACCACCCCGGACTCGCCGAGGCTCGGCAGCACCCGCTCGATGTAGCGCAGGAAGCCGGGGGTGGGGGCCATGATCAGCACGCCGGTGTGCTCGAGCCGTCGGCGATGCGTGTACAGCAGGTACGCGGCGCGATGCAGGGCGACGGCCGTCTTGCCGGTCCCGGGCCCGCCTTGGACCACCAGCACGCCCCGGTTCTCGGAGCGGATGATGCGGTCCTGCTCGGCCTGGATGGTGGCGACGATGTCGCCCATCCGTCCGGTGCGCTGCCCGGAGACCGCGGCCAGCAGCGCGCCCTCTCCCTGCAGCACCACGTCGTGGGCGTCGTGCTCGAGCACCGACTGGTCCAGCACGTCGTCCTCCAGGCCCACCACGGTGCGGCCCCGGTTGAGCAGGTGACGGCGCAGCCGCACCCCGGCCCGCTCGGTGCTGGTGGCACGGTAGAAGGCGGCCGCGGCGGGGGCGCGCCAGTCCACCAGCAGCTGTTCGCGGTCGGGGGTGAACAGGCCGATGCGGCCGATGTAGTGGCGAGCCCGGTCGTCCATGTCGAGCCGGCCGAACACCACGCTGCGGGCGACGGAGCGCAGCAGCGCGAGCCGGTCCTCGTACAGCGCCATGAAGGAGTCGCGCTCGGAGCGGTTCTGGTGGGTCGACGCCTGCTGCGAGCCCTGGATCTGGTCGAGGTTGCGCTCGACCTGCGCGATCAGCTCGTCCAGTCGGGAGTAGAGCCGGTCGGCGTACGCCTGTTCCCGCGCGATCTCCCGAGCGATCTGGCCTTCAGCGTCGTTCACGGACCTGCCCCCTGGTTCCCTCGAGCCTCCCGCCGCGCGACCCGGGCGGACCCGGTGACCGCGAGGCACGGTGGTCCATTATGGTGGACGGGCCTGGATGCGCGTGCCATCAGGTAGCCGCCGTCCAGCCACCGCGAGGGAGGAGCCCTGATGCGCGATCCCCGAGATCTCTACCGGTTCGAGTCCACCGAGGTGCTCG
This sequence comes from Brachybacterium sp. UNK5269, assembly GCF_049266655.1. Taxonomy (GTDB): domain Bacteria; phylum Actinomycetota; class Actinomycetes; order Actinomycetales; family Dermabacteraceae; genus Brachybacterium. Next base: position 1,118,441 of record NZ_CP184883.1, read on the forward strand.
AGGCCGTCCCCCGGGGCGGATTGACGCTGGTGCACTCCCTGCCCGGGATGGTCGACGCCGGCAATGCGTGCCGCATCGCCTCCGCCTATCTCCGGGACGAGCTGCGGCACCTGCGCCTGGTCTCCTTCGAGACCGACGAGCTGCTCGACTACCGCGGTGCCCGGCCGCACGCGACCTTCGACGGCACCTCCTTCGTGGAGGTGGACGTCCCCGAGCTGACCCTGTCGCTCATGTACGACGAGGCGGACCGTCCCTTCCTCTTCCTCGACGGCCCCGAGCCCGACCTGCAGTGGCGCCGGCTGGCCGAGGCGCTGATCGACCTGGTGGAGTATTTCGGCGTCGAACGGGTGGTGGGCATGCAGGCGGTGCCGATGGCGGTGCCGCACACCCGCGCGATCGGCCTGTTCGCCCATGCCAACGATCCGGCCCTGCTGGGCCGGCCCGGTGCCCGCCCCAGTCCGGCGCCGGGCACCGCGCCGACGTCGCAGGACGACGGCTCCACGGAGATCGTGATCCCCGCCGCCTTCAGCACCCTGCTCGAGCATCGACTGGGCCGGGCCGGGCACCCCGCGATGGGCTACGCCGCGCAGATCCCGCACTACCTGACCCGCACGGACTTCCCGGCCGGGGCCCTGGCGCTGCTGCGCCGGGTCAGCGAGGCCGCCGAGCTCGACCTGCCGCTGGTGCACCTGGGGGATCTCACCGATGCGGCCACGGTCGCGCTGCAGGGGACCCTGGCCCAGAACGCCGAAGTGACCCAGATCGTCACCGCCCTCGAGGAGCAGTACGACGCGATGAGCGAGGGCGAGGACCGTTCGCCGCTGGCGACGACGATGGATCTGCCGACGGCGGACGAGATCGGCGAGCACTTCGAGCGCTTCCTCGCCGACCGCGACGCGGACGGACCCGAGGACCCGCCGGAGCGCTGAGGGTGGCCGATGCGCAGGCGTCCCGACCCCTCGTCCGACGGTGTTCGTTATCTCTTCGTGATCCGGTCTCGGCGAACTGCCTGTGAACCGGGCCACGGTCATGACAGAATGACGGTGTTGCGGTGATGCAGGTCCAGCAGGGCAGTCCGTCCATGGTGCGCGAGCACAGCAGTACGGCATCCGATACCCGTTCCGGCGGGGGATGGCATCACGCACCGCGATCGCGTCGTGCGATCGATGATGGACGACACAGAAGGTGACAGGTATGGCACAGGGCTCGGTCAAGTGGTTCAACGCCGAAAAGGGCTTCGGATTCATCGAGATCGACGGAGGCGGCGCTGACGTCTTCGTGCATCACAGCAAGATCGACATGGACGGCTACCGCGCCCTCGACGAGGGTCAGCGTGTGGAGTTCGAGGTCACCCAGGGGGACAAGGGGCCGCAGGCCGAGCAGGTCCGCCCTCTCTGACCGCGGAATCCCGTGATCTCACGAACCGGGCAGGAGCATCGCGCTCCTGCCCGGTTCGTCGTCGTCAGGGACTGGTCCCGGCGCCCTGGCCCAGGATCCGGCCGGCCCGGGCGAGCGCCTCCACCTGCGAGGGCTGTGCCAGCCGCACCGACACCGCGTCCGAGCGCAGGGCCCGATCCACACCCTCGGGCAGGGCGTGCTGGGACGCGATTAGCACGCAGTTCCCGCGCCGCTTGCCCGTCAGATGGGCCGGCTCGGCGATGACGCCGACGTGGGCGAACACCGAGGACAGGGTCGCCACCTCGTCCGCCATCAGCCCGCTCCCGGGCGGGGCCGCGCAGTTGGCCAGATAGATCCCGTCGCTGCGCAGCACCCGGGCGGCGTGGCCGGCGGCCTCGCGCCCGGTCAGCTCGACCGGGGTGGTGGAGCCGGCGAACACGTCGCGCACCAGCACGTCGAAGCGGTCCTCCCGCCATGAGGCCAGCGCCCCGAGCGCGTCGTCGATCCGCAGCCGCAGCTGCGGGGAGCGCGGCAGGTCGAACCAGGTGCGCACCTGCTGGGCGAGCAGCTCGTCGATCTCGACGACGATCTGGCGCGAGCGGGGGTGGCGGGCGGCGATCGCGCGCGGCAGCGAGCAGCCCCCGCCCCCGAGGTGGGCGATCTGCGGGGCCGACGCGGAGCGCTCCGCGCCCGGGCTCGGCTCGGGCCGCGCCTCGAGGTGGCGATCGATCACCAGCAGCATCCACCGCATGTACTCGAACACCAGGTGCTGCGGGTCCGGGTGGAGATGCGAGGAGGGGACGCCGTTGATTTCCACCAGCACGGAGCCGTCGTTCTCCACGCTCAGACGGGCGGTGCCGGTGGAGATGGGGATGGGGGTGTCGAGCGGGCCGAGCTGCTCGAAGGGCGCGGGGCGCGCGCGGTCGCGGCGGGACATCCGCCCACTCTAGGAGATCACCGTCGGCGTCCGCTGCCGGCCTCCGCTGCCGGACGCCGCCGCCGGGCCGCCGATCGACGGGTCCTCCTCCCTCCGCCCGCGTCCCCAGCGCGGCGGCCGCGGGCTCGTCTGTCGGACCCCGCGCCTAGCGTTCACGGTACGAGGGCGAGGCAGCATCCGCCCACCGCGCAGCAGGAGGAGGAGCCCGATGACCCCCACGACGTCCCACCGCCGACGCCCCGCGACGCTCTCCGCCGAAGCGCGGGGGATGCGGCTGCGCCTGGCCCGGCTGGATCAGGACCAGGCCGACCTGGAGCGGGCCCGGGACCTGCTGCGGCAGGGCCGGGCCATGGCCGCCGTCGATCCCCGTGAGGCCTTCGAGCTGGTGCACCGGGCCGCGCTGCGCGGCGCCGGGGTGCTGGTGGCCCGGGCCAATCGCGACCGGCGGCGGAAGCTCCCGCTGAACGTCTGGACCGCTCTGGGCCGGCTCGGCGGCGAGGACGCCGAACGCGCCGAGAGCCTGGCTCCGCTGGTGGCCGAGCGCATGCGGCTGGACCGGGACGGCTCGGCGCTGCCGGACCCGCAGCTGCTGCGCCGCCACCTCGAGGACACCGAGCGCCACCTGGACCGGGTGGCTCGGCAGCTCGTCGAGGACCTTCCCTCGCATCTCGCCGATCTCAGCACGCCGCGCTGAGCCGAGCCACCCGACCGGGGGACGGACCCGGCGGGGATCCGAGTACAGTGCGGCCTCGAGGGAGGTGTCGATGGACGCAGACGGCGACGCCGGCGGTAGGGGCGAGATCCCCTGGATCCTGCATCTGGACATGGATGCCTTCTTCGCCTCCATCGAGGTGCGCGACGACCCCTCCCTGCAGGGCCTGCCCGTCGTGGTCGGCGGCGGGGGATCGCGCGGCGTGGTCGCCGCGGCCAGCTATCCGGCCCGCACCCGCGGCATCCGCTCGGCGATGCCGATGGCGACCGCCCGTCGGCTGGCCCCGGACCTCGTCATCGTCCCGCCCCGGATGGACGAGTACCGGCGCGTCTCGGCGCAGGTGATGGAGCTGCTCGGCACCGTCGTGGCCGACATCGAGCAGATCAGCGTCGACGAGGCCTTCCTCGACGTGCGCGGGGCGCGCCGCCTGTTCGGCACCCCCGAGGAGATCGCCGCCCTGCTGCGCCGGCAGATCCGCGAGCAGCTCGGCCTGCCCAGCTCGGTGGGCGGCTCGGTCTCCCGCGCCGTCGCCAAGATCGCCTCGGCGCAGGCCAAGCCCGACGGCATGCTCATCGTCCCCGCCGCCCGCACGGCGGAGTTCCTGGCCCCGCTGCCGGTCTCGGTGATCTCCGGCATCGGCCCGAAGGCGCAGGCGGCCCTGGAGCGCATCGGGGCGCACCGGGTGGGGCAGCTGCGCGACGTCCCGGTCACCACCCTGGCGCGCGCACTGGGGCCTCGTGCCGCGGAGGTGGCCCGCCTGGCGGACGGCAGCGATCGCACCGGGCTGGGCCGCCTGGTCAAGGACCGGTCCCTGGGCACCGAGCGCACCTGGGACGAGGACCTCACCGATCCCGCGGAGGTGCGGCGCCGCATCACGCTGATGGCCGACGACGTGGCCCGGCAGCTGCGCCGCAGCCGGCTCGTGGCGCGCACGGTGGTGCTGAAGCTGCGCAGCCCCGACGGCACCACCATCACCCGCTCCTCCACCCTGGATCACCACACCGCGAGCGGGGAGCGGCTGCGGGAGCAGGTGGTGGCGCTGTGGGAGCGGGAGCGCGAGCGGATGCGCCGGGTCCGGCTCGCCGGGGTGCGGGTGACCCACCTGGAGACCGCGGCGGGGATGCCGGTGCAGTCCGAGCTGACCGCCCGGTCGGCCGGCTGGGCGGACCTGGAGGCCGCGATGGACCGCGCCGTGGACCGCTTCGGGGCCGGCACCCTGAGCCGCGGATCGACGCTGGGGCCGGCCCCCGACGGGGCGCAGCGCACCGCCGCCCGGCCCGCGCCCGACGAGGGCTGAATCCGGCATGACGCACCCGTTGCGCGGTCCGCTCGTACCCCCGCTGTGATGCCGTGCGCGGACGGTTCCCATAACTCAGGATCTCGCTCTAAACTGGAGCAATCGCCGACGAGGGCCACGGATCCTCGACCGGTGGATGGGGCGCCGACCGGCGCGAGAGGACGGGGTAAGGAGCGGGACCATGCCGCTGTCTGAGCACGAGCAGAAGATGCTCGACGAGATGGAACGCCAGCTCTTCGCTGATGATCCGCGCCTCGCGCGCGCTTTCGCACCGAACGCTCCGCCGCGCCGGAGCGGTCGCCGCATCGTCATCGGCCTGGGTGCCGTGGTGGTGGGGCTGGGCGTGCTGGTGCTCGCCGTGTCCCTGCCCGCCGTATGGCTCGGCGTGATCGCCTTCCTCGGCATGCTGGCCGGGGCGATCTACGCGGTGACCACCCCCGGTGGGCCCTCGAAGGGATCCGGCGGTGGCGGCGGCGGAGCGGGCCCGCGCGGCCCCAGCGCGCCGCAGGGCGATCGCAGCGGAACCTTCCTGAACAAGATGGAGGAGCGTTGGGAGAAGCGCGCCGGCGACGACCCCCGCCTGTGATCCCCGGCTGATCCCGCGCGGTCCCCGCCGCCTCCACGACCTCCGATGCCCCGGCTCCCTCGAGCCGGGGCATCGTCATGTCCGGAGCCCGCAGCCCGCAGCCCGCAGCCCGCAGCCCGGAGCCCGGTGCCGGCCTGGCCTTGACGCCCGTGCCGACCTGGCCGCGCCGCCCGTGCCGACGGCCTGCCCGCCCGTGCCCGACAGCGCTCCGGAGGCGGGCGACGAGGGCGCCACCGGCAGCGCTCCCGTGCCGCCCGCAGCGCTCCCGCGCCGCCGTCGGCGGACGATTCCCCACCTCCCTCCACCACCGCCCCCGCCGCCCCTGCACCGTCCTCCCCACACCGGCTCGAGCGTCTCGGTCCGGGTCCTGACCTGCACGGTCGTCGGAAGGCCGGTGGCCACGGCCCCGTTCCGGGGCCGCCGCTGTCCGGGATGTGCAGGCTGCCCACCCCGTCTCCACCGAATCCCCTCCACCTCGCCCCACCACCGTGACCTGCGGTGATCGACATCGCAGGGCGGCGGATGCCGCGAAGTGTGGCTTCCGGTGGGGAGTAGTGGGGTAAAGTGGAGCGCGTTGGGAGGAGAGGGGTTCCGGATCGCGAACGGCGGCAGGTGAAGGAGGGCGTGGATGTTCCTCGGCACCTTCACGCCCAAGCTCGACGAGAAGGGCCGCCTGATCTTCCCGGCGAAGTTCCGCGACGAGCTCGCCTCGGGACTGGTCATGACTCGTGGACAGGAGCACTGCATCGCCGTGTACCCGCTCATCGAGTTCCGCCAGAAGCTCGAGGACGCCCGTCGGGCGCCCACCACCGATCGGCGCACCCGCGACTACCTGCGGGTGCTGCTCTCCGGCGCGGAGGATGTCATCCCGGACAAGCAGGGCCGCATCACCATCCCGAGCCACCTGCGCACCTATGCGGGCCTGGACCGGGAATGCGCGGTCATCGGCGCCCTCGACCGGCTCGAGATCTGGTCGCTCCCGGCCTGGGAGACCTATCTGGAGCAGAAGGAGGAAGGGTTCGCCGAGACCTCCGAGGAAGTGATCCCCGGCCTGTTCTGAGCCCGACCCCGAGGACCTCCGTCCTGTGAGACCTCTCGTCGTTCCCGCCCCGACGCAACTTCCCCGGTGGCGGGTCGGGAACGACGAGGAATCTGACAGGACGGCACCGCGGAGGACCCGCACCGCCGCATCGGGGCGCGGCGCCCGGATCGCCGCACGCAGCACACGAGAGAACGCAGTCAGTCAGGGGGGCACATGGAGCAGGCGCAGCACGGACTGCCGGCGGAGGATCGGCACGTCCCGGTCCTGCTCGCCACCTCCGTCGACCTCCTGGCCCCGGCGCTCCAGCAGCCCGGCGCGATCCACATCGACGCCACCCTCGGCATGGGCGGCCACGCCGCCGCCGTCCTCCAGGCCGCCCCGCAGGCCCGCCTGATCGGCATCGACCGGGACCCCCAGGCTCTCGACCTCGCCCGGCAGCGACTGGACCGCGAGGGAGTTGGCGAGCGCGCCACCCTGGTCCACGCCACCTACGACCAGATCCCCGAGGTCCTCGAGGATCTGGGCCTGGACGGCGCGCACGGCGTGATGATGGACCTGGGACTGTCCAGCTTCCAGATCGACACCGCCGACCGCGGCTTCTCCTACTCCGTGGACGCCCCCCTGGACATGCGCATGGACACCTCCTCCGACGGCCCCACCGCCGCGGACCTCCTGCGCGACCTGCCGGAGGCGGAGCTCTCCCGGCTCCTCCACGAGCTCGGCGACGAGCGCTTCGCCCGGCGGATCGCGCGCCGCATCGTCGAGCAGCGCGAGACCGCGCCGCTGACCCGCAGCGGCGAGCTGGTCGAGCTGCTGGACCGGGCGATCCCCGCGGCCTCCAAGGCCAGCGGCGGGCACCCCGCCAAGCGCACCTTCCAGGCGCTGCGGATCGCCGTCAACGAGGAGCTCGAGATCCTCGCCGCGGCCATCGAGTCCGCGCTGGACTGCCTCCACGTCGGCGGCCGCATCGTCGTGGAGTCCTACCACTCGGGCGAGGACCGTCTGGTCAAGACCGCCTTCACCCGCCGCACCCGGTCCTCGGCGCCTCCGGGACTCCCGGTCGAGCTCGAGGAGCACAAGCCCTCCTTCGCGCCGCTCGTGCGCGGCGCGTTCCAGGCCGACGAGTCGGAGCGCGGGGGCAACCCGCGCGCCGCCTCGGTCCGGCTGCGCGCACTGACCCGTACCCGACCCGCCGAGAGAACTCACTGAGATGGCCAGCACCTCCGCCGTTCATGCCCCCGCGGTCCGCCCTGTCCGCAAGGCGACGCCGACCACCGCTGCCGCGCCGCGCCTGACCGTCGTCGCCGCCCCGGCGACCTCGCGCGGCTCGCTGCCGTTCACGATGCTGTGCACCCTCATCGTCGCCGCCACCCTCGCCGCGCTGCTGTTCATGAACATCCAGATGTCCGACGCGAGCTACGAGATCACCCGGCTGCAGGGGCAGTCCCAGCGGCTGACTGAGGAGCGCCAGGGGCTGGCCCAGACCAACGAGCGCCTCGGCACCCCGCAGGAGCTCGAGCGCCAGGCGCGCGAGATCGGCATGGTCCCGGTGTCGGATCCGGCCTACATCGACCTCGACACGGGCGAGATCATCGGCGAGACGTCCCCGGCGGCGCAGACTGGGGGCATCGCGGAGCTGGCTCCGGTGCCCGCCGAGGTCGCCGTGCCACCCGCCCAGATCTACGACGAGCCCACCGCCTACCACGGCATGGGCAACGAGGGGGCCTGACCGATGGCGTCATCGCGCAGGAGCGGTTCCGCGCGCCCGACCCGCTCCGGCGGCGGTCGGCGCCCGCAGCCGGCCGGGCCGCAGCTGCGGCTCCCGCAGGCCCGGGTGGGCAACCCCGCCACCCGCCACCGCCTGCTGATCACCCTGATCATGGTCGCCGTGCTCGCCCTGTCCGGCCGGCTGATCTGGGTGCAGGGACTGGACGCGAGCGCCCGCGCGGAGGAGGCGATCGCCCAGCGCACCGTCTCGCGCACCATCCCCGCGCTGCGCGGGGAGATCCTCGACCGCAACGGCACGGTGCTGGCCAGCTCCGTCAAGCGCTACGACATCTGGGTCAACCAGCGCCAGGTCGTCGAGCACCTCAAGAACTCCGAGACCGCCGAGGTCAAGGGCGTCGCGGCCGCCGCCAAGGAGCTCGCCCCGGTGCTGGGCTGGTCCGAGAGCGAGACCGCGGAGAAGCTCACCGGCGAGCGGGGCTTCGTCTACCTGCTGAAGAACGTCGAGCCCGAGGTGCGCGACGCGGCGATCGCGCTGAAGATCCCCGGCATCGGGGCGGACCCCGTGGCCGACCGCATCTACCCGGCGGGGTCCGTCGGCGGCAACATCCTCGGCTTCGTCGGCGCCGACGGCACCGCCCTGGCCGGCACCGAGCTCTCCTTCGACGAGCAGCTGCGCGGCGTCGACGGCAAGACCACCTACGAGCGCGGCAGCGGCGGACAGATCATCCCCACCGGCTCGCAGGAGACCACCCCCGCTGTCGACGGCAGCGATGTCGTGCTCACCATCGACCGGGACCTGCAGTGGAAGGCGCAGCAGATCGTCGCGGGCGCCGTCGAGCAGCACGGGGCGACCGGCGGCAGCGCCGTGGTCTACAACGCCCGGACCGGCGAGGTGCTCTCGCTCGCCGAGCACCCCACCTACGACCCCAACGACCCCGGCGCCGCCGAGGAGCAGGACCGCGGCAACCGCTCCATCTCGAACGTCTTCGAACCGGGCTCCACCGGGAAGGTGTTCACGATGGCCGCGGCGATCGAGGAGGGGACCGTGACCCCCGCCTCGCAGTACGAGGTCCCCTACGAGATGTACTTCGACGGCCACCGGATCAAGGACTCCCGCCCCCACCCCGATCAGAAGCTGACCCTGGCCGGGGTGCTGAAGAACAGCTCCAACGTCGGCACCGTGCAGATCTCCGAGACCCTGGACCCGCAGGTCCGCTACGACTACCTGCGCGCCTTCGGGCTGGGGGAGAAGACGGGGGTGCAGCTGCCGGGCGAGTCCGCCGGCACGGTCCACCCGGTCGAGGACTGGAACGGCCGCACCCGCTTCACCACCTCCTTCGGACAGGGGTACAGCGTCAACGCCCTGCAGATGGTCTCCGCCGTGGGCACCTTCGCCAACGACGGGGTGCGCGTCCAGCCCTCCCTGATCGCCGGGATCCGCCAGGAGGACGGCACCGTGCGCCCCCTCGGCGAGCCCGCGAGCACCCGCGTGGTCTCCTCCGAGACCGCCACCACGATGCGCGAGCTGATGGACAACGCGGTCGAGGACGGCGTCTCCGGGGCGAGCGTGACCGGGTACGCGGTGGCCGGCAAGTCCGGCACCGCCCAGGTCGGCGACGGCACCTACACCTCCTCCTTCATCGGCTTCGCCCCCGCGGACGACCCCGAGATCGTGATCGGCGTGTACCTGTTCGGCCTGAACTCCTTCGTCTCCGGCAGCCGCGCCGCCGGCCCCGCCTTCTCCGAGCTGACCACCTTCGCCCTGCAGAACCAGAGCATCGCACCGACCGGCCAGCCCGGTCGCGAGCTCGCGGACGAGTGGTGAGCCGGCAGTGAGCGCCGAGGACCAGCCCGAACCGGCGCGCCCGCGCCGCCCCGTCGGCGCGAGCGCGACCGACCTCGCCCGCGCGCTCGGCGCCGAGCAGCCCGCGCAGGACGCCGAGCTGCACGGGGTCACCCTCGACTCGCGCTCTGTCCAGCCGGGGGACCTGTGGTGCGCCCTGCCCGGTGCCACCGCGCACGGCGCCGACTTCGCCGCCCAGGCCGCCGCCCGCGGCGCCGTCATGGCCCTGACCGATCCCGCCGGCTCGGAGCGCTGCCGCGCCGCCGGGCTGCCCGCCCTGATCGTCGCCGATGCCCGGGCGGCCACCGCCACCGCCGCCGCCCTGGTCCAGGGCCGGCCCGCGCAGCGCCTCGCGACCATCGGCGTCACCGGCACCAACGGGAAGACGTCGATCACCACCGCCGTCACCCGCACCCTCCAGGCCCTCGCGGTCCCCGCCGGCGTCATCGGCACCAGCGGCACCAGCTACCGTGGCGCCGACGGCGCCGAGCACCGCATCGCCACCGTCCGCACCACCCCCGAGGCCCCCGAGCTGCACGGCATCCTCGCCCGCATGGTCGAGGACGGGGTGCAGGTCGCGGCGATGGAGGTCTCCAGCCACGCGCTGGTGCTGCATCGGGCCGACGAGGTCGTCGTCGACGTCGCCTGCTTCACCAACCTCACCCAGGACCATCTCGACTTCCACGGCACCATGGAGGCCTACTACCAGGCCAAGCGCGAGCTGTTCACGCAGCGCCATGCCCGCTCCGGCGTCATCTGCGTCGACGACCCCTGGGGGCGGCGGCTGGCCCGGGAGGCCGAGATCCCGGTGGTGACCTACGCGACGCTGCCCGGCGTCGAGGCCGACCACGTCGCCCTTGACCTCCGCCCCGACGGCTACGGCAGCACCTTCACCGCCCACGGCCCGGACGGCGCCCGCACCCTGCACGCCGCCCTGCCCGGCCGCCACTACGTCGCCAACACCCTGGCCGCCGAGCTGCTGCTCGCGGCGGTCGGGCACCACGGCCCCCGGGTCGCCCGCGCGCTCGGGGTGGCCGGCACCGTGCCGGGCCGGATGGAGCCGGTGGCCCACAGCCCGATCCGCGGCGTCGTGGACTACTCCCATACGGCCGATGCCCTCGACCAGGCGCTGAGCACCCTGCGCGCGGTGCCCGACACCGGCCGCCTGATCGTCGTGATGGGCGCCGGCGGGGACCGGGACCGGAGCAAGCGCCCGGCCATGGGCGCGGCCGCCGCCCGCCTGGCCGACGTGGTGATCGTCACGGACGACAACCCCCGCACCGAGGACCCTGCCGCGATCCGCGCCGCGGTGATCGGCGGCATCCCCGCCGACACGAAGGCGCAGGTCCACGAGGTGGACGGACGGGGCGCGGCGATCGATCTGGCCGCCCGCCTGGCGGACGTGTCCGACACCATCCTCGTGGCGGGCAAGGGAGCCGAGACCGGACAGACGATCGGCGGTATCGTCCAGCCGTTCGATGACCGCCTCCGACTGCGTGACGCGCTGACCGCGCGCGGCGGCACCGACGTCGACGACACGGATGAAGGGCGCTGAGCATGCTCCAGACCACGGCACGAGAGATCGCCGCACTGACCGGCGGTGCCCTCGTCGGCGGCGCGACCGGTGACGAGCTCGTCACCGGCAGTGCGCAGATCGACTCCCGCGACGTCGCTGCCGGCGACCTGTTCGCCGCCTTCGTCGGCGAGCAGGTCGACGGCCACGACTTCCTCGAGGCCGCCCACCGGGCCGGGGCCGCCCTCGCCCTCGTCACCGCCGACAGCCCGGTGCCCGCCGTGCGCGTCGCCGACGTGCAGGAGGCGCTGTCCGTCCTCGCCCACGCGCAGCTCGAGCGCGCCCGCCGCGAGCACCCCGAGCTGGTGGTGCTCGCGGTGACCGGCAGCGCCGGCAAGACCGGCACCAAGGACCTGCTGGGCACCGTGCTCGGCGCGCAGGCCCCCACCATCGCCCCCGTCGGCAGCTTCAACAACGAGCTGGGGCTGCCGCTGACGGTGCTGCGGCTGAGCGCCGAGACCCGCTTCCTGGTGCTCGAGATGGGCGCCCGCGGCATCGGCCACCTCGCCCGGCTCACCGCGATCGCCCGCCCGGACCTCTCGCTGGTGCTCAACGTCGGCTCCGCCCACCTCGGCGAGTTCGGCAGCGTCGAGGCGATCGCCGAGGCCAAGGGCGAGCTGGTCGCAGCGCTCGAGCCCGGCGGCCGTGCCGTCCTGAACGCCGAGGACCGCCTGGTGCTGGCCATGGCGGAGCGCTCCGCGGCCCCCGTGACCAGCTGGGGCTTCACCACCGGCCAGGTGCGCGGCGAGGACCTCTCGCTGGACGACGCCGCCCGCGTGAGCTTCACCCTGGTGGTCCCCGAGGACCTCATCACCCTGCGCGGGGACGCGGTCCCCGCCGGCCGCTTCCCGGTGCGCCCGGACCTGCTGGGCGAGCACCAGGCCGCCAACGTGCTGGCCGCCCTGACCGCCGCCCTGATCGCCGGGGTCGACCCGGCCGCGGCCGCCGCCGCGCTGGAGGGGGCGAAGCTCGCCTCCGGCCAGCGGATGGAGGTCCACCACGTCGGCGGCGTCGTGGTCATCGACGACGCCTACAACGCCAACCCCGACTCGATGCGCCAGGCGCTGAAGACCCTCGCCCACCTCGGCCGCGGCCGCCGCACCATCGCGGTGCTGGGGGAGATGCTCGAGCTCGGCCCGGACAGCGTGCGCCTGCACGACGAGATCGGCCGGCTCGCCGTCCGGCTGAACATCAACGCCCTGTACGCCGTCGGCGACGGCGCGGCCGCGATCCACCACGGGGCCAGCCTCGAGGGCAGCTTCGGCGGCGAGTCCGAGTACCTGGACACCGTGGACGAGGCGATCGCCGTGCTGGCGCGTACGGTGGAGCCCGGGGACGCCGTGCTGCTGAAGTCGTCCCGCGACGCCGGCCTGCGCCGGATCGCCCGACCCCTGGTCGAGCACCTGGAGCGACGAGCGGCGCCCACCGCGCCGACCACGAGAGGAGACGACGCATGATCGCGATCATCATCGCCGGAGCCGTCGCCCTCACCCTGTCGATCTTCGGCACCCCCCTGTTCATCAAGGTCCTCGAGCGCCGCGGCTTCGGTCAGTTCGTGCGCGACGACGGCCCCACCTCGCATGCCACCAAGCGCGGCACGCCCACCATGGGCGGGGTGGCCATCATCCTGTCGGTCCTGATCGCCTACTTCCTCAGCCATCTGGTGCTGTGGACCAGCCCCAGCGTCACCGTGCTGCTGGTGCTGTTCCTGATGATCGGGCTCGGCGTGGTGGGCTTCCTCGACGACTACCTGAAGATCTCCCAGCAGGACAGCACCGGCCTGCGCCCCCGCTACAAGCTCCTGGGCCAGTTCGTCATTGCCTCCGCGTTCGCCGTGCTGGCGCTGCTGTTCCCCGACGTGGACGGGAACACCCCGGCCTCCACCCAGGTCTCCTTCGTGCGCGACATCCCCTGGCTGGACTTCGCCTTCGCCGGCTCGGTGGTCGGCTTCCTGCTGTTCGCCATCTGGGCGAACTTCCTGGTGGCGGCCTGGTCCAACGGCGTCAACCTGACCGACGGACTCGACGGTCTGGCCAGCGGCGCGACCATCCTGTTCACGGTCGCCTACCTGATCATCAGCTTCTGGCAGTGGCGTCAGGTGTGCAGCGTCGACCTCGACGCCGGGGGAGTGGTGCAGTGCTACGGCGCCCGCGACCCCCTGGACACCGCGGTGCTGTGCGCCGCGATCATCGGCGCCTGCGTCGGCTTCCTGTGGTGGAACACCTCGCCCGCCAAGATCTTCATGGGCGATACCGGCTCCCTCGCCCTGGGCGGCGCGATCGCCGGACTGACCATCGTCACCCGCACCGAGATCCTCGGCGCCGTCATCGGCGGCCTCTTCGTGATCATCTCGCTGTCGGTGATCATCCAGGTCACCGGCTTCAAGCTCACCGGCAAGCGGGTGTTCCGGATGGCGCCCCTCCAGCACCACTTCGAGCTCAAGGGCTGGAACGAGGTCACCATCGTGGTGCGGTTCTGGATCGTGGCCGGGATCCTGGCCGGGCTGGGACTGGGCCTGTTCTACCTCGATGCGCTGCCGAGGCTGAGCTCATGACCGCGGCGGCCTCCGCCGTCCCCGTCCTGCAGCGCCCCTGGCCCGGCCTCGACGTCGGCGGACTGCGGATCCTGGTGACCGGCTTCGGCGTCTCCGGCTACGCGGTGGCCGACCAGACCATGCAGCGCGGCGCGCAGGTGCTGGTCGTGGACGGCTCGGACACCCCCGAGCTGCGCGAGCGGGCGCAGATCCTCGAGGTGCTCGGGGTCGAGGTGCGCCTCGGCGCCGAGCACACCCGGGCCCTGCCCGCCGACCGCGAGCTCGACCTGGTCGTCACCTCCCCGGGCTGGCGCCCCGAGCAGCCGCTGCTGGCGGCCGCCGCGGCGGCCGGCATCCCCGTCTGGAGCGAGGTCGAGCTGGCGCGGCGCATGCAGGCCGCCGACGGACCCGCCTGGCTGGGCGTGACCGGCACCAACGGCAAGACCACCACCGTCACCATGCTCGAGTCGATCCTGCAGCACGCCGGGCTGCGCGCCGTGGCCTGCGGCAACGTCGGCCTGCCGGTGATCGAGGCGGCGCTGGACCCGGAGGGCTTCGACGTGCTCGCCCTGGAGCTGTCCAGCTTCCAGCTGCACTGGACCGAGAACCTGGACTGCGAGGCCGCGCTGGTGCTCAACGTCAGCGCCGACCACCTCGACTGGCACGGCGGCGCCGAGGCCTACGCCCGCGCCAAGGGCCGGATCTACGAGGGCGCGCGCGTCGCGGCCCTCTACAACGTCGCCGACGAGACCACCCGGCGCCTGGTCGAGGACGCCGACGTCGTCGAGGGCGCCCGCGCCGTCGGCATCACCCTGGGCTCCCCGGGCCTGTCCGAGCTGGGCGTGGTCGACGGGATGCTGGTGGACCGGGCCTTCCTGGCCGAGCGGCGCACCGCGGCGGCCGAGCTGGCCACCCTCGCCGACCTCGCGCACCTGGGCCCGCAGGGCGCCGGCCCGCACCTGGTGCTCGACGCGCTGGCCGCCGCCGCCCTCGCCCGCGCCCACGGGGTGCCCGCCCGCGCGGTGCGCGACGGACTGCGCGCCTACCGGCTCGGCGCCCACCGCGCCCAGCACCTCGCCACCATCGACGGCGTCGGCTACGTCGACGACACCAAGGCCACCAACCCCGCCGCCGCGGCCGCCTCGCTGCGCGCCGCCGAGCGGGTGGTCTGGATCGCCGGCGGCGACACCAAGGGCGCCGACCTCGACGAACTGGTCGCCGCCGCCCGGGACCGCCTGGTCGGGGTGGTGCTGCTGGGCGTGGACCAGACGCCCTTCACCTCCGCCCTGGCGCGACACGCCCCCGACGTCCCGGTCCGACGCATCGAACCGGACCAGACTGACGACGGCGCCGGACGCTCCCGGCTGATGGAGGACGCGGTGCACGCCGCCTCGACGCTCGCCGCGGCAGGCGACGTGGTGCTGCTGGCACCGGCCGCCGCCTCCATCGACCAGTTCCGTGACTACGCGGAGCGGGGGGATCTGTTCGCGGCGGCCGTGTCCCGACTGCCAGGAGAACGCTCATGACGACGGAGGACACCCGGCGGGAGGGCACTCGCGACCCCCGGTCCGCGGGCGTCGTGCGCCCCGACGAGGAGCAGCCGCTGGGCAACATCGGCCACCGCGTCCGCGCGGGCGTGGGCAGCTGGCTGCGGTCCCCGGCGCTGGACTTCTACGCCCTGATCGTGATCGGTGCGCTGCTGGTCGGGCTGGGGCTGGTGATGGTGCTGTCCTCGTCGGCGGTGCTGAACATCGCCCGCGGCGACTCCGGCTTCGCGGGGCTCGCGCGGCAGGGGCGCTTCGCCGGCATCGGGCTGGTGCTGCTGATCATCGCCGCGAGCCTGCCGCCGCGCTTCTATGGCCGCGCCGCCTGGGCGCTGTTCGGCGTCGGACTGCTCCTGCAGTGCCTGGTCCACGTCCCCGGGCTGGGATGGGAGGTCTACGGCAACCGCAACTGGATCCGCATCGGCGGGCAGACCCTCCAGCCCTCCGAGTTCCTCAAGCTCGCGCTCGCGGTGTGGCTCGGCGCCGTGCTCGCCATCAAGCGCCCCCTGCTGAACCAGCCCTTCCACCTCGCCATCCCGCTGGTGCCCGGGGTGGGCGCCGCCCTCGGACTGGTGGTCCTCGGCCACGACCTCGGCACCACGCTGGTGATGGGCCTGCTGGTCGCCGGGGCGGTCTGGGTCGCCGGGGTGCCCCGCCGCTGGTTCGCGCTGGCCGGCGGGGTGGCGCTGGGCGCCGTCGTCCTGCTGACCGTCACCAGCGGGAACCGCATGTCCCGCATCGAGAACTGGCTCAAGGGCACCTGCGAGGGCGACTCCTGCTACCAGTCCGAGCAGGGCCTGATGGGCCTGGCCGAGGGCGGCTGGTGGGGAGTGGGCCTGGGGGAGTCACGGCAGAAGTGGGGCCGCCTGCCCGCCGCGGAGGACGACTACATCTTCGCCATCATCGGCGAGGAGCTGGGACTGATCGGCACCCTCGGCGTGGTCGCCCTCTTCGCCGCCCTCGCGCTGGTCATGTTCCGCATGATCACCCGCCTCGACGACCACTTCATGCAGATCACCGTGGCCGGCATCAGCGCCTGGCTGCTCGGGCAGGCCTTCGTGAACATGATGGTGGTCACCGGGCTGCTGCCCGTGATCGGGGTGCCGCTGCCCTTCATCTCCGCCGGCGGCTCGGCGCTGCTGGCCTCGATGACCGCGCTCGGGGTGCTGATCTCCTTCGCCCGCCGGGAACCGGGCGCCGCCGAGGCGATCGGCGCCCGGATGGGGTCGGTGCGTCGCACGGTCAGTGTGCTGCCCGCCCCGCGCGGGACGTCCGCCGCGCCGAACCGCCGCCGGCGCGGGAAGCGCGGCACCCGCAGCACCCGGACCTCGAGCACCTCCAGGAGACCCCGATGAGCCCCACCACCGGTCCCCGCATCCTGCTGGCCGGGGGCGGCAGCGCCGGGCACGTCTCCCCGCTGCTGGCCACCGCCGCGCAGATCACCCGCCGCGACAGCGCGGCGGAGGTGATCGTGCTCGGCACCCCCGAGGGTCTGGAGACCGATCTGGTCCCCGCCGCCGGCTACGAGCTGGTCACCATCGACAAGGTGCCCTTCCCGCGCCGCCCCGACCTCGCCGCCCTGCGCTTCCCGGGCCGCCTCGGCGCCGCCGTGCGCGCGGTGCGCTCCCTGCTGCGCGAGCGCGAGATCGACGTGGTCGCCGGATTCGGCGGCTACGTGTGCCCGCCCGCCTACCTCGCCGCCGCCTCGCTGCGCCGACCGCTGGTGGTCCACGAGGCCAACCGCCGCCCCGGCCTGGCCAACCGACTCGGGGCCCGCCGCGCCGCGGCCGTGCTGACCGCCTTCGACGGCTCGACCCTCCCCGGCGCCCGCCGGATCGGGATGCCGATGCGGGAGGGCATCGCCCACCTCGACCGCGCCGCGCGGCGGGAGCAGGCCGTGCGGGGCTTCGGCCTCGACCCCGAGCGCCCGGTGCTGCTGGCCACCGGCGGCTCCCTCGGGGCGCTGCGGCTGAACACCGCCGTCGCCGAGGCCGCCGCCGAGTTCACGGCCGCCGGCGCCCAGATCCTCCATGTCACAGGCCGCGGCAAGGCCGAGGGGCTCACCCCGCGGCCCGGCTATCGGGTGGTGGAGTACGTTCCCGCGATGGAGGACGCCTACGCCGCCGCCGATCTCGCGCTGACCCGCTCCGGCGCGGGCACCGTCAGCGAGCTCACCGCCGTGGGCCTGCCCGCGGTGCTGGTCCCGCTGCCGGTCGGCAACGGCGAGCAGGCCCTGAACGGCCGGCCGGTGGTCGCCGCCGGGGGCGCGCTGATGGTCGACGACGCCGAGCTCGACGCCGCCTACCTGCGCGAGCAGGTGCTGCCGCTGCTGGGGGACCGGGACCGCCTGCGCAGCATGGCCGAGGCGGCCCGCGCCTTCGGCATCACCGACGCCGCCGAGGTGATGGCCGACGTCGTGACCGGCGTCGCACGCCGAGCCTGACCGGTCCGTCCCGGTGACCCGACTACGGTGAGGTCATGACTTCCGCCGCCCCCACCGGACCCGCCGGGCAGGTCCTGCCGCGCACCGTCCTGCAGCCCGGGGACGTCATCACCCGGCCCACCTGGCCCTTCGACCGCACCGTCCGGTCGGTGCACGTCATCCGCATCGGCGGCGCCGGGATGTCCGCCGTCGGGCGCCTCGCCCTCGAGGCCGGGCTGGCCGTCAGCGGCTCGGACTCCCAGGACGGGCAGTTCATCGGCCCGCTGCGGGCCGCCGGGGCGCGCATCGGCATCGGCTTCGACGCCTCCCACCTGGCCGACGACCTCGACCTGGTGATCGTCTCCACCGCGGTGCGGGCCGACAACCCCGAGCTGATCGCCGCCCGCGAGCGCGGCATCCCCGTGATCCACCGCGCCGCGGCGCTGGCCGGTCTGCTCGCGCCCCGGGCGCTGCTGGCCGTGGCCGGCACCCACGGCAAGACCACCACCACCGGCATGGCGGTGATGGCCCTGCGCGGCGCCGGACTGGACCCGGCCTGGGCGCTCGGCGCGGCGGTCCCGGACCTGGGGCGCAACGCGGGCTTCGGAGCCGACGCCGCCGACCAGGCCGCCCTCGCGCCCGCGGTGGTCGAGGCCGACGAGTCCGACGGCTCCTTCCTCGCCTTCGCCCCGCACGCCCTGGTGGTCACCAACCTCGAGCCGGACCACCTCGACTTCCACGGCGACGCCGCGACCCTCACCGCGGCCTTCGACGCCCTCACCACCCAGCTCGTCGCCGGCGGCACCCTCGTGGTGTGCGCCGACGACCCCGGCGCCGACGCCCTCGGCCGGCGGGCCGCGCAGCGCGGGACGACGGTGCTGACCTACGGCAGCGCCGAGGGCGCCGACTGGCGGCTGCGCGAGGAGCGCGCCGGGACCCGCGGCGCCCGGATCGAGGTCGACACCCCCCGCGGGACGCTGCGCACCGAGCTGGCCGTGGCCGGGCACCACAACGTGCTCAACGCGCTCGGGGCCCTGGCCGCCGCCTCCGCCCTCGACCCCGCCGCCGCGCCCGCTGCGCTCGCGGCCGGGCTGGCCGCCTTCACCGGCGCCTCGCGCCGCTTCGACGTGGCCGGTGTCGCCGGCGGGGTGACCGTGGTCGACGACTACGCCCACCACCCCCGCGAGGTCGCCGCGACCGTGGCCGCCGCCCGCGGCATCGTCACGGCGCAGCCGCAGGCGGGTCGGGTGCTCGTGGTCTTCCAGCCCCACCTGTTCTCCCGCACCCGCGACTTCGCCGCCGACTTCGCGACCGCGCTGTCCGCCGCCGACCAGGCCTGGGTGATGCCCGTCTACGGCGCGCGGGAGGAGCCTGACCCCACCGTCGACGCCCGCACCATCACCGCCCTCGCCGCCGAGCACGTCCGCCCGTTGGGGCCGGGCGAGCCCGCGGCCGACCCCGTCGCCGCCGCCGCCCGACCCGGCGACCTGCTGCTGATGCTCGGCGCCGGTGACATCGTGGAGACCACCCCCGCGGTGATGGCCGCCCTCGACGCCGCCCGGACCCACCGCTGATGGCGCGCCGTCCCATCGCGCCGAGGCCCCTGCCGGGCAGCCCGCGCCCTGCCCCCGCACCGGAGCCGCAGGGCCCGACCCCGCCCACGGACCCGGGCGCCGCGCCCGCCCGGCCCGCCCCGCGCTCGGCCGGCTCCGCGCCGTCGGCCGCCTCCCCGTCGCGGCCGCGCTCGGCCGCCTCGGCGCAGTCGGCCGCCTCCCCGTCACCGGCCCCGCGCCGGGGCTCGATCATCGTCGGCCGCCCCCGGTCCGCCGCCGAGCCCCCCCCGCGGCCACCGGCGAGGGTGAGAGCGGGCGCGTGGTCCAGGCCGGCGACCGCTTCCGGGGGATGGTGACCCGGCGCCCCTGGCGCCGCCGCCGACGCGCCCTGATCGCCGCACTCATTGGCGCCGCGCTGCTGCTCGCCGCCGCCATCGCCACCGTGCTCCTCCTGCCCGCCCTCCAGGTCCGGCAGGTCACCGTCGAGGGCACCGGCTACGTGCAGGAGGAGACGATCCGCGAGGCCGTCGCCCCGCACGCCGGCGGCAGCATGCTGCTGATGCCGGTGGGCGCGATCGAGCAGGACGTCGCGGCCGTGCCCGGCGTCGAGAGCGTCGAGGCCGAGCGGGTCTGGCCCGACGGGGTGCGGGTCAGCATCACCGAGACCGCCCCCGTCGCGCTGCTGACCGGACCCGACGGCACCACCGCGGTGGTCGACGCGCGGGGCCGGGAGCTGCCCGCCGCGGCCGGGCAGGGAGCGAACCTGGTCCCGATCGCGGTCCGCGCCGGCTCCGGCGACCCCGACGGGGCGGCGGCCGCCATGAGCGAGGTCCTGGCGGGCACCCCGGAGCCCCTGCGCGGCGCGATCCGCACCGTGACCGCCTCCGGCCCGAGCGACGTCACCCTCGAGCTCGCCCTCGCCGACGGCGGCACCAAGACCGTCATCTGGGGCGACACGCACGATGCCGCGCTGAAGGCCGACGTGGTCCAGGCGCTGCTGGGCCAGCCCGGCACCGTCATCGACGTCTCCTCGCCGGTCGCGCCCGTCACCCGCTGAGGGGCCGCCGCGCCCCGACCGGGTGATCTGTCGCGCCCTCCACGCCCGACACGCGCCCGTGGTGTTTGCACCGGGGTGCCCACGTCCTTAGCGTCGAAGGAAAGGAGAGGCGCTCCGAAGTCCGAACCTCAACTCGAGGTCGAGGGTTCCGGAGTCGACGACCAGGTGCGACGCAGGCCCCTCTCCCCAGACGAACGACAAGAGCAAGGACCCAAAACGTGGCCGGAACCCAGATCTCCCTCGCAGTCATCAAGGTCGTCGGTGTCGGCGGCGGCGGTGTCAACGCCGTCAACCGCATGATCGAGTCCGGTCTCAAGGGCGTGGAGTTCATCGCCATCAACACCGACGCCCAGGCTCTGCTGATGTCCGATGCGGACGTCAAGCTCGACGTCGGCAAGGAGATCACCCGCGGACTCGGCGCCGGCGCCGACCCCGAGGTCGGCAAGCGCGCCGCCGAGGACCACGCCGAGGAGATCGAGGAGGTGCTGCGCGGGGCCGACATGGTCTTCGTGACCGCCGGCGAGGGCGGCGGCACCGGCACCGGCGGCGCCCCCGTGGTCGCCAAGATCGCCCGCAGCCTCGGTGCGCTGACCATCGGTGTGGTCACCCGACCGTTCACCTTCGAGGGCCGCCGCCGCTCGACCCAGGCCGAGTCGGGCATCGCCTCGCTCCAGGCCGAGGTCGACACCCTCATCGTGATCCCCAACGACCGCCTGCTGTCCATCGCGGACAAGCAGGTCTCGATGCTGGACGCCTTCAAGTCCGCGGACCAGGTGCTGCTGTCCGGCGTCCAGGGCATCACCGACCTGATCACCACCCCGGGCCTGATCAACCTCGACTTCGCCGACGTCAAGTCCGTCATGCAGGGCGCCGGCAGCGCCCTGATGGGGATCGGCTCCGCCCGCGGCGAGGACCGCGCCCTGCAGGCCGCGGAGCTCGCGGTCTCCAGCCCCCTGCTCGAGGCCTCGATCGACGGCGCCTACGGCGTGCTGCTCTCCATCCAGGGCGGCAGCGACCTGGGCCTGTACGAGGTCTCCGAGGCTGCGCGCCTGGTCCAGGAGGCGGCGCATCCCGATGCGAACATCATCTTCGGCTCCGTGATCGACGACGCCCTCGGCGACGAGGTGCGGGTGACCGTGATCGCCGCCGGCTTCGAGGCCGGCGGCCCGACCACCCGCCAGGAGCCGGTGCACCAGCAGCGCCCCCCGGTGCGCAGCGAGCCCTCCCCGCGCCCGGCCGTGCAGGAGCGGCGCCCGGCGCCCCGCCCCTCCACCGGTGCGGCGGGAGCCGGCGCCTCCGCCGCCCCCGGCGCCTGGGGTCTTCCGCAGCAGGCGTTCTCGCCCTCGCGGCCCAGCGCCCCCGAGCCGGAGGCCGAGTCCTACGACGAGGCCGACTCCGAGGGCGGCTCCTACGGCGAGCAGGAGCGGACCGCGCCGCAGCAGGCGCCCCGCGCCCCCGAGCCGGCCCGTCCGCCGCACATCGAGGAGCCCCCGACGGACGACGACGACCTCGACCTGCCGTCGTTCCTGAAGTGACCGACCCCCTCCTGGCACGGGCCCCGCGGCTGCGCGGGGCCCGTGCCCTGTTCACGGGGCGGGCCGGGGGAGTGAGCCGCGGCGACCACGCGGGGCTGAACCTCGCCCGCCACGTCGGTGACGACGAGGCCGACGTCGAGCGGAACCGGGCCCTGCTCGCCGCGGAGATCGGCGCGCCGCCCGTCTTCGTCACCCAGGTGCACTCCGCCCGCGTGCAGGTGCTGCCGCCGCACGGGCCGGTCCCCGCGGCCACCGCCGATGCGCAGGTCACCGACCGCCGGGACGTGGCGCTGGCGATCATGGTCGCGGACTGCCTGCCGGTGCTCCTGTCCGACCCCGTCACCGGCACCGTCGCCGTCGCCCACGCCGGACGGCAGGGCCTGCTCGGCGGTGTGCTGCAGAACACGGTCGCCGCGATGGCGGACTTCGGCGCCCGGCCGGCGGACCTCACCGCGAGCATCGGACCCTCGATCTGCGGCGCCTGCTACGAGGTGCCCGCGCCGATGCGCGAGGAGGCATCGGCGCAGCTGCCGGCCACCCGGGCCGTCACCCGCTGGGGCACACCGGCCCTGGACCTGCGCGCCGGGGCGGTCGCGGTGCTGCAGGAGGCGGGCATCGCGGCGGAGGCCATCGACGCCGAGCATCCCTGCACCCTCGAGGACGAGCGCTTCTACTCCTACCGCCGCCAGGCGCGCACGGGGCGCTTCGCCGGCGTGATCCGGCGCGCCTGAGCCCGCGCGGGACGTTCCCTGTGACCGCCGCGAGGGGCGACGACACGGGCGACACGCCGTGAAC
Organism: Brachybacterium sp. UNK5269; assembly: GCF_049266655.1. Taxonomy (GTDB): domain Bacteria; phylum Actinomycetota; class Actinomycetes; order Actinomycetales; family Dermabacteraceae; genus Brachybacterium. The sequence continues at coordinate 1,140,996 of NZ_CP184883.1, forward strand.
GTCCCTGCGCCGCGGAAAATGCTGCGGTACGTTCGGGGCACAGGGCTCCCGCGCACTCCCCGTGCTTCCCCGGAGTCCAGGTCAGCGCGTACTACAGACTGGGAGATCTGCGATGGGAACCTGGCGCAATGCCATGGTCGCACTCGGCCTCGCCAACGAGGTCGATGACGAGTACTACGAGGACGAGCGGATCCGCCAGGACGAGGCCGCCGCACCGTCCCGCCGCACCGAGCGGGGCCTCGAGCCCGCACCCGAACGGGAGGCCCAGGTGACCCCGATCCGTCAGCACTCGCACGTGGTGGCCATGGCCCCGGCAGTGGAGGAGTCGATGCACCGCATCACCACGATCCACCCCCGCTCGTACAACGACGCCAAGGCGATCGGCGAGTCGTTCCGCGACGGGGTCCCCGTCATCATGAACCTCTCGGACATGCAGGACGGCGACGCCAAGCGCATGGTCGACTTCTCGGCCGGTCTGGTCTTCGGCCTGCGCGGCACCATCGAGCGCGTCACCTCCAAGGTGTTCCTGCTCTCCCCGGAGTTCGTCCAGGTCGACGGAGACGCCTCTGCCGACGAGGGCAGCTTCTACAACCAGAGCTGAGCCGCTGCGTGCAACTCGTCGCCGGAGTGCTCTACCTCGCGGTCCTGGTCTATCTGCTGCTGCTCATCGGCCGCCTGGTGCTGGAGTGGATCCAGTCCTACGCCCGCGAGTACCGACCGCGGGGACTCGCGCTGGTGCTGTTCGAGCTCGTGTACACGCTGACCGATCCGCCCGTGAAGGCGCTGCGACGGCTCATCCCCCCACTGCGCCTCGGGGCGGTCTCCCTCGACCTCAGCCTGATGATCCTGCTGCTGGTCGGGTGGATCCTGCTGCGGGTGCTCGCCGGCCTGTCGATGTGAGGCCGCCCGTCCGGGGCGCTTCCGGCATCCGCTAGGCTGTCGGCACCGCGCTCACAGCGCACTTTCGACGCCAGAACGATGAAAAGGTGACCCATGGCTCTGATGCCCGAAGACCTGATGAATCAGCGGTTCACCCCGGTCCGGTTCTCCGAGGGCTACGACATGGACGAGGTCGACAACTTCCTCGACCACGAGGTCGAGCCTCGCCTGAAGGAACTGATCGCCGAGAACGAGCGGCTCAAGACGGAGCTCGAGGAGGCGCACAACCGCATCGCCGAGCTCGAGGCCGGCGCGCCCGCCGCGAGCCCGGTCGCCGCCGACACCACCGGTGAGGGCGAGGCCGTCATCGACGGCGTCCCGACCTCCCCCGCGGAGCAGTCCGAGGTCGAGACCACGGGCCCGCAGGCCGTCGTCGCCGAGGCCCCGGCCGAGGAGCCCGCGCCGAGCGCCGCCCCCGCCGAGCCGGCCCCCGACCAGTCCGCCGCCGGCATCATCGCCCTGGCGAACCGTCTGCACGACGAGTACGTCAAGAACGGCGAGGACGAGCGCGACCGCCTCATCCACGAGGCCAACGAGGAGCACCGTCGCATCGTCGGCGAGGCCGAGGAGAAGTCCCGCGCCACGCTGGCCGCCCTCGAGACCGAGAAGGCCGAGCTCGACAGGACCATCGAGTCCCTGCGCAACTTCGAGCGCGACTACCGCAACCGGCTGCGCAACTACCTCGAGAACCAGCTGCGCGAGCTCGACACCAGCGAGACGCAGGACAAGCAGGCGAACCTCGGTCTGTGAACGACACCGTGACCGCATCGACGAGCGCCGGGCCCGAGGGGTCCGGCGTTCGTCGCCGTCTGAGCCTCCGCGTCGTGCTCGCGATGATGGCGATCATCGCCGCGATCCTGCTGCTGCTCGACCAGATCACCAAGAATCTGGCGGTGGCCCACCTCCCTGAGCTCGACCCGCAGCCCTTCCTCGGTGAGGTCCTGCAGCTGACGCTGCTCTACAACAGCGGCGCCGCCTGGGGCCTGGGCTCCGGGATCACCCCGGTGGTCACCGTCCTGCAGATGGCGATCGTGGTGGGCGTGCTGGTCTTCGCCGTCAAGGCGGTCCGCTCGCCCTCCTACGCCGTCGCGCTCGGGCTGATCCTCGGCGGCGCGCTCGGGAACATCCACGACCGGTTGCTGCGGCCCCCCGGACCGTTCCGCGGGGCGGTCGTCGACTTCCTCGAGCTGCCGAACTGGCCCGTGTTCAACGTGGCCGACATGGCCGTCGTCGGCGGCGCGATCCTGGTCGTGGCGCTGAGCCTGTTCGGCGTGGCCGCCGACCCGGCCGAGCACACCGCCGGCGAGCAGGACGCGCCCGGCGAGGCACCCACCGGGGCGGAGCGCGGATGAGCGCCTCCCGGCTGCTGATGGTCCCCGACGGACTGTCCGGGGAGCGGGTGGACGTGGGCCTGTCCCGGATGCTGGGTCTGTCCCGGACCCGCGCCGCGGACCTCCTGGACGCCGGCCTGGTGGAGATCGACGGGCAGGTCCCCGCCCGCTCGATGCGCCTCGAGGGCGGGAGCATGCTGAGCGTCGAGCTGCCCGACGAGCGCCCCGCCGCCCAGGTGCGGCCGCAGATCGCCGAGGGCATGAGCCTGGTCCACCAGGACGACGACCTGGTGGTCATCGACAAGCCCGTCGGCGTGGCCGCGCATCCCAGCGGCGGCTGGTCCGGCCCCACCGTGCTGGGCCACCTGGCCGCCGCCGGCGTGAGCATCCGCACCAGCGGGGACCCCGACCGCCAGGGCATCGTCAGCCGCCTCGACGTGGGCACCAGCGGGCTGATGGTCGTCGCCCGCACCGAGCGCGCCTACACCACCCTCAAGGACGCCTTCCGGGCCCGCGCGGTCGGCAAGGTGTACCACGCCGTCTGCCAGGGCACCCCCGACCAGAGCGAGGGCACGATCGAGGCGCCCATCGGCCGCTCCCCGAACCACGACTACAAGTTCGCCGTGCGCCGCGACGGCAAGCACGCCGTCACCCACTTCACCACCCTCGAGGACCTGCAGGGCGCGACCCTGCTGCGGGTGGGACTGGAGACGGGACGCACCCATCAGATCCGCGTGCACCTGGCGGCCCTGCACCACCCGCTGGTGGGGGACCCGCTCTACGGGGCGGACCCGACCCTCGCGCAGCGGGTGGGGCTGGAGCGGCAGTGGCTGCATGCGATGGAGCTGAGCTTCGTCCATCCCGCCACCGGGGACGAGGTCACCTTCACCTCCCAGTACCCGCCGGACCTGCAGCGCGCGCTCGAGGCGCTGCGCTCCGCCTGAACCCGCCGCCCGCCGCTCGCGATAGCGTCGGGGGATGAGCGAGAAGCAGACCCCCGGTGCCCTCACCCCCTCCCGCGATGCGGCGCTCGCCCGGCCCGACTTCCCGGTCGCCCGCGTCGCGCGCCGGCTGGGCCTGGATCCGCGGACCGCGGAGGTCGCCCTGCGGGACCCGGACCGGGCCCGGGAGGCGGTGGCCCGGGCCGCCGAGGCGTTCGTGCGGGCCGACGACGAGCGCCGGGCCGGGCGCGCCCCCTCCACACCGATCGCGCTGGATCCGGACTTCCCCACCGGCGTGGGCATGGCCCTGGTGGGCGCGGCCGTGCTCTGGGAGGCCCGCGAGCTGGTGCCCCGGATCGCGCTGCGGGTGGCCAAGGACCACTACGAGGACGGGGCCGACGCGCTCGCCGCGAGCTACATCGCGCTGGTCCAGGAGTCGGTCGACCCGGGGGAGGACCCCGAGGCCGACGCCCTCGCCTGGGCCGCGCAGTCCCTGCTGGTCTCGGTCCTGCAGCGCTCCGGTGCGCCGGCGCAGGCCGACGCCATCGCCCGCGACCTCGCGGCCCACGCGATCCCGATCGACCTGTGGCGGGGGGACGACCCCACCCTCCCGGACGACTCGATGGCCTGGCACGGCGGCGCCTTCGTCGGCGGCATCCCGCCGCGCCGCGACGAGCGCTCCCTCAGCTACGAGGACGTCCACGACTACCTGGACACCCTGCTGGCCGACATGCGCCGCGAGCAGCAGGCCGAGGGGGACGGCGCCTGAGGCGCGGCGCGCACCGGGCGGGCGGGCCGCTCCGTAGGCTGTGCCCATGAGCGAACCCCAGGGAGCCCACCTCACCGGCAGCGTGAACTACGACGACGCCGAGCTGACCATGCGCACCGTCGCCGAGATCCTCGGCGCCCACGTCCGGCGGATTCCGGACGGAGAGGTCGGCAAGCGATTCCACTGGATCATGTTCCAGCCCGACGTGCTCGGGCAGGCAGAGGGCATCGAGCGCGTCGGCGAGGAGCCGATCCCCTTCCCTGCGGGGATCGACGCCCGCCCGCTGCGCCTGGCCGACGGCGTGGACGCCGGCCAGCTCGTGCTGCCGCCGCTCGGCTACGCCGCCGCGGCCCTCGAGTCCTACCCGCTGTTCGCCCGCCTCCGCGAGGAGGGGGTGATCCGGGCCGGGACCCGCTTCCAGGTCTCCCTGCCCACCCCCGTCGCCGTGATCTCCTCCTTCTTCCAGGGCCCGGACCGCGCCGCCATCGAACCGGTCTACGCCGACGCGCTCCTGGGGGAGCTCGAGCAGACCTGCGCGGGCATCCCGCACCAGGACCTCGCGATCCAGTGGGACGTGGCCAGCGAGATGGGCATCATCGAGGGCGCCTCCGGCTACGGCGCGCCGATGCAGCCCTGGTGGGGCGGCGACGTGCTCGACGGCGCCGTCACCCGGCTCGCCGCCCTGGTCGACTCGGTCCCGGGCGACGTCGAGGTCGGCGTCCACCTCTGCTACGGCGACGCAGGGGAGAAGCACTTCATCGAGCCCACCGACACCGCGAACCTGGTCAGGGTCGCGAACGCGCTCACCAGCGCCACCGCCCGCCGCCTGTCCTGGCTGCACCTGCCGGTGCCGATCGACCGCGACGATGCCGCCTACTTCGCCCCGCTCGCCGACCTCGCCCCGGTCGACGAGCTCTACCTGGGCCTCGTGCACCGCGAGGACGGCGCCGCCGGCGCTCGACGGCGGATCGCCGCCGCCGGAGCGGCCGTCCGGCAGCCGTACGGGGTGGCCACCGAATGCGGCATCGGCCGCGCCCCGCAGGGCACCACCGAGGGCATCCTGCGCACCCACGCCGAGGTCGCCGCGCCCTGGTGACCGGTCGGCGGGCCTGCTGAGGTGTCGGGGTGAGGCGACACCGCCCCGTGCCGCAGTCACGGCAGTCCCAGCAGTTCCCGGAGGGCTTGTCGTCCGATCGCGGGCGAACCTACTGTGCTGCCATGAGCCGCACCCTCACCGTCCACCCGGTCCCCGGCCTCGGTGCCGAGGACGTCGTCGTCGGCCGCTCCGGCCGGGACGAGGGCGCCGTCTTCACCGGAACGTCGGACGGCTCGATCTTCCGGGTCAGCCACGACGGCGCCACGGTCGACCGGGTCGCCCGGACCCAGGGGCGGCCGTTGGGCCTCGAGATCGACGTCGACGGCCGGCTGCTGGTCTGCGACGCGCACCGCGGGCTGCTGCGCGTCGACACCCGCGACGGGGCCGTCGAGGCAGTGACCGGTGATGTCGACGGCCGCCCGATGCGGTTCTGCAACAACGCCGCGATCTCCTCCGAGGGCGCCATCTGGTTCTCCGACTCCTCCACCGAGTTCGGGATCGTCGACTGGAAGGCGGACTTCCTGCGGAACACCCGCACGGGGCGGCTGCTGCGCCGTGACACCGACGGCACCGTCACCGTCGTCCTCGACGGCCTCGCCTTCGCCAACGGGGTTGCGCTGTCCCGTGCGGAGGACTTCGTCGCCGTCGCCGAGACGGGCGCCCGCACCGTCGTCCGGCACTGGCTGACCGGCCCGAACGCCGGTACGCGCGACCTGCTCTGCAGCGACCTTCCCGGGTATCCCGACAACATCGCGCGCGGCAGCGACGGCCTGATCTGGGTCACCATCGCCAGCCCGCGCGATGCTGTCGTCGAACGCCTCCAGACCGGGCCGATGCTGCTGCGGCGGCTCGCCACCCGACTGCCCCCGAGGCTGCAGCCGGCACCGCAGAGGACCGTACGGGTCCAGGCCTACGACGACCAGGGACAGCTGATCCATGACGTCGACGTCGACCTGGAGGCCCAGCGGACGCCGTACCACATGGTCACCGGTGTCCGTGAGCACGAGGGCCGGGTCTGGCTCGGCAGCCTCCACGAGGCGGCGATCGCCGTCGTCGATCTCTGAACGGGCCCTCTGTGCACCGGCGAGGGATGGCGCCGGGCTGGTGCCGGATCATCGCGGGGCACGCCGCCTTCGGGTCCTGCGCGTCGAGCACCGCCTTGGCGACACGCCGGGCACGTCGGGGTGACCTCACCGACCCCTCCTGAGCGCTCGTGCGGCACCCCCGAGGGCTACGCTGGATCGCATGTCCGACGACTTCGTGCACCTCCACGTCCACACCGACTACTCCCTGCTGGACGGGGCCGCGAAGATCGACAAGCTGGTCGACGAGGCGCAGCGGCTGGGGCAGAAGGCGGTGGCGATCACCGACCACGGCTACCTCTTCGGCGCCTACGAGTTCTACCGCGCCGCCACCGGGGCCGGCATCAAGCCGATCATCGGCGTCGAGGCGTACGTGACCCCCGGCACCAGCCGCCACGACCGCACCCGCGTGCAGTGGGGCACCAAGGAGCAGCAGGCCGCCGGCGACGACGTCTCCGCGCGCGGTGCCTACACCCACATGACCCTGCTGTCGAAGTCGACCCCGGGCATGCACAACCTGTTCCGCCTGGCCTCCTCGGCCTCGCTCGACGGCCAGATGGGCAAGTGGCCCCGCATGGACCGCGAGATCCTCTCGAAGTACGCCGACGGGCTGATCGCCACCACCGGCTGCCCCTCCGGCGAGGTCCAGACCCGGCTGCGGCTGGGACAGTTCGACGAGGCCGTCAAGGCCGCCGGCGAGTTCCAGGACATGTTCGGCAAGGAGAACTACTTCATCGAGCTGATGGACCACGGGCTCGACATCGAGCGGCGGGTCACCAAGGACCTGCTCGAGGTGGGCCGGGCGATCGGCGCGCCGCTGGTGGCCACCAACGACCTCCACTACGTCACCGAGGCCGACGCCACCATCCAGGACGTCCTGCTGTGCATCAACTCCGGCTCGCGCCTGAACGACCCCGACCGCTTCAAGTTCGACGGCTCGGGGTACTTCCTGAAGTCCGCCCAGCAGATGCGCGAGCTCTTCCGCGAGTTCCCCGAGGCCTGCGACAACACGCTGCGCATCGCGGAGATGTGCGAGGTGGCGTTCCGCACCACCGACGACGGCGCGAACTACATGCCGAACTTCCCCACCCCGCCCGGGGAGGACGAGGAGTCCTGGTTCGTCAAGGAGGTCCAGCGGGGCCTGGAGTACCGCTACCCGGCCGGCATCCCCGATGCGGTCCAGGAGCGCGCCGACTACGAGGTGCGCGTCATCCTGCAGATGGGCTTCCCCGGCTACTTCCTGGTGGTCTCGGACTACATCAAGTGGGCCAAGGAGCAGGGCATCCGGGTGGGACCGGGCCGCGGCTCCGGCGCCGGCTCGATGGTGGCCTACGCGATGCGCATCACCGACCTCGACCCGATCGAGCACGGCCTGCTGTTCGAGCGGTTCCTGAACCCCGACCGCGTCTCGATGCCCGACTTCGACGTCGACTTCGACGACCGCCGCCGCGGCGAGGTCATCGAGTACGTCGAGCGCAAGTACGGCGACGACCGCATCGCCCAGGTCATCACCTACGGCGTGATGAAGACGAAGAACTCCCTCAAGGACGCCGCCCGGGTGCTGGACTACCCCTTCGCGATGGGCGACAAGCTCACCAAGGCGCTGCCGCCGGCGGTGATGGGCAAGGACATCCCGCTCAAGGGCATCTTCGATCCCGAGCACAAGCGCTACGCCGAGGCCGGCGAGTTCCGCCGCCTCCACGACGAGGACCCCGACGTCAAGAAGGTCGTCGAGATCGCCACCGGCGTCGAGGGGCTCACCCGCGGCTGGGGCGTCCACGCCTGCGCGGTGATCATGTCCAGCGAGCCGCTGATGGACATCGTCCCGATGATGCGCCGCCCCTCCGACGGCCAGATCATCACCCAGTTCGAGTACCCCACGCTGGAGACGCTGGGGCTGCTCAAGATGGACTTCCTGGGCCTGCGGAACCTCACCGTGCTCTCCGACGCGGTCCAGAACATGGAGCGCAACGGCAAGCCGCCGCTGGACCTGGAGTCGCTGCCCTTCGACGACCCCGCCACCTACGACCTGCTGCAGCGCGGGGACACCCTCGGCGTGTTCCAGCTGGACGGCTCCGGCATGCGCACCCTGCTGCGGCAGATGAAGCCCGACCAGTTCGGGGACATCACCGCCGTCTCGGCGCTGTACCGCCCGGGACCGATGGGCATGAACTCCCACACCAACTACGCGCTGCGCAAGAACGGCCTGCAGGAGATCACCCCGATCCACCCCGAGCTCGAGGAGCCGCTCGCGGAGATCCTCGGGGAGACCTACGGCGTGCTGGTCTACCAGGAGCAGGTGATGCAGACGGCGCAGAAGGTCGCCGGGTACAGCCTGGGGCAGGCCGACATCCTGCGCCGCGCGATGGGCAAGAAGAAGAAGGCGGAGCTGGACAAGCAGTACGCCTCCTTCGAGGCGGGGATGCTCGAGAACGGGTACTCCGCCCCCGCGGTGAAGGCGCTGTGGGAGACCCTGATGCCCTTCGCGGACTACGCCTTCAACAAGTCCCACTCCGCCGCCTACGGCGTGATCTCGTACTGGACCGCCTACCTCAAGGCGAACCATCCCACCGAGTACATGGCCGCGCTGCTGACCTCCACCCAGGAGAACCGCGACCGGCTGGGCCTGTACCTGGGCGACTGCCGCCACCGCGGGATCACCGTGCTGCCGCCGGACGTCAACGAGTCCGACCTGTACTTCTCGGCCGTCGGCGACGACATCCGCTTCGGTCTCTCGGCGATCCGCAACGTCGGCGCCCACGTGGTCGAGGAGATCATCCGCACCCGCGAGGAGAAGGGCGCCTTCACCTCCTTCACCGACTTCCTGGACAAGGTGCCGCTGTCGGTGTGCAACAAGCGCACCATCGAGTCGCTGGTCAAGGGCGGCGCCTTCGACTCCCTCGGCGCGAACCGGCGCTCGCTGGTGCTGGTCCATGAGGACGCCGTCGACTCGGTGGTCGACGTCAAGCGCAAGGAGGCCCAGGGGCAGTACGACCTGTTCGCCGACATGTTCGCGGGCGCCGGCGAGGACGGGACCGAGATGGCCACCGGCTCCGCCGCGACCATCGTGATCCCCGACCTGCCCGAATGGGACCGCAAGGAGAAGCTCGCCTTCGAGCGGAACATGCTGGGGCTGTACGTCTCGGACCATCCGCTGTACGGCCTCGAGCACGTCATCGCCCAGAACTCCAGCACCTCGATCAGCGCGCTGGCCGACGACGGCGCGGTCGAGGACGGGGCTATGGTCACGATCGCGGGGCTGATCACCAGCCTCCAGCGCAAGACCACCAAGAAGGGCGACATGTGGGCGATCGCGACCGTCGAGGACCTCGAGGGATCGATCGACTGCCTGATGTTCCCCTCCACGTACCAGACCGTGGCCACCGAGCTCGCCGAGGACCTGATCGTCTCGATGAAGGGCCGGGTGGACACCTCCAAGGGCATGCCGGAGCTGCGGGTGATGGAGATGACGATCCCGGAGACCGGCGGCAGCCCTGACGGACCGGTGGTGATCGCGCTGCCCGCGATGCGCGCCACCACGCGGGTCGCCGAGCAGCTGCGCGGGGTGCTCGAGGACAATCCCGGCTCGAGCGAGGTGCGGGTGCGCCTGCAGGAGCCGGGCCGGGACCACGCTGATGCAGCTCGACAAGCGGCTCTCGGTCACCCCGTCGGCCGCGCTGTACGCCTCGCTGAAGGCGCTGCTGGGCCCGAGCTGCCTGCAGTGACGGGGCGGATGGTGCCCGCCGGAGGGAGGGCGCCGGTCCGGGGGCTGTGGCCTCGATGGGTGACGCGTGGATCGCGTCGGCATAGCTGTCCGGCATGGCGTGCTGCTCGAGGTCATGGCCCGGAGTGATCGAGTCGTGGTCACGGCGAAGGAACGCGCCGCGATGGGGGTCCGCCTCCATGGTGCTGCAGCTGCTTCTCGCAGCGCATCACGGCGCCTCCTGGCCGAACGCGTCAGGGTCGACGGGTCGCTCGGCGCGAGGCAGGTTCTCCACCAACAGCAGGTACGACTCGGTCACCAGGTCCTCGACGAGCTGCTCGGGCAGGTCCCCACCGGGGTGCAGCGTGATCCAGTGCCGCTTGTTCATGTGATACCCGGGCGTGATCCCCGGGTACTGCTCGCGAAGGGCCCTGCCGTCCTCGGGTGCGGCCTTGAGGATCACGATCGGCTCCCCGGTGACCTCGGTCAGCAGCATGAACACCTTGCCACGCACCGTGAACACCTCCCAGTGCGGTCCGAACGGGTGCTCCAGGCCGGCGCCGGGCAGCTCCTCGACGCGGTCCCTGGCGTACTGCTGCAACGGGTCGTCCTGCATGTGTCCTCCACGCTCGACGGAACAGGAACGAGAGTACGTAGTCAGGCCGGCCGCGCGAGATCGGGCGCGCGCGGGCAAGGCCGACGCCCTGCAACGACGGCCGCTCAGCGCCGTCCTGCCGGGATGTGCCTGTTCGACCGGAACGCTCAGTAGTCCTCCTGAGCGGCTGACGCCTCCGCGCCACTGATGTGGTGGAGGGCCCACTGCGCATGGACGCGGCCATCGCGATCGACGACCACGTATGCCATGCCGATGGCCTCGACCCTGTGCACCGTCGAGCTCCCCGTGCCGGTACCGGCAGCGGTGAACTCCGCGGTCACGAAGGTGGCGGCGTACTCGAAGAACCCGTCCTTGCCGCCCGATGGCCCGGTCAGGAGAGGCGGGCTCTCGATGCTCCAGGTCCCTTCCGCCGTGACGTCCTCCGGGGCGGCGAAGGGACATCCTTCCGGTTGCGGTACGACGCTGTTCTCGCACTTCTCGAGCGCGGTGTGCAGCTGGCTGCGGGCTTCCTCCTCTCCGGCCTCGGTGAGGTCCAGTGCCACGGCGACCGGTGCGCTGGGCCATTCGCCGAGCACCGGCGGCAGCGTGACCCGGGCGGTCCGGGCGATGACGGCGCTGCTGAGCTCCTGGGCGTCGAGCACCTAGGTTGCGGGCAGGACGCGCAGGGTCAGGGAGCCGAGTCCGGAGGCATCGGGAGGACGCGACTGCTCCGGTATCTCCAGCACCTGCCCGTTGACCTCCAGCTCGCTGCTGCCCGCGGGGATCTGCAGGCGGAGCGTGGGCAGAGTGACGGGGACGAGCTCCCATCGGGGGCGGAGGAAAGGCTCGCTGCGCCGCTGCAGGTCGAGCGTGGTCTCGAGGGAGTCGACGGGGGAGACCAGGGTCGCGACGACGCGGGCGCTGCTGCCGGTGACCTCGAGCGTGTCGATCGTGAAGCGCTCCACGCGGTGGCTCGCGCCGTGGACCACGTCGTCGACCAGGGCGATGTCCACGGACTCGTGGGAGCTGGCAAGGTGTTCGCGCACGGTGGCGGTGTCGCCGTCGACCACGGCCTGGAGGAAGTTCTCGGCCACGTCCCGGGGAGACCGGCCGCCGATCAGCAGCGGCGGGAGCAGCAGCATCAGCGCCAGGATCGTGACCACGGCACCGGCGACCCTGAGGGGTCGGCGCTGGGGAGGTCGGAGAGGGGACCGCGCGGCATCGGTCGTCGCTTCGCTCGTCGATCGTCCGTCGGTCGTGGTGGGGTCGGGGTCGGTCCACCCGGGCGGGATGGTGCGGCCGGGCGTGGGGGATGCCGACTGTGCTTCATGGTGCCCTCGGTCGGTTCGCTCTGCGTCGCGGCAGCTACCCCGCGCGGGGCAACGCCGGACTTTCTCGAGCGACGCCGTCCTGTGGCTGTGGTCGGTTCGTGGCGGTGTTCTAGGGCCGTTCAGTGGCACGTCGAGCCGGCCACCGGTTCGCGAGGTGCGTGCTGCGGGGAGGCGGCCGCGCCCGTGAATGACAAGCCTACGCCGCGGGTGCGTCGGGTCACTGCTCGAGGAAGAAGCGGGTGGTGGTGGCGCCCCACGCCGACGGCGCTTCACCGCTGCGTCGACGGCTCGTCACTGTTTCCAAGTGCGCTGGCTCAGTACGAGGAGGTGCTCGTCCGGATCGGCAAGGCTCACGCCCGAGCGGTCCCGGTAGGGGTCGCGAGCTGCCACTGGACGGCCGCCCGCGGCCGTGATCCGGTCGGGAAGCTCCGGATTTGCGGGCTCGCCGAGGTGGATGACGGGCAGGTCTTCAGGGCCGGACAGGGCGGTTCACCCGTCGAGCGTCGCAGCCGCCTGCGCTCGCTCGAATGTCCGGACCCGGGGCCGGCGTCGACCTGCGACTGCTCGGTCCGGCGCCGCAGCGACGTCTTCGAGACGGTCGAGATCGGGACGATCTCCGTGATCGCCCAGTCCTGCGCCAGGCGCGGGGGGGGGGGGGGGGGGGGGGCCGGGGGGCGGGGGGGGGGGCGGGCGGGCGCGGGCGGGGGGGGGGGGGGGGGGGGGGGGGGGGGGGGGGGGGGGGGGGGGGGGGGGGGGGGGGGGGGGGGGGGGGGGGGGGGGGGGGGGGGGGGGAGAGACGTTCGTTGTCTCGCTGAGGCGATCGCGGCAGGGTGTCCATCAGGTCTCTCATCCACAAGGAGCTCCACCATGAAGTTGACCGTCATGCAGTTCGTGAGTCTGGACGGGGTATCACAGGGCCCGGGCTCGCCGCAGGAGGATCCCAGCGGAGGATTCACGCGAGGCGGATGGCTGGTGCCGCATATGGACGCAGCGTTCGTCGACCAGGCTTCCGACTGGTTGGAGCATGCCGATGCGCTCCTGCTCGGCCGACGCACCTACGAGGCGTTCGCCCGTGATTGGCCGCAGATCACGGATCCGGCGGACCCCTTCACGGCCCGGATGAACGATCTGCCCAAGTATGTCGCGACGCAGACCCTTGCCGACGACAGCTGGAATCCCACCATCCTCGTGAGCGGGGACGTCGAGACGCAGATTGCCGATCTCGAGGTGCAGCCCGGCCGCGACCTGCAGGTGCACGGCAGCTCGTCACTGGCCCAGAGCCTCTTCTCGGCCAGCCTCGTCGACGAGCTGCGGTTGGCCGTAGCACCCGTGGTCGTGGGGCAGGGCCGACGGCTGTTCCCCGAGGGGTCGGTCCCGGTGGGCTTCTAACTCATGAGCAACCGCACGACGCCTCGAGGGCTGACCATCCAAGTCTTCGAGACGCGGGGGCGACCCCATTTCGCGTCCTACGAGGGCGTCTCTGCGATGGGGTGACGCTGCCTCGACGGTGCTCACGGCGGCCGGGACCTGCTCGTGACGGCGTTGAGGGTGGTCGGCTCGTCGGCCCCTCGTGGTCATGCTCCAGGCGGAGCCGAAACATCGGCCTCCCGCGCTCGTCGGATCCCAGCGGCCACGGCCGCTCTCACGACGAAATAGAGAATGACGAAGAAGGTCGCTACGACCGCCGCGCAGATCAACAGCGGCAGAACGATCACCAGAACTTCGATCGGCCCTAACCCTGTGTATTCCATGAGCTGACGGTATCCCGATTCAAGGGTGCGCACAGGCGCGGGGCGCGCCTATGTGGCACTGGCTCGACGAGGCCGCGAGGGAGCAGGCCATCGAGGCCCCGCATGGTAGCGGCAGCCGACCTCATTCGGTTCGCCTGAGCATGCATCAGTCTCCGTAGTCACTCGGAGCTTCAGTGTTGGCGATCTCCTCAACCCAGTCGATGACTTCGTCCGGATAGCGTAGGCCGGGATCGGCGGCATCCTCGCCCGCTGGTTCCGCGGCCACCGGTCCTCCTGCCGCGGCGACCTCGTTGGCGACTTCTTCCGGCACGATATCGCCATTGTTGGCGATCAGCCACGCTCGCGTCGCCGGCTGCAGTCTTGCCCACCATTGCTCGTTCACCATGCCCAAGTATGCGACCGGGATTCATAGAACGGAAGCTCAGTCGGTGGCTATCCGGGGCCGTAGTGGACCGCTGCTGGTGGCCATCGGTGTTCACGACTCGAGCCGCTTATCGGGCTCATCGCATTTGCGGGTGTAGCCGGGGTCTGAAGCCGCCTGATTCGAGGAGGCTGCGGGCGATGTAGTTGGTGAGATTCCGGAAGCCGAGGGCCGAACCGCGGAGGTGCTCAAGCCGGCCGTTGATCGCCTCGGTGGGCCCGTTGCTGGTGCCTGGGCGATCGAAGAACGCCAAAATGTCGTCGGCGCGTCCGGTCAGCGTCCGGCCGAGCTTTCCCAGCTCGACGAGGTTGTCTGGGACCTTCGCTCTGAGGGCCGCGATGACCTTCTCCATCATCATTCTGGCTCTGGTCCGGTCGGGTTCTCGATAGGCAGCGATCATGGCCTGGTAGATCTCCCAGGTCGCCTCGACCGCAGCATGCTTCTCGCTGCTGAACAAGCTGCTGAGGCGCTCGCATTGCCGCTCGGTCAACAGCTTGGTCCCGGTGTGGAGGGTGCGGCGGGACTTGTAGAGAGGGTCGTCTTTGCGGCCGCGACGCTTGTGGAGCTTCTGCTGGATCCGGCGCCGGCAGTCGTCCAGAGCGTCTCCGGCCAGGCGGACGACATGGAAGGGATCCATGACTGCGACCGCTCCGGGGAGGACCTCGCTGGTGGCCGTCTTGAACCCCGTGAACCCATCCATCGCGACGACCTCGATGCAGTTCTTCCACGCCTCGGGGCGGGCCTCCAGCCAGGCCTTGAACGCCGCCTTGGAACGGCCCTCGACCATGTCCAGCAACCGAGCGGGCCCGGTCTTGTCCCTGGTGGGGGTGAGGTCGATGATCACGGTGACGTACTTGTCGCCGCGGCGGGTGTGGCGCCATACGTGTTCATCGACGCCGATCACGCGGACTCCGTCGAAGCGGGCCGGGTCATCGATCAGCAGCCGCTTCCCCTCGGCGAGAACGGCGTCGTTAGCGGTATGCCAGGCCACGCCCAGCCCGGCGGCGACCCGCGCCATTGAGAGGTGGTCGATGACCAGGGCTTCCAGCGCCCACCGGATCCCGCCTCGGGAGAGCTTCGCCCGCTCTGCGGCCGCCGCGGTGGTGTCTTCGCGCCAGTGGCATCCGCAATGGTCACACCGATAGCGGCGAATCCGCACCAGCAATGTCGTGGGCCTGTGACCGAACGGCTCATGCGCCAGAGACCTGGCGACAGAGCCCCGCGAGGTCGACCGTGCTCCGCAGGCCCGGCACCACGGATCCTCCTCGGCGAGCCGACACTCCAGCACCGCCCGCGCGGCAGTGAGCCTCTGGCCGACCACGACCAGGCCAAGCTCCTCGAGGCGGGCGAAGGTCGTCAGGTCGGGGTCATCGAAGGTAGCGTTGAGCATGTCGAGGTCTTCCAGATGGTGAGCGTCAGAACTTCCATCTTCGGGAGACCTCGACGTCTATCCCGGCACCGACGCGCCCACCCCGCGTTCCACACCTACCCCCTCAGCTGCGAAGAGCCGCTTATCGATGCGACTTCCACGCCACGAGGGCCCTATTGTGTTCGTCAAGCCGGGCCGATGGTTGCCTCGGCCCTGTTCAAGATCCCCGGCTGTGCCCACTTGGGGTATACCCCGCGCGACAGATGTGTCGCAGAAAGGTCGTTCCGTCCCGATTCGGAACCGTAAATGACGGTCCGCTAACTGTCCTGCTGGGGTGCCCTATCTTGGGACTGACCTGGCGACGCCGAGGACTATCGCGATCTGCTCATCAGCCTCAACGATGCTGGGATGCCGCGAGCAACCCAGCGTCAGGCCGGCTGAGGCCTGGCGCCGCAGATGCAGGCGCTCCATTATTTTGTGCCAGAGCGTCGCTCTGGCCCCGATGTGCCTGCGCAGGTGCGTAACGTGGCGGCCCAACGGCGGGGTTGCCGACCCGGTGTACTGAGCGGAGGGTGCTTCCAAATGAGATACATCAACGCCACCGGAAGACTGCTGTCGGTCGAACGACTTCCCCGCGAGGAGGGGTCAGAGATTGGCGGAGTCCGTCTCGAACTCGTTCTCGGGGCAGGAATCCTGGGTGATCGCGTCGAGGTGCGGGCCACGGTCGAGTCCTACTGCGACGACGACTCCAGTGCGCTATGGCTGCGGGTCGGACGGCTTGCCCGCGAGGCTGGACCTGGCGATGCGGCGATCTTGTGCCACGTCTCCGGTGTCGTTCATCAAAGCGCGACGGACAGCGACGGGGTGTTGCATATCGAGATGGTCGGGCAGAGCGTCAGCCCAGACATCGGCATCCTCGCGCACTTCCCCGAGGAGTGGGCACACTGATCGGGCCTAAGCTCGGCTCATGTCGATCAGTGTCGAGGAGTTCCTCATCGGCCCTCGGGGCCGCCGGTTCCTCTTCGAGCTCGCTACGCACCCCCGCACGTCCGAGCGGCTTGCCCTAGCGCGGTCAGAGACCGTCTCGCAGTTCTTTCCTTCGGGAGCGGTCCGATACCAATTCTTGCTCTCCGAGGACTCTTCGGGCAGCGAGGAGTGGTACCCCGAACCCTCGGGCTTGACGGCACCGAGCCCGGATGTTCTCGCGGAGCTCCTCGAGGCATGCGAAGTTCCCGACCTCACTCCCCGCGCCCTGCGCCTGGCACTGGAGGCGTCCGTCGACAGCGCCGCGTACTGGCGGAAGCCGGACGGCGAGGACCGGCTGTTGTCTCTACCGGTCATGCGGCCCGCCCTTGCCCGGATTTCCGAGCAAGTACTCCCCTACGTGCCTGACGTATGGGCACGCGCCTACGACTCCAGCGCGCCTCAGGTGTGCATCGTGTTCGAATCGCTGCCCGCGCCGGAGGCCGAGGAGCCTCGGCGGCCGCCTGAGGAGATCTTGTCGCGATGGCGCCGGGATCTCAGCGAACGCGAAGCGGAATGCGCTGATGAGCTTCGGCGCGATCCCGCTCTGGGCGTCAGTGCTGACTGGTGGTCTACGCCGCCCCTGGGCCTGGCGCGCACCGCGCGTGCCGGCCCGAGCGGCGACGTGCCGATGCTGGGGATCATCGAAGACACCTTCGGAGCGCAGCGCGCGACCTGCATTCCCGCCCACCCTGGCCCGTCCCGGACGGTCCTGGAGATTGACCATCCGCAGGACTGGACCAAGCTCTGCCGCCGCTATCCTCTCGACGTGACCGCGCTACGACGGAGCGACTGGGGAGCGACCACGGACCGGCTAGGTGCGTGGGTTCAGCCCGACTGGCATGCCCTCGCGCAGGAGGTCGACGGTATCCATCTCACCGTCCGCGGCTATCTCGCGGGCGCTGGCCGCGCCCTCGCTGTGGACAGCGACCGGGCCTCCATGATTGCCGGGTTCACGCCCGACGAGACGATCTGGTTCGCCCCGATCAGCCTCGACGCGGAACGCGCCCGCGTATGGGAACTCGACGAAGACGACGAGTCCTGGCATCCCGTGCCCGCAACGCGGTGACCCCTACTTTTTACTCATACCCGACGAGCGACGCAGCGCGGGCCTCAAACTTGGCGTCCTCGCGCACTTCCCCGAGGGCCACGAGTGAGGCGAGGGACTGATGTCCAAGGGAAGTCTCATTCGTGATCGAGAGCGATGGGGGCGAGGCGGTATACGGGGTCACCTGCGGTGTGTCCCTGGCGTGTTTTGGCCTGTTTACCGCGAGGCCGCAGAGAGCCTCTGGTGCTCTGCCGGCACGTCGGTGTCGACGATCGCTCCGTCGACGATGGTCACGAGGCCGTCGAGGCTGTCCCGGTGGCCGAGGTCGTGGGTGACCAGCATGGTGGCGGTGCTGCGTTCATGGGTGAGCTGGCTGATGAGCTCCATGATCTCGGCACCTCGTTCCTGGTCGAGAGCGCTGGTGGGTTCGTCGACCAGGAGGACGGACGGGGCGTGGACGAGGGCGCGGGCGATCGCGACGCGCTGGCGCTGACCACCGGAGAGCTGGGCGGGGCGTTTGCCGCTGTGCTCGGTGAGGCCGACCGCGTGGAGGAGATCGTCCGCGCGCTCCCGAATGGTGGCGCGCTGGCGTCGGCTGTCGCCACCGAGTTCGGCCATCACGAGCAGCTGTTCTCGGGCGGTGAGGGAGGGGACGAGGTTGGACTGCTGGAAGACGATGCCGATGTGCTCGCGGCGAAGCGCAGCTGTTTCTGTCGCGGTCAGGGTCGCGGCGTCGACGTCGTTGATCCACACATGTCCCGAGTCGGGGTGGATCAGGGTTGCGGCGAGGGCGAGGAGGGAGGACTTCCCGGAGCCGGACGGGCCGGTGATCCCCATGACGAAGGCGGGGGGAGTCGTGAGGGAGATGTTGTCGACGGCGGTGATGCGGGAATCGCCGTCGGGGAAGGTCAGAGTGACGTGGTCGAGGGTGATCATCGGTTGCTCCCGAGGGCGGTGAGGGGATCGGCGTTGGTGACAGCGCGGAGCGCTACGGCAGCACCGGCGAGTCCGAGAGCGGCCATCGCGGCGGCTGGCGCGAGCGTGGTCCAGGGGCTGAGGAGGAAGGGCAGGACGCCGCCGGCGAGAGTTCCCAGCACGGTGACAATGCCGATCCCGACACCGATGCCGAGAACGAGAACGACGAGGGCTTGGCCGAGGGCATCTCGGATGAGGGAGCCGGTGGAAGCGCCGAGCGCTTTGAGGACGGCGATGTCGCCGGCACGCTGCATGGTCCAAACGGTGAAGAACGCGCCGACGACCAGCGCGGAGACACCGAACAGCATCGCGATCATCAGTCCCAGTGAACCGATCTCGGACTTGAAGGTCTCCAGGGCGGTGAGGCTGGTCAAGGGTGGCTTCGCGGAGGTGTCCGTGCGGCTCGCAGTCGCATCCCAGTCCGGTGACCCGGTCACGGCCAGGAGGGTCGCTGCGCTCGTGCCGCCGAGGCGCTTGTCGGTCTCTTCCCACGCCGTGGGGGAGAGCGTGACGACGGGAGTGTGGCTGTACCAGGCCTCGTCCCCGATCGTCGTGACGCGATAGGTGTTCCCGACGATGGTGATCTGGTCCCCGACGGACACGTCGAGGTCCTCTGCGGCGCCGGCGGAGAGGCCGACAGCATCATCCGCGTCGGGGGCGATGTCGCTCACGGTCGAACGGGGAGCGTCCTGCGGGATCCCGAACACGGCCACAGCGACCGTGGGAGCGTCCGCGCTGGGCACGCTCGCGCGGCCCTGCACGATCCCGATGGGGGTGACCGTGTCCACCCCGGAGGTCTCGCGCCACGCGGAGATCGTCGTGGCGTCGATGGAGGACTCGGAGAAGGATGGCTGTCCGTCCGGGGGGTTCTGCAGCACGAGTCGGTCACCGGGCAGGCTGAGTACTGCGGACACGTTCTGTGAGGCCAGCCCCCCGGTCAGCCCGGCCAGGAAGCCGACCAGGAGGGTGATCAGGGCGACCACGGAGCCGATGAGTACGAACCTGCCGCGGGCGAAGCGGAGATCACGCCAAGCGACGAACACGAGTGTTTCCCTTCCACCGGCAGGGGCCTTCCCTGCCGACGGTCCAAGCCTCGTCATCAGCGCGGGGCCAGCCATCACCGCGAGGTTGGCTCTTCGGATCCAACTTCTGATTGATCCATGGAGCGGGCAGTGGCCATAGGCTTCCCGGGACATGTCCCACAGCACCCTGACCCCCGTCTTCGTCGGGCTTCGCACTGGGTTGCACGTCCTGGTGGGGACGCTGCTGACTCTCGTCGTGGCCCGCCTGCTGATCGTGCGCAGCGACACCATGGGGGTGGGGCTGGTGCTGTGCGCCGGGTTCGCGCTGGTCTACGTGCTGGGCGCGCGTATCGCCTCGCTGGGGGAGTCTCGCCGTGCCGCCGCCGGGGCGATATGGCTCGCCATCCTGAGTGCCATATGGGTCGGGCTGCTGATGCTGGTCCCCGAGGCCGCGTACCTCGTGTTCCCGCTGTTCTTCCTCTACCTGCACGTGCTGCCCCGAGCTGCTGGACCCGTGGTGATCGTGATCGCTACAGGGATCGCGATCATCGCCCTGGGTCTGCACGGTGGGTTCAGCGTCGCAGGAGTCGTCGGCCCGCTCGTCGGAGCGGGCGTCGCACTCCTGATCGGGCTCGGGTACCGGGCTCTCGCGCGAGAAGCTGCCGAACGAGAAGCACTCGTCACCGAGCTGCTCGCAACCCGTGGCCAGCTTGCTGCCGCGGAGCGAGAGCAGGGCGTCCTGGCGGAAAGAGGGCGCCTCGCCCGCGAGATCCACGACACCGTCGCGCAAGGACTCTCCAGCATCCAGATGCTGCTTCACGCCGCCGAAGCCGCCGATAGTGACCGGCCCGGCATCGAGCACATCCGCCTTGCCCGCACCACCGCCGCCGACGGACTCGCCGACACCCGCCGCTTCATCCGGGAGCTCGCCCCGCCGTCCCTCGACGCCGGTCTCAGCTCCGCCCTCCACCGCCTGAGCGACCAATGGGGCCGAGAAGGTCTCCGCGTCGCCGTCACCACCCCGACGACAGTCACAGATCTCCCGATGGATATGCAGACCGCGCTGCTGCGGATCGCCCAGGGCGCCGTCGCCAACGTCGCACAGCACGCCGGCGCCAGCACCGTGGCCATCACCCTGGACGTTGTTGGCACGGACGTGGTCCTGGCGGTGCGCGATGACGGCGTCGGATTCGACCCGGCCGCCGTGCGCTCGAGAGCCGGCACCACGGGTTCGTTCGGACTGCGGGCGACGGAGGAACGCGTCCAGCAACTCGGAGGAGAGCTCACCATCGACAGCGCACCGGGTGAAGGCACCACCCTCACCGTCCATCTGAGGGGCCAGCAGACATGATTCGGATCGTCATCGCCGACGACCACCCCGTCGTCCGGGCTGGGCTGCACGCACTACTCGATGGCGCCGACGGCATCACCGTCGTGGGAGAAGCGACGACTCCCGAAGACGCCGTCTCTCTCGCTGCGGCTCTCCACCCCGATCTGGTCCTCATGGACCTCCAGTTCGGGCAGCACAGCACCGGGGCCGACGCGACCCGGCGGATTCGTGCCACCGACTCCGCGCCCTACGTTCTCGTCCTCACGAACTACGACAGCGACGGCGACATCCTCAGCGCCGTCGAAGCAGGCGCAAGTGGCTATCTCCTCAAGGACGCCCCGCCAGGAGAGCTGCTCGCGGCCGTTCGCGCCGCCGCGGCCGGTGAAAGCGCCCTCGCGCCAGCAGTCGCGGGTCGCCTCATGGCCCGCATGCGCGCACCCCGCACCAGTCTCTCCGCTCGCGAACTGGACGTCCTACGGCTCGTCGCCGACGGCGCATCGAACACCCGCATCGCCGAACAGCTCCACATCACCGAAGCCACCGTCAAGTCTCACCTCGTGCACGTCTTCACGAAACTCGGCGTGAGCTCGCGAACTGCTGCGGTCTCCCAGGCGCGCTCCATCGGCGCGATCCGCTAGGCACGATCGTCAGCACACCCCTGCCGTCTACGTGCAATTGGTGTATACCCAGTGCGACAGATGTGTCGCAGAAGAGTGAATGCTGACTCTATTGGGAACCGTAAAAGACCATTCAGTAACTGTTCCACTGGAGTGCCCCAGTTTGAGTCGCACCTCGCATCGCAGCGTCCTCTGCTCCGAGCAGAGGGGAGCCCTCCACGGGCACGGCAGTGCTGGTGGAGGGCTCCCGGCATGAAGGTGAGTGCTTGGTGGGGTCAGCGTCCGAGTAGGCGAGCAAAGAAGCCGGGGCGGCGGGCGTCATCAGTGTGGCCGGGGCAGCGGTCCCCGGGGGCGACGTTCTTCATGACCTGGTCGACGTGCTGGCCGCAGCCGGCCCAGGTGGTCTTGCCGCAGGTGCGGCAGGTGGTGGCTCTGCACATGGGGTTCTCCTTGCGGTTGCGGTGGGGCGGTTCAGGCGGCCTGCGCGGGTGCCTTCTCGAAGAGGGCTGCGAGGGAGGGGTCCGGTGCGACGCGGTTCCAGGGCATCTTCGAGAGGACCGAGGCCATGGCGCAGGAGTCGCTGAGAGCGGAGTAGGTCAGGCCCGCGCCGATGGCGCCGGCGACCAGTCCCAGGCGGGGGTGGATGAGCTGGCCGGCCAGGGTGCCGAGCAGGACGAGGGACCCGGCCGTCACGCGGACCTGGCGGTCCATCACCCAGCGGGAACCGCGTCGCACCACGGTGCCGCCGGCTTCCTGGTAGGCCGTGATGCCACCCTCGAGCACGTCGACAGCGTCGAAGCCGGCCTCATGTAGAGCCGAGCAGGCCTTGCTCGCCCGGGCGCCGGACTGGCACACCAGCACGACGTGGTCGTGCAGGCGCTCGGCGAGGTCGGCAGTGTGCTCCGTGAGCAGGTCCAGGGGCACGTTGTAGGAGCCGCGGATGTGAGTGGTCTCGAACTCGCCCGGGGTGCGGACGTCGACGATCATCAGCTCCGGATCCTCGGAGAGGCGTCGGGTGAGCTCGGCCGGCGCGACGGTACGGGGGGCGTCCCGCAGGGAGGTGGTCATCGGGCATCCTCCCCGGTGGTCGCGACGTCGCGCTGCTGCGCGGCCCACTGGGACCAGCCGGAGTAGCTGCCCTCCAGCTCGACCACGTCGTAGCCCGCGCGGCGCAGCGCAGCGGCGGCCACGGAGTTGCGCAGACCGGACTGGCAGAAGGTGATCAGGCGGCCCGCGTGAGGGTCCGGCAGATCCTCCTGGTGGAACAGCACCTTCCCCGCCGAGAGCTGCTCGGCGCCGGGAACGGTGCCGTCCGCGTGCTCGCTGCGGTTGCGCACATCCAGCAGCAGAGCCGTGGAGTCCTCGGCGCGCAGCTCTTCCAGGTCGACGGGGGAGACCACCGCCGGGACCGTGGTGGGCAGGCCGTCGAGGGAGGTGACGTAGCCGGTCAGGCCGTCCACACCCACGCGCACGAAGTGATCGCCGTACTCGGCGGCGTCCTCGGCACTCTCAGCAAGCACCACCAGGCGGGCGTCGTCGCTCTCGGGGTCGAAGGCCCAGGCGATGTGGGTGGCGGCCTTGCCGAGCGAAGGGATGCTCAGCGCGCCGGGCACCGTCCCGGCGTGGACCTGATCCACGCCCCGGGTATCGACCAGGGCGAGGGCGTCGTCCTCGAGGCCGCGCTGGAGCTCGCCCGCATTCATCCGTCGCGGGGCGGGCCGGTCGCCGAGGATCGCGGGACCCTGCTTGTTCTGGCGCTTCATCCGCGCGAAGTAGGCGTGCGCGTCGGGCTGCCCCTCCAGCAGCTCGTCGATGAAGCCCTGCTCGTCATCGCGCTCGAGGTAGGTGGCCCACCAGGCGAACTTCCGCTCATAGCCGACGGTCGTCGACGGCAGAGCACCGAGCGCCTTGCCGCAGGCCGATCCGGCGCCGTGGCCAGGGAAGACCTGCACATGATCGGGCAGGGTGAGGAAGGCGCCCTTCAGCGAGGCGAACAGCTGCTTGGCGCCCTCGAACCGGGTGTCCTCCATGCCGGCGGCCTCGTCCAGCAGGTCCGGACGGCCCAGGTCCCCGGAGAACACGAAGTCCCCGGTGAGGTAGTAGCCGGGCTTGTCGGTGAAGGCGCCATCGGTGACCAGGTAGGACAGGTGCTCCGGGGTGTGACCCGGGGTGTGGCGGGCGGTGACGGTGATGTTGCCCAGCTGGATCGTGTCGCGATCGTGCAGCAGCTCGGCCTCGAAGCCGTAGGTCCAGTCCTCTCCACCCTCGCCGGAGACGTACGCGGTGGCGCCGGTGGCGGCGGCCAGCTCGCGCGTGCCGGAGAGGAAGTCGGCATGGATGTGGGTCTCGGTCACCGCGGTGATGGTCATCCCGTGGTGGGCGGCAAGGTCCAGGTAGACCTGGATGTCGCGCCGCGGATCCACCACCAGTGCCACGCTCTGGGACTGACAGCCGATGAAGTAGCTGGCCTGGGAAAGGTCCTCGTCATAGATGCGTTCGAGAAGCATCGTTCCTCCTGGAAGAAGTGGTGTGCAGTAGTGCGCGCCCTATACCCCCCAGGGTATCAGGTACCCCGGGGGGTATGCGAAGTGGGGGTGGAGAGGTGGTCGTTGCGGCGCATCCGCACTGCGACGACCGCGCACCCCTCGCAGCGGAGCAGTGACGGCGCGATCTGTCACCCTTGACCAGCGTCCGGGGCCGGCGCGCCCACGGAACCCATGTGCAGGGCGCGCACCGTCTTGAGCATCCTGGTGAGGCGGGAGGCGCGGAGCCCGCCCTGGTGCGTCTGCACCAGCAGCCCGTCACGGAAGAGCATCAGCGTGGGCAGGGCCCGAATGTTCGCGGCAGCTGCCAGTCCGGGCTCCGACTCGGTATCGACGGAGGCGAACAGCACCTCCGGGTGCTCGGCGGCGACGGCAGCGAAGATGGGCGAGAAGCGCCGGCACGGGGCGCACCAGGAGGCCCAGAAGTCCACCACGACCAGCTCATGGGAACGGATCGCGGGCCCGAACGTGGCCTCCGTCAGGGCACGGACGCGCCCGGGGGCGTGGGGAGCGGGGGCGCTCATGCGGGCCGCCGCGTCGCGCGCAGGGGGCAGCTCGGCAGCAGGAACCAGCATCCGGCGGCCGCGAGGGCGAGCAGCACCGCTACCGCGCCGGCGATGGTGCCGGCGATCCCCGGCAGCTCCTGGACCAGGACGAAGGCTCCCATGACCAGGACGAACACCCCGAAGCCCTTACGCAAGACGTTTTCGGGGATCCGCCCGGCCAGGCGGGATCCGAGCAGTGAGCCGAGGATCGCGGCGAGGGTCACCCCGCCCACCAGGGCCCAGTCCAGCGAGACGGAGGTGAGGTAGCCGGCGAGTCCCGCGAAGGACTTCATCGCGATCACCACCAGCGAGGTGCCCACCGCCACCGGCATCGGCAACCCTCCCAGCAGCGCCAGGGCGGGCACCACCAGGAACCCTCCGCCCGCGCCGACCAGGCCGGTGGCGAGTCCGACCGCGAGCCCTTCGATCACGATCTTCGCCGTGGGCAGCTCGCGTGCGGAGGCATCCTTTGCGCGGGCGCCTTTGCGGCCGCGGATCATCGCAATCGACGTCGCGACCATCATCAGCGCGAACGCGATCATCAGCACGGTGCCTGGGATGTAGCCGCCGAGGATCCCGCCGCCGAAGGCGCCGACCATCCCGGCTGCCCCGAAGATCAGCCCGGTGCGCCACCGCACCCGGCCTGCCCGGGCGTGGCTGATGGCGCTGACTGCCGAGGTGGTCCCGACGACGAACAGCGAGGCGGCGATCGCCTCCTTAGGCGGCAGTCCCGCCACATAGGTCAGGATCGGCACCGTCAGGATCGAGCCGCCGCCGCCGAGCAGTCCGAGCGAGACGCCGATCAGGACTGCCAGCAGCAGGGTGAGGACGAGTGTGAACGTCATGAAGGCCTCCTTCTGGGCTGCGAGATCAGGAGGTCGGCAGGCCGGCGGCGTGCCACGCGACCATCCCGCCACCCATCGTCGCGGCATCGAATCCAGCGGCCTCGAGCTGCTCCGCTGCGCCGGCGCTGCGCCGCCCGCTGCGGCACACCGTGATCACCGGCCGCTCCCGGTCCAGCTCGCCCGCTCGCGCGGAGAGCTGCCCAGCGGGATGTGGATCGCGCCGGGGATCATCCCCTCGGCGACCTCCTCGTCCTCGCGGACATCGACGATCTGGTCCCGCACGCGACGGACATCTGTCTCGGCAGCGGTGATCTCAGGCATGAATGCTTCCTCTCCACGTCGTGAGTCGCCCCCGTGGCCGGGCTGGCGACCGGCGGGTGCGCTGCACCCGCGCCACGGAGAATGCCACATACCCCAGGGGGTATGCAAGACACCCCCGGGGGTATAAGATCGAGCCATCACCCTCAGTCAGGAGAACGCCATGGAACTCAACCCTTCAGACATGACCCCCGTCATCCATCGCCTCAAGCGGGCTCAGGGACAGCTCGCCGCTGTCACCCGGATGATCGAGGAGGGGAGTGACTGCAAGGACGTCGTCACCCAGCTCTCAGCCGTCTCCAAGGCGCTGGACCGCGCCGGATTCGCGATCATCGCCAGCGGTATGGAGCAGTGCATGACCAGCCCGGACAAGGATCTGGACCGCAAGGAGCTCGAGAAGCTGTTCCTGACCCTGGCCTGAGACCCAGGAACTCGAGATGATCGAGGTCCGGCACGAGGACCCGAAGGAGAACGCGATGACCTACACGCATCACCTCACCCTCGACCAGCCGTACGCGCAGGCCGTCGAGAGTGTGCGCGCAGCGCTGTCCGACCAGGGATTCGGGATCATCACCGAGATCGACATGCGGGCCATGTTCGAGATGAAGCTCGACGCAGACGCGGCCGAGGAGATCGGCGACTACATCATCCTCGGTGCCTGTAACCCCAGCCTTGCTCGCCGGGCCCTCGCCGCGGAGCCGCAGCTTGGCGCATTGCTACCGTGCAACGTGATCGTCCGGGCCAGCACCGAGGACGGCCGCAGCATCATCGAGGCGATGGATCCGAAGGTCATGGTCCAGCTCAGCGACAGCGACCACGTCCGCGCGGTGGCCGATGATGCCGACGCACGGCTGCGCGCAGCCCTGGCCTCATTTGCCGCAGGCTGACTGACCCTCAGTGCCCCGGCTGAGCCTTGCCAGCTCGGTGAGCGCTGGCTACGATAGGGAGCGCCCCCCGTTACGACGGGTGAGGAAGAAGGCCTTAGAACCCCAGCCGGACGACTGGATCTAGGGCCTTTCGCTTGCCCCTGCGGACGGATCCAGAGACTGAGGGGTCCGTTGCTCGACCAGGATCGTGCTCTGCAAGGCCGCCAGGTGCGCCGGATTGCCCAAGTGAGCAGCGTCGATGGAGCCGAGCACTGCGTCTGCGATCCACAACAGCGGTTCGTCCCCTCCCCTCAGATGTTGGATCCGCACCCCCCGATCGAGGCCTTGGTTCTGCAGAGCGACGATGTGCGCACGGTCCTTCGAGTCCTGCGCTGGGCTTCGACTCTCGAGCGTCACCTCGAGCACCTCAGCTCCGGCGAGCTCGTAGTAGAGCACCTCCAGGCACTTGCGTCGAAACCGCTCCGTCTTCCGTTGACGCTCGCTCAAGTGCGTCACGATGACATTCATCGGACCGACCGCAACGATCGCATCAACGATCCGACGACGGCGGCGTTCGCTCTCTTCCGTCCAATGGAGCTTTACCTGACCAGGCAAGAGCAGAGGAAGAAGCTCCTCACGGATCACTTCTTGGTGCTCTGCCTCCAAGATCGCAGCTCCGACTAGATACTCCTGGGTCGCCGTGCGCCGAGCGGCGCTCGACTCGTCGACAAGGCACCCATGCCCCCGGTTGCCTGATCCACCGTCACACGGTAACCGCAAGCGGAAGCCTGCCCCACCGGCGCATACCCGGTCTGCCTGATGTGCCGCAGAAGACCGATTGGGACTCTGTCGAGAACCGTAGAAGAACGGCGAATGTCTGTCCTGTTGGGGTCTCCCAGTTCGACACGCACGTCGCGGCGCGTGACACCTATCGGAGGGTTAATTTCCAGCCTACGAAAGGGGCGACTGCGCCCCGTCCGCATCACCTGGTCTGCGGGCGGTTCATAGTGGCGGCCAGACGCATGGAGTCAGGGCAGGGGGACCCAGGGACGAGGGGTTGCTCGCGACGGTGCCATCTGGATCCTCAAATCTGAGCCGGAGCGGTTGGAGTGCCCTGGGGTAGGAGGCTGGCGATGAGCTCCTCGACACGGACGCGGATCTCATCGCGCACGGGCCGCACTTCGTCGATGCCTTTGCCGGCAGGGTCCTCGAGTTTCCAGTCCTCGTAGCGCTTGCCGGGGTAGTAGGGGCAGGCGTCACCGCAGCCCATGGTGATGACCACGTCGGAGGCCTGGACCGAGTCGGGGGTGAGGATCTTCGGGGTCTGGTCGGAGATGTCGATGCCGACTTCGGCCATCGCCGCGACCGCCGCGGGGTTGATGGAGTCGGCGGGCGCGGAGCCGGCGGAACGCACCTCGATGCGGTCCCCGGCGAGCTCCCGCAACCAGCCGGCGGCCATCTGGGAGCGGCCGGCGTTGTGGACGCAGACGAACAGGACGCTGGGACGTGCAGTCATGGGGGCCTCCAGGGCAGGAAGGTGGGAGTGGGAGTTCAGGCGATGTCGAGGAAGGCGCGCAGTTCCGCGAAGGCTGAGGGAACGACCGAGTAGTGGGCCCAGCGGCCCTTCTGTTCGCGCGTGAGGAGCCCGGCGTCGACGAGCTTCTTCATGTGATGGCTGACGGTGGGTTGGCTGATCCCGAGCGGCTCGGTGAGGTCGCACGCGCAGACCGAGGTGCAGCCCTGGGCGGCGACGTGGGAGAGCAGCCGCAGCCGAGTGGGGTCCGACAGCGCCTTCAGCATCGACGCGAGCCTCTCGGCGTCGACGCTGTTGACGGGCCCGGCGGACAGCGTGCAGCACGCCTCGGCGCCGGTCGCAGGCTCGAGTGGCGCAGCGGGGGTATCGATCGTGGTGGACATGCCCTCACCTCACATTGACGGATATCGATGTGAAGCATAGCGTTCGGATCGATATCCGTCGATGGAAGGTGCCGAGCCCTGATGAGTACGACGACCCAGGCTGTCGAGCAGCCCCGCGTGATGAAGGAGATGTCCTTCCTGGACCGCTGGCTGCCGGTGTGGATCCTGGCTGCGATGGTCGTAGGGCTCCTGTTGGGGCGGTTCGTCCCTGGCCTGAACATGGCGTTGGAAGCGGTGACGATTGGCTCGGTGTCCCTCCCGATCGCGATCGGGCTGCTGGTCATGATGTACCCGGTCCTGGCGAAGGTGCGCTATGACGAGACTCGCCGCATCGGCGCGGATAAGCGCCTGCTGGTCTCCTCGCTGGTGCTGAACTGGATCATCGGTCCGGCGCTGATGTTCGCCCTGGCCTGGATCTTCCTGGCGGACCTGCCGGAGTACCGCACCGGGTTGATCATCGTCGGGCTCGCCCGGTGCATCGCGATGGTGCTGATCTGGAACGACCTGGCCTGTGGTGACCGCGAGGCCGCCGCGGTGCTGGTCGCGATCAACTCTGTGTTCCAGGTGATCGCCTTCGGGGCGCTGGGGTGGTTCTACCTCCAGGTGCTGCCGTCGTGGCTGGGGCTGGCGACCACGTCGGCCGAGTTCTCGATCGGCGCGATCGTGCTCAGCGTGCTGATCTTCCTCGGCATCCCCCTGATCGCAGGGTTCCTGACGCGGGTGGTGGGGGAGCGGGTTAAGGGCCGCGTCTGGTACGAGGAGCGCTTCCTGCCGGCGATCGGGCCGTGGGCGCTGTACGGGCTGCTGTTCACCATCGTGCTGCTGTTCGCCCTGCAGGGCGACGCGATCCTCTCCTCCCCCGGGGACGTGGCCCGGATCGCGCTGCCGCTGCTGGTCTACTTCGTGATCATGTTCCTGGGGTCGTTCCTGCTCGGACGCGCCATCGGGTTGAACTACGCGAAGTCCACCACCGTCGCGTTCACCGCCTCGGGCAACAACTTCGAGCTCGCGATCGCGGTGGCGATCGGCACCTTCGGCGTCACCTCCGGTCAGGCCCTCGCCGGTGTCGTCGGTCCCCTGATCGAGGTCCCCGTCCTGGTGGCCCTGGTCTACGTCGCCTTGGCGATGGGGCGGCGCCTGTTCCCCGGTGACGCCACCGTCCCCACCCGCTGACCCCGTCGAAGGAGAACCCCAAGATGAGCACGAAGCCCCCCACGGTCCTGTTCGTGTGCGTGAAGAACGGCGGCAAGTCCCAGATGGCCGCGGCCCTCATGCGCCACCACGCCGCAGGCACTGTCCAGGTCCACTCCGCCGGTACCCGCCCCGGTACGGCCATCAACGCCCAGTCCGCCGCGGCGATCGCGGAGGTCGGCGCGGACATGTCCTCCGCCGTTCCTCAGCCGGTCACTGCCGAGCTGCTCCGCAGCGTCGAACAGGTGATCGTCCTCGGGGACGAGGCTGTCATCGAGCCCGTTGCGGGGATGACCGCGCCCGTGACCACCTGGCACACCGATGAACCCGCTGCGCGCGGCATCGAGGGCATGGAGCGGATGCGCCTGGTCCGCGACGACATCGACGCCCGCGTCCGCGCGCTCCTGGCCGACCTCGCCCCTGACCGTTGACCAAGCCGGCGGGGCGGCCGTCGTGCCGTCCCGCGGGGCTATGCCCACTGCGACAGCTGTCGCGCGAGAATGAGCTCTCGAGCCTTGCTGGGACCCGTCATAGTTCCGCGAGCACCTGTCGTGCTGAGGTGCCCCAGTTCGGTGCGCAGCTCGCGCCGGGGCGTGGCGCCTTTCGGTACGTCAGCGCTCTGAGCGAGAGAAGCCGGTCAGGGGTTCCCCTGAAGCGGCAGTGCGGCCGCAGCGGGACGGTCGTGCGGCAGGGGCCCGATCCTTGTCAACTCGCCTCGCGCACCGCGGTGGCGAGGTCGCGGGCGAAGGCATCGGCCTGCTGCGCGTCGAGGTCGTGAACAGTGAGCCGCAGGTAGCGCGAAGGCGGCCCGGCCTCGGCGAGACGGAACTCGTCGCCGGTGCGCGCGAGCCAGCCCCGACGCATGAGGCGTTCGGCGACGTACTGTGCCGGTGCCTGCACCGGTACCCACAGGCTCAATCCGTCCCCGGGCTCGACCGGTAGGCCATGTTCCGTGAGGCGCGCGGCGAAGGAGGCGTTGCGCTCGGCGTAGTGGACGCCCGCCCGGTCGATCAGCGCGCGGGCGTCGGCATCGCGCAGGACAGAGTGGGTGATCCGCTGGAGAAGGTGGCTGACCCACGTGATGCCGGGGCTGAGTCGCATCGCCAGCCGCGCGGCGGTGTCGGGGTCGGAGGCGGTCACGGCCAGGCAAAGGTCGGGTCCGATGAACTTCGAGACGGATCGCACCAGGGCCCAGCGCTGGTGCTCGGGGCCGACGATGGAGTGGAATGGACGCTGGGAGAGGAAGGAGTAGTAGTCGTCCTCGATGACCAGCACGTAGGGATGCTCGGCAAGGACCTCCCGCAGCTGCTCGGCGCGACGCGCGCTGAGCGAGACCCCCGTCGGGTTCTGTGCCCGCGGCGTGGTCACCACGGCGCGCACGCCCTTGTCCAGGGCGGCCCGGAGGCCCTCGACGGTCATACCCTCCGCGTCGACGGGGACGGGGACGGCTCGGTAGCCGCCGAGACGGGCGATATGAATGCTGGCCAGGAAGCACGGGTCCTCGAGGGCGATGGCGTCGTCCCGCATGAGCGCCTGGGCGAGAAGCCGTTCGACGGCGTCGACCGCTCCGCTGGTGAGCGTGAGGTGCACATCGTCACTCGGGCCGGGCACGTCGGGTGCCATCCAGTCCCGCGCCCAGTCCTTGAAGTCGTGATCGATGATGGGTTCGCCGTACAGGACCGGGCGTCCTCCCGCAGCCGCCATTGCTGGAGCGAGGTCTGGGATGAAGCTCGGATCGGGGTTGCCCGTGCCGACGTCGCGCAGCGATCCGGGGTCGGCGAAGCCCTCCTGGGGGACCTGGGGGCGCTGGGCCACGTGAGTGCCCGCGCGACCTCGGGCGATGACCACGCCGGAGCGGGCGAGGCGTCGGTAAGCGGCCACAACGGTATTGCGATTGACGCCCAAGTCCTCGGCGAGCACGCGCACGGGCGGGAGCGTCCGCCCGGGCACCAGAGCGCCGCGCTCGACGAGGGCGCGCACGCTGTCGACGATCTCGGCAGCGGTCCCGCCGCTGATCGCCGGGTCGCTGTCCGTCGTCACCCGATGAAGTCTAGGCGGCAAGGCCCCGGATCGTGGCCGCGGGGAAGCCCACCGGCGGAGGAGCGGCATGCGCCGTGCTACTTTTTGACCTAGGTCAAATTGGGACGGAGCCCAAGAGAAGAGCGATGGACATCATGAGCACTGGCACCACGGGAACGGGCACGGTCAAGAGCGGACTGGCCGAGATGCTGAAGGGCGGCGTCATCATGGACGTCGTGACCGCCGAACAGGCGAAGATCGCCGAGGGCGCCGGCGCTGTCGCCGTGATGGCGCTCGAGCGCGTCCCCGCGGACATTCGTGCCCAAGGCGGCGTGGCCCGAATGAGCAACCCCGACCTGATCGACGAGATCATCGCCGCCGTGTCGATCCCCGTGATGGCCAAGGCCCGGATCGGCCACTTCGTCGAGGCGCAGGTGCTGCAGCAGCTCGGCGTGGACTACGTCGACGAGTCCGAGGTGCTCTCCCCCGCAGACTATGTCCACCACATCGACAAGCACGCCTTCACCGTGCCGTTCGTCTGCGGTGCGACGAATCTCGGCGAGGCCCTGCGCCGCATCACCGAGGGCGCCGCCATGATCCGCTCCAAGGGCGAGGCCGGAACCGGCGACGTGTCCGAGGCCACCCGCCACATCCGCACCATCACCGCGGAGATCAGTGCCCTGCGCTCGAAGAGCAAGGACGAGCTGTACGTGGCGGCCAAGGAGCTGCAGGCCCCCTACGAGCTGGTGGCCGAGGTCGCCGAGACGGGCTCACTGCCGGTGGTGCTGTTCACCGCGGGCGGCGTCGCCACGCCGGCCGACGCCGCGATGATGATGCAGCTGGGGGCCGACGGAGTCTTCGTCGGCTCCGGCATCTTCAAGTCCGGCAACCCTGCCGATCGGGCCGCTGCGATTGTCCGGGCGGTGACCTTCCACGACGATCCGGCCGTGATCGCCGACGTCTCACGCGGGCTCGGCGAGCCGATGGTCGGGATCAACGTGGCCGACGTGCCCGCCCCGCACCGCCTCTCCGAGCGCGGCTGGTGAGTCGGTGGCGCCGGTGAGCGCCGGCCTCGGCAGCGGTCTGCGCATCGGCGTGCTGTCCCTGCAGGGCGACGTGCGCGAGCACGCCCAGGTCCTCACGGACCTCGGAGCACAGGTCTCGCTCGTGCGTCGGCCCCGCGAGCTGGAGGCAGTCGACGGGCTCGTGCTGCCGGGCGGAGAGTCCAGCGTGATCGACAAGCTCTCGCGCGTCGCCGGCCTGCAGGGCCCACTGTGCGCGTTGATCGCGGCGGGACTGCCAGTGCTCGGGACCTGCGCCGGACTGATCCTGCTCGCCGATCGACTGGCCGACGGGATCAGCGGTCAGAAGACGTTCGGCGGCATGGACGTCACAGTGCGGCGCAATGCGTTCGGCGGACAGGTCGAGTCCTTCGAAGCCGATCTGGACGTGCCCTTCCTGGGTCCGCGGGCGGTCCGGGCCGCGTTCATCCGCGCTCCGGTCATCGAGCAGGTCGGGCCGGCGGCGACGGTGTTGGCCTCGCTGCCCGACGGCCGCGTGGTCGCCGCCGAACAGGGCAACCTCCTCGGCACCGCGTTCCACCCGGAGACGACGGGGGAGACCCGCTTCCACCAGCGCTTGCTGAACGCGGTGCGTGAGCAGGCCATGCGCTAAGAGGGGACGAGCCTTCGCGGTCCACCGCGCATGTGAACATCAGCCTGATGCCCGGGTATGCATTGCGCGGAGCCAGCGGATCGACCCACTGTGAAACAAGTCGTTACGGCGCCGTGACTGTATTCCTGAGGCGTCCGGTGGTGGCGGCGATGGTGACGCCGATGGTGGCGAGGGCTCCCAGGGTCACGGCGGTGGTGGCCATGCCGGCGTTGGCTCCGATGATGCCTGCGGTGAGGTAGGTGAGGATGTAGCAGGCGTGGGAGAGGGAGAAGTCGGCGGCGAAGACGGCGGGGCGGTCGTTGTCGGAGACGTGGCGTCGGATCAGGCGGCCCGACGGGGTCAGGACCATGGAGATCGCGGCGCCGAGGATCAGCCAGAGCAGGAGGACAGGGCCCCATGCCGCCCCGCCGTCCAGAACCGCCAGGCTGGCCCCGGTCACGATGAGGGTCACTGGGATCGCGAGGGTCCCGATCAGCATGGGGCCCCGGTCGGAGCGTTGATCCAGCAGGCGGGGTAGGGCGAGGGCCACGATCATCTCGCCCAGGCCGCTGACGGCCAGGAGCAGGGGGACGTGCTGTGCGGTGAGGCCGAGGCGGGCGCCGACCAGGACGGGGGTGTTGACGATGATCATGGCGGTCCCGCAGGCCACGGCGAAGTACATCCCCAGCAGGCTGCGCAGTTGGGGGATGGCCGTGTAGATCCGGGTGCCGCGGGTCAGTCGCTCGGTGAACGAGGTCCTCTCCTGGCGGGCGCGGGCCGGCACGCGAGTGGTCAGGACCAGTGCGGCGGAGGCGAGGAAGCCGAGCGTCGTGCCGACGAAGAGGTCGTTGTAGGCGAGGACGGTCAGCAGGGCGGCGGCGAGCATGGGACTCGCGACCGCCTCGAGGTTGTAGGCCAAGCGGGACAGGGACAGAGCGCGGGTGTAGGCGCGTTCGCTGTGCAGCACGTCGGGGATGATCGACTGGAAGGTGGGGGTGAACGTTGCCGAGGCGGCCTGCAGGAGGAAGACGAGCAGGTAGATCTGCCAGACGTCGGTCACGAATGGCAGAGCCACCGCAACCGCGGCACGTACCAGGTCCGCGGCGATCAGCACGTTGCGGCGGGACAGGTGCGCGGTCAGGGCCGCCATCACCGGCGAGACGACGACGTAGGCGAGCATCTTGATCGTCAGGGCGATGCCGAGGACCTGACCGCCGCGGGGACCGGCCAGATCGTAGGCGAACAGTCCCAGTCCCACGGTCAGCAGACCGGTCCCCAGCAGGCGACGACCTGCGCGATGAACAGGTGACGGTAGGTGGAGTTCGCGAACACCTCACGCATCGGAGGACGCGCTGGCTTTCCGTCTGGGGATCAGGCGGGCGGAGTTCAGGATGAACGCGGTCTCGCTGCCGACGTGGATGATGGCCGCGACGACGGGCCCGAGCAGCCCGAACGCTGCCAGCACGATCCCGATCAGGTCGATCGCGATGGTGCCGACGAAGTTGACCATCACGATCCGTCGGGCCCTGCGCGCGATGAACAGGGTGCGCGCGAGGTCATCGAGGTCGGAGCTGATCAGGACGACGTCGGCGCTGTCCTGCGCGATGTCGGTGCCGCTGCCCATGGCGATGCCGACGTCCGCCCGCGCCAGGGCCGGGGCGTCGTTGACACCGTCGCCGACCATGGCCAGGCGCCGGCCCTGCGCGCGTTCGGCGTCGATCGCGGCGAGTTTCTGCTCGGGCAGGAGACCGGCCCGCACCTCGTCGATCCCGAGCTCTCCGGCGACCGCGGCGGCGGTCCGCTCGTTGTCACCGGTGATCATCATGACGCGCACCCCGCGCCGGCGCAGCTCGGCGATGGCGCCGCGCGCGGAGGCCCGCACCGTGTCGGCCAGCAGGATGGTCCCGGCGTAGACGCCGTCGATCCCGACGTGGACCGCGGTCGCGGTGCCCTGGCTCTCCAGATCTTTCGGGGCACCAGGGACCAGCGCGCTGGTGCCGGCGGTGACGACGCTGCCGGCGACGTGCGCGGTCACTCCCTGCCCGGGTGCGTAGTCGAAGGAATCGGGCGGACCGACGTCGATCGAGACGTCGGCGGCGTGGGCGAGGATCGCGCGTCCCAGGGGATGCTCGGAGTAGTACTCCGCGGTCGCGGCCGCGGAGAGCAGCTCCTCGCGGGTGGAGTCCGCGTCGATCCAGATATCCACCACGGCCGGGGCCCCCGAGGTCAGAGTCCCCGTCTTGTCGAACACGACCGTGTCGACCGTGGACAGCGCCTCGAGGTGCGCCCCACCCTTGATGAAGGCGCCGCTGCGCGCTGCGCGGGCGATCGCGGCCAGCACCGCCAGCGGTGTGCCGGCGGCGATCCCGCAGGCGCCGGCGACCACGATCACCGAGATGGTCGAGGTCAAGTCGCCAGTGATGACGTACGTGAGGAGGGCGCCGCCGAGGGCGAGGTACACCAGATAGGCGGCGAGCCGGTCCGCCAGACGCTGGACCGGCGGCTCGGTCTGCTGCGCCTCACGGACAGCCTCGACGATCCGTCCGTAGGACGAGTCCGCGCCGATCCGCTGCGCCCGCACCTCCACCGCTCCGACCTGGTTGATCGACCCGGCGAAGACCTCGTCGCCCGTCTCCACGTCCACGGGGAGGGATTCCCCGGTGATCCGGGACTGATCCACGGTGGAGCGCCCAGCGACGATGCGCCCATCGACCGGGATCCGGCCCCCGGGGGCGACCACGACCACCGCCCCGGATACCACCTCGTCCAACGCGACGGACTGCAGCGAGTCACCCTCGCGCACCTGCACCGTCTCGGGCAGGAACGACATCAGGTCGGTCAGGGCGTCGCGTCCGCGGTCCATCGAGAGATCCTCGAGGATCTCCGCGGCCAGCACGAAAGTGGTGATCACCAGCGCTGTCACCCACTCACCGATCGCGGCGGCGGCCACGATCGCGATCAGCATGGACAGCTCCATGCTCATCCGCCGGTTCCGGACGTCCTCCCACGCCTCCCGCAGCACCGGCCAGCACCCCACCACCAGGCCGATCACCGCCAGCAGCGGCACCTCCGGCCACGGCCACCTCGCGCCGAGCGCGACGGCCAGCGTGCAGACCGCCACGAAGGCCGTCCGGGCGACGTCGTGACGATCCAGGCGTTGCCAGAGCGATACCTCCCGCTCGGCGGTCCCGGTGGCGGGCGCGGAGGTGGTCGTCGGCGCGCTCACTTCGCGGTCTCGGCGGTGACGGTGCCGTCGGGCGCGACATGGTGGGCGGGGACCCCGTCGACGACATGCTCGGCCTGGAAGACGGCATGCATCACCAGCCGGCGCGCATGCTCGTCGATCGTGCTGTAGAACATGCGCGTTCCCTCCTGGCGGGCCTGGACCACCTTCGCCCAGCGCAGCTTCGCCAGATGCTGCGAGACAGCGGTAGGGGCCTTCCCGACCTGTTCAGCCAGCTCTCCGACTGACATCTCTCCCTGGCGCAGCGCCAGGATGATCCGGATCCGGGTCGGATCCGAGAGCAGCGCGAACACCTCTGCGGCCAGATCGACGTACTGGCTCTCCTGTCCAAACGTACAAGCCTGCGTATCTGCGTTCATGCGCAGAGAGTAGTAGGCGACAGTCGCGACGGCGCGATGCCAACGGTGATGGGCGCCCAGTGCGGCTGGTCACCGCGCGGCACAGGTGTGGCGGTCTGAATGCTGGCGCTCATGGCGACCTTCGTTGCTGGCGAGGCTGCGACCCTCGCCAGCTCCGCCTGGGCGATACTCGCCATGTGACGGACGTGCGGCATTGGACCGGCAGCGGGCTGACACATTGACCCATACCCCCCTGGGGTATAAGATTCTGGAATCGACGAGGAGAGGTGTACGAGCCATGAATGCGACGACGGCTGAGTATCAGGTGACCGGTATGACCTGTGGCCATTGCGAGATGTCAGTGCGCGAGGAGGTTGGTGAGCTCTCCGGCGTGACCGACATTCAAGTCAGCGCGCAGACCGGTCGTCTCGTTGTCACGTCGTCGGGCTCCCTTGACGACGCGCAGGTGCTTGCCGCTGTCGAGGAGGCCGGCTACTCGGCGGCCAGGGCCTGATGAACGCCGGGGGGCGACTACTCATCTACGGTGCCGGACTGGCAGTAGCTTTCGCCGGCGCCTTTGTCGCGGCCGGCGTGGTCGTTCCCGACCGGACAGTCCAGGCGTGGCAGGCGCAGGCTTCCGATGCGACCGAGCATGAATCTGGCGCCGACGGCCCTGGCGGCACGCCGGGCGACGCCGCACTCCAAGAGGCAGTGTCGATGTCGTCGCAGGGGTACGTGCTGTCGCAAGTCTCGGCCCCATCGGTCATCGACCAGGCCGGGCAGCTGGCCTACACGATCACGGGACCCGACGGGCATCCCGTGACTGACTACCAGGAGGGTCAAGGGAGCGAGATGCATCTGGTCGTGGTCCGCACGGATGGCGCCCAGTACCGCCATGTTCACCCCGAGCTCGATTCGGCTACCGGGACCTGGTCCCTGCCCTGGGAGTGGTTCGAGGCCGGCACGTACAAGCTCTACGCCAACGTCGCGGTCGCCGGCGACCGCGAGGACCCGCTGATCCTGTCCCGGAGCGTCGATGTCGCGGGGACCCTCACCCCGCACACCGACCGTCCCGTCTCGGCCCACGACGAGGTCGATGGATACGAGGTGTCCTTGGCAGGCGGCCTGAAGGCGGGCACGTCCACGACCCTGACGCTCAGCGTCACCCAGGACGGCGTCCCGGTGACCGCCCTGCAGCCCTATCTCGGAGCCTTCGGCCACCTTGTCGCCCTGCGCGAGGGCGACCTGGAATACCTGCACGTCCATGCCGAGGGCGACGAGCCCGGCGCCGGCGATACCTCCGGTCCTGATGTCTCGTTCATGGCGGAGGCGCCCACGGCTGGCCGCTACTTCCTGTACCTGACCTTCCAGGTCGACGGCGAGGTGCACACCGCCCAGTTCGTCCTCGAGGCGGAGCAAGCCAGTGGCGCCGAGGCCGAGAACGCCGGAGAGCATTCAGGCGGTCACTGACCCCTGCAGGATCGACCGTTGAACGTCACTGGCCAGGAAGGATACGCAGTGAACACCCAAGCCCCACTGGTAGCAGACGCCGGCATCGAACTGGAGATCGGCGGCATGACCTGTGCATCCTGCGCGAACCGCATCGAGCGCAAGCTGAACAAGCTCGACGGCGTCACCGCGAGCGTCAATTACGCCACCGAGAAAGCCAAGCTCACCGTTCCCGAGGGATACGACCCGCAGCTGCTGATCAGTGAGGTCGAGAAGACCGGCTACACCGCCACATTGCCCAAGCCCCCGGCGCGTACGGGCGCGCAGACCCCCTCCGACGACGGGGAGGGATCGGACCCCGAGCTCACCTCCCTGCGCCACCGTCTGATCGGCGCGGTCGCGCTGACGGTGCCGGTCATCGCGATGGCGATGATCCCCGCCCTCCAGTTCCCCTACTGGCAGTGGCTGTCGCTGGCGCTGGCGGCACCCGTGATCGTCTGGGGAGCCTGGCCCTTCCATAAGGCTGCCTGGACGAACCTCAAGCATGGCGCAGCCACGATGGACACGCTCATCTCGATGGGCACCTCAGCTGCGTTGCTGTGGTCGCTGTACGCGCTGTTCTTCGGCACTGCCGGCATCCCGGGGATGACGCACCCGTTCGAGCTGACGGTCGCCCCGTCGGATGGTGCGGCGAACATCTATCTCGAAGTCGGCGCGGGCGTGACGATGTTCATCCTCCTGGGCCGCTACTTCGAGAAGACGTCCAAGCGTCAAGCGGGCGCCGCGCTGCGGGCCCTGCTTGAGCTGGGCGTGAAGGAGGTTTCCGTGCTGCGCGGGGGTCAGGAGCAGAAGATCGCCATCGATGACCTCGAGGTGGGCGATCAGTTCATCGTCCGGCCCGGCGAGAAGATCGCCACCGATGGCGCGGTCGTCTCCGGCATGTCCGCGGTCGACGCCTCGATGTTGACCGGCGAGTCCGTGCCCGTCGAAGTACGAGGGGGCGACGCCGTCACCGGTGCGACCGTCAACGCCGGCGGCCGGCTCGTGGTCCGCGCGACCCGCGTCGGCTCCGACACCCAGCTGGCGCAGATGGCCAAGCTCGTCGAGGACGCTCAGACCGGGAAGGCCGAGGTTCAGCGCCTGGCCGACCGGATCTCCGGGATTTTCGTGCCGATCGCCATCGCGGTCGCGGTGGTCGCGCTCGGGGGCTGGCTCGGCGCCGGATTCCCGGCCGAGGCTGCCTTCACGGCCGCAGTCGCGGTGCTCGTGGTCGCCTGCCCTTGCGCTTTAGGTCTCGCCACCCCTACCGCGCTCCTGGTCGGCACCGGGCGTGGCGCTCAGATGGGCATACTCATCAAGGGGCCGGAGGTGCTGGAGTCCACCCGCAAGGTCGACACGGTGGTGCTAGACAAGACCGGCACCGTCACCACCGGCAAGATGACCCTCACCGATGTCGTCAGTGACAACGGCACCGATCGCACCGAGCTGCTTCGGATCGCCGGCGCCGTCGAGGACTTCTCCGAACACCCGATCGCCCAAGCGATCGCCAAGGGCGCCACCCAGGAAGCCGGGGGACTCCCCTCCGTGACGGAATTCGCCAACGTCGAGGGCCAGGGCGTGCGCGGCACCGTCGAGGGACGCGCCGTCGTCGTCGGCCGCGAGAGCCTTCTGGCCGAGACAGAGATGACGCTCAGCCCACAGGTGGCCGCTGCCAAGATCGACGCAGAGCGACAGGGCAAGACTGTCGTGGCCGTCGGCTGGGACGGTCAGGCCCGGGGGATCCTGATCGTGGCCGACACGCTCAAGCCCACCAGCGCGGAAGCCATCACCGCGATGAAGGACCTGGGGCTGACCCCGGTTCTGCTGACCGGTGACAACGAAGCCGTGGCCCGGCAGATCGCCGCCGAGGTCGGCATCGCCGAGGTCATCGCCGAAGTCCTCCCCGCCCAGAAGGTCGATGTGGTCGCCCGCCTCCAGGCCGAGGGCCGCACCGTCGCCATGGTCGGCGACGGCGTCAACGACGCCCCCGCCCTCGCCCAGGCCGACCTGGGCCTGGCGATGGGCACCGGCACCGACGTCGCGATCGAAGCCAGCGATATCACCCTGGTGCGCGGAGACCTGCGCAGCGCGGTCGACGCCATACGCCTATCCCGCAAGACCCTGTCGACGATCAAGACCAACCTGTTCTGGGCCTTCGCCTACAACACGGCCGCGATCCCGATCGCCGCGCTGGGCATGCTCAACCCCATGCTCGCTGGCGCCGCCATGGCCTTTTCCAGCGTCTTCGTCGTGGGGAACAGCCTGCGCCTGCGCGGCTTCACGTCCATCACCAAGAACTGACCCACCACCGGACAAGGATCATCATGAACGACACCACCGGACAGGCCCCCAGCTGCTGCGGCGGACACGCCGCTTCCGCACCGATACAGGCCGACGGCCGCACGAACCTGATGGGCCCCACCGACGACGACATGGCCAGCTGCCCGGTGATGGAAGGCAGGCCGGTCGTCAAGAGCGCCGCCGAGGCCGCAGGCCTGGTCCGCGACTACGAGGGCACTCGCTACTGGCTCTGCTGCGCCGGCTGCGGCCCCCTGTTCGACGCCGACCCACAGAAATACACCGCCGCCTGAACATGGATGACGGGTGCGAGGTCATAGACCTCGAAACCACCCGACACCCACCCTCGACAGGTACCCCCGGGGGGTATACGGTGGGGGTATGAACGCTGAGCACCCATCCCATCATCGCGGTCACGGAGCTTCGGGGACGCAGCACGAGCACGGTCCTTCCCAGGCCACTCTTCCCGGCAGCCCCGATCACGACGCTCCCGGCGCCGGGCACGACGCCACCGGTGGCCACGATGACCACACGGAGCACACGGACCACACGGAGCACGGGGGCCACGGTGGAGGGCATGGAGGGCATGGGGGGCACTCCGGGCACGGTGACCACGTCGGGCAGTTCCGGCGTCTGTTCTGGATCAATCTGATCCTGGCGGTGCCGGTCGTCGGGTTCTCCTCCATGTTCGCGATGCTGCTGGGTTACGACGTGCCCGACTTCCCCGGCGCGGCGTGGATCGCGCCGATTCTCGGCACGGTCATGTACGTGTGGGGCGGGCGGCCGTTCCTGACGGGAGCGGTCTCCGAGATCCGTTCCCGGAAGCCCGGGATGATGCTGCTGATCGGGCTGGCGATCACGGTCGCGTTCTTCGCCTCCTGGGGCGCCAGCCTGGGTCTTCTGGATCATGAGCTCGAGTTCTGGTGGGAGCTCGCCCTGCTGATCGTGATCATGCTGCTGGGGCACTGGATCGAGATGCGCTCCCTCGCCCAGACCACGTCTGCCCTGGACTCCCTGGCCGCGCTGCTACCGGACATGGCCGAGCGGATCGAGGGTGACGAGCTCGTCAGCGTCGCCCCCTCCGAGCTGCGTCTGGGTGATTTGGTGCTGGTCCGCCCTGGGGCCAACGTCCCCGCCGACGGTGTGATCCGCGAGGGCCGCGCCGACGTTGACGAGTCCATGGTCACCGGGGAATCTCGGCCGGTGACGCGAGTGGCCGGTGACCGGGTCGTGGCTGGCACTGTCGCCACCGACTCCAGCCTGCGCATCGAGGTCACCGCGACCGGGGACGACACCGCCCTGGCAGGGATCCAGCGCCTGGTGACCGAGGCGCAGAACTCCTCGTCCCGTGCCCAGCGGATCGCGGACACGGCCGCCGGGTGGCTGTTCTGGTTCGCGATCATCGCCGCGGTGATCACCGCGATCGTCTGGTCGGTGCTCGGGATGCCCGATGCTGCCGTGGTGCGCACGGTGACCGTGCTGGTGATCGCCTGCCCCCACGCCCTGGGTCTGGCGATCCCGCTGGTGGTCTCCATCGCTACTGAGCGCGCGGCCCGCGGCGGTGTGCTGATCAAGGATCGCCTGGCGTTGGAAGGCATGCGCACCGTGGATGCGGTGTTCTTCGACAAGACCGGCACTCTGACCAAGGGTGAGCCCGTGCTCGCCGAGATCGTCACTCGCCACATGGACGCCTCACAGGTGCTGGCGCTGGCCGCGGCCGCGGAGGCGGAGAGCGAGCACCCCCTGGCCCGCGCCGTCGTCAGCAGGGCTGACTCCGACGGGGTGCAGGTTCCTGCCGGGAGCGACCTCAGCTCCACCCCGGCTTTGGGCGTGAGTGCCCAGGTCGAGGGCCACGAGATCCGCGTGGGCGGTCCCCGCCTGCTCGAGGAGACCGGCGCGGGCGAGGTCGAGGAGGCCGCGACCTGGCGCGACGAGGGCGCGATCATCCTCCATGTGCTGCGAGACGGCGACGTCATCGGTGGCCTCAAGCTCACCGACGAGGTGCGCCCCGAGTCGCGCGAGGCTGTCGATGCCCTGCACAGCCTGGGAGTCGAGGTCGTGATGATCACCGGCGATGCCGAAGCGGTGGCGAACAGCGTGGGCCGCGAGCTCGGCATCGACCGCGTCTTCGCCGGGGTGCGCCCCGAGGACAAGTCCTCGAAGGTCGCCCAGCTCCAGCACGAGGGGAAGAAGGTCGCGATGGTCGGCGACGGCGTCAACGACGCTCCCGCCCTCGCGCAGGCCGACGTCGGGATCGCGATCGGCGCGGGCACCGACGTTGCGATCGCTTCCGCCGGCGTGGTGCTCGCCAGCTCCGATCCCCGCTCCGTGCTCTCGGTCATCGAGCTCTCCCGCGCCGCGTACCGGAAGATGAAGCAGAACCTGTGGTGGGCTGCCGGCTATAACCTGCTGTCCGTGCCCCTCGCGGCCGGGGTACTGGCCCCGATCGGGTTCGTGCTACCGATGTCGGTCGGCGCGATACTGATGTCCCTATCCACTGTCGTCGTCGCGTTGAACGCCCAGCTCCTGCGGCGCCTCGACCTGCGCCCCGAAGCGACCGTCGCCGCCCTGCGCGACCGCCGCTGATTCCCCATAGAACGGAACCGCTCATGACCACCGCACCGGACATCGACTCCACGGAGGACCAACCCTGCCACAGCGGCCCTCATGGATACATCCAGGACAAGCCCCGCTACCTCAACCGACTCAAGCGGATCGAGGGGCAGGCCCGCGGTATCTCCCGCATGGTCGAAGAGGACGTCTACTGCATCGACATCCTCACCCAGATCTCCGCGCTGACCAGCGCCCTCGAGAACGTGGCGCTGGGGCTGCTGGATGACCACCTCCATCACTGTGTCCTTGATGCCGCCCGCGCCGGCGGCGACGAGGCCGAGATTAAGCTCAAAGAGGCCTCAGCCGCCGTGAAGCGCCTCGTGAAGTCGTAACGCACCCCT
The DNA here is from genome assembly GCF_049266655.1 of Brachybacterium sp. UNK5269. Classification (GTDB taxonomy): domain Bacteria; phylum Actinomycetota; class Actinomycetes; order Actinomycetales; family Dermabacteraceae; genus Brachybacterium. Next base: position 1,184,558 of record NZ_CP184883.1, read on the forward strand.
GCCGACTATAAGCAGCCCGTCTCGGCCTCTGTCCTGGCTGTGACCTGGGCCGGGACGACGAAGATTTGACGAAGAATCACGAGCGAGGCGGACCCTCAGGGCTCGAACCGGGTTCAATGGATGGAATACGCCTGGTCTGTGCGCTCTTTCCTTCGATGTCCGGAGAAGGCTTGGGTGCACGGCTCAGGGCGCTGTTCTACCCGCTGTATCGGGAGCGCACTCGGGCCGACGGCAGGGTCCGCTGGGTGCAGAGTCCTGTGATCGACTGGAAGGTGACGATGACTGAGGGCCCCGTGCCTCGGCGCACGATGCTACGAGCACTGGCCGGAGGCGGCGCAACGATATCGTCCGCACTGCTTCTCACCGCCTGCGGCAACGAAGACACCTCCTCCACAACAGCCGATCTCGGCTATGTGGCAGGAAACGGGACAGTGGTCGAGATCCCCTCAGCCGAAAGGGCGGAGCCCGCGGTGTTCTCCGGGACGACGTATGAGGGAGAAATCTTCGAGTCCTCCACAGCGCCGCCGGACCTGCTGGTGATCAACGTCTGGTACGCGTCCTGTCCGCCATGTCGGGTGGAAGCTCCCGACCTCAAGGCGATCTCCGAGGAGTACGCGGAGCGGGGGTGCAGTTCATCGGGATCAATACCCGGGACGAAGCCGGGCCGGCCGCGGCGTTCGAGCAGAACTACGGCATTGCGTACCCGTCCCTGCCGGATCCGGATGGAGAAATTCTGTTCGCTCTGCGCGGGCAGGTGGCCCCGAATGCGGTCCCGACCACTTTGGTGCTGGACGCGGAGGGCAGGCCGGCAGCGCGCATCACCGGCGCTATCGAGCCCTCCACACTCCGCGCCATGCTCGACTCCCTGATCGCTGAGCGGGACGCATGATTGGGGAATGGTTCGCGTCAGCTGCTCTCAGTGGCCCGATGCTGGTCGCAGTGATGGTGGCGGGCCTCGCCGGCATCGTCGCGTTCCTGTCGCCGTGCATCCTGCCGGTCGTGCCCGGCTATCTCTCCTACGTCGCAGGCCTGACCGGAACCTCCCTGGTCGCCCCCGCCGGGGCGGAGTCGGTCACGGAGTCCGCTCGTCGTCGTGCACGCGGCCGGATGCTGCTGGGAGCGGTGCTGTTCATCCTCGGCTTCACCGTGGTCTTCATGGTTCTGGGCGGCTTCGCCGGCGCCCTCGGCCACTTGCTGATCCGCTGGTCCGATGAGATCTCCCGAGTCTCCGGGGCGATCGTGATCCTGATGGGACTGGTGTTCCTCGGAGTGTTCCCTGGCCTGTCGTTCGCCAAGCCGATCGGACGACGCCCGGATCCCGGCCTGGCCGGGGCGCCGCTGCTCGGTCTGATCTTCGGCCTCTCCTGGACACCGTGCATCGGCCCCACCTATGCCGCCGTCTTGGCGCTGAGTCTTGACGGGGGATCGGCATCGCGCGGTGCGCTGCTGTCACTGGCCTACGCGCTGGGCCTTGGCATCCCCTTCATCCTGTTCGCTCTGCTCTTCCAGCGGATGAGCGGCCTCTCGGCTTTCCTGCGCACCCGCCGCCGGATGCTGAACAGGATCGGGGGACTCGCGCTGATCGTGATCGGTGTCCTCCTGGTCACCGGCGTGTGGCAGGCATGGATGAGTGCGCTGCAGACCCGTTTCGGCGACGTCACCACCCTCATCTAGGGATCACAGGTCCGACGGGCTGATTCTTCATCGCTTCTTGATGCGCCCTGAGCTTGGCCTTCACAGATCAGAAATAGCCTGGGAGCTTCGCTGTCCCGTGATGATGAGGAGTTTTTTCCGTGTCCACTTCCTCCCCGAAATCTGTGCACCGTCGTCGGCTTCTTCAGGTCGGCGCCGCCGGGCTCGTGCTCGCCAGTGGAGGTGTGTACGCGGGCACTCGATTGCTGTCCGATTCGCCGACCGCGGCCGGCGACGGCACGGCTCGGGCAGCTACGTCCCAGACGGCTCCCTCCGGGCGTGTGGTGACTCGCGAGCTGCGTGCTGCGCCGACCACGGTCGATCTCGGCGGGCGGAGCGTGGAGACCTGGGCCTACGACGACGCCGTACCGGGCAAGGAAATTCGCGTCACGGCGGGTGATGAACTGCGCGTTCGCCTTACCAACGACCTCCCCGTGGACACCACCATCCACTGGCACGGCATCGCTCTCCCTCAGGAGATGGACGGGGTCCCGGGGCTGAACCAGGACCCCGTGGCGCCCGGTAGCACCTTCGACTACTCCTTCGTCGTGCCCGACCCCGGCACCTACTGGTTCCATCCGCATGTCGGGGTGCAGCTTGATACGGGGCTGCAGGCACCGTTGATCGTGGAGGACCTCGCCGAGCCCGGCGACTACGACGAAGAAGTCGTCCTGGTGCTGGACGACTGGACCGACGGATGGAGCGACTCACCCGACACCATCCTGGAGCGCATGGCCCGCGAAGGCATGGACATGGGTGGCATGTCGATGGGCGAGATGGAAGGCATGGAGGGGATGGACCATGGGGGGATGTCCATGGACGACGCGATGCCCTCCCCGCAAGCACCTCTGGGGGCCGACTCCGGCGACGTCATCTACCCCGGACATGTGGTGAACGGGCGCCTGGCGACGAACCCGTTCGTCATCAACTCCGCACCGGGCCGACGGATCAGGCTGCGTCTGATCAACAGCGGCGGCGACACGGCCTACCGTTTCGCAGTCGGCGACCACCGGATCACAGTCACCCATACAGACGGATTCCCGGTCGAGCCCGTCGAGGTCGACACCCTGATCATCGGCATGGGGGAACGCTACGACGTCGTGATCACCACTGGTGACGGGGTATTTCCGATAGTCGCAGCACCGGAGGGCAAGGATGCGGCTCCGGGGAGAGCTCTTCTGCGCACCGGATCGGGCGCCACACCAGACCCGACGGCACTGCCGACCGAGATGTCCGGTCAGATGCTCACGTATTCCGCTCTCGCGCCGACGGCCGAGGTGGCGTTCGAGACGCGGCAGCCGGATCGGGAGCTCGATGTTGTGCTCGAGATGATCGATGGCGGACGGAAGTGGTTCATCAATGGCGCAGGCTTCGGCGACCATGATCCCTTGCAGATCTCGGCAGGTGAGCGCGTCCGGTTGAACCTGCGCAACGAATCGATGATGTTCCACCCCATGCACATCCACGGGCACACCTTCGCGCTGGCCGGTCAGAACGGGACCGGCATCCGCAAGGACACCGTCAACGTGCTGCCCATGGAGACCGTGTCGGTCGATCTGCAGGCCGATAATCCGGGCGACTGGGCGGTTCACTGCCACAACATCTACCATGCCGAACTCGGCATGCAGACCGTCTTGTCCTATGCGCCCTGAGGCGACGCAGGACTGCCTTGGGTCCGGGACTCACGTCGCCCCGCCCACTGACCATATTGAGGTCCCCGATGAATCTGTGGCTGCTCCTTGCCCTAGGGTTGCTGACCACCCTGGCTCTGGGGATCGGAGTCATCAACAGAATCTTCCCCCCAAGTCCGCCGCCCCCGGAGAAGAGGGGGTCGGAGGGAACCGCGCGGGCACGTGAAGACGACTTGCCACCAGTTGACAGGTGCCGAGGAGCCGTGATTGATCATGTTACCGACCAGCGACACGAGCCTCGTCCCCCGATCCTCTGAAAGCCAAGCGTCCAACCACTTCCGGAACTCGACACCAGGGCACCGCTCCGGCGCCGGGTCGTCGCCACTGGCCTCGGAGTCTGCTGTCCGTTCGTCGCGGCAGCGCTCTCAGGCCGCGCTCGGATCCGGGCGCCCGGCAGGCCGGCCCGGTCGGTCCGTTCTTTCCGGCCGGGCTGGTCAGTCCGTGATAGGCAGCGTGATGGTGAAGGTGGAGCCGATGCCGGGACCGGCGCTCCACGCCTGGATGGTCCCGCCGTGGCTCTGGGTGATGGACCGGGCGATGGCAAGGCCGATGCCGGATCCGCCGTGGGCGCGGTCGCGGGCGGTGTCGCTGCGGTAGAACCGCTCAAAGAGGTGGGGGAGGTGCTCGGTGGCAATGCCCTCGCCGGTGTCCGTGACCTCCAGCCGGACCGCACCGGCACGGAGGGTGACCGAGATCCGGACGCTGCCGCCCGCGGGCGTGTGTCGCAGGGCATTGTCCAGGAGGTTGGTCAGGACCTGTCCGAGGCGATCCGGGTCCGCCCGGATCCGGGCGCCCAGCGTCGGTGCCGGCGCCTCGACGGTGAGGGTCACGTCCTTGGATCGGTACCGATCCTCGGCCTGGGACACTGCGGTGGCGACGATCTCGCCGATCTCGAGCCGGCGCAGGTGGATGCTGAGCCGGCCTTCCTCGGCCGCGGTGACGAGGCTGATGTCGGCCGCCAGGCGTCCGAGCCGGTGGGCTTGGTCCTTCAGGATCTGCACCGTGGTCTCGTCGGCGGGCTTGACCCCTTCTGCGATCGCGTCGAGGTAGCCATGGAGCGTGGCGACCGGGGTGCGCATCTCGTGGGCCAGGTCGCTGAGCATCTGGGTGCGGGTGGTCTCGATCCGGGCGAGGTCTTCGGCCATGGTGTTGAAGTCCTGGGCGAGCTCGTCGAACTCGGTGCCCATGCCGACGGCCGGCACCCGGGCGGTGTAGCTCCCGGCGGCGATCTGTCCGGCGGCTGTCTGCACGCGGTGCAGCGAGCTGCTGATGCGCCGGGTGAGGAAGGCGCTGACCAAGATCGACGTGACCAGCGCGGCGAGCAGGGCCAGCCCCAGGGAGATCGTCGAGGAGGCGGAGAAGGCTCGTTCGGCGTGGAGGATGACCTCGGGGGAGCCGTTGGTCTGGAGCATGTGATGGTGGAAGATCATGGGGCCGAGCAGGCTCGCGACGACCCCCGCGGTCGTCGCCGCGACGAGGATGACCGCGATGATCGCGGTCAGGAGCCGCGGACCCAGGCCCAGGGAACGGGCACGGTGCCGCCTCACGTGCCGCTTCCCATGCGATAGCCGACACCGCGGACGGTGCGGATGAACCGCGGCTCGGCGGGGTCATCGCCCAGCTTGCGCCGGACGTGTCCGATGTGGACGTCGACCAGGTGGTCGTCACCGATCCACCCGGTTCCCCAGACGGACTCGATCAGCTGGCCGCGGGAGAACACCATCTCGGGTCGTGAGGCCAGGGTGGCCAGGACGTCGAACTCCGTGCGGGTGAGCTCGATCAGCTCGCCGTCCAGCAGCACGTCGCGCCCGGCGACGTCGATCGTCAGCGGCCCGAAGGTCAGGGTCTGCTGCGCGGAGGAGGCATCCGTGACCGACTGCCGGGGTCGGCGCATCATGACACCGACGCGCGCCACCAGCTCGCGGGCACTGAAGGGCTTGGTGAGGTAGTCGTCGGCGCCGACGCTGAGGCCGATCAGCTTGTCGATCTCCTCGGCCCGGGCAGTGAGCATGATGATGTAGCAGTCGGAGAAGGTCCGAACCGCACGGCAGACCTCGACCCCGTCCGCTCCCGGCAGGCCCAGGTCCAGGACGATGACCGCAGGGTCCCACTCCCGGGACCGCTGGATGGCGGTGCGCCCGTCACCGATGACCTCGACCTCGTAGTCGTCTCTCGCGAGGTAGGTGGCGACCAGGTCCGCCAGGGGGGCTTCGTCCTCGACGACCAGAACGCGGGAGGGGGCAACCCGGTGACCGGTGGTTTCAGTGCGCATGCCCCCATCATCCGCACTTCCGTCGTCAGGGGAGAAGGACATCCCCCACACCTGGACGGGTCTTCATCAGATCTTCGTGCTCTCCGTCGCGCTCGGCTCCGCGGGGTGCGTTCGGTGCTCGACAGGCGGGCCGTGGTGTCCGGTGTGCTGTCGTCGGTGACCGCCGACCATCATGGCGACCATCATCAGCGGGCAGGCCAGAGCCAGCGCGACGGGGAGGGCGTCCCCGAACGATCTGCCCGTCAGCACGAGGAGGGCGAGCAGGCCCGCTCCGATGCCCACCATGCCGAGGAGGTGGGACTTCCCGTTGTGGCTGTGACCGGTCATGGTTCTCTCCTGGGTGCGGGGTCGGTGCGGGCAGGTGGTGCGTCGGGTGGGTCGGGGGCGTGCCGGGTCTGGGCGGGGAAGATCCTGCAGACGGTCCAGATGCCCAGGAGCAGGGTGGCCAGCCACACGAGCACGGGGATCAGCAAGATGCTCATGCCGGAACCTCGAGCCGGGGTGGAGTGCGGTTGGCTGTGGAGCGGGCGTCGCGGCGCTGCACGAGGAGGATGAGCGTGAAGCCGCCGGCGATGCTGAGCAGCGCCCAGAGCTGCGGCTGGGTCAGGCCGAAGAGGGCCGGGTCATTGGTCCGGACGAGCTCGACCAGGACGCGGGAGATGCCGCTCAGCACCAGGTAGGCCCCGAACAGCGCGCCCTGGCGCAGCCGGCGCCGGAGGAGCCAGAGGAGGCCAGCGATGGCCACCGCCGTGATCGCCTCGTAGAGGGGGGTCGGGTGCACGGGGACATCGGTGGCGACCACTCCGTACGGAAAGGCCATGCCCCACGGCAGGTCCGTGGGCCGGCCGTAGGTGCCGTCCCCCGAGACGAAGCAGCCCAGCCGGCCGATGCCGTAGGCCAGCGTCAGGGGGATGGACATCAGATCGGCGACCCGTCCCAGGGGAAGCCGCTCCCGCCGGATGATCACCAAGGACGCGACGCTGCCGCCGATCAGCCCGCCGTACCAGGTGAAGCCCGCGCCACCGAGGTCATGGAGGCTGATCGACGACCCCTGCTCGAGCAGGTAGTAGATCTTCGCGCCGACGAACCCCCACAGCGTCGCCCAGAGCACGAGCGAGTGGGCGGTCTCCCGCTTCAGCCCGGCCCTCTCGAACGCGCGGCCGAGCAGGTAGGCACCGACGACGGCGGCGAGAGCCTTGCTGACCCCGTAGGTCTGCACCTCGATGCCCAGAACAGAGAACAGAACCGGTCGCACAGCGCCTCCAACGATTCGTGAGCGGGGTCGCGGATCCTGCCACCGCCCGATGCTCCACTCACCCCGCATCCTCGCGACCGGGTACGAAGCCGCCCCCGGGCAAACACTGAAGACCTGGTGAAGAACCCGGCAGGCCAGATGCCTTTCCGGCCGGCACCCTCCCGGCCCCGCGTCTTCAGGGAATCTTCACCGCCCAGCTCTGGGCATCCGGACCGCGCGATGCTCTACTTGAAATACCCCCTTGGGGTATACGGAGGTGTTGAAGCATGACAACCACAACAGTGAGCGTGCGAGGACTGGTCTGCGGACTCTGCCTGGCGCGGCTCCTCGACGGCGTCCGAGGACTTCTCGGCGTCCGGAGCGCTGCCGCCCGGCTGGGACAGGACGGGAGTTCGCGGCTCACCCTCGAGGCGAGCCCGATGCTGACGTCCTCGGCGCTGCGCGCCGCGGTGGCAGCGACGGGTTTCGAGGTGGTCGAGGCGACCACCGTCCCGTCCCGCCCCTCAATGATTCGACCCGGGAGGTCTGAACAATGACTCTGCAGGACTGGCTTGTGATAGCCGGCGCGGTCGTGGCGACAGCGCTGATGGCCTGGTACTTCTTCGGACCCAAGAAGGCCCGGCAGGCGGAGGAGACCGATGGTGTCCAGGAGGTGACGGTCCTGGTCAAGGGTGGTTACTCGCCGAACCTGATCGAGGTCAAGCCCGGGATGCCGGTCCGGCTGACCTTCGATCGCCGGGAGAGCGGCGACTGCTCGTCGCGGGTGGTGTTCCCGGACTTCAAGATCAACACGCTGCTGCCCGCGTACGAGACCACCACCGTGGAGTTCACGCCGACCGTGGCCGGCGAGTACGACTTCGCCTGCGGCATGAACATGCTGCACGGCAAGGTCCGCGTCACCGGCGCGGCCGGGGCCCCCGCCGGTGCGGGTGCGGCGACCGCGGTGCTCGAGAAGGCGGCTGAGCCCGTCGAGGAGGCTCCCCGCCTCGAGGACGGGGTCCAGGTCGCGAGGCTGACCATCCGCGGCGGCTACCACCCGACCCCGCTCCGCCTCGAGCCCGGCCTGCCCACGCGGCTGGAGGTCACGCGCCAGGAGGACGGCGCCTGCTCCGAACGGCTCGTGCTCAAGGACGTCGGTATCGACGTCGCGGTGCCCGCCTTCGGCGACACCGTGGTGAACCTCCCGCCGCTTCCTGCCGGCTCCTACGAGATCGCGTGCGGCATGGACATGCTTCACGGGGCCCTCGAGGTCGGACCTCTGGCAGCGTCTGAAGCTCCGGCGGGGGCTGGATCGATCAGCGGTGGGAACGAGGACGCGGAGGAGAGCGAGCGGAACGCGGAGATCGAGGACCTCCGGCGCCGGGTGCTCCTGGGTACCGTGCTGACCCTGCCGGTCCTGGTCGCCGTGATGGCGATGGAGTTCTTCGCCGCCCCGTGGGTGCCCGAGTTCCTGATGAACCCGTGGGTGCAGCTGGCCCTGATCACGCCGGTGATGTTCTACACCGGGTGGCCGATCCACAAGACCGGCTGGCTGGCGCTGTCGCACCGCACCGCGGACATGAACTCCCTCATCACGCTCGGCACCATCGCCGCCTACGGGTACAGCCTGGTGGTCACCTTCGCCCCCGGCCTGCTGCCCGCCGAGACCCGAGAGGTCTACTACGAGGCCGTCGGCGTCATCATCACGCTGATCCTGCTCGGCCGTCTGCTGGAGACCAAGGCCAAGGCCGGCACCGGCGAGGCCATCCGCAAGCTCATCGGCCTGCAGCCCCGCACCGCCCGCATCGTCCGGGACGGGACCGAGGCGGAGATCCCCGTCGACGAGGTCGCCCTGGGCGACATCGTCGTGGTCCGCCCCGGCGAGAAGCTCCCGGTGGACGGCCTGGTCGTGGACGGTTCTTCGGCCGTGGACGAGTCGATGGTGACCGGTGAGCCGATCCCGGTGACGAAATCCGTCGGCGCCGAGGTGATCGGGGCCACCATCAATCAGACCGGCACCTTCCGCTACGAGGCCACCAAGGTCGGGGCCGACACCATGCTGTCCCAGATCATCCGTCTGGTGCGCGAGGCGCAGGGGTCCAAAGCCCCCATCCAGCGCCTGGTCGACAAGGTCTCCACCTACTTCGTCCCGGCCGTCATCGCGATCGCGATCTGGACCTTCACCATCTGGGCGATCGCCGGCCCCCCGCCCGCGTTCATCTTCGCTCTCGTCGCCGCGGTGTCGGTGCTCATCATCGCCTGCCCCTGCGCACTGGGACTGGCCACGCCGCTGTCCATCACCGTGGGGACCGGCAAGGGCGCGACCTCCGGCATCCTCATCCGCTCGGCCGAGGCGCTGGAGACCGCCCACAAGCTCGACACCGTCGTCCTGGACAAGACCGGCACCATCACCCAGGGAGCCCCGGCCCTGACCGACGTGCTGCCCGCCGACGGATTCACCGCCACCGAGCTGCTCACCCTGGTGGCCGCCGTCGAACGCTCCTCGGAGCACCCGCTGGCCACCGCCATCATCGCCGGCGCCGAAGAGCGCGGCCTGGCCCTGCCGGAGACGACCGCCTTCGACTCGGTCACCGGACAGGGCGTGCGCGCGCTGGTCGGCGGACGCGAGGTCCTGGTCGGCAACCGGCGCCTCCTCACCGGCGCCGGGATCACCGCCGACGAGACCGCCGCCGATACCCTGGCTGCCGACGGCAAGACCCCCATGTTCGCCGTCGTCGATGGCCGGTTCGCCGGCGTGGTCGGTGTCGCCGACACCCTCAAGGACGGCTCGGTCGCCGCGATCGCCGCCCTGAAGCAGCGGGGCATCGAGGTCGTCATGATGACCGGCGACAACCGTGCCACCGCGGCCGCCATCGCCCGGCAGGTCGGCATCGGCCGGGTCATGGCCGAGGTCCTGCCCGAGCACAAGGCGGCCGAGGTCAAGCGCCTGCAGGGTGAAGGCCGGACGGTCGGGATGGTGGGCGACGGCATCAACGACGCCCCCGCCCTTGCCCAGGCCGACGTCGGGTCCGCCATCGGCACCGGCACCGACGTCGCCATCGAGTCCTCCGACATCACTCTGATCAACGGGTCCCTGTCCGGACTGGTGACCGCCGTGGACCTGTCCCGGGCCACCATGCGCAACATCCGGCAGAACCTGGTCTTCGCCTTCATCTACAACGGCCTCGGCATCCCGATCGCCGCCGGCGTGCTCTACCCGGCCCTGGGGTGGACCCTCAGCCCGATGCTCGCCGCCGCGGCGATGGCCCTGTCCTCCCTGTCGGTGGTGGCCAACGCGAACCGGCTGCGCGCGTTCACCCCGCGACCGATCCCCGACGTCACCGATGTCCCCGCCCTCGAGCCGGCCGTGGAAGTTGGCCACGACGAGACCCCCACCGATCCCCACGACAAGGAGAACGCCATGAACACCACCGCCACCGACCCGGTCTGCGGTATGCGGATCGATCCCGCCTCGGCCGCCGACAGCGCCGAGTACGAGGGCAGCACCTACTTCTTCTGCTCGGCGCACTGCGCCACGAGCTTCCGCGCCGACCCGGCCCGCTACCCCACCCCGGTAGCTCCCTAGCCGTACCCCCGGGCCGGCCGCCCGCACCGCGGTGGTCCGCCCGGGCCCACTCCGGAAGGAAGGACACCATGATCGACGATGAGACCAAGCGGACCCTGCTCATTCGCCTGCACCGGATCGAAGGTCAGGTCCGGGGCATCGCCCGCATGGTCGACGAGGACACGTACTGCATCGACATCCTCACCCAGGCCGCGGCCGTCTCGCGGGCCCTGCAGGGCGTGTCCCTGGCCCTGCTGGAGGACCACATGAACCACTGCCTGATCCAGGCCGCGAAGGCCAGCGGCCCCGAGCACGACGCCAAGCTCCGGGAAGCCACCGAGGCGATCGCCCGCCTGGTCCGCAGCTGAAGGGAGAGGAGACCCATGGCCATCGACGCCGACGCCGCACGCCCCTGCGAGGTCAAGGCGCCCGACACGACCCGTGGCGGTGATGCCCCGGCAGCAGGACGAGTTCCTCTGCGTCCGGTGCTTCCTCGTCCACCACCACAGCCAACTGGCCCACCACGACGCCGGACAGCCGGTGTGCGGCGATTGCGCGTCCTGACCACGGGTCCACCGAACGCACCGATGCAAGAACAAAACGAAGGAGAGCGACGATGAACGTTCAGGTAGCCATCAACGGATATGGCGTGATCGGTAAACGAGTGGCCGACGCCGTGCGGGCCATGCCCGACATGGACCTGGTGGGGGTGGCGGACGTGGCCACCGACTGGCGCGTGCGTACCGCGACCGAACGGGGTATCCCCGTCTTCGCGGGGACCGAACCGGCCGGTGCCGCCATGGTCCAGGCCGGGATGCCGGTCTCCGGCACCCTGGCTGAGCTGCTGGCCCAGGTCGATGTCGTGGTGGACACCACCCCCAAGAACGTCGCGGCAACCAACCTGGAGATCTACCGCGAGGCCGGCGTCAAGGCCGTGTTCCAAGGTGGCGAGTCCCACGCCACCACCGGACACTCCTTCGTCGCCCAGGCAAACTACGCCACCGCACTCGGTCGGGACACCACGCGGGTGGTGTCGTGCAACACCACCAGCATCGTGCGCGTCCTCGGCGCGCTGCAGGACGCCGACCTCCTCTCGCGTGCCCGTGGGGTGCTCATCCGGCGGGCCACCGACCCGGGCGAGTCCCATCAGGGCGGCATCATGAACACCATGGTCCCCGAGGGCTCCATCCCCTCTCACCAGGGCCCGGACGCCCGCACCGTCCTGCCGGAACTGGACGTGGTCACCATGGCCGCCAAGGCGTCCCACACCCAGACCCACAACCACTACTGGACGCTGCAGCTGAACCGACCGGCCAGCCGGGAAGAGGTCCTGGACGCGCTGCGGGCCGCACCCCGGATCGCGTTCATCCGCATGGCCGACGGCCTCACCGCACTGAACACCACGGTCGAGCTCATGCGCGACCTGGGCCGGCCGCGGGGGGACATGTGGGAGGTCGGAGTATGGGAGGACGTCCTCACGGTCGAGGGGGACGAGGCCTACCTGACGTACCAGGTCTACAACGAGGCCATCGTCGTCCCCGAGACGATCGACGCCATCCGCGCTCTGGCCGGGACCGTGACCGACGGCGCCACCTCGATCAACATGACAGACGAGGCACTGGGGATGCGCCGGGAGTTCCTTCCCGCCCCAGTCTGGGCGACCACGGACTGAAACCCGACGGACGAGCCGGCATCCGCCGAGCCCGTCGACGCACGACCTATCGACCATGCGGCGCGAAAGGAAGACCGATCATGAAGAGTCACACCACGGTCCTGGAGGTCGGTGGACTGCACTGGGCCACCTCCGAATCGGTCATCGAGAAGACGCTGCTGGGCCGCCCCGGCGTGCTCGCCGTCGTGGCCAGCGCCGTGTCCCAGACCGCGACGGTCACGTACGACCCGGACGAGACCTCGGTGGCCCAGCTGGTCGGATGGGTCAACGACTGCGGCTACCACTGCACCGGGCAGTCCGTGCCCGACCACATGTGCCACCCGATGGCCGAACCGGCACCGACCGAAACCCACACCGACCACGAAACCCACACCGACCACGCCGGACACGAACCGCGCACCGGGCACGGCGGCGACGAGAAGGCCGATCAGTCTGCCCAGGCGGCGATGGGCCACGGCGGTGGGCATGGTGGGTCGATGGAGGACATGGCCCGGGACATGCGCAACCGGTTCCTGGTCGCCGCTGTGCTGGCGGTGGTGATTCTGTTCTGGTCCCCGATCGGCCGGGAGGTTCTGGGGTTCACCGTCCCGGCGCCCTTCGGGCTGCGCGACGACGTATTCTCCCTGATCCTGTCCCTGCCGGTGGTGTTCTACTCGGCGTGGATCTTCTTCGACGGCGCCTACCGGGCACTGCGAGCCAGGACGCTGGACATGATGGTCCTGGTGGCGGTCGGCGTCGGGGCGGGCTGGTTGTACAGCCTGGTCGTCACCCTCACCGGCGGCGGTGAGGTCTTCTACGAGGCGGTCACCGTGCTGACCACCTTCGTGCTCCTGGGGCACTGGCTGGAGATGCGGGCCCGAGGTGGTGCGAACGACGCGGTCCGCACGCTGCTGCAGCTGGCCCCTTCCCAAGCCGTCGTGATCCGTAACGGCCAGCCGGTGGAGGTGCCGACGGCCGAGGTCGTCGTCGGTGACCTGCTGCTGGTGCGGCCCGGGTCGAAGATCCCCACCGACGCGGTGGTGGAGGAGGGTGAGTCCGAGGTCGATGAGTCGATGGTCACCGGGGAGTCCATGCCGGTGGAGAAGGCACCTGGCGCGGAGGTGATCGGCGCGTCGATCAACACCACCGGCACCTTGCGGGCCCGGGCTACGAAAGTCGGGGCGGACACCGCGCTGGCGCAGATCGTCAAGATGGTCCAAGAGGCACAGAACTCCAAGGCCCCCGGTCAGCGCCTGGCCGACCGGGCTGCGTTCTGGCTGGTGTTCGTCGCCCTCATCGGCGGCACCCTGACGTTCACCGCGTGGATGCTCGCCGGCGCCGGGGTACCGATGGCGATGCTGTTCGCGATCACCGTGGTGGTCGTCACCTGCCCCGACGCCCTGGGGTTGGCCACGCCGATGGCGATCATGGTCGGCACCGGGCTGGGCGCCAAGCGGGGCGTGCTGTTCAAGAACGCCACCGCCCTGGAGGGGACGGCGAAGATCGACACCGTGGTGATGGACAAGACCGGCACCCTGACCAAGGGCGAGCCGGAGGTCACCGACGTCATCGCGGCAGGCATGAGCGAGGAGGAGATGCTGGCCCTGGTGGCCGCGGTGGAGCGCGAGTCCGAGCACCCACTGGCCCGCGCGATCGACAACCACGCCGCTGCGCGCGGCGTGCCCGTGCTGAGCGTGAGCGACTTCCTGAACGTTCCCGGTCACGGCGCCACTGCCGTGGTCGACGGCCGCCGGGTCCTGGCGGGCAACCTCCGCCTCATGACCAGGGAGAACGTCGACCTCGGCGACCTGGCCCAGCGGCGCGACGAGCTGGCCGCCTCCGGGCGCACCGCCGTGCTGGTCGCCGTGGACGGACGCGGGGTTGGTGTCATCGCGCTGGCCGACGCGGCCCGGGACACGGCAGCCGCGGCCGTCGCGGCCCTGCACGAGTCCGGCATCGAGGTCGCCATGCTCACCGGCGACAACGAGGCCACCGCCCGGCGCATCGCCGGACAGCTCGGCATCGACACGGTCATCGCCGAAGTCCTGCCCGGGGACAAGGCCGAGAAGATCGCCGAGCTGCAGCAGGCCGGCAAGACCGTGGCGATGGTCGGGGACGGCGTCAACGACGCCCCCGCGCTGGCCAAGGCAGACATCGGCATCGCGATCGGGGCCGGGACGGACGTGGCGATCGAGACCGCCGACATCGTCCTGATGCGCTCGGACCCCCTGGACGTCTCCGTCGCGCTGCGCATCGGCAGGGGCACGGTGCGGAAGGAGCGGCAGAACCTGGCCTGGGCGATCGGCTACAACGCCATCGCGCTGCCGATTGCGGCCGGGGTGTTCTACCCCGCCTTCGGACTGATGCTGCGCCCGGAGATCGCTGCGTTGTCGATGTCCGGCTCCACGGTCATCGTCACGATCAACGCCCTGCTGCTCAAGCGGCTCCGGCTGCCCGCGCAGCAGGCCCCGGGCGCACCGCAGCGTGCCCTTGCGGAGCCGACCGCACCGGTGCCGGCCGGCACCCGCTGACCGGGGTCGGCGTGGACGTCCCTGTCGGCACCACCGCTCCGACCGCTTCGGCGGCCGGAGCGGTGCCCCGACGGCCGAAGCCGTTGCGGATGCTGTGGATCACCGCGGCCTGGGGGGCGTGCTTCGTCGTGATCCAGTGGGGCCTGCGCGACGCCCCGCTGCTGTGGTATGCCGCGCTGCGTGCCCTGGTAGCCGGCGCCGCGCTGCTGGCACTGAGAGCCATCCAGCACCGCCCGTCCCCCCGCGGCGCACGTGCCTGGGGGCTCATCACGGTCCTCGGGCTGGTCAACGTCACGCTCGCCTTCGCCACCATGTTCGCCGGGGTCGCCGGCGGCGCGACGGGCACCGCCGCGGTGCTGGCCAACGCCCAGCCGCTGCTGATCCTCCTGCCAGCCTGGTGGCTCTACGGCGAGGCTCTCTCCCCCCGGACCGTGGCCGCCCTGGTGGTCGGCTTCGCAGGGCTCGTCCTGGTCGCGGTGCCCGGCGGCGGGGGCGGCGGCGCGATCCTGTCGCTGCTCTCGGCGGTGGCCGTGACCGCCGGCACGCTGCTGTCCCGCCGCCTGGGCGGGCTGGACCTGGTCACGGCCACCGGCTGGCACCTGCTCATCGGCGGGGTGGCCCTGGCCGGTCTCTCCGTGGCCGTGGAGGGCGCGCCGGTGATCGCCTGGACCCCCCGCTTCGTCGTGTCGCTGGCGTTCCTTGCCCTGGTGGGCACCGCGGCGACCACGGTGGCGTGGTTCGTCGAGGCCCGCCGCAGCCGCCTGGACACCCTGACCACCTGGACCTTCCTGACCCCCGTCCTGGGCATCGCGCTGGCCGCCGTCCTGCTGGGTGAACGCCCAGGCGGCTGGACCGCCGTCGGGCTCCTCGCCGTGCTGGTCGCCATGTGGATCACCCTGCGGCCACCACGCCGGACCACCACCCCGGCGCCGGCGACTGGCTCAACCGCCGAGGGCTCCGCCCAGGACCCGGGGCCGGGCACGTCCCGCAGCCGCCAGATGGCCACCGCACCTGTGTTGCCAACCGAAGGAGAACCGTGACGCACGCGACGACCCACCCGAGCCCGTCCCCGGCGGCGCCTGCCCTCACCGGGGCGGTCCCCCCGCAGGAGGCGGTGATCTTCGACCTGGACGGGGTGGTGACCGACACCGCCACGCTCCACGCCCAGGCGTGGCGGCAGCTCTTCGCGGAGGTGCTCACCGACCCCCGTACCGGCGGACCCGGCGCCCATGCCCCGTTCGACGAGGTCGGCGACTACCGCCGCTACGTCGACGGACGCTCCCGCCAGGACGGGGTGGCCGCCTTCCTCACTGCCCGCGGCATCGACCTGCCCGCAGGAACACCGCAGGACCCGGCCGGGACCTGGACGGTGCACGGGCTGGCCACCCGGAAGAACGAGCTCTACCGCGACCTGCTGACCGGGCATGGCACCAAGGCCTTCCCCGGCACCGTGAACCTGCTCAACCGGCTGCGGGCCGGTGGAGTGCCGGTGGCGCTGGTCACCGCCAGCCGCAACACCGGCTCGCTGCTGGAGGCCGCTGGCCTGGAGGAGGCCTTTGACGTGGTCGTGGACGGGAACCGTGCTGCCGAGCTGGGCCTGCCCGGGAAGCCCGACCCGGCGATGTTCCTGGCGGCAGCCGCCGAGCTGGGCGTGGACCCGGCCCGGGTCGCGGTGGTGGAGAACGCCGTCGCCGGTGTCCAGGCGGCCCGCGCCGGCGGGTTCGGCCTGGTCGCGGGCGTGGCCCGGGCCGGGCAGCGGGCCGAGCTGAAGGCCGCCGGGGCCCACCTGGTGGTCGAGGACGTCGCCCAGCTCGACCTGGGTGCGCTGCGCGCTGACCCGTGGACGCTCGTCTACGAGGGATTCGACCCGGCCCACGAGGGCCACCGTGAGGCGCTGACCACCCTGGGTAACGGCTATCTCGGCACCCGCGGCGCGGCCCCGGAGCGTGCCGCGGACGGGGTGCACTATCCCGGCACCTACCTGGCCGGGGTCTACAACCGGCTTGTCTCCCCCGTTCACGGCCGGGAGTTGGAGGACGAGCATCTCGCCAACGCCCCCAACTGGCTGGTCCTCGACCTCGGCACCGACGAATCGTGGTGGTCGGCCGGCGGCTTCACCCTCTCGCAGGAGCGGCGCGAGCTCGACCTGCGCCGAGGACTGCTCACCCGGACCGCGATGCTCACCGACCCGGCCGGGCGGCGGCTGCGGCTGCGGCAGCGGCGCCTGGTCTCCATGGCCCGGCCCCACCTGGCCGCGCTGGAGACCACGGTGGTCCCGGACGGCTGGAGCGGCACTCTGCGGGTCCGCTCCGGGATCGATGCCGGGGTCGTCAATGCCAATGTCGCCGAGTACGCCGATCTGGCGAACCGTCACCTGCGCACGACCGGCGCCGAGCAGGTGGGCCCGGACACCCTGCTGGTAGAGGTCGAGACCGTCCAGAGCCAGGTCCGGATTGCGGTCGCGGCCCGCACCACCGTCGACGGAGGCCCACCGGATGCGGTCGTCGCGCAGAACGGCGAGCTGCATTCCCTGCTGCTGGAGCTTCCGGTCCGGGACGGAGAGCCGGTCACCGTCGACAAGACGATCGCGATCGTGACCTCCCGGGACCGGGCCATCGCCTCCCCGCGGGCTGCGGCCCTCGGCGAGCTGACCTGCGCCCCACCGCGCTTCGACGCCCTGCTCCGCCCGCACGCGGCGGCATGGGCGCGGCTGTGGGAACGATTCGCGATCGACCTCGACGTCGACACCCAGACCCGGCTGGTGCTCAACCTGCACCTCTTCCACCTGCTCCAGACCCTGTCCGAGCACACCACCGAACTCGACGCCGGCGTCCCGGCCCGCGGGCTGCACGGGGAGGGCTACCGGGGGCACGTGTTCTGGGACGAGCTGTTCGTGCTGCCGGTGCTCACCGCCCGCCTCCCCCAGGTCAGCCGCGGCGTGCTGGAGTACCGGTGGCGTCGCCTGGACGCGGCGCGCCGGGCAGCCGCCCAGGCGGGGCTGCCCGGGGCGATGTTCCCCTGGCAGTCCGGCAGCGACGGGCGCGAGGAGACCCCCGTGGTGCTGTTCAACACCCGCTCGGGCCGGTGGATGCCGGACAACTCCCGCCGCCAGCGCCACGTCGGGCTCGCCATCGCGGTCAACGCCTGGGCGTACTACCAGGCCACCGGCGACCTCACCTGGCTCGCCCGGCGCGGCGCCGACCTGATCATCGAGGTCGCCCGGTTCTTCACCGCCCTGGCGACCTACGACCCGGCCACGGACCGGTACCACCTCGGCGGGGTGATGGGGCCGGACGAGTACCACGACGGCTACCCCGACGCCCCGGGGGACGGCCTGGTCGACAACGCCTATACCAACGTCCTGACCGCCTGGGTGTGCTCCCGGGCCCGGGAGGTCCTCGAGGAGGTGTCTGGGCACGAGTGCGACGACGTCCGCTCCCGGTTGGCCATCCAACCGGAGGAGCCGGCCCGGTGGGAGCACCTGAGCCGGCGCCTGGCCGTGCCGTTCCTGCCCGACGGCCTCCTCGCCCAGTTCGCCGGGTACGAGGAGCTGGCCGAGCTCGACTGGGACCGCTACCGGCGCCGGTACGGCAACATCGGGCGCCTGGACCTGATCCTGGAGGCCGAGGGGGATACGACCAACCGGTACCAGCTGGCCAAGCAGGCCGACGTCCTGATGCTCGTCTACCTCCTGGGACCCGACGGGCTGCTCGGCATGCTCGACCGGCTCGGCTACCCCACCACCGGTCAGGACCTCGACCGGACGGTGGACCACTACCTTGCGCGCACCGCGCACGGGTCCACCCTGAGCCGGGTGGTGCACGCCTCCGTCCTGGCCCACCTGGACCCCGGTCGGGGACGGGCGCTGTTCCGCGACGCCCTGGTCGCCGACCTCGACGACACCCAGGGCGGGACCACCCAGGAGGGCATTCACCTCGGGGCCATGGCCGCCACCATCGACATTCTGACCCGGTCCTTCGCCGGGTTCCGCACCGAGGGGGTCACCGTCGTCCTCGGCCCCGCCTTGCCAGCTGAGCTGCACCGGTTGCGGTTCGGCGTGCAGCACCGCGGCCTGCGCATCCAGATCGCGATCGAGGACACCGCCCTGACCGTCACCGCCGATCACTGCGCCGCCGACCCGGGCGTACGCCTCCGCGTCGGCGGCCACGAGGCCGCCCTGGAAGCAGGCGCTTCACGGCACTTCCGCCGCGAGGCCGACGGATGGCACCTTGACGACGGGGACCAGGTCGAGCAGCCAGCCGCGAATCACCTCGGCCCGTGCGCCCGGTGAGCGCATCCCTCGAGGGATGGACTCGAGGAATGGACCTTGAGGGAACCTTCATCGAACGGCCACCCGCGCGCGCGGTTCTGACGCCAGAGTGGGCCTTGCCTTATTTTCGTTGCCCAGATCCGGAGAATTTCAGTGCTGAACACGCCACGCGGCCGCCGCCGTGCCCTGTCCCTGACCGTCCTGGCCGCGACGGCCGCCCTGACCCTGGCTGCCTGCGGACAGAGTGCCTCCGACGGTGATGGATCTGTCTCGCCCAGCAGCACCGCGCCGGTGGTGGGTGGGCAGACGGCACAGGGCCGAGAGACAGCACAGAACAGTGAGACAGGGGAGATCACCGGTACGGTGTGGGTCGCCAATGAGGACGGCGACTCGCTGACCGCCATCGATGCTGCCACCGGCGCGGTGGTGAGCACCGTCTCGGGGATCGAGAGCCCCCACAACGTCCAAGCGGCCCCCGACGGATCCACCGTCTGGGCGGTCAGCGGCGACAACGATGCGCTGGTCGCGCTGGATGCGGACACCTACGAACTGGCTGGCACATCCCCCACCGGCGCGGGCCCCGCCCACGTTGTTCTCACTCCGGACGGCGACCAGGTGTACGTCACGAACGCCGAAGACGACACGCTCAGTGTCTACGATGCCGCGTCGCTGAAATCTCGCGCCACCGTCGATCTCAGCGCGGGACCGCACGGGTTGCGGCCCACTCCGGACGGCAGCGCGGTCGTCATCGCCAACACCACCGCCGGCACGATCGACGTCGTCGACACGGCGACCCACGATCTCACTGCCACCATCCCGGTTGGGGACTCCCCGGCGCAGGTCGCCGTCGGCGCTGACGGGCGGCACGCCTATGTGAGCCTGTCCGGCTCCAGCGCCGTGGTGAAGGTCGACCTGGCGGCGCAGAAGGTCACGGGCTCCACGCAGGTGCCCGCGCCGCCGGTCCAGCTGTACCTGAGTGCAGACGGCACTCGCCTGCTCTCCGCCGACCAGGGCACCGAGGGCGCTCCGGGGAGCACCGTGTCCGTCATCGACCCCAGCTCCATGACCGTGGAGGCCATCATCCCCACCGGTTCCGGGCCCCACGGTGTCGTCATCGAACCGACCGGGCAGCGGGCGTGGGTCACCAACCTCTACGACGACACTGTCTCCGTGCTCGATCTGACCACCAACGAGACGATCGCCACCGTGCCCACCGGCGACAAGCCCAACGGCATCAGCTTCAGCCCCCAGCAGCCTGCGCCCGGGCCTGGCGCCACCGAGATCAGCGTTCCCGACTATGCCACCGAGACGGAGGGCGGCCACGAGGGCCACTGAGCGCAGGACCCGACGCCAGCGGTGAGACGGCGGAGGCATCGGTCCAGTCCCGACCATCCGCCCTGGCCCCGCAGCGCTCACCTCTTGCGGGCGACGAACCGGACCACCAGACCGAAGAACGCATACCTCACGGCGAGCACGTCGAGGCCGGCCCGCGCCAGCACGGGCTCCAGCGCCCCCTGCTCGATGAGGCGATGCGCAGACCCGTCGATCCGGTGGACCCAGGAGGCCGCCCGGGAGGCCACCAGGTCGTACCCCACGAACACTCCATGGGGCCGCAGCACGCGCGCCGCCTCGGCCACGGCGGCTTCCCACTCGAGCACGTGATGCAGCATGAGAAAGCTCGCCACCGCGTCGAAGGACTCGTCGTCGTACGGAAGCCGGGTGGCATCGGCGCGGTGCACCGTGGCGCGGGCGCACCGAGCGAAGCGCTCCTGGGCGACGCGGACCATCGCGGGGTCGATGTCCGTCACGGTGACGCGTACCTGCGGGTCTGTACGGAGGATCGCCTCGGCCATCGTCCCGCTACCACCACCGAGCTCGAGCACGTTTCCCGTCAGCGGGACACCCTGCGTGGCCCACGGCGCAATTCGACGCGCGAGACGCCGCCAAGTTCTGCTACGACAGAACGAGGCCTCTTTGAGAGACATTCTCGGCATCGTGACGTCCTCTCCAGCACCCTCGTGGGTTCATCTTGCGCCGGCTCGTGCGCAGGCCAGCCGCGGAACCCGCCACACCGGCTCACCTCCCCCGCAGAGCCGGGTCCCCCGCCCTCGACAGTAGGTCTCGGGCACGAAAACGAAACACCGCAGGGGACCGGGCTGTCCGGGTCTCAAACCACCGGCGCCATGGCCGATGCCGCGTGGAAGCGGGTCTTCATCGAACCACCAGAGAGAACGAGCGCTGATCTTCGGGACCAGGTCGGACGATGAGGGGAATCAGCGAAGCAGCGGGCCACATCGGCGTCCGCGGCCCCGGAAGACCCTCACGGAGGAGTAATTGTGAATCATAGCGGAAGCGGGCATCTCAAAGGAATGGTTGTGCTGATGGGAGGGCTCTTCGTCGTCCTTCTGCTCCTGGGCAGAACGGCGGCGGAGGCCCTGACGACCGCGGCCATCCTGACCTGTCCTCTGATGATGGTGATGATGATGTTCGGTGGTCATCATGGACACGAGGAGCAGCCCGGCTCGCACGAGCCCCGTCGGCTGGACGAGACCGTTTCCCCCACAACATCGGCGACCCCCGAGCACTACGAGCACCGCCACTGAGGACGTAGCCCTCGTCGCCCCGATCTGCTCGCCGCGTCCGCCCCTGAACGAGGGCCAGATGCGGCGAACCCGTCAGCTCAGAGGTGCTTCGCGATGTGGCCGAGAAGATCATCCGGGGCGAGCCACAGCGAGGGGTGCTCGCCCTTCCACTGCCGGACGCCGTCCTCGTCGATCAGGACGAACCCGTGTCCCGGCAGTCCTTCGTGCATGCCCTTCCCCAGCATGTCGTAGGCGGTGGACACGCTGCCGTCGTCGAGCAGGTACGGGGTGGTAGCACCGAAGTACTCCAGGTCGGGCGTGACCTGCTCCGCGGTGATCATGACGATCGGCAACGTGAAGTCCGGAGCAACGGCTTGCGCCACACATCCGACCAGGGTGCTGTACGAGTTTCACCCACCCACGTCGATACGTCGGTTCGTCTAGCAATCCCGACACGGGAGAAGGCATCGCCACCGAGCATCTGCCTCATCTCTTCGAAAGGTACTGCCGTGTCGACACCGCACGTGATCGTCCTCATGGAGGGTCCGGAATTGGCCTGGCCATCGTCGGGTCCATCGTCCAGCACCACGGTGGAACCGTCGAGGCCTCGAGCGTGGGCCCCCGTGCCGGTTCCACCTTCACGATCACATTGCCTACCGCCACCTGACCTGAGGGACGACTGGCACGCTCAGTCCAAAGATGCGAGCAGCTCGGCGCAGGCCTGCTCGCACCGGCGGCACGCCTCGGCGCAGACCTTGCAATGCTCATGCATATCGGCGTGCTGCGCGCACTCGTCGCCACACGCCCTGCAGGCAACCATGCAGGACTGCAGCTGGGCGCGAAGGACTTCAGTATTGCTGCCGGTCTGGCGGGAAAGGACATTGCCAGTGGCTGCGCAGATGTCCGCGCAATCGAGGTTCTTGCGGATGCACGCCGTCAGGTCGGCGACCATCTCTTCAGACAGGCAGGCATCAGCGCAGGCAGTGCAAACCTGAGCGCACTCGAAGCACGCCGCGATACACGCGGCGAGCTTCTCCTGATCCACGGACCCAGAGCCGATCGGATGAGTCTCCAGCATGGCCTTCACGGTGTGCGTCATAGCGTGCTCCTGTCATCGGTGCGACCTTGAGAAGGACCATGTCGACCCTCCACATGTGTGACGGTAGACACGCGGCCCCGTCGGCGAAAAGGGGAACGGCCATGAAGATCTGATCAAGAGGGCGCCGTTCGCGCTGCGCAGGCCCTCCGAGCGCGACCGTGGCCACCCCGCTCAGGGACTCCAGCCCGGGGTTCGTTGCGGCGGGTGTTTCAGGCCGTCATCTGCAGTGTGGTGAGGCACGTGGCAGCTTCCTCGCCGCTCGTGGACACCGAGACGGTCCCGCGCATGCCGTCCTGGGAGCAGGTCAGTGTCAGCTGGCGATCTCGTGGCAGCCACAGCCCGAGGAACCCGTTCGGATTCGTCGTGATCGTGTCCTCGACGACAGCAGCACCATCCCCGTCGGTCACCAGCACATCGATGTCCTGGCTCTGCAGTTCCCCTGTGCACGTGGTCAGGCTGTGGAAGTGGCAGTCATGAGTGGTCTGCAGGAACGGCGCGACCGACAGGTAGAACTCGTCCTCCGGGAGCGCGAGCGTCGCTTCACGTCCGGCCTCATCGCTCAGCGCGAGCTCGAACGGCTGCACCGCCGCCAGGACGTCCGCCGGCCGCTCGTCGATCGCCAGGGCTTCCAGCTGGTCGATGATCTCCCGGGCCTCCATGCCCTCGAACCCGAGGTCGCGCAGGAGAGTCCCCTCAGGCGCGGTCGCGGGTTCTTTCGAGGTGTTCGCGCAGCCGGCCAGAACGAGCGGTGCGAGGGCGAGGCCACCCAGCAGCACACGCCGCGCTACACCAGGGGTGGACGAGGGAAGCAGAGACACAGGAGATCCTTTCGTCAGGGTGGAAGCGGGCACGGTCGGGGCGGCCCCTCCCGGAGCCGCCCCCCAACGTCACTGCGGTTGTTACTGGGCTGGCTGGATCTCACTTTCGACGACCCACTTGTGGTTCGTCATCGCCATGCCATCCATCTCGAAATCGACCATGTAGACCGTCTCGTCGGTCGCGCTGTCGATCGTCGCCTCTGCGCCGTCCATGCCGGGCATGTGCTCCGCCATCAGCACCACCTCGGCGCCCGCTTCGAGGGGCGCCTCGTCGGGGCTGTCGAGTTCCTCGTGCACGACCCACTTGTGATCGGTGACGGGGTCTCCACCGTCGGTCGGGGTGTAGGACACGGAGTAAGTGGTGGTGTCGAACGCCCCGGAGATGGTGGCCTGTGCGCCCTCCATGCCGGGCATGTGGTCCGCAGTCAGGGTCACCGCCGTGCCCACAGGGTAGGTCGGATCGGTGGCCTCAGCGATTCCCGCCGGCGCAGGGCCACCGTCGGGCTCATGCGCGGCGTGACCGCCGCCCTGGTCAGAAGCGGGGTCGCCCTCTGATTCCGGCTGCATCTGCGAGTCCTCTTCCTCAGAGCTGTCGGAGCATCCTGCGAGCACGGCAACGCCTGCGGTGAACAACGCTGCCCGCCGGCTGAACTTTCCTAGATTCCTCATCTCATCTCCTCCTGCAGAGGGACTGAACCCCACCAGCGTATACCCCTGCGGGGTATGCCTTCCTGGACCGGCCGCGCGGCAGCCGTCGCCGTGGGGGCACGGAAGTGGCCTGGTCCGCACAGACGGGCCAGGCCACTCCTGCTCGTTCTTCGTCGGCTGTTGAGTCAGCGGAAGGTGACGAAGGTCGGCGAACCCCAGATGGTGCGCTCGCTGACGGAGCCCTTGCTGTTACCGGCGTCGATCACCGTGTTGCCGCCCGCGTAGATCCCGAGGTGGCCGGGCCACACCACGAGGTCGCCCGGCTTAGCCTCGGACTTCGAGATCGTGGTGCCGGCCGCGACCTGCTGCGACGAGGTGCGAGGCAGGGCGATGCCGGCCTGCGCGTACGCGTACGAGCTCAGCCCCGAGCAGTCGAAGCTGACGCCCGGCTTGGAGGTCCCCCACGAGTACGAGACCCCGACCTGGCTGCGCGCGGCGTCGACGATCGCCTGCTGAGAGTTCGTCGCAGAGTGCGCCGGAGCCGGAGCAGACGTTCCGCCGGTAGAGATCGAAGCGCCCCCGCCGTTCAGTGCACCGCGGGTCTGCGGGCCCACGACCCCGTCGATCTTCAGGTCGTGCGAGCGCTGGAAGTCCTTCACGGCCCCATGGGTGAGCCGACCGAACTTGCCGTCCACGGACAGTGAGGCACCGTGCTCGTTCAGCGCCGTCTGGAGCTGCTCCACGGCAGAACCCTGGGAACCCCACCGCAGCTTCTCGGCCCCCAACGCAGACGTCGCGTGTGCAGGGGCCGGCGTCGCCGGCGCGGCAGCCTGTGCAGTAACGGTAGGTGCAGCGGGCAACGCGGCAGGGGCGGCCTGTGCGGGGCCTGCGAGTAGCGTGGATCCGAGGACGACCGTGCCGAGCACAGCGGCACCGCCCGTGCCCCGCAGAGCCCGACCAGCGATCCCCACGGGCGTGACTGCTCGGCCGACGGCCCGATGGGTGTTGTTCTGGGACATAGTTCTGCTCCGTAAGTTCCCCTCCTCGAGACGGGAGGGAGTCGATGACTTCGTCAGTGCCACAGCGACAGCGGAGCGAGCAACGAGGCGACGGCTCATGTCGTGGGCGGCGACATCAACGTACGGCCCTGATCAGCCCCACAGAACAACGATGGGAGGGTCCACCGAAGGATTTAGCCGATCCTTGACTCCACAGCCGTGCATCCCCCGGGGGTAGGGCTCGCCTTTACCTTCGTTGGGCAGACTGTGGCTTAGGTGGAGCACGACGCCTCACGGGTCGGCGATCCCGACGTCAGCGCGCCAAGGCGTAGCTTTCCTCCTGGCGGGCTGCGGAGATCACCGGCACGGGCGTCTCGTGCTGGCCCTCACCCCTGTAGGGAGCGGCGCGCTGCCCTCGGCGACTTCGGCGACTTCGGCGGCGAGGACCAGGCCGACTAGGTCCAGACATCGAAGAGCACGCGAGGAAGCAGCGCGAGCGCCACGGCGGTGTTTCAGATCATGCTCCGGCGGCCGGCGGCCGCGGCGGGTAAGGGCGAGTGCGTCGAGGGTCGACCGCATGCCAGGACTCGGCTCATGGCAGTTGCTTCGTTGGGGTATACCCAAACGCGACACCCGCCACCGAGACATCGCCGCTGTGTGGCTTCGTTCGCTTGGTGGCGGGGTTTTTGCAGCGCTCCGTGGCGGTCTTGTTGCCGCGATCACGCAGGACTGGCTGCAGGTAGGTGTCGCGGTCTGAACCGAGAGGGGGACTGATGCACGAGTAGGTGTCACATGATCTGTGGCGCTCCGCGGCGCTGCAGGGAAGGATGTGCACCATGCCTGCTCCCTATCCCCAGGAGTTCCGTGACGACGTCGTGCGCGTCGCGAGAAACCGCGAACCTGGCCAGAAGCTGTCGATGATCGCGAAGGACTTCGGGATCTCCGAGTCCTGCCTGACGAACTGGATGCGCGAGGCCGATGTCGAAGACGGTGCCCGGCCCGGCAAGACCAGAGAGGAGTCCTCCGAGCTGCGCGATCTGCGTCGCCGGAATCGGTTGCTCGAGCAGGAGAACGAAGTCCTGCGCCGCGCGGCCGCCTACCTCTCGCAGGCGAACCTGCCGGGAAAATCCTCTACCCGCTCGTGAGCGAGCTCGCCGGCGATGGTGTCCCTGTCGCGGTGTCCCTGCGGGTCCTGAAGCTCTCCCGCCAGCCCTACTACCGCTGGCGGAAACAGCAGGTCACCGAGTCCGAGCTGGTCGAGGCCTATCGGGCGAACGCTCTGTTCGACGCCCACCGCGATGATCCCGAGTTCGGCTACCGGTTCCTCGCCGGCGAAGCGGAATCCGTTGGCCTGCGCATGTGCGAGCGGACCGCGTGGCGGATCTGCCGAGACAACCAGTGGTGATCCGTCTTCGGGAAGAAGCGCGGCAAGAATGGGAAGCGTCCCGGTCCGCCAGTCCACGACGATCTCGTCCAGCGCGACTTCTCAGCCGACGACGTTAACGAGCTGTGGCTGACCGACATCACTGAGCACTGGACCGATGAGGGAAAGCTCTACCTCTGCGCCATTAAGGACGTGTTCTCCGGTCGGATAGTCGGCTACTCCATGGATTCCCGGATGAAGGCTCGTCTCGCGGTGAACGCCCTGGACAACGCTGCTTCGCGACGCCGAGGCGCCGCCGGATGCATCGTGCATTCGGACCGAGGATCGCAATTCCGGTCACGGAAGTTCGTGCATACTCTGAACCGTCATTACCTCATCGGATCGATGGGACAGGTCGGTGCGGCCGGGGACAACGCCGCGATGGAGTCCTTCTTCGCCCTGCTCCAGAAGAATGTCCTGGACCGCAAACGCTGGCGGACCCGAGACGAACTGCGGATCGCGATCATCACCTGGATCGAGAGGACCTACCACCGCCGCCGCCGACAGGCCCGCCTCGGCCGATTGACCCCCATCGAATACGAGACCATCATGAACCCGACCGTCAGCCTGGCGGCCTAACCCCAGCTGACACCTACTCGTGCATCAGTCCCAGGGGTGCGCCCGGTCGGGGCCGTTTGGATCGCTGCCGCTACGTCAGAGTCCGAAGGCTCCGCCGCTGACGAGGATCACGATGCCGAGGCCGATGAGAACGATGGGGAAGAGGATGTGCTCCCAGCGTTCGAGCACTTCGGCGATCGGGGGGCGGGTGGCGACGAACTTTGCCAGGGCCACCAGGACCGCGACGAGCGCGAGGAAGACGATGCAGTAGGCGACTACTGCGAGAGGTTCCACGCTGAGGAAGACAGGGGTGTAGACGCCGATGTTGTCGCCGCCGTTGGCAAGGGTGACGCCTGCGACGGTCCACACGCCGACCTTCTTGCCGGCAACCTTGGCCTCGTCGTCATCGTCGTCATCGTCTCCGCGCCAGGCCTGCCATGCGGCCCAGAGGCCGAGGCCCAGAGGGATGAGACCGAAGTACGGGATGGCTGCCGAGGGCAGGAATGCTCCGGCACCGATGGTCACCAGGACCGCGGCACCGAGGATGCCGGCGAATCCGAGGTACTGGCCGGCCAGAATGCGGGCGGTAGTGCCGCGCTGGCCTGCCCCTCGCGCGAAGAAGAGGGAGAGCACGATGATGTCGTCGATGTTGGTCGCTGCGAACAGGCCCATCGCCTGCAAGACCGAGGTGAGGATCATGCGCCCTCCCCAGCTGCGTCGCATCCGGGAAGCGAGCAGGCGGGATCGATGCAC
Source organism: Brachybacterium sp. UNK5269 (assembly GCF_049266655.1). Lineage (GTDB taxonomy): Bacteria > Actinomycetota > Actinomycetes > Actinomycetales > Dermabacteraceae > Brachybacterium. The sequence goes on from NZ_CP184883.1 coordinate 1,212,343, forward strand.
GGGGCGTCTTCGTCCACTGCCAGGGTGGCATCGACCAGTGCCGTCAGCGCCTGCGCCAGGTGCGAATCGGCGATCTCATATCGTGTCCGACGACCCTCGGGCTCGGAGACGACGATCCCGCAATCGCGCAGGCATGCCAGGTGGTTGGACACGTTCGGGCGTGTCAGGTCCAGATCTCGGGCCAGTTCCGCCGGGTAAGCGGGATGGTCGAGCAGGGTCAAGATGATCCGGGATCGAGTGGGGTCGGCCAGTGCACGACCCAGGCGGTTCATCACGTCGAGACGCGAAGCAATAGTCAGCATGGACTGAACTATACAGCGCGCACTGAACACTCGGTCACAGGCGTCAGCCCAGATCGCATGCCCGTAAGGGGATCCTTCACCGTACGTCGAGAGAGCTCGCTCCTCGACGACTTCTTGCGAGGGATCGTCATGTACGCAAGACCCGTACGGTGACATGGGCGGTGAGGGGAGGGCAACTGCAACAATGGGGACATGCATGTCGGCTACGCGCGCGTCTCGACTCTCGAGCAAGATCTCTCCGCCCAACGGGAAGCGCTCGAGCGCCTCGGAGTCGAGAGCAAGAACATCTACTTCGACCACGGCCTGACCGGAACGAACCGCGCCCGCCCCGGGCTGCGCGAAGCGCTGGCCGCGACCCGGGAGGGCGACACCTTGGTAGTGACCAAGCTCGACCGACTAGCACGCTCCCTCCCGGACGCGAGGGACATCGCCGACGAGCTCACCATCAAGGGAGTCGCGCTCAGTCTCGGCGGCAGCGTCTACGACCCCAACGACGCCGTGGGCCGGCTGCTGTTCAACGTGCTCGGCATGGTGGCCGAGTTCGAGGCGGACCTCATCCGCCTGCGCACCCGCGAGGGCATGGCCATCGCGAGATCAAGGGGCAAGCTCAAGGGCAAGAAGCCCAAGCTCTCGGCCTCTCAGCGCAAGCACCTGCTGACGTTGCACGCCGCCGGCGAGCACACCCAAGCCGAGCTGGCCGAGCTGTTCAACGTCTCCCGCACCACCATCTACCGCGAGCTGCGCCGCACCACGACCACCTCCTGACCGCCCAAGCACCACCACTGAGCGATCACAGAAACCCGCCACTGAGCCATCTCATCCACATCGCACGGCGCGTAGGACTTTCGCACCCAGGGATGCTGCACCACTTCGCTTCCAAGGAAGCTCTGCTGGATGCGGTGATCGACCGTCTCGAGACTCACGCCCAAGAGGCCCTGGACCGCGCTGATGGTCTTGCAGTGGATTCCACCGCGATGCTGAACAGTCTGATGGAGATCTGGCACCCCGCATCGCACACGATGCAACTGCTGGCGATGCTCACCACCGACGCGGTCAGCGAGGATCACCCGGGGAGATACCGGATGTCCCGGCTGCGGCGCGTGCATGAGCACATCTTGGAAAAGTGCTTCGCTCAGCTCGCCGAGAACGGTCAGATGCGGGCGGGTATCGATCCGCCCTTCGCCGGCCGTGCCTTCATGGACCTGGTACTGGGCCACGCCGTGCGGGAGAAGACCGTCCGTGCCATGCAGAAAGAGCTGCACCACGATTCACCGCTCGAGGACCTCGCCAAGCTCCTGCGAGCGTTCCTCCAACCCGCGCTCGAGAACTGATCCAGAGGTCTCTGACACGGTCCTCTACGGTGTGCCAGCGGTTCTCGGCCTCACGAAGGCCGCAACCCGCTCGGGGAGCATGAAGACTCGGAGCGCTCTCCACGTCCCGCCTGTCCTTATGGGGTGTACCCGAAGAAGACGCCGTTACATTGATTCTCGCTAGAGCGTCGCCGTTCTGGCGGGGTGGCGCCTGCAGGCGCCGAGTTACACCGTCTCGCCGCGCGCGATCGCTTGAAGGGCGTTCAAGTGGGCGGCCCACTGCGCGCGACCATTGCGGGTGAGGGCGAGCCAGGTGCGGGGCCGCTTGCCGACGTAGCCCTTCTTGATCTCGATGATGCCGAGTTCTTCGAGCTGTGCGGCCTGTCTGCTGAGCACGGAGTCACTGACCTGCAGCTGATCTCTGACAGTGGCGAAGTCGATGCTGTCGACGGCGTTCAGCGCGGCCACAAGCGAGAAGCGGACCGGGTGCGTCAGTGCCTCGACGAGCTGATGCCGAGGGTGCTCGACGGTCATCGCGTCGCCTCGACCCAGGCGCCGAGCATCGTGACGAGCGTCAGGGCCGCACAGGCGACTGCGAGGAACCACATCTGTCCGACGAACCAGATCGAGGCGCCGAGCATGCCGGCGACCCAGCAGACACCCCAGGTGGCGATCGTCAACAACCAGCGCTTGCTGAAGCCGCGCTTCACCGATCGGTTGAAGGCCATCATGAACATGACGGCGGCCGCGATCCACACCATCACGAGCACGACGGGAAGTGCGATTGACCTACTAGGAGCGAACGCGATCGCGGGCAGTGCGAGCGATGATGCTGCTCCGAGGGTCAGGAGCCCCGCGATCTGCGGCCAGCTCGATCCGGCTTTCGTGGTCGATGCCGACTGGGAGGCCTGAGCCAGGAGCGCTTGTGCTTCGTCGGGAGTGGGGTCGTTGCTCATGGCCGTGCTTACGCCTGCTCTGCCTGAACGATCTTGCGGCGCAACGATGCGTTGACGCTCACCCAGATGCTGGCGAGCACCGCAGCGAGCGATGCGGCCATGATTGTCATGCCCGGGGTGTGCGTCACCAGGCCCATGATGACCAGTGCGATCATGCAGGCAATGCCTGCGACGGGACCCAACCAGGCCCACTGGAGGCTGAGGCGGAGGTTCCCGATGCGGGCGGTGTTCGTCGTGTTCGCGGTGTCATTCACGATGCGTCCTCCTAGAGGTGTATGCCCTGCCGACAAGGCCCTACCTTAACAAGTACTTTCCAAGCCAGCAAGTACATGCGGTATGGCGAGTTTGTGCGGGCTCGGGATCTCGCGTGAGGGTCAGTGGAGCGCCGTGAACTCGGCTGGAGACGGCTGCACATGCAGATGGCACATGATCCGTGGCGCTCCCCGGGCGTACCGCACTCTCCATCGACGTCCGGCTCCATGGGACGTTCGTTTCGACACTGCCCTCGCAGCGGTGCGCTTCGGCCGCGGAAGCCACCTGATCGGCCTCCACCTCATCCTGGGCGTCATCCAAGAAGCCCTTGTTCATCGCATGGTCGCCGCCGACCGAGCTGTGGGGACGACTCACCATCGCACCGAGACGCGATATGACGCAGACGCTCCTTTAGCGCTGGAGGCAGTCGCGGAGCCTCTCGACCCGCAGACGGCACTCGAAGCTTATGAGCTCTACGGCGCCTGGAGATCCGCGACAGACCTGGGATACGCAGCCGACCCGGTCGGCCTGCAGGCCGTGATCGACCGCGGCCGACACGGCAACCGTCCGGCGTAACGACCTCCACAGTCAGAACTCGGGCGACTGTGTCCTGATGGGGTATACCCAAAAGCGACAGCCGCCCGTGAGACATCACCCCTGTTCCACAGGGTCCGATATCGGCTTTTGGCACATGTCTCGGCTAGGGTCTATGACATGAGTGACTCACTTCGTGTCCGCAGGGCTCGCGTCAATGGTTTCCGAGATGTTCTGTTGGCGATCGCGGTCGCCGCTCTTGGCCTCTCGGTATTCGGTGGCGACGTCACGATCCCGCGCAGCGCCATCGCAGGCTCGCTCCTGATGGTCACCGGGGGGCTCCTCTTGGTCGCCGCCATCATTGGGTTCCGGCGCGGGATGCGGAGCGGACGTGGCTGAGACTTCTCGCCCCTCCGGTCAGCGAGTCGCGTACGTGCGAGTCTCGTCCGCCGGCCAGAACCTCGCGCGGCAGCTCGAAGCGGTGGGGGAGTGCGACCAGACCTTCACCGAGAATTAGTCCGGCAAGAGCGCGGTCGACCGTCCGCAGCTACAGGCGCTGATCCGGCACGTCCGCCACGGCGACCATGTCGTCGTCGCCTCCATGGACCGTCTCGCCCGCTCGGTCATCGACCTCAACGACATCGTCCAGCAGATCACCGGCGACCCCACCGAACACACCGAGCAGCACCCCAGAAAGGGCGCGAGCATCGAGTTCCTCAAAGAGCGACTCACCTTCGCCCCCGGCGATACGGACCCGATGGCCTCGTTCCAGCTGAACATGATGGGCGCCTTCGCTCAGTTCGAGCGCGAGCTCATCCGCCAGCGCCAAACCGAGGGCATCGCCGCCGCGAAGAAGCGCGGCGTCTACAAGGGCCGGCCCCGCACACTCGAGAGTGAACAGATCCGCTCCGTCCGCAACGCCGCCCTCGCCGGCACCCCTAAAGTCCAAATAGCGCGTGAGCACGGGATCAGCCGATCCATGCTGTACCGCTATCTTGAGCAGCCTGAGCTACCGATGGACTGATAGCCAGTCAAGCTGTCATTTCTGCGTAGCGTGCGAAAAGAACTTCCTGACGTTCCTGCTCAGAGTGACAAGCCCGCCTGGCACCAAAGGCGCGATCGACTACTGCGTCCAGTGCGCGATGGGCCTTGACTAGGTGTTGCGGGTCATGACGTTGTAGTCACGGAGCGGGGATGAAGGAACGGGCCCCTGACCGGCACGATGGGTGGTGCTGAAGCCGTCCATCCGCCGGAAGAGACCCGTTCCATGACCCACCGTAATTCCCCGCTGACCCCTGCTAGAAGACAGCGCCTGGTTCGCCGTGTCGAAGTCGACGGCCGGGCCATCGCCCACGTCGCTGGAGAAGCCGGGATCGCCCGCTCGACGCTCACGAAGTGGGTGCACCGCTACCGCGCCGATGGGCTCGAAGCCGTGGAAGATCGCACCAGCGCCCCCGCCAGGCGCCCGTCCCGACTTCCGGTCGAGGTCATCGAGCTGATCGACCGTTGGCGACGGGACCACAAGTGGTCCGCCCGCCGGATCGCCCTCGAGCTCGCCGACCGCGGCTACGCCTGCAGCGTCCGCACGATCGGCAGATGGCTGGAACGCCTGGGCATCTCACGGCGCCGCGACCTCGACCCCACCGGAGAGAACAACCGCGAACCGGGGAAGATCACCGCCCGCTTCCCCGGCCACATGCTCCACCTGGACGTCAAGAAGGTCGGGAAGATCCCCGACGGCGGCGGCTGGCGGATCCACGGCCGCGGCAGCACCCAGACCCTGGCCGGCAAGCGCGCCCACAGGCAGCGCGCCGGCTACACCTATCTGCATTCCGCGATCGACGGCTACTCCCGCCTGGCCTACACCGAGGCCCTGGAGAACGAGACCGCCCAAACCACGATCGGCTTCTTCTCTCGAGCGAGGGCGTTCTTCGCCGCACACGGCATCACCCGCCTGGTCCGGGTGGTCACCGACAACGGCTCCAACTACCGCGCCCGCACCTTCGTCCGCACCGTCCGGGCCCACGCCTCCCGGCACCAGCGGACCCGCCCCTACACGCCCCGACACAACGGGAAAGTCGAGCGCTACCAGCGGCTGCTCACCGAGGAATGCCTCTACGCCCGCCCGTTCTATTCCGAGGACCAACGGCGCGAAGCGATCAGCGTCTGGGTCCACCACTACAACTATCATCGGCCGCACACCGCTTGCGCTGATCAGCCCCCGGCCACCCGCGTCCACGAACGTGTCGACAACGTCATGACCTCATACATCTAGTCGCTGCGGTGTCGCTGTGGACGCGCCAGGTATCCGACGGCGCAGGCGAGGGCGGCGATGGCGAAGGCCAGCGCGACGTACTCCCCGGGAGAGTCGTCGAAGACGATGTTGAGCAGAAGCGCGATCGCCGAGGTGCCGCTCGCCACGGGCAGCGTGGACATCTATCCGACGCCAGGAGCGCACCGCGGCTGGTGAGGAATACGGCGGGCCACGGTCGGCGGCCGTGGCCCGTGTCGGGTCAGGCGATCGGCACGGCGCCGGCGAGCGGGCCGGCGGCGAGGGCGCGACGGCGCTGGGCGATGGCGCCGCCCAGACCGAGGGAGACACCGACCACGAGCCAGCCCGCCAGCCACAGCAGGTCACCGGACGGGTCGATCCAGCCGCCGCCGATCGCCCCGCGGAAGGCGTCCACGGCGTGGGTCATCGGCAGGTACGGGTGGATCACCCGGAAGAACTGCGGCAGGGTCGCGACCGGATAGGTGCCGCCGGCCCCGGAGATCTGGAGGGCGATCAGCACCAGCGCGACGAACTTCCCGACCGGCCCGAACAGGGCTCCGAAGCCGTGGTTCAGCGCGACGAACACCATCGAGGTCAGCGCTGCGAGCCCCAGCAGCAGCGGCAGGTCGTGCATCGAGACACCCACCAGCCAGTGCAGCGCGCACACCGCGATGGCGGTCTGCATCAGGCCCAGCAGCTGGGCGGGCACCAGACCGCCGGCCAGCAGCCGCACCGGAGGCACGCCGCGGGCGGCGGCCGCCGAGGAGAACGGCGGCATCATCAGGAAGATGGCCATGCCGCCGACCCACAGGCTGATCGCGAGGAACAGCGGCGCGAGGCCCTCGCCGAAGCGGCCGAGCTCGTGGGCACGTACGAAGCTCATCTGCACCGGTTCGGCGGCCGTCTCCGAGAGCGCGTCGCCCTCCTCCTCGGTGTAGGCGGGCACGTCGTCCTGCGAGTCGGCGAGACCGTCGCGCAGCTCGTCGGAGCCGTCGGCGAGCCGGCCCGCCCCGTCCTCGAGGTCGACCGCCCCGTCGGCCAGCGCGTTCGCGCCGTCGTCGACCCGCGCCGCGCCGTCGTTGAGACGGGTGGCGCCGTCCGCGAGCTGCCCGGCGCCGTCGGCGAGCTGCTGCGCACCGGCGCCGGCCTCCGAGGTGCCCTCGGCCAGCTGCCGGGAGCCGTCGACGAGCTGACCGGTGCCGCCGGCCAGCTGCTCGGCGCCGCCACGGGCGGTGCCCACCCCGTCCGTGTACTCGATGACGCCCTCGGAGAGGGTCCGGGCGCCGTCGCTCGCGGTGCCGCCGGCCTCGGCGAGCCGCTCGGCGCCCGAGGACACCTCCTGGGCCCCGGAGTTCAGGCGGCGCGCGTCCTGAGCGCCCTGCTCGAGGGCGGAGTAGGCCTGGGGAAGGGCCTCCGCTGCAGTGCGGGCCTGCTCCGCCAGACTCGCCGCGAGATCGGAGGCGCTCGCACCGTGCTCGGGGGAGGGTGCCGCCGTGACGGCGTCCTCGCGCAGGGCGGTGAGGTCCTCCGCGAGCATCGAGGCGTCCTCGGCGAGCGTCCCGCTGCTCTCGGCCAGGGAGGAGGTGCCCTCGGCGAGAGACGAGGTGGTCTCGGAGACGCCCTCGAAGTACGTGACCATCGATTCCGCCGCGTCGTTCATGCCGGTCGCGGTGTCCTCGAGGGCGGTCGACCGCTCGGCCGCGGTGGTGGCGGCCTTCTCGGCCGTGGCGGCGTCGGCGGACGTCTGCTCGGCGTCGCCGCGCACCTGCTGCGAGGAGCCCGACGTGCCGGCGAGCTCCTCGCAGAAGGAGGCCTCGGCGCCGGAGTCCTCGCAGCGAGCGGCGAGATCGTCCACCTGCTCGGTGAAGTCGCGCACGCCCTGCTCGCTGGTGGTGGCGCTCGCCGAGGCGGTCGTGGCGGCCTCCTCCGCGGTCTGCACGTCCTCGTCCAGCGCGGCGGCGTCCTCGCCGATGGTGGTGGCGCCGTCGCGGAGGGTGCGGGCGTCCTCGGTGCGGTCGGTCGTGGCCTGGTCGAGGTCCTGAGCGGCCTGGTCGACCCCGGTGGCGGCGTCGTCGAGCGCGGTGCTGGTCTCCGAGACGGTGCCGGCGGCGGCGACCGGGTCGGCGAGCCGCCCCGGCAGGTCCGCGGCGATGCCCTCGAGCGTGTCGATCGCGGTGACGAGGTCCTCGCTGGTGCGCTCCACGCTGTCGGGGGTCACCCCGAGCTCGTCGGCGCGCTGCTGGGCGGCGGTGACCGTCTCGTCGAGCAGCTGCGTGCCCTCGGCGACCCGGCCCGCGCCGTCGGCGAGGGTGCCCGCCCCGGTGGCGAGCTGCGAGGTTCCGGAGGCCAGTCGCTGGGCACCGCTGCGCAGCGGCTGCCCGTTCTCGTCGAGGGTCACCAGGCCCGTGCTGAGGCGCCGGGCGCCCGTGTCGAGCCGCGCGGCGCCGTCGCCCAGGGTGACCGCGCCGGTGCTCAGCTGGTCCAGGCCCACCACCAGGTCCAGGTTGCCCGTGTGCAGGGTGTCCGCCCCGTCGGCCAGCTCCGCACTGCCGTCCACCAGCTGCCCCGTGCCGTCGGCCAGCTCGGCGCTGCCGTCGACCAGCTCGCCGGTGCCCTCGTGCAGAGTGGTGGCCCCGTCGGTCAGCTCGCCGGCGCCGTCGACGGCCTCGCCGATGCCGTCGTGGATGGTCGTGAAGCCCACGTAGATCTGGCCCAGGTACTGCTCGAGCACGCTCGCGCGCAGCGAGTCGGTCAGCGCGGTCCCCACCGACTTGGTGAAGTTGCCGCCCACGTAGTTCACCGAGTCGTTGGTGGTCACGGTGAGCAGGGCGGGGGCCGCGGGTTCGGCGTCCCCGCCGAGGGAGGCGATGTTCGCGGAGAAGTCCGACGGGATCTCGACCGTGGCGCCGTAGCTGCCGTCCTCGAGGCCCTGACGCGCCTCGGCGGGGGAGACCGCCTCGAAGCGGTAGACGGTCTCCTTGTCCAGGCCCAGGAGCGTGTCGGTGAACTCCCCGCCCACGTCCAGCTCGCTCTCCTCACCGTCCGGCGAGATGGCCGTGGCGCCCTCGTCCTCGTTGACCACGGCAGCCGTGATCTGATCCAGGTTGTTGCTGGGATCCAGGAACGACCAGGTCATGTTGCCGGAGTAGACCAGCGGGACCAGCGCGAGACCGGTCACGAACAGGGCCGCGATCGGCTTCTTCCACTCGCCCGGCAGCAGCGCGATCGCCCCGCGGCCCAGGGCGGCGAGCCCCTGGCCGGTGGCTCCGAGGGCGCGGGCGAGCGCACCGGTGACGGCACGGGCAGCCGACGCCACGGCGCGGCCCGCGGTCCCGAGGATGGTGGAGACGGCGGTGATGAATGCACGGAGGAGTGAGGACACCAAGCACACGATACGTTCGTGTATCGAGCGTTGTCACCGATTGGTACGGAATGTGGTACGGACGACCCCTGCCGCGCCTGCCGCGCCTGTCGCCCCGTACCCCGGTCCGGTCCAGGACCGCTTCTGCACGGCGCGGCGTGCAGTCCATGACGCGTCGAGGGCGCCGGCTCCCAGGGAGTTCCGGGCGCGGACCCTGCTCGCACGGAGGCAGGGCCGTCATCCTCGGGCGATGCCCGGACGACCCGGGCGCCACCACGACCGGAAAGGACCGACGTGAGCACTCTTCGCCGCCTGCTCGGCACCGCACAGAAGGCCCTCGACTCGAAGAGCTCCGGCTCGGCCGGCTCAGGACGGACCTCTGACTGGCGCTCGATGGTCCGCAGCGCCGCCGACTCCCTCACCGGCGACGGCAGCGCCTCGACCCCGGCCACGGAACGTCCCGCACGGGCGACCCCGCCGCGGGGCACCACCCCGTCCGCCGCCCTCTCCGAGACGGACCGGCGTGCGATCGCCCGCTACGACTACCTCGTGCGCACAGCAGAGCCCGACCAGCTCGAGCGGGTACATCGCGAGGCCTTCGAGAACCTCACCCCCGACCAGCGCTCCCAGCTCGCGACGACGATGCGCTCGGAGCTCCCGGACGGTGAGCGACCCCGGACCGAGGCCCCGCAGGACCTGGCCCGGTCGGCGACCCGGCTGGCGGCTCTCGATCCTCGCCGGCTGACGAGGATGCTGGGCCGCTCGCGCGGCGGGACGAGGGCTCTGGGAGCAGGTGCGCTCGGGGCCGGCGCGGTCGGCGCGGCCGGCGGCCTGCTCGCCGTCGTCGCCGGCGGTGCGGTCGTGACCTCCGTCGGGGCGTCGGTGCTGCAGGACGCTCTGGGCGCGGGAATCGACGTCGATGCCCTGACGGAGGATCTGGGGTCTGATCTCGGCGGCATGACCGAGAGCTTCGAGGACCTGGACGGCATGACCGACGGGCTGGGCGGGAGCGTCACGGACGCCGGGGAACAGCTCTCCGGGGTCGGCGACCGGATCTCGGATCTCGGCCTCGGAGACCTGTTCGGGCGGTGAGCAGCGCCGTGCCGGAGCGGTCCTCGGGGGAGCGGGCCGGGGCCGGCAGTCCACCCCGCTGCCCCCCCGGGCCTGCACGGTACGGTGACGCGATGACCTCGTGGCGCATCGCGACCTACAACATCCGCCACGGACTCGGCGACGACGGCCGGGTCGACCTCACGCGCACGGCGCAGGAGATCCGCGCCCTGGACGCCGACGTGATCGGCCTGCAGGAGGTCGACGACCGCTTCGGCTCCCGCTCCGAGCACCAGGACCAGCCGGCCCTACTCGCCGAGCTGCTCGGCATGGAGGTCCGCTACGGCGCCACGATCGACCTCGCGCCGCTGCAGGCCGGGGGCTCGAGGCGCCGCTACGGCCTCGCCCTGCTGACCCGGCACGAGATCCTCGGCCACCGCCTGGACCTGCTGCCCGCCGATCCGGACCAGGCGCCGCCGAGCGAGCCGCGCGGCGTGCTGCACGGCCGGATCCGCCACCGCGACGGCGGGACGCTGGACGTGCTGGTGACCCACCTCAGCCCCGTCCTGCGCGCGCACCGCGCCGTCCAGGTCCAGGGGATCCTCCGCCTCGCCCGCGACCTGGCCGGGCCCGCCGTGCTGATGGGGGACGTGAACACCGACCCCGCCGCCCCCGAGCTGGCCGCCCTCGCCGCCGGCGGATGGCGCGAGGCCGCTGCCCAGACCGAGGCGGCCCGTCGGCGACCCGCAGCCCTCCGGCCGCTGCGCCGGCTCGTGGCGGCCCTGCGCCGGACGGGGATCGTGCTCGGCGCGACCCATCCCTCCCGCTTCCCGCTGCGCCGGATCGACGCGCTCTGGGTGCGGGGCGACGCCGTGGTGACCGCCCTGGCGGTGGGAGCCCGCGGCTCCTCCGACCACCGCCCGGTGGTGGCGACGGTGCTCAGTCCCGCGCCCACCGCGGCGGCGCTGGACTAGCGTTGAGGCATGAGCACCATCGCCCAGGACCTGCTGCCCGATTCCCTGCTGGAGACGTTCCATGCCCGCGCGGCGGTCCACGACCGCGACAACACCTTCCCCGAGCAGGACCTCGCCGAGCTCCGCGAGCGCGGCTACCTGCGCCTGCTGGTGCCCACCGAGCTCGGCGGGATGGGCGCGAGCCTGCTCGAGGCCTCCCGCGTCCAGCGCCGCCTGGCCCAGGCCGCCCCCGCCACCGCGCTCGCGATGAACATGCACCTGGTGGTCACCGGCGCCGCCCTGCACGCCCACCGGCTCGGCCACAACGCCGTGCGGACCGTGCTCGAGGAGGCCGCCGCCGATCGGCTGTTCGCCTTCGGCATCTCCGAGGCCGGCAACGACGCGATGCTGTTCGACTCCTCGACCCGCGCCGAGGGGCAGGCCGACGGCGGCTACCTGATCACCGGCACCAAGATCTTCACCTCGCTGGCCCCGGTCTGGGACCGCCTGGTGGTCCACGGGCGCGTCGCGGCCCCCACCCAGGTCGATCCGCGGCTGGTCTTCGGGGTGCTCGAGCGCACCGCCGAGGTAGAGGTGCTCGACGACTGGGACACTCACGGCATGCGCGCATCCCAGTCCCGCACCACACGGCTCCACGCGGCGCCGCTCCGTCCGGAGCAGGTGCTCACCCACACCCCGGTCGGCCCGAACCCCGATGCCTTCGTGATGGGCATCTTCGGGGCCTTCGAGCTGCTGATCGCCTCCGTCTACACGGGCCTCGGCGAGCGGGCCATCACCCTCGGTGCCGACCTCGCGGGCGTCCGCCGCAGCGTCACCAAGGGCATCGTCCACGCCGACGACCCCGACATCCGCTGGCGCCTGGCGGACGCGGCGATCGCCGTGGACGGCTCCATCCTGCAGATCGAGAAGCTGATGGCCGACCTCGACGCCCTCGGGGAGGGCCGCCAGCACCCGGGCACCACCGACCACGGGGCACGCTGGTTCCTGCACTTCTCCGGCGTCAAGGCCCGCGCCACCGAGGCCGCGATCGGGGCGGTCGACCAGGTGCTGCGCGCCAGCGGCGGCTCCCAGTTCTTCCGCCGCAGCGAGCTCGAGCGGCTCTCCCGCGACGTCCGCGCCGCCATGTACCACCCCTCCGACGAGGAGTCCGTGCACGCCTCCTACGCCAAGGCGCTGCTCGGGCCGATCGGGGAGAGCGGCGCGCCGCGTCCGGCGTGGCGCTGATCAGCCGAAGAGGATCTGCGCCTCCCGCCAGCGGGACTCGGGGACCTTCTTGACCGAGTCGATCGCCTCGGTCAGCGGCACGTCCACGATCTCGGTGCCGCGCAGCGCCACCATCCGTCCGAAGCCGCCGGAGTGGACCAGGTCCACCGCCGAGGTGCCGAGCCGGGTGGACAGCACCCGGTCGTAGCCGGTCGGCTCCCCGCCGCGCTGGATGTGCCCGAGCACGGTGGCGCGGGACTCGATGCCCAGCCGCTCCTCGATGATCGGCGCGAGCGCCGAGGCGACCCCGCCGAAGCGCGGGCGGCCGAACTCGTCGAGGTCGTAGTCCATGAACCCCTCGGGGGCGTCGCGGGGCACGAAGCCCTCGGCGACCACCACCAGCGGCGCCCGACCGCGGTCGAAGGCCGAGCGCACATAGGTGCAGATCTCGTCGATGCTCAGCGGGAACTCCGGCAGGCAGATGACATGGGCGCCGGCCGCCATCCCCGAGTGCAGGGCGATCCAGCCGACGCTGCGCCCCATCACCTCGGCGACCATGCAGCGGTGGTGGGAGTCGCCGGTCATCCGCAGGCGGTCCAGCGACTCGGTGGCGATCTCCACCGCGGTGTTGAAGCCGAAGGTGTAGTCGGTCGCGTCGAGGTCGTTGTCGACGGTCTTGGGGACCCCGACCACCGGGATCCCGGCCTGGAACAGCCGGTTGGCGGTGAACAGGGTGCCGTCGCCGCCGATCGCGATGATCCCGTCCATGTCGTTGTCGTCGAGGTGCTGCCGCACGATCTCCGCGCCGTCCTCCCCGTCGGCGAAGGGGTTCGAGCGCGAGGTGCCCAGGATGGTGCCGCCCATGCGGCCGATGCCCCGCACCCGCCGCCGCGGCAGCGTCATCCAGTCGTTCTCGATGACCCCGCGCCAGCCGTCCCGGTACCCGATGAACTCGTCCTCGAAGAGCTTGTCGCCCTTGATCACGGCGCCGCGGATGACGGCGTTCAGGCCGGGGCAGTCGCCGCCGGAGGTCAGGATTCCGATCTTCATGCGAGGGGCTCGCTTCTCTCGTCGTCGGGACGGGTCGGGGGATGCTCGGACGGCTCGGGTTCCTGGACGCATCCGCTCCGCTCCAGGGACCCGGGGGCGGCGCGGCGCCCGCGCCGGTGGGGCCAGCTTACGGACGATGCGCAGGTGGAGGGGAGGATCTTCGGCCCGACGACGGAGCGCCCCGGCCCCTCCACGCGGAGGGACCGGGGCGCTCGCGGCCGGGGCGGGTCGGCTCAGGTGGTGGCGGCCCGATCGTCCGCGGTGCCGTCGACCGGGCTGCTGTCGGCCGAGGGAGCGGTGCGCTCGGCGTCGGCGGCCTGCTCGGCCTGGACGCGCACCGTGCGACCGCCCTCGGCGGCGCGCTGCAGCGTGTCCTGGAAGTCCACGCCGGTGGTGGACCGGACCATGTCGAGCACCTGGGCCAGACCCACCGAGATGTTCTGGCCGATCTTGGCCTCGCCGTCGGTGGAGAACACCGACAGGTTGGAGATGTTCGAGTAGGGGGAGGCCAGCTCGTTCGCGACCTGGGGCAGCACCTCGAGCACCTGGTTGAGCACCGCGGCGTCGTTGAACTGCTTGTACGCCTCGGCGCGGGCTCGGGTGGTCTCCGCCTCGGCGTCGCCCTTGGCGCGGATCGCCGCGCCCTCGGCCTCGCCCTTGGCGCGCAGCGCGTCGGCCTCGGCCTGGCCCTCGAGCCGCACCGCCTCGGCGTCTTTCGAGCGGCGCTGCAGCTCGACCTCGGCCTCGGCCCGACCGCGGGCCTCGATGGCATGCGCCTCCGCGTCGGCGGTCACCTTGCGGGACTCGGCGCGGTTGCGCTCGTCCTGCAGCTGGGCCTCCGACTCGGCGATGCGGGCGTACTTCCTGGAGTCCGCATCCTGCTGCTCGGCGTAGCGCTTCGCCTCGGCCGGCTTGTGGACCTCGGCGACCAGCTGCTTCTCGCGCAGGTCGCTGTTGCGGACCGCGATCAGCTCCTCCTGCTCGATGATCCGCTGCTGCTGGGCGGCGCGGGCGAGGGGACCGGAGGCGTCGGCCACGGCCTGGCGGGCGTCGGTCTGCTCCTTGATCTCGGCCTGGCGCAGATCGAAGGCCTGCCTCGACTCGGCCTCCTGCTGGAGGTTCAGGTTGGTCGCCTGGGTGGACTCGCGGTTCGCGTCCGACTCGGCGATCGCGGCCCGCTTGGCCACCAGGGCGGCCTCGGGGCGTCCCCAGTCGCGCAGGTAGGAGCCGTCGTCCTCGATCGAGGAGATCTGGAAGGTGTCGATGACCAGACCCTGGTTGTTCATCGAGTGCTCGGCCTCGGCCTGCACCTGGCTGGCGAACGAGGCGCGGTCACGGATGATCTGCTCGACCGACAGCGTGCCCACCACCGCGCGCAGGGTGCCGGAGAGGATCTCCTGGGTGTAGTGGTCGATCTGCTGCTGCTGGTCGAGGAAGCGCTGGGAGGCCTTGCGGACGTCGTCCACGTTGCCCCCGACCTTCACCTGCGCCACCCCGCGCAGACGCAGGAAGATGCCGTTCATCGAGTAGCCCTCGACCTCGACCGGGATCTGGCGGGAGCTCAGGCTCAGCACGAAGGCGCGGTCGACGATGGGACGCACGATGGCGCGGCCGCCGATGATCACCCGCGCGCTGCCGGACTCCAGGTCGATGTCACCGGTGGGGCTGGCCTTGGCATTGCGGCCGGTGATGATCAGCGCCTCGTTGGGCGCGGCGATGCGGTAGCTGCGCATCAGGATGATCGCCGCGATCAGGATGACGACGACGACGGCGACGATCACGCCGACGACAGGTATCAGTGCTTCCATGGGTTCCCCTCGATGAGTTCAGGCGTCCGAGGCATTCTCCCATCGACCGGGACCGGCCGGGCCGTTATCCCGGAACCGCAGCCGTCTCATGATCCGACCCCTGTGTCCGCATGGCGGAACATGGGGTCTATGGTCGTCCGCCGTGAGCACCACCGGACCCCTGTCACCCCCCTCCGCCCCGTCGGCCCCGGCCGCCGCCCCCGCCAACACCCGCGGCCGCGTCATCACGGCCTCGATGGTGGGCACCACGATCGAGTTCTTCGATTTCTACGCCTACGCGACGGCGGCCTCGCTGGTCTTCCCGGCGCTGTTCTTCCCCCACCCAGACGCCGGCCAACCAGCTGCTGAGCTCCTTCGCCGTCTTCGGCGTGGCCTTCGTGGCCCGACCGCTGGGATCGCTGGTCTTCGGTCATTTCGGGGACCGGGTGGGCCGCAAGACCACGCTGGTGGCGAGCCTGCTGGTGATGGGCATCGCGACCTTCCTGATCGGGGTGCTGCCCACGGCCTCGACCCCGGGCTTCACCGTCATCGCCCCGACCCTGCTGGTGCTGCTGCGCTTCTGCCAGGGCATCGGCCTGGGCGGCGAATGGTCGGGGGCGGCGCTGCTGGCCACCGAGAACGCCCCGCCCGGCCGGCGCGCCCTCTACGGCACCTTCCCCCAGCTCGGCGCCCCGATCGGGTTCATCCTGTCCAACCTGCTCTTCGTGGTGCTCAGCCTGCAGCTGACCGAGGAGCAGTTCCTGTCCTGGGGATGGCGGCTGCCCTTCCTGCTCTCGGCGCTCCTGGTGGTCCTGGGGCTGTGGGTGCGTCTGAGGCTCATGGAGAGCCCCGCCTTCCAGAAGGTGATCGATGAGCAGCGGGTCGCCGCGGTGCCGATCGCGCGGGTCTTCCGCAGCTCCTGGAGGCCGCTGATCCTGGCGACCGTCGCGATGGTCGCGACCTACGTGCTCTTCTACCTGATGACCGCCTTCCTCATGGTGGTCGGCACGACCGCGGCCGATGCGGGAGCGGCCCGCGCCGCCGCCGAGGCCTCCGGCACCGCCTTCGACGCGGCGGGCTTCGTGCCGGGACTGGGGTACGAGCGGCCGCAGTTCCTCACCATGCTGATCATCGGCGTCCTCTTCTTCGGCGTCTTCACCCTGGTCTCGGGCCCGCTCGCGGATCGCCTGGGCCGCCGGACGCTGCTGATCGGGGTCACCGTGGGGATCGGGCTCTTCGGCTTCCTGGTCGAGCCGCTCATGCACGGCGGCACCGTCGGCGTGATGGCCGCGCTGATCCTCGGGTTCACGCTGATGGGACTGACCTTCGGGCCGATGGCGGCGTTCCTGCCGGAGATGTTCACCGCCGATGTGCGCTACACCGGCAGCGCAGTCAGCTACAACATGGCCTCCGTGATCGGGGGCGGCCCCGGCGCCCTACGCGATGATCGCCCTGTGGCAGCTGCTCGACGGCTCGCTGTGGCTGGTGGGCGGGTACCTGAGCGTGGCCGCGGTGACCACCCTGGTGGCCCTGGTGATCGGCAAGGAGACGCGCGAGGTCGACTACCTGGCCTGATCCGCGCGCCCCGAGCGCCGCAGGAGGGCGGCACCTGGTCGGTGCCGCCCTCCTGCGGTGCGTTGTGACGCGCCTCGCTCAGCCCTCGCGGTGCTGGTGGTAGTAGCGGATCAGGCCCGCGGTGGAGGGATCCTCGGCGGCGATCTTCTCCGCATCGCCCGCGACGGCGCCGGCGAGCTCCTTGGCGAGCTGCTTGCCGAGCTCCACCCCCCACTGGTCGAAGGAGTTGATGCCCCACACCACGCCCTGGACGAAGGTGATGTGCTCGTACAGCGCGATCAGCTGCCCGAGCACCGCGGCCGTCAGCTGCGGCGCCATGATCGAGGTGGTGGGGCGGTCGCCGGTGAACGCGCGGGCGGCCACCAGCGCCCCCTCGGTGCCCTCGGCGCGCACCTCCTCGGCGGTCTTGCCGAAGGCCAGCGCCTTGGTCTGGGCGAAGAAGTTCGCCAGGAACAGCTCGTGGACGTCCTGCTCGCCGTCGGCGAGCGCATGGTTCGGGGTGGCGAAGGCGATGAAGTCCGCCGGGACCACCCGGGTGCCCTGGTGGATGAGCTGGTAGAAGGCGTGCTGGCCGTTGGTGCCGGGCTCCCCCAGAACACCTCGCCGGTCTCGGTGGTCACCGGCGAGCCGTCCCAGCGCACCGACTTGCCGTTGGACTCCATGGTCAGCTGCTGGAGGTAGGCGGGGAAGCGGTGCAGGTACTGGGAGTAGGGGAGCACCGCGTGGGTCTCCGCGTCCAGGAAGTTCACGTTCCACACGTTCAGCAGACCCATCAGCAGCGGCACGTTCTGCTCGGCCGGGGCGTGGCGGAAATGCTCGTCCATCGCGTGGAAGCCGGCCAGCAGCTCCTCGAACACGTCGGGGCCCAGCACCGTCGCCAGCACGGTGCCGATCGCGGAGTCGACGCTGTAGCGCCCGCCCACCCAGTCCCAGAAGCCGAAGGCGTTGGCGGGGTCGATGCCGAAGGCCTCGACCTTGTCGAGCGCGGTGGAGACGGCCACGAAGTGCTTGGCCACGGCCTCGCTCTCCTGCTCGGCGGTCAGGCCCGCGTTCTCGCGCAGTCCCGTCAGCAGCCATTCGCGCACCAGGCGGGCGTTGGTGAGGGTCTCCAGGGTGGTGAAGGTCTTGGAGGCGACAATCACCAGCGTGGTCTCGGGGTCGAGGTCCCGCGTGGTCGCGAACGCGTCGGTGGGGTCGATGTTCGAGACGAAGCGGGCCGTCAGGCCCTCCTGGGCGAGGGGCTTCAGCGCCTCGTAGATCATCACCGGTCCCAGGTCGCTGCCGCCGATGCCGATGTTCACGACGGTCTCGATCCGCTTCCCGCTCACCCCGGTCCACTCGCCGGAGCGGACCTGCTCGGCGAACTCGTAGACCCGGTGGAGGGTCCCGCGCACGTCCTGGTCGATGCGCTGTCCGTCGACCTCGAGCGCGGGGGAGGAGCCGGCCGGGCGGCGCAGGGCCGTGTGCAGCACCGCGCGGTCCTCGGTGGTGTTGATGTGCTCGCCGGCGAACATCGCATCGCGTCGCTGCTCGACGCCGACCTCACGGGCGAGCTCGAGCAGCAGCGCCATGGTGCGCTCGGTGACGAGGTTCTTGGAGAGGTCGACGTGGAGGTCGGCGGCGTCGTGGGTGAAGCGCTCGGCGCGCTGCGGATCGGCGGCGAACCACTCGCGCAGCGTGCCGTCGAGCTCGATGCGGTGCGCCTCGAGCTCTCCCCAGGCGTCGGTCGCGGTCGGGTCGATGGGGGCGGAGGAAGAGGTAGCAGCAGTCATACGGCCATTGAACACCCCGGACGCCGTGCCTGCAGGCACCGCGCCCGACGCCCGGCGGAAGGGGCGCCGAGACCGAAGCGTTACCGACAGGTGGATAAACGTTGACAAACGAGAGTGCAGACTGGGGTCGGTACCGCCCGAGATCCGGGGCGGGTACTCGACGACGAGTCATCTTCAGGAGATCCATCCCATGGCCATTTCGCGACGATCCATGATGCTCGGCACCGCTGCCGGCGGTGCCGCTGCCCTCACCCTGGCTGCCTGCGGCGGCGAGGAGGAAGCCGGCGGCGGCAGCGACAACGGCGGCGCCGCGGCCGGCGGCACCGGCGAGCCGATCTACGCCAACACCACCGAGCCCGAGAACCCGCTGATCCCCACCAACACCGGTGAGGTCGGCGGCGGCCGCATCATCGTGATGATCTTCGCGGGCCTGGTGTACTACACCGCCGACGGCACCGCCGAGAACGACCTCGCGGAGTCGATCGAGTCCGAGGACAACCAGAACTGGACCATCACGATCCGGGAGGGCCTGACCTACTCCGACGGCTCCACCCCCATCACGGCGCAGGACTTCGTGAGCGCCTGGAACTTCGGCGCCAACGCCGCCAACGCGCAGCTCGGCCAGTACTTCTTCGAGCCGATCGAGGGCTACGCGGAGCTCTCCACCGAGGGCGTCGCCGCCGACGCCACCCTCTCCGGCCTCGAGGTCGTCGACGACACCACCTTCACCGTGCGCCTGGTCTCCCCGCAGTCGGACTTCCCGACCCGCCTGGGCTACTCGGCCTACATGCCGCTGCCCCCCACGGCCTTCGACGACATCGAGGCCTACGGCGAGGCCCCGCTGGCCAACGGCCCGTACAAGCTCGAGACCTGGACCCACGATCAGGAGCTGGTGCTGGTCCCCAACGAGAGCTACGACGGTCCCCGCACCCCGCAGAACTCCGGGATCAACTTCACGGTCTACCAGGACCCGGAGACGATGTACCTGGACCTGCAGTCCGACAACGTCGACGTGGTCGACCAGCTGCCGGGCTCGGCGCTGGCCACCTTCGAAGACGACCTCGGCGAGCGGGCCGTCAACGCCCCCGGTGCCGTGTTCCAGTCGGTCACCCTCCCGGGCTACGACCCGAACTTCCAGGGCGAGGCCGGGGCGCTGCGCCGCCAGGCGCTGTCGCGGGCCATCGACCGCCAGTCGATCTGCGACAACCTCTTCTTCGGCACCCGCACCCCGGCCACGGACTTCGTCTCCCCGGTGATCCCCGGCGGCGGCGCCACCGACATCCCCGGCGGCGAGGTCCTGCAGTTCGACGAGGCCGAGGCCAAGCGGCTGTGGGCCGAGGCCGAGGCGATCACGCCCTTCGCCGGGCCGCTGACCCTCGCCTACAACGCCGACGGACCCCACGCGGACTGGGTCGAGGCCGTCTGCAACTCGCTGACGAACGTGCTGGGCATCGAGGCGACCCCCACCCCCTTCCCCGCCTTCGGCGAGATGCGCGAGCAGATCCGCAACCGCGATCTGCTGGGCACCTGGCGCTCGGGCTGGCAGGCCGACTACCCCTCGGCCTACAACTTCCTCGGCCCGCTGTACGGCTCCGCCGCGGCGGACGGCAAGGGCTCCAACGACGGCGACTACAAGAACCCCGAATTCGACCAGCTGCTGGCCGACGGTCTCGCGGCCGAGACCGAGGAGGACGCGATCGCCCTGTGGAAGGAGGCGGAGGCGCTGCTCATGCGCGATCTGCCCGTCCTCCCGCTCTGGTACCAGAACACCATCGGCGGCTACTCCACCCTGGTGGGGAACGTGGAGTACGGCTGGGACACCGTGCCGCTGTACCACCAGATCACCAAGTGACCTGCTGACCCACCCTGCGACAGCGGGAATCGGCTCCGCCCGGTTCCCGCTGTCGCACGCCCGGCACCGCCGGGCCGTCCCGGGCCCGCGGGCCCCACCCCCGACAGCGAAAGGGACCGACGTGATCTGGTACATCGGGCGGCGACTGCTGCAGATGATCCCCGTCTTCCTCGGCGCCACCCTGATCGTCTACCTGATGGCGTTCTACACCTCGGGTGACCCGATCCTCGCCCTGGCCGGCGACAAGCCGATCTCCCCGGCGGTCGAGCAGCAGCTGCGCGAGCAGTACAACCTGGACCAGCCGGTGCTGGTGCAGTGGCTGCTCTACCTCAAGAGCGTGTTCACCTTCGATCTGGGCGTGGGGTTCAACGGCCGCCCGATCATGGACCAGATCGTCGCGGCGTTCCCCACCACGGTGCGGCTCGCGATCATCGCGGTCGTGGTCGAGGCGATCTTCGGCATCGTCGCCGGCGTCATCTCGGGCCTGCGCAAGGGCAAGCTGATCGACACCACGCTGCTGATGCTGTCGCTGCTGCTGATCGCCACCCCGACCTTCGTGCTCGGCTTCCTCGCCCAGTTCGTCTTCGGACTGCAGCTCGGCATCGCCCCCATCAACGTCGGTCGCGACCCGTCCTGGCAGAACCTGCTGCTGCCCGGCTTCGTCCTCGGCGGCGTCTCCTTCGCCTACGTGCTGCGCCTGACCCGCACCTCCATCGCCGAGACCGCGACCGCCGACCATGTGCGCACCGCGACCGCCAAGGGCCTCTCGCGCGGCGGAGTGGTCGGCAAGCACATCCTGCGCAACTCCCTCATCCCCGTGGTCACCTTCATCGGCGCCGATCTGGGCGCCCTGATGGGCGGCGCGATCGTCACCGAGCGGGTCTTCAACATCCCCGGGATCGGCACGCTGCTGTTCAGCTCGATCAACGCCGGCGAAGCCCCGATGATCGTCTCCCTGGTGACGCTGCTGGTGATCATCTTCCTGCTGTCCAACCTCGTCGTGGACCTGCTCTACGGCGTGCTCGACCCGAGGATCCGCTATGCCAAGTGATGCCACCGCCGCTCGCCGTCCCCGCTCCGAGCACTGGGTCGCGCCGCTGGACGAGACGCCCCTGCAGGCGGTCGACGCGGCGGACACCACCTCCACCCCCGCTCCCTGTGGGCCGAGGCCGTGCACAACCTGGTCCGCAACCCGGTGTTCCTGGTCTCGGCGCTGCTCATCCTGTTCGTGCTCTTCGTCGCCGCCTTCCCGCAGGTCTTCACCTCGCAGGACCCCAGGTTCGGCGACCTCTCGCGCGCCAATCAGCCCCCCGGAGGGGAGCATCCCTTCGGCACCTCGCGCCAGGGCTACGACATCATGGCCCGCACCGTCTGGGGAGCCCGCACCTCGGTGATCATCGGCTTCTTCGCGATGCTCGGCTCCACCCTGATCGGCGGGGTGATGGGGGCGCTCGCCGGCTACCTCGGCGGCTGGTTCGACGAGATCATGTCCCGGATCACCGACATCTTCTTCGCCGTCCCGCTGATCCTCGGCGCGATCGTCGTGGCGACCCGGCTGGGGGAGATGAACCTGTGGACCGTGATCGCGGTGCTGAGCGTCTTCGGCTGGACCAACGTCGCGCGCATCATGCGCGGCTCGGTCATCTCGACCAAGAGCCAGGACTTCGTCGTCTCCTCGACCGCGCTCGGCGCCTCCCGGACCTCCGTGCTGCTCAAGCACGTCATCCCCAACGCGATCGCCCCGGTGATCGTCACCGCCACCGTGAACCTCGGGGTCTTCATCGTCGCCGAGGCGACGCTGTCCTTCCTCGGCGTCGGCCTGCCCACCAGCTCCGTCTCCTGGGGCGGTGACATCTCCGCCGCCCGTGATGCGCTGCGGACCCAGCCCTCGATGCTGTTCTACCCCTCCCTGGCGCTCGCGATCACGGTGCTGAGCTTCATCATGCTCGGCGATGCCGTGCGCGATGCCCTGGACCCGAAGGCGAGGAAGCGATGACCACCACCGAATCGACCCCGGCCGGCCGCTCCACCGACCGTGAGCGGCCGCTGCTGGAGATCCGCGATCTCGAGATCACCTTCACCACCTCGAGCGGCCCCGTCCAGGGCGTGCGCGAGGCGAGCCTCGAGGTGTACCCCGGCGAGACCGTCGCCATCGTCGGCGAGTCCGGCTCCGGCAAGTCGACCACCGCGATGGCGATCGCCCACCTGCTGGCCGACAACGGCTCGATCACCCGCGGGCACATCCTCTTCGAGGGCCGCGACATCACCCACCTCTCCGAGAAGGAGATCCGGGTGCTGCGCGGCGACCAGGTGGGCCTGGTCCCGCAGGACCCGATGAGCAACCTGAACCCGATGTGGAAGGTGGGCTCCCAGATCCGCGAGACCCTCCTGGCCAACGGGGTGGCGAAGGGGGCCGAGGCCAAGGCCCGCACGGTGCAGCTGCTCGAGGAGGCCGGCCTCGCCGACGCCTCCCGCCGCGCCGGGCAGTACCCCCACGAGTTCTCCGGCGGCATGAAGCAGCGCGCCCTGATCGCGATGGGCCTGGCCGCCCGCCCGAAGCTGCTGGTGGCCGACGAGCCCACCAGCGCGCTCGACGTCACGGTGCAGCAGCAGATCCTCGACCACCTCGACACCCTCACCGAGGAGCTCGGGGTCGCGGTGCTGCTGATCACCCACGACCTGGGACTGGCCGCCGAGCGCGCCCAGCACCTGGTGGTGATGTACAAGGGACGCGTGGTCGAGTCGGGTCCCGCGATCGAGCTGCTGCAGAACCCGCAGCACCCCTACACCAAGCGCCTCATCGCCGCCGCCCCCTCGCTGGCCTCCCGCCGGCTGGTCTCCGCGACCGCCCGCGCCGAGGTGCGCGAGCGCGCCCAGGAGCAGGCCCTCGCCCACGACACCGCGTCCACCGGCGCCGCCCAGCCCGACCGCGACGCCGTGATCGAGGTGCAGGACCTCACCAAGGAGTTCCCGATCCGCGGGAAGCTGCCGTGGCAGTCGACCCCGTTCACCGCGGTGGACCACGTGTCCTTCGAGATCGAGCGCGGCACCACCACCGCGATCGTGGGGGAGTCCGGCTCGGGCAAGTCCACCGTCGCCCAGATGGTCCTGAAGCTCCTCCCGCCCACCTCGGGCCGGGTGCTGTTCGAGGGCCGCGACGTCACCTCCTTCGCCGGCCAGGAGCTGAAGACCCTGCGCCGACGGGTGCAGCCGATCTTCCAGAACCCCTACGGGACGCTGGACCCGATGTACTCGATCTACCGCACGATCGAGGAGCCGATGCTGATCCACGGCATCGGCGACGCCCGGAGCCGGGAGGCGAAGGTCCGCGACCTGCTCGACAAGGTCGCCCTGCCGTCGGCGATGATGCGCCGCTACCCCAACGAGCTCTCCGGCGGGCAGCGCCAGCGCATCGCGATCGCCCGCGCCCTGGCCCTGGACCCCGAGGTGGTCATCTGCGACGAGGCGGTCTCCGCGCTCGACGTGCTGGTCCAGGCGCAGGTGCTCGAGCTGCTCAACGACCTGCAGGCCGAGCTCGGGCTGTCCTACCTCTTCATCACCCATGACCTCGCGGTGGTCCGGCAGATCGCGGACAACACCCTGGTGATGGAGAAGGGGAAGGTCGTCGAGCAGGGCACCACCGACCAGGTCTTCCACGCCCCGCAGCAGGACTACACCAAGCGCCTGCTGGCGGCGATCCCGGGCGGCTCCATCCCGCTGGCCGGGGCGGAGACCATCGACGTGCACGCGCCGCAGGTCGCCGCCGACGACGAGCGACCCGAGGGGCCGGGCCCCGAGGACGAGGGCCCGCTGGACCCCTTCGCGAGCGCCGGCCACGTCTGAGACCGGCCTTCCCCCGCAGGCCGGCGCGTCGAAGGTCTCACCGATGGCCCGATGACCGCCGACGCGCCGGCCGCTAGACTCAACAAGGCCCTGGAGCGGGCCGCACCCACGTGCGGCCGGGCGCTGCTCGGTCCGTGATCCACCCCACGACCCCGAAACGAGCACTCCGCGTATGACTCTCCGCCTCCGCACAGACCTGCGTAACGTCGCCATCGTCGCCCACGTCGACCACGGCAAGACCACCCTCGTCGACGCCATGCTCACCCAGGGCGGCGCCTTCGGGGAGCGCGACAAGCACGATGAACGGGCGATGGACTCGGGGGAGCTGGAGCGCGAGAAGGGCATCACGATCCTCGCGAAGAACACCGCGATCCGGTACACCGGACCGTCGGCCGCGGCGGCCGGTGAGCCCGACGGCATCACCATCAACGTCATCGACACCCCCGGCCACGCCGACTTCGGCGGCGAGGTCGAGCGCGGCCTGTCGATGGTCGACGGCGTCGTGCTGCTGGTGGACTCCTCCGAGGGCCCGCTGCCGCAGACCCGCTTCGTGCTGCGCAAGGCGCTCGCCGCGAAGCTCCCGGTGATCCTGGTGGTCAACAAGGTCGACCGTCCCGATGCGCGCATCGAGGCCGTCGTCGGCGAGTCCACCGACCTGCTGCTGGGCCTGGCCTCGGACCTCGCCGAGGAGGTCCCGGACCTCGACCTCGACGCCGTGCTCGACGTGCCCGTCGTCTACGCCTCGGGCAAGGCCGGCCGCGCCTCCGTGAACCAGCCGGCCGACGGCACCCTGCCCGACGAGGAGACCGTCGAGCCGCTGTTCAAGACGATCCTGGAGTCGATCCCGGCCCCGGCCTACGACGACGAGATGCCGCTGCAGGCCCACGTCACCAACCTCGACGCCTCCCCGTTCCTCGGCCGCCTGGCGCTGCTGCGGATCAAGAACGGCGAGCTCAGCAAGGGCCAGCAGGTGGCCTGGTGCCGCGCCGACGGCTCCGTCAAGCAGGTCAAGATCACCGAGCTGCTGGAGACCAAGGGCCTCTCGCGCGAGCCGATGACCCGCGCGGCCCGCCCCGGTGACATCGTCGCCGTCGCCGGCATCCCCGAGATCATGATCGGCGAGACCCTCGCCGACGCCGCGGATCCCCGCCCGCTGCCGCTGATCACGATCGACGATCCCGCGATCTCGATGACCATCGGCATCAACACCTCCCCGCTGGCCGGCAAGAACGGCAAGGGCCACAAGCTCACCGCGCGCCAGGTCAAGGACCGCCTGGACGCCGAGCTGGTCGGCAACGTGTCCCTCAAGGTGCTGCCCACCGAGCGCCCCGACGCCTGGGAGGTGCAGGGCCGCGGCGAGCTGGCGCTGTCCATCCTGGTCGAGCAGATGCGCCGCGAGGGCTTCGAGCTCACCGTCGGCAAGCCCCGCGTGCTGACGCGCGAGATCGACGGCAAGGTCCACGAGCCCGTCGAGCGGATGACCATCGACGTGCCCGAGGAGTACCTGGGCACCATCACGCAGCTCATGGCCGGCCGCAAGGGCCGCATGGAGACCATGAGCAACCACGGCTCGGGCTGGGTGCGGATGGAGTTCGTGGTGCCCTCGCGCGGCCTGATCGGCTTCCGCACCCGCTTCATGACGGAGACCCGCGGCAACGGAATCGCCTCCTCCTACGCCGACGGCTTCGAGCCGTGGATGGGCGAGATCGAGTTCCGCTCCACCGGCTCCCTGGTCGCCGACCGCGCCGGCAGCGTCACCCCCTTCGCGATGATCAACCTCCAGGAGCGCGGCTCCTTCTTCGTCGAGCCGACCTCCGAGGTCTACGCCGGCCAGATCGTCGGCGAGAACTCGCGCAACGAGGACATGGACGTGAACATCACGAAGGAGAAGAAGCTGACGAACATGCGCGCCGCGTCGTCGGACTCCTTCGAGAACCTGGTCCCGCCGCGCCGCCTCACCCTCGAGGAGTCCCTCGAGTTCACCAACGAGGACGAGTGCGTCGAGGTCACCCCCGAGGTCGTGCGCATCCGCAAGGTGATCCTCGACGCCAATGAGCGCCGTCGCGCGCACTCGAAGGCCAAGTCGGGGAAGTGACGTGGTGAGCGCCCCGCAGGGCCGGGCGGCGGCCGGGGACGACGCCCTCGCCGTCCGGCTCACGCAGGCCGCGATGGCGCTCGTGCTCGCGATCGTCTCGGTGCTGCTGCTGATCACCACGCACCGCCTGCGGCTCGCCCTGGGGGGCGTCGACCTGCCCGCCGGGCTGCTGTTCGGCGCCGCCTTCCAGCTGGTGACCTGCGTGTTCCTCTACGCGGCGACCGGCTCCCGGCTGCCGCTGGTGGTGCTGGGCGCCCTCTGGGGCCTGCTGGCCGCCCCCTTCCTGGGCCGCGGCGCGGGCGGCGGGGTGCTGCTGCCGGCGGTGATCGGCGAGCAGGCCCAGCTCTCGGGCTGGATCGTGCAGGGCCTCGGGGTGGGCATCCCGTTCCTGGTCGCCGCGGTGATCACGGTGGTGCACCGGTCCCGGTCTCGGGCAGGGTGAGCGCATGAGCACCTCCGTGGGCCCCGGCACTCCGCGCCGCGAATGGGCGACGATCCCCAACCTCGTGACGCTGGTGCGCTTCGCGCTGCTGCTGCCGGTGTGCCGGCTGCTGCTGGAGGGACCCGACACCCGCTCCGTGGTGCTGCTGCTGATCTGGGCCTCGACCGACTGGGTGGACGGCATGCTGGCCCGGGCGCTAGACCAGACCAGCCGGGTCGGCGCGATCATCGACCCGATCGCGGACCGGCTGGGACTGGCCGCGATCGTGCTGACCCTGGCGCTGTCCTCGCTGCTGCCCTGGACGGCGCTGCTGATCATCGTGGCCGTCGACGTGGCGATGGTGGTGCTCGCCACCGGAGCGGCCCTGGGGGGACGGATCTCCGTCTCCCGGCTCGGGAAGGTGCGCACCTTCGTGCTGATGGCCGCGGTGTTCCTGCTGATCGCGGCCGCGGCCTGGGCGCCGCCCCTGATCCCCGCGGCGCGGGCGCTGCTCTGGGCGGGCGTCGCGCTGCACACGGTCACCGGGATCGACTACATCCTCAGGGCGCGGCGGGCGCCCGTCTCCGCACCGGCGGCGGCGGAACCTCCTTCGCCGCGATGACCAGCGCCCGCGGCACCCGCACCTGTCCGCGCCGGGTCATCACCCGCACCGCCGTGTCGTCGCAGGAGAGGATCGTGCCCAGCGCATCGGTCATCGACTCCCCGTGCGGGGAGCTCGTCTTGTCGATCGCATAGCGCAGCACCACTCGGCGCCCGTCCTGGAGGAAGGGCGCCCATCCGGCGCGGACGCGATGACCGTCGTGCATAGGCATGGGGCGAGGCTATCCCCGACCAGCCGGTCCGTCGCCTCCCGCCCCCCTGTGCGAAGCGTCACCTCGCCTGCTCCGGGCCCCGCCGGGCCGGTGCGCCCGGTGACGGGATGAGAGGATGACGGTGACCGCGATGGAAGGAGTGCGCCCATGACCTACGTCATCGCCCTGCCCTGTGTCGACGTGAAGGATCGTGCCTGCGTCGACGAGTGCCCGGTGGACTGCATCTACGAGGGCGAGCGGATGCTCTACATCCAGCCCGACGAGTGCGTGGACTGCGGCGCCTGCGAGCCCGTCTGCCCCGTGGAGGCGATCTTCTACGAGGACGACACCCCCGACCAGTGGGCCGACTACTACAAGGCCAACGTCGAGTTCTTCGACGACCTCGGCGCCCCCGGCGGCGCCGCCAAGATGGGCGTGATCGAGAAGGACCATCCCCTCGTCGCGGCGCTCCCGCCGCAGCCCAACCCCCTGGGCTGACCCGTGGCAGCACCCGACCTCCGCCCCGCCGGCTCCGCCCGCCGGGGCCTCGCCGCCCGCCTGCCCGCCTTCCCCTGGGACGCGCTGAGCGCCGCGAAGCAGCGCGCCGCCGCCCATCCGGAGGGCATCGTCGACCTCTCGGTCGGCACCCCCGTCGACCCCACCCCGGCCTCGGTGCGGGCGGCCCTGACCGCGGCCGCCGACAGCCCCGGGTACCCGACCACCATCGGCACCGCCGCTCTGCGGACCGAGCTGGTCGACTTCGCGCGCCGTCACCGCGCCGCCCCGGCGGGGCTGGACGTCGACGGGGTGCTGCCGACCGTCGGCTCCAAGGAGCTGGTGGCGCACCTGCCGTTCCAGCTCGGCATCGGCCCGGGGGAGGCGGTCGCCTTCCCGCACGTCGCCTATCCCACCTACGACATGGGCGCCCGCTTCGTCGGCGCCGAGTCGATGCCGCTGGACATGGCCGCCCTGGCGGCGCACGGCGACGCCGCCCTGCCCGATCCCGCCGCCGCGCAGCGGATCCGCCTGCTCTGGC
The DNA here is from genome assembly GCF_049266655.1 of Brachybacterium sp. UNK5269. GTDB lineage: Bacteria > Actinomycetota > Actinomycetes > Actinomycetales > Dermabacteraceae > Brachybacterium. Next base: position 1,240,800 of record NZ_CP184883.1, read on the forward strand.
TGAACTCCCCCTCGAACCCGACCGGTGAGGTGCTCGAGGCCGCGCAGCTGGCCTCGATCGTGGCCTGGGCCCGCGAGCGGGGGATCATCGTCGCCTCCGACGAGTGCTACGCCCTGCTGCCCTGGACCGTCGACGAGGTTCCCTCGATCCTGGATCCGCGCGTCAACGGCGGCGCGCTCGAGGGTCTGCTGTGCGTGTACTCGCTGTCCAAGCAGTCCAACCTCGCCGGGTACCGGGCGGCCTTCGTCGCCGGCGACCCCGCGCTGGTGGGGGAGCTGGTGGCGATCCGCAAGCAGGCCGGCATGATGCTGCCCGGTCCCATCCAGGCCGCGATGACCGCGGCCCTGCGCGACGACGAGGCCGCCGAGCGGCAGCGGGAGGTCTACCGCGCCCGACGCGAGATGCTCGAGCCCGCGCTGCGCGCCGCGGGCGGGGAGGTCCACGGCTCCCAGGCGGGCCTGTACCTGTGGACCACCTTCGGGACCGACGCGATGGCCGACGTGGAGCGCCTGGCCGACAGCGGTGTCCTGGTGGCCCCCGGGATGTTCTATGGTGTCAGCGGCGGGACCTTCGTCCGCGTCGCGCTGACCGCGACCGATGAGCGGATCGCCGCCGCCGCCCGGCGCCTGGCGCGCCTGTGATCTCCGGCGCCCCGCGCGCCACCACCGATCCGACCACGCACAACGGAGAGCCCATGGATCACGCGACGACCTCTGCTCAGCTCACCCTGGGGGAGAAGTCCCTCGACCTCCCCCTCGTCCCCGCGGTGGAGGGCAACTCCGGCATCGCGATCGGACCGCTGCGCGCCGAGACCGGCGAGGTCACCTACGACCCCGGCTTCATGAACACCGCGAACGCGAAGTCCTCGATCACCTACATCGACGGCGACGAGGGGATCCTGCGCTACCGCGGGTACCCGATCGAGCAGCTCGCCGAGAAGTCCTCCTTCCTGGAGGTCTCCTACCTGCTGATCAACGGCGAACTGCCCACCAAGGGCCAGCTCGACAACTTCGTGGCGCAGGTGGAGCGGCGCACCCTGCTCGACGAGCGCTTCAAGCGCATGTTCGACGGCTACCCGCGCGATGCCCACCCGATGGCGGTGCTGCAGGCCGGGGTCTCCGGACTCTCGACCTTCTACCAGGACTCCCTGGATCCCTTCGACGAGGAGCAGACCCGTCTGTCCACGGTGCGCCTGCTGGCGAAGGTGCCGACGATGGCCGCCTACGCCCACCGGATCGCCCAGGGCCACGCCCTGCTGTACCCCGACAACCGGCTCTCGCTGATCGAGAACTTCCTGCGCCTGACCTTCGGCTTCCCGGTCGAGGACTACATCGCCGACCCGGTGGTGGTGCGCGCCATGGAGCAGCTGCTGATCCTGCACGCCGACCACGAGCAGAACTGCTCGACCTCCGCGGTGCGCCTGGTCGGCTCCGCCCAGGCCAACCTGTTCACCTCGATCTCCGCCGGCATCGGCGCCCTGTCCGGCCCCGCCCACGGCGGCGCCAACGCGGCCGTGATGAAGATGCTCGACGAGATCGGGGAGCGCGACCTGGATCCGCGGGAGTTCATGGAGAAGGTCAAGCGCAAGGAGGACGGGATCCGCCTGATGGGCTTCGGCCACCGGGTGTACAAGAACTACGATCCGCGCGCCCGCATCGTCAAGAAGATCGCCGACGACGTCCTGGAGCGCCTGGGCGTCCATGACGAGCGGCTCGAGCTGGCCATGAAGCTCGAGGAGATCGCCCTGAAGGACGACTACTTCGTCGAGCGCAAGCTCTACCCGAACGTCGACTTCTACACCGGCATCATCTACAAGGCGATCGGCTTCCCCACCGAGATGTTCACGGTGCTGTTCGCCATCGGCCGCCTGCCCGGCTGGATCGCGCAGTGGCAGGAGATGATCCACGACCCGGAGACCAAGATCGGCCGCCCCCGCCAGATCTACACCGGGTCCCCCGAGCGCGCCTACAAGGCGATGGAGGACCGCACCGGCACCAGCGAGCTGCGCCTGGCCGCCCTGCAGGCGGAGATCGCCAAGCGCGGCTGAGGCCGCCGCCGGACCCCCGGAGCCCTGGCCGGCGACCCCTCCCACCGAGGCGGTCACCGACCAGGGCTTCGTCGTCGGGACCTTCTGCCCCTCCCGGCAGCACCGGGCGCGCCTAGGGTGAGGTCATCCGCGCAGGGCACGACACCGACGGGCCCGTGATGATCGAGGAGACCGCCATGACCTCAGCCCTCACCGACCGCCCCCGGGCCGCCGGAGCGGACGCCTGGGCCGGCTTCACCGCCGGCCCCTGGCAGGACGCGATCGACGTGCGCGACTTCGTCCAGCGCAACTACACCCCCTACGAGGGGGACGCCTCCTTCCTGTCCGGGCCCACCCCCAAGACGCTGCGCCTGTGGGACCACCTCGAACGGCACTACCTGTCCGAGGAGCGCCGCCGCCGCGTCTACGACGTCGAGGTCCACACCCCCGCGGACATCGACGCCTTCCCGGCCGGCTACATCAGCGAGGACGACGACGTCGTCGTCGGCCTCCAGACCGACGTCCCCCTCAAGCGCGCCATGATGCCCAGCGGCGGCTGGCGGATGGTCGAGACCGCGATCCGCGAGGCCGGCAAGGAGGTCGACGAGGACGTCAAGAAGATCTTCACCCGCTACCGCAAGACCCACAACGACGCCGTCTTCGACATCTACACCCCGCGCATCCGCGCCGCCCGCTCCTCCCACATCATCACCGGCCTGCCCGACTCCTACGGACGCGGCCGCATCATCGGCGACTACCGGCGCCTGGCCCTGTACGGCGCCGACCGCCTCATCGCCGACAAGAAGCGCGCCAAGGACGCCGTGGCCCAGCAGGGCTTCAGCGAGCACTGGGCCCGCTACCGCGAGGAGCACTCCGAGCAGATCCGCGCCCTGGCCAAGCTGATCACGCTCGGCGAGAGCTACGGACTGGACCTGCGTCGCCCCGCGGCCACCGCCCAGGAGGCCGTGCAGTGGACGTACATGGCCTACCTCGCCGCCGTGAAGAGCCAGGACGGCGCCGCGATGTCCATCGGCCGCCTCTCCGCCTTCCTGGACGTGTACGTCCAGCGCGACCTGGCGGCCGGGACGCTCACCGAGACCGACGCCCAGGAGATCATCGACGCCCTGGTCATCAAGCTGCGGATCGTGCGGTTCCTGCGCACCGTCGACTACGACCAGATCTTCTCCGGCGACCCCTACTGGGCGACCTGGTCGGACGCCGGCTTCTCCGCGGACGGGCGCGCGCAGGTCACGAAGACCTCCTTCCGCCTGCTGCAGACCCTGCGGAACCTCGGCCCGGCCCCCGAGCCCAACATCACCATCTTCTGGGACCCGGAGCTGCCGCAGGGGTACAAGGAGTTCTGCTCCGCGATCTCGATCGAGACCTCCTCGATCCAGTACGAGTCCGATCGGCAGATCCGCGAGCGCTGGGGCGACGACGCCGCGATCGCTTGCTGCGTCTCCCCGATGGCCATCGGCAAGCAGATGCAGTTCTTCGGCGCCCGCGTCAACGCGGGCAAGGCCCTGCTCTACGCCGTCAACGGCGGCCGCGACGAGGTCACCGGCGCCCAGATCACCGAGCCGGGCGCGTTCACCCCGATCACGGGGGAGGGGCCGCTGGACTTCGACGAGGTCTGGGAGAAGTACGAGCAGATGCTCGACTGGGTGATCGGCACCTACGTCGAGGCGCTGAACATCATCCACTACAGCCACGACCGCTACGCCTACGAGGCCATGGAGATGGCGCTGCACGACAGCGACATCGTGCGGACCATGGGCTGCGGCATCGCGGGCCTGTCCATCGTCGCCGACTCCCTCAGCGCCATCCGGTACGCCAAGGTCACCCCCGTGCGCGACGAGACCGGCCTGGTGGTCGACTACGTCACCGAGGGCGAGTTCCCCCGCTACGGGAACGACGACGACCGCGCCGACGACATCGCCGCCACGATCGTGCACACGGTGATGCAGAAGATCTCCGCGATCCCCATGTACCGCGAGGCGATCCCCACCCAGTCGGTGCTGACGATCACCTCGAACGTGGTCTACGGCAAGGCCACCGGCTCCTTCCCCTCCGGCCACCGGGCCGGCACGCCCTTCTCGCCGGGCGCGAACCCGGAGAACGGGGCCGACACCCACGGCCTGGTCGCCTCGATGCTCAGCGTCGGCAAGCTCGACTACCACGACGCCCTTGACGGCATCTCGCTGACCAGCACCATCACCCCCCAGGGACTCGGCCGCACCAAGGCCGAGCAGGTCGGCAACCTGGTCGGCATGCTCGACGCCGGCTTCCTGATGGACGAGGACTGAGCGCGCCCCCACCCCCGCCTCCGCCCGGACCGCCCCCACCCCAGAAGGAGAAACACCATGGCCACCCCCACCTTCGGCGAACGACTCGCCTCGATGAGAGCGAGCCGCGCCCGCCACGGCATGGAGTCCGGGCTGTTCCACGCGAACATCAACGTGCTGACCAAGGACACCCTGGTCGACGCGATGGAGCATCCCGAGGACCACCCGAACCTCACCGTGCGCGTCTCCGGCTACGCGGTGAACTTCGTCAAGCTCACCCGCGAGCAGCAGCTCGACGTGCTCGAGCGCACCTTCCACCGCAGCGCCTGAGGCGGCCATGACGCAGAGCACCGAGGCGCCGGGCCTCCTCTCCGAGCCCGGTGCCGCCGCGGCCCGCCGCGCCGGGGCCGGCACCGAGGGGATGGCCGAGGCCGAGCTCGGTCGCTCCCAGCGCCTGCGGGCGCTGCGCAGCGGCGAGCTCGCCTCCCTCCACTCCTGGGAGCTCGTCACCGCGGTCGACGGGCCCGGCACCCGGCTCACGCTGTTCTTCGCCGGCTGCCCGCTGCGCTGCGTGTACTGCCACAACCCCGACACCATGGAGATGCGCCGCGGGAGCGACGTCGAGCTCGGGGAGGTCCTGCGCCGGATCCGCCGCTACCGGAGGGTCTTCACCGCCACCGGGGGCGGCATCACCCTGTCCGGGGGAGAGGTGCTGATGCAGCCGGCCTTCGCGGCCGCCGTGCTGCGGGCGGCGCAGGAGATGGGGGTGCACACCGCGATCGACACCTCCGGCTTCCTCGGCGCGGTGGCCTCGGACGCGATGCTCGCCGACGTCGACCTGGTGCTGCTGGACGTGAAGTCCGGCAGCGAGGACTCGTACCGGGCGCTCACCGGGCAGGCGCTGCAGCCGACCATCGACTTCGGCGACCGGCTGGCCGCCCGGGGCGTCCCGATCTGGCTGCGCTTCGTGGTGGTGCCGGGGTGGACCGACGACGCCCGCGACGTCGAGCAGGTCGCCGACATCGCGGCCCGCTGGCGGGACGTGGTCGAGCGGGTCGAGGTGCTGCCCTTCCACAACATGGGCCAGGACAAGTGGGACGGCCTCGGCATGGAGTACCGGCTGCGCGATGCGCAGCCACCGACCCCGGAGGTGGTCGAACGGGTGCGCGAGCAGTTCCGCGCCCGCGGGCTCACGGTGCACTGAGCTCACCGTGCCCTGCGGAGCCCCTCAGCGCCCGCTGACCAGCACCACCACCTGGTCGCTCGCCCCGCCGGGGACCTCGCCCCAGCGGGCCGCCTCGTCCCCCCGCACCGAGCGGTCCCAGATGCGGCCCGCATAGGACACCTGGACCACCCCGTCCTCGGCCGCCCGGGCGACCGCCCAGTTGGCGAGCGCCCAGCCCAGGGTCTCGTCGCCGCCGACGTCGACCACCAGCGCGGTCGCACCGGCGTCCGCAGGGACCTGCGGGGCGGCGCCCGCCGCCGCATCGAGCCGGGCGGTGATCCGCCCGGACCCGGTGGCGCGCGGGAACTGCCGTGCGAGCTCGGAGCGGATCTGCTCGGGGGAGGCGGTGGCGCCGACGTCCTCGAGCGTGCAGACCAGGTTCGCGCCCGAGCGTCCGGTCAGCGCCGAGGCGTACAGCCGCCCCTCGGTCTCGTGGTCGCGGTACGCCTCGGGATGCCCCGAGCGCTGGACCTCCTGGGCGACGTCGTTGATGTCCCCCTCGGCGTAGCCGTCGACCTGCTCGAGCGCGTCGTAGAACGTGTTGGTGGAGTAGATCGGGTCCATGATCTGTGCCTCGCTGCCCCAGCCCTGCGAGGGGCGCTGCTGGAACAGCCCCAGCGAGTCCCGGTCGCCATGGTCGATGTTGCGCAGCTGGGACTCCTGGAAGGCGGTGGCAAGCGCGATCGACGCGGCCCGGGCCGGCAGGCCGCGGTCCACCGCGACAGCACTGATCAGGGCCGCATTGGCGGCCCGCTCGGTGCTGTAGCGGTGGCTGGTGCCCAGCCCGCTCGCGATGCAGGTGCCCGCATGGGCGGGGGAGCCGTAGCGCTGCAGGGCGACGAAGGAGCCGCCCGCGATCCCCACCAGCAGCAGCACCATCACCAGGGGCAGGGCGAGATGGCGCACGACGGAGCCCGAGCTGCCGCCGCCGCGCCGACCGGCGCTGCGCGCCACCGCCACCCCGTCCTTCCCCGCGCCGCGATCAGTTCGCGTGCAGGGCCGCGTTGAGCTCGACGCTCTGGCCGGCCCGGGCCACGGCCTGCACCGCACCGGTCAGCGAGTTGCGCCGGAACAGCAGGTTCGGCACGCCGGAGAGGTCGCGGGCCTTGACCACATGCGTGTCGGTGCCCCGCTCGCCGACCAGCTCGACCTTGGTGCCGGCGGTGACGTACAGCCCCGCCTCGACCACGCAGTCGTCACCGAGCGCGATGCCGATCCCGGCCTCCGCGCCCACCAGGGAGCGTCGGCCGATGCTCACCCGATCGGTGCCGCCGCCGGAGAGGGTGCCCATGGTGGAGGCGCCGCCGCCGACGTCGGAGCCATCGCCCACCACGACCCCCTGCGAGATGCGGCCCTCGATCATCGAGGTGCCCAGGGTGCCGGCATTGAAGTTCACGAAGCCCTCGTGCATGACGGTGGTGCCCTCGGCGAGGTGGGCGCCCAGGCGCACCCGGTCGGCGTCGCCGATGCGCACCCCGGCGGGCAGCACGTAGTCGACCATGCGGGGGAACTTGTCGACGCTGAGGACGGTGGGGGTGCGGCCCGCGGCGCGCAGCCGCAGCCGGGTCTCCTCGAAGCCGGTCACCGCGCAGGGGCCCTCGGAGGTCCACACCACATTGGTCAGCACCCCGAACAGTCCGTCGAGGTTCTGGGCGTTGGGCTGGACCAGGCGGTGGGAGAGCAGGTGGAGGCGGAGGTAGGCGTCGGCGGCATCGGCGGGCGCGGCGGCGAGCTCGATGCTGCGTACGAGCACCTCCTGGCGGGTGCCGCGCACCTCGTCGGTGCGGGCGGCGGCGGTCAGCTGCGCGTGCAGGGGGTGGCTCTCGGGGGCGTCGGGCGCGTCGCCGAGCTGGGGGAGGGGTACCAGGCGTCGAGGGTGGAGCCGTCGGCGGCGATCGTGGCGAGGCCGATGCCCCAGGCGCGGGGGGCGGGGGAGTCCGTCGTCGTAGTCATGCCAGGAGTCTACGAACCCTCGCCTGAACGAGGCGCCGCGTCCCGGGCGCGGGTCCGCGTCAGCGCGAAGAGCAGCTGGTAGGTGCGGGGGTCGGGACCGGCGGGATCCTCCGGCAGGTCCTGACCGTCCGCGGTGCGGTGCAGGCGGCTGTACTCGATGATCCTCGCGCTGATGAGCTCGGTGAGCTCCTCCGCCTGGGCCGCGGTGACGCGCAGGGTCGTCGCGAGCAGGGTGGCGTCGGCGTCGGCGTCGGCGTCGCCGTCCTTACCGTCCGTGGCGTCCGTGCCGTCGGCGGCGGCGCGGTGGGCGCGCTCGGCGACCCAGGCCGAGCGCATCCAGTCGAAGGTCGCCAGGGCCATCGCGTCGGAGGCGTCGTCATAGTCCGCCGCGCCGGCGGCGTCGGAGCGGAACGAGGACTGGGCGAGCTTCCAGACCCGGTCGCGGCGGTCCCGGGCGGCCTCCGGCGCCTCCACGACGACCCCGCCCCGGGCGAGGATCCGCAGGTGGTAGCTGACGGAGTTGGCGGGGATGCCGAGGTCGTCGGCGAGGTCGGCCGCACGGGCGGTGCCGCGCCGACCGACCTGCTCCATGAGGCGCATGCGCAGCGGATGCGCGAGCGCCCGCAGCTGATCGCGGGTGGCGTGCTCGGGGACGGGGCCGCGCTCGGCGGACTCGGGATCGGAGGCCATGGGGAGATCCTACGGACCCCGCCCCGACCGTGCACGACATAGTGCGCACGAACTATTGCGCAACATATCGTGCGGATGTAGCGTTCCCGTCATGAACGCCCCGACCCCCGCCCCGACCCCCGCCCTCGCCGACCCCTCCGTCGCTGCCTCCGCAGCGGACCTCGCCCCTGCCTCCGCAGCGGCCTCTGCTCCCGATTCCGGGCCCACCCCCGACGGGGCCCTCCCGCTGCGCCGCAACCGCGAGTACCTCGCCTGGCTCAGCGGCGACCTCGCCCTGGGGATCGGCGCCGGCGTCGGGGGGTTCGCCTTCCCGCTGGTCGCCTTCGCGGTGACCGGCTCCGCGGCCGCGACCGGCGTCGTCGGACTGGTCCAGGGAGTGGGCCTGCTGGCCGGGATGCTGCCCGGCGGCGTCCTGGCCGACCGCTTCGACCGGCGGCGCCTGCGGCTGCTGGCCGGCATGCTCGGCGCGCTCGCGCAGCTGGTGCTGGTGGCCGTCCTGCTCGCCGGGTGGGCCGACGTCACGGTGCTCGCGGTGATCGCCGGGCTCGACCGCTTCCGCGGCGCGCTGCTCGGCACGGCCTCGGGGGCCATGCTCAAGCAGCTGGTGACGCCCGAGCAGCTGCCCGCGGCCGTCTCCGTCGACGAGGGCCGCACCGCGGCGGTGCAGCTCGGCGCCGGCCCGCTCGGGGGAGCCCTGCTGGGGGTGGGCCTGGCCGTCCCGGCCCTGGTCCAGGCCGTCGGCAGCCTGGTGGGCGTCGTGTGCACCCTGTTCATGCGCGGGAACTACCGGGCTCTGCCCGAGCACGGCCCGCGCCTCGGCGCCCTCGCCTCGCTGCGCGAGGGCATCTCCTGGCTGCTCGGCCAGCGCCTGCGGGTCCAGATCGCCGCCTGCGCCACACTGGTCAACCTCGCCGTCAACGGGGCGCTGCTGACGATCACCCTGATGCTCGCGGCCGACGGGGTGCCCGCCGCCCGGATCGGTCTGCTGATGACGACGCTGGCCGCCGCCGTCCTGGTCGGCGCCTTCCTGGCCCCGGGACTGGTCGCCGCGGTCCCCACGGGCGTGCTCGTGATCGTCGAGTTCTGCGTGCTCGCGCTCGCCGTGGCCGCGATGCCGCTGATGCCCTCCCTGTGGGGGATCGGGGCGCTGGCCGCCCTGATCGGGGTCGGGATCCCCGCGATCAACGCCGCGGTGATGGGCTACTTCATGAACATCACCCCCGACGCCATGCAGGGCCGCGCGCAGACGATGACCGGGCTGATCTCGCTGGGCCTCATGCCGCTGGCCCCGGCGATCGCCGGCTTCGGCCTCGAGACCCTCGGCCGTTCCACGACGCTGGGGATCTTCGCGGCGCTCTGCGCCGCCGGTGCGCTGGTGGGTCTGCTGAGCCGGAGCCTGCGGCAGGTGCCGTCCTCGGGGCGGTGGGAGGAGCATGCCCGCGCCGCCGGCTGGGTCACGGCCGCCGCGGAGGGGACGCCGGGCGCGGCCGCGGCGAGCTGACCGCCCGCCGGACGGGCGGGGTACCTACGCGCCGGCCGGTCCCAGCCACTGCGCCGCGCGCGCCCGCCGCACCTCGGTCACCAGGCGGCGGCCGCGCAGGTGCACGGCCAGCACCGCGACCAGCAGCGAGAGCACCCCGCCGCCGAGCAGCCAGGGCGCGGCGGCGGCCATGCCCTGCTCGTCGCCGAGCATCAGCGTGATCAGCAGGATCGCGGCACCGGCCACGATCGCCAGCACCCCCGCGCCGACCAGCAGGGCCGGCGCGAGCGCCCGCAGGATCGCGGGACCGGCCGATCCTCCCTGCAGGGGGCGGCGCAGGGGCAGCCCGCGGCCGAGCTGGCCGGGTCGGGAGGCCGCCCAGTCCAGCAGCGCCCGGTCCCGCCGTCGAGTGGCAAGGGTCCCGACCGCCGCCGCCAGCACCACCGCGCCGACCAGGACCGCCGCCGCCGGCAGCCCCGCCTGCAGCGCCTCGCCGGCGGGGTCGCCCCCGGTGAGGAGCCCCAGCACCAGCACCACCACGGCGCCCAGCGCCACCGCCAGCAGCAGCGCCTCGAGCATCCGCAGCGGACGCTGAGCGGCCTCGCGCTCCGCCCGCGCCGCGGCCTCCAGCTCGTCCGCCACCGGATCGGCGCCCTCCTCGAGCACCACCCGGCGCTCATCGGCCAGGGCCTGCGCGAAGTCCTCGGGATGGTCGCCGCAGCGGAGCGCGGACGCGTAGCTCGCGCGCTGCGCGGGAGTGAGCCAGGCGGTCATCACCAGCGCGTCGGCCGCTGAGCGCTCCTCGGGCAGCAGGTCCGCGGCGACGACGGCGCGGATCCTCGCGGCCTGCCGCCCGCCGAAGGGACCGAGCTCGGTCCCGGCGCCGCGGTGCGGCAGGTGTCTCGGCGGCAGTGCTGGAGTCGACATGCCGCCATGGTCCCAGACCGCAGCGGAGCGCGCAGGCCATCCCCGCACCCGCGCCATACTGGAGGGATGACCGCAGCCACCGATCCCGTCCGCACCGTCGCCGTGATCGGGGCGGGACCGCGGGGCACGGCGATCGTCGAACGACTGGTCGCGGCCTCGACGAGCCCCGCCTGGCGCGCGCCCCTCACGGTGCACCTGATCGATCCGCAGGTGGGGCGGGGCGGGGCGGTGTGGCGCCTGGACCAGCCCGACGTGCTGCTGATGAACACCACCACCTGCCAGACCACGATGTACCCCGACGCCTCCTGCCATGCGGTGCTGCCGTCGCGGCACTCCGAGACCCTCGCCGACTTCCTGGCCGGCGAGGGGCTGGGCCCCTCCGACTTCGCCTCCCGCGCCGCCCACGGCCGCTACCTCGCCCATGTGCTGGCCACCGCGGAGGCCGAGGCGGATCCCGCCCGTCTGCGGATCGTCCGGCACGCCTTCGAAGCCGTCGACGTCACCGGGCCCGGCGACGGCCCGCAGCGGGTGCGGCTGTCCGACGGACGGGTGCTGCGCGCCGACGCGGTCGCCCTGGCGCTGGGCCACCTGCCCACCGCCCTCGGCCCCCGCTCCCAGCAGCTGGCCGACGCCGCACAGCGTCATGGCCTGGTCCATCTGGGCCCGGCCAGTCCCCTCGAGGTCGACTACGAGGCGCTGCTGGGGCGCGAGCAGGTCGCCGTCCAGGGCATGGGGCTGAACTTCTACGACGCCATCGGCATGCTCACCACCGTCGCCGGCGGGCAGTTCGCGCCCGACGCCCACTCGCCCTCCGGCCTGCGCTACCTGCCCGGCGGCCAGGAGCCCCGACTGGTGGTCGGCTCCCGCTCGGGCATGGTCTACCGGCCCAAGCCCGCCCTGCCCACCGCGCAGCTCGAGCCGTACCCCCTACAGGTCCTCACCGGGGAGCGGGTGCTCGAGCTCGCCGTGCGCCCCGCCGGCGTCGACCAGGAGCGCGAGGTGATGCCGCTGATGCTCGCCGAGCTGCGCCGCGCGCTGCGCGAGGCCGGGTACGACCACCTCGCGGGGGACGAGGCCCTGACCCACCTGCTGTTCCCCTTCGGACGCCGCGGCGAGGAGACCGCCGAGGCGCACCGCCGCACCCGGGACGTGCTGCGCGGGTCCCTGGCGGCCGCGACCGCCCCGGACCCGGCGTGGGTGCTGGTCTACCGGGTGCTGATCGCGCTGCGCACCCAGATCAACCGCCTCATCGACCTCGGCGCCTACACCACCGAGTCGGTGCGCCGGGACATCGACGGCCACCTGCGCAACGCCTTCGCCTCCTGGGCCTCCGGCCCTCCGGTGCTGCGAGTCCGACAGCTGCTGGCCCTCGAGGAGGCCGGGCTCGTGCAGTTCACCGGGCCGCGGCTGCACATCGACATCGACGAGGAGGCCGGCCGCTATGCGGTGCGCGGCGGGGACGGGCCCACCACGCTGTGCGACGGGGTCCTGGAGGCGCATCTGCCCGCGGTCGACCTGCCCGCCTACCGCAGCGCGCTGATCGGGGCGTGGCGGGAGCGGGGCGAGGTGCAGAAGGACTCCTGGGCCTCCCGCGGCACCCGGCGGCGGATGCTCACCGGCTCGATCGCGGTGGACGGCCTGTACGCGCCGATCGGGCACGACGACACCGTCTTCGAGCGCCGGCTGCTGGTCGGGGTGCCGGTGAGCACCGCGCAGCCGGGCTCCGCGATCACCGCCGAACCCGGCACCTCCCCGCAGCTGCTGCGCCATGCCGAGGCGGTCGCGGTGCGGCTGGCCCGGGCCGGGGGAGCGCTCGACGGGGAGTGACGCGCGTGCTCACCGGCCCTCGACGCGCGAGGTGGGCAGCCATTCCAGGGCCGCATCCCGGCGCGCGGCCACCCGGTGCGCGCGCGGGCCGCAGAGGAAGAAGAGGGCCCCGGCGCCCACGCTCACCAGCCCCGGGATCAGCAGACCGGTCCTGTTCTCGGACTCGACACCGTGCAGCAGGGACCAGATCTCGATCCCCAGCAGCAGGGCGCCGAAGAGGGCGACGATCGCCACGAGTTTCCGGGCGAGTGCACTGCTCCACAGCGAGGTGCGCGTCGTCCCCCGGCTCAGCGGCAGACCGCGGCCGAGCTGACCGGGGCGACCGCTCGCCCAGTCCAGCAGCACCCGCACCTCGCGCGCGGCCGCCCGGCGGGACGAGAAGAACCCCGCCCCCAGCAGCAGCGCCGCGACCGCCAACGAGAGCGCCCCGATCACGAACAGCACCTCGGAGTGCAGCAGCAGACCGAGCCCCCCGCCGACCAGGAACAGGGTCCCCACCAGCGCCGTGCCGCACTGCGCGCGGTCCTCGCGCGCGCTCCAGCGCCGCAGCCGGGCGTCGGCCGCCAGCGCCGCCGCGGCGTCGGCGCGCTCGTCGGCCTGCTCGGGCGGCGCCTGGAGGAGCACGGCGACGCGCTCCGCCTCCACGCGCCGCGCGGTCGGCGTCGCGTCCGGACTGCCCGCATAGCGCCGACGCTGCGTCCGATCGAGCAGGTCGGCGACCACCGCGGCATCCGCCGCGGCGCGCCCCCGCGCCCGCGCGCTCCGGTCCCGATCCTTCCGGTCTCCCCGCATCTCGCCCCTCATCGGCCCGCCGTCGTCGACCGTCGATCCTCGCATGCGGGCGACATGGCACGATGATCGGCATGAGCCTGCCCGCCGCACCGCCCCTGGACCCCCGCGCCGACATCGTCGACCTGACCGCCGCGATCGTGGACATCGAATCCGTCTCGGGGAACGAGAAGGCGCTCGCCGATGCCGTCGAGCAGGCGCTGCGCGCGCACGCCGGGCACCTCGAGGTCCTCCGCGACGGCGACACCGTCATCGCCCGCACCCAGCGGGGCCTCGCCGAGCGGGTGCTGCTGGCCGGGCACCTGGACACCGTGCCGCTGGCCGGGAACCTGCTCTCCCGGCGGCGGATCCGCGAGGGCCGCGAGGAGCTGGCCGGCCGCGGCACCTGCGACATGAAGGGCGGCGTCGCGGTGTTCCTCAAGCTCGCCGTCGAGGCCACCGCCGCGCCGGTGGACCTCACCTGGATCTTCTACGACCACGAGGAGGTCGCCGCCGCCGACAACTCCCTCACCCGCCTGGCCGCGGAGCATCCCGAGTACCTCGAGGCGGACTTCGCGATCCTCGGCGAGCCCACCGCCGCGGCCGTCGAGGGCGGCTGCAAGGGGACCATGAAGCTCGAGGTCACCGCCCGCGGCATCGCCGCCCATTCGGCCCGCGACTGGGTGGGCGACAACGCGATCCACCGCCTCGCCCCGGTCCTGGAGCGGCTGGCCGGGTACGAGGCCCGCCGCGCCGTGATCGACGGCCTCGAGTACCGCGAATGCCTCAACGTCGTGGCGATCTCCGGCGGCATCGCGGGCAACGTGATCCCCGACCGGGCCCGCGCCACCCTGAACTACCGCTTCGCGCCGGACACCTCGGTGGACCGGGCCGAGGCGCATGTGCGCGAGGTGCTGGCCGGGCTGGACCTCGAGATCGAGGTGACCGACGCCGCCCCCGGGGCGCTGCCGGGCCTGGACCACGCCGCCGCCCGCCGCTTCCTGGCGGCCCTGGGCGATGAGGTCCCGGTGGCCGCCAAGCAGGGCTGGACCGACGTCTCCCGCTTCTCGGCACTGGGGACCCCGGCGGTCAACTTCGGGCCCGGGGACCCGCTGCTCGCCCACACCGACGACGAGCACGTGCCGGTCGCGGATCTCGAGGCGGCGCTGAGCGGACTGCGCCGTTTCCTGACCACCTGACCGATACCCTCGATCCATGACTCCTGAGGAACGAGAGCAGCACCGCAAGGGGCCCGTCACCCTGCGCGGTCCCCTGCGCCCCACCCGCACCACCGACCAGCGCCTGCTCGAGCAGGACGGCTCGGGCGACTGGGTGCATTCCGACCCGTGGCGGGTGATGCGCATCCAGTCCGAGTTCGTCGAGGGGTTCGGCGCGCTCGCCGAGCTGGGTCCGGCGATCTCGATCTTCGGCTCCGCCCGGATCGGTGAGGACCACCCGGACTACGCGTGCGCGGTGGAGATCGGCCGCGGCATCGTGCAGATGGGGTACGCGGTGATCACCGGCGGCGGCCCCGGCATCATGGAGGCCGGCAACCGCGGCGCCCAGGAGGCGGGCGGGCTCTCCGTCGGCCTCGGCATCGAGCTGCCGCACGAGCAGGGCCTGAACCGCTTCGTCGACCTCGGGGTGGACTTCCGTTACTTCTTCGCCCGCAAGACCATGTTCGTGAAGTACTCCAGCGGCTTCGTGGTGATGCCGGGCGGTTTCGGCACCTTCGACGAGCTGTTCGAGGCGCTGTGCCTGATGCAGACCCACAAGATCGACATGTTCCCGGTGGTGCTGGTGGGTCGGGACTACTGGCAGGGCCTGGTCGACTGGCTGCGCAGCGCGGTGCTGGACCGGCGCACCATCAACCCCGGCGACGTGGACCTGCTGCGGGTGGTGGACACCGCCGAGGAGGCCCTGGCGGTGCTGCGGGAGGCCGCCGAGCACGAGCACCAGCACCACGCCGAGCAGCACCACGCCGAGCACGGGAAGCACGCCGAGCACGAGCAGCCGGAGGCGGTCGGCAGGTGAGTGCGGTCAGCCCGATCGTGCTGCTCCTGCTGCTGGTCGCCCTCGTCGTCGGCGTGCTCATGGTGCTGGTCGCGACGGGCCGTGCGGGAGGCGGGATCGGACTGCCCGCGAGGCGCCGCCGGACCGGTAGTGCGAGGCGGTCCCGGGACCTGAGATAATGGACACCGTACGCGCGCTGGCCGAGGCCCCGTCCGGGGGAGCCACTCAGGGACAGCGACACCATCAAGGAGGCACGCATGGCTGCTATGAAGCCGCGCACCGGGGACGGTCCGCTCGAGGTCGTGGAGGAGGGTCGCAACATCATCATGCGCGTCCCGCTCGAGGGGGGCGGCCGTCTGGTCGTCGAGATCGCCGCCTCGGAGGCCGTGGAGCTGCGTGACGCCCTCGAGGGCGTCATCAAGTAGCCCTCGCCGTCCCGGACTCCGGCCCCGCACCCCTGGGTGCGGGGCCGGGTTCGTCTCAGCGGCGGGCCGGTCGCGCCACGGCGGCGAGCACCCCGTCGCCGCTGCCGGTGAGCACGGAGACCAGGTCGTCGGCGGCGGAGACCGCCTTGAGGACCGCGCGCACCGACTGGGTGTCGGCGTCCCGGGCCGCGGGATCCGCGACCCGGTCGTGGAAGAGCGCATGCGGGATCACCAGCACGCCGCCCGGCCGCAGCAGGCGCCGGGCATGCTCGAGCAGGTCCAGGGCGTGCGGGGCCTGGGCGGGGAAGCTCACCAGGTCGTAGGCGTGGTCGGTGAGGCGGCCGACGACGTCCCGGGGGCGACCGGCGATGGTCCGTACCCGGGGGGAGCGGATCCCGGCCTCGGCGAAGGCCTCCCGGGCCGCGCGCTGGTTCTCGACCTCCGGGTCGATCGTGGTGAGCACCCCCTCGGGGTGCATGCCGGCCAGGAGGTAGAGCGAGCCGACGCCGCTGCCGGTGCCGATCTCCACCGCCGAGCGCGCGTCCACCGAGGCGGCGAGCACCCGCATCAGCGCTCCCGCCCCGGGCAGCACGGGGACGGCCCCCAGTTCGCTGCCGCGCTCCCTGGCGCGGGCCAGGACGCCGTCGTCGGCGAAGAGGGTCGCCTCGTCGACGAACTCCTCACCGTGGGCCCAGCTGGCCGCTTTTCCCGACGACATCTGTGCATCCTCTCGTCTCACGCAGGTGATCAGGCGATCCTACGACAGCGGGCGGATCCGGGCCCTGCGCCCGCCGTGCCGCCCACGGTGCAATAATGACACCGCATCAGCGGACCTCGAGACGTACAGGTGGGCAATGGGCGGCACCGGATTCATGGGCCTCGGCGGCTGGGAGATCGTCGTCCTGCTCATCGTCTTCCTGGTGATCGTGGGGCCGCAGCGGCTCCCCGACGTCACCCGGCAGCTGGTGCAGTGGGTGCGGCAGGCGCGGCGCTGGGTGGACGACTCCCGCACCACCGTCGAGGACGAGATGGGCATCGCCATCGAGGACCTCAAGAAGTACGACCCCCGCCAGTACGATCCGCGCCGCATCATCCGCGAGGCCTGGGGGGACACCGACCCCGCGGACCTGCTGCCCGACAAGGAGGCGCTGTCGATCGCCGCCGGGGCGGGCGCCGCGGGCGCCGCCGCCAAGAAGAAGTCCGCCAAGGGCGGGGCGAAGTCCGCGAAGGACGCCGGCCCGCAGCGGGCCCCCTTCGACGACGAGGCCACCTGAGGGGCCCGACGCCCTCCCCGGGCCCGGCCCGCAGCGGCGCTCCCGCCGGCTGGCTCAGTGCCGGGAGACCGACAGCGGCAGCTTCATCCCCTCCAGCCCGCGGGGCCGGCGCACCAGGGCCCGCGCCACGGCCCTGAGCGCCACGGCCGTGGGGGAGTCCGGCGCCGAGACCACCAGCGGCACCCCCCGGTCCGCGCCCTCGCGCAGCGCGGGGTCCAGTCCGATCCGCCCCACTACCGGCACCGGGTGACCGACGGCCGCGGCGAGCGTCGCCGCCACCCGGTCACCGCCGCCGCTGCCGAAGACGTCCATCACGGTGCCGTCGGGCAGCGTCAGGCCGGCCATGTTCTCGACCACCCCCGCGATCTCCTGCTCCGTCGAGGAGGCCAGCGAGCCCACCCGCTCGGCGACCGAGGCCGCCGACTGCTGCGGGGTGGTCACCACCAGCATCTGCGCCCCCGGCAGCAGCTGCGCGACCGAGATCGCGACGTCGCCGGTGCCGGGCGGCAGGTCCAGCAGGAGCACGTCGAGGTCGCCCCAGAACACGTCCGAGGCGAACTGCTCGATCGCGCGGTGCATCTTCGGTCCGCGCCACACCACCGCCTGCCCCTCGGGCACGAACATGCCGATGCTCATCACCGCGACGCCGTGCGCCTCGGGCGGCATCAGCAGGTCCGAGACCTTGGTGGGCTGCTCGGTGATGCCGAACATGCCGGGCATCGAGAAGCCGTGGATGTCCGCGTCGATGATCCCCACCCGCAGCCCGTCGGCCGCCATCGCGGCGGCGAGGTTCGCGGTGACCGTGGACTTGCCGACCCCGCCCTTGCCGGAGGAGACCGCGAAGATGCGGGTCAGCGAGCCGGGCTGATTGAAGGGGATCTGGCGGCGGCCCTGCCGCAGCCGGGTGGTGAGCTCGCGGCGCTGCTGCTCGGTCATCGCGCTGGAGGAGACCTCGACCCGGGACAGGCCCGGCACGGTCGCGGCCGCCTCCGCGGTGTCCCGCTCGATGCGGTCGCGCATGGGGCAGCCCTCGATGGTGAGGAGCACCTGCACCCGGGCCACGCCCTCGGCGTCGACCGTGACCTCGTCGACCATGCCGAGCTCGGTGATGGGGCGATGGATCTCGGGATCGATCACCGCGTTCAGCGCTTCGTGGATGCGGGCGACGCGGTCATCGCCCGCGGTGGGCTGGGTGGCGGTCACTGCGGATCGGGCTCCTTCGAGGTGGTGGGGGCGCCGCTGCGCTCGCGGTCGGCCAGGGCCGCCGCGACCTCCTCGCGGAGGATCGCGCGCAGCGTCTCGGCGTCCGGGACGGGGGCGGGCTCGTCCCCGAGCTCCTCGAGCAGGTCGCGCAGCTCCCCGCGCACGAAGTCGCGGGTGGCGACCTCGTTCAGGGCCAGGCGCAGCGAGGCGATCTCCCGGGTGATGAAGTCGGTGGTGGCGTGGTTGCGCTCATTGGACTGGCGGTCCTGCTCGGCCTGCACGCGGTCGCGGTCGTCCTGGCGGTTCTGGGCCAGCAGCAGCAGCGGCGCGGCGTAGGAGGCCTGCAGGGAGAGGATCAGGGTGAGCAGGGTGAAGTTCAGCGCCCGCGGATCGAACTGCATCGACACCGGGGCCAGCGAGTTCCAGGTCAGCCACACCGCGCAGAACAGGGTCATGCCGACCAGGAAGGCCGGGGTGCCCATCATCCGCGCGAAGCCCTCAGCGGCGCGACCGAAGGTGTCCCCCGCGAAGGGGTTGCGCAGCAGGGCGCGGTGCCGGGGCGCCGGGTCGTCGAGCGGGGCGGGGTTGTGCTCGGCCATGCTCAGGCCCCCTGCTCGGCGTCACGGGCGGTGGCCCGGGCGATCTCCGAGAGGTCGATCTGCCCGGTGCTGGGCGCGGGCTCGTCCTGCTCGCGCCAGTCGTCGGGCAGCACGTGGTCGAGCACGTCGTCGACGGTCACCGCGCCCAGCAGGCGGCCCTCCTCGTCGATCACCGGGATCGAGACCAGGTTGTAGGTCGCCATCTCGCGGGTCACCTCGGACAGCGGCGCGGTGGGCCCGACCGCGACCCGGTCCGGATCCAGGATCTCGCCGACGGCGCGGTCGGGGCGCTCCCGCAGCAGCTGCTGGAAGTGGACGATGCCCAGCAGCTTGCCGGTGGGGGTCTCGAGCGGGGAGCGGCACACGTGGACCGTCGAGGCCAGGGCCGCGTGCACGGCCTCCCGGCTGATCAGCGCCAGGCAGTGCGCCACCGGGGTCTCCGGCGCCACGATCAGCGGCTCGGTGGTCATCATGCCGCCGGCGGCGTACTCGTCGTAGGCCAGCAGGCGGCGGACGTCCTCGGCCTCCTCGGGCTCCATCAGCGTCAGCAGGTGCGCGGCGACCCGCTCGGGAAGCTCCTGGACCAGGTCCGCGGCGTCGTCGGGATCCATGGCGTCCAGCACGTCCGCGGCGCGGGAGGCGTCCATCCCGGTGACCACCTCGACCCGGATGTCCTCCGGCAGCTCCTCGAGCACGTCGGCGAGGCGCTCGTCGGCGAGCTCCCCGGCGAGCTCGATGCGCCGCTTGGGCTCCAGCTCCTGGATGATCTCGGCGAGGTCGGCGGGGTTGAGGTCCTGGTAGGAGGCGGCCAGCAGATGCGCGGACTGCTCGGCCTGGGTGCCGTAGAGGCCGCTGACCTCGCTCAGCTCGACGGTCAGGGTCTGTCCGCGGGTGACCAGGCGGCTCAGCGAGCTGCCCCGGCGCAGCCGCCGCAGGTGCAGCCGCGTCACCTCCCAGTCCCGGTGCCGGTTCTGGTCCAGGGCGATGTCCAGAACCGTCGCCTCCCCGGAGCCGTCGTTCAGGCTCACCACCCGGTCCAGCAGGTCGCCGATCACCAGCAGCTCGCCGGTGCGCTTCTCGAAGCGGCGCACGTTGAGCACCCCGGTGGAGATGACGTGGCCGGGGGAGATCGAGGTGACCCGGGTGATCGGCAGGAACACCCGGCGCTTCGCCGAGACCTCGACCACGAAGCCGACGGCGCGGGCGGTGCTGCGGCTCTGCGGGACCACCACCACGTCGCGGATCGTCGCCACCGCGTCCCCGAGCGGGTCGAACACGGAGGTGCCGGCGAGGCGCGCGGCGTAGAAGCGCGGCGGCGCGGTGGTCCTCACTGCGTCAGCCCGGCGATCCAGCGCTCGACGTCGTCCGCCCGGCGCGGGGCGGCGGCGGAGAGGTTCTCGACCCCGTCGGCGGTCACCAGCACGTCGTCCTCGATGCGCACGCCGATGCCGCGCAGCTCGCCTGGCACCAGCAGATCGTTCTGCTTGAAGTACAGGCCCGGCTCGATGGTGAAGACCATCCCCGGCACCAGCTCGGCGTCGAGGTACATCTCCCGCCGGGCCTGCGCGCAGTCGTGGACGTCCAGCCCGAGGTGATGGCTGGTGCCGTGCGGCATCCAGCGGCGGTGCCACTGCCCCTCCGGGGACAGCGACTCCGCGGCGGTGCCGGGCAGCAGCCCCCACTCCTCGAGCGTGCGGGCCAGGACCTCCATCGCCGCGGCGTGCAGCTCGCGGAAGCGCAGGCCGGGCCGGGCCACCGCGAAGGCGGCGTCGGCGGCCTCGAGCACCGCGTCGTACACCTTGCGCTGGACGGGGCTGAAGCGGCCCGAGACCGGCAGGGTGCGGGTGACGTCGGCGGTGTACAGCGAGTCGATCTCGACGCCGGCGTCGATCAGCACCAGCTCGTCGCTGCGCACGGAGCCGTCGTTGCGGGTCCAGTGCAGGGTGCAGGCGTGGTCGCCGGCGGCGGCGATGGTGTCGTAGCCGACCCCGTTGCCGTCGGCCCGGGCGGTGGCGGCGAAGACGCCCTCGATGACGCGCTCGCCGCGGGGATGGCCGACCACCTCGGGCAGGTGCCGGATCACGTCCTCGAAGCCGCGCAGGGTCGCATCGACCGCCGCGCGCATCTGCCCGATCTCGTACTCGTCCTTGACCAGCCGCTGCTCGCTGGCGGCCTCCTTCAGCGCGGCGCTCTCGGCGGCGGCCTCGTCGCCGCCCGGCAACCCGTTCTGGGAGCGGATCTCGCTCACCATCGCCTCCACGCCGGCGTCCACCCCGGGCATGACCGTCAGCGACAGCTGGGCGCCGACGTCCTTGGCGAGGTGGTCGCGCAGCTCATCGATGTGGCGCACCTCGATGCCGAGGCGCTGGGAGGCCTCGGTGAGGGTGGGGCGGCGGCCCACCCACATCTCCCCGTAGCGGGAGTCGGCGTAGAACTCGCTGGAGTCGAAGCCCGCGCGGGGGCGGAAGAAGTACCGCGCCTCGGCGGTGGCGGGATCCTCGGCCGACGGCTCGATCACGAGCACGCTGTCGGGCTCCTCGTCGGTGCCCAGTCCCGTGTAGTAGGCGAAGGCCGAGTCGGGGCGGAAGGGGTAGTCGGTGTCGTTCGAGCGCACCTTCAGCACCCCGGCCGACAGCACCAGCCGGGCGCCGGGCAGGCGCCGCACCAGGGCGTCGCGGCGGGCGGGCGTGTAGTCCGCGGCCTCGCGGCGCTCGGCGTCGGGGACGGTCTCGTCCCAGCCGGAGGAGATGAACTCGCGGAACGCCTCGTTGCTCGGGCGCTGTGAGCGGGAGTCCCCCCGGGAGGCGAGCTCCGTCATCCGCTGGGTGCTGTCAGTGCTCTCGGTGTCCACCCCACGATGGTCTCACGACGCCGTCTACGCTGGGACTATGAGTGAGCGGTCCTACCCCGGCAGCCGGCAGCGCATCGACCTGCACGCCCACACCTCGTGGTCCGACGGCACCACCGGGGTGGGGGAGCTGTTCGCCGCCGCCCGCCGCGAGCGCCTGGACGTGCTGGCGCTGACCGATCACGACACCGTCGCGGGCTGGTCGGAGCTGCCGGCGGCCGTCGCCGCCAGCGGGGTGGCGGCGGTGCCGGGGATCGAGGTCTCCAGCGAGGACGGGGGCCGCAGCGTGCACCTGCTGGCGCTGCTGGTGGATCCCGCCGAGGACACCGAGCTGGCCGCGGAGACCGCCCGCGCCCGCCGCTCGCGGGTGGAGCGCGCCCGGGCCATGGTGGAGCTGATCGCCCGGGACCATCCGCTGACCTGGGAGGACGTGACGGCCCAGGTGGCGGGGGAGACCACCGTGATCGGTCGCCCCCATATCGCCGATGCGCTGGTGGTGGCGGGGGTGGTCCCGGACCGCTCCACCGCCTTCGGCGAGCTGCTGCGCCCGGCGGGCCCCTACTACGTCCCCTACTACGCGCCCTCGCCGGTGGCGGCGATCCGCGCGATCCGCGCCGCGGGCGGGGTCTCGATCGCCGCGCATCCGGGCTCGGTCACCCGCGACGACGATCTGCCGCTGGACCTGCTGGAGGCGATGGTCGAGGCGGGGCTGGACGGCCTCGAGGTGGACCACCGCGAGCACGACGACGCCGAGCGGGCGCGCCTGCGCGGCTTCGCCCGCGCCCATGATCTGCTGATCACCGGCGGCAGCGACTTCCACGGCGCGGGCAAGCCCAACCGGCTGGGGGAGAACCTCACCGCAGAGGCGGTGCTCGACGCGCTCGTCGAGCGTGCCGGCTCAGGCACGGAGGTGCTCCGTCCCTGAGCCGTCCGCCTCAGCCCTCGGCGGGCGCGGAGGAGCCGCCGGAGCGGCCCCGACCGCCCCGTGAGCGGCGACGGCGCGGACGCTCGTCCGCGCTCTCGCCGGGCGCGGGCGCGCTCTCGGGCGTCGCCGCGCCGTCGACGACCTCGCCGTTGACGCGGCGGGTGCGGCTGCGGGTGCGGCGCGGACGCTCGCTCGCGCTCTCCGCCCGCTCGGACGACGAGGCCCGCTCGGACGACCCCGCCGGCTCGGAGGCCGGCGCCGGCGCGCTGGCGGCCTCCTCGCGGGGCGCGCTGCGGCGCTCGCCGCCGCGGCCGCCGTCACGGGGCCGGCCGCCCTCGCGTCCGCGGCCGCCGTCACGGCCGCTCTCGCGCCCACGGCCGCCCTCGCGCCCGCGGCCGCCGTCACGGCCGCTCTCGCGTCCCCGGCCGCCCTCGCGTCCGCGGCCCCCGTCCCGGCCGCCGCTGCGGGCACCGGAGTCCGGACCGCCGAGGTCCTCGATCTGCTCGGCGTCCAGTCCCTCCCGGGTGCGCTTGTCCTTGGGCAGGGTGCCCTTGGCGGAGGTCGGGATGTCGAGCTCGGCGAAGAGGTGGTCGGAGGTGGAGTAGGTCTCCACCGCCTCCGTGGACTCCAGCCCCAGCTGGCGGGCGATGAGCGCCCACCGGGCCAGGTCCTCCCAATCCACGAAGGTGATCGCGGTGCCCTTCTTGCCCGCCCGGCCGGTGCGGCCGGTGCGGTGCAGGTACGTCTTGTCGTCGTCGGGGCAGTTCCAGTTCACCACGTGGGTGACGTCGGTGACGTCGATGCCGCGGGCGGCCACGTCGGTCGCCACCAGCACGTCGATCTTCCCGCTGCGGAAGGCCCGCAGCGCCTGCTCGCGGGCGCCCTGGCCGAGGTCGCCGTGCAGCGGGGCGGCCGCGAAGCCGCGGTCGGCGAGGTCGCCCGCCACCCGGTCCGCCTGGCGCTTGGTGCGCATGAAGATGATCGTCAGGCCGCGCCCGTGGGCCTGCAGGATGCGGGCCATCACCTCGATCTTGTCGAGCTGGTGGGCGCGGTAGACGACCTGCTTGATGTCGGCCTTGGTGCGGGCCCCGTCGTTCGGGTCCTGCGCCCGGATGTGCGTGGGCTGCTTCATGAAGCGACGGGCCAGGGCCATGATCGGGCCGGGCATGGTGGCGGAGAACAGCATGGTCTGCCGATCCGACGGCACCGCCTGCAGCAGCTTCTCGATGTCCTCGAGGAAGCCCAGGTCGAGCATCTCGTCCGCCTCGTCGAGCACGGCCGTGCGCACCTGGGACAGGTCCAGGTACTTCTGCCGCATCAGGTCGATGAGCCGGCCCGGGGTGCCGACGACGACCTCGACGCCCTTCTCGAGGGCCTCGATCTGCGGCTCGTAGGCGCGGCCGCCGTAGACGGTCAGGATGCGGATGGGGCGCTTCGCGGAGGCCGTCTCGAGGTCGTGGGCGACCTGCACGGCGAGCTCACGGGTGGGCAGCACCACCAGGGCCTGCGGCTTGCCGATGGGGCGGTCGTCGGGGTTCGGCTCGCCGGGGGCCACCGAGTTCTGCAGCAGCGGGATGCCGAAGCCGAGGGTCTTGCCGGTGCCGGTCTTGGCCTGGCCGATGATGTCGCGGCCGCGCAGCGCGACCGGGAGGGTCAGGGACTGGATCGGGAAGGGGGTGGTGATGCCCTTCGCGGCGAGGGCCTCGACGATGTCGGGGCGGACGTCGAAGTCCGCGAAGGTCTGGACCTGCTCGGGGGTGCCGGAGCTCTGCTCGACGGCGGGGGAGGCCGACGCGGCCTCATCGGTGTGCGGGATGGTTTCAGGCACCGTTCATCTCTCTGATCATGGATAGTCGCGCCCATCGTATCCCCCGCCCCCTCGCGCACCCCCGGATCAGTCCCCGCCGCCGTCGCTGACCGGGGGGAGGGGGCTGGCGGGGGCGCTGGGGGTGACGCGATCCTCGTCCGGCAGCCCCTCGCCCGGCTCGACCTCCTGCTCGGAGGGGATCGGGGTCGGCGGCGTCTCGGCGCCCTCGGGCACCTCGAGCGGCGGTGGCTCCTGCGGCAGCTGGGAGCGCTCGATGGAGACCGACACCAGCCCCAGGCCCCCCATCACGATGTCGTCGTAGGCCACCACGCGCCGGGTGGTGGCATCGAAGTAGAGCATCCGGGCGGTGAGCTCCAGCGGGTCGTCGCCCTGCAGCACCGGGGCCACGCCGCCCGAGGCGAGCGCCCCGCCGGTGGAGCCGACGGTCAGCCAGTCGGTGCCCGAGCCCTCGCGGTCCAGCACGACGTCCGAGGTGTGCATGTGACCGGACAGCACCAGCGGCGCGCGGCCCAGCAGCCCCTCGGGCTGGGTGGGATCGTGGATCAGGGCGAGGTCGACCGGTGCCGCGGGGGACGCCGCGTCATGGGCCTCGATGGTGTCGCCCAGCTGGAAGGCGCTCGCGGCCACCGCCTCCTTGCCCTCCTGCCAGCCGCCC
Source organism: Brachybacterium sp. UNK5269 (assembly GCF_049266655.1). Taxonomy (GTDB): domain Bacteria; phylum Actinomycetota; class Actinomycetes; order Actinomycetales; family Dermabacteraceae; genus Brachybacterium. Next base: position 1,265,751 of record NZ_CP184883.1, read on the forward strand.
GCGTCGGAGTCGTCGTCGGCCGCGAAGCGCGGGTCGCCGATGCCGGCGATCCGCAGCCCGGCGACCTCGACCACCTCGTTGTCGAGCACGGTCGCGTTCGGCTGGGCCTCGATGGTCGCCGCGGCGGCGGCACCGTCGTGGTTGCCGCTGATGTAGACGTAGGGCACCTCGAGCGTGCCGATCGTGTGCAGCAGCTCGTTCTCCAGCGGCGTGCCCCACGAGACGATGTCGCCGGTGTCGATCACCGCGTCGATCGAGAACTGGGTGTGCAGCTGCTCGATGACGTCGTAGGCCTGCGGGTTGTCGTGGATGTCCGAGACGTGCAGGACGGTGATCAGGTTCTCCTGGTCCAGGCCCACCGGCAGCGAGTCCGCGGCGATGTACAGCGCGGAGACCTGGCCCACGAACTCGGCGAGCGTGTCGCGGTAGCTGCGGTAGTCCAGCGCCGTGCCCTGGCCGAGGTCGGCGATGTAGGCCGCCTGGGACAGCAGGCCCTCGAACCGCGGCTGGGTGAGGGAGGCCGGGGAGAAGGTCACCGAGGTCGCCGCGACCGAGGTGCCGACCACGGCCACCGCGGTGACGCCGGAGGCGACGGCGCGGCGCACCCGGCGGAAGGTGAGGCCGACGGCGAGACCGGCCCCGGCGGCCCCGAACAGCGCGTTGAGCACCGCATTGGTGGCGGCGGCGGAGACGATCCGCTCGGGAGCGGTCCGCTGGAGCTCGGCGAGACCGGAGTCGGAGTAGAACAGCGCCTCGGCCTTCTCGACGTCGACCGACTGCACGCGCGCCTCGATGCGCACCGGCGCGGTGTGGGTGTCGAAGGCGACGCGGCCCACCGGCGGCAGCAGGAGCACCGTCTCGGCCCGCAGCGCGGGTCGCAGATGGACGCTCGCGGTCAGCGGCCCCACCTCGACCTCGGTGTCGGGCACCAGCAGCAGGCCGAGGACGGCGCCGAGCAGCGCGACCACCGCCGTGGTGCTGAGGTGCACCAGGCGCATCCGGCGCCGGCGCAGCCGTCGTTGCCGGCTCGCGGCCGCCCGGTCGCCCTCAGCGCCGCCCGCGGGCGCGTCCGTCCCGCCGGCGCCCTCGGCGGAGGTCACCGGGTCTCAGCCGAGGAAGCCGACGCGGCGGGGCTCCTCCGTGGAGACCTCGGCGTAGGCGACCTTGGCGCCGGGGATCAGCACGGTGCGTCCCTTGTCGTCGACCAGGGAGACCGGGGTGCCGTCGGCGACGGCGGCGCTGAGGCGCTCGAGCAGCGCGTCGGCCTTCTCCTCCGACTCGATCACGATCTCGCGGGGGGAGTGCTGGATGCCGATGCGGATCTCCATGAGCCTGTCCTTCCCTCCGCCGCAGGGGCGGGGACGTCCGTTGCTGTGCCAGCGGGCAGTCTACGCGGTCGGCCCTGAGCTGGAGCTGCCGTCCGCCCCCAGCACGACCCCCGCGATGCGGGGGTTCTCGAGCGGGGTGAAGCCGGTCAGCCCGTGCACGACGGCGGTGGTGACGACCTCGAGGATCCGCTCCCGCTCGGCGTCGTCGGCGGCGCCGTGGAGCAGCTGGGCGGTGGAGTGGGTGACCGCGATCAGGCTGCGGCCCAGCACCCGGGCCTGCTCCGGCGCGAGCCGGCGGGCCCCGGAGAGCACGTCGGACAGCTCGACCGCCAGTCGGTCCAGCACCGAGACCACGCGCTGCTGCACGGCGTCGGAGATCGGCTCCTGCCCGGTGAACAGGCGCAGGGAGTTGTCCAGCGTCACGATCTCGAAGAAGCGGCGCATCCCGTCGCGCACCCGGTCGGCGGTGTCGCCGCCGTGGGTGTGCAGGGAGCGGACCTCGGCGATCATCGCCTCCGCGATGATGTCGAGGACCTCGAGGTAGAGGGTCTCCTTGGAGTCGAAGTGCTGGTAGAGCACGGGCTTGGTGACGCCCGCGGCGGCGGCGATGTCGTCCATCGAGGTGGACTGGAAGCCCTTCTCGGTGAACACGCGGGTGGCGAGCTCGAGCAGCTGGGAGCGCCGCTGCGCGCGGGGCATCCTGGCGGTGGGGGCGTGGACATGGGGTCAACCTCCGTATCGGACGGCTGAGGGGGGGGAAGGGCACTGCGAGGAGAAAACGGACAAAACGTGGTGCAGGACACTCTACCGCCGTCGGCACGCCGCTCCGATGTCGGGGATCGCGTCGCCGATGGGATGGAATGGGAGGATGCGGCGCACTGGGACGATCACGGGCGAGGGGATCCGGCTGCTCGGACCCGATCTCGCGGCGCTGCCGCCCGTCCACGGCGCCGACGCCCTCGACCCCGCCCAGCGCCATGCCCTGGAGCTGTTCCTCGGCGGCACCGACGTGCTCGTGCACGGCGCTCCCGGCAGCGGACGCACCGCGCTGGCCCTGACCGCCGCGGACCTGGCGGGAGCGGACACGCTGCTGCTGGCCCCCCGACGCCTCGCGGCCGGGCGACTGCGCGACGCGCTCGCGGTGGGCGGCGCCGGGCGGGCCCGCTCGATGACCCCGCCGGCCCTCGGCCACGCGATCGTCCGCGCCGACGCGCTGCGCCGCGGGCTGGGCGAGCCCACCCTGGTCACCGGCGCCGAGCAGGACGCCCTGCTGGCCGAGCTGATCGCCGGGCGCGAGACCTGGCACCTCGCGGTCGACGCCGGCGCGCGCACCCTGCCCGGCTTCCGCACCGAGCTGCGCGACCTCATCACCCGCGCCACCGAGCTGGGACTGACCCCCGCGGACCTGGACGCGCTGGGCCGCGAGCGCAGCCGCCCGGCCTGGCGGGACGCAGCCGCGATCCTGCGGGACTACCTCGGGGTGCTCGACCTGGAGTCCTCCGCCGCGCTCGACGCCGGACCCCGGCTGGACTCCGGGGCGCTGGTGCGCCGCGCGGTCCGCCTGCTCGCCGATCCGCGCACCCCGCCGCCCTTCCGCGCCGTCGTGGTCGACGACGCCCAGGACCTCACCGCCGCCGCGATCGACCTGGTCGCGGCACTGGCCGCGACCGGCGCCCGGGTGCTGGTGAGCAGCTGCCCCGACGCGGCGGTGGACACCTTCCGCGGCGCGCTGCCCGACGCCGCCGACCGGCTGCGGGAGCTGCTGCCCCGGCCCGTCGCCGAGGTCGCCCTGGCCGGCGCCCACGCCCAGGCGGACGGACCCACCGCGGCGGTCGACGCCCTGCGCGGCCGGCTCCCGCTCGCCGGCGCCCCGGCCGGCACCCGTCGCCCGCGGTCCGGGCCGGTCTCGGGTCTCGCGGCGCTGCGCGCCCAGGACCCCCTCGACGAGGCCCGCCTGATCGGCTCCGCGCTGCGGGAGCTCCACCATCGCGACGGGGTCGAGTACGACGACATGGCCGTGGTGTGCCGCTCCGGGGCCGCCGTCGCCGACGTCGCCGACCTGCTCTCGCGCACCGGCCTGCCCGTGCGCACCCCCCGCCGCCCCCAGCCGCTGCGCGAGGTGCCCGCCATCGCCGACCTGCTGACCGTGCTCGAGATCGGGCTGGCCCCGGCGGACGCGCCGCTGGCCCCCCGCCTGGCCACCGAGCTGCTGCGCGGCCCCTTCGGCGACGCCGACACCCTCCGCCTGCGCCGCATCCGCCGCCTGCTGCTGTCCGCCCACCGCGCCGCCGAGCCCGGGTCCGAGCTCACCAGCGAGCAGCTGCTGGCCCGCGCGCTGGTCGACGAGGAGGTGCCGGGGCTGCCCGACCCCGCCGCCAGGGACCGTGCCGCCGCCCCCGTCCACCGCCTGCGCGACATGATCCGCGCCGTGCGCGCGCACCGGGACGCCGACGCCGAGCAGGTGCTGTGGCACGCCTGGGACGCCTCCGGACTGGCCGGCGGCTGGCGCCGGGCGGCGCTCGGCACCGCCGGGGACGTCGACGGGGCCCGCTCCCGGATGGCCGGCTCCCGGCTCGACGCCCTGCTCGAGCTGTTCGCCGCGGCGGAGCGGCTGACCGAGCGCCGCCCCGGCGCCGGCGGTCTCGACCTGGTCGAGCAGATCCGCGCCCAGGCCGTCGTCGAGGACACCCTCGCCCCGGCCGCCGCCGCCCGCGGCCGGATCGCGGTGCTGACCCCCGCCCAGCTCGCCGGCGAGCACCGCGACACCGTGGTGCTGGCCCGCGTGCAGGAGGGGGCCTGGCCGGACCTGCGCCTGCGCTCGACCCTGTTCGGCGCCGCCGAGCTCTCGCTGCTGGCCGGCGCCCGCGCCGGCGGCGCGCTGCCCGCGGACCCCGAGCTGCTGCGCGCCCTCCAGCGCGAGCAGGTGCTCGCCGACGAGCTGCGCCTGGCGGTCAGCTCCCTGGCCCGCGCCCGCCACCGGGTGCTGGTCACCGCGGTCGAGGACGAGCAGCTCGCCCCCTCGGCCCTGTTCGAGGCCCTCGAGGACCTGTCCGGGACGCCGTGGGTGGAGCTGGAGACCCTGCGCCTGGACCCGGGCCCCGCCCCCGACGCCCGCCGCCTGGTGGCCGCGCTGCGCCGCCGCCTGCGCGAGGAGGATCCGCAGCGGGCGCAGGAGGCCGCGATCGCGCTCGGGGCCCTCGGCCGCGCCGGCGCCCCCGGCACCGACCCGGCGCACTGGTACCACCAGGAGCCCAGCTCCTCGGCGCCGCTGCACGACCCCGAGGACCCGATCCGGCTCTCGCCCTCGGCCCTCGAGCGCGCCGTGGACTGCCCCCAGTCCTGGCTCATGGAGCGCGCCGGCGGCACCCGCTCCGGGGGCCCCGCCCAGCTCATCGGCACCGCCCTGCACCATCTGGCCCAGGTCCACCCGCGCGGCCCCGCGGCCGGGGAGGCGGATCTGCTCGCGGAGCTGCACGCGCTGCTGCGCACCGTCCCCGGCACCGAGACCTGGTCCGGCCGGCGCCGGGTGCGCCGCGCCGAGGACGCCGCCCGCCTGCTCGCCGAGCACCTGCGCACCGCCGGGGAGCCGCTGGCCGTGGAGGCGCCCTTCGAGGTGCAGCTGGAGCGGGTGCAGCTGCGCGGCAGCATCGACCGCATCGAGGGCGACGCCACCGGACTGCGGGTGGTCGACCTCAAGACCGGCCGCGCCGCGAAGAGCGCCGCCCAGGCCGAGCAGGACCTGCAGCTGGCCGCCTACCAGGTCGCCGTGCGCGAGGGGGCCCTGGCCGAGCAGCTCGGCCCCGACGCCCCGCAGCGGCTCAACGGCGCCCAGCTGGTCTACGTCGGCACCGGCGGGAAGAAGGCCGCCGTGCGCACCCAGACCGCCCTGTCCCGCGCCGAGGACCCGGCCTGGTTCGACGACCTCGTCCGGCAGGTCTCCCACGAGGTCTCCGGCGAGCGGGTCACCGCCCGCGTGAACTCCCACTGCTCGCGCTGCGCGGTGCGCAGCAGCTGCCCCCTGCAGCCCGAAGGAGACCAGCAGTGAGCACCCCCCGCTTCTCGGCCGCCGCCCTGGCATCCCTGCTCGAGCAGCCCCCGCCCACCGCGGAGCAGACCGCGGTGATCGAGGCCCCGCTGGCCCCGATGCTGGTGGTCGCCGGCGCCGGCTCCGGCAAGACCGAGACCATGGCCTCCCGCGTGGTGTGGCTGATCGCCAACGCAATCGTCCAGCCGCGCCAGGTGCTGGGGCTGACCTTCACCCGCAAGGCCGCCCACGAGCTCGGCGAGCGGATCTCGGCCCGCCTGGCCGCCCTCGCCGGCGCCCTGCGCGCCGAGGGCCTGCCGCTGCCGCCCGGCCTCGAGCGCGGCGGCGACGACCTGGTCGGCCAGCGCCCCGTGGTCCACACCTACAACGGCTTCGCCCTGGACCTGGTGCGCGAGCACGCCCTCGCCGTCGGCATCGACCCCGAGCTGACCATGATGTCCACCTCCGCCTCCTGGCAGCTGGCCCACGAGATCGTCGAGGGCTGGGACGACTCGCTGGACCTCGACGCCTCCCCGGCCACCCTCACCGCCGCCCTGCTCTCGCTGACCTCCTCGCTCGCCGACCACCTCGTCACCCCCGCGCAGCTCGAGCAGCACCTGCGGGAGATCCGCGACCACCTCGGCGGGATCCCGCTCCAGGTCGAGGGCCGGCGCCGCACCACCCCCAAGGCCGTCGCCGCGGTGCTCGGCGCCCTCGAGTCGCGCCTGGCCCTGCTCCCGCTGCTCGAGCGCTTCGCGGAGATCCGCACCGAGTCCTCCGCCCTGGACTTCGCCGATCAGGTCTCCCTCGCCGCCCGGGTGGCGAGGGAGGTGCCCGCGGCGAGCGACCTGGCCCGGCGCCTGCACCGGGTGGTGCTGCTGGACGAGTTCCAGGACACCTCCGTCGCCCAGCTGCAGATGCTCACCGACCTCTTCGGCCCCGGCCACGCCGCCTGCGCGGTGGGCGATCCCCAGCAGGCGATCTACGGCTGGCGAGGCGCCTCGGCGGCGTCGCTGGCCGGCTTCGCGGAGGCCTTCGCGACCCCCGCCCAGCCGGTCCTGCAGCGCACCCTGTCCACCTCCTGGCGCAACGACGAGGCCGTGCTCGCCGTCGCCAACCGCCTGGCCGCCCCGCTGCGCACCGCCGGCGCCGGGCTGACCATCCCCGAGCTGCAGCCCCGTCCGGGCGCCGGGGAGGGCGCCTGCGAGATCATCGAGGCGGCCGACGAGCGCGCCGAGGCGCGCGCGATCGCCGACTGGATCCTGGCCCGCCGCGCCGAGCGGCCCGCCGACCAGGAGCCCGCCTCGGCGGCGGTGCTGGTGCGCGCCCGTCGGCAGCTGCCCGCCCTGGTCGAGGGGCTCGAGGAGCGGGGGCTGCGGGCCGAGGTGGTCGGGCTCGGCGGCCTGCTGCACCGGCCCGAGGTGGCCGATGTGCGGGCCGTCCTGGAATGCGCCCACGACCCCGGCCGCGGCGATGCGCTGATGCGCCTGCTCAGCGGGCCCCGCTTCCGGCTCGGCGCCCGGGACCTCGCGGTGCTGGGCCGCTGGCGGGACCGGATGGGCTCGCGCCTGCGCGGCGACGGGCAGGCCCCGGGCGGCCAGGACGAGGCCGAGTCGGTCTCGCTGGTCGACGCCGTCGACGACCTCCCGCCGGCCGACTGGACCGACCCCTCGGGACGGTCCCTGAGCGGGACCGGCCGCGCCCGCCTGCTGCAGGTCCAGCAGATCCTGCGGGAGCTGCGGCGCCTGCTCCCGCTGCCGCTGCCGGACCTGATCACCGCCGCGACCCGGGTGCTCGAGGTGGACCTCACCCTGGCCGAGGCCGACCCCGACTCCCGCGCGCTCGCCGACCTCGAGGCCTTCCGCGACCACGCCGCGGCCTTCGAGCGCACCGCCCGCCGCGGAGGGCTCGGCGCCTACCTCGACCTGCTCGAGATCAGCGAGGACGAGGAGGCGGGGCTCGCCGTCACCGCCGCCCCCCAGGCCGCGGCCGATCCGTCCGCCGTCACCCTGGTCACCATGCACTCCGCGAAGGGCCTGGAATGGGACCTGGTGGCGGTGGCGGGCCTGACCGAGGGCACGGTCCCCTCCTACGACCTGCGCCGCGCCAAGCGCGACGAGTCCGGGCGGCTGCGGGTGCCCGCCGACGGCTGGCTGGGCCCGCTGGCCTCGGCGTCGGTGCCCACCGCGCTGCGCGGCGACGCCGACACCCTGCCGGAGCTGGCCTGGGCGCAGGCCGACACGCAGGTCGACGCCGAGGAGCTGATCGCGCAGTACCGCTTCGCCCAGGGCGAGGAGTCGCTGCGCGAGGACCGCCGGCTGATGTACGTCGCGGTCACCCGCGCCCGGCGCCGGCTGCTGCTGACCTCCGCGGCGTGGCGCAGCTCTCTCGCCTCCGCCAGGCCCCGCTCCCGCTACCTCGCCGAGGTCACCGACCTGGTGCCCGAGCCGTTCCGCACCGTGCAGGCGGTGCCCGAGCAGAACCCGCTGGAGAGCGAGCGCCCCCAGGCGCAGTGGCCCCCGGACCCCGGACCCGCGGAGCAGTCCCGGGCCCGCGCCGCACAGCTGCTCGCCGCCGCCGCGGCCGCACCGGGCGAGCTCGCCGATCCGGCCCTCGCGGAGCTCGTGCGCCGGGCGGTCGCCGACCTCGAGCAGCAGGCCGCCCCGCCGCTGGTGCACTCACCGCCGCGGCTGTCGGCCTCCCAGGTGGTCCAGCAGGCCCACGACCCGCAGGCGGCCGCGATCGACCTGCTGCGGCCGCTGCCCCGCCGGCCCTCCCCGGCCGCCGCCCGCGGCACCGCCTTCCACGCCTGGCTCGAGTCCCGCTACGACAGCGCCGCCCTGCTGGACCTCGACGACCTGGCCGACCTCGCCGACGCCTCGGCCGACCCGGAGCGCAGCGCCGACGACCGCACCCTGCGCGAGGCCTTCGCCGCCTCCGCCTGGGCCGGCCGCACCCCGATCGCGGTCGAGCACCCGGTGCAGACCCGGGTGGGGGAGATCGCCGTGCGCGGCATCATCGACGCCGTCTTCGCCGACCCCGAGGGCGGCGACGGCACCGAGGGCGTGATCATCGTGGACTGGAAGACCGGCCGGGTGCCCCGCCCCGCGCAGCTGCGCGAGCGCTCCCTGCAGCTCTCCCTCTACCGTCTGGCCTGGCACGAGAGCACCGGGATGCCGCTCGAGCGGATCCGCACCGCCTTCCACTTCGTGGCCGACGGGGTGACCCACGAGGTGGACCGTCACCCCTCGCGCGCCGCGATCGCGGCGATGCTCACCGCCGACTGAGGTCTCAGGCCTGGTCGCGGGAGCGCATCTGCTCGAAGGTGCGCTCGGCCTCGTCGCGGGCCAGCTGCGCGAGGTCCGCGTCGAGGTCCGCGATCATGCCGCGGGCATCGGCGATGATCGCCTCGTCCTTCGTCTCCAGGCCATGGGCGAGCCATTCGGCGACGGCGAACTCGCCGAGCGCCTGCGCCCGCGCCATCAGCCGCGGATGCGTCGAGGTGGGCAGCTCCTCGCGGTAGGCCGCGTACAGCTGGTCGAAGCGCTCCGGATCCAGCGAGGCGACCAGCCAGGCCAGGTCCCCGGCCGGGTCCGCCACCTTCGAGGACGACCAGTCGCGCACCGCGCTGACCCGGTCCCCGGAGCGGAACAGGCTCTCCTCGGAGAGGTCGCCGTGGACGAACTGCGGGGTGAAGTCCCACAGCTCCGCGTCCTCCAGCAGCCCCTCCCAGCGCTGGGCGACCGCGGCCGGCAGGTGCCCGCCCGCGGTCGCGGTGCGCACCCGCTGGCGGTGCTCGGCGTGCAGGGCCTCCGGGGTGAAGGACTCCACCCCGGCCGCCTCCGCCGCGTAGCGCGGCACGGTGTGGACACGGGCCAGCACCTGGCCGAGCGACCGCGCCAGCTCCTCGCTGCGCTGCAGGTCCTCGAGCATCAGGGGGCGTCCGGCGGGGGCCTCGGTGACCGCGGCGCGGCCGCCCTCGGGGAGCTTGACGAAGCCCAGCACCGGCGGGATCACCCCGCGCAGCGGGGTGCCGGTGAGGGCGTCGGTCACCCGCAGGTCGCGCTCGAGCCGGATCCCCGCGGCGGTCGAGCCGGGGGAGTGGACCATCAGGCGCCGACCGTCCTCGCCGACCACCCCGGCGACGTCGAGATCCTCGGCGGGGGTCGCGATCGGCGCGGTCCGCACCGGGACCAGCCCGGGGACCGCCGCCGCGGCGAGGGCAGCCAGACAGTAGGAGTTGCGATGCACCCGCCCACCGTACCCGGCCGAGGCCGCCCGCCGCGTAGGCTCAGGCCATGGCGAAGCTCCGCGGACCGCACCTGGACACCCCCCTGACCCTGCTCGGTTCCGACCGGGACGCGCTGCTGCGCACCGACCCGGAGGTGCTGGCCCCCGGGGAGGATGCGCGCTACCTGGTCACCCGGGCCGGAGCGGTGGCCCTGCAGGAGGACGAGCAGGGCGCCCTGCACGTCGCCCTGGAGACCGAGGACCCCCGCAGCGGGATCCTCGCCCCGCTGGTGCTGATGGGGCGCCGCGAGGGGCGGCGCATCCTCGCCGTCGAGCTGCCCGAGCCCAGCGCGGAGCTCGACGATCCCGGACGGGACCTGCGCGACCTGCGCCACGTCGCCGACCGGCTGGCCGCGGAGGACGCCGACCTGGCGCTGGCCGCGGTGGCCATGGGCTCCTGGCACCGGGCGACCCGGCACTGCCCGCAGTGCGGGGAGCTGCTGGAGCCCACCACCGCCGGCTGGGTGCTGCGCTGCCGGGAGGACGGCATCGAGCAGTTCCCCCGCACCGACCCGGCCGTGATCATGGCCGTGCGCGACGGCGAGGACCGGCTGCTGCTGGCCCGCAACGCCCACTTCCGCGGGAGGTTCCACTCGGTGCTGGCGGGCTTCGTCGAGCCCGGGGAGAGCCTCGAGAACGCCGTCGCCCGCGAGGTGGCCGAGGAGGTCGGGGTGCGCGTCGAGGAGGTCGAGTACGTGGGCAGCCAGCCCTGGCCCTTCCCGCGCTCGCTGATGCTCGGCTACCGCGCCTGGGCGCCCCACGGCGACCAGCTCACGCTGCAGGAGGAGGAGATCGTCGAGGCGCGCTGGTTCTCCCGCGAGGAGCTCGCCGCGGAGCTCGCCGCCGGGCAGATCGAGCTGCCGGGCCCCGCCTCGATGGGCCGGGCCCTGATCGACGACTGGTTCGGCCGCTCCGCCGAGGTGTGAGCCACCCGCCGTCCACAGCCTGCCGCGGCGCGTCGGTGCCCGCTGGCAGGATGGGCCCCGATGACCGCTCCAGATGCTGACCCCACCGCGCCCGCCGACGCCGAGAGCCTGCTCGCCGCCCTCGACCCCGAGCAGCGCGAGGTCGCGCGCAGCTTCGGCACCCCGATCTGCGTGCTCGCGGGCGCCGGCACCGGCAAGACCCGCGCCATCACCCACCGCATCGCCTACGGCGTGGCCACCGGCCAGCTGAACCCGCGCCATGTGCTCGCGGTGACCTTCACCGCGAAGGCCGCCGCCGAGATGCGCTCACGGCTGCGGGACCTGGGGGTGCCCGCGGTGCAGGCCCGCACCTTCCACGCCGCCGCCCTGCGCCAGCTGCGCCACTTCTGGCCGCGGGTGGTGGGCGGGCCGATGCCCGAGATCCTGCCCCAGAAGCTCGCCGGGGTGGGCGAGGCCTGCCAGCGCCTGCACCTCAGCGTGGACCGCGCGGCCCTGCGCGACATCGTCGCCGAGGTCGAATGGTCCCGGGTCTCGATGCTGACCCCCGAGGCCTACCCGGAGGCCGCCGCGCAGGCCCGTCGGCCCGGGGTGGCGGGCTTCGACTCCCGCTCCATCTCCCGCATCCTCACCCAGTACGAGGAGGTGAAGAAGGAGCGCGGCGTGATCGACTTCGAGGACGTCCTGCTGCACATGGTCGGCTTCCTCAGCGAGCGCGCCGACGTGGCCCGCGAGATCCGCGCCCAGTACAAACACTTCGTGGTCGACGAGTACCAGGACGTCTCCACCCTCCAGCACGCCCTGCTACGGCTGTGGATGGGGACCTCCGACGACCTCTGCGTGGTGGGCGACGCCGCCCAGACCATCTACACCTTCGCCGGGGCCCGCGCCTCCTACCTGCTCGACTTCCGCAGCGAGTTCAAGCGCGCCCGCACCATCCGCCTCGAGCGCAACTACCGCTCCACCCCGCAGATCGTGCGGATGGCCAACACGGTCCTGGACGGCGCCCACGGCCGCACCCGCGAGACCCGCCTCACCCTGGCCTCCCAGCGGGAGCCCGGGCCGCCCCCGATCGTCGAGTCCTTCGCCGACGACCCCGCCGAGGCCGACGGCATCGCCGAGCGCATCGACGCCCTGATCACCGAGGGCCGGCGGGCCTACGACATCGCGATCCTGTTCCGCACCAACAGCCAGTCCGAGGCCTTCGAGCAGGCGCTGACCGCCCGCGGCATCGGCTACCTGGTGCGCGGCGGCGACCGCTTCTTCCAGCGCCAGGAGGTGCGTCGGGCGATGGTCGCGCTGCGCGCCGCCGCCCGCGTCGAGCACCTCGACCCCGCCCGGGCGGTGCGCGACGTGCTCTCCCAGCAGGGCTGGTCCGAGCAGGCCCCCGAGACCACCGGCGCCATCCGTGACCGCTGGGACTCGCTGAACGCCCTGGTCGGCCTCACCGACACCGTCACCGCGCGCCCCGGCACCACCATGGCGGACGTGGTCCGCGAGCTCGAGGAGCGCGCCGAGGCCCAGGCCGCGCCCGTCGTCGACGGCGTGACCCTGGCCTCCGTGCACGCCGCCAAGGGTCTGGAGTGGCCGGTGGTGTTCGTGGTCGGCGCCAGCGACGGCCTGCTGCCGATCTCGATGGCGAGCACGCCGGCCGAGATCGAGGAGGAGCGACGACTGTTCTACGTCGCCCTGACCCGCGCCCGGGACCTGCTCACCGTCAGCTGGTCCGCCGCCCGCACCCCCGGGGCCCGCGGCTCCCGCCGGGCCTCGCGCTTCCTCGACGGGGTGCTCGACCACCCCGACGCCCCCCGCACCGCCCCGGGGGCCGGGCCCCGCCGCACCGGCCGCCGCTCCGCCACCGTCTATGCGGAGTGCCGGGTCTGCGGGCAGGGACTGATCACCCCGGCGGAGCAGCGCCGCGGCCGGCACGACGGCTGCCCCTCGCCGGCCGGCCCGGAGGTGCTGAGCGCCCTGCGGGCCTGGCGGCGCGCACGGGCCGGAACCCAGGGCGCCCCGGCGTACGCGATCCTCACCGACGCCGCGCTCGAGGCCGTCGCCGAGCGCGCCCCGCGCAGCGAGCAGGAGCTGCTGGAGGTGCCGGGCATCGGCCCCGGCAAGGTCGAGAGCTTCGGCGCGGAGCTGCTCGAGCTGCTCGCCGAGGCCGCCGCGCGGCGCTGAAACCGCAGGTCAAAAAACACTTCCGCAGTTCGTCGGGGCGGTGTAGAGTCATCCCCGTCAATCGTCCACGTCGTGGTCCGGGACACCGGGACGCGCGCACAGGAAGGGGGTGGCCCAGTGATCATCAGGAACATCGCGGAGAACGGCCCGCGCCCCTTCGGCGCGCCCGCTTCCCTCCAGCGCGAACGGGGCTCTGCCCCCGCGGTGCCAGCCTGAGCTGACGAGGCCTTCCCTCGCTGCCGGTGCGGCGCCGCTGCCGCACCTCGGCCCTCACGGGCTCGTCCCCCGACGATCTTCGAAGCAGCGAGACGATGACTTCTCTTACGACCACCTTCCTGACCCCCGCGGACCTCTCCGCGACCACGCTGCCGTGCCACGACGCGGAGGCCGCGGAGCTCTTCTTCTCCGAGCGTCCCGCCCAGCTCGAACAGGCCAAGGCCCTGTGCGCCGCCTGCCCCCTGATCGCCGAGTGCCGCCAGGGCGCCCTCGAGAGGGCCGAGCCCTGGGGCGTCTGGGGAGGCGCCATCTTCGAGTCCGGACGCATCATCGCCGTCAAGCGCGGTCGCGGCCGGCCCCGCAAGAACCAGGACCCCGGCGCGTGAGCCGCCGGGCGGACCCTGCCTCGGACGCACGAGGGGCGGGGCACCGGATGGTGCCCCGCCCCTCGTCGTGCGCGCTCAGCGGGCCTCAGGCTGTGCGTCCTGCCTGATCTCCTGCCGCTCGCGGGCTCGCAGTGCGTCGATCAGGCCGTGCCTTCTGCCTGATCTCCTGCCGCTCGCGGGCTCGCAGTGCGTCGATCAGGCCTTGCCCAGGATGCGGTTGAGCTTGGTGCCGCACTCCGGGCACACCGCCTTGGCCATGCGACGACCGTTGGAGACGACGACGTTGCCCTCGGCCTCCCGCTTCTCCCGGCACTTCACGCAGTAGAAATCTCCGGCATAGGTCTCGTCAGCCATATCCGCTCCTCGATGTCCTCAATGATGGTGTTCGGCTCCCCGGACGCGCAGCGCTCGCCGCGAGGCCGGGACCGAATCACTGTAACGGGACCGGGCCCGCGGCACGAATCAGCATGGCGGCCCGATCGGGGCGGCCCGTCGCGCGCTTCGGGGTCAGGGGGCTCCGCGAGGAGCCGAGGAAGTGCGCGCGACGAGCCGACATCGGAGGCCCCGAAGGCATCCTGCGGCCTGAAGGGCCGTGGGGCCCCGGGGGCGCTCAGCACCACGCGCACCTTCCCCGTGTGCGTCCTGCTAGTTATCCCGGGGTCCCACGTGCAGGGAAACCTAGTCCCTGCGGACCGGGCGGGTCAAAGACGACTCGGGGACCGGCTGTGGACAACCGGGCCGCTGCTGTGGACGACGCCCCCGAGGCGGTGCGAGCACTGTGGAGGAACGGTCGCCGGCGCGGGCTGCGGGGCTGTGACCGGCCCGTTGACGGTGCACAGCTGTGGACGAAGATTTTCTGCCACCGGACGTGCCAGGCTGGGATCCATGACCGATCTCGTCCTCCATGACCACGTCAGCGGGCCCCGCGGGGAGCGGGTGCTCGTGCGCCGCTCCGCCCGTCGGCGCCGCACCGTGTCCATCGCGCGCCGCGAGGGCGATCTGGTCATCGCCATCCCCGCCACCTTCAGCGCCCGCCAGGAGCGGGAGTGGGTGACGCGGATGGTGGACCAGCTGCAGCGCAAGGAGGCCCGCAGCGCCCCGGCCCGTCGCAGCGACGCCGCCCTGCTGGCGATGGCGCACGAGGTCAGTGAGGCTCATCTCGGTGGCCGCGCCCGCCCCGTCTCGGTGACCTGGTCCACACGGCAGAACCATCGCTGGGGCTCCTGCACCCCGGCCGAGGGCAGCATCCGGCTCTCGCACCAGCTGCAGGGGATGCCCGACTTCGTGGTCCGCGCGGTGATGATGCATGAGCTCGTGCACCTGCTGGTGCCCGGCCACGGTCCCGAGTTCAAGGCCCTGATGGCCGCCTACCCGCAGGCCGAGAGGGCGCAGGGCTTCCTCGACGGCGTCTCCTGGGCGAAGGACCTGCCGCCCGCACCGATCGACGACGAGCAGCGGGCTCAGCCCACGTAGCGCGCGAGGGCCGGTGCGAGGGCCTCGAGCGTGCCCGGCAGATCGGCCACGGCGCCCGCGGGCAGGGCCGCGCTCGAGCGAGCGGGCCCGGTGCCCCCCAGCAGCGGCCACGGCACCCAGATCACCTCCGGGGTCTCCTCGCTGGCGGTCAGCGCCAGCTCGGCGGCCGGGGCCGGGGCCCGCAGCAGGTGCAGCACGTCCCAGTGCTCGTGGCAGGCGCCGAAGGCGGCATCGAGCCCGTGGCGGTGCAGGAGCGCCGGGCCCTCGCCCACCAGCTCGAGATCCCCGAGCCCGGTCTCCTCGGCGGCCTCGCGCACGGCGGCCCGGGCGAAGCTGGTCTCGCCCGCCTCGAGGTGCCCGCCGGGCTGCACCCAGAAGCGGCCCTTGCGATGCCACACCAGCGCCACGTGCTCGGCGGGGGCGTCGACGACGACCGCGCTGGCGGTGAGATGACGCGGCCCGCCGGTCCGGTACAGGGCCCCCGGGCTGCGCTCCAGCAGCTCGCGGAACTCCGCGGCCAGGGCCGGGCCGGAGACCGCGGCCGCGGCCGCGTCCAGCTCCGCGAGGGCCGCCCGCACCTCCGGCCCCCCGGCGCCGGGCTCAGCGGCCATCGTCGCCGTCGGGCGTCCCGTCGTCCGCCTCGGAGGCGTCGTCGCCGCCCTCGGCGCGCAGCCCGCCCTGCTCGTCCTCCTGGGGGGCGCGGTCCTGGCCGTCCCCGGCCAGCAGCCGCTGCAGCTCGGCGTCGAAGTCGTCCGGCAGCGCGACGTCGGCGAGACCGTCGACCTCCTCGCCCGAGGCGGCCGGCTGCGGGGCCTGCGGACGGCCGGAGAGCACCTCCGCGGTCGGCAGCAGGTCGGGGTGGTCCCACTTCGCCTCGCGGCCCGCCTCGCCCTCGGTGGCCAGCACGCTGTCCCACCAGGCCCGGGCCTCCCGCACCCGGCGCGGACGCAGCTCGATGCCGACCGTGCGCGAGAGCATCTGCTCGGCCGGGCCGCCGGCGGCGCGACGGCGCCGCAGCACCTCGCGCATCGCCTCGAGCTCGGGCAGCTTGCCCTCCAGCGCCTTGGTGGTCACATGGTCCACCCAGGCCTCGATCAGGGCCAGGGTGGTGGCCAGCTCCTCGAGCGCCCGCTCCTGCGCGGCGCGGCGGGTGAAGACGAACATGTCCTCGGGCCGGCGGGCCTGCAGCGCCGCCGGGTCGGACAGGTCCAGCCCGCGCACCATCTCGTCGAGCGCGTCGAGGTCCAGGGTGATCCCGCGCGCGTAGTCCTCGATCGCGGAGAACAGGGCGCGGCCGAGCCAGGGCGCCGAGGCGAACAGCGCGGTGTGCGCGATCTCGCGGGTGGCCAGGGAAGATGCGGGCGGCGCCCGGTTCGAGGGAGTGCCCCGCGATCAGGTCCTCGACGTTGGCGGCGACCAGCGCCGGCTCCCCGTCCCGGCCCAGCGGCAGCGACAGGTCCGTGGTGCCCGCGGCCTCCCGCGCCAGGGAGCCGATCGCGTGCCCGAACTGCACCCCGAACATGGTCCCGCCGATGCGCTCCATCATCGCCGCCGGATCCCCGCCCGGCGTCGCCATCCCCAGCGCACCCAGGTCGCCCATCTGCCCCAGCTGGGAGGCGAGGGCCTCGCCGATCGCGCCGGCCATGTACTTGGCCACGGGCTCCACGATCGGCTTCCAGCGCGGCAGGGTGCGGTGCAGCCAGGTGCCGCGGCCGTACACGCCGAGCTCGGCCGACGGCACGTCGATCGCGATCACCGGGTCCAGCCACAGCCGCGCCACCTGGGCGGCCTGGCGCAGCTCGGCGATCTGCGCGGCGGAGGGAGCGGGGTCGCCGGGGGTGCCGGCCGCCGGCGCGGCCCCGGGGATGGCGGCCTGGCCGGCCGCGGCCCGCCGGGCGATGTCCTCGGCCATCTGCCAGTTCACCGGGTTGTCGCCCTGCGCGGCGAACAGGTGCTGCATCTGCGCCGCGGCGGCCCGCAGCTGCGCGGGGTCCTGCGGCAGGTTCGCCTGCTCCGCCAGCGCCGACAGGTCCAGCCCGTCGAGGGCGCCATCGGGCAGCGCGTCCCCGAACGTCTCCTTGAGGAAGCGCTTCAGCGCCTCCTCGTCCATGTCTCCGGGACCGCCCGGGATCGGGGCATCGCTCATGGCCACCTCCAGGTCTGTGTGGGTCCCCAGCGTACCGAGCGCGGCTGGGGAAGCGGTGAGGGGCCTCGCGGCAGGAGTGGGGCACAATGTCCGGGTGAGCGCCGACCCCACCCGACCCTCCCGCGCCCGCCGGCTGCGGGAGCGGGTCGCCGACCGGATCGACGCGGCGCAGCTGGCCCGCCCGCGGCTCGCGCTGGGCTCCCTGGCGCTGCTGTGCGCGATGATCCTGGGCGGATCCCTGCTGCCGGTGCCCTACGTCATCGAGCGGCCCGGCCCCGCGATCGACGTGCTCGGCCGGTACCAGGACGAGGAGATCCTGGTCATCGACGGCGCGCCCACCCATCCCACCGACGGCGCGCTGATGATGACCACCGTCTCGGTCGACGGCGGTCCCGGCTACCGGGTCACCCCCGTCGAGGTGGTCGCCTCCTGGTTCGACCGCACCAAGATGGTGCTGCCGCGCGAGCTGGTCTTCCCCGAGGGGCAGACCCGCGAGCAGACCGCGCTGACCAACTCGGTGGCCATGAGCACCTCCCAGCAGGGCGCGGTCGCGGTCGCCCTGGACCAGCTCGGCATCGACCACCGCGAGGTGGTGATGATCGCGGGCGTCCAGCCCGACGCCGCCGCCGAGGGCACCCTCGAGGGCGGCGACGTGATCGTCTCCGTGGGCGGGCGCACCGCGGCCGACGTCACCGGCTACCAGGAGCTGATCCGGGCCGCGCCCGCCGGGGAGCCGGTGGCGCTGCGGGTGCGCCGCGACGGCCAGGAGCTGGACCTCGAGGTGCCCACCGAGACCGTCGACGGCACCACCCGGATGGGGGTGGTGCTCTCGGCCGGCTACGAGTTCCCGATGGACATCGAGATCGCCGTGGGCGACATCGGCGGCCCCAGCGCCGGCATGATCTTCTCCCTGTCCGTGTACGACGAGCTCACCCCCGGGGCGCTGACCGGGGGACACCGGATCGCCGGCACCGGCACCATCGCCGCCGACGGCACCGTCGGCCCCATCGGCGGGGTGCGTCAGAAGATGGTCGGCGCCGCCGACTCCGAGGCCGAGTTCTTCCTGGCCCCCAGCGCGAACTGCGACGAGGTCCGCGGCCACGAGCCGGAGGACCTCGCGGTGGTCGCGGTCTCCGACTTCGACGAGGCCCTGACCGCCACCGAGACCATCGCCACCACCGGCAGCATCGACGGACTGCCCACCTGTGAGGACATGAGCACCGAATGAGCAAGCGCAACCGCCGCCGCACCCCGCCCAGCCCCACCGTCGTGTTCGACTTCGGGGGCGTCCTCAGCGCCGGGCACGACCCGGTGCCGGACGTCCACGCGCTGCTCGGCGGCGACGTCGAGGCACTCGGGGCGGCGCTCTGGGCCGAGCGGGCCGCCTACGACCGCGGCGCCGTGACCTCCGCCGAGTACTGGGGCGCGGTCGCGGCCGCCGCCCGCGTCGAGCAGCTCTCGCCCGAGGAGGTCGCCGAGCTCCAGGCGGCCGATGACCGCTACTTCCTGCGGCTGGACCCGGCCGCGCGGGAGCTGGTCCACGACCTCGCCCGCAACCGGGTGCGCCTGGCCCTGCTCTCGAACGCCTCGGTGGCCTTCGGCGAGGCGGTGCGCCGCGCCGACTGGTTCGAGGCCTTCACCCTCGCCGTGATCTCCGGCGAGGAGCGCGCGGTCAAGCCCGAGGCCGAGCTCTACCAGGTGCTGCTGGACGTCCTGGCCCACGAGACCGGGGGAGTGTCCATCCCCTCGGCCGTCATCTTCTTCGACGACCGCGAGGAGAACGTCGCCGCCGCCCGCGCGCTCGGCATCGACGCGCACCTGTGGCCCCGCAACGGGGCGGACCACCCCGAGGGCACCGAGCACGGCGTCGCCCTGGCGCGGCGGGTGCTGGCTGCGCGGGCCGTCCCGCTCGACTGACCGGGGCGGGTAGAGTCGGTCCCTGCGACGCATCCCGTGCGGCGCCGCCCTGCGGCGCGCCGGTGAGAATCCCCGGAACCCTCTGCGAACAGGAACACCACGTGGCTGAATTCATCTACACCATGTACAAGGCCCGGAAGGCCGTGGGCGACAAGGTCATCCTCGACGACGTCTCCATGAGCTTCTACCCGGGCGCGAAGATCGGCATGGTCGGCCCCAACGGCGCCGGCAAGTCCACCATCCTCAAGATCATGGCCGGCCTCGACCAGCCCAGCAACGGCGAGGCCCGCCTCTCGCCCGGCTACAGCGTCGGCATCCTCCTGCAGGAGCCGCCGCTGGACGAGTCCAAGACCGTCCTGGAGAACGTCCAGGAGGGCATGGGCGAGCTGTTCACGAAGGTCCAGCGCTTCAACGCGATCGGCGAGGAGATGGGCGAGCCCGACGCCGACTTCGATGCGCTGATGGAGGAGATGGGCAAGCTCCAGACCGAGATCGACAACCAGAACGGCTGGGACCTCGACTCCCAGCTCGAGCAGGCGATGGACGCGCTGCGCTGCCCGCCCGGCGACGAGATGGTCACCCACCTCTCCGGCGGTGAGCGGCGCCGCGTGGCGCTGTGCAAGCTGCTGCTGGAGAAGCCCGACCTGCTGCTGCTGGACGAGCCCACCAACCACCTCGACGCCGAGAGCGTGCTCTGGCTCGAGCAGCACCTCAAGCAGTACGAGGGCGCCGTCATCGCCGTCACCCACGACCGGTACTTCCTGGACCACGTGGCCCAGTGGATCGCCGAGGTCGACCGCGGTCACCTCTACCCCTACGAGGGCAACTACTCCACCTATCTGGAGAAGAAGGAGGAGCGCCTCACCGTCCAGGGCAAGAAGGACCAGAAGCTCGCCCGGCGCCTCAAGGAGGAGCTCGCCTGGGTGCGCTCCAACGCCAAGGGCCGCCAGGCGAAGTCCAAGGCCCGCCTGGCCCGCTACGAGGAGATGGCCGCGGAGGCCGAGAGCACCCGCAAGCTCGACTTCGAGGAGATCACCATCCCGCCGGGCCCCCGGCTGGGCAACCAGGTGATCGACGCCAGGGAGCTCCGCAAGGGCTTCGGGGAGCGCGTGCTCATCGACGGGCTGTCCTTCACCCTGCCCCCCAACGGCATCGTCGGCGTCATCGGCCCCAACGGCGTCGGCAAGACCACCCTGTTCAAGACCATCGTCGGCCTCGAGCCGCTGGACGACGGCGAGCTGAAGATCGGCCAGTCCGTCAAGCTCAGCTACGTCGACCAGAACCGCGAGAACATCGACCCGGAGAAGAACCTCTGGGAGGTCGTCTCGGACGGGCTGGACTACATCCAGGTCGGCAAGGTGGAGATCCCCTCGCGCGCCTACGTCAGCCAGTTCGGCTTCAAGGGGCCCGATCAGCAGAAGAAGGCCGGGATCCTCTCGGGCGGTGAGCGCAACCGGCTGAACCTGGCGCTGACCCTCAAGCAGGGCGGCAACGTGCTGCTGCTGGACGAGCCCACCAACGACCTGGACGTGCAGACCCTCGGCTCGCTCGAGAACGCGCTGCTGGAGTTCCCCGGCTGCGCCGTGGTGGTCTCCCACGACCGCTGGTTCCTGGACCGGGTGGCCACCCACATCCTGGCCTACGAGGGCACCGAGGAGAACCCGGCGAACTGGTACTGGTTCGAGGGCAACTTCGAGTCCTACCAGGCCAACAAGGTCGCCCGCCTGGGTGAGGACGCCGCGCGCCCGCACCGCATGACCTACCGTCGCCTGACCCGCGACTGACCGGCGCGCTGAGCGCTCCGTCGACCCCGGCAGCCTCGCCGCCGGGGCCGACGGGGCGACCGGCGGGAGCCGCGTCCCGGGCACCCCCGCCCCGGCCGTCATGGAAGCTCTTGCAAGGAGCGGGGGACCGGGACCTTCGGCCCGACGGAGGTCGTTGGTCGCCGTGGTATCGGTGCAGATCGCAGCGTCGGAGGAGATCGGTCACCTCCGGGTGCGTCGCTGCAAGGAGCCTGCAAGGCGGGCGCCGCGGGTCGGGTACCGTTGCGTCCATGAAGCCGATCTCCTCGCTCCTGGTGTCCTCCGAGCTCCCGAGCACCCTCGAGCCCCTGCGCGAACTCGGGCTGAACCTGCGCTGGAGCTGGCGACGACAGACCGTCGATCTGTTCCGCGAGCTGGATGCCGAGGCGTTCGCCGCCAGCGGCGAGAACCCGATCGCGATGCTCCCCACCGTGCCCGCCGGCCGGCTCGCCGAGGCCGCCCGCGACGAGTCCTTCCTGGTGCGGATGCGCTCGGAGCTCGGCAACCTGCGCACCTACCTCGACTCGGGCCGCTGGTTCCAGCGCACGGTCCCCGCCGCGGCGGCCGGGGCCGACGCCTCCATCGCCTACTTCTCGATGGAGTTCGGCATCACCCCGACCCTGCCGATCTACTCGGGCGGGCTGGGCATCCTCGCCGGCGACCACCTGAAGTCCGCCTCGGACCTCGGGGTGCCGCTGATCGCGATCGGGCTGCTGTACCAGTGGGGCTACTTCTCGCAGTCGCTGGACCGCAGCGGCTGGCAGCAGGAGGACTACCGCCACAACGATCCCGCCCAGCTGCCCATCTCCCCGGTCCGTGGGCAGGACGGCGAGCAGCTGCGCGTCTCGGTGACGCTGCCGGGCGGCCGCGAGGTCGCGATCGCGATCTGGGCGGCGCAGGTCGGACGGGTGCCGCTGCTGCTGCTGGACACCAACGTCGAGGGCAACGACGAGGCCGCACGGCTGATCACCGACCGTCTCTACGGCGGCGACCACGAGCACCGGATCGTCCAGGAGATCGTGCTGGGCATCGGCGGGGTCCGCGCCGTCGAGGCCTACGCGAGCGCGACCGGGGCCCCCGCCCCGACCGTCTTCCACCTCAACGAGGGCCACGCCGGCTTCTCCGGCCTCGAGCGCGTGGGCCGGCGGATCCAGGAGGGCGCGAGCTTCTCCGAGGCGGTCGCCGAGGTCCGCGCCGGCACCGTGTTCACCACCCACACCCCGGTGCCCGCCGGCATCGACCGCTTCGCCGCCGGGCAGCTGCGCGGCTACCTCGACGCCGACGCCGAGGGGCTCTCGCGCCTGATCCCCTCGCTGCCGGTCGAGGCCGCCCTCGCGCTCGGCATCGAGGAGGGCGGGGACGTGTTCAACATGGCCCAGCTCGGCTTCCGCATCGCCCAGCGCTCCAACGGCGTCGCCAAGCTCCACGGCGCCGTCTCGCGGTCCATGTTCCAGGACCTCTACCCGGGCTTCGACGTGCCCGAGGTGCCGATCGGCTCGGTCACCAACGGGGTCCACCGCCGCACCTGGACGTCGGCGCCGATGGACGACCTGTTCACCAAGGCGCTCGGCGACGTGGACATCTCCTCGGTGAGCGACTGGAGCGCCCTGTCGACCCTGACCGACCATGAGCTCACCGCGGCCCGCGACCAGCTGCGTGCCGATCTGGTGACGATGGCCCGGGGGCACGTGAAGCAGTCCTGGCTGCGCCGCGGGGCCGATCCGGCCGAGCTCGCCTGGACCGACACCATCCTGGACCCCCGCGCGCTGACCATCGGCTTCGCGCGCCGCGTCTCGACCTACAAGCGGCTCACGCTCATGCTCACCGACCCGGAGCGGCTCAAGCGGATCCTGCTGGATCCCGAGCATCCGGTGCAGATCGTCGTGGCCGGCAAGTCGCATCCGGCCGACCGCCCGGGCAAGGAGTTCCTCCAGCAGCTGGTGCGCTTCGCCGACGACCACGGCGTGCGCCACCGCATCGCCTTCCTGCCCGACTACGACATCCGCATGGCCTCGGTGCTGATCGCGGGCTCGGACGTGTGGCTGAACAACCCCGTCCGCCCGGAGGAGGCCTCCGGCACCTCCGGCATGAAGGCCGTGCTCAACGGCGGCCTCACCTTCTCGATCTCCGATGGCTGGTGGGACGAGATGAAGGACGACGAGGCCGGCTGGACCATCCCCACCGCGGAGGTGCCCGATCAGGCCGAGCGCAACCGGATCGAGGCCGAGGCCCTCTACGACCTGCTCGAGCACCGCATCGTGCCGCTGTTCTACGAGCGCGACGGGCAGGGCATGCAGCAGGGCTGGATGCGGACGGTCCGCTCCTCGCTGGTGAAGGTCGCCCCGCAGATCACCGCGGCCCGCATGGTCCGCGACTACGTCACCGACCTCTACCTGCCCGCCGCCCGCGCCGCCGCCGCCTTCTCCGCGGACCCGGCGCTGGCCGGGCAGTTCACCGCCTGGAAGGCCGACGTCCAGGCGGCCTGGTCGACGGTGCGCGTGCGCGAGGTGACCCTCGAGGGCGCCGACGGCGGCGCGGTGTCCACCGGCGGCGAGGTGACGCTGGTGGCGGACGTCGAGCTGGGCGCCCTGCGCGACCAGGACGTGCTCATCGAGGCGGTGCTGGGACCGGTCGGCGGGGACGGGGAGATCCTCGATCCGCAGCTGATCCCGCTGCGCCGCGGGGACGACGGCCGCTGGGCCGCCCGCTTCGCGCTCGCCGCCCCCGGTGAGGTGGGCTTCACCGTGCGCGTCACCCCGCAGCACCCGGCGCTGGCCGCCCGCGCCGAGCTGGGCCTGGTCGCGACCGCCTGAGCCCCGCGACTGCTTGGGGTGGCGACGCCCTGACGGTCGCGACCGCGCGACGGTCGCGGCCGCTCGGGCGCGGGCGCTCAGTCGCGGGGCTTGATGCGGATCATGCCCTCCTGGGTGACGGTCGCGACCAGGTCCCCGGCGCGGTCGAAGAGCTGCCCGTGGGTCAGGCCCCGGCCGCCGGAGGCCGAGGGGGAGCGCTGCACGTACAGCAGCCACTCGTTGGTGTCGACGTGGCGGTGCCACCAGATCGCGTGGTTGATCGTGGCCATCCGCAGCCCCGGCGTGATCCAGCTCAGGCCCTGCCGGCGCAGGATCGGCTCGAAGGGCGTGTAGTCGCTCGCGAAGGCGAGGATCGCGTCGTGGGTCAGCGGCTGCGCTGTGATCGGCGCCAGGGTGCGCATCCACACCATCTGCGACTCGGCGCCCACGGCGTCGGGACGCAGGTAGATGGGGTCGGTGACGTGGCGGATGTCGATCGGTCGCTGCGTGGCCCAGTAGCGCGCCACCGGGTGGTCGATGCCGGCCAGCACGTCGGCCGTGGTCGGCAGTCCCTCGGGGTCCGGGGCCTGCGGCGCCCGCTCCTGATGGGCCAGCCCCTCCTGCTCCGCCTGGAAGGAGGCGGTCATGGCCAGGATCGTGCGGTCGAAGGCCCCGTCGGCGCCGGGCTGGGTGGCCAGCACCCGGCGCACCGAGAAGGAGCCGCCGTCGCGCAGCGCGTCGACCTGGAAGCGGATGGGGTGCGCCGGGTCGCCCGGCTCCAGGAAGTAGGAGTACATCGAGTGGATCCGTCGGCCGGGCGGGACCGTGCGGCCCACCGCGGTGACGGCCTGGCCCATCACCTGGCCCCCGAAGACGTGCCCGCCGGGCTGGGGGGAGGAGTCGCCCTCGAAGGCGGCGACGGCGGCGGGGGCGTCGCCGTCGGTCTCGATCTCCCGCAGGTCCAGCAGGTCCACGAGACCGGCGGCCGTCAGGGCAGGGTCCGGATCAGAAGCGGTCATGGATTCGATCGTACTGGTCACGGCCGGGGGCGGAGGCGCACCGGGCCGCCCCTAGCATGGCTCTCATGACCTCGACCACGCCCGCTGCGCCGCCGTCCGCCCTCGACCTGCCGATCCCCGTCCGCTGGACGGACCTGGACGCCTACGGGCATGTGAACAACGCCGCCATGGTGCGCCTGCTCGAGGAGGCCCGCATCGCCGCCTTCTGGCAGCCGCCGGCCGAGCAGCTCGCGCTCGGTGCCCCGGTCCCGCCCGCGGCGCTGCCGGTGGGCGGGAGCGGGGCGCCGGTGAGCACGGTCATCGCCTCGCAGCGCCTGGAGTACGCGCGCCCGCTCGGCCACCGCCGCGACGGGGTGGTGGTGCGGCTGTGGCTGTCCCGGATCGGAGGCGCCAGCCTGAGCGTGGAGTACCTGGTGCTGACCCGCGACGATCCGGAGGGTCGGGCCCCCTACGTCCGGGCCCGGACCGTGGTGGTGCTGGTCGATGCCGCCACCGGCGCGCCGGTGCGGCTGGCCGAGGAGGCCCGCCAGCAGCTGCTCCGGCTCCAGGGGGAGCCGCTGCGCTTCCGCGACTGAGCGCGCCGCGGGAGCCGCCCGGGCGGCCTCAGTCGAGGTGGTCGGGGATCCTCTGCCCGGCGGCCGGGGCGGGGCCGCCGTCGACGGTGTTGACCATCGAGTGGGCGGCCCGCTCGAGGTAGTCCCACAGCGTCTGCTCGTGCAGCGGTGCCAGGTCGAGGCTGTCGACGGCGACGCGCATGTGGTGCAGCCAGGCGTCCCGCGCGGCAGGGGAGACGGCGAAGGGGGCGTGGCGGATGCGCAGGCGGGGATGGCCGCGCTCGGCGCCGTAGGTCCTGGGCCCGCCCCAGTACTGCTCGAGGAAGGTCAGCAGGCGGTGCTCGGCCGCGGCGAGGTCCTCCTCGGGGTAGAGGGGCCGCAGCAGCGGGTCCTCGGCGACACCGGAGTAGAAGCGGGTGACGAGCGCCGCGAAGGTGGCGTGGCCGCCGACGGCCTCGTAGAAGCTGATCTGCCCGGCTGGGGTGGTCATGATGACGGCTCTCTGTCTCAGGAGGCCGCGGCGTCGATGAACCGCGGCATGGCGAAGGCGATGTCGGACTCGGCGAAGGCGGTGCGGATCCGGCCGCGCAGCTCGCGCTCCAGGCCCCACTGCTCGCCGGGGGCGACCTTGACGATGATGCGGCGCTGGTAGCGGTTGGCGTCCACGTCGAGCATGCCGGAGATCTCGGCCGGGCCCTGGATGGTCTCGGCCCAGGCGGGATCCGCCGCGACCGCGGCGGTGACCTGCTCGAGCACCCGGGTGACCAGGTCGTCGTCGGCGCCGTTGTCGATGTCCAGCACCACCACGGCGTTGGAGAAGCCGCGGGCGTAGTTGCCGATGCGGACGATCTCGCCGTTGCGGACCGTCCACAGCACGCCGTCGAGCCCGCGGACCTGGGTCACGCGCAGGTTGATGCCCTCGACGGTGCCCTCGGCGAACTCGAGGTCGACGTAGTCGCCGACGGCGATGAGGTCCTCCAGGAGCATCACGACGCCCGCCACGACGTCCTTGATGATGGTCTGCGCGCCGATGCCGGCGGCCAGGCCGAGCACGCCCAGCGAGGCGATCACCGGGGCGATGTTCACCCCCAGCTCGGAGAGCACCATCACCAGCGCCATCGCCGAGATCACCAGGCGGGCGACGTTGTTGGCGACGTTCGAGAGGGTCGTGGCGCGCTGCTCGCGGCGCAGCGCCGCCGTCCGCTGCGCCTTCGGGTCCCGCCTGACCATGGTGCTGGCGACGCTGGAGAGCTTCGCCCCGGAGTCGGCCATGGTGCGGAAGAAGCGGCGCAGCAGCCAGCCGACGGCGGCGCTGGCCACCGCGGCGCCGATCAGGATGATGACGATGGTGATGCCGCTGGTGGCGAGCCAGCGCAGGGCCGCGTCCATCAGGCTCAGGGCCTCGTCGGCGGCGGGGGCGGTGAGGAGCGGTCCGGCGGGCAGGGGGTCCTCGATCATGCTCTCGACCATAACGCCCGCTGGTGGGCGGCGTCTCGGGCCGGCAGCGCGAGGTCCGTCACCGGGACCACGCGCCGCCGAGTGCCGCCGCGGCGGGGCTCAGCCGACGTCGGCCGCGCGCACCCGCTCCTGCCGCGCGACCGTGTCCCGGCCCTCGATGACGATGCGGCGCAGCCCGAACGGCTCGAACTCGGCGTCGCTCAGCCAGGCGTCGGCGGCGTCGAGCACGCCCTGGCCGCCGTAGGAGTGCGGGAAGAAGCCGCTGGCGAGGCGGGTCGCGATCTCGTTGGACCGCTGCGCCCAGATCCTCGAGAGCGCAGCGAAGTACCGGGGGCGGTACGGGGCGATCAGCGACTCGTCCACGACCCGCCGGAAGCCCTGGATCACCGCGGTGACGGCCTCGTTGGCCAGGGTGTCCTTCTCGACCGTGCGGCGCCAGGCCTTGGCCTTGGCCGCCTCGGTGGGCTGGGCGGCGCGGGCGGTCAGCGCGCTCATGCGGCCGGACTGGGTGTCGTCCGCGGCGAGCTGCTCGTCGATGCCGGCGGCGTCGATCCCGCCTAGCACCGACAGCGAGATCACGAGCTTCCAGCGCAGATCGGTGTCGATCTCGCGGCCGGGCAGCGTGATGGTGCCGCCGAGCAGCCCCTCCAGGGTGTGGCGGTGCTCCTCGGAGCGGGCCAGGCGCGCGAAGGCCTCGACGAGCTGGAGCTGGGCGTCGGAGCCGGGCGCCGCGGCGGTGGCGAGCTCCCAGACGGCGCTCGCGGCCTGCTCGGTGCGCGCCGCGCGCTGGTCCGGCGCGGCGTAGGGACCGGCGACGGTCTCGAGCTGCTGCAGCAGGGTGCGGACCACCGAGGAGGACTCCTCCCCGGTGAGATGGGCCAGCACCAGCTGCTGGTAGCGGCGGCTGGGCAGCTCGCCGTCGCGCACCATGTCCCAGGCGGCCGACCACAGCAGGGTGCGGGCCAGGGAGTCGGGCAGGTCGCGCAGGTGCTCCATGGCCACCGCGAGGGACTGCGGATCCAGGCGCACCTTGGCGTAGGCCAGGTCGCCGTCGTTGAGCAGCCAGAGGTCCGCGGCGGCGCCGCTCAGCTCCGGCACCTCGGTGAGCTCCCCGTCGACGTCGAGCTCGAGGGACTCGGTGCGCACCAGGGCGCCGCCGCGCAGCGAGAAGCCGGCCACCCGCAGCCGGTGCGGGCGCAGGGTGGGGTGCTCCTCGGGCGCGCTCTGGGCGATCGCGAAGCGGGTGACGGCGCCGGCCTCGTCGCGCTCGATGAGGGGGCGCAGCGTGTTCACCCCGGCGGTCTGCAGCCACAGCTGCGCCCAGCGGCCGAGGTCGCGGCCGCTGGTGGCCTCGAGCTCGACCAGCAGGTCGCGCAGCTCGGTGCTGCCCCAGGCGTGCTTGGCGAAGTAGGTCCGCACCCCGGCGAAGAACTCCTCGCGGCCGACGTAGGCGACCAGCTGGCGCAGCACCGAGGCGCCCTTGGCGTAGGTGATGCCGTCGAAGTTGGTCTCGACCGCCTCGAGGTCGACCATGTCGGCGACCACCGGGTGGGTCGAGGGCAGCTGGTCCTGCCGGTAGGCCCAGCCCTTCTCCGAGAGCGCGAAGGTGGTCCAGGAATCGGTCCAGCGGGTGACCTCGGCGCTGGCCAGCGTCGAGGCGTACTCGGCGAAGGACTCGTTCAGCCACAGGTCGTCCCACCAGCGCATGGTGACCAGGTCGCCGAACCACATGTGGGCCAGCTCGTGGAGGATCGTGAGGTCGCGGCGCTCGCGCACGGCGTCGGAGACCTCGGAGCGGAACACGTAGGTCTCGGCGTAGGTCACCGCGCCCGGGTTCTCCATCGCGCCCATGTTGTACTCGGGCACGAAGACCTGGTCGTACTTGCGGAACGGGAAGTCCTGGTCGAAGGCCTCCTCGTAGAACTCGATCCCGGCGCGCGTGACGTCGATGACGTCCTGGGCGTCGAGGTGCGGGGCGAGGGAGGCGCGGGCGAAGACGCCCATCTCGAGGGTGCGCCCGTCGCGGGTCCGCACCTGACCGGTGCCGCCGCGGTAGTCGCCCGCGATGAGCGCGACCAGGTAGGTGGAGATCCGCTCGGTGGGCTCGAAGGTCCAGGTCGCCGTGCCCTGCCCGGCGGGCGCCGGCTGCGGGGCGGGGGCGTTGGAGACGATCCGCCAGTGCTCCGGGGCGGTCACCGTCAGGGCGAACGTGGCCTTGAGGTCGGGCTGCTCGAAGCAGGCGAACATGCGCCGCGCGTCGGAGACCTCGAACTGGGTGTACAGGTACACCTCGTCGTCGACGGGGTCCACGAAGCGGTGCAGTCCCTCGCCGGTGTTCATGTAGCGGCCCTCGGCGAGGATCCGCACCGTGTTCTCGCCCTCGCGCAGGGCGGGCAGCTGCACCCGGGCGCCGTCGAAGCGGGAGGCGGGATCCGACAGCAGCTCGCCGTTGAGCTCGATCTCGGTCACCGCCTTCGCGATGAGGTCCACGAAGGTGCCCTGCGCGGCGGTGGAGGTGAAGCGCAGGGTGGTCTCGGTGGTGAAGGTCTCCGCACCGGTGGTGAGGTCCAGGCGGATGTCGTAGGCGTCGGTGCTGAGGAACGAGGCGCGGCGGCGGGCCTCGGTGCGGGTCAGGTTCTCGGTGGGCATGCGAGCCATCCTGCCACCGCGCCGCCTCTCCCGCCGGGCCCTTGGTCAGCGTCGGGTCAGGTCCAGGTCCCAGGTGTAGTGGTCCGGCAGCGTCGGCACCGGCCACTTCGGGTCCGGGAAGAAGTACTCGTAGCCGGCGGAGAAGGGGTAGGTCCAGTCCGCGATGTGCTGCTCGGCGCGGCGGCCGGCGGCGCGGATCTCCTCAACCTCCTCGGCCGTGAAGTACCCGGTGCGCTCGGCACCCTCGAGCTCGTCCTCGTCCTTGTAATGCCAGTCGCGGCGAGGCAGCACCACCAGGTCGAGCACCAGGTCCCGGGTGCGCAGGCCCTCGTCGGTGCGCTCGTAGGGGGTCTCGAGGTTCACGTAGTAGCAGCCCAGCGAGCCGTCGTCCTTGTAGAACAGCCAGATCGAGTACGGCGTCTCCGGCAGGCCGATCATGAGGATGCCGTTGCCGGTCCACAGCTGCTTGGACTGCACGCGGGGGGCGGTGAACATGCCCTCGTCGCCGGCGCGGCGCAGGGCCGCCCCGGACTCGAGCACCGGCAGCAGCACCTCGGTGCCGGGCGCGATCCACACCACCACCCCGCGGTCGTCGTCCAGCACGACGGTGCCGGGGCGGACGGTGCGGGTGGGGTGCTGAGGGGTGTAGTAGGTCCAGGTCACCTGGTCGCCGGGCGACCAGCGCGGGGTGGAAGGCATGGTGGTGGTCCCGGCCGAGTCGGCCTCCACGGACGCCCCGTACCGTCCGGCCACCGGCCGGGGCTGCGCTGCCCGTGAAGGGGTAGGCGTATGGGCCGACCATACCGCCTCACCCGGCGGGCAGTGCGCGGCGCGCCGCTCAGCGGGTGCGCAGCTGCGCGACCACCGGGCAGTCCATCGGATCCGCGTAGCCCAGACCCACCCGGTTGAGGTACCGAATGATGATGCCGTAGGACTTGATCAGGTTCGTCTCGGTGTACACGACGTTCTTCTCGGCGCAGAACTGCTTGACGATGGGCTGGACCCGGCGCAGGTTCGAGCTGGGCATGCGGGGGAACAGGTGGTGCTCGATCTGCAGGTCCAGCCCGCCCATCGCGAGGTTCATCAGCGGGCCCCCGGTGACGTTGCGGGAGGTCAGCACCTGCCGACGCAGGAAGTCGACCTCGACGTCCTGCGGGAGCAGCGGCATGCCCTTGTGGTTGGGGGCGAAGGAGCCGCCCATGTAGACGCCGAAGACCATCAGCTGGGTCGCCAGGAAGCCGAGCGCGTAGGCCGGGCTCATCGCCGCGAACACCGCCAGCGGGAAGCCGATCAGGCGGATCGCCACCATGATCCCCTCGGCCCAGCGGTGCTTGACCCGGCCCTTGCGGAACAGGATCGAGACCGCCTCGTAGTGCAGGACGAAGGCGAACAGGCTCAGCATGGGGATGAACGCCCAGCCCTGGCGCTTGGCCAGCCAGCCCATGAAGCCGGTGCGGTCCTTCTCGTCGCCCGGCACGAACACCAGCACGCCGCCGGCGATGTCGCCGTCCTTGCCGATGGTGTTGGGGAAGGCGTGGTGCTTGTTGTGCTTGCCGGTCCACCAGGCGATGCTCAGGCCCACCACGAGGTTGCCGAGGATGCGGGAGAACCACTCGTTGCGCCGGCCGGTGGCGAACACCTGCTGGTGGGCGGCGTCGTGGCCGAGGAAGGCGGCCTGGGTGAACAGGACGCCGAACAGCGCCGCGACGGCGAGCTGCCACCAGGAGTCCCCGAGGGTGAACATCAGCGCGAAGGCACCGGCGAAGGCGAGCAGGAGGACCGCGGTGCGCAGCATGTAGGTCCCGACCCGTCGGCCCATCAGCCCGGCGTCCTTGACCCGCTCCATGAGCTCGAAGTAGTCGCGGTTGGGATTGCTGCCCCGGGCGCGCGCGGCGCGGGGTGCTGCGGTGGTGGTCATGGACGTGACGCTATGCCGAGGCGGCGGTCCCCCGCGTCCCTCCCGCGAGCGAACCTGCACCCCCTACCGGGGTAGGGGGTCGGCGATCGGGATCCGGGCGACGACGGCGAAACCGCCCTCGGCGGTGGGCCCGGCCTCGACGATGCCGCCGAGCGCGGTGACCCGCTCGCGAGATCCCGCCAGGCCCAGCCCCGAGCCGGGGATCGGCTCCTGGACCGTGCCCGCGGCGTCGTTGGTGACGGCGACGTGCAGGGCGCCGTCGGCCGCGCTGACGCGCACGTCGATGGCGGCGCCGCGGGCGTGGCGCAGCGCGTTGCTCAGCGCCTCCTGCACCACCCGGTAGGCGGTCAGACCCACCGTCGGCGGCACCTCGGCGGGGTCGATGCGGGCGCTGATCGAGGCTCCCGAGGCGCGGCTGGAGGCCACCAGCTCCTCGACGTCCGCGAGTCCGGGCAGGGAGGCCTGCTCGAGCGAGTCGTCGGTGCGCAGGGTGCTCAGCAGCGAGCGCATCTCCCCGAGCGCCTGCCGGGAGGAGGCGGCGATGTCCTCGAACTCCTGCTCGGCCCGTGCGTCCAGTCCAGGCAGGCGGAACTTCGCGGTGCCGGCCTGCACGGTGATCACCGACATGGAGTGGGCGACCACGTCGTGCAGCTCGCGGGCGATGCGGCCGCGCTCCTCGAGCTCGTAGCGGCGCCGCATCTCCTCGGCGCTGAGCGTCTGCGCCTGCTCGACGCGGCCGCTGAGCAGCACCCACTGCCGCACCGTGAGCCCCAGCAGCACGACGGTGCCGCTGATCGCCACCAGCACCACCCCGTTGGTCATCACCGCGCGCAGGGCCGGTCCGGACAGCACCGCGGGGTCGATCACCAGCAGGGCGCCCAGGGTGAGCACCGCGCCCGCCGACCACGTCGAGACCGCCCAGAACCAGCGGTGCAGGACGGCGAGGACGGCCAGGGTGAGGCAGTGGGCCAGCAGCGCGGTCACCGGCCAGGGCCACGGCGCCACGGCCTGCTGGGGGAGGGTGGCGAACATCGTCGCCAGGGCCGCCACCACGGACAGGGACAGCCCCGCCCAGGGCCAGCGCACCGCCAGCAGCGGCGCGACGCCGTGCGCGATGGTCACCACCATGGCGAGCGCGGGATCGACCGCGTAGACCGCGGCGGTGACCGGCCAGGCGACCACCACCAGCACGAAGGCCAGGAAGGCGACGGTCATCCGGGTCCAGGCGCTGTCGCGCAGGGGCCCGTCGGCCGAGGGGGGCGGGACGGGGCGGGTGCCGGGCCCGGGGCGGACCCGTGTGGCCGCCCCGCCCAGCAGGGGCGCCGAGACCACCGCGTCCAGCAGCGCCAGGGCGTGCACCATGGCCGGCAGGGAGAGGGCCAGCGCCAGTCCCACGACCAGGGCCAGTGCCCACTGTCCGGGCACGGCCGCGCCGCCGACGGGCAGCAGGCGTCCCCAGCTCCAGAAGGTCAGTCCCGCCGCGGCGCCGCCGGCCCAGACCAGCGCGGTGCCGGCGGTGAGCATCCTCACCGGCAGCGCGATCAGCGCCTCGAAGGCCAGGTCGAGCCAGCGCCGCGGATCGGTCACCAGGCGCAGCGTCCCGGCGGCGCCGAGCCCGCGGGCCCGGTACCGGGGCGCGGTGATCTCGAGCCCCCAGCGGCGCAGGCGGGCCCGATCGGCCTGCGCGAACAGCGAGGCCAGGGCCAGGGTCAGGGGGAACAGCAGCACCCCGACCCAGACCACGGCGAGGGCGGCCGAGATGGCGGCCAGCGGCCACAGCACGAGGACCGCGAGGAGCGTGAGCAGCAGCCCGGGCAGCACCAGCGCCAGGTCCCGGCGCAGGCGGCCCAGAGAGCGGCGGTCAGGGATGAGGAGCATCGGCGGCGCCTCCCGGGCGGCGGGGATACTGTGTCGCCATGGTCCCCCCTGTGCAGTCCGACCTCCGGGTGCTGATCGTCGACGACCAGTCGATGATCCGCGGCGGCTTCGAGGCGCTGCTGAACGCGCAGGAGGGCATCGAGGTGGTGGGCACCGCGGCCGACGGCGCCGGCATCACCGAGGTGGTGGGCCGCACCCGCCCCGATGTGGTGCTGATGGACATCCGCATGCCGCACGTGGGCGGGCTCGACGCGACCCGGGCGGTGCTCGCGATGCCCGGCACTCCGCCGCGGATCATCATGCTGACCACCTTCGATGCCGACGAGTACGTGTTCGCCGCCCTGCGCGCGGGGGCGAGCGGATTCCTGCTCAAGGATTCCACACCCCAGGAGCTGGTCCATGCGGTGCGGGTGGTGGCGGCCGGGGAGTCGCTGCTGGCCCCCCGCGTCACCCGCGCCCTGATCGCCGACTTCGTCGGCCGGCCCGAGCGCGCGGCCCACCCCGAGGCGATGCTGTCCGTGCTCACCGAGCGCGAGCTGGACGTGCTGCGACTGGTCGCCCGCGGGCTCGCGAACCGGGAGATCGCGGGCGAGCTGTTCATGGCCGAGCAGACGGTCAAGACCCACGTCTCGCGGATGCTCTCGAAGCTGGCGCTGCGCGACCGCACCCAGCTGGTGGTCGCCGCCTACGAGTCCGGGCTGGTCCGCGCCGGCCAGTAGGCCCGCGCCCCGCGCTCAGCCCAGCGCCGCCCAGAACAGGGAGACGGCGCCGGTCAGGCTCAGCGCCGAGAGCCCCAGCAGCAGCGCCCCGATCCGGGTCCTCGAGCGCTGCACGGCGGACGGGGCGGGCGCGTCGATGATCGGCGCGGACGCCACCGGCGCCGGCGGGACCGGCGTCGGCGGCGCGGGAGCCGGGCTCGCCGCACCGGTGCGCGCCACCAGGCGCTCGTGCAGGCCCGGGGACCGCTGGGCGAGGGACGCCGGACCCTCCAGCGGCACCTCGGGCAGGTCGCGGTCCGCCGCGATCCGGTCGGGGACGCTGAAGCGCTCGCCGCGGGCGGTGCGGGACCAGTGCGCCACGGGAGCGGTGAGCAGGGGGATCGCGTCCCGCGCCTGCGCCGCCGTCGGCCGCTGGGCGGGGTCGGCGGCCAGCATGGCGCGCAGCAGCTGCCCGAGCGGCCGGGCGGCCGGATCGGGCGCGGCGGCCAGCACCGCGGTGACCTGCTCGGCGAGGTCCGAGGGAGCGGGGCGCTCGCCCGGCGGCCGGGGCGCGAGCGCCTCGAGGGCGCAGGCGGCGGCCGCCCAGACGTCCTGCGCGGCGGAGGAGACCCCCGCGGTGAGCACCTCCGGGGCCATGAAGCCCGGGGTGCCGTGCACGAAGCCGGTCGCCGTCAGCCGCACGTCGCTCTCGTGCAGGGCGATCCCGAAGTCGGCGAGCAGCAGGTGCGCAGCGGCCTCCCCGGTGCTGTCCAGCAGCAGGTTGGCCGGTTTGACGTCGCGGTGCACCCAGGAGCAGGCGTGCATCGCCGCCAGCGCGTCGAGCAGCTGACGCAGCAGCTGGGCGACCAGCGCGGGGGACAGGGCGCCGTGCTCGGCGAGGGCCCCGGCCAGGGTGCCGCCGTGCACCAGCGGCATCACCAGCACGATGGTGTCGTCCTCCGCGACCCAGGTGTACGGGGGCAGCAGGTGGGGGTGGCGGCCGAGGCCCTGGGCGGTGCCGACGCTCTGCTCGCGCACGAAGCGCAGCACCTCGGCGCCGTCGCGCTGACGCATCACCTTGGCCGCGCAGATCGCGCCGTAGCGGCGGTCGATCGCGCGCCACAGGGACCCGGAGGCGCCCCGGGCGAGCGGTTCGAGCAGCTCGATGCGGCCTGCGATGACATCCGACATGATGGGTCATGCTAGGCCACCGCCGCAGAGACCAGGAGAGCGCATGACCCGCAGCGCACGCACCGCCCGGCCCTCGCTCCGCGCCCCGGCGCTGGTGGCCGCGCTGGTCTGGGCTCTGGTGCTGGCCGGGCCGCTGCCCGCCGCACCCGCCGACCCCGCTGCGGACGGCACCGGACCGGAGCATGCGTACGCCGCCGAGGGACGCTCGGTCGAGGGCGGGGCCTCGCTGGCCCAGGCCCCGCTGATCGAGCCGGGGATCCACCGCGACGTGCTCGCCAGCGGCTCGGCGGAGGTCCATGACGACGGCGCCGTGGCGTACTACCGGATCGCTGTCGAGGACGGGCAGCGGGTGCATGCCGCCGCCACCCTCGCCGCCCCTCCCTACCCCGGCGGGCTCCCCGAGGACGCCGAGGCCCTGGCGCTGGGACTCGGCTTCCTGACCGCGGCGGGGGACGCCTGCCAGGGCGGCGGCGCGCAGACGGTGGGGGAGAGCACGACGGGCGACGGCCCCCTGACCACCACTGCCGTCTCCGACGTGCTGGGCCCCGACGGCTGCGCGGGCGAGGAGCTGTTCCTGCGCGTCGTGCGCGCCGGGCCGCGCGCGGCCGAGGTGCCGCTGCCCGTCGAGATCCAGGTCGCGATCCAGCCGGCCGGCATCGGCGGCGGCGCGCCGGCGGTGGAGGAGGAGATCGAGGACGACGGCGCCTCCCCGGTCTCGCCCGCCGACACCGCGCCGATCGCGCTGGGCCGCTCCTTCGCCGCGGCCACCCCGCTCGAGCCGGGCTCCTACGTCCTCGAGCTGCTGCCCGGGGAGACCGGGCTGGTCTCCGTCGACGTGCAGGAGGGACAGCGGCTGCGCTGGCGCACCGAGGTCACCGCCGTGCCCGAGGAGGAGCCCGGCACGCTCGCCCTGCGCGTCTTCGACGCCGTCCGCTCCCCGGTGAGCGTCGGCGGCGGCACCTGGTCGCTCAGCAGCGGGGACCGGGTCGCCGGGGGCGGCATGGCCGCGCCCGTCGACCTCGGCAACCGCAGCGCGGAGCTGCCCGCAGTGCGCTCGGCCTGGCTGCCGGGGGTGCACACGGTCCAGCTGCAGCGCCTCCAGCGCCCGGCCGACGCGGACCCCGCCGGCGCCGGGCCCGTCACCCTGATCCTCACCCTCGAGGTGGAGGGCGAGGTCGCGCAGGACGCCGCCGAGGGCACCGTGCTGCAGCTGGGGGACACGTCCGCGGCGACCGCGCCCCGCCTCGCGCTGCTGATCGGCGGGGGGCTGCTGACGCTGATGGCGCTGCTGACCGGGGTGGCCGGGGTGCTCGTGCTGCGGCTGCGCCGGCCCTGACTCAGCCCGCCCAGGCCTCCCACAGCCGGGCGTAGTCGCCGCCGCGGGCGACCAGCTGCTCATGGCTGCCCTGCTCGACGACCGCGCCGTCGGCCATCACCAGGATCCGGTCGGCGACCATGGCCTGGGAGAGCCGGTGGGCGACGATGATCGTGGTGCGGCCGCGGGCCACCTCGAGCGCCGCCCGCTCGAGCACCCGCGCCCCCGAGGAGCCCTCGTCGGCCGTGGCCTCGTCGAACACCAGCACCGCCGGGTCCTGCAGCGCGACCCGGGCCAGCGCGAGCTGCTGGGACTGCTCGGACGAGAGCCGCTCGCCCTTCTCCCCGACCTCCGTGTCCAGCCCGTGGGGCAGGCGCTCGACCCAGCCGGCGGCGTCGACCCGGGCCAGCGCCGCCCACAGCTCCTGATCGCTCGCCTGCGGACGCGCCAGGCGCAGGTCCTCCCGCAGAGTCCCGCGGAAGACGTGGACATCCTGGCTGACGATCGAGGAATGGGAGCGCACCGCCTCGAGGTCGGCCCGGGCGAGATCGGCGCCGCCGTGCAGGACCCGGCCGTGGCGGGGCGTCAGGGTGCCGGCGATGATCGCGGCCAGCGTCGATTTGCCCGCGCCGGAGGCCCCGACCAGCGAGACCACCTCGCCGGGGGCGATCTCGAGGTCGATCGGCCGCAGCACGGTCCGCTCGCTGCCGTCCTCGCGATGGCCGTAGGCATGGCTGACGCCCTCGAGCCGGATCGAGGCGTCGCGCGGACGCTCCGGGCCGGGGGAGGCGGCGGGGTCGATCGCGCTGATCACACCGACCATGCGGGAGACGCTGGCGACCGCGGACTGCACCTCGTCGAGGTTGAAGATCACCGACATCATCGGCCAGAACAGGCTGATCAGGTAGATCCCCGCGGCGGTGACCAGGCCGATCGGGGCGCCCGCGACGTGGACCATCACGAAGCCGAGCACCAGCACCAGCAGCAGGGCCAGGTTCTCGGGGATGCTGATCAGCGCGACCAGGCGGCCCACCAGGTACATCACCCGCATCCCGAGCACCGAGGCGGTCTCCGAGAGCACCGCCACGTGGCGGGTCTCGCGCCGTTCGATGCCGTAGGCGTGCACGGTGGGGATGCCGTGGATCGCCGAGAGCAGACCCTGCGCGCGGGCGCCCATCGCGATCCGCTCCCGGCGGTACAGCGGCGCGGTGCGGCGCAGGTACCAGACGGCGGCGGCCACGTACATCGGGACCACCAGGAGCACCAGGATCAGCAGCCATGGGGAGAGGGTCGCCATCCCGATCATGGTCACCGCGACGTAGAAGCCCATCTGGATCAGCGAGGGCACGAGGTTGTTCACGGCGCGCGCCGCGACGTCGACGTCGTCGGCCACCCGGGACAGGGCGTCGCCGATGCCGGAGCGCTCCATGGTCTGCGCGGGCAGGTCCAGGGCGCGGTCGATGACGTCCTCGCGCATCCCGGCCAGGATCCGCTGGCCCAGCGCCGAGACCATCGACCAGCCCACCGCGGCGAGCACCGCCTGCACGGCGGCGACGGCGAGGATCTGGGCGCCCAGCACCCAGCCGTCGCGCTCGCTGCCGCCGCCGGCCACCACGTCGACCGCCGCCCCGATCAGCCGGGGCAGGATCGCCCCGGCCGTCGCCGCCCCGATCGTCACCGCGAGCGTCGCGAGCGCCGCGCCCCAGTGCTCGCGCAGCCGGCCCAGCATGAAGCGCAGCGTGGCCCGGGCGTCGGCGATCGGCAGCAGCTGGGCGTGCTCGGCGAGCTGGCGCTGCGCGGTCGCGTCGTCGCCGAGCACCTCGTCGAGCGGGCGCTTCCAGTCGAGGTCCTTCATCGCTGCACCATCTCCCGGTAGTCGTCGAGCTCCTCGAGCAGCTCGAAGTGGGCGCCGGCGGCGGCCACCCCGCCCGCGCGCACGTAGACCACCCGGTCCGCCTCCCGCAGCAGGGCGGGGGAGCGGGTGACCACGAGCGTGGCGCGGTCGCTGCGGCGACGCGCCGCCACCAGGGCCTCGGCGATGTGCTGCTCGGTGACCGCGTCGACCGCGGTGGTGGGGTCCTGCAGCACCAGCACCGGGGTGTCGGCGGCGACGGCGCGGGCCAGGGCGATGCGCTGGCGCTGGCCGCCGGAGAGGTTCGCACCGCGGTCCAGGATCCGGGAGTCGTAGCCCTCGGGCAGGATCCGCAGCAGGTCGTCGGCCCCGGCCGCGTGCAGGGCGGCGTCCGCCCAGCGGTCGTCGCTGCCGTCGGTGGCGGTGCCGTCGGGGGCGCGGGTGGCGAGCTGCTCGCGCAGGGTGCCGTCGAAGAGGTCCACCACATGGGGCTCGACGAGCAGGTCGGAGCGCAGGGCGGCCCGCTGCTCCGGGCGGATCCGGCGCTGCCCCACGCGCGCGCCCGCGTCCACGCGGCCGCTGACGGCGTCGATGACCTCCTCCGCGTCCCGGGCGTCGGCGCAGGCCAGCGCCACGACGCTGCCGTCCTCGACGCTCAGGCCGAGGGCGGGCAGGTGCAGTCCGCCGGCGGCGCCGCGGCGCTCCTGCGGCGCCCCGGCCCCGGCGCCGCGGTCGTCGCGGGCGGTGGAGAGCGCGTCCAGGGTGAGGGCGGGGTCGTCGACCGAGCGGCCGAGGTCCCGGAACAGGTCCCGCACGCGGCGGGCGGAGGTGGACATGCTCGCCCACCACACCGGCATGGTCGCCAGGCCCTGCAGCGATCCCATCACCTGGCGGGCGACGCCGACCACGGCGATCAGCACCCCGATGCCGAGCTCGCCGCGCAGGCCCAGGACCACCGCGATGACCACCACCGCGGCCATCATCGCGCCGGTGACCAGTGTGGTCAGCCCCGAGGACAGTCCCGAGTAGCGGGCGTTGACCAGGGCCGCCTCGAGCGCCACCCGGGAGCGGCGGCGGTACTGGGCGCGGGCCCGGGACTGCACGCCGAGCCCCTGCAGCACGCGCAGCCCGTGCACCAGGTCGGTGGCGGTGGCGGCGGCCTCGGCGGCCTGGGTCTGCTGGGCGTCGTAGCGCCGGGACAGGGTCGGGGCGATCACCCGCACCACGATCACCATCACCGCGATGCCGGTGAGCATCGCGGTGCCCAGCCACAGGTCCTGCAGGGCCATCCAGACCGTCGCGGCGAGGATCACGATCCCCGAGGGCACCACCCACGGCAGCATGTCCAGCACGTCGGAGGCCTTGTCGGCGTCGGAGGTCGCGATCGAGAGCACCTCGCCGGCCGGTCGCTCGATCGGCCGGGAGCGGGGGTCCAGGACCGCGCCGGTCAGGCCCACCCGCAGCCGGTGCCGCTCGTACAGGCACGCCTTCTGGCTCTCGATGAA
Source organism: Brachybacterium sp. UNK5269 (assembly GCF_049266655.1). Lineage (GTDB taxonomy): Bacteria > Actinomycetota > Actinomycetes > Actinomycetales > Dermabacteraceae > Brachybacterium. The sequence continues at coordinate 1,305,263 of NZ_CP184883.1, forward strand.
GGTGTAGACCCACAGCACCATCCCCACCAGGCGCACGCCGATCAGGACGGCGGCCCCGAGCAGGGTCAGACCGAGGTCCCCGGCGACGATGCCACGGTCGATGACCAGCCCCAGCAGGATCGGCATCGCCATCTCCGCGGCCTCGGAGAGGGTCGCCAGCGGCAGCACCACCGCGAGCATCCGCGGATGGGCGCGCAGGATCGAGGACATCACGCCCCGGGACCGCACGGGAGGATCGGCCGTGGTCACGGTCGTGGACGCCGCGGTCGCGGCGGAGGGGGAGGAGGCATCGAGCACTCGACGAATCACACCCTATGGATCAGCGCGGCGCAACCTGTTTAGACGCCCGGACCGCGCGGGACGGGACGGTGACAGAATGGCGGGAGTCCGCACCCCCGAGCCAGGAGCCGTCATGACCGCGCGCACCGTCGAACTGTTCGTCGATCCCGTCTGCCCCTTCGCCTGGATGACCAGCCGCTGGCTGCTGCACGCCGCCGAGGTGCGCGAGATCTCCCCGCGGTTCTCGGTGATGTCCCTGTCCGTGCTGAACGAGGGCCGTGACCTGCCCGAGGGCTACCGCGCCTCGATGGACCAGTCCTGGGGGCCGGCGCGGCTCGCGGTCGCGATCGACCGCGCCGAGGGCAACGAGGCCTTCGCCCGCTGGTACACCGCCTGGGGGGAGCGCTTCCACGTGGGCGGCGAGCAGGACGACCGCCGGGCCGTGGCGGCCGCGGCGCTCGCGGCCGCGCAGCTGCCCGCCTCCCTGCTGGACGCCTACGACCCGGTCGCCGGCGACGAGATCGACGAGGCCCTGCGCGCCTCCCACGACGGCGCGATCTCCCGCGTCGGCTCCGACGTCGGCACCCCGGTGATCAGCTTCGGCCAGGGCACCGCCTACTTCGGTCCGGTCCTCTCGCCCGCCCCGCGGGGCGAGGCCGCCGGCGCCCTGCTCGACGCGCTCGAGACCATGGCCGGCATCGAGGGCTTCTACGAGCTCAAGCGCTCCCGCAGCGGCGACATCGACTTCAGCTGATCCCCTCCACCTTCTGCACGTCCTTCCCCGAAAGCGAGACCCTGATCCATGCGAGTGCACATCGGCACCGACCACGCCGGCTTCGAGCTGAAGAACCGTCTGGTGACGGCGCTCGAGGGCAAGGGGCATGAGGTCGTCGACCACGGCGCCCACCAGTACGACGCCCTCGACGACTACCCGCCGTTCTGCACCGACGTCGGCGAGGCCGTGGTCGCGGACCCGGGCTCCCTCGGCGTCGTCATCGGCGGCTCCGGCAACGGCGAGCAGATCGCGGCCAACAAGGTCCCGGGCGTGCGCGCCGCGCTGGTGTGGAACCAGGACACCGCGCGCCTGGCCCGCCAGCACAACGACGCCAACGTCATCTCCGTCGGCGCCCGCCAGCACAGCGAGGAGGAGCTGGAGGCCCTGATCGACCTCTTCCTCGCCGAGCCGTTCAGCGGCGAGGAGCGCCACCAGCGGCGCATCGACATGGTGGGCCGCTACGAGCGCAGCGGCGGCTACGAGGACCCGAAGAGCACCGGCGCGCCCCTGGTCCCCTGATGCCCGAGGGTCATACCGTCCACCGGCTGGCCGCGGCCTTCGAGCGCGCCTTCGGCGGCCAGCCGGTGCGCACCTCGAGCCCGCAGGGCCGGTTCGCCGAGGCCGCGCAGCTGGACGGGAGGGTGCTGCTGGGCGCCGGGGCGGTCGGCAAGCACCTGTTCCTGCCCTTCGCCCCCGCGCCCGACGTCGACCCCGCCTCCCCGGTGGTCCGGCACGTGCACGTCCACCTGGGCCTGTACGGCTCCTGGACCTTCGCGGGGGAGCCCGGCTTCGCGCTCGCCCGCGCGATCGGCGCCCCGCGCCGCCGGGTCGGTGAGCAGGAGGAGGCGCTCGGGGCCGAGGAGGCCGCCGACTGGCGTCGCCTGGTGCCGCGGCCGACGGTGCGGCTGCGGATCGCCGGACGCTCGGGACTGGCCGATCTCACCGGCCCCACCGCCTGCGAGGTGCTCGACGCGCAGGGCCGCCAGGACATCCTGGACCGGCTGGGCCCTGATCCATTGCGGGCCGACGCCGACCCCCGGCGTTTCGTCGAGGCCGTGCGCCGCTCCCGCAGCTCCATCGGCGCGCTGCTGATGAACCAGCGCATCGTCGCCGGGATCGGCAACATCTACCGCGCGGAGCTGCTGTTCCGCGCCCGGCTGGATCCGCTGGTGCCGGGGCGGGACCTGAGCGCCGGACTGCTCGAGGAGATGTGGGAGGACCTGGTGGCGCTGATGGCCTACGGCGCCCGCACCGGCCGGATCGTCACCACCCAGCCGGAGCACCGCGACCTCGAGGCGCGGATCCTCGAGCGCTCCCGCGGCGCCCGGCAGAACGGCGACGAGGAGGCGGGGGTGGTGCCGCGCGAGAAGTCCTTCTACGTCTACCACCGCCAGACCCTGCCCTGCCGGCTCTGCGGCACCGCGGTGCGCTCCGGGGAGATCGCCGCGCGCACCGTGTTCTGGTGCCCCCGCTGCCAGAGCAGCCGCAGCCGCCGGGCGAGCTGGACCCGCGAGCACCCGGCGGCGCCGTGGGCGCTGGCGACGCGCTGCGACGGCGAGGCGGCCGCATGAGCGTCCCGGGCCGCGGCGGCAGTACCCTGTCCGCCATGCCCGCCCCCGATGCCGCCGCCCCCGTGCTGCGCCGCGCCGCCCTGGCCGACCTCGACCCGCGCACGCTGTACCTGCTCGCCAAGCTTCGCCAGGACGTCTTCAGCCTCGAGCAGAAGGCCCCCGATCCGGACCTCGACGGCCGCGACCTCGAGCCCACCACGACCCTGATGTGGCTCGAGCTGCCGAGCCCGCCGGCGAGCGCCGCGGACCTGCCCGGGACGCCGGTGGCCCATCTGCGGGTGCTGCGCGAGAGCGACGGCACGGTGCGGATCGGCCGCATGGCCGTGCACGCCGAGCATCGGAAGTCCGGCTACGGGCGGCAGCTGATGACCGCGGCGATCGCCGTCGCGCGCGAGCTCGCGCCCGCCGCGGAGGTGCACATCAACGCCCAGGCCTACCTCGAGCGGTGGTACGCCTCGATGGGCTTCGCGACCGTCAGCGAGGTGTTCCTGGAGGCCGGCATCGAGCACGTGGCGATGGTGCTGCGGCACCCGCAGGTCTGAGCCGGCGGCCGCGGACCGGCCTCAGCCCCGCTCGCCCTGCGCTGCCTGGATCAGCGCGATGATCTCGGAGCGCTCGAAGAACCGCGCCGTCTCGATCCCGCTCGGGGTGCCCAGGTCCGGATCGGCCCCGGCGGCCACCAGCGCCGCGGCGACGTCGGCGAAGCCCTTGAAGGCGGCCCCGGCCAGCGGGGACTGACCGCGGTCGTTGATGCGGTCGACGTCGGCCCCGCGGGCGGCGAGCTCCCGCACCAGCGGCGCATGGCCGTGGTACGCGGCGAGCATCAGCAGGGAGTTGCCGGCGCTGTCGCTGAGGTTCACCGGGACGCCGCGCTCGAGCACCGGCAGCAGCGTCCCGGCGTCGCCCTGCCGGGCGGCGTCGAGCAGGGAGGTCGCCAGGGCGATGAGCTCCTCGTCCTGGGAGGGGTCGAGCGGGGACCGGGTCTCGTCGTTCACCGCTCCAGGGTACGACGCCCCGGGCGCCCTCACCGCAGCAGCAGCTCGGCGATCGCCGGCCACACCAGCAGCCCCACCCCGATCAGGGCGCCGGGCACATCGGCCGGGCCGAAGCGGCTGGGCTCGGCCCAGCTGCGGTCCCGCGCGGTCGCGAAGCCGCGGGAGTCCATCGCCAGCGCCTGCTGCTCGGCCCCGCGCAGGGTGTCCACCAGCAGGGCGAGGGTGGCGCCGGCCAGCAGGCGCGGGGAGGTGGCGCGTCCGAGCCCACGACGGATCCGGGCGGTGGTGATGGTCTCCCACTGCCGGCCCAGATGGGTGACCCGCACCAGGGCGACCACCCCGGCGGCGACCGGCCGGGCCGGCAGGTGCAGCCGCTGGGCGAGCGCGTCCCCCAGCGGGGTGGCCTGCACGCTGCCGAGCGCGAGCACCCCGGGCGCCACGAAGGCCGTGATCCGGGCGGCCTCCTTGAGGCCCAGCAGCCAGGCCTCGCCCGACAGCGCAGGGGCCTCGCCCAGCAGCGCCGTGGTCCAGGCCAGCCCCGCGGCCGAGAGCAGGATCGGCAGCAGCCGCAGCGCTCCGCCGCGCAGGCTCCGCACCGCCAGCGGGGCCAGCGCCGCGCTCGGCAGCAGGGCCAGCAGGCCGCCCTGCCAGCTCTGCACGGCGAAGGAGCCGATCGCGGCGAGGATCCCGATCAGGCACAGCGTCAGCGGGTTCAGCGCATCGGCCGGGATCCGCCGCCGCGCGGGCGGCGGCACCTCCTCGCCGCGGGGGGCGGGCAGCTCGAGCCGGTGGTCCGCGCGCTGCACCAGCTCGTCGTCGTGGGTGGCGACCAGCACCGCGCAGCCGCCGGCCCTCGCCGCGGCCAGCAGCTCGCCCACCGCGCGGCGGAGGCGGGCGTCCAGGCCCACGGTGGGCTCGTCGAGCACCAGCAGATCGGGCCGCTGGGCGAGGGCGGCGACGATCGCGACCCGGCGCTGCTCGCCGCCGGAGAGGCGGTGGGGATGGGCGCCGGCGAGATGGCTCAGGCCCGCCCGCCCCAGCAGTGCGTCGGCGAGCTCGGGGTCCTCGGCCCAGGGGGAGGCCAGCAGCTCCTCGCGCACGGTGGCCGCGACGAAGGAGTGCTCGGGGTTCTGGGGGACGCTCGCGATCCGCGGCGGCTCGGGCCGCGTCACGGTGCCGGTGGCGGGCTCGCCGGGGCCGAGCAGGGCCCGCAGCAGGGTGGACTTGCCGGCGCCGCTGGGCCCGGTCAGCACGGTCAGGGCGCCGGCGCGGACCTCGAGGGTCAGCGGCTCGCGCAGTCCTCGCGCGGGCACGGTGACCTCGTGCAGGGCGGCGATCACGGGGCCGGGCGCGCGGGGCGGCGGGGGCGGGGTCGTGGCTGTGGGCGGCGCGAGCAACCCGGCCTCCACCAGCGCCGCGCGCTGCTGGTCCAGGACCGTCGCGGGCTCGCCGTCGGCGAGGATGCGGGCCTGCGGCCCGAGCACGATCAGGCGGTCGACGTGGGGGAGCCAGGGGCCCAGGTGGTGCTCGACGACCACCAGGGTGCGGTCGCCGGCGGCGTCGAGGACCGCCCGGCGGACCTGCGCGGCGGTGTCGGCATCGAGCATGCTGGTGGGCTCGTCGAGCAGCAGCAGGTCCGGTCCCAGCGCGAGAGCGCCGGCGAGGGCGATGCGCTGCTGCTGACCGCCGGAGGTGTCCAGCGGGGCGCGGGCCGGATCGAGGTCCACCTGGGCGGCGGTGAGGGCTGCGGCGGCGCGCCGGCGGATCTCGGTGCGCTCGAGCCCGGCGTTCTCCGGGCCGAAGGCCGCGTCCCGTCCGATGGTCGCCGCGACCAGGGCGTGGGCGGGGTTCTGCAGCAGCAGTCCGCGCTCCCCGGGCCGCTCCGGCGCCGGCAGCAGGCCGCTGCCCTCGCCGGACTCCGGATCCAGGAGGCCGGCCAGGGCCCGCAGCACGGTCGACTTCCCGCTGCCGCTGGCCCCGGCCAGCAGCACCCGCTGACCGTCCGGGATGCTCAGGGTGAGGCCGGCGATCGTGGGTTCGCGCCGGGAGAGGGGGCGCCAGCGCAGGGCGTCCAGGTGCAGGGCGGTCAGGGTGCTCAGGCCTCCGCGACCCGGGTGTGCTCCCGGCCGGCGGCCAGGGAGTCCACGGCGCCGGTGGCCACGATCGCGCGGCTCGCGGCCCAGCCCAGGACGCCGCACAGCAGGGCCCCGGAGAGCACGAAGAAGCCGAGCATCGCGCCCGAGAAGGCCCAGCTCATCTCCTGGTAGTAGGCGAACTTCTCCCAGCCCCATTCGAGCACGGCCGACAGCACCCCGCCGAGGATCGCGACCGGCAGGGTGAAGGTGCGGTAGCGGGTGAGCAGGAAGGCCAGCTCGACGCCGCCGCCCTGCATGAGTCCGGACACGGCGGTGCCCCAGCCCCATTGGCTGCCCAGCAGCATCGAGAGCACGGCCGCGATCATCTCGGCGAGCAGGGCGGCACCGGGCTTGCGGACGATGAGGGCGGCGAGGATCGCCGGCAGGAACCAGATCCCGGCCAGCAGGCCCTCGGCGGGCTTGAACGCGGTGGTCAGCGGTCCGATCAGGGTGTAGAGCTGTCCGTAGCCCAGGAACGCGACCCCGAAGGCGGCCCCGATCAGGACGGTGACCAGCAGGTCCACGGTGCGGTAACGAGTCATCATGTCTCCTTCCTCGATGGAAGGGGCGCGCCGGGGCCGATGGCCCCGCGCGGATATATCCCGACTCCCTACGCCGGTATTGACCGGATCAGGTTCGAGGGTCTGCGCCGAGGCGCACTCTCAGCACCGGTCGGTGCTCCCCTGTCAGCGGATGACGAGACGCATCCTATCCTGCCGGGGCAGCCCTCTCGGCGCCCTGCCTCAGCGGCGCGAGCGGATGGCCTGGTCGACCGCGTCGGCCGTCGCCTGCGGGTCCACCGGGGAGATCAGGTAGTTGGTCGTGCCCCGGCCGATGATCTCGACGACGGTGCCCGGGCCGGTGACCATGATCCGGCAGGGCTGCTTCGTCGCGGCCGTGGTGAAGACCTTCCGCTTCCCGACCGGGGTGAGCTCGTGGGGCCCGGCGGAGAGGACGCTGCCGCGCCGCCAGCCGTAGCCGCCGATGCTCGCGCCCGCGCTCGCGGCCGGCAGGGTGCGCAGCTGGACGGTCCGGAAGTCCGCCAGCGGCCAGGAGCGGCGGGGGAGGATCCCGCCCAGGCTCACCGTGAGCCCGCGTTCGTCGACGACGAAGCGGGTCCACTGGGTCGCCCAGGTCCACACCGCGAGCCCCCCGAACAGCACCACCACCAGGGCGGTCGCCTCGATCGTGGAGCGCTGGGCCATCAGCACGGCGAGCAGGGCGCCGACGCCCACGGTGATGCCGATCCGGGTCCAGCCGATGGCCGAGGGACGGGTCGCCCCGACGTGGACGGGCGGATCCGGCCTCACCAGATGCTCACCCGCTGCTCGGGGGCGCGGAACAGGGCGTCGCCCTCGGTGACGTCGAAGGCGGTGTGGAACGCCTCGAGGTGCCCCACCACGGTGTTGCAGCGGAACTCCATCGGGGCGTGGGGATCCACGGCGAGGCGGCGGATCGCCTCCTGGGGGCGGTTCTTGCCGCGCCACACCGTCGCCCAGGACAGGAACACCCGCTGCAGGCCGGTGAAGCCGTCCAGCTCGGCCGCGACCTCCTCGGCGGAGCGGCTTCCCAGGTAGGCCTTCACGGCGATCGAGAGCCCGCCCAGGTCGCCGATGTTCTCGCCGATGGTGAGCGCGCCGTTGACGCGGTGGGTGTCGTCGAGGTCGCGCGGGGACAGCTCGGAGTACTGGGAGATGAGCAGGGCGGCCCGCTCGTCGAAGGCCTCGCGGTCCTCCGGGGTCCACCAGGAGAGCAGGTTGCCGTCGCCGTCGTACTTGGAGCCCTGATCGTCGAAGCCGTGGCCGACCTCGTGGCCGATCACCGCGCCGATGCCGCCGAAGTTCACCGCGTCGTCGGCCTCCGCGTCGAAGAAGGGGGGCTGCAGGATCGCGGCGGGGAAGACGATCTCGTTGCGACCGGGGTTGTAATAGGCGTTGACCGTCTGCGGGGTCATGTGCCATTCGGTCTCGTCGATCGGGCCGCCGACCTTCGCGTACTCGAACTCGGCGTCGAAGCGGCGGGAGGCGCGGACGGTGGCCACCAGGTCCCCGGGCACGATCTCGAGCCCGTCGTAGTCGCGCCACGTCGAGGGGTAGCCGATCTTCGGGGTGAACTTTTCGAGCTTCGCAAGCGCCTTCTGCCGCGTCGCAGGGGTCATCCACGCAAGGCCCGTGATGGACTCGCGGTAGGCGTCCATCAGCGCCTCGACGAGGTGGACCATGCGCTCCTTGTGGGAGGCGGGGAAGTGGCGGGCGACGTACTCGCGGCCGACGGCGAAGCCGACGACGCCCTCGACGAAGGCGACGCCCCGCTTCCAGCGCTCGCGCAGCTCCTCGGCGCCGGAGAGCACCCGCCCGGAGAACGCGAAGTCCTCCTCCACCAGCGCTGCCGGCAGGTAGGGGGCGTAGGCGGAGACGGCGTGGACGGCGAGCCAGGCGCGCAGCACCGCGAGGTCCTCGGCGGCGAGCAGCTCGGCGGCGACGGGGACGAACTCGGGCTGCCCCACCGAGACCACCTCGAAGGCCCGCGCCGGGGCGCCGGTGCCCTCGACGTAGGCGTCCCAGGCGAAGGAGGGGGCCAGCGCGCGCAGCTGGGCGGCGTCCATGGGGTTGGAGGACTTCTCGCGGTCGCGCAGGCGGACCACGTCGACATGGCAGGCCGCCAGGCGGGTCTCGAAGTCCATCACCGCGCGGGCGAGGGCGTCGGCGCCCCCGGCCGGCAGGCCGTCGCGGCCCGGCAGGTCGGCGAGCTCGGCCAGCCGCGCCAGGTGGCCGACGTACGCCTCCCGGATCGCGGCGTAGCGCTCCTCGCGGTAGTAGGACTCGTCCGGCAGTCCCAGTCCGCCCTGGTGGAGCTTGACCTGGTAGCTGCTGGAGTCGTGGTCGTCGGTCCAGACGTAGGACACCAGCACGGAGGCGCCCGAGTCGGGGGCGGCCATGGTGCGGGTGAGGGCGGTGAGGTCCGCGGCGGCGGTGATGGTGCCCAGCAGGTCCTCGAGCACGGCGGTGCCGGCCTGCTCGATCGCCTCGGTGTCCATGAACATCCGGTACAGCGCGCCCACCCGGGCGTGGTCCGTGGTCGGCACCTGGTGCGGGGCGCGGTCGCCGTCGTCGGCCGCCGCCTCCTCGACGATCTCGCGCACCCGCTGCTCGGACAGGTCCCGCAGGGCGTGGAAGGCGCCGTCGCTCGAGCGGTCAGCCGGGATCTCGTGCTCGCGCAGCCAGCGTCCGTTGACGTGGCCGAACAGGTCGTCCTGGATCCGGATCGCTTCGTCGACCTGGTCGAGGACGAGGCCGGAGGGACGGGCGGGGGTGGGGGCAGCGGTCATCATCGGCTCCTGCGGGGGTGAGAGGCGGGTGGGGCGGCGCGGATCAGAGGGCGAGCAGCCCCAGCGAGGCCAGGCCCACGGTGACCAGGCCCAGCACGAAGGGGGCGTAGGCCCAGGGGCTGCGGGAGCGCTCCGCGGGGGCGAGGCGCTGCAGCACCAGGGTCGACAGGCCGGTGCCGATCGAGAGCACGGCGGTCCCGATCACCAGCACGGGCGAGAGGATCACCAGCACGGTGGCGCCGAGCTGGAACATGACGGTGCCGGCCACGTCGAGCAGCCGCATCACCACGGTGGAGCGGGCGCCGACGCGCTGCGAGAGCAGGGTCGAGATCGCGTCCTCGGACCATTCGCCGGGTCGCGCGATCCGGCGCCGGGTGGTGACGGTCTGGGCGGTGGACAGGATCACCCACACCAGGGCGCAGCCGGCGCCCACCCACACCCCGAGCTCGGCGCGGATGTCGCCGGGCCACAGCAGCAGCGCCAGCAGCACCGCCGCCACCCGCAGCAGCTCGTCGACGACGCTGCGCACGGCGAGAAGGCCCGGGTTGACCGCCAGCTGCCGGCGGGTGCGGGAGACGAACAGGCTGGTCGCCACCAGGGACACCAGCTGGGCGGCGCCCAGGCCGAGGCCCAGCAGCAGCGGCACCGGGGTGACCGGCGCGAACGGCAGGATCGCGATGAGCATGATCACACCGAGGGCCGGGATCAGCAGCGCCTGGATCGACAGGCCCTTGACGAGATCGCGGACCAGGTCCGCGCCCGTGGGCGGATGGTCGTGCCCGGTGTGGTCGTGCGGGTCCTCGCCGGGGCGGTTCTCGCAGTGCGGATCAGCGGCTGCGGGGGTGTCGGTCATGGGGCTCCTTCTCGGTCCCCACCAGGGTAGCGGTGCCCGGACGCGTTACTGTCGGGGTGGGACCACGAGCACGGGAGGACGGAGCCGATGACGAGCACGCAGACGGGCCTTTCCCCGGCGCAGCGCCAGCGCGCCGTCGGCAGCGTCGTCGCGGCCGCCACGGGCGACGCGCTGGGTGCGCCCTACGAGTTCCAGTCCCCGGTGGTGGACTCCGAGGACATCGACATGATCGGCGGGGGCGTCCTCGGCTGGGAGCCGGGGGAGTGGACCGACGACACCTCGATGGCGATCGTGGTCCTCGAGGCCTCGCTGGCCGCCTCCGACCACCATGACCTGCGCATCGAGACCGCCCAGGACCACATCGCCCGCGAGTGGTACTCGTGGTCGCTGGGCACCCCGGACATCGGCACGCTCACCGCGCAGGTGGTGCGCATCGCGGCCGACCATGCCCGGGCCGATGGCCATTACGCGCCGCGGGCGGCCGACTTCCGGGCCGCCGCCGCGCTGGTCTTCGAGGAGCTGCCGGCCTCGGCGGGCAACGGCTCCCTGATGCGGGTGCACGCCTCGGTGCTGCCCTACCTGCTCTCGCCCGAGGACGATGCGGTCGAGGGGATCGACGCGGTGTGCCGCTTGACACATGTGCACCCCGACACCACCGAGGCCTGCATGCTGTGGGGCCTCGCGGTGCGCCACGCGATCCTCACCGGCGAGCTCGACGTGCGGGTGGGCCTGCACCGGCTGAGCCCGGAGCGGCGGACGCTGTGGACCGAGCGGATCGAGGAGGCGGAGGTCTCCGAGCCCGCGATGTTCCGCCGCAACGGCTGGGTGGTCGGCGCCTTCCAGGCCGCCTGGGCCGCGATCACCGAGGCCGGCCCGATCCCGACCGGGAAGTTCGCCCAGCGCGACACCCTGGTGGCCGCCCTCGACGCGGCCGCTCGCGCCGGCTACGACACCGATACCGTCACCTGCATCACCGGCGCCCTGATGGGGGCGGCGCTGGGACCGAAGGCGGTGCCGCCGGAATGGCGGCGGATGCTGTTCGGCTGGCCGGGCTACGAGGTCGACGAGCTAGTGGGTCTGGTCGAGCGCGTGATCGAGCCGATGGTCCGCGACGCCGGCGAGGGGAGCTGACCATGGCGGCGAGCCCTGCCGTCGCGGCCGGCCGCGAGCCCTGGCGGCTGCGGATCCTGGCCTGGAACCTGTGGGAGCTGCGCGGGGACCTGTCGGCCCTGGTCGAGACGATCTGGGACCTCGCCCCCGATGTGCTGCTGGTGCAGGAGGCGCCGCGCTTCGTGCTGCCGGCGGCGCGGCTGGACTGGCTGGCCCGCCAGGTCGACCGGCGGGTGCTGGTCGGGGGCGCCGGCGGGCGCGGCCTGGCGATCCTGGCCTCCGACGCGGTCGCCGCGCAGGTGATCCGGCGGGGCGCGCACCCCGTCGCGCAGCAGCTGACGGACCTGAACTCGACCTACCCGCGCGGGGTCGCCGCGGTGCGGCTGTCGATCCCGGGCGGCGGCGCGGTGGTGGTCGCCTCGACCCACCTCGCGCTGCAGGAGGACAACCGTCGCGCGCACGCCGAGCATCTGTCCGCACTGGTGCGCGGGGCGGGGGCGCCGGTGATCGTGGGCGGGGACTTCAACGAGACGGCCGACGGTGCGGCGCGCACCTTCCTGGCCCCGCTGCTGCGCGACCCGGCCGCCCAGAGCGAGCTCACCTTCCCGGCGGCGGGCCCGCAGCGCCGCATCGACGCGGTGCTGGTCACCGACGGCGTGCAGGTCGAGCAGGCGCGGGCGGTGCGCTCCACGGCGCGGGTGGATGCGGAGCGGCTGTCCGGGGCCTCGGACCACCTGCCCACGCTGGTCGACGTCGCGCTCTGATCCTGCGGCCCCGCCCCGGCGTGCCGGGCGGGGTCATCAGGCGCTGAGCGTCACGGCTGCACGCGCAGCCCCGTCGCCAGTGCCACGACGTCGTCCTGCCAGCCCACGTGGCGGATCGCGAGGCCGCCGGGGACCTCCCCGACCACGGTGAGCTGGGTGCGGTAGGAGTCCACCGCCCGGCGCACGGCCGCGGCGGTCCCCGGATGCTCGCGGCGGGCGATCGCGGCCCCCTCGCCGGGAGCGGGGGAGGCGGGGGCGGCCTCGATCTCGCTCGCGATCTGGACCAGCGGCGTCCCGGTGCGGGCGCACGCCGCCGCGGTCACCTGATGGGCGCGCACATGATCGGGATGGCCGTAGGTCCCCTCGTCGTCGTAGCCGATCACCGCCTCCGGTCCCACGTGGTCGATCAGGGCCACGAGATCGGCGACGGCCTCCTCGAGAGGGCGGTGGGAGAAGCTGTCGGGGCCGGAGGTCGGGGAGGGGCCGGCCAGACCGGCGCGGAGCCACTGCATGCCCGAGTCGCGGTAGCGGCGCTCGGCCGCACCGGGGGCCAGGGCGGGGGCGGTGCCGAGCCAGTGCCGCTCGGCCAGGCCGAGCGCGGCGGTCGCGGCGGCGATCTCCGCTTCCCGGATCTCCTCGAGCGGCCGCGTGTCCTCGGGAGCGATCGCGCCGGCCACGACCTCGCCCTCCTCGCCGCGGGTCGCGGTCACCAGCACCACCCGGGTGCCGGCGGCGACCAGCGAGGCCAGCAGGGCGCCGGTCGAGAGGGACTCGTCATCGGGGTGCGCGTGGACGGCCAGGACCGTCCGCGCGTCATCGAGCAGCTGCCAGGGATCGGCGCTCATGCGGTGGCTCCGGGGGTGCGAGGAGGAGTGATGATCTGCGCGTAGAGGGAGGCGAGGGAGGCGGCGCTCGCGTCCCAGCTGCGGGTGGCGGCGAACTCGCGCGCCGAGCGCACTGCGATCCGGTAGCCCTCCTCGTCGTCGAGCAGGCGCTGCAGGGCCTCGGCCCAGACGTCGGGGTCGCGGCTCTCGAGCACGAGGCCGTCGGGGCCGACGGCCTCCTGGACGCCTCCCGCCCAGCGCCAGGCGATCACCGGGGTGCCGCTGGCCTGGGCCTCGAGGGCGACCAGTCCGAAGGTCTCCGACCAGCTCGTCAGCAGCAGCGCCCCCGCGCAGCGCATCGCCTCGGCGAGCTCGTCGCGCCCGAGCGAGCCGACGAAGCTCACGCGGTCCTCGACCCCCAGCTCGCGGGCGAGCTGCTCGAGCTCGTCGCGGTAGTGCTGGAAGTCCTGGGAGACGCCGCCGGCGAGCACCAGTCGCGCCTCGAGGGCGGGGTCGAGGTGCGCGAGGATCTCGAGGGCCAGGTCGGGGGCCTTCAGGGGCTGCAGGCGGGCGGTGAACAGCAGCGTCGGCCGACGCCGTCGCTCCGCGACATCGGGGCAGGGGCGGAAGCGGTCGATGTCCACGCCGGGGCGGACCACCGCGAGCCGTTCGCCCGGCACCCGGTAGCGCTCGCGAACGGTGCGGGCCTCGGCCTCGGAGACGGCGACCACGAGGTCGGAGCCGGTGGCGACGAACTGCTCGCCGGGGATGCGGCCGACGGACTCCGCCGGCTCCCCGGCGTCCAGCGTCCGGGCGTCCTCCGGTGCCGCGACGGAATGGAAGGACTGCAGGTGGGGGATGTCGAGCTCACGGGCGAGGGGGACGGCGGCGACCCCGCTGAACCAGTGGTGGGAGTGGATCAGGTCCCAGTCGCCGCTGGTCAGGTGCTCCCGCAGCGCCTGCCGGAAGGGGGTGATCGCCTGCTCCATGGCGCTCTTGGCGAGCGGCGCGGCGGGGCCGGCGTCAAGGTGGTGCAGCCGGACGCCGTCGGCGACCTCCACCACCGCCGGGGCGTCCGGATCGCTGCGGCGGGTGAAGAGGTCGACCCGGTGGCCGAGCCGGGCGAGGGCGAGGGACTGCTCGAGCACCACCACGTTCATGCCGCCGGCGTCGGCGCCGCCGGGTTCCTCGAGCGGGGAGGTGTGCAGGGAGATCGCAGCGATGCGGAGCGGAGGGGCCGACATGTCCGCCATCCTAGGCGGGAGGGCAGCGCGGCCCGGGACGGTGTCGAGTTCGCTGATGACGAAACTTCACGCGTCCTGCGTCACGGGAAGTTGAAAAGGGCACGGGCATGATAGAGCCTGAAACGCATGGATACGGCGGAGAAGGTGGACTGGGCGGCATTGAACGCCCATGCAGCGGGCCGCCCTGCCCGTCGACTGGTGGCGAAGGCGATCGCGGCCGCAGGTGGTGATCGCCGTCCGGGGGTCGTGCTGGACCTCGGTGCCGGCGCCGGTGCCGATTCCCTGCAGTTCGCGCGACGCGGGTGGACCGTGCACGCCTACGACAGCGACGACACCCTCGCCGCCCGGCTCGTCGAGAACGAGCGGATGTCCGGCTCGGTGCAGTTCCACCACACGGACATCGTCGACGTCGAGCAGTTCCCGACCGCGCAGATCGTCTACTCGACGTACACCCTGGGCCTGCTGGGTCCGACGGCGCTGCCCGAGGTCTGGGCGAAGCTGCGGGCCGCCCTGCCGCGCGGTGGGGTGATGGCCGTGGACATGTTCGGCATCAACGACTCCTGGGCCGAGCGCCCCGACGTCGCCACCCTGCCGCTCGAGGAGATCGACGCGATGTTCCGCGGTTTCCAGATCATCGACCGCTCCGTGCGCGATGAGGACGGCCGTTTCCTCGCCGACAAGAAGCACTGGCATGTCATCACGACCCTTGCGCGGAAGCTGAGCTGAGAGCTCAGCACTCGGGGACCTGAGAACGGACCTGCCGGGTGCGTTGGTTCGAGCGCGACGCTGCGGTCGAATGACGCGGTGATCGAGCGAGTGACGCGGTGATCGAGCAAAACGTGCCGCGCCTGAAGTCCTCGCCGGTCCTACGGGGGCGGCGCATCGGGTGGCCGAGCTTCCTGCGCCGGCGAGTCCTCCGTGCGGACGTCTCGCGTGCCGGGTGCGAGCAGCGGGCGGCGTCGGCTGCTCCCGATCGCCCCGTGCGGACTCCGCCACCCCCAGCCGAAGGGCGGCATGGCATGCGGCGGCGATGCCGCCGGAGGCTGCTCGGTGAGAGGTTCCCGCGGAGCGGGTGGGAGCGGCGTCGCCTCGGAGGCGCCGACAGCGGGTTCTTCGGCGTCGGGTTCGGATTCTCCGGGCTCAGACGCTTCGTCGCGGGCGACCACCGTGCGAACCTCTGCGCAGTCCGCGGGCGCCGGCGGCGTCAGCTCCCATCGGCCGAGCTCCTTGAGCAGGTTGCAGCGGACGCACAGCCCCTGACCATTGGCGTAGGTGGTCGGCCCGCCGCGGCTGTAGGGCACGGCGTGGTCGATCTGGCGGATCATCGCGTTGCACCAGGGCGTGCGGCAGGTGACGTCACGCCACCTGATCATGCGAGCGAGCCCGGCGGGGAAGCGGCGCGCGCGGGACTCCATCCCGATCAGCTCGCCGCTGCGGGGGCTGGCGTACAGCCGCCGGTAGAACGCGGTGACGTCACGATCCGGGTGCTCCGCCTCTTGATGACGCAGGTGCCCCGGAGGTGAGCCGCGCAGGGTGTCGGTGACGACGTGGGCAGGGATCGCCCCGTATCCCTCGAGCCGGGCGCACTCGGTGTCATCGCCGCGGCCCAGCAGCGCGGTGTCGGTGATCACGATGCCGACATCGAGTCCGGGGGTGGGGCTCGGGCGCCGGCCGGCGGTGCCGGACCGGTCGCCGGCGACTCCGGTACGGACGGCATCGACCAGCAGATCCGCCTCGAGGGCCGGGACGGATTCCTTGGCACCCGCTGCGCGCAGTGACTCCGCGCGCGTGCGCAGCGCCTGCATCATCCCGACGGCGTCGATCCCGCGCAGGATGGCGGTCACCCGGGCCATCCCGTCGGCCAAGGGGGTCATGGTCACGTGCCGCGATCGGGCAGCGCGCTCGGCGCGCTCGCGGGAGGTCTCCGGCTCGAGGCGCTGGATCATGGTCTCGAGATCCGACCGCAGTTCCTTCTGCCCCTTGCCCTGGAGCGTCTCCGGGTGATCGGCGATCATCTGGTCGATCCGGGCGCAGGTGGACGGGTCCGCCCCGTCGAGGGAGCTCGCTACGGTGGACGCCTGGCGCTCGGTGAGGTCGCCCGTCCAGAGGGAATCGATGGTGCCGGGCATGTGCTGGACCAGTCGACGCGCGGAGGCGAGCGAGAACGCGGAGGACGCCGGGGAGACCCGGCGGGCGAGGCCGATCTCGTGGGCCGCACCGCGTCCCTGCTTCGCGACCGGCACGCCCTGCTCCTGGTCATCCCGGCGGATCCGCTGCTCCGCGGTGACCTGCCAGGCCGCGTCGACCGCGGAGAGCGAGGAGCGGAGGTGATCGATCCCCGCCAGCACCGCGAGAGCCTCATGGGCGGTGCCCGGGGCGGTGTCCGGCAGGGGGTCCCGCACCGAGGAGGTGCGGGTGAACGCCACCAGCGTGGCGGCGAGGATCTGCGCGAGCAGCGTGCGTGCCTGGGGACTCGCGTCGTAGGCGGAGAGACGGGCGGCGACCGCGCTCAGGGAGTCGTCCGGCGCCGGGCTGCCAGCACGACGGGAGTCATCTCCGTCGGGCGGCGTGCTGGGTGCTGGCGTCGTCTCCATTTCTCAATGATACGTGCGTTCGAAACGTGACCACAGAGTCACCGGGAAAACTGTGGATGACGTTCTGGTCTGTGGATATCGGTGTGGAAAAGGAAGGACTGTGGAGGAATGGTGCTGCGATGAATGGTCGACGCGGCCGTCCGAGCGGACGTTGTCGTGCGGGTCGGGACTGCTGCGACCTGGATATCAGGCTGCGGGTCTGCCATTCGCACCGGCGGGACGAGGTGCGATTATACGACCACGACGGCATCGGATTCCGGGGAGATCGACCATGCCGCCGCGAGTGTGGATAAGTCGCACTGGGGAGAAAGCGTTGCGCCGACAAACCGCCGTCAATTGACTCCGGGTGCCGGGTGCCGGGTGCCGGGGGCCGGGGATTGGGGATCGAGGACTGGGCACCGGCCTTCTCGTACGGTGCCCTGGCCGTCCTGGCCGTCCTGGCCGTCCTGGCCGTCCTGGCCGTCCTGGCCGTCCCGGGCGTCCTGGCCGTCCCGCCACTCCGGCGTCCTGACCGTCGGGCCCGACTCAATCCTTCTCGCAGAGCGCCTTCAGAGTGGCGAGGTCCTCTGCGACGGCGGCCGCGTCCGCTGCGAACTCCTCCTCGGACATCGATCCGCGGCGCAGGGTGAACACCACCTCGCAGCGCTGCTCGTCCAGCGGCAGCACCCGCAGCGGGTTCAGCACCGACTCGCCGGTGTCGAGCGTGACAGTGTGATCCATGACGCCGTAGGGGTTCTCCGGCACGAAGCTGACCAGCACCCGTCCCATCGGAGAGTTCATCGACCACTGAGTGACCTCGCGCTGCACCTCGCTGCCGGCGAGTCCCGCCGCCCAGTCCGGGAGGTGGCGCGGATCGCTCGCGTACTCGTAGACCGTGCGCCAGGGGCGCTCGATGACGACGTCGAGATGGCGGGAGACGGACGCGGGGTGCTCTGCAGAGTCGCTCATGACCGCGACGCTAGCAAAGACACGCACGGCGCCCTCCGCATGGTCCCTATTCGGGCCCCGAGCATGGCCCTCCCTCGCACCGCGCCGGGCGGCCCCGGCACGTCAGCGACGCAACTCGTCCCGCTGCAGCGCGGCCAGCGCGGCACGGACCACCGAGCCGAGCGACGTCGGCTCTCGCAATCGGGCTCCGTCGGTCGTCGGGAAGACGACCACCCAGCGGGCCGCACCGCGGCGCCGCATCCGCCCGATCTCGATGCTGCGCCCCGTCGGCAGCGGGATCAGCAGGGCACCGCTGGGGCCGTCATGCAACCGCTGTCTCAGGTCCGGCCGCCGCTCCAGCAGGAGGGCGCGGATCTGCGCACGCTCGGCCGCAGCGGTGCTCACCTCGATGCGATCTGCGGCGCTCGGCTCCATGGCTCGACCGTAGGCGGTGGGTGCGACGGACGAGGAGGGGCGCGCCGGACCGGTCGTGCCGTCGCGGAGGGGCGCGGAGGAGGTTCAGGCGGTGCCGGTGAGCGCCTGGGTCCAGACGGCCTGGTGGCGGGCGACGTAGTCGGCCACGGCTTGCCAGTGCGCCCCGTGTCCGCTGAGGTACATCGATCCCCACGGCTCGCGGCCGTTCTCGTGCGACGTGCGCAGCAGGCCGAGCATCGCCTCGGCCCTTTCCGCCATCGTCCGCGGGAGCTGCGCCCTCAGCGCGTCGTCGGCCCCGTACCCGTCGAGGAACGCGACGAGGAGCTCGGCCGCCGCCTCGGGAGCGACGTCCGGGTCGTTGAGGGTGAAGGACTGCGCGGCGTATGCGAGGTCCCACAGCCGTGTGCTGGGACCGGCGCCGTCCCAGTCGATGAAGACCCAGCGCTCGCCGATGACCAGGTTCCAGGGCGCCAGGTCGCCGTGGCACAGGAGCTCCGCCGACGCCCCCGGGGCCGGGATCAGCGGGTCCCAGGCGGGCGGCGTCGACGGCGAGAAGCCGACGCTCGCCTCATGGATCGACCGCACCAGGGCGCCGACCCGGACCAGATCGGCCGGCGCGAGGGGCGGGGAGTGCAGTGCGAGGACCCCCGGCACGTACTCGAGGATCTGCCGGCCCCGACCGTCGCGACCCAGCGGCTCGGGGACGTCGACCCCGGCTGCGGCCATGGCACGCAGGAAGTCGTGCACCGCCGGCGTCGTCGGACCCCATGGCTTGCGCACCGTGTCGCCGAGGCGCACCACGTCGTCGGTGGCGTTGCCGCCGGCGAGAGGCTGCTTCGCGTCATGCATCATCCCGTCACGGTACCGGTGCGCAGAGAGCGCTCCAGCGCTTCGGCCAGCTCCCGCGGATGGCTCAGCATCGCGCAGTGGCAGCCCGGCATCTCGCCGGCGGTGATGCCCAGCCGCTCGCGGGCGACGCGCCGCAGGAAGTCGGCGGGGAAGAAGCGGTCGTCCCGGCACAGCAGGAACCGGGTCGGCAGTGACGGCTGCGCGGGCAGGGACCAGACATCATCCATGAACCGTGAGGACTGGCCGCGGGAGCGGGCGATCGCCTCCTCGGCGAGGCCCCGCGGCACGCCGTTGTAGAAGCTCACGTACGGGTCCTCGTGGCCGGTGAGCCCACCGTCCCGGGCGGCCTGCGCCGCGACCGCCGCCGCGTAGCCGGTGTTCTCCCACCACTGCGTCGCCCGCTCGCCGGGCGCCGGGACCATCGCCGCCAGGTACACCAGGGCCAGGGCCGGCAGCCGATCCGCGACCAGCGGCGCGGTGAAGCCGCCCAGCGAATGGCCGACCACCACCAGGTTCTCCCGACCGCCGATGGCCTCGACGACGGCATCGGCGGTCTCGGCCAGGCCGGCGTCCTCGTCCTCGCACGGCAGGTCCGGGGCGACCACGTCGTGGCCGCGGGCCCGCAGCCGCTCCTCGACCAGGCACCACGACCGCCCCACGTCCCCCGCTCCGTGGATCAGGACGAAGGTCGCCACGACGGCTCCTCAGTCGCCGAGGATCGCGCCCGTGGACGCGGACCCCACGAGCTTCACGTACTTGCCCAGCACGCCCTTGGTGAACTTTGGCGGCAGCGGCTCCCAGCCCTCGCGGCGCGAGACGAGCTCCGCCTCGTCCACCAGCAGGTCCAGCGTGCCGGTGCCGACGTCCAGGCGGATGCGATCCCCGTCGCGCACGAAGGCGATCGGTCCGCCGTCGACCGCCTCGGGGGCGATGTGGCCGACGCACAGTCCGGTGGTGCCGCCGGAGAAGCGCCCGTCGGTCATCAGCAGCACGTCCTTGCCGAGACCCGCGCCCTTGATCGCGCCGGTGATCGCCAGCATCTCGCGCATCCCGGGGCCGCCCTTGGGACCCTCGTAGCGGATCACCACCACGTCGCCATGGGTGATGGTGCCGTCGCCCAGCGCATCGAGGGCGTGCTGCTCGCGCTCGAAGACGCGCGCGGTCCCTTCGAAGACGTCGGCCTCGAAGCCCGCCGACTTCACGACCGCCCCGTCGGGGGCGAGCGAGCCGTGCAGGATGGTGATCCCACCGGTGGGGGCGATCGGCGCGGACGCCGGACGCAGCACGGTGCCGTCGGCCGGTCGCGGGGCGAGCACCTCGAGGTTCTCGGCGATGGTGCGGCCCGTGACCGTGAGGCAGTCGCCGTCCAGCAGTCCCTCGTCGAGCAGGGTCTTCATGACCACCTGGATGCCGCCGACATGGTCGACGTCGCTCATGACGTAGCGGCCGTACGGCTTGAGGTCCGCGAGATGGGGGACCTTCGCGCCGATGCGGGCGAAGTCCTCGAGCGAGAGGTCGACGTCGGCCTCATGGGCGATGGCCAGCAGGTGCAGCACCGCGTTGGTGGAGCCGCCGAAGGCCTGGACCACGGCGATCGCGTTCTCGAAGGCGGCCTTGGTCATGATGTCGCGGGAGGTGATCCCCTGGCGCAGCATGCCCACCACCGCCTCGCCGGCACGGCGGGCGTCGGCGTCGCGGCGGCGGTCGGCCGACGGGGGTGTGGCGGACCCGGGGATCGACATCCCGATGGCCTCGGCGACGGTCGACATGGTGTTGGCGGTGTAGTAGCCGCCGCAGGCGCCCTCGCCCGGACAGATGGCGCGTTCGACGCGGCCGACGTCCTCCCGGCTCATGAGGCCGCGGGCGCAGGCGCCGACCGCCTCGAAGCCGTCGATGATGGTGACGTCCTTCTGCTCCCCGCTCTCGAAGGTGACGCGGCCCGGCATGATCGTCCCGGCGTAGACGAAGACGCTGGCCAGGTCCAGGCGGGCGGCGGCCATGAGCATCCCCGGCAGCGACTTGTCGCAGCCGGCCAGCAGCACGGAGCCGTCCAGCCGCTCGGCCATCATCACGGTCTCCACGGAGTCGGCGATCAGGTCGCGCGAGACCAGCGAGTAGTGCATCCCGTCGTGGCCCATCGAGATGCCGTCGGAGACGGAGATGGTGCCGAACTGCAGCGGGTAGCCGCCGCCCGAGTGCACGCCCTCCTTGGCGGCTTGGGCCAGCCGGTTCAGCGAGAGGTTGCAGGGGGTGATCTCGTTCCAGGAGCTCGCGATGCCGATCTGCGGCTTGTCCCAGTCCTCGTCCCCCATGCCGACCGCGCGGAGCATCCCGCGGGAGACGGTCGCGCTGAGGCCGTCGGTGACCTGTCGGCTGCGGGGCTTGATGTCCGGGGCGGTGGCGTGATCGGGGCTCATGCTGGCGACCCTATGACTCAGGGCACGGCTTGTATATGGTCGCTCAGCGTCGACGGCGAGCGCGGTGCGCCGGCGGCGGTGCGCTCAGATCGTGCGGTGGCGCGCGTCGGGGTTCGGGGGGCCCTCGGTCTCGGGGGTGCGTTCGGGGATCCAGGGGTCCGCGTCCTCGTCGACGGGCACGTCGGGGTTCACGAGGCGGGATTCGAGGGACTTGGAGTAGAGGGGGACCGGATCGGAGGTGACCTCGATCGTGCCGTCGATGTCCTGCCAGGGGCCGCCGGCGACGGAGAACTGTCCGGTGAAGGTGGTGGTGAGGGTGACGTTGTACCAGCCCTCCTGGGCGTAGGTCGCCGACACGGCCTCGGAGGGGTAGGGCTCGCCGGGGTTCGTGGTGTCGATGGTGTTCCCGTCGCCGAGATCCCAGTGGTACGAGACCGGGGTGGCGCGAACGGCGACCGGGGTGCCGAGCAGTTCGGTGCTGAGCTCCTGGACCTCGGGGTTCGTGTGCAGGACGTTGGTCATGTTGACGGGGAGCCAGCCGTCCGCCGGCCCGGCGTGGGCCTGGAGGGGGACGACGGGCATCCGGGCGAAATCGCTGAGCGTCATGGTGATGACGACGGGCGCCGATTCGGCGAACTGCGTCGTTCCCGGAAGCGCACAGCGGATGCCGAGGTCGCTGCGCTCGCCGGTCTGGTTGTCGACGCGGATTCCCCGCTGGGTGACGCCTTCGACGGCCTGGGCGTCGACGGTGCCGGAACCGACGTAGATGGAGTCGCCCGTACCTCTGAGCGGGGTGGCGGAGCCGGCTTCGCAGGAATCCGCTGTGGGAGCGCACGACCACGAGGCGCCCATGGTCATCTCGCAGCCGGAATAGCCGGAGGTTGGGATCCAGAGGTAGCTGTAGGGCGCCCGTCCCGCTACCGCCGATGAACCGCCATTGTTGCCGTGCCGAGGTGAGGACTTGGAATGCGCATCTTCCAGCCGTATTCCTATGCTGCTGTCATCGGCACTGCCGCCAGCGGACTGCTCGGCACTTACTAACGGTGGACCGATAAACACAAGAACTATCGCTAGTAGGATGAGCTTCGGCAGGTTGAAGGTACCTAGTCTGGACGCTCTAGTCGTGGACATCTGGTCCCCATTCAGCCTTCAATCCACCTACTCGCCACCCGTCAGCGGACCAGCTCATTCCGCCGATCGCAGTATATTCGACGCGGCCTTGTTGAATCTGTTCGCCCGTGGATGCATTCGGCCGCGTGTGCTCAGGGACAGTGAACGAGTAGCCGATCTCGTAATCGTAGTTCTCGGATTCATGGGGGTTACCTGAACGTCTATTACCTCGAATTCGCCCCAATACTTTCCCTGCTTTTTCAATGCCGGTATCTCAGCGTTGAAGTCGGAGCACCCTTCGCACGTCTCGGTCTGGAGGCTAGCTAATTGCGAATCTTCGCCCGTCTGGTGTGCCCACATCGCTGTGGCAACGTAGTGCCGGAATGCTTGAACTGCTCCAGTTTCTGATTTCTCGTCCATCCCCGCATAATCGGCCGGGTCGGGCGGCGGGATGTGCGGAGCCGCGGCAGTGGGGTCGTCGGTCCCGGTCCCGCCCCCATCGCTCGGGGCTGGCTCCCCGCCCCCATCGCTCGGTGCGCTGACGCTGACGCTGGGCGGCGCTGTCGTGACGGCACCCTCCTCGCCGTCGTCGCACGCTGCGAGACCGAGCAGGAGCGCGCCGGCGGCGGCAGCGGCGAGGAGGCGTCGAGGCATGGGCAGTGCCTTCCCGGAGTGGGGCAGATCACGGTCACGGTATCCAAGGCGAGCACGACACGCCATGGCTCCGGCCGAATGTGGATGGCCGCGCCGCATCCGTCCCGCCCGGCATGGGCGAGGCGCTCGCGCACCTCACCGGCGGCCCGCCGGCGGTGCTGCGATCACCGACCCTCGAATGCCTCGACCGTCTCGGTGGGATCGAGCACCGCCGCCGGGTGAGGACCCGCCTGCAGCCACGCCGCTCGCCACGACGCCACCTCCGGCGAGGACAGCGCCCCGCCCACCAGCAGCACCATGTTCCCGTCGGCCGGGGTGGTCAGCAGCGAGGCGTGCGTCAGGGTCCAGACGCCGGAGAGACCGGCCTCGGCCGCGGCGTCCTCGAGCTCCCGCACCTGAGCGGCCAGGAACCGCTGGCCGGCGTCGTCGCCGACGTTGACCAGCAGCATCCCGTCCGCCTCGAGATGCGTGAGCGCCTCGGTGTAGAAGTCCTTCGTGGCCAGGTGCGCTGGGGAGGCCTCGCCCGAGAAGACGTCGAGCACGATCGCGTCGAACCGTCGGCCCTCCATCGCGGCGAGCTCCTCGCGCGCATCGCCGATGACGACCTCGAGCTGCGTGCCCTCCGGCAGCGGCAGCGCGGTGGTGACGAGCGTCGGCAGCTCGCGCTCGATCTCGATCACCACCTGCTGCGATCCGGGCCGGGTGGCCTGCACGTACCGCACCAGCGTGAGGGCCCCCGCCCCGAGGTGGGCGATCCGCAGCGGCTTCCGCCGCGGCCACGCCTCGTCGAGGACGTTGGCCATCCGCCGCAGGTACTCGTGGACGATGTGCGTCGGGTCCTCGAGATCGACGTGGGACTGCTCGACGCCTCCGATCTGCAGGGCCCAGCCACCGCTGATTTCGTCCTTGAGGATCCATGCCGACTGGTCGGAGTAGCTCAGCTGGGCACTGCGCTGAGCGCCCGGCAGGAAGTCAGGAGAGGCCATGGGGACATTGTGCGCGATGCCCCCGGCGGGCCCGACCGGAGCCGGGCGACAATGGGCGCATGTCCACCCTCGACGTCGCCGGCCGACGCTTCTCCCTCTCCCGGGCCGTCGCCGCGGACCTGCCGGAGCTCGTCGCGCTCCTCGCCGACGACGTGCTCGGGCGGGAGCGGGAGACCACGGCGTCGGAGCCCTACCGGCGCGCCTTCGCGCGGATCGACGCCGACGAGGACCAGCTGCTGCTCGCGGTGCGGGACGAGCACGCCCGGCTGGTCGCGACGATGCAGCTCATGCTGCTCACCTCCCTGTCGCGCGCCGGTGCGACCCGGCTCCAGATCGAGGCGGTCCGCGTCGCGGCGTCCGTGCGCGGCGCTGGGCTCGGCTCCGCCCTGTTCGTCTGGGCCCATGACTGGGGGCGCGACCGCGGAGCGACGCTCGCCCAGCTGACCACGGACTCCTCGCGCGCGCAGGCGCAGCGCTTCTATGAGCGGCTCGGCTACCGGGCGAGCCATGTGGGGTTCAAGCTCCTGCTGTGATCGCGAGGCCGCTGCCGTCTCAGCGCCGGCCGCCGGCGTGGACGTGCAGGTGCAGATGCTTGGAGTCCTGGTAGGCGCCGAGGTTCGTGAGCACGGCGGCCGCGCCGTGCTGCTGCTCCACGCTGCGCGCGACCTGCTGGACGACCAGCAGCAGCGCTCGCAGGTCCGCCTCGTCCTCGCGGCTCGCCGTGGTCAGCGAGGCGATGTGGCGCGTCGGCACCACGACGATGTGCACGTTCCAGAACGGGCGCGTGTGATGGAAGGCCAGCACCCGCTCGTCGTGGTGGACGACCTCGAGAGCGGCCGGGTCCGGGATCGCGACGTCGCAGTAGAAGTCGGTGCCCGTGTACGGGGGCGTCGATGGGGCGTTCATGCGCTCCGAGTATGCCGTTCTCGCGCCTCCCCGGGGCAGGGGACCGCGGAAGCCGGGCCCCGCCCGGCGCCGCGGCGTACGGTGGTGACCATCGACGACCGCCGGGAGGCCACGATGACGCAGGGGACGACGGACCTCGCCGCGGAGCGCGACCGGGTGCTCGCGGAGCTGAAGGCGCTCGAGGACCCGCGGATCCGCGCGGTCAACCAGAAGCACGGCGACGACCATGCCGTGAACCTCACCGAGCTGCGCGCGATCGCGAAGCGGCTGAAGGCCCGCCCCGACCTCGCCCGCGAGCTCTGGGCGGAGGGCGGGACCGCCGCCCGACTGCTCGCGATCCTCCTGCTCCGTCCGTCGCACTGCGCGCTCGAGGAGCTCGACGCGATGCTGCGGCAGGCCGGCACCCCCAAGGTGCACGACTGGCTGGTGAACTACCTGGCCCTGAAGGGTCCGCACCGCGAGCAGCTGCGTGAGCGCTGGTTCGCCGACCCCGATCCGGTGATCGCGAGCGCCGGCTGGGCGCTGACCAGCGATCGCGTCGTCAAGTCGCCGGAGGGCATCGATCAGTCCGCCCTGCTGGACCGGATCGAGGCCGAGATGACGGACGCGCCCGAGCGGCTGCAGTGGGCGATGAACACGTGTCTCGCCCAGATCGGCATCACGAATCCTGCGCTGCGGGCGCGGGCGCGGGACATCGGCGAGCGGCTCGGGGTGCTGCGGGACTACCCGACGCCTCCGAACTGCACCTCACCCTTCGCGCCGATCTGGATCGACGAGATGGTCCGCCGCGCCGGGACCCGCTGAGAAGTCGCGGCGCCATCCGCCCTGCTCGGGCACCGTCGTGCCGCGCGCCCGACCCCCGTCCGCGGGCTCGTGGTCCCCGAATTCCTCGTCCCCGAACTCCTCGTCCCCGAATTCCTCGTCCAGCGGCTCCTCGCGCACCCGGACCTCGCGGGTGCCCGCGTCGTCGGCGGCGCGGTACAGCTGGGCGGCGAGAAGGGCGTTGCGACGCTCCCAGACCTTCACCCGCGATGTGACGAGCACCAGCACGACCACGACGGGCACGGCGTAGGCGAGGACGACCCGGGCCGCACTCGGGGCCGCCGAATCCCGACCGTCCCACCAGGCGAGGACGGCGAGGGCGAAGAATCCGTAGAGCGCGTACTCGAGGCACTTGGCCAGCAGCCCCCAGCTCGACCAGATGCCGTGGAACGGGGAGCGCAGGGGCAGGCCCCGGCTGCGCGCCGCGTCGTCCCGCAGCGCCACCCGCAGCATTCCCCGCCCGTGGGTCCGGGCCCTCCAATGCACCGAGGCGTGGAAGACGAGATACAGCGGCACCAGGGCCGTGGGCGCGAGCAGCACGATCTCCAGCGCGGGGATCATCCCGAACCGCTCCGGGGCGAGCAGCGGACGGTCGGGCAGGGCCAGGGCGCCCCAGGCGGTGATCAGCGCGGCGAGCACGCCGGCGGCGACGGCCAGGAACAGCACGACGCACAGCAGCAGGGAGGCGGCGGAGCCCGGGGCCGGCTGCTCCTTCTCGCCCGTCCGGTAGGCGTTTGCGCGGGCCTTGTGGGCCGTCGGGTCGTGGTCCCCGAGGGGCGGGATGCGCAGCTCCAGCAGCGCCGCGGCGGCGGCCTCGTCGGACTCCGCCTGCAGCAGCTCCCGCACCTCGGGCCGATAGCTGCGCGCGAAGCGCAGGGCGTCGGCGGCGGCGGTCGGGGCATCGGCCGGAGGCGCCGGGGCCGCGGGCGCCCGGCGCCGGCGCCGCTCGTGGCGGGGAGCCGCCTCCTGGGCGCCCTCGCCGACGTCGGAGGAGGGGAGCGGGGAGAACTCGGGGAAGGCCATCGGGCGATCCTAGGACGGGGGGCGGAGAGCGCGATGCGCCCCGGGAGGCGCCCGGCGCGCCGCCGACGGGACGCGTGCGCCCGCCCGTCCCCGGAAGTGAAGCGGGTCACGCTGCTCGGATCCCGGAATACCTGACCCCCGCCCAGGGTTGAGCCTGATGTACTCAAGATTGGTGCCCGCCGAGTTGACAACGATCCGGCCGGGTCCTCTACTTGAGTCCGTACACCTCAAGTCTTGCCGCCGGCCCGGCGGCCGGCGGAGTCGCACGACGACGGATCGGGAGACCGGACCGCGCCGGCGGCATCGACCGAACACTGTGCGGCGCGTGCGCCGCAGAAAGGCAGGCACCTATGTCCCGTGTCGTCGGAATCGACCTCGGAACCACCAACTCCGCCGTCGCCGTCCTGGAGGGCGGTCAGCCCACCATCATCGCGAACGCCGAGGGCTCCCGCACCACCCCGTCGGTCGTCGCCTTCTCCAAGCAGGGCGACGTGCTCGTCGGCGAGGTCGCCAAGCGCCAGGCCGTCACCAACGTCGACCGCACCATCGCCTCCGTCAAGCGCCACATGGGCACCGACTGGAGCACGGCGATCGACGACAAGAAGTACACCCCGCAGGAGATCTCGGCCCGCATCCTCGGCAAGCTGAAGAAGGACGCCGAGTCCTACCTCGGCGAGCCCGTCACCGACGCGGTCATCACCGTCCCGGCGTACTTCAGCGACTCCGAGCGCCAGGCCACCAAGGACGCCGGCACCATCGCCGGCCTCAACGTGCTGCGCATCATCAACGAGCCCACCGCCGCGGCGCTCGCCTACGGTCTCGAGAAGGGCAAGGACGACGAGCAGATCCTGGTCTTCGACCTCGGCGGCGGCACCTTCGACGTCTCCCTGCTCGAGGTGAGCAAGGACGAGGACGGCTCGACCATCCAGGTCCAGGCCACCGCCGGTGACAACCGCCTCGGCGGCGACGACTGGGACCAGAAGATCGTCGACTGGCTGATCTCCCAGGTCAAGAACAAGGAGGGCGTGGACCTCGGGAAGGACCGCATCGCCCTGCAGCGCCTCAAGGAGGCCGCCGAGCAGGCGAAGAAGGAGCTCAGCTCCTCGACGTCGGCCAGCATCTCCCTGCAGTACCTCTCGATGTCTGAGAACGGCCCGCTGCACCTCGACGAGCGCCTCACCCGCGCGCAGTTCGAGGACATGACCTCGGACCTGCTCGAGCGCACCAAGGCGCCCTTCCATCAGGTGATCAAGGACGCGGGGGTGTCGATCTCCGACATCGACCACGTGGTCCTGGTCGGTGGCTCCACCCGCATGCCGGCCGTCACCGAGGTCGTGAAGGCCCTGACCGGTGGCAAGGAGCCCAACAAGAGCGTCAACCCCGATGAGGTCGTCGCCGTCGGCGCCGCGCTGCAGGCCGCCGTCATCAAGGGCGAGCGCAAGGACGTCCTGCTGATGGACGTCACGCCGCTCTCCCTGGGCATCGAGACCAAGGGCGGGGTGATGACCAAGCTCATCGAGCGCAACGCCGCCATCCCCACCAAGACCTCCGAGGTCTTCTCCACCGCCGAGGACAACCAGCCCTCGGTCGCGATCCAGGTGTTCCAGGGCGAGCGCCAGTTCACCCGGGACAACAAGCTCCTCGGCACCTTCGAGCTGACCGGCATCGCGCCGGCCCCGCGCGGCATGCCCCAGATCGAGGTCACCTTCGACATCGACTCCAACGGCATCGTGCACGTGACCGCCAAGGACCGCGGCACCGGCAACGAGCAGTCCATCCAGATCACCGGCGGCTCGGCCCTGTCCGACGAGGACATCGACCGCATGGTGAAGGACGCCGAGCTCCACGCCGCCGAGGACGACGAGCGGCGCAAGAACGCCGACGCCCGCAACACCCTCGAGCAGCTCGTCTACCAGGGCGAGAAGCTGCTCAAGGACAACGCGGACAAGATCTCCGACGGCGACCGCACCAAGGCCGAGGACGCCATCAAGGAGGCGAAGGACGAGCTGGCCAAGGAGGACGCCGAGACCGGCGCTCTCGAGACCCGGCGCGATGCGCTGAACGAGGCCCTGCAGGCCGTCGGCACCGCCATCTACTCCCAGGCCCAGCAGGACGGGGCCGAGGGCGCCGAGGGCACCGAGGGCCAGGCCGGCTCCGCGTCGGCCGCCGACGATGACGTGGTCGACGCCGAGATCGTGGACGAGGACGAAGGGAGCAAGTGATGACCGAGGACCAGAGCACCCCCGACGACGCGCAGCGCCCCGAGGGCGAGCCGAGGTTCTCCTTCACCGACAAGCGCAAGGTGAACCCGGAGGACGGCAGCGTCCGTCGCCCCGAGCCCACCCCGGCTCCCGACGCGGAGGACGTCGACCCGATCGACGCGGAGGCCGCGAAGCTCTTCGAGCAGGCCGCCCAGGGCGGGGCCGAGGCCCCGACCCCGGCGGACTCCGCGCGGGTCGCCGAGCTCGAGGGCCGGGTCACCGAGCTCAGCGAGCAGCTCAAGCGCGAGCAGGCGGAGTACGTCAACTCCCGTCGGCGGATCGAGGCCGCGGCCGAGGTGAGCAAGGAGGCGGCCGTGGGCCGCGTCCTGTCCTCCCTCATCGGCGTGCTCGACGACGTGGAGCTGGGACGCCAGCACGGCGACATCGCCGAGGGCACCCCGTTCCACTCGATCGCGCTCAAGCTCGAGGAGACCCTCGCCGCGCACGGCCTCAAGCGCTTCGGCGTCATCGGGGAGGCGTTCGATCCGAACCTCCACGAGGCGCTGATGCACGAGGACGCCGACGACGTCGAGACGGCCACCATCTCGCTGGTCATCCAGCCCGGCTACGCGATGCACGACCGGGTGCTGCGCCCGGCCCGGGTCGGCACCCGCGGCCCGGCCTGACCGGCAGCACATCGCAGACGGCGGGGCCTGCCGGTCGAGCATCGGCCGGCAGGCCCCGTCACCTCACCCCCCCCATCACGGACCACGAAGCCCTGAGACTCCCGGAAGGAGACGCACATGTCCGGACAGGACTGGCTCGACAAGGACTTCTACGCGGTCCTCGGCGTCTCCAAGGACGCGAGCGCGCAGGAGATCAAGAAGGCCTACCGCACCCAGGCCAAGAAGTACCACCCCGACCGCCACCCCGATGATCCGCGGGCGGAGGAGAAGTTCAAGGAGATCGGCGAGGCCTACTCCGTCCTCAACGACGAGGAGCAGCGTCGGCAGTACGACGCCATCCGCGCCATGGGCTCCGGCGGCGCCCGCTTCTCCGCGGGCCAGGGCGGTCCCGGCGGCGCCGGTTTCGAGGACATCTTCTCCTCGATGTTCGGCGGCGCCCCGACCGGCGGCGGGCGCACCGGCTACTCCGGCGCGGGCGCCGGGAGCCCCGACCTCGACGACCTGCTGAAGATGTTCGGCGGCCAGGGCGGCGGCTTCGGCGGCGGCTCACCCGCCGGCTTCCAGCCCGGCCCCCCGAGCAAGGGCGCCGACCTCTCGGCCCGCACCCGGATCAGCTTCCGGGACGCGGCGCTGGGCGCCGAGATCCGGCTCACCGTCGACGGCCGTCCGCTCACCACCCGGGTGCCCGCCGGGGTGCACGACGGGCAGAAGATCCGCCTGCGCGGCAAGGGCCGTCCGGGCCCGGGCGGCGCCCCCGCTGGCGACCTGCTGCTGACGCTCGAGGTCGAGGAGCATCCGGTATGGAGCGCCGACGGCGCCGACCTGCGCCTGACCGTGCCGATCTCCTTCGACGAGGCGGTGCTCGGCACCACGCTCGCGGTCCCGCTGCTCGAGGGCGGGTCGGTCTCGGTGAAGGTCCCGCCGGGCACCCCGTCCGGACGGACGCTGCGGGTGCGTGGCAAGGGACTGGCCACCCGCAGGGCGACCGGCGACCTGCTGGTCACCGTGAACGTCGCCGTGCCCACCCATGTCGAGGGCCGGGCCAGGAAGGCGGTCGAGGAGCTGCGCGAGGCGCTCGCGGGCGAGGACCCGCGCGCCGGGCTCGCCGAGGCCGCCGCCCGCTGACCCGCGTCGCGGTCCGCCCGCCCGTCCACCGCCCGCCGACCCGGAAGGAGCTCCGATGCCGCATCCGCCCCGACTCGACGACCGCGCGCCGGTCTTCGTCATCTCCGTGGCCGCCGAGCTGTCCGGCATGCATCCGCAGACCCTGCGCCAGTACGACCGGTTGGGCCTGGTCACGCCCCAGCGCACCCGCGGCCGCGGCCGCCGCTACAGCGCCCTGGACATCGCCCGGCTCCGCGAGATCCAGCGCCTCTCCCAGGAGGAGGGGATCAACCTCGCCGGCATCAAGCGGATCCTCGCGCTGGAGGACCGGGTGCGGGCCCTGGAGGGGCAGCTCGACCGGGTCCGCGAGACCCTGGAGTCCCTGAGCCCGGCCCAGCGGCGCGTCTTCTCCGCCGACCGCGACGGCGAGATCAGCGCCCTGCGGCGCGGGGAGCGCCCGCAGCGGCGCAGCAGCGGGGCGCTGGTGCTGTGGCGGCCTACGCACCGCCGGTGAGGTGCGAGGAGGCCCGCCCCGCCGCGGAGCGCGGACGCACCCCCGTGGTCCCGTAGATCTCCTGCAGCCGCTGCGCGATCCGCGGCAGGGCGACGCCCTCGGCGGCCCGCCGCCCGGCCGCGGTGAGATCCGCCAGTTCGCCCGCGAGCAGCGCGCCGAGGATCTGCGCGACCCGTCCGGGGAACTCGGGCCCGTCCCCGGCGACCTGATGGGTCAGCACCCCGGCGGGCATCTCCTCGCGGTAGATCGGGATCCCGCGCACCAGCGCCGGGACCTCGCAGGCCAGCGCCTCCCACAGCACGATCCCCTCGGTCTCCTCCTTGGTGAGGAAGCAGAAGGCGTCGGCGCCGCAGTACGCCTCGCGCAGCGCCTCCGGCCGGACGAAGCCCGGGAACAGCGCGTTCGCGGGGGCGGTGCGCAGCGCCCGCTGCACATCGGCGGTCAGCAGACGCTCATCGGTGCGGCCGTACCAGACGAAGGTGACCTCCGGCAGCTGCCGGGCGACCTCCACCCAGTCCAGGATGCCCTTGCGCACCAGCTGCATGCCCACGCTGACGACGACCCGCGCCCCCGGCGCGAGCCCCAGGGACTGTCGCAGGCGCTCCCGGGCCGTCGGATCGGGGCGGAAGAACGCCGTGTCCACCCCGTTGGAGAGGACATGGATCGGGGCCGAGATCCCGTACTCCGGGGCCGAGATGAGGCGCTTCGAGTAGGCGCTCGGGGTGAGCACCGCATCGCCCCGCCGGTACAGGAGCGCGATCCAGCGCCGGAACAGCGGTGCCAGGGCGTTGGAGCCGGGGAAGGAGTCGCGGAAGTCGTCCTCGGTCGAATGCGCCCACACCAGCACCGGCCGGCGCCGCAGCCGCGCCCAGAGCGCGAGCAGGAGGGTGTCCGGGAACGGCGTGTTCAGGTGCACCACGTCGAAGGGCTGCCAGGGACCGGTGACCACCTGGTGCCCCAGGGAGCGCACCGCCGCCTCCTGGTGGCGGATGGCGGCGCCGATGCCCGACTCGCGGGCGAGGCCCGCCAGGCCGCGGGGCATCAGCACCCGCAGCGGCTCGCGGCCGGAGCTCTCGCGGCCGGGGCTCTCGGGGCCGCGGTCCGCGCGGGCTCGAGCGCGGGCTCGGGTGGCGCGGAGGGCCCGGTGCACGGCGTGGATCGCGTTCACCAGGGCAGGACGCCCAGCAGGAGCGCGCTGACGCCGAGCCCGTAGGCGATCAGGGCCCACGGCTTGCCCAGCAGGATGATCGCCACATAGGTTCGCCAGCGCATTCGGGTGGTGCCGGCGATGTAGCACAGCAGGTCGTCCGGGGCCACCGGCAGGGTGATCGCCAGGGCGAAGGCCCGCGTGAAGTGCGCACTGCGGGTCCAGCCCAGGAACTTCTCCACCGCCCTGGCCGGGAACAGCCGCTCGACCACGGCCATGCCCACGTGCCGCGCGATGAGGAAGTTCAGCAGCGAGCCGGCGCAGACGGCGAGGTAGTTGAAGACGGTGCCCTCGACCGCCCCGAACAGCACCGGGCCGGCGATCACCAGCAGCCCTCCGGGGATGATCGGGAACACCACGGAGGCCGCGGAGACGATCATGAAGACGATCGGTCCCCAGGCCCCCAGGGAGTCGATGAAGGCCTGCAGGTTCGCCAGGGACCCCAGCACCCCGGTCTGCAGGCCCCACCACACCAGGGCGATGCTGGCACCCAGCCCCAGCAGCGGGGAGAGCCGGGCGGCCAGGCGCAGCGGGTCCCGACGGGCGCGGGCCGGTGCCGGGGCGGTCGGCGCCTCCGTCGCCGCGGGCGGCGGGATCTGCGCGGGGCGCGGGACCTGCGCGGGGCGCGGGACGGTGGCGACCGCGGCGGCCGACGAGGCCCGCCATGCCGCTGCGCGCACGGGAGGGGCGGACAGGGCCGGCACGACGGGGAGCTGGGCGGTGGGGGTGCTCATGCGGCCACCGCCTGGCGTCCGGCCAGGCGCGGCGAGCGGCGCAGGCTCACCTGCCGGTAGACCTCGAGCACCCCGCGCCCGAAGTCCCCGGCGCCGCAGGTGGCCTGCGCATGCTCGAGCGCGGCGGCGGACATCTCCGCCCGGCGCTGCGGATCGTCCAGCAGGGCGCCCAGCTGGGCGGTGAACTGCGCGGCGTCCTCGAACTGCCAGCCGGTGCGGCCCTCGAGGACCACGCTCGCGAGCGAGGGATCGCGGTGGCACAGCAGCGGCAGGCCGCAGGCCAGGGCCTCGATGAAGGTCAGTCCCTGGGTCTCGCTGAGGGAGGCGCTGACGAACACGTCGCCCATCCGGTACCAGCGCTGCACCTCAGCGGGCTCGACCACCCCGGCGAAGCGGACGCGGCGCGCGATGCCGAGGTCCTTCGCCCGCGCCTCGAGCTCGGCGCGGTAGGGGCCGTCGCCCACCAGCACCAGCACCACGTCCTCGCGGTCCGCGGCGGCCACCATGTCGAGGACCTCGTCGAGGTTCTTCTCCTTGGCGAGCCGGCACACCGAGACCAGCACCTGCTGCTGGGGCGTGATGCCGAGGCCCGCGCGCAGGGCGGCGGCGTCGGCCCGCTCCTGCTCGCTGCGGGCGGGCCGGAAGCGCTGCAGGTCGAGGCCGGTGGGGATGACGTGCACGGGTCGGTGCACCCCGTACCCGCGCAGCAGCGCGGCCACCTTCGCGGTGGGCACGATCACCGCGTCGGTCCCCGCCAGCACCCGCCGGGAGAACGACTCGACGACCTTGCGGCCCACGGTGCGACTGGGGGAGTAGTAGTGCGTGTAGTCCTCGTAGATGGTGTGGTACGTGTGCACCAGCGGCACCCCCAGGGTGCGGGCGATGCGGCGGGCCCACACGTGGGTGGAGAACTCGCAGTGGGAGTGGATGACGTCGGGCCGCCAGCGCAGGATCTCGCGCAGCACCCGGCGGCTGGCCGGCATGCCGATGCGGGCGCGGTCGTAGACCATCGCCGCCGAGACCGAGCCGATGCGGTAGACGTCCGGCTCACGCCGGGTGCGGATGCCCTGGGAGAGGGTGAGCACCCGGACCTCGCAGCCCAGGGCGATCAGCTCGCGGCGCAGGGTCTGCACCGAGGCCACCACGCCGTTGACGACGGGCTCCCACCAGTCGGTGGTCAGCAGCACCCGCAGGGGGCGCTGCGGGGCGGGGGCCGGCCGCAGGGGCGAGGGCGTTCTGATCGGCGTCACGTCCTGAGCCTCGCACCGCGCCGGGCCACCGGCATCCGCCGAGCGGAGGACGGGGATCAGACCCTGGTCTGATCCTGGTGCTGACCGCGGGGAGCGGGGCGTCGTGGTGGCCATGTCTCGAGCCTACGACCGCCCCTGGACGACCACGAGCGGGCACGCCCGAGGCGTCGCGGAGAGTTTCCCCCTGGTCCTTCAGCCCGTCACCTGGTAACGGGTGGTGAAGGAGGCGGAGGAGAGCTGCTGGGAGAAGATCGCGAAGCGGGTGCCCACGTGCGGATCAGCAGGATCGGCCCCCAGGGACTCCACTGGCAGCGCATGCACGGTGAAGACGTAGCGGTGCGCGGGGCCCGCCGGGGGGTTGGGGCCGTCGTACCCCGCGCGGCCGAAGTCATTGGTGGCCTGCGTGAGGGAGTCGTCCTGGCGCCCCACCCCGGCGGGAAGGGACGTGGTGGTGGCGGGGATGTCCCAGGCCACCCAGTGCCAGAAGCCGGAACCGGTGGGAGCGTCCGGGTCGTAGCAGGTCACCGCGAAGCTCTTCGTGCCCTCCGGGGCACCGGACCAGGAGAGATCCGGGGAGACGGAGGAGCCGTCCTGCTCGGGAGCGAGGTGCTCACCGGAGACGACGGAGCCGTCGGGAAGGGCGGAGGAGGTCAAGGTGAACGTGTTCTCGGTCATACCCCCAGCGTAGGCAGGACTGCCGGGGGTGTCGAGACACATCAACGCGGCCCCCGGGGCGCCGCAGCGGGCAGTGGTTGCCTCTATACACTGACGCTCATGTCTGCCCCGCACCCCCAGGACTCCCTGCCCGCGTTCATCCCCGTCGTGGTGGGCGGCGACATCGGCGCCTACTCCCTGGCGCGCGCCTTCCACGAGGCCTACGGCATCCGCTCAGTGGTGATCTCCCGACTGCAGGGCTGGCACATCTCGCGCTCGGCGATCATCGAGAACGTGCGCTGCGCGGACCCGTTCGACGCCGCCCAGCTCGCCCCCGTGCTGCAGGACGTCGCCGCCGCGCACCCCGAGGGACGACTGCTGCTGCTGGGATCGGCCGACGCCACGGTCAAGGCCATCATCCGGGTGCGCGACGAGACGGACGCCCTGGACGAGCGCTGGGTGGCCCCGTACGTGGACTTGGAGACCTTCCGGGCGGGGACCGAGAAGCAGAACTTCACCGAGCTGTGCGAGCGCCTCGGCGTGGACCACCCCAGCACCCGGATCGTGGACCTCGCGCAGGAGGTCGCCGACGATCTCGAGGTGCCCTTCACCTACCCGGTGATCGCCAAGCCCGCCGAGGTCTCGGAGTGGAAGCGGGCAGATTTCCCGGGCAAGCAGAAGGTCCACACCGTGGGCAGCCACGAGGAGCTGCTCGACCTCCTGCGCACCATCCGCGCGGCCGGCTACCGCGAGAGCATCATCGTCCAGGACCGCATCCCGGGTGACGACCAGAACATGCGGATCCTCACCTGCTACTGCGATGCGCAGTCCCGGGTGCGGTTCGCCTCCTGGGGCCGCACCCTGCTGGAGGAGCACACCCCGGGCGCGATCGGGAACCCGGCGGCGATCATCACCGGTGTGGACGAGGAGATGGTGGCCCAGGCCCAGCAGCTGTGCGCCGCACTGGGATGGGTGGGCTACGCCAACTTCGACCTCAAGCACGATCCGCGCGACGGCCGCACGAAGTTCTTCGAGCTGAACCCGCGCCTGGGCCGCTCCAACTACTACGTCACCGCCGGGGGGCACAACCCCGTGCGGTGGTACGTGGACGAGCATCTCGGGACGGGCCTGCCCGAGGTCGCGGAGGGCGAGGATCCGCAGATCGTCCAGCACCAGGAGGAGACCCTCTACACCGTGGTGCCGGTGGCGCTGGTCAAGAAGTACACCACCCTGCCGGAGGCCAGGGCACAGCTGCGCCGGGTGCTGAAGTCCCGCCGGGTCCGCAACCCGCTGCTGTACCGGGGCGTGGAGAAGGACCCGGTGCGCCTGTGGTACACCGTCGCCGCCATGGCGAACTATGTGCGGAAGTTCCGCAGGTACTACCGTCCGGAGACGGCGTCGTGACCGATGCGGGGAGGCCCGCCACGGGGCGCCTCGAGGAGACCGGCGGCCGGCTGGACGCCGGCAGCTGGTCGCAGCCGGTGGTGGGGGTGCTCGGCGGGCTTGGCCCCGCCGCGACCGCTGTGTTCCTGGACCTGCTGGTGCGCGCCACCGACGCCCGCACCGACCAGGACCACCTGGACCTGGTGGTCTCCCAGCACTCCAGCACCCCGGACCGCACCGCCCGGATCCTCGATGACGAGGCGGCCGATCCCGGTCCCGTCCTCGCGCGCGATGCTGCGATGCTCGAGCGGATCGGCGCCCAGCTGCTGGTGCTGCCGTGCAACACCGCCCACCACTTCGTGCAGGGAGTGCGCGAGGCGACCGCCATCCCCTTCGTGAGCATCGTCGAGGCCACCGCCAGGGCGGCCGCGCAGCGGGTCGCCCACAGCGGCAGGCCGGTCGCGGTGTTCGCCACCGAGGGCAATGTGCGCGCCGAGGTGTTCGAGCATGCGCTCGCGGCGGAGGGGGCTCGGCCGCTGATCCCGGAGCGTTCCCTGCAGGACCGCATCAACACGCTCATCTACGACCAGGTCAAGGCCAACCGCCCGGTGGACACCACGCTCTTCGAGGAGTGCGTGGACACGGCCCTGGAGGCCGGTGCCGGCACGGTGGTGCTGGGCTGCACGGAGCTGTCAGTGATCTACGACCAGCACGGGTACCGGGGCGATGAGCGCCTGGTGGACTCCCTCACGGTCCTGGCCGAGCAGACCATCCTGGCCTCGGGCAAGCGTCTCTCGCCCGGCTTCGGTTGACCTGGGCCCCGCTGACACCCCGCTCCGGCTGGACACCGGTCCGGCCGCGCCGCAGGAAGTCAGCGCGCAACACGGGGCAGCGGGCCTCAGAACCCGGTGGCGGAGGGCCTGGGGTAGTACCGACGGAACTTGCGCACGTGGTTCAGCCGCACCGCCTGCGCGTAGGCACGCATCCACGGCCTCTCGGCAGGATAGTCCCACGGGTTCACGGTGCGCCTGCGGGCCACCTCGTGCAGGCGCCGTCGCTGGATCGGGTCCAGCACGTAGCGGCGCAGCAGCCGCAGCGGCACGATCGAGTACAGCACCTCCGGGAGCCCGACCACGGGCTCAGGCGTGCGGCCATGGACGGCGTCCTCGACCATGAACCGTGCCACGTTCGCCCCCGCCCCCGTGACGTAGTAGCTGTTGCGGCCGATGCGCGGATTGATCTCCAGGAATCGCTGGGAGCCGTCCCGCGGATCCTCCTTGATGTCCACATTGGCGAAGCCGACATAGCCGGTGGCATCGAGCAGCAGCCGGGCCTGCTCCAGCTGCTGCGGGAAGTCCGTGGTGATCATGGCGGCCGGACGCCCCAGCGCCTCCGGGGTGTGCTCCTCGAGCAGCACCGCTGCGCTGGCCAGAAGGGTCACCGTGCCGCGGGCGTCCCGGTAGGCGGTGATGGAGCGCATCGCGGTGTCGTCCCCGGGGATCAGCTCCTGGAGCACGAAGCGGTCGCGGAAGCCCGCCGCGTGGAGACGGTCGCGGAGGTCCTCCAGCTCGCGAAGGTCCTCCAGGAAGTACACCTTCTTCTTGCCCGCCATGCGCAGCTCGGCGTGGGGGCCGCCCACGGCCGGCTTCGCCACGATCGGGAAGTCGAAGGGCAGTTCGCCGATCTCGGGTGCACCGCCACTGCGGAAGTCCAGCACCCGCGTGGACGGGACCGTGATGTCGTGCTGCTCGCACAGTTCGGCGAAGCTGGCCTTGTCCGCGAGCTGGTTCACCGTCTCCAGGCTGGGCACCCGCAGCAGGTAGTGCTGCTCGAGCAGCTCGGCATGGCGGGCCAGGAATTCCACGTGGCTGTCGTTGTTGCACAGCAGGAGCGCGGGGCGTCCCTGCGGTCGTCCGGCCGCGAGGTCCAGCAGGGCCTGCAGGCGCTCCTGCTCGCCGCTGCCCGCCGGTTCGTGGACACGGCAGGTGACCGAGCGGTGCATCGGGGCCGGAGCGTTGGCCGCCACGACGGTGGAGACCACCCCGTACTCCTCGTGGAAGGCCCGGGTCAGTGCGTAGATGCCCAGACCGGACCCGATCATCACCACGTCGAAGCCGGGATCGGCCTTCGTGCGGGCCGCGGCGCGGGAGGAACG
Organism: Brachybacterium sp. UNK5269; assembly: GCF_049266655.1. Classification (GTDB taxonomy): domain Bacteria; phylum Actinomycetota; class Actinomycetes; order Actinomycetales; family Dermabacteraceae; genus Brachybacterium. The sequence continues at coordinate 1,343,752 of NZ_CP184883.1, forward strand.
GGGACGGATCATGAGGAGCTCCTCGGCACGCCACGCGGCGCGCTGACGACGACAGGAATAGGGGGCAGCGGAGCGCCGCTGCAGGTGGCCAACGGCCGGTGCGGCGGCTGGCCGGGCCGTCTCCGCACCTCCGACAGACTACCGGAGGGGGCCTGCTCGGGCGGTGCACCGGTCCGTGCCCGGGCGTGCGGCATCGGTGCGCCTACTCGCGCCCGGCCCTGCCGTGTCCGGTCCTGTCGCGTCATGCCCGGTGCAGCCACACCGCGCTGTCCGCCACGATCGCTCCACCCTCCAGCGGTGCCGAGCCGAGCAGCACCTCGGCGTCGGCTCCCCGGGGCAGGGCTTGCAGCTCGACCGGGTCGTCGGTGGTGTTGACCACGACCAGCACCGGCCCGTGCTCCACCATCAGCACGCCCTGGGGGGCGCCCTCGACGAAGGCCACCCGATCGCCGACACCGTGCGCACCCAGGTGCAGCTCGCGGCGCAGGCGCAGCGCCTCGCGGTACAGCTCCAGCGTCGATCCCTCAACGCCGCGCTGACGGTCCGCGGCGAGCACCCCGAACACCTCGGGCTGGGGCAGCCAGCTTTCGCCACTGGGGGAGAAGCCGAAGGCGGGGGCATCGGCCTCCCAGGGCAGCGGCACCCGGCAGCCGTCGCGTCCGGGCACGCCCGCACGCTTGTGGGCGGGGTCCTCACGCAGCTCGTCAGGGATGTCGGCCACCTCCGGCAGCCCCAGCTCCTCGCCCTGGTACAGGTAGGCCGAGCCCGGAAGGGCCAGCATCAGCAGGGTGGCGGCGCGGGCTCGCGCCAGGCCCAGCCGCGCGTCGGGGTGCTCCTGGCGGGACAGGCCCTCGCCGAAGCGGTGCTCCGGAGGGAAGCCGTAGCGGGTGGCGTGGCGGATCACGTCATGGTTGGAGAGCACCCAGGTGGTGGGGGCGCCCACCGCGTCAGCCAGCCGCAGCGGCTCGGAGATGGCGTGCTGGAGGGCCTCCACGTCCCAGCGGGACTGCAGGAAGCCGAAGTTGAACACCTGGTGCATCTCGTCGGGGCGCACGTACTTGGGCATCGAGGCCTCGGGGATCCAGGCCTCGCCCACCATCATCCGCTCGCCGGGGTACTCGTCCAGGATCGCGCGCCACTCGCGGTAGATCGCGTGCACGCCGTCGTTGTCGAAGTAGACGGGCACCTCGCCCTCGGGCACCACGGCCATCCCCTCGGAGTCGACGGGGGAGTCGGGCAGGCCCTCGGGCTTGACCATGCCGTGAGCGACGTCCACCCGGAAGCCGTCCACCCCGCGGTCCAGCCAGAAGCGCAGCACGTCCGCGAACAGCTCGTGCACGGCGGGGTTCTCCCAGTTGAAGTCCGGCTGGGTGGTGTCGAACAGGTGCAGGTACCACTGCCCGGGGGTGCCGTCGGCCTCGGTGACGCGGGTCCAGGCGTCCCCGTGGAAGATGGACTGCCAGTTGTTGGGCGGCAGCTCGCCGTGCTCCCCGCGCCCCTCGCGGAACATGTACATCTCGCGCTCGGGGGAGCCGGGGGCGGCCGCCAGGGCCTGCTGGAACAGCACGTGCTCGCTCGAGGAGTGGTTGGGGACGATGTCCACGACCACCTTGAGGCCCAGCTCGTGGGCACGGGCGATCAGCTCGTCGGCGTCGGCGAGGGTGCCGAAGCGGGGGTCGACGTCCCGGTAGTCCGCGACGTCGTAGCCGCCGTCGTTCTGCGGGGAGGTGTAGAAGGGGGAGAGCCACACGGCGTCGGCCCCCAGCTCGGCGATATGGGGCAGGCGGGCGGTGATGCCGGGCAGGTCGCCCATGCCGTCGCCGTCGCTGTCGGCGAAGGATCGCGGGTACACCTGGTACACCACGGCGTCGCGCCACCACTGGCGGTGGGCCTGCTCGGTGGCGCGGTGGTCGGCGGTGACGGGGGCGTTCTGGGTCACGGGGTGTCCTCCTGGACGGGTGCGGTCGGGGCCGGGCCATCCGGCCCGGGGGTCATGGCAGCGCTGCGGGACAGCAGCGTGATGGTGGCGCCGGGGCTCTCGGCCTCCAGGGCCAGGACCTGGCCCGTGGCCGATGCGCGTGCACCGCCGATCGCGGCGAGGGCCTCGGGCGCCTCGGTGGGCGGGAGATGGGCCAGGTCGATCTCCACCCTGCCATGGGCGGCGCGGGCGAGGTGCACCAGGATGTCCCCGGCAGGGTGCGTGCGCAGCAGGACGAGGGAATCCTCACCCATGTGCAGCCACTGGATGCCGCCCCGGCGCAGTGCCGGGTGCCGCCTGCGCAGAGCGAGCAGTTCGCGCAGCACCGGCCAGATCCCGGGATCGATCTGCTCCTCCACCACGGTGGACGGCTGCACCGGCTCGCCCCGTCGCACGCGGTCGATGGCCTCCCAGGGCATCGCGGTGCGGGAGTGCTCCCCGGTCAGGCCCTGCAGCCCCAGCTCGTCGCCGGCGAACACCGTGGGCACGCCGGGCAGGGTGGCCAGGGCGGTGATCGCCACCAGGTGCGCCTGGTGGTCGCCCACCACGGTGCGGGTGCGCGGTGTGTCGTGACTGGACAGCTGGTTCTGGGAGTGCAGGCGGGAGGGCCAGGGCAGGTGCGCGTTGTAGTCGCGAAGGGTGCGGGCCGCAGCCCAGCCGGGGACGCGCGGTGCGGTCATCGGCAGGCCCAGCCAGTTCAGCGGGGAGCCCTCGGGGGAGAGCCACGCCCACAGGGGACGGGTGAAGCCGGTGTAGTTCATGGTGCCGTGCCAGCCGTCGCCGGCCAGGTCACCGCTGGCGTCATGACCGTGCTCCGCCAGCAGCCAGGTGTCCCGCCCGGTGTGCTCGCGCACCTCGCGCATGGTGGCGCGGATGGTGCGGGCCACCTCGTGGGTGAGGTCCTCCGCACCGTTGCGGCCGGTCATGTTCGCCACGTCGATGCGCCACCCGTCCGCGAGGAAGGGCGCGCGGAGGTAGCGGCCCACGACGCTGTCCGGCCCGGACAGCAGGCGCTCGCGCAGCTCCGAGGAGGAGTGCTCGAGCGAGGGCAGGGTTGGCACCCCGATCCAGCAGCGGTAGTCGGCGGGGTGCTCGTGGAAGCGGTAGAAGCCGGCCTCGGTGCTGCCGGCATCTGCCTGGGCGGTGCGGAACCACTCATGGGTGTCCCCGGTGTGGTTGGTGGTCAGGTCCACCATCAGCCGCATGCCCCGCTCGTGCAGCGCCCGGGAGAGCCGCACCAGGGCCTCGTCCCCGCCCAGCAGGGGGTCCACACGGTCGAAGGTGCTGGCGTCGTAGCGGTGCGCGGAGCCGGCGGGGAACACCGGGGTCAGGTACACCACGTCGGCCCCCAGCTCCTGGATGTGGTCCAGGTGCTCGATCACCCCGTCCAGATCACCGCCGTACAGCTGCTGCCCGTTGACCATGCCGTCCAGTGAGGGCGGCTCGTCCCAGGCCATGGGGCGGGCCCAGTCCGGCAGCTGGTCCGGGGCGAAGCGGCCGTGCTCATCGGTGGGGGAGGCGGCGGAGCGCGCGAAGCGGTCCGGGAACACCTGGTACACCACCGCGTCGTCCACCCAGTCCGGTGCCGGCTCGTGCGCCACCAGGCGGAAGTCGGTCGCATCGGCGACGTCCCAGGGGACGATGCCGGCTGCGGTCAGCCACGCGTACCTCGGCACCTCTGCGTTCGCCTCCGGATCGCCCACCAGGCAGAAGCGGTAGGGCTGGACAGGGTTCACCACCGTCGTGGTCACCGCGAACCAGGTGCCGCCCGGCGGGGCGGTGTGGGGCTGCTCAGCTGCCAGCACCGCCGTGGAGATCTCCCCATCGACGATGGTGCGCAGCGCGACGGCGCTGACCGGCCAGCTGTGCGGCATCCACACCCGCAGCTCCACCTCCTCCCCGAGCGCCCGCGGCGGGCGTGGCACGAACAGCGGGCCGGAGTCGTGCATCGGCTGCTGCGGCAGGGGAACCGCGGTGGGATCGGCCGGGGCGGTGGGGGGAATGGTGCTCATGGGGGTCCTTCGGGTCGGACGGCGCAGGGCGGGCAAGGCGGGACGGGGCGCGGAACGAGGAGCCGGCGCGACGACGAACCGGCGGGCCGAGAGGTCTCGGCCCGCCGGCAGGAGGAAGTGCTCCTCGCAGTACGCCGATCAGCCCTTGACAGCGCCGGCCGTGGAGCCGCCGACGATGTAGCGCTGCAGGAACTGGTACAGGATGATCACCGGGACCATGATCATCACGGAGCCGGCCGCGAACACGCCCAGGTTGTTGGAGCGGTTCTCGGACAGCAGGCCGTACAGGCCCACCGCGAGGGTCTTGTTCTCGTCGCTGGTCAGGAAGATCGAGCCCAGCAGGAACTCCGACAGCACGCCCACCAGGGACAGCAGCAGGGTGGTGGCCAGGATCGGTACCAGTGCCGGCAGCAGGATCTTGGTGAACACCTGCCAGTGGTTGGCGCCGTCGATGATCGCGGCCTCGTCCAGCTCCTTCGGCACGGTGTCGAAGAAGCCCTTGATCAGCCACACCTGGCCCAGCGAGCCGCCCAGCAGGATGATCAGGTAGCCCGGCACCGAGTCCAGCCCCAGCAGCGGGATCACCTTGCCGAGGTCCGAGATCATCGAGTAGATCGCGATCATCGCCAGGATCGAGGGGAACATCATCACCAGCAGCAGCGACAGCAGGCCCAGGCGGCGGCCCTTGAAGCGGAAGCGGCTGAAGGCGTAGGCGGCCATCACCGAGAGGAACACCTGCACGAAGGCGACCGTGAAGCACACGATCATGGTGTTGAGGTACCAGCGCAGGATCGGCCCGCGCTCGCCGGTCAGCAGCGAGGTGTAGTGCCGCAGGCTGAACTCGGTGGGGATCAGGCTGGTGGCCGCCACCGTACCGGTGGGGTTCAGCGAGGCCGAGATGACGAACAGGATGGGGAACACCGCGAAGATCATGGCGGCGATGCCCACCAGGTGGCGCCACCCGATCTCGGCGAACCAGCGGCCGAAGCTCATCTTGTGCTTCGTGGCCTGCGGGGCAGGGGTGCTCGACGCGGTCGAGGCAGTGGGTGCAGACATGTGGTCCATCTCCTCAGTTGACGTCTTCGAGTGCACGGGTGAACCGGAACTGGACCGCTGCCAGGATGCCGGTGAGGACGAACAGCATCACCGACACCGCGGAGGCGAAGCCGAAGTCGGCCCCCGAGCCGCCGAAGGCGATGCGGTAGATCATCGAGATCAGGATGTCCGTGGAACCGCGGGTGAACTCGCCCGGCGGGAAGGGACCACCCTCGGTGAGCAGCTCGATCGCGTTGAAGTTGTTGAAGTTGAACGCGAAGGAGGCGACCAGCAGCGGCGCCACCGCCACCAGCAGCAGCGGCATCACCACCTTCACGGTGGCCTGGAACCGGTTGGCACCGTCGATCTTGGCGGCCTCCAGCACGTCCCCGGGGATCGACTGCAGGGCACCGGTGGAGATGATGAACATGTAGGGGAAGCCCATCCACAGGTTCGTCAGCAGCACCGCCACCTTGGCCAGGCTGGGGTCACCGAACCAGTTCAGGTCCAGGTTCAGCATCTCGTTGATCAGGCCGAAGTCGCGGTTGTAGAAGTTCGACCACACCAGCAGGGCGATGAAGCCCGGCACCGCGTACGGCATCAGCAGGATCGAGCGGTACAGGCGGCGGCCCTTCAGGCGCTCGTCGTTGAGGATCAGCGCCAGCGCGAAGCCCAGGATGAAGGTGGACAGCACCGAGCCCGCCGCGAACACCAGGGTCCAGCCGAAAGCGCCCAGGAACTGGGAGGCGATGCTGGAGTTGGTGAAGAGCCTCTCGTAGTTGCTCGCGCCCACGCCCTGCAGCCAGGACTGGGAGAGCCTCTGCCCTTCCTCGTTCACGAAGTACTCGGTGTCATCGATCTTCTGGACCGAGTACTCGGCGCCGGAGGCGGTGTCGGTGATGACGTCGCGCTCCTCGTCGTACTGCAGCACCGTGGTGCCCACGAAGGCCTGGTTGATGCTGAGGGGACGGATCGCGGAGGTCTCGTCCACCGGGACCGCGAGCTGCTGCAGCTCGCCGTACACCGTGTTGATCTCCCGCGCATCCAGGATCTCGCCCTGGGGCACCTCGGTGACCCGACCGTCGGCCACGGTGACCTCGGAGGCGTCCACCTGCTCCAGGGGCTCCTCGGCGGTGCCGCGGAACACCTCACCGCTGGTGGGCTCCACCAGCCACAGCTCGAAGGGGCCCGCGGTGGCGGAACCGGTGGTGGCCACGGTCATGTTGTACCGCGGGGCATCGGCCGTCTGCTGCACGGAGTTGGAGACGATCGAGTTGATCGCCTGCTCCTTGGTGCCGCGGGTGCCGTCGCCGAAGTTGGTGAAGGAGTACCCCACCGTGAGGATGATCGGCGTGATCAGGAAGACCACCAGGAAGAAGGTGCCCGGGAAGATGTACTTGCCGGGGATGAAGCGCTTGGTGGAGTACAGCACGAAGATCGCCAGCGCGGAGCCCAGCAGCACGATCAGCCACATCCACAGCTGCTGTGCGAACAGGACCGGGGCGAAGAAGACGACGAGGGCGAGGACCGCGCCGAGGAAGAGGACGCGGCCCAGCACGGAGGTGACGGTGGTGGTCCCGCGCGACTGCGAGGCGGCGGGGGACTGGGTGGAGGTCATGGCGACGGTGCCTTTCGAGAACCCTGAGGAGGTAGGCGACGGGGGCGCGGCGGCAGTGCCGCCGCGCCCCCGTCGAGGGGATCAGCCGATCTGGCCGGCGATCTCCTCACCGGCGGCCTGCATGGTCGAGGCCGGGTCGGCACCGCCGACGATGTTGGCCTGGGCCTGGCCCAGCGGGCCCCAGATGGCGGCCATCTGCGGGATGGACGGCATGGGCTCGGCCTGCTCGGCGAACTCGGCGATCTTCACCATGTCGGGGAACTCGCCGACCAGCTTCTCCTGCAGCTCCAGGTTGACCGGGGGCAGGTTGTTCGACTGGAACATCTGCTCGGCGATCTCCGCATTGGAGGCGACCTCGCCCACGAAGGTCTGGGCGAAGCCCTGGTTCTCGCCGTTGGAGGCCACGTAGAAGGCGTTCACACCGGCGAAGGGCTTGGCGGGCTCCATGCCCTCGAAGCCGGGCACCGCGCTCATGGTGAAGTCGATGCCGGCGGTGTTGATGTCGCCCAGGGCCCAGGGGCCGGAGATCAGGTAGGCGGCCTTGCCATCGGTGAACAGCGAGATGGCGTTGTCGCCGGTGATCGAGGTGCGCAGCACCTGGTCGGCGCCCAGGGCACCGATCTTCTCGGCGGCCGCGATGGAGCCCTCCTTGCCCACGCCCAGGTCCGAGGGGTCCTGGTTGCCCTCGGCATCGGTACCGAACAGGTAGCCACCGGCAGAGGTGTACAGGGGCTGCATGTGGTAGGCGTCGCCCTGCTCACCCACGGGCAGGGACAGGGTGACCTCGGCGCCACCGGCCTTGGCGGCCTCGATGAGCTCCTCGATGGTGCCGGGCTCGGGCACGTCGGTCAAGGCGTTGTTCGCGTAGAGGGTCAGGGTCTCCACCGCGTAGGGCACGCCGTAGGTCTGGCCGTCGTAGGTCACGGCCTGCAGGCCGATCGGGGCCACCTTGTCGGCGGCGTCGCCGGGCAGCTGCACCGGGGCGATGGCGCCGTTCTGGACCAGGTTGCCGATCCAGTCGTGCGCACCGAGCACGATGTCCGGGCCGTTGCCGGCCTGGTTGGCGGTGACGTAGTTGGTCTGCAGGTCGTTGGCCACGGTCTGCACCTCGACGGTGATGCCCTGGCCCTCGGCCCATGCCTTGGCCGGCTCCTGGAGGGACTTGGCCTTCAGCTCGTCGGCCCAGATGACCAGGTCGGCGTTGCCGCGGGCCGGGACGCCCTCGGCGGTCTCGCCGCCGCCGTCCGAGGCGCCGCCGCCGTCGGATGCGTTGCTGCCGCCACCGGTGGTGCCGCCACCATCGGTGGCGTCTCCACCGCACGCGGCGAGCAGGGTGGCGGATGCGGCCACACCGGAGAGGGCCAGGAAATTCTTACGACGGATCTGCACGTCTTCTCCTTTGAATCGTGGTCGGATTTCGACCGTTCAGGCGCTGACCTGTTGCTATGGGCTGACCTGTTGCTATGGGCCGACCTGTTGCTGTGGACTGTAGACCGAACCGCCCCACTCGTGCAAGAATTCGCAAGAACTTGCAGATCTCGATTCGGACACAGGCGCAGCAGCCTGCTGACCTGGGAGGATGAGTGTGAAGGCGCGACTCATCGACATCGCCCGCACCGCCGGGGTGAGCGAGGCCACTGTGTCCCGCGTGCTCAACGGCCGTGCAGGAGTCAACGAATCCACGCGTAGCACGGTGCTCGAGGCCGCCCGGCAGCTCGGGCGGGACGTCGGTCCCGATGTCACGCAATCGGGCCCCCTGGTAGGCGTACTGGTCCCCGATCTGGAGAACCAGGTGTTCGCCGCCTGGGTGGAGCGCATCGAGGCCGAGCTGTTCCAGCGCGGCGCCTCCGCCCTGGTGGCCCTTCGCGCCCGCACCGTGGAGCGCGAGCGCGAAGCGTTCCAGCGCTTCCTGCACGCCGGTGTGACAGGCGTGATCGTGGTCTCCGGCTTCCACGCCCAGGAGTCCGACCCGGTGGACCAGTACCGCGAGATCACCGCGAGCGGGACACCGCTGGTGCTGATCAACGGGGTCCGCGACGACGTGGACGCCTCCTTCCTCACCTCCGACGACGAGCATGCGATGCGGGCGGTCCTCACCCACCTGCACGACCTGGGCCACGAGAAGGTGGGCCTGGCCGTGGGGGACGAGCACACCTGGCCGGTGCGAGAGAAGCTGCGGGCGTTCGAGGAGGCCGCTGTGGAGCACACCGGCCAGGAGCACCCGGTGTCCTTCACCGACTTCTCCTACGCCGGAGGCTACGAGGCCAGCCGCGACCTGGTGGCCCGTGGGGCCACCGCGATCGTGTGCGGATCCGACGTGATGGCGGCCGGTGCACTCGAGGGAGTGCGCTCCCTCGGGCTGTCGGTGCCCGGTGACGTCTCGGTGGTGGGCTATGACGACGTGTTCTGGGCCTCGCTGACGAACCCGCCGCTGACCACCGTGCGCCAGGCCGTCCCGCAGATGGCCCGCGCCGCCGTGAGCGCCGCACTCTCCGGCGGGGAGCAGTCCCGCCGTCCCGCCCGCACCGAGGTGGTGGTGCGGCCGCAGCTGTTGGTGCGCGGGTCCACCGCGGCCGCGCCTGCCGCTAGCATGAAACGGTGACCGAGCCCAACATCTCCCGCAGCAGCTACGACACCGCCTACGCCCGCAGCCAGGCCCTCGAGCAGAAGATCGCCACCGATCCCTCGGGCCTGCGCATGCTCACCGGTGACCGTCCCACCGGTGCCCTGCACATCGGGCACTACTTCGGATCGCTGCGCAACCGCGTGCGCCTGCAGGACGCCGGCGTGGAGACCTGGGTGCTGGTGGCGGACTACCAGGTGATCACCGACCGCGACGTGATCGGTGACATCCGCGGCAGTGTCCAGGAGCTGCTGACCGACTACCTCGCCGTGGGCATCGACCCGGCACGGGCCACGATCTTCACGCACTCCGCGGTGCCGGCCCTGAACCAGCTGCTGCTGCCGTTCCTCTCGCTGGTCACCCAGCCCGAGCTGGAGCGCAACCCCACCGTGAAGGCAGAGCTGCAGGCCGCCGGGAAGTCCGCCATGGGCGGGCTGCTGCTCACCTACCCGGTGCACCAGGCAGCCGACATCCTGTTCTGCCACGGCAACGTGGTGCCGGTGGGCAAGGACCAGCTGCCCCACATCGAGCAGACCCGCGTGATCGCCCGCCGCTTCAACGAGCGCTACGCCGGGGGCGAGACCGTGTTCCGCGAGCCCGACGCGCTGCTCTCGGAGGCCCCGACCATCCTGGGCCTGGACGGCGGGGCCAAGATGAGCAAGTCGCTCGGCAACACCGTGATGCTGCGGATGACTGCCGACGAGACCGCCAAGCGCATCAAGAAGGCCAAGACCGACTCCGACCGGGTGATCACCTTCGACCCGGAGGCGCGGCCCGAGGTGGCGAACCTGCTCACCATCGCCGCCCTGAGCTCCGGCCGCAGCCCGCAGGACATCGCCGAGGAGATCGGCGACAAGGGCGCCGGCACCCTCAAGGTGATGACCGCCGAGGCGCTGAACGAGCACCTGGCCCCGATCCGCGAGCGTCGCGCCGAGCTGGAGAAGGACCCGGCCCAGCTGTTCGCGATCCTGCGCGAGGGCAATGAGCGGGCCAACGACGTCGCGAACCAGACCCTCGCCAAGGTGCGCGAGGTCATGGGGATGGTCTACTGACCGGTCCCGGCCGGGGCCCCGCCATCGGTGTGGGCCCGCCCTGGTGTCAGAACCGGCTCGAGCTGCCTGCTCCGGAGAAGCTCGCGGAACTGTAGCCGGAGGTGCTGCCACCGCTGCTGGACGGATTGCGGTGGGACTCCAGCTCACCGGGAGCCTCGCTCTGCCAGGTGTTCAGCCACAGCACCGGGCTGATGTGCCAGAACACGTCACCGCCCGGGGCGCCGGCGGAACCGTACGCACCGTCGGCGACCAGTCGCTGGTGACGGCGCGCCCGCAGCGTCCGGTCGTACTCCTCCTCGTCCTCGACGTACACGCTCGTATCGCGCAGCAGCTCCGCCTCGCCCTCGCTCTCCGCCATGCGGGAGATGCCCAGTTCGCGCACCGCCATCGCGCGTTCGGAGAGTTCCGCGGTCAGGGTGTCCAGTCCCTCCAGGGCGGTATCCGGGGTGATCTCGTCCTGCTCGAGCTGCCGCGTGAGGCGGTTCATCTCCGCCTCAGTGCGGTCGCACTGCTCACGCAGGGCGTCCCCGGCCTCCTGCTCCTCGCGCGATCGTTCGGCGTGATCGCCCTCACTGCGCATCAGGGCACCCTCCACGGCCTCCAGGGAGTCCCGCAGGGGTGCCTGCTCCTGCTCCCAGGCGCTGCGCCAGTCGCCGATCCGGTGCAGCAGGTCATTGGCGGCGATGACGTCGTCGTCGATCGCGTCGAGTCGCTCCACCTGGCGGGAGAAGTCCTTCGAGGCGCGCCGCTGGTGCCCGCGCAGTCCCCAGGCCCACGGCAGGGTCGCGGGGATCTGCTGGTCCAGCTGCTCGGCCTTCTCAATTCCTGTGAGGTAGCGCTGGTACCGGTCCAGCACCGCCTCGGCGTAGGGGGAGTGGGCAGGAAGGGTGCGGGCAGCGGCTTCGGTCTGGGCGCGCTCGGCACGTACCCGGTCCCAGCCCGGCCGTGCACTCGCCACCCGTGCGCGCGCATTCCGGCGCCCCACGGTGATCCCCAGCACGGTCGCCGCGGCCGCGCCCAGCGCCGCTAGGGCGCCGCCGATGGCCGCGGTGGTCTGCCACCACGGCTGGTCCAGCAGCTTGGCGTACTCCTTGGCCCCGGCCACCAGGGCGCCCTCCCAATCACGGTCCTGGGCGGAATCGCGCATCTCGTCCTGCACGTTCTCGAAGCCGCCCGCGGAGAGCTTCACGTCCTCACCGCCGTAGGTGCCCAGGATCCGGTTGGCAGGATCCAGAGCGATGATCACGCGGCCGTCGGCCCACTTGTCGCCGTCCATCCACTCGGGACGCTCCTGCTTGGCGTGAGCCAGCACGGCGTCGTTCAGCGCCGTGTCGCGCGAGGCGGGGATGTCCAGCTCGGTCACGTCGATGACGAGCACGGCAAGGTCCACCTCGCGGCGGAAGTCCGCCGCAGCCAGGCGGTCCTCGAGCGCTTCGTCGTCCACGGCGTCGGACCGGTCGTCGATCGTGACTTCGGCCGGCGGTACCGCCGCGGCCGGGGACGCGGTGAGCACCGCGAGGGGGCCGCGCAGCCGGTCACCGTCAGCAGTGCAGCGATCAGCAGCAGGGCGATCAGCGGCGCGGGGGAGCGATGGAGCCGGGACTCGACGGTGGCGCGGTCGTTCACGGTGCACAGAAAGGGCATGGATCCAGCGTAGGGATCCAGGCGTGCGTGCGCACCCTACGTGAGTCGCAACCCGCCGGTCCGTTCGCACCCGCACTGTGCTCTTCGGGCGCCCTCGACGCCAGATCCGGGAGTCGTCCAGGAACAGAGAAAGGGCCCGTTATGATCGAGCGAAGCCCAGCTTTGAATCCGGGCCCCTGCACGGGCCCTACGAGGAGGAAACACCATGACCATCTACGAGAACGTCTCCGAGCTCGTCGGCCGCACCCCGCTGGTCAAGCTCAACCGCCTGGGGGACGAGGTCAAGGCCACCGTGGTGGCCAAGCTCGAGTTCTACAACCCCGCCAACTCCGTCAAGGACCGCATCGGCGTGGCCATGATCGACGCCGCCGAGGCCTCCGGTGAGCTGAAGCCCGGCGGCACCATCGTGGAGGCCACCAGCGGCAACACCGGTATCGCGCTGGCCATGATCGGCAGCTCCCGCGGGTACCGGGTCATCCTCACCATGCCCGAGTCGATGTCGAAGGAGCGCCGCATGCTGCTGCGCGCCTTCGGCGCCGAGCTGATCCTCACCGAGGCCCCCAAGGGCATGAAGGGCGCCGTCGAGAAGGCCGAGGAGATCGCCGCCGAGACCGGCGCGGTCCAGGTCAAGCAGTTCGACAACCCTGCGAACCTCGAGATCCACCGCCGCACCACCGCCGAGGAGATCTGGGACGACACCGAGGGCGGCGTGGACGCGCTGGTCGCCGGCATCGGCACCGGCGGCACCATCAGCGGCGTCGGCCAGGTGCTCAAGGAGCGCAAGCCCGGGGTGAAGGTCTTCGCGGTCGAGCCCGCCGAATCGGCGATCCTGAACGGCGGCGCCCCCGGACCCCACAAGATCCAGGGGATCGGCGCGAACTTCGTGCCCAGCATCCTGGACCGCGAGGTCTACGACGAGGTGTTCGACATCGACGCCGAGACGGCGATGGAGCGGGCCCGCCACGTCGCCCGCTCGGAGGGCCTGCTGGTGGGCATCTCCTCGGGCGCCGCGATCGAGGCCGCGGCCCGCGTCGGCGCCCGCGAGGAGTTCGCCGGCAGGACGATCGTGGTGGTGGTGCCGTCCTTCGGCGAGCGCTACCTCTCCACCCCGCTGTTCGCGCAGTACGCGGACTGAGCCGACGATGAGGGCGGCCGTGCCCCGCCGGGCGCTGGACCGGGTGATGGGCGTCGTCGCGAGCGTCCGGGAGGACCTCGCGGCGGCGCACCGCCGCGACCCCGCGGCGACCGACGACCTCGCGATCCTGCTGACCTCGCCGGGGCTGCACGCGATCTGGACCCACCGCCTCGCGCACCGGCTCTGGACGCGCGGGGCGAAGCTGCCGGCGCTGGTGCTGGCCCAGGGCGCCCGCTCGGTCACCGGGGTGGAGATCCATCCCGGGGCCACCATCGGCCGTCGCTTCTTCATCGACCACGGCATGGGCGTGGTGGTGGGGGAGACCGCCGAGGTGGGCGACGACGTGATGCTCTACCACGGGGTCACCCTCGGCGGCCGCTCCATGCAGCGCATCAAGCGCCATCCCACCGTCGAGGACGGCGTCACCATCGGGGCCGGGGCGCGGGTGCTGGGTCCCGTGGTGATCGGTCAGGGCGCCCAGATCGGCGCCAATGCGGTCGTGGTCAAGGACGTCCCGCGCCGGGCCACCGCGGTCGGCATCCCGGCGCAGGTGCGCACCGGCGCCGCCCATCCCGAGGCCCAGATGGACCCCGCCATCTGGATCTGAGCGCCGCGGGTCTCAGAAGGGCTCGAGGAACGAGGTCCCGCCGACGCGGTGGAGCCGTCGCTCCCAGTCCGGCAGCACCTCGTGGGCGTCCTCGGCGATGACGTGGTCGAAGGCCGCCCGGGCCGCCGCGTGGCGGGGCGGATCGATGTCGATCAGCACCGTGGTGGCCCCGTGGGCCCGGGCCAGCGGGGCCAGCTGGGCGGCGGGGAAGACGGTCCCGCTGGTGCCGACGGCGACGAACAGGTCGGCCCGCTGGGCCAGGCGCCGGGCCAGCTCGAGCGCCTGCGGCGGCAGGCTCTCGCCGAACAGCACCACATCGGGCCGGGTCGGCGCGCCGCACCACGGGCACGCCGACGGGAGCCCGTGGTCCTCGGCGCGCGCTCCCTCGCCCGGCTCGAGCACGCCCCGCCAGGCGCAGTCGGCGCCCAGGCAGACCGCGTGGAGCGCGCTGCCGTGCAGCTCGCAGACGACCTCGCTGCCGGCGGCCTGGTGCAGGGCGTCGACGTTCTGGGTGATCACCGCCGCGCCCAGCCGGGCGATCGCCCGGTGCCCCGGCGTCGGCCCGTGCCGCCGGGCGATCCGGGCCATCCCGCCCCACACCGACCACAGCTGCGGCAGCGAGTCCGGCAGCAGCTCGGCATGCATCGCCCGCTCGGTCTCCGGCGCGAGCGCCCACAGCCCGTCCGGGCCGCGGAACGTGCCCGTCCCGGTGCGGGCGCTGAGCCCGGACCCGGACAGGACCACGATCTCGCGATGCTCCGGTCCGGGCCGGAAGCGGGCGGGACTCACCACTCCTCGTGCTCCCGCGCGTCCCAGGCGGCGTCCTCCCCGAGGTCCAGGCTCGCCAGCAGCTCCCGGTCGGCGTCGTCGAGGACGACCTGGTCCAGGGTGGCGTTGTCGATCTGGCGCTGCGGGTCCGCGGACTTCGGGATCACCACGATGTCCTGGTCGACCGCCCAGCGCAGCGACACCTGCGCGGTGCTCACGCCGTGCTTGTGGGCGACCCTGCGCAGCGCGAACTGCTCGCCGAGGCCGTCGCGGCTGCCGATCGGGCCCCAGGCCTCGGTGACGATGCCGTGCTCGCGGTGGAAGGCGACCGCCTCGGGGCGCTGCAGCGCGGGGGAGAGCTGGATCTGATTCACCTCGGGGACGACGCCGGTGGCGTCGATCAGCTCCTGCAGCTGCTCGGGCCGGAAGTTCGAGACCCCGATGTGCAGCGCCCTGCCCTCCTCCTTGAGGTCGATCAGGGTGCGCCAGGTCTCCAGGGCGAGGCCGCGGGAGGGGTTCGGCCAGTGGATCAGCACCAGCGCGGCGCGCTCGAGCCCGAGCCGGCGCAGCGATCCCAGGTACCCCTCGCGGGCCGCCTCGCGGCCCTGGTCGCCGCCGGCGATCTTGGTGGTCACCAGCACCTGCTCGGCGTCGACGCCGCTCGCGCGCAGCGCCGCGCCGACGGCCGCCTCGTTGCCGTACTGGGCCGCGGTGTCCACCAGGCGGTAGCCGGAGCGCAGGGCGGCGGTGATGGCCTCGGCCCCCTCGACGCCGCGCAGGCCGGCGGTGCCGATGCCGATCAGCGGGAACGGCGAGCCGTCGGCGAGGGTGGTGGTGGGGATGGACAGCGTGGTCATGAGGACCTCCTGGCGGAGCCGATGGGGACGGGACCAGCGTAGCCATCGGCGGGCGAGGGCGGTCGGCTCAGCGCCGCGTCGGCGGCGGGGGATCGGCCTCGGTCTGCAGGGGCTGCTCCTGCGCGGGCAGCGGC
The DNA here is from genome assembly GCF_049266655.1 of Brachybacterium sp. UNK5269. Taxonomy (GTDB): domain Bacteria; phylum Actinomycetota; class Actinomycetes; order Actinomycetales; family Dermabacteraceae; genus Brachybacterium. The sequence continues at coordinate 1,359,215 of NZ_CP184883.1, forward strand.
TCGCGCAGCGAGCGCTCCAGCAGCAGCTGCTGCGTGCCGAACTCCTCCAGGCCCTTGCGGACGGTGAAGCCGAGCCGGCGCAGCAGGGCCACGCTGCGCTTGTTGCGGGTCTGGCTGACGGCGATCACGTGGTCGTCCGGCAGCGACCGGCGCGCCCAGTCCAGCAGCGCGATGCAGGACTCCGCGGCGTAGCCCTTCCCGGTCCACTCCGGCAGCAGCGCATAGGAGAGCTGCAGCTCTCCGCGGTCGTGATCCAGGGTGATCGAGCCGATCATGGTGTCGTCCGCGGGCAGGGCCAGCACCCAGCGGCCCCAGGTCATCCCCATCGGCGACAGCTCGAGGGCCTGCCGGGAGGCGTAGTCCACGGCGCCGCCGAGGTACTCGCGGGTGACCGGATCGGTCATCAGGCGGATCATCGCCTCGCGATCGGCGTCGCCCGGCGGCCGGATCACCAGCCGCGGGCTGCGGATCCGTACCGGCCACTCGGTCGTGCTCGCCGTCGTCACGCCACCTACCGTACAAGGTGCCCGGACCCCGACCGCGGCCTTCGTCCCGACCCGGCCCCGCGGTCGGGGAGGGGAGCACAGCGGCTCCCCAGGGGCGGTATGGTGACCCTGCGGCACAGCGGCGTGGCGCACAGGTCGGTGCGCGGGCCCGTGCCGTGCTACCAGAGGGCGGAGCACGACCGACCCCGGACGAGAAGGAGCACCATGGTCGAGCAGGACCTGCGAAGCACCCCGCTGGCGGCGGTCCACGAGTCGCTCGGGGCGACCTTCACGGACTTCGCCGGCTGGCGGATGCCGGTGCGGTACGACTCGGACCTCGCCGAGCACCGTGCGGTGCGCGAGCGCGCCGGCATCTTCGACCTCAGCCACATGGGCGAGGTCCATCTGCGCGGGCCCGAGGCCGGGGCGGCGCTGGACCACGCGCTGGCCGGGAAGATGTCCTCGATGGGGCAGGGGCGGGCGAAGTACTCGCTGCTGCTGACCGAGGACGGCGGGGTGATCGACGACGTGATCACCTACCGACTGGCCGAGGATCACTTCCTGGTGATCCCCAACGCCTCCAACGTGGCCGCCGCCGTCCAGGCGCTCACCGAGCGCGCCCAGGGCTTCGACGTCGAGGTGGACGACGCCTCGGAGCGCACCGCCCTGATCGCGGTGCAGGGACCGCTCAGCGAGCAGATCCTGCGCGAGGCCCTGCTCGGCGAGGACTCCGGGGTCGCCGGCCTGAGCGCCGAGGACCTCACCGGGATGCGGAACTACCGCTTCGCGACCGGCACCTACCGCGGCGAGGAGCTGCTGATCGCCCGCACCGGGTACACCGGCGAGGACGGCTTCGAGCTGTACGTCGGCACTGCTCTGGCCGCCGACCTGTGGCAGCAGCTGGCCGCCGCGGGCGGCGACCGCCTGACCCCCTGCGGCCTGGCCTGCCGCGACACCCTCCGCCTCGAGGCCGGGATGCCGCTGTACGGCAACGAGCTCTCCCGCGACCTGCACCCCGCCCAGGCCGGCATGGCCAAGGTGGTGGCACTGGCGAGCAAGGACGACTTCGTCGGCCGCGCCGGCGTCGAGGACGCCGACCTGAGCGGCCGGCCGGTCCTGGTCGGGCTCGTCGCCGAGGGGCGCCGCGCCGCGCGCTCCGGCGCCGAGGTGCGCGACGCCGCCGGCGCGGCGGTCGGAGAGGTGACCTCCGGGGCACTGTCCCCGACCCTCGGCCACCCCATCGCCATGGCGTACGTCGCCGCGGCCGCCGCCGCCCCCGGCACCGAGCTGGTGGTCGACGTGCGCGGCAAGGACCTGCCGGTCCGCGTCGCCGAGATGCCGTTCTACCGCCGCGCCTGACCCGTCGGCCCCGCAGATTTCCCCCGCAGTCCCCAGACCTCAGGAAGGACCATCCTCATGGCCGCAGAACTCCTCTACAGCACGGACCACGAGTGGGTCCGCGTCGAGACCGACGGCGTCGCCGTCATCGGCGTGACCGACTACGCCGCCGGGCAGCTGGGCGACGTCGTGTACGTCGACCTGCCCGACGCCGACGCCGAGATCGAGGCCGGCACCGAGATGGGCGAGATCGAGTCGACCAAGTCCGTCTCGGACCTCTTCTCCCCGCTCACCGGCACCGTCATCGAGGTCAACCAGGCCGTCGTCGACACCCCGGAGCTGGTGAACTCCTCGCCCTTCGAGGACGGCTGGCTGATCCGGGTCCGCTACGACCAGCTGCCCGCCGATCTGCTGAGCGCCGAGGACTACCAGGCGTTCACCCAGTCCTGACGGAGGCGGGGGCGGGCGCGCGCCGCGCGACCGCCCCCGCCCGCGCCGCGCCGGAGCGCGGCACCCACCTAGAACCGCACGCGACACCCAGGGGCCCTCCTCCATGACCGCACCGTCCGCGCACGCTCACGATTCCTTCGTCCGCCGCCACGTCGGCACCGATCCGGACGCCCAGCGTCAGATGCTCGAGGTCCTGGGCTACGAGTCCCTGGACGAGATGCTCGAGGCCGCCGTGCCCGGCACGATCCTGCTGCAGCGCGAGGGCGCCGACGCCGCCTCGGCGGTGCCGGACGGCGTCACCGAGCCCGCCGCGCTCGCCGAGCTGCAGGCGCTCGCCGACCGCAACACCGTGCGCCGCTCCCTGATCGGGCTGGGCTATCACGGCACCCACACACCCGCCGTGATCCAGCGCAACGTGCTCGAGAACCCCGCCTGGTACACCGCCTACACGCCGTACCAGCCGGAGATCTCCCAGGGCCGCCTCGAGGCGCTGCTGACCTTCCAGACCATGATCTGCGACCTCACCGGGATGGACGTCTCCAACGCCTCCACCCTCGACGAGGCCACCTCCGCGGCCGAGGCGCTGATGCTCGCCCGCCGCTCCGTCAAGCGGAACGGCAATGTGTTCCTGGTCGACGCCGACGCCCTGCCCGCCACCAAGGCCGTGCTGCGCGGCCGGGCCGAGGGGCTCGGCATCGAGCTGCGGGAGGTCGACTTCGCCGCCGAGGGCGCCCCCGAGGGCGAGTACTTCGGTGCGCTGATCCAATACCCGGGCGCCTCCGGCCGCATCTGGGACCCGCGCGAGGTCATCGCCGAGGTGAAGTCCACCAAGGCCGTCGCGATCGTCGCGGCCGACCTGCTGGCCCTGACCCTGCTGGCCTCCCCGGGCTCCCTCGGGGCGGACGTCACCGTCGGCACCACCCAGCGCTTCGGGATCCCGCTCGGCTTCGGCGGCCCCCACGCCGGCTTCGTGGCCGTGCGCAAGGGCCTCGAGCGGCAGCTGCCCGGCCGCCTGGTGGGCGTCTCGATCGACGCCGACGGCAACCCCGCCTACCGCCTGTCCCTGCAGACCCGCGAGCAGCACATCCGCCGCGAGAAGGCCACCAGTGCGATCACCACCGCCCAGGTGCTGCTGGCGGTGATGGCCGCGATGTATGCCGTCTACCACGGACCCGAGGGCCTGACCCGGATCGGCCGCACCGTCGCCGACCGCACCGCATCTCTCGCCGACCTGCTGCGCCGCAGCGGGTACGAGCTGGTCACCGACAGCTTCTTCGACACCCTCGAGGTGCGCACCCCCGGCGCCGCGGCGGACCTCGCCGCGACCCTCGCGGAGGCCGGCTACCTGGTCCGCACGATCGGCGACGACCTCGTGCACCTCTCGCTCGACGAGACCATCACCGCCGCGGACGTGCAGGGCATCGCCGCGGCCTTCGACACCCGCGCCCCGGCGCCCGGGCTCGAGCTCGCCGAGACCCGCTCCGGGGACGGCTGGGGAGGGCTGCTGCGCGAGGACCCCTTCCTGCAGCACCCGGTGTTCTCCTCCTTCCGCTCGGAGACCGCGATGATGCGCTACCTGCGCCGCCTCGCGGACCGCGACTTCGCGCTGGACCGCGGGATGATCCCGCTGGGCTCGTGCACCATGAAGCTGAACTCCGCCACCGAGATGGCGGCCGTGACCTGGGCCGGCTTCAACGCGATCCACCCCTTCGCCCCCCGCGAGGACGTCGACGGCTACCTCGCCCTGATCACCCAGCTGGAGACCTGGCTGGCCGACCTCACCGGCTACGACACCGTCTCCCTGCAGCCCAACGCGGGCTCCCAGGGCGAGTTCGCCGGCCTGCTCGCGATCCGCGCCTACCACGCCTCGCGCGGGGAGGGCGACCGGGACGTGTGCCTGGTGCCGAGCTCCGCCCACGGCACCAACGCCGCCAGCGCCGTCATCGCGGGCCTGCGGGTGGTGGTGGTCGGCTCCGACGCCCGCGGCAACATCGACCTCGACGACCTGAAGCAGAAGATCAAGGACCACGGCGAGCAGCTCGCCGCGATCATGATCACCTACCCCTCCACCCACGGCGTGTACGAGGAGGAGGTGCGCACCGTGTGCCAGCTGGTGCACGACGCGGGCGGGCAGGTCTACGTCGACGGCGCGAACCTCAACGCCCTGCTGCAGGTGGCGCGGCCCGGCGAGTTCGGCGGCGACGTCTCCCACCTGAACCTGCACAAGACCTTCTGCATCCCCCACGGCGGCGGCGGCCCGGGCGTGGGCCCGGTGGCGGCCAAGGCGCACCTGGCTCCGTTCCTGCCCGGCCATCCGGAGATCCAGCAGGAGGAGCATCCGGTGGTGGGGGCGGGCGCGCAGCCCCACGGCGGGCACCCGGTCAGCCAGGCCCCCTACGGCTCCCCGTCGATCCTGCCGATCACCTGGACCTACATCCGGCTGATGGGCGCGGAGGGGCTGCGCCACGCGACCGCCTCGGCGGTGCTCGCGGCCAACTACATGGCCCGCCGGCTCTCGGAGACCTACGAGATCCTCTACACCGGGGAGAACGGCCTGGTCGCCCACGAGTGCATCGTGGACCTGCGGCCGTTCACCGCCCGCACCGGCATCACCGTCGACGACGTCGCCAAGCGCCTGATCGACTACGGGTTCCACGCCCCCACCATGTCGTTCCCGGTGGCCGGCACCCTGATGGTCGAGCCCACCGAGTCCGAGGACCTGGCCGAGATCGACCGCTTCATCGACGCCATGGCGATGATCGCCAAGGAGGCCGAGGAGGTGCTCGCCGGCACCTGGCCCGCCGACGACAACCCGCTGGTGAACGCCCCGCACACCGCGGCGTCGATCGCGACGGGGGAGTGGACGCACCCGTACTCCCGCGAGGTCGCCGTCTACCCCGGCAGCTGGACCGCCCCCGAGGACCTCTCGGTCCACGACAGCGCGCAGATGCGGATCCAGTCGAAGTACTGGCCGCCGGTGCGCCGCATCGACCAGGCCTACGGCGACCGCAACCTGGTGCCGACCTGGCCGGTGGACTGAACGAGGGGCCGTGACGACCCTGCTCGCCACGGTGTGAACGGCTGTGACGCCCCGGCTACCGACCGGGGCGTCGCTGCTCGTACGCTCGGGCCATGACCGAGATCCTCACCACCACCGCCGGTTCGCTGCCCCGCACCCCCGAGCTGCTGGCCGCCAACGCGGCCCGCCGCTTCGCCGAGGACGGACTGACCCCGCTGCCGTCGGCCGAGTTCGACGCCGCGCTCGCCGCCGCCGTCGACTCGGTGGTGGCCCGCCAGCAGCAGATCGGCATCTCCGTGCCCGGCGACGGCGAGTACGGCAAGGCCATGTCCACCACCTACAACTACGGCGCCTGGTGGAGCTACATCTTCCACCGCACCGCCGGCCTCGAGATCGTCGAGGAGGACACCTTCTCCGCCCAGCCGCCGACGGCGCAGAACCCCGAGGGCCTGACCCTGACCTCCTTCGGCAACCGCCGCGACCGCCAGCGCTTCCCGGACGTCTACGCGAACGACTCCGAGGTCAACAGGGCCACCCCCGAGGAGGGCGCGCTGACCTTCCCGGTCGCCTCCGGGGAGCTGTCCTACACCGGCGCGGCGCTGGTGGACTCCGACGTGTCCAACTTCGCCCGCTCCCTGTCCGCCCACGGCTACGCGCAGGGTTTCCTGACCTCCCTCTCGCCCGGCTCGGGGGCCCGCATCCAGGACCGCCACTACGGCTCCGAGGACGCCTTCCTGGAGGCGTGGGCGGACGCCCTGCACCAGGAGTACCGGGCGATCACCGACGCCGGGCTGATCCTCCAGGTCGACGATCCCTCGATCGCCGAGAACTTCGACCAGATCGACCCGGAGCCGAGCGTCGAGGACTACCTGCGCTTCACCGCCAAGCGCGTCGAGGCCCTGAACCACGCCCTCGAGGGACTGCCCCGGGAGCAGCTGCGCTTCCACCTGTGCTGGGGCTCCTGGCACGGCCCCCACACCACCGACATCGAGTTCCGCCACCTGGTCGAGCTGATGCTGCAGATCGACGTCACCTACTACTCCTTCGAGGGTGCCAACGCCCGCCACGAGCACGAGTACGTGGTCTGGGACGAGGTGACGCTGCCGGACGACAAGATCATCGTGCCCGGCGTGGTCACCCACTCCACCAACGTCGTCGAGCATCCCGAGCTGGTCGCCCAGCGCATCCGCCGCTACGCCGACCGCGTCGGCGCCGAGCGGGTGATCGCCTCCACCGACTGCGGTCTGGGCGGGCGCATCCACCCCGACATCGCCTGGGCCAAGCTCGAGTCCCTCACCGAGGGCGCCCGGATCGCCTCCCGGCGGCGCTGAGCCCGGACCGTCTGAGCCCGGACCGGGCCGGCCGGAGGGTTCACCTCGGCGTCCCCGCCGCGCCACCCGGGTGTGGCGGGGACGCCGGCGGCGCGGGGGAGCATCGGCGGGGTGAGGACCGCGCCCCCCCTGGGGGTTTTTTTTTTTTTTTTTTTTTTTTTTTTTTTTTTTTTTTTTTTTCCCCGGCAGGTCGAGGACCTCCGTGTTCTCCACGACCTGCCGGGGGTGCGCCTGCTGATCGTCGGCGAGGGACCGCAGGCGCCCGCCCTGCGGCACGCGCGGCCGCGGGATCGGTGCGGGGGCGCACCTGGCCGGTCGTGGCCGAGCAGCTGCGCGAGCTCTACCACCGCGCGATCGCGCAGCATCAGCAGCTCGCGGCCCGCCGCTGACCCCGGCCCGCGGGTCGCGCCGTCACATTCGGCCACACAGCTCGCGACGGCGCGGGCGGACGGGGTTTCCTGGACCTCGTCGTCATCCGACGGCACGGCTTCCCGCGGAAAGGACAACATCATGGCGCAGCGCACTCGTCGCCCGCTCATCGGCGTGACCGCAGGGACCACCGCCATGATGTCCGGCGCCTGGGCCGGTCACGACGCCGTGCGGGTCAACGACAGCTACGTGCAGGCGCTGCGCGCCGCCGGCGCCCGCGCGGTGATCATCGCCCCGCAGGACGACTGGAGCGACGAGGAGGTCGCCGAGCTCGACGGCCTGGTGCTGACCGGCGGCACCGACCTGGACCCCGCCGGCTGGGGCGAGGGCGCCCTGCCCACCGACATGACCCCCGATCCCCAGCGCGACGCCTTCGAGACCGCGCTGTACCGGGCCGCCCGCCGCAGCGGGGTGCCCGTGCTGGGCATCTGCCGCGGACTGCAGGTGATCGTGATCGCCGAGGGCGGGGACCTCCACCGCCACCTGCCGACCGACCTGCCCGGGCACCCCGCCACCGGTCAGCGTCCCACCCGCGTGGTGGCCGAGATCGACGCGGCCAGCGACCTCGGGGTGGCCCTGGGCACCCGCGCCGCGGTCACCGCCTATCACCACCAGGGGATCCGCACGGTCCGGGGGGCGCTGCGGATCGTCGCCCGCCACGCCAGCGGGCTGCCGCTCGCGGTCGAGGCGGACTCCGGCTCCGCGGTCCTCGGCGTGCAGTGGCATCCGGAGATCGACGGGCAGGGCGGGGCCGCGGTCGTCGAGAGCCTGCTCACGGCGATCCGGCACCGGCAGCGGTCCGCGTCGACGCGGGCGCTGGTCTAGGATGGCGCTGTACGTCCGCACCCCGGTGCAGGACGCGATCAACGGCTGAAGCGGAGGACGAGGCGGCATGAGCAACGACCAGGGCAGGTACACGACGGCGGCCGAGGAGCAGCAGGAGAACGTCGTGACCTCGCAGGGCAACAGCACCGCGGTGTCGCTCGCACTGTTCGTGGTGCTGTTCGGGCTGTTCGCGGCGGGACTGTACGTGCTCTCCCTCGGCAGCGCGGCGACCTTCGTGGGCGGACTGTGCATGAGCATGCTGGCACTGTTCGTCACCTGGGAGCTGATCCCGCGCTTCATGAAGTGACCCCCGCTCCCTGAGCAGCTCGTGCCCGGCGCCCGACGGCGACCGGGCACGCGCCGTCCCGGGCCTCGGCGGACGGCCACGACCACGGCCCGCGTGACGGACAATGGTCCATCGTGAACGCTCACTCCGCTCCCGCCGGCGCCCCGGCCGACGTCCGGCTCCCGCCCGAGGTGCGGCGCGCCCGCTGGGCCGTCTCCCTCGTCTTCCTCCTCAACGGGGCCTCGTTCTGCGCGATCCTGCCGCGGTACCCGGAACTGGTCGAGGCCCTGGGCCTGTCCAAGACCGCCTTCGGCCTCGCCGTCGGCATCGGCCCGATCGGCGGCCTGCTGGCCGGACTGTTCGCCGCGCGGCTGATGCGCCGCTTCGGCTCCGCCCGGGTCGCCGTCCTCACCCAGATCTTCGCCTCCAGCGCCCACCTGCTGGTCTACACCTCCGGGTCCTGGTGGTGGCTGGCCGGCTCCCTGGTGCTGGCCCAGGCGGCGGATGCGATCACCGACATCGCCATGAACGCCCACGGGATGCGGGTCGAACGCCGCTACCGCCGCTCGATCATGAACAGCTACCACGGCTGGTGGTCCCTCGGCGCGGTCGCGGGAGGCCTGATCGGGGCCGCCTGCGCGCAGCTCGGGGTGCCGCTGTGGATCCAGGGCATCACCGGGCTGGTGGTCTTCGGCGCCCTCGCCGCGGCCGCGCTGCGCTTCCTGCTGCCGGGGCACGACGCCACCGAGCGCACCCCCGTCGCCGGCCCCTCGGCGGCCTCCGCGGCCGAGGTCCCGGGCTCGGTCCCCTCCGGCTTCCGCATCGCCGGCATGAGCCTGCGGGCGCTGTCCCTGGTGATCGCGCTGGGCATGGTCCTGGTGTTCGCGGGCTCCACCGAGGACGCCGGCAGCACCTGGGGCGCCCTGTTCATGGTCTCGACCTTCGACTCCACCCCCTTCGTGGCCGGCATGGCCTTCGTGGCCCTCCAGGGCGCCCAGACCATCGGCCGCTTCACCGGCGACGCCGTGGTGGACCGGCTGGGGGATCGCACCACCGCCCGGCTGGGCGCCCTCATCGCGGCCGCCGGCATGAGCCTGGCCCTGCTGGTGCCCACCCCGCTCACCGCGGTGATCGGCTTCGCCGCCGCGGGCTGGGGGGTCGCCACCCTGTTCCCCGCCGCCTACCGCGCGGCCGACGACCTGCCCGGGGTGCCGCACGGGGTGGGGATCACCGTGGTGGGCTGGTTCGCGAGGCTCGGCTTCTTCCTCACCCCGCCGCTGGTGGGCGCGCTCGCCGACGCCCTGACCCTGCGGTACGCCCTGTGGATGATGCCGCTCTACTTCCTGGGGATCCTGATCTTCTCCGGGGTGCTCAGCACCCGGTCGAAGCAGCCGGGCGCGACCGTTCCGTGAGCGGCCGCAGGGAACGGCTCACAAGCGGCTGACGTCCCCGGCGCCCTCGCGGGCGATCACCAGCTCGCCGCCGGAGAGGTCCACGACGGTGGTGGGCTCGATGCCCACCTCGCCGGAATCGATGATCACGTCGACCTGCTCGCCGAGCAGGTCCTGCACCACCCAGGCCTCGGAGGGCGGGTCCTCGTGCCCGGGCAGCAGCAGGGTCGAGGAGACGATCGGCTCCCCGAGCGCCTCGACGAGCGCATGCGCCACCCGGTGCTGCGGGATCCGGACGCCGACGGTGTGCTTCTTGGGGTGCGCCATCCGCCGCGGCACCTCCCGGGTGGCCGGCAGGATGAAGGTGTACGGCCCCGGGGTCGCGTTCTTGACCAGGCGGAAGGTGGGGTTCGAGACCAGCACGAACTGGCCCAGCTGGGCGAAGTCGGCGCACACCAGGGTGAAGTGGTGGTTCTTGTCGACCTGCCGGATCCGCCGGATCCGCTCCAGGCCCTCGGCGGCGCCCAGCGAACAGCCCAGCGCGTAGCAGGAGTCGGTGGGGTAGGCGATCAGCCCGCCCTCACGCAGGACCGAGACCGCCTGCTCGACGAGCCGGGGCTGCGGGTCCTCGGGATGGATGTCGAGGTACTTCGCGGTGCGCGATGATCTGGCCATGAGCGATGGTACGTCGCGGATCAGGCGACGACCACGAACTCCCGACCGATCCACTTCGTGCGGCGCAGCCGCATCACGGCGCTCACCGGCAGCGGACCGTTGATGTGCGGGTACCCGCGGCCCTTGCCGTCGACGTCGGCCTCGATGTCCACCGCGACGCCCGCCGCCTCGACCCGGCCCGCGTCGATCTCGAGGATCACGAGGTCCTCGGGGCGGTCGGGGTAGATGCGCTTGGCGACCTTCGAGATCTGCTCGGGCCAGGAGGCGTGGAGGAACCCCACCTCGGCGAGGTCGCGCCCGCGGGTCGAGCGGGTGTAGCAGCCCGACCGGACGGCCGCCTCCCAGGCGGGCAGCTCGGTGATGTGCCAGATCAGGGGCGCGGGCATGAGCGGCAGTGTACCGTGACCGGCATGGCTGAGACCTCCGCCGGACCGGGCGCGGTGCGCCTGGTCCACGACGACGACCGCGACCGCTTCGAGGCATGGGACGGCGCCGCCGTGGTCGCCGTCCTGCAGTACGGCGACGACGAGACGGAGCCCGACGGCGGCGCCGTCCCCCCGGTGCGCGACCTCCGCTCGACGGTGGTCGCCCCCGACCGCTCCGGCCGCGGCATCGGCTCGGCGCTGGTCCGCTTCGCCCTCGACGACGCCCGCGAGCGGGGCCTGAGGATCCGCGCCACCTGCTGGTTCGTGCGCGGCTGGATCGAGCGCCACCCCGACTACGCCGATCTGCTGGAGACCGCCGGCGGCGCAGCGAGCGAGGAGCCACGATGACCTACCGCATCGTGACCGTCTGCACCGGCAACATCTGCCGCTCGCCGCTGGCCGAGTACGCCCTGCGGGAGGCGCTCGGCGACGCCGGGCTCGGCCAGCAGGTGGAGGTGACCTCGGTGGGCACCTCGGGCTGGGAGATCGGCAACCCGATCGACCCCCGCGCCGGCGCCCTCCTGCGCCGCCACGGCGTGGATGCCCGGGCCCACCGCGCCCGGCAGATGTCCTCCGCCGAGCTGCAGGGCGCCGACCTGGTCCTCGCCCTCGACCACGACCATCTGGCGCCGCTCGAGGAGCTGCTCGGCGCGGCCGCGGCGCAGCAGAAGGTGCGCATGGTGCGGGACTTCGCGCCAACCCCGGTGCAGGACACCGGCATCCGCGACCCCTGGTACGGGGACGAGAGCGACTTCGAGCTGGCCTGGGAGCAGATCGACGAGGCCGTGGGCGGCATCGTCGAGCACGTCCGCGCCGCGCTGGATCCGCGCGCGCCGCGGCCGGCGGCGGGGGAGCGGCAGTGAGCCTCCCCGCGGGCGCCGCGGAGCCGCGCGGCGCCCTGGAGACCGCGGCCGCCCTGCGCAGCGGCGAGCTCGACGTCCTCGAGCACACCGAGGCCGCCCTGCGGTCCGCGCGCACGATCGGCGCCGCCGTCGGCGCCTTTGCGCATGTGCTCGAGGACCTCTCCCGCGAGCAGGCCCGCGCCGCCGCCGAGCGGATCGAGGACGCCCGCCGCAGCGGCGGCACCGAGCAGCTCGCCGCCGCCCTGCCCCTGCTCGGCGTGCCGATGCCGATCAAGGACCTCACCCAGATCGCCGGGCAGCCTTTCGAGGCCGGCAGCGCCGTGCTGCGAGGCAATCTCGCCACCGTCACCGACGGCGTGGCCCAGCGCCTGCTGGACGCCGGCACCGTCACCATCGGCAAGACCACCACCCCCGAGTTCGGGATGCCCTGCTACACCGAGCCCGCCACCGGCGCTCCCGCCCGCACCCCCTGGGACCTGCGCCGCACCGCGGGCGGGTCCAGCGGAGGAGCCGCCGCGGCGGTCGCCTCCGGCGCGGTCCCGATCGCCCACGGCTCCGACGGCGGCGGCTCGGTGCGGATCCCGGCCGCCTGCTGCGGCATCGTGGGCCACAAGCCGTCCCGCGGGCTGGTCTCCCCGGGCCCCTATGGCAGCGAGGGGATGGGCCTGGTCACCGACGGGGTGCTGGCCCGCAGCGTGCGCGACGTCGCGGCCGGGCTCGACCTCCTGGCCGGTCCGCGCACCGGCGACTTCACCCCGCTGGTGCGGGCACCGGGCGCGGGCGGCTTCCTGGAGGAGCTGGAGCGGACCGCGGGGGGCCTGCGTCCGCTGCGGATCGGCGTGCTCACCGAGCCGCTGGCCGCCGAGACCGAGGTGCATCCGGCGGCGCTGCGCGGTCTGGAGCGCGCCGTGGAGCTGCTGCGCGGGCTCGGGCACGAGACGACGTCGATCCCGGCCCCCTTCGGCCCGGAGGACTGGACCGCCTTCATGCCGCTGTGGACGGTGGGGGCGGCGACGATCCCGATCCCCGCCGAGCGCGAGGGCCTGCTGCTCGAGCTCACCCGCTGGCTGCGCGAGCGGGGACGTGGCTGCAGCGGGGTCGACCTCGCCCGGGCCCTGTCCGGGGTGCAGGCCCTGTCCCGCCGCACCCTGGAGGCGCTGAGCCCCTTCGACGTGGTGATCACGCCGGCGCTGGCCGCGCCGCCCGCCTTCCCCGAGCAGCTGCAGCTCGCCGACGGCGCCGCCGACTTCGACGCCCAGCGCGCCTTCACCCCCTGGACCAGCACCTGGAACATGCTCGGCACCGCGGCGATCGCGGTGCCGCTGCACCGGGAGCAGGTCGAGGGGACCGAGCTGCCCTTCGGCGTGCAGCTGGGCGCCACCCGGCCCGGCGACGACGCGCTGCTGCTGTCCCTGGCCGCGCAGCTGGAGGCCCATGACCCGTGGCCGCTGGTGCGCGTGCCCGAGCTCCCGTGAGCGTCCCCGAGCAGGCCCCCGGCCCGCAGTCCGTGCGGCTCGACGTCTGGCTGTGGAGCGCGCGGCTGCTGCCCACCCGCTCGGCCGCGACCACAGCCTGCCGCGCCGGTCATGTGCGCCGCAACGGCGAGCCGGTCAAGGCGGCGCAGCGGATCACGGTGGGGGACGAGCTGCGCCTGCGCTCCCCGGGCCGCGAGCGCATCGTGGTGGTCACCAGGATCCTCACCAAGCGGGTGGGCGCGCCACTGGCGCGCGAGGCGTATGAGGACCACACCCCCGAACCCGCCCCGCAGCTGGCCGCGGCCCCGCCCCGGCGCGAGCGCGGCGCCGGGCGCCCCACCAAGCGCGAGCGCCGCCAGTTCGACCGGCTGCGGGGGCGCGAGGACCGGCTCGCCGAGGCGGACGAGGAGCACTGAGCGCAGGGCCGAGCCCTGAGCGCAGCGCCGCGGCCGACGCGGGGCCGCCTCAGCGCACGTGGGAGAGCAGCTCCTGGCGGTTGGCGGTGAGCCGGTGCAGGAGGTTCCGCTCGATCCCCACCACCTTCGGGTTCGCGCCGTCGGCGAGCAGCCGCTGCCGGATCGAGGCGAGGTCCGCGCTCTCCCGGATGAAGCGCTTCATCACCGGCTTCGCCCCCAGCTGCTGCGCCCAGCGCTTGCCCTCCCGTCGTCCCTTCCAGGTGGCGAGCATGTCGACCTCCTCATGGGTCAGCCAGCCCTGGTTGGCGTAGTCGCCCAGGCGCACCCGGGTCAGGCGCGACTCGTCCCAGATCAGCAGCCCGATGGTGATCAGCCAGAGCAGGGAGACCAGCGCCTTGCCGCCGTACATGAGCAGCAGCAGGACGATCCCGCCGCCCATCCCGGCCAGCAGGTTCCACAGGGAATGGATCACCATGCCCGGGACCAGCGCCGGCAGGAACACCAGGAAGCCCATGACGGTGCCCCATTTGCGCGCCACGAAGCCGACGATGATGCCGGTCAGCGAGGTGTAGATGGCGTGGCCGAAGATGTTGAGCACGCCGCGCAGGATGAACAGGAACAGCACCCCGCCGGCGCCCATGTCCTCGAGGCCGCGGGTGTAGTAGATGATGTTCTCGGTGAAGGCGAAGCCGCCGCCGATCAGGGCGCCGTAGATGAGTCCGTCCAGCGGGCCGTTGAAGTAGCGCCGGGCCAGCACCATCAGCAGCAGCAGGCCCAGTCCCTTGGTGGTCTCCTCCACCAGCGGCGCGCTGATGACGGCGCCGGCCCAGCTCGCCGCCTCGGGACTGCCGGTGAGGAGATAGACCAGGGTGCTGTTGAGCGTGTTGAGCACGTAGCTGAGACCGGCCGAGATCGCGGCGCCCCAGAAGACCGCGATCAGCAGCAGCGGGATCGGCTGCGGGTCCCAGCGGTCGGCCAGCAGCATGATCCCGGCGATCACCAGCAGGGAGATCGAGGCGAGGAAGGCGGTGACCGGCCACCACACCGGGCTCGAGCTCGCCGTGAGCACGAACTCGAGGAAGAAGTAGCCCAGCACCAGCAGCACCCCGACGCCGAGCGCGACCAGCGCGATCCACACGCCGATGCTCACCGCCGGGGGCTTGGCGGCCTCCTGCGAGACCTCCTGCACCCGCCGCGTCTGGGTGGACCAGGCCGACGGCGGCTGCTGCTGGTCGGGGCGCTGGATCTGCGCGGGCGCGTAGCGGGCCGCGGTGAGCCCCGAGGCCGGGCGCACCGAGGTGTCGAAGGCGCGCGGGGTGCCGTAGTCGATGTAGCGCGGCTGCGAGGACGGGGAGTGCGGCGCGCCGGGCCGCGGCCGGCCGTTGGGCATGTGCTGACCGCCGGACGGCGGGTGCGGGGGCTGGGACATGAGGGCCTCGGTTTCGACGGCAGGAGAAGGGCGGGCGGGGCCGGGCACGACGACGGCGTCGGATCCGCCCCCTCGGCGGGTGCGGCGTCACCGCGATGCTACCGCGAGGGGGTCCCCTCGCCGGGGGTTCCGGCGCCCCGGGGGAGCGCTGCGGGCGAGCGGTGCGGGGAACGCAGTCTTCCTTGAGTGGAATAGACTCAATTTGGTGGACGTTGACCCGGACGAGCACCGCGACACCGACCACCGCGCCACCGACAGAGAGGAGCATCGTGGAGTTCCAGTTCACCACCCGATCGCAGGAGGCCGTCACGGCCGCCGCGGAGAAGGCCGTCGAGCTCGGCAATCCCGAGATCAGCTCGATGCACCTGCTCTGGGCGCTGGCCGGCCAGGCGGACGGCATCGCCCGCGCCGTCCTGATCGCGACCGGGGCGGATGCGGCCGACGTGCTGCGCCGCGCCGAGCAGGCGATCGACTCCCTGCCGCGGGTGCGCGGCACCGCGTCCTCGCCGACCTTCGTCGGCACCGGCTTCGACGCCCTCGAGGCGGCCCGCCGGGAGGCCGACTCCCAGCGGCGCACCTACCTGTCCACCGAGCATCTGCTGATCGGCATCGCACTCGGCAAGGACGCCGCCGCCCGCCTGCTCACCGCCGTCGGGGCGACCCCCTCCGCACTCCGCGATGCCGTTGCCACCGTGACCCCAGGAGATGACCGCATGAACCAGATGGACACCCAGAACCCCGAGGGCACCTTCCAGAGCCTCGAGAAGTTCGGCGTGGACCTCACCGAGATGGCCCGCGAGGGCCGGCTGGACCCGGTGATCGGTCGCGACGCCGAGATCCGCCGCGTGGTCCAGGTGCTCTCGCGCCGCACCAAGAACAACCCGGTGCTGATCGGCGAGCCCGGCGTCGGCAAGACCGCCGTCGTCGAGGGGCTCGCCCAGCGCATCGTGGCGGGCGACGTCCCCGACTCGCTGCGCGGCAAGAAGCTGATCTCGCTGGACCTGTCCTCGATGGTCGCGGGCTCGAAGTACCGCGGCGAGTTCGAGGAGCGCATGAAGGCGGTGCTCGACGAGATCCGCACCAGCGAGGGCCAGATCATCACCTTCATCGACGAGCTCCACACGGTCGTCGGCGCCGGCGGCTCGGGCGACGGGTCGATGGACGCCGGCAACATGCTCAAGCCCATGCTGGCCCGCGGTGAGCTGCGGATGGTGGGGGCGACCACGCTCGACGAGTACCGGGAGAACATCGAGAAGGACCCCGCCCTCGAGCGCCGCTTCCAGCAGGTGTTCGTCGGCGAGCCCAGCGTCGAGGACACGGTCACGATCCTGCGCGGCCTCAAGGACAAGTACGAGGCGCACCACAAGGTCACGATCACCGACTCCGCGCTGGTGGCGGCCGCGACCCTGTCGGCGCGGTACATCTCGGGCCGGCAGCTGCCGGACAAGGCGATCGACCTGGTCGACGAGGCCGCCTCCCGGCAGCGGATGGAGCTGGACTCCTCGCCGGAGGAGCTGGACATCCTGCGCCGACAGGTGGACCGGCTGAAGATGGAGGAGCTCGCGCTCGCCGGCAGCGACGACCCGGGCAGCCTCGCGCAGCTCGAGTCCGTGCGCTCCCAGCTCGCCGACCGCACCGAGCAGCGCAATGAGCTGGCGGCCCGCTGGGAGCGGGAGAAGGCCGGACTGAACCTGGTGGGTGATCTGAAGGCCCAGCTCGAGCAGCTGCGGATGCAGGCCGACCGGGCCCAGCGCGAGGGCGACCTGACCGCCGCCTCGAAGATCCTCTACGGCGACATCCCGGCCCTGAAGGAGCAGCTGCGCGAGGCCGAGGAGCACGAGGCCGGCGGCGGCACCGAGGGGGAGCGGCCGATGGTCGCCGACCACGTCGGCGCCGATGACATCGCCGAGGTGGTCTCCGCCTGGACGGGCATCCCGGCCGGTCGCCTACTGCAGGGCGAGAGCGAGAAGCTGCTGGACATGGAGGAGCTGATCGGCCGCCGGCTGATCGGGCAGCGCCGCGCCGTCACCGAGGTCGCCGACGCGGTGCGCCGGGCCCGGGCCGGGATCTCCGACCCGAACCGGCCCACCGGCTCCTTCCTGTTCCTGGGGCCGACCGGCGTGGGCAAGACGGAGCTGGCCAAGGCGCTGGCCGAGTTCCTCTTCGACGACGAGCGGGCGATGATCCGCATCGACATGTCGGAGTACGGCGAGAAGCACACCGTCTCGCGGCTGGTCGGCGCGCCTCCGGGCTACGTCGGCTACGACGAGGGCGGTCAGCTCACCGAGGCCGTGCGGCGCCGGCCGTACTCGGTGGTGCTGCTGGACGAGATCGAGAAGGCCCATCCGGACGTGTTCGACGTGCTGCTGCAGGTCCTCGACGACGGCCGGCTCACCGACGGGCAGGGCCGGACCGTGGACTTCCGCTCCACCATCCTGATCCTCACCTCGAACCTGGGCGCGCATGCGGTGCAGGACCCCACCCTCACCGAGCCGGAGAAGCACGAACGGGTGATGCAGGTGGTGCGGGCCTCCTTCAAGCCGGAGTTCCTCAACCGCCTGGACGACGTGGTGATCTTCGAGGCGCTCACCCGTGAGCAGCTCTCGCGGATCGTGACGCTGCAGATCGCGGAGGTCGCCGCGCGGCTCGCGGACCGCCGCATCGCGCTCGAGGTCGACGACGCCGCCACCCGCTGGCTGGCCGACGAGGGCTTCGACCCGATGTACGGGGCGCGTCCTCTCAAGCGCCTGGTGCAGAAGGAGATCGGCGACGGCCTGGCCCGGCTGATCCTGAAGGGCGAGGTCCACGACGGGCAGGGGGTCAGGGTGACCCTGCCCGAGGGCGCCGACGGTCTCGAGCTGAGCACCGTCGGGGAGCCCGAGCCGGCGCTCCGGTGAGCCTCAGGCCCCCGGGTCCCAGGGCAGGGTGACCGCTCGGCGGCGGGCGTCGTACCAGCTCTCGCCGCCGAGCCAGGTCTCGCGCACGCCCTCGACGTGCTCGCCGAGCTCGGCGCTGCGATGCTCGGCCTCTCGCAGCCCCTGCGCCGCGGCGGGGCTGACGCCCTCCACGGCGTCGGCCGCATGGCCCAGGGCCTCGGCGCCCACCGCGGGGACCTCCCACAGCGGCGAGGCGGTCACCACGCCCAGCACCCCCTCGTGGTGGCGGAAGGCGCCGCGCTCGCCGGCCCGGATGGCGGCGGCCACGTCCCCGCGCCCGATCGCGTCGGCGACCTCGGCGCCGGTCTGGTGCACGTTCGCCGCCAGGTGCTCGAGCTGCCCGGTCACCTGCCCCGCGGTCGACTCCTCGCCCACCAGCAGCGAGCTGGTGGCGTGCGGGATCCGCGCCAGCGAGACGAGGGGCACGAAGGCCCCCAGCCCGTGATCGGTCAGGGCCGTCTCGGCGAGGTCCAGACCCGCTCCCACGGCCGCATGGATGTCCATCGCCGACTGGGCGAGGGCGGTGTAGGAGGTCGAGGCGAAGGCGCGGCGGCGCAGCCGCTCGGCGCCCTCCAGCCGGTCCGCGGTGAGGGCGAAGTCCTCGCCCGCCGGGAGCGGCTGGCGGGCCCCGGCGCCGGACGGGCGCTGGAGCGGCCCGCCGATCCAGGGCCCCGCGCCGCCCGGCAGGGCCGGGGGGATCGGGAAGCCCTGCCCGCCCGGGCGGGCCCGGAGGGGGCCGCCGATCCACCGACCGACCTCCTCGAGCCCCGGCAGCTCGGCGGCCATCAGCCGCAGCGGGTCCGCGGACGGCTCGGCCTGGGAGGCGTGCTCCTGCTGCGCCGCCTCGTCACGCAGCATGGCGGCGCGATCCCGCAGCGTCCGGCACAGCGCGGAGGCCGCGGCCGTGACGGCCGCGGTGCGCCCGCGATGCGCCTGCGCGTCGGGCCCGTGCCAGTCCACGGCGTCGGCGGCGGCGCGGAGCCGATCGATCAGGGCCAGCAGCAGCGCGGCCCGCGCGTCCGCCGTCGCGGCCAGTGCCTGCACGGCCTCGGTGTCGCATCCCCAGGAGGTGGTCATGCGCCGACCGTAGGCAGGCGGGCGGGGCGACGTCCCGGCCCCGCCCCGCAGTGTGGACAGGGCGGGGCGGGGGAGGAACCGTGCGCCTGCGCGCCGTCAGACGACGATGTTGACGATCTTCGGGGCGCGGATGATCAGCTTGCGGATGCTCTGGCCGGCCAGCAGCTCCTGCACCCGCTCCTCGGCCATCACCGCGGCCTCGAGGTCGGCCTCGGTGATCTCCGGGTCGACCTCGATCCGATGGCGCACCTTGCCCTTGACCTGGATCACGCAGGTGACCAGGTCGGCCTTCAGCAGCTCCGGATCCGCCACCGGGTAGGCGGCGCGGGAGATGCCGCCGCGGTGACCGAGCCGGGACCACAGCTCCTCGGCCAGGTGCGGGGCCAGCGGCGAGACCATCAGCACCAGCGGCTCCACCGCCTCCCGCGGGGCGGAGCCGTGCGCGGTCAGCAGCTTGGTGAGGTGGTTGACCAGCTCGATGAGCTTCGCCACCGCGGTGTTGAAGTGCATCTGGGCCATGTCGCGGCTGACGCCGTCGATGGTGCGGTGCACGACCTGCAGCGTGGCCCGGTCCGCCGGCTGGTCGGAGACGGTCAGCTGCCCGCTCTCCTCGTCGACCACCAGTCGCCACAGGCGCTGCAGGAAGCGCTGCGAGCCGACCACCGCCCGGGTCTCCCAGGGACGCGAGAGGTCCAGCGGCCCCATCGACATCTCGTAGACCCGCAGCGTGTCCGCCCCGTACTCCTCGTACATGTCATCGGGGGCCACCGCGTTCTTCAGCGACTTGCCCATCTTCCCGTACTCCTGGGTGACGGCCTCGCCCTGGTAGGTGAAGGTGCCGTCGGCGCCGGCGACGACCTCCTCGGCGGGGACGTAGACGCCGCGGGCGTCGGTGTAGGCGTAGGCCTGGATGTAGCCCTGGTTGAACAGGCGGTGGAAGGGCTCCTGGCTGGAGACGTCACCGCGGTCGAAGAGCACCTTGTGCCAGAAGCGGGCGTACAGCAGGTGCAGCACCGCATGCTCCACGCCGCCGACGTACAGGTCCACCCCGCCCACCCCGTCGTCCTCGCGCGGTCCCAGCCAGTACTGCTCGTTCTCGCTCCGCACCAGCACCTCGTCCTCGGTGGGGTCGATGTAGCGCAGGTGGTACCAGGAGGAGCCGGCCCACTGCGGCATGGTGTTGGTCTCGCGCCGGTACGTCCGCACGCCCTCGCCGAGATCCAGCTCGACCTCGACCCAGTCCTCCGCCCGCGACAGCGGCGTCTGCGGCTCGGTGTCCGCATCCATCGGGTCGAAGGTGCGCGGGGAGAAGTCCGCGACCTCGGGCAGCTCGACCGGCAGCATCGCCTCGGGCAGCGGGATCGGCACCTCGGGGTGCTCGGGATCGTAGACGACCGGGAAGGGCTCGCCCCAGTACCGCTGGCGGGAGAACAGCCAGTCGCGCAGGCGGTAGGTGGTGCGGGCGCGGCCGAAGCCCTTCTCGGCGACGTAGGCGGTGGCCCGCTCCTTCGCCTCGGCGCTGCTCAGGCCGTTGAGGTCCAGCTCGGCATTGGCGGAGTTGATCTTCTCGCCCTCGCCGGTCCAGGCCCCGCCGGCGAAGTCCGCCGGCGGCCGCACCGTGCGGATCACGGGCAGCTCGAAGGCGGAGGCGAAGTCGAAGTCGCGCGGGTCCTCGGCGGGCACGGCCATGATCGCGCCGGTGCCGTAGCCGGTCAGCACGTAGTCGGCGGTGAACACCGGCAGCTCGCGCCCGTCCATCGGGTTGGTGGCCAGCAGGCCCGTGAACACGCCGGTCTTCACGCGGTCCTCGGCGGTGCGCTCGTCCTCGCCGAGGGAGGCCGCCCGCGCCTGGTAGGCCGCGACCGCCTCGCGGGGCGTGGCCGCGCCGCCGGTCCAGGCGTCCCGGGTGCCCGCGGGCCAGGCGGCGGGCAGGGCGGAGGGGTCCGACAGCAGCGCATGCTCCGGAGAGAGCACGCAGAAGGTGGCGCCGAAGAGGGTGTCGGCGCGGGTGGTGAACACGTCGAAGCTCGCGCCCGGCCGGCCCGCGAGTCCCGCGGCCGGGAAGGTGATCTGGGCGCCGTGGCTGCGGCCGATCCAGTTGCGCTGCATCGAGCGGATCGACTCGGGCCAGTCCACCCGCTCCAGGTCCTCGAGCAGGCGGTCGCCGTAGGCGGTGATGCGCATGTTCCACTGCCGCAGGCGGCGCGTGAACACCGGGAAGTTGCCGCGCTCGGAGCGACCGTCGGCGGTGACCTCCTCATTGGCCAGCACGGTGCCCAGCCCCGGGCACCAGTTCACGGGGGTCTCGGAGATGTAGGTCAGGCGGAAGGCGTCGGCCAGGGCCGCGATCTCGGCCTCGCTCGCCCCCGGCACCTCGACGGCGGAGCGTCCCTGCCACGCCTCGGGCAGCTCGATGCCCTGCCGGTCGGCCAGGGCGAAGGGGTCGATGCTGCCGTCGCGCAGCTCCGCGCGCAGCTCCGCGATCGGTCGCGCCCGGCCGGTGACCCCGTCGGCGTTCGGCGCCTCCGGGTCGTACCAGGAGTCGAAGATGCGCAGGAAGATCCACTGGGTCCACTTCGTGAACTCGGGGTCGGTGGTGGCCAGGGTGCGGCGCGGGTCATGGGACAGGCCCAGGCGGTGCAGCTGGCGGCGCATGTTGGCGATGTTCGCCTCGGTGGTGATCCGCGGATGGGTGCCGGTCTGCACGGCGTACTGCTCGGCCGGCAGACCGAAGGCGTCGTAGCCCATCGTGTACAGCACGTTCTTGCCCAGCATCCGCTGGTGGCGGGCGACCACGTCGGTCGCGATGTACCCCAGCGGGTGCCCCACGTGCAGCCCCGCCCCGGAGGGGTAGGGGAACATGTCCATGATGTACATCTTCTCGGGGGCCGCTGCGGTGGCCGCCTGCTCGAGCGAGTCGACGGAGCCGCGCAGCGCGCCGACGGGGTTGTCGGCGAAGAAGGTGCCGTCCTCGTCCCAGCGCTGCTGCCAGCGGCGCTCGATCTCGTCCGCCACCGCGGCGGTGTAACGGTGCGGGGCCTCGGCCATGGGTGAATCGTCCTTCGGTGTCGGAGCGGCAGCTGCCGCCGGGCGTCGCATGACAAGAAAAAACCCTCGCGCAGGCGAGGGGAGCCGCATCGGTGCCGCCTGGGCGCACCGGCACGCTCTCAGGAGCGTGGGAGGGGCGCGGGCCGCGGCCGACGCGGCTGCAGGAGCAGGAGCCGTCGGGTCACCCGCTCATGCTACCGCGCCCCGGGGCTCGGGTTCAGACGCCCAGCAGGCCGGAGATCAGCAGCAGCACCACCACGGTGCCGATCGTGGTGATCAGCACCGTGTCCCGGGCGAGGTTCTCGGCGGCCCGGTAGCGGGCGGCGGCCACGTAGACGTTCTGGGCTGTGGGCAGGGCGGCCATCACCACCACCTCGTACAGGGAGTGGCCGGACAGGCCCAGCAGCAGCCCGATGCCGAACGCCAGGGCCGGCATGGCCAGCAGCTTCGAGAACGAGGCGGCCGCGATCAGTCCCCGGTAGCCGTCGGCCTTCGCGAGCGGCTTGGAGCCGTGCAGCGAGAGTCCGTAGGCCAGCAGCATCGCCGGGATCGCCATGTCCGCCAGCGAGCGGATCGGCTCGAGCGCCACGTCGGGGACCTGCACCCCGGTCAGCGCCAGCACCATCCCCACCGCCGCGGCCACGATGGTGGGGTTGGCGCCGATGCTGCGGGCGATCCCCAGCGGTCCCAGGGACTCCTTCTGCGTGATCTGGTGCAGCACGAACAGGAACAGCGGGTTGTAGACGGCCTGCTGGAACAGGATCACCGGCAGCGCGTGGGAGATGTCGCCCAGCACGTAGGCGGCGATCGGGAAGCCCATGTTGGCGCCGTTGACGACCGAGCCGGAGATCGCGGTGACCACCAGGTCCGGTCCCCGGCGCCGGGTGAACAGGGCGACGCCCAGCAGCAGCAGGGCGCCGGTGGCGAGCCCCGAGATCGCGGCCACCGCCATGGGGACCGAGAAGATCTCGCGGACGTCGGAGCTGAGCAGCCCCACCAGGACCAGGGCGGGGGAGGCCACGAAGAAGGTGGTGCGGTTCAGCACGTAGCGGCCGTGGGGGCCGAGCACTCCCGTGCGGCCGACCACCCAGCCCACGGCGATCAGCGCCCAGACGATGAAGAAGCCGGTCAGGACCCCGCTCATGGCAGCGGGCGGGGCAGGAGCTCGATCACCCGAGCGATCCTAGACCAGCGGCGGGAAAGGGTGTTCCCGCGTCCGCTCCGCGGAGGCCGGCGACCGCGGGGAGGCGGTGGTCAGCGCGCACCGGCGGAGGCGCGGCCGTCGATCTGGTCGGCGCTGCCCGGGACCGGCCGGGCGCCGTCGTCGCCGGTCGCCACGATGCGGTTGCGCGCATCGACGTGCACCACCCGGGGGCGGTGCGAGGAGACCTCCGTCTCGTCCAGCTGACCGTAGGCGATGATGATCACCAGGTCGCCGGGGGTGACCAGATGCGCCGCCGCCCCGTTGATGCCGATCACGCCGCTGCCGCGCTCACCCTCGATGACGTAGGTGACCAGGCGCTGACCATTGGTGATGTCCACGATCGTGACCTGCTCGTTCTCCACCAGCCCCGCGGCCTCGGTGAGGACGGGGTCGATGGTCACCGAACCGACGTAGTGCAGGTCTGCCTGCGTGACGGTGGCCCGGTGGATCTTCGAGGTCATGAGAGTGCGCAACATCGCCCCCATTCTCCCATGGACGCGGCATGCTGGATGATGGGAGCGTCCGATCATCAGGAGGATCACCATGCCCAAGGCCCGTCGCCGCCTCGCCCACAGCTCGGAACGGTTCGAGGACATGGCCCTGCCGGACGAGTCGCTGCGCGTGCTCGCCGAGCAGGGTCTCGAGCGCGCCTTCGAGATCCAGTCGGTGATCCTGCCCGATGCCCTGGCCGGGCGCGACGTCCTCGCCCGCGCCGAGACCGGCTCCGGCAAGACCCTCGCCTTCACGCTCGCGATGACCGCCCGCTTCCGCGGCCGCAAGGTCCACCGCAAGCGCCCGCTGGGGGTGGTGCTGGTGCCCACCCGCGAACTCGCGGCGCAGGTCGTCGACACCATCCATCCCTTCGCCCGCGCGGTGGGGATCAAGGCCCAGCTGGTCGCCGGCGGCATGAACATCGAGAAGCAGGCCGACGCGGTCGCCCGCGGCGTCGAGATCGTGGTCGCGACCCCGGGACGGCTGGTCGACCTGGTCGAGCGCGGGGCCCTGCAGCTGGACCTGGTCGAGACCACGGTCATCGACGAGGCCGACCACATGGCCGACCTCGGCTTCCTGCCCGTGGTGCGCGACATCCTGGCGGCGATCCCGATGGGGACCCAGAAGATGCTGTTCTCCGCCACCCTGGACGGACAGGTCGAGGAGCTGGTCGACGCGTTCCTGGTCGACCCGGTCAGCCACGAGACCACCCCGGTCTCCGCGGCGGTGACCACCATGGACCACCATGTGCTGGCCATCGAGCCCTCCGCCAAGCGGGAGGTCACCGCCTACCTGGGGGCCCGCGAGGGCCGCACCCTGATGTTCACCCGCACCCAGCTCGGGGCCGAGCGGGTCGCGCAGGAGCTGGTCGAGGTCGGCGTGCCCGCCGCGGCGCTGCACGGCAGCAAGCAGCAGGGCCTGCGCACCAACGTGCTGGCCGGCTTCCGCGAGGGCGCCTACCCGGTGCTGGTGGCGACCGATGTCGCGGCCCGCGGGCTCCACATCGACGACGTCACCATGGTGGTCCACGTCGACCCCTCCGACGACGTCAAGGAGTACGTGCACCGCTCCGGGCGCACCGCCCGCGCGGGCGCCGTCGGCAGCGTGGTCACCCTCGCCCTGCCCCATCAGACCTCCCGCACCCGCCGCGTCCTCGAGCAGGCGGCGGTCGAGCCCCGCTGGGCCGAGGAGGTCGCCTCGGGCGAGCACCCGGCGCTCGCCGAGCTCGGCGGCCGCGCCCCCGCCGGGGAGCCGGCCGAGGACCCCGCGCAGGTGAAGTACAAGGGCGCGCCCCGCAAGCTCGACATCCAGCGCACGCGCGGGGCCGACTCCCGCCGCGCCGAGGAGCGCCGCGCCAACGAGGAGCGGCGCGCCTCCTGGGAGGAGCCCGAGGCGGGCGACGCGGGCCGCGGCGGTGCCCGGACCGGGCGGGGCGACGGCCCCCGCCGCGGACGCGCAGCCGGCGCGGCAGGCGCCGGGCGCAGCCGCGGTGCGGGCAGGAGCGGCGGCGCCGGCAAGGACGGCGGCGCCGGCAAGGACAGCAGCGCCGGCCGGAGCGGCGGCCGCGGTCGCTCCGCGGCACCGGCACGGGCGCCGCGCCGTCGCGGCGGACGCTGAGGGCCCGGCCGGGCAGCGCACCGACCGGCATCCCTGCGGCACCTGGCAGCCCTAGAGCCCTGAGCAGATGAGCACCCCAGGAGGCGCGACATGAGCATCAGCACGTTCGACCTGTTCAAGATCGGGATCGGGCCCTCGAGCTCGCACACCGTCGGGCCGATGCGGGCCGCGGCCCGGTTCGCCCGCGAGGTGCTCGCCGATCCGCAGGTCGAGCCCCGCCTCATGGACGTCGCCGTCCACCTCTACGGCTCGCTGGCCGCGACCGGCGAGGGCCACGGCACCCTGGACGCGGTGGTGATGGGGCTCGAGGGCGCCGATCCCGAGACCGTCGACCCGGTTGCCGGACGGGCGCGGGTGGCGAGGATCGAGGCCGAGGGCGGGCTGCTGCTGGACGGCACCCTCCCGGTGTCCCTGCGGCCCTCCTCGATCGTCCTGCACCCGCT
Source organism: Brachybacterium sp. UNK5269 (assembly GCF_049266655.1). Taxonomy (GTDB): domain Bacteria; phylum Actinomycetota; class Actinomycetes; order Actinomycetales; family Dermabacteraceae; genus Brachybacterium. The sequence goes on from NZ_CP184883.1 coordinate 1,384,869, forward strand.
GACCTTCCTGCCCCAGCACTCCAACGGGATGACCTTCCTGGCCCTCGACGCCGCGGGGGAGGTGCTGGCGCGGCGGCCGATGTTCTCCGTCGGCGGCGGCTTCGTCGTCGACGAGGCCGACATGGACCGCTCGATCGCGGAGGTCGCCGCCGAGGAGGAGGGCCGCACCATCTTCACCACCGGCGATGAGCTGCTGCGGGTGTGCGAGGACCGCGGCATCTCCGTCTCCGAGGCGATGCTGATGCGGGAGCGGCAGTGGCGCAGCGACGAGGAGATCCGCTCCGGTCTGCTGAGGATCTGGCGCGCCATGGACGACTGCATCGAGCGGGGGGTCCGCACCGGCGGCACCCTGCCCGGCGGGCTCGACGTCAAGCGCCGCGCGGCCTCCTGGTACGACTCGCTGAGCGCCGAGGACCCGGTCCGGCTGCCGATGAACTCCTTCGAATGGGTCTCCCTGGCCGCGCTCGCGGTCAACGAGGAGAACGCCGCCGGCGGGCGCGTGGTCACCGCCCCCACCAACGGCGCCGCCGGCATCATCCCGGCCGTGCTGTTCTTCGCCACCACCTACATCGAGGGCGTGGACCCCGACGAGATCGCGGTGCGCTTCCTGCTCACCGCGGGCGCGATCGGCTCCCTGTACAAGGAGCACGCCTCGATCTCGGGCGCCGAGGTGGGCTGCCAGGGCGAGGTCGGCTCGGCCTGCTCGATGGCCGCCGCCGCCCTCTGCGAGGCGATGGGCGGCAAGCCCGCCCAGGTGGAGAACGCCGCGGAGATCGCCATGGAGCACAACCTGGGCCTGACCTGTGACCCCATCGGCGGTCTGGTGCAGATCCCCTGCATCGAGCGCAATGCGATGGCGGCGGTGAAGGCGATCACCGCCGCCCGCTTCGCGCTGCGCGGCATCGGGGAGCACTTCGTCTCCCTGGACACGGTGATCGAGACCATGCGCCAGACCGGCAGGGACATGAACGCGCGCTACAAGGAGACCGCCATGGGCGGGCTCGCGGTCACCGCGGTCCCGGTCAGCGTCCCCGACTGCTGAGGCGCCGGCCGCCGCGGCGGGGCGCCGCGGCGGGGCGCCGCTCACCAGGCGCCGCGGCGGTAGGCGCCCGGGTACAGCTCCGGAGCGCGCACCGCGAGCTCATGGGCGGCGCGCTGCGGCCAGGCGGGCTCGCGCAGGGCGGCGCGGCCGAGGGCGACGAAGTCCGCGTCCCCGCGGTCCAGGACCGCCTGCGCGCCCTCCGGCTCCGTGATCAGGCCGACGGCGGCCACCGGCATCGAGACCGCCTCGCGCAGGGCGCGGGCGAAGCCGACCTGGTACTCCGGACCCACCGCGATGTCGGCGATCACCGCGCCGCCGGTGGAGACGTGCAGCGCGTCCACCCCCACCCGCTCCAGCTCGCGGGCCAGGGTCGCGGACTGCTCGACGTCCCAGCCGCCGTCGATCCAGTCGGTCGCGCTGAGCCGCACGATCAGCGGGCGCTCGGCGGGCCACTGCTCGCGCACCGCGGCGGCGATCTCGAGGGCGAGCCGGCGCCGCCCGGGCCCGTCGCCGCCGTACTCGTCGGTGCGGGTGTTCACCAGCGGCGAGAGGAACTCGTGGACCAGGTAGCCGTGGGCGAAGTGGAGCTCGAGGGCGTCGAAGCCGGCCTGCTCGGCGCGACGGGCGCCCGCCACGAAGTCCTCGACCACGCGGGCGATGTCGTCCCGGGACAGCGCGTCGGGGGCGTCGAGCCCGGGGAAGGGATCGGTGGTGGGGCCCACGGCGCGCCACCCCGCGGCGAACTCGGGGACCGTGCCGCGACGGCCGCGGAAGGCCGGCAGGGCCGGCCAGGTGGAGGCCTTGCGGCCCGCATGCGCGAGCTGCACGGCGACCTTCGCGCCCTGCTCCTGGCAGAACCGGGTGATCCGTGCCCAGGCCGCGACCTGCTCGTCGTTCCAGATCCCGGTGTCCTGCGGGCTGATGCGGCCCTCGGGGGAGATCGCGGTCGCCTCGGTGATGATCAGGCCGAAGCCGCCGGCGGCGCGGGCGCCGAGGTGGACCAGGTGCCAGTCGGTGGGGACGCCGTCACCGGCCTCGACCATGTACTGGCACATCGGGGCCAGCCAGATGCGGTTGCGCAGCTCGAGCTCGCGCAGGCGGGTCGGGGACAGCAGGGTCGGCGCACCGGCGCCCGGATCGGAGAGCATGGTCCCCCACGGTAGTCGCCGCGCGGGCCGCGATCGCGCCGCTCACGGGGCGTGCCCGATGAGCGTGACGCGCATCTCCTGGGATACGGTGACCGCGTCCGTTCCGCCCCTCCGACGGGGCCCATGAACCAGGAGCACTGATGTCCGACGACGCCGTCACCGGGATCGAGAACCTCTCCGAGGAGACCCGCACCTTCTCCCCGCCCACCGAGTTCGTCCAGAACGCGGTCGCCCGCCCCTCGCTGTACGCGGAGGCCGAGCGCGACCGGCTCGCGTTCTGGCGCTCCCGGGCGAGCCTGCTGAGCTGGGAGACCCCGTTCACCCAGACCCTCGACTGGTCGAACCCGCCCTTCGCCCGCTGGTTCGCGGACGGCACCCTGAACGTCGCCTACAACTGCGTGGACCGCCACGTGGAGTCGGGCCACGGCGACCAGGTGGCGCTGCTGGCCGAGTACGAGGACGGCTCCGACGCCGCCTTCACCTACGCGGACGTCAAGGACGAGATCTCCCGCATGGCCAACGTGCTCTCCGAGCTGGGGGTGCGCACCGGCGACCGGGTCGCGATCTACCTGCCGATGATCCCCGAGGCGGTGTTCGCGATGCTCGCCTGCGCCCGCCTCGGCGCCCCGCACTCGGTGGTCTTCGGCGGCTTCAGCGCTGAGGCCCTGCGCTCGCGCATCGAGGACGCCGAGGCCCGGGTGGTCATCACCGCCGACGGCCAGAACCGGCGCGGCAAGCAGCTGCCGCTCAAGCCCGCCGTCGACGAGGCGCTGGCCGGCGGCGCGAGCAGCGTGGAGAAGGTCCTGGTGGTGCGCCGCACCGGCGGCGAGGTCGAGTGGACGCAGGGTCGGGACGTGTGGTGGCACGAGGCGCGCGAGAGCGCCTCGAGCGAGCACACCCCGGTCGCGGTGGAGGCCGAGCACCCGCTGTTCATCCTCTACACCTCCGGCACCACCGGCAGGCCCAAGGGCATCGTCCACACCACCGGCGGCTACCTCACCCAGGCCGCCTACACCCACCGCAACGTCTTCGACCTCAAGCCCTCCACGGACGTCTACTGGTGCACGGCCGACGTCGGCTGGGTCACCGGGCACACCTACGTGGTCTACGGCCCGATGGCCAACCGCACCACCCAGGTCATCTACGAGGGCACCCCGGACACTCCCCACCAGGGCCGCTGGTGGGAGATCATCGAGAAGTACAAGGTCTCCCTGTTCTACTCCTCGCCCACCGCGATCCGCACCGCCATGAAGTGGGGGAGGAGATTCCCGGGAAGCACGACCTGTCCTCGCTGCGCCTGCTGGGCAGCGTCGGCGAGGCCATCAACCCGGAGGCCTGGATGTGGTACCGCCGCGTCATCGGCGGCGACCGCTGCCCGATCGTGGACACCTGGTGGCAGACCGAGACCGGCGCCATCATGATCTCCCCGCTGCCGGGGGTGACCGCCACCAAGCCGGGCTCGGCGCAGGTCGCGCTGCCCGGCATCAGCGCCGACGTCATCAACGACGCCGGTGAGAGCGTCGGCAACGGCCAGGGCGGCTACCTGGTGCTCGATGAGCCGTGGCCGGCGATGCTGCGCGGCATCTGGGGCGACCCCGAGCGCTTCCAGGAGACCTACTGGTCCCGCTTCCCGGGGCTCTACTTCGCCGGCGACGGCGCCAAGCGCGATGCGGACGGCGACATCTGGCTGCTGGGCCGGGTGGACGACGTCATGAACGTCTCCGGCCACCGCCTGTCCACCATGGAGATCGAATCCGCCCTGGTCAGCCACGAATGGGTGGCGGAGGCCGCGGTGGTGGGGGCGAACGACGAGACCACCGGGCAGGCGCCGGTGGCCTTCGTGATCCTGCGCTCGGGCAGCGCGGAGGCGATCGCGGCCGGCGGCGGCGAGGAGCAGGTCCCCGAGCTGCTGCGCGCCCATGTCGGCAAGGAGATCGGCCCGATCGCGAAGCCGAAGAAGGTGCTGCTGGTCTCCGAGCTGCCCAAGACCCGCTCCGGGAAGATCATGCGGCGCCTGCTGCGGGACGTCGCGGAGAACCGTCAGGTGGGCGACACTCAGACCCTGGCCGACGCCTCGGTGATGGACCTCATCCAGCAGGGGCTCACCGGCAAGCGCTGAGCACCGGGGCCGCCGACGGGGCGGGCGCCCCGGTCCGTGACCGGTGCGCCCGCCCCGTCGGCCCGCTGCGGGCTCGCGCGGTGCTCAGCGGTGCAGGTGCACGTCCCCGACCTCGGAGGTCGCGGTGATCGAGCCGATGTCCTGCGCGGTGCCGCGCAGGCTCGGATCCACCTCCGTCGTCCCCAGCTCGGAGCTCGCGTCGATGTCCCAGGTGCCGCTGCCCGGGGCGGTGATGTCGATCTCGCCGACCTCGGAGGTGACGCTCACGGCGCCCCCGGCGTCGGCGGGCAGCTGCAGGGCGACGTCCCCCACCCCGGCGGTGACGTCGATGGTCGCGGCCGCCGGGGCGCCGAGCTCGATGTCGAGCTCGCCGACCTCCGAGTGCGCCACCAGGCCGCCCGGGGCGGAGAGGGAGCTCAGGCGGATGTCGCCCACGTCGGAGCGGACGGCGAGCGCGGCGAAGTCGCCCTCGGCCCGGATCCCGCCGACCTCGGTGGTCAGGTCCAGGCTCAGCGTGTGCCCGGTCGGGACCAGCAGCAGCAGGTCGAGCGATCCCGGTCCCCAGGGCAGGGTGGAGAAGCGGTGCGGCTGGCGCACGTCCAGCACCGGGTCGGCGGAGCCGCCCTGCTGGGAGAGGCGGGCGCGCACCTCGGTGCCCGGCGCGGGCAGCTCGTCCGCGCCGTCCTCGACCAGGGCCAGGGTGACCTGGTCGACCTCGTCCGAGGAGCGCACCTGCACGTCGGCCACGTCCGCGGTCACCGTCAGCGAGGCGGGGGTGCCGAGCGCGGTGGTGGCCGGGGCGGGGGAGAAGCCGCGGGCGGAGGCCCAGGCGCTGGTGGACGCGAGGGCGAGCGCCAGCAGGATCAGGGCGACCACGGCGGAGGCGAGGAGGACCAGGGCGATCCGCCAGGGGCGATCGTCCTCGGGGCGGGGGAGAGCCGCCGCCCGGGCTCGTGGAGCGGGGAGCGGTCCGCCGCGGTGAGGGGGGCGGGGTGGGTGGTGCTCATCATCGTTCCTCGGATTCCAGGTAGCGCAGGACGGCCATGACACGACGGTTCTCGCCGTCGACGGGTGGGAGGTCGAGCTTGGTCAGCAGCGAGGAGATGTGCTTCTCGACGCTGCCGGCGGAGACGAACAGGGCATCGGCGATGGCCTGGTTCGAGCGGCCCTGGGCCATCAGGGAGAGCACCTCCCGCTCGCGCGGGGTGAGCTGCTCGAGGGTGCGCCGACGGCGGGAGCGGACGAAGATCTGCTGGATGACCTCCGGGTCCAGCCAGGTGCCGCCCGCGCCGACGTCGGAGACCACGGACAGGAAGTCCTCGATGTCCGCGACCCGGTCCTTGAGCACGTAGCCCAGGCCGTGCGGGGAGTCGGCGATCAGGTCGGAGGCGTACCGCTCCTCGACGTACTGGGAGAGCACCAGCAGCGCCACCTGCGGGTCCTGCTGGCGGATCAGCATCGCCGCCCGCACCCCCTCGTCGGTGAAGGTCGGCGGCATCCGCACGTCGATCACGGCGAGGTCGGGCTGGTGGTGGGAGACGGCGCTCAGCAGGGCGGTGGCGTCGCCGACGGCGGCGACCACCTCGTGGCCGGCGTCGGTCAGCAGCCGCTCCACCCCCGCCCGCAGCAGCACGGCGTCATCGGCGATCACGATCCTCATCGCAGGACCTCCTGGGTGGCGGGGGTGGGGCGCACGGCCGCGGCGGCCGTGCCCGGCGGGATCACGGCCAGCAGGACGGTGCCGCCGCCCTCGGGGCTGACCACCTCGAGGCGGCCCCCGGTGGCGCGGACCCGGTCGGACAGGCCCGCCAGGCCGGTGGAGACGCCGTCGCGGCGCACCGCGGCGCCGCCGCGACCGTCGTCCTCGATGCGCACCCGCAGCGTGCCCTCGTGCTGGGTGACCAGGACCGCGGCGCGGCTCGCCCCCGAATGCCTGGCGATGTTGGTCAGCGCCTCGGCGACCACGAAGTAGGCCACCGCCTCGCGTTCGCGGTCCAGCCGCGCAAGCTCGGCGTCGGCGAGCTCGACCTGCAGCTCGACGGGGATGCGGGAGCGGGCGGCGAGCGCCGAGAGGGCGGCGTCCAGGCCGCGGTCGGTGAGCACCGCCGGGTGGATGCCGCGGGCGAGCTGGCGCAGGTCCGTCATCACCGCCTTCGCCTCGGAATGGGCCTCGCCCACCAGCTGCTCGGCCCTATCCGGATCGGAGCGGATCGCGGTCCGGGCCACGCCGAGGGTCATCGCCAGGGTGACCAGACGGGGCTGGACGCCGTCGTGGAGGTCCCGCTCGATCCGCAGCCGCTCCTGGGCGGCGGCGTCGACCGCGCCCTGGCGGCGCTCGGCGAGCTCGGCGACCTGCTCGCGCAGGTCGTCCTCCGAACCCGAGATCAGGCCCCGCGCCAGTCCCAGGTCGGCCAGCGCCCCGAGGGCCAGCATCGCCACCGACAGCACCAGGCCCAGCGTGCCGATCAGGGCCAGCGCCCAGCGCGAGAGCTCCACCCCGCCCACCTCGAACGGACCGTAGGCCAGGGCCAGCTCCCAGCCCGCCCAGCCGATCCGCAGCAGCACCAGGAAGGCCAGGAAGAAGAGCCCGGCCACCAGCATCGCGAGGTGGTGGTGCAGCACCCCGCGCCAGAAGGCGCCGCTGCCCAGCTCGAACCAGCGGTTCTGGATCCACTGCGCCGCCCCCTCGCGCCGGGAGCGCCGCCGCGCGGGCAGGATCACCGAGATGCCGTGGACGGCCACCGCCCGGCGGCGCTCGGCGCGCACCGCGAGCTGCATCGCCAGGATCCAGGGGATCAGCAGCAGCAGGCCGCTGCCGAGGGCCGGCAGCGCGCTGAGCCCGGTGAGGAGGACGGCGAGGCTGATCCAGAACCAGGAGCAGAAGAGCAGTCCGCCGACGATCACGGAGGCCAGCGCCGCCGGGTTCACCCGGGAGCGGCGCCGCGGCGCCGGGGGAGAGGGGGTCACGTTCATGACCCCGACAGTATTCGGCGCCGCGCCGCTCTCCCACGGTGCCCACCCACCGCTCCGGCGGGGGAAAACCCCCGCCCCGGCTGACGGGTGGTTCACATCTGCTGCGGCCGGGCCTGCTCGGGACCCGCGATGCGGTTCAATGGGTCCATGAGCAGTGACGCGACGTCCTCCGACGAGTCCATCGATCCCCTCACCGACGCCGCGGGCGCCGACGACGGCGCGACCGGCCAGGTGGTCGAGAACCTCGACCGCACCGCCGCCGAGCTCGCCGGCGACGGCCAGACGCGGGGCACCCTGCGCGACGTCGCGAACTCGCTGGGCATCTCCAGCGCGGTCGCGCTGCGGGCGCTGCGGGAGTCCGAGGAGATCAAGCCGCAGATGATCCGGCGGGTGCGGGAGGCCGCCGAGCGGCTCGACTTCCCGCTCGAGGAGCTCAGCGGCGAGGACGACCACCGCGGCGTGGTCGCCGTGCTCGTCAACACCATGCGCAACACCTGGATCTCGGACCTGGTGCGCGCCATCCGCATCGAGCTCACCGCCACCGGTCGCACCGCGATCGTGGTCCCCACCCGTCGGCGCATCCCCGAGTACCCGGTCGCGGCGGACACCGACGCGATCAACAACCTGGTCCACCTCGGGGTGGACGGCTTCCTGATGATCTCCGACCTGGCCGACATGGAGAACGTGCTCGAGGCCACCGGCAACCGCCCCGTCGTGGGCATCGGCTGCTCGCAGCAGTTCATCGGCCGCTTCGACACCGTCCGCATCGACGACGAGGTCGGTCAGGGCCTGCTGGTCGACCACCTGGTGAGCCTCGGCCACCGCGAGATCGCGCACGTCGGCGGTGTCGGCGCGGCCGTCGCGCGGGAGCGCGCGGACGCCTTCCGCAAGGCCATGCAGCGCCACGGCCTCACGGACAGCACCCGCGTCGAGCCGGGCGACTTCACCGAGCAGGTCGGGCAGACCGCCGGATCGATGCTGCTGCGCGGCAGCCGCGTCCCCACCGCGGTCACCTGCGCCAACGACGTCACCGCGGTCGGCGTCCTCTCTGCCGCCCGCGAGGCCGGTTTCGCGGTGCCCGAGCAGCTCGCGGTCGCGGGCTACGGCAACACCTCCCTCGCCTCCTCCGGCATCGCCCAGCTCACCAGCGTCGACCCCAACTCCGACCGGCTCGGCGCGCTCGCCGCGCAGCTCCTGGTGGAGCGGGTCTCCGGGCACGAGGCCCCGCCGCGGGACGTGGCCGTCGCCCCGTCCCTGGTGGTGCGGCGCACCACCTCGGCCGGGCCCCGCGCCGAGACCGTCAAGCGCAAGCGGATCTCGGTCGACTGACCGGGGCCCCGCGACCTGCGAAAGCTCTCACCCCTGCGATAGGCTCCGACCATGATCAACACCACGAACGACCCGAGCACGCCGCCCACCCAGCGGTCCATCGGCGAGCTCGTCCAGTCCATCCGCGACGAGCTCCTCGGTGTGGTCCACCATGAGATCGACATCGCGAAGAAGGAGCTCACCGACCTCGGGATCAAGGCGGGCATCGTCGCGGCCATGGCGGCCGTGCTGCTGTTCCTGCTGCTCTCGGCCTGGGTGATGCTGCTGTTCGCGGCCGCCACCGGGCTGCAGGCGCTGGGGCTGCCCTACTGGGCCGCCTTCCTGATCATCGCCGCCGTGTTCATCGTGCTCGGCGCCCTCGCCGGGCTGGCCGCCTTCCTGGTGGCCAAGAAGCTGCGGGCGCCGGCGACCACGATCGAGACCGCCCAGGGGGCCGTCGACGCGGTCCAGGGCAAGCGCCGCCAGAACGCCGTCTCCTACGACGACACCTTCGAGGAGCTCTACGGCAAGCAGGTCAGCGCCCGCACGGACTGAGCGGGCCGCTCAGGGGCAGTATCCTTCAGGGCGTGACCCTTATGCTGCACGACACCGCCACCCGCACCACCGCACCCTTCGCACCGGTGCGCGAGGGGGCGGTGTCGCTGTATGTCTGCGGTCCCACCACGCAGGGGGCGCCGCACCTCGGCCATCTGCGCACCTTCGCGGCCTTCGACGTGCTGGTGCGCTGGCTCGAGCGCAGCGGCTACGAGGTCACCCACGTCCGCAACGTCACCGACATCGACGACAAGATCCTGGTGAGGTCCGCCGAGGCGGGGGCGCAGTGGTGGGCCTGGTCCCTACGCTTCGAGCGGGAGTTCCAGGACGTGCTGGACCGCCTCGGCAACCGCCGCCCCACCTACGAGCCCCGCGCCACCGGCCACGTGCCCGAGATGATCGAGCTGATGGAGCTGCTGGTCGAGCGCGGCCATGCCTATGCCGACGGCGCCGGCTCGGTCTACTTCGACGTCGCCTCCCACCCGGGCTACGGCTCGCTGACCCGCCAGTCGCCCGAGGACCTGCAGGACGCCGGCGAGGAGATGGAGCCCGGCAAGCGCGATGCGCGCGACTTCGCCCTGTGGAAGGCGGCCAAGCCCACCGAACCGGCCACCGCCTCCTGGAGCACCCCCTTCGGCCGCGGTCGCCCGGGCTGGCACCTGGAATGCTCCGCGATGGCCCGCAAGTACCTGGGGGAGACCTTCGACATCCACGCCGGGGGCCTGGACCTGCGCTTCCCGCACCACGAGAACGAGCAGGCGCAGTCCCATGCCGCCGGCTACGGCTTCGCGCGCCGCTGGATGCACTCCGGCGTGCTCACCGTCGACGGCCTGAAGATGGGCAAGAGCCTGGACAACTTCGTCACGGCCGCCCGGGCGCTCGGCCACCATCCCACCCCGGCGGTGCGGCTGGCGCTGATCAGCGGGCACTACCGCGCCACCGTCGAGTACAACGACACCGCGATGCGCGAGGCGGAGGTGGTCTGGGAGCGCTTCACCGCCACCGCCCGCCGCGCCGCCGAGCGGCTCGACGGGCACCCGCTCGCCTCCGCCGCGGCCGATCTGGCCGCCGTGGAGCTGCCGGCGGACTTCCGCGCCGCGATGGACGACGACCTCGCCGTCCCGGAGGCGCTGGCCGTCATCCACCGCGAGCAGTCCGCCCTGAACTCCCAGCTCGCCGCCGGCGCCGCGCCGGCCGAGCTGGCCGACGGCCTCGGCCGGCTGCGGGCCATGCTCGACGTGCTGGGGCTGGATCCCCTGGGCCCGCACTGGGGGCAGGACGCCGCCGCCTCCGACGCCGCACACGCCGCGCTGGACGCGCTGGTCGGCGCCCAGCTGGCGGCCCGGGCCGCGGCCCGCGCCGCGAAGGACTGGGCCCGCGCCGACGCCCTCCGCGACGCGCTGGGCGCGGCCGGGATCCGCATCGAGGACGGCCCGGAGGGCGCCCGCTGGAGTCTCGCGGCGAGCCCGGCGGACCACGAGGACCACTGAACCACCACGCAGTACTGAGGAGTCCACCTGATGGCAGGGAACAGTTCGCGCCGCGGCGCGGTGCGCAAGAGCAAGAAGGGCGCGACCGTCGGCTCCGGCGGCGTGCGCCGTCGCGCGCTCGAGGGACGGGGACCGACCCCGAAGGCCGAGGACCGTCCGGCGCACAAGGCCTACGCCGGCAGCTCGAAGTCGGCCACCGGAGCCGCCGCCCGCCGCACCGGCGGCGGCAAGGGGGCCCGCAAGGCCCCCGGCAGCGACCAGGTCGCCGGGCGCAATGCGGTGCTGGAGGCGCTGCAGGAGGACGTCCCGGCCACCCAGCTGACCGTGATGGTCCGGATCGACAGCGACGAGCGGGTGCGCGAGATCATGCGCCTGGCCGGCGCGCGGGGCCTGCCGGTCGCGGAGGCGTCGCGCACCGACCTGGACCGGATGACCGACCACGCCGTCCACCAGGGCGTGGCGCTGTCGATGCCGCCCTACCAGTACGCGGAGGTCGAGGAGCTGCTGGAGATCGCCGCGGACCGCTTCGAGCCGCCGCTGCTGGTGGCCCTGGACGGCATCACCGATCCCCGCAACCTGGGCGCGATCCTGCGCTCGGCCGACGCCTTCGGCGCCCACGGGGTGATCCTGCCGGAGCGCCGCAGCGTCTCGATGACCGCGAGCGTGTGGAAGGTCGCCGCCGGCGCCGCCGGCCGGGTCCGCGTCGCGCAGGTCACCAACCTCAACCGCTCCCTGACCTCCCTCAAGGAGAAGGGCGTGTTCGTGCTGGGGCTCGACGCCGAGGGCGATGTGACCACCCGCGGGCTCGAGCTGGGCACCCAGCCGGCCGTGCTGGTGGTCGGGGCCGAGGGCAAGGGGCTCTCCCGCCTGGCCCGCGAGATCAGCGACCAGGTGGTGTCGATCCCGATGGGGGGCCGGACCGAGTCGCTGAACGCCTCGGTCGCCGCCGCGATCGCGCTCTACGAGATCTCCGGGGTGCGGGAGCGCCAGGGCCGGGCCTGAGCCGAGCGGTGCCCGGTCGGGCAGGCCGCCCGGCCCGGGCACCTGAGCGGCCGGGCACCTGCCCGGCCGCTCAGCGCACGGAGGCGGCCGCGGAGACCTCGCGGCCGCGCACCGAGCGCACCGGCATCGTCACATGCGGCAGGGCCAGCTGGATGATCGGACCCAGCCCGAGCGCGTAGACGACGGTGCCCAGTCCCAGCGGCCCGCCCAGCGCCCAGCCCGTCAGCAGCACGAGCACCTCGAGCGCGATGCGCACGGGGCCGACCGGCCGGCGCAGCACCCGGCCCAGACCTGTCATCAGCCCGTCGCGGGGGCCCGCGCCGAGCTGGGCGCCGATGTACACCGCGGCGCTGACGCCGTTGATCACCACCGCGAGCGCCATCATCGCCAGGGCGGCCGGCAGGGTGCGGGCCTCGGGCAGCAGCCACATCCCCAGATCCAGGCTCGCCCCCACCCAGATCGAGTTCGCGACGGTGCCGATGCCGACCCGTTCGCGCAGGGGGATCCACAGCAGCAGCAGCACGAAGCTGAGGGCGATGCTCACCGTGCCCACGCTCAGGTGCAGGTGCGCGGCGAGCGCCGCGTGCAGCACGTCCCAGGGGGCGCCGCCGAGCCCGGACTCGAGCAGCAGGGCCAGGGAGAGGCCGAAACCGGTCAATCCGGTCATCATCTGCGCGAGGCGCAGCGGGAGCCGGTCGATGCGCAGCTGCTCGCCCACGGTGAGGTTGTCCAGACCGGTGGGGGAGGAGGGCACGGGGGTCCTCATCCCTCGACGATCGGCAGCGCCGAGGTCTCGGTGGTCACCAGGGACTTCTCGTCCGGGCGGTGGATCAGCACGTTGAGGATGTAATGGCGCACCGTGTCGTCGAAGCTCACGTCGTGCCCGACCTGCTGGGAGAGGAACCACTTGTGCTCGAGCACCTCGTGGAAGAACTCCGGGGGCTCGAGCTTGGAGCGCATCGAGCGGGGGATCGCGCGGACCACCGGCTCGTACTGCTGCTGGAGCCACTCATGGGCCACGAACTCCTCCTCCTCGGCCTGCTGCTCGGTGGCCGCACGGTACTGGTCGAGGTCGTTCAGGAGCCGGCGCGCCTGGTTCTCCTGGGCATCGATGCCGGTCAGGCGCAGCAGGCGGCGGGAATGGTGGCCGGCGTCGACGACCTTGGGCCGGATCGACAGGGTGGTCCCGTCGAGGTCGGTGGTGATCTCCAGCTCGCCGACGTCGAAGCCCAGGGCGTTGAGCTTCTCGATCCGGGCCGAGACCCGCCAGCGCTCGTCCGCGGAGAACCGCTCCCGGGAGGTCAGGGCCTCCCAGAGCTCGGTGTAGCGGGTCACCAGGTCGTCGCCCACCTCGACCGGATCGGCCTCGGGGTCGAACATGTCGCCGGCCTGCAGGTCCATCAGCTCGCCGATGATGTTGGTGCGGGCCAGGTCGAGGTCGTAGAGGCGCTGACCGGTCGAGAGCTTCTCGTGCAGCGCCCCGGTCTCGACGTCGACGATGTAGGCGGCGAAGGCGCCCGCGTCCCGCCGGAACAGGGTGTTGGACAGGGACACGTCCCCCCAGTAGAAGCCCTCGAGGTGCAGCCGCACCAGCAGCACGGCCAGCGCGTCGAGCAGGCGCTGGGCGGTGTCCTCGCGGGAGACCTGGCTGAACACGGCCCGGTAGGGCAGGGAGAACTGCAGGTGACGGGTGATCAGCACCGCGTCCAGCGGTTCCCCCTCGGCAGTGGTGCGGCCGGAGATGACGGCGAAGGGCACCACGGAGGGGATGCCCATCCGGCCCAGCACCCGCAGCATCTCGTACTCGCGCCGCGCCAGGTCATGGGTGATCTCCTTGAGGGCGAGCACCCGGCCGGAGACCCGGGCGAAGCGCACGACATGGCGGGAGATGCCGCGGGGGAGCGCAGCGAGCATCTTCTCGGGCCACTGCTCCAGGGGCTGCTCCCACGGGAGGTCCAGCAGTGCCGGATCTGCGCGGGACGCGGTGATCTCCAGGGGTGCCATTGGTCCATTCTCTCCCGGGCCGGGGCGGTTCGCCCACTCCCGGCGCATCTCACGTCATCTCGACCTGGTGGTCCTGTGGTCACCATCCTCTCCCACCGGGGGCGGCAACGGCGACGGGCGCCCGGCAGAAGCCGGACGCCCGTCGTGCGGTGGGGCTGGGGACGTCAGTCGCCCAGGCGCGCACCCGACTTCGCGTCGAAGAGGTGGAGGTGATCCGCCTTCGGGCGGAAGTACACCGTCTCACCCTTGCTCGGGGGGCGACGGCCGTCGACCCGGGCGATGAACGGCTTGTCCGTCTCGGCGCTGCCGACACGGCGACCGTAGATGAAGGCGTCGGCGCCGAGCTCCTCGACGACGTCGACCTCGACCGCGATGCCCTGCTCGTTGCCGACGATCTCGAGGTCCTCGGGACGGACGCCGACGGTGACGGTGGACTGGTCGGTGCCGGCGAGGGTCGCCCGGTCCACCGGCACGATCGCGCCGCCGAACTGGACGCCCTGGTCGGTGAGGTTCTCCTCGAGCAGGTTCATCGCCGGGGAGCCGATGAAGCCCGCGACGAAGACGTTGTTCGGGTGGTCGTACATGCGGCGCGGGGAGTCGATCTGCTGGAGCACGCCGCGGTCGAGCACCGCCACGCGGTCACCCATCGTCATGGCCTCGGTCTGGTCGTGGGTGACGTAGACCGTGGTCACGCCCAGGCGGCGCTGCAGCGACGCGATCTGGGTGCGGGTGGAGACGCGGAGCTTGGCGTCGAGGTTCGACAGCGGCTCGTCCATGAGGAACACCTGGGGCGAGCGCACGATCGCGCGGCCCATGGCCACACGCTGGCGCTGACCGCCGGAGAGCGCCTTCGGCTTGCGGTCGAGGTACTCGGTGAGGTCCAGGATCGCGGCGGCGTCCTCGACGCGCTTGCGGATCTCGGCCTTCGGGGTGCCGGCGATCTTCAGGGCGAAGCCCATGTTGTCGGCGACCGACATGTGCGGGTACAGCGCGTAGTTCTGGAACACCATCGCGATGTCGCGGTCCTTCGGCGGGACGTCCGTGACGTCACGCTCGCCGATGAGGATGCGACCGGCGTCGATCTCCTCGAGGCCGGCGAGCATGCGCAGGGAGGTCGACTTGCCGCAGCCGGAGGGGCCGACCAGGACGAGGAACTCGCCGTCGCCGATCTCGATGTTGAGGTTGTCGACGGCCGGACGCTCCTGGCCCGGGTAGACGCGCGAGGCGTTGTCGAACGTGACTGTTGCCATGGTGGTTCTCCTTCACCGGCAGGTACGTGCCGGACGGTCCGTTGTGAAGTGATGCTGGCCGGTCTCGGTCGCTCCCCAAGAGGTGCTCCTTTGCACCGGCTCGGACGAGTGTATCCCAGGTCTCACGGTGGTGGTGCACGTCTCCGTCGGCGCGGCCGCGGGGGCCTCGGTGCCCGCCGCTGCGGGATACTGGCGGCGTGGACATCACAGAGCTGACCCGGAAGATCCTGGACCGTCGGGCGAAGGACGGGGACCCGCTGCGGATCGTGCAGGCCGGCCATCCCGCCCTGCGCCGACCGGCCGTGGCGGCCCGCGACCGGCTCGAGCTCCCGCTGCTGGCGGAGCTCGCCGACGCGATGACCACCACCATGCGCGAGGCGCCCGGGGTGGGGCTGGCGGCGCCGCAGGTGGGGCTGCCGCTGCGGTTCTACGTGGTCGAGGACCGGTTCGCGGCCGACGAGGACGGGACCGACCCCCACGACGCCCTGCTCGAGCGCCGACCGCTGGCGCTGCGCGCCCTGCTGGATCCGGTGGTGGAGCCGCTGGGCACGCAGCGGGTGTACGCCTTCGAGGGGTGCCTCTCGGTCGACGGCTGGCAGTCGATCGTCCCGCGCTCCCGACGGGTGCGGCTGCGGGCCACCGAGCTGCTGCCCGGCGGCGAGCTGCGCGAGGTCGACGAGGAGCACGCGGGATGGACGGCCCGGATCCTCCAGCACGAGACGGACCACCTCGCCGGGATCCTCTGCCACGACAGGATGGTGCCGCGCTCCTTCATCGAGGCCGGGTACACCGCCCACTACGCCGACCTGCCGGAGGCGGTCCGGCGCCTGGGGCTGAGCGGGGAGATCACCCGCCTGGGCCCGGGCCAGGTCGTGCTCGACGATCCGTCCTGACCCGCCACCGGAGCGCCTCCCGCAGGCGCCCGCGGCCCGCACCGCGGACCGGGCGCTCAGCCCGGAGCGTGCGGGCGCGATAGCTTGACCCTGATCACGACCCCGAAGAACGGAGCAGACGGTGGCCACGAGCGACCCCCGGACCCCGCAGTCCGACCCCGACAGCAGCGAGTTCGCCGAGCAGGTCGACGAGCGCTGGCTGCTGCTCATCGACAGCGCGCTGAAGATGCAGGCCCCGCTCGCCCACAGCTACGTCGAGCGGCTGCGGGCCAAGCACCCCGAGGCGACCGACCGGCAGCTGCTGGAGCTGGCCACGAAGCGCTTCACCGCGCTGACCACCGCCACCGGCGCGGGGATCGGCGGCGTGGCGGCGATGCCCGGCCTGGGCACCGTGGCCGCGCTGGGCCTGACCGTCGGCGAGGGCCTGTCCTTCGCCGAGGCCGCCGCCTTCCTCACCCTGGCCGCCGCGGACATCCACGGCGTGGACATGGGGGACCGCAACACCCGCCGCCTGGTGCTGATGGCGGTGCTCAGCGGCGAGCGCGGCACCGAGATCATCGCCAAGGCCATGGGCAAGCAGGGCGTGCAGTGGCAGAACGTGCTCGGCGGCGGGGGCGGCTTCCTGCCCGGGCTGATCAGCCGGCAGGTCTCCCGCTACGTGCGCCGTCGGTTCGTGGCCCGCACCGGGAAGCTGTGGCTGGGGCGCCTGCTGCCCTTCGGCGTCGGCGCCGTGATAGGCGCCCTCGGGGCGCGCGCGGTGTCGAGGTCGGTGGTCGAGGCGATGCTCGAGATCTTCTCGCAGAGCCCCACCCTCGAGGGGGAGCTGGCCGAGAAGCGCTCGCAGCTCGACCGCTGAGCGCCGCGCCGGCCCCACCGGGCCGGCTCCCACGCACGAAGGGCCGGCCCCGCGGGGCCGGCCCTTCGTGCGTCGCGCCGGGGACCGCGCTCAGCGGTCCGCGCGCTCAGACCTGCTGGGTGAACTCGTTCGCGTGCTCGGTGCCGATCGCGCGCTGGTAGGAGCGGCGGATCTCGGCCTCGGCGTCGGAGCGGCCCTCCCAGTGGGCGCCCTCGACGCTCTTGCCCGGCTCGAGGTCCTTGTAGACCTCGAAGAAGTGCTGGATCTCCAGGCGGTGGAACTCGGAGACGTCGGTCAGCTCCTGCCGCCGCACCTGCCGACGGTCGCCCACCGGCACCGCGATGATCTTGTCGTCGCCGCCGGCCTCGTCGCGCATGCGGAACATGCCCAGCGCGCGGCAGCGGATCAGGCAGCCCGGGAAGGTCGGCTCCTCGAGCAGGACCAGGCAGTCCAGCGGGTCCTCGTCCTCGCCCAGGGTCCCCTCGATGAAGCCGTAGTCATCCGGGTACCGGGTGGCGGTGAACAGCATCCGATCCAGGCGGATCCGCCCGTTGTGATGATCGACCTCGTACTTGTTCCGGTTCCCGCGAGGGATCTCGATGGTCACGTCGAATTCCACGACAGCCGCTCCGTTGCTCCGGCCCCTGTGGGCGCTGATTCATTTCGAGACACCATATCGTGGGCGCATGGGCCTTCGAACCTCGGAACGCATCTGGCGCACCACCGCGATCGTGATGTGCGCGGCCATGCCCACGAGCTTCTACGTGCTCGGCGACCTCACCGACGCCTTCCCCGGCGTGCTCACCCTGCGCACCGAGCAGGCGGGGCCCGCGGCCGGTCCGGCGGCCCTGGCCGAGGACTGGGAGCGCGTCGAGGCCGCCGAGCCGATGCCCGCGCCCGCTCCCGCGCCGGTGGGCTCCGCGGACCTCCAGCAGCGCATGGAGGCCGGGGCGGCGCTGCCGGTCGTCGCCGGCGGGCTCGCCTTCAGCGTGGTCGACGCGGGCACCGGAAAGGTGCTCGCCCAGCGCGACGCCCATGCGGCGCTGGTGCCGGCCTCCACCCTCAAGCTGCTGACCGCCGCCGCGGTGCTGCACCGGTACCGCGGGGACGAGGTGCTCGTCACCCGCGCCGCCGTGCAGGACGGGGTCGTCACGCTGGTCGGGGGCGGCGACATGACCCTCGAGGAGGCGGATCTGCGCGAGCTGGCGACCCAGGCGGCGGCCCTGGCCACCGCCCAGGGCAGCGAGCAGGTCTCCGTCGTGCTCGAGGACACCTACCTGGCCGGCGGGCAGAACCCCGCCTGGGGCGCCAACGGCACCGCCGGCGGCTGGGTGAGTCCCACCGCCTCCCTCGCCCTGGACGGGGGCCGGCTCGACGGCGAGCAGTACGGCCCGAAGTCCTCCGACCCGGCCGGGGACGCCGCCGACCGCTTCGCCGAGCTGCTCGGCGAGGCCGGGCTCGAGGTGGTCGGCGAGGTCACCGCGGGCGCGGCCCCCGCCCGGGCGCCGTCGGTCGAGATCCACTCCGAGCCGCTCGCCGACATCGTGCGCCGCACCCTGCTGATCTCCGACAACACCACCGCCGAGCTGCTCGCCCACCTGGTCGCCCTCTCCCGCGGCGAGCCGACCACCCCGCAGGGCGCTGCCGCCGCCGTCGAGGCGGAGATCCGCGAGCTGGCCACCGGGATCGGCGTGGGCGAGGCGGACCTCGCCGCCCTCGAGATCCGCGACGGCTCCGGGCTCTCCCGCGAGAACCGGGTGCCGCCCGCGCTGCTGTCCGCGGTGCTCGCGGAGGCGGCGTCCGGCACCCTGCCCGCCCTCGAGCAGATCCTCTTCGACGTGCCTGTCGCCGGGCTCTCGGGCACCCTCGCGGAGCGCTTCGACCACGGCACGACCGGCGAGGCGGCCGGTCTGGTGCGCGGCAAGACCGGTTACCTGGGCGGAGCCGCCACCCTGGCCGGCGCCGCCGTGCTCCCGGACGGGCGCAGCGTCGGCTACTCGATCGTGGTGCACGGCTTCGAGGGGACGCAGGCGCAGGCCGCGCGCGAGGCGGTCGACGAGGTCGCCGCCGAGATGGTGCGGCAGTGATGGCCGGACCGCCGCCGGTGATCGCCCGGGCCCGCACCGCCGTGCGCGCCGCGCTCACCACCCGGCTCGAGCAGCTGGCCGACGACACCGCCGGCGGGCAGCTCTCCCCCCGGCTGCTGGTCGGCCTCAGCGGGGGAGCGGACTCCCTGGCCCTGCTCGCCACCACCTGCTGGGTGGGCTCGCGGATGGGCCTTGAGACCGAGGCCGCGATCGTCGACCACGGCCTGCAGGAGGACTCGGCGGCCGTCGCCGAGCGGGCCCGCACCCAGGCCGAGCGGCTCGGGGCGAGGGCCCATGTGCTGCGCCCGACGGTCGCCTCCGACGCCGCGGGCGGGATCGAGAACGCCGCCCGGAACGCCCGCCACCAGGCCCTGGAACAGCTGCGCGGCGAGCGCGGCGCCCTCGCCCTGCTGCTGGCCCACACCCTCGACGACCAGGCCGAGCAGGTGCTGATGGGACTGGCCCGCGGCGCCGGCCCGCGGGCCCTGGCCGGCATCCCCCGCTCCCGCGGCCCCCTGCTGCGCCCCTTCCTGGGCACCGGCCGGGACGAGACCACCGCCCTGCGCCGCGCCGACACCGAGGAGATCTGCCGCCTGCACGACCTCGAGTGGTGGGCGGACCCGATGAACCAGGACCAGGCGCTGCTGCGGGCCCGCGTGCGCCATCGCGCGCTGCCGCTGCTGCGCGAGCTGCTCGGCGAGCAGATCGACGAGAACCTCGCCCGCACCGCCGACCTGGTCCGTCCCGACGTCGACCACCTCGACGCCGAGGCGCGGGCGCTGCTCGAGTCGCTGCGGCGCGACGGCGGGGAGCGGCGGGAGGAGAGCGACCTGCTGCTGCTGGACGTGCACGCGCTGTCCGCGGCGCCCGCCCCGCTGCGCACCCGCGTCCTGCGCGACGCCTGCCGCAGCGCGGACCGGGCCCGGCGCCCCGACGGGACCCCCGGCTCGACCAAGTCGCTGCTGCGCCGCCAGGTGCTCGCCCTCGACGCGCTGGTGGTCGCATGGCACGGTCAGGCAGCGGTACCCGTACCGGGTAGGATCGAGGTCGCTCGCCGCGACGGCCTGTTGGTGTGGCGCCGTACGGATCCGTGAGCCGCGGCGGACGCACCCCACCACGTTCCCTGGAGGAGATCCGCGTGCCCCAGACGCACCCCCACCCCGATGTCGACCGCGTGCTGCTGGACGAGCAGCAGATCCGGGACCGCCTGGCCGAGCTCGGCGCGCAGATCGCCGCCGACTACGCGGACGAGCCGCCGATCCTGGTGGGCGTGCTCAAGGGGGCGGTGATGGTGATGGCCGACCTCGCGCGCCAGATCGACCTCAAGGTCGAGATGGACTGGATGGCCGTCTCCTCCTACGGATCGGGCACCAAGTCCTCGGGCGTGGTGCGGATCCTCAAGGACCTCTCCGGCGACATCTCCGGGCGCCGGGTGCTGATCGTCGAGGACATCATCGACTCCGGGCTGACCCTGAAGTGGCTGCTGGCGAACCTCCGCTCCCGCGGGCCCAGGAGCGTCGAGATCTGCACCCTGCTGCGCAAGCCCGAGGCCGCCCGGGTGGAGATCGACGTGCGCTACGTCGGCTTCGACATCCCCAACGAGTTCGTCATCGGCTACGGGCTCGACTACGCCGAGAACTACCGCAACCTCCCCTACGTGGGCGTCCTGGCACGCTCGATCTACGAGGACTGATCACGTGGCCAATGCCTCCAAGAATTCCGGTTCCACCAAGGCCTCCGGCAGCCGGAAGCGCCGGCCGCTGAGCTCGGTGGCGCTGTGGATCATCGTCGCCCTGCTGCTGGGCATGGCGCTGTTCTCCCTCTTCGGCCGCGACGGCTACGAGCAGATCGACACCCAGCAGGGCCTCGAGCTGCTCGAGGGCGGCACCGTCGAGCAGGCCAAGATCACCGGCGGCAACCAGCAGCGGGTGGACCTGGTGCTGACCGAGGACTTCGTCGACGGCGAGGAGAACAAGGGCACCCAGGTGCGCTTCGCCTACGTCGAGGCCCGCGGCGAGGCCATCGTGGACGCGGTCCAGACCGCCGCCCCCGCGAAGGGCTACACCGACGAGATCGCCACCAACTCCTGGTGGTCGACGCTGCTGCTGTCGTTCCTGCCGCTGCTGATCTTCATCGGCCTGTTCTGGTTCCTCATCATGAACGCCCAGGGCGGCGGCAAGGCCATGCAGTTCGGCAAGTCCAAGGCCAAGCTGTTCAACAAGGACACCCCCAAGGTCACCTTCGCCGACGTCGCCGGGGCCGAGGAGGCCGTCGAGGAGCTCGACGAGATCAAGCAGTTCCTGGTCGAACCCGGCAAGTACCAGGCCGTCGGCGCGAAGATCCCCAAGGGCGTGCTGCTGTACGGCCCGCCCGGCACCGGCAAGACCCTGCTGGCCCGCGCCGTCGCCGGCGAGGCCAACGTGCCGTTCTACTCGATCTCCGGCTCCGACTTCGTGGAGATGTTCGTCGGCGTCGGCGCCAGCCGCGTGCGCGACCTGTTCTCCACCGCCAAGGAGAACGCCCCGGCGATCATCTTCATCGACGAGATCGACGCCGTCGGCCGCCACCGCGGCGCCGGCATGGGCGGCGGCCACGACGAGCGCGAGCAGACCCTGAACCAGATGCTGGTGGAGATGGACGGGTTCGACGAGAACCAGAACGTCATCCTCATCGCCGCCACCAACCGGGTGGACATCCTGGACCCGGCGCTGCTGCGCCCGGGCCGCTTCGACCGCCAGATCGCGGTGGAGGCCCCCGACCTCAAGGGCCGCCTGCACATCCTCGGCGTGCACGCCAAGGGCAAGCCGCTCGCGCACGACGTCGACCTCGAGGCCGTCGCCAAGCGCACCATCGGCATGTCCGGTGCGGACCTGGCCAACGTGCTCAACGAGGCGGCGCTGCTGACCGCGCGCTCCGGCAACCAGATCATCGACAACCGCGCCCTGGACGAGGCCATCGACCGGGTCTCCATGGGCCCCCAGCGGTACTCGAAGGTGATGACCGAGCGCGAGCGGCAGATGACCGCGTACCACGAGGGCGGGCACGCCCTGGTGGCGGCCGCGATGAACAACTCCGCGCCGGTCACCAAGGTGACGATCCTGCCGCGCGGCCGTGCCGGCGGCTACACCATGGTCGTGCCCACCCAGGACCGCAACTACCAGTCCCGCAACGAGCTGCTGGACCGGCTGGCCTACGCGATGGGCGGCTACGCGGTGGAGGAGAGCATCTTCCACGACGTCACCACCGGCCCCAGCTCGGACCTGCAGCAGGCCACCAAGATCGCCCGCACCATGGTCATGCAGCTCGGCATGAGCGACGCGGTGGGTCAGGTGGCGCTGGCCGGCGAGCAGGACGAGGTCTTCGTCGGCATGCAGCAGGGCCAGGCCCCGCGCTTCAGCGCCGAGACCGCGAGCCTCATCGACCAGGAGGTGCGCAAGCTCCTGGACACCGCCCTGGACGAGGCCTGGGGCGTGATCGTCGACAACCGGCACGTGCTGGACCGCCTGGTGGCCGAGCTGCTGGAGAAGGAGACCCTGAACGAGCGCGAGCTCGCCGAGATCTTCCGCGACGTGCGCAAGCGCCCGCTGCGGGAGGTGTGGGTCTCCAGCCAGGAGCGTCCGGCCCTGGCCGCTCCGAGCGTCGGCTCCACCATCACCGCGACCGGGGCCGAGTCCCACGACGCCGGCGAGCCCCTGCAGCCGAACCCGCCGGAGCTGCCGCATCCCGGCGGCGACGGACCGCAGATCCCCGGCGCCCCCGGCGGCGGCCTCTCCGGCGGCTACGGCTACGGGGGCCAGGACGGGACGGGCAGCTGAGATGGCCGTCGATCACCCTCGGATCGAGGCCGCGGTGCGGGAGATCCTGACCGCGATCGGCGAGGACCCGCAGCGCGAGGGACTGCGGGAGACCCCGTCCCGGGTGGCCCGCATGTACGCGGAGGTCTTCGAGGGCCTCTCCCAGGACGCGCACGAGCCGCTGGCCACCCGGTTCGAGATCGACCATCAGGAGCTGGTGCTGGTGCGCGACATCAGCTTCTACTCGATGTGCGAGCACCACCTGCTGCCCTTCTTCGGACAGGCCCACATCGGCTACATCCCCGACGGGGGCGTGGTGACGGGCCTGAGCAAGCTCGCCCGGCTGGTGCACGTCTACGCCCGCCGTCCGCAGGTCCAGGAGCGGCTGACCTTCGAGATCGCCGACGCGCTGATGGAGGAGCTGGGGGCGGGCGGCGCGATCGTGGTGGTCGAGGCCGAGCACCTGTGCATGTCCATGCGCGGGGTGCGCGCCGCCGGCGCCCGCACCGTCACCAGCGCCGTGCGCGGCATGCTGCGCGAGAGCGCGAGCACCCGGGCCGAGGCGATGAGCCTCATCAACCGGGCGTGAGGGCGATGACCGCCCCGGTCCGCCGGCCCGCCGGCCTCCCCGCGCGCCGCGGCGGGGACGACACCCTGGTGATGGGCGTCCTGAACGTCACCCCGGACTCCTTCTCCGACGGCGGGGCCCACCCGGGCGTCGCCGAGGCCATCGCCCATGGCCGCCGGCTGGTCGCCGAGGGCGCCGACATCATCGACGTCGGCGGGGAGTCCACCCGCCCCGGCGCCGACCGGGTCGAGGCGGACGAGGAGCTGCGCCGGGTGCTGCCGGTGATCGCGGCCCTGGCCGCCGAGGACGTCGTGGTCAGCGTCGACACCATGCGCTCCGCCGTGGCCGCGGCGGCCGTCGAGGCGGGGGCGCTGATCCTCAACGACGTCTCCGCGGGCCTCGCCGACGCGGACATGGGCGGCACGGCCGCGCGTCTGCGCACCCGCCTCGGCACCCCGCCGGTGCTGGTGGCGATGCACTGGCGGGGCCACAGCGACGTCATGAACTCACTCGCCCGCTACGACGACGTGGCCCGCGACAGCGCCGCCGAGCTCGCCGAGCGCCTCGACGCGCTGCGCCGCGCCGGCGTCGAGGACCGCTTCCTGGTCGCCGACCCCGGCCTGGGGTTCTCCAAGACCGGGGAGCAGAACTGGGAGCTGCTGGCGGACTGGGACACGATGGCCTCCCACGGGCTGCCGCTGCTGATCGGCGCCTCCCGCAAGCGCTTCCTGAGCTCCCTGGGCGTGGACCGCGACGCCGCCACCGCCGCCGTCAGCGCCTACAGCGCCCAGCACGGGGCCTGGGCGGTCCGCGTCCACGCGGTGGCGCCCACGCTGGCCGCCGTCCGCGTCGGCGACCGCCTGCGCCGGAGCGCCCGCCGATGACGGGCGGGAGGGCGCTGGACCGCATCGAGGTCACCGGGATCCGCGCCTGGGGCCGCCACGGGGTGCTGCCGCAGGAGCAGGACCTCGGCCAGCAGTTCGTCTGCGACGTGACGCTCCACCTCTGGACCGCCCCGGCGGGGCGCAGCGACCAGCTGGGCCGCACCGTGAACTACGCCGAGGTCGCCGCCGCCGTCCACCAGGAGCTCACCGGCGGTCCGTATGCGCTGGTGGAGACCCTCGCCGAGCGGATCGCGCAGCGGATCCTCACCGACACCGGCCACCCCCTGGTGCGGCGGGTCGGGGTGCGGGTGCACAAGCCGGCCGCCCCGGTCGGCCTGCCCGTCGGCGACGTCGTCGTGAGCATCGAGCGGGAGGCCCCGCCGGTCGCGGCGGTGCTCGCGCTGGGCTCCAACCTGGGCGACCGCGCGGCGCACCTGACCGGCGCCCTCGCGGCGCTGCGGGCGGCCGACGGGATCGAGGTGGAGTGGACCGGACCGGTGCTGGAGACCGCCCCGGTCGGCGGACCGCAGGACCAGGGAGCCTTCCTCAACACCGCCGTCGGCGTGCGCACCGCGCTGGGCCCCTTCGAGCTGTTGGCCGCCGCGCACCGCCTCGAGCGCGCCGCCCGTCGCGAGCGCCCGGTGCGCTGGGGCCCGCGCACGCTCGACGTCGACGTCATCACCTACGGCGACCTCCGCAGCGAGGACGAGGAGCTCACCCTCCCGCACCCGCGCGCCCATCAGCGGGCCTTCGTGCTGGCACCCTGGCACGCGGCCCGGCCGGACGCCGAGCTGCCCGGCCGGGGACCGGTCGCCGCGCTGCTGGCGGGCGCCGACGACGCCGGGGGACTGCGCCCCGGCCCCGCCCTTGAGGGGTTCGACGTCCCGTGAAGCCGCTCAACATCCCGGTGCTGCTGCTGATCGTCGTCCTCGGCGCCGGCTTCGGGGCCCAGATGCTCGAGACGCTGGCCTCGCGCGGTCACTCGCTGCCGATCGCCGGATGGCTCACCGCGCTGGTGCAGCTGGTGCTGGCCGCCGTGCTGCTGGCCCACGGGCTGCCGCTGCGGCGCTACATGCTCGAGAGCGAGCAGCGGCGTCTGCACCCCACCCTCGTCCCGCGACGCCACCAGATCGACCTGCTGACGGCCTACCGCACCGTGCTGCTGGCCCGCGCCTGCGCCTACACGGGCGCCGTGGTGGGCGGCATCTTCACCGGCCAGGCGCTGTTCCTGGCCTTCACCGGCACCGGGGACCCGCTGCGCGCGATCCTCCCCACCGCGGCCGCCGCGGTGGCCGGGCTCGTGCTCGGCGTGCTGGGTGTGATCGTCGAGCGCTGGGGGCAGCTGCCCCCCGAGGACGGCGAGGGCGCCCTCGAGGGCGCCGAAGCCGGCAGCTGAGCATCGCCGGGGCCGACCTTCGACGCAGCCCCGTCCACTCCGGTCGGGGCCCACCGGGGGCCCGGGATGACACGATGGTTCCCATGACCTCCGCCCCAGACCCCGCCGCACCGGCCGCGCCCGCGGCCGCGCCCGCCGGACCGGCCCCCCGTCCCGCCGCGGCCGCGCCGGAGGACGCCGCGCCCCCGGCGCCCGGCCCCACGGTGCCGGACGACCCCGCGGGACTGCTCGGCGCGGGCGTGCTGCGCCCGGTCTCGCCACGGCTGATCCGCTCCCGCTACGTGGCCGCCATCCCCGTCTACGTGCTGTGGCTGCTGATGGCCGCCGGGGCGATCGTGGGCGCGGTGCTGGCCGAGCGCTGGTGGATCGCCGCGCTGGGACTGCTGCCGCTGCTCATCCTCGCGCAGAGCCTCGCCTTCACCCCGCGCCGGGTGCGGGCGATCGGCTACCTCGACGCGGCCGACGACCTCACCATCGCCAGCGGCATCATGTTCCGCTCGGTCCACACCATTCCCTACGGCCGCGTGCAGTCGGTGAAGATCGACGAGGGTCCGGTGGACCGCCGCTACGGCCTCGCCCAGCTCACCGTGACCACCGCGAGCGGCGCCTCCACCGCCGTGCTGCCGGGGCTTCCCAAGGAGGAGGCCGAGCGCCTGCGGGCGCTGCTGACCGCCCGCGGCATCGAGAACATGGCGGCGCTGTGAGCACGCCCCAGCCCGCGCCCGAGTCCGCGGCCGCGCCCGAGCCCGCGGCCGCGCCCGCCGCCGCGCGCCGCCGCACCCACCCGATCACCCCGCTGATCTCCGGCTGGAAGATCGTGGTCGGCATCATCGCGGTGATCTCCGCCCAGAACATCGCCCGGCTGATCGACGACTTCACCGTGCAGCGCGCGCTGATCGGTCTCGGCGCCCTGACCGCCGTGATCCTGATCGCGATCCTGCTCTCGGCCCTGTCCTGGTGGTTCACCACCTACGCGGTCGACGAGGACGGCGTCTCCCTGCACAAGGGCGCGATCAGCAGGTCCCGCGAGTACGCCCCCCGCGCCCGCATCGAGTCGGTGACCGTCGAACGCCCGCTGCTGGCCCGGCTGCTGGGTCTGTCGAAGGTCCGCGTCGAGGTCGCCGGCGGCGGCGCCTCCTACCTGGACATCGAGTACGTCCGGTCCGCCGAGGCCGAGCAGCTGCGCCGCAGCATCCTCGGGGTCGCCGCGCTGACGGATGCGACCGGCCCGGCCGAGGCCGGGAGCACCGACGCCGGCAGCGCCGGCGCCGAGGAGGCCGGGACGCCCCCGGCCGCAAGTCTGGAGGCGATCCTCCACGACGGCGTCACCGACGGGGAGCTGATCGCGCAGATCCCCACCGAGCGCCTGCTGCGCTCCCTGCTGCGGGACGTCGGCTTCCTGATCGGCACCGTGATGAGCGTGCTGGGGGTGCTGGTCGCGATCGCCCTGGCGCTGTGGCAGGACGGCTTCTCGATCGCCGTGATCATCGCCCTGCTGCCCACCGCGATCGCGGTGCCCAAGTACGTCTTCGGCCGCATCGAGTCCGGCTGGGGCTTCGTCTCCCGCATCACCGACCGCGGACTGCGGATGCGCCGGGGCCTGGCCAACACCCGCACCGACAACATCGCCTCGGGCCGGATCCAGCGCTTCGAGCTGCGCCGCCCGCTGCTGTGGCGCGCCCCCGACTGGACCGCCGTCACCGTCACCGTCGCCGGCATCGAGGAGGACGACGAGAACGGCGCCGCCAGCGTGCTGCCCGTCGGCACCCGCCCCGAGCTGCGCGCGACGCTGGGCCACCTGGCCGGTCCGCTCGGCACCGCGGACGACCTGGCCACCGTCGAGCACCTGCTCACCGTCCCCGCCCGCGACATCGAGGGGCTGCGCACCCCGGTGCCCCTGTTCTGGATCGCCCGTCGCACCCAGGTCAGCGTGCTGCTGCCGGGAGCGCTCGTGCACCGCTCGGGGATCCTCACCCGCAGCCTCGAGATCATCCCGCGCGAGCGCCTCCAGCAGCTCACGCTCGCCGACGGGCCCCTCAGCCGCCGACTGGGGGTCCTCGACCTCAAGGTCGACGTGGCCGGCCACAGCCTGACCCTGGCGGACCTGCCCCGCCCCCAGGTGCTCGAGCTGCACGCGGTGCTCGCCCGCGACGCCGCCACCCTGCGCCGCCACCGCGACCGGGAGCAGTGGCCGCGCCCCGCGCTGAGCCTGCCCGGTCCTGCCGCGGCGGCGCCGACCGGCGCGGCGGGGCAGGAGCGATGAGCCCGCCCCGCCTCGGCATCGGCGTGATCGGCGCGGGCCGGGTCGGCGCCGTGCTCGGCGCCGCCCTGCGCGCCGAAGGACACGCCATCACCGGCGCCTACGCCGTCTCCGACGCCTCGCGGGAGCGCGCCGCCGAGCTCCTGCCCGGGGTGCCGCTGCTGGACGTGCCCGCGATCGTCGAGCGCAGCGAGATGCTGCTGCTGGCCGTGCCCGACGACCAGCTGGCCCCGCTCGCGGCCGGCATCGCCGCCACATCCCTCGCCCCCGGCGGACAGCTGGTCGTGCACACCTCCGGCCGCTACGGCACCGAGGTGCTGGCGCCGCTGGCCGCGGCCGGCAGCGCCACCCTCGCCCTGCACCCCGCGATGACCTTCACCGGCACCCGCGCGGACCTGCCCCGACTGGTCGGCTGCCCGGTGGGGATCACCGGCGCCCCCGAGTTCCTGCCGGTCGCGGCCGCCCTCGTGGTCGAGCTGGGGGAGAGGCGGTGGTCCTCGCCGAGGGCGACCGTCCCCTGTACCACGCCTCCCTCGCGCACGCCGCGAACCATCTGGTGGTGCTCGTGGACCAGTCCCGCGAGGCCCTCGGCCGGCTGGGCATCGCCGATCCCGGCGCCTACCTGCGCCCGCTGCTGGAGGCCGCCCTGGAGGAGTCCCTGCGCCGCGGCGCGCAGGCCCTGACCGGCCCGGTGGTGCGGGGCGACGCCGGCACCGTCGCCGCCCACCTCGCCGCGCTCGACGACCTCGACGTCACCGGCGCCCCCGGGGAGCGGGGCGATGTGGCCGACACCTACCGCGCGCTCGCCCGCGCCGCGCTGTCCCGTGCGAGACTCCCCGCGGAGACCCGGACCCGGATCCGGGACCTGCTCGAGGACCACCCGCACCCGGAGGACGCATGACCCAGCACCCCGTCACCACGCGCCTGCTGACGACCAAGGCGGAGCTGCGCGAGGCCCGCGCCGCGATGGAGGGCACCGTCGCCGCCGTGCTCACCATGGGCTCCCTCCACGCCGGGCACCTGGCGCTGGTGAGGCGGGCCCGCGAGCTCGCCGACCACGTGATCCTCACGGACTTCGTCAACCCCCTCCAGTTCGGCCCCGGCGAGGACTACGAGGCCTACCCGCGCGACCTCGAGGCCGATCTCGCCCTCGTCGACTCCCTGGTGGACGTGGTCTTCGCCCCGTCGACCGCGGAGATGTACCCGGTGCTGCCGCCGACGGTGTCGGTCAGCGCCGGCCGCGCCGGTCGCATCCTCGAGGGCGCCGCCCGTCCCGGCCACTTCGACGGCGTGGTCACCGTGGTGGCCAAGCTGCTGCGCCTGACCGATGCGCACCTGAGCGTGTTCGGCCGCAAGGACGCCCAGCAGCTCGCGATCATCCAGCGCCTGGTGGCCGACCTCGACCTGCCGGTGCGGATCGAAGCGGTCGAGATCCAGCGCGAGCGCAGCGGCCTGGCCCGCTCGAGCCGCAACGCCTACCTCACGGCCGCCGGACGCGAGCAGGCCCTGGCCCTGTCCCGCACCGTCGCCGCCGCCCGTGACGCCGCCCCGTCGCTGCCCGCGCTCCGGCAGGTGCTCTCGACCGCGGTGGAGCGCGGGGAGATCGACTGGGACTATGCGCTCGCCCTGGACCCCACCACCCTCGAGGAGGCGGGCGCGGACCACCAGGGGAGGTGCTGATCGCGCTCGCCGGCAGGGTCGAGGGCACGCGGCTGCTCGACGCCGCTGTGGCGGTGGTGACAGCACCCTGATCCCACCGCGACTCCCCAGGGCGGTGATGAGACAATCGCGCTCATGAGCGAGAACCCCCTGCCCCCGACATGACGGACACCTCCGACCAGGTCGCGGTCCGCAAGTCCAAGCGGGAGCGCCTGCTGGAGCGCGGCGAGCAGGCCTACCCGGTCTCGGTGCCGGTGACCACCACCATCGCCGCGGTGCGCGCGGGCTACGGCCACCTCGAGGCCGGCCAGGAGACGGAGGACGAGGTCGGCGTCGCCGGCCGCGTCGTCTTCCAGCGCAACACCGGCAAGCTGGCCTTCGTCACCCTCCAGGACGGCGCCGGCCAGCGCCTGCAGATCATGGCCTCCCAGGCCGTCCTCGGCGAGCAGCGCCTGGCGGAGCTGAAGGCCGACGTCGACCTCGGCGACCACGTCTTCTTCCACGGCCGGGTGGGCGCCTCCCGCCGCGGCGAGCTGAGCGTCTTCGCCGACGCCTGGCAGATGGCCGCGAAGGCCGTGCGCCCCCTCCCGGTGCTCCATGCGGGGCTCTCCGAGGAGTCGCGGGTCCGCCGCCGCTACGTCGACCTGATCGTGCGCCAGCAGGCGCGGGACACCGTGCGCCTGCGCGCCGAGGTCATGCACTCCCTGCGCGCCTCCTTCCGCGAGCGCGAGTTCGTCGAGGTCGAGACCCCGATGCTGCAGGTGATCCCCTCCGGCGCCGCGGCGCGGCCGTTCGTGACCCATATGAACGCCTTCGACCTCGACCTGTTCCTGCGCATCGCCCCGGAGCTGTTCCTGAAGCGCGCCGCGGTGGGCGGGCTGGAGAAGGTCTTCGAGATCAACCGGAACTTCCGCAACGAGGGCGCCGATTCCACGCATTCCCCGGAGTTCGCGATGCTCGAGGCCTATCAGGCCTACGGCGATTACGATTCCATCGGCGCGCTCACCCAGTCACTCGTCCAGGAAGCCGCCGAGCGGGCCACCGGTTGCCAGACGGTAACTCTCGCCGACGGCACCGAATACGATTTCTCGGGCGACTGGAAGAAAATCACCGTCTACGGCTCGCTCTCGGAATCCCTCGGTCAGGAGATCACCCCGGGGACCACCGTCGATGAGCTGCGGCGGATCGCCCGGTCGCTCGATCTCGATCTGGAGCACCCGAAGTACGGGCACGGGAAGCTCGTCGAGGAGCTGTTCGAGCATCGCGTCGGCGACCACCTGTACGAGCCCACCTTCGTGCGCGACTTCCCGGTCGAGACGAGCCCGCTGGTGCGCGCGCACCGCGAGGTGCCCGGGGTGGTCGAGAAGTGGGACCTGTACGTGCGCGGCTTCGAGCTGGGCACCGGGTACTCCGAGCTGGTGGACCCGGTGATCCAGCGCGAGCGCTTCGCCCAGCAGGCGCAGCTGGCCGCTCAGGGCGACGACGAGGCGATGCGCCTGGACGAGGACTTCCTCGAGGCCATGGAGTACGCGCTGCCGCCGACCGGCGGCATGGGCATGGGCATGGACCGGCTGCTGATGGCCCTGACCGGCCTCGGGATCCGCGAGACGATCCTGTTCCCGCTCGTGAAGCCGGAGGCCTGAGATGGATTCGGGATTCTGGTTCGAGGCCGGGGCGCTGGTCCCGTCGATCGGCGTGGGACTGCTGTTCTGGTTCGCGGTGCGCGCCATTCTGCGGGCGGATCGGCGGGAGAGAGCGGCCGAGCGCGAAGCGGAGCGGGAATACCGTGAACTGCATGAGCATGATGAATCAAATCACTCGGAGCGATAGGTGTTCCGCCGCGTATTGATATCCGGGCCCTCTGCCCGGATACTGGGTGCCGACAGCGACCTCATCCGACGTCGCGCATGACTCGGCACCAGAAACAAGGGAGAACCCCTATGGCACGGAAGACGTTCGTGGAGCTCATCGACGATCTCAATGGCGACAAGGCTGACGAGACCGTGAGCTTCGCTCTCGACGGCGTCGCCTATGAGATCGACCTGTCCGAGGACAATGCGACCAGGCTCCGCGAGGAGCTCGGCCAGTGGGTCGAGAAGGCGCGTCGGGTCGGTGGGCGTCGCGCCCCCCGCGGTGCCTCCTCCACCTCCTCCCGCGGCAGCTCCAACGACTCCGCACGGATCCGCCAGTGGGCGCGGGAGGCCGGCTACGAGGTCCCCGACCGCGGCCGCATCTCGAGCACCATCCGCAAGGCCTACGAGGACGCCAACGGCTCCTGATCCCCGCGGCTGCCCGCGCCGCACCCGCACGGCAGGGAGCCAGCGCAGCCAGGAGGGCCCGTCACCGATCGGTGACGGGCCCTCCTGCCTGTGCGGCGCCGGTGGTCTGCGCGCGCCTCGCGCTCACCAGCCCCGGATCGACCAGGACGCGGCATGGTCCGCGCCGGGTGCCAGGCGCACCACATCGGTGCCGCTGCGGAAGGCATCGGGCGGGCAGGTCATCGGCTCGACGGCGAGACCCCGCCGGTGGTGCTCCGGCTCCGGCCGGTCGCCGGTGTGGACCTGCAGCCAGGAGCACTCCTCGCCCGCGCTCAGCTGCACCCCGGTGCCGCCGGGGGCGGTGACGGTGACCAGCAGGCGACCCTGCTCGTCGCGGCCCAGATCGGTGAAGGCGTGGTCGATGAACAGCGCGCCGAGGGGGCGCGCGCTCGAGAAGTCGAAGTCGCTGCCGGGGGCGACCGGGGCGGTGCCGGTGGGCAGGAGCCGGTCCTCGGTGACGGTCAACACGGTGTCCGCGCGGACCTCGAGCGACCACTCGTCCAGCGGCTCCGGCCCGGCCACCAGGTACG
Organism: Brachybacterium sp. UNK5269; assembly: GCF_049266655.1. Taxonomy (GTDB): domain Bacteria; phylum Actinomycetota; class Actinomycetes; order Actinomycetales; family Dermabacteraceae; genus Brachybacterium. The sequence continues at coordinate 1,417,005 of NZ_CP184883.1, forward strand.
GGTGGGGGCAGACGCCGTAGGGGGCGTCCTGCTCGCCGATGTTCAGGGCGCTCACGGTGGTGGTCAGCCCCGTCTCGGCGTCCAGGGCGTGGTGGACGCTCAGCAGCAGGTGGAAGGGGTAGCCGGGGGAGGGGAACAGCTCGGTGCGCAGGACGATCTCGCGCTCGCCCACGGTGACCGGGGTGAAGGCCTGGAAGCAGACCAGGCCGTGCAGCGCGTTGTCGCGCTCGGGCTCGGTCAGGGCGGTCTGCAGCTCCTGCCCGTCCCACCGGTAGCGCCCGTCCCCGATGCGGTTGGGCCAGGGGGCCACGATCGCGCCGCGGTAGAACTGCATGGGTCCCTGCTCGGGGTTGCGCACCAGCAGGTCACGCCCGCCGACGGTGAGCGACTCGAGGATCGCGCCCACGGTGGAGATCTCGGCCCGGTAGCTGCCGGCGCTGAGCGCGAACAGGTCGCCGCGGGCGCGGGCGGGAGCGCTGCGGGGCACCCCGGGATCCTCGATGGGGGTGGGCTCGTTCATGGGGTCCTCTCCTGTGCGGTCGTGGTGGCGGGGGCGCTCGGCGGTGCCTGCGGCGGGGGGTCGGGCTCGATGAGCACCACCTCGAGCCGGCGCGGGCCGTGCACGCCCTCGACCCGGCTGAGCTCGATGTCGCTGGTCGCGCTGGGTCCGGAGATCATGGTCCAGGCGGCCGTGGGGTCCGCGGCCATGCGCTCGATGCCCTTGGGGACCCCCAGCACGACGTCCTCGCTGCGGACGACCACCACGTGATGATCCGGCACCAGCGAGATCGCCCGCCGTCCGCCGAGCTCGTCCCCGCGCAGCACGATGGTGCCGGTCAGGGCGATCGCGGTGTGGCAGCCGGTGAGCACGGCGTCGATCGCATCGAGCCGGCGCGGGGTGGCGCTGCCGTCGTCGAGGATCACCTCCGCGGCCACCGCCTGCGTCCACGCCCCCGGCAGGCCGGCGGGCACGACCACGCTGCCCGCCGCCCCGAGCGCGGCGGCGATGACGGCGGGGGCCTGGCCCGCCGTGGTGCGATGCACGATCGCGGTGTAGTCCTCGAGCCGCTGGACCAGCACGTCGCGGACCTTGCCGGGTGCGGTGGCGAGCTCCTGCCTGTCGTCGGCGCGCTGGTAGTCGCGCGGGACGTCCTCGGCGCCGGTGATCTCGTCGCGGCGGGGGACGGCCAGGGCGCTGCGCACCCGCGCCAGGATCTCCTCCTTCGCGCTCAGGCCGGCGGTGCGGGTGGGGCGCTGGTCGATCCAGCGGTTCATGACTGCTCCTCGCCGCGGGGGGCGGGATCCTCGGGGGCGGCGCTGCCCGGGCGGTCGCCGACCACCGGGTGCTGCGCGCGCTCCTTGCGGTGCTGGTCCCACCAGGAGCGGAACGAGGTGCCGGGCTTGGGCAGGTCGCGGTGGTCGGTCCAGCCGGGGATCACCGGCAGGATGCCGGGCAGCCGGCCGATGTTCTTCCCCGGCAGCGCCTTGGCGAGCGGCCCTGCGGAGCGCACCGCGAGGTCGTAGGCGCGCGGGGAGCTCATCAGCCGGCTCGCGCCCTTCAGCGCCACGTCCCAGGTGCCGTGGAAGTCGCCGCGGGTCTCCCGGCGGCGGTCGACGTCCTCGGCGCGCAGGTGCACCAGCACCGAGGGGATGTCGATCTTCACCGGGCACACGTCGTAGCAGGCCCCGCACAGGCTGGAGGCGTAGGGGAGGGTCGAGTTGGGGTCGTCGGTCCCGCTCATGCCGGTCATCAGCGGGGAGAGGATCGCGCCGATGGGGCCGGGGTAGGTCGAGCCGTAGGCGTGCCCGCCGGAGCGCTGGTAGACCGGGCAGACGTTCAGGCAGGCCGAGCAGCGGATGCAGTGCAGGGCGCTGCGGCCCTCGGGGTCGGCGAGCACCGCGGTGCGGCCGTTGTCGAGCAGCACCAGGTGGAACTCCTCGGGGCCGTCGCCCTCGTGGACGCCCGTGAACAGGGTCGTGTACGGGTTCATCCGCTCCCCGGTGGAGGAGCGCGGCAGCAGCTGCAGGAACACCTCGAGGTCCTGGAAGGAGGGCACGATCTTCTCGATGCCGACCACCGAGATCAGGGTCTTCGGCAGGGTCAGGCACATCCGGCCGTTGCCCTCGGACTCCACCACCACCAGGGTGCCGGTGTCGGCGACGGCGAAGTTCGCCCCGGAGACCGCCACCGAGCCGGGCATGTCCAGGAACTTCTCGCGCAGGAAGCGGCGGGCCGCCTCGGCGAGCTCGGCCGGCTCGTCGGTGATGGAGGGGTCCAGGTCCGGCATGGAGGCCAGGAAGATCTCCCGGATCTCGGCGCGGTTGCGGTGGATCGCGGGCACCAGGATGTGGCTCGGGGTGTCGCCGGCGAGCTGCACGATGAGCTCGGCGAGGTCGGACTCCACGGCCCGGATCCCGGCGGCGGCGAGCGCCTCGTTCAGCCCGATCTCCTGGGTGGCCATCGACTTGACCTTGAGCACCTCCTGGGCTCCGCGCTCGAGGGCCAGGGCGGTGACGATCTCCCCGGCCTCCTCGGCGTCGCGCGCCCAGTGGACCTGGCCGCCGGCGGCGGTCACGGACTCCTCGAGCTGCTCGAGCAGCTCCGGGAGGTGATCGGTGACCTGCCATTTCAGGGCGCTGCCGGCGCTGCGCAGCTTCTGCCAGTCGCGCACCTCGCGCACCACCGAGGCGCGCTTGCCCTGGATGGTGGAGGTCGCATGGCGCAGGTTCCCGCGCAGGGTCTCGTCGGCCAGCTCGTCGCGGGCGGCGGCCGGGAAGCCGCGCTGCCCGCGCAGGTGCGAGGAGGGGGAGGCGTGCTGCGGGCGGACGGTCGGGATGCCGAGGTCGACGGTGCTCATGAGGCCCTCCCCAGGATGGTCTCGGCGGGGACGAAGGGGTCCTCGCGGGTCGAGGCGAGGATCTGCGCCAGATGCACCGCGCGGGGCGCCGCCCCGGTGCGGCGCAGCTTCCCGCCGATGTTCATCAGGCAGGACGCGTCGCCGGCGACGACGAACTCGGCCCCGCTGGCGACGACGTTCGCGGCCTTGTCGGTGACCATCGCGTCGGAGGTGGCGTCGTTCTTCACCGAGAAGGTGCCGCCGAAGCCGCAGCAGGTGTCGGACTCGGGGAGGTTGCGCACCTCGATGCCCTCGACCGCGCGCAGCAGCTTCAGCGGGCGCGAGCCCACCTTCAGGAAGCGCATCGAGTGGCAGGTGGGGTGGTAGGTCACCGGATGGGGGAAGTAGGCGCCCACGTCGGTCACCTTGAGCACGTCCACCAGCAGCTCCGAGAGCTCGTAGGTCTTCGCGGCCACGGCGGCGCTGCGCCGCTCGAGCTCCGCATCGCCCTCGTGGCGGGCCACCAGCTGGTGCTGATGGCGCACGCAGCCGGCGCAGGAGCCCGAGGGCATCACGATCGCGTCGACCTCCGTCAGGGCGGGCTCGAAGGTGTCCACGAAGCTGCGCACGATGGGCGCGGCCTCCGTGTAGTAGCCGGAGTTCGTGTGCATCTGGCCGCAGCAGGTCTGCCGCGCATCGAACACCACCTCGTGGCCGAGCCGCTCCAGCAGCGTCACCGTCGCCCGCGCGACGTCGGGGGCCATCACATCCACCAGACAGGTGGTCATCAGCGAGATGCGCATCTGCGGTCCCTCCTCCTCGGGTTCTTCGGGATCGTGCAGTGCCCGGGCGGCGGCGGGACGGGGCCCGCCGCGGGCTCAGGCGTGGTCGAGTCCGAGCACGGCGGCGGTCCGCGCGAGCGTGCGGTGGGCCTCGTCGGCGTCGTCGGAGAGCCGCCGCCCCCAGCTCGGCACCATCTGAAGCAGCTGCGGGCGCCAGGCGTCGATGCGCTGGGGGAACATGCGCTCGAGCATGCCCAGCATGATGCTGGTGGCGGTCGAGGCCCCCGGGGAGGCGCCCAGCATGCCGCCGATGGAGCCGTCCGCCGCGGTGATCAGCTGGGTGCCGAACTGCAGCACGCCGTGCTTCTTCGCGTCCGGGGCGATCACCTGGACGCGCTGACCGGCGGTGACCTCCTCCCAGTCGGCGTCGCGGGCGCCCGGCATGTACTCCCGCAGCGCCTCGAGGCGCTGGCGCCGGGTGGCCGCGAGCTGGGAGCCGAGGTAGACCATGAGGTCGAGGTTCGGCGGGGCGACAGCCGCCATCTGGGTGAGGTTCGAGGGCTTGATCGAGGCGAACAGGTCGGTGTAGCGACCGGTCTTGAGGAACTTCGGGGACCAGCCCGCGTAGGGGCCGAACATCAGCGAGCGCTTCCCGCCGACGTAGCGGGTGTCCAGGTGGGGCACGCTCATCGGCGGTGCCCCGACCGCGGCCTTGCCGTAGACCTTCGCGTCGTGGCGGGCGATGATCTCCGGATCCGTGCAGCGCAGCCACTGCCCGGAGATCGGGAAGCCGCCGAAGCCCCGGATCTCCTCGATGCCGGACTTCTGCAGCAGCGGCAGCGCGTAGCCGCCGGCGCCGACGAAGACGAACGGCGAGCGCACCACGCGCAGCGAGTCGTCCTGCGTGGAGCGGACCATGACGCCCCAGTCGGAGCCCATCCGCCGCAGGTCCACCACCTCGGAGCCGGTGGAGACGGTGGTGCCGGTGCGGACGGCGAAGTCGAGCATCTGCCGGGTCAGGGCCCCGAAGTCGACGTCGGTGCCGTCGGGGGAGCGGGTCGCGGCGATCGTCTCGGTGACGGGCCGTCCCTCGGCCACCAGCGGGGCCCACTGCGCGAGCCGCGCGTGCTCGGTGGTGAACTCCATGCGGTCGAACAGCGGGTTCGCGATGAGCGCCTGGTGGCGCCGACGCAGGTAGTCGACGTTCTCGACCCCGTGCACGAAGCTCATGTGCGGCACCGTGTGGATGAAGCGCGCGGGATCACCGATCCGGTCCTGCTCGACCAGGTGGGCCCAGAACTGGCGGGAGACCTGGAACTGCTCGTTGATGGAGATGGCCTTGGCGGGGCTGACCGCGCCGTCCACGTCCTGCGGGGTGTAGTTGAGCTCGCACAGCGCGCTGTGACCGGTGCCGGCGTTGTTCCAGGCGTCGCTGGACTCCGCGCCGAGGGTCTCGAGCCGCTCGAGGACCACGATGTCCCAGCTCGGCTCGAGCTCCGTGAGCATCGCGGCCAGCGTCGCACTGGCGATCCCACCACCGATCAGCACCGCATCGGCACGGGTCACGTCCAGGTCTGCCATGTCTCTCCGTTCGAGCTCGCCGGGCCGCCCTCGGGGACCTCGCGCTGCCTCGCGCGGGGGACGGCGGCCGTGGCCTCCAGCGTATCCCGATCCGGAGCGTGGGCGCGGCGACGTCTGCGCCCTCCCGGAGCGGGCCGGCTCAGGTGCCCGCCGGGGGATCGCGGCGCTCGGAGACGGTGCGGCCCGGGGCGCGCTGGGTGTCCACGACCGTCCGCCGCGAGCGCAGCGCGAGCAGCAGGCCGACCAGGAACAGCACCGCCCCGGCGGCCATCAGGATGGTGCCGAGCATCGCGGAGTCCACGCCCGGCAGGTCGAACTCGAGCGCGAACCGCGAGATGGCTCCCAGGACGAAGAGGATGATGCCGCCGACGATGGCTCCCATGACGTGCTCCTTCGGTGATCCGACCAGTGGTGCGGGCCACTCTACGGAGGCGGGCCGGGTCAGGGGGCCGACGGACCGGGCGGTCGCGCGCGGGCCGGGTCCGGTCACGCCCGCGGCGAACACGCGGGGAATCCTCGGTGAATCCGCGTAGTCTCGATCCATCACCACCACCGGACGGGGGAGGACCATGTTCGAACGCTTCACCGATCGTGCCCGCCGCGTCGTCGTCCTGGCTCAGGACGAGGCACGGCTGCTCAACCACAACTACATCGGCACCGAGCACATCCTGCTCGGCCTGATCCACGAGAACGAGGGAGTCGGCGCCAAGGCCCTCGAGGCCCTCGGCGTGACCCTCGACGCGGTGCGCGAACAGGTCCGCGACATCATCGGCGAGGGCAACCAGACGCCCTCGGGCCACATCCCCTTCACGCCGCGTGCGAAGAAGGTGCTCGAGCTGAGCCTGCGCGAGGCGCTGCAGCTGGGCCACAACTACATCGGCACCGAGCACATCCTGCTGGGCCTGCTGCGCGAGGGCGAGGGCACGGCCGTCAAGGTGCTGTCCCGCCTCAAGGCCGAGCCGTCGGCCGTGCGCCAGGAAGTCATCGAGCGGCTCTCCGGCTACCAGGGCAAGGAGCCGGCCAACGCCGGCGGTCCGGCCGAGGGGCAGCCCTCCGGTTCGCTGGTGCTGGACCAGTTCGGCCGCAACCTCACCCAGGCCGCCCGCGAGGGCAAGCTCGACCCGGTCATCGGGCGGGACATGGAGGCCGAGCGGGTGATGCAGGTGCTCAGCCGCCGCACCAAGAACAACCCGGTGCTGATCGGTGAGCCCGGCGTCGGCAAGAGCGCCGTGGTCGAGGGGCTGGCGCAGTCCATCGTCGCCGGTGACGTGCCGGAGACCCTCAAGGACAAGCAGCTGTACACGCTGGACCTGGGGTCCCTGGTCGCCGGCTCCCGGTACCGCGGTGACTTCGAGGAGCGCCTGAAGAAGGTGCTCAAGGAGATCCGCACCCGCGGCGACATCATCCTGTTCATCGACGAGATCCACACCCTGGTCGGGGCCGGCGCGGCCGAGGGCGCGATCGACGCCGCCAGCATCCTCAAGCCGATGCTGGCCCGCGGTGAGCTGCAGACCATCGGGGCCACCACCCTCGAGGAGTACCGCAAGCACATCGAGAAGGACGCGGCGCTCGAGCGTCGCTTCCAGCCGATCCAGGTCGACGAGCCCTCGGTCGCCCACACCGTGGAGATCCTCAAGGGGCTGCGCGACCGCTACGAGGCCCACCACAAGGTCACGATCACCGACGCCGCCCTGGTGGCCGCCGCGAACCTGGCCGACCGGTACGTCAACGACCGCTTCCTGCCGGACAAGGCGATCGACCTGATCGACGAGGCCGGTGCCCGCCTGCGCATCCGCCGCCTCACCGCGCCGCCCGAGCTCAAGGAGTTCGAGGCCCGCATCGAGGCTGCGCGCAAGCAGAAGGAGGAGGCGATCGACGGGCAGGACTTCGAGCTCGCCGCCTCCCTGCGCGACCAGGAGCAGCAGCTCAAGGCCGAGCGCGACGAGAAGGAGAAGGCCTGGCGGCACGGGGAGTCCGATGCGGTGACCACGGTCACCGAGGAGGTCATCGGCGAGGTGCTGTCCGCCTCGACCGGCATCCCCATCGTGAAGCTCACCGAGGAGGAGTCCTCGCGCCTCATCCACATGGAGGAGGAGCTGCACAAGCGCGTCATCGGCCAGAACGAGGCCATCAAGGCCGTGTCCCGGGCGATCCGGCGCACCCGCGCCGGGCTCAAGGACCCCAAGCGTCCCGGCGGCTCGTTCATCTTCGCCGGGCCCACCGGCGTCGGCAAGACCGAGCTGGCCAAGGCGCTCGCGGAGTTCCTGTTCGGCGACGAGGAGTCCCTGATCCAGCTGGACATGTCGGAGTTCGGCGAGAAGCACACGGCCTCGCGGCTGTTCGGCTCGCCCCCCGGCTACGTCGGCTACGACGAGGGCGGCCAGCTCACCGAGAAGGTGCGCCGCAAGCCGTTCAGCGTGGTGCTGTTCGACGAGGTGGAGAAGGCCCATGTGGACATCTTCAACTCGCTGCTGCAGATCCTCGAGGACGGCCGTCTGACCGACTCGCAGGGTCGGGTGGTGGACTTCAAGAACACCATCATCATCATGACCACCAACCTCGGCACCCGGGACATCGCCAAGGGCGTCTCCATGGGCTTCACCGCGGGCGGCGACCTCTCCACCGATTACGAGCGGATGAAGTCGAAGGTCCACGAGGAGCTCAAGCAGCACTTCAAGCCGGAGTTCCTCAACCGCGTCGACGACGTGGTGGTCTTCCCGCAGCTCTCGAAGGACGAGATCGTGCGGATCGTCGACCTCGAGATCGCCAAGCTCGGCAAGCGCCTGGCCGACAAGGACATGCAGCTCGAGCTCAGCGGGCCGGCGAAGATCCTGCTCGCGGACAAGGGCTACGACCCGGTGCTGGGCGCCCGGCCGCTGCGTCGCACGATCCAGCGCGACATCGAGGACACCCTGTCGGAGCGGATCCTGTTCGGTCAGATCCAGGTGGGCGACCAGATCGTCGTCGACGCCGAGGGGGAGGGCCTGCTCGGCGAGCTGACCTTCGCCCGCCGCGGCGAGGACGGTCGGCTCGAGGCGATCTCCGACGTCGTCGACGTGGAGTCGATGACCCGGGCCCGCGCCGAGGACGCCACCCATGCGGACGGGGCCGGTCCGGCGGACCAGGATCCCGCGGAGGCCAGCGCCTCCTGACCCCGGTGCCGGTCCCGCCCTCGGGCGGGACCGGCAGCCGGCGCCCGACGATCCCGGTCCGCCCGGCCCAGATCGCGCTGATGTTGGACGGAGATGACGCATGGGCGATGCCCTCGACTGGGTGCTGTCGCTGACCGGTGAGGTGGAGGGATGGATCCTCGAGGTCGCCGACGCCTGGTGGGTCCACTTCGTCGTGTACGCGCTCGCGGCGCTCGACGGCTTCTTCCCGACGGTCCCCAGCGAGTCGACGATCGTCACCCTCTCCTCGCTCTGGTCCACCTCGGGGCGGCCGGCGATCGTCCTGATCGGTCTGGCCGCCTGGATCGGCGCCTGGACCGGCGACAACCTCGGGTATCTGCTGGGCAAGAAGATCGGCTGGGAGCGGTTCCGGTTCCTGCGCGAGGGCAAGGGCCGCAAGGCGGTCGAGGCCGCCGAGCACGGCCTGGACAAGCGCGCCCTGGTCTTCCTGATGACCGCGCGCTACATCCCCTTCGGCCGCACCGCCGTGAACCTGGTCGCGGGCGCCGTGGACTACCCCCATCGGCAGTTCTGGCCCCGCTCGCTGCTGTCCACCTTCGTCTGGGCGGTCTACTCCTGCGCGATCGGCGCCGTCGCCGGCGCCTGGTTCGCGGACAACCACCTGCTGGCGATCACTGTCGCGCTGGTGGCCGCGGTGGTGATGGCCCTGATCGTCGAGCGCCTGATCGCGATCGTGCACCGCCGGCTCGACCGGCGCGCCGAGCGCCGGAAGGTCGCGGACGAGGCCGCCGCGGATGAGGCGGCGGACGCCGCGCAGGGCGCCGGACGGGACGCCGCCGTCCCCGGCGCGACGACGTCGCCCGCGCCCCCTCAGTGAGAGGACCCCATCGCATGAGCGTCACCATCCGACCCGCCCTGCCGGCCGACGTGCGCGGCATCGATCGCCTGGTCGAGCCGATGACCCGCACCGGCATCCTGCTCGGCAAGGACCTGGTCTCCTACTACGAGGCGGTGCAGGAGTTCCTGGTCGCGGTCGACGAGCACGGCGAGGTGGTCGGCTGCGGCGCGCTGCACGTGATGTGGGAGGACCTGGCGGAGGTGCGCACCCTGGCCGTCCACGAGAGCCAGCGCGGAACGGGCCTCGGCCATCGGATGCTCTCCGCGCTGCTCGAGCGCGCCGCGCAGCTCGGCCTGCAGCGCGTGTTCTGCCTGACCTTCGAGGTCGACTTCTTCTCCCGGCACGGCTTCGAGGTGATGAGCGATGTCGTCGACCCCGAGGTCTACAGCCAGCTGCTGCGCTCCCCCGACGAGGGCATCGCCGAGTTCCTCGACCTCGCCCGGGTCAAGCCGAACACCCTCGGCAACACCCGCATGCTGAAGATCCTCGGGCACGGCGACTGATCGCCCCCGCCGGCGGGAGCCCGCTCAGGGCAGGCGCAGCAGCGCGTCCTCGCGCACCGCGAGACCGTCGGTGACCAGCGAGTGCGCGCAGCGCCGCACCCGCTCCGCGTCGGCGCGGTCCAGGGCCAGCAGCTGCTCCTGGTCGGCGACGCCGTGGTCGCGCAGCAGCGCCATGATCTGCCCGCGCATCTGCCGGTCGGTGCCCGCGAAGGACTGACGCCGACGGGTGTCCTCCGCGGCGGCCGGGCGGCCGGCGGCGAACCACGCGCAGCCCCCACCTGCCAGCGGACAGCGCTCGCAGCGCGGGGCGCGGGCCGTGCACACGAGCGCCCCGAGCTCCATCACGGCCTGGTTCCAGGCCACCGAGCGCTCCCGCTCGAGCGGGAGGCTGCGCGCGGCCAGCGCCCGCTCGGCGGCGCTGTAGGAGCGGTCGGGAGCGGCGAGTCCGCGCCCGGCGCGGGCGAGCACCCGCCGGATGTTGGTGTCCACCACCACCGCGCGCTGGTGGTGGGCGAAGGCGCTGACCGCGGCGGCCGTGTACTCGCCGATCCCGGGCAGGGAGCGCAGCGCCTCCTCGGTGCGCGGCACCTCCCCGCCGTGCTCGCGGACGATCGCGCGGGCGCACTCCTGCAGGCGCAGCGCGCGCCGCGGATATCCGAGCCGGTCCCACTGGCGCAGCACCTCGGAGGTGGGGGCGTCGGCCAGGTCGGCGGGCTCCGGCCAGCGCTCCATCCACTCCTGCCAGCGCGGCAGCACCCGGGCCACCGGGGTCTGCTGCAGCATCACCTCGGAGACGAGGATCGACCAGGCGGTGGCGTCCCGGTGCCGCCAGGGCAGGTCGCGCCCGGCCTCGGCGAACCAGGCGATCACCGCGTCCACCGCGGCCTCGTCGATCGGCGGGACGGGCGCTCCCGCGCCGCTCACCCGGCTTAGGGCCGCGGAGGCGTGGCGTCGCCGGAGGGCATGGTCCCGCCGCGCTGGGCCAGGGCGTCACGGATCTCGGTCAGTAGCACGATCTCCTCGGAGACGGCGGACTCGTCCTGCTCGGGCAGGCCCCGACGCCGGCGGTCGAGCCGGCGCGCCTGCGAGATCGGCAGCACGAACACGAAGTACACGACCGCCGCGGTGATCAGGAAGGCGATGACCGCCGACAGGACCGCCCCGATGTCCACCCGCGTGGCCTCGTTGGCCGCGATGAGCTTGAAGGAGAGGCCGTTGACGTTGGTGCCGCCGAAGACGTTGACCACCGGCTGGATCAGGTTGGCGACGAAGGCGCCGATCAGCGCGGTGAACGCGCTGCCGATGACGACACCGACGGCGAGGTCGATGACGTTGCCCTGCATGACGAAGTCCTTGAAGCCCTTCATGGACGATCCTTCGTAAGTCGGGATGGGGAGGGGCCGACAGGCGACCTACCCGGACTCTAGCCGATGATCGAGACGGTGAGGGCTGCGCTGCCGAGCGCCTGCGCCACCGCGCCCGAGCGCGTGCGGTCCAGGGCGATGATCGCCGTCGCGGACCCCTCGGGGCCGGACGCCAGGGTCCCGGTGGCACCCCCGGGTGAGGAGGAGAGCTCCACGACGGTGGCGGGGACGCGCAGCGCGGTGCCGCTGACCGGGTCCGCGGAGAGCAGCTCGATGCGGGTTCCGGGACCGAGATGCGGGAGCAGGACGCGGGGGACCGGGACCGCCATCAGCACGGAGCCCGGCGGGATCGCGGCCGCCTGCTCGGCCTCGAGCAGGCCGGGCAGGACCGGGGTGCCACGGGCGAGCGGATGGGCGGTGCTGCGACCGGCGACCTCCTGCACGCTGCGGGCCGCCTGCGGCGGTATCAGCTCGTCGGCGACCCGGACCGTGCGCAGGTGCTCCTCGCCGAGGACGGTGCCGACGGGCAGATCGGCGCGGGCGACGACGACCTCGCCGCCGCGCAGCGACGGTGGCAGCAGGGACGGCAGCAGCGCCGCGAGCGCGGCCAGGAGCACGAGCGCGGCGAGGATGCGGCGGCGCCGGCGCAGGGCACGGCGCCACGCGGGCAGATGGGTGCGGAGTCGGGCCAGCATGCTCCCGACGGTAGGGACCCCTCGGCGGCGCGGCCCGCTCGTGCGGGACGCGGTGGACGGCGGGGCGCTGGGGAGGAACGGTGGCTCGGGTCACCGGGACCCGAGCGCGGCCCTTCCCGCGGCGCCCTTCCGGCTCAGGAGGCCGGGGCCGCTGCGGCCGCCGGCTGCGCGCTCGCGGAGCCCGACCCCGCGGCGGTGGCGGGGGTGCTCGTCGAGGTGCTCGCGGACTCGGCGGAGGAGCTCGTGGACGCGGTGGTGGAGGCGCCTGAGGTGGTCGAGTCGGTGGAGTAGAAGCCCGGTCCCTTGAAGACGATGCCCACCGAGTCGAAGACCTTCCGCAGCGCCTCCTGCGCGCACTCGGGGCAGCTGGTCAGCGAGTCCTCGCTGAAGCTCTGGTACTGCTCGAAACGATGACCGCAGTTCTTGCAGGCGTAGACGTACGTGGGCACGCGGAGTCCTCCGGGATGGTCGATGGGCGGCCGCGCCGACGCGGCCCAGGGGATTCTACGACGCCGGGGGCTCAGGGCCGCGCGGACGTGACCAGCCGGACGATCCCGTCGGCGGTCAGCACGTGGGGGATCGGCACGTCATGGGCTCCGCGCGGCAGGGACCCCGCCTCGAGCAGCTCGTCGGGGTGGATCACGGCGACCACCATGGCGTCCTGACTCACCGCACGCAGCGCCCGGTCGTAGTACCCGGCCCCGTGGCCGATCCGGGTGGCCGAGCGGTCCACCGCCACGGCGGGGGCGAGCACCAGGCGGGCGTCCGCGAGGGCCGTCGGGCCCAGGCGCTGCCCGGTGGGCTCCTTGCCGAAGCCGCGTCCGGGGGAGTCCACGAACTCGGAGACGCCGTCCCAGGTGATCCATTCGAGCTGACGCCCGGCGGCGGCGGGGAACACCAGATGCGCGCCCGCCGCGGCGAGCCGGCGCGCGAGCGGCATCACGTCCGCCTCGGTGGGGGTGGGGTGGAAGGCCGCGACCCGCGGCGGGGCCGGTGCCTCGGCGGCGGCCCGCTCCACCAGCGCGATCAGCGGCGATGCGTGCTCGAGCAGACGCCGACCCTCCTCGGCGCGTCGGCGCTGACCCGCCTCGTCGCGGTAGGTGCGGGTGCGCCGGGCGCGCAGCTGCCGGCGGAGCTCCTGCTTGCGGGACGTCATCGCCTCGGTGTCCATGCCTCCAGCCTCCCACAGCGCCGCCCGCCGGCCCTCGCGGCGCCCGGCGGGCGTCTACGATGACGCGATGGTTCACGTGTGGCCGCTGACACTGCGCGACGGAGAGCTCACGCTGCGGCCCCTCCAACGGCGCGACCGGGCGGCGTTCGAACGGCTGCGCGAGCGCAATGCGACCTGGCTTCGCCCCTGGGACGCCACGGACCCGGAGCGCAGCCGCGGGGCGCTGCCGTTTCGGACCATCCGCCGCTGGAACGAGGAGCAAGCCCGAGCGGGGACCCATCTGCCCCTGGTCATGACCGTCGAGGGGCGCCTCGCCGGGCAGATCACCGCCGGTCCCCTCCAGTACGGGGCGATGCGCTCCGCGGTGCTGGGGTACTGGGTCGACCAGGACCACGCCGGGCGGGGCGTGGTGCCGCGCGCGGCGGGACTGCTGATCGACCACCTCTTCGGCGAGCTGGGGATGCACCGCATCGAGGTCACCGTGCGGCCCGAGAACGCCGCCAGTCTGCGGGTGGTGGAGAAGCTGCACCTGCGCCCGGAGGGGATGCGCCGCTCCGCCATCCATGTCGACGGCGCCTGGCGGGACCACCTGGTCTTCGCGCTCACGGTGGAGGAGGTGGTCGCCGCAGGCGGCGGCCGGGGCGTGCTCAGCAGATATCACAGGGAGTTCGGGGCCGACACGCCCAGCGTGTGACCAGGCGGATCACCTCGCTGTCACTAAGGTGGCGGTGTGCAATCGATCAATCTCGGGGCCGTCCTGTTCGGCCTCCTGCTGCTGCTGTGGCTGACGTACGCCCTGCCGCGCACGGCGAGCCGTCGTGACGTGATGGGCCGCGCCCGCGCGGCGGAGAACGCCGAGATGACGCCCCAGGCGCGGGATCTCTCCGCGGCCGTCCACGCACGCCGCTCTCCCACCGAGGTGAACCCGCCCATGTCCCAGGACCGACTGCTCCTGCGCCCCGCCGATCCCACCCGCCGTCCGCGCTTCGACGCGGTGCCCGGCACCCGCATCGACCATCTCGAGGACCGCGCCCGCTCGCGCCGTCTGCTGAGGGGCGTGCTCACCGTCCTGCTGGTGGCCACCGGCATCCTGATCGGCCTGGCGATCGCGCAGGTGATCCCCGCCTGGACCCCGCTGATCGGTGGGGCCGGGCTGGCCGTGTACGTGCTGGGTCTGCGCCGCGCCGAGCTCGAGCGCCGCGCCCGTCTGGCCCGCGCGGCGGCCCGGACGCGCCAGGGCGGCGCCGAGACGGAGACCGCGCGGCCCGGCGAGTCCGCTCCCCAGCGCGCGGTCCTCGCCGGTTCGGTCCCGGCGCCGATCGCGGTGCCCGCGCCCAGCGCGCCCGTCGAGGGCGCCGCGGAGCGCGCCGGCACCCCCGAGCCGGCCGCCCGGCCCGGGGAATGGACCCCGCGTCCGGTGCCGCGCCCGACCTATGCGCTGCGCGGCGAGGTCGAGGACCTCGCGACCCGCCACGCCGCCCACCGCCGGAGCATGCTGGCCACCTCGATGCCGCTCGAGAGCGAGCGGGTCGAGGAGCTCGAGGCCATCCACGAGACCTTCGCCCCCGCGCAGGACCTCGACCTCGACGAGGTCCTCGCCCGCCGTCGGGCCTGACGCGGCGCGGCCGAGGGGTGGCGGCAGGGCCGGGGGCGGCGGGGCCGGGAGGCGGCGGGGTCGTCCGCACAGTGTCCGGTTGCCCGCCGCTGACCAGGGCGGACTAGCCTGGCGGCGATGAACACCACCACGCCCCGCCCCTCGTCCCGACCCGTCCCCTCGCCCTCGCAGCTGCTCGAGATCGCGACCTCCGCGGCGCATGCGGCCGCGGAGTACCTCCGCTCCCTGGACCGCGACGACCTCGCCCGCGAGTACAAGACCTCCAGCCACGACATCGTCACCGAGCACGATCGCGCGAGCGAGGAGATCATCGTCTCCGAGCTGCGTCGCCTGTTGCCGACCTGCCGCATCGTGGGCGAGGAGGGCGGGGAGCGCCCGGCCGAGGGCCCCGCCGTCGGCGCCGACGCCCCGGTGGTCACCTTCTACGTCGACCCGATCGACGGCACCAGCAACTTCGCCGCCGGGCTGCCGCTGTTCTGCGTCTCGATCGGCGCCGCCGTCGACGACGAGATGGTCGCCGGGGTCATCGACGCCCCGGTCCTCGGCCAGGTCTTCACCGCCGCCGACGGGCCCGCGATGCTCAACGGCCGCCCGCTGCGCCCCCGCTCCACCCGTCCCGCCGCCGACGCCCTGGTGCTGTCCGGCTTCCCCGGCCAGCGGATCGGCAAGGAGGTGCCCGACTTCGCCGCCCGCGCCGCGCTGGCGCTGGACGACGGCGTCTCCTCGGTGCGGCATCTGGGCACGGCCGCGCTCGAGCTCGCCTACGTCGCCGCCGGCTGGGCGGACGCGACCGCGCTCGGCACGATCAACTCCTGGGACGTGGCGGCCGGCTTCCACATCCTGCGGCGGGCAGGCGGCTCGGTGCGCACCTGGCCCGGCCGCACTCTCGCGGACCGCGCCGACCACCTGCAGCCGGCATATGCGGCCTGCACCGGGGCCGAGCGCCTCGAGGTGCTCGACGACCTGCTCGAGGAGCTGCAGGCTCTGCGCGCCGACCGGCTGTGACCTTCGTCAAGGCGACCGGGACGGTTCGTCACCACGGCGCCCGCGGTGCTAATCTGTCGTGGTCGCACTGCGACAGGGGGCTATGGCGCAGTTGGTAGCGCGTCTCGTTCGCAATGAGAAGGTCGGGGGTTCGAATCCCCCTAGCTCCACCGAAGAAGTCCGCAAGAAGGGCCTCTGACCAGGAAGATTCCCGTGGTCAGGGGCCCTTCTTCGCGCCCGCTGCAGATCCGGAGCGCGTCGAGCGGAGGTCAGAACCGGCCGGCCTCGACGAGGTCGGTGCGCTCCTGCTGCTGCTCCACGTCCCGGGGGTAGACCCGGTAGAAGAGGAACCAGTAGGCGGCGTTGAGCAGGTAGGGGACGACGACGAACCAGAGGAACATGGTCTGGCTGGTGAAGGCCTCGGCGATGAAGCCGACACCCAGGGTCATGAGCGCGGTGACGCCGCCCTGGATCAGGGAGAACAGCAGCGCGAAGGACGTGGCGTTGAGCTGGCGCGGGACGACGTTGGAGACCATCGGCAGCACGCAGCCGGAGAAGCCGATGGAGAACACCAGGCCGAGGAGGAAGGTGGCGATCAGCGCGGGGACGAAGCCCTGGTAGGGGATCTGGGTGGCCAGGGCGACCGTGAGGGCGAAGGTCACCAGGTAGAGCTGCATCAGCATGATGCGGCCCTTCTCGCCGAACCTGTGCACGAAGAAGTCGGCCAGTCGCCCGCCGATGTAGGCCGAGCACATCGCGCCGACGGAGAAGGCGGCCATCACGATCGTGACCTGGAAGACGGTGATGCCGCGCTCGGTGACCAGGAAGTTCGGGTAGAACGCCAGCAGGACGAGGCTGGTGACCAGCACGACCATGCCGGCCATCAGGGAGACGGTGGGGATCTTGAACAGCCGGGCGGCGTCGGAGAGCTTGAACCGGCCGGCCTCGATCTTCATGTCCTCGACGGCCGTGCGGGTCTTGGGGTCCTTGACCCACATCGCGATGAGCAGACCGGAGAGGATCGAGATCCCGCCCATGGTCCACATCGCGTAGCGCCAGGCGTCGGGGGCGGGCTCGTCGCCGCGGGCGAAGAGGCCGACGGCCGGTCCGATGAGGATGCCGACGCCGCCGCCGATGGCGCGGATGGTGCCGTACGCCTTGCCGCGCTCCGACTGCTTGAACAGGTCGGGCAGCAGGCCGTTGATGATGGGCTCGGAGGCGACCGTGCCGATCACGCTGATGCCGTAGAGGATGAGCAGCCAGGTGTAGGTGGGGGCGAAGCCGGCCGCCACGGTCCAGATGCCCCAGACGCCGGTGACCAGGATCAGGATCTTCTTGCGGCCGAACCGGTCGGCCATCATGGCCCAGAACGGTCCGAAGATCATGCGGGCGAACTTGCTGAGCGAGCTCAGCACGCCGAGCGCGCCCTCACCGATGCCGAAGGCGACGGCGATCAGCGGGAAGAAGGTGTTGATCAGCCCGCCCTCGGAGTTGTCGACGGCCTGGGAGAAGCCCATGGCCGCCATCGCCTTGCCGCGGCCCTTGGTCTGCGGGTCCGGGGTGGCGCCGGGCGTGCTGGGGACGACGGCGACGCCGGGGTCGATGTTGGCGGAGGTGGCGATGATCGTGCCGGTGGTGGTCTGGAGCGATCCGGGGATGGGGCCCTCACCGGCCTGGCGGCCGGGGGTGGGGGTGGTGGTCATCGTGCTTCCTCTCGGTGGCCGCAGGAGGCGGCCGCGAACAACGGTGTTCGAGCAAGGGCCGGCGGCGGGATCCGCGCGATGAGTCGTGCTGTCCGACTCGCCCTGCCGACGGGGATCCGCTCGGCAATCCGGAAGCTATTCCGTGTCCCGGTCGAAGCGGCAGCTTTGCCCGCTGTTGCCGCGGGAGGGCGACGCACGGCGGTGACGCCGCCGCGTCAGGGCATGTCACCGGACGGGCACCATGACGGACGGGTGCGCCGCACCACCGGCGGCGGTTCCGGACCCTGCTCCCGGTGGCGGCGCACCGCGGCGCGAGCGCGTCCGCCACGTCCGGCAGCGCTGCCTACGCCCCGTCCTCCTGATCGTCATGGTCGCCCAGCAGCGAGGCGAGCTCCGCCCGCTGCTGCGGGGTGACCTTGACCGGGACCTCGTCCTCGATCACCCCGTGATGGCCGATCTCGAGCGTGAACACCGTCCCGGTCGCCGTCCGCAGACGACGGACGTTGATGAGCTCGGAGGCGCTGTCGAGGCCGGCGAGGATCTCGGCGTCCGTGGTCGTGAAGGCCTCGCCGGCGCGCAGCTGCAGCCCGTGGGCGTGGCACACCTCGAAGCTGTGCTGCTCGACCTCGAACCATTCCTGCGGGGGCTTCTCACAGCCGCGGACCTGGCAGGCCGTGGGGAAGAGATCGGTTCTTCGGTCGTCGCCGGATCGCAACCGCGCCCTCCTTCCGTGACACCTGCGTGGCTTCCGACGGTACGCCGCCCCTCCCGGGGGAGGTCGAGCGGTTCTACCGGACGTTCGTGACTGCGACCTGGCCCGTCGGCCGGGTCCCCGCCCTCGGCGGGGTCCTAGCCCTCCGCCTGCGAGGGGCGCAGGGGGTCGGGATCGGCGCCGTCGCCGCTGCCCGGCGCGGCCCCGCCCTCGGCGGGGTCCGTCGAGGTCTCGTCGTTCTCCTCCGCCTCGCCCTCGGCCTGGGAGGGACGCAGCGGGTCCGGGTCGGCGTGGTGGTTCTGCTCGCTCATGGTGGTGCTCCTCGTGCTCGTGGGTGGATGGTGCCTGCCGGCGGCGGGTATCAGCCGTCGCGCGTCTCCTGCTCGTGGTGCCGCTGCACCTTCTCGGCGGTCGCGGCGGAATCCTCCTGCGCGAGGCCGTCGAGCATCTTCTCGATCTTCTGCGCGGGCGCCCGCGGGGGCAGCAGCGGGGACTCCGGATCGACGACGGCTTCGATCAGGGTGGGGCGGTCCGCCGTGAAGGCCTGCTCCCACGCCGGGCCGATCTCCTCGGCCCGCTCGATGCGCAGCGCCTGCAGTCCGAGCAGACGGGCGTAGTCGGCGTAGGGGAACGGCGGGACCACCTGGGAGGCCGGGAAGCGGGGATCGCCCTCCATCTCCCGCTGCTCCCAGGTCACCTCGGTGAGCTCGCCGTTGTTCAGCACCAGCACCACGAAGCGGGGGTCAGCCCAGTCGCGCCAGCGGTGCGCCACCGTGATCAGCTCGGAGTTGCCGCTCATCTGCATCGCTCCGTCGCCGCACAGCGCGACCACCGGTCGCTGGGGTGCGGCGAGCTTCGCGGCCAGGCCGTAGGGGAGAGCGGACCCCATCGAGGCGAGGGTGCTCGAGAGGTGCGCCGGCACCCCGACGGGCAGGTCGAGGTGGCGTGCGTACCAGTACACGACCGAGCCGACGTCGACGGCGACCTGCGCATCGGCCGGCAGCTGCGTCGAGAGCCCCGCGACCACGGCCTGCGGGTTCATCGGGTCGGTGACCTCGGCGGAGCGCTCCGCGCGCAGCTCCCGCCAGGTCCGGACCATGGACTCGACCCGCCCGCGCCAGGGATGATCGCGGCGCTGCAGCCGCGGCCGCAGCGCCCGCAGGGTCTCCGCGGCGTCACCGGCCAGGCCCACCTCGATGGGGTACTTCCGGCCCAGCTGCGCGGCGAAGAGGTCGATCTGCACCGCCCGCGCCTGTCCCGGGGCCGGGTAGTACTCGGTCCATGGGTCGTCGCTGCCGATGATCAGCAGCGTGTCGCACTGGGCCATCAGGTCCGCGGAGGCGGTCGTGCCGAGGTGGCCCATCGTCCCGCACATCAGCGGCAGCGACTCGTCGACCCACGGCTTCCCGAGCAGGGAGGTGGTGACGCCCGCGCCGAGCAGCTCGGCGATCTCGTGGACCTCGGCGGTGGCGTGCCGGGAGCCCTGGCCCACGAGCAGCGCGACCCTCTGCCCGGCGTTGAGGAGCTCGGCGGCACGGTCCAGATCCGCGTCGGCGGGCAGCACGCGCGGGGTCGCGATGACCGGGGCGCTGGGGACGATGCCATGGGCGTGCTCGAGCTCGGGCGCCTCGGCCTGCTGCACGTCGTGCGGCACGATGATGCAGGTCGGACTGGAGGTGGCCAGTGCCGTGCGGAAGGCGTCGTCCACCACCTGGTCCAGCTGCTCGGGGGTGAGAAGCTCCCCGACGTAGCTGCCGCAGACGTCCTTGAACAGGGTCGGCAGCTCGACCTCCTGCTGATAGCCGCTGCCGAGGGCGGAGGTCACCACGTGCCCCACGATCGCGACCACCGGCTTCCGGTCGAGCTTCGCGTCGTACAGCCCGGTCAGCAGGTGCACGGCACCGGGCCCCTGGGTGGCGAGGCAGACCCCCACCTCGCCGGTGTACTTGGCGTGGCCGGTGGCCATGAACGCCGCCATCTCCTCGTGCCGGGCGGTGACCAGCTCGACCTCGTCCTGCCGGCGGTGCAGGGCGCCCAGCAGCGGATCCACCCCGTCCCCGGCGTACCCGAAGATCCGCTGCACTCCCCAGGCCCGGACCCGGTCGACGATCGCGTCGGCCACATTGCGCATGTTCCCCACCGTCCCCTCGCGTCGATCCACTCTCGCACCGCCCCGGGCGGATGAGAAGAGCGGCCGCGCAATCGCCGCCGGGGAGCGGGGCGCTGCCCGGCGCGCCGCCTCGTCCGGCGCCCGCGGACGGCGCGGGACGAACCCGAACGTGCTGGCCAGGCGGTTGCGGGGAGAGCATGCGGTGCCGGCGCGGAGCGCGTCGACCGCTCGGACCGCGACCGGTCGGTCGGACCGCGCACCTAGGATCTCCGATATGACCAGCGTCCGTGGCCGTCCTCCGGGGAGGCGCCGGTGACCGCTCCCCGGCGCCCCGACGCGCAGCCCTGGCCGGTGGTGCTCGTCCACGGCACCCGCACCTCCCACAGCCAGTGGGACCGCCAGCTGCCCGCGCTGCGCGCCGCCGGCCACCGGGTCCTCACCCCCGACCTGCCCGGCCACGGCTCCCGCCGCGAGCGGCCCTTCACCCTGATCGAGGCCGTCACGACGATCCGCGCGGCGGTGGGCGCGGCCGCCGCCGGATCGCCGGTGCACCTGGTGGGCAGCTCGCTGGGCGGGATGCTCGCGATCCGCGCCGCCGCGCTGCTCGGCGACGAGGCGGAGCGCCCGCTGGGCTCACTCACCGTCTGCGGCGGCGCGGTCCAGCCCACCCCGGCCGCCGCGCGGGCGTACGGCCGGCTGATCCGGCTCACCGATCTGCTCCCCGGCACCGCCGACGGGCGCTTCTTCCGACTCCTGCTCGGGGCGGACGGCGCCCGCGCCTACCTGCGGGGCGGAAGGGCGGAGGTCGACGTGGTCGCGCCGGCGATGGCGGCCGTCGCCTCCCTCGACCTGCTCGCGGACCTGCGCCGGATCCAGGTGCCGGTGACCTTCCTGCACGGCCGCTTCGACCAGCTGCGGATCCAGGAGCGCGCCTTCGCGCAGGCCGCGGCGCGGGGACGGCTCGAGCTGCTCCCCTACGGCACCCACCTGGTGAACCTGACCCTCCCGAGCCGCTTCAACGCCGAGCTGCTGCGGGTCCTGGCCCGCGCCGAGCGCGAGGGGTGAGCGCCCCGGCGGCACGGGCCGTCACGGCGCCGCCGACCCGCGCCGTAGGCTGGGCCCATGGAATCTCGGACCCTGCGCGTCGGCTTCGTCCCCGGAGTGGAGCCGGACCGCTTCCTGCGTCGCTGGCGGACGGGCCGCCGGGAGGCCCGGCTCGAGCTCTCGCCCGTCCCGCTCTCGCGCCAGCGCGCCGCGCTCGCGGCCGGCGAGGTCGACATGTGCTTCGTGCGCCTGCCCGTGGAGGCGGCGGACCTGCACGTGGTGGCCCTCTGGGAGGAGCGCCCGGCGATCGTGGTGAGCACGGACAGCGTGCTGAGCCTGCACGAGGAGGTCCGCGAGGCGGACCTCGCCGACGAGACCGAGATCCCGGCGCAGCATCCGGACGACGCCGCCGAGCGGGTGGCCGTCGTCGCCACCGGCGTCGGCTTCACCCGCCTGCCGCTGTCGCTGGCCCGGCTCCATCACCGCAAGGACGCCGTGCACCTGCCGGTGGCCGATGCCGAGCCGACCCGGATCGCCCTGGTGTGGCCACGGGCGAGCGACGACCCGCTGCGCCAGGAGTTCGTCGGCGTCGTCCGCGGCCGCACCGCGCGCTCGAGCCGCTGACACCCCCACCCCGGACCCGTCGAAGGAGCATCCCCATGACCGAGCAGAGCCCCGCCCCGCGCATGAACGTCGAGAGCTTCAACCTCGACCACCGCACCGTCCTGGCCCCGTACGTCCGCATCGCCGATCGCAAGCAGCTGCCCGGCGGCGACGTGCTGACCAAGTTCGATGTGCGCCTCACCCAGCCGAACCACTCCCATCTCGCCTCCGAGACGGTCCACTCCCTCGAGCACCTGATGGCCGAGCACATGCGCAACCACAGCGACGACGTCCTGGACGTCTCGCCGATGGGCTGCCGCACCGGTTTCTACGTGCTGCTGGTGGGGGACCACACCCCGGACGGCTTCGCCAGGGTGCTCGAGGCGACCCTGCGCGATGTGATCGCCGCCGACCAGGTGCCCGCGGCGAACGAGGTCCAGTGCGGCTGGGGCGCCCACCACAGCCTCGCAGGCGCCCAGCAGGCGGCCCGCGAGCTCCTGGACCAGCGCGCGACGTGGGGGCAGGTCACCGCGGCCTGAAGATCACCGCGGCGACCTGAGCGGGCTCAGCGGGGGCTGATGCCCTCCCGGACGGCCGCCAGCAGGCGCGCGGTGCGCGCGTCGGTGGCGATGTCCTCGATGCTCACCGGGCGCCCCTCGCCGTCGGCCAGCGGGATCCGCCAGTTCGGGTACTCCTCGTCGGTGCCCGGCTGGTTCTGGATCCGGCTCTCGCCGACGCAGTCCACGAGCGAGACCCCCAGCAGCATCGAGGGGGTGCGCGCGAGGTGGCGGTGCAGGGCGATGACGGTCGCCTCGAGATCGTCCCCGCTCCCCAGCAGGCCCTCGCGGCGCAGCACGTCGAGCACCTCCTCGCGGCCGGCGGCGTCGGCGGCCTGCTCCTGGTCCAGCGGCCGCTCCAGCAGGCCCAGGTCATGGCGCAGGGTGACGTGGGCGCCCGCCAGGTAGCCCGCGGTGGGCGGCAGGTCATGGGTGTTCACCGAGGCCATGCACAGGGTGCGGTAGTCCTCGGCGGGCAGCGGCCGGCCCTCGTCGTCGTACTCGAACCAGAGGATCGAGGTGCCGAGGATCCCGCGGTCCACCAGGTAGTCCCGCACCCACGGCTCGAAGGTGCCGAGGTCCTCGCCCACCACCACGGTCCCCGAGCGCTGCGCCTCGAGCGCCAGGATCCCGATCATGGCCTCGTGGTCGTAGCCCACATAGGCGCCGTCGGCCGCGCTGTTGCCCTCGGGGATCCACCACAGCCGGAACAGTCCCAGCACGTGGTCGACCCGCAGCGCGCCGGCATGGCGCATGAGGGTGCGCAGCATGTCCCGCCAGGGCCGGTAGGACGCCTCGCGCAGACGCTCGGGATGCCACGGCGGCTGGTCCCAGTTCTGGCCCTGCTGGTTGTACTGGTCGGCCGGGGCGCCGACGCCGACGCCGCTGGCGAGCACCTCGCGCAGCCCCCAGGCGTCCGCCCCGACCTGCTCGACGCCGACGGCGAGGTCGTGCATGATCCCGATCCGCATCCCCGCGGCGCGGGCCGCGGACTGCGCCGCGCTCATCTGCTCGTCCAGCATCCACTGCACCCAGATCTCGAACTCGATGCGGTCGGCGAGGTCGTGGCGGGCCTGCTCGACGGCGTCCGCGTCGAGATCCTGCAGGCGCGACTCCTCGGGGGTGCCGCGCACGGCCGCCGCGATCGCCGACCAGAGCGCGAAGTCCTCGAGGCCCTGACCCTCGCGCGCCCGGTAGGCGTCCAGCAGCGCGCGCCGGCCCGGGGTGAGCGGGACCGCGAAGAGCTCCTCGAGCGCCGCCAGCTTCGCACCGAGCACCTCGTCGCGCTCGAGCCGGTCGGTGCGCCGGTTCCAGGCCGCGGCGTCCTTCCGGAGCCGCTCGACGCGCCGCCGGGCCTTCTCGCTCAGCCCCCGGTACTCCGGGACGTCCTCGATGCGCAGGTACAGGGCGCTGGTGAAGCGCCGCGAGACCGGCAGGTAGGGGGAGGGCTCCACCGGCGGGATCGGGTAGGAGGCGTGCAGGGGGTTGACCAGCAGGAAGTCCGCGCCGTGCCGGGCGCCGGAGATCGCGGCCAGGTCGCGCAGGTCGGCCAGGTCGCCGATGCCCCAGGAGCCCTCCGAGCGCACGGAGTACAGCTGGGCCTGGAGGCCGAAGGCGCGGCGGGAGGCGTACTGCGCGTGGATGGTGAGGCGGGCGGGGGTGACCACCACGTCGGCCTCCACCGGGCCGCCCGCGGTCTCGGCGACCAGGCGGTGCCAGCCGAGCGGGAGGCCCGCGGGCAGGTGGAAGCGGGCGCGGCCGCGCAGGGTGCCGTCGAGCTCGACCGGGGCCGTGAAGTCGTCGGCCTGCTCGAGGTCGCGGCGCTCGCCGTCCTCGAGCCGCAGATGCGCGCTGACGGCGGTGCCGTGCTCGACGTGGACCGGCACCGTGGTCGCGCGGTCCTCGCGCAGCACGGTCACCGCCGGGAGGGTGCGGGCCCAGCGCTCGCGATCGCGCTCGGCGCGGAGCCGGGCGACGTCGGCCGCATCGGATGCCTCGGCGCCGAGCGCCGCGAGGATCGCATGCAGGGTGGAGTCGGACACGTCCTTGCGGGTGCCGTCCCATCCCCAGTACTCCGTGCTGACACCGAGGTCCTGGGCGAGATCACGCAGCGCTGTGGAATCTGAGGGCATGTGGTCATCGTAACCGTCACCCGCACCGCCCCGGACGCGAGGGGCCGGGCGCTGGGCTCAGGTCCAGGACGGCAGCCACATGCGGTAGCGCCACTGCTCGAGGTCGAGCACCTGGCCGGTCCAGACCGGCCAGAAGAAGGCCGAGACCAGCACGATCAGCATCAGCAGGGAGCCGACGAACAGGCCTCCGGCCAGGCGTCGCTCCCGCTCGGCGCCCGGCGGCCCGATCAGCAGGCCCAGCACGAAGGCCAGGCATAGCAGCAGCCAGGGCTCGAAGGCGACCGCGTAGAAGGTGAAGATCGTGCGGTCGGTGTACAGCAGCCAGGGCAGGTAGCCGGCCACCAGCCCGGACAGCGCCGCCCAGGCGCGACCGTCGCGGCGCACGACGGCGAGGACCACGGTGACCAGCACGGCCACGGCTCCCGACCACCAGATCAGCGGGTTCCCGACCGCCAGGATGTGCGCCCCGCACTGCGCGGCCTCGCAGCCCTGCTCCCCGAAGTCGTAGGAGCGGTAGTAGAAGTTCGTCGGCCGCAGCTGCAGCAGCCAGCCCGCCGGATGCGCCGCATAGGGGTGCTCCGAGTCCAGGCCGACGTGGAAGGAGTAGGCCTGAGCGTGGTAGAGCCACAGCGACCACAGCGCGTCGAGCACGCCGCTGCCGGTGGCCTGGCCCTGCTCGGCGGCGAGGTGGCGGTTGTAGCCGACCGCGGAGGCGAACCATCCGGCCCAGCTGAGCACATAGGTCACCAGCGCGGTGCCGACCATCGCGAAGAAGGCGGGGACCGCGTCTCGGACCAGTCCGCCCAGCAGCCAGTCGCGCTGACCGCCGGCGCGGCGCGCCCACCAGTCCCACAGCACCGTCATGATCCCGAACACGGCCAGGAAGTAGAGCCCCGACCACTTGACCGAGCAGGCCATCCCCAGCAGCACCCCGGCCAGCAGCCGCCAGGGTCGCAGCCCTCCCGGGATGCCGAGGCGGGGCGCGGCCCCGCCGCCGGTGTGCAGCTGCGCCGCCGCCACCGCGAGGCGCTCCCGGAAGCGGTCGCGATCGATCAGCAGCGCCCCGAAGGCGGCCAGCACGAGCACCATCAAAAAGGGGTCCAGCAGGCTCGTGCGGGAGTGGACCAGGTGCAGCCCGTCGATCGCGAGCAGCAGCGCCGCGATGAGGCCGACGGTGGTGGAGCGGAACAGGCGCCGGCCGATGCGGGCCAGCAGCAGCACCGCCGCCGCGCCCAGCACCGCGGAGGAGATCCGCCAGCCCCACGGATTGTCGGCCCCCAGCAGCAGCATCCCGCCGCCGATCAGCCACTTCCCCAGCGGCGGATGGACCACGTAGGCGCCGGAGTCCTCGTAGGTGTCGACGTCGCCCGCCTCGAAGACCGGATCGTGCTCCTTCGGCCACGACATCTCCACCCCCTCCTGGGTGAGGGCGTAGCCGTCCTTGACGTAGTAGGTCTCGTCGAAGATCAGCTCGTCGATGCTGCCGAGGCCCCACAGCCGCAGCACCAGCGCCAGGCCGAACAGCGCCATCGCCCCGGCCCAGGCCAGGCGCTCGAGGGGGAGGTCGAAGGTGTGCAGGCGCCGCCGCCAGGAGGCCTCCAGCGCGCCCGGCTCGTCCTCGACGGCGGCGCGAGGGGTCGCTTCCTCCTCCGTGTGCACCCGCACATGCTAGGACATGGCCGCCCGGGGACCGCGGCTGGCTAGCATGGCCGGATGCTCGAACCCGGAGTCCTCACCCTCGCCGCCACCCCGATCGGCAACCCGCTGGACGCCTCCGTGCGCCTGCTGCGGGCCCTCGGCGAGGCCGACCTCCTCGCTGCCGAGGACACCCGGCGGCTGCACCGCCTGCTGCGGGACCTCGAGGTCGTCACCGCCGCGCGGATGATCTCCTACCACGAGCACAACGAGGTCGAGCGCACCGGGGTGCTGCTGGAGGCGCTCGCGGCCGGGCAGCGGGTCCTGATCGTCACCGACGCGGGGATGCCCGTCGTCTCGGATCCCGGCTTCCATGCGGTGCGGGCGGCGGCCGACGCCGGCTACCGGGTCAGCGTGATCCCCGGCCCGTCGGCCGTGCTCACCGCGCTCGCCGCCTCCGGCATCGCCCCGGACCGCTTCGTCTTCGAGGGCTTCCCCCCGCGCCGGGAGGGGCGTCGCGCCACGGCGCTCGAGCCGCTGGCCGCCGAGCAGCGCACCCTGGTGTTCTTCGAGTCCCCGCGCCGCACCGCCGCGACGCTCGCGACGATGGCGGAGGCCTTCGGCGCGGACCGGCGCGCGGCCGTGGCCCGGGAGCTGACCAAGACCCATGAGGAGATCGTGCGCGGCACCCTCGGCGAGCTCGCGGCCTGGGCGCAGCAGCGCGAGGTGCTCGGCGAGATCGTCATCGTGGTGGCCGGGGCCGCGCCGGTCGCCGCCCGTGCCGAGGACCTCGTCGAGCAGGTCCTGGCCCGGGCCGCCGCGGGGG
The DNA here is from genome assembly GCF_049266655.1 of Brachybacterium sp. UNK5269. Taxonomy (GTDB): domain Bacteria; phylum Actinomycetota; class Actinomycetes; order Actinomycetales; family Dermabacteraceae; genus Brachybacterium. Next base: position 1,443,888 of record NZ_CP184883.1, read on the forward strand.
AGCGGCTGAAGGACGCCGCGAAGGAGCTGGCCCGCCGGCATCCCGGGGTGACCGCGAGCGCGCTCTACGACCTGGCCCTGACCCGCCGGGGCTGAGACGCGACGACGCCCCCGGCAGCAGCTGCCGGGGGCGTCGTGGAGGCGAGGGGCGGGCGCGGGCCCGCGCCGGATCAGTCCTCGATCTGGAGCAGACCGCGCTGGTACGCCTTCGCGAGGCGACGCGGCACCGAGGCGGTGCGGCCACGGACCGTCACCTGCACCAGGTCGGGGTTGTTGGCCTTCCACTGCGAGCGACGCGAGTGCGTGCGCGCACGGGACATCTTGAACTTGGGCACTGCCATGGCGGGCTCCTTGACGGTCCGGAGGATGAACGGGCGCTGGCGTCCGTCCCGAGCAGCGACCCGAACCCGGTCCTGCGGACTCGGGGCGCTCGGGTGCACGAAAGAACGCGCAACGACGGTCCATCCTGCCACATCCGCGCCGTCCGCGCGCTCCCGGACCCCGTGAGCTAGCCCACCGCGTCGGCGGCGTCGGCGGAGCTGTCGAGCGTGCTGCGAGCGTGCTGCGAGCGTGCTGCGGGGTGCGCGAGGACCCGCGGCGGGGGCGCGCGGCGCCGCCTTGGACGGAGGCGGACCCGCGTCCTCCTACGATGGTCGCATGCCGTCCCCGCACCAGACACAGACAGCCGCCGCCCTGCCGCCGGTGCGCGACCGGGAGGACCTCGACCCGCGCGGGAAGCGGCGCGACCGCTCCTGGCCCCCGGCCCCCGAGCCGCTCCCCGTCCCGGTGGTCGACAACCACTGCCATCTCGACTTCGCCGACGGCGACCAGCAGCTGAGCGTCCCCGACCATGTCGCGCGCGCCGCCGCCGTCGGCGTGGACGGCCAGATCACCATCGGCTCGGACCTCGAGGCGGCGCGCTGGACCGCGGCCCTGCTGGCCGCCGCGGACCGCCCGCCCGCTCTGCGCGGCGGCGTCGCCGTCCATCCCAACGAGGCCGTCCTCCACGCCCGCGGCGCCGACCGCGACGGGAACCCCCTGGTGGCACTCGACGAGGCGATCGCCGAGGTGGCCCAGCTGCTGCGCGGCCCCGGCATGGTGGTGGTGGGGGAGACGGGCCTGGACTGGTTCCGCAGCTCCCGCCAGGACGAGCAGGCCCGCGCCGCCCAGATCGAGTCGTTCCGCGCCCACATTGCGCTGGCCAAGGAGCTGGACCTGCCGCTGCAGATCCATGACCGCGACGCCCACCGCGACGTGCTCGAGGTGCTCGACGCCGACGGCGCCCCCGAGCGCACCGTCCTCCACTGCTTCTCCGGGGACGCCGAGTTCGCGCGCGCCTGCGTCGACCGCCGCTTCCACCTCTCCTTCGCCGGCACCGTCACGTTCTCCAACGCCTCGGACCTGCGCGCGGCGCTGGCCGAGGTGGGTCTGGGGCAGGTGATGGTCGAGACCGACGCGCCCTTCCTCACCCCGGTCCCGTACCGCGGCCGACCCAACTCCTCCTACCTGATCCCCCTGACCATGGCGACGATCGCGGAGGTCACCGGGGTGCCGCTCGAGCAGGCGTGCCGGGCGGTCCGCGCCACCACGCACGAGGTGTACCGGTGGCCGGACGCGGTGGCCGCATGAGCGCCGAGACCCCCCGGGAGGCCGAGTCCGCCGGGCTGCTGCTGACCGCCCGGGACATCCGGGCGCTCGCCGAGGCCACCGGCATCCGGCCCTCCAAGCAGCGCGGGCAGAACTTCGTGATGGACCCCAACACCGTGCGCACCATCGTCGGCCGCGCCCGGCTCGACCGCGGCCAGGCGGTGCTCGAGGTCGGGCCGGGGCTGGGCTCGCTGACCCTGGGCCTGCTCGAGGCGGGGACCGACGTGGTCGCCGTCGAGCTGGACCGCGGACTCGCCGAGCTGCTCCCGCTGACGCTGCGGGCCCGGGGCGTGGACGAGGACCGCTTCCGCCTCGTGCACGCCGACGCGCTGCAGATCACCGAGCTGCCCGCCCTGCCCCGGGCGGGGCGGCCGACCGCGCTGGTCGCGAACCTCCCCTACAACGTCGCCACCCCCATCCTGCTGACGATGCTCGAGCGCTTCGAGCAGCTGCGCACCGCCCTGGTGATGGTCCAGTCGGAGGTGGTCGACCGCCTCACCGCCGGTCCGGGCTCGCGCACCTACGGCGGACCCAGCGTGAAGACCGCCTGGTACGGGCGCGCCGTCCACGCCGGCCGCATCTCCCGACAGATCTTCTGGCCCGTCCCGAACGTCGACTCCGCGCTCGTGGAGCTGGTGCGGCACGAGCAGCCGCTGGGCACCGCCGCCGAGCGCGACCAGGTGTTCGCCGTCGTCGACGCCGCCTTCGCCCAGCGCCGCAAGACGCTGCGCGCGGCGCTGGCGAGCTGGGCGGGCACCCCCGGCCGCGCCGAGCAGGTCCTGCGCGCCGCCGGGATCGACCCCGGCGCCCGCGGGGAGACGCTCGAGATCGAGCAGTTCCGGGCGATCGCCCGCGCCGCCGGGGAGGTGGACTGATGGCCCCCGCCCTCACGCGGGTGGTCGTGCGCGCCCCCGGCAAGATCAACCTCTCGCTCGCCGTCGGCGCGGTCGACACCAGCGGGTACCACTCGATCGCGACCCTGTTCCATGCCGTCGACCTCTACGAGACCGTCACCGCGACCCGCGCGTCGGAGCTGAGCCTCGCGGTCGATGCCGAGGTGCCCGGCGAGATCCCGCTGGACGCCAGCAACCTCGCCCTGCGCGCGGCCGAGCTGCTGCGCAGCGAGCACGGGGTCGACGAGGGCGCGCGGCTCCACATCCACAAGCGGGTGCCCGTCGCCGGTGGGATGGGCGGGGGATCGGCCGACGCCGCCGCCGCGCTGGTCGCCCTGGACCGGCTCTGGGGCCTCGGCCTGGGCAGCGAGCAGCTGCGCCGGCTCGGCGCGCGCCTGGGCGCCGACGTCCCCTTCGCCATGCTCGGGCGCACCGCCCTCGGCCGCGGCACCGGCGCGGACCTCACCACCGTCCTCACCCGCGGGGACTGGACCTGGCTGCTGGCCGTCCCCGGCGGGCACCTGTCCACCCCCGAGGTCTACGCCCGCCACGACCTGATCGCGGCCTCGATCGGGCGGGAGCTCGCGGAGCAGCCCGAGGCCGACGAGCAGCAGCTGCAGGCCCTCAGCAGCGGGGACCCCGCACTGCTGGGCAGCAGCCTCCACAACGATCTGCAGGCCGCCGCCTTCGCGCTCCATCCCGGTCTCGAGCCGGTGGTGGAGGCGGCCGAGCGCCTCGGGGCGCTGGGTGCGGTGGTCTCCGGCTCGGGTCCGACGATCGCGGCGCTGGTCGAGGACGAGGCGCACGGCCGCTCGCTGGCGGCCGGTCTGATGGCCGCCGGGCTGGTCCACTCCTGCCTGGTGGTGCGGGGCTCCGCACCAGGGGCGAGTGTGCTCGAGGAGAGCTGAGTCGGCTGCCGCGGTCCGCGGGCAATCAGCCCGCAGCCTCTGGGCCCGCGCGCTGAACGGGGGCGGGGAGGCGTCGCGCGGCCCTCAGCCCGCGCACCTCGCTCGGAGCGCTGATCAGGGTCGGGAGGAGTCGCGCGGCCACCAGCGCGCGGACCTCGCTCGGGGCGTCGATCACGGTCGGGACGGCGCCGCAACGGCACGCCGCACCCGTTGATGATTCCTCCCCACATCAAAGTTATCCACAATCTCTGAACTACTCGCGGGTATCTTCTGTCACGCCCTTCCGTGAATCGAATGTGCGTGCGAAAATAGAGGCATGAACGATGATCCGGGCCGAGAGCGCATCACCCCGGGGGCGGCCGACGATCCGTCTCCCCTGGTCAGTGGCATGCACGTCCCGGGCGTGCCGCCGGCCGCGGGGGGCGAACCGATGACCTTGCGCCCTGCGCCGATCAGCCCCGGCATCGTGGCGAATTCCCAGGAGCTCGTCCTCAGCGGTGTCGACATCGCCGCTGCCCGCACCGTTCTTGCCTCGCTCGGTGCGCACGGCTCCGCCTCCCTCGACGCCCTTCCGGTGCCGGAGACGATCGCGCTGCTGGCGGGGCTCCAAGGCGTGTCCGCCGCCCTCGCCGCCGTGCAGGCACGCGCGCTGGTCCACCTCGAGGCGGCGGTCAAGGAGGACTGCCGTCGTCGCGACGAGACCCCGCGCCAGGCCCTGAGGATCGCGCGCACCGAGGCCTCGCGGGCCCTCCAGCGCTCCCGCTCCTCGGCCGGGCAGACGATGTCCAGCTGTCGTCGCCTGGTCGGCTCCATGCCGGGCATGCTCGCGGCGCTCGCCGAGGGCCGGGTCACCGCGGAGGCCGCGCACCGGGTGGGCAGGACGGTGGGGCCCGCCTCGCCCGCTCTGCGGCGGGAGGTCGACGAGGTCCTCACCGCCCACCTGCCCTACCTCGCACAGTGCGGCACCGACGAATGGGGCGCCGAGACGGAGAAGGTGCTGCACGGCCTCGACCCCCACGGCGCCGCGCGGCGGCACCGGGTAGCCCGGCGCGAGCGCAGCGTCACGGTGCGCCGCGCCGAGCACGGCATGAGCGTGGTGACCGCGCGGCTCAGCGCCCTCGACGGGGCCCGGATCCGCAAGGGCCTGTCGGTCGCGGCCGAGCGGGCCCGCGCCCAGGGCGACCGGCGCGGGCACCAGCAGATCATGGCCGACCTCTTCGCCGATGCCCTGATCGGTCGCGGCGACGGCATCGATCCCTCGACGCTCGAGGTGGGCGTCATCATCACCGACCGCTCGCTGCTCGTGGCGGGCCACGCCGACGCCGCCACCGTCGAGGGCCTCGGACCGGTGCCCTACGAGCACATCCGCGAGGAGATGCGCCGCGCGCTCGCGGCGGAGGGGGACGACGATCTGGCGGTGACCCTGCGCCGGCTCTACATCGATCCCGATGACGGCCAGCTCGTCGGCGTCGAGTCCCGCGCCCGGGCGTTCCCGCCGGCGCTCTCGCGCTTCCTCCGGCTCAGCCACCAGACCTGCCGGGCTCCGTACTGCGATGCCGCCATCCGCCAGAACGACCACATCGTCCCCTGGTCGCAGGGCGGCGCGACCTCCCTCCTGAACGGGAACGGCCTGTGCTCGGCCGACAACCAGAAGGAGGAGTCGGGGGAGAGCGCGCGCGTGATCGTCGACGAGGACGGGGTCCGGCGGACCGTCGAATGGACCAGCCGCTACGGCCAGACGGCGAGGCGTCGAGCCGTCAACTTCGATCCGCTCGGCACCGCGAGACGGCAGCAGGAGCGGGAGCGCCGGAGACTTCGGGCCCTCGAGCCGCCCGCCGAGGTGAACACCTCGTTGCAGCGCGCCCTCGAACGGCTCGAGCTGCGGCTCGCCGACCTGCCCGAGACCCTTCCGAGGATCATCGGCCCGGTGCAGCTGGACTGCCGGCTCGCGCCGCGAGGCGCGGCCCGACCGCCACGCCCGCCGAGGACCGATGGCGAGCCGCCCCCGCCGGCGCCGCAGCGCCCAGCCGCATAGGCCGGCCGAGGCGCGTCGGGCGAGGGCGCCGCGCGCCCTACTCGATCAGCTCCGACAGCTCCAGCCACCGCTCCTCGAGGCTCTCGACCTCGGCCTCGACCGCGCGCAGCTCCTCCGTGATCGACTGCAGTCCCTGGTAGTCGGACTGGTCGTGCGCGGCGAGCTTCGCGTGCAGGGACTCCGTCTTCCGCGACAGCTTCTGGATCCGGCGCTCCGCCGCGCCGAGCTCCTTCTGCGCGGCATGGGCCTGCGCCCCCGAGATCCCCGCCGCGGAGCCCGCCGTCGCGGACGTCGCCCCACCGCCGACGGGCGACCGGTCGGCGCCACCGGCCCCGCTCGCAGCGCCGGAGACCGCGAAGCCCGAGGCGGCCCCCGAGGCGGCGGGCCCGGGCCCGGACCCCGCCGCCCGCAGCTGGAGGTACTGCTCGACGCCGCCCGGCACGTGCCGCACGGCCCCGTCCAGCACCGCGTACTGGCTGTCGGTGATGCGCTCGAGCAGGTAGCGGTCGTGGGAGACCACGATCAGGGGCCCGGGCCAGGTGTCCAGGAGGTCCTCCATGGCCGCCAGCATGTCGGTGTCCATGTCGTTCGTGGGCTCGTCGAGCACCAGCACATTGGGCTCCTCGAGCAGGGTCAGCAGCAGGTCCAGCCGTCGCTGCTGCCCTCCGGACAGCGCCCCGACCTTCACCTTCTGATGCGCGGCGGTGAAGCCGAGCCGCTCGAGCAGCTGCCCGGGGGAGACCTCGTCCTTGCCCGCCCGGAAGGTGGTGCGGTAGCGCCCCACCACGTCGCTGACCCGGGAGTCGAGGTGCTCCTGCAGGCCCTCGAGACGCTGCGAGACCTGCTTGACGGTGACCGTCTTGCCGCGCTTGACCCGCCCGGCCTGCGGCTCCAGGTCGCCGGTGATGAGGGCGAGCAGCGTCGACTTGCCGGCGCCGTTGGGGCCGAGCACGCCGATGCGGTCCGCCGGACCGATGTGCAGGGTCACGTCGCGCAACACGGTCACCTCGCCGTACCCGGCGTCGACATCGAGCACGTCGATCACGTCGCGACCCAGCCGCGAGGTCGCCAGCTGCGTCAGCTCCACGGAGTCCCGCACCGGCGGCTCTCCCGCGATCAGCTCGTTCGCAGCGTCGATGCGGAACTTCGGCTTCGCGGTGCGGGCCGGGGCGCCGCGGCGCAGCCAGGCCAGCTCCTTGCGCATCAGATTCTGCCGCTTCGACTCGATCGCGGCGGCCTGGCGGTCGCGCTCGACCCGCTGCAGCACGTACGCGGCGTAGCCCCCCTCGAAGGGATCCACCACCCCGTCGTGCACCTCCCACATCCGGGTGCAGACCGCGTCGAGGAACCAGCGGTCATGGGTGATGACCACCAGGCCGCCCTCCTTCGGGCTCCACCGTCGGCGCAGGTGCTCCGCGAGCCAGGCGATGCCCTCGACGTCGAGATGGTTGGTGGGCTCGTCCAGCAGCAGCACGTCCCAGTCGCCCACCAGCAGCTCGGCCAGGTGCACGCGCCGCAGCTGCCCTCCGGAGAGATCGGCCAGCGGCGTCTCGAGGTCGACCTCCGCCAGCAGGCCGGCCAGGACGTCGCGGATCCGCGCATCGGAGGCCCACTCGTACTCGGGGCGGTCCCCGACCACCCGCTGGCGGACCGTGGTGCCTGCCGTCGCCTCGTCCTGCTGGCTGAGCATGCCCACGCGCACCCCGCCGCGCACCGTGACCCGGCCCGCGTCGGGCTCGGTGATCCGGGCCAGGAGGCGCAGCAGGGTCGACTTGCCGTCGCCGTTGCGGCCGACCACGCCGATGCGGTCGCCCTCGTCGATGCCGATGGTGATGTCGTCCAGCAGCACGCGGTCGGGCAGCGCGACGTGGAGTGACTGGGTGCCGAGCAGATGAGCCATGCAGAGAGGTCCTCAGGGGTCGATGTTCGGGGGAGGTGAGAAGGACGCCGGAGCCGGGTCCCGTCGTCAGTCCTCGAGCGGGTCGTCCACCTCGAAGGTCAGCAGCAGGGAGCGCAGCGTATCGGCGAGGCCGGCCCGTCCCGCGGGGGTCAGCGGCCGCAGCAGGGTCCGCTCGGCGGCCAGCAGGCTCTCCATCGCCTGGTCCACCCGGGCGACGCCCTCGCTGCGCAGCCGCACCTCGACCGCGCGGCCGTCGTGCGGGCTGCGGTTCTTGCTGATCAGTCCCCGGGTCACCAGCTTGTCGATCCGGGTGGTCATGGTGCCGCTGGTCACCAGCGTCTCCCGCATCAGGGCGCCGGGGGAGAGGGCGTCGCCACCGCTGCGGCGCAGCGCGGAGAGCATGTCGAACTCCCAGCCGTCCAGGCCGGCATCGGTGAAGGCGTCGCGCCGCGCCGCCTCGAGGTACCGGGCCAGGCGCGAGATCCGCGAGAAGACGGCCAGCGGGGAGCTGTCCAGATCCCCGCGCGCCTGCGCCCAGCCCGCGATGATGCGGTCGACCTCGTCGCGGCGCGGCGCGGCGGCATCCTCGGGCGTGGTGGGCATGGGCCGAGTCTAGGGGCGGCGCAGGCCGCGGGGCAGATCGGTCGCGGCCCGCGTGGCGGGCACCACGCCGCCGACGCCGACGGGCCGCTCAGCGGCGCGCGTCGCCGGACTCCCCGCGCAGCTCGGGCTCCTTCTGCAGGGCGCCCAGGCCGTACCAGGAGAGGTTCACCATGCGGGCGGCGACGATCTCCTTCGCGGGCTCCCGCGTCTCCAGCCACCACTGCCCGGTGTAGGCGACCATCCCCACCAGCATCTGCGCGTACAGCGTGGCGTCTCGCGCCGGGTAGGAGTGCAGGCGCAGCTGGGCGGCGAGGATCGTCTCGACCCGCCTCGACACGTCGGTCAGCAGGGAGGAGAAGGTTCCCAGGGCATGGCTGACGGGGGAGTCGCGCACGAGGATCCGGAAGCCGTCCTCGTTCTCGTCGATGTAGGTCAGGAACGCCATCGCCGCCTGCTCCATCAGCACCCGCGGGTGAGCCCGCTGGTCCGCGAGCGAGTCCTCGAGGGTGGTCAGCAGCGTGGAGACCTCGCGGTCGACGACGACCGCGTACAGCCCCTCCTTGCCGCCGAAGTGCTCGTAGACGACGGGCTTGGAGACCTTCGCGCGGGCGGCGATCTCCTCGACGGCGGTCATGTCGAAGCCCTTCTCGGCGAACAGGCGACGGCCCACCGAGACCAGCTGCTCACGGCGCTCCTTGCCCGTCATCCGGGTCGATCGGCTGCGTGGGGCCGCGTTCTGCGCCATGGCGGGAGTCTCGCACACCGGGGCCCGCTCGGGACGGCGGCCGGGGGCCGCGGTGCCTCGGGGCCCGGCCTCCGGGCGATAGGATCGGGCGGCGTCCGCGACGCTGATCCGCCATGGTGTAATCGGCAACACCTCAGATTTTGGTTCTGAAGTTTCAGGTTCGAGTCCTGATGGCGGAACGCTCACCGCCGCTGCGGCGGTGCCGCAGCATCCCACCCGTCGATTCCGAGGAGCCGCTGACGTGGACACCGCCGTGCCCCCTGCCCCCGCCGCTGTGATCGTCCTGGCCGCTGGTGCCGGGACCCGCATGAAGTCCCGCACCCCGAAGGTGCTCCATGAGATCGGGGGGCGATCGCTCCTGCTCCACGCGCTGACCGCTGCGGAGGGCACGAGCCCCTCCGAGCTGGTCGTGGTCCTGCGCCATGAGCGCGACCGGGTCGCCGCCCACCTCGCCGAGCACGCCGCCGAGGTGATGGTCGCCGACCAGGACGAGATCCCCGGCACCGGGCGCGCCGTCCAGTGCGGACTGGCGCAGGTCACGGCCACCGAGGGCACGGTCCTGGTGACCTACGGGGACGTCCCGCTGCTGGAGCCCGCCACCCTGCGGGAGCTGGTGGGCGCCCATGAGGCCGCCGGCGCCGCGGCCACCGTGCTCACCGCCCGGGTGAGCGATCCCACCGGCTACGGCCGCATCCTGCGCAGCGAGGACGGCAGCGAGGTGCTCGGCATCGTCGAGCACAAGGACGCCACCGAGCAGCAGCGCGCGATCGACGAGATCAACTCCGGCATCTACGCCTTCGACCTCGCGGTGCTGCGCGACGCGCTGGGCCGCATCGGCACGGACAACGCGCAGGGGGAGATGTACCTGACCGACGTCCTCGCGATCGCCCGGGCCGACGGCCGCTCGGTGCGCGCGGTGGTCACCGAGGACGTGATGATGGTCGAGGGCGTCAACGACCGCGTCCAGCTCGCCCAGCTCGGCGCGGAGATGAACCGCCGCACCCTGGAGCGCCACATGCGCGCCGGGGTCACCATCGTGGATCCGTCCACCACCTGGATCGACGCCGACGTCTCGATCGGGCAGGACGCCGTCATCCTGCCCGGCGTCCAGCTGCACGGCGCCACCGAGATCGGCGAGCAGGCCGTGATCGGCCCGGACAGCACGCTGCGCGACACCGAGGTCGGCGCCGGCGCCGAGGTGGTCCGCTCCCATGCGCTGCTCGCGGTGATCGGCGAGCAGGCCACCGTCGGCCCCTTCTCCTACCTGCGCGCCGGCACCGACCTCGGGGCCCGTGGGAAGATCGGCGGCTTCGTCGAGACGAAGAACTCGGTGATCGCCGAGGGCGCCAAGGTTCCGCACCTGAGCTACGTGGGCGATGCGGAGATCGGCGAGGGCACCAACATCGGCGCCGGCACGATCTTCGCCAACTACGACGGGGTGGACAAGCACCGCACCACCGTGGGCCGGCACGTGCGCATCGGCTCGGACAACGTGTTGGTGGCGCCGGTCACCATCGGCGACGGGGCGGCCACCGGAGCCGGCACCACGGTGCGCAAGGACGTGCCGCCGGGGGCCCTGAGCGTGAACGCGGTCGCCCAGCGGAACATGGAAGGATGGACGCTGCGACGTCGTGCGGGGACCGCGGCCGGGGACGCGGCACGCGCCGCCCTCGACGGGCAGGACCGGTCCGCGGACCGGACGAGCACAGCAACTGCCGCCGAGGAGCACAAGGAGCACGAGCAGCGATGAGCGGAATCATCACCACGGGGGAGAAGCGACTGGTCCTCGCCTCGGGCAGGGCCCACCCGGTCCTCGCGCAGGAGGTCGCCGACGAGCTCGGCGTCGAGGTCCTGCCGATGGACGCCTGGGACTTCGCCAACGGGGAGATCTACGTGCGGTACGGCGAGTCCGTGCGCGGCACCGACGTCTTCGTGCTGCAGTCCCACCCCGCCCCCATCAACACCTGGGTGATGGAGCACCTGATCATGATCGACGCGCTCAAGCGCGCGTCGGCCAAGCGGATCACCGCGATCGCACCGAGCTTCCCCTACGCCCGCCAGGACAAGAAGCACCGCGGCCGCGAGCCGATCTCCGCGCGGCTGATGGCCGACATGTACGAGACCGCCGGCGTGGACCGGGTCATCTCCGTGGACCTCCACGCTCCCCAGGTGCAGGGCTACTTCAACCGGCCCGTCGACCACCTGATGGCGCTGCCGCTGCTGGCCGAGTACATCCAGGCGCAGTACGGCCAGGAGGACATCGCCGTCGTCTCCCCCGACGCGGGCCGCATCCGCGTCGCCGAGCAGTGGGCGAAGAAGCTCGGCGGGGTGAACCTCGCCTTCATCCACAAGTCCCGCGACCCCAAGCGGCCCAACCAGGCCGTGGCCAAGCGGGTCATCGGCGACGTCACGGGCAAGACCTGCATCCTGGTGGACGACATGATCGACACCGCCGGCACCATCGTGCAGGCGGCCGACGCGCTGGTCGCCAACGGCGCCGACTCCGTGGTCATCGCCACCACCCATGCGATCCTCTCGGACCCCGCCACGGAGCGGCTGAAGGCCAGCACCGTGCGCGAGGTGGTCTGCACCAACACCCTGCCGATCCCCCCGGAGAAGCAGTTCGACCGGCTCACCCAGCTGTCCATCGCCCCGCTGCTGGCCCGCGCCATCCGGGCGGTCTTCGACGACGGCTCGGTCACCAGCCTCTTCGACGGCGAGGTCTGAGCGCCCCGCCGCGCAGTGCATGACAGGGAAGGGCCCGCATCCGAGGATGCGGGCCCTTCCCTGTGGTCGGGGTCAGCTGCGGGGATCAGATCAGGAAGCGGTTGCCCTTGACGAGCTTCTTCCAGGTCCGGCCGAGGCCGACGTGGTCGCCGGCGGCCAGGCCGGCCATGGCCAGCAGCAGCACCGCCAGGACCAGGTGGTCGTCGAACAGCGGGTTGGTGGTCATCGGGAACGCTGCCAGGTACATGAGCAGGTACATCGCGGCTCCGGAGACGGCCGCGACCCGGGTGCCGATGCCGAGCATCAGGGCCAGGCCGATGCCGAGCAGGCCGACCATGAACAGCACATCGGTGAGCGGGTTGATGGAGAGGAAGAACTCCCAGACGCCGGCGAAGGGGTTGCCGCCCTCGATCGAGCCGCCCAGGAAGCCCGTGGTGGGGGAGCCGCCGCTGAGCCAGGCGCGCTCCGCCGGGGTGGCGAAGCCGAGGCCGAAGGTCTTGTCGAGGAAGGCCCACAGGAAGGTGAAGCCCATCAGCAGGCGGACGATGCCGAGGAGGGTGAAGCCCCACCCCTTCTTCTCGACGCCGGCCGCGGCCGCGGAGGCGGAGGCCGACTGTGAGGGGACGAAGGACGCTGCGCGGGAGGGGGAGGCTGCGGTGGCGGACATGGGAGACGCCTTTCGGTGGTGGTCCTGCGGTGCTCGGGGATTTTCCCGATACCAGAAGGCTAGGCGCGCGAGGCGCCCGCGCGTCGGGACCTTGGTCGCGACTTTCTCGCTCTGACCTGCAGGGACGTTGGTCCCGGCCGGCGTGGGAGGCTGCTGCGGTCCGGGACCGGGGGAGCGCCGGCCGAGACCGCGGGAGGCGATGCGGCGCCCGTCACGCCGCACGTCGCGGAGGTGTCCGCTCGTGCTAGTGTCACCGGGTCACTTCGGCGAGGGAGCGGGCGCAGGCCCCTCCGTGATCGACGCGGTGCGGATCCTCGGGAGGCACGTCCTCCCGGTGCCCCGTGGCGTCGCTCATCGTCGAGCACCCCCCACCACGAGGAGCACACCATGGCTGTCCAGGCCGAGAAGCTGAATGTCGAACTGCGCGAGGACTTCGGCAAGGGCGCCGCGCGCCGCCTGCGCGCCGAGCACCGCGTCCCCGCCGTCCTGTACGGCCACGGCGAGGCCCCCCTCCACCTCTCGCTGCCCGGTCACGAGACCGCGCTGGCGGCCCGCAACTCCAACGCCCTTATCCAGCTCACGCTCCCCGACGGCGCCACCCACCTGGCGCTGATCAAGGAGATCCAGCGCCACCCGCTCAAGCGGACCCTGAACCACCTCGACCTGATCACCGTCCGCAAGGGCGAGAAGGTCGAGGTCGAGATCCCGGTCGTCCTCAGCGGCGAGCCCGTCGCCCCGGCCATCGCCATGCTCGACCTGCAGGCCCTGACCCTCTCGGTCGACGCGCTGAACGTCCCCGAAGAGGTGGAGATCTCCGTCGAGGGCACCGAGGACGGCTACCAGCTGTTCGCCGGTGACGTCACCCTCCCGGACGACGCCGAGCTGATCACCGACGCCGAGATCATCGTCCTCTCCGTCGCGCTGCCGCGCGTGCAGGAGGAGTCCACCGACGAGGGCGACTCCGAGCAGGCCTGACCTCCCCGGAGCGTGCCGGCGGCCCCGCGCCGCCGGCACGCTCCGTTGCTCACACCTCGGGCGCCGGGGCGTCGCGCACGGCGCGGCGCCCCGGTACGGTGTCCGAGGTCGTCGGCCGCGGGGGCGCGTCACCGACCGGGACCATGCCGCCGTGCACCGCGACGGGCGGCGCCGATGCTGCAGCGAGGAGCAGTCCATGACCGTCAGTGACCGTCGGCCCGGACCCCATCTGGTGGTCGGCCTCGGCAACCCGGGCGCCCGGTACGCCGCGACCCGCCACAACATCGGCCAGATGGTGCTCGACCACATCGCCGACGCCGGCGGCGGCCGCTTCGGCGCCGCCCGCCGCGCCGAGGCCGTCGTCCTCGAGGGACGCCTCGGCCTGCCGGGGGCCGGGGAGCGCGTGATCCTGGCCAAGCCCACCACCTACATGAACGTCTCCGGCGGCCCCGTCGCGGCGCTCGCCGCCTACTACGACGTGCCGCCGCAGCGGGTGGTGGTGGTCCACGACGAGGTCGACATCCCCTTCGACACGATCCGGCTGAAGGCCGGCGGCGGCGAGGGCGGGCACAACGGCCTGCGCGACATCACGCGGGCCCTGGGCACCAAGGACTACCTGCGGGTGCGGGTCGGGGTCGGTCGCCCGCCCGGCCGGGCGGACACCGCCGACCATGTGCTGGCCCCGTTCACCGCCACCGAGCGTCGGACGCTCGAGCTGCTGATCTCCGACGCCGCCGACGCGGTCGAGGCCGTGATCCTCGAGGGCCTCACCGCCGCCCAGCAGCGCTTCCACTCCCGAGAGACCCGATGAGCCCCATGCACACCGACCACTCCTCTGCCGCCCGCGGCCCCCTGGGCCCGCTGCTCGACCAGCTGGCGGACGGGGCGGACCTCACCGCCGTCCGCGCGCTGGTGGCCGAGGGCACCGAGTCCGGCGACGGCGGCAGCATGGTCGCCGCGACCGGGCTGTTCCCCTTCGTCGTCGCCGACCTCGCCCGCCGCTCCACCGCCGAGCAGCCGCTGGTCGTGGTCACCCCCACCACCCGCGCCGGGGAGGACCTCCGCGCCGCGCTGTCGGCCCTGGTCGGCACCGCGCACCTGGCCGAGCTGCCCGCCTGGGAGACCCTGCCCCACGAACGGCTCTCCCCGCGCGCCGACACCGTCGCCAAGCGCCTGGCGACCCTGCGCCGCATCGCCCACCCCGAGACCGAGGACCCGGTCCACGTGCTGCTGATGCCGGTGCGCTCGCTGCTGCAGCCGATCGCGAAGGGCCTCGGGGACCTCACCCCGGTGCGCGCCGCAGTCGGGGACACCTACCCCCTCGAGGACCTCGAGCGCGACCTGGTCGGCGCCGCCTACGTGCGCGTGGACATGGTCGAGAAGCGCGGCGAGTTCGCGGTGCGCGGCGGCATCCTGGACGTGTTCCCGCCCACCGAGCCGCATCCGGTGCGGGTGGACCTGTTCGGCGACGAGGTCGACGACGTCCGCTACTTCTCGGTCGCCGACCAGCGCTCCCTGGACCCCGCCCCGCGCGGCCTCGACGCCCCGCCCTGCCGGGAGATCCTGCTGACCCCCGCGGTGCGCGAGCGCGCCCGCGCCCGCGCCGAGGAGCTGCCCGGGGTGCGGGACCTGCTGCTGCGCATCGCCGACGGCATCGCGGCCGAGGGCATGGAGTCCCTCAGCCCGGTGCTGGTCGACGGCATGGAGCAGGTCGCCGACGTGCTGCCCGCCGGGGCCCGCTTCCTGCTGCTGGACCCCGAGAAGGCCCGCGCCCGCGCCGAGGAGCTGGTGGCCACCACCGACGAGTTCCGCGCCGCGGCCTGGTCCAGCGCCGCCGCCGGCGGCGGCCTGCCGATCGACGTGGGCGCGGCGAGCTTCGTGCCGCTGTCCGAGGCCAAGGGGCACGCCCGCGAGGGCGGCCGGGCCTGGTTCACCCTGGCCGCCTTCGGCCTGGACGGCGAGGTGGACCTCACCACCTCGGCCCGCACCCACCCCGGCTACTCCGGCAAGCCCGGCGACGCGGCCCGGGACCTCGAGCAGCGCCGCCAGGACGGCTGGTCCGTGGTGGCGACCATGGTCGGTCCCGGCGGGGCCCGCCACGTCAGCGAGAACCTCCGCGCCGAGGGGCTGCCCGCCGTCTTCGCCCCCGAGCTCGAGCATCCCGTCGCCCCCGGCGAGGCCGTGGTGAGCGTGGGCCCCTTCCCGGAGGGCCTGATCGCCGAGGACCTCAAGCTGGTCCTCGCCTCCGAGCGCGACCTCACCGGCAAGTCCGGGGCGCGCCGCGGCGAGGAGCGCCGGATGCCCTCCAAGCGGCGCAACGTCGTCGACCCCCTGCAGCTGCGACCGGGCGACCACGTCGTCCACGCCCACCACGGGGTGGGCCGCTTCGTGGAGATGACCAGCCGCACCGTGGGCAGCGGGGCCAAGCGCGCCACCCGCGAGTACCTCGTCATCGAGTACGCGGCCTCCAAGAAGGGCCAGCCGGGGGACCGCCTCTACGTCCCCAGCGACCAGCTCGACCAGGTCACCAAGTACGTCGGCGGCGAGGACCCGTCGGTCAACCGGATGGGCGGCGCCGACTGGGCCAAGACCAAGTCCCGGGCGCGCAAGGCGATCCGCGAGATCGCCGACGAGCTGGTGCGGCTGTACTCCGCGCGGCAGTCCGCCCCCGGCCACGCCTTCAGCCCCGACACCCCCTGGCAGCGCGAGCTCGAGGACGCCTTCGAGTTCGTCGAGACCCCCGACCAGCTCGTCACCATCGAGGACGTCAAGGCCGACATGGAGAAGCCGGTCCCGATGGACCGCCTGATCCTCGGCGACGTCGGCTACGGCAAGACCGAGATCGCCGTGCGGGCCGCCTTCAAGGCCGTCCAGGACGGCAAGCAGGTCGCCGTGCTCGCCCCCACCACGCTGCTGGCCCAGCAGCACCTGGACACCTTCACCGAGCGCTACACCGGCTTCCCGGTGGTGGTGCGGGGCCTGTCGCGCTTCCAGAACCCCGCCGACTCGGCCGCCACCGTCGAGGGCCTCGCGGACGGCACCGTCGACGTGGTCATCGGCACCCACCGCCTGCTGACCGGGAACGTGCGCTTCAAGGACCTGGGCCTGCTGATCATCGACGAGGAGCAGCGCTTCGGCGTCGAGCACAAGGAGACGCTCAAGGCGCTGCGCAGCAACGTCGACGTGCTCTCCATGTCCGCCACCCCGATCCCGCGCACCCTGGAGATGGCGGTCACCGGGATCCGCGAGCTGTCGATCCTGGCCACCCCGCCCGAGGAGCGCCACCCGGTGCTGACCTACGTCGGCGCCCAGGACGACAAGCAGATCACCGCCGCCATCCGCCGCGAGCTGCTGCGCGAGGGCCAGGTCTTCTACATCCACAACCGGGTCGAGGACATCGACCGGGTCGCCGCGCACCTGCGCGAGCTGGTGCCCGACGCCCGGGTGCGGGTCGCCCACGGCAAGATGAACGAGCATCAGCTGGAGCGGGTCATCGTCGACTTCTGGGAGCGCGAGTTCGACGTGCTGGTGTGCACCACCATCGTCGAGACCGGACTGGACATCGCCAACGCCAACACGCTGATCGTGGAGAACGCCGACAAGTTCGGGCTCTCCCAGCTGCACCAGCTGCGCGGCCGGGTGGGCCGCTCGAGCGAGCGGGCCTACGCGTACTTCCTCTACGGCGCCTCCAAGCCCCTCACCGAGCTCGCCCACGACCGGCTCACCACGCTGGCCACGAACACGGACCTCGGCGCCGGCATGAAGGTGGCGATGAAGGACCTCGAGATCCGCGGCGCCGGCAACCTGCTGGGCGGGGAGCAGTCCGGCCACATCGCCGGGGTGGGCTTCGACCTGTACGTGCGGATGGTGGGGGAGGCGGTCTCCGCCTTCCGCGGCGAGGGCCGGGCCCCCGAGAAGGAGATCCGCGTCGAGCTGCCGCTGGACGCCCACGTGCCGCACGACTACATCGGCTCCGAGCGCCTGCGCCTGGAGGCCTACGCGAAGCTGTCGGCCGTGCGGGAGGTCTCCGAGATCGACCAGATCCGCTCCGAGCTCACCGACCGCTACGGCACCCCGCCCGCCCCGGTCGAGGTGCTGCTGGACGTGGCCCGCTTCCGCATCGACGCCCGCGCCGCCGGGATCGAGGAGATCACCGCCCAGGGCAAGATGATCCGCTTCGCGCACCTCGACGTGCCCGACTCCGCGGCCATGCGCATGAAGCGCCTCTACCCCGGCACCGTGCTCAAGCCCGCCACCCGCCAGGTGCTGGTGCCGCGGCCGACCACCTCCCGCCTCGGCGGCACCGAGCTGCGCGACCACGAGCTGCTGGAGTGGGCGCGCACGGTGCTGACCACGCTGGTCCCGGCGGCGGCCGAGCAGATGACCCGGCCCACCCTGCAGGCCTCGGCGCAGTAGCCTCACCGACGTGAGCGATTCCCAGCGGCACCCCGCCACCGCCGACGAGCCCCCCGCCGCGCGCGGCAGCGCGCTGCTGCGCGCGGTCGAGGTGATGGAGGCGCTGCGGGCGCCCGATGGGGACGCCTGGACCCACCAGCAGACCCACGCGTCGCTGGCCCGGTATCTCCTGGAGGAGACCCACGAGGTGCTCGAGGTGATCGACGACCCGGCCTCCCACGGCCCCGGCGCGCTCGCCGACGAGCTCGGCGACCTGCTGTTCCAGATCCTCTTCCATGCCCGCGTGGGCCAGGAGGAGGATCCCGCCTGGGACGTGGACGACGTGGCCCGCGCCTTCGTCGCGAAGATGGAGCGCCGCAACCCCCACGTCTTCGGCGAGGGCCGCGCGGAGGCGCTCGCCGACCCCGGCGACGTCGAGCAGATCATCGCCCAGTGGCATGCCGTCAAGGCCGCCGAGGCGCGGGCCGGCGGGCGCGCCGCCGCGGGGCCCGCGAGCTGGTTCGAGCGGATCCCCGCCGCCCTGCCCGCGCTGCAGAGCGCCGCCAAGGTGGTCCACCGCGCCCGCTCCGCGGGCCGCCTCGAGCAGCTGCTGGCGGAGGCCGACCGGGCCGCCGCGGCCGACGACGCGCAGGAGTGGGGCGGCGACCTGGCCCGCTCCCTGCTGGACCTGGTGGTGGCCGCGGAGGCCCGTGACGACGATCCGGAGACCGCGCTGCGGGCGCTGCTGGCCCGCACCCGCACCGCCGTCGGCGCCGCCGAGGACCCCGCGCCGCCGGCCGCCGCGGACCCGGGCGACGGCGCCGCCGGCCCCACCGCCTAGACTGTGGGCGGACGGTCAGTGCCGACCGGCCGTGACCGAACTTCACCCCGAGGGAAGGAACAGCCCCTATGGCAGCCCTGATCGATGCCCTGCACGCCCGCGAGATCCTCGATTCCCGAGGCAACCCCACCGTCGAGGTCGAGATCCTCCTGGACGACGGCACCTTCGCCCGCGCCGCGGTGCCCTCCGGCGCCTCGACCGGCGCCTTCGAGGCCGTCGAGCGCCGCGACGGCGACAAGGGCCGCTACCTCGGCAAGGGGGTGCTCGACGCGGTCTCCGCGATCCTCGCCGACATCCAGCCCAAGATCCTGGGCATGGACGTCCAGGAGCAGCGCGCGATCGACGCCGCGATGCTCGAGCTCGACGGCTCCGCGAACAAGGGCACCCTCGGCGCCAACGCCATCCTGGGCGTGTCCCTGGCCGTGGCCCGCGCCGCCGCCGACTCCGCCGGTCTCCCGCTCTACCAGTACGTCGGCGGCCCCAACGCCCACGTGCTGCCGGTGCCGATGATGAACATCCTCAACGGCGGCTCCCATGCCGACTCCAACGTCGACATCCAGGAGTTCATGATCGCGCCGATCGGCGCGGAGACCTTCTCCGAGGCGATGCGCGTCGGCGCCGAGGTCTACCACGCGCTGAAGGCGGTGCTCAAGGAGCGCGGCCTGGCCACCGGGCTCGGCGACGAGGGCGGCTTCGCCCCGAACCTCGACTCCAACCGCGCGGCCCTGGACCTGATCGTCGAGGCCATCGGCGCGGCGGGCTACGAGGTCGGCAAGGACGTGGCCCTGGCCCTGGACGTCGCCGCCTCGGAGTTCTTCGAGAACGGCACCTACACCTTCGAGGGCTCCTCCCGGACCTCGGCCGAGATGGTGGAGTACTACGCCGAGCTGGTCGACGCGTACCCGCTGGTCTCCATCGAGGACCCGCTGGACGAGGACGACTGGGAGGGCTGGAAGGCCATGACCGACCGCCTCGGCGCCCGCACCCAGCTGGTGGGCGACGACCTGTTCGTCACCAACCCCGAGCGCCTGGCCAAGGGCATCGCGCAGGGCTCCGCCAACGCGCTGCTGGTCAAGGTCAACCAGATCGGCTCGCTGTCCGAGACCCTCGACGCCGTGGACCTCGCGCACCGCGCGGGCTTCCGGGCGATGATGTCCCACCGCTCCGGTGAGACCGAGGACACCACCATCGCCGACCTCGCCGTGGCCACCAACTGCGGTCAGATCAAGTCGGGCGCCCCCGCCCGCGGCGAGCGCGTGGCCAAGTACAACCAGCTGCTGCGCATCGAGGAGGAGCTGGGCGAGGCCGCCCGCTACGCCGGCGCCGCCGCGTTCCCGCGTTTCACCGCCTGAGCCCTCAGGCCGACGCTGTAACCTGCTCGCCATGAGCAGCAGACGACCGGGCGCCCCGCGATCGACGAGGCGCCCGGTCTCCGCGTCCGGGGCCCAGCGCCCCGCGGCGCGGACGACCTCCCGCGCCGGCACCGGCTCCTCGCGCCCCGCCGCCGCGGGCCGTCCCGGCAGCCGCGGCCCCGCCCCGGCCTCCCGGCCCCGCAGCACCGCCCCGCGCACCCCGGAGGAGGACGGCGCCGGCGTCACCATCACCCGCCGCACCCTGGCCCTGGTGGCGCTGATCGTCGTCGCCCTGGCGGCGCTGGTGCCGACCGTGAACTCCTACGTCGCCCAGCGCCAGCAGCTCGTGGAGCTGCGCGCCCAGGTGGGGCAGCAGGAGCAGGAGGTCGAGGCGCTGCGCGAGCAGGTCGCGCGCTGGGAGGACCCCGCCTACGTCGCCGCCCGCGCCCGCGAGCGGCTGCTGTTCGCGATGCCGGGGGAGACCCAGTACCGCCTCACCGACAGCTCCGGCCGCGACGTCCCCCTGACCGCCGCCGAGCAGGCGCAGGAGGAGGCCAAGGACGGCGAATGGTTCTCGACCCTCTGGGAGAGCGTCGAGGGCTCCAGCCGCCTGACCCCGGACGACATCCCCGACGAGACCGGCGCGACCGACCAGGACGTCCCCACCGACGCCCCCTCCCCGCAGGAGCCCGATCAGTGACCTCCCCCTCCCCCCTGACCCCTCTGCCCCACGAGTCCCCCGCCACCGAGCACGACCTCGCGGTGATGCGCGAGCAGCTCGGCCGCGACATGCGCGGGGTGGTCTCCGTCGCCCGCCGCTGCTCCTGCGGCCGCCCGGCCGTGGTCCGCACCGCCCCGCGGCTGGAGGACGGCACCCCGTTCCCCACCTCGCTGTACCTCACGCTGCCCTGGCTCACCCTGGACCTCTCCCGGCTCGAGGCCGGGGGGCTGATGGCCGAGCTCACGCAGCGCCTGCAGGTCGACGAGCCCCTCGCCGCCGAATACCGGGGCGCGCATGAGCGCTACCTGGCCCGGCGCGCGGAGATCGGCGACGCCGAGGAGGTCCGCCACGTCAGCGCGGGCGGCATGCCCACCCGGGTCAAGTGCCTGCACGCCCTGGCCGGACAGGCCCTCGCCGAGGGGCCCGGCGTCAACCCGGTCGCCGACCAGGTGCTGGCGATGATCGACGGCGCCGCGGAGCTGCGCTGCCGCTGCGGCGCCGACGAGCCGGCGGAGGCCGCCCGATGAGCGCCCCCGTCGCCGCCATCGACTGCGGCACCAACTCCATCCGCCTGCTGATCGCCCGCCGGGAGGCCGACGGCTCGCTGGTCGACCTCGAGCGCCGCCTCGAGATGGTCCGGCTCGGCCTCGGCGTGGACCGCACCGGCCGCTTCGACCCGGTCGCCGTTGAGCGCACCCTCGACGCCGCCCGGCGCTACCAGGAGCTCATCACCCAGCACGGCGTGGCCCGCCACGACGTGCGCTTCGTGGCGACCTCCGCCACCCGCGACGCCGCGAACCGCGACCTCTTCATCGACGGCATCCGCGAGATCCTGGGCGTCACCCCCGAGGTGATCAGCGGCCAGGAGGAGGCGGCGCTGTCCTTCCGCGGAGCCGTCAGCACCGTCACGGACCTGCCCGAGGGGCCGTACCTGGTGGTCGACATCGGCGGCGGCTCCACGGAGCTGGTGCTCGGCACCGAGACGCCGACCCACCGCATCAGCATGGACATCGGCTCGGTGCGCCTGACCGAGCGGCACCTGGCCACCGACCCGCCGACGGCCGCCGAGATCGCCGCCGCGACCGCCGACATCGACGCCCTGCTCGATACGGCCGCCCGCACCGTGCCCCTCGAGGACGCCCGCGCCCTCGTCGGCGTCGCCGGGACCGTGACGACCGTCACGGCCGTCGCCGCGGGGATCGCCGAGTACCGGCCCGACATCACCCACGGCGCGAGCGTGCCGATCCAGCAGATGGAGCGGGTGTGCCGCACCCTGCTCGGCGAGACCCGCGCCGAGCGGGCGGAGCACCGGGTGATCCACCCCGGGCGGCTCGACGTGATCGGCGCCGGGGCCCTGATCTGGTCGCGGATCATGCAGCGCGTGGCTGTGGCCTCGCAGATCACCGAGACCCGCACCAGCGAGCACGACATCCTCGACGGCATCGCGCTGGACCTGCTGGACCGGGCGCCCTGAGCCCGCGCCGGGGGCGCGCCGGTCCCGCGGTCCGGGCACTGGCCGCCCGGCGACGCGGAGCGCGCCGCCGCCGCCCCCGCGCGGGCGGCGCAAAGGCGGGCGATGGCGGGGTCCATCGGCGGTGCGCCCTTTTTGTCAGCGGCGACCGACGGACTTAAGCTGGGGCCCATGACCACAACTTTCGGCGGCAAGCCCCATGTCCTAATCCTCGGCGGCGGTTCCGTCGGTCTGACGACCGCGTCCGAGCTCCGCAAGTCCCTCGGCGCGGAGGTCGCGATCACGGTCGTGGACCCGCGTCCGTACATGACCTACGCGCCCTTCCTCCCCGAGGTGGGTGCCGCCAGCATCGACCCCCGCAACGTCCTCGCGCCGCTGCGCAAGATGCTGCCGGGCGCCAAGATCGTCACCGGTGGGGTCTCCGCGATCCGCAGCGCGGACAAGACCGTCGTGGTCACCACCGAGGAGGACGAGACGCTCGAGATCTCCTACGACTACCTCGTCGTCGGCCTCGGCGCCGTCCCGCGCCTGCTGCCCATCCCGGGCCTGGCGGAGAACGCGATCGGCTTCAAGTGGGTCGAGGAGGCCACCGCGGTGCGCGACCGCATCCTGGCGAACCTCGCCGAGGCCGCCACCACCAAGGACCCCAAGGTCCGCAAGCGCCTGCTCACCTTCACCTTCATCGGTGGCGGCTTCGCCGGCGGCGAGGCGGTCGCCGAGACCGAGGACATGGTCCGCGATGCGCTGCGCTACTACCCCGACCTGCACGCCTCCGACATCCGCTTCGTGCTCGTCGACGGTGCGCCGTTCATCTTCCCGGAGCTCACCGAGGAGCAGCGCGGGTACGTCCTGAACCAGCTGCGCGAGCGCGGCATCGAGGTCAAGCTCGAGACCTTCCTGAACTCCGCCGAGAACGGCGTGATCAAGACCAGCGACGGCGACGAGTTCGAGACCGACCTGCTGGTGTGGAACGCCGGCGTGAAGCCGAACCCGGTGCTCTCGGACGAGGACGCCTCGGACCTGCCCGTGGTCACCGAGCGCGGCCCGCTGATGGGCAAGCTGCAGGCCCTGGCCGACCTCCGCGTCAACGGCGCCGACGGCCCGCTGGACGACGTCTTCGCCGGCGGCGACTGCGCCGCGGTGCCGGACCTCGCCTCCGGGGAGGGCAAGTTCTGCCCGCCGAACGCCCAGCACGCCGTGCGCCAGGCCAAGCGCATCGCCGACAACATCGCGCGCTCCGTGCAGGGCCGCCCGCTGGTGGACTACTACCACCAGAACCTCGGGGTGATGGCGACCCTCGGCATGTACAAGGGCGTCGGCCGCCTCAACGTGGCCGACAAGGAGCTCGACATCCGCGGTCTGCCGGCCTGGGCCATGGCCCGCGCCTACCACGTCTACGCGATGCCCGGCGTCGGCCGCAAGGCCGCCGTCGTCGCGGGCTGGATCACCAACCTGATCGGCCGCCGCGACATCGTCGGCATCCCCCAGTCCGAGACCCCGCGCGCGGCCTTCGAGTACGCCGCGAACTCCGGCAAGAAGAAGTGAGGGCACCGGGCAGCGCCGCCTGACCGGACTGCCCGCCTGCTCACCGAGGCGCCGCCACGCACTGCGTGGCGGCGCCTCGCTGTGTGCGCCCGGCACCGCGGCGCGGATCCCGCACCACCTCCCCGGTCTGACCGAGTATGCTCAGGTGAGTCATCAAACGATCAGATTCGACCAGCAATCCTCTGCACCCCTCCGGGGCGTCGGAGCGGAAAGGCAGCAGCCATGGAGATCCACATCGCAGCCGATGCCGAGGCCGGCGCGAGGACCGTCGCCGACGTCGTCGAGCAGACCCTGCGCGAGACGGGGGAGCTGGGCACGGTGCTGGGCCTGGCCACCGGGGACTCCCCGGTGCCCGCCTACACCGAGCTGATCCGCCGCCACCGCGAGGAAGGGCTCTCCTTCGCCGGCAGCCGCGCCTTCCTGCTCGACGAGTACGTCGGCCTGCCCGCCGGGCACGACCAGAGCTACCACCGCTTCATCCGCGAACAGCTCACCTCCCACGTCGACATCGACGACGCCGCCGTCCTCTCCCCGGACGGCGCCGCCGCCGATCCCGTCGCCGAGGCCGCCGCCTACGACCGTCGCATCGGCGAGGCCGGGGGAGTGGACCTGCAGATCCTCGGCATCGGCTCGAACGGCCACATCGCCTTCAACGAGCCCGGCAGCTCGCTGGTCTCCCGCACCCGCGTGGTCGCCCTGACCCCGCGCACCATCGAGGACAACTCCCGCTACTTCGAGTCCCCGGACGAGGTCCCGGTGCGCGCCCTGACCCAGGGTCTGGGCACCATCCTCGAAGCCCGGCGGATCGTGCTGACCGCCTCGGGCGAGGGCAAGGCCGCGGCCGTCGCCCGGCTCGTGGAGGGGTCGGTCAGCGCCCGCTGGCCCGCCACGATCCTGCAGATGCACCCCGAGGTGCTGGTCGTGGTCGACGAGGCCGCCGCCTCGCAGCTCGAGCTGGCCGACTACTACCGCTACGCCCGCGACCTCGAGGTCGAGCACGCCGTCGCCGGTCAGCGCGTCTGAGGTCACGTCCGCGGCCTGCGGGGAGCGGGGCCGGGCCCGATACGATCGCTCCCATGCAGCAGGCCGAAACCTCCTCCTCCTCCTCGTCCACGGCGGTCGTCCCCCGCTCCCGCCTGGACCGCTTCTTCTCCATCTCCGAGCGCGGCTCCACGATCCCGCGGGAGATCCGCGGCGGCCTGGTCACGTTCTTCTCGATGTGCTACATCGTGGTGCTGAACCCGCTGATCATCGGCACCGTCCCGGACTCGACCGGCCAGTTCCTCGGCGGCGGCAGCGAGCCGAACCTGCCCGCGGTCGCCGCCGGCACCGCCCTGATCGCCGGGCTGCTCAGCCTGTTCATGGGCGCCTGGGCGAAGTTCCCGATGGCCCTGGCCGCGGGACTCGGCCTGAACGCCTACCTCGCCTACTCGGTGGTCCCGCTGCCGGGCATGACCTGGGGCGGCGCCATGGGTCTGGTGGCCCTCGAGGGCGTGGTCATCCTGATCCTGGTGTTCACCGGCTTCCGCCGGGCGGTGTTCAACGCGGTCCCGCCGTTCCTCAAGACCGCCATCGCCGTGGGCATCGGCCTGTTCATCGCCTTCCTGGGCCTGTACAACGCGAAGTTCGTGACCACCGCGACCGGCACCCCGGTGCAGCTGGGCAACGACGGCTCCCTCACCGGCTGGCCCACCTTCGTGTTCGTGGGCGGACTGCTGCTGATGTTCGTGCTGTGGGTGCGCAAGGTGCCCGGCGCGATCCTGATCTCGATCGTCGCCACCACGGCGGTCGCCGTGATCCTCGAGCGGGTGCTGCACCTGGGCGCCTTCGCCCCGGCCGGCGAGTCCGACCCCGGCAACCCCGGCGGCTGGGCCATGAACGTCCCGGCCATCACCGAGTTCCCGATCCAGCTGCCCGACTTCGCCACCCTGTTCACCGTCGACCCGATCGGCGGCGTCGCCGCCGCCGGGGCCAT
Source organism: Brachybacterium sp. UNK5269 (assembly GCF_049266655.1). Classification (GTDB taxonomy): domain Bacteria; phylum Actinomycetota; class Actinomycetes; order Actinomycetales; family Dermabacteraceae; genus Brachybacterium. Next base: position 1,469,287 of record NZ_CP184883.1, read on the forward strand.
CGGCGCCACCGTCATCGTCTTCTCGCTGCTGCTCGCGGACTTCTTCGACACCATGGGCACCATGGTCGGCGTCGCCGCCGGCGGCGACCTGGTCGACGAGCAGGGCGACATCCCGCACTCCCAGCGGATCCTGGTGGTCGACTCGGTGGGCGCGATCGCCGGCGGCGTGGGCGGCGTCTCCTCGAACACGAGCTTCGTCGAGTCCACCTCCGGCGTCGCCGAGGGCGCCCGCACCGGGCTGTCCGCGGTGGTGGTCGGCATCGCCTTCCTGCTGTCGACCTTCCTGGCGCCGCTGGTGGCCGCGGTGCCCTACGAGGCGGCCACCCCGGCCCTGGTGATGGTCGGCTTCCTGATGATGACGCAGATCAACGAGATCGACTTCTCGGACGTCGAGATCGCGCTGCCCGCCTTCCTCACCATCATCCTGATGCCCTTCGCCTACTCGATCACCGTCGGGATGGGCGCGGGCTTCATCATGTACGTGCTGATCCGCGTGGTCCGCGGCAAGGCCCGCGAGGTGCACTGGCTGATGTACCTGATCGCCGCGCTCTTCATCGCCTACTTCCTGCGGGGCGCGATCGAGGGCCTGCTGCTGTGAGCGACCGGGTCCGCGAGGGGACGAGCCGGGGGCCCGCCGCCCCCGCGCCGGCGACCGACGAGGCCGTCGAGCTCGCGGCCGACCTGCGTCGGGTGCTGCTGGTCTCCTCGCGGATCCTGCGCTCGCACACCGCCTCCGACGACATCTCCGCCTCCCAGTTCTCGGTCCTCGCGTACCTGCAGCGCACGGGGGAGTCCACCCCCGGCGCCCTCGCCGACTTCGAGCACGTGAGCCCGCCGGTGATGACGCGGATCCTGGGCCGCCTCGAGGAGCAGGGACTGGTGCGCCGCGCCGCCCACCCCGGCGATGGTCGCCAGGTCCGTGTCACCCTCACCGCGGCCGGTGAGCAGGCGGTGCTGGCCGGCCGCGAGGAGCGCGACGCCTGGCTGCGGTCGCGGATCGACGCCGCCACGGCCGCGCAGCGGGAGGGTCTGCGCGAGGCCACCGAGCTCCTGCGCCGGCTCCTGGTCCCGCCCCGGGACTGAGCGCCTGCTCCCCGCCTCCCCGCCCGAGACACCGACGGCCGGATCACCCTGCGGGGTGATCCGGCCGTTTCCGCACCTGCGACGCCGGGTCGTCAGCCGGCGACGTCCGCCGCGCGGTACAGGACATGGTCGAGGACCGCGATCAGCGCCTCGACATCGCCCTCGGTGACCGCGGGGAAGGTCGCGATGCGCAGCTGGTTGCGCCCGAGCTTGCGATAGGGCTCGATGTCGACGACGCCGTGGGCGCGCAGCAGCGCGGTGACGGCGGTGGCGTCGATCCGCTCGTCCACGTCCAGGGTGGTGACCACCTGCGAGCGCGCCGAGGCCTCCGCGACGAAGGGGGTGATCTCCGCGCGCCGGGCGGCCCAGTCCTGCAGCAGTCCGCTGGTGCGCCGGGTGCGGGCATCGGCCCACTCCAGCCCGCCCTGAGCCAGGATCCACTCGATCTGCTCGGCCAGCAGCACCAGGGTCGCGACCGCGGGCGTGTTCAGGGTCTGGTTCTTGCGGGAGTTCTCGATCGCCGCGGTCAGCGAGAGGAAGGAGGGGATCCAGCGGTCCTGCGCGCCCGCCAGGGCCTCGGCCCGGGAGATGGCCGCGGGGGAGAGGATGCTCAGCCAGAGGCCGCCGTCGGAGGCGAAGGCCTTCTGCGGCGCGAAGTAGTACGCGTCGGTCTGGGTGACGTCCACCAGGGCGGCGCCGGCCACCGAGGTCGCATCCACCAGGACCAGCTGGTCGTCGCCGGCCCCGCTCGGACGCCGGACGGGGACCATCACGCCGGTGGAGGTCTCGTTGTGGGGCCAGGCGTAGGCGTCCACGTCCTCGCGCGCCACCGGGACGGGCAGCGAGCCGGGCTCGGCGCGGAGGATCTCCGGCTGCTCGAGATGCGGGGCGCCGGCCGACTCGGCCGCGAACTTCTGGGAGAACTCCCCGAGCACCAGGTGCTGGGAGCGGCGCTCGATGAGGCCGAACACGGCCACGTCCCAGAAGGCGGTGGAGCCCCCGTTGCCCAGCACCACCTCGTAGCCCTCGGGCAGGCCGAAGAGGTCGCGCAGTCCGGAGCGGATGCGGCCGACGAGGTCCTTCACCGGAGCCTGCCGGTGCGAGGTCCCCAGCACCGTGCGGGAGACCTCCTGCAGCGTCGCCATCTGCTCGTCCCGGATCCGCGAGGGACCGGAGCCGAAGCGGCCGTCCGCAGGGAGCAGCTCCGGCGGGATGGACAGGGCGCGCAGCGCATCGGTGCGGGCGGTTCGGGCATCGGACATTCGCGGTCTCCTCGGGATGGGCGGGACGTCGGCGCCGAGGTTCAGGACGGCGCCTGACCGATTGTCCCAGCCGCGACCGTCGGGGGCACCAGGGGTCCGCGCGCAGCGCCTCGCGTGGGAGGATCGGGGCATGAGCCGTGCCGATCTGGAGAAGAAGCCGTACGACGTCGCGACGATGTTCGACGGCATCGCCAAGCGCTATGACCTGATGAACGATGTCGCCGCCCTGGGCCAGGTGCGCATGTGGCGGGAGCTCATGGTCGAGGCGCTCGAGGTCGGCCCCGACGACGCGGTGCTGGACCTCGCGGCAGGCACGGGAACTTCCTCCGCCGCGATCGCGCGCACCGGTGCCCGCGTGCTCGCCGCCGACTTCTCCCTCGGCATGATGACCGAGGGACGCCGGCGCGGGGCCCCGGTCCCCTTCGTGGGCGCCGACGCGCAGCACCTGCCGCTGGCCACCGACTCCTTCGACGCCGCCGTCATCTCCTTCGGCCTGCGCAACGTCCACGAACCCCAGACGGCGCTCGACGAGATGGTCCGGGTGGTGCGCCCCGGCGGACGGGTGGTCGTGTGCGAGTTCTCGACCCCGACCTGGCCCCCGTTCCGCAGCCTCTACGAGAACTACCTGCTGCGGGCGCTGCCGGCGGTGGCCGGGCGCCTGGCCACGACCGTCGACGCCTACGAGTACCTCGCCGAGTCGATCCTCGAGTGGCCCGATCAGGAGCAGCTGCGCGGCTGGTTCCTGGCCGCCGGGCTCGAGAGCGCCCAGTACCGGAACCTCAGCGGCGGCATCGTCGCGCTGCACCGCGGAGTCGTGCCTCACATCTGAGGCGGTCTTCGCCGCCGGAACCCGCTCCGGCCGGCCCGGGGTGGCCGCGCGACGGATCCGAGATTCGCTGCTGACCTGCGCAGACGTGCCGGACGGGGCGATGTGGCCGAGGCCACGGGCCGAAGCGGCCTTCTGGCTTGACGGGGTGCGGGGCTCGGCGTAATGTTCTTCCTCGTGCCCCGGACAACGGGAACGAGGAAAGGCCGCGAGGCTGGACCGAGAAACCCGCTCTGGCCAGGCACATCAGGTTCTCTTCGGAGGGTCGGGACGCGGATCACACCGGTGCCGATTTGACTGGGAGGATCGGATCCCCTAAGTTTGCGGGGTTGCCCCGGGGCGAAGAGCTGGAAGGCTTGGAACGCCGAGTGCGCGTGTTGCTTGATATCTCAATAGCGTGTCTGTTTGTTGATGCCATTATTTTGAATGGCAAAATTTTAACGGATGATACAGCAGTTTAATTTGCTGGTTGTTTGTTTTTTTGTCAGGTTTATAGTTTTTCATGTTTTTTCATGGAGAGTTTGATCCTGGCTCAGGACGAACGCTGGCGGCGTGCTTAACACATGCAAGTCGAACGATGAGGGTGGTGCTTGCACTGCCTGATTAGTGGCGAACGGGTGAGTAACACGTGAGTAACCTGCCCCTCACTTCGGAATAACCTCGGGAAATCGTGGCTAATACCGGATACGAGCTACTGCCGCATGGTGGTGGTTGGAAAGATTTATCGGTGGGGGATGGACTCGCGGCCTATCAGTTTGTTGGTGAGGTAATGGCTCACCAAGGCGATGACGGGTAGCCGGCCTGAGAGGGCGACCGGCCACACTGGGACTGAGACACGGCCCAGACTCCTACGGGAGGCAGCAGTGGGGAATATTGCACAATGGGCGAAAGCCTGATGCAGCGACGCCGCGTGGGGGATGACGGCCTTCGGGTTGTAAACCCCTTTCAGTAGGGAAGAAGCGAGAGTGACGGTACCTGCAGAAGAAGCGCCGGCTAACTACGTGCCAGCAGCCGCGGTAATACGTAGGGCGCAAGCGTTGTCCGGAATTATTGGGCGTAAAGAGCTTGTAGGTGGCTTGTCGCGTCTGCCGTGAAAACCCGAGGCTCAACCTCGGGCGTGCGGTGGGTACGGGCAGGCTAGAGTGTGGTAGGGGAGACTGGAACTCCTGGTGTAGCGGTGAAATGCGCAGATATCAGGAAGAACACCGATGGCGAAGGCAGGTCTCTGGGCCATTACTGACACTGAGAAGCGAAAGCATGGGTAGCGAACAGGATTAGATACCCTGGTAGTCCATGCCGTAAACGTTGGGCACTAGGTGTGGGGGACATTCCACGTTTTCCGCGCCGTAGCTAACGCATTAAGTGCCCCGCCTGGGGAGTACGGCCGCAAGGCTAAAACTCAAAGGAATTGACGGGGGCCCGCACAAGCGGCGGAGCATGCTGATTAATTCGATGCAACGCGAAGAACCTTACCAAGGCTTGACATGCACCGGACGGTCGCAGAGATGTGGCTTTCTTCGGACTGGTGCACAGGTGGTGCATGGTTGTCGTCAGCTCGTGTCGTGAGATGTTGGGTTAAGTCCCGCAACGAGCGCAACCCTCGTTCTATGTTGCCAGCACGTCATGGTGGGGACTCATAGGAGACTGCCGGGGTCAACTCGGAGGAAGGTGGGGACGACGTCAAATCATCATGCCCCTTATGTCTTGGGCTTCAAGCATGCTACAATGGTCGGTACAATGGGTTGCGAAACTGTGAGGTGGAGCGAATCCCAAAAAGCCGGCCTCAGTTCGGATTGGGGTCTGCAACTCGACCCCATGAAGTCGGAGTCGCTAGTAATCGCAGATCAGCAACGCTGCGGTGAATACGTTCCCGGGCCTTGTACACACCGCCCGTCAAGTCACGAAAGTCGGTAACACCCGAAGCCAGTGGCCCATCCTCGTGAGGGAGCTGTCTAAGGTGGGATCGGTGATTGGGACTAAGTCGTAACAAGGTAGCCGTACCGGAAGGTGCGGCTGGATCACCTCCTTTCTAAGGAGCATCACCATTTTGGTGGCCATCTGCTCACCCGCGTGTGGTGGGGGTGGTTGCTCACGGGTGGAACATCAACGAATCGGCACTTCACTCCTTGCAGTGAGTTGTTAGTACCGCCCTTCGGGGAGGGGAACGCGACTGCTGGTGGGGGTTTGAGGTGGAGACACGCTATTGGGTTGTGAGGCTGCACGCAGCCCCATGACCCCGGATTGCTCTGTGGAGTAGTTGGGGGTGTGGGGTGTGTGGCTGGTTCCTCCCCTTCCTTGTGGGCGCCGTGTGGTGCTGCGGGGTGGGTGTGGGGTTGTTTCTTGAGAACTACATAGTGGACGCGAGCATCTTGTAAGCAATTTTGAAGAGCGCTTTGAGCGTTTTTGTGTGTTGCCGTAAGTTTTAAAGGGCACACGGTGGATGCCTTGGCAAGAGGAGCCGACGAAGGACGTGTGAGTCTGCGAAAAGCCTCGGGGAGTTGACAACAGAGCTGTGATCCGAGGATGTCCGAATGGGGAAACCCACCGCGAGTCATGTCGCGGTACCCGCCACTGAATGTATAGGTGGTGTGGAGGGAACGCGGGGAAGTGAAACATCTCAGTACCCGCAGGAAGAGAAAACAACAGTGATTCCGTGAGTAGTGGCGAGCGAAAGCGGAAGAGGCTAAACCTGGTCTGTGTGATACCCGGCAGGGGTTGCAGGTTGGGGGTTGTGGGACGTGTCGGATGGGTCTGCCGGCTCATCGACGTGGACGTGCAGTGGTAGTCGAAGTCGTGGTGAGTGCGACGGCGTAGAGGGTGTGACCCCCGTAGACGAAACTGCTGTGCGGCGTGACGCTGTTCCCGAGTAGCACCGGGCCCGTGAAATCCGGTGTGAATCTGCCAGGACCACCTGGTAAGCCTGAATACTACCTCTTGACCGATAGCGGACAAGTACCGTGAGGGAAAGGTGAAAAGCACCCCGGGAGGGGAGTGAAATAGTACCTGAAACCGTGTGCTTACAATCCGTCGGAGCCTTTAGGGGTGACGGCGTGCCTTTTGAAGAATGAGCCTGCGAGTTAGTGGTCGGTGGCGAGGTTAACCCGTGTGGGGTAGCCGTAGCGAAAGCGAGTCTGAACGGGGCGTTCAGTCGCCGGCTCTAGACCCGAAGCGAAGTGATCTATCCATGGGCAGTGTGAAGCGCGGGTAAGACCGCGTGGAGGCGCGAACCCACTTCAGTTGAAAATGGAGGGGATGACCTGTGGATAGGGGTGAAAGGCCAATCAAACTTCGTGATAGCTGGTTCTCCCCGAAATGCATTTAGGTGCAGCGTTGCGTGTTTCGTGCCGGAGGTAGAGCACTGGATAGGCGATGGGCCCCACCGGGTTACTGACCTTAGCCAAACTCCGAATGCCGGTACGTGAGAGCGCAGCAGTGAGACTGTGGGGGATAAGCTTCATAGTCGAGAGGGAAACAGCCCAGAACATCAGCTAAGGCCCCTAAGCGTGTGCTAAGTGGAAAAGGATGTGGAGTTGCTGAGACAACCAGGAGGTTGGCTTAGAAGCAGCCACCCTTGAAAGAGTGCGTAATAGCTCACTGGTCAAGTGATTCTGCGCCGACAATTTAGCGGGGCTCAAGCACACCGCCGAAGCTGTGTCATTCAGGATTCTGTCCTGGATGGGTAGGGGAGCGTCGTGCAGCCAGCGAAGCCGCGGGGGAACCCAGTGGTGGAGGCTGCACGAGTGAGAATGCAGGCATGAGTAGCGAAAGACGGGTGAGAAACCCGTCCGCCGATTGATCAAGGGTTCCAGGGCCAGGTTTATCCGCCCTGGGTTAGTCGGGACCTAAGGCGAGGCCGACAGGCGTAGTCGATGGACATCGGGTTGATATTCCCGAACCGATCGTAGGAGGACCCATACCGAGGCAGCTGATGCTAACCACCTGCGCTTGCCCCATGCCCTTCGGGGTGTGGAGGTTGGTGTGGCTGGGAACCAAGGTTGTAGTAGGTCAGCGCGAGGAATGACGCAGAGAGGTAGCTTCCGCGGACTTAATGGAATAGTCCGTCTAAGCGTGCAGCCCGGCCCCGGGTAATGCTGGGGCCATTAAGGGTCAGACGTGATGGGGATCCCGTATGGGCGTAGGTGAGTGATCCTGTACTGCCAAGAAAAGTTCCGGCGTGACAATTACGGTCGCCCGTACCCTAAACCGACTCAGGTGATCAGGTAGAGAATACCGAGGCGTTCGAGAGAATCGTGGTTAAGGAACTCGGCAAAATGCCCCCGTAACTTCGGGAGAAGGGGGGCCCGAGGAGTGAGAGCTCCGAGGGCCGCAGAGACCAGGGAGAAGCGACTGTTTACTAAAAACACAGGTCCGTGCGAAGTCGTAAGACGCTGTATACGGACTGACGCCTGCCCGGTGCTGGAAGGTTAAGAGGACCGGTTAGGACCCTTCGGGGTCCGAAGCTGAGAATTTAAGCCCCAGTAAACGGCGGTGGTAACTATAACCATCCTAAGGTAGCGAAATTCCTTGTCGGGTAAGTTCCGACCTGCACGAATGGCGTAACGACTTCTCCACTGTCTCAACCGCGAACTCGGCGAAATTGCATTACGAGTAAAGATGCTCGTTACGCGCAGCAGGACGGAAAGACCCCGGGACCTTTACTATAGTTTGATATTGGTGTTCGGGACGGCTTGTGTAGGATAGGTGGGAGACTGGGAAGCATTCACGCCAGTGAGTGTGGAGTCATTGTTGAAATACCACTCTGGTCGTTCTGGATTCCTAACCTCGGTCCGTGATCCGGATCAGGGACAGTGTCTGATGGGTAGTTTAACTGGGGCGGTTGCCTCCTAAAGAGTAACGGAGGCGCTCAAAGGTTCCCTCAGCCTGGTTGGCAATCAGGTGTTGAGTGTAAGTGCACAAGGGAGCTTGACTGCGAGACAGACATGTCGGGCAGGTGCGAAAGCAGGAACTAGTGATCCGGCACCTCATTGTGGAATGGGTGTCGCTCAACGGATAAAAGGTACCCCGGGGATAACAGGCTGATCTTGCCCAAGAGCTCATATCGACGGCATGGTTTGGCACCTCGATGTCGGCTCGTCGCATCCTGGGGCTGGAGTTGGTCCCAAGGGTTGGGCTGTTCGCCCATTAAAGCGGTACGCGAGCTGGGTTTAGAACGTCGTGAGACAGTTCGGTCCCTATCCGCTGCGCGCGTTGGATATTTGAGAAGTCCTGTCCCTAGTACGAGAGGACCGGGATGGACTGACCTCTGGTGTGCCAGTTGTTCTGCCAAGAGCATGGCTGGTTGGCTACGTCGGGAAGGGATAACCGCTGAAAGCATCTAAGCGGGAAGCCTGCTTCGAGATGAGATATCCGTACACCTTCGGGTGTGGGAGGCCCCCAGTAGATGACTGGGTTGATAGGCCAGATGTGGAAGCACAGCAATGTGTGGAGCTGACTGGTACTAATGGCCGATGACTTACTACAACACGTTTTTCTTGTTTGCGAGTGTTTGCGTCCACTGTGTGGTTCTCGAGGAACAACTCCGGGAACATTACGCCCCTTGTGTGGGGTGTGGTGTTTGGTGGGGCTGGTGGTCTCGTTGTGTTACGGCGGTCATAGCGTCGAGGAAACGCTCGGTTCCATTCCGAACCCGGAAGCTAAGCTCGATCGCGCCGATGGTACTGCACTCGGGAGGGTGTGGGAGAGTAGGTCGCCGCCGGACATCTTCACTGGGAGTGGAGGAATGCTTGAGCCCCCTTTTTATGGGTGGGTTCGCTTCCTCCACTCCCTATTTTTCGTGCCCGAACGCGGCCTGGCCGCGGCGAGCACCGACGCAGCGGGTGCGTGAGCACCGCCGTCGGCGGAGCGCGTTCGGGCAGCCGGCGATCGGAGCGCGCGGGGGACCCTCGCCGGGAGCCAGCGGTCGGCCTCATGTCCTGCAGAGGCGCGGCAGTCAGAGCCGGCTGAACCGGAGCCGTCGCCGGCTGCGCGAGCCGACGCCCGGGATACGACGGGAACAAGATGTACAAGATGTACAACTGGTTGCGGAAGCACACCCGCCTCGTCCGCGCCGCGCCCGCTCCACGAAGGGCGGCGATCATTCGGCGGGCAGCTGCAGGAGTCACCGTACGGATCCGAGGTGGCCCGCCCGCCGAGCACGGTGCCGGGCACTCGGCCCGGGTACGGCCGAACCCCTTGGGCTGATCGAAGCCCGGTCCCGTCGCCCTGAGATGGCGGTCACCTGTCTCTCAGCGCTGGTGAAAGCAGTCACGGACCGCTCCCTTACTTGCTGGTCAAATGCCGGGGGTCGCTTAGGATCGCGGCGACAAGTGCATAGGGCGAGCAGAAGAGACGGACGATCCAGGTGGCTGAGCACATGAACAGCGAGAGCGACCGCGGACACAGCGACAACAGTCGGGATGACCAGCGGCGAACCAAGCGAACCGCGCCGCCGCGCGCTCGCTCCACATACGGCGGTGACACCGGACGCTCGAGCTCTGGCGGCTCCTGGTCGCAGGACGGACCCCGCAGCTCCCGCCCGGACCGCGCGCGCTCCGTCGGAGACGCCCCGGGCACGCAGCGCAAGCGCCCCTATGAGCCCACGGACGAACGCCGACGCGGCAGCAACGAGCGCCGCGATGGCGGCAGCTCCTATCGTGGTGACCGCCCGGCGCGCACCGGCGAGGGCGAGCGGCCCCGTGCGGATCGCCCCAGTGGGGAGCGCCCGCGCTACCGGTCAGAGGATCGCGGCTCCGGGGGTTCCGCAGCGCGCTCCGACCGGCCCCGCGACGGGTTCCGCCGTGACGCCGGCGGTCGGCCGGACTCGCCGTACCGGCCGCGCTCGGACCGGCAGGACGGCCCTCGCTCGCGCCAGGACTCCGGGCGCCCCCGTGACGATCGCCCGCGCAGCGACCGCTCCGCCGGCTATCGCCCCAGCGGTCCGCGCACCGAGGAGCGCGGGCGTCGGGACGACCGTCCCTGGGGGAAGCACGACGCCGGTGAGCACCGCTCCCGTGACGACCGCAGCGGGCGCGACGATCGACCCCGCCGGGACGACCGAGTCCGCCGTGACGATCGGACGGGTTCCGATGTCCGCCCCCGTCGGGACGACTCGCCCCGCTGGAGCGACCAGCCGCGCCGCGACGACGCCGCCCGCCGCGATGACCGTCCGCGCCGCGATGACCGTCCGTACCGGGATGACCGGAGCAGCCGTGACGACCGCGCCGGCCGTGACGACCGCGCCCGCCGTGATGACCGGGGCGGTCGCGATGACCGTGCCCGCCGTGATGACCGGGGCGGTCGCGATGACCGTGCCCGCCGTGACGACCGGGGCGGTCGCGATGACCGCGCCCGTCGTGACGATCGCGGGGGCCGTGGGCGTCCCGATGACCGGGGTCCCCGGGGGGATCGACCCGATCGCGGGGACCGGCCCGAGCGCCCGTCCCGCGAGCGCGACGACCGGCGCAACACCCGGCCCGGCCAGGAGGCCCGCGCCGACCGTCCCTTCGAGCCCCGCATCCCCGAGAGCATCACCGGACGGGAGCTCGACAAGGAGCTCCGCGAAGAGCTGCGCGGCCTGAGCAAGGAGACCGCCGAGCGCGTCGCCCGGCATCTCGTCGCCGCGTATCTCCTCGAGGAGAGCGACACCGAGACCTCCCAGGCGCACGCGCGCTTCGCGGCGCGCATCGGCGGTCGCGTCGGAGGGGTGCGCGAGGCGTACGGCATCATCGCCTACCGCGCCGGCGACTTCCGCACCGCGTCCCGTGAGCTGCGGACGGCGCTGCGGATCACCGGCCGCACCGACCTGCTGCCGATGATCGCGGACTGCGAGCGAGGCCTGGGCCGGCCCGAGCGCGCCCTCGACATCGCCGCCTCCGACGACGCCAGCAAGCTGGGGGTCGTCGCCGCGATCGAGCTGATGATCGTCGTCGCCGGCGCCTACGCGGACACCGGCGACATCCAGACCGCACTGCGCACCCTGGAGATCCCGGCGCTGCGCCACAAGGTGGACGGTCGCTGGCAGGTGCGGCTGTGGGTGGCCTACGCCGATCTCCTCGCGCGCGCCGAGCGCCCCGAGGAGGCCAAGCGGTGGCTCACCCTCGCCGCCGACGCCGACACCGAGGGCCTCACCGACGCGGCGGAGCGCCTGGGTCGCCCGGTCCCCGTCACTGACGAGGAGCCGACCTGGGAGGACGACGAGCAGATCGCCGTGCTCGACGCCTACGACCCGGAGGCCGAGGAACCCGCCGCGGACGAGGTCGAGAGCGAGGACGGCGAGTCCGATCTCGACGACGCCGACCCCGACGCTGCAAAGGTCGAGCAGGACGCGTCCGAGCAGGTCGAGGCAGAGCACCTGGAGCAGGCGGAGGCCGAGTACGCGGACCAGGCCGACCCCGAGGCGCCCGACTCCGCGGAGCAGGTCTCCGAGGACCGGGTCCCGGCGGCTCAGGGCGTCCAGGACGTCGAGGATGCGGTCGAGGACGCGACCGGGGACGAGGCGGCGCCGGCCGCCGAGCCGGAGGGCGAGGACGACCCCGTCGGCGCCGCCCCGGAGGCTGCATCGGACCCGGTGTCCGAGCCGGCACCCACCACCCAGCCGGAGGAGCGGGCATGATCCGGCGACCCGATCCCTCGCTGCTGGACCTCTACGACGCCCTGCTGCTCGACCTCGACGGCACCCTCATGCACGGCTCCCAGCCGATCCCGCATGCCGCCGCCGCGGTGCAGACCGCGCGGGACGCCGGCCGCACGGTCGTCTTCGCGACCAACAACGCCTCCCGCACCCCCGCGCAGGCCGCCGAGCACCTGGCCGTGGTCGGCGTGCCCGCCCGCGCCGAGGAGTTCGTGACCTCCCCCAGGTCGCCTCCCAGCTGCTCGCGGAGCGGGTCGACCCCGGGGCGAAGGTGCTCGTCGTCGGCGGGCCCAGCCTCGCCGAGCAGATCCGCACGGTGGGACTCGAGCCCGTGGACAAGGACGGCGCGGACGTCGTCGCCGTGGTCCAGGGCTGGTCCCCGGACCTGAACTGGCCGCTGCTGGCCGAGGGCGCCTACGCCATCCGTCGCGGCGCCTTCTGGATGGCCACGAACGTCGACGCGACCCTGCCCACCGAGCGGGGCCTCGCCCCCGGCAACGGCTCGATGGTCGCCGCGCTGCGGCACGCCACCGGCGTCGAACCGGCAGTGGCCGGCAAGCCCGAGCCCGGCATGTTCACCGTCGCCGCGCGCGAGGTGGGCGCCCGGCGGCCGCTGATCGTCGGGGACCGGCTGGACACCGACATCGAGGGCGCGGTCCGCGCCGGCATGGACTCCCTGCTGGTGCTGACCGGCGTCGACGGCGTCGAGGCCGCCCTGCGGGCCGCGCCCGTGCGTCGGCCCCGCTTCATCCTGGCCGACCTCTCCCAGATCGCCGCCCCCTTCCCGCTGCCCGTCGTCGACGGCGACCGGGCCCGCTGCGGCGCCGTCAGCGCCACCTGGCAGGACGGCGACATCGTGCTGCACGGCGAGGTCGAGGACCCGCGCGTGCTGCGCGCCGTGCTGGCCCTGCTGCAGGTGCACAGCGGCGACGCCGCCTGGACCGGGCGCCTGCTGGACCGCGACGGCGCCGAGCTGCGGCCCACCGACCGGTGAGCACCGACCGGCTCGACGTCGCGCTGCTCACGGCCGGCCTCGCCCGGTCCCGCACCCACGCCCGGCGCATCATCGAGGAGGGTCGGGCCCGCGTGGACGGCCGCGCGGCCACCAAGCCGTCGGCTCCGGTTCCCGCCGGTGCGGCGCTCGCGGTCGTCGACGTGCCCGACGGCATCGAGTACGCCTCCCGCGCCGCCCATAAGCTCGCCAGCGCCCTCGACGACCTCGGCCTAGACCCGGCCGGGAAGCACTGTCTGGACGCCGGGGCCTCCACCGGGGGCTTCACCGATGTGCTGCTGCGCCGCGGCGCCGCCTCCGTCCTCGCCGTCGACATCGGCCACGACCAGCTCGCCGCCCATGTGCGGGCCGATGCGCGGGTGGTCGTCCGCGACGGCACCAGCGTGCGGGACCTCAGCCCGCAGCTGCTCGGCACCACCGTCGACCTGCTGGTCGCCGACCTCTCCTTCATCTCCCTGCGCACCGTGATCTCCGCACTGGGCGGCGTGACACGGCCCGGCGGCGACCTGCTGCTCATGGTGAAGCCGCAGTTCGAGGTGGGACGCTCGGCGCTGCCGAAGTCCGGGGTGGTCAGCGATCCCGGCGCCCGCGCCGACGCCGTGCGCGGCGTCGCCGAGGCCGCCGCCGAGGCCGCTCTGGCGCTGCGCGCAGTCGGCCCCAGCGCCCTGCCGGGACAGGACGGCAACCGTGAGTACTTCGTGCACCTGCGCCCCCACGGCGTGACCTCCGCGCTCGATGCGGAGGGCTATGACATGATCGTGTCCGCCGTGCGCGAGAACGCACCGCGGCAACGCCGTGACCAGGCCAGCACCGAGGGGGAGTGACCAGCATGCGACGCTTCCTGCTGTTCATCCACACCGGCCGGCGGGCCGCCCTCAGCGCCGCGCTCACCGTGCTCGAGGAGCTGCGCCTGCGCAACGTCCGCGGGGTGGTGGTCGCGCAGCAGGTCGAGGAGATCCTCGGCCTCCCGGAGGGCTTCGCGCCGCCGAGGCTGCTGACCTTCCTCACCAACGGCGGGGTCGACATCGCCGAGGCCATCACCTCGCAGGACGATCTCGAGCTGGGGGTCGTGCTCGGCGGGGACGGCACCATCCTGCGCGCCCTCGAGGCCATCCGCGAGGCCGACATCCCGGTCCACGGCGTCAACCTCGGACACGTCGGCTTCCTGGCCGAGAGCGAGGTCGAGGACCTCTCCGTCACCGTGGCCCGGCTGCTGGACGGCGACTACGAGATCGAGAAGCGCTCGACGCTGGACATCCTCGTGCTCGACGCCGACGACCAGCCCACCGCCCGGCACTGGGCCCTGAACGAGGCCTCCCTCGAGAAGGCCGACCGGCAGAAGATGATCAACGTGGCCGTCGAGATCGACGGCCGGCCGGTCTCCTCCTTCGGGGCCGACGGGATCCTGCTGTCCACGCCCACCGGCTCCACCGCCTACGCCTTCAGCGCCGGCGGCCCGGTGATCTGGCCGGAGGTCGACGCGATGCTGGTGATCCCGCTGGCCGCGCACGCCCTGTTCGCCCGCCCCCTGGTGCTGGGCCGCTCCTCCGTGGCAGCGGTCGAGATGACCTTCGACAACCGCGAGGGCGGGGTGCTCACGCTGGACGGCCGCCGGGTCGAGGAGATCACCGCGGGCATGCGCATCGAGGCCCGCCTGTCCCACCAGTCCGTGCGCCTGGCCCGGCTGGCCCCCACCCCCTTCGCGGACCGCCTGGTCGAGAAGTTCCAGCTGCCCGTGGTGGGCTGGCGCGGCCGCGGCCCCCGGACCCGCTGAGCGGGGGAGCGAGATGCTGTCCACCCTGCGCATCCGCCACATCGGCGTGATCGACGACGCCCTGCTCGAGTTCGGCCCCGGCTTCACGGTGCTGACCGGCGAGACCGGCGCCGGCAAGACCATGATCGTCACCGGGCTGACCATGCTGCTGGGCGGTCGGCTGGACCGCGGCCGCACCCGCGAGTCCAGCACCGTGGACGGCACCCTGTCGCTGGCCGGGCACGATGAGCTGGCCACCGCCCTCGACGAGCTGGGGGCCGACGAGGACGACGGCGAGGTGCTGGTGGTGCGCCGGGTGACCCGCGACGGCCGCTCCCGCGCCCAGCTCGGCGGGGTCCCGATCCCGATCGGCACCCTCGCCCGTCTGGTCGGCACCGCCGTCACCGTCCACGGCCAGTCCGACCAGCAGCGCCTGCGCGACCCCGACGCCCAGCGGGAGGCGCTGGACCGCTTCGCGAGCCAGGAGATCGGCCCGCTGCGCGAGCGGCACCGCGAGATCTGGCGCGAGCGCTCCGCCCTCACCGAGCGCCTCGCCGCGCTCGATGCCCTGCTCGCCGAGCGGGACCGGCGCGGCACCGCCCTGCGCGAGGCCCTCGAGCGCCTCGAGCAGGCCGACCCGCAGGTCGGGGAGGACGAGGCCCTGCGCACCGAGCTGGAGCGGCTGGGCAGCGCGGAGGAGCTGCGCGGCGCCGCCGGTCAGGCCGTGCTGGCCCTGGTCGGGGACGACGACGGCCCGGCCGCCGGTGCCCTGCTCGACGTCGCCGGGGAGGTGCTGGGCCGCGCCGCCCGCACCGACGCCACGCTGCAGCCGCTGGTCGAGCGGCTGGACGCGATGCGGATCGAGCTGTCGGACGTGGCCGCCGAGATCTCCCGCTACGCCGATGACATCGACGCCTCCCCGGGGCGCCTCGAGGAGGCCAATGCGCGCCTCCACGAGCTCACCGTGCTGGTGCGCGACCTCGGCGCGATGCTCCCCGGCCCCGACGGCCCCGCCGAGGACATCACCACCCTGCTGGAGACCTCCCGCACCGCCGCCATCGAGCTGGACCGCTTCGAGGGCGCCGAGCAGGAGCGCGGCCTCGCCGCCGCCCGGCTCGCCGAGCTCGAACCGGAGCTCGCGGCGGCCGCGGACGCGCTCACCGCGGCCCGCACCACCGCTGCCGCCGCGCTGTCCGCCGCGGTCCAGGAGGAGCTGCGGCACCTGGAGATGCCCGACGCCGCGATCCGGGTGGACGTGAGCGTGCAGAGCCACCGCTCCCACGGCCGCGACGCCGTCGCGATCCTGCTGGCCCCGCACCCCGGCGCCGAGCACCTCCCCGTCGGCCAGGCCGCCTCCGGCGGCGAGCTCTCCCGGGTGATGCTCGCCCTCGAGGTGGCGCTGTCCTCCTCCCGCAGCGACCGCTCCGCCGCACCGGTGTTCGTCTTCGACGAGATCGACGCCGGCATCGGCGGCCGCGCGGCGCTGGCCGTCGGCCAGCGCCTGGCCCGCCTCGCCCGCCATGCCCAGGTCATCGTGGTCACGCACCTGCCGCAGGTCGCGGCCCATGCCGGCACCCACCTGCAGATCGTGAAGTCCTCGCGGGAGGGCACCACCTCCTCGACGGTCGAGCACCTCGACCGGCCCGGCCGGATCCGGGAGCTGGCGCGGATGCTCGCCGGGGATGCGGCCTCCGACCTCGCCCTCGCCCACGCCGAGGAGCTGCTGGACGAGGCCCGCACCGTCACCGGCGGCGAGAGTCCCGCGCGCGGAGCCGGGGGATGAGCCCGGGCCCCCGGGCCGTCACCGGCACCGCCCGGCTGGGCAAGCGCACCAAGGACCTCACCAAGCGGCTGCAGCCCGGCGACATCGCGATCATCGACCACGAGGACATCGACCGGGTCGCCGCCGAGGCCCTGGTCGAGCGGGCCCCGGCCGCCGTCCTCAACGTCGCCGCGTCCACCTCCGGCCGCTACCCCAACGCCGGCCCGCGGATCCTGCTGGACGCGGACATCCCGCTGGTCGACGGGCTCGGCCCCGCGGTGTTCGACGGGATCCGCGACGGGCAGCGGATCACCGTGCGCGGCGGCGAGGTGCTGCTCGAGGGCGCGCTCGTGGCCCGGGGCGCACGGCAGGACGAGGCGAGCGTCACCGCCTCCCTGGAGGTGGCCCGGGCGGGCCTGTCCGAGCAGCTCGAGATGTTCGCCGAGAACACCCTGGAGTACATGCTGCGCGAGCGGGACCTGCTGCTGGACGGCATCGGCGCCCCCGACGTGCGCACCCGGCTGGACGGCCGGCCCGCGCTGATCGTGGTGCGGGGCTACCACTACAAGGAGGACCTCGCGACGCTGAAGCCCTTCCTGCGGGAGAACCGCCCGGTGATCATCGGCGTGGACGGCGGCGCCGATGCGGTGATCGAAGCCGGGTTCCGCCCCGACCTGATCATCGGCGACATGGACTCCGTCTCCGACCGCGCCCTGCGCAGCGGCTCCGAGCTGGTGGTGCACGCCTACCGCGACGGCCGCGCCCCCGGCCTGGAGCGCCTCGAGGCGCTCGGCGTCGCCCAGGACGCGATCGTGTTCCCGGCCTCCGGCACCAGCGAGGACATCGCGATGCTGCTGGCCGACGAGAAGGGAGCCTCCGTGATCGTGGCGGTCGGCACCCACGGCACCCTCGAGGAGTTCCTGGACAAGGGCCGCGCCGGCATGAGCTCGACGTTCCTGACCCGACTGCGGATAGGCTCCAAGCTCGTCGACGCCAAGGGCGTCTCCCGCCTGTACCGTCAGAGGATCTCCACCTTCCAGCTGGTGCTGCTCGCACTGGCCGGCCTCTTCGCCCTCGCGGTCGCCCTCTGGGCGACCCCCGGCGGGCAGGCGCTGGTGCAGATCCTCGGCGCCCGCCTGGACGGCATCCTGTCCTGGTTCGTCATGCTGTTCTCACCCCGGGGCACCGGGCCGTAGGAGGGTCCCGACCCGTGATCGATTTCCGCTACCACCTCGTCTCCCTGATCTCGGTGTTCCTGGCGCTGGCCGTCGGCATCGTGCTGGGGGCCGGTCCGCTGCGCGAGAACCTCGGCGACCAGCTCGCCGGACAGGTCGAGCAGCTGCGCACCGAGCAGGAGCAGCTGCGCACCGAGGCGACGGACCTCTCCGCCCGCAACGACCAGCTCGCCTCCTTCATCGCCGAGCTGGGCCCGGACCTGGTGGCCGGCACCCTCGACGGAGCGCAGGTCGCGGTGCTCACCGACGACCGCTCCACCCGCCCGGGCATCGACCGCCTGCTGGGCCTGCTCGACGGGGCCGGGGCCGCGCCCGCGGTGCGGATCGGCCTGGAGCCGGCGCTCTGGGAGCCCGGCCAGGAACCGGCCCGGGCCGCCGCCGTCGAGGAGATCCGGGGCATCGCCCCCGCGGCGCTGCCCGGCGACCCCGACGGGACGCTCACCGACGCCGAGCAGCTCGGCGCGGTGATCCCGGCCCTGCTGCGACCGGCCGACGAGGGCGAGCTCACCGCCGAGCTGCGCTCCCAGGTGTGGCAGGTGCTCCGGGACCAGCAGCTGATCACGGTCGACGGTGAACTGCCCGCGGCGGTCGACGCGGTGGTCTACGCGAGCGCCGCGCCGGAGGCGCTGGCCGACGCGAACGAGGACGAGGCGGAGGCGACCGCGCGCGCCCAGGGCCTGCTCGCGGTCCAGACCGCCCTGCTGCGCACCCTCGCCGAGACCTCCCTGCCGGCCGTGGTCACCGCCGCCACCCCCGGCAACGACGCCTCCACCGGCATCCTGCGCACCGTGCGCGGCGATGCCGCCTTCGACGCCCTCTCCACCACCGACCGGCTGCAGGAGCCCGACGGCCCGCTGCTGGCGGTGCTCGCCCTGGTCGAGCAGCTCCGCGGCGGCGCCGGCGCCTACGGCACCACGGCCGACGCCCAGGATCGGCTGCCCGCCCTGCCCGAGACCGAGGGCCTCGTCGACGGCGCCCCCGAGCAGGACGGCGCGGACCAGGATGCGCCCGTCGACCAGGGCGCCGGGCCCTCCGACGGCGGGGGCCAGGGATGAGCGGCGCCCTGCGCAGCGAGCTGCGCCGCACGAACTTCCAGGGGCGCGAGGTGAGCCTCGCCGAGGGCGCCCTGGTGGTCGCCGGCCTGACCGCCCTGGCCGCGCGCGGCGGCGCGCGCGGCACCGACGTCCTCGTCCTCGCCGGGATCGGGGCGCTGGGCCTGACCGATGACGTGCTCGAGCCCCGCCAGCGCCGCGCCGGACGTCCCGTCTCCAAGGGCCTGCGCGGCCACCTGGGGGCGCTGCGGGCCGGGCACCTGACCACCGGGGCCGCCAAGGCCCTCGGCATCCCGCTGCTGACCCTGCTCGGCGCCGCCGCGGCGCCCCCTCCCCGCGGCGGGGCGATGGTGCTATCCGATGCGGCGCTCGCGGCCGGCTGCGCGAACCTCGCGAACCTCCTGGACCTGCGCCCCGGCCGGGCCCTGAAGGCCGTGCTGCCCGCGGCGGCGCTGCTCGCAGGGGCCACGCCGGGGACCGGGCGCGGCCGCAGCGGGCGGGATCTCGCCCGGGCGGCGCTGCTGCCCGGTCTGCTCGCCCTGCCCGCCGACCAGCGTGAGCACGGCATGCTCGGTGACGCCGGGGCGAACGCCCTGGGCGCCGCCGTCGGCACCGCCGCGGCCCGCGCCCTCCCGGTCCCCGCCCGCCTCGCGCTGCTGGGCGCGGTCGTGGCGCTGACGCTGGCCAGCGAGCGGATCAGCTTCAGCGCGGTCATCGAGTCCACCCCGGCGCTGCGCGCCCTGGACCAGCTCGGACGGCGCCCCGCCCCCGGGCCGGCAGGGCAGGGCCGATGAGCGCGCCGGACCCGCGGACCCTGCCCGCCGCGACCCTCCCGCGCAGCGCGATCTCCCGGGCGGTGCTGCGCGGCGCCGGGGTGATCCTGGTGGTCACCGTCATCGCCCGCATCGCCGGGTTCGTGCGCTACCTGGTGTTCGGCGCGAGCGTGGGCGCGGGGGACGTCGGCACCGCCTACGCCACCGCGAACCTGCTGCCGAACGTGCTGTTCGAGATCGTCGCGGGGGAGCCCTGGCCGCCGTGGTGGTGCCGCTGATCGCCGGCCTGGTGCCGGAGCGGGACGGCGGGAGCGCCGCGGAGACCCCCGCCGAGACCCCCGCCGTCACCGTCGGCGAGCCGGGGGCCGCAGCGGCTCCGCGACCGGGACCGGTCGGCGCGCAGCGCGCCGACCGCATCGTCTCCACCCTGCTGACCTGGACCCTGCTGGGGACCGCCCTGCTGGCCGCCGGGGTCATCGCCACCGCGCAGGAGCTCGCGCAGCTGCTGCTGGCCGCCGACGACCCGGGCTCAGGCGGCGTGGTGCTGGGGGCGACGCTGCTGCGGATCTTCGCCGTCCAGCTGCCCCTGTACGGCATCTCCGTCGTGCTGGCCGCCTACCTGCAGGCCCGCAAGCGGTTCCTGTGGCCGGCGATGATGCCGCTGCTGTCCTCCGTGGTGGTGATGGTCTCCTACCGCGTCTACGCCCACCTGGTGCCGCCGGTGGCCACCACCACCACCATCGACTCGACCGCCGTGGCCTGGCTGGGCTGGGGCACCACCGCGGGCGTCGCGGTGATGACGGTGCCGGTGGCGATCGCCGCGCTGCGGGCGGGGCTGCGGCTGCGACCGGCCCTGAGGATGCCTCCCGGCGACGGACGCCGCGCGCTGGCCCTGGGCGGCGCCGGGCTCGGCGCGGTCGGCGCCCAGCAGCTCGTGCTCGCCCTGGTGTTGCTGCTGGCGATGCGGGCCGGCGGCGTGGGCACCCTGCCGGTGTTCCAGTACGCCCAGGCCCTCTACCTGCTGCCCTTCGCCGTGCTGGTGGTGCCGCTGGTGACCTCCGTCTTCCCCCACCTCTCGGAGATGCGCCTGGTGGGGGACCTGTCCGGCTTCGGGAAGGTGGCCGCGGCGTCCGTGCGCACCGTGCTGGTGGTCTCCGTGCTCGGGGCCGCGGCGCTGATCGCCGGCGGCCCCGCGCTCGAGCAGTTCTTCCGCCTGATCGACCGCTCCGGCGCCGCCGGCGTCGGCTCCGCCACCGCGGCCCTCGCCCTCGGCCTGGTGGGCTTTGCCGTCACCACCCAGTGCACCCGCGTCCTCTCGGCCGCCCTCCGCGCGAAGGACGCGCTGCTGGTGGGATCGGTCGGCTGGCTGCTCGCCGCCGCCCTGATCCTGATCGTGGTGCTCTCCAGCCCGCAGCGCTCGGCCGCGGAGGCCGCGACCGTCTTCGGGGCGGCCATCGCCCTGGGCATGGCGGTCTCCGGGCTGGTGGGCCTGGCCCGGATCGCGGACATCGTCGAGCACGGCGGCCACCTGCCGCAGCTGCGCCGCACCGCGCTGCTCGCCCTGCTCGCGCTGCCGGTCGGCGCGGTGCCCGGGCTGCTGCTGGGCAAGTGGCTGGTGACCACCGCCACCGGTGAGATCGGCGCCGTGGCGGCCGGGATCGCCTGCGGCCTGGTGGCCGCGCTGCTGGCCGGGGCGGTGATGACCGGCGCGGACCCCGAGCTCACGGGCCGGGTGCTGCGCCGGCGGCGCCGGGACCCCGAGCGGACCGCGCCGTGAGGGTGCTGCTGGTGCGCCCGCGAGCCGGCGGGGGACTGGCCGCCCACGTCGACCAGGAGCTGGCCGAGCTCCGCGCGGCCGGCTGGGAGGTGGCCGAGGCGGGCGTCGAGATCCGGCCGCGGCCGCACCTGTCGACCGACCTGCGCACCGTGCGCGCCCTGCGCCGCACCGTCGGCGCCGCCGGGGCGCCCATGGCCGTCCACGCCCATGGGCTGCGGGCCGGGGCCCTGGCCGCGCTCGCCGTGCCGCGGCGCGGGGGCCACCGCCTGGTGGTGACCCTGCACAACCGCACCGTCGGCTCGCTCCCGGTCCGCACCGTCGGGGCGCTGCTGCTGCGCCTCCTGGTCCGCCGCGCCGACACCGTCCTGGCCGTCTCCCCGGACCTCGCCGAGGACGCCCGCCGGGCCGGGGCCCGGGACGTCCGCCATGCCGTGGTCCCCGCCCCGCCGCGCCCGGCGACCGCGCCGGCCGCGCCGCGCCGCGCCCCCGGGGACGCGCTCGAGGTGCTCGTCATCGCGCGACTGGCGCCCCAGAAGGGGCTGCACGACCTGCTGGATGCCGCCGCCCGGCTGCGCGACGGCGCCGGGGTGCGGATCCGGATCGCGGGGGAGGGGCCGCTGCACGAGGAGCTCGCCGCCAGGATCCGGGCCGAGGCGCTGCCCGTCGAGCTGCTGGGACGGCGCGAGGACGTCCCCGAGCTGCTGGCGGCGGCGGACCTGGTGGTCTCCGCCGCCCGCTGGGAGGGCCAGCCGGTGGCCCTGCAGGAGGCGCTCCAGGCCGGCCGGGCGATCCTCGCCACCGACGCCGGCGGCACCCGCTGGGTGACGGGCGAGGCGGCCCGCCTGGTGCCCGTCGGCGACGCCCGCGCACTGGCCGCGGCGATCGCCGAGCACCGCGATCCCCGCCGGCGCCGGCAGGCCGAGCAGGCCTCCGCGCAGCGGGCCCGGGACCTGCCCACGGCGCGCGACCTCCTCGCCCAGCTCACCGAGGTGCTCGCCGCAGCCCCTTGACCCTGGTAGGTTGACAGTCCGTGGCAGACACCAGCGGAAGCGCCCCCCTCACCAGCACCGGCCCCCTCCCTCGGATCGCGCAGGCCGCCTCGGCCAAGCCGTTCCGCAACCCGGGCATCACCAGGCACATCTTCGTGACGGGGGAGTGGTCTCCAGCCTCGGCAAGGGACTGACCGCCTCCTCGCTGGGGATGCTCCTGCGCAGCCGCGGGCTGCGCGTGACCATGCAGAAGCTCGATCCGTACCTCAACGTCGATCCGGGCACCATGAACCCCTTCCAGCACGGTGAGGTGTTCGTCACCGAGGACGGCGCCGAGACCGACCTCGACATCGGCCACTACGAGCGCTTCCTCGACGAGAACCTCAGCGCGGCCGCGAACGTCACCACCGGCCAGGTGTACTCCAGCGTCATCGCCAAGGAGCGCCGCGGCGAGTACCTCGGGGACACCGTGCAGGTGATCCCGCACATCACCAACGCCATCAAGGAGGCGATGCGCTCGCAGGCCGGTGACGACGTCGACGTGATCATCACCGAGATCGGCGGCACCGTCGGCGACATCGAGTCCCAGCCCTTCATCGAGGCCGCAAGGCAGGTCCGCCAGGACCTCGGCCGCGAGAACGTGTTCTTCGTGCACGTGTCGCTGGTGCCGTTCATCGGGCCCTCGCAGGAGCTCAAGACCAAGCCCACCCAGCACTCGGTGGCCGCGCTGCGCTCGATCGGCATCCAGCCGGACGCGATCGTGCTGCGGGCCGACCGGGAGCTGCCCGCCTCGGTGAAGGCGAAGATCTCCTCCATGTGCGACGTCGACATCGACGCGGTCGTCACCTGCGCCGACGCCCCCTCGATCTATGAGATCCCGCTGGTGCTGCACAGCGAGGGGCTCGACGCCTACGCGATCCGGCGCCTGGACCTGCTCAGCCACGACGTGGACTGGACGCAGTGGGAGGAGCTGCTGCAGCGCGTCCACCACCCCGCCTACGCGGTCACCGTCGCGCTGGTGGGCAAGTACGTGGACCTGCCCGACGCCTATCTGTCGGTCACCGAGGCCCTGCGCGCCGGCGGCTTCGCCCACAGCGCCGAGGTGACCATCCGCTGGGTCGAGTCGGACCGCTGCGCGACCCCGGAGGGGGCGCAGCAGGAGCTGCGGGACGTCGACGCGATCGTCGTGCCCGGCGGCTTCGGGATCCGCGGCGTCGACGGCAAGGTCGGCGCCCTCCACCACGCCCGCACCCATGGCGTGCCCGCCCTCGGCCTGTGCCTGGGCATGCAGTCCATGGTCATCGAGTACGCCCGCCACGAGCTGGGCCTGGCCGACGCCCACTCCACCGAGTTCGCCCCCGGCACCGCGCATCCGGTGATCGCCACCATGGCCGAGCAGGCCGCGATCGTCTCCGGGGAGGGGGACCTCGGCGGCACCATGCGGCTGGGCTCCTACGACCACACCCTGGTCGAGGGCTCCCTGGCGGCCCGCACCTACGGCACCACCGAGGTCGCCGAGCGCCACCGCCACCGCTACGAGGTCAACAACGCCTACCGCGAGCAGCTCGAGCAGGCCGGGCTGCGCATCTCCGGCGTCTCGGCCGACCGCTCCCTGGTCGAATTCGTCGAGCTCGACCCCGCGGTGCACCCGTACTATGTCGGCACCCAGGCCCATCCCGAGCTGAAGTCCCGTCCCACCCGGGCGCATCCGCTGTTCGCCGGCCTGATCGGCGCGGCGGTCGAGCTGCAGAAGGCGACCCGCCTGCTCGAGGTGGAGCCGGAGATCCCCGCCGCCGACGCCGTCCAGGACCAGGAGTGATCCGATGACCCAGCCCGAGCAGTCCGCAGCGCCGCTGCGGGACGAGCCCGCCCAGCGCCCGGTCGCCCACCGGGAGGTCCTGCACGAGGGCATGGTGTGGGACCTGGTGCGCGACACGGTCGACTTCACCGCCGACGTCCGCTTCGACCGCGAGTACGTCTGGCACACCGGGGCGGTCGCGGTGCTCGCCGTCGACGAGCAGGACCGGGTGCTGCTGATCCGGCAGTACCGCCATCCCGTCGGCCACAGCCTGTGGGAGATCCCCGCCGGCCTGCTCGACCTGGACGGCGAGGCCCCGCACGTCGCGGCAGCCCGCGAGCTCGCCGAGGAGACCGGCTACGAGCCCCAGCAGCTGTCCACCCTGGTGGACCTGCGCCCGAGCCCCGGCGGGAACGACGAGGTGATCCGGGTCTACCTCGCCACCGGGGTCCGCGCGAGCGCGCAGGAGTTCGAGCGCACCGACGAGGAGGCCGAGCTGGTCAGCCGCTGGGTGCCGCTGTCCGAGGCGGTCACGGCAGTGCTCGAGGGACGCCTGACCAACGCCACCACAGTCAGCGCCCTGTTGGCCCTGCACGCGCTGCGCCAGGGCGCCGCGGCGGCGCCGCGTCCGGCCGACGCCCCGTTCATGGAGCGCCCGGGTCGGGACTGAGCCGGGCCGCCGCACGCGGGGCGATGTCCCCGTGATCACAGGCGACACCTGGTAGTACCAAGATCGCGACTCCCGGTGCACATTCGCAACCGCCGGAGCGTCCTCGAGGGAAGCCAGGCGTATGGAAGCCGGGCCGCTAGAACCGTTGGCGGCGTGCATCTGCGGAGCGTACTGGCCGGGGCCTCGACGGAGGGGCGTTCCGCGAACGGTCATTGATGACTCAGCGGCATGCTCCTGGAAGGGGTGGGTGCTGTGGGAGCGAGTGCGTATGAGTGAACCCGCGTCCAGGGCGCGGGTCGTGTTCTGCCGTCCACGGGGGGACCGGCCCACAGCTCCATGCTCTGAACGAGTTCGGAGAAAGGGAGCGCGTCATCGATGGCGCGAGCTGCTGTCTGCAGCGCAGAGACCGGCGCGGCGTTGCCGACCGTGAGATGAGGGACTACCTCGGCTAAGGGAAAGTCTCCGGCGAACGGCGGGTAGGCCGGGAACGCTGACGCCACATCGGCTATCAGGGCATGGACTTCTCGCGCTGCACTGACCTCGACGTACAGGACTCGGTCTCCGAACCAGGCAGTTCGGTGCCCCTCGATCTCGAACGGACCATGCTGACGCCCTAGGTGAGCGAGGCGGGCGTGGTCCTCCGCGTCTATCTCTTCCAGAGGCTTGAACGGGAAAGCGACCGTCACGTGCGCGGGGATGCCATCTGCCGCAGCCAGGTCCAGCTCGCGTCGGTGGGTACCGACGACTCGCTCCGCCGCGAGTACGGGCAGCAGAAGCGCCGTCTGGGTTCTCTCGTCGTCCCCCACGCTCATGCAGCTACCGTACCGGCCGGGTGTTCCATAAACGGTCGCATCCGACATGCCCCGGGAGCGGATGTCGAGGCGGCATACTCGCCCGATGAAACCCATCAAAGTGCGGCTCATGAACGAGTACACGGTCGACTGCCCGCTCTGGGGTCCAGAAGGTGCCACGGACTTCGAGGACTGGGAGCTCTCGCCGCAGCTCACGGAGCGATTAGCGGCCTGGGCAGCGTTCTTCAACGCGCACTTCCACGAGGACCACGGCTTCCCCTCCGTCGAGATGGCCCGGAAGCACCGCGCCGAGGGGATCGCGCTGCAGCCTCTCGTCGCCGAGGAACTCGGACCGCGCTACATGGTCGTCGGCGACTTCTGGGAGACCGACGACCTGGAACACCCACTGCAGGGGCTGGTGGACAGGTTCGTCCGGGCAGTGGCCGGACGGGGGCGGCAACCTCGCTGATGCGCTGGAGGTGAACGGTGGCTGATGGACGACTGGTGTGAGAAGTTGACCCATGGACTGGTACAGGACACCGGGGTGGACCCTCGCGGAGCAAGAGCACTTCGAGCGCAAGCTCGCTCGCGCGAGGAAAGAGAACAGGGCCGAGTATCTGCGTATCAAGGGCCTATCGCTCGAGGACGCCGGAGCCACCGATGCGGCACGCACCCTGTTTGTGAGGGCGGCCGTAGAAGCAGGCAAGAACTACTTCTATCAAAGCTCCGCCCTGGAGCATTTGGCGAACTCTTTGGCCGACGACGACCCGGCGGAATCCGAGCGACTACTGCGCCGGCTCATCGAGATGAACCCGTCGCTCAACGGCACAGCGCATATGGCAGAGGTCCACCTCGCTCAACTCCTCATTCGTCGCGGTACGCCCGAGGCACTGAGCGAAGCTCGCGAGCATCTCGGATCCTGGGATGCGAGGGCCGCCGTTGACTTCTCTGTACAGCTCTTCGAGGCCGCTGTTGCTCGTGCGCGATGGAACGAGGCCACCGGAGATGCGGCAGCCGCTGCGGAGTGGGCAGCCCACGCTCTTGAGCTCGCCGCGGTCGAATCTCCCCTGAAGAACGTCCCGGAGCTCGCGGTTCAAGACCTCGATGACGAATTGGCCACCTGGCTCACCGACCTGGCGGGAGGGTCCGACACGGCCCTGTGACTACAGCGCCATAAACGGTCGTTTGCGGCCCGCGGTCGCGGGGCCGCATGAGCGGTCGATCGCTGCGGCCGCCACGCGCCGGAACGCAAATCCCTCGAGTGCCGCACGGCTCGACCAGCGTTCCGGTGAGCATCAAGCGACTCCGACGCGTCACGGGAATCGGCCCCAGCCAGAGAGTTGGGCTGGACTCCGAGATCAGGACACGCTCACGACATGATGAGCCGATGACCTCAGCGCCGGTTCTCGTGATCCTCCGTGGCAACTCTGCCTCGGGGAAGTCCACCATCGCCCGAAAGGTGCAACACCACCTTCCCCAAGGCCGTATAGCGGTGATTGGTCAGGAGTCCGTGCGCCCCGATGTCCTCTGGGAAGAAGGCGCCAAACCCGTCGCGACCATCGCAGTTACCGAGCTCATGGTCCATCACTGCCTCTCGCAAGGGCGCACAGTGATCCTCGAGGGCATCCTCGAAGTGGCACGCTACCGCCAGATTTTCCAGCGGCTGCTGCATGATCATGATGGGCCAGCCCTTGTGTACTACCAGGACGTGAGCCTCGCGGAGACGCTGCGTCGGCATTCGCTCAAGCCTATTGCCGGGATCGTGAGCGACGACGAAGTAGCGTCCTGGTACGTCGAGCGCGACACGCTGGGACTCCCAGCAGAAGTACTACTTCCCGAGCGCAGGGCGAGGACAATCTCGTGACGCGGATCGTCTCTGATCTCGCCACGCTCGGCGAACGGGTGGAAGCAAATCTCCCGCAGGACTACGCGGCCAGCCATCGAGCGCCCTGAATCAGCGCGTTCTACTGGGGCATACTCCAAGATGCCAGGCGAGGCTCGTGACCGCTGCGGTTACCAATAGGGTCCCGTACGGAAATCTGGTGACGCATCTGCTATGCGGACGCGCCGACCACCTCAGCGGGACACTATGGCCGCATGTTCTTCTCGCTGTCGCGCTTGCCGCCTTGGCGCCAGCTGCGCAACGACGGCGACGCGCTGGCCGCGGTCGGCATCGTCGGAATGGTCCTCATCGCCCTCATCGACGGCGGACTGCGATGGGGAACATCGGGCTGATCATCACCGTCGGCGCGCTGCTGCCGCTCGGCGCCCCCGCGGCGAGGTGGTCGCAGGAACGCCGCGAACGACAGTGGACGGAGTAGTAGATGATGCCCCGGTGGAAGAAGCGGCAGCGGCTCGGGCCCGGGTTCGTCGTCGCCGCGGTACTCATCGTGGTTGCGGAGTGACTGATCGACGGCCTGACCCTCACGGGCTTGGATCTCGGGTTCGGGCTCGGCGGCCTGGTCATCCTCGCCGTGTCCTACGCCGAGTGGCGGGCGAGCGGCGACACCGGACGGGCGGAATAGACGATGCCGGCCACGCAGCGCGTCGGGCACGTCCAGGGCCCCTCTACCGGCGAGATATCTCGCCCGGCGGATCGAGGCGATCGTCGAGGTCGACAAGACCTACCGCGAGTACCAGTCCGGCTCGACGACCTCGCATCGGCCCGTGCTGCGCGAGGCACTGGACACGGTTCGCGAGGACTCCACGCCTGCTGTCGCATCTATCGACCGGCTGACCCGGTCGCTGCGGGACATGCTCGCGATCATGGAGGAGCGCGGCGGGCTCAGTCGTCCTCGGTGAGCGCCCGATGGATCACCGGGGCGGTCTGCTCGGCCTGCCAGGGCCGCGCTCCGAGGGCGAGCAGCTCGGCCTCCAGCACCGCTTCCTCCGGCACCTGCTCGTGCTCCCACACCCACTGCCGCAGCAGCGCCGGCTGCAGCAGGTTCTCGGGCGGCATCTCCAGGTCCTCGGCGCGCTCGTTGACCGCGGTGCGCGCCACCAGGTAGCGCTCGGCGACCTCCGGGTACTTCTTGGACCAGAGCTTGTGCGGCGGAGGGTAGGAGCGCTCGCTGCGCTCGGGCAGGTGCGCAGGAGGCAGATCGATCCCGGAGCGCGCCGCCTTCCACCACATGTCCTTACGACGCAGCCGCGCGGGCAGGGCGCGGTCGAAGGCCTCCCGGCCCCGCGGGGCCTCCTTCGCGGCGGCCACGATGTCGCGGTCCTTGATGACCCGGTGCGGGGAGAGGTCCTCGGCGCTCGCGATGGCGTCGCGCTGGTTCCACATCTCGCGGGCGGCGGCGAGCTGCCGCGCCGTGCGCAGGGAGCCCAGTCCGTGCAGCCCCCGCCAGCTCGAGGAGCGGGTCGGGGAGTGGTCGCGCCTCCGCTCGTGCTCGAACTCCTGACGGGCCCAGTCGTCCTTGCCGGCGGCGCGCAGGCGCTCGGCGAGGACGTCGCGGACCTCGATCAGGACCTCCACGTCGAGCGCGGCATAGGTCAGCCAGCCCTCCGGCAGCGGTCGCTTCGACCAGTCCGCGGCCGAGTGCTCCTTGGCCAGGTGCAGCCCGAGCGTGTCCTCGACGACGGCGCCGAGCCCCACCCGCTCCATCCCCAGCAGCCGCGCCGCCAGCTCGGTGTCGAACAGGCTCGCCGGGTGCAGGCCGAGTTCGGCGAGGCTGGGCAGGTCCTGCCCGGCCGCGTGCAGCACCCATTCCCGCTCGGCCAGCAGCGTCTTCAGCGTCGCGGGCATCGTGAACGCCAGCGGATCGATCAGCGCGGTGCCGGCGGCCGCGGTGCGCAGCTGCACCAGGTAGGCGCGGGAGCTGTACCGGTAGCTGGAGGCGCGCTCGGCGTCGACCGCGACCGGTTCGTCGGGCGCCGCAGCGGCCGCTTCGCACCACGCCAGCAGGGGCTGGATGCGGTCGATCAGGGGCACCAGTCCGTCGCGGGGAGCCTGCAGGGCGCTGACGGCGGGGGACTTCGTCACCGGATGTCACCGGCTTCCTCGGGGCGCGGGGCCCTCGCGTGGTGGGAGGGGGCGATCGGGGCGATGCGGGCGGGCGCGGGAGGGAGCCCCCCGGCGGCGGCCAGCATGGCGATCCACGCCGCGAAATGAGGGGCCAGATCGGGGACGCCGGGGGGCACGGCGGCCTCCGGGGTCCAGGAGATCCGCATCTCGACGTCCACGGTCGAGGGGCGGGAGGCCAGCGCCCCGTAGGACTGGGAGACCACCCGGGTGGCGGTGCAGCCCAGCTCCCGGGATTCGGCGTCATGGAGCTCGAGGGCCTCGGTGACCCAGGACCAGGCCACGTCACCGAGCATCGACTCGATCGCGAACTCCGGTTCGAGCTGGGCCTGGACCAGGGCGACCAGGCGATAGGTGCCGTCCCAGGACTCCTGCCCCTCGGGATCGTGCAGGATGACCAGGCGGCCGGAGGCGAGCTCCTCGTCGTGGACCACGATCTCGCCGGTGCAGGCCCAGGTCGACGGCGCCATCCGGACGGGCGCGGGGATGCTGCGCCACTCGAACTCGGAGCGCGTCGGGGCGCTGGTCATGGCGTCGACGGCGGCACGGAAGGTGTCGTCGCCGGTGCGGATTCGATGCACGGACACGCTGGGAGAGTAACTCCGCGACGGGCCCGGGCCCGGCAGGCGCGCCGCAGCGCCCCGGCCGGGCGGCGGTCTCAGACGGCGGCGGCGCCTCCGGCCGGCGCATCGTCGCTGTGGACGAGGCTGATGGAGTTGATGCAGTACCGCTGGTCGGTGGGGGTCGCGAAGCCCTCGCCCTCGAAGACGTGGCCGAGATGGGAGCCGCAGCTCGCGCAGCGCACCTCTATGCGGCGCATGCCCAGCGAGGTGTCCTCGAGCAGCTCGACCGCGTCGGAGTCCGCGGGGGCGTAGAAGGCGGGCCAGCCGCAGTGGGCGTCGAACTGGGTCTCGGCGGTGAACAGCTCGGTGCCGCAGCCCTTGCAGGCGTAGGTCCCCGCCGGTCGCACCTCCTCGTACTCCCCGGTCCCCGGGCGCTCGGTGCCGCCCTGGCGGAGCACCTGGTACTCGCCGGGGGAGAGGCGCCGGCGCCATTCCTCCTCGCTGATCGCGACGGGGTAGGGACGGGTGCCGATGGGATCGGTCGACATCGATTTCCTCCGCTCTGCGACGCCGGAGGGCGCCGCTCTCGGCAGCGGAGCGCACTGCTCCGCAGGGGGTGGCGGACGGGTCGTCCACCACCTCCAGGGTAGCCCGTCGATAGGATGCGCCCCATGATGCGCGACCTGCCTCGGACCCGCTCCACCACCCCGGCGGACCGCCGCTCCTCCCTGCTGCCCCGCCGTCCTGACCAGGCGCGATGGCCGACGGTGGTGGCCTACGGGGCCTCCGGCGCGGCCGCGATGTTCGCGCTCAGCGCAGGGGCGCTGACGGTCGGGGCGCGGGTGATGGCGCGCCTGCCGCTGGTGCCGCGCGAGAGCCTGCGCGGCCGTCCCGACCTCGCCGTGCGCGCCGTGCATCCCGATCGCGTGCATCTGGACGACTCCGCGGTCTCCCGGCGGGGCGGGGTGCTGGCGCTGCGCCAGGCGGCCGGCGCGATCCACGTGCGGCTCGGCCCGGTCCAGGGCCGCCCCACCCCCACCACCGTCTCGCGGCCGCTGCTGGCCACCGACACCGAGCAGCCGCTGCAGGTGGCGCCGGCCGCGAGCAACGGCTTCTTCTGGGCGGGCACCCCGCAGACCGCGCACGGGCTGCCCACGCAGGAGGTCGAGATCGACTCGCCGGTGGGGCACATGCCCGCCTGGCTGGTGCGCCCCGCGCCGGACGCCGCCGCCCCCGACCACGCCGACACCTGGGCGATCCTCATCCACGGCCACGGCTCCGCCCGGGGAGAGACCCTGCGGGTGCTGCCGCTGCTGCACCGGCTGGGTCTGACCAGCCTCGCGATCACCTACCGCAACGACGCCGGGGCGCCGGCCTCCGCGGACCGCATGCACCACCTCGGCTCCGCCGAATGGGAGGACACCGAGGCGGCGATCGAGTTCGCGCTCGCCCAGGGCGCCCGCCGCCTGGTGCTGATGGGATGGTCGATGGGCGGCGGCATCGCCCTGCGCACCTCGGTGCGCTCCGCCCACCGGGAGCTCATCTCCGCCCTGGTGCTGGACTCCCCGGCCGTGGACTGGCAGGACATCCTGGTCTTCCACGCCACCGCGCTGAAGGCGCCGCCGGCCATGCGGCAGCTCGCCCTGTGGATGATGACCTCCCGGATCGGGGCCCGTCTGGTGCGCCTGCACGAGCCGCTCGCGCTGCACGAGATGACCCCGCGGTACTACGCCGATCACCTGAGCCATCCCACGCTGCTCTTCCACGCCCTCGACGATGCGACGGTGCCCCCGGGCCCCAGCCGCCTGCTGGCCGCGCTGCGACCGGACACGGTCGAGTTCGTGCCCGTCGACGGGGCCTCGCACACCCGAGAGTGGAACCGGGACCCGGCCCGCTACGAGCGCCGGCTCGCCGACTACCTGATCGAGGTGCTCGACCTCGACATCGACCCGGCCGCCGTGCAGGTGCCGGTGCGCGACCCCGGCGCCCCCGCCCGGGCCGACTCCATCGGCCTGCGGCTCTAGCCGGCCGCAGGCCCCGGCCGACCGACGGGCGGATCCGGGGCGGGAGCGCCGCGGCCCCTACACTGGCCCGCGTGACCCACGCCCTCAGCGACCGCCGGCCCGTCCCCACCCTCGACCGGCTGCTCGCGGACCTGGTGCCGCCGCCCCGCTTCTCCGCGGCCCGGCTCGAGAACTACGTGCCCGATCCCGCCCACCCCTCGCAGGAGGAGGCCAAGCAGCGCATCACCGAGTTCGCGGCGCAGCTGGGCAGGCCCCGCGGCGGTCTGCTCTCCCGCCTGCGGGGCCGGAGCGAGGCGGCGCGCGGCATCTACCTCGACGGCGGCTTCGGGGTGGGCAAGACCCACCTGCTGACCTCCCTGTTCCATGCGGCCGGGGGCAACCGCGTCTACGGCACCTTCGTGGAGTACACCGAGCTGGTGGGGGCGCTGGGCTTCCAGAAGGCCGTGGACCTGCTGGGGGAGTCGGTGCTGGTGTGCATCGACGAGTTCGAGCTCGACGACCCCGGCGACACCCTCCTGATGACCCGCCTGCTGCGGGAGCTCTCCGACCGGGGCGTCGCGGTCGCCGCGACCTCGAACACCCTGCCCGACGCGCTCGGGGAGGGCCGGTTCGCCGCCCAGGACTTCCTGCGGGAGATCCAGGCGATGGCCGAGCGCTTCCAGGTGGTGCGGATCGACGGCGAGGACTACCGCCGCCGCGACGGCGTCACCGAGATCGTGGCACTGCCGGAGGCCCGGGTCCGGGAGCATGCCGAGGGGCTCCCCGGCGCCGCCCTGGACAACTTCGACGCCCTGCTCGCCCACCTCGTGAAGGTCCACCCCTCCCGCTACGGCGCCCTGCTCGACGACGTCGCCGCCGCGCACGTCACCGGCATGCACGGGCTGAGCCATCACCACGACGCCCTGCGCTTCGTGGTGCTGGTGGACCGGCTCTACGACCGCGAGGTGCCGACGCTGGTGTCCCTTGCGCAGGAGACGGCCGCCGACGGCGCGACCGGCCCCCAGGTCCTCACCGACCTGTTCTCCGCCGAGCTGATGCGCAGCGGCTACCGCAAGAAGTACCTGCGGGCCCTGTCCCGGCTCGCCTCCCTGGCCGACGACGGGGGCGCCCTGCTGCGTCCGGCCGGCTCGGCGGACGCCGCCCGCTGAGCCGGGAGGGGCCGCCGGCGCTCCCGGGCCCCGCTCAGCCCCGGTGGTCGCTCGCGGGTCGCAGCACGACGGCCCCCGCGTCGAGCAGCCGCAGCGCGCCGTCCTCGGTCTGCTCGACCTCGCCGAAGGCGGCCAGCACCGCGGAGCCGGCGGCGACCTCGGCCGAGGGGCCGGGTCCGCGGTGGCTGAGCACCGCGAGGTCCCCGCGGCGCAGCAGCACGGTCTGCTCGGCCAGCACCTCGACGGCGGTGCGCGCCAGATCCGGGTCGTGGAGATCGGCCTGCTCGCGGCGCAGCGCGATCAGGGTCCGGTACCAGTCCAGGATCCGGCCGTGATCGCCGTCCTCCCGCTCCTGCCAGCGCAGGATCGAGGAGGTGAAGGTGCTGAGCTGCTGCGGGTCGGGGACCTCCTCGGCCCAGCCCATCTCGGCGAACTCCTCCGTGCGGCCCTTGCTTACCAGCGGGCCCAGCTCGTCGTCGTGGTCGGTGAAGTAGGTGAACGGGGTGGAGGCCGCCCACTCCTCGCCCTGGAACAGCATCGGGGTGCCGGGGCCCAGCAGCACCAGCGCGATCGCGGCGGCGTGCTGCTCGGGGGTGAGGGAGTGGTGCAGGCGGTCACCGGTGGCCCGGTTGCCCACCTGGTCGTGGTCCTGCAGGAACGTGACGAAGGAATGACCGTCGTAGTCGGGGGAGGCGGGATCCACCGGCGCTCCCCACACCTCGCCGCGGAACGAGGAGTAGCTCCCGGCGTGGAGGAAGATCCGGGTCAGCACCGTGGCGAGCGTCTCGGCGCTGCCGAAGTCCGAGTAGTAGCCCACGCGCTCGCCGGAGATCCAGGCGTGCACGCCGTGGTGGACGTCGTCGGCCCACTGCATGTCCATCCCCAGCCCGCCGGCGGCGGTGGGGGTGACGGTCCGGGGGTCGTTGCGGTCCGACTCCGCGATCAGCGTCAGCTCGCGGCCGGTCTCGGCCTCCCAGGCCGTCACCGCATCGGCGAGCTCGGCCAGGAAGTGTCGCTCGGAGTCGTCGGCCAGCTCGTGGACGGCGTCCAGCCGCAGCCCGTCCAGGCCCACGTCCACCAGCCAGAGCCGGGCGCTGCCCAGCAGGAAGTCCCGCACCTCGCGCGAGCCCGGCTGGTCGAGGTTGACCGCTGCGCCCCAGGGGGTGTGGTGCTGCTCGGTGAAGTAGGGGCCGAAGGCGCCCAGGTAGTTGCCGGCGGGGCCGAGGTGGTTGTGCACCACGTCCAGGACCACCGCGAGACCGCGGGCATGGGCGGCGTCGACGAAGCGGGCCAGGCCCGCCGGTCCGCCGTAGGCGGCGTGGGTCGCGTACAGCCCCACCCCGTCGTAGCCCCAGCCGCGCTGCCCGGGGAAGGTCGCGATCGGCATCAGCTCGACCGCGTCGACCCCGAGGTCCACCAGCTCGTCGAGCCGCTCGATCGCCGAGTCGAAGGTGCCGCCGCGGCCGTCGGGACCGGGCGTGAACGTGCCCATATGGAGCTCGTACAGCACCTTCCCGCGCAGGCTGCGCCCCGCGAACTCGGTGGGGCCGCGCAGGGCGAGGGGGTCGACCACCTCGCTGTCGGCGTGGACGCCGTCCGGCTGGGACAGCGAGCGCGGGTCGGGCAGCCACTGCTCGCCGTCGTCGAGGCGGAAGGCGTAGCGGGCTCCCGGTCGGGCGCTGACCCCGGGCAGCTCGAACCAGCCCTCCGCAGCGTCCGCCAGGGGCTGCATGGCGTGCTCGGCGCCGTCGATCCGCACGGTGACGGCGGAGGCCGACGGGGCCCAGACGCGGTAGCGGTCGTAGGCGCGTGCGGCGACCGGGGGCAGGGCAGCGGTGGTCATCTCGTCTCCTCGGTGGGGGCGGGGGAGGTGGCCGGGGTCGGCGCGCCGGTGCGCACCAGCAGGGCCACCGGCCAGGCGGACAGCAGCTCGTCGAGCGCCAGCAGCCCGCCGGGGAACTCGGCGCCGCTGAGGGCGTCCCGCCAGCGGCCCTCGGGCAGGGCGATCCAGGACTCGCCCCAGCCGCCGCGGCGCTCCAGGCCCAGCGCGAGCCGGGTGGCGACGGTGACGACCTCCACCGGGCCCTCGCCGACCGCGCGGCCGAAGGCGACCGCGTGACCGGTGGTGGTGGGCAGCGGACGGTAGGCGGCCTCGCGTCCCTGGAACAGCTCGGGGCGCTCCCTGCGCAGCACCAGCGCCCGGTGGGTCAGCCACAGCTTCTCGTCGCCGATCCCGTCGGGGCCGGCACCCTCGATCATCCGCTGCAGGCGGGCGGCGCGACCGGCATGGTCGACCGGGCGCCGGTTGTCGGGATCCACCAGCGAGAGGTCGACGGACTCGTTGCCCTGGTAGACGTCGGGAACCCCGGGCATGGTGAGCTGGATCAGCTTCTGCCCGAGGATCGCCGAGCGCTGCCCGCTCAGGGTGCGTCGGGTCCAGTCGGTCAGCAGCTGGTCGACCTCCGCGCTGGCGAGGGCGGCGCGACCGAGGTCGAGCACCTGCTGCTCGTACTCGGCGTCCTGCTCGGTCCAGGTGGTGAAGCTCTTCGCCTCCCGCATGGCCTTGAGCAGGTACCCCTCCAGCCGTTCGGCGGTGATCCGCGGGGCGTCCGCGCCGGGCAGGTCCCAGCAGGCGGCGAGGGTCTGCCACAGCAGCAGGTCGATGGCCCCGTCGACCCGGTCCCCGCGATCACCCAGGGTGGCCCGCTCGAGCTCCTGCACCGTCAGCGCCCACTCCTGCGGCTGCTCGGTGAGCACCGCCAGCCGCGCGCGCACGTCCTCGCTGCGCTTGGTGTCATGGGTGGACAGGGTGGTCATCGCATCGGGGCGGGTGCGCACCATCGCCTGGGCGTGGTCGTGCAGGGTGTCCGGCTCGACCCCGATCCGGTCCGGATCCGCGCCCACCTCGTTGACCGCGAGGAAGCGGGTGTAGCGGTAGAAGGCGGTGTCCTCGAGGCCCTTGGCGTGCACCGGACCGCAGGTCTGGGCGAAGCGGACCACCACCTCGTCGCGCTCCGCGCTGCCGCTGCGGCCCGCGCTGCCGACCTCGTCCCCGCACACCAGGGCCACCACCAGGTCGAGCGTGGCCAGCACGTCCTCGTCGTCCTCGAGCTGCTGCCGGGCCCGGGCGGCGGCCTGCTCGATCACCGCGCGCTCGGCGCCGGGGGCGGGCTCGCCGGGCACGATGTAGGCGCGGTAGCGGTCCATCGACCCCAGCAGCGCCACGATGGTCCGCTGGAGGTTGCGCCGGGTGGTGTCGCGCAGGCGGATGTCCTCCTGGCAGATGCGGTGGATCAGCGTGGTCAGGCGCTCGATCTCCGCCCACAGGCTGGTGAAGATCACGAGGTTGGTGGACTCCTCGGCCACCTCCTCGAAGGGCCGCTGGTCCCCGGTGCGGCGCTGCCACAGATGGGTCAGGCCCGAGGCGCCGTGGGCGTCGTGGAACAGCCCGCCCACCCGCCACAGGGCGTCGTAGCCGGTGGTGCCCGCGCAGGGGAAGTCGCCGGGCAGGTGCTCCTCGCCCTCGAGGATCTTCTCCACCACGGTCCAGGCGCCGCCGGTGGCCTGCTCGAGATCGCGCAGGTAGCCGCGGGGGTCGGCCAGGCCGTCGGGATGGTCGATGCGGTAGCCGTCGATGATGCCCTCGGCCTGCAGGCGCAGCAGGGTGGCATGGGTGGCCTCGAACACCTCGGGCAGCTCGACGCGCACCGCGGCCAGGGTGTCCACGTCGAAGAAGCGCCGGTAGTTCAGCTCGTCGTCGGAGACCTTCCAGTACGCCAGCCGGTACCACTGGCGGTCCAGCAGGTCCGCCAGTCCCAGGTGCTCGGTGCCGGCGGCCACCGGCAGCACATGGTCGTAGTACCGCAGCACGGTCTCGGTGAGAGTGGTGCCGTCGGCCTGCGGGATCTCCTCGGCACCCACGGAGATCTCGCCGTCGGCCAGCACCGCGCCGATCGGGCGGCCCAGCACCGGCACCAGGATGGAGCGTTCGGCGGAGGGGTCGAGGTCGAACCACTGCGCGTACGGGGAGGCGGGACCCTCCCGCAGCACCGACCACAGCGCGCGGTTGTGCCAGATCGGGGTGGGGATCGCCATGTGGTTGGGGACCACGTCGACGATCAGGCCCATCCCGTGCGCATGGGCGGCCTCGGCCAGGCGCCGCAGCGCCGCCTCGCCCCCGATCTCCTCGCTGATCCGGCTGTGGTCGACCACGTCGTAGCCGTGGGTCGACCCGGGGGCCGCCTGCAGCACGGGCGAGCAGAAGACGTGCCCCACGCCGAGCCGGGCCAGGTACGGCACCAGCGCTGCGGCGTCGTCGGCCGTGAAGCCCTCGTGCAGCTGCAGGCGGTACGTCGAGGTCGGCACGGGGCGCACGCTGCGCAGGGCACCGGTGGCGGAGCCTGCGCGCTCGGGGTCGGGACGGCGGGCGGGTTCGAGGCTCACGGGTCGGTGCTCTCCTTGGTCGCCGCCCTGCGGGCGCAGGGCGGATGGGGCTCAGGCGCGGGCGGGCCGTTCCTCGTCCTCGGGGACGTTGTCCTCCGTGGCGAGTTCCATCGCGGGCCGCATCAGGATCATCAGCGAATGGCTGGGCCGGGTGATGGTCTCGGCGGCGCTCAGGGTGGTGCCGACGTCGATGGTCTCGCCGGTGCCCACCACCACCTCCCACTGCTCGCCGTACTCGGCGGGCGGGAGCGTGAAGTCCACCGTGTTGCCCGAGGCGTTGAACATGACCAGCGCGGAGTCGTCGATGATGCGCTCACCGCGCAGGTTCGGCTCCGGGATGGCCGAGCCGTTGAGGAACATCGTCAGGCACTTGTTGTGCGCGTCGTTCCAGTCGGCCTCGGTCATCCGGGTGCCCAGGGTGTCGAGCCATTCGACGTCCGGCAGGGTGGAGTCGGCGCCCTCGCGCACGTCGCCGCTGAGGAAGCGCCGACGACGGAAGATCGGGTGCTCGCGACGCAGCGCGATCATCTGCCGGGTGAAGGAGAGCATCTCCTGCTGCTCGCTGTCGAGCTCCCAGTCCATCCAGGAGATCTCGTCGTCCTGGCAGTAGGTGTTGTTGTTGCCGCCCTGGGAGCGGCCGATCTCGTCGCCGTGCAGGATCATCGGCACGCCCTGGCTGACCAGCAGCGTGGCCATCATGTTCTTCGCCCGGCGCCGGCGCAGGGCGAGGACCTGCGCATCGTCGGTCTCGCCCTCCACGCCCGAGTTCCAGGAGCGGTTGTGGCTCTCGCCGTCGTTGCCGCCCTCCTGGTTGGCCTCGTTGTGCCGGTCGTTGTACGAGACCAGGTCGCGCAGGGTGAAGCCGTCATGGGCGGTGACGAAGTTGATCGAGGCGATCGGGGTGCGGCCGGTGTGCTGGTACAGGTCCGAGCTGCCAGCCAGGCGCGAGGTGAAGTCGCCGATCATGCCGGGCTCGGAGCGGTGGAAGTCGCGCACCACGTCCCGGTAGTCGCCGTTCCACTCCGACCACAGGGGCGGGAACCCGCCCACCTGGTAGCCGCCCTCGCCGAGGTCCCACGGCTCGGCGATCAGCTTCACCTGGGAGATGATCGGGTCCTGCTGGATGATGTCGAAGAAGGCCGAGAGCCGGTCCACCTCGTGCAGCTCGCGGGCCAGGGTCGAGGCGAGATCGAAGCGGAACCCGTCCACGTGCATCTCGGTGACCCAGTAGCGCAGCGAGTCCATGATCAGCTGCAGCACGTGCGGGGTGCGCATGAGCAGCGAGTTCCCGGTGCCGGTGGTGTCGTAGTAATGGGACTTGTCGTCCTCGACCAGGCGGTAGTACGAGGCGTTGTCGATGCCGCGGAAGCAGAGGGTGGGCCCCATGTGGTTGCCCTCGGCGGTGTGGTTGTAGACCACGTCGAGGATCACCTCGATGTCGGCCTCGTGGAGGTTCTTGACCATCTGCTTGAACTCGCGGACCTGCTCGCCCTGGTCGCCGGCGTAGGCGTACTCGTTGTGCGGGGCGAAGAAGCCGATGGTGTTGTAGCCCCAGTAGTTGCGCAGGCCCTTCTCCACCAGGTGGCCGTCCTGGACGAACTGGTGCACCGGCATCAGCTCGACCGCCGTCACCCCCAGCTCGGTGAGGTGCTCGATGATCGCCGGATGCCCCATCGCGACGTAGGTGCCGCGGATGTCGTCGTCGATGTCGGGATGCTGCATCGTCAGGCCCTTGACATGGGCCTCGTAGATCACGGTCTCGTGGTAGTCGCGCGCCGGAGGATGGTCGTTGCCCCAGTCGAAGAAGGGGGAGACCACCACGGAGTGCATCGTGTGCGCGGCGGAGTCCTCGGTGTTGCGCGCGGTGGGGTCCTCGAAGTCGTAGCTGTACAGCGAGGGGTGGTTGCTGGCCATCCCGGAGATCGCCTTCGCGTACGGGTCCAGCAGCAGCTTCGAGGGATCGCAGCGCACGCCGGCGGCCGGGTCGTAGGGGCCGTGCACCCGGAACCCGTAGCGCTGGCCGGGCTGCACCGCCGGCAGGTAGACGTGCCAGACGAAGGCGTCGACCTCGGTGATCTCGATGCGGCGCTCGGCGCCGTCGTCGTCGAGCAGGCACAGCTCGACGCGCTCGGCGGCTTCCGAGAAGAGGGCGAAGTTGGTGCCCGAGCCGTCGAAGGTGGCACCCAGGGGGTAGGACTGTCCGGTCCAGATCTGCATGGGGCCACAGTAGTCGGCCGTACCGGACCCCGGGACCGTGGTCCCGGGGCATGGACGCGGTGTGCTAGGTGCCCCGTGTCCGGCAGGTGCCGGGAGATGGCAGCGGCCCCCTCGAGCGCCGAGAGGGCCGTCGTGCTGGTGGGCGATACTGGGATCGAACCAGTGACCTCTTCCGTGTCAGGGAAGCGCGCTACCGCTGCGCCAATCGCCCGTGCGCCCGGGGGGCGGGGGAGGGATGGAGCGGACGACCGGATTCGAACCGGCGACCCTCACCTTGGCAAGGTGATGCTCTACCAACTGAGCTACGTCCGCACATCGGCCAGGCCGACGAGGGAATACCTTAGGCGGCGCTCGGACCGGGCGCAAATGCACGGGGCCCGCAGTGGCCGAGGTCACGACGCTGTGTCTCCGGGCTCGTGCGCGGCACGGATGGACGCAGGTCACACCCGAAGTGGCCGCGAGCACCCGGCGGGACCGTGTAGGCTTCTTCGAGTCCGCTCGAGAGGGTGGACGACACCTTCGGGCGATTGGCGCAGGGGTAGCGCGCTTCCTTCACACGGAAGAGGTCACTGGTTCGATCCCAGTATCGCCCACGACGGGATCCGCGGATCCCGCTCACGCGGACGTAGCTCAGTTGGTAGAGCATCACCTTGCCAAGGTGAGGGTCGCCGGTTCGAATCCGGTCGTCCGCTCCGAGGATGGCGCGCCCGACGAAGGTCAGGAGCGTCGTCCCGCATGATGCGGGAGCATCTTCGGTGGGTTGGCCGAGTGGTCAGGCAACGGCCTGCAAAGCCGTGTACACGGGTTCGAATCCCGTACCCACCTCCACCGGCGCTCCCCGCGTCGGTCCGGGCGATTGGCGCAGCGGTAGCGCGCTTCCCTGACACGGAAGAGGTCACTGGTTCGATCCCAGTATCGCCCACCACCAGAAGGGCCCCGGTCTGCGGACTGGGGCCCTTCTCGCGTCCCCGGACCCGGTGCCGCCCCGCAGGCGCGAGGTGAGCGCAGGTCGTGGCCCTGCGGCCCGGGCGACTACCATCGCCGATGGAGCCGGCATCGTCGGCCGGCTCACCCCGAGCACAAGGAGCATTCCCGTGGCCCAGATCGCCATCATCCTCGACGGATCCCCCCACCAGGTCGAGGAGGGGACCACGGGCAGCGAGCTGTTCGCGGGCCGCACCGAGATCGTCGCCCTGCGCCTGGACGGGGAGCTGCGCGACCTCGACACCCCCCTGGCCGAGGGCGCGGACGTCCAGGGCGTGGAGATCTCCAGCCCCGACGGGCTCTCGATCCTGCGCCACAGCACCGCCCACGTCCTCGCGCAGGCCGTGCAGAAGGTCGACCCCGACGCCAAGCTCGGCATCGGCCCGCCCATCACCGACGGCTTCTACTACGACTTCGACGTCGCCGAGCCCTTCACCCCCGAGTCCCTCAAGGCGCTCGAGAAGGAGATGGGACGGATCGTCAAGGAGGGGCAGCGCTTCGTGCGCCGCGAGATCAGCGACGACGCCGCCCGCGCCGAGGAGGCCGGTGAGCCCTACAAGCTCGAGCTGATCTCTCTGAAGTC
This sequence comes from Brachybacterium sp. UNK5269, assembly GCF_049266655.1. Lineage (GTDB taxonomy): Bacteria > Actinomycetota > Actinomycetes > Actinomycetales > Dermabacteraceae > Brachybacterium. The sequence continues at coordinate 1,510,685 of NZ_CP184883.1, forward strand.
CACCGCCGACGACGCCGCCGAGGGCGCCGCCGTCGAGGTCGGCGCCGGCGGCCTGTCGATGTACGACAACGTCAACCGGCGCGGCGAGGTGGTCTGGACCGATCTGTGCCGCGGCCCGCACCTGCCCACCACGCGCCTGATCGGCAACGGCTTCGCGCTGACCCGCTCGGCCGCCGCCTACTGGCGCGGCAGCGAGAAGAACCCGATGCTGCAGCGCGTCTACGGCACCGCCTGGCCCTCCAAGGAGGAGCTGCGCGCCCACCAGGAGCGCCTGGCCGAGGCCGAGCGCCGCGACCACCGCCGCCTGGGCAACGAGCTGGACCTGTTCTCCTTCCCGGACGAGATCGGCTCCGGGCTGCCGGTGTTCCACCCCAAGGGTGCCATGATCACGATGGAGATGGAGAACTACTCCCGCCGCCGCCACGTCGAGGCCGGGTACTCCTTCGTCTCCACCCCGCACATCACCAAGAAGAACCTCTTCGAGACCTCCAAGCACCTCGAGTGGTACGCCGACGGCATGTACCCCCCGATGCACATCGACGAGGAGACCGACGCCGACGGCAACGTCACCAAGCAGGGCCAGGACTACTACCTCAAGCCCATGAACTGCCCGATGCACAACCTCGTCTACCGCTCCCGCGGCCGCTCCTACCGCGAGCTGCCGCTGCGGCTGTTCGAGTTCGGCAGCGTCTACCGCTACGAGAAGTCCGGGGTGGTGCACGGACTGACCCGTGCCCGCGGCTTCACCCAGGACGACGCGCACATCTACACCACCCGCGAGCAGATGCGCTCCGAGATCGCCGACACCCTCGACTTCGTGCTGGGCCTGCTCAAGGACTACGGCCTGGACGACTTCTACCTCGAGCTGTCCACCCGGGACCCCGAGAAGTCCGTGGGCGACGACGCCAGCTGGGAGGAGGCCACGACCACCCTCGAGGAGGTCGCCACCGCCTCCGGTCTCGAGCTGGTGCCCGATCCGGGCGGCGCCGCCTTCTACGGCCCGAAGATCTCCGTGCAGGCGAAGGACGCGATCGGCCGCACCTGGCAGCTCTCGACCATCCAGCTGGACTTCTTCGAGCCCGAGCTGTTCGAGCTCGAGTACACCGCCCCCGACGGCTCCCGGCAGCGTCCGGTGATGATCCACCGCGCGCTGTTCGGCTCGATCGAGCGCTTCTTCGGGGTGCTGCTCGAGCACTACGCGGGCGCCTTCCCGGTCTGGCTCGCGCCCGTCCAGGTCGTCGCGGTCCCGGTGGCCGCCGAGTACGTGCCCTACCTCGAGCAGGTCGCGGACAAGCTGCGCGCCCACGGGGTGCGGGTCGAGGTCGACGCCTCCGACGACCGCATGCAGAAGAAGATCCGCACCCACACCAAGGAGAAGGTGCCCTACCTGCTCATCGCCGGCGGCGAGGACCAGGCGGCCGGCGCCGTCTCCTTCCGGATGCGCGACGGCAGCCAGGACAACGGCATCGACGTCGACGAGGCGGTGCAGCGGATCGTCGCCGCCATCGCCGACAAGGTGCAGGTGTGAGCGGTGGCGTGAGCCCCGGCCCCGTGGGCGCCGCGCCCGCGGGACCGGGGACCCCGCCGCCGGTGGAGACCGCCGACGCCCGGGAGTTCGCCGGCGTCGCCGACGAGACCCAGCGGCTGTGGACCCCGCACCGGATGGCCTACATCGGCGGCGAGAACAAGCCCGCGGACCCCGACGACGGCGAGCAGTGCCCCTTCTGCACGGCGCCGCGGCGCTCGGACGAGGACGCCCTGATCGTCCACCGCGGCGAGGTCGCCTACGTGATCCTGAACCTCTACCCGTACAACTCGGGCCACCTGCTGGTGTGCCCCTTCCGGCACGTCTCGGACTACACCGAGCTGGAGGACGACGAGGTGCGCGAGGTCGCGGAGCTGACCCGCACCGCCATGCGGGTGGTGCGGGAGGTCTCCCAGCCGGCCGGCTTCAACCTGGGCATGAACCAGGGCGCCGTCGCGGGCGCCGGGATCGCCGCCCACCTGCACCAGCACGTGGTGCCGCGCTGGCTGGGGGATGCGAACTTCCTGCCGGTGATCGGCCGCACCAAGGCCCTGCCGCTGCTGCTGGCGGACACCCGCCGGCTGTATGCCGACGCCTGGCCCTGAGCTAGCATGACCGGGGCCGAGCGGCCCGCCCGGAGGGCCTCCGGCACCGGGGCAGCGGCCACCGGCCGGGGGACAGGGAGGAGAGCGCTGTGATGAGCACGACCGGAGCCCCGCCCCACCCCGCACCGCCGCCCGGCCCCGGGTACGGCTACGACGTGCACCGCATCGACCCCCGCGCCCCCGGACGGATCGGCGAGGGGGCCCCGCCGCAGGGCCGCCGGCGCCGTCCCTGGCTGCGGTGGGTGCTGGTGGGCCTGTCCTTCCTCGCCCTCGCGCTCTCCGCGCTCGCCCTCTACTTCCTGGTGATCCTGCCCCTGGGCGCGGGCACCTCGCTGGTCGCCTTCACCGCCGCCCTGGTGCCGGTGGCGATCGTGCTGCTGGCCGTGTGGTGGCTCGACCGGTACACCCCGCAGCCGCGCCTGTCGCTGGTCTACGCCTTCGCCTGGGGCGCGATCGGATCGGTGGCGCTGACCTTCGTGATCGGCGGCGCCTTCACCACCTGGATCTCCCCGAGCGAGCCCGACGAGCTCACCGCCACCTTCCTGGGCGCCGTGGTGCAGGCGCCGGTGGTCGAGGAGGCGATGAAGAGCGCGGGGCTGCTGGGGCTGCTGATCTGGGGACGGCGGTACATCGCCGGCCCCCTGGACGGGGTGGTCTACGCGGCGCTCATCGCCGGCGGCTTCGCCTTCACCGAGAACATCCTCTACTTCGGCCAGTCCTTCCACCAAGCGCAGGCCGCCGGTGAGGTCGCCGTGTTCTGGCAGACCTTCTTCCTGCGCGGGATCCTCTCGCCCTTCGCCCACGTCTCCTTCACCGCGCTGTGCGGGCTGGGACTGGGCCTGGCCGCCGAGCGCCGCTCGCTGATGCTCTACTTCGGGCTCGGCATCGGCGGCCTCTCCCTGGGCATGGTGCTGCATGCCCTGTGGAACGGCTCGACCTTCTTCCTGCCCGTGGACCCCGAGGACCCGCTGGCCGGCTTCCTGCGCTACTACGCGAGCGTGCAGGTGCCGATCTTCCTGCTGCTGGTGGCGATCGTGCTGTTCCTGCGGCTGCGGGAGAAGCGCATCCTGCGCCGCCAGCTCTCCGAGTACGGCCGCTCCGGCTGGTTCGCGCCCTCCGAGGTGACGATGCTGGTCTCCATGCGCAGGCGGCGCCGCGCCGAGAAGTGGGCGGCGCGGTACGGCGCCGTGTCCCGGATCGCGATGCGCGACCTGATCCGCGCCTCGGTCGCCCTGGGCATGGAGCGCCACAGCGTCCTGTTCGCCCGGCCCACCCGCCTCACGCGCGAGCGGGAGCGGGAGCTGCTCGAGACGATCACCGCCGATCGCCGTCTGCTGGGCTCCCTCACCGCCCCCGTCGTGCGGCGCTGAGCGCAGGGCTCGCCCCGCCGGGCCCTAGACTGGCCCTCCTGCCGGGATCCGGCGGACGAGTCGGGAGGAGAGAGATGTCAGGGCATTCCAAGTGGGCGACCACGAAGCACAAGAAGGCCATCATCGATGCCAAGCGCAGCAAGGCGTTCGCCAAGCTGGTGAAAAACATCGAGGTCGCAGCACGTATGGGTGGACCCGACCCCTCCGGCAACCCGACCCTGTTCGACGCCATCCAGAAGGCGAAGAAGACCTCCGTCCCGGCCGACAACATCGAGCGCGCCGTCAAGCGCGGCGGCGGCCTCGACGCCGACAGCGTCGACTACGAGACCCTGATGTACGAGGGCTACGCCCCCGGCGGTGTCGCAGTGCTGGTCGAATGCCTCACCGACAACAAGAACCGCGCCGTCTCCGAGGTCCGGCTCGCCTTCAACCGCAACGGGGGGAACATGGCCGAGTCCGGCTCGGTGTCCTACCTGTTCGAGCGCAAGGGCGTGGTGACCGTGCCCAAGGGCGAGCACACCGAGGACGAGCTGCTCGAGGTGGTGCTCGATGCGGGCGCCGAGGAGATCACCGACGAGGGCGAGACCTTCGAGATCCTCTCCGAGGCCACCGACGTGGTCGCCGTGCGCACCGCCCTGCAGGAGGCGGGCATCGACTACGACAGCGCCGAGGCGCAGTTCGTGCCGACCATGCGCACCCCCGTCGACCTCGACGGGGCTCAGAAGGCGCTGCGCCTGATCGACGCCCTCGAGGACAGCGACGACGTGCAGAACGTCTTCTCGAACCTCGACATCCCGTCCGAGGTGGCCGCGCAGCTCGAGCGCGCCGACGACTGATCCGGACCGGCGGCGCGGCGCCCGCGCCGCCGGTCACCGCATGCGGGTGAGGGACGAGGAGAACGCGATGAGCCTCCGGGTGCTCGGGGTGGACCCCGGACTGACCCGCTGCGGGATCGGCGTGGTCGACGCCCTCGGCGGTCGCCGCGCCCGCCTCGTCCACGCCGGGGTGATCCGCTCGGAGGTCGCCGACCCCCTCGAGCAGCGCCTGCTGGCGATCGCCCGCGGGCTGCGGGCGGCGATGGACGAGTTCGGCCCCGACACCGTCGCGGTCGAGCGGGTCTTCAGCCAGAACAACATCTCCACCGTGATGGGCACCGCCCAGGTCTCCGGGATCGCGATCCTCGAGGCCGCCGAGCGGGGCATCCCGATCGCGATGCACACGCCCTCCGAGGTGAAGGCGGCGGTCACCGGCAGCGGCCGGGCCGACAAGAAGCAGATCCAGACCATGCTGGTCAAGCTGCTGGGTCTGGACGCCGCCCCGCAGCCGGCCGACGCCTCCGACGCGGTCGCGATCGCCCTGACCCAGCTGTGGCGGGGCCCTGGCCCGGTGGCCCTGGACGCCACCGGCGCGGCCCGCACCAGCGCCCAGGCGGTCTGGGCCCGCGCCGAGCGCGAGGCCCGACGCGCCCGGGAGCGCTCCACCTCCCGGCACTGATCGAACAGGTGTTCTAGGGTGTCCTCGTGATCGCATCCCTGACCGGGCGGGTCGCCCGCCTCGACCTCGACTCCCTCGTGCTCGACGTGGGCGGCATCGGCTACCTCGTCCGCACCACCCCGCAGGCGCTCGGCGCCACCCGGCACGGCGCGGAGCTGACGCTGCACACCGAGCTGGTGGTGCGGGAGGACTCGATGACCCTCTACGGCTTCCCGCACGCCGAGGAGGCCGAGACCTTCCGCATCGTGCAGTCCGTCTCCGGGATCGGGCCGCGCACCGCGCTCGCCGTGCTCGCCGTGCTCGAGCCCGAGGAGCTGCGCCGCGCCGTCGCCGAGCAGGATGTCAAGACCATCACCCGCACGCCGGGCATCGGCCCCAAGGTCGCCGGCCGCATGCTGCTCGAGCTGGGCGGCAAGCTGCCCGCCCCCGCGGCCCCGGCCGGCCCCACCGGTGCGGTCGCCGCGGCCCCGAGCGGGGTGGATGCGGACGTCGCCGAGGCCCTGGTCGGGCTCGGCTGGGCGGAGAAGGCCGCGGTCGGCGCGGTCGAGGCCGTGCGCGCCGCGGACGGGGAGGCGCTCGGCGCCGCCGAGCTGCTGCGCCGGGCCCTGCGCGGGCTGGGAGGCCAGCGGTGATCCCCGAGGACCGGGACGCCGGAGCCCTGGAGGCGGCGCTGACCAGCCCCGAGGCGGTGCCGCCGGAGCGGGCGGCCGAGGCCGCGCTGCGTCCGCGGCGGCTCGCCGACTTCGTGGGCCAGCAGGTGGTGCGCGACCAGCTCTCGCTGGTGCTCGACGCGGCCGCCGCCCGCGGCCGCACCCCCGAGCACATCCTGCTGTCGGGACCGCCGGGTCTGGGCAAGACGACGCTGGCGATGATCGTGGCCGCCGAGCTCTCCGCGCCGCTGCGGATCACCTCCGGCCCCGCCATCCAGCACGCCGGGGACCTGGCCGCGATCCTGTCCTCCCTCGACGAGGGGGAGGTGCTCTTCATCGACGAGATCCACCGGCTCGCGCGACCCGCCGAGGAGCTGCTCTACATCGCGATGGAGGACTTCCGGGTCGACGTGGTGGTCGGCAAGGGCGTGGGCGCCACCTCGATCCCGCTGGATCTGCCACCGTTCACCGTGGTCGGTGCGACCACCCGCGCCGGCCTGCTGCCCGCGCCGCTGCGGGACCGGTTCGGCTTCATGGGCCATCTGGACTTCTACGCCCCGGAGGAGCTGCGCGAGGTGGTGCGCCGCTCCGCGCAGCGGCTCGAGGTCGACCTCGAGCCGCGAGCCGGCGACGAGATCGCCTCCCGCTCGCGCGGCACCCCCCGCATCGCCAACCGGCTGCTGCGGCGGGTGCGGGACTGGGCGCAGGTGCGCGGCAGCGGGCGGCTGGACCTGGCCGCGGCCCGCGAGGCGCTGCGGGTCTACGAGGTGGACGAGCGGGGTCTGGACCGGCTGGACCGCGCCGTGCTCTCGGCGCTGTGCGGCCGCTTCGCCGGCGGCCCGGTGGGGCTGTCGACCCTCGCCGTGGCCGTGGGGGAGGAGATCGAGACGGTCGAGACGATGGTCGAGCCCTATCTGGTGCGCGAGGGATTCCTGCTGCGCACCCCGCGGGGGCGCGCCGCCGCCCCCGCCGCCTGGGCCCATCTCGGCCTCGAGGCGCCCGACGGCCCCGAGGGCAGCGCGCCGATGCTCGGACGGTTCTGAGCCGCGGGTCTCCCTGAGCGGTGGGCGGGGCCCCGGCGGGTACAGTGGTGCGGTCAGTCGTCCGCGGCAGCGCCGGATCCGTGCAGGAGCACGGGGATCGCAGCTGTCCGCCGAAAGGAACCCCGTGGAATCCCTCCTGCCTCTCCTGCTCATCTTCGCGGTCATGATGCTGCCGCTGCTGTTCATCTCCAACCGGCAGCGAAAGGTGCAGCAGAAGCAGCTGGAGCTGGTCAAGCAGCTCGGCGTCGGCGACGAGGTGCGCACCCACTCGGGGTTCTACGGCCTGATCGTCGAGTCCTACGACGACGTCGTGATCCTCGAGTCCGAGAACGGCGCCCAGACCAAGTGGGCGCGCCAGGCGATCGCCCTCAAGGTCGAGCCCGTCGACGCGGACCTCGACGAGGACCAGGACGGCGCGGATCTCGCCACCGATGAGGTGCGCGACGACGCGGTCCTGCCCGGCCCGATCACGGCCGACGACGACCTGCGCGGGGACGACCAGCGCCCCGCGCGCTGACCCACCCCGCGCCGGGCCGCGGCCATCGACCGCTGCTGCCCCGACCCCGCACCATCCGCCGTCCTGAGGAACATCCCCCATGCCCGCACGTCGCATCGCCCTAGGGGCCCTCGCGGTGCTGATCCTGCTGCTGGGCGGCGGGATCGGCCTCGGGGTCTGGAAGGGCGGCTGGCAGCCCGCCCCCGAGCTCGCCCTCGACCTCGAGGGCGGCACCCAGGTGATCCTCCAGGCCCAGTCGCGCGACGGCTCGGCCATCGACGCGGTGGCCATGGAGCAGGCGCGTCAGATCATCAGCCAGCGCGTCAACGCCAGCGGCGTCGCGGAGACCGAGATCACCGTGCAGGGCGGCACCAACATCGTCATCGACGTGCCCGGTCAGCTCGACCAGGCCACCTCCGAGGCGATCCGCCAGACCGCCGCGATGTCCTTCCGCCCGGTGCTCGGCGCGGTCGCGCCCGAGGGGACCGGCGAGGCCCTGCCCTCGGACGGCGGCGGCGCCTCGGACCAGGGCGGCGCGGGCGACGGGGAGCAGTCCTCGGCTCCTGCCGATCCCTCCCAGCAGCTGTTCGACGGGCTGGTCAGCGGGGACTCCTCCCTCGCCCCGCCGGCGGCGGTGGCCGAGGGCGAGCTGCCCTACCCGGCCTGGTCGATGGACTGGCTGACCCCCGAGATCCAGGCCGAGCTGATGACCGCGGACTGCGTCGACCCCCGCGCGCAGCAGGAGCGGGTGGCCGCCGCCTCGGCCGACCAGCCGGTGGTCGCCTGCGACCCGAACGGCACGGCGAAGTACCTGCTGGGTCCCGAGGTCGTCGCCGGCGCTGCGATCGAGGACTCCGGCGTCGCCGCCGACGTCACCCCGACCGGTCAGGCCACCGGCTACTACGTCGTGAACATGAGCTTCGACGAGGACGCCGCCCAGTCGTTCTCGGACATGACCACCGCCCTCTACAACGGGCAGGGGGCCACGCCCGCCTTCGGCATCGTGCTCGACGGCCTGGTCATCTCCGCCCCCGAGGTGCAGGAGCCCTCGCCGGGCGGTGAGGCCTCGATCTCCGGCAACTTCAGCCAGGAGGAGGCCAGTCAGCTCGCCGACCAGCTCCGCTTCGGCGCGCTGCCCCTCGAGTTCGAGGTCGCCTCCGAGCAGCAGATCTCCGCGACGCTCGGCGCGGACCAGCTGCAGATGGGCCTGATCGCCGGCCTCATCGGCCTGGCCCTGGTGGTGGCCTACGCCTTCGCGCAGTACCGGGCGCTCGCGGTGGTGACCATGACCAGCCTGCTGATCATGGGAGCGCTGACCTACGGTGCGCTCACCGTGCTCTCGAACATCCCGGAGATCGGGTACCGGCTCTCGCTGGCCGGCGTGGTGGGTCTGATCGTCGCGATCGCCTTCACGGCCGACTCGTTCATCGTCTACTTCGAGCGGGTGCGCGACGAGATCCGGGAGGGCCGCGGCATCGTCGCCGCCGTCGACCACGGCTGGGACCGCGCCAAGCGCACCATCCTGGCCTCCGACGGGGTGAACCTGCTGGCCGCCGTGGTGCTCTACGTGCTCTCCACCGGCGGGGTGCGCGGGTTCGCCTTCGTGCTGGGCCTGACCACGGTGCTCGACCTGGTGGTGGTGTTCCTGTTCACCCACCCCGTGCTCCAGGCACTGGTCCGCACCCGATTCTTCGGCAAGGGGCACCCCTGGAGCGGACTGGACCCCGCCCGGCTGGACCGCGACGTCCCGGCCTACGCCGGCCGCGGCCGGCTGCGGCCGACCGCGGAGCGCAGCGCCGACGCGGGCCCGGAGGCGGTGCGCGAACCGATCGCGGTGCGTCGGGCGCGGCTGGCCCGGGAGGCCGCCGAGCGCGAGGCGGCCGCGACCGCCGTCCCCGATCCGACCCGCGATGCTGAGGAGCAGAGCCGATGACCGCGACCTTCGCCCGGTTCGGCAACGATCTCCATGCCGGACGGCGCACCGTCCCGATCGTGACCCGTCGCCGCACCTGGTACCTGATCAGCCTCGCCCTCATCGCGCTGCTGGCCGTGGTCTCCGTGCTGCGGGGGCCGAACCTCGGCATCGAGTTCACCGGCGGGTCCGAGTTCCAGATCGCCGGGGTGACCGACACCGAGCAGGGCTCCGCCCGTGAGGTGGTGCGCGAGCGCCTGCCCGACAACGAGCCCAAGGTGACTGTGCTGGGCCAGGACACGGTCCGGGTCCAGACCGAGCAGCTCGACTCCGCCCAGACCGCCGCTCTGGCCGAGGACCTCGCGGCGGCGTACGAGGTCGCTCCCGAGGCGGTCTCGACCTCCTACATCGGCCCGGTGTGGAGCGGGGACGTCACCCAGAAGATGATGCGGGGCGTGGTGGTGTTCCTGCTGCTGGTCGCCGCGATGATGGCCCTGTACTTCCGCAACCTGAAGTCCTCGCTGGCGGCGATGGCCGCCCTGATCCACGACATGCTGGTGACCGCCGGGATCTATCTGGTGGTGGGCTTCGAGATCACCCCCGGCACCGTGATCGGCTTCCTCACCGTGATGGGGTACTCGCTCTACGACACGATCGTGGTCTTCGACAAGATCCGCGAGAACACCGCAGATCTCGACGCCCGGTCCGATGTGACCTACGCGGACCAGGTGCAGCTGGCCGCCAACCAGACCCTGGTGCGATCGATCAACACCTCCGTGGTGGCCCTGCTGCCGATCGGCTCGATCCTCGCCATCGGGGCCTTCCTGCTCGGCGCGGGCACCCTCAAGGACATCTCGCTGGCGCTGTTCATCGGCATCGTCGCCGGCACCTACTCGTCCGTCTTCCTCGCCCCCGGCCTGCTGGTGGACCTGCGCCGCCGCGAGGTCGGGATCGCCGCGCACACCGAGCGGGTCGAGCGGGCCCGCCGCGGGGAGCAGGCCGGTTCCGCCCCGCAGCGCGCCGCCGACGCCGGGCGGGCGCACCGGGACGACCCGGCCGACCACGCCGACGAGGCCGGGGATGCCTCCGCCGCGCCCGCGGGCCCCGACCCGGTGCCGAGCGCCGCCGGCGCCCGCCGCGCCGAGCGCCACCAGCCCCGCCGCAGCACCCGGCGCCGCCGCACCACCACCCAGCGAGGGAACCGATGACCGAGATGCTGCCCACTCAGTCCGCGATCCAGGACCTGCTGGGGACCCACATCGCCGAGTACCCGGACTTCCCGGCGCCCGGGGTGCTGTTCCGGGACATCACGCCGCTGCTGCGCGACGCCGCGGCGCTGCGCGCCGTGATCCGGCACTGGACCACCCTCATCCCGGAGGACGTCGAGTACGTGGTGGGCACCGAGGCGCGCGGCTTCGTGCTGGGCGCGCCGCTGGCCTACGAGATCGGGGCCGGTTTCGTCCCGGCGCGCAAGGCGGGCAAGCTGCCCGGCAGCCCCGCCGGCCTGAAGTACGACCTCGAGTACGGCAGCGCCGAGATCCAGCTGCCGGAGAACTCGCTGCCGGCCGGTGCCCGCACCCTGGTGGTCGACGACCTGCTGGCCACCGGCGGCACCGCCGCGGCCACCGTCGAACTGGTGCGCCGGTTCGGCGTCGAGCTGCTCGGCGCGACCTTCCTCATCGAGCTCGAGGGCCTCGAGGGCCGGGACCGGCTGCCCGGCATCCCGCTGACGACGGTGTGGTCCGTCCCCGCCTGAGCGGCCCACCGCCTCCCGCTGCGCCCGGGGTGGACGGCGCCGGAGCACCGGGTGCGCGCGCGTAGACTGGTGGGGTCGAGCCAGGAGGTGTGCATGCAGGAGCGGTCCGCATCCGAGCCCGCCGGGGCCGATGTCGTCCCGGCCGGCGCCGACCGGACGGCGCCCGTGGCCTCCCGGACGGCGTCCGGCTCCGCGACGACGCCCCGGATGCCCCGCCCCCGGCGCTCCTTCTTCTCCTCCCGCTCCGGCACCGCCGTGGACCCGCTGGTGGTCCCGCTGCTGCAGACGATGGCGGCGGTCAGCCCCAAGGAGAACCTGGACCTGGTCCGGCGCGCCTACGCCGTCGCCGAGCGCGCGCACCGCGGCCAGACCCGCCGCAGCGGCGACCCCTACATCACGCATCCGGTCTCGGTGGCCACCATCCTGGCCGAGCTCGGCTCCCCGGCGGACGTGGTCGCCGCCGCTCTGCTGCACGACACCGTCGAGGACACCGACTACTCGCTGGAGCGCCTGCGCGCTGAGTTCGGCGAGGTGATCGCCGTGATGGTCGACGGCGTCACCAAGCTCGACAAGGTGACCTACGGCGAGGCCGCGCAGGCCGAGACCGTACGCAAGATGATCGTGGCGATGAGCCGCGACGTGCGGGTGCTGCTGATCAAGCTCGCGGACCGCCTGCACAATGCGCGCACCTGGAAGTACGTCCCCGCCGCCTCGGCCGAGCGGAAGGCGAAGGAGACCCTCGAGATCTACGCCCCGCTCGCGCACCGCCTGGGCCTGAACACCATGAAGTGGGAGCTGGAGGACCGCTCCTTCCAGGTGCTCTACCCCAAGGTGTACGAGGAGATCGTCTCCCTGGTCGCCCAGCACGCCCCCGCCCGCGAGCAGTACCTGGGGACCGTCACCTCCCAGATCGACGACGACCTGAAGAAGGCGCGGATCAAGGCCGAGGTGACGGGCCGGCCCAAGCACTACTACTCGATCTACCAGAAGATGATCGTGCGCGGCCGCGACTTCTCCGACATCTACGACCTGGTCGGGGTGCGGGTGCTGGTGGACTCCGTGCGCGACTGCTACGGCGTGCTGGGCACCCTGCACGCCCGCTGGTCGCCGGTGCAGGGCCGCTTCAAGGACTACATCGCGCTGCCGAAGTTCAACCTCTACCAGTCGCTGCACACCACGGTGATCGGACCCACCGGCAAGCCGGTGGAGATCCAGATCCGCACCCGCGAGATGCACCGCCGCGCGGAGTACGGCGTCGCCGCGCACTGGAAGTACAAGGCGATGGCCGGCGCCCAGAACGGTGCCGACGCGAAGCCGATCGCCAACGACGCGGCCTGGCTGCGCCAGCTGATGGACTGGCAGAAGGAGACCACGGACTCGGGGGAGTTCCTGGACTCGCTGCGCTTCGAGATCAACACGCAGGAGGTGTACGTCTTCACGCCCAAGGGGGACGTGCTGGCCCTGCCCCAGGGCTCCACCCCGGTGGACTTCGCCTACTCCGTGCACACCGAGGTGGGACACCGCACCATCGGCGCGCGGGTCAACGGACGCCTGGTCTCCCTGGAGTCGGCCCTCGCGACCGGCGACGTGGTCGAGGTGTTCACCTCGAAGTCGCAGGACGCGGGCCCGAGCCGCGACTGGCTGGGCTTCGTGAAGTCCCCCGCGCGCGCAGCAAGATCCGGCAGTGGTTCTCGAAGGAGCGTCGCGAGGAGGCGCTCGAGAAGGGCAAGGACGATCTGGCCAAGGCGCTGCGGCGCCAGGACATGCCGATGCGTCGTCTGCTCACCCACGACACCCTGGCCACGATCGCCTCCGACCTGAACCTGCCCTCGGTGGACGCGCTGTACACCTCGATCGGCGAGGGCCACACCGGGGTGCAGCACGTGGTCGAGAAGCTGCGCGCCTCCTTCGGCGGCTCCGACGGGGCCGAGGAGGACCTGGCGGAGATGACCCTGCCCTCCAAGGTGCGACCGCGGGCCGGCCGCTCCGAGCGGCACGCCGCCGAGACCGATCAGGGCGTCGTCGTCGACGGGCATGCGGACCTCTGGGTGAAGCTGGCCAAGTGCTGCGCCCCGGTGCCCGGCGACCCCATCATCGGCTTCGTCACCCGCGGCTCCGGCATCTCGGTGCACCACTCCACCTGCTCCAACGCCCAGCAGCTGCAGGAGCAGCAGCCCGACCGGATGGTCTCGGTCGCCTGGTCCGGCCGGTACAGCACCGCCTACCTGGTGCACATCAAGGTCGAGGCCCTGGACCGGCCCCGGCTGCTCACGGACCTCGCGCTGGTCATCTCGGAGCAGCAGGTCAACCTGCAGTCCGCCTCCGCCCAGTCGGACTCCGACCGGCTGGCCACCACCTTCTTCTCCTTCGAGCTCGCCGATCCCACGCATCTGCAGGCGGTCCTCACGCAGGTGCGACGGGTCGAGGGCGTGTACGACGTCTACCGGGTCACCGCCGACGGCAAGCCGGTGGGCGCCGCGGCGCCCCTGACCGTGAGCTGAACCGCCCGGTCCTCACGCGGTGTCGACCAGCGCTCCCAGCACCTCCTCGAGCCGTCCCCGGGCCGCGTGCGCGCCGGGGTGGCGCCACAGCCCCTGCAGGTGCCGACGGATCTGCGGCGCCGGCGCATGGCCGTCGAGCACCAGCGCGGCCAGCGCGGGCCCGGCCACGCTCATCGGGGAGAACCGCAGCAGGTCCACCGCGGTGCGGACCGGCACGGTCACCGGGGCCCCGCCGATGGTCTCGACCTCGTCGGGCCGCAGCCGCGCATGCCGCAGCACCACCCCGGCCCGGTCACCGCGGTGGGCGGGGGAGAGCAGCTCGGCCGGTGACGGCGGCACCCCGCCCAGCACCACCCACGCCGCCGAGGGGCCCGCGATGACGTGATGGGACTGCAGGCCACCGCCGAGCGCGCAGCCGAGGGCGAGGGCCCGGCCCACGGCGGTGCCCAGCACGTCCGGCGGCAGGAAGATGCCGGGAAGGATCCGCACCAGGATGCCGTCGGCGACCATGGACTGCGCGCTCGGGGTCTCCGCCCAGCGCTCCAGGCTCGCCCCCACCGGTACGGCCAGCTCGGCGGCGTGCCGCGACCAGGCCGCGCACAGGCCGATCGACGCCGCCCGCGGCGGCGGGGGATCCGGGAGGGGGGAGCGTTCCATGCCCCGACTCTGACCGGGCGGCCCGGGCAGCGCAAACGCCCCGCCTGTCGCTGTGGACAGACGGGGCGGTGGAGGGAGGATACCCCCGGGGCCGGGGGATCGCTCGCGGTCAGCCCAGGTCGCGCGCCGAGCGCTCGATCACCGCGAGCCATTCCCGGCGCGCCTCGAGGGCGGCCTCCGCCTCGGCGATCCGCTTCGGATCGCCGCCGGCCCGGGCCTTGTCGAGGGCCTCCTCGTACGAGGCGATCGCCGACTGCAGCTGGGAGGACGCCCCGTCCACCCGGGCCCGGGTGCGCGGGTCGCTGCGCCGCCACTCCTCCTGCTCCGCGTCCTTGACCGCGCGCTCCACGGCGCGCAGGCGATCATCGATGCGGCGCATGTCGGCACGGGGGACCTTGCCGGCCTCCTCCCAGCGGTCCTGGACCGAGCGCAGCGCCTGCTTGGCGGCGTCGAGGTCCTTCGCGGGGTCGATCGCCTCGGCCTCGGCCAGCAGCGCCTGCTTGACCTCGAGGTTCGCGCGCTGCTCGGCCTCGGTCTCGTGGAGGTCGGCGTTGCGGGCCGCGAAGAACCGGTCCTGGGCGGCCTTGAACCGCTTCCACTGGGCGTCGTCCTTCTTCCGGCTGCCGCGCGGGGCGCTGCGCCACTGGTCCATCAGGTCCTTGAAGGCGCGGACCGTGGGGCCCCAGTCGGTCGAATCCTGCATCGCCTCGGCGCGCGTGATCAGCTCCTCGCGGATCGCGGCCGCCTCGGTGTGCTTCTCGTCGAGCTGGGCGAAGAACTGCTTGCGCATGCGGTCGAAGGTGGCGCGGGCCGTGGAGAGCCGCTTCCACAGCGCCTCCTCGGTGCGTCGGTCCAGCGAGACGTCCTCGGACTGCATCTGCTTCCAGGTGGGCACCATCTGGCGCATGGTCTCCCCGGCGCTCTTCCAGGAGAGCTGCTCCGGGTCGGTGGCCACCAGCGCCTCGATCGACTCCACGAACTCGGTGCGCCGGCGGATCGCGGCCTCACGGCCCTCCGCGCGCTGGGCCTCGAGCGCCCGGATCTTCTCCTTGGCCTGCTCGCGCAGCTCGTTCGCCCGCGCCCGCAGCGCCGGGACGTCCCCGACCACCTGCGGCTCCTTCATGTTCTTGCGCAGGTTCTCCAGCAGGCGGTTCAGCTCGTTCTGGGTGTGCTCGGGGGCGCTGAGGGTGGCGGCGGTGTGGTCCAGGAAGGCGACCAGGTCGAGGTAGGCGCGGGCGAAGGGCTCGAGCGCGGCGTCGTGGTCGGCCTCCGTGGTGGAGCCGAGCGTGCGCACCTGGGTGCCGTCCTGGACGGTGATGGTGCCGTCCTCGGCGACGGCGCCGAAGGCCTTCGCGGCCGCGATCTGCTCGGGGTCGTACTCGGCGACCGGAGGCGCCACCGGCAGCAGGGCGGCGGTGGGCTTCTTCCCGGCCAGCGCCGCCGGCGAGGGGATGCCGGGCCGGGGCGCCGGAGCGCTCGGACGGGCCGCGGCGGCGGGCTCGGCCTCGGCCGACGGCTCCTCGGGCGGAGCCGCTGGCGCAGCCTCCGCATCGACCGCGGCCGACGGCTCCTCGGCGGCCTCGGTCTGCGACGGCGCGGCCTCGGGTGCCCCCGGGTCCGCCGACTCCGGGCCGGCGGCCTCCTGGGGGGCGGCCTCCTGCGCGGCGACCTCCGCCGGCGGCTCGGGGGCCGCGGCGGGCTGGGTCGACGAGGACTGATCAGGCATCTGATCGGTGGCCGGCACAGGGGTCTGCTCGGCGGGGTTCGACGCGGGGACGGGAGTCTCGGACTCGCTCACGATTGAGCTCCTTCGAAGGGATCCGCTGCAGGCGGGGACGGGCCGCCGCGTTCGGCGGCCGGGCGGGCACGGGCGGCCCCGGGGGACCGGGGCGCACCACTCACGGAACTCTACAGTGACCGGTGCATCCCATCCGACCCGGTCCCGCTCCCGATGCGGGAGCGGGACCGGGGGATAATGGGAGCTTCGATCCCACCCACCATCCGCGAAGGAAGTGCGCCGCATGGCGAAGACCGCGAAGAACTCCGGCCTCTCGGGATTCCCCGAGTGGCTCCCCGCCGAGCGCCTCGTCGAGCAGCACGTGATCGACACCTTCCGCGAGGTCGCCGAGCTGCACGGGTTCTCCGGCATCGAGACGCGGGCCGTCGAGCCGCTCAGCCAGCTGCTGCGCAAGGGCGAGATCGACAAGGAGGTCTACGTGCTGCGCCGCCTGCACGCCGAGGCCGGTGACGACGAGGCCGTGGATCCCTCCCGCACCCTCGGGCTGCACTTCGACCTCACCGTGCCGCTGGCCCGGTACGTCCTCGAGCACCAGAACGATCTCGCCTTCCCGCTGCGCCGCTTCCAGATCCAGAAGGTGTGGCGCGGCGAGCGCCCCCAGGACGGCCGCTTCCGCGAGTTCTACCAGGCCGACCTCGACGTGGTCGGGCAGGACACCCTGCCCGGGCACATCGAGGCCGAGGTCGCCGTGGTGATGGCCGAGATCCTCGCCCGCCTGCCGCTGCCCTCCTTCACGATCCACGCCAACACCCGTCGGCTCTCCGAGGGCTTCTTCGGCGCGCTCGGCCTGAAGGACCACGCCGCGGTGCTTCGCATCCTCGACAAGCTCCCGAAGATCGGCGCCGACGCGGTGCGCACGGCCCTGGCGGCGGAGGCGGGCGCGACCGCCGAGCAGGCGCAGGCCTGCCTGGACTTCGCCTCGATCCGCACCCGGGACGGCTCCTTCGCCGCGCGGGTGCGCGAGCTCGGCGGCAGCGGCGAGATGGTCGAGCAGGGCATCGCCGAGCTGACCGCGGTCCTCGAACGGGTCGAGGCCGCGGTGCCCGGCGTCATCATGGCCGACCTCTCCATCGCCCGCGGCCTGGACTACTACACCGGCACCGTCTTCGAGACCTTCGTGACCGGCCACGAGTCGCTGGGCTCGGTCTGCTCCGGCGGGCGCTACGACTCGCTGGCCGCCGACAACCGCCACACCTACCCGGGCGTCGGCCTGTCCATCGGCCTGTCGCGGCTGGTCTCCCGGATGCTCTCGGCGGATCTGGCCCGGGCCTCGCGGGCGGTGCCCACCTGTGTGCTGGTCTCGGTGGCCGACGAGGCGCAGCGCCCCCTCAGCGACGCCGTCGCGCGGAGCCTGCGCGGTCGCGGGATCCCCTGCGAGGTGGCCCCGAGCGCCGCGAAGTTCGGCAAGCAGATCCGCTACGCCGATCGCCGTGGCATCCCCTTCATCTGGTTCCCGGCCACCGACGGCGCGGCCGACGAGGTCAAGGACATCCGCAGCGGCGAGCAGCGAGCGGCGGACGCCGGGAGCTGGGAGCCGCCCGCCCCGGACCGCACCGTGCGCATCCTCGCGCCCGCCGGGCCCGGGAGCGCCGAGGACGCCTCCTGAGGGAGCGGGACCTGCCCGCGCCGTGAGCTGGAGCACACGGTGCGGGCGAGGGAATGATCCCGCGCGTCGCGGCGTTCGAGGGGACATGGCTACTCTCACGCTGACCACCGAGAATCACGACACGACCGTCGAGGACGGCATCGTCCTGATCGACTTCTGGGCGGGCTGGTGCGTTCCGTGCCAGCGCTTCGCCCCCATCTTCGAGCAGTCCTCCGAGACCCACGAGGACGTCACCTTCGCCAAGGTCGACACCGAGGACCAGCAGGAGCTGGCGATGCGCTACGGCGTCACCTCGATCCCGACCCTGGTGGCCTACCGCGAGGGCATCCCGGTCTTCTCCCAGGCCGGCGCGCTGCCGCAGTCCGCGCTCGAGGACCTCATCGGCCAGGTGAAGAACCTGGACATGGACGAGGTCCGCAAGGCCTACGCCGAGGCGCAGCAGCAGGGCGACCAGCCCTCCTGAGGCCCCCGCCGACGCGTCCGCGCTGACGCGTCCCGACGACGAAGGACCCCGCCACCGTTCCCGGTGGCGGGGTCCTTCGTCCTGCGGGGGCCGCAGCCCCGCGGGGCTCAGCCCTCGCGGCGGAAGCTGCGGCGATCGCCGTCGTCGCGGCGGGGACGGTCGTCGCGTCGGAAGGGACGCTCGCCGTCGCGGCGCGGGGCCCGGGCGCCGCGCGGTCCGCTGTCCGGGCCGATGCGCAGCTCGCGACCGCCCACCCGCGCCCGGGAGATGCGGTCCATCTGCTCCTGGCTCAGCGAGCCGCGGATCTGGACCAGCGAGAAGCTCGGGAAGATCTGGATCTTGCCGATGTCCTTGCCGTGCAGGCCGCCCTCGCCGGTGATGGCGCCGACGATGCCCGGCGGCCGGGCGCCGTGGGTGTGGCCCACGGCGACCTTGTAGGAGGTGTAGCCGCGCTCGGTCTGAGCGGCCTCGCCGCGGGGAGCGCGGTCGCGGTCGCCGCGGGCGCGGTCGTCGCCGCTCGAGAGGGTCGCCCCGCTGAACTCCTCCTCCTCGGTGGCGGTGCCGGGACCGTCGTCGCCGACGGTCATCGCCCCCAGCACGGCGGCGAGCTCGAGCGGGTCGATCTCCTTCTCCGCGACGAACTCGGCGATCAGCTCGCGGTACAGCTCGAGGCGACCGCGCTCGATCCGCTCGGGGACCTTGGTGAGCAGGGAGGCCAGGCGGTGCTTGGAGACGTCCCGCGGGGACGGGATGACCGCCTCCTCGAGCGTCTGCTTGGTGACGCGCTCGATGTTCTTCAGCGCGCGCCGCTCATGGGGGCCGATGAAGGTCAGCGCCTCGCCGGAGCGGCCCGCGCGGCCGGTGCGACCGACGCGGTGGACATAGGCCTCGGGCTCGCGCGGGACGTCGAAGTTCACGACCAGCCCGATGCGCTCCACGTCCAGGCCGCGGGCGGCCACGTCGGTGGCGACCAGCACCTGCAGGGAGCCGTCACGGAGCCGCTCGACGATCTTCTCGCGGTCCTTCTGGGGCACGTCACCGCTGATCGAGGCCGCGATCAGGCCGCGGGCGATGAGGGCGGAGCCGACCTCCTCGGCCGCGGCGCGGGTGCGCACGAAGACGATCGCCGCCTCCGCCTCGGAGGTCGCCAGCACCCGGGCCAGGGCCCCGGTGCGGTGGCGGAAGGGCACCACGGCGTAGGTCTGGTGGACGCTCTTGACCGTGGAGGCCTGGCGGCTCACGCTCACCTGGACCGGATCCTTCATATGGGTCTGCGCGACCCGCTGGATGGCCGAGGGCATCGTCGCGGAGAACAGCGCGACCTGCCGGCTGGCGGGGGAGTGCGAGAGGATCTCCTCGACGTCCTCCGCGAAGCCCATCCGCAGCATCTCGTCGGCCTCGTCGAGGACCGCGAAGCGGATGGTGTCCAGGCGCAGATTGGTGCGCTTCATGTGGTCCATCACGCGTCCGGGGGTGCCGACGACGACCTGGGCGCCGCGGGCGAGGGCGCGCTCCTGCGGGCCGTAGGGGGAGCCGCCGTACAGGGCGATCACGTCGAGACCGCCGATGGCGGTGGCGAAGGAGGAGATCGCGTCGGCGACCTGCATCGCGAGCTCACGGGTGGGGGCCAGCACCAGGCCCTGCACCTCGCGCAGCGAGGGGTCGATCGCGGCCAGCAGCGGCAGACCGAAGGCGGCGGTCTTGCCGGTGCCGGTCTGGGCGACGCCGATCACGTCGCGGCCCTCGAGCAGCGGCGGGATCGCCTGCGCCTGGATCGCGGAGGGGGTGGTGAAGCCGAGCTCGTCGACCGCGCGTCGCAGCGAGGCGGGCAGATCGATGTCGTCGAAGCTGGGGCCGGCCGGCGCGGCGGTGTCCGCGGCGAGGTCCGGGTCCGCTGCGAGGGAGGGATCGACGGCAAGGGGGTTTCAGTCATGGTGTCCTTCGACAGTCAGGGGTGAACATGCCCCAACGTGTCGCAGGGCGTGAGTGCCCATACATGCAGGGCGGGGGTGCCCATGCATCTCGCGCGACGAGGATCATGCGGTGGCACGATGCGGCTCGGGCGAGTTCGGGCGGAACGGACCTGCGAGGCGATGCCGCAGGTCGGACAGACCCCGAGTCTACGGGCGGCAGCGCTCCCGCGACAGTGCCGCGGTGGCGAGATCGCTCACCCCGGGCGGTAGGCTGGGCAATCCCCGCGACCTCGAGCGGCGGCCCCCGCGGCGCCCCGACGCGCGGTGGAGCCATGACCGCCGACCCCTTGAGAAGGACACCCCGTGCTGCGCACCCATTTCGCCGGTGAGCTCCGACCGGAGCACATCGGACAGACCGTCACCCTCACCGGCTGGATCGGCCGCCGCCGTGACCACGGCGGCGTGACGTTCCTCGATCTGCGCGACGCCAGCGGCGTCTCCCAGGTGGTCGTGCGCGAGGACGAGGCGATGCACCTGCGCAGCGAGTACGTGCTGAAGGTCGTCGGCACCGTGGACCGCCGCCCCGCCGGCAACGAGAACCCGCAGCTGCCCACCGGCGACATCGAGGTGACCGCCACCGAGGTCGAGGTGCTCAGCGCCTCCGCGCCGCTGCCGTTCCAGCTCGATGCGCACACCGAGGTCGGCGAGGAGACGCGCCTGCGCTACCGCTACCTCGACCTGCGCCGGCAGGGCCCGGCCGCCGCGATGCGCCTGCGCTCCGAGGTCAACCGCGCCGCGCGCGACACCCTGCTGGACCAGGGCTTCATCGAGGTCGAGACCCCGACCCTGACCCGCTCGACCCCCGAGGGCGCCCGCGACTTCCTGGTCCCGGCCCGGCTCGCCCCCGGCTCCTGGTACGCGCTGCCGCAGTCGCCCCAGCTGTTCAAGCAGCTGCTGATGGTCGGCGGCATCGAGAAGTACTTCCAGCTGGCCCGCTGCTACCGCGACGAGGACTTCCGCGCCGACCGCCAGCCCGAGTTCACCCAGCTCGACGTCGAGATGAGCTTCGCGGACCAGGAGGACGTGATCGCGCTGGCCGAGCAGATCCTCACCGCGGTCTGGGCCCGCGGCGGGCACGAGATCCGGGCGCCGTTCCCGCGGATCACCTACGCCGAGTCGATGCGCCGCTTCGGCTCCGACAAGCCGGACCTGCGCTTCGACCTCGAGCTGGTCGAGATGACCGACTACTTCGCCGCCACCCCGTTCCGGGTGTTCCAGGCGCCCTACGTCGGCGCGATCGTGATGGCCGGCGGCGCCTCCCAGCCCCGCCGTCAGCTCGACGCCTGGCAGGAGTGGGCCAAGCAGCGCGGCGCCAAGGGCCTGGCCTACGTGCTGGTCCAGGAGGACGGCAGCCTGACCGGTCCGGTCTCCAAGAACATCTCCGAGGCGGAGAAGGCCGGTCTGTGCGAGGCGACCGGCGCGGCCCCCGGTGACTGCGTGTTCTTCGCCGCGGGGGACGCGAAGTCCTCCCGCGCCCTGCTCGGCGCCGCCCGGGACCGGATCGCCGAGCGCCTGGGCCTGATCGACCACGACGCCTTCGCCTTCGTGTGGGTCGTGGACGCGCCCATGTTCGAGCCCGCCGCCGATGCCCGCGCGGCCGGTGACGTCGCCGTCGGCGAAGGGGCCTGGACCGCGGTCCACCACGCCTTCACCTCCCCCAAGCCCGAGTTCATGGACACCTTCGACACCGATCCGGGGTCCGCGCTGGCCTACGCCTACGACATCGTCTGCAACGGCAACGAGATCGGTGGCGGCTCCATCCGCATCCACGACCAGTCGGTGCAGCGGCGGGTGTTCTCGGTGATGGGGATCGGTGCGGAGGAGGCGCAGGAGAAGTTCGGCTTCCTGCTGGACGCCTTCCAGTTCGGCGCCCCGCCCCACGGCGGCATCGCCTTCGGCTGGGACCGGATCGTGGCCCTGCTGGCGGGCGAGGACTCGATCCGCGAGGTGATCGCCTTCCCCAAGACCGGCAACGGCTACGACCCGCTGACCGCGGCGCCCGCGGAGATCACGCCGCAGCAGCGCAAGGAGGCCGGGGTCGACGCGAAGCCC
The DNA here is from genome assembly GCF_049266655.1 of Brachybacterium sp. UNK5269. Lineage (GTDB taxonomy): Bacteria > Actinomycetota > Actinomycetes > Actinomycetales > Dermabacteraceae > Brachybacterium. The sequence continues at coordinate 1,532,586 of NZ_CP184883.1, forward strand.
GTCCCCCGCGGCGGCGCGGCAGCGCAGGCGAGCGGGAGCGCTGCGGAGACCGGCGCCTGACCGCACCTGGGGCAGGAACGAGCACGGCCGACGCGATCGCTCGCGTCGGCCGTGCTCGTCTGCTGGGGGAGGTGCGCTCAGCGGGGCTGCTCGCCGTGCTTGATCTGGGCGCGGGGGAGGCGGAAGCGACGGATCTGGATCGCCCGCATGATGCCGTAGCCGACCAGTCCGCGCTCGACGTCGCCGAAGCGCGTCGTCAGCAGGGTCCGCAGCTTCTTGCGCAGGATGAACGCATCGATGACGCACAGCAGGATCCCGCCCCACAGGATGACGATCATCCCGGTGCTCATGGCGGTGTAGAGGTCCGGGCGGAACAGCGGCAGCAGCAGCGCGACCAGCATGAAGACCAGCGCCACGGGGAAGAAGTACTCGGCGATGTTGCGGCGGGAGTCCACGACGTCGCGCACGAAGCGGCGCTCGGGTCCGCGGTGCTGGAGCGGCATCTTCTTCTCGTCGCCGCTCATCAGCGCCTGCTGGGCCTCCATCCGCTCCTGGCTGGCCCGCTCCCGGTCCCGCCGACGCGCCTCCTTGCGGTCGTCGACCACCAGCGGCCGACGACGCGCCGCCTCGGCCTCCTTGCGGGTGCGAGTGGGTCGCCCCTTGCTGCCGGGGCGCGCGGGCTCGGGAGCAGGCGCAGGGGGTTCGGGGGTCTCGGACTTACGGAAGATCACCCGGGCAGTCTAGGCGCTGCCCGCTGGGATCTGTCCGGGACGCCGGGTGAGATCGCTTGCCCGGCGGCGCCCGGTGCGCCCGCGGCGGTACGGTGACGAGCATGAGCACTCATGACCTCACGTCCGAGAACCCGCAGGGCACCGGCGACGCCGGTGAGATCGAGGAGCTGCGGGCGCGGCTCGAGGAGCTGCTGCCGACGGCCGTCGAGGACCTCAAGTCCCTGGTGCGGATCCCGTCGATCGCCTTCGAGGGCTACGACCCGGCACCGGTGCGACGCAGCGCCGAGGCCGTCGCCGAGCTCCTGCGCGGAGCGGGGATGGCCGAGGTGGGCATCGAGTCCGTCGCGGGCGGCAGCCCCGCCGTGATCGGCCGCAGCCCGGCCGCTCCGGGCCGGCCGACCGTGCTGCTGTACGCCCACCACGACGTCCAGCCCACCGGCGAGACCTCGCACTGGACCTCGCCGCCCTTTGAGCCCGTCGAGCGCGAGGGCCGGCTCTACGGCCGCGGCGCCGCCGACGACAAGGCGGGCGTGATGGCGCACGTCACCGCGCTGCGCCTGGTGGGGGAGGAGCTCGCCGCGGACGGGATCGGGGTCACGGTCTTCGTCGAGGGCGAGGAGGAGGCCGGGTCCCCGACCTTCCGCCCCTTCATCGAAGCCCACCGCGAGGCGCTCGCGGCCGATCTGATCATCGTCGCCGACTCCGCGAACTGGGCCGTCGGCACCCCCGCCCTGACCACCAGCCTGCGCGGCCTCGTCGACCTGGTGATCGAGGTGCGGGCGCTGGACCACGCCGTCCACTCCGGACTGTTCGGCGGCCCGGTGCTCGATGCGCTGACCCAGCTCTCCCGCCTGCTGGCGACCCTGCACGACGAGCGCGGCGAGGTCGCCGTCGAGGGACTGGTGCGCGCACCGGATCCGACGGTGCGGATGGAGGAGGCGGACTACCGCCGCGACGCCGGGGTCCCGCAGGATCTGGAGCTCTCCGGCAGCGGCCCCCTCGCCGCGCAGCTCTGGACGCGACCGGCGCTCTCCGTGATCGGCATCGACGCCCCCAGCGTGCGCGAGGCCTCCAACACGCTGGTGCCCGTGGCCCGGGCGAAGGTCTCGCTGCGGATCCCGCCCGGTGAGAGCCCCGAGTCGGCGATGGTGGCGCTGGTCTCCCATCTGGAGCGCCACACCCCCGCCACCGCCCAGGTCACGATCCATCGCGGCGAGCAGGGCCGTCCCTACAGCGCCCGACAGACGTCCCCCGCCATGGACCTCGCCCGTCAGGCCTTCGCCCGCGCCTGGGGCACCCCGGCCGTCGACACCGGCCTGGGCGGCTCGATCCCGTTCATCGCGGACCTGCTCGAGGTGTTCCCGGAGGCCGAGGTGCTGGTCACCGGGGTCGAGGACCCCGAATCCCGGGCCCACGGCATCGACGAGTCCCTCCACCTCGGGGAGTTCGCCCGGGTGTGCCTGGCCGAGGCGCTGCTGCTGCGCGGCGCCGGCACTCTGGGCGGCCTGCGCGCATGAGCTCCCCGGACCGGCGCCCGAGCCCGACCAGCCCCACCGTCTCCCCGCTGATGATCCCCCTCCTCTTCCTGACCCTCCTGATCGGCTTCTTCGCCGGGTACTTCCTGCTGGGGTGGGGACTGCTCGTCGTCGCGGCCGTCCTCGTCCTGGCGGTCTCGATGGTGCTGAGCGGGAGGAGCCGCGACGGAGCCACCGGTGCCGTCGTCGGCATCCTCCTCGGCTACGGGGCTTTCGTCCTGCTGGCGCTCTTCCGCGGCCTGCAATGAGGACCGACGGGTATGGCGCACCTCGCCCCCTGCCCCTTTTCCCGGCCCCGAGGCGTATCCTGACGCCACACGAGTTTCGAGGAGGACCTCATGACCACGCCCACCACCGAGCGCCCCGCCAAGGCGCATGACGTCACCCTCACGCCCGGCGCGGCGCAGAAGGTCAGCACGCTGCTGGAGCAGGAGGGCCGCGACGACCTGCGGCTGCGGATCGCCGTCCAGCCCGGTGGCTGCTCCGGCCTGATCTACCAGCTGTACTTCGACGAGCGGATGATGGACAACGACCTGGTCGCCGACTTCGACGGCGTCGAGGTGATCGTCGACAAGATGAGCAGCCCGTACCTCACCGGCGCCGTCATCGACTTCGCCGACACCATCGAGAAGCAGGGCTTCACGATCGACAACCCCAACGCGCAGAGCTCCTGCGCCTGCGGCGACTCCTTCGGCTGAGCCGCCCCCGCCCTGCGGTGACGGGTCCGCCCCGGTGACGATCTCGTCACCAGGGCGGACCCGTTTCCTGTGGGCCCCCGTGTGACTGCCGCTACGTGCAGATCACGGACCGATCACGGAGGGTGCGCAGCGCCCTGACCGGGCGGGTCGCAGTGGTCTCACCGCAGCGGGAAAGCCGTATGATGACGGAGTGCCGTCAAGTGGCGGGCCCCCGGCCCGCCATGGTCTTCCCCCGGGAAGGCGCGGCACTGTGGGCATGTCCCGCCCACTTCAGTACCAGCTCCGGGCCCCCGGAGCCGCTCCGAGCAGCACCGCTCGGACGGCGACGAGGACCGGAGACGACGAGCGGAAGGTCATCCCCTGTGATCCCCCAGGTTCCCCAGCGCACCCGGCGCGGACGCCGCGCAGCCGCAGCAGGTCTCGCCCTGGCCACACTGGTCCTCGCCGGTTGCACCCAGGCGCAGCAGCGCGGCTTCATGCCCGGACCGGCGGACGGCGTGGAGGTCACCAACCAGACCGAGCGCATCACGAGCCTCTGGACCGGGGCCTGGCTGGTGCTGGTCCTGGTGGGCCTGATCGTGTGGGGTCTGAGCATCTGGTGCGCGATCGCCTACCGCCGCCGCAAGAACGACACCGGCTTCCCCATCCAGCTGCGCTACCACGTGCCGCTCGAGCTGATGTTCACGCTCGTGCCGGTGGTCATGGTGCTCACCTTCTTCTACTTCACCGCTCGCGACACCCATGAGATCGAGTACATGGCCGAGCCGGACTACACGGTGAACATCGTCGGCAAGCAGTGGAGCTGGGACTTCAACTACGTCGACGACAACGTCCACGAGCCCGCCGGGATCCAGTCCTTCGCCACCGGTGAGCCCGGCGCCGCGGAGATGCTGCCGGTGCTCTACCTGCCCGTCGACCAGACCGTCGAGTTCCGACTGGACTCGCGCGATGTCGCCCATTCCTTCTGGGTCGTCGACTTCCTGTACAAGAAGGACATGCTCCCCGGCTTCACCAACACGTTCCAGGTCACCCCGACCAGGGAGGGGACGTACGCCGGCAAGTGCGCCGAGCTGTGCGGCGAGTACCACTCCGACATGCTCTTCAACGTGGAGGTCGTCTCCCAGGAGGAGTTCGACGCCCATATGCAGGATCTGCGCGATCAGGGCTACGAGGGCCAGCTCGGCGTGGAACTGAACCGCAACCAGCAGGAGTGGAGCATGCGCGAGGAGAACGACGACCTCTACCCGCACCCGCGCCAGGAATCCGCCGAGAACGAGGGAGCTAACGAGTGAGCACCGAGACCACCGCCGTGCCGAGGTCCTCGGCACCCGCGCGGTTCCAGGAGACCGGACGCACCGGCCTCGGCCGGAAGTTCTTCGATCTCCTGACCACCACCGATCACAAGCTGATCGGCAAGATGTACATGGGCATGGCCTTCGCGTTCTTCGCGTTCGGCGGCCTGCTCGCGCTCGGCATCCGCGCCGAGCTGTGGGAGCCCGGACTGCAGGTCGTGGTCTCCAAGGACCAGTACAACCAGCTGTTCACGATGCACGGCACGATCATGCTGCTGATGTTCGGCACCCCGCTGTTCAACGGCTTCGCCAACTACCTGGTGCCGCTGCAGATCGGCGCCGTCGACATGGCGTTCCCGCGCCTGAACATGTTCGCCTTCTGGCTGACCCTGTTCGGCTCGCTGATCGTCGTGGCCGGCTTCCTCACCCCGCAGGGCGCCGCCTCCTTCGGCTGGTTCGCCTATGCGCCGCTGTCGGACACCACGTTCTCGCCCGGCCTGGGTGGTGATCTGTGGGTCTTCGGCCTCGCCCTGCAGGGCTTCGGCACCATCCTGGGCTCGGTCAACTTCATCACCACCATCCTGTGCATGCGCATGCCCGGCATGACCATGTTCCGGATGCCGATCTTCACCTGGAACACGCTGATCACGGCCGTGCTGGTGCTGATGGCCTTCCCGCCGCTGGCCTCCGCCCTGCTCGCGCTCGGCGCCGACCGCCGCTTCGAGGCGAACATCTTCGATCCCGCCAACGGCGGGCCGATCCTGTGGCAGCACCTGTTCTGGTTCTTCGGCCACCCCGAGGTCTACGTGCTCGCGCTGCCGTTCTTCGGCATCGCCTCGGAGATCATCCCCGCCTTCTCCCGCAAGCCGATCTTCGGGTACAAGACCCTGGTCGGCGCGACGATCTCGATCGCGGCGCTGTCGGTGACGGTGTGGGCGCACCACATGTACACCACCGGCGCGGTGATGCTGGACTTCTTCGCCTTCATGACGATGCTCATCGCCGTGCCGACGGGCGTGAAGTTCTTCAACTGGATCGGCACCATGTGGCGGGGGTCGCTGACCTTCGAGACGCCGATGCTGTTCACGCTCGGCTTCCTCACCACCTTCCTCTTCGGCGGTCTGACCGGCGTCATCCTGTCCTCGCCGGTGCTGGACTTCCACATCTCCGACACCTACTTCGTCGTCGCCCACTTCCACTACGTGATGGCCGGCACGGTGGTCTTCGAGATGTTCGCCGGGTTCTACTTCTGGTGGCCGAAGATGTTCGGCTACAAGCTCAGCGAGGGGATCGGCAAGGTCCACTTCTGGCTGCTGACCATCGGCTTCCACATGACGTTCCTGATCCAGCACTGGCTGGGCGTGGCCGGCGCACCCCGCCGCTACGTCAACTACCTCGCTGAGGACGGCTTCTGGTGGATGAACCAGATCTCGACCGTCGGAGCGTTCATCATGGGCGCCTCCACCCTGCCCTTCCTCCTGAACGTGGTGCTGACCCACATGAAGGGCAAGAAGGTCGAGGTCGACGATCCGTGGGGCTACGGAGCCTCCCTGGAGTGGGCGACCTCCTGCCCGCCGCCGCGTCACAACTTCCACTCGCTGCCCCGCGTCCGGTCCGAGCGACCTGCCTTCGATCTCCATCACCCGGAGGTCGCGCTGCAGGATCACATGCTCGCCGAGGAACCCGCCGAGAACCCGAGGACCAACTGACATGAGAGCACTCGCACGGATTTTCTGGATCCTGACGGTCTTCTTCCTGATCGTCGCGATCGCCTACGGACTGATCACCGGGTTCTTCGAGCCCCGTGGCGTCGAGCCGGTCGGCTTCCCGGCGCTGCTCGCGCTCACCGGCCTCGCGCTGATGATCGCCATGGTCGCCTCGCTGACGGTGCGCAAGAACGACCTCGGGGCCTCCGACGAGCTCGACGGCGAGACCAGCGACGACGCCGGCGTCCAGGGCAGCTTCTCGCCCTACAGCTGGGCGCCCCTCTGGGCCGCGCTCGGTGCGGCGCTGTGCTTCCTCGGCGTCGCCGCCGGCTGGTGGATCTTCGCCTTCGGCGTCATCTTCGCCGTCTACGGCGTGCTGCACTGGGTGCTCGAGTTCTCCGTGGGACAGCACGCGCACTGACCCCCTGATCTCCGACGGTCCCGCGACCGTCGAGAAACGACCACGATGCTCGGCCGGGATCACCCGGCCGAGCATCGTCGCGTCCGGGGGCGATCACGCAGGGGGGATGGGGCCGCCCGCCTGCCGGGCACCGTGCGGGGCGCTCGGGCGCCGGCCCTCACGCCCCCGCCAGCCTCGCGCCCGGTGTGGGCCCTCCTCGCGCCTGGCCGCCGACGGGCGGCAGAGGCGCTGTGAGGCACGGGGCCCGGGAAGGAACCGCTTCCGGCATCGGGACGTGCCGCGACGGGCTCTGAGGGGCCGCTGCGCTCCGATCGGGCGGAACGTGGCGGTGCTGGGAACCGGACCTGCCGGTGCGCATGTCGTGCCCGCCGCCCTCGAGGCCGCCCGCCCCGCGATCGCCCAGCGATCGGTTCGGGGAGCACGCATGCCCGCAGATCCTGGGCGCAGGATGGAGAAGCGGCTGCGCCACGGGCGGTCCGGCACGAACGGGCCACGCTGAGCCCGGGAACAGTCATAGAGATCCGTGTCGGTCAATACAGCCATATATGGGTGTGTGCCTGGCCGGCTGGACGGCGGCCCGGCGTGGCGAGCGGGGCAGCGCGGAGGCGAGCCCCCACCGTCCCCTCCGCCTCCTGACGCCCTCCGTCGCGGTGCTAGCGTGAGCGCACCAGCCGCAGGCGCCCAGGGGCGGTTCCCGCCCGGCCGTGCGGCCTCCAGCGAGGAACGGGGACGGCGATGATGATCGGTGGCGGCAACACGGCAGCCCGGGCCGAGCGGGAGATCCGCGCGCGATTCGCCGAGGACGACGCCCTCGAGCGCGGTGTCGACTGGGCCCGGGAGGTGCTGTCCCGCGCCGGCGCGGACCCCGGGCGTCGGCCCCTGCGCTCCGTGCGCGTGCTCCGGAGGGAGGACCCGCGGCTGAGCCTGGTCGCCGCGCGCTACCTGGTGGACGCCGCTGCCGGGCGCCCTCCCCGGCGAGGAGCGCGGAGGCTCAACCCCCACCTCGAGTGAGGGCGGACTGCCGCACCACCGGGCAGGGGAGCGGCCCGCCGGGCTGGGAGCGGTCGGCGGGAGCAGTCGAGTGCCGGAGACGACGATGGGCCCCGAGGATCATCCTCGGGGCCCATCGTCGCGGTGCGGCGCCGCGCTCTGCAGGAGCTCAGTGGGTCGCCTGCTCGGCGGGGGTGCGGTAGTCGCCGCCGGTGACCTCGTCGATCACGTGCTTCTCGTGGAGGCCGTGCTCGTGCGCCGCACGGAGCTCGGCCGGCGTGATCGGCTCGATCCGATCCTTGAAGAAGAAGCTGGTCGCCATCGCGCGCAGCGAGGAGACGCCCTTGCCGGCCTTCAGGGGTCGGTAGTCGTCGTGCTGGACGAGCACCCAGCGCTCGTACTCGTTCAGCGGCGTGTGGATCTCGATCATGTTGCCGGTCTCGGTGCGCACGATCCGCGAGGACTCCTCGCCGTGCAGCGCCAGATCGCGGCGGTGGCGCTGGACCGACAGACACAGCCGCTTGGTGACGTAGAACGCCAGCACCGGGACCACGAAGATGCCGATCCGGAAGGCCCATGTCAGGTCGTTGATCGACAGGTCCAGGGCGATCGCTATCAGGTCGTTGGTCGCGGCCAGGGCCAGGATCAGATAGACCATGATCCAGGCGACGCCGAGACCCGTGCGCACCGGGGTGTTGTACGGCAGGTCCAGGACGTGGTGCTCGCGATCGTCACCGGTGACCCAGGCCTCGAGGAACGGGTACAGGGCCAGGAAGCCCAGCAGCGCGCCGTAGACCGCGAAGGGGATCAGCATGTTCAGCGAGATCACGTAGCCGAAGATCGTGAACTCCCAGCCCGGCATCAGGCGCAGGCCGCCGTCCGTCCAGAGCATGTACCAGTCGGGCTGGGACCCGGCGGACACGGGGGAGGGGTCGTAGGGCCCGTAGACCCACACCGCGTTGATCGAGGTGGTCGCCGAGATCAGCGTGATGATGCCGAACACCAGGAAGAAGAACCCGCCGGCCTTCGCGGTGTACACCGGCAGCACCGGGAAGCCGACCACGTTGCGCTCGGTGCGACCGGGGCCGGGGTACTGGGTGTGCTTGTGCAGCACCACCATCACCAGGTGGATGCCGATCAGGGCGAGGATGGCCGCCGGCACCAGCAGGATGTGGATCGTGAACAGGCGCGGGATGATGTCGGTGCCCGGGAACTCGCCGCCGAACAGCAGCATCGAGAGGTAGGTGCCGACGATCGGGAAGGCCTTCATCAGGCCGTCGATCACGCGCAGGCCGTTGCCCGAGAGCACGTCGTCGGGCAGGGAGTAGCCGGTGAAGCCGGCCACCATGCCCAGGACCATCAGGGAGAAGCCGACGAGCCAGTTCAGCTCGCGGGGCTTGCGGAAGGCACCGGTGAAGAACACGCGGAACATGTGCACGAAGATCGCGACCATGAACACGAGCGCGGACCAGTGGTGCATCTGCCGGAACAGCAGCCCGCCCTTGACCTCGAAGGAGATCTCCAGGGTCGACTCGAACGCGCGCGACATGGCCAGGCCCTGCATCGCTTCGTACGGGCCGTTGTAGACGACCTCCTCCATGGAGGGGTCGAAGAACATGGTCAGGAAGGTGCCCGAGATCAGCAGGATGACGAAGCTGTACAGCGCCACCTCGCCGAACATGAAGGACCAGTGGTCGGGGAAGACCTTGCGGGCGAAGAACTTCACCAGGCCGCCGCCGGTGAGGCGCTGGTCCAGCCAGTCGCCGCCCACCGCGCCGAGCTTGTACACGCGAGAAGAGCTCGCGTCGTCGGACGTCCGCTTCCGGGTGCCGGGAGTCGTGGTCGTCATGTGATCACTTGTCCTTGTGAATGTCCCAGAAGCTGGGACCGATCGGCTCTTCGAAGTCGCCGGGGGCCACCAGGTAGCCCTCGTCGTCGACCTCGATCGGCAGCTGGGGGAGCGGTCGGTGTGCCGGGCCGAAGATGACCTTCGCGCCGTCGGTGACGTCGAAGGTGGACTGGTGGCACGGGCACAGCATGTGGTGGGTCTGCTGCTCGTACAGCGCCACCGGGCAGCCGACGTGGGTGCAGATCTTGGAGAAGGCGAGCACGCCCTCGACGCCCATCGCCATGCTCTCCTCGTTCTTGGAGAGCTTCGGGTCGAAGCGCACGATCACCGCGGCGGCCTTGGCGCGCTCCTCGAGGAAGTGCTCGGTCTCGTGCGTCAGGCCCTCGGGCATGACATGGAAGATCGAGTTCATCGCGACGTCGGAGAGCTTGATCGGCGTGCCGTCGTGGTCCCGCGCCAGGCGCTGGCCGGGGTTCTGGCCCCAGAAGGTGTGGTGGAGCTTGTTGCCCGGCAGCGGGCCCAGCGTCGACAGGGGCGCGAGCACGGCGATCGGGAGGGCGGCCAGCGACGCCACCATCGCGGTGACGATCACCGGGCGGCGCGCGATGCCGGACTCGGCGAGGCCGCTGGTGATCATCTCGGCGGCGACCGCGCGGGTCTCGTCGGAGCTGCGGATGTCGTGGCGCTCCTCGACCCACTCCTCGTCGGGCATCAGGGTCTTGGCCCAGTGCACGGCCGCGGCGCCGATGAAGAACACGGAGATCGCCAGGCCCAGGCCGGTGACCAGGTTCGACCACCACAGGGCACTCGGGGTGCCCGGCTCGGCGAAGATGTTCGTGTCCTCGGGCGTGACCAGGAAGTACGCCAGGATGAAGATCACGGTGCCGATGACGCTGAGCAGGAACATGGCGGCGACCATGCGCTCGGCGCGCTTCTCGGCGGACCGGGAGTGGTCGGTCTGGCGGTGGATGTGGGGAGGCAGGCCCGGGTTCGGGAACCCGCCGCCCTCCTTGGGGGCGACGGCGCTGACGCCGGGGCCGGTCACGGGAGTGGTGTTCATGCTCGCATTCACTTGGCCTTTCCTCCCAGCCACACGGAGGTGCCCACCAGGAGGGTGAGGATGATGGTCCACGCGTACAGGCCCTCGGTCACCGGACCCAGCGAGCCCAGCGAGAGACCGCCGGGGGAGCCGGTCTCCTCGAGCGTCTCGAGGTAGGTGATGACGTCGCGCTTGTCCGAGGGGGACAGGTTGGTCTCGTTGAAGACCGGCATGTTCTGCGGGCCGGTCTCCATGGCCTCGTAGACGTGCTTGGGATCGACCCCGATCACCTGGGGGGCGTCCTTGCCGCGGGTCAGCGCGCCACCGGCGCCGGCGGCGTTGTGGCACATCGCGCAGTTGATGCGGAAGATCTCCCCGCCCTTGGTGGCATCGCCCTGGGAGGTGTCCAGCCACTCCTCGTCGGGGACGGCGGGGCCGGGGCCCAGCGAGGCGACGTACGCCGCCAGCTGCCGGGTCTGCTCCTCGGTCATCTGCGGGGGCTTGCGCTCGGCCTGCGCGCCGGCGGCCTGCATGGGCATGCGACCGGTGCCGACCTGGAAGTCGACCGCGGCGGCGCCCACGCCGATCAGCGAGGGGCCGAGGGTGCTGCCCTCGGTGACGTCGACCAGGCCCTCGGCGTTGCGGCCGTGGCAGGTCGCGCAGTTGGCCAGGAACAGTGCCTGGCCGGCCTCGACGTCGTCCTGCGTGTAGGACTCGGCCTGAGCCGCCTGCGGCTGGAAGGCCGCGTACAGCCCGCCGGTCGCGACGAGCGCGAGCAGCAGGATCACGAGAAGCGCCATCGGGTGATGGCGACGTGCGGCGAGAGCCTTCACGGTTCGGACCTCGATTCGTGGAGGGGGCGGGCGGGGGAGGGACTGGGTGCTGTGGACGCAGCAGGCGGGCGGGCCCCTGCGCAGCGGGGGATCAGAAGATCCTCCAGACGGGCTCGACGGGCACCGCATGGCCCGGTCCGGTCATGATCGGGTCGAGCATGTACACGATGAAGAACAGGACGATCCAGACCACGTCGACGAAGTGCCAGTAGTACGACACGCAGATCGCCGAGACCTGCTCGTGGGCGGTGAACTTCTCCGCGACGTAGGCCCGCATCAGGACCATCAGGAACGCGATGAGGCCGCCAATCACGTGGATCCCGTGGAAGCCGGTGGCGAGGTAGAAGATCGAGCTGAACGGCGAGGACGACAGCGTCACACCGTGGTGGACGAGCTCGGCGTACTCATAGGCCTGCCCGGAGACGAAGATCGCGCCGAGGATGAAGGTCAGGGTGTACCACTCGATCATCCCCCAGCCGGCGATGTTGAAGATCGAGCCGTCGCGGCGCTTGCGCGGGGGGAACGGCTTGCCCCAGGGGAAGCGGCCCTCGGCGAGGTAGACACCGATCTGGCAGGTGACGGAGCTGAACACGAGGATCGAGGTGTTCAGCAGCGCGAAGCCGTGGGTGAAGTTCGACTGTCCTTCGGCGAAGGTCTCCGGCGCCATGGAGCGCAGGGTGAAGTACATCGCGAACAGACCGCCGAAGAACATCAGCTCGCTGGCGAGCCAGACGATCGTGCCGATCTGCGTCGGATTGGGGCGGCCCACCGCTGGGGCAGCAGCGGAGGCGGAGCGCTCAGGCAGGGTCGCAGTAGTCACGTCACCATTATGTCGTGTCGTCAGATTCGTTGCGCTCGGTCACGACGCCGAGCACATCGCGGGGCCTGCGCCCCGGGCGGACCCGGCCAGCATATCCCTCCTGACGACCCGTCACGAACCCGGACACGCACGGGATCGTCCCAGGTAGCGTGCCCTGTGCAGGGGCGTGACCGTTCCGTGATCCATTCCGTGACCGGGTCGACCCGGGCGGGGAGGGAAGTGCGATCATCGGGGCATGAACGAGAGCACCCCGACCTGGTCCCGCCTCACCGCGCGCCTCGTGCACGGTGAGGACCTGTCCGCCGCCGAGGCGTCCTGGGCGATGGACGAGGCCATGAGCGGTGGCGCCGGCGCGGTGCAGCTCGCGGGATTCCTGGTCGCGCTGCAGGCCAAGGGCGTCACCAGCGGGGAGCTCGAGGCGCTGGCCGACTCGATGGTCGCCCACGCGCTGCCGGTCTCGGCGCCCGCGCACTCGATCGACATCGTCGGCACCGGCGGCGATCTGGCCCAGACCGTGAACATCTCCACCATGGCGTCGATGGTCATCGCCTCCACCGGGCGCGTGGTGGTCAAGCACGGCAACCGCGCCTCGAGCTCGAGGTCCGGCTCGGCCGACGTGCTGGAGGCCCTCGGGGTGCGGCTGGACCTCCCGGTCCCGGTGGTCCAGGAGCTGGTGCAGGAGGTCGGCATGACCTTCCTGTTCGCGCAGGTCTTCCATCCCTCGATGAAGCACACGGCCGAGGCGCGCAAGGGTCTGGGCATCCCGACCGTGATGAACATCCTGGGCCCGATCACCAATCCGGCGGCGCCGCGGGCGAGCGCGGTCGGGGTGGCGGATGCGAGCATCGCCCCCATCGTGGCGGGCGTCTTCGCCGCGCGGGGCACCAGCGCGCTGGTCTTCCGCGGCCAGGACGGCCTGGACGAGCTGACGGTGATGGCGCCCTCGGACGTCTGGGAGGTCCGCGGCGGCGAGGTGCGCGAGCACGTGCTCGACCCGCAGGAGCTGCTGGGGATCGAGCGCAGCCCGCACGACGCGCTGCGCGGCGGCACCGCGGAGGAGAACGCCCAGGTGACGCGGGACCTGTTCGCCGGGCAGCGCGAGGGCCGGATGGGACCGATCCGGGACGCGGTGCTGCTGAACGCCGCGGCCGGGGTGCTCGCCCACGACGGCATCGACCAGGCGGCGGCCGACGGTTTCGAGGAGCGCTTCGCGGCCGCCTTCGAGGAGGCCCGGGCGGCGCTGGACTCCGGTCGCCCGGCCGCGCTGATCGAGCGCTGGGCCGCGGCCTCGCAGCGGGCCTTCGCCGCTCGGCGCTGAGCGGGCGCGGGCCCACCCGGCTGCGCGCCCGGCAGGCCGGGCGCCAGTGCCCGAGCTAGCCGTCGAGGCCGAGGTCGAAGCCGGCCTCGAGGTCCTGCTTGGAGTAGGTCTTGAAGGCGATGTTGGTGGTGGTGTCCAGCACGCCCTCGACCTTGCTCAGCTGCCCGGCGATGACGCCGGCCAGGTCCTCATGGGCGCGCACCCGCACCACCGCGATCAGGTCGACGTCGCCGGTGACCGAGAAGACCTGGTCGATGCCCTCGATGTCGACGACCGCCTGGGCGACCTCGGGGATCCGGCGGGGCTCGACGACGATCGAGACGAGGGCGGTGATCATGGCTTCTCCTTCTTCGGGGCGCCGGCGCGCCGGGACGTTGCCCTCGAGCCTATGCCCCCCGCCCGGCCGCGGTGAGGGCGAAGCGCTCCGCGAGATGCTCGGCCTCGAAGCGGGCCCTCGCCGGCAGCTGCCACGCGCCCTCGCTGAGCACCGTCCGCACCCCCTCGCCCTCCAGCCAGCGCAGCAGGATCTCCGCCTCCTGGTGGTAGCCCTGGCACAGCGGGGCGGCGAGCTCCGCCTCCCCGAGCCCCGTCATCGCCAGGGACCGGGCGAAGGGCAGCGGATCCGTGCGGGCGGGCACCAGGGTGGTGCCCGAGAAGCGGCCGTGCCGCACCGCGAGCAGCTCCCAGCCGCTGCCGCCGATCACCGCCTCGGTCGAGGGCCGCGCCGCGATCAGCAGCGGCACGGCCGCCAGGGCCCGCAGCCGGGCCGCGCGCCGGGCGGCGGCAAGGTACGTGCGGGCAAGGTCCTGCAGCGCCGCGGCGTCCTCGTAGCGGCCCGCGTCGACCTGGGCGCGCAGGCGCGCGGCGACGTGGTCGAGCACCTCCCGCGGGTCCTCGAGCATCGCCCGCCGCAGCCGTGCGCGGTGACCGGGCTCGGCGAGGGGACCGGCGCCGGCGCTGCGCTCGAGGCCCGCCCCGCGGCCGAGGACCGCGTCGGTCAGCAGCGCGCGCAGCGGTTCGACGACGTGCCGGGAGGGCAGCGGCCCGATCTGGGCCGAGCCGTCGGTCTCGCAGCGCGCCAGCCGCGCGGCCCGCAGCCCTTCCGTGCCGGACCCCAGCCGCAGCCAGTTCGCCGTCTCCGGCCGCAGGCCGTGACGGTTCGAGGGCGGCTTCTCGCGGGCGATGATGCGCAGCTCGCGCACCGCCGCCTCGGTGGGGGTCGCGCAGTCGATGACGTGAATCGACTCGGCCCGCGGCAGCATGTCCAGCACCTTGCGCCGGGTCTCGGCGGCGGTGAAGTAGGTGCGCACCCGGGTGCGCAGGTTGCGGGAGGTGCCCACGTAGAGCACCGCGCCGTCGGCGTCCAGGAACTGGTAGACGCCGGGCACCGGCGGCACGTCCGCGGCCAGGTGCTTCTTGCGCAGCTGGGCCGGGGTGACCCGGCGGTGGGCGGCGCCGAGGTCCTCGAGCGTGGAGGCCCCGGCCGGTCCCAGCCGCTCGATGATCGCGTGGAGCACGTCGACCGTCGCGCGGGCGTCCGACAGCGCCCGGTGGTCGGGGCTCACGCTCGCGCCGACGTGCGCGGCGAGCGTGGAGAGCTTGTGGTCGCGCACCTCGTCGCGGCGGAACACGGTGCGCGCGAGGGCGAGGGTGTCCAGCACCGGCGGCCGGGTCCAGCCGATCTCGCAGGCGGCGGCCTGGGCGCTGAGGAAGGACAGGTCGAAGCGGGCGTTGTGCGCCACCAGCGCCGCATCGCCCACGAAGTCCAGGAACATCGGCAGCGCCGCGCGGATGGAGGGGGCGCCCGCCACCGAGGCGTCGGTGATCCCGGTGAGGGAGGCGATGTAGGCGGGGATCGGTCGCTCGGGGTCGACGAAGGTGCGGAACTCGCCGAGCACCTCGCCGCCGCGCACCTTGACCGCGCCGATCTCGGTGATCGCGTCGGCTCGCGGGTCCGTGCCGGTGGTCTCGAGGTCCACCACCACCAGGGTCGCCTCGACCAGGGGCGTGCCGAGGTCGTCGAAGCTCAGCTGGCGGCGTGCGGACATGGCCTCAGGCTACGACGGGGCCCCGACGTCCGGGCGCGCCGCACCGGGCGGTGCGGCGCGCCCGGACGCGGGGGCCAGGAGCGGTCCGGGAGGTGGCTCCCGGCCGGGCTCAGCGGGTCGGCGCCGGTCGCGAGTAGAGGGAGTCGATGACCGCCGCCAGGTCCTTGACCACCACGTTGCGCTTGAGCTTGAGGGACGGGGTGAGGTAGCCGTTCTCCTCGGTGAAGTCGGAGTCGATGACCTCGAAGGCGCGGATCGACTCGGCCCGGGAGACGGACCGGTTCGCCGCATCGACGACCTTCTGCAGCTCGGCGCGGACCTGCTCGTCCTGCGCGGCCTCGGCGACCGTCATGTCGGGGAGGTTGTGGTTCTTCAGCCAGGTCGAGAGCATCTCCGCGTCCAGGGTGAGGATCGCGGCGACGAAGGGGCGCTGGTCGCCGATCACCACGCACTGGCTGACCAGGGGGTGCGAGCGCAGCTGGTCCTCGAGCGGGGCGGGGGAGACGTTCTTCCCGGCCGCGGTGACGATGACCTCCTTGCGGCGCCCGGTGATGGTGAGGTTGCCGTCCTCGTCCAGGGCGCCGAGGTCCCCGGTGCGGAACCAGCCGTCCTGCAGCGACTCGGCGGTGGCCTCGGGGTTGTTGTGGTAGCCCTGGAAGACCATCACGCCCTTGACCAGGATCTCGCCGTCGTCGTCGATCGCGACGGTGGAGCCCGGCAGCGGCGGTCCGACGGTGCCGGGGCGCACGTCCCAGGGCAGGTTCACGCTGATCGGGGCGGTGGTCTCGGTCAGGCCGTACCCCTCGAGGATGGTCACCCCGATGCCGCGGAAGAAGTGGGACAGCCGGGCGCCGAGCGGGGCGCCTCCGGAGACGGCCCACTGCACCTGGCCGCCCATGGCGGAGCGCAGCTTCCCGTAGACGAGCTTGTCGAAGACCGCATGCTTGAGCTTCAGCGGCAGCGGGACCCGGCCGGCCGAGAGGGCCTTGGAGTAGTCGATGGCGGCCTGCGAGGCGGCGGTGAAGATGCGGCCGTTGCCGGCGGCGATCGCCTTGGCCTCGGCCCCGTTGTAGACCTTCTCGAACACGCGCGGCACGGCCAGCAGGAAGGTGGGCCGGAAGGCGGCCAGATCCGGCAGCAGGTTCTTCGTGTCCGGGGTGAAGGCGGTGGTCACGGGCCAGGCCGCGGCGAGCACCGAGATCAGGCGGGCGAAGACGTGCGCGATCGGCAGGAACATCAGCAGCCGTGCGCCGGGCGGGAGCACCACCTCTCCCAGCAGGTGCAGCGCGCTGCGGGTGGTCTCGACGAAGTTCGCGTGGGTGAGCTCGGCGCCCTTGGGGCGTCCGGTGGTGCCGGAGGTGTAGATGATGGTCGCGACGTCGGCCAGGCGGCGGCTGGTGCGACGCGCCTCGAGGTCCTCGTCGCTGACCTCGGCGCCGCGGGTCCTCAGCTCCTCCAGGATGCCCTCCTCGAGCACCCCGATGTGCTCGAGCGCGGGCAGCTCGCTGCGCACGGACTCCACGTCCTCCCGGTGGCGGGAGGACTCGACGATCGCGAACTTGGCCGCGGAGTCCGAGGCGATCCACTGGATCTGGCTGGGGGAGGAGGTCTCGTAGATCGGGACGCTGACGCCGCCGGCCCACCACACGGCCCAGTCCACCAGGACCCACTCGTAGCGGGTGCGGGAGAGGATCGCGACCACGTCCCCGCTGCGGACGCCGGAGGCGATCAGCCCCTTGGCCACGCGCTTGACCTCGTCGAGGAAGTCGGCGGTGCTCAGCGGGGTGTAGGAGCCGTCCGCCTGGGCCAGCTCGAAGATCGGCACCGAGGGACTCGTGCGGAACCGCTCCAGCAGCAGGTCGGTGGTGTTCTCCTCGGGACGGCTCTCATGCTGCGGCGGGGTGGTGAACTGCTTCATCGAATCTCCTTCGATCCGGGCGGGACCAGTTCGCGGCTCGCCGGACGCCTGCCCGGAAGCGCTGGTGGGGTCCCGTGATTCTACGGCAGGGACCTCTACGATGGGCCAGGACAGGCAGGTGGGCGGGGCGGCGTCGAGCGACCATGACGGTCGGCTCGTCCCGGTCCCCCCTGCCCTCCTCCCCCGTACTGACGACTGAAGGAGCAGCATGCTCGCCATCGGAGTGGACATCGGCGGCACCAAGATCGCGGCAGGGGTGGTCGACGAGGACGGCGAGATCATCGCCACGACCACCCGCACCACGCCCGCCACGGACGCCGCTCTGATCGAGGCGGCGGTGGCGGACGCGGTCGCCGAGCTGCGCGCCGGTCACGAGGTGGTGGGGGTGGGCGTCGGCGCTGCCGGGTTCGTGGGCGCCGACCGACGCACCGTGAACTTCGCGGCCAACCTGGCGTGGCGCCAGCACCCCCTGGCCGAGGAGCTCGAGAAGCTCACCGGGCTGCCGGTGGTGGTCGAGAACGACGCGAACGCCGCGGGCTGGGCCGAGTACCGCTTCGGGGCCGCCACCACGGCGCGGCACATGCTGATGGTCACCGTCGGCACCGGGCTCGGCGGGGCGATCGTGCTGGACGGGCAGCTGGTGCGGGGCAGCGCCGGCTTCGCGGGCGAGATCGCCCATATCACCGCCGTGCCGGATGGGCAGTGGTGCGGCTGCGGGCGGCGGGGCTGCCTCGAGCAGTACACCGCCGGCACCGCCCTGGTGCGCACCGCCCGGCGCCGCGCCTCCGCGGGCGATGCCCGGATGAGCCCGCTGCTGCAGGTCGCCGGCGGGGACCGGAAGCAGATCGACGGGCCCATGATCACGCGGCTCGCCCAGCAGGGCGATCCCGGCGCCATCGAGCTGATCGCGGAGATCGGCCGCTGGCTCGGCATGGGCATGGCGTCGATCTCCACGCTGCTGGACCCGGAGGTGATCGTCGTCGGCGGCGGGGTCGCCGCGGCCGGGGACCTGCTGCTCGGGCCGGCTCGGGAGGCGTACGCCGCGCACCTCACCGCCCGCAACCACCGTCCGCTGGCCCCGTTCCTGCCGGCCAGCATGGGCAACCGGGCCGGGATCGTGGGCGCCGCGGACCTCGCCCGCTGAGGCGGGGCGGGGCCGGCTCGGACGGGGCCGGCTCAGACCTCGGCGCCGTCGTCGCCCTCGTCGCGGGGCTCCCGCGGCACCCGCAGCAGCAGGGAGATCACCCCGCCCAGCGCCGCGGCCCCGCCCATCCAGCCGAGGATCCCCGGCAGCGCCGGGGTCACCGTGACCACCAGCATCACCACGAAGCCCCCGAGCAGCGCCGTCCAGGACCACAGGGCGCGCGAGGACGGCACCGGGAGGTCCGGGTCGGGCGGCTCGAAGTCGCCGTAGATCACCTCGTCGTCGTCCAGCTCGCGCGGGCCCGCGCCGCCGCGGATCCCGTCGGTGGGGTCGCGGTGCCCGGCCGAGGGATGGGCCGCGCGGGAGCGGGCGCGGGCCTCCGCGCTGGGCGGCTCCGGCGGGGAGTCGGCGCTGAAGGACCACAGGGAGTCCTCGTCCGGCTCCGCGGCGGCGGGGGACCGGGGATGCTCCGGGGCGGCGGGCTCCCGGGGGGCCTCGCCGGGGCGCAGCACCAGCCCTTCGCTCTCGAGCATCCGCGCGAACTCGGCGTCGACGTCGCGCGGGTCCGGGGCGTGACCGCGGTCCGGGCTCATCGTCGCGCTCCCGTCGGGAGCGGCACGTGCTGCTCGAGGAACCGCGCAGAGGTGTCGAACAGCAGCTGCGCATCGTGGTCCAGCGGCACCAGGTGGTGGCTGCGCCGCAGCGCGAGCCGCTCGACGGGCCCGGCGACGCCGGCGGCGACCACGTCGCTGTCCGTCGGCGGCACGACGTGGTCGACGCTCGAGGTGGCCACCAGCAGCGGCACCTCGACCGCGCCCAGCTGCCGCCGCGTGCGGCCGAACAGGTCCCGCACCTGGCCGACGGCCCGCACCGGCACCGTCGCGTAGGCCTCCTCGGCGCTCCCGGGCCGGGCGATGTCGGAGCCGACGCCGGGCAGGGCGCGCTTGACCTGGCTGATCAGCCAGGTGAAGCGCGCCGTCACCGGCAGGGTGATCCCGGGGTTGACCGTCACCAGGGCCGCGATCCGGCCGCGCAGGGCGGGATCCGCGGCGAGCGCGAGGGTGAGGGCCCCGCCCATCGACAGGCCGCCGACGGCGATCGGGCCGTGGCGCTCCGACAGCTCGACGGCGGCATCGTGCACGGCGCCGTACCAGTCCTGCCAGGTGGTCGCGTCGAGGTCCCGCTCGCTGGTGGCGTGCCCGGGCAGCAGCGGCAGCTCGACCTCCCAGCCGCGCGCGGCGTGGTCCTCGGCCCACGGCCGCAGCGACTGCGGGGAGCCGGTGAAGCCGTGGCACAGGAGCAGTCCGCCGCGCGGGTTAGAGTGACCTCGCGCGCGCCAGGGGCGGGACAGTTCGCTGAACGCCATGGGTCCATGGTCGCATCCGTGCCCGCCCGCTTCGTCCATTTCCCGCTCCCCGGAGCCCGGCCCAGGAGTGCCCCGTGCTGTACGAGATCGCCAAGCCCGTCGTGGCGGGCCTGGTGCGGGTGCTCTGGAACCCCACGATCAGCGGCACCGAGCACATCCCGGCGCAGGGACCGGTGATCCTGGCCTGCAACCACCAGGCCTACTCCGACACCGTCTTCCTGCCCGCGCAGGTGCGCCGCACCGTCCACTTCCTCGGCAAGTCCGACATCTTCGCCGGGACCTCCCCGCTGAACAAGGTCATCGCGGCCGTCATGCGCGGGCTGCACATCATCCCCGTGGACCGCACCGGCGGCAGCGCCGCCAGCAGCTCGATCGAGGCCGGGCTGGCGGTGCTGCGCGAGGGCGAGGTGCTCGGCATCTTCCCCGAGGGCACCCGCAGCCCGGACGGCCGGCTCTACCGGGGCAAGACCGGGGTGGCGCGCTTCGCGCTGACCACCGGCGCCCCGATCGTGCCGGTGGCCATGAACGGCGCTTTCGCGGCGCAGGGCAGCCGCCGGTACCTCCCTCATCGCAGACCGCGGATCCACGCCGTTCTCGGCCCGCCGCTGGACGTCCGGGAGATCGTCCGGAGCCTCCCGGACGCGGAGGAGGCGAGAGTCCTCCGGGCGGTGACCGACGCCGTGATGGACCGGATCCAGGCCCTGTCCGGGCAGGAGCGGGTCGACGAGTACGCGATCGACGTCAAGCGCCGGCTGCGGGCCCGGCAGGGACGACCAGCGGGCCCCGGGGAGTCCTCCACCGCGGTGTGAACCGGGCGGGGGATCCGCCCCTCGGCCCCGCGACGCCGCCGCGCCGGGAACTGGATACCCTGTGCGCGTGACTCAATTCAGCCCCGACGCCCCCGCCCGCGCCCACAGCTTCTCCCTGTCCTCGGCCGACGACGGCCTGGCGGCCCTGGGTGCGTGGCGCGAGTATCCGCGGGTGCAGCAGCCGGTGTGGCCCGACGAGACCGAGCGCGCGAGCGTCTTCGAGGACCTGCGGGCCGCCCCGCCGCTGGTCTTCGCCGGTGAGGTCGACGTGCTGCGCGAGCGGGTGGCGGCCGCCGCCCGCGGTGAGGCGTTCCTGCTCGCCGGCGGGGACTGCGCGGAGACCTTCGCCGATTCCACCGCCGACCGGATCCGCAACAAGATCCGCACCATCTTGCAGATGGCGGCCGTGCTCACCTACGGCGCCTCGGTGCCGGTGGTGAAGATGGGACGGATGGCCGGCCAGTTCGCGAAGCCGCGCTCCGCCGACGAGGAGACCCGCGACGGCGTGACGCTGCCGACCTACCGCGGCGACGCCGTCAACGAGATCGCCTTCACCCCCGAGTCCCGGATCCCCGACCCGCGGCGGCTGTGGAAGATGTACACCACCAGCTCCTCCACCCTGAACCTGCTGCGTGCGTTCACCGGCGGGGGCTTCGCGGACCTGCGCGAGGTGCACTCCTGGAACCGGGGCTTCACCTCCGGCACCGGCTACGACCGCTACGAGGAGCTGGCCGGCCAGATCGACAAGGCGATCCGCTTCATGGACGCCATCGGTGCGGACTTCGATGCCCTCAAGGTGGTCGAGTTCTACGCCTCCCACGAGGCGCTGCTGCTCGACTACGAGGAGGCCCTGTCCCGGATCGACTCCCGCACCGGCGAGATCTACGGCTGCTCGGGGCACTTCCTGTGGATCGGCGAGCGCACCCGCCAGCTCGACGGCGCCCATGTCGACTTCATGGCCCGTCTGCGCAACCCGATCGGGGTCAAGCTCGGCCCGAACGCCTCGGTGGACGATGCGCTGCGGCTGATCGACCGGCTCGACCCGGAGCGGGAGCCCGGCCGGCTGACCTTCATCACCCGGATGGGCGCGGGCAAGATCCGTGACCGCCTGCCGACGCTGGTCGAGGCCGTGCGGGACTCCGGCGCCCAGGTGGCCTGGGTGACCGACCCGATGCACGGCAACACCATCACCTCGTCCAACGGGTACAAGACCCGCCGCTTCGAGGACATCATGGACGAGGTGGTCGGCTTCTTCGAGGTGCACCAGGGCCTGGGCACGATCCCGGCCGGCCTCCACATGGAGCTCACCGGCGACGACGTCACCGAGGTCCTCGGCGGCTCCGGGGAGATCGACGAGGAGGGCCTGACCCGCCGCTACGAGACCCTGGTGGATCCGCGGCTGAACCACCAGCAGTCCCTCGAGCTCGCCTTCCTGGTCGCGGAGATGCTCTCGCGCCGCTGAGCCCGCCCCCCCGACGACGGACGCCGGCGCCACCTGCAGAGGTGGCGCCGGCGTCCTGCGGTGCGGGTGGGGCGGGACTCAGAACACCTTGAGGGTGACGGTGGAGCCCTTCTCGAGCTGCCCTCCGGCGAGCGCCGACTGCTCGTAGACCAGACCGAAGACCGGGTCGCCCTTGTCGTGGACGACCTCCACCGCGAAGCCGGCGGCCTCGAGCGCGGCCCTCGCGTCGGCCTCCGGCTGGCGGAACACGTCGGGGACGGTGACCATCTCCGGGCCGAGCGAGGTGACGATGTGCACGGTGTCGCCGCGGAACAGGGTGCCGGAGGCGGGGGACTGGGAGATGACCGCGCCGCGGGGGACGCTGCCGGAATGCGCCTGTGAGGTGGTGACCTCGAAGCCGGCGCGCTCGAGCGCCGCGCGGGCGGCGTCCCCGCCGGTGCCGGTCTGGTCGGGCACCGTGAGCGGCTCGCGGCCCAGCGAGACGACCACGTGCACCGGCTCCCCGGCGGGCAGCGCCTCGGCGCTCGCCGACTGGGAGATGACCTCGCCCTTGGGGACGGTCTCGGAGTGCTCCGGCGGGTCCTCGACGAGCTCGAGGCCGACGGACTCCACCGCGCTGCGAGCGGTCTCGAGGTCCTTGCCGACCAGCTGCGGGACCGGGAAGGTCTGCTCCCCCTTGGAGACGATCACCTGCACCTCGGTGCCCCGCTTCACGGTGGTGCCCGTGGTGGGGGAGGCCGAGATGACGTGCCCGGCCGGGACCGCGTCGTCGAAGCGCTCCTGGGTGGCGACGGTGAGGTCGGAGGCGGTCAGCGCCGCCTCCGCGTCGCCCAGCGGGGTGCCGGTGACCAGGGGGATGGTGCGGTCCGCGCCGGGGCCGGTGGTGAAGTACCAGTCGCCGCCCGCCCCGGCGCCGCCGAGCAGCACCGCCAGCAGGCTGAGCGCGGCGAGCATCGCCATCGGCCGTGAACGGCGCCGGATGCGGTGGGGCAGGTGGCGGCCGCGGCGCGGCGTCGGCGCCCGCAGCACCACCAGCCGCGGCGTCTCGTCGGCCTCCGCGGCGGACGGGTCGGCGTCGTCGTCCTGCGCGGCGGGGTCCTCGTCCTCCCCGGGCCCGGCGCTCGCGGACGGGAAGGAGCCGGCAGGGCCGGAGCCGTCGGCGCCGGTGGGCAGCAGGTCGGCAGGGAAAGCGCGCGGTCCGTGCTCGAGCGCGGAGGCGACCGCGTCGAGCGAGGCCGTCATGCGCGGCACGTCCCCGGTCTCGAAGCCCTCCCGCGGCTCCGGACGGGTCGCCAGCACCGCCGCGGGCAGCGTCGCGGACAGCTCCCGCACCACGCGCAGCAGCTCCGCGGCACCGGCCGGGCGCTGGCCGACGGGGCGGGCCGCGGCCCAGGTGACCAGGGAGTCGAGCTCGCGCGGGATCCCGGTGACCAGGGTGGAGGGGGCGGGGATGTCCTCGTGGACGTGCTGGAAGGCGATGTGGACCGGCTGTTCGCCGACGAAGGGCTGGCGGCCGGTGAGCATCTCGAACAGCACCACGCCCAGGGAGTAGAGGTCGCTGCGCTCGTCGGCGTGGCCGCGGGTGACGACCTCGGGGCTGATGTACGCGACCGTGCCCAGCAGGGTCGCGCTCGCCGAGGAGTTCGTCGCGCCGATCGCGCGGGCCAGACCGAAATCGGCGACCTTCACCACGTCGGCGCCGTCGATGAGGATGTTCTCCGGCTTGATGTCGCGGTGGACGATCCCGGCGCCGTGGGCGGCCACCAGCGCCTCGAGCACCTGCGCGGTGACCTCGAGGCTCTCGCCGACGGTGAGCCGGCCCTGCTCGACGATCCGGGCCCGCAGCGTCTCGCCCTCGATGAGCTCCATCGCGAGGTAGATCCGGTCGGCGTCCTCGCCCTGGTCGAACACCCCCACCACGTTGCGGTGGGCGAGCCGGGCGGCGGACCGCGCCTCCCGGCCGAAGCGACGCCGGAAGTCCTCGTCCATCGCGAGGTGGGGATGCATGATCTTCAGCGCGACCACGCGGTCCAGGCGCTCGTCGTGGCCCCGATGCACCGTCGCCATCCCGCCACGGGCTATCGGCTCCTCGACCCGGTAACGGTCGTCGAGGAGCACACTGATGCCGGGGGAAGTCGACGTCGCCGAACGCACGAGCTCAATCTAAGCGGCGCCCGCGCAGGGAACTGGGACCGACACGGCGAGGACCTCCCGGGACCCCGGGCCGGGGCGGCGAGGTCGGCGGAGGTGCGCGCGAGCGCCGGGGCGTGGCACCCTGGGGGCGTGAACGACCTCGACGCCCTCATCACCGACTGGCTCACCCTGCCCGACGTCGCCCTGCAGCTGGACATGGACATCTCCCGTGTGCGCCGCCTCGTCGAGGACGGGCAGCTGATCGCCGTCCGCCGCGGCGATCCCGTGGTGCGCATGGTGCCTGCGCTCATGCTCAACGGCGACGAGCTCACCCCGCACCTCGGCGGCACCATCACCATCCTGCGGGACGGCGGCTTCGAGGACGAGGAGCTGCTGGCATGGCTGTTCACCGAGGACGAGACCCTGCCGGGCCGGCCCATCGACCACCTGCGCCGCGGTCAGCGCGGGGAGGTCCGCCGACGGGCCCTCGCCCTCGCCCTCTGACGGGATCCGGCCCGCCCGCTCAGGCGGGCAGCGACTCGACGTCGGTCGCCAGGTCCGCCAGGGCGCCCAGGCCGGCGCGTCCCAGCGCCCCGAGCTCGGCCGCGCCGAGGATCTCCCTGGCCCGGGTGGCCCGCCGACGCACATCCTCGGCCACTGCGGCGACCGCCCCGGTCGAGACCATCAGGTCGTGCACCGCGCGGATCTCCTCCGCGCTCGCGGCGGCCTGACCGACGACGCGCTCCAGCAGGGCCCGCCCCTGGGCGTCGGTCGCGGACTCGGTGCGCGCCAGCAGCACCGTGCGCTTGCCCTCGACGATGTCGCCGCCGATCGGCTTGCCGGTCTCGTCCTGATCGCCGATCACGCTGAGCAGGTCGTCGCGCAGCTGGAAGGCGGTGCCGACCTCGATCGCCCAGCGCGAGAGCGCCTCCAGCTCGGAGTCCTCCGCCCCCATCAGCGCCGCCCCGATCCGCACCGGCCGCAGCACCGTGTACGGCACGGTCTTCCAGCGGATCACCGACAGCGCCGCCTGCTCGGCGTCGGGGGAGGAGGTGAAGCCGCCGGCCTGGTGCAGGACGTCCAGGAACTGCCCGGCCATCACCTCGGTGCGCAGGGCGTCGAACTCGGCGCGCGCCCGCCGGACGCCGGCGAGTCCGCCGTTGACCCCGGCGGCGAGCTGCTCGGCCCAGCTCAGCGCCAGGTCGCCCAGCACGATCGCGACCGCGACCCCGTATTCCTGGGACGAGCCGACCAGGCCCGCCGCGCGATGCGCATGCTCCGCCTCGACGTGGGCGGCGGGGCGTCCCCGCCGGACGGGGGAGTGGTCGATGACGTCGTCATGCATCAGCGCAGCGGCCTGCACGAGCTCGATCGCCGCGCCGAAGCGGGCGAGGGCCTCGAGCTGCGCGGCGGTGGGCTCCCGGGGGAGCGCCGCCGCGCCGCCCCAGAAGCAGAACCGGGGCCGCAGCAGCTTGCCGCCCTCGAGGTAGCGCTCGAGCACCTCGACCAGCCCGGCGGTCTCCGGTGAGATCTCCTGGAGCAGGCGACGGCGCGCCGCGAGCTCCTCGCGGGTGATCTCACCGACCCGCGCGACCAGTCGTCGATCGAGGTCGCGCAGGTGATCGGCGGTGGGCGGGATGTCGGCAGGCGGCATCGGGGGGTCCTCTCTCGGGGGTCCCCCCGATCCTCCCACGCCCGCCCGAAGCGTCCGCGCCGCGAGCATGATCCTTCCTCCCCAGGGCCCGGTCGTCCCCAGCGCCAGCCTCGCCCAGGCGGTGGTCCACCCGATCGGCGAGGCTCCCGCCATGACGACGAACACCAGCCCCGCAGACCCCCGCCGACGCCTGCTGGATGCCGACGATCCGGCGGAGCTCCTGGCGGAGGCCCGTCTCTGCCTCCGCGAGAGCCCGACCGACGCGCTGATCATGGTCGGGGCCGGCGCCCCGGGCCTGGCGCCGGTGCTCACCTGCTCCTCCCTGCAGGAGCTGCTGGCACCGACCGGGGAGCGGCACCTGCACCGCCACCTCGAGCTCCTGCGCCGGCGCGGCGGCCCCCAGGCCCATGCGCTGATCGTGGTCGGCGACGGCTACCAGGACGTGCCGGAGCCGGTGGTGCGCGCCGTCCTGCGGCAGGCCGGCGAGCTGCTCCGCTGCGCCGCCCGGGACCTCGGGCCGGCGCCCTTCGCGCTGCACTCCCTGCGGGCAGCGGCAGGAGCCAGCTGCTGGGAGCTCCTGGCGGTGCGGGACGGAGACGGGGTCGAGCCGTCCCGGGCCGGCCCGCTGCGCCCGTTCCAGGACACCCGCGCCGCGGCCGCCGCCGTGCTCACCGGGAACCCGCTGCCGCATCCCGAGCCGGAGGACCCGGTGCTGGCGGAGATCGGCCACCGCCTGCGCCTGCCCCCGCGGGATCTCGCCACGAGCGCCGACATCGGCGAGCTCTTCACCGCCGCCCGCACGGCGCTCGGGCGCCTGCGGGCGGGGTCCGGCCCGGCCCCGGACGCCGCGGGGATGACGCAGTGTGAACAGATCGCCGAGTTCCTCTCCGCGGTGGCGGTGGACCGGCTCCACTGGGAGCTGCTGGCGCAGTGCGTCGAGCACGGCGCCGAACAGCGGATCGAGCGGGAGACGCTGCTCCAGGTGCTCGTCAGCGATCCGCGCTGGCGTCCGCACCCGGATGTCTGCGCAGGTGGGCCCTGGTATCAGGCGCTGGAGAGGCTGCGCGTGGTGGCGGGGGCGGGCGATGCTCCGGCCGCCCCGGCACGCGGCACCGCCCGCTCGGCCTGGCGCGCCCTGACCGCGCTGCTGGTGATGCTGGCGTGGTGGAACCACCGCTTCGCGACCGCCGGCGGTCTCGTCGACGAGCTCCGGGAGCGGGAACCGGAGTCGACTCTGGCACCCTTGCTCTCACGGATGACCGACGCCCCGATCTTCCCGGCCTGGTGGCCCGCCGCCTGATCCGGGAGCCTCTCGGGGCTCGGCGCAGCAGAGCACGACATGCCGTCGAACCGAGAAGGAGAACTGCCGATGACGATCCTCGGAGCGCACCGCAGGGTGGGTGCGGGACCCTCCGCCGGGGACGGATCGGCTCCGAGCGGGCCCGGCTCCGGTCACGTGAGCGGCGCGTGGACCCCGGAGCGCGGCGCCGGCGACCGTCGCTTCGTGGACATCGGCCCGCTGGTCCTCGAGAGCGGCGAGGTGCTCGAGCAGGTCACCATGGCCTACGAGACCTGGGGACGGCTGGATGAGCAGGCGGGCAACGCGGTGCTGGTGCTGCATGCGCTGACGGGCGACTCCCATGTGCGCGGACCGGCCGGCGCCTCGCATCCCAGCCCCGGCTGGTGGGAGGACATGGTCGGCCCCGGCCGGCCCATCGACACCGACGACTGCTTCGTCATCGCCCCCAACGTGCTCGGCGGCTGCCAGGGCACCACCGGCCCCGCCTCCCCGGCCCCCGACGGCCGCCCCTACGGATCCCGGTTCCCGCAGATCACCATCCGCGACCAGGTCGAGGCGGAGCGCCGCCTGCGCCAGGAGCTCGGCATCGACCGCTGGTCCCTCGTGATCGGCGGCTCCATGGGGGGCATGCGGGCCGTCGAATGGGGGTCTCCCACCCCGAGGAGGTCCAGCGGCTGGCCGTGATCGCCTCCTCGGCGCGCGCCACCGCGGACCAGATCGCCTGGAACAGCGCCCAGATCGCCGCCATCCGCCTGGACCCCGCCTACCGCGGCGGTGACTACTACGACCTGGCTCCCGGCCAGGGTCCGTACGCCGGTCTGGGCATCGCCCGCCGGATCGCGCACACCACGTACCGCACCGCGAACGAGCTGGAGACCCGCTTCGGCAACCGCTCCCAGAGCGCCGAGGACCCCTTCGACGGCCGCGGCCGCCACCAGGTGACCAGCTATCTCGACCACCACGCCGCCAAGCTCGTGCGGCGCTTCGACGCGAACTCCTACGTCACCCTCGCCCAGAGCATGAACACGCACGACGTGGGCAGGGGCCGCGGCGGCGTCGCCCGGGCCCTGCAGCGGGTGACGGCGCGGACCCTGGCCGTCGCCATCGACTCCGATCGCCTCTTCCCGCCCCCGCTGGTCGAGGAGATCGCCGCCCACGTCCCGCAGGCCGCATGGCACGTCGCCGCCTCCCCGATCGGGCACGACGCCTTCCTGCTCACCCATCCCGGACTCGAGGAGTGGATCGCCGCGCTGCTGGGCGGATAGTCTGTCCCGATCCGGCCGCCGACCCGCGGCGGGCCGACGCCGCCGCCCGGACCTAGGAGATGTCGCATGACCATCGTCGTGGGGTATTCCCCGTCCGGCCAGGGCAGGGCCGCGCTGCGGGCAGGTGTCCGCTACGCCTCGCGCAGCGCTCAGGACCTGGTGATCGTCTCGCATCAGTACAACGACCCCGAGCACGGGATGTCCGCCGCCGACGAGGACGCGGTGCGGGCGGCGCTCGCCGAGGTCGGCGGCGCGGTCGGCGAGGTCGCCGTGCGCAGCTCTCCCACCAAGGACGCCGGTGAGTTCATCCTGGCGGTCGCCGACGAGGTCGCCGCCGACCTGCTGGTGATCGGTCTGCGCCGGAAGCCCGCGATCGGGAAGCTCAACCTCGGCGCCGCCGCCCGACGGGTCGTGCTCGGCGCGCCGTGCCCGGTGCTCGCGGTGAAGGACGACTATCCCGCCGCCGGGGAAGGCGTCACCGCCGGTTCCTGAGGGGCGGGAATAAACCCCCGACGAGGGCGGTTATACTCGACAGGCTTGACGGCACCGTGCGTCCGTGCGCCGTGACACCGGTTCGGACCGGCGACGCGACGCAGCAGCGGAGGCCTCGAGCCGCGCCGAGAAGACCGATCGCCCGAGACGCGGCGGACCGCCCCACCCCGGGCCGCCGCCGGAAGAAGGAACTCTGTGACCTCCTCCAAGACCGCCCCGACCGCTACCGACACGACCGCCGCCGCGGCCGGGTCCGAGGCGGACGCGCTCTCGAAGCGTTCCCCCGCCGCCGAGACCGACACCGCCGCCGCGCCGGCGAGCCCCAAGAAGGCCCCGGTCCGGAAGGCCCCGGCCAAGAAGACCGCCGCCACGAAGACCGCCGCCGCCAAGACCGCCGCCGCCAAGACCGCCGCCGCGAAGACGGCCGCCGAGGCGAAGGACACCACCGACGAGGACGTGGTCGAGGACGAGACCGAGGACACCGAGGCGAAGAAGACCGACTCGCGGGCCGACGCCCGGGTCGAGGCCTCCGGCGGCTTCGTCTTCAACGCCGCCGAGGACGACGCCCCCGCCCAGCAGGTCGTCACCGCCGGCGCCACCGCGGACCCGGTCAAGGACTACCTCAAGCAGATCGGCAAGGTCGCGCTGCTGAACGCGGCCCAGGAGGTCGAGCTCGCCGAGCGCATCGAGGCCGGGCTGTACGCCGAGCAGAAGCTCAAGCGCGACGAGTCGATCACCAAGACCAAGGCGGGCCGCGAGCTCGCGATCATCGCCGAGGACGGCCGCGCCGCCAAGGACCACCTGCTCGAGGCGAACCTCCGCCTGGTGGTCTCCCTGGCCAAGCGCTACACCGGTCGCGGCATGCTGTTCCTGGACCTGATCCAGGAGGGCAACCTCGGCCTGATCCGCGCCGTCGAGAAGTTCGACTACGCCAAGGGCTACAAGTTCTCCACCTACGCCACCTGGTGGATCCGTCAGGCCATCACCCGCGCCATGGCGGACCAGGCCCGCACCATCCGCATCCCCGTGCACATGGTCGAGGTCATCAACAAGCTGGCCCGGGTCCAGCGGCAGATGCTGCAGGACCTCGGCCGTGAGCCCACCCCGGAGGAGCTCGCCAAGGAGCTGGACATGACGCCCGAGAAGGTCGTCGAGGTCCAGAAGTACGGCCGCGAGCCCATCTCCCTGCACACCCCGCTCGGCGAGGACGGCGACAGCGAGTTCGGCGACCTCATCGAGGACTCGGAGGCCGTGGTCCCGGCCGACGCCGTGAGCTTCACCCTCCTGCAGGAGCAGCTCCACTCGGTGCTGGACACCCTCTCCGAGCGCGAGGCCGGCGTGGTCTCGATGCGCTTCGGCCTCGAGGACGGTCAGCCCAAGACCCTCGACGAGATCGGCAAGGTCTACGGCGTGACCCGGGAGCGGATCCGCCAGATCGAGTCCAAGACCATGTCGAAGCTGCGCCACCCCTCGCGCTCGCAGGTGCTGCGCGACTACCTCGACTGATCCCCGGCGATCCGGCGGGCCCGAGTTCACCAGAGCTCGGGCCCGCTTCTCCGTCCGCCCCCTCGAGGGGGAACCAGCACGCCGCCGAGGGCGGCGGGACGAGGACGACGACACGAGCATGACCACCGAGCCGATGACCACCGAGCCGATGGCCACCGAGCCGCTCAGCGCCGAGCCGCTCAGCGCCGCCGCGCCGCGGATCCACCGCGTGCGCGGTGAGGACTGGATCTCCCACCGCGACCTGCGCCTGTCCATGCTGGCCGCCGACCCGGACGCCTTCTGGGCGGATCCGGCGCAGGAGCGCGACCGCGACGAGCAGCAGTGGCGCGCGGAGATCGCCGGCCCCCGCATCCATCTGCAGGCCCGGCGGGGGCCGGAGACGCTCGGCGGGATCGCCCTGCTGCCGGCGGGGTACACCCCCGCGCATCCGATCCCTGCGGACCGCGCCCACATCGTGTCCCTCTGGGTGCGCCCGTCGGCCCGTGGACTGGGCGTCTCGCGGCTGCTGTTCCGGGCGCTCGCGCGGCTCGCCGTGGAGCTGGGCCGCCCCGACCTGCGGCTGGACGTGGACGAGACCAATGCGCCGGCCCGCGCGCTGTACGAGCGCCTCGGCTTCCGGGCGACGGGGGAGCGGGATCCGCGCGAGGGACGCGACACCTGCTGGGTCGAGTACGCGATCCGCGCCGAGCAGCTGCTGGAGGGCTGAGCGCGCGAACGCACGAGGGCGCCCACCGCAGCGGTGGGCGCCCTCGTCGGTGCGCGGCGCGTCGGGCCTCGACGCGTCGCCGGTGGATCAGTCGTCGATCGGCTCCGGCTTGGCGTGGAGACGCTCGGTCTCGTCGATGACCTCCGAGACGACGTCCTTCAGGGCGTCCTCGTGGGCGCGGGCGTGGTGGGCGCAGAACATCAGTTCGCCGCCGGCCTCCAGGAGGACCTTCACGTACGCCTGGGCGCCGCAGCGGTCGCAACGATCGTGTGCCGTCAGCCGGGGAGCTTCGAGAGTCAGGTTCATGGTGTCTTTCTAGCATCCCGCAGGCACCGGGGACAGTGATGGGGACCGCGGTTCGCTGGGGGCGCAACGACGCTGTGAGCGGGGCCGCAATGCCGGTCTCCGGGGGCGATGCGCCGTAGGATCGCAAGGGTGTCCACCACCATCCCCGCGAAGAAGTCCGCCTACGACGCCCGCAACCTCCAGGTCCTCGAGGGACTGGAGGCGGTGCGCAAGCGCCCCGGCATGTACATCGGCTCGACCGACTCCCGGGGCCTGATGCACTGCCTGTGGGAGATCCTCGACAATGCTGTCGACGAGGCCCTCGGCGGCCACGGCGACTCGATCGCGGTGATCCTGCACCCCGACCACTCCGTCGAGGTGCGCGACACCGGCCGCGGCGTCCCGGTGGACGTCGAGCCCCGCACCGGCCTGACCGGCGTCGAGGTGGTCTACACCAAGCTCCACGCCGGCGGGAAGTTCGGCGGCGGCTCCTACGCGGCCTCCGGCGGGCTCCACGGCGTCGGCGCGAGCGTCGTCAACGCGCTCTCCGGCCGCCTCGACGTCGAGGTCGACCGCGGCGGCAAGACCTACGCGATGAGCTTCCAGCGCGGCGCCCCCGGCGTCTTCGCGGACGTCGACGGCCCCAGCGCCGAGTCCCCCTTCACCCCGGCGGCCGGCCCCGGCGAGTTGCGGGTGGTGGGCAGGGCCAAGCGCGGCGTCACCGGCACCCGGGTGCGGTACTGGGCGGATCCCCAGATCTTCGTCAAGGGCTCCCACTTCTCGCTCGACGACCTCACCCGCCGGTCCCGGCAGACCGCCTTCCTGGTGCCGGGCCTCGAGCTGTCCGTCACCGACCTGCGCCCCGAGGCGATCCCCGACCAGCCCACCACCCGGACCTTCAAGTACGAGGGCGGGATCAGCGAGTTCGTCGAGTACCTCGCCCAGGACGAGAAGATCACCGACGTGATCCGGCTGCAGGGCTCCGGCGAGTACGTCGAGACCGTCCCGGTGCTCGACCGCAACGGGCACATGGTCTCGACCGACGTCGAGCGCTCCTGCGAGGTCGACATCGCCCTGCGCTGGGGCGCCGACTTCGATTCCACCCTGCGCTCCTTCGTGAACATCGTCGCCACCCCCAAGGGCGGCACCCACGTCGCCGGCTTCGAGCAGGCCCTGGTCAAGACCATGCGCAAGCAGGTCGAGAACCAGGCCCGCCGGGTCAAGTTCAACGCCAAGAACGAGAAGATCGAGAAGGACGACACCCTCGCCGGACTCACCGCCGTGGTCAGCGTCCGCATCGACGAACCGCAGTTCGAGGGCCAGACCAAGGAGGTCCTCGGCACCCCCGCGATCCGCGCGATCGTCGCGAAGGTCGTCGAGGACCGCCTCACCGAGTTCCTGACCTCCACCAGAAAGGGGGAGAAGGAACAGGCCGCGCTGGTCATCGACAAGGTGGTCTCCGAGATGCGCGCCCGGATCGCGGCGCGGATGCACAAGGAGGTCTCGCGGCGCAAGAACGCGCTGGAGTCGTCCACCATGCCCACCAAGCTGGCGGACTGCCGCGCCGACGACGTCGAGCGGTCCGAGCTGTTCATCGTCGAGGGCGACAGCGCCCTGGGCACCGCCAAGAGCGCCCGGGACTCCGAGTTCCAGGCGCTGCTGCCGATCCGCGGCAAGATCCTCAACGTGCAGAAGGCGTCCATCACGGACATGCTGAAGAACGCCGAGTGCGCCGCGATCATCCAGGTGATCGGGGCCGGCTCGGGCCGCACCTTCGACCTCGACGCCGCCCGCTACGGCAAGATCATCATGATGACCGACGCCGACGTCGACGGCGCCCACATCCGCACCCTGCTGCTGACGCTGTTCCACCGCTACATGCGGCCGCTGGTCGAGGCCGGCCGGGTCTACGCCGCCGTCCCGCCGCTGCACCGGGTGGAGATCGTCCACGGGGGCTCCAAGAAGAACGAGTACGTCTACACCTACTCGGAGGCCGAGCTGAGCAAGCTGCTGAAGAACCTCGAGCGCCGCAACAAGCGCTACAAGGAGCCGATCCAGCGCTACAAGGGGCTCGGGGAGATGGACGCCGACCAGCTCGCGGACACCACCATGGAGCCGGGCCACCGCACGCTGCGCCGGGTCCGGATCGAGGACGCCGAGGCCGCCAGCGCCATGTTCGAGCTGCTGATGGGCTCGGAGGTGGCTCCCCGCAAGCAGTTCATCATCGAAGGAGCCGAGGAGCTCGATATGGAGAGGATCGACGCATGAGTGTCGCCGTCCGTGTGATCCCGTGCCTGGACGTCGATGCCGGTCGCGTCGTCAAGGGCGTGAATTTCAAGGACCTCCGCGACGCGGGGGACCCGGTCGAGCTGGCCGCCCGCTACGGGGCCGAGGGGGCCGACGAGCTCACCTTCCTCGACGTCACCGCCTCCTCCGGCGGCCGGGAGACCATGATCGACGTGGTCCGCCGCACCGCCGAGGAGATCTTCATCCCGCTCACCGTCGGCGGCGGCGTCCGCTCGGTGGACGACGTCGACCAGCTGCTGCGGGCCGGCGCCGACAAGTGCGGCGTCAACACCGCCGCGATCGCCCGCCCCGAGCTGATCAGCGAGATCTCGCACCGCTTCGGCAACCAGGTGCTGGTGCTCTCGATCGACGCGCGCCGCGTCACCGAGGAGAGCCCCGCCGGCACCGCCCGCAGCGGCTCCGGCTTCGAGGTCACCACCCACGGCGGCCGCCGCGGCACCGGGATCGACGCGATCGCCTGGATCCGCGAGGTCACCGAGCGCGGCGCCGGCGAGATCCTGCTGAACTCGATGGACGCCGACGGCACCGAGCGGGGCTTCGACCTCGAGCTGATCCGCCTGGCCCGCGAGGCGACGAACCTGCCGCTTATCGCCTCCGGCGGCGCCGGGAAGCCCGCCGACTTCCCGCCCGCCGTGCAGGCCGGGGCGGATGCGGTGCTCGCCG
Source organism: Brachybacterium sp. UNK5269 (assembly GCF_049266655.1). Taxonomy (GTDB): domain Bacteria; phylum Actinomycetota; class Actinomycetes; order Actinomycetales; family Dermabacteraceae; genus Brachybacterium. The sequence continues at coordinate 1,566,876 of NZ_CP184883.1, forward strand.
CGAGCGTCTTCCACTTCCAGCAGATGACCATCGCCGAGGCGAAGGCCGCCATGGCGGCTGCCGGGATCACCGTGCGGTGACCGCGCCCCTCTCGGTCGCCTCCCGCCGCGTCCCCGCGCGGCTCCCGGCGCTGCAGCGCCTCGCCGTGGCCGCGCTGGTCGCTCTGCTGACGCTCGCGATGGCGGCCGGCTGGCTGCTGTGGGACAACCGCCGCCTGGACGTCTCCCACTACGAGGTCGGGCTCGCGCAGCTGCCCGCCGCGGCCGACGGACTGCGCATCGCCCAGGTCTCCGACCTCCACGCCGCCTCCTTCGGCACGTTCCCGCAGCGCCTGCTCGCCGGGGTCGAGGCCGCCCAGCCGGACCTGATCGCGATCACCGGGGACCTGGTGGATCGGCGCACCGCCGACCTCACCCTCGTGCTCACGGTGGCGGGCGACCTGCAGGAGATCGCCCCGACCTACTTCGTGCTGGGCAACCACGAGGCCGACTCGGAGCGGCGGGACGAGCTGATCGCCGGGCTCGAGGACCGCGGCGTGGTGGTGCTGCGCGACGCCGCGGTCACGGTCGAGCTGGCCGGCACCGAGCTCAGCGTCATCGGTCTGGACGATCCGCGGGTCCGCGGCACCCAGGGCCGGCCGCCACGGCCGCCCGGGCCGGTGCTGGCCGGACTCGAGTCGCCCGCCGGGACGCCCCGCATCCTGCTCGCCCACCGACCGGAGCTGCTGGAGGAGTACGCCGCCTCCGGCGTGGACCTGGTGCTGTCCGGACACGCCCACGGCGGACAGGTGCGCCTGCCGCTGCTCGGCGGCCTCTACGCCCCGCACGAGGGATGGCTGCCCGAGCTCAGCGAGGGCGTGCACACCCGCGGCGGGACCACCATGGTCATCAGCCGCGGTCTGGGCAACAGCACCGCCGGGGTGCGCGTGAACAATCCGCGGGAGCTGGTGGTGGTCGAGCTCCGCGCCCGCTGAGCGCCGGGGCGTCAGCGCAGGCCCGTGAGGCCGACGCAGTCACCGGCGGCGCGCTGCGGCCGCCGACGTGCAGGACCCGGCCGCCCCGGGCAGGGCGACCGGGTCGCGGTGGTGCGAGGGCCGGCTCAGCGCTCGATGCGGTAGGTGACTCCCACGGTGTGCGACTGACCGGGCTCGAGGGTCACGAAGCCGTCCTTCGCCACCGCCGGCTCGATGCACACGAACTCGGGCCAGGCCGCATCCGGGATGTCGGCCATGCCGGTCACCAGCGTGTCCCAGGGGTTCCAGACCACGGTGCGGGTGGTCCCGCGCGGCGTCGAGACGATGCGTCGGCCGCGCTGCGGATCGACGACGGCGACCGCGGCGGTGGACTCGACGATGCGGTCGGTGGCGGCGCCCAGACGCAGCGGCTGCTCGGGCATGACGTCGCGGGCGAGGTCGCGGGTGTTGTCGAGGTAGGCGGCGCCCTCGAGGCCCTCGATCGTGATCTCGCGCGCGTCGCCCACGGCGAGGTACGTGTGCAGCGCGGCCTCGAGCTCGAGGGGGCCCCGGCCGGCGGTGAGGGTCAGGTCCACCGCGAGCTCGGCGCCGATCCGCAGGGCGAGGGTCCCGGTCAGGGCGGGGTCCGCCACGGTGAGGGTCAGCTCGACCTCGTCGCCCTCGCGGCGGGCGGAGGCGAGCTCCCAGCGCAGGGTGCGCAGCCAGCCGTGCTTGACGCTGCGGCTGCCGTCGCGGCCGGGTCCGAACCAGGGACCGACCAGCGGGATGCCGCCGCGGACGGCCGCGCCGGGGCCGAAGGCCGAGGCGGGACTCAGCCACAGCAGATCGGTCTGTCCGGCCGGCACGTAGCTGGTCACGTGGGCGCCGTCGAGGAGGATCTCGGCGCGGGCGGCGGGGGTGTCGACGAGGATCGCGTCGACCCCGTGGGCCTGCCCGAGGGAGACCCCGTCGGGCAGCGGGGCGGAGGGGGCGGAGGCGTCAGGGCTCGGAGGGTTCATGCAGGCATGGTCGCACGGGCACCGTCCCGCGTCCCGCCGCGCCCATCGCGTTCGTCGGCTCCGGCTCCCCGGCTCCCTCGCCGGCGGCGGAGACCGCCCGGATGAACAGCAGCAGCCAGAGGTAGACGGTCACCGCCGCGCCCAGCTCGAAGGCCGTCATGTTGAGGTAGCCGATCCCCTCGAACAGCACGATCAGCATCACCAGGATCGCGAAGGCGATGCCGGTGATCACCAGCAGGCCCCCGGGCAGGCGGCGCAGGAGCACCGGGACCACGATCAGGGTCAGCCCGAACAGCACCACCAGCAGCTCGGCGATCAGGTTGTGCCAGAAGGCGTGGACGTTCAGGGAGACCAGGGCGACCAGGGCCAGGCACACGCCGAGGGCCACCAGCGCCCCGCGCACCAGCTGCACCTTCCAGCGGGGCTCGCCGGCGGCGGCGGCCCAGCGTCCGAGGTCGTGGGCGATGAAGTCGCCGACGGTGAGGAAGGCGAGGCCGGTCAGCAGCAGCGTCAGGTTGAAGGTGAACCCGGCCCGGTCCCGGCCCGCGCCCAGCTTTGAGAAGAACTGCTCCCACCAGTACGGGTCCGGGGCCGCCAGCGCCGCCGACAGCACCCCGGCGGTGAGGAAGACCATCAGCAGCGTGGCCAGGGATCTGCCGTCCAGCCGCGAGGCGCTCGCGGCGATCACGTAGGCCCAGATGCCGGTGGTGAGCGCGACCCAGAAGGTGCTCGCGAAACGGTCCAGGGCCACGCCCCGGAAGGCCTGCTGCGCCACCGCGTACATCGCCCCGGTCAGCAGCAGCGCGAGCACCGCGTACACCAGCGCGGGACCCAGGACCGTCAGGGCGCGGCGCCAGCGGGGCAGCCGCCGGATCCAGGGGTGGACGCGCGGGGTGAGCACCCACAGCGCCACCGCGGCGACCACGGCGGAGGTGCCGAGGCAGGACAGCGCCGCGACCTGGCCGATCGAGTCCTCGCCCGTGAGCGGGACGGTGCCGCGCAGCGCGATCAGCCCGACGACCAGCCCCATCGCGGCCCCGCCGAGCCCGAGGGCCAGGGTGATCGACTCCGTCCGGGTGGCCTGCGAGGAGCGGCGACGGGCGGTAGGGCGCGGCATGGCAGAAGTCTTCCACGCCCGCCGATCGGCGGGCGCCCGCGCGTCGGTCTCAGCCCACGGCGGCGATCGGCACCGCCACCGGGGTGCCGGAGCCGTCCCGGCGGCCGGTGGGCTCGGGCAGGTCGATCGGCTGCCCGGCCTCGGAGCAGGCCCGGGCCGGATGCGGCACCACCCAGGCGCCGATCAGCCGGTCCTCGCCGCGCAGGAAGCGATGGCAGCGCATGCCCGCGGTCGAGCGGCCCTTGGCGGGGAACTCGGTGAGCGCGGAGACCTTCAGGGAGCCGGTCTGCAGCTGCGGCAGGGTCGCGGAGCTGCCGGAGACGGTCACCACGTCCGCCGGCGCGGTCACGTCGATCACGCCGAAGAAGACCACCTGCGCCCCGTCGGAGAGCTTGATGCCCGCCACCCCGCCGGCGCCGCGGCCCTGGGGACGCACGCCGGAGGAGGGGAAGTGGAGCAGCTGCGCCTCGGAGGTGATGAACACCAGGTCGAGGTCCGCGTCGTCCTCGAGGTCGACCACGCCCACCACCGCATCGCCGGGCTTCAGGGCGATGATCTCGAAGCCGTCCGAGCGCGGGAAGTCGAGCTGGACCCGCTTGACCACGCCGTCGCGGGTGCCCAGGGCGATTGCGCCCCCGCGGGCCAGGTCCTCCTCGGCCACCCGGATCAGCCCCAGCGCCCGCTCGTCGCGCTCGAGGTCGACGAGGTCCGACGCCCGGGTGCCGCCCGCGAGCGACGGGGCGCCCGCGGTGGGGGCCAGCGAGGGCAGGTCCACCACCGACAGCCGCAGCACCCGGCCGCGGTCGGTGACCACGCCGACCACGGAGCGGGTCGAGGACCGCAGGGAGGAGACGACCACGTCGTGGGAGCTGCGCGGCCCCTCCCGCAGCAGCGGGCCCTCCCCGGCGATCCGCGCCACCAGCCCGGTGCCGGTCAGCAGCACGTGGCAGGGCTCGTCGGCCACCTCGAGCGAGCCGCCGGCGGTGGCGACCGGCTTCTCGGCGGCCTCCAGCAGGACGGTGCGGCGGGAGTCGCCGTGCGCGGCCGCAACGGCCGCGAGCTCGTCCGAGACCAGCGTCCGCAGCACCGTCTCGGAGCCCAGGATCTCCTCCAGCTGCTCGATCTCGCGGCGCAGCTCGTCCCGCTCGGCCTCGAGCTCGATCTGCGAGAACCGCGTCAGCCGGCGCAGGCGCAGCTCGAGGATGTACTCGGCCTGCAGCTGGGAGAGGTCGAACACGGTCATCAGGGTGGTGCGCGCACTCTCCGCGTCGTCGCTGCGGCGCACGATCTGGATCACCTCGTCGATGTCGACGATCGCCAGCAGCAGCCCCTCGACCAGGTGCAGCCGGGCCCGGCGCCTGCTCAGGCGGTGCTCGGTGCGGCGGCGCACCACCGTGATCCGGTGGTCGACGAACACCTCCAGCAGGTGCTTGAGCCCCATGGTGCGCGGCTGCCCCTCGACCAGGGCGACGTTGTTGATGCCGAAGGACTCCTCGAGCGGCGTGTAGCGGTACAGCTGTTCGAGCACCGCCTCCGGGTCGTAGCCGGACTTCACGGTCAGCACCAGGCGCAGGCCGTGGTGACGGTCGGTGAGGTCCTGGTAGTCGGTGATGCCCTGGACCCGCTTGGCCTGCACGGCGTCGCGCAGCTTCTCGGCGACCTTCTCGGGCCCCACCTGGTAGGGCAGCTCGGTGACGACGATGCCCTTGCGGCGGGAAGTGACGTTCTCGATCCGGGTGGTGGCGCGCATCTTGAAGGAGCCGCGGCCGGTGCGGTAGGCGTCCCGGATCCCGTCGAGCCCGATGATCCGGCCGCCGGTGGGCAGGTCGGGGCCCGGCACGAAGCGCATCAGCTCCTCGAGCTCGGCGTCCGGATGCTCGATCAGGTGGCGCGCCGCGGCGACGGTCTCGACCAGGTTGTGCGGCGCCATGTTCGTGGCCATCCCCACCGCGATCCCGGAGGCCCCGTTGACCAGGAGGTTCGGGTACTGGGCGGGCAGCACCTCGGGCTGGGTGAGCTGGTTGTCGTAGTTCGGCACCATCGCCACGACGTCCTCGTCCAGCGAGTCGGTCATCAGCAGCGCGGCGCGGGCCAGGCGCGCCTCGGTGTAGCGCGCGGCGGCCGGGCCGTTGTCCAGGGAGCCGAAGTTGCCGTGGCCGTCGACCAGCGGCATCCGCATCGAGAAGTCCTGGGCCATGCGCACCAGGGCGTCGTAGATCGCGGTGTCGCCGTGGGGGTGCAGCTTGCCCATCACCTCGCCGACCACGCGCTGGCTCTTGACGTGCCCGCGGTCCGGGCGCAGACCCATCTCCGACATCATGTAGAGGATCCGGCGCTGGACCGGCTTCAGCCCGTCCCGCGCATCGGGCAGGGCCCGGGAGTAGATCACCGAGTACGCGTACTCGAGGAACGAGGCCTCCATCTCGCTGGTGACGTCGATGTCGATGATCGTCTCGTCGGCCGCCTCGTCCCCGGCGGGCGGCGTGGTGCTGCGTGATCGGGCCATGGGACTCATCATCGCGCATCACCGGCCGCGCTCCCGGCAGGCCCGGCCCCCGGCGGGACGTGAATCCCGTAACGTCCCCGGCCGGGGCCGCTAGGATCGGTCCATGGCGGACAGACGGGACGGCCCGCGCTCACTGCGCCGCCGCGTCCGCGGCGGCGAGCACAGCGCACCGGGCTACCCCGCCCACTGGGAGGCCGACATCGCGCTGCGCGACGGCTCCGCCGCGCATCTGCGCCCGATCCTGCCCGAGGACGCCGACGCCCTCCAGGCCTTCCATCAGCGCCAGTCCGAGCAGTCCCGCTACCTGCGCTTCTTCGCCCCGATGCCGCGGCTGTCCCCCCGCGACCTCGAGCGCTTCACCCATGTCGACCACGACGACCGGGTCGCGTTCGTGGTGCTGGTGGGCGAGGAGATCATCGCCGTCGGTCGCTACGACCGCATCGCGCCGGAGGTCGCGGAGGTCGCGTTCAACGTCGCCGACTCCCGCCAGGGCACGGGGCTGGGCTCCGTGCTGCTCGAGCACCTGGCCGCCGCCGCCCGCGAGCGCGGCATCAACGTCTTCACCGCCGAGGTGCTCCCGCAGAACTCGAAGATGATCAAGGTCTTCACCGAGGCCGGCTTCGACGTCGGCCGCACCCTCGACGACGGCGTGGTGATGGTGAACTTCCGCATCGACCCCACCGCGCGCTCCCTGGCCGTGATGGCGCAGCGGGAGCACCGCGCGGAGGCGGAGGCGATGGAGCGCCTGCTGCACCCCGAGTCGGTGCTGCTGATCGGGGTCTCCTCCCGCGCCGACTCCGCCGGGGGCCGCTTCCTCGAGGCTCTCGAGCGCACCGGCTACCCGGGGGAGGTGTACGTCATCGCCCGGGAGGCGCTCGAGGTGCGCGGCCACCGCACCCACGGCCGGATCGGCGATGTGCCCGGCAGCGTGGACCTGGCGGTGATCGCCCTGCGCCCGGAGGCCTGCCTCGAGGCCATCGAGGAGTGCGCGGCGATCGGGGTGCGCAGCGTGGTGATCCCCACCGAGGGCTTCGACGACAGCACCGAGGGCCGGCACCTGCAGCGGGAGCTGGTCTCCCGCGCCCGCCTGCACGGCATGCGGCTGCTGGGCCCCGGCTCCCTCGGGTTCCTGCGCACCGGGCCGGCAGCCCTGAACCTCTCGCTCGCCCCCGCCATGCCCCGGCCGGGCCCGGTCGCGCTCGCCGGGCAGTCCAGCGCCCTCTCGGCGATGCTGCTGGCCGGGACCGACACCCGCGGCATCGGCCTGCACGAGTTCGTCGGCGTCGGCAACCGCGCGGACGTTTCCCTCAACGACACCCTCCAGCACTGGGAGGACGACGACCAGGTGGGGGTGATCGGGCTGGCCCTGGAATCGATGGGCAACCCCCGCAAGTTCACCCGCATCGCGCGCCGGCTGACCCGGCGCACCCCGCTGATCGTGCTGCGCCCGCCGGGCAGCGAGACCCATCGCCCGCCCGGGCACGACGTGCGCCCCTCCTCGCTGCCCCGCCGCGCCCTCGACCAGGTGCTCGACTCCGCCGGCGTGGTCCAGACGCAGGGCGTGGACCACCTGCTCGACGTGGTCGACGCGATCGGTCGGCAGGGCCTGCCGCTGGGGCCGCGGGTGGGGCTGCTGTCCAACACCGCCGCGCTCGGGGCCTCGCTGCGCGGCGCCGCCGACGAGGCCGGGCTCAGCGTGGTCGCCGACAACCGCAGCGTCCCGCTGTCCCCGGAACCGCGGCTGATCCAGCGCGCCTTCACCTCGATGGCGGCGCTCGGCCAGGTGGATCTGGTGATCGCCGGCGTGCTCGATGCGCAGAAGGCGGACGTCGCCGAGGTGCTGCGGCAGATGGCGATCGTGGCCCGCCACTCCGAGGTGGTGCTGCTGGTGTGCCTGGTGACCACGGCGGAGCGCTTCGGCGCGGTGCAGCAGGTGGTGCGCCGCGACGGCGCGCTGCCGCCCGTCCACGCCACCCCCTTCACCGCGTCGCGGGCGGCCGCCGGGATGCTCGCGGCCGCGCTGCGCCCGGAGGCCGACGACGAGGAGCCCGCGACGCGCGAGGACGTCGACGCCGTCGCCGCACGGGAGCTGGTGGAGGCGCTGCTGCCGGAGGAGGCGAGCACGGGCGGGGAGCTGTCCGCCGCCGACACCGCCGCCCTGCTCGCCGCCTACGGCATCGAGCTGCTGGTCACCCGTCCCGTCGCCGACGTCGACGACGCCCTCGAGCAGGCGGCGCGGATCGGCTACCCGGTCGCGCTGAAGAGCACCGACCCGGTGCTGCGCCACCGCGCCGATCTGGGCGGGGTGCGCCTCGGGATCCCCGACGCCGTCCAGCTGCGCGATGCACTGCGCACCATGCAGCAGGACCTGTCCTTCTCCAGCGCCCCCCTCGAGGTGCAGGCCATGGCGCCCGCCGGGGTGCCGATGGTGGTGCGCAGCATCGAGGACCCCTCGCTCGGACCGGTGGTCTCGCTGTCCGTCGCCGGGGACGCCACCGACCTGCTCGACGACATCGCCTACGCCATCCCGCCCTTCAGCGAGAGCGCCGCCCGGCGCCTGGTCGACGCCCCGGCCACGGCGGTCAAGCTGCGCGGGGTGCGCGGGCTGCCGCCCTCGGACCGGGAGGCGCTCGCCGACCTGGTCGTGCGCATCGGCCTGCTCGCCGAGGACGTGCCCGAGCTCGCCCGGCTCGAGCTGTACCCGGTGCTGGTCGCCCAGCACGGAGCCACCGTCGTCGGTGCCAGCGCGCACCTCGCCCCGGCCCCGAACCGCACCGACGGCTCCCGGCGCACCCTCTCCGGGCCGCCCGTGGCCTGAGCCGTCCGCCTCCGGCGCGCGTGGGAGGATGGTGCGATGAGCACCGCCCTGCCCGCCGACCTCCTCCGGGACCTCGAGACCGCCGGATACTTCCCGCAGACGGCCGTCCAGAGCCTGGAGCGCTCCCTGCGCGGCGCCCGTCCCCTCGCCCACCTGGTGCGACCGGAGACCACCTTCGACGGGCCCGAGGTGCGCCGGCACCTCACCGTCGTCGTGCTGACCGCCACGCACCTGCTGGTCACGCACCTCGACGACGATCCGGCCGATGCCCTGAACCCCAGCCAGGTGGTCTCCACCACGGAGCGGATCCGCCTGCAGCGGATCACCGCCACCGGCCTCTCGCAGGTCTTCGACACCGACGGGCAGGAGGCCCCCGGTCAGGAAGCCGAGGTCACCCTCGGGGTGAGCTGGGACGGCAGCCGACGGATCGACCTAGAACGGGCGGTCTGCGAGGACCCGAACTGCCAGCTGGACCACGGCTACACCGGCACCACGGCACCCTCCGACCTGGCGCTGCGGGTCAGCGCGCTGGCCGACGGCGCGGGGGCCGTCGAGTCGGCGCTGGCCTTCCACGGCGAGCTGGTCGATGCGATCGACGCCCTGGACGCCTGAGGCGCCGCCCGTGCCCCGCCCAGGACCGCTGCCGTGACCGCCCCCGCCCTGCCCTGGCCGCACGACCTGCTGCCGCCGCCCTTCGCGGACGGGGCCCGACCCGCCCTGCTCGACGTGCTGCGCCCGCTGGTCGAGACCCCGCAGCCGGGCCGCGACCTGGTGGTGGTGCTCGACGGGGTCGGCTCCGACCTGCTGCACGAGCACCGCTCGCTGACCCCCACCCTGCGGCGCCTCGAGGCGGACATCGCCCGGGTGCGCACGGTGGCCCCGGCGACCACCTCGAGCGCGATCGTCTCCCTCCACACCGGGCTGCCGCCGCTGCGGCACGGCGTCCTCGGCTACCTCACCTACGACCCCGTCACCGGGCAGGCCCTGAACCAGATCACCGGCGCCCCGGGCGTCGACCCCGCCCGCTGGATGCCCGAGCCGACCCTGGTCGAGAGCGGCGCACGCCGCGCGGTGCAGGTCGCTCCCGCCAAGCACGCCGGCTCGCACCTCAGCGGGGTCGCCTATCGGGGCTGGGAGTTCCTCGGCCACGGCCGCGAGGACCGGGTCGAGGCGGTGCGCACCGCGCTGCGCCGCGCCGGCGCGGACGGCCTGGTGCACCTGCACGTCGACGACGTCGACCATGCCGGGCATCGCCACGGCGTCGACTCCGAGCCGTGGCGGACCGCCCTCGCGGAGGTCGACGCGCTGGTGGGGACGCTGCTGCGGCGGCTGCCGCGGGGCACCCGCGTCCACCTGACCGCCGATCACGGCATGGTCGACACCTCACCGGCGCTGACCGTCGACCTCGCCGACCACCCGCGGGTGCAGCGCCTGGTGGCGGAGGTGAACGGGGAGGCCCGCGCCCTGGCGCTGCATGCGGTGGACGGCGCCGCGGCCGAGCTCGCGGGGATGCTGCGGGGGCTGCTGGGGGAGCGGGCGCTGGTGCTGGAGGGCGCCGAGATCCTCGCCGGCGGTCTGCTGGCCCCGGTGGGCACCGCGGTCCCCGATCGGGTCGCGGGGCGTCTGCCGGACGTGCTGGTGCTCGCCCGGGGGCGCTGGAGCATCGACGACTTCTCCCGTCGTCAGGACTCGGCCCGTCGGATGGTCGGGGTGCACGGCTCGCTGACCTCGGCCGAGGCCTGGGTGCCGCTGCTGCGCGTGACCCTCTGAGCGGAGCGGGCCCGGCGGGGCCCGGGGCTCACTCGGGCTTGGAGCCGAAGACGATCTCGTCCCAGGTGGGCATCGAGGCCCGCCGGTTCTTCGAGCGCGCGGGCTTCCTGGCCGGCTTCTCGGGCTCCTCCGGGGTGGCGCTCGCGGGCCCTGCGCCCTCGCCGAAGCCCGGCAGCGGGGTGAGGTCCACGGTGTCCTGGTACTGGATCGGCTCCTGAGCGGCGGGCGGGGCCTGCGCCGCGTCCGGCTCCTCGCCGTCCCCGTCCTCCGGCGCGGCCGCCTCCGGGCCGGGCTGCTCGACGTCGCTCTCCTCGGGACGCGGCGCGGCCTCGACCTCCCGCGAGTGCTCGAGCTGCGCCTCCAGGTCCGGGTCCTCGGTCTGCTCGGCGGGAGTCCCGGGCGCGGGGGCCTGCTCGTCCTCCGAGGGCGAGGGCGGGGTGGGGGCCGTCGGTGCGGAGGCGTCGGCCTCGAGCGCCTCGTCGAGGCTGGTCCAGACGGTCGCCGAGTCGTCCGGGCGCGGCACCGAGCGCAGTCCGCGGCGGGCGTTGAGCGCGTCGAGCTCGTGGTCCTCGATGGTGGCCCCGGGGGCCTCGGAGGCCGAGGACTGCGCGGGCCAGGGGCGGCCGCGGCGCGGGACGGCGGGGCTCCCCTCGAGGGAGCCGTCGGCCTCGAGGTCGTAGACCGCGCTGCGGACGGCCTGCAGCCGGCCCCGACCGCGGGAGGGCTCCGGCGGGGCGTCCTCGTCGGTGATCCAGCGGGCCTCGTCGTCGATCGGGGAGATGGAGCGGTTGTCGATGTCGGCGACCCAGTGCGCCTGGCGGGTGCGTCCGCCGGCGGAGAAGGTCAGCTCGAGCGTCCAGGTGCCGTCCTGACGGCGCCAGGCGTCCCAGGCGGTGTCCCCGGTGGCCTCGCGGGCGGCGAGCCGCTCCCCGACGACGGACTCCAGGGCGGGGCCTCCGCGGCCGACGGGGAAGGTGCGGGCGCGCTGGGCGGTCCATTCGCGCTCGGCGAGCACCGGGCCCTCGTAGCGACGCACGTGCTCGAGCGGGATGTCGGAGTCCTCGGAGATGTCCTCCGCGCTGCGTCCGGCGCGGAGCATCGCCTGGATCTCGCGGGGGCGCAGGGCGGTGGTGCCCGCGGCCTGGATCATGTTCAGCGCCGGGCGGTCCGAGCGCACCGCGGCGCGCAGGGCCTTGTCGATGCGCAGGGTGTACCGCTCCCCGTCGGAGTCGACCAGGATCACCTGTTCGCCGTCGTCATGGATCCCGTCGAGTTCGAGCTCGCGCATGTCGTCCTCTCCGTCGGAGCCCGGCCTCTTGCATAGGGCAGTCCAGGTCATGACCCTACCGTGACGGCCTGGCCGCTGTCGGCTCCCACGGCCGCCGGGAGCGGCGTGTTGCCGGCGGCGGCGGACGGCGGGTTGTCCGTCGCAGATCCCTCTGCAATAATGCCGCCGCATTCGGCGTTGAGACCCGGACCGACCGGACCTGGTCCGCAGGATCCACCGACGCCGACATGCCCGGGACCCAGGTCTGACCGCCCGAGACACCCCAGCCAACCAGGAACGGACCGTAGATGGCCACTGATTACGATGCCCCGCGCAAGAACGACGACGAATCCAATGACGACTCCATCGAGGAGCTGAAGGGTCGTCGGAGCGAGGCGGCGACCCCGACGGTCGACGAGGACGAGGCGGAGGCCGCGGACTCCTATGAGCTGCCCGGCGCCGATCTGTCCGGTGAGGAGCTCTCGGTGCGGGTGCTCCCGCGTCAGGCCGACGAGTTCACCTGCGCGAGCTGCTTCCTGGTGAAGCACCGCAGCCAGATCGACCACGTCGAGGGCACCCTCATCATCTGCAAGGAGTGCGCCGCCGCCTGAGCCGGCCACCGCGCGCACGAGAGGACGGCGCCGCTTCCCGACGGGAGGCGGCGCCGTCGTCGTACCGGGAGCGGTGGGCTCGCTCAGCCCGAGCGCTGCGCGGTGCGCAGGGCGAGGGCCAGGTCCTCGGGGCGGCGCGAGGAGGCGACCCAGGCGGTGGTGGGGTCCTCCTCGTCGAGCACCTCGACACGGATCCCCGACGGGGCCCACACCCGCACGCAGTAGTGCGCGAGCGGCTCGAACTCCTGTCCGATCACGAGCCTCCAGTCCTCGCCCGTCAGCACCCGCGGCTCCCCGAGCAGCGCCACGTCGATGCGGGCGCGCCCGAGCCGGAACTGCCCGTCGGAGACCTCGAGCACCGGCGAGTACTGGACGGCCAGCACGAGGGCGATGAGGATCGCGACGATCGCGACCATGATCGCGACGGTGAGGTCCAGCGGCACCAGCACCAGGCCGAGCACGCCGCCCAGGGTGACGGCGAGGATCCAGGAGCCGATGCCGGGGAGCAGCCGCTCGCGGAACAGGGGCTGGGACCCCTCCTGCCCGGTGGGAGCGGGCCGCGGGGACGCGGCGTCGGAGGCGTGATCGGCTGCGGCGGACATGCCCCCATGCTCTCACGCACCTCCTGGGCGCTGCCGTCGGCGGTGCGGGGACGACATACCCTGGTGCGCATGCCCCTCGATCACGACGACGCCCAGCCCGCCGCCGGTGCCGCGGGAGCGGCCCTGCGGATCCGCCGCACCGGCGCGACGGCGATGCCGCACCGCGTCCACGCCGACGACGCCGGACTGGACCTGTCCAGCGCCGAGGACCTGGTGATCCCCGCCGGCGGCCGGGCGCTGGTGGACACCGGCCTCTCGGTGGCCCTGCCGCCCGGCACGGTGGGACTGGTCTGCCCCCGCTCCGGGCTCGCCGCCCGCCACGGCATCACGGTGCTCAACGGCCCCGGTATCGTGGACGCCGGCTACCGAGGCCCGGTGAAGGTCTCGCTGCACAACACGGATGCCCAGGAGCCCTTCGCGCTCCACGTGGGCGACCGCATCGCCCAGCTGGTGGTGGTCCCGTTCCTGGCGCCCGTGCTGCAGGAGGTCCAGGAGCTGGACGCGACCGACCGCGCCGCCGCGGGCTTCGGCTCCAGCGGCGGCTTCGGGACGGCTGCGGTCCCGGCCGCGAGCGACGAGCAGATGGAGGGATGACCGATGGGACTGTTCTCCCGCAGGAAGACCCGGCAGGCCCCGCAGGTCGAGGGTGCCGACGCACCGGACACCGCCGATCCCGAGCTCGGTGACGACGATGCCGGGAGCGCTGCGCAGGGCGCCGACCGCGCGGCCGTCGCCGCGGCCCCCGCGCGCGGGGAGCACCTCGAGGCCGGCCCCTATGACGAGGCCGACGCCCCCGAGGGGGACTACCTCGATCTCGGCGCGCTGCGGGTGCCGGTCATCGACGGCATGGAGCTGCGGATGGAGGTCGACCAGCGCAGCGGGGCCGTCACCGGGGCGAACCTCGTCCTCGGCGGCTCCTCGCTGCAGGTGCAGGCCTTCGCGGCACCGAAGTCCCGGGGACTGTGGGAGGACGTGCGCACCTCGCTGCGCGACTCCGTGGTCACGCAGGGCGGCACCGCCGAGACCCGCCCGGGCGTCTTCGGTCCCGAGCTGATCACCCGGCTGCCGATCAAGCGCACCGACGGCCGCACCGGCTACCGCCCGGCCCGCTTCCTCGGCATCGACGGGCCCCGCTGGTTCGTGCGAGCGATCCTCACCGGCAAGGCGCTGGGCGATCCGGAGCAGGCCCGCCGCTTCGAGACCCTCGTCTCCCGCCTGGTGGTGGTGCGCGGCACGGAGGCGATGGCCCCGCAGGAGCTGATCCCGCTCCACCTGCCCGGCGAGCGCCCCGGCCTCAGCCAGATCGGCGCCGCCCCGCTGGACCCGCTCGCCCGCGGCCCCGAGATCACGGAGGTCGGATGACCGCCGGCCCGCACCACCCCGAGCACCAGGAGCCCGCGGCAGCGCCGGACCCCGCCCGGGCGCAGCAGGAGCCGGCGGGCAAGGCGCCGCGCAGCGGCCTCGGCGCGGTCCTGCAGGAGGAGGACTTCTCGGTCTCCGACGCCATCGGGGGCCCGCGCGGCATCGCCGAGTCCGTGCTGCCCACGCTGCTGTTCGTGGTGCTCTACGTCATCGCCGGCTCCGTCACCGTGGCCGCCGGCGCGGCCGTCGCCGTGGTGGCCGTGGCGCTGGTGGCCCGCCTGGTGCGCCGCGAGAGCCTGAGCACGGTGATCGGCGGCCTGATCGGCGTGGCCCTCGGCGCGGTGCTGGCGATCCGCTCCGGGGAGGGCTCCGACTTCTACTGGCCCGGCATCGCCACCAACGCGGTCTCGCTGCTCGTCGTGCTCGTCTCCCTGGCCCTGCGGCGTCCGCTGGTGGGACTGCTGATCGGGGTGCTGGACCCGCGGGTCCAGGACTGGGCGCAGGATCCCGACGCCCGCCGCGTCTACTCCCGGGCCACGCTGCTGTTCGCGGGCCTGTACGCGGCCAAGGTCGCCGTGCAGCTGCCGCTCCTGCTGACCGGACAGGTGGCCGCGCTGGGCATCGCCAAGCTCGCCATGGGGCTGCCCGCCTTCGCGGTGATCGGCTATCTGGTCTGGCTCATGCACCGCGGACTGCTCGCCCGGCGCGGACAGCGCTGAGCCGGCCCCGCCCGCCCCGAGACCGCGCCGTCGGCGCGCGCAGCGCGTCACAAGCCCGGTCCAGTGGATGAGACAATGGCCGCGACCAGGACCTCGGCGCGCTCCCCGCGCCGCCGAACCACCACCAGAACGATCAGCCGCGGTCCGCGCCGCCTGCCGGGCGCGGACGGAGAGGAAGGGGTCCGATGATGTCGGATGCCGCACGAGAGTCGAGCACTGCCGCCGGCGGCGGACGTCTCCTCACCCTCACCGCCGGGCCGCCGGCCGCCGGCGGCACCTTCGTCGCCCGCCACGAGGGGCGCGTCGTGTTCGTGCGCGGCACCACCCCCGGCGAGACCGTCACCGCCCGTCTGCTCGAGGACCCCGAGGAGCGGGCCGCTGCCCGCTTCTGGCGCGCCGAGACCATCGACGTGCTCGAGGCGGGGGTGGACCGGGTCCCCTCGGTCTGGGAGGAGGCGGCTGTCGACGGGGTCGGCGGCGCCGAATGGGCGCACATCGCCCTGCCCGCCCAGCGCCGCATCGCCAGCGAGGTCCTGCAGGAGCTGCTGCGCCGGGCCGGGGTGAGCAGCTTCCCCATCGAGCAGGTGCAGGTCGAGCCTGCTCCCCACGACGCCGACGGACTGGGCTGGCGCACCCGCGTGCGCTTCGCGGTCGACGCCGACGGCCGGGTCGGCATGCGCGGCTGGCGCTCCCACGACGTCCGCGACGTCGGCGCGAATCCGCTGGCCGCGCAGGCCATCCGCGATCTGCGCCTGGGGGAGTGGACCGCCCCCGAGGGCACCGAGGCGATCGACGCCGTGGCCCCGTCGGCCGGTCCCGCCGCGGTGGTGCTGATCGGCCGCGACCTCGATCCCGCCTCGGTCACCATCCCCGAGAGCTGGGGGGACGCCGATGTCGCGGTGCGCACGGGGCGCGGACTGGTGCCGCTGCGCGGTGACGGCACCGTCCGCGAGCGCGTGGGCGAGCGCCTGTTCGCCGTCAGCGCCACCGGCTTCTGGCAGTCCCACCGCCGGGCCGCGGAGCTGCTGAGCGAGGTCGTCGAGAGCTCCCTGCGCGCACCGCGCGGCGGCAGCGCCTGGGACCTCTACGGCGGCGTCGGCCTGTTCGCCGCGGTCGCCGCCGCGCAGGTGGGCCCCGAGGGCTCCGTCGTCACGGTCGAGGGCAACCGGCGCGCCTCCCAGCACGCCGCCGAGAACCTCGAGGACCTGCCGCAGGTGGCGAGCGCCACCGCCGACGTCACCGACTGGGTGCGGGCGCGCCGCGGCGGCGTGGACGCGGTCGTGCTGGACCCGCCCCGCAGCGGCGCCGGCACCGAACTGATGGGACTGCTCGCGACCGCCGTGCGGCAGCGGATCGTCTACGTCTCCTGCGAGCCCTCCACGCTGGCCCGCGACCTGGCCGCGGTCGAGAAGAAGGGTTGGAGGATCGTGGACCTGCGCGCCTTCGACCTCTTCCCCCACACCCATCACATCGAGTCGGTCACCGTCCTGGAGCGCACCAAGGGCTGAGCCCCCAGGAGCTGACGGCGCGTCAGCTGGCGTGGCCCGCGCATGGTAGTATTTATCTTGACGTCAAGATAACTTCCGGGTCCCCTCCCGGTCATCCCTCCAGGGCCTGCGCGGGCCGGCGTCCGCGGCAGGTTCCGCATCCGGTCGCCCGGCTCCCGGCGCGCGCCTACGATGGAGGGGTCTACCTCACAGCAAAGGAGTTCGCCTGATGAGCACTGTCGACTCATTCTCCGCGAAACAGGATCTCACCGTCGGCGGGACCGACTACGAGATCTACGCGCTCGACGCCGTGGACGGCGCCGAGAAGCTTCCCTACAGCCTCAAGATTCTGCTCGAGAACCTGCTGCGCACCGAGGACGGTGCGAACATCACCGCCGATCACGTGCGTGCGCTGGCCTCCTGGGACCCCACGGCCGATCCCTCGATCGAGATCCAGTTCACCCCTGCCCGCGTGATCATGCAGGACTTCACCGGAGTGCCCTGCGTCGTCGATCTCGCCACGATGCGCGAGGCGATGCAGGAGCTCGGCGGCGACCCCGAGAAGATCAACCCCCTCGCGCCCGCCGAGATGGTCATCGACCACTCCGTGATGATCGACGTCGCCGGCCGCCTCGACGCGCTCGAGCAGAACATGGAGCTCGAGTACGAGCGCAACCGCGAGCGCTACCAGTTCCTGCGCTGGGGCCAGACCGCCTTCGACGACTTCAAGGTGGTGCCCCCGGGCACCGGCATCGTCCACCAGGTCAACATCGAGTACCTCGCCCGTACCGTGATGACCCGGGAGGCGCAGAACGCCGCCGGCGAGACCGTGCTGCGCGCCTACCCCGACTCCTGCGTCGGCACCGACTCGCACACCACCATGGTCAACGGCCTGGGCGTGCTGGGCTGGGGCGTCGGCGGCATCGAGGCCGAGGCCGCGATGCTCGGCCAGCCGGTCTCCATGCTGATCCCGCGGGTGGTCGGCTTCAAGCTGACCGGCGAGATCCCCCCGGCCGCCACCGCCACCGACGTGGTGCTGACCATCACCGAGATGCTCCGCGAGCACGGCGTCGTCGGCAAGTTCGTCGAGTTCTACGGCGAGGGCGTCGCCCAGGTGCCGCTGGCCAACCGCGCCACCATCGGCAACATGAGCCCCGAGTTCGGCTCCACCTGCGCGATCTTCCCGATCGACGAGGTGACCGTCGACTACCTGCGCCTGACCGGCCGCTCCGAGGAGCAGCTCGCGCTGGTGGAGGCCTACGCCAAGCACCAGGGCCTGTGGCACGACTCCTCGAAGGAGATCGTGTACTCGGAGTACCTCGAGCTGGACCTGTCCACCGTGGTGCCCTCCATCGCCGGCCCCAAGCGCCCGCAGGACCGCATCGTCCTGACCGAGGCGAAGGAGTCCTTCCGCGAGGTGCTGCCGAGCTACGCCGGTGAGGGCCGTCAGGTCGAGGAGGGCGACGAGGCCGGCACCTTCCCGGCCTCCGACCCCGCGGGCCTCGGCTCGGACAACGACTCCGGCGGCGCGCCGCCGCAGCACCAGCACGTCACCGGCCGGGCCTCGAACCCGATCCAGGTCGCGGGGGAGGACTTCTCGATCGACCACGGCATCGTCTCGATCGCCTCGATCACCTCGTGCACCAACACCTCGAACCCGTCGGTGATGATGGCCGCGGGCCTGCTCGCCCAGCACGCGGTGGACCGCGGACTGGTGGCCAAGCCCTGGGTCAAGACCTCCATGGCCCCCGGCTCGCAGGTGGTCACGAACTACTACTCCAAGGCCGGGCTCTGGCCCGCCCTCGAGGCCCTGGGCTTCCACCTGGTCGGCTACGGCTGCACCACCTGCATCGGCAACTCCGGGCCGCTGGCCCCGGAGATCTCCGACGCCATCGCGCAGAACGACCTCGCCGTCACCGCCGTGCTCTCGGGCAACCGCAACTTCGAGGGCCGCATCAACCCCGACGTGAAGATGAACTACCTGGCCTCCCCGCCGCTGGTGATCGCCTACGCGCTCGCGGGCACCATGGACTTCGACTTCGAGAACGATCCGCTGGGGCAGGACAAGGACGGCCAGGACGTCTACCTGCGCGACATCTGGCCGAGCCCGACCGAGGTCGAGAAGGTCATCGCCGAGAGCATCTCCCAGGAGATGTTCACCGAGGACTACAAGGACGTCTTCACCGGCGACGAGCGCTGGCGCAGCCTGGAGACCCCCGAGGGCGCGACCTTCGAGTGGGACGAGGAGTCCACCTACGTGCGCAAGCCCCCGTACTTCGAGGGCATGGGCGCCACCCCCGAGCCGATCACCGACATCGACGGCGCCCGGGTGCTGGTCAAGGTCGGGGACTCCACGACCACCGACCACATCTCGCCCGCCGGGTCGATCAAGCTCGACTCGCCGGCCGGCCGCTACCTCCAGGAGCACGGGGTGGCCCGCAAGGACTTCAACTCCTACGGCTCGCGCCGCGGCAACCACGAGGTGATGATCCGCGGCACCTTCGCGAACATCCGCATCAAGAACCAGCTGCTCGACGGCGTCGAGGGCGGGTACACGAAGAACTTCCTGACCGGTGAGCAGGAGTTCATCTACGACGCCGCGCAGGCCTACGCCGAGCAGGACATCCCCCTGGTGGTCCTGGCCGGCAAGGAGTACGGCACCGGCTCCTCGCGCGACTGGGCGGCCAAGGGCACCAAGCTGCTGGGCGTCGAGGTGGTCATCGCCGAGAGCTTCGAGCGCATCCACCGCTCGAACCTGATCGGCATGGGCGTGCTCCCGCTGCAGTACCCGGCCGGCGAGACCGCGGACTCGCTGGGCCTGACCGGCACCGAGACCTTCTCCGTCACCGGGGTGACCGCCCTGAACGACGGCACCATCCCCAAGACGGTCGAGGTCGTCGCCACCAAGGAGGACGGCACGAAGGTCAGCTTCGACGGCGTCGTGCGCATCGACACCCCCGGCGAGGCGGAGTACTTCCGCAACGGCGGCATCCTGCAGTACGTGCTGCGGTCGCTCGTGGCGGCCTGACCCCCACGCGCAGCACCCCAGGACGCGCCCCGGAGCCCCACGGTCCCGGGGCGCGTCCCGTTCTGCGCCCGCGCGTCCCCGGTGGCCGATGGCCCTGCCGCGTCGGGGGCGACGGGGTCGGGGGATCCGGCCCGCTGTCGCCCGGGTTCGGCGCCCCCGACCACCGCGGGGGACCGACCCCGTTGATGCACCCCGGCCCGGCCGGTCTGCACCCCGATGCAGACCTCGGCAGGGACCCGTGGACCACCGGTGAAGATCTGCACAGATGTGACCATGTTCGGCGTCCGCACAGGTCACGAGGACGTACTCTGGGCGGGTCCCGTCCCCGAGGCCGATGGAGGATCGCGTGTCGACGACCCAGGAGCATTCCCTGCCGCCGACCTGGCGGGAGTCGCGCCCGGGGTCCGCGGACCCCACGGCGCAGAACACCGCCGCACCGGAGCTCGTCCCCGACGACGTCCCGATCCCCGCCGATCCGCAGCAGCTGCGCGCGCTGCCCGCCGCGGCGCTGCCCGGCCTGGCCCGCACCCTGCGCCGGCGCCTGCTCGAAGTCACCTCCCGCTCCGGCGGCCACCTGGGCCCGAACCTCGGGGTGGTCGAGCTGACCCTCGCCCTGCACCGGGAGTTCCGCTCCCCGCAGGAGCCCCTCGTCTTCGACACCGGCCACCAGGCCTACGTCCACAAGATGCTCACCGGCCGGGCGGAGCTGGCCGGGCTGCGCCGCGCGGGCGGCGTCTCCGGGTACCCCGCCCGCGAGGAGTCGGCGCACGACGTGGTCGAGAACTCCCACGCCTCCGGCTCGATCGCCTGGGCCCACGGCATCGACCGCGCCCGTCGGCTCACCGGTGAGCCCGGCGTCGCCGTCGCGGTGATCGGCGACGGCGCCCTGACCGGGGGAGTGGGGCTCGAGGCCCTGAACGCCCTCGCCTCCGACGTCGGCTCCCGCACCGTCGTGGTGCTCAACGACAACACCCGCTCCTACGCCCCGACCGTCGGCGGACTCGCCCGCCACCTGCAGCAGCTGCGCGAGGGCGAGGTCGCCGCCGGCGCCGACGTCTTCACCGCCACCGGGCTGACGTACCTCGGGCCGATCGACGGCCACGACCACGAGCAGCTCGCCGCCGCCCTGTCCCAGGCGCGCGCCGCCGCGGAGGACGCCGACCGCGCCGGGGTGGTGGTGCACGTGGTCACCCGCAAGGGCGCCGGCTTCGAGCGCGCCGAGTCCGACGCGATCGACCACTGGCACGCCACCGGTCCCTTCGAGATCGAGCCGCCCACCGCGACGGACATCGTCCCGCCGCCGGGAGCCCCCGCCCCGGCCGACACCTGGACCGCGCGGCTCGGCGCCGCCGTGCTGGCCGCCGCGCGGCGCGATCAGCGGGTGGTCGCACTGAGCGCGGCGATGATCGACCCCGTCGGCCTCACCCCGATGCAGCGCGAGATGCCGGAGCGGGTGCTGGACGTGGGGATCGCCGAGCAGCTCGCCCTGGACACCGCCGCGGGCCTCGCCCACGGCGGCGCGAAGCCCGTGGTGGCGCTGTACGCGACGTTCCTGAACCGGGCCGTCGACCAGCTGCTGCTGGACGTCGCCCTCCACGGCGAGGACGTCACCATCACCCTGGACCGCGCGGGCGTCACCGGGGACGACGGGCCCAGCCACCACGGCATCTGGGACCTCGCCCTCGCCGCTCAGGTCCCCGGTCTGGCCCTCTGGGCGCCCCGCGACGGAGACCACCTCACCGCCGCGGCCGAGGCGGCTCTCGCGGTCGCCGGTCCCAGCCTGGTGCGCTTCCCCAAGGGACCCTGCCCCGCGCCGGTCGCCACGCTCGCGCAGCACGACGCCGGGGAGGTCCTCGCCGGGGACCCGTCCCGCCCGATCGACGCGCTGGTGCTCAGCATCGGACCGCTGGCCGACCGCGCCGTCGAGGCCGCCGCCCGCCTGGCCGCCGCCGACCCGGCGCTGAACCTGGTGGTGCTGGACCCGGTGCAGGCCCTGCCGCTGGGCGATGCCCTGCTGGAGCTGGCGGCCTCCGCCGGCGCGGTGCTCACCCTCGAGGACGGGGTCGCCGAGCGCGGCATCGGGGCGGCCCTGGCGGTGCGCCTGGCCCAGCGGGCCACCCGCAGCGCCCCGGCGCCCGCGGTGCGCGTGCTGGGGGTCGCCCAGGAGTTCATCCCGCACGCCAAGCGCGATGCGATCCTGGCGCGCAACGGTCTGGACGCCGACGGCATCGCCGCCCGCCTCGGCGCACTGCTCGCCTGAGCCGGCCGGCGGTCGCCGCCCTCAGCCCAGCGAGCTGCGCGGGGCGGGATCGTCGGGGCGTGCGGTGAGCACGATCGGCTCGCCGTCGGTGACCTGCAGGGTGTGCTCGGCATGCGCGCCGCGGGAGCCGTCGAGGGAGAGCTGGGTCCAGCCGTCGCGCTCGTCGACCCGCAGCTCCGCGGTGGTCGGCACCAGGAACGGCTCGACCGTGAGCAGCTGACCGGCGACCAGCTCGGCGCCGGTGCCGGGGGTGCCGTGGTTGGGCACGAAGGGGGCCTCGTGCATGGTGCGCCCCACCCCGTGCCCGCCGAAGCGGTCGTTGATGCGGTAGCCCAGGGCATGGGCCTCGGTCATCACCGCATGGCCGATGTCGCCCACGGTGCTCCCGGCGCGGACCTGGTCGATGCCGGCCCACATCACCTGCTCGGTGTCCCGGATCAGCTGCAGGTCCGCGGCGCGGGGACGGCCGACGGCGATCGTCAGGCAGGAGTCGGCGACCCAGCCCTCGACCTCCACCGCGAAGTCCAGCGACAGCAGGTCGCCGTCGGCCAGGACGCGGTCGTAGGGGCGGCCGTGCAGGATCCCGTCGTTGACCGAGGTGCAGATGACGTACCCGAAGGGGGAGGCCCCGAAGACGGGGTGGTAGTCGAGGTAGCAGCTGGTGGCCCCGGCCTCGCGGATCAGGCGGTGGGCCTCGGCGTCCACGTCCAGCAGGTTCCAGCCGACGTCGACGACCTCGCGCAGATGCGAGAGCACCCCGGCGACGAACTCCCCGGCGGGACGGGCCTGCTCGTAGGTGGGCAGCTCCGCAGTGGCGCTGCGGCGACGACGTCCCAGGATCATCGCGCCTGCCTCGGGTCGGTGCCGGGGGCGGCCGGAGCGGTCTGCGCGGCGCCGGGCTCGACGGGGTCCGCGGGCGCGGGCGGCTCGGGGTCCTGCCAGGTCACCAGGCGGGCCCCCAGCCAGGCGATCGCCGCGGCGAACAGCGCCGCCCCGATCAGGTGGAGGAAGACGACCAGCTCGGGCAGGCCGAGGAAGTACTGGACGTAGCCGATGATGCCCTGCAGCACGGTCAGGGCGACCAGCCACCAGCCGGCCACCAGCGCCTCCCGGCGGGCCCGGGCGCGGTGCAGCACCACCAGCAGCGCGATCAGCAGGGCGCAGAAGACGTACACCGCGAGGGCGTGGATCCGCGAGGCCACCACCGGGTCGATCGCGATCCGGGTGATCTCCCCGGAGTCGCCCGAGTGCGGACCGGTGCCGGTGACGATGGTGCCCAGCACCAGCACCGTGAAGCCCATCGCCGCCAGCGGCACGAACAGCGCGATCGCCCGGCCGGGCACCGCCAGGCGCACCGCCCCGTCGCCGTCGTAGAGACGCACCAGCAGCACCATGGAGACCGCCGCCAGCACCGGGGAGATCAGGAAGTGGGGGCTGACCAGCCCGGGATGCAGGTCGAACCAGACCACGAAGGCGCCGATGACCGCCTGCAGGCCGGTGCCGATCAGGGGCACCAGGGCCAGGCGGCGGAAGCCGGCGCCCTTGTGGCGCAGCCAGCGCCAGGAGACGATCAGCACCGCGACGGCGAAGATCCCCAGCACCCCGGTCAGGCACCGGTTGCCGAACTCCACGAAGGGGTGGATGCCCGAGGCCAGGGTCAGCTCGGGGGTGAACTGGCCCGGCTCGCAGTGCGGCCAGGAGGAGCAGCCCAGACCGCTCGCGGTCAGCCGCACCGCCCCGCCGGACAGGATGATGCCCATCTGGCAGATCAGGTTGCCCCAGAGGGCGATCGCGGCCAGGCGGGCGCGGCGCCGCGGCCCCCAGGACGGCAGACGGGGATCGGGCAGCGTCGTGATGCGCCCATGGCGCTCGGGCAGGAGCGGGGAGGCGGTGGCAGCGGCGGACATGGCCCCGAGTCTAGAGACGCTTGCCGCGAGATGCCCGGTCCGTGCTGCCGGATGCGACCGATTCCGCAGCGGTCGGCCTCAGCTGTCGGTCCAGCGGAACCAGCGCACGACGGCGGCGGAGCCGAGCGCCGCCCACAGCAGCAGCACCACGGCCGAGCCGAGGGCGAAGGGCCCCGAGGCGAAGCAGGCGCGCATCAGCTCGCCGAGCGCCCCCGAGGGCAGCAGGTCCACCAGGCCGCCCAGGATCCGCGGGTAGGCGGCGGTGGGGAAGGCGACCCCGCCGGCGGCGACCAGCAGCACGAACACCAGGTTGGAGACCGCGAGCACCGCTTCGGTGCGCAGGGTCCCGGCCACCAGCAGCCCGAGCGCGCCGAAGGCGACCGTCCCGACCAGCCACACCGGGACGGCCGCGAGCAGCCCGAGCAGCTCGGGCCGCCAGCCGATCGCCAGCGCGATCGCGCCGAGCACGACCACCTGCAGCACATGGGTGGTCAGCGTGGCCAGGATCTTGCCCGCCAGGTAGCCGCCGCGGCCGAGCGGGCTGGTCGCCACCCAGCGCAGCACGCCGTTGCGGCGGTCGAAGCCGGTCAGGATCGCCTGGGAGGTGAAGGAGGTCGAGATCAGGGCGGTCGCGAAGGTGGCGGCGACCGCGGTGTCCACGGACGGCACGCCCGGGATCCGGCCCAGCGGCAGCAGCCACAGCCCGATCAGCACCATGGCCGGGAGGGCGACGGCGACGGTGAGCTGCTCGCCGTTGGACAGCAGCACCCGGGTCTCCAGCCCGGCGTGGGCGAGGACGCGGCGCAGCGCAGGGGCGGGCCGCGGGCCGCGGGCGCTGGGGGCGGCGGGCGGCGCGGTGGCGGCGGGGGTCATCGCTCGTCCTTCGTGATCGCGGCGGCCGGGCCGCCGGCGGCCTCCGCCGCGCTGTCGGCATCCATCAGGTCCAGCAGCACGGACTCGAGGTCGGCCGCCCCGCCCGCGGTGATCTCGAGCTGCGCCCCGTGCCGGGCGGCGGCGGCGCGCAGCTCCGCCTCCAGGGCGGGGACCGCCGCGGGGTCGACGCCGGTGGCGGTGGCCTGCACGACGACCCCGCCGTCGGCGGAGCGGTGGGAGCTGATCACGTCCTGGACGGAGCCGGAGGCGAGCACGCGGCCGCGGGCGATGACGCGGACGGCGTCGGCCAGGCCCACCACGTCGTCCATCAGGTGGGTGGTGAGCACCACGGCGGTGCCGGTGCGGGCCAGTCCCCGGATCAGGTCCCGCACCCGGCGGCGGATGGACGGGTCCATGCCGGCGGTCGGCTCGTCGAGGAAGACCAGGTCGGGGCGGCCGATGATGGCCAGCGCCAGGGCCAGGCGCTGGCGCTGGCCCCCGGAGAGGCGCCGCACCAGGGTGCGCGCGAAGGTGTCGATGCCGAGGTGCGCGGCGACCTCGTCCACGTCCAGCGGGGCGGCGTGCAGGCTCGCGCCGTAGCGCAGCAGCTGCAGCGCCGAGGCGCCCGAGGCCAGGCCCCCGTCCTGGATCATCACCCCGACCCGGGCCCGGTGCTGCGGGCTCGAGCGCCAGGGATCCGCGCCCAGCGCCCGCACCGTGCCGCGGTCGGGGCGCAGCAGCCCGGTGGCGCAGGAGATGGCGGTGGTCTTGCCGGCCCCGTTGGGTCCCAGCAGCGCCGTCACCTCGCCGTGGTGGGCGGTGAGGCTGAGACCGTCCAGGGCGCGCACGGTGCCGTAGGAGAGGGCGAGATCCTCGGCGACGAGCGCCGGCGGCCCATGGGGGTTCTTGGTCATGGCCGACCCATCGTAGGCCGCGCCGGCGGCGCCGGTGCTCAGCGAGCGCCGAGGTGCAGCGGCGTATGGGCGGGGTCGACGACCTCGCCGGGACGCGGCGGCTCGGGCGCGGTGCCGCCCGGGCCCCAGGTGTCGGTCTCGAAGCGGTCGCGGTCGTGGGCCTCCAGCAGGGCGCCCAGGTCCGGGCCCAGCGGCACGATCCGGGTGGGGTTGAGGTCCTCGTGCACGTAGTAGTAGTGCCGCTTGATCTGTTCGAAGTCGACGGTGTCGCCGAAGCCGGGGGTGGTGAAGAGATCCTTGGTGTAGTTCCAGAGGTTCGGCATCGAGGCGAGCGGCTGCCGGTTCGCCTTGAAGTGCCCGAAGTACACCGGGTCGAAGCGGATCAGGGTGGGGAAGAGCCGCACGTCGGCCTCGGTGAGGGAGGCGCCCAGCAGGTAGCGGCTGCGGCCCAGTCGCTCCTCGAGCTCGTCGAGGGCGGCCCACAGGGCCCGGTACTCCGTCTCGTACGCGTCCTGGGAGCCGGCGAAGCCGACCTTGTACACCCCGTTGTTGACGCGGTGGAGCATCCACCGGTTCAGGGCGTCGATCTCCTCGCGCCGCTGCTCGGGGTACAGGTCGGGGGCGCCCTCGCGGTGGTGGTCCGTCCACTCGGTGGCGAGGTCCAGGGTGATCTGCTGGAAGTCGTTGGTCACCACGGCCCGGGTGGGCACGTCGACGATCGCGGGGACGGTGATGCCGCGGGGGTAGTCGGGGAAGCGGGCGAAGTAGGCCTGCTGGAGGCGCTCGTAGCCCAGCACCGGGTCCACGCCTCCCGGATCGAGGTCGAAGGTCCAGGAGCGCTTGTCGTGGGTGGGGCCGGGCAGGCCCACCGACAGCACGTCCTCGAGCCCGTGGAGCCGACGGGAGATCAGGGTGCGGTTCGCCCAGGGGCAGGCGCGGGCGGCGATCAGCCGGTAGCGGCCCGCCTCGACCGGCCAGCCGTCGCGGCCGTCCCGGGTGATGCGGTCGTCGATGTAGTTCATGTCCCGGTCGAAGGAGGCGCCGGGGGCGACGTAGCTGCCCCGGGTGGAGTGGTCCTGGCCGGCGGTGTCGGTGGTCGGTGCGGTCTGGTCCTCGAGGGTCATGGCGGTCCTTTCGACGGACGACGGAGGAGATGGTCCCAGGATAGTTGAAAGTGAGCGCAAGTGGAAGCACGCCGGGGCGTCGGCCGCCGAATGTGACGGATCTGCGCAGGTAAGGGGCACCTTCGTGCTGTGCGGCACACCGGGTTCCCCGTATTTGGCAAGCCATCTGTTGTAAAATCAAGGAGTCGACGAGCGCGGAGGGGGTCAGGATGACAGTGCACGAGCTCGAGCCGGCCGTCCCGCAGCCCACGCGGGACCGTCTGGTCAAGGCGATCTCCGCCCACGGGCCGATCACCGCCCGCCAGCTGGCGGAGCGCTTCGGCCTCACCAGCGCCGCGGTCCGGCGGCACCTCGCGGCCCTGGAGGCCGACGGCGTCATCGCGGAGCACCGCATCACGGTCGCCCAGCGCGGCCGCGGGCGCCCCAGCAAGGCCTTCGTGCTCTCCCCGTCCGCCCATGAGGACCTGCCCGGCGGCTACGACGAGCTGGCCGTGCTGGCCGTCGCCGAGCTGGCCCGGCTGGGCGGCGACGAAGCGGTGGCGGGCCTCGCGGAGCGTCGCATCGCCGACTGGGAGAGCCGGCTGGCCGAACGGGTCGCCGAGCTCGAGGCCGCGGGGGAGACCGTCGGCACCGCCCGCCGCGTCGAGCTGCTCTCCGAGCTGCTGACCGAGCGCGGCTACGCCGCCACCGTCCGTCCGCTCCACGTGCCCCTGCCCGCCCCCGGCGCGCGACCCGGGGGCAATCCGCGTACGCTCGTCTCGGCGCAGCTGTGCCACGGACGCTGCCCCGTCCTCGACATCGCCGCAGACCACCCCGAGCTGTGCGAGGCCGAGACCCGGACCATCTCCCGCATCATCGGCGCCCCCGTCCAACGCCTGGCCACCCTGGCGCAGGGGGCGCATGCCTGCACGACTCACATTCCGCTCACCGAGGGAAGGACACCATGACGAGCGCACCAGAGAAGCTCACACAGGACGAGATCATCGACTCCGTGGGCCAGTACGCCTACGGATGGCACGACGAGGACAGCGCCGGCGCCACCGCGCGCCGCGGACTCAGCGAGGACGTCGTGCGCGACATCTCCGCCCGCAAGGACGAGCCCGCGTGGATGCTCGATCGCCGCCTCAAGGCGCTCAAGCTCTTCGGCAAGAAGCCGCTGCCCACCTGGGGCCCGGACCTGTCCGGCATCGCCTTCGACGACATCAAGTACTTCGTCCGCTCCACCGAGAAGCAGGTCACCAACTGGGAGGACCTGCCCGCGGACATCAAGGAGACCTACGACCGGCTCGGCATCCCCGAGGCGGAGAAGCAGCGCCTGGTCGCCGGTGTCGCCGCGCAGTACGAGTCCGAGGTCGTCTACCACCAGATCCGCGAGGACCTGGAGGAGCAGGGCGTCATCTTCCTGGACACCGACACCGCGCTGCGCGAGCACCCGGAGATGTTCAAGGAGTACTTCGGCACCGTCATCCCCGCCGGCGACAACAAGTTCTCCGCGCTGAACACCGCCGTGTGGTCGGGCGGCTCCTTCGTCTACGTCCCCAAGGGCGTCCACGTGGAGATCCCGCTGCAGGCCTACTTCCGGATCAACACCGAGAACATGGGCCAGTTCGAGCGCACGCTGATCATCGCCGACGAGGGCTCCTACGTGCACTACGTCGAGGGCTGCACGGCGCCGATCTACAAGTCGGACTCGCTGCACAGCGCGGTCGTCGAGATCGTCGTGAAGAAGGACGCCCGGGTCCGCTACACGACCATCCAGAACTGGTCGAACAACGTCTACAACCTGGTCACCAAGCGCACCACGGTCGAGCAGGGCGGCGTCATGGAGTGGGTCGACGGCAACATCGGCTCGAAGGTCACCATGAAGTACCCGGCGGTCTGGCTGATGGGCGAGCACGCCCGCGGCGAGACCCTGTCGATCGCCTTCGCCGGCGAGGGGCAGCAGCAGGACACCGGCTCCAAGATGGTCCACATGGCTCCGCACACCACGAGCTCGATCGTCTCCAAGTCGGTCTCCCGCGGCGGTGGGCGCACGTCCTACCGCGGCCTGGTCCAGGTGATGCCCGGTGCCGAGCACTCGGCCTCCACCGTGCTGTGCGATGCGCTGCTGGTGGACCAGATCTCCCGCACCGACACCTACCCCTACGTCGACGTGCGCGTCGACGACGTGCGGATGGGCCATGAGGCCACCGTCTCCAAGGTCTCCGAGGAGCAGCTCTTCTACCTGATGAGCCGCGGCATGGAGGAGGCCGAGGCGATGGCGATGATCGTGCGCGGCTTCATCGAGCCGATCGCGCGCGAGCTGCCCATGGAGTACGCCCTCGAGCTGAACCGCCTGATCGAGCTGCAGATGGAAGGAGCAGTCGGTTGATGACCACCGCAGATGTCAAGGGTGCCGAGACCACCGGTGCCCCCGAGCTCGAGGACGAGGGCCTGACCCTGCCCGAGTCGCTCTCGCCCGCCCGCGCCGCCTCGAACCGCGGCGCCCGCACCCGCTCCTTCGCGCTCGAGGACCACCCCCGGCCCAAGAGCGACATCGAGGAGTGGCGCTTCACCCCGCTGCGCCGCTTCGCGCCGCTGTTCGAGGACGCCGCCACCGATGACCGCGCGGGCGATGCGGCGCTGGACTACACCGTCGAGGTGCCCGCGGGCGCCCCGGCGGCCGCCGCGCTGGCTCCCCAGCAGGCCCCCCGCGGCACCGCCCTGGTGCCCGAGGACCTGCCCACCGCGATCGCCTCGGCCCGCACCGAGCAGGCGCTGCACCTGGTGGCCCCGCGCAACACGGCCGTCGAGGAGCCCTTCCAGGTCGCCGTGACCGGGCGCGGCAGCGAGCGGCGCGGCAACGCGCACATCGTGCTGGAGACCGAGGAGTCGTCCTCGGCGACCTTCGTGCTGAACCACACCGGTTCCGCCCAGCTGGCCGAGAACGTCGAGATGATCCTCGGCGCGAACTCGCAGATGACGGTCATCGCCCTGCAGGACTGGGACGACGACGCGCTGCACCACTCCACCCACCACGCGCGGCTGGGCCGGGACTCCAAGCTCAAGCACATCGTGGTCTCGCTGGGCGGCTCCGCCGTGCGCGTCAACGTGATCGGCGAGCTCTCCGCCCCGGGCGCCGAGGTCGAGAACATCGGGCTGTACTTCTCCGACGCCGACCAGTTCCTCGAGCACCGGCTGTTCGTGGACCACGCGGCGCCGAACTGCACCTCCAACGTCGCCTACAAGGGCGCGCTGCAGGGCAGCAACGCCCGCTCGGTGTGGGTCGGCGACGTGCTGATCCGCAAGGAGGCCGAGGGCACCAACACCTACGAGCTCAACCGCAACCTGGTGCTCACCGAGGGCGCGCGCGCCGACTCGGTGCCGAACCTGGAGATCGAGACGGGCGAGATCGAGGGCGCCGGCCACGCCGCCGCCACCGGTCGCTTCGACGACGAGCAGCTGTTCTACCTGCGCTCCCGCGGCATCCCCGAGCTCGAGGCGCGCCGGCTGGTGGTGCGCGGCTTCTTCGCCGAGCTGATCCAGCGCATCGACGTCCCGGAGATCCGCGAGCACCTGTTCGCGTCCATCGAGGCCGAGCTCTCGCGGAGCATGAACTGATGAGCGACGCCTTCGTCCCCGTCGCCACCCTGGCGGACCTCGCCCCCGGCGAGGCGATCGACGTCGTCGCCGGCGGCATCGAGATCGCCCTGGTGCGCGACGAGGACGGCGGCGTCCACGCCCTGGAGGACCTCTGCTCGCACGACGAGATCGCGCTGAGCGACGGCGAGGTCGAGGGCTGCACCATCGAATGCTGGAAGCACGGCAGCCAGTTCGACCTGGTCACAGGTCGTCCCCTGCAGCTGCCGGCGGTCCTGCCCGTGCGGGTCTTCCCCGTGCGCATCGACGAGGGAAGCGGCGAGATCCTGGTGGATCCGACCGCCGCCCCCGCCACCTGATCACTCCGGGCGCGGCGCGCGTGCGCCCGCCCAGCCACTCACGAACCCACCAGCACCCCTGGTCAAGGAGAACCCCACATGTCGATCCTGGAGATCAAGAACCTCCACGCCACCGTCGAGACCCCCGAGGGCACCAAGGAGATCCTCAAGGGCGTCGACCTGACGATCCGCTCCGGCGAGACCCACGCCATCATGGGCCCCAACGGCTCCGGCAAGTCCACCCTCGCCTACGCCGTCGCCGGCCATCCCAAGTACGAGATCACCGGCGGCGAGCTGCTGCTCGACGGCGAGGACGTGCTGGAGATGAGCGTCGACGAGCGCGCCCGCGCCGGCCTCTTCCTGGCCATGCAGTACCCGGTCGAGGTCCCCGGCGTCACCGTCTCGAACTTCCTGCGCACCGCCAAGACCGCGATCGACGGCGAGGCCCCCGCGCTGCGGACCTGGGTCAAGGATGTCCGCGGCGCGATGGACGAGCTGCGCATGGACCCGATCTTCGCCGAGCGCAACGTCAACGAGGGCTTCTCCGGCGGCGAGAAGAAGCGCCACGAGATCCTCCAGATGCAGCTGCTGAAGCCCGGCATCGCGATCCTCGACGAGACCGACTCCGGGCTCGACGTCGACGCCCTGCGCATCGTCTCCGACGGCATCAACCGGGCCAAGCAGAACACCGAGGTGGGCATCATGCTGATCACCCACTACACCCGCATCCTGCAGTACGTGAAGCCGGACTTCGTGCACGTCTTCGTGGGCGGCCGGATCGCCGAGCAGGGCGGCCCGGAGCTGGCCGAGCGGCTCGAGAACGAGGGCTACGACCGCTACCTCGTCGGCAGCTGAGACCACCGCCGGCGGGGTCCCGGGAGCGCTCCCGGGACCCCACCGGCACCCATCCCCTCCGCGGGCCGCACGGCCCGCACCTCATCGGGAGGACGCCATGACCGATCAGAAGACCCCCACCTCGACGGTGTCCGTCGAGGACGTCACCGAGGCGCTCAAGGACGTGATCGATCCCGAGCTCGGGATCAACGTCGTCGACCTCGGCCTCATCTACGGGGTCACGGTCGAGGACGGCCACGCCGTCATCGACATGACCCTCACCTCCGCCGCCTGCCCGCTGACGGACATGCTCGAGGAGCAGACCTTCGCGGTGCTGGACCCCATCACCGAATCCCACCGCATCAACTGGGTGTGGATGCCGCCGTGGGGCATGGAGAAGATCACCGAGGACGGTCGCGAGCAGCTGCGCGCGATCGGCTTCAACCTCTGATCAGCGCCGCTGATCGACGCCGGCCCGCGGGCCGGAGCTGCGCAGGGCCCCGGGAGCAGTTCCGGGGCCCTGCGGGCACGTCCGGGGCGTGAGCCGGCGGGCGGGCGGGCTCCGCCTCAGCCGATGACCTGCGAGGCCTCGGTGACCTCGAGGCCGTGCGCCTCGCCGGTGCCGGCGTGGGTGAGCCGCCCGGCATGGGTGTGCAGCCCCTTCGCGAGCGCCGCATCGGCGCGCAGCGCGTCCTGCCAGCCCGCCCCGGCGATCCTCAGGATGTAGGGGAGGGTGGCGTTGTTCAGCGCCGAGGTCGCGGTGACCGGGACCGAGCCCGGCATGTTCGCCACGCAGTAGTACACGGTGTCGTGGACCGTGAAGGTCGGGTCGGAGTGCGTGGTGGGGCGCGAGTGCTCGAAGCAGCCGCCCTGGTCGATCGCGACGTCCACCAGCACCGAGCCCGGCTTCATCGAGGCCACCATGGCGTCGGTGACCAGCTTCGGCGCCCGCTTGCCCGGGATCAGCACCGAGCCGACCACGACATCGGCCTGCTCGATCTGCTCGGCCAGGTCCAGTGAGGTCGAGTAGCGGGTGAGGATCCCGCCGTGGTGCATGTTGGCGATCTGACCGAGCCGGGCGACGTCCAGGTCCATCACGGTGACGTTGGCATGCAGCCCGTGCGCCATCAGCGCGGCCTGCTCACCCACCACGCCGCCCCCGATGACCAGAACATTCGCCTCGCCGGTGCCGGGGACCCCGCCCATCAGCATCCCGGAGCCGCCCAGCGGCGACATCAGGTGGTAGGCCCCCACCTGGGCGGCCAGACGACCTGCGATCATGCTCATCGGCGCCAGCAGCGGCAGCGAGCGGTCCGGCAGCTGCACGGTCTCGTAGGCGATCGAGGTGACCCCCGAGGACAGCAGCGCCTCGGTGAGCTGGGCGTCCGCGGCCAGGTGCAGGTAGGTGAAGAGGATCTGGCCCGCGCGCAGGCGATGATGCTCCTCGGGGAGCGGCTCCTTGACCTTCACGATCATCTCGGCCTGCTCCCAGACCTCGTCGGCGGTGTCCAGCACGCTCGCGCCGGCGGCCCGGTAGTCGTCGTCGGAGATGCGGGACCCGGCCCCCGCCCGTGTCTCCACCACCACCTCGTGGCCGCGCACGACGAGCTCATGGACGGCGGCTGCGGCCAGGCCGACCCGGTTCTCGTTGTTCTTGACCTCGCGGGGTACCCCGATTCGCATGACGCGCCTCTCTGCTGCGTGTTCGGTCCCGATGACCGCCGGCCCCCAGCATGTCATCGATCGGGCGGGGCGGGGGTCGGTCCGGGGACCCGCGCGGGGCGCTGCGACCGCCCCGCCGCCGTCCGCGCCGCGGCACCGTGTGGAGCGCGGCACCATCGCCCGCGAATCCGGAGCCGCGCCCGGGCCGGAGCCCTAGACTCGATCCGGCCTCGCACAGGGTCGGACGGCCTCCGCCGCCCGCGCTGCGCCGCGCCACCACCCCACGACAAGGAGCACCACCCCGTGATCACCGTGCACGACCTCGCCATCCGCGTCGGCGCCCGGCTGCTCATGAGCGACGTCTCCTTCCAGATCACCGCCGGGGACCGGGTGGGGCTGGTGGGACGCAACGGCGCCGGCAAGACCACCCTCACCAAGGTCCTCTCCGGCACCCTCGAGCCGTCCGCGGGGTCCGTCGAGGTGACCGGTGAGCTCGGCTACCTGCCCCAGGACACCCACAGCGCCGAGGACTCCGAGCTGGTCCTCTCGCGCATCCTCTCCGCCCGCGGCCTCGACACCATCTTCAAGAAGCTGCGCCGGGCCGAGGAGGAGATGGGGGACATGTCCCTGACCGAGGCGCGGCGCGAGAAGGCCATGAACCGCTACCCGCGGATCGAGGCGGAGCTGGACTCCGCCGGCGGCTACGCGGCGGAGGCGGAGGCGAAGCGGATGGCCGCGAACCTGGGCCTGCCCAACCGGCTGCTCGAGCAGGAGCTGGGCACCCTCTCCGGCGGTCAGCGCCGCCGCGTCGAGCTCGCCCGCATCCTCTTCTCCCAGGCCAGCACCATGATCCTGGACGAGCCCACGAACCACCTCGACCACGACTCGATCGTCTGGCTGCGCGAGTACCTGCTGGGCTACCGCGGCGGGCTGATCGTCATCAGCCACGACGTGGAGCTGGTCGAGAAGGTCGTCAACAAGGTCTTCTACCTCGACGCCAACCGCTCCATGATCGACATCTACAACATGGGCTGGAAGCAGTACCTGCGCCAGCGCGAGGACGACGAGAAGCGCCGCAAGCGCGAGCGCACCAATGCCGAGAAGAAGGCCAGCACCCTGACCGCGCAGGCGGAGAAGATGCGCGCCAAGGCCACCAAGGCGGTCGCTGCGCAGAACATGCTCAAGCGCGCCGAGCGGATGCTGGACGGACTCGAGGGGGAGCGGCAGCAGGACCGCGTCGCCTCGCTGCGGTTCCCGAAGCCGGCTCCCTGCGGGAAGACCCCGCTGATGGCCGAGGGGCTCTCGAAGTCCTACGGCAGCCTCGAGATCTTCACCGACGTGGACCTCGCGATCGACCGCGGCTCCCGGGTGGTGATCATCGGCCTGAACGGCGCCGGCAAGACCACGCTGCTGAAGATCCTCGCCGGGGCCGACCGGCCGGACACCGGCGCCCTGCTGCCCGGACACGGCCTGCGGGTGGGCTACTACGCCCAGGAGCACGAGACGCTCGACCTGGACCGCACGGTGCTGGAGAACATGATGACCGCGGCCTTCGAGCTGCCGGAGGTCGAGGCCCGCAAGATCCTGGGCTCCTTCCTGTTCAGCGGGGACGACGTGCACAAGCCCGCCCGGGTGCTCTCCGGCGGCGAGAAGACCCGCCTGGCGCTCGCGGCGCTGGTGGTCTCCAGCGCGAACGTGCTGCTGCTGGACGAGCCGACGAACAACCTCGACCCCGCCAGCCGCGAGGAGATCCTGGGGGCGCTGGCGGCCTTCGAGGGCGCCGTGGTGCTGGTCTCCCACGACCCCGGCGCGGTCGCCGCGCTGAACCCCGAGCGGGTGCTGATGATGCCCGACGCCGTCGAGGACCTCTGGAACGCCGAGTACCAGGAGCTCATCGAGCTCGCCTGAGCTCCCCGTTTAATTTTGACAATTGTGAGCTGGGGCATAGTCTCTGCCTCGTAGCCATGACGGTCCGGTCACCGGGTGCTGCCCCGGGGACGAGGTCGGGAGACGGCCCGCCGGGTCCCGACCGCCTCGACGAGGAGGTGCCACGAGCGTGAACGATGCAGTTCCCGATCCCACCCGTCCCGGGAGGCGACGACGCGGCGCCCCTGCCCGCCTGGTGGCGTCCGGCGTCGCCCTTGTCCTGGCGGCGACCGTCTCGGCCTGCGGCTCGGCCGACGCCGGCCCGCCGGAGCTGACCTGGTACATGAACCCGGACGACGGGGGACAGGCCGAGCTCGCCGCGCAGTGCACCGAGGAGGCCGACGGCGAGTACACGATCGCCACCTCCCTGCTGCCGCGCGATGCGGCCAGCCAGCGCGAGCAGCTCGCCCGGCGCCTCGCCGCCGGGGACAGCTCCCTGGACATCATGAGCCTGGACCCGCCCTACATCCCGGAGCTCGCCGAGCCCGGCTTCCTGGCTCCCATCCCCGCCGAGATCGCGGACCCGATCATGGAGGACGTCGCCGAGGGCGCCGTGCCCGGGGCGATGTGGAACGACGAGGTGGTCGCGATCCCCTTCTCGGCCAGCACCCAGCTGCTGTGGTACCGCAAGTCCGTCGCCGAGGAGGCCGGGCTGGACATGAGCCAGCCGGTGACCTGGGACCAGCTGATCGATGCCGCGGAGGCCACCGACACGGACCTGGGGATCCACGGCATCCGCGCCGAGTCGATGACCGTGTGGGTCACGGCGCTGATGGAGTCGCAGGGCCAGCCGATCATCGAGGACCCCGAGGCCCCGGCCGACGAGGTGGAGCTGTCGCTGGACTCCCCGGCCGGCCAGGAGACCGCACGCATCATCGGGACCATCGGCGCCGAGGGGCTCGGCGGACCGGGCGTGACCACGCAGGACGAGAACGTCGCGGTCTCCCGCTTCCAGAGCGACCGGGGCGGGTTCATGGTCAACTGGCCGTTCGCGTACCCGTCGACCCAGGCCGCGGTCGAGCAGGGCACCGTCGAGCAGGAGGTCCTCGACGACATCGCGTGGACCTACTACCCGCGGGTGGCCGAGGACCAGGAGGCCGCCCCTCCGCTGGGCGGGATCAACCTGGGCGTCGGCGCGCACAGCGAGCACCAGGAGCTCGCCTTCGCCGCGATCGACTGCATCGTCCGGCCCGAGAACCAGGCCGAGTACTTCGTGACCAACGGCAACGCGCCCGCCTCGATCTCCGCCTTCGACGAGCCGATCGTCGCCGACGAGTTCCCGATGGCGCCGGAGATCCGCGACTCCCTGCAGCGCGCCAAGGCCCGCCCGCGCACGCCCTACTACAACGAGGTCTCCCTCGGCATCCAGCAGCACTGGACGCCGATCAACGAGGTCGGCGAGTCCACGCCGGCGCAGACCCAGGAGTTCATCCAGGACGTGCTGAGAGGGGATGCGCTGCTATGAGCCACGCCGCCACCACGGAGACCCCGGCCGCCGCGGCCCCGCCCAACAGCGGACGGCGGCGGTCCGCCCCGGCCCGGGCGCCGCTGAGCGAGCGGGCCCGCTCGGAGCGCCGGCTCGGGATCATGCTGGCCGCGCCGGCCTTCCTGGTCATGATGGCCGTGACCGTGTACCCGATCCTGCAGGCCGTCTACGACTCCCTCTTCTCCTACCGCCTCACCGCCCCCGGCGAGCGCGAGTTCGTGGGCGTGGACAACTACGGCGTGCTGCTGACCGACCCGGTGTTCTGGCGCGGCCTGGGCGTGACGCTGCTGATCACCGTGGTGACCGTGGCGGTGGAGCTGGTGCTCGGCTTCCTGCTGGCCCTGGTCATGCACAACGCGATCACCCGGCTGCGCGGGCTGCTGCGCACCGCGATCCTGGTGCCCTACGGCACCATCACCGTGGTCTCCGCCTTCGCCTGGTTCTTCGCCTTCGACATCAACACCGGCTTCATGAACTCCTGGCTGAGCTGGCTGCCGGGCATCGACGAGACCTTCAACTGGTTCGGCTCGGCGACCCCGGCGCTGACCATCATCATGCTCAGCGAGATCTGGAAGACCACCCCGTTCATCTCGCTGCTGCTGCTGTCGGGGCTCGCCCAGGTGCCCGGCGAGCTCACCGAGGCGGCCCGGGTCGACGGCGGCACCCGCTGGGAGGTGATGCGGCGCGTGGTCCTGCCGAACATGAAGGCGGCGATCATGGTCGCCGTGCTGTTCCGGGCCCTGGACGCCTTCCGCATCTTCGACAACGTCTTCATCATGACCAACGGCGCCTACGGCACCGAGGTGCTGTCGCTGCTGGCCTACCGCACCTCCATCGGCCGGCTCGAGATCGGCATGGGCTCGGCGATCTCGGTGGTGCTGTTCCTCTGCGTGATCGGCATCGCGGTGATCGCCATCAGGGGCTTCAAGGTGGATCTGGCATCCGGGACGGGGAGATGACATGAAAGGCCTCACCGGCAAGCAGAAGCTCGGCTGGATCGCGATCACGATCGTGGTGCTGCTGTGGGCGCTGGCCCCGCTGGTCTCGATCCTGATGACCTCCTTCAAGGCCTCCGGGGACCTCACCACGGGCAGCTTCCTGCCCACCACCTTCGTGCTGGACAACTACCGGGAGATCTTCGCCGGCAGCGCGCAGGAGCTGTTCCTGCCGGCCCTGCGCAACTCCATCGGCATCACGTTGATCGCCACCGCGATCGCCGTCGTGCTGGCGACGTTCTGCGCCTATGCGATCGCGCGCCTGGACTTCCCGGGCAAGCGCCTGGTGCTGGTCAGCGCGCTCGGGGTCTCGATGTTCCCGGTGATCTCGATCGTCACGCCGCTGTTCAACCTGTGGCGGACCATCGGGCTCTACGACACCTGGCCCGGCCTGATCATCCCGTACCTGTCCCTGACGCTGCCGATCTCCATCTACACCCTGGCGGCGTACTTCCAGCAGATCCCCTGGGACCTCGAGCGCGCCGCCCAGGTCGACGGGGCCACCACCTTCGAGGCGTTCCGCAAGGTGATCGTGCCGCTGGCCCTGCCCGGCGTGTTCACCACCGCGATCATCGCGTTCTTCATCGCCTGGAACGACTTCGTCTACGGCATCTCGCTCACCTCGACCTCGGCAGCCCGGCCGGTGCCGGCGGCGCTCGCCTTCTTCACCGGCGCCTCGCAGTTCGAGGAGCCCACCGGCGCGATCTCCGCGGCGGCGATCATCGTCACCATCCCCATCGTCATCATCGTCGTGCTCTTCCAGCGGCAGATCGTCTCCGGTCTGACCCAGGGCGCGGTCAAGGGCTAGCCAGGAGGAACCACGCACCATGGCCACCATCGAGCTCAAGAACCTGGTCAAGAAGTACGACGACGGCTTCCCCGCCGTCAACGACGTCTCCCTCGACATCGCCGACGGGGAGTTCGTGATCCTGGTCGGGCCCTCCGGCTGCGGCAAGTCGACCCTGCTGCGGATGATCGTCGGCCTCGAGGACATCACCGAGGGCGACCTGCTGATCGACGGCAAGCGCGTCAACGAGGTCGCCCCGCGCGACCGCAACCTGTCGATGGTCTTCCAGAACTACGCCCTGTACCCGCATCTGACGGTCTACGAGAACATCGCCTTCCCGATGCGGCTGTCCAAGAACAAGCTGCCCGATGCGGAGCTCGACGAGCGGGTGCGGCGCGCCTCGACGATGCTGGGCCTGGACGACCACCTCGAGCGCAAGCCCGGCAACCTCTCCGGCGGTCAGCGGCAGCGGGTCGCGATGGGCCGCGCCATCGTCCGCGAGGCCGACGCGTTCCTGTTCGACGAGCCGCTGTCGAACCTCGACGCGAAGCTGCGCGGACAGATGCGCACCCAGATCGCGCAGCTGCAGCGGCAGCTGGGGACCACCAGCGTCTACGTCACCCATGACCAGACCGAGGCGATGACGCTGGGGGACCGGGTGGCGGTGCTGAAGAAGGGCAAGCTGCAGCAGGTGGCCTCGCCCCGCGAGCTCTACGAGCAGCCGGTGAACCTGTTCGTGGCCGGCTTCATCGGATCGCCCTCGATGAACTTCCTGCCCGCCCACGAGTCCGGCGGTCGCCTGCAGACGCCGATCGGGGAGCTCGAGGCCCCCGAGTCCGTGATCGCCGCGGCCCGGGGACGGGACCTGGTGCTGCTGGGCATCCGCCCCGAGGCCTTCGAGGACTTCGAGTTCGTCGACGAGGCGCTCATCGCGCACGGGTCCCGGCTGACCGTCACCCCCTCGCACACCGAGTGGCTGGGCAACGAGCAGTACGGCTACATCGACTACGAGAAGGACCCGCAGGTCTCCGACGTGCTCGGTGAGCTGGCCCGGGACCTGGACCAGGACGACATCCCGCCGCTGATCGTGGTGACCCTGAGCTCGGCCAGCCGCATCCGCGGCGGCACCGAGGCGCAGCTGTGGGTGGACACCCGCAAGCTGCACGTCTTCGACGTGGGCACCGGCGAGAACCTCACCCGGGACCCCGAGCGGGGCGCGGAACTGACCCGCCAGGCCGGGGAGGACCGGGCCCGCGAGCTCGAGACCGCGGCGGAGGCGCGGGACTGAGCACCGGGAGCACCGGGGCACGCCGCGGGGCCAAGGACGGGCGGAAACGACTGTAGGCTCGGCCACACCTGATATCCGGTGTGGCAGGAGGCCCCGTGTTCGTGCTCTCGTTCTCCGGTCGCGCGGGGCACGGCCGGGACCTGCCCGACCCGGTGCCCGCGCTGCTGGCCTCCCTCGCCGACCTCGACCTGGCGCTGCCGGCGGAGCGCACGGCCGGACCCGAGGCGCTGGCCCTGGCCGGGCGGGCCGAGGCCGCGCTCGAGGCGGTGCTGTGCGCCCTCGAGCACGGCGGCGTCGCGATCGGGGTGGGGGTGGGCACGGTGGGCCATCCGCTGCCCGGTTCGGTGCGGGAGCTGAGCGGTCCCGCCGTGGACAGCGCGGCGGCCGCCCTGCGCGCGGCCTCGACCACCTCGCAGGTCCCGCTCGCGCTGCGCGCCGCCGACGGGCGCCAACGGGCGACCGCCGAGGATGCGCAGGCCGTGCTGCGCCTGCTGGGCTGGATGGTGCGCACCCGCAACCGCGGCCAGTGGCGGGTGGTGCAGGCGCTGCGGGAGGACCCCACCGCCACCCAGGCGCAGCTCGCCGAGCGCCTCGGGGTCACCCAGCAGACCGTCTCCCGCGCCGTCAAGACCAGCGGCTGGCGCGAGGAGAGCGCCGCCCATCCGCTGGCCGTGCGACTGCTCAGCATGATCGACCTCACCTCGGTGCGCTGAGACCCTCCGGCCCGGCGGTGCCGGCGGGGCTGCGCGCTATCCTTGACCCGCCCCGACGACTACCGAGGAGACTCATGGCGACGACGAACGATCTGAAGAACGGGATGGTCCTCGTGCTGGACCGGCAGCTGTGGAGCGTGGTCGAGTTCCAGCACGTCAAGCCCGGCAAGGGACCGGCCTTCGTGCGCACCAAGCTGAAGAACGTGATGTCCGGCAAGGGCGTCGACAAGACCTTCAACGCGGGCGTCAAGGTCGAGACCGCGACCGTCGACCGCCGCGACATGCAGTTCTCCTACCTCGACGGCGACATGTTCGTCTTCATGGACACCTCCAACTGGGAGCAGACCAACATCTCCGCCGAGACCGTCGGCGGCGCCAAGGACTTCATGCTCGAGGGCCAGGACGTGGTGGTCGCCTTCCACGAGGGCAATGCGCTGTTCGTCGAGCTGCCCGCCTCCGTGGTCCTGGAGATCTCCTTCACCGAGCCCGGTCTGCAGGGCGACCGCAGCAGCGGCGGCACCAAGCCGGCCACCCTCGAGACCGGTCGCGAGATCCAGGTCCCGCTGTTCCTGAACCAGGGCGACAAGGTCAAGGTCGACACGCGCAGCGGCGACTACCTCGAGCGCGTCAAGTGAGCGCAGGCTCGTCCCCCGAGGAGCCCCGCGCCCCTCGGGCCACCGGGCTGCCGCACCCCACCCGGGAGGGCGCCGAGGTCACCCTCGAGCGCACCGTCCCGGCCCGGGCGGACCGCCTGCACGGCCGCTCCCGGGACCGCATCCGCGCCCTGGACGTGCTCTTCGAGGCCGACGCCAAGCAGGTCGACGTGCTGGACGTGCTCGCCGAGCGGCTGCGCGTCACCGCGGCGCAGACCCCGCTGCCGCAGCTCGCCCGCGAGCTGGTCGAGCTCTACGCCCCCTACGCCCTGGACATCGACGAGGACCTCGAGACCCACTCCCGGGACTGGCCGCTGCACCGCATGCCCGCCGTGGACCGGGCGATCCTGCGCCTGGGCAGCGCCGAGGTGCTCTACGGGGAGAGCGACACCTCCCGCGGCGCCGTGATCGGCGAGTACACCAAGATCGCCGAGGTGCTCTCGACCGACGACTCGCCGCGCTTCGTCAACGGACTGCTGCAGCGCCTCGCCGAGGTGCGCGGCCTGCTCTCCTGAGCCGCCGGCGCCGCGGGCCGCGCCCGCCGGCGTCCGCAGAGCGGTCGGCCCGCCCGCGCACGGCCCGCGCCCTCTAGACTCGGCCCAGCCCGATCGGGCACAGACCCTTTAACGACACGTCCTGTGAGGCGTGGAAGGGAGATCCCCATGCATGACCCCGCCGTCGACCAGCCCGGATCCACGCCCCCAGCCCAGCGCTCCCGGGTGCTCGGCCCCGAGGAGATCCGCCGCGCCCTGACCCGCATCGCCCACGAGATCCTCGAGAGCGGCCACGGGGCCGACGACCTCGTCCTGCTCGGCATCCCGCACCGCGGGGTGCCGCTCGCGCGCCGGCTCGCCGAGCTGATCGCCCGCGCCGAGGGGCGCCCGCCCGGTGAGGACCCCGGCGCCCTGTACGGGGCGCTGGACATCACGATGTACCGCGACGACCTGCGTCGCAATCCGACCCGTGCGCCCAGCCCCACCCGCATCCCGCTGAGCGGCATCGACGGCCGCACCGTGGTGCTGGTCGACGACGTGCTCTTCTCCGGCCGCACCGTCCGCGCCGCCCTCGACGCCCTGGGCGCGATCGGCCGGCCCGCCGCGGTGCGCCTGGCGGTGCTCGTGGACCGCGGCCACCGGGAGCTGCCGATCCGCGCCGACCACGTCGGCAAGAACCTGCCCACCTCCCGCAGCGAGCGGGTCCACGTCCAGCTCGTCGAGACCGACGGCGAGGACGCGGTGGACATCGTCCGGCCCGCGCCCCGCCCCAGCAGCGGGGGAGCGGCATGAGGCACTTCATCGCGATCGCGGACCTCAGCCGCGAGGAGGCCTGCGCGGTGCTCTCCACCGCCGAGCAGATGGCCGCCACCCAGTCCCGCTCGATCCGCAAGCTGCCCGCCCTGGTGGGCACCACCGTGGTGAACCTCTTCTTCGAGGACTCCACCCGCACCCGGATCAGCTTCGAGGCGGCCGCGAAGCGGCTGTCGGCCGACGTCATCAACTTCTCCGCGAAGGGCTCGAGCCTGTCCAAGGGCGAGTCCCTCAAGGACACCGCCCTGACCCTGCAGGCGATGGGCGCCGACGCCGTGGTGGTCCGCTCGGGCTCCGCCGGCGCCGCGCACCTGCTGGCCCACGCCGGCTGGATCGACCAGCCCATCATCAACGCCGGCGACGGCGCCCACGAGCACCCCACCCAGGCGATGCTCGACGCCTTCACCCTGCGCCGCCATCTGCGGCCGGGCGACCCGGCCGGCGGGCTCGACGGCCTCCACGTGGTCATCGTCGGCGACGTGCTGCACTCGCGGGTGGCCCGCTCCGACGTGCTGCTGCTGACCCTGCTGGGCGCCCGCGTCACCCTGGTCGCCCCGCCCGCCCTGGTGCCCGTCGGCGCGACCGCCTGGCCCTGCGCGATCAGCTACGACCTCGACCAGGCCCTGGCCACCGGCCCCGATGCGGTGATGATGCTGCGCGTCCAGAGCGAGCGGATGGTCGGCGGCGGCTTCTTCCCCACCGCGGGGGAGTACTCCCGCCGCTACGGGCTGACCAGCGCCCGCGCCGCCGCCCTGCCCGCGCACACGATCGTCATGCACCCCGGGCCGATGAACCGCGGCTTCGAGATCGCGGGCGACGTCGCCGACTCCCCGCGCAGCGTCATCGTCGAACAGGTCGCCTCCGGCGTGTTCGTGCGCATGGCCGTCCTGTTCCACCTGCTCGCCACCGACGCCCGGGAGGCCCCCCATGTCCGCTGAGACCCCCGCCCCGGTCGGGGCCGACCCGGTCGCTCCGCTCCTCATCCGCGGCGGCCGCCCCTACGGCGAGGACGTCCAGGACGTGCTGCTGGTCGGCGGCCTGATCGCGGCCGTCGGCCCGGACCTCGAGGCCCCCGCCGGGGCGGAGGTCGTCGAGGCCGACGGCTGCATCGTGCTGCCGGGCCTGGTGGACCTCCACACCCACCTGCGCGAGCCCGGCGGCGAGGAGGCCGAGAGCATCGAGTCCGGCACCCGCGCCGCCGCCCGCGGCGGCTTCACCGCCGTGCACGCGATGGCCAACACCACCCCGGTGGCCGACACCGCGGGCGTCGTCGAGCAGGTCGCCCGCCGCGGGGAGACCGCCGGCTGGTGCTCGGTGCGCCCGGTCGGCGCGGTCACCGTGGGCCTGGCGGGGGAGCGGCTCGCCGAGCTCGACGCGATGGCCGGCTCCCGCGCGAAGGTGCGGGTGTTCAGCGACGACGGCCGCTGCGTCCACGACCCGGTGCTGATGCGCCGCGCCCTGGAGTACGTCAAGACCTTCGACGGCGTCATCGCCCAGCACGCCCAGGACCCCCGCCTCACCGAGGGCGCCCAGATGCACGAGGGCATCGTCTCGGCCGAGCTGGGACTGACCGGCTGGCCGGCCGTGGCCGAGGAGTCGATCATCGCCCGCGACGTGCTGCTGGCCCAGCACGTCGGCTCCCGCCTGCACGTGTGCCACCTGTCCACCGCCGGCAGCGTGGACATCGTGCGCTGGGCCAAGCAGCGCGGCATCGCGGTGACCGCCGAGGTCACCCCCCACCACCTGCTGCTGACCGATGAGCGGGTGCGGCAGTTCGACGCGGTGTTCAAGGTGAACCCGCCGCTGCGCACCGCCGCGGACGTCGAGGCGGTCCGGGCGGGACTGGCCGACGGCACCATCGACATCGTCGCCACCGACCACGCCCCCCACCCCCGCGACGCCAAGGACCGCGAATGGGACCAGGCCGCCATGGGCA
Organism: Brachybacterium sp. UNK5269; assembly: GCF_049266655.1. Classification (GTDB taxonomy): domain Bacteria; phylum Actinomycetota; class Actinomycetes; order Actinomycetales; family Dermabacteraceae; genus Brachybacterium. The sequence continues at coordinate 1,610,716 of NZ_CP184883.1, forward strand.
TGACCGGGCTCGAGACCGCCCTGTCGATCGTGCAGTCCACCATGGTCGATCAGGGCACCCTGAGCTGGCGGGACGTGGCGAGGGTGATGTCCGAGAAGCCCGCCGAGATAGGCCGCGACGAGGACCAGGGCCGCCCGCTGGCCCCCGGCGCCCCCGCCCACGTCCTGGTCTGGGACCCGCGCCCGATGCGCCGGGTCGACCCCTCCGAGCACGCCTCCCGCAGCCGCAACTCGCCGTTCGCGGGCCTCGAGCTGCCCGGGGCGAACCGGCTCACCGTGCTCGGCGGTCGGCCCACCGTGCGCGAGGGGGCGGTGGTGGCGCGGTGAGCGAGCAGCTCGTCCCGGTCCTGCTGCTGGCCGCCCTGTTCGCCCTGATCCTGGCCGCCATGGCATGGGGCTGGCGCCGCCGCGGCCGCTCCCAGCAGCATCTGCCCGCCCCCGCCGGCACGGGCCTCGAGACGCTCGGGGAGGGCGTCGCCCACGGCCCCGTCGACGCCGTCTACGTCGACACCGTGCTCGCCGAGCAGCCGCTCGAGCGGGTCGTCGCCCACGGCCTCGGCCAGCGCTCGAAGGCCGAGGTGACCCTCGGCGACCGCGGCTCCTGGCACCTGCAGCGCGAGGGCGCCCCGGCCCTGACCATCCCCGCGGCCGTGGTCGCCGAGATCACCGCCGGCCCCGGCATGGCCGGCAAGTTCATCGGCGGCGACGGCCTCCTGATCATCCGCTGGCGCCTCGGCGACCAGCTCCTGGACACCGGACTGCGGCTCGCCTCGCGATCCGACCACGACCTCCTCCTGACCCGGAAGGACCCCGCATGACCACCACCCTGACCCCCACGCCCGCCGCCCGGCGCGCCCGGCGCGAGCCGGCGCTGCTGATCCTCGAGGACGGCACCGTCGTGCGCGGCAGCGCCTACGGCGCCCGCGGCGCCCGCCTCGGCGAGGTCGTCTTCACCACCGGCATGACCGGCTACCAGGAGACCCTCACCGACCCCTCCTACGCCGGCCAGATCGTGGTGCAGACCGCCCCCCACATCGGCAACACCGGCGCCAACGCGCAGGACATGGAGTCCCGCAGGGTGTGGGTGCGCGGCTACGCCGTGCGCGACGCCTCCCGCATCGCCTCCAACCACCGCGCCGAGCAGACCCTCGACGACCTCCTGATCAGCAGCGACATCGTCGGCATCAGCGACATCGACACCCGCATGCTCACCCGTCGGCTGCGCGAGACCGGCTCCCTGCGCGGCGGCATCTTCTCCGGCGACGCCCTGAGCGTCCCCGAGCAGGAGCTGCTGACCCGGGTGCGCGAGCAGCCCACCATGACCGGCGCGAGCTTCGTCGAGGAGGTCACCATCGCCCAGCCGGTGCTGCTCGAGCCCGAGGGGGAGGCGATCGCCACCGTCGCCGCCGTCGACCTCGGCATCAAGGGCGCCTCCCCGCGCAGCATGCTGGCCCGCGGCCTGCGCGTGCACCTGCTGCCGGCGACCACCTCGCTCGAGGACCTGTTGGCCACCCGCCCCGATGCGGTGTTCTTCTCCAACGGCCCCGGCGACCCCGCCGCCGCCACCGCGCAGATCGAGCTGCTGCGCGGCGTGCTGGACGCGGGCCTGCCCTTCTTCGGCATCTGCTTCGGCAACCAGCTGCTGGGCCGCGCCCTCGGCTTCGAGACCTACAAGCTGAAGTTCGGCCACCGCGGCATCAACCAGCCGGTGCAGAACCGCGAGACCGGGGAGGTGGCGATCACCGCCCACAACCACGGCTTCGCCGTCGACCTCCCCCTCGAGGGCGAGCACGTCGCCCCCTACGACGGCGGCCGCTACGGCCGCGTGGTGGTCTCGCACGTCGGCCTCAACGACGACGTGGTCGAGGGCCTGCGCTGCCTCGACCGGCCCGCCTTCTCCGTCCAGTACCACCCCGAGGCGGCCGGCGGCCCCCACGACGCCTCGCCCCTCTTCGACCATCTGGCAGAGCTCGCCGTCGCCCACCGCGACGCCTCCGCCGCCAAGGAGTCCTGATGCCCCGTCGTCCCGACATCTCGTCCGTCCTCGTCATCGGCTCCGGCCCGATCGTCATCGGCCAGGCCGCCGAGTTCGACTACTCCGGCACCCAGGCCTGCCGCGTGCTGCGCGAGGAGGGCCTGCGGGTCATCCTCGTCAACTCCAACCCCGCCACGATCATGACCGACCCGGACATCGCCGACGCCACCTACATCGAGCCGATCCACCCCGAGATCCTGCGCTCGATCATCGCCGCCGAGCGGCCCGACGCGGTGCTGCCCACCCTCGGCGGCCAGACCGCGCTGAACGCGGCGATCGCCCTCGCCGAGGACGGCACCCTGGAGGAGTTCGGCGTCGAGATGATCGGCGCCAGCCTCGAGGCGATCAACAAGGCCGAGGACCGCAGCCTGTTCAAGCAGGTCGTCGAGAAGGTGGGCGGCGAGTCCGCGCGCTCCAAGATCTGCCACACCATGGACGAGCTGCTGGAGGCGGCCGAGGAGCTCGGCTACCCGATGGTGGTGCGGCCCAGCTTCACCATGGGCGGCCTCGGCTCCGGCATGGCCTACGACGAGGCCGACCTGCGCCGCATCGGCGGCGACGGCCTGCACTACTCGCCGACCACCGAGGTGCTCCTGGAGGAGTCCATCCTCGGCTGGAAGGAGTTCGAGCTCGAGCTGATGCGCGACAAGAACGACAACTGCGTCGTGGTCTGCTCGATCGAGAACGTCGACGCGGTCGGCGTCCACACCGGCGACTCCGTCACCGTCGCCCCCGCCCTCACCCTCACCGACGTCGAGCTGCAGGAGCTGCGCGACCTCGGCATCGCCATCATCCGCGAGGTCGGCGTCGACACCGGCGGCTGCAATGTGCAGTTCGCGACCCATCCCGAGACCGGCCGGGTGGTCGTGATCGAGATGAACCCGCGCGTCTCCCGGTCCTCGGCGCTCGCCTCCAAGGCCACCGGCTTCCCGATCGCCAAGATCGCCGCGCGCCTCGCGATCGGCTACACGCTCGACGAGATCCGCAACGACATCACCGGCACCACCCCCGCCAGCTTCGAGCCGGCGCTGGACTACGTCGTGGTCAAGGTGCCCCGCTTCGCCTTCGAGAAGTTCCCGGCCGCGGACCCCACCCTCACCACCACCATGAAGAGCGTCGGCGAGGCGATGGCCCTGGGCCGCAACTTCACCGAGGCGCTCGGCAAGGCCCAGCGCTCCCTGGACGTCAAGGGCGCCTCGCCCAGCTACGAGGGTCGCCCGCCCTCGGCCACCGAGGTCGCCGCCCTGATCGACCAGGTGCGCACCCCCACCGACACCCGCCTGGTGACCGTCTCGCGGATCCTCTGGGCCGCCGCCGAGGGGATCGTCGATCCCGCCGAGACCCTCGACCGGCTGGTCGAGGCGACCTGGATCGACCGCTGGTTCCTCGACCAGATGCTGATGGTCGCCGAGCTCGCCGCCGAGGTCCGCGGCAGCGCGGTGCTGGACGCCGAGCTGCTGGGCCTGGCCAAGCGCCACGGCCTGTCCGACGACCAGATCGGCACCCTGCGCGGCCAGAGCGGCGACGTGGTGCGCGGCGTGCGCCAGGCCCTGGGCATCACCCCGGTGTTCAAGACGGTCGACACCTGCGCGGCGGAGTTCGCCTCCCGCACCCCGTACCACTACTCGAGCTACGACCAGGAGACCGAGGTGGAGCCGCGCGAGCGCCCCGCCATCCTGATCCTGGGCTCGGGACCCAACCGCATCGGCCAGGGCATCGAGTTCGACTACTCCTGCGTCCACGCCGCGCTCGCCCTCGGGGACCGCGACCTGCCCGGCGGCGGCTACGAGACCGTCATGATCAACTGCAACCCCGAGACGGTCTCCACCGACTACGACATCGCCGACCGGCTCTACTTCGAGCCCCTCACCTTCGAGGACGTGGTCGCGGTGTACGAGGCGGAGAAGGCCGCCGGACCGGTGGCCGGCGTCATCGTCCAGCTCGGCGGCCAGACCCCGCTCTCGCTGGCCCGCCGGCTCGAGGCCGCCGGGCTGCCGATCATCGGCACCAGCCCCGCCGCGATCGACAGCGCCGAGGACCGCGGGCACTTCGGCGCGGTGCTCGCCGACGCCCACCTGCCGGCCCCGCCCTACGGCACCGCCTGGGGGCTCGGGGACGCGATCGAGGTGGCCCGCGAGGTCGGCTACCCGGTGCTGGTGCGCCCCAGCTACGTGCTCGGCGGGCGCGGCATGGAGATCGTCTACGACGAGGCGGGCCTGATCGACTACGTCGGCCGGAACCTGCCCGACGGCGGCCGGGCCGAGGCCCCGATCCTCATCGACAGCTTCCTCGACACCGCGATCGAGATCGACGTCGACGCCCTGTACGACGGCACCGACCTCTACATCGGCGGGATCATGGAGCACATCGAGGAGGCCGGGATCCACTCCGGCGACTCCGCCTGCACCCTGCCCCCGGTGACCCTCAGCGACGCGGTGCTCGAGCGCATCCGCGCCTCCACCCTCGGGATCGCCGCCGGGGTGGGCGTGCGCGGACTGCTCAACGTCCAGTACGCCCTCTCCCACGGGGTGCTCTACGTGCTCGAGGCCAACCCCCGCGCCTCCCGCACGGTGCCCTTCGTCGCCAAGGCCACCGGCGTGCCGCTGGCCCAGGCCGCCGCGCTGCTGATGGCCGGCACCTCCATCGCCGACCTGCGCCGCGGCGGGGTGCTGCCCGCCGAGGGCGACGGCGCGGACCTGCCCGACGACTGGCCGATCGCGGTCAAGGAGGCGGTGCTGCCCTTCAAGCGGTTCCGCACCCGCGAGGGACGCGCGGTGGACTCGGTGCTCGGTCCCGAGATGCGCTCGACCGGCGAGGTGATGGGACTGGACTCGACCTTCCCACTGGCTTTTGCGAAGTCGCAGCTGGCCATCTCGGGCCAGGGGCTGCCCACCTCCGGCACCGCCTTCGTCTCGGTCTCCGACCGCGACAAGCGCTCGCTCACGCTGCCGGTGGCCCGCCTCGCGGCGCTCGGCTTCGAGATCCTCACCACCGCCGGCACCGGCAGGGTGCTGCGCCGCTACGGCATCCCCTGCCGGGTGCTGCGCAAGGCCTCCGAGCCCGGCGACGAGGCGAGCGTCATCGAGCTGATCGAGACCGGCGCGGTGGACCTGGTGCTGAACACCCCCTCGGGCTCCAACGCGCGGGTGGACGGCTACGCCATCCGGGCGGCCGCGACCAGCATGGACGTCCCGATGATCACCACCCTGCAGGCGTTCCAGGCGGCGGTGCAGGCGATCGAGGCGCGTCCGGTGGAGCCCTTCGCGGTGGGCAGCCTGCAGGCGCACACCGCCCGCCTGGTCGCGGCCCGCGCCGCGACGGCCGCGGCGTGAGCGGCGCCGGCTTCGGCGACCGCCTCCAGCAGGCGGTCGCCGAGCACGGGAGGATCGTGGCCGGCATCGACCCTCACGCCTCCCTGCTCGAGGCCTGGTCGCTGCCCGACACCCCGGAGGGGCTGCGGGAGTTCTCGCACGCCGCGCTCGCGGCGGTGAGCGGCCGGGTCGCCGCGATCAAACCGCAGTCGGCCTTCTTCGAGCGCCACGGCGCCGCGGGGGTGGCGGTGCTCGAGGAGCTGCTGGCCGCCGCCCGCACGAGCGGGGTGCTCACGATCCTGGACGTCAAGCGCGGCGACATCGGCTCGACGATGGGGGCCTACGCGCAGGCGCACCTGCTGCCGGGAGCCCCGCTCGAGGCCGACGCGATCACGCTCAGCCCGTTCCTGGGCACCGGCTCCCTGGACCCGGCGGCCGCCCTCGCGGCCGCGCACGGCAAGGGGCTGTTCCTGCTGGCGCTGACCTCGAACCCCGCCGGCGCGCAGGTCCAGCACGCCCTGACCGGCCCGGACACGCCGGTGGCGCTCGCGATCGCGCGACACGCCGAGCAGATCGGCGGCGCCCGGGACGGGGCCTGGTCGAGCGTCGGACTGGTGGTCGGGGCGACCGTCGGCGACGCCTTCCGCCGCTTCGGTCTGGACCGCGCCGCCCCCTCGGTGCCGCTGCTCGCCCCGGGCTTCGGGGCGCAGGGCGCCGGCCCCGCGCAGATCCCCGAGGTCTTCGGTGAAGGCGCAGGTCAGGTTCTGGTTTCCCTGTCCCGTGGGCTGCTCGCGGCCGGGCCGGACCAGGCCGCGCTGAGCCGGCGGGCCGAGGAGCTGCGCCGCGAGTACGCCTGAGCGGGAGCCGACGGGGCCGCTCGGGCGGCCGCTGCGGCGGGGTCCGCGCGGCCCGGTGGCGGGGCCCGTCAGCGGCCGCCGATCTGCACCGGACCAGCGACGAAGCGTCCGGAAAGTGCGCTCGGCCACCATTATGGGGTTACGCTCTTCCCACACCGAGGCCCTCCGGGTCTTGCACGTCACCAGCGACAGAACAAGAGGTAAGAACAGTGGCTCTCCCTCCCCTCACCCCTGAGCAGCGGGCCGATGCCCTGAAGAAGGCCGCCGAGGCCCGTCGCGAGCGCGCGGCCATCAAGGCACGGCTCAAGGACAGCGCCGGCCACCGCGGCGAGGAGATCAAGAAGGTCCTCACCGAGGCCGAGACCAACGAGGTCGTCGGCCGGCTGCGGGTCTCCGCCCTGCTGGAGGCGCTCCCCGGCGTCGGCAAGGTCAAGGCGCAGCAGATCATGGAGGAGATCGGCATCTCCCCCTCCCGCAAGATCCGGGGCCTCGGCTCCCATCAGGCGGAGAAGCTCGTCGCGCACTTCTCCGAGTGAACGACCGTTCCCCCGGGGCCGGCGCCGAGCAGGTGCCGGCCCCGGTCACCGTGCTGGCCGGACCGACCGCCGTCGGCAAGGGCACCGTCTCCGCGGCGATCCGCGCCCGGTACCCGCAGATCTGGCTGTCCGTCTCCGCGACCACCCGCCCTCCCCGCCCTGGTGAGATCGACGGCGTCCACTACCGCTTCGTGACCGAGGACGAGTTCACCCGCCTGGTCGAGACGGACCAGATGCTCGAGTGGGCGGTGGTCCACGGCCGTCACCGCTACGGCACCCCCCGCCTCCCCGTCGAGGAGGCCGTCGCCGCGGGCCGCCCGGTGCTGCTGGAGATCGACCTCGCCGGCGCCCGGCAGGTGCGGCGCACCCTGCCGGAGGCCCGCTTCGTGTTCCTCGCCCCGCCGGACTGGGACACCCTGGTGGACCGCCTGGTGGGCCGCGGCACCGAGACCCCGGAGGAGCGCACCCGGCGCCTGGAGACCGCCCGGCGGGAGCTCGCCGCCGAGAGCGAGTTCGACGTGACCATCGTCAACGACGAGGTCCCGCGCGCCACCGCCGAGCTCGCCGCCCTGCTCGGGGTGCGCGACCTCACCTGAGACCGCGCTCGCCCGCCCTCGCCCCCGGATCGCGGAGGGCGTATCCTGGAGCGTCGCACGCCCACTTACTTGAGAAGGGACCTCCGTGGCCGGAACCGTCGCACAGCCCGAAGGCATCACGAACCCCCCGATCGATCGTCTGCTGGAGACGGTCGACTCGAAGTACGCCCTGGTCCTGTACGCCTCGCAGCGCGCACGCCAGATCAACGCCTACTACTCGCAGCTCTCCGAGGGCCTGCTCGAGTTCGTCGGCCCGCTGGTGGACGTCGAGAACCAGGAGAAGCCGCTCTCGATCGCGCTGCGCGAGATCGACGAGGGCCTGCTGACCGTCCGCGAGATCGACGAGGAGGAGTTCGCCGCGCAGAACGAGCCGGACCCCAACGCCCCGGCCCCGCTGCTGCTCGGCGACGACGCCCCTCCGCTGCCGCCCACCGACTTCACGCTCTGATCCCGGCCACCGCCCGGTGACCCGATGAGCAGCGCGCCCGGCACCCTCGACGGTGCCCGAGTCCTGGTCGGCGTCGGCGCGGGCATCGCCGCCTACAAGACCGCGCACCTGGTGCGCGGTCTGGTCGGTGCGGGGGCCGACGTGCGGGTCGCGCCGACCGCCGCCTCCCTCGAGTTCGTCGGCGCTGCGACCTGGGAGGCCCTCAGCCATCACCGGGTCCTGACCTCCGTGTTCGAGGACATCGACCAGGTCGCCCATGTCCGCATCGGCCAGGAGGCCGACCTGGTGGTGATCGCCCCGGCCACCGCCGACCTGCTCGCCCGGATGCGGATCGGCCGCGCCGACGACCTGCTCACCGCCTCCCTGCTGGTGACCCGTGCCCCGGTGGTGGTGGCCCCGGCGATGCACACCGAGATGTGGGAGCACCCCAGCACCCTCGAGAACGTCCGAGTCCTGCGCGAGCGCGGGATCACCGTGCTGGAGCCGGCCGTGGGCCGGCTCACCGGCCCCGACTCGGGCCCCGGCCGCCTCCCGGAGCCCGAGGCGATCCTCGAGGCCGCCCGCGCGGCGATCACCGCGCCCCGCGACGAGCGCGGGGGAGTGCGCCGCGACCTCGCCGGTCGCGAGCTGCTGATCAGCGCCGGCGGCACCCGCGAGGACCTCGACCCGGTGCGGTTCCTGGCCAACCACTCCTCCGGCAGGCAGGGCTGGGCCCTGGCCCACGCCGCCCTGGTGCGCGGCGCCCGGGTGCGCCTGGCCGCCGCCAACGTCGGCCTCGAGACGCCGCCCGGGGCGCAGCGGCTGGACGTCGGCAGCGCCGCCGAGCTCGCCCGCGTGATCGCCGAGCATCGTGGGGAGGTCGACGCCCTGATCATGGCCGCCGCTGTGGCCGATTTCACCGCCGCCGACCGCGCCGGGGCCAAGATCAAGAAGGACGACGGCGACGACGAGTCCGTGCCCGCGATCGCCCTGCGCCGCACCGAGGACATCCTGCGCCACAGCGTGCTCGACCGCGGCCGCTCGCCGCGCCCCGCGATCGTCGGCTTCGCGGCCGAGACCGGCGGCGACGGCGCCACCGCCCGGGAGCTGGCCGGCGTCAAGGCCCGCCGCAAGGGCGCCGACCTGCTGGTCTTCAACGACATCACCACCGGCGTGTTCGGGGCCGCCGACAACGCGGTGACGATCCTCGATCGCGAGGGCGAGGAGGTCGCCCGCGCCGCGGGCAGCAAGACCGCGGTCGCCCACGCCGTGCTCGACGAGCTCGTCGTCCGACTCCCGGACGTACCCTGGTCCGCATGACCACCAGCGAGCTGCGCACCTTCACGTCCGAATCGGTCACCGAAGGGCACCCCGACAAGATCTGCGACCAGATCTCCGACGCGATCCTCGACGACCTGCTGGCGCAGGACCGCGACGCCCGGGTCGCCGTGGAGACCATGGTGACCACCGGTCTGGTGCACGTGGCCGGCGAGGTCCGCACCTCCGGGTACAGCGACGTCTCCACCATCGTGCGCGACGTGATCCGCGAGATCGGCTACGACTCCTCGGAGAAGGGCTTCGACGCGGACTCCTGCGGCGTGGAGGTCTCCATCGGTGCCCAGTCCCCGGACATCGCCCAGGGCGTGGACACCTCCTTCGAAGCCCGCGGCGACGTGGCCGCCGAGGCCTTCGCGAAGCTCGGCGCCGGCGACCAGGGCCTGATGTTCGGCTACGCCTGCCGCGACACCCCCGAGCTGATGCCGCTGCCCATCCATGCCGCGCACCGCCTGACCCGCAACCTCTCCACCGCCCGCCGCGACGGCGTCCTGCCTTACCTGCGCCCCGACGGCAAGACCCAGGTCTCGATCGGCTACGACGAGGACGGCGTGGCCCGCACCGTCGAGGCGGTGGTGGTCTCCACCCAGCACAGCGAGGAGGTCGACCTGGTCAGCCAGCTGGCCCCGGCGATCTCCCGGGTCGTCATCGCCCCGGTCCTCGAGGACCTCGAGGCGCTCGGCCTGGACACCTCCGAGGTGACCACCCACATCAACCCCTCCGGCCGCTTCGTGCTCGGCGGTCCCAAGGGCGATGCCGGGCTGACCGGTCGCAAGATCATCGTGGACACCTACGGCGGCATGGCCCGCCACGGCGGCGGCGCCTTCTCCGGCAAGGACCCCTCGAAGGTGGACCGCTCCGGCGCCTACGCGATGCGCTGGGTCGCCAAGAACATCGTCGCCGCGGGTCTGGCCGACCGCTGCGAGGTGCAGGTCGCCTACGCGATCGGGGTCGCCGAGCCGGTGGGCCTGTACATCGAGACCTTCGGCACCGGGCACGTGCCCTCCCACCAGATCGCCGCCGCGGTGCGGAGGGTCTTCGACCTGCGCCCCGCCGCGCTGATCGACGCCCTGGACCTGCTGCGCCCCATCTACGCCCGCACCGCCGTGTACGGCCACTTCGGTCGCGAGCTGCCGGACTTCACCTGGGAGCGCACGGACCGCACCGAGGAGCTGGAGCGCGCCCTGTGACCGCTCCCGATCCCGCGGCCCGCCCCGGGCCGCCCGCCTCCGGACTCGACCCGCGCCTCGCCGCCCGCCTCAAGCGCGACGACGCCGGCCTGATCACCGCCGTCGTGCAGGACGCCGCCGACGACCGGGTGCTGATGGTGGGCTGGATGGACGACGAGGCGCTGCACCGCACCCTGACCACCGGCCGCGCCACCTACTGGTCGCGCTCCCGCCGGCAGCTCTGGCGCAAGGGCGACACCAGCGGCCACGTCCAGTGGGTCCGCTCGGTGGCGATCGACTGCGACAGCGACACCCTGCTGGTGCGCGTCGACCAGGTCGGCCCCGCCTGCCACCGCGGCACCGACACCTGCTTCGACGGCGGCGATCTCGGCGCCGTCGTCCTGGACCCCACGGAGCGCACCGCATGACCGCCCCCCAGCCTCCCGCCCCCTCCGCCGGCGACCCTGCCGCGCCCGCCCGCAGCGAGGCCTATCCGGAGCTGGTGGCCGGCCGCGACGGGGAGGCGCTCGGCGTCATCGTCCCGGGCCGCGCCGCCTTCCGCGAGCTCGCCGCGCGCCAGCGGGTGGTGCCGGTGAGCATGCGCCTGCTCGCCGACGAGGACACCCCGGTCTCCCTCTACCGCCGGCTCACCGCCGGCGGGGACGCCCGCGGCACCTTCCTGCTGGAGTCCGCCGGGGAGGGCGAGGCCTCCCGCTTCTCGATCATCGGCACCACCGCGCGCGCCGTGCTCACCGAGCGCGACGGCGAGGCCTGCTGGCGCGGCGACGTGCCCGCCGGGGTCCCCACCTCCGGCAGCCCCGTCGAGGCGCTGCGGGAGGTCACCAGCGCCTTCCGCGCCGCCCGCCAGCCCCATCTGCCGCCCTTCTCCGGCGGCATGGTCGGCTTCGTCGCCTACGACGCGGTGCGCCACTGGGAGAAGCTCGACGCCGCCCCGCCGGACGAGGTGGGGCTGCCGGACCTGTCGATGCTGCTCGCGCAGGACGTCGTGGTCCACGACGCCCACGACTCCACCGTGGTGCTGATCGCCAACGCCCTGAACCTCAACGCCACCGCCGACGGGGTCGACGCCGCCTACGACGACGCCCTGGCGCGCCTGGAGGCGCTGCGGGCGGCGCTGCGCACCCCGATCGGCAGCGGACCGGTGGTCTACGACACCGTGCGCGACCTGGTGCCCAAGGCCCGCACCGCGCAGCTGGAGTACGAGCGCGCCGTCCACGCCGCGGTCCAGGACATCGTCGACGGCGAGATCTTCCAGGTCGTCCCCTCGCAGCGGTTCTCGCTGCCGGTGGCGGCCGATCCGCTGGACATCTACCGGGTGCTGCGACGGATGAACCCCAGCCCGTACATGTACCTGCTGCGCACGGTCGACGCCGACGGCACCCCGATCGACGTGGTGGGCGCCAGCCCCGAGTCGCTGGTGACGGTGCGCGGCACCACCGCCACCACCCACCCGATCGCCGGCTCCCGCCCCCGCGGCGCCACCCCCGAGCAGGACGAGCAGCTGGCCGCGGAGCTGCTGGCCGATCCCAAGGAGCGCTCCGAGCACCTCATGCTCGTCGACCTGGCCCGCAACGACCTGCAGAAGTTCTGCGAGCCCGGCACCGTGGTGGTGCGGGACTTCATGCACATCGAGCGCTTCTCCCACATCCAGCACATCGTCTCCACCGTCACCGGCCATCTGCGCCCCGGCGCCCTGGCCTACGACGCGCTGCGCGCCACCTTCCCGGCCGGGACCCTCTCCGGCGCCCCGAAGCCGTCCGCGATGCGGATCATCGACCGGCTCGAGCCGGTGCGGCGCGGCGTGTACGGCGGGACCGTCGGCTACATCGACTTCGCCGGCGACATGGACATGGCGATCGCGATCCGCACCGCCGTGATCAAGGACGGCACCGCGCACGTCCAGGCCGGCGGGGGAGTGGTCGCCGACTCCGACGCCACCATGGAGCACCGCGAGACCCAGTCCAAGGCCGCCGCGGCCCTGCGCGCCGCCGCCTCGGCGGACACCCTGCGCCCGGCATGAGCTCCCGCCGCGCCCCCACCGCCCGGGCCCTGCCGAGCCGCCGGGTGACCGTCCTGGCCGGCGTCGCCGCCTCCGCGCTGCTGATCGGCGCGACCCGCCCCACCTGGGTCGAGGCGAGCGCCCCGGACCTCGCCGGCACCGTGCAGCAGGTCGCCGTGCCGGGCGCCGAGGCCGCCCCGGCGGTGCTGGCCCTGGCCCTGGTCGCGATCGCCGCGTCGCTCGCCACCGCGCTGTCCTCCCGGTGGCTGCGCTGGCTGACCGGCCCCGCGCTGGTCCTGGCCGGGCTCGGCGCAGTCGCCGCCGCGCTCGGCGTCGCGGGCGACCCGGCCTCCGCCGCTGGCGGTGCGGTCGCCGCGGCCACCGGCATGCTCGGCTCCGCCGTCGAGGCCCGTGCCACCGCCTGGCCGCTGCTGAGCCTGGTGCCCGCCCTCGCGGTCGTCGCGGTGGGGGCGCTGGCCCTGGTGGCCGGGGGCACCTGGCCGGTGGGCACCCGGTACCGCAGCCCCGCGGTCGCTGCGACCGTCGGCCCCGAGCAGGATCCCGCCGCCGCCTGGGATGCCCTGACCCGCGGCGAGGACCCCAGCCTCGGCCCCGCGGACGCCGCGCAGGAGCCCGTGCAGGAGGCCGCGGACCGCGCGACCGCGACCGGCGGGCCGAGCCCGGGAGACGCCCCGGACCGCGGTCCCCGCGCGCCCCGGTGACCCCGCTCACCCGGGCCGCGGAGCCCCGCGCCGCCACCGCGGACGCGGGGCCGAGCCGCCGGGGATGACGTGGCACAATGGCCTGGACCGGGACCACAACTGGAGAAGGATCATGCCGAAGACCTACGCCGTGCCGCCGCCGCCCCACCACAACGAGGGCAAGACCGTCGCGGCCTGGACGATGAACCTGGGGATCTTCCTCGGCGCGCTCGTCATCGCCGCGGGCATGATCCTCCAGGACCTGCTCACCACCGATGTGACCTTCCTGATCTGGATCGGCATCGCCGTCGTGGTGCTCGCGCTGGTCGCCGGCATCGCCCTGGCCAAGGCCGGGAAGGGCCAGCCCCGCCGCTACGGCATCGCCAGCGCCGAGGCCACCGCCCACGGCGGCGAGAACGCCCGCGCCCACGAGCCCTCCGGATCCGACGCCCGGTGACCACCGCGGCGCGGGAGGGACACGGCGCGCCCGTGCCCGACCGCGCCCTCCGCGGCCCGCGCCGGGCGGCGCTGCCGCTGGCGATCGGCGCCGCCGGCCTCGCCCTGGCCCTGGGGGTGCAGCTGGTCTTCGACCCCTTCCGCACCCACCTCCCGCTGTGCCTGGTCAACCACCTCACCGGGCTCGAATGCCCCGGCTGCGGAGCGATCCGCGCGGTGCACGCACTGCTGGCCGGGGACCTGCTGCTGGCGCTGCGCAGCAATGCGCTGATCATCGCCGCGCTGCCGCTGGGCGGGGCCGGCCTCGGCCTCTGGGCGGTGCGCCGGGCCCGCGGGCTGCCCACCGACCTGATGCCCTCGCCCCGGGTGCTGCTGGCCCTGGTGGCGGTGGCCGTCCTGTTCGCCGTGCTGCGGAACCTGCCGGCCTTCTGGTTCCTGGCGCCGATCTCCTACGTCGGCGGCTGAGCCCCGACCCCCCGACCGGACCGCCCCGCGCGGACCGCCCCGACTGCTGCAGGAGGCATCCGTGACCACCACCGGAACCGTGCTCGACGAGATCATCGCGGGAGTGCGCGAGGACCTCGCCCCCCGCCGCGCGGCCGTCCCCGACGCCGAGATCGCCCGGCGCGCCCGCGCCGCGGCGCCGGCCCGTGACGCCCGCGCGGCCCTGCTCGGCGAGGGCACCACGATGGGCCTGATCGCCGAGGTCAAGCGCTCGAGCCCCTCCAAGGGCGCCCTTGCGGAGATCCCCGCCCCCGCCGAGCTCGCCGGCACCTACGCCGCGGCCGGCGCCTCCGCGATCAGCGTGCTCACCGAGCAGCGCCGCTTCGGCGGCACCCTTGCCGACCTCGACGCCGTCCGCGAGCAGGTCGCGGTGCCGGTGCTGCGCAAGGACTTCGTCGTCGAGCCGTACCAGGTCCACGAGGCCCGCGCCCACGGCGCCGACCTGGTGCTGCTGATCGTGGCCGCCCTCGACGACCAGCTGCTGCGGGAGCTGTACCGGCTGACCGCCGAGCTCGGCATGCAGGCCCTGGTCGAGACCCACACCGACGAGGAGCTCGACCGCGCCCTGGCGCTCGGGGCCGACCTCATCGGCGTCAACGCCCGCAACCTCAAGGACCTCACCGTCGACCTCGACCGCGCCGCCGCGCTGCTGCGCCGGATCCCCGCCGGGGTGCTCGCCATCGGCGAGTCCGCCGTCGCCTCCGTCGCCGACGTCGAGGCCTACGCCGCCGCCGGTGCCGACGCGGTGCTGGTGGGGGAGGCGCTGGTCACCTCCGGCGACCCCGGCGCCGCCGTCGCCTCGTTCCGCCAGGTCGCCCGCCGCGGCCGCCCCGTCCCGGAAGGAGCTCACTCATGAGCACCCCCGACCAGTCCGCGGTCGTCCCCGACCTCACCCGCCCCACCACCCCGCTGCGCGCCGAGGCCGGCCCCTACTTCGGGGACTTCGGGGGGCGCTTCCTGCCCGAGGCCCTGGTGCCCGCGCTCGACGAGCTGCGCGAGGTCTACGAGAAGGCGGTCATCGACCCCGAGTTCATCGCCGAGCTGCAGAAGCTGGCCGCCGAGTACACCGGACGGCCCTCGCTGCTGTCCGAGGCGCCCCGCTTCTCCCGGCTCGCCGGCGGCGCCCGCATCCTGCTCAAGCGCGAGGACCTCAACCACACCGGCAGCCACAAGATCAACAACGTCCTGGGCCAGGCCCTGCTGACCCGGCGGATGGGCAAGACCCGCGTGATCGCCGAGACCGGCGCCGGCCAGCACGGCGTCGCGACCGCCACCGCCGCCGCGCTGTTCGGCCTGGACTGCACGATCTACATGGGCGAGGAGGACACCGAGCGCCAGGCGCTCAACGTCGCCCGGATGCGCCTGCTGGGCGCCGACGTGGTCGCGGTGACGCAGGGCTCGCGCACGCTCAAGGACGCCATCAACGAGGCGTTCCGCGACTGGGTCGCCAACGTCGAGACCACCCACTACCTGCTGGGCACCGTCGCCGGCCCCCATCCCTTCCCGGCGATGGTCCGCGACTTCCACCGCATCATCGGCGAGGAGGCCCGCGCCCAGACCCTCGAGCGCGTGGGCCGGCTGCCCGATGCGGTGGTCGCCTGCGTCGGCGGCGGCTCCAACGCGATGGGCATCTTCCATGCCTTCCTCGACGACACCGACCCCCGGGTGCGGCTGATCGGCTGCGAGGCCGGGGGCGACGGCATCTCCTCGGGACGCCACTCGGCGACCATCACCGGCGGCACCGCCGGGGTCCTCCACGGCGCCCGCAGCTTCGTGATGCAGGACGAGGACGGCCAGACCATCGCCTCCCACTCCATCTCCGCCGGCCTGGACTACCCCAGCGTCGGCCCCGAGCACGCCTGGCTCGCCGACATCGGCCGCGCCGAGTACCGCGCGATCGACGACGGCCCCGCCATGGAGGCCTTCGCGCTGCTGTCCATGACCGAGGGCATCATGCCCGCCATCGAGTCCGCCCACGCCCTGGCCGGCGCCCTCGAGCTGGGCCGCGAGCTCGGCGAGGAGGCCGTGATCCTGGTGAGCCTGTCCGGGCGCGGCGACAAGGACGTCGACACCGCCTCGTCCTGGTTCGGACTCGCGGGCGACCAGCTCGCCCGGGCCGACCTGACCGCCCTGCGGGACCGTGCCCGCGGGACCGCGACCGCCGCGCCGGAGGAGAACCGATGACCCTCGCCGACCCCCAGCGCCTGCGCTCCGCCGACGCCCTGGACCGCGCCCGCGGCGAGGACCGCGCAGCCCTGATCGGCTACCTGCCCGTCGGCTACCCCGACCTGCAGGGCTCGATCGACGCGGCCCGCACCCTGATCGACCACGGCGCCGACATGATCGAGCTCGGCCTGCCGTACTCCGACCCGGTGATGGACGGCCCGGTGATCCAGCAGGCCGCCTCCGCCGCCCTGGCCGGCGGCACCCGCACCCGCCATGTGCTGCAGGCCGTCGAGGCGCTCTCCGGGCGCGGCGCCGCGATCCTGGTGATGTCCTACTGGAACCCGATCCTCGCCTACGGCCCGGACGCCTTCGCCCGCGACCTCGCGGCCGCCGGCGGCGCCGGCGTGATCACCCCCGACCTGATCCCCGACGAGGGCGCCGACTGGATCGCCGCGAGCGAGCAGCACGGCGTGGACCGGGTGTTCCTGGTGGCCCCCAGCTCCCCCCGCGACCGGCTCCAGCATGTGGTCTCGCACACCCGCGGATTCGTCTACGCGGCCAGCACCATGGGCGTCACCGGCACCCGCGCCAGCGTCTCCGCAGCCACGGAAGGCCTGGTCGAGCGGACCCGCGCCGCCGGCGCCGCGAACGTGTGCGTCGGGCTCGGCGTCTCGAACGGTGAACAGGCCGCGCAGGTGGGGGCGTACGCTGATGGAGTGATCGTCGGCTCCGCCTTCGTGCGCGCCCTGCTCGAGAACGAGGGCGACCCCGCGGCCGCCCGCACCGCCCTGGCCGCGGTGGCCGACGACCTGCGCGCCGGGGTCGAGCGCGCACGCACCCCCTGACCCGCACCACGACCTGAGGAGGAGACCGGCATGATCCCCAGCCCGTCCCTCTCCGCGCTGTCCCTGGGGCCGCTGACGGTGCACTTCTACGCCCTGTGCATCCTGGCGGGCATCGCCGCGGCGCTGTGGTGGGCCACCCGCCGCTGGGAGCGGCGGGGCGGCGACGGCGACGACCTGTTCGACATCGTCTTCGTCGCGATCATCGCCGGCATCCTCGGCGCCCGCCTCTGGCACGTGCTGACCTCCCCCGCGCCGTTCTTCGGCCCCGGCGGCGACCCGCTCGCGGTGCTGTACATCTGGCAGGGCGGACTGGCGATCTACGGCGCCGTCGCCGGCGGCGCCGTCGCCGCCTGGCTGATGGCCCGCGTCAAGGGCGTCTCCTTCACCGCGCTCGCGGACACCATCGCCCCCACCCTGCTGCTGGCCCAGATCATCGGACGCTTCGGGAACTGGTTCAACCAGGAGCTCTACGGCCCGCCGCTGGACGCCTGGTGGGCCTGGGACGTCACCTGCGTGACCAACGGGCAGACCATCGGCGGCTGCGTGCCCGGCACCTACCACCCCACCTTCCTCTACGAGCAGCTGTGGAACCTCGCCGGGCTCGCGCTGCTGCTGCTGCTGAGCACCCGCTTCCGCTGGGCCGGCGGCCGGATCTTCTGGGCCTACGTGGCGATCTACTCCATCGGCCGCGCCTGGATCGACGCGATCCGCAGCGAGCCGGTGCTGATGGTCGGCCCGCTGCGCATCCACACCCTGGTGGCGCTGGTGATGGCGCTGGTGAGCATCGGCATGTTCGTGTACCTCAGCCACCGCCGCCGCCGGCGCGGGGGAGAGGTCGTCGCCGCGGACGGCTCCTTCGCGCTGCCCGCCCAGACCGAGGGCAACGGCCCCGACGAGGACGAGGTCGAGAAGTCCGGCACGCCTCCCTCCGCCGGCGCCGGCACCCCACCCGGCCCCTAGGCCGCCCCCGGAGCGACGCAGAGCGTCCCCGCCGGAAGGCGGCCGGAGCCGGGAGCCGTCGCCGTGCGACGCACCCCCTCACTGGTCGTCCTCCCGGAAGGGCTTCGCCCCATGCTCCCCCTCAGCTCCCGTTTCTCCGCCCTCCCCGCCGCGCAGGGGCTCTACCGCCCCCAGAGCGAGGTGGACTCCTGCGGCGTGGCCATGATCGCCACCCTGCGCGGCCGCCCCGGCCACGACATCGTCGAGCATGCGCTGACGGCGCTGCGCAACCTCGAGCACCGCGGCGCGGTCGGCGCCGAGGAGGCCACCGGCGACGGCACCGGCATCATGGTGCAGCTGCCCGACGCCTTCCTGCGCGCGGTCAGCGGCCTCGAGCTGCCGCCGCCGGGCTCCTACGTCGCCGGCATCGCCTTCGTCCCGCGCGAGGCCGCGGGCCGCGCCGAGGTGCTCGAGGCCCTCGAGCGGATCGCCGCCGAGGAGGGCCTGGCGCTGCTGGGCACCCGCGACGTGCCGGTCACCGACGGGCTCGTCGGCCCCTCCGCCGAGGAGGTCCGGCCCGACGTCGTCCACGTGTTCCTGGCCGACGCCGCCGCACAGCGCAGCGGCCTCGACCTCGAGCGGGCCGCCTTCGCGGTGCGGCGCCGCGTCGAGCACACCACCAGCGGGTACTTCCCCTCGCTGTCGACCCGGACCATGGTCTACAAGGGCATGCTCACCCCCGCCCAGCTCGACGAGTTCTACCCCGACCTGCGCGATCCCCGCTTCGCCTCCGAGCTCGCGATCGTCCACTCCCGCTTCTCGACCAACACCTTCCCGGCCTGGCCGCTGGCCCACCCCTTCCGCACCCTCGCCCACAACGGCGAGATCAACACCGTGATCGGCAACCGCAACCGCCTGCTCGCCGCCGAGGGCTCCATGCGCACCGACGCCTTCGGGGAGGACTTCGCCCGCCTGCTGCCGGTGGGCACCCCGGGCGGCTCCGACTCCTCCGGGCTCGACGAGGTGCTCGAGCTGCTCCACCTCGCCGGCCGCTCGCTCCCGCACGCGCTGATGATGCTGATCCCGGAGCCCTGGGAGAGCGACGCCTCGATGGATGCCGAGCTGCGGGCCTTCTACGAGTTCCACGCCGCGATGCAGGAGCCCTGGGACGGCCCCGCCGCGGTCGTCTTCACCGACGGCACCCAGGTGGGGGCCCGGCTCGACCGCAACGGACTGCGCCCCCTGCGGTACTGGGTCACCGAGGACGACCTGGTGGTGCTCGGCTCGGAGACGGGCCTGATCGACCTGCCCCGCAGCGCGGTGGTGCGCACCGGGAGGATCGCGCCCGGGGAGATCTTCCTGGTCGACCTGGCCCGCGGGGAGATCGTCCCCAGCCACGAGGTCAAGCACGCGATCGCCACCGAGCACCCCTACGGGACCTGGGTGCGCGAGCAGAAGGTGCAGCTGCGCGACCTGCCCGAGCGCGAGCACATCCTCCACTCCCGCTCCTCGGTGCTGCGCCGCCAGCAGACCTTCGGCTACACCGAGGAGGAGCTGCGGGTGCTGCTGGCCCCGATGGCCGCCAAGGGCGCCGAACCGCTCGGCGCGATGGGCACCGACACCCCGATCGCGGTGCTCTCGGACCGCCCGCGGCTGCTGTTCGACTACTTCACGCAGATGTTCGCCCAGGTCACCAACCCGCCCCTGGACGCCCTGCGGGAGGAGATCGTCACCTCCCTGGGGGTGAGCATCGGCCGCTCCCGGAACCTGCTGGACGCGACCCCGCAGCACGCCCGCCAGCTCGCCCTGGACTTCCCGATCATCGACAACGACGAGCTGGCCAAGATCCTGGCCGTGGACGCGAACCCCGCCACCGCCGACTTCCACACCGTGCGCCTGCGCGGGCTGTACCCGGTCGCCGGCGGCACCGCCGCCCTCGAGGCCCGGCTGCAGGAGATCTGCGAGGAGGCCGGCGCCGCGATCGACGACGGCGCCACCTTCCTGGTGCTCTCGGACCGCGACACCAACCAGGTGCTCGCCCCGATCCCCTCGCTGCTGCTGACCAGCGCCGTCCAGCACCACCTGGTGCGCACCGGCCGCCGCACCGCCGCCGCGCTGGTGGTGGAGGCCGGGGACGTGCGCGAGGTGCACCACGCCGCGCTGCTGATCGGCTACGGGGCCAGCGCCATCAATCCCTACCTGGCCATGGAGAGCGTCGAGGAGCTCGTCGCCCGCGGCGTGGTCAGCGACCTCAGCCCCGCGCAGGCCGTCAGCAACCTGCTGGTCGCGCTCGGCAAGGGGGTGCTGAAGATCATGTCGAAGATGGGCATCGCCACCGTCGCCTCCTACCGCGGGGCGCAGGTCTTCGAGGCCGTGGGCCTGTCCCAGGAGCTCGTGGATCGCTGGTTCCCCGGCACCATCAGCCGCATCGGCGGCATCGACCTGGACGTGATCGCCGCCGAGACCGCCGCCCGCCACGCCCTGGCCCATCCGGTGGACGGGGTCCGCCCCCGCACCGCGGGCTGCCCGTCGGCGGGGAGTACCAGTGGCGCCGCGAGGGCGAGCCGCACCTGTTCACCCCCGAGACCGTCTTCCGCCTCCAGCACTCCACCCGGCACCGCCAGTACGACGAGTTCCGGCGCTACACCGACGCGGTGGACGAGCAGCAGGCGCACCTGATGACCCTGCGCGGGCTGCTGCAGCTGCGCACCGGCGAGCGCGAGCCGGTGCCGCTGGCGGAGGTCGAGCCGGTCGAGGCGATCACCCGTCGCTTCATGACCGGGGCGATGAGCTACGGCTCGATCTCGCAGGAGGCCCACGAGACCCTCGCCATCGCCATGAACCGCCTGGGCGGGATGTCCAACAGCGGGGAGGGCGGCGAGGACCCCGAGCGCCTGCGCGATCCGCAGCGACGCAGCGCGATCAAGCAGATCGCCTCCGGCCGCTTCGGCGTGACCAGCGAGTACCTCACCTTCGCCAAGGACATCCAGATCAAGATCGCCCAGGGCGCCAAGCCCGGCGAGGGCGGTCAGCTCCCGCCGGAGAAGGTGTACCCCTGGATCGCCCGCACCCGGCACTCCACCCCGGGGATCGGGCTGATCTCCCCGCCGCCGCACCACGACATCTACTCGATCGAGGACCTGGCCCAGCTGATCCACGACGCCAAGAGCGCGAACCCGGCGGCGCGGATCCACGTCAAGCTGGTCTCCCGCTTCGGGGTGGGCACGGTCGCCGCGGGCGTCTCCAAGGCCCATGCCGACGTGGTGCTGATCTCCGGGCACGACGGCGGCACCGGGGCCAGCCCGCTGAACTCCCTCAAGCACGCCGGCACCCCCTGGGAGCTGGGCCTGGCCGAGACCCAGCAGACGCTGCTGCTGAACGGGCTGCGCGACCGGATCACGGTGCAGGTCGACGGGCAGATGAAGACGGGCCGCGACGTGGTCATCGCGGCGCTGCTGGGCGCCGAGGAGTACGGCTTCGCCTCGGCGCCGCTGGTGGTCTCCGGCTGCGTCATGATGCGCGTGTGCCACCTGGACACCTGCCCGGTGGGCGTGGCGACCCAGAACCCCGAGCTGCGGGCCCGCTTCACCGGCAGCGCCGACCACGTGGTGACGTTCTTCCAGTTCGTCGCCGAGCAGGTGCGCGAGCACCTCGCCGCGCTGGGGCTGCGGTCCCTCGACGAGGCCGTCGGCCGCACCGACCTGCTGGGGCTGCGCCAGGACCCGGCGGCGCGCTCCGCGCTCGGGGCCGCCAAGCAGGACGGCCTGGACCTGGCCGCGATCCTGGCCAGCCCGCAGGTGCGCCCGGGCGACCATCCGCGCCGCCGGCGCGGGCAGGAGCACCACCTCGACCGGGCCCCGGACCACCCCTGGATCGCCGCGGCCGGGGCCGTGATCGACGGCCGGGCGCCGGCGGTGCGGATCACCGACACGGTGCGCAACACCCAGCGCAGCGCCGGCACCCTGCTCGGCCACGAGGTCACCCGCCGCACCGCCGGCGCGGGCCTGGCCGAGGACGCGATCGTGCTGGACCTCGAGGGCACCGGCGGGCAGTCCTTCGGGGCGTTCCTGCCGCGCGGGATCAGCCTGCACCTGACCGGTGACGCCAACGACTACGTCGGCAAGGGGCTCTCGGGCGGCATCATCGCCGTCGGCCACGGCTCCGGCACCGCCCCGTCGGT
This sequence comes from Brachybacterium sp. UNK5269, assembly GCF_049266655.1. Classification (GTDB taxonomy): domain Bacteria; phylum Actinomycetota; class Actinomycetes; order Actinomycetales; family Dermabacteraceae; genus Brachybacterium. The sequence continues at coordinate 1,632,792 of NZ_CP184883.1, forward strand.
GGCCTCCGACCCGATCGCGGGCAACACCTGCGCCTACGGCGCGACCAGCGGCCGACTGCTGCTGGCCGGCGCCGCGGGGGAGCGGTTCGGGGTGCGCAACTCCGGGGCCACCCTGGTGGTCGAGGGCATCGGCGACCACGGCGCCGAGTACATGACCGGCGGCGCGATCCTCGTGCTCGGCCCCACCGGTCGCAACCTCGGCGCGGGCATGAGCGGCGGCACCCTGTTCGTGCTCGACCTCGACCCCTCCGCGCTGAACCCCAAGGACGCCGCCGGCTTCGCGATCACCCCGGTGCGCGAGGAGCATCGCGGCTTCGTGCTCGAGATGCTGCGCGACCACGCCACCCGGACCGGCTCCGACCGGGCCCGGGCCCTGCTGGCCGACGAGGAGGAGCTGCTGGGTCGGCTGACCCAGATCGCCCCGCAGGCCTTCCTGACGATCACCGGGATCCGCGAGAACGCGCTGGCCCAGGGGATCGACCCCGATGCGAACGATGTCTGGAACGAGATCATGGAGGCCACTCATGGCTGATCCCCGCGGATTCCTGCGCTACCGCGACCGCGAGCTGCCGCAGCGGCGGCCGGTGCCGGTGCGCCTGATGGACTGGCGCGAGGTCTACGAGGCCCGCGAGCAGGGCACCCTGAACGTGGTGTCCCGGCAGGCCGGGCGCTGCATGAACTGCGGCATCCCCTTCTGCCACCAGGGCTGCCCGCTGGGCAACCTGATCCCCGAGTGGAACGACCTGGTCTACCGCGACGACTGGCACGAGGCGATCGAGCGCCTGCACGCGACCAACAACTTCCCGGAGTTCACCGGGCGGGCCTGCCCCGCGCCCTGCGAGTCCAGCTGCGTGCTCGGCATCAACCAGCCGCCGGTGACGATCAAGAACGTCGAGGTCTCGATCATCGACCGGGCCTTCGAGGAGGGCTGGGTGGTGCCCGTCGAGGCCACCCGCCAGACCGGGCGGGCCGTCGCGGTGATCGGCTCCGGCCCCGCCGGACTGGCCGCCGCCCAGCAGCTGACCCGGGCCGGCCACTCGGTGGTGGTGCTCGAGCGGGACGACCGCCTGGGCGGGCTGCTGCGCTACGGGATCCCCGAGTTCAAGCTCGAGAAGCGCCATGTGGACCGGCGCCTGGAGCAGATGCGCGCCGAGGGCACCCGCTTCCGCACCGGCGTCGACGTGGGCGGGCAGGGCGAGGGCGCGCTGGGCGTGGCGGAGCTGCGCTCCCGCTTCGACGCCGTGGTGCTCGCCACCGGCGCCTCCACCCCGCGCGAGCTGCCCGTGCCCGGCCGGGAGGCGAGCGGCATCCACCCGGCGATGGAGTACCTCACCCAGGCCAACCGCCTGGTGGAGGGGGACCACCTGGCGGCGCCGATCAGCGCCGCGGGCAAGGACGTGGTGATCATCGGCGGCGGCGACACCGGCGCCGACTGCCTGGGCACCGCCCTGCGCCAGGGCGCCCGCTCGGTGACCACCCTGGCCATCGGCACCCAGCCCCCCGCGGAGCGGGACGAGAGCCAGCCCTGGCCCACCCACCCGGTGCTGTTCGAGGTCTCCACCGCCCACGAGGAGGGCGGCGAGCGCTCCTACCTCGCCTCCACCACCGGCTTCGAGGTGGACGAGCAGGGCGCCGTCACCGGGCTGCGGGTCGCCCGCACCAGCTTCCGGGACGGTGCCCGGGTGCCGACCCCCGGCACCGAGACCGTGCTGCCGGCCACCCTGGTGCTGATCGCGATGGGCTTCACCGGCGCCGCGCAGGAGGGCCTGCTGAGCGAGCTGGGCGCGGAGGTCACCGGGCGCGGCACCATCGTGCACGACCGGAACTGGGAGACCACCGTCCCCGGGGTGTTCACCGCGGGCGACTGCGCCCGGGGCCAGAGCCTGATCGTGTGGGCGATCGCCGAGGGGCGCTCCTGCGCCGCGGCGGTGGATCGGCACCTGATGGGCACCACCGCCCTGCCCGCGCCCGTCGCGCCCGCCGAGAAGCCCGTCACAGTATGAAACACTGGGGGCACACACGCGACGCCGCGGCCCTCGGGCGCCATCGCGCGCAGTCCTCGAGAGGGCCGCGGCCCTCACTAGAACTACAGATGGGTTGACATGCGCAAAGCGAAGATCGTCTGCACGCTCGGTCCGGCGACCGACTCCTACGAACAGATCCGGACCCTGATCGAGGCCGGCATGAACGTGGCGCGGATGAATCTCAGCCACGGCACCTACGACGACCACGAGCAGGTGTACGCCAACATCCGCCGGGCGGCCGAGGACCTGGGCCGCAACGTCGCCGTGCTGGTCGACCTGCAGGGCCCCAAGATCCGGCTCGGCAAGTTCGCGGACGGACCGCACCACCTCGAGGTCGGTGACAGCTTCACCATCACCACCGAGGACATCATCGGCACCAAGGAGCGGGTCTCGACCACGTTCAAGGGGCTCCCGGGCGACTGCCGTCCCGGCGACGTGCTGCTGATCGACGACGGCAAGGTCTCGATCCGCGTCACCGACGTCACCGAGACCGACGTCACCACCATCGTCGAGGTCCCCGGACCGGTCTCGAACTCCAAGGGCATCAACCTCCCGGGCGTGGCCGTCTCCGTCCCCGCCATGAGCGAGAAGGACATCGCGGACCTGCGCTGGGGCCTGGCCCTCGGCGCCGACATGATCGCCCTGTCCTTCGTGCGCGACGCCCACGACATGGACGGCGTGCTGCGGATCATGCAGGAGGAGGGCCGCCGCGTCCCGGTCATCGCGAAGATCGAGAAGCCGCAGGCCGTCCGCGCGCTGCGCTCCATCGTCGGCGCCTTCGACGGCATCATGGTCGCCCGCGGCGACCTCGGCGTCGAGATGCCCCTCGAGCAGGTCCCGCTGGTGCAGAAGCGCGCCATCGAGCTCGCCCGCCGCAACGCCAAGCCCGTGATCGTCGCCACCCAGGTGCTCGAGTCGATGATCACCAGCCCGCGGCCCACCCGCGCCGAGGCCTCCGACTGCGCCAACGCGATCCTCGACGGCGCCGACGCGGTCATGCTCTCGGGCGAGACCAGCGTGGGCGCGTACCCCTTCGAGGCGGTCCGCACCATGGCCCGCATCATCACCAACACGGAGGAGAACGGCGCCGACCGCATCCTGCCGCTGGGCACCATCCCGCACACCCGCGGCGGCGCCATCACCCGCGCGGCCGCCGAGATCGGCGACCAGCTCTCCGCGCAGTACCTGGTGACCTTCACCGAGTCCGGCGACACCGCGCGGCGCCTGTCGCGGCTGCGGCCCACGATCCCCCTGCTGGCCATGACCCCGTACCCCGAGGTCGCCCGCCAGCTGGCCCTGACCTGGGGCATCGAGGCGCACCTGGTGCCGATGCAGAAGGACTCCGACGCGATGGTCGGGGTGGCCGACGAGCTGCTGCGCGAGCAGAAGGGCCTGCAGAAGAACGACCTGGTCGTCATCGCCGCCGGTTCCCCTCCCGGAGTCCACGGCTCGACCAACACGCTGCGGGTCCACCGCATCGGCGACCTCGACGGCACCGAGTCCGCCCGCATCGAGGTGGACCGCATCGCGGCCGGCCCCCCGGCCTGAGAAGTCCCCTCGACGCAGCACGGCGCCCGCGGCCACAGGCCGTCGGGCGCCGTTCCCGTCAGGGGCCGCGCGAGCGCGGCTGCGGTACCGGGTGCGGGACTCGAACCCGCACGCCCTCACGGACAGCGCATTTTGAGTGCGCCGCGTCTACCATTCCGCCAACCCGGCTCGCCCTCGGCGAGCGAGGGCTGGACTAGGATACCGCTGATGACCACCGGCCTCGGCCGCGCGGGTGCACCGCACCCGCGCCCAGGCCCGAGACGAAACACAGGGCTCCATGACTGACGACACCATCCCCTTCCCCGACGACGACCAGGACGACACCCGGCACGGCGAGGAGGTCGCGCGCCGCACCGCCGTGGTGGCCGAGGACGAGAGCCTCATCCGCATGGACATCGTCGAAACCCTCACCGAGGCCGGCTTCGACGTGGTCGCGGCCGTCGGCGACGGCGAGAGCGCCGTCGAGAAGGCCCGCGAGCTGCGGCCCGACGTCGTGGTGATGGACGTGAAGATGCCGCAGACCGACGGCGTCACCGCCGCCGAGCGGATCGGCGAGGAGAGCCTCGCGCCCGTGGTCATGCTCACCGCCTTCTCCCAGACCGAGCTCGTCGAGCGGGCCCGGGACGCGGGCGCCATGGCCTACGTGGTCAAGCCCTTCACCCCCGCGGACCTGCTGCCCGCGATCGAGATCGCGATCTCCCGCTACACGCAGATCACCCAGCTCGAGGCCGAGATCCAGGACCTCGGCGAGCGCTTCGAGACCCGCAAGCGGGTCGATCGCGCCAAGGGCCTGCTGCAGACCAACATGGGGCTGTCCGAGCCCGAGGCGTTCCGCTGGATCCAGAAGACCTCGATGGACCGCCGGCTGACCATGCGCGAGGTCGCCGACGCCGTCGTCGACCAGCTGGGCGGCGGCGGCAAGGACTGACCGGCAGGCGGTGGCGGGCCGCCGGCGGCGGAGGGGAGCAGCAGGGCGATGGCCATCTCGCGGCGCACGCTGATGCAGGGGCTCGGGGCGGGGGTCCTCGGCGCCGGGGCGCTGAGCGCCTGCGGCGAGGTCCCGCTGCGCCGCGGCCGCGGCCGCCCCGCGACCACCACCGCCCCCACCGCTGGTGCCCTCACCGAGCCGGACACCCCGCTGGTGATCGGGCAGATCGGCGCCGCCTACGGCCGGATGGCCCGCTTCGAGCAGGCCATCGCCGTCTCCCTCGAGGAGGCGCGGATCGACGTCAACGCCCGCTGGGAGGGCGTGTTCGGCCACGAGGTGCAGCTCCTCGAGCGCCATGTGATGCAGGCTCCCGGCGAGGACCTCACCGGCGTCGTCCGCACCCTGGCCGAGGCGGGCGCCACCTGCGTGATCACCTCGATCGACGAGGAGTCGCTGATCGCGGCGATGCCCGCGCTGGTCGAGGCGCAGCTGGCGGTGATCGACGTGTTCACCTCCGCCATGTCGCTGCGCTCCGCCGAGGTCGCCACCGCCAACCTGCTGCTGCGGCTGGCCCCCAACGACCGCACCCTGGCCGCGCAGCTGGCCGAGATCGCCCTGGCCAGCACCTCGGACCGGGCGGGACCCGCCGGCACCGTCGCCTACCTCTCCGAGGACACCGCCCAGGGCCGCGGCCTGCACCACGAGCTCGAACAGGTCCTCCACCCCCGCAGCGGCGCGGTCGTCTCCGCCCAGTTCTACCCGGTGGGTGACTTCGGGGACGTCGCCGCCCGGGTCGCGGCGGTGCTGGAGCACCCGCCGGCGCTGCTGGTCTTCAACGGGGGCGCCGAGGCCGCGCCCTTCCTCTCGGCGCTGCGCCTCGCCACCCTCGACGAGGGGCAGCGCCCCACCGTCGAGTTCCCCAAGCGGCTCGCCCCGGCAGCCGTCATCGACTACGCGCAGGAGCCGGTCGCGCCGGACCTCGCCCCGAAGTGCCTGGTCGGCGCCACCGGCTACGAGCCCGGCGGCGAGATCACGATCGACCACGAGAACATGATGCTGAACCGCAGCGCGGAGTTCCTGCAGCGCGGCTACGCCTACTCCCAGCACGGCTACGACGCCGTCACCATGGCCTGCCTCGCGGCGCAGCACGCGCTCTCGGTCGAGGGCACGGCGCTCGCGGCGGCGCTGCCCCAGATCCTCACCGGCGCCGAGGAGTGCACGGACTTCGCGACCTGCCGGGGCATCATGCGCACCGCCCTGCAGGCCGAGGACCGCGCCACCGTGGCCTACACCGGACGGCTGGGCGGCCTCGAGCTGGGCGCCCAGTCCGATGCGCGCCTCGGGCAGGTGCGGGAGTACACCTGGTCCGAGGCCCAGGTGCTGCAGCCCGCCACCGTGACCGGCTTCGAGGCGCCCGCCTGAGCCCCGGCCCTGCTCAGCGGGGCGGCAGCAGCATGGCCTCGACGGTGACGGTGCTCAGCAGCATCCCCGCCTCGTCATGGACGTCGACCAGGTAGCTGGCGACCTGCCGTCCCGCGTGGCGGGCGACGGCGGTGGCGGTGACCAGGCCGGTGCGGGCCGAGCGATGGTGCAGCGCGGACACGGAGGTGCCGACCGCCTGCGCCCCCTCGCCGTGCACCTCGCGGGCGCGCAGGATCGCCGCGAAGGAGGCGATCGACTCCGCCAGCGCGATGGTCGCGCCGCCGTGCAGCAGTCCGGCCGGCTGCGTGTTGCCCGCCACCGGCATGCTCATGGTGCCGCCGCCGGCGTCCAGGGTCAGCAGCTCCATCCCGCAGCGCTCCATCAGCGTCCCGTCCAGCAGCGGGGCGAAGTGAGCCCGCAGCTCCGCGCTGAGGGCGGGGGCGGCCGCTGCGGCGGCGGTCGGCTCGGCAGGGGAGGGGTGCGCGGCGCTCATGCAGCGAGCGTGCCATACGCCCGCCCGGCGCGCCGCCGTCGGCCCGACGTGGGAGACTGCTCGCCATGAGTGCGAACGTGACCGATGCCCAGCGCCTCCTCCTGATCGACGGCCACGCGATGGCCTTCCGGGCCTTCTTCGCGCTGCCCGCCGACGGGTTCAGCGACGGCCGGGGCCAGGCGACCAACGCCGTCTACGGCTTCACCCGGATGCTCATCAACGTCGTCGCCTCCGAACGGCCCACCCATGTGGCCGTCGCCTTCGACCTGCCCGGCGGCACCTTCCGCGACCGCATCTTCGACCAGTACAAGGGCGGCCGCGACGAGACCCCGCCCCAGTTCGCCGGCCAGATCGAGCTGATCATGCAGGTCCTCGACGCGCTCGGGGTGCGCTGGCTGACGGTCGAGGACTACGAGGCCGACGACATCGTCGCCACCCTCGCCACCCGCGCCGCCGCCGCCGGCCAGGAGGCGCTGATCGTCACCAGCGACCGCGACTCGATCCAGCTGGTCGGCGAGCACGTCACCCTGCTGCAGCCGATCAAGGGCGTCACCGAGATGCGCCGCCTGACCCCGGCGGCCGTCGAGGAGAAGTACGGCATCCCCCCCGAGCGCTACCCCGATCTCGCCGCCCTGGTGGGCGAGGCCGCCGACAACCTCCCCGGGGTGCCCGGGGTGGGCCCCAAGACCGCCGCCAAGTGGATCATCCAGTACGGCGACCTGCCCGGGGTGATCGCCCACGCCGACGAGATCAAGGGCAAGGCCGGGGCGTCGCTGCGCGACCACCTCGCGGACGTCGAGCGCAACCGCCTGATGAACGCCGCCTTCACCGAGCTGGACCTGCCCACCGATCCCGAGCACTACGCCCTGGGCCGCGGGGACTCCGCAGCCCTCAGCGCCGTGTTCGACGAGCTCGCCTTCGGCCCCACCATCCGGGGCGACGTCCCCGCGGACTTCCTCGCCCCCGGCGACGCCGCGCCCCCGGCGCCCCAGCGCGAGCTGCCCCCGCTGCAGCGCCCGGACTCCGCCGAGCTGCCCGGCCTGCTGCGCTCCGCCTTCCCCGCCGAGGCGGCGCTGGCCGCCGACGGCAGCTGGGAGCTGGGCCAGGGGGAGCTGCGCCACCTGGCGCTGGCCACCGACGCCGCGCGGGCGCTGATCACCCTGTCCGAGCTCGACGACACCGCCGAACGCGCCCTGGCCGACTGGCTCGCCGACCCCGCGATCGCCAAGACCGCCCACGAGACCAAGCTGCTGGCCCATCAGCTGCGCGGGGCCGGGCTGCCCGTCGCCGGCTGGCGCACCGACCTCGCGATCGCCGAGTTCCTCTGCCGCCCCGACCAGCGCCCCACCGACCTGGCGGGGCTGGCCCTGCGGCACCTGCAGGAGGACCTCTCCGCCCAGCCCGCGAGCACCCAGCAGGAGCTGGACCTCGGGGAGGGCCCCGATGCGGGCGAGCAGCTGGGCCGGGCCGCGGAGGCGGTGCTGCGCCTGGAGCAGGTGCTGCGCACCGAGCTCGAGGACCGCGGCGCCGCCCCCCTGCACGACGACCTCGAGCTGCCGCTGTCGGTGGTGATCGGCGAGATGGAGGCCACCGGGATCGCGGTCGCCGACGAGATCCTGGCCGGGCTCGACGCCGAGCACGAGCAGCGCCAGAGCGCGGTGGCCGACTCCGCCTTCTCCCACCTCGGCGGGGACCGCATCAACCTGGGCTCGCCCAAGCAGCTCCAGGAGGTGCTCTACGAGCGGCTCGCCCTGCCCAAGGGCCGCCGCACCAAGACCGGCTACAGCACCAATGCCGAGACCCTCGCCGACCTCTTCGAGAAGACCCAGCACCCCTTCCTGGCCGATCTGCTGGCCCACCGCGACGTGACCAAGATGCGCCAGATCATCGACACGCTGCGCCGGTTCATCTCGCCGGAGGGCCGGATCCACACCACCTTCCACCAGAACATCGCCGCCACCGGGCGCCTCTCCTCGAACAACCCCAATCTGCAGAACATCCCCACCCGCACCGAGGAGGGCCGGAGGATCCGCTCGGCCTTCCGCGCCAGTGACGGCTTCGCCGCCCTGATGACCGCGGACTACTCGCAGATCGAGATGCGGATCATGGCGCACCTCTCCAAGGACGCGGGACTGATCGAGGCCTTCCGCTCCGGGGAGGACCTGCACCGCTTCGTCGCCTCCCGGGTCTTCGACGTGGAGCCCGAGGACGTCGACGGCGCCATGCGCTCGAAGACCAAGGCGGTCAGCTACGGCCTGGCCTACGGACTCAGCGCCTTCGGCCTGGCCCGGCAGCTGCGGATCTCCCAGGCCGAGGCGACCGCCCTGCGCGACGGCTACTTCGAGCGCTTCGGCGGGGTGCGGGACTACCTGCGGGCGAGCGTGGAGACCGCCCGCTCCACCGGGTACACCGAGACGATCCTGGGCCGGCGGCGCTACCTGCCGGACCTCACCTCCGACAACCGTCAGCGCCGGGAGAACGCCGAGCGGGTGGCGCTGAACTCCCCGATCCAGGGCAGCGCCGCCGACATCATCAAGCTCGCCATGCTCTCCGTCGACCGGCTGCTGCGGGAGCGGGAGCTGCGCAGCCGGGTGCTGCTGCAGGTCCATGACGAGCTGGTGCTCGACGTCGCCCCCGGCGAGGAGGACGCGCTGCGGGAGCTGGTCGCCGAGGGGATGGGCTCGGCCTACGAGCTGTCCGTCCCGCTCGAGGTGGGCATCGGGGTGGGTCCGAACTGGCTCGAGGCCGCGCACTGAGCCGGACCGGGCGGCGGGACCGCGGCGCCGCGGGACCGCCGCCCGGGAGGGATGTCACATCCCCGCCGTCGGCGGCCCGCGCCTGCGCCCTCGCGGATCCGCCACCGGGCTGTTAGGCTCCTGTAGGTCTGTGCGCGAGCCGGCTCGTCGTGGTCACCACGGCGGCAGCGGTCCGGGCGCCGATCGGCCTCCACGGTGGGGCCTGCACGTCCACCGACCCTACTCATTCCCTGTCCCGACGGAGTTCCTACCTACATGACCGAGACCACGACCCCCCAGATCGCCATCAACGACATCGGTGATGCCGACGAACTCATGGCAGCCATCGATGCGACCATCAAGTACTTCAACGATGGCGACATCGTCGAGGGAACCGTGGTGAAGGTCGATCACGACGAGGTCCTCCTGGACATCGGCTACAAGACCGAGGGCGTCATCCCCTCGCGCGAGCTGTCCATCAAGCACGATGTCGACCCCGGCGAGGTCGTCGAGGTCGGCGACGAGATCGAGGCCCTGGTCCTCCAGAAGGAGGACAAGGAAGGCCGTCTGATCCTGTCCAAGAAGCGCGCCCAGTACGAGCGCGCCTGGGGCACCATCGAGCAGATCAAGGAAGACGAGGGCGTCGTCACCGGCCGCGTCATCGAGGTCGTCAAGGGCGGCCTCATCGTCGACATCGGTCTGCGCGGCTTCCTGCCCGCCTCTCTCGTCGAGATGCGCCGCGTGCGCGACCTGCAGCCGTACGTCGGCCAGGAGATCGAGGCGAAGATCATCGAGCTCGACAAGAACCGCAACAACGTGGTCCTCTCGCGCCGTGCCTACCTGGAGGAGACCCAGTCCGCGGTCCGCTCCGACTTCCTGCAGACCCTGCAGAAGGGCCAGGTCCGCGAGGGCGCCGTGTCCTCCATCGTCAACTTCGGCGCGTTCGTCGATCTCGGCGGTGTCGACGGTCTGGTGCACGTCTCCGAGCTGTCCTGGAAGCACATCGACCACCCCTCCGAGGTCGTCGAGGTCGGTCAGAAGGTCAGCGTCCAGGTGCTCGACGTGGACATGGACCGCGAGCGCGTCTCCCTGTCGCTGAAGGCGACCCAGGAGGACCCGTGGCAGCTGTTCGCCCGCACCCACGCCATCGGCGAGGTCGTCCCGGGCAAGGTCACCAAGCTGGTCCCCTTCGGTGCGTTCGTGCGCGTCGAGGACGGCATCGAGGGCCTGGTGCACATCTCCGAGCTGGCCCAGCGCCACGTGGACCTGCCCGAGCAGGTCGTCACGGTCGACCAGGAGGCCTTCGTCAAGGTCATCGACATCGACCTCGAGCGTCGCCGGATCTCGCTGTCCCTCAAGCAGGCCAACGAGGGTGTCGACCCCGAGGGCGACGACACCACCTTCGACCCGGCCCTGTACGGCATGGCGGCGGACTACGACGCCAAGGGCGAGTACAAGTACCCCGAGGGCTTCGACCCGGAGACCAACGAGTGGCTCGAGGGCTACGAGACCCAGCGCGAGGAGTGGGAGGCCCAGTACGCGGCCGCCTACGAGCGCTGGACCGCTCACAAGGCGCAGGTCGCCGAGGCCATCCGGGCCGACGAGGAGTCCGCGAACGCTCCGGCGGCCGCGACCACCACCTCCTCGACCCCGGCCTCGGACTCCGGCTCCTCGGACCAGTCCTCCTACCAGTCGAGCTCCTCGGACGAGGGCACCCTGGCCTCCGACGAGGCCCTGGCCGCCCTGCGCGCCAAGCTCACCGGCAACTGATCCGCGGATCGTTCCGGTGAACGGCCCGGTCCCCGCACCGCGGGGGCCGGGCCGTTCCCGTTCCCGCCCACCGAGCGTGCGCGCCGCCGCGCCCCGGGGAGGGCACACTGGGGGCATGACCACCGTGCTCGACGACCACCCGATCCACTCCTGGCTCACCGACATGGACGGCGTGCTGGTCCACGAGGACCGGGCGCTGCCCGGGGCGGCGGACTTCATCGCCGCCCTGCAGCAGTTCGGACGCCCCTTCCTGGTGCTCACCAACAACTCGATCTTCACCCCGCGGGACCTGCGGGCGCGCCTGTCCCGCAGCGGCATCGACCTGCCCGAGGCGTCGATCTGGACCAGCGCCCTGGCCACCGCGCGCTTCCTGGCCGAGCAGCAGCCCGGCGCCGCGGCGTACGTGATCGGGGAGGCCGGGCTCACCAGCGCCATGCACGAGGAGGGGTTCATCCTCGCCGACACCGATGTCGAGTTCGTGGTGCTGGGGGAGACCCGCACCTACTCCTTCGAGGCCCTCACCCGCGCCATCCGCCTGATCGACCAGGGCGCGAAGTTCATCGCCACCAACCCGGACGTCACCGGTCCCAGCGCGCAGGGCCCGCTGCCCGCCACCGGGGCGGTGGCCGCGATGATCACCGCCGCCACCGGGATCCAGCCCTACTACGTCGGCAAGCCGAACCCGCTGATGATGCGCACCGCGCTGAACCGCCTGGGCGCCCACTCCGAGACCTCGGTGATGATCGGTGACCGGATGGACACCGATGTGAAGTCGGGGCTCGAGGCCGGGATGCGCTCGGTGCTGGTGCTGACCGGCTCCACCCGCGAGGAGGACATCGCCCAGTACCCGTACCGGCCGACCGCCGTGCTGAACGGCATCGCGGACGTCGTCCCGCTGGTCGAGGAGCTGATGCCGCTGACCTCCGTCGAGCTCGGCGAGGACTGACGCCCGCCCCGCCTCCCGCGCGGCGCCCCGCCACCGCCCGGACGCCCGCTCCCGCCCCCAGCCCCCCATGAGAGGATCGGGGACATGTTGCGCTGGCTCACCGCCGGGGAATCCCACGGCCCCTCCCTCATCTCCCTGCTCGACGGCGTCCCCGCCGGCATCGAGCTGACCAGTGACGACCTGCGGGCCGCGCTGGCGCGCCGTCGGCTCGGGCACGGCCGCGGCAGCCGCCAGAAGTTCGAGCAGGACGTGGTCACCGTCCACGGCGGCCTGCGCCACGGCCGCACCCTCGGCTCCCCGGTCGCGATCGAGATCGCGAACTCGGAGTGGCCCAAGTGGGAGAAGGTCATGAGCGCCGACCCGGTCGCGCGGGAGGACCTGCTGGTCGACGCCGGCACCGGCGACGAGCGCGAGATCGCCCGCAACCGCCCCCTGACCCGGCCGCGGCCCGGGCACGCCGACCTCTCCGGGATGCTGAAGTACGGCTTCGAGGACGCCCGGCCGGTGCTCGAGCGCGCGAGCGCCCGCGAGACCGCCGCCCGGGTGGTCGCCGGCCGCGTCGCCGCCGCCCTGCTGGAGCAGGCCGCCGGCATCCGTCTGGTCTCCCACACCCTCTCCGTCGGCGCCGTGCGCGTGCCCGACGCCGCCGCGCTGCCCGCCCCCGGCGACGAGGAGCTGCTGGATGCCGATCCGCTGCGCTGCTTCGATCCGGTCACCTCCGCCGCGATGGTCGCGGAGGTCGACGCCGCGAAGGCCGACGGCGACACCCTCGGCGGCGTGGTCGAGGTGCTCGCCTACGGTGTCCCGGTGGGCCTGGGCTCCCACGTCCAGTGGGACCGCCGCCTGGACGGCCGGCTGGCCCAGGCGATCATGTCGATCCAGGCCATGAAGGGCGTCGAGATCGGGGACGGCTTCGCGACCGCCGCCCGCCGCGGCTCCGCCGCCCATGACGAGATCCTCGCCGCCGCGCAGAGCAGCGGCACCGCCGACATCCCCCGCGCGAGCAACCGCGCCGGCGGCATCGAGGGCGGCATCAGCAACGGCCAGGTGATCCGCGTGCGCGGCGCCCTGAAGCCGATCTCGACGGTGCCGCGGGCCCTGCGCACCATCGACGTCGCCAGCGGCGAGCAGACCACCGCCAACCACCAGCGCTCCGACACCTGCGCGGTGGCGCCGGCGGCGGTGATCGCCGAGGCCGTGGTCGCGCTGGCCCTGGCCGACGCCCTGCTGGAGAAGACCGGCGGCGACAGCATCGAGGAGATCCGCGCCCACCTCGCCGGCACCGACGCCCTGCAGTCCCGGATCGTCGGGCAGGACCCGGGCTCGGCCTCGTGAGCGGCCCGGCCGTCATCCTGCTCGGTCTGATGGGGGCGGGCAAGACGAGCGTCGGCCGCGCTCTCGCGACCCGGCTGGACCTGCCCTTCAGCGACCTGGACGCGATGATCGTCGAGCGGGCCGGCTGCGCGATCCCGGAGATCTTCGAGGCCGAGGGGGAGGCGGGCTTCCGCGCCCTCGAGGCCGAGGTGCTCGCCGACGCCCTGGGAAGCACCGAGGGCGTGCTCGCCCTCGGCGGGGGCGCCGCCATGACCCCCGCCAGCCGCGCGCTGCTGCAGGGACGACCGATCGTGCTGCTCGAGATCGACGAGGCGCTGGCCACCACCCGGCTGGGCGGCGGCAGCGGCCGTCCCATGCTGCGCGGCGAGGACCCGATGGTCCGCTGGCGGCAGCTGGCCGCGCAGCGCGAGCCCGTCTACCGGGAGCTGGCCCGGTGGCGGGTCCGCTCCGGGCCCGGCAGCGCCGCGGCCGTGGCCCGCACCATCACCGATCTGCTGGGCCAGGAGCTCCTGGTCCCCGACGAGGAGGAGAGAGCATGAGCACCACCGTGATCCCCGTGACCACCCCGACCGGAGGGTACGAGGTGCACATCGGCCGGGGCCTGCTCGGCGAGCTCCCCGCCCTCCTGCCCGAGCGCGCCCGCCGGGTGATGATCATCCACCAGCCCAGCCTGCGCGAGGTCGCCGAGCAGATCCGCTCGGCGATCGCCGCCACCGACCGCCAGGCCTTCGCCGCCGAGATCCCCGACGGCGAGGAGGCCAAGACCGCGCAGGTCGCCGGTTTCCTGTGGGGAGTGTGCGGGCAGGCCGAGATCGGCCGGGGCGACCTGGTGATCGGCCTCGGCGGCGGCGCCGCCACCGACGTGGCCGGCTTCGTCGCCGCCTCCTGGCTGCGCGGCGTGGACGTGCTGCAGGTCCCCACCACGGTCGCCGCGATGGTCGATGCGGCCGTCGGCGGGAAGACCGGCATCAACACCTCCGAGGGCAAGAACCTGGTGGGTGCCTTCCACCCGCCCCTGGCCGTGGTCGCGGACCTCGACGTGCTCGCGGGCCTGGGAGCGCACGACGTGGCCGCGGGCCTCGCCGAGGCGGTCAAGGCCGGCTTCATCGAGGACACCGCGATCCTCGAGCTGGTCGAGCAGGATGCGGCCGCGGTGCTCGACATCGCCTCCGCCGCCTTCCGCGAGGTCGTCGAACGGGCGATCCGGGTCAAGGCCCGGGTGGTCTCCGCGGACCTGCGCGAGTCGGGCGAGCGGGAGATCCTCAACTACGGCCACACCCTGGCCCATGCGATCGAGCGCAACGAGCGCTTCCAGTGGCGCCATGGCGCCGCGGTCGCCGTCGGCATGATGTTCGCCGCCGAGCTGTCCCACCTGGCGGGCAAGCTCTCCGAGGAGGAGGTCGACCGCCACCGCTCGATCCTGAGGTCGCTCGGCCTGCCGGTGACCTACCGTGATCGGCAGTGGCCGAAGCTCGAGGACGCCATGAAGCGTGACAAGAAGACCCGCGCCGGGCTGCTGCGCTTCGTGGTCCTGGACCGCATCGGCAGCGTCTCCCGGCTCGAGGGCCCGGACCCGGCCCTGCTGCTCGCGGCCTACGCCGCCATCACCGAGGAATGAGGCACCGATGACCCAGGAGTTCCCCCGGACCGCCACCGTGCGCGGCATCGAGCTGGGCAGGGCCCGGCCCGAGATCATCGTGCCGCTGGTGGGCGAGGACGAGGAGGCCGTGCTCGCCCAGGCCCAGGCCGCCGCCGCCTCGCCCGCCCGCCTGGTGGAGTGGAGGCTGGACCGCTTCCGTCCCGACCTGCGCGGAGCGGAGGCGCATCGCGAAGCGGCGCTCGCGACCCTGATCCCGCTGCGCGGCCGTCTGGGCGCGGACCGCGGACTGCTGGTCACCTTCCGCACCCCCGCCGAGGGCGGCCAGCGCCCGATCGAGGACCGCGACCTGGGCCGGCTGCTGGAGGCCCTGGTCACCGCGCACCGGGCCGGCGCCCAGTCCCCGGTGGACCTGATGGACATCGAGACCGCCCGCAGCCCCGAGGTCGTCGAGCGCGTGATCGGGACCGCGCACGGCCACGGCGTGGTCGTCGTCGGCTCCTTCCACGACATGGCGGGCACCCCCGAGGTGGACGCGATGGTGGAGATGCTGCGCGGTCAGCGCCGGCTGGGGGCCGATGTCCCCAAGATCGCCGTCACCCCGCACGACGGTCACGACGTGCTGCGGCTGCTCTCGGCCAGCCTCACCGTCGAGGCCGACCGCGTCGGGCCGCACATCGCGATCAGCATGGGAGCGCTGGGGGCGGTCAGCCGGGTCGCCGGGGAGGCCTTCGGCAGCGCCGCGACCTTCGCCACCGTCGGGGAGGCCTCCGCGCCCGGTCAGCTCGCCGCGCAGGACGTGGCGCGGATGCTGGAGCTGCTGCGCCCCTGAGGCGAGCTCAGGACCCCGGGCGGGCGCTGCCCCCCTCGCCCTCGGCCCAGGGGGAGACCTCCTCGTCCGCGACCGGGGCCTGCTCCTGGTGGAAGGCGCGCTCGAGGTAGTCCTGGGCGCTGGCGTCGAGGCGGACGGTGTCCTCGGAGAGGTCGTCGACGTCGGCATCGACCACGGGGATCGCCCCGGTCCGCGCCGCCACCCGCCCGCGCTCGTCGCGGCGGGTGCGGCGCACCAGCTGCTTGAGCTGGGAGGCGGACATCGTCACCTGCCACTCGCCATGCGCCGGCAGCGTCCAGCGCCGCCAGGCGGCGACCCCCGCCAGCAGGGAGCCGAGGGCGACCGCCACCAGCACCGTCGGCGCCGGCAGGCCCAGGGCGAAGACCAGCCAGGTCAGGATCGCGGTCACCAGCGCGCCGGTGGCGTACAGCGGGCCGCCGCCGAAGATGGCCGGGATCCGCCCCACCAGCACGTCGCGGATCACCCCGCCGCCCACCGCGCTGGTGACCCCCAGCATGATCGCCGGCAGCACGTCGAGCCCGTAGCCGAGGGACTTCGCGGTCCCGGTCGCGGCCCACAGCCCCATCGCGGCGATGTCCAGCACCGTCACCACCCGCCGCCACCAGGGGACATCGGTGGTCACGAGGAAGGACACCACCGAGCCCGCCAGCGCGCAGCCCAGGTACCAGGGCCCGGAGAACGCGGCCGGGGTCCCGTAGTCGAGGATCAGGTCCCGGACGATCCCGCCGCCCAGACCGGCGGCGATCCCGATGAAGGCGAAGCCGACGGCATCGAAGTCCAGGCGCGAGGCCAGCGCCCCCGCCGCGACGCCCATCACGAAGACCCCCAGCAGGTCCAGCACCCGCAGGAGGTCGTTGGAGACGAGCAGCTCTAAGGGATCCACACCGGCACCGTAGTCCCGCCGGGCCGCCGCGGACAGCTGCGAGGCGGCGCGGACGCGGCGCGGGGCCGGCCGGGCGCCGCGTACGCTCTGGCCCATGACCAGCCCCTCGACCCCCGTGCGTCTCGGCCTGACCGGCGGCATCGGCTCCGGCAAGTCCACCGTCGCGGCGATCTGGCGCGCCGCGGGCCACCGGGTGATCGACCTCGACGCCCACTCCCGGGCGGTGCTGGATGTGCCCGGGGACGGGCTCGAGGAGGCCATCGCCCGCTTCGGCGAGCGGTTCCGCGCCCCCGGCGGCACCGCGGACAGGGCGGCCCTGGCCCGCCTGGTGTTCTCCGACCCGCGGGCCCGGGCCGACCTCGAGCGGATCGTGCTGGCCCGGGTCGAGCAGGCCGTGGCCGCCGAGGAGCAGGAGGCGGCCGCGGCGGGGGAGCGCCTGGTGATCCATGACAGCCCGCTGCTGCTGGAGCAGCACCGGGACGGCGACTACCGCGCGGTCGTGGCGGTGCTCGCCCGTCGCGAGGACCGCATCGCCCGGGTGATGCGCGACCGCGGGAAGGACCGCGCCTACGTCGAGTCGATCATGGCCGTCCAGGTCACCGACCTCGAGCGGATCCGCCGCGCGGACCACCTGGTGCTGAACACCGCCGGGCGGGACGTGCTCGCCGAGCGGGCGCGGCGGGCGCTGGTTGCGCTGAGCGCAGACTGACGTCTCCCTCACTGCGCGCTGTGGGTCCCGGGTCGTAGGCTCCTGCCATGCGTCCTGTCACCGATCTGGTCCGCGCCGAGCACCCCTTCGAGGTCGTCTCCGAGTACTCGCCCTCGGGGGACCAGCCCGCCGCCATCGCCGACCTCACCCGCCGCATCAACGACGGCGAGCAGGACGTGGTGCTGCTGGGCGCGACCGGCACCGGCAAGTCCGCGACCACCGCCTGGCTGATCGAGCAGGTCCAGCGCCCCACCCTGGTGATGGCCCACAACAAGACCCTCGCCGCCCAGCTCGCCAGCGAGTTCCGGGAGCTGCTGCCCCACAACGCGGTCGAGTACTTCGTCTCGTACTACGACTACTACCAGCCCGAGGCGTACGTCCCGCAGTCCGACACCTACATCGAGAAGGACTCCTCGATCAACGCCGAGGTGGAGCGGCTGCGGCACTCGGCGACCAACTCGCTGCTGACCCGCCGGGACGTGGTGGTGGTCTCCTCGGTCTCCTGCATCTACGGCCTGGGCACCCCGCAGGAGTACGTCGACCGCATGGTGCAGCTGCGCCGCGGCCAGGAGCTGGACCGCGACGAGCTGCTGACCCGCTTCGTGGACATGCAGTACGACCGCAACGACGTGGCCTTCGAGCGGGGCACCTTCCGGGTGCGCGGCGACACCGTCGAGATCATCCCGATGTACGAGGAGCTCGCGATCCGCATCGAGTTCTTCGGCGACGAGATCGACGCCCTGTACACCCTCCACCCGCTGACCGGGGAGGTCATCCGCAGCGAGGACCACATCCACATCTTCCCCGCCTCCCACTACGTCGCCGGCCCCGAGCGGCTGGCCCGGGCGATCGGCACCATCGAGATCGAGCTCGCCGAGCGGCTCGAGGAGCTCGAGGCGCAGAACAAGCTGCTCGAGGCGCAGCGGCTGCGGATGCGCACCACCCACGACCTCGAGATGCTGCGCCAGATGGGCTCCACCAACGGGGTGGAGAACTACTCCCGCCACCTGGACGGTCGCGCCCCCGGCACCGCGCCCAACACCCTCATGGACTACTTCCCCGAGGACTTCCTGCTGGTCATCGACGAGTCCCATGTGACCGTCCCCCAGATCGGGGCGATGTACGAGGGGGACCGCTCCCGCAAGCGCACCCTGGTCGACTTCGGCTTCCGGCTCCCCAGCGCGCTGGACAACCGCCCGCTGACCTTCTCCGAGTTCACCGAGCGCACCGGGCAGACGGTGTACCTCTCGGCGACGCCCGCGGCGTACGAGCTCGGCAAGGCCAACGGGGTGGTCGAGCAGATCATCCGCCCGACGGGCCTGGTCGACCCGCAGGTGATCGTCAAGCCGATCAAGGGCCAGATCGACGACCTGCGCGAGGAGATCGAGAAGCGCGTCCAGCGCGACGAGCGGGTGCTGGTGACCACGCTGACCAAGCGGATGGCGGAGGACCTCACCGACTTCCTGCTGGAGAACGGGGTGCGGGTGCAGTACCTGCACTCCGACGTCGACACCCTGCGCCGCATCGAGTTGCTGCGCTCCCTGCGGCTGGGGGAGTACGACGTGCTGGTGGGCATCAACCTGCTGCGCGAGGGCCTGGACCTGCCGGAGGTGTCGCTGGTGGCGATCCTCGACGCGGACAAGGAGGGCTTCCTGCGCTCGCGCACCTCCCTCATCCAGACGATCGGCCGCGCCGCCCGCAACGTCTCCGGCGAGGTGCACATGTACGCCGACCGGATCACCGACTCGATGCAGTCGGCGATCGACGAGACCAACCGGCGCCGCGAGAAGCAGATCGCCTACAACCTCGAGCACGGAATCGATCCGACCCCGCTGCGCAAGCGCATCGCCGACGTCACCGACATGCTGGCCCGCGAGGACATCGACACCGACACCCTGATGTCCACCGACTACCGCTCCGGCAAGGAGCGGGTGGCCCGCGACCGCGCCCGCGCGAACACGACCGACGCCGTCAACCACCGCAGCGTCGACCTGGGCGATGACCCGGTGGGGGCGCTGACCGGGATGATCGACGAGATGACCGCCCAGATGCACGCCGCGGCGGAGTCGCTGCAGTTCGAGCTGGCCGGCCGCCTGCGGGACGAGGTCCAGGAGCTCAAGAAGGAACTGCGCCAGCTCCAGCGCTCCTGAGGCCGCTCAGGCGGGCCCCCGCGTGGCGATGAACACCACGGCCACGAAGAACAGGGCGAGCGCTCCGAGGGCGGTGCCGACAGCGGCCGGCAGCACGCTGCGGGTGCGCCCGGCGTCGTAGTGGCCGATCCCGATGATGCCGCAGACCACGGCGAGGATCGCGGTGGGGACGGAGATCAGGTCGCCGATGCCCGGGATCAGCGCGCAGACGATGGCGGCCACCCCGAAGGTGAACGCGTACTCGCCGCTGCTGTGCCTGCCCCGGTCGCCGGCGGGCTTCTCGCGCATGTGGTGGCCTGTCCGTGAGGGGGCGGGCGCCCTCCAGGCGCTCGCCGTGACGCAGGAATTGTCGCACTGCATCACGCGCGGCCGCTGGCACCGCCGCTGCTGTTCCGCTCGCACGCGAGCGGCACAGCCCGAGGCAGCTCGATCCACGGCGCCGTGCCCCTTGTGGTGACGCTGATCACTTGATAGACCGGGTCCCGCTGGGGAAGTCCTTCCGATTGAACCCATGGCAGGCCCGCACGGGTCCCAGCCCTCGGTCCGGGTCCGCCGCAAGGAGGCCATCATGCCCGCTGGACAGACCGGATTCGACGACGTCACCTTCGACCTGATCTCCGTGCAGTACCACTCGCTGAAGGCAGGCCACGACTACGGGCAGTACGTGCGCGATGCCCGCAACGCCGGCCAGGAGGAGATCGCCGCCTTCTTCGAGGAGGTCATGGCGCAGGACGCCGAGCGCGCGAAGAAGTGCCACGAGTTCCTGCGGCAGCTCGGCGGCATCGACAACACCAGCCCCCAGTAGGACCTGACCGGTCCCGCGCGTGATCCCGGGCGGCGCGCAGCGCCGAGGCCCCCGGCTCCGCTCCGGCGCCGGGGGCCTCGCATGCGCCGGGCAGCCGCCCCCGGCGCCCAGCACCGTCGACGCCGCGGCGCGGTCAGCACCGGGCCGGAGCATGCTCGAGGGGAGCAGCCGGGGCCCGATCAGTCGTCGTCCCCGCTCTCTCCCGGATCCTTCCGGGCCCCCGCCGCGGCCCCGGCGAGGGCGATCAGGGCGGCGTATCCGACGCCCTGGCTCAGACCCACCGCGAGCCTCGGGCGCCGCGCGCCCCGGACCGTGAAGAAGGCCTCCATCCGCCGGTCCACCGCCACCTCGACGGCGGTGGCGGCGCCGGCGATGGTCCCTGCCGCAGCGGCGATGGCCGCCGTGCGCAGCAGCGCCCGATGGTCCTGACCGCCGGGCGCCCGCGCTCCGGCTCCAGCCCCGGCCCCCGCTGCGGCCCGTGCCTGGACGGTCCACGGCATCCAGCCCTCGGGGGTGGCCGCCCGGGCCCGGGCATGGGCCCGGAGGCCGAGGAAGGTCCCCGCCGCCCCGAGCGCGGCGGAGCCCGCGACCAGCGCGAGCACCTGCCGTCCGCGCAGGCGCCCGAAGGGCAGGGCGCCGTAGGCCGAGTACATCGCGGCATCGAGCGCGAAACGGGACAGGGGACGGAGCATCGCGGAGCGGGGCGTCGGCGCGGGGCCGACCTCGGGGTCGAGCGGTGAGGTCGTCATCCCGCCAGGATGCCCGGACCCGACGGGCGGGGACCGGCCCGATCGTCGGCACCAGGCCCGACGAAAGCACGACGCGAGCGGTGCAGCTCCTCAGCCCGCGGCGCGCTCCCACGACTCGACCGGTCCGGGGACGACCCGGAACAGCGGGTGGCTCTCCGCGGCGGCGGCCTCGCCGCCCGCCGCGCGCCAGTGGGGGCTGCGCAGTGCGAGCTTCGCCCGGAGGTGCTCCCGTTCGAGATCCAGCTGACCCTCCGTCACCGGGATCAGCGGAACCGGGCCGGCGCCGGGCGCGGACGGCGGGCGCTCGATGCGGGAGCGGTCGAACCGGTACCCCCGCGCCGTCGCCTCGTCGGCGAGCGCCTCGAGGTACGCACCGACCGCGGCCAGCGGGTCCTGCTGCGCGCGGAACCGCTCGAGCTGCGGATGGGAGCGGTACCCCTTCGTGCGCCCGGCGAGGACGGCCTGCGCGAGCAGGGCCTCGCGCCAGCAGCCGGTCAGGCCCTGGCGGTCGAGATGACGAGGATGGACGGACCACAGACGCATGAGCCCATCATCCCCTGCGGCGTCGGATCCAGCGCTCCTCCTGCAACAGGTGATGGGGGCCGAGCTCCTGATCGGCCCGGTGGGCGTCGAACAGGGGGTCGGGCGGCTAGGGGCCCTCGTGGGGGTCGGCCAGCAGCCCGTCGACGTTCGGCAGCCCCTGGAAAGCGGTGAACGTGCCGTCCTGTCGGATCTCCGTCGCCGCCTGCAGGAAGCCTCGCCAGGCCGCTCGCGCCAGGGTGCCCCCCACACTGATCCGCCGTACGCCGAGTGCCGCCGCCTCGTGCACCGTGGTGAAGGGCGAGTTGATCAGGAGGTTGACCGGTTTCGGGGCCACCGCGGCCACGACGGCGGAGACATGCTCGAGGCTGCTGATCCGTGGCGCGTACAGGCAGTCGGCGCCCGCCTCGGCGTAGGCGCACAACCGGCGGATCGTCTCGTCGAGGTCGGGTCGCCCGACCACGAATCCCTCCGAGCGCGCCGTCAGCACGACCCTGTTCCCGCTCGCGTCGATGGCCTGCCGGGTGGCGGCGATCCGCTCGACCGCGAGGTCGAGGTCGAGGAGCGGGTCGTCCGGGTCGTGCGAAGAGTCCTCGATGGAGAGTCCGGCGATCCCGGTACGGACGGCGCGGGTCACGTGGTCGCCGACCCGGTCGGGGTCGACGGCGTATCCGCCCTCGAAGTCGGCATTGACGGGCACCCGTACGGCGGCCGCGATCGCCGTGAGGTGCTCGAGCGCCTGCTCGAAGGTGACCGTGGCGTCCGGGCGGCCGAGGGTCCAGGCGAAACCGGCGCTGGTCGTGGCGAGCGCCGGGAAACCCATCTGCTCGAGGGCGCGGGCGCTGCCCAGATCCCAGGGGTTCGGCATCACGAAGCAGCCCGCGGCGTGCAGGCGGTGGAACTCCCCGGTCCGGTCGTCCCGATCGGTCATCGCACACCTCGTTCTCCGACGCCTCCCCAGTCTAGGCCGATCATTCGCAGTCGGGCAGGCCCTGAACGCCGTCGCTGCCCGCAACTGCAGGGAGAGCGGGAGGAGGGGCACGTGGGCGATGAGGACGCCCTGCGGCTGGTTCCCGGAGGTCGCGTCCCCGCCCGGCGACCCGGTACGCAGTGCGGCGAGCGCCGCGGGGAGCTCGCCGGGGCTACTTCTTCTTCGTCGGTGCCTTCTTCTTCGCACCAGGCCTCGGAGTGCGTTCGAGCTGGGTGGCGACGTCCTGCGCAGACAGGAACTGGTCCCGGGGAGGGCGCTCGTAACGGGAGTCGCGCTCCGCGGGACGCGTCGGGATCTCGATCCGCTGCGGCTCCACGGCAGTCCAGGGGATGCGCTGCAGGATGTCGTGGATGACGTTGATGCGGGAGCGCTTCTTGTCCTCGCTCTCGATGGTCACCCAGCGGGCGCCGGGAAGGTCGGTGGCGGCGAACATGGCGTCCTTGGCGCGGGAGTAGTCCTCCCAGCGGGTGATCGACTCGACGTCCATCGGGGACAGCTTCCACCGCCGCATCGGGTCCTCCGCGCGGGAGCGGAAGCGGGCCTCCTGCTCCTCGTCGGAGACGGAGAACCAGTACTTGATCAGCCGTATCCCGTCCTCGACGAGCATCCGCTCGAAGTCCGGGGCCTGCCGCAGGAACCGGTGGTACTCCTGTTCGGTGCAGAAGCCCATCACCCGCTCGACCCCGGCACGGTTGTACCAGGAGCGGTCCAGGATCACGATCTCGCCGGCCGCCGGGAGGTGCTGGATGTAGCGCTGGAAGTACCACTGGGTCTTCTCGCGCTCCGTGGGCGCCGGCAGCGCCACCACCCGCGTGTGCCGGGGGTTGAGGTAGTGGGTGATCCGCTTGATCGCGGAGCCCTTCCCCGCCGCGTCGCGACCCTCGAAGATCAGGATGATCCGTTCATCGGAGTCGATCACCCACTGCTGCATGGCCACCAGCTCGGACTGCAGGCGCTTGAGCTCCCGTTCGTAGGCGGACCTGTCGAGCTTCGGTGGCTTGTCGAGATTGGCGAGATGGTCTGTCTTCGACATGGACCGATGGTACGGACCGGACCCGGGTCGCGTCCGCGATCGGCATCGCCGCACCCGGGGCAATGCTCATTTCTCGGCGGAGCGCTCGGTGATGCTCAGATCCAGCGGGAAGTCGACGGGGCTGCCGGGGAACAGCAGGCGACCGGCCGCGTCGGCGGCGTCCCGGATCGCGGCGGCCGCGGCCTCCGCCTGCCCGGCGGGGGCGTGCACGATCACCTCGTCGTGCAGGAAGAAGGCCAGGTGCGCGCGCCGGGCGAACACCGGCCCGGACGGTGTCGCGCGCGCCGCCGCGTCCACCGGCGGGAAGCGGGACAGCGCGAGCCGCAGCGCCGCCATCCAGGACAGCGCCCATTCGGCCGCGGTGCCCTGCACCACGAAGTTCCGGGTGAAGCGGCCGCGGTCGCGGGCCGCCCGCCGGGCCGCCTCCTGCTCGCCGGGCGCGGCGTCGGGGAGGTTGGCGCGGGTCTGCGCCTGGATCCAGGCGCTCTCCGGGGCGGGGGAGGAGCGCCCCAGCCAGGTGGTCACGGTCCCGCCGCGCTCGCCGACGGCGGCCGCCCCGTCCACCAGCGCCATCGCGTCGGGGAACCGCTGCCGCAGCCGGGGCACGATCCGGGCGCTGTCGCCGGTGGTGCCGCCGTAGAGCGCGCCGAGCATCCCGAACTTCGCCTCCTGGCGGGTGGCGACGACGCCGGCCTCGACGATGCCGGAGTAGAGGTCCTTCCCGGCGCCGGCGGCGATCATCGCCCGGTCGCCGGACATGGCCGCGAGCACCCGCGGCTCGAGCTGGGCGACGTCGGCGCTGATCAGGCGCCAGCCGGGATCCGCGCGCAGCACCGGGCGCAGCTGGCGGGGGATCTGCAGGGCGCCGCCGCCGCTGGAGGCCCAGCGCCCGGTGACCACGCCGCCAGGCACGTACACCGGCCGATAGCGGCCCTCGTGCACCCACTCCTCGATCCAGGCCCAGCCGTTGGCGGTGAGCAGCCGCGACATCTTCTTGTACCGCAGCAGGGGCTCGATCGCCGGATGCTCGATGCGGGTCAGCTCCCACTGGGAGGTGGACGGCACGTCGATCCCGGCCCGGTGCAGGGCGCGCAGCAGCCGCGGCGGGGAGTCGAGGCTCAGCTGCGGGTCGCCGAGCGCCTGCCGGACCGAAGCCGCCGCCTCGAGCATCCGCGCCGGGATGCCGCCGGCGGGAGGGCGCGGACCGAGGGCCTCGCGGAGGATCCGGTCGTGCTCGTCCACGTCCCAGGGGATCCCGGCGGCCTGCAGCTCGGCGGCGATCAGGGCGCCCGCGGACTCGGCCGCCACCAGCAGCTGCAGCCGGCCGCGCTGCTCCGCGCCCGCCAGCGCCTCGCGCTGGCGGGAGAACTCGGCGACCGCGGCGGCGAGGTCATGGGGCACCCCGCCCGGGCGGGTGGAGGAGTCGAGGTCGAAGAGGGTCGGCCCGCTCGCGGGCGTCTCGGCGGGCGGTGCGATCGCCACGTCCCAGGCGCTCGCCGCCCGCAGCGGGCCGGGCTGCGTGACCCGCTGCGCATGGCGCAGGATCACGTGGACCAGCCGCAGGTCGTGCCCGCGGGAGACGGTGACCCCGGCCGCCAGCAGCCGCGGGTACCAGGTCGCGGTGTCGCTCCACACCCAGCGCGGTGAGGACTCCGCCTCCCGCCGCGCCACCTCGGCCACCAGCTGGGAGGCCTCGAACTCCGCCTCGCCCCGCCGCGCCCCCTGGGCGTCGAGCTCGAGCAGCGCGGTGCGCCCGTCGGCGCCGCGGCCGACGACGCACCAGGCGGCGGGCGGCGCGCCGGTCACCAGCCCCGCTCGCGCCAGTGGTCGAGGGCGGGCCGCTCGGCGCCGAGGGTGGTGTCGTCCCCGTGACCGGGGTAGACCCAGGTGGCGTCCGGCAGCACGTCGAAGACCCGCTGCTCGACGTCGGCGAGGAGCTGGGCGAAGCGCTGCGGGTCGCTCTCGGTGTTGCCGAGCCCGCCCGGGAACAGGGAGTCGCCGGTGAAGAGGTGGTCGCCGTCGGCGCCCCCGCGCCACAGCAGGGCGACCGACCCGGGGGTGTGGCCGCGCAGGGCGATCACCGTCAGGCGCTGCTCGCCGACCTCGAGCACGTCCCCGTGGGAGAGCGGCACCCGGGTCGGGGCGGGGATCGCC
Source organism: Brachybacterium sp. UNK5269 (assembly GCF_049266655.1). Lineage (GTDB taxonomy): Bacteria > Actinomycetota > Actinomycetes > Actinomycetales > Dermabacteraceae > Brachybacterium. The sequence goes on from NZ_CP184883.1 coordinate 1,658,457, forward strand.
TCGGCATCGGCCGCCCCGGCGGCGGTGCGGGCACCGGTGGCGGCCACCAGGGCCTCGAGCGCGCCGATGTGGTCGTGGTGGCGGTGGGTGGTGACGATCATGTCCAGACGGCTCTTCGCGGAGCCCTCGGCCACCAGCTGCTGCAGCCGCTGCACCTCGGCCGCGGCGTCGATCAGCAGCTGCGCACCGCTCGCACGGCAGGTCAGCAGGTAGGCGTTGTTGTCCATCGGCCCCACCGAGGCCTTGCGGATCTCCAGCGCGGCCAGGCGCCGCACCGCACTGGGCCCCTGCGGGTCGACGTGTCCGGTGTACGTGGTCTCGCTCATGGCTCCAGTATGTCGCCTTCCTCTCGTGCGAACAGCCGTTCGAAAGTCCTGCCGCGGCCCTAGGATGATCCGGTGACTGATTCCCTGGTCGTCCGTGGTGCGCGCGAGCACAACCTCAAGAACATCGACATCGACATCCCCCGCGACAAGCTGGTGGTGTTCTCCGGGCTCTCCGGCTCCGGCAAGAGCTCCCTGGCCTTCGACACCATCTTCGCCGAGGGGCAGCGACGGTACGTGGAGTCGCTGTCGAGCTACGCCCGGCAGTTCCTGGGCCAGATGGACAAGCCGTCGGTCGACCTCATCGAGGGCCTGTCCCCGGCGGTGTCGATCGACCAGAAGTCGACCAACCGCAATCCGCGCTCGACCGTCGGCACCATCACCGAGATCTACGACTACCTGCGCCTGCTGTTCTCGCGCACCGGCGAGCAGCACTGCCCGGTCTGCGGCGAGCTGGTCAGCTCCTCCTCCGCCGAGCAGATCGTGGACACCCTGCTCGAGGAGCCCGAGGGCACCCGCTTCCAGCTGCTGGCCCCGGTGGTCCAGGGGCGCAAGGGCGAGCATGCGGACCTGCTGAGCGCGCTGCGCAGCCAGGGCTACGCCCGGGCCCGGGTCGACGGGCAGAACCGTCGGCTCGACGAGGAGATCGTCCTCGACAAGAAGTTCAAGCACACCATCGAGGTGGTCGTCGACCGCCTCGCCGCGAAGCCCGACTCCCGCCGCCGCCTCACCGACTCGGTGGAGACGGCGCTGCGGCTCGCCGAGGGCATCCTGGTGGTCGACTTCGCGGACCTGGCCGAGGACGACCCGGCCCGCAGCCGCCGCTTCTCGGAGAAGCGGGCCTGCCCCAACGACCACCCGCTGGCGATCGACGACATCGAGCCGCGCACCTTCTCCTTCAACGCCCCCTACGGCGCCTGCCCCGAGTGCACGGGCCTCGGGCAGCGCCTCGAGGTGGATCCCGAGCTGGTGATCCCCGACGAGGACCTGTCGCTCGCCGAGGGCGCCATCGCGCCCTGGTCGATGGGCTCGGCCGACCGCCATCAGGAGGTCATGGCCGGTCTCGGCGAGGAGCTCAGCTTCTCGATGGACACCCCCTGGCGGGCCCTGCCGGAGCGCGCCAAGGAGGCGCTGCTGCACGGCAAGGACCATAAGGTCCACGTGAAGTACCGCAACCGCTTCGGGCGCGAGCGCACCTACTCCACCGGCTTCGAGGGCGTCATGCACTTCCTCGAGCGCCGCCACTCCGACACCGAGTCGGACTGGGCCAAGGACCGCTACGAGCAGTTCATGCGCGAGGTCCCCTGCCCGACCTGCAAGGGCGCGCGACTGCGCCCCGAGGTGCTCGCCGTCACCGTCGGCGGGCGCTCCATCGCCGAGGTCTGCGAGATGTCGATCCGCGAGGCCCTCGAGTTCCACCAACACCTCGAGCTCGGCGTGCGGGAGGCGGCGATCGCCGACGAGGTGCTGCGGGAGATCCGCTCCCGCCTGGGCTTCCTGCTCGACGTGGGCCTGGACTACCTCTCCCTCGCCCGCGCCGCGGGCACCCTCTCCGGCGGCGAGGCCCAGCGCATCCGCCTGGCCACCCAGATCGGCTCGGGCCTGGTCGGGGTGCTGTACGTGCTCGACGAGCCCTCGATCGGCCTGCACCAGCGGGACAACGAGCGCCTCATCGCGACCCTCGAGCGGCTGCGGGACCTCGGCAACACCCTGATCGTCGTCGAGCACGACGAGGACACCCTGAACTCCGCCGACTGGGTGGTGGACATCGGCCCGCTGGCCGGTGAGCACGGCGGCCGGGTGGTCCACTCCGGCAGCGTCGAGGACCTCAAGCGCAACCCCGACAGCCTCACCGGGCGCTACCTCTCGGGCGAGCTGGAGATCCCGGTGCCCGGCCTCCGGCGTCCGCTGGACCGCCAGCGCATGATCAAGGTGGTCGCCCCGCGCGCCAACAACCTCAAGGGCCAGGACGTCTCCTTCCCCCTCGGCGTGCTCACCGCCGTCACCGGCGTCTCCGGCTCCGGGAAGTCCACGCTGGTCAACGACATCCTGTACTCCGTGCTCGCCAAGGAGCTCAACCGGGCCCGGCTGGTGCCGGGCCGGCACAAGCGGGTCACCGGCCTCGAGCACCTCGACAAGGTCATCCACGTCGACCAGTCGCCGATCGGCCGCACCCCCCGCTCGAACCCCGCCACCTACACCGGGGTCTGGGACCGGGTGCGCACCCTGTTCGCCCAGACCAACGAGGCGAAGATCCGCGGCTACACCGCCGGGCGGTTCTCCTTCAACGTCAAGGGCGGCCGCTGCGAGGCCTGCTCCGGCGACGGCACCCTGAAGATCGAGATGAACTTCCTGCCGGACGTCTACGTCCAGTGCGAGGTCTGCCACGGGCAGCGCTACAACCGTGAGACCCTCGAGGTGCGCTTCAAGGACAAGAACGTCGCCGAGGTGCTGGACATGTCCATCGCCGAGGCGCTCGAGTTCTTCGACGCCGTCCCGGCGATCCGCCGTCAGATGCAGACCCTGGTGGACGTGGGTCTGGGCTACGTGAAGCTGGGCCAGTCGGCCACCACCCTCTCCGGCGGCGAGGCGCAGCGCGTCAAGCTGTCCTCGGAGCTGCACAAGCGCTCCAACGGCCGCAGCATCTACGTGCTCGACGAGCCCACCACGGGGCTGCACTTCGAGGACGTGCGCAAGCTGCTCGAGGTGCTGGGCGGACTGGTGGACAAGGGCAACACGGTCATCGTCATCGAGCACAACCTCGACGTCATCAAGACCGCCGACCACGTCATCGACCTCGGTCCGGAGGGAGGCTCCGGCGGCGGGCAGATCGTGGCCACCGGCACCCCCGAGCAGGTCGCGAAGGTCGACGGCTCCTACACCGGACGCTTCCTCGCCCCGCTGCTGGGCGCCGGACGATCGGGCCGCGCGGCCGGCTGAGAGATGATGTCCTGATGGCTGATCCGGCGACCTACCGTCCTGCGGCCGGGACCATCCCCACCAGACCGGGGGTGTACCGGTTCCGGGACGAGCACGGCCGCGTCATCTACGTCGGCAAGGCGAAGAACCTCCGCCAGCGGCTGTCGAACTACTTCCAGGACCTCACCGCGCTGCACGAGCGCACCCGGCGCATGGTCACCACCGCCGCGAGCGTCGAGTGGACGGTGGTGACCACCGAGGTGGAGGCCCTGACCCTCGAGTACACCTGGATCAAGGAGTTCGACCCGCGGTTCAACGTCAAGTTCCGCGACGACAAGTCCTACCCGTACCTGGTGCTGACCATGGGGGAGCAGGTGCCGCGGGTGCACATCACCCGTCGGCCCCGCGCCAAGGGCGACCGCACCTTCGGCCCCTACACCCAGGTGTGGGCGATCCGGGAGACCCTCGACCTGATGCTGCGGGTGTTTCCGATCCGCTCCTGCACGGCCGGGGTGTACCGCCGGGCGGAGCGCTCGGGCCGGCCCTGCCTGCTGGGCTTCATCGGCAAATGCGCCGCCCCCTGCGTGGGCGACATCTCGGTGGACGAGCACCGGCGGCTCGCCGAGCAGTTCGCCGACTTCATGGCCGGCAACACCGCCACCTACACCCGGCGCATCGAGCGCCAGATGCGGGACGCGGCGGCGGCGATGGACTACGAGACCGCGGCGCGGCTGCGCGACGACCTGAAGAACCTCGAGAAGGTCATGGCGAAGAACTCGGTGGTGCTCTCCGACGCCACCGACGCGGACCTGATCGGACTGGCCCAGGACGAGCTCGAGGCCTCGGTGCAGGTCTTCCACGTGCGCGGCGGCCGCATCCGCGGCCAGCGCGGCTGGACCGCCGAGATCCTGGACACCTCCTCCGGCCCCGACCTCGTCGAGCGGGCGCTGACCACCCTGTACTCGGAGGGGGAGGCGCCCCGGGAGATCCTGGTGCCGGTGATGCCCGCCAACCGCGAGCAGGTGCTGGAGCTGATCGGCCGGCCGGTGGACCTGCGCGTCCCGCAGCGCGGCGAGAAGAAGGACCTGCTGCTGACCGTCAACGAGAACGCCACCGAGGCGCTGCGGCTGCACCGCCTCAAGCGCACCGGCGACCTCACCGCCCGCTCCAAGGCCCTCGAGGACCTCGGGGCGGCGCTCGACCTGGCCGAGCCGCCGCTGCGGATCGAGTGCTTCGACATCTCGCACTCCCACGGCACCAACGTCGTCGGCTCCCAGGTGGTCTTCGAGGACGGGCTGCCGAAGAAGAGCGAGTACCGCCGCTACTCGGTCACCGGCGCCGCCGCCCGCGACGACACCGCCTCGATGTACGACGTGATCTCCCGACGGCTGAAGCACCACCTCGACCCGCCCGAGCAGTCCGAGGAGGACCGGCGCCGCTTCGCGTACCCGCCCTCGCTGATCCTGGTGGACGGCGGACCGGCCCAGGTCGCCGCCGCCCAGCGCGCCTTCGACGACCTGGGGATCACCGACATCGCCCTGGCGGGCATCGCCAAGCGCCTCGAGGAGATCTGGCTGCCCGGGGACGACTACCCGGTGATCCTCCCGCGCACCAGCGAGGCGCTGTTCCTGGTGCAGCGACTGCGCGACGAGGCGCACCGCTTCGCGATCACCTACCACCGCTCCAAGCGCGGCCGCGCCATGCAGGTCAGCGCCCTGGACGGGGTGCCGGGGCTCGGCCCCGCCCGGCGCCGCGCACTGCTGGACCGCTTCGTGACGGTCTCCGCGATCCGGGAGGCGAGTGAGGAGGACCTCGTCGCGGTCCCCGGGATCGGACCCGCGTTGGCCGCGCAGATCACGGCCGCGCTACGATCCGGGACGGGGGCGGACGCCGCCACCGGCGCCGCGGACGCCGAGGACTCCCTGGACGTCATGGTGGACATGGCGACCGGCGAGATCCTCGACCGCTGACCCCCTGCCGCCCCCCGCCTCGGAAGGAGCGCCCGTGACCGACGGATCCGCACCCCTGCCCAGCTCCGACCCCCGCGGTGACGTCGTCATCATCACCGGGCTCGCCGGAGCGGGTCGGGAGACCGCCGCCCATGCCCTCGAGGACATGGGCTGGTACGTCGTCTACAACATCATGCCGCAGCTGATCGGCACCCTCTTCGAGCTGCGGGCCTCCGCCGTCGGTCGCGCGAACCGCTTCGCGGTGGTGGTGGACCCCCGCTCGGGGCCGTTCTTCAGCGAGCTGCCCGACGTGGTCGCCGAGCTGCGCCGAGCCGATCTGCGCCTGCGGCTGCTGTTCCTCACCGCCGACGAGCCCACCCTGGTGCGGCGTTTCGACTCGGTGCGCCGCCCCCACCCGCTGCAGGGCGAGGAGGGGGTGCTCGAGGGCATCCGCCGCGAACGGGAGATGCTGGCCCCGTATCGCCGGATGGCGGACCTGGTCATCGACACCTCGCCGCTGAACGTGCACCAGCTGACGATGAAGATGCGCACCGTCTTCGGCACCAGTCAGGAGCAGCAGCTGACGGTGACGATGCTGTCCTTCGGCTTCAAGTACGGCATCCCGCTGGAGGCCGACCACGTCAGCGACGTCCGCTTCATCCCCAACCCGTACTGGGTCCCCGAGCTGCGCGACAAGCGCGGCACCGACCTCGAGGTCGCCGACTTCGTCCTCGGCGACGCCAACGCCGCCGAGTTCGTCGACCGCTACCTCGAGATGATCGTGCCCGTGCTGCGCGGCTACAGCGCCGAGAACAAGCACTTCACGACCCTCGCGATCGGCTGCACCGGCGGCAAGCACCGCTCGGTCGCGATCTCCGAGCGGATCGGCGAGGCCCTGCGCCGCCAGGGCCACGCGGTGCGGCTGCGCCACCGGGATCTGGGGCGGGAATGAGCATCGCCCCCCGCGCCCCCGGCCACCGCCTGCGCACCGCCGACCGCTCCGCGAGCGCCCGCCGGGGCCGCCGCGGCAACCCCCAGCGGCCCCTGCGGGTGGTCGCCCTCGGGGGAGGCCACGGGCTGGCCGCGAACCTGCGGGCCCTGCGCCTGCTGGCCGACGACATCACCGCGGTGGTCACCGTCGCGGACAACGGCGGCTCCTCCGGCCGGATCCGCACCGAGATGCCGGTGCTGCCCCCCGGGGACCTGCGGATGGCGCTGGCCGCCCTGTGCGAGGACTCCGACTGGGGCTCGATCTGGGGGGACGTCATCCAGCACCGCTTCGCGACCGAGGGCGAGCTGGACGGCCACGCCCTCGGCAACCTGATGATCGTGGCGCTGTGGCAGATCCTCGACGACCCGATCGAGGGCCTCGACCAGATGGCCGAGCTGCTGGGGGCGCGCGGACGGGTGCTCCCGATGGCGCTGGACCCGCTGGACATCGAGGCCGACGTCCGCGCCGCCGACGGGGCGCTGCGCACGGTCTCGGGCCAGTTCCAGGTCGCCACCGCCGAGGGGCGGGTCGAGGACGTGCGCCTGATCCCGCCGCGGCCCCGGGTCCCGCGCGACGTGATCGAGGCCCTGGGCCGCGCCGACTGGATCATCGTGGGCCCGGGCTCCTGGTACACCTCGGTGCTGCCGCACCTGATGATCCCCGAGATCGCCGAGGCGATCCGCACCAGCCCGGCGCGCTGCTGCATCACCGCGAACCTCTCGGTGGGGGTGCAGGAGGCCGAGGGCATGTCCAGCATCGACCTGCTGGAGGTGCTGCTGGAACGGGCCCCCGGCTGCGGCTTCGACGCCCTGCTGGCCGATCCCACCACCCTGGACGACGCCCTCGAGCTCGCCGAGGCGGCCACCGCGCACGGGATCCGCACCCTGCTGCGCCAGGTCAGCGTGGGCGACGGCCTGCCCCATCACGACCCCGTGCGGCTGGCCGCCGCGTACCGCGATCTGTTCGACGACGCCTACGGCGACGTCGAGCCCGCCGCGGGCGCGCGCCGGGCCGGGGACCATCACCGCACGGCGGGGGCAGCCGCGCCCGCGACCGAGGAGGAGACGCATGGCGCTGACAGGTGAGGCCAAGGAGGAGCTGAGCCACCTCACGGTGACGCGACCCTCGGCCCGCAAGGCCGAGGCGGCGGCGATCCTCCGCTTCGCCGGCGGTCTGCACCTGGTGGCCGGGCGGGTGGTGGTGGAGGCGGAGCTGGACTCGGCGGCCGTCGCCCGCCGGCTGCACGGGATCATCTCCGACATGTACGGGCATCGCGCCGACCTGGCCGTGCTGGCCCCCTCCGGGATCCGCCGCACCACCCGCTACATCGTGCGGGTCGACCGGGAGGGCGGGATGCTGGCCCGCCAGACCGGGCTGCTCGATGCCCGCGGCCGCCCGGTGCGCGGCATGCCCCCCTTCGTCGTCGGCGGCGCGACGGTCGACGCGGAGGCCGCCTGGAGGGGCGCCTTCCTGGCCCGCGGCACTCTCACCGAGCCCGGCCGCTCCGCCGCGCTCGAGCTGTCCTGCCCGGGACCGGAGGTGGCGCTGGCGATGGTGGGAGCCGCCCGCCGCCTGGGCGTGGCCTCCAAGGCGCGCGAGGCGCGCGGCGCGGACCGGGTGGTGCTGCGCGACGGGGAGGCCATCTCCACCCTGCTGGCCCGGATGGGCGCCCACCAGACGGTGCGCACCTGGGAGGACCGGCGCACCAAGCGCGAGGTGAAGGCGACCGCGCACCGGCTGGCGAACTTCGACGACGCCAACCTGCGCCGCTCGGCGCGGGCCGCGGTGGCCGCCGGCCAGCGCGTCCAGCGCGCCCTGGAGATCCTCGGCGACGAGGTCCCCGAGCACCTGCGGGCCGCCGGCCGGCTGCGGCTGGAGAACCGCCAGGCGAGCCTCGAGGAGCTGGGACGGCTGGCCGACCCGCCGCTGACCAAGGACGCGGTCGCCGGGCGGATCCGCCGCCTGCTGGCGATGGCGGACAAGCGCGCCGAGGACCTCGGGCTGCCCGGCACCGAGGAGGGCGCCGACGAGGGCCGTCCGCCCGTCTCGCCGGACCTTGGTCCGTGACGGGGCCCGGGCGGACATTGATAGGATCACACCGGTCGTCGGTCACAGCCGGCGCCGTCCGAGCGTACGAGGGCGTGCGCGCCACTGTCCATATTTCGCAGATCCCCTGTGAATCAAGGAGGAACCCGTGACCATTAAGGTCGGAATCAACGGATTCGGTCGCATCGGCCGCAACTTCCTGCGCGCCGCTCTCGAGCAGCAGGCAGACATCCAGATCGTCGGTGTGAACGACCTCACCGACAACGCCGCGCTCGCGAATCTGATCAAGTACGACTCGATCAGCGGTGTCCTGCCCTACGAGGTCTCGTACGACGAGAACTCGATCACCGTCGGCGAGCAGACCATCAAGGCGTACGCCGAGCGCGACCCGAAGAACATCCCGTGGGGCGAGATCGGCGCGGACGTCGTCATCGAGTCCACCGGCATCTTCACCGACGCGGAGAAGGCCAAGGCCCACATCGAGGCCGGCGCCAAGAAGGTCATCATCTCCGCCCCCGGCAAGAACGAGGACGGCACCTTCGTCATCGGTGTGAACGAGGGCGACTACGACCCCGAGAACCACCACATCATCTCCAACGCGTCCTGCACCACCAACAGCCTCGCCCCCGTGGCGAAGGTGCTGAACGACGAGTTCGGGATCGTCAAGGGCCTGATGACCACCGTCCACGCCTACACCTCGGACCAGGTGCTGCAGGACGGCCCGCACAAGGACCCGCGTCGTGCCCGCGCCGCCGCGCTGAACATCGTCCCCACCACCACCGGTGCGGCCAAGGCCGTGGCGCTGGTGCTGCCCGAGCTCAAGGGCAAGCTCGACGGCTACTCGCTGCGCGTGCCGGTCCCCACCGGCTCGATCACCGACCTCACCTTCGAGGCCTCCCGCGAGGTCTCCGTCGAGGAGATCAACGCCGCGATCAAGAAGGCGGCCGAGGGCCCCCTCAAGGGCATCCTGCGCTACACCGAGGACCCGATCGTCTCCAAGGACATCGAGGGCGATCCGCACTCCTCGATCTTCGACTCGCAGCTGACCAAGGTCAACGGCAACCTGGTGAAGGTCTTCACCTGGTACGACAACGAGTGGGGCTTCTCCAACCGTCTCGTCGAGCTCTCGCTGCTGGTGGGCAAGTCCCTCTGATCCCCACGTCGCACTGACGACACGGATCATCCCGGAGCCCGCCGGTCGCCACCCCGAGGGGTCGGCCTCCGGCGGGCTCCGCTCGTCCCCGGCGCCGCTGCCCGCTCGTCCCGGCGGCGGCCACGACCAGAAGGAACCACCACAGTGCTGAAGACCATCGACTCGCTCGGGGAGCTGCGCGGCCGCCGCGTGCTCGTCCGCGCGGACCTCAACGTCCCCCTGGACGGGACCACCATCACCGACGACGGCCGCATCCGCGCCGCCCTGCCCACCCTGACCCGCCTCGTCGAGGCCGGTGCCCGCGTCGCCGTGATCTCCCACCTCGGCCGCCCGAAGGGTGCCCCCGAGGAGAAGTACTCGCTGCGCCCGGTCGTCGGGCGCCTCGGCGAGCTGCTGGGCCAGGAGGTCGCCTTCGCGAGCGACACCGTGGGCGCCTCCGCCCAGGAGACCGTCGCCGCCCTCGGCGACGGCCAGGTCGCCGTGCTCGAGAACCTCCGCTTCAACCCGGGGGAGACCGCGAAGCAGGACCAGGAGCGCCTCGCCTTCGCGCAGGAGCTCGCCGCCCTCGGGGACGCCTTCGTCTCCGACGGCTTCGGCGTCGTCCACCGCAAGCAGGCCTCCGTGTACGAGCTGGCGACGCTGCTGCCGGCCGCCGCGGGCGAGCTGGTGCTGCGCGAGGTCGACTCCCTGCGCCGGGTCACCGAGTCCCCCGAGCGCCCCTTCGTGGTGGTCCTCGGCGGTGCGAAGGTCGCCGACAAGCTCGCCGTGATCGACAACCTGCTGGGCCGGGCCGACCGCATCCTGATCGGCGGCGGCATGGCGTACACCTTCCAGAAGGCGCTGGGCTTCGAGATCGGCCAGTCCCTGCTGGACGAGACCAAGCTCGACGTGGTGCGCGAGTACATGGAGCGCGCGAAGGCCAACGGCGTCGAGCTGGTGCTGCCGGTCGACACCGTGGTGGCGCCCGAGTTCGCCCCCGACGCCCCGGCCACCGTGGTCCCCGCCGACCAGATCCCCGCCGACCAGGAGGGCATGGACATCGGCCCGGAGACCGCGCGGCTGTTCGGCGAGAAGATCACCGACGCCGCCACCGTGTTCTGGAACGGCCCGATGGGCGTCTTCGAGTTCGACACCTTCGCCGCGGGCACCCGCTCGGTCGCGGAGACCCTCTCGCGGGCATCGGGCTACACCGTGGTCGGCGGCGGCGACTCCGCCTCCGCCGTCCGCAACCTCGGATTCGACGAATCCCTCTTCTCGCACATCTCCACCGGCGGCGGAGCGAGCCTCGAACTCATCGAGGGCAAGGACCTGCCGGGCATCTCGATCCTCGAGGAGGACGCCGCATGACCACCCGCACCCCGCTGATGGCGGGCAACTGGAAGATGAACCTCGACTGGAAGCAGGGCCTGGCCCTGGTCGAGGAGCTCGGCGAGCAGCTGAAGGAGGTGGACACCTCGCTCGTGGAGACCGTGGTGCTGCCGCCCTTCGTCGACCTGCGCACCGTGCAGGTCGCCGTCGATGCCGGGAAGCTCCCGATCGCCTACGGCGCCCAGGACCTCTCCGCGCACGAGTCCGGTGCCTACACCGGCGAGGTCTCCGGCTCCATGCTGAAGGCGCTGGGCTGCACCTACGTGGCCGTGGGCCACTCGGAGCGGCGCCAGTACCACGGCGAGGACGAGCAGGTCACCGGGGCCAAGGTGAAGGCGGCCTTCGCGGCCGGGCTGATCCCGATCCTGTGCGTCGGCGAGCCGCTCGAGGAGCGCCAGGCCGGCCGGCACGTCGAGCACACCCTCGCCCAGCTCGAGGGCGGCATCGACGGTCTGAACGCCGAGCAGGCCAAGCAGATCGTGATCGCCTACGAGCCGGTGTGGGCCATCGGCACCGGCGAGGTCGCCACCCCCGAGGACGCCCAGGAGGTGTGCAGCGCGATCCGCGGCGCCCTCCGCTCGCTCCACGGCGACGAGGTCGCCGACGCGGTGCGGGTCCTGTACGGCGGCAGCGTGAAGTCCTCGAACGTCGCCGAGCTGATGACCAAGCAGGACGTCGACGGCGCCCTCGTCGGCGGCGCCTCGCTGAAGGCCGAGGAGTTCGCGAAGATCGTCGGCTACCAGGGCTGAGCCTGCGGTGCTGACACCGGTGCGAGGAGCCTCGCACCACACGGGCCGGGCCTTGGCGAGGCCCGGCCCGTGGCGTATGCTGGATCGGTCCGTCAAACTCCGTGGAAGGTGACGCCCCCCGTGGATCTGCCCCTGCTGAAGATCGTCCTCCAGGTCCTGCTGGCCGTGCTCGGCCTGCTCACGATCATGCTCGTGCTCCTGCACAAGGGGCGCGGCGGCGGTCTGTCCGACATGTTCGGCGGCGGGGTCTCCTCCTCCGCGAGCGCCTCCGGCGTCGCCGAGCGCAACCTGAACCGCCTCACGGTCACCCTCGCGGTGGGCTGGGCGCTGTGCGCCGTCGGCCTGAGCGTCCTGGAGCGCTTCCTCTGAGCATCCCGCGCAGCTGAGCAGAAGGGCCGGTCACCACGAGGGTGACCGGCCCTTCTGCCTGCCGCGGGGCAGGGCCCCGCTCAGGCGGGGGTGCGACCCGCCGCGGCCTCGTCGAGGTACCAGACCGTGCTCTCCAGCCCGCGCACGGCCGAGGCCGGCACCTGCCAGGGATCGATCGCGCCGTGGGCGGCCCGCACCGCCTCGGCCTTCTCGGCGCCCGCGACCAGCAGCGCCACGTGCCGCGAGGAGTTCAGCACCGGCCAGGTCAGCGAGATCCGCTCCGCCGGCGGCTTGGGCGAGGCGGTCACCGCGACCGCACTGGCCCCCACCTCCGACTGGTCGGGATGCTCGGGGAACAGCGAGGCGATGTGGCCGTCGGGGCCGACGCCCAGCAGCACCACGTCGAAGAAGGCGCTGCCGCGGGTGCGGAACGGCTCGTCGCCGCCGGCCTGGTTCAGCTGCTGCCCGTACCGGGCGGCGGCCTCCTCGAGGGACATGCCGTCCGAGGGCGAGGGCATCACGTGGATGTTCCGCGCGGGCAGTCCGGCCTCCTGCAGCTGCTCGAGGGCGGCCCGCACCCCCACCTCGTTGCGCTCGTCCGAGTCCGCCTCGACGAAGCGCTCGTCGCCCCACCACAGGTGCAGTCGGCTCACGTCCACGCCGGCCTTCGCGAGCGCCGCGGGCAGCGCCGCGGCGGTCCTCGTGCCGACGGTGCCGCCGGTGAGCACGAGATGCGCGGTCGGTCGCTGCGTGAGCGCCTCGGCGAGCTGGTCCGCGCTGCGGGTGGCGGCGACGCGGGCGACAGCGTCGGTCTCGGCGAGCACCACGTCCGCGCTCGGCGGCTTGCCGGTGGCGAAGGTGGCGGCGTCCTCGATGCCGCTGAAGGCGCGGGCCAGCACCTCGCCGTAGACCTCGTCGGGATCCAGGCGGCGCAGCTCCTCGGCCAGCAGCTCGTCCAGGGTGCGGCGCGGCATGGTGACGTGCTGCTCGGTGTCGTCCCCGGGCAGCTTCAGCAGGATCGACTCGTCGTCGACCCGGGTGAGCTCGATGTCGCCGTCCTCGCGCACCAGGCGCACCCCGTGGATGCCGTTGCTCGGCGCGTCCGCGTCCTCCGGGGCCAGGATCTCGGGCTCGACGCCGAGGGTGTGCTCGAGCCAGGCGGCCATCAGCACCACCGAGGGGTTCTCTGGGGAGCCGGTGACCTGCACCCGGCGGGGGACGGCGACCGGCGGCACCTCGTAGGCGCTCGCGAGCAGTCCGCGCCAGCGGGTCAGCCGCGACCAGGCCAGGTCGGAGTCCCCGTTGGCGTAGCCGCGGCGGAGCCGCTTCAGGGTGCCCAGCGGGTTCCGGCAGGCGGCGGCATCGGTGATCCGGCGCTGCGACATGGAGCCCAGCACGTCGTGGATCGGGGAGGAGGGCGCGCTGCCCGGCCACCAGGTCACGATCGGCGCATCCGGCAGCAGCAGGGCCATCACCAGCGTGTCGAGCGTCGAGAGGTTGTCGCCCCGGGCGTGCAGGATGACGATCTCGCCGGAGCCGGCGTCGCGGCCCACCCGGATCTCGGCGTCCAGGCCGGCGGTCTCGGCCTCCGGATCCGCGTCCACCACGATCACCCGGGCGGGGTGCTCCCGGCTGGCGCTGATGGCCGCCTCGAGGGGGGCCTCCAGGTCGCCGGCGGAGATGATGATGAGGGTGAGCACCCGACCGATGGTGTTCTCGCCGAAGGTCTCCCTCATCTCGATCATCGTCTTGTCGATCGCGGAGGTGGTGGTGTCGGTCAGGGTGGTGATCATGGTCGCCTCCAGGTGCGTCCGTCACGGGTGAGCATCTCGTGAGCGGTGTCGGGGCCCCAGGTGCCGGGGCGGTACGACGCCGGCGCCAGGTGCTGGGCCCAGTACTCGGTGATGGGGTCGAGGATCGCCCAGGACAGCTCGACCTCCTTCTGGCGGGGGAACAGCGGCGGGTCGCCCAGCAGCATGTCCAGGATCAGCCGCTCGTAGGCCTCGGGGGACTTCTCGGTGAAGTTCATGCCGTAGGCGAAGTCCATCGACACGTCCCGCACCTCCATCTGGGTGCCCGGCACCTTCGAGCCGAACCGCATGGTCACGCCCTCGTCGGGCTGGACCCGGATGACGATCGCGTTCTGGCCCAGGTCCGCGGTGTCGGTGGAGCGGAAGGGGAGGAAGGGGGCGCGCTTGAACATCACCGCGATCTCGGTGACGCGCCGGCCCAGGCGCTTCCCGGCGCGCAGGTAGAACGGCACCCCCGCCCAGCGGCGGGTGGCGATGTCCAGCCGCATGGCGGCGAAGGTCTCGGTGGTCGAGTCGGCCGGGATCCCGTCCTCCTCGAGGTACGGGCGCACCTGCTCGCCGCCCTGCCAGCCGCCCACGTACTGGCCGCGGGCGGTATGGGCTGCGAGGTCCTCCGGCAGCTCGACGGCGGCGAGCACCTTCTCCTTCTCGGCCCGCAGGTCGGCGGCGCGGAAGGAGACCGGCTCCTCCATCGCCGTCAGCGCCAGCAGCTGCAGCAGGTGGTTCTGGATGACGTCGCGGGCGGTGCCGATGCCGTCGTAGTACCCGGCGCGGGAGCCGATGCCGATGTCCTCGGCCATCGTGATCTGCACGTGGTCGACGTAGTGAGAGTTCCAGATCGGCTCGAACAGCTGGTTGGAGAACCGCAGCGCGAGGATGTTCTGGACGGTCTCCTTGCCCAGGTAGTGGTCGATGCGGAAGACGTCCTCGGGGCGGAACGCCTGCTCGACCACCTCATTGAGCTCGCGGGCGGAGGCGAGGTCGTGCCCGAAGGGCTTCTCGATGACCACCCGGCGCCAGGAGCCGTCCCGGGGGGTGTTGAGCCCGGAGTTCGCCAGCTGTCCGCAGACCTGCGGGAAGGCGTCCGGCGGGATCGAGAGGTAGAAGGCGTGGTTGCCGCCGGTGCCGCGGGTGCGGTCCAGCTCGCCGACCACCTCGGTGAGCCGCTCGAAGGCGGCGGTGTCGTCGAAGGTGCCGGTGACGAAGCGGAGGCCGCCCGCGCAGCTGCTCGAAGACGTTCTCGGAGAAGCCGGTGCGGGAGTGCTCGGAGACGCTCTTGCGCACGTACTCGGCGAAGTCGTCGTCGGACCAGTCGCGGCGACCGAAGCCGACCAGGCCGAAGCTGGGGGGCAGCAGGCCGCGGTGGGTGAGGTCGTAGAGCGCCGGCAGCAGCTTCTTGCGCGCGAGGTCGCCGGTGACGCCGAACATCACCATGGAGCTGGGGCCCGCGATCAGGGGCAGCCGACGGTCGCGCGGGTCGCGCAGCGGATTGTCGATCTCGGGCGCCTCGGCGGCGCCCGAAGAGGTGCGGGTATCGGTCACGATGGTCCTTTCTCGGACACGGACGAGACGAGCACGGCCCGCCCCGGCGGGCAGGGCCGTGCTCGTCGAGGGCTCAGGCGCGGGTGTCGTCGATGGTCGCCGACACGGTGGCCAGGAGCTCCTCCCAGGCCTTCTCGAACTTCTCGACGCCCTCGCGCTCGAGCAGCGCGAAGACGTCGGCCAGGTCCACCCCGGCGTCGGCGACGCGCGCGAGCACGCCCTCGGCGGAGGCGGCGGTCTCGGCCGACAGCGGGGCCTTGAGCTCGGAGTGCTCGGCGACCGCCTCGAGGGTCTTCTCCGGCATGGTGTTCACGCACGGATCGGCGACCAGGTGGTCGACGTACAGGGTGTCGGGGTACTCCGGGTTCTTCACCCCGGTGGACGCCCACAGCGGACGCTGCACGTTCGCGCCCTGCGCCGCGAGCGCCTGGAAGCGCTCGGAGCCGAAGGCCACGAGGTACTCCCCGAAGGCGGCCTGGGCGTTGGCGACCCCGGCGCTGCCGCGCAGGGTCTCCGCCTCGCCGCCGAGGGCCTCCAGGCGCTGGTCGATCTCCGCGTCCACGCGGGAGACGAAGAACGAGGCCACGGAGTGGATCTTCGCGAGGTCGTGCCCGGCCGCCGCGGCCTGCTCGAGGCCGGTGAGGTAGGCCTCGATGACCTCCAGGTAGCGCGCGACCGAGAAGATCAGGGTGACGTTGACGCTGATGCCGTCGGCGATGGCCGCGGTGATCGCGGGCAGCCCGGCGTCGGTGGCGGGGATCTTGACCATGACGTTCTCGCGGTCCACCACGTCGCGCAGGTGCTTGGCCTGGGCGATGGTCCGCTCGGTGTCATGGGCGGCCCGGGGGTCGACCTCGATGCTGACCCGGCCGTCGAAGCCGCCGCTGGCGGTGAACAGGTCGGAGAAGAGGTCGGCGGCGCGGCGCACGTCGTCGGTGGTGAGCACCTCGACGATCGCGTCGACGTCCCGGCCCTCGCCGGCGAGGCGGGCGATGTCCGCGTCGTACTCGGAGCGGCCGGAGATCGCGGCCTGGAAGATCGAGGGGTTGGTGGTCACGCCGACGACGTTGCGGGACTCGATGAGCTCCTGCAGGTTGCCGGAGCTCATCCGCTGCCGGGAGAGGTCGTCGAGCCAGATGGACACGCCGGCGTCGGAGAGGGTCTGGGTGCGGGGGTTCTGGGTCATGGGAGTTCCTTCCGGGCGCCGAGCGCCCTGTGGCGAACTGCTGGGGTCCCCGTGGCCGGCACGGGGCGGCGACGGGGGAGCGGGGCGGGGCCCGTGGGCCCCGCCCCGCCGGGGATCAGGCGCCGGCCGCCGCGATCGAGTCCCGTGCGGCCTCGACGACCGCCTCGGCGGTGAAGCCGAACTTCTCGAACAGGGTGCCCGCATCGGCCGAGGCACCGTAGTGCTCGAGCGAGACGGCCCGGCCGTGGGTGCCCAGGAAGCGGTGCCACGGCATCGCGATGCCGGCCTCGACGCTCACGCGCGCGGTCACCGACGACGGCAGCACCGACTCCCGGTAGTCCTCGTCCTGCTCGTCGAACCACTCGATCGACGGCATCGAGACCAGCCGGGTGGGCACGCCCTCGGCCTCGAGCAGGCGCTGCGCCTCGGCGGCGTACTGCACCTCGGAGCCGGTGGCGATGAGGATGACCTGCGGCGCGGCCGAGGCGTCCTTCATGATGTAGCCGCCGCGGGCCAGGCCGTCGGCCGCGGCGTACTCGCTGCGGTCGAAGGTCGGCATCGCCTGGCGGCTGAGGATCAGGCCCACGGGCCCGTGGTCGCGCTCCAGCAGCGCCTTCCAGGCCGCGGCGGTCTCGTTGGCGTCGGCCGGACGCACGATCGACAGGTTCGGGATCGCCCGGTAGGCGGCCAGGTGCTCGACCGGCTGGTGGGTGGGGCCGTCCTCGCCCAGGCCGATGGAGTCGTGGGTCCACACGTAGGTGGCCGGGACCTTCATCAGGGAGGCCAGGCGCACCGCGCCGCGCATGTAGTCGGCGAACTGGAAGAAGGTGCCGCCGTAGGGGCGGGTCAGGCCGTGCAGGGAGATCCCGGAGAGGATCGCGCCCATGCCGTGCTCGCGGATGCCGAAGTGCAGCGTGCGGCCGTACTGGTCGCCGGAGAACTGCTCGGAGCCGATCTCGGCGGGCAGGAAGGACGGCTCGCCCTTCATGGTGGTGTTGTTCGAGCCGGCGAGGTCGGCGGAGCCGCCCCACAGCTCCGGCATCACCGGGGCGAGGGCCTCGAGGACCTTGCCGGAGGCGGCGCGCGTGGCGATGCCCTTGGCGTCGGCCTCGAAGACCGGGAAGGCCTCGGCGAAGCCCTCGGGCAGCTCGCGGGCGCGCAGGCGCTCCAGCAGCGCGGCGCGCTCGGGGTGGGCGGTGCGCCAGGCCTGGAAGCCCTCCTCCCACTGCGCCTTGGCGGCGGCGGCGCGCTCGGCGAGGCCGCGGGTGTGGGCCAGGACCTCCTCGTCGACCTGGAACTGGCGCTCCGGGTCGAAGCCGACGGCGGTCTTCAGGCCCGCGACGCCCTCGGCGCCGAGCTTGGCGCCGTGGACGCCGTGGGTGCCGGCCAGCTCCGGGATCGGCCAGCCGATGACGGTGCGCAGGCGGATGAAGGTGGGCTTGTCGGTGACCTGCTGGCCCTCGAGGATCGCGGCCTTCAGCGCGGCGACGTCCTCGACGTACTCGGTGCCGCCCTGGGTCCAGTCCACCGTGCGGACGTCCCAGCCGTAGGCCGCGTAGCGAGCGGCGGTGTCCTCGGTGAAGGCGATCGAGGTGTCGCCCTCGATGGAGATCTCGTTGTCGTCCCAGATCACGATCAGGTTGCCGAGCTGCTGGGTGCCGGCGAGCGAGCTGGCCTCGCTGCTGACGCCCTCCTGCAGGTCGCCGTCCGAGGCGATCACGTAGGTGAAGTGGTCGAAGGGGCTGGTGCCCGGGGCGGCCTCGGGGTCGAGCAGGCCGCGCTCGCGGCGCTGGGCCATCGCGAAGCCGACCGCCGAGGAGATGCCCTGGCCGAGCGGACCGGTGGTGATCTCCACGCCGTCGGTGAGGAAGTTCTCCGGGTGGCCCGGCGTCTTCGAGCCCCAGGTGCGCAGCTGCGCGATGTCCTCGACCTCGAGGCCGAAGCCGCCGAGGAACAGCTGGATGTACTGGGTGAGGCTGGAGTGCCCGGCGGAGAGCACGAAGCGGTCCCGACCCAGCCAGTCCAGGTCGGTCGGGTCGTGGCGCATGACGTCCTGGTAGAGCAGGTACGCGGCGGGGGCCAGGCTCACCGCGGTGCCGGGGTGGCCGTTGCCAACCTTCTCCACGGCGTCGGCGGCCAGGACGCGCCCGGTGTCGATCGCGCGCTTGTCCAGCTCGGTCCAGCCCTCGGGGGCCTTGAAGGTCTCTGTCACGTCGAGTGTTCCTTTCGCGGGGTGCGGCCGCGGCGGCCGCTGGCATCGGATGGCCTCGCGGACCGTCCCCGCACGCACACGTCGACGAGGGGGGTCCTGCACGAGGCGACGTCGCCCACCTTAGTCGTGGCGGCCCGCAGGCGTCGCCCCGGTCCAGGCTGTTGCCGCAGGGGACGGTGCGCGGTCTCACCTGTGGCGCAGCGCCATCGCGGGGAGCGTCGGCCTAGACTGGCGGGGTTCACGCGACGACTGCGTCGTTCACGCGACGACCGCGTCGCGCTCAGCAGGAAGGACGGTGGGCGGTGACCGCCACCCAGGGAGCTTCGCTCCGCAGCACCGGTCAGGGCGGTGAGGGGACCCCGCAGCGGTCCGTCCGCTCCGTCATCCGCAGCTATGTGGCGCTGACCAAGCCCCGCATCATCGAGCTGCTGCTGATCACCACCATCCCCACCATGTTCCTGGCCGCGGGCGGGTTCCCCTCGCTGTGGCTGATCCTGGCCACCATGATCGGCGGCTACCTCGCCGCGGGCGGCGCGAACGCGCTGAACATGTACCTCGAGCGCGACATCGACGCGAAGATGAAGCGGACGCGGAACCGGCCCCTGGTGACGGGGGCGATCTCGCCCCGCGCCGGGCTGACCTTCGGCATCGTGCTCTCGATCGTCTCCGCGCTCTGGCTGGGGCTGCTGGTGAACTGGATGTCCGCCGCCCTCGCGGTGGGCGCGATCCTGCTCTACGTCGTCTTCTACACGATGATCCTCAAGCGCCGCACCAGCCAGAACATCGTCTGGGGCGGGGTGGCCGGCTGCATGCCGGTGCTGATCGGCTGGTCGGCGGTGACCGGGACGGTTTCCTGGACCGCCGTGCTGCTGTTCCTGGTGATCTTCTTCTGGACCCCGCCGCACTACTGGCCGCTGGCCGAGAAGTTCTCCGCGGACTACGCCAACGCCGGGGTGCCGATGCTCCCCGTGGTCGCCTCCCGCGGCAGCGTGGCTGGCCAGATGATCATGCACACCGCCCTGATGATCGCCGCCAGCCTCGCGATCATCCCGCTGGGGCACACCGGCTGGGTCTACGGCGCGGCCGCCGTCGGCGCCGGCGCCTGGTTCGGCTTCCTCGTGATCCGCTACGCCGTGCGCGTGCGCCGCGGCCTCAGCGGCAAGGAGCTCGCCCCGATGACGGTCTTCCACGGCTCGATCACCTACCTCACCGTGCTGTTCGTGGCCCTGGCGATCGATCCCTTCGTCACCCTGTGAGCCCGGGCGCAGACCCGCCCCCTCCCGGGGAGGCGATGCTGCGCCCCGGTGACCGACGGATCCTCGAGGAGTACCTGAGCCATCTGCGAATCGAGCGCGGGCTCGCCGCCAACACCCTGGCCGCCTACCGCCGCGACCTCACCCGCTACCTCGCCGCCCTCGCCCGCGAGGACGTCGATCCCGCCGCCGTCGTCCCCCAGCGGCTCGGGGACTGGCTGCAGGCGCTGCGCACCGGCGCCGACCGCGGCAGCCCGCTCTCGGCCGCCTCGGCCGCCCGCTCCCTGGCGGCGGTGCGCGGCCTGCACGCCTTCCTCGACGCCGAGCGGCTCTCCACCACCGGCGACCCCTCCCGCCTCGTGCCCACCCCGGCGCTGCCGGCGCGGCTGCCCCACCCCCTGAGCATCGACCAGGTCGAGGCGCTGATCGAGGCCGCCGGGCGCCCGGGCACCGGGCGCGACGCCACCGAGCGGGCGCTGCGCGACCGCGCCCTGCTCGAGCTGCTGTACGGGCTGGGGGCCCGCATCTCCGAGGCCACCGGGCTGGACCTGGACGACCTCGACGCCGCAGAGCGCTCGGCCCTGCTGCGCGGCAAGGGCGGTCGGCACCGGGTGGTGCCCGTCGGCCGCTGCGCGCTCGAGGCGCTCGCGGCGTACCTGACCCGTGGCCGCCCCGCCCTGGCCGCCCGCGGCGCCGGCACCCCGGCGCTCTTCCTGGGCTCCCGCGGCACCCGCCTGACCCGCCAGGCCGCCTGGCAGATCGTGCAGCGGGCCGCCGCGGCCGCCGACCTCACCGACCTGCCCGAGCCGATCAGCCCCCACACCCTGCGCCACTCCTACGCCACCCACCTGCTGCACGGCGGAGCCGACGTGCGCAGCGTGCAGGAGCTGCTGGGCCACGCCTCGGTCACCACCACCCAGCTGTACACCCAGGTCACCGTCGACTCGTTGCGCGAGGCCCATGCCGGCGCCCACCCCCGGGCGCGGCGGGGGGCTTAGACTTGTCCGGCACGACGCCCCCGCTCGGCCCCCGGCCGCGGGAGCGTCGACCACGAGACATCGACGGCCCGCCGCGGCCGCCGCGTCCCGGGCCGGACCGGAGCCCCTCCGGCCCCCTGGCGGCTCGCTCCGCGCCCGCACCAGACCACGACGCCGACGACAGGACACCGACGTGAGCCCGACCTCCCCCCGCCAGCTGGACATCGACCTCGGCCCCACCGGCCGCCCGATGCCCGAGCTCCCGGAGCCGGCCCCGCTCGACGGACACGGCCCGGCCCGGATCATCTCCCTGGTCAACCAGAAGGGCGGGGTGGGCAAGACCACCAGCGTGATCAACCTGGGCGCGGCGCTGGCCGAGCTCGGCCGCAAGGTGCTGCTGGTGGACCTGGACCCGCAGGGCGCGCTCAGCGCCGGCACCGGGGTCAGCCCCTACGACCTCGACCTGACCGTCTACAACCTGCTGATGGAGCGGGGGCACGAGATCCGCGACGTCATCCAGCAGACCCCCACCGAGAACCTCGACGTGCTGCCGGCCAACATCGACCTCTCCGCCGCCGAGGTCACCCTGGTCAACGAGGTCGCCCGGGAGATGGCGCTGGCGCGCGTGCTGCGCCCGGTGACCGACGAGTACGACGTGATCCTGATCGACTGCCAGCCCTCGCTGGGCCTGCTGACGGTCAACGCCCTGGCCGCCAGCCACGGGGTGATCATCCCGCTGGAGGCCGAGTACTTCGCGCTGCGCGGCGTGGCCCTGCTGGTCGAGACCATCGAGAAGGTGCAGGACCGCATCAACCCGCGCCTCGAGCTCGACGGCATCGTCATCACCATGTTCGACCCGCGCACCCTCCACGCCCGCGAGGTCTGCCAGCGGGTGGTCGAGGCCTTCCCCGACAAGGTCTTCCACACCACCATCAACCGCACCGTGAAGTTCCCGGACGCCTCCGTGGCCGCCGAGCCGATCACCTCCTACGCGCCCGCGAACCGCGGCGCCGAGGCGTACCGCCAGCTCGCCCGGGAGCTCATCTCCCGCGGCGGCGCGGCCTGATGGCCGCCGACCGGCCGGGCGGGGGGCGCCCCGCGCACGGCGGCTCCCGGCCGCAGCGGCGCCGCAGCGCCTTCACCCCGCCGCGGAAGGTGCGCCTGCGCGATGAGCAGGGCACCGCGCTGCCTGCGCCGCGGGGGACCGCGGAGGACGCCGCCGACCAGCACCGGGAGGACGGCGAGCGGCTGCAGAAGGTGCTGGCCAGAGCCGGCTTCGGCTCCCGCCGCGCCTGCGAGGCGCTGATCTCCGGCGGCCGGGTGATGGTCGACGGCGTCGTGGTGCGCGAGCAGGGGTGCGCATCGACCCCGCCGCGCAGGTGGTCCACGTCGACGGGCGCCGCCTGCAGCTGGACGAGACCAAGGTGACCCTGGCGCTGAACAAGCCCCGCCAGGTGGTCTCCGCGATGAGCGACCCCGAGGGGCGGCGCGACCTGTCCGAGTTCACCGCGGGCTACTCGCAGCGCCTCTTCCACGTGGGCCGGCTGGACGCCGAGACCGAGGGCCTGCTGCTGCTGACCAACGACGGGGAGCTCGCCCATCGCCTCACCCACCCCAGCTTCGCGGTCGAGAAGACCTACGTGTGCCGCTTCGACGCCCCCGGCGGCCCGCCCCGCGGACTGGTCAGGGCGCTGCGCGAAGGGGTCGAGCTCGAGGACGGGCCCGCCCGCGCCGACCGCGCCCGGGTGCTCGCCCAGGACGGCCGCGAGGCCGTGGTCGAGGTGACGCTCCACGAGGGCCGGAACCGCATCGTGCGGCGCATGTTCGCCTCCCAGGGCTTCGAGCTGACCGCGCTCGTGCGCACCCGGATCGGCCCGGTGCTGCTCGGGGACCTCGCCCCGGGGGGCACCCGGGAGCTGACCGGCCGCGAGCTCGGCACCCTGATGGCGGAGGTGGGCCTGTGAGGACGCTGGTCCCCTCCCCGGTGCGCATCATCGGCACCGGGCTGATCGGCGGCTCCCTGGGCATGGCGCTGAGCGGGGCCGGGGTCCCGGTGCAGGTCGAGGACGTCTCCCCGGGCACCACCGCGCTGGCCGTCGAGCTGGGGGTGGGGGCGCTGCCCGCCCCCGAGGACGAGGACCCGGCGCTGGTGCTGGTGGCCGCCCCGCCCGACGTCGCCGCCGCGCTCGTGGACCGCGCGCTGCGCAGCTGGCCGCAGGCACTGGTCTCCGACGTCGCGAGCGTCAAGACCACCGTCCTGGAGGGGCTGCGCGAGCGCGCCCGCCCCGCGGACCTGCCCCGCTACATCGGCGGCCACCCGATGGCCGGACGCGAGGTCTCCGGGCTGATCGCCGCCCGCGCCGACCTGTTCCAGGGGCGCCCCTTCGTGGTGGTCCCGCACGAGCGCACGCTCCCCGAGGCGGTCACCGCCCTGCGGGGGCTCGCCACCGAGATCGGCGCGGTGCCGGTCACCCTCGACGCCGCCTCCCACGACATCGCCGTCGCCCAGGTCTCCCACGTGCCGCAGGTGATGGCGAGCCTGCTGGGGGCGACCCTGCTGGAGCCCACCGAGACCGCGCTGGGCCTGTCCGGCCAGGGCCTGCGCGACACCACCCGCATCGCCGACTCCGACCCCCGGCTGTGGGTCGAGATCCTCGGCGCCAACGCCGCCGCGGTCGCCGCAGTGCTCTCCCCGGTCCAGGAGCGCCTGACGGCGGTGCTGGCCGCGCTCGACTCGCTGACCGGCTCCCCGGACCCCGCCCGCGGCTCCCGCCGCGCCCTCGCCGACCTCATCGCCGACGGCAACCGCGGCGTGCGGCGCATCCCCGGCAAGCACGGCGGCCGCACCGACGCCTTCGCGACCCTGGTGGTGCTGGTGCCGGACCGTCCGGGGGAGCTGGCCCGGCTGCTGACGGAGATCGGACAGATCGGCGTCAACCTCGAGGACCTCCGGCTCGAGCACGAGCTGGGCCGGGCCGTGGGCCTCGCGCACATCGCGATCGACGCCTCCCGTGAGGAGCTGCTCACGCGGGAGCTCGCCGAACGCGGATGGACCGTGGCCGAGGCCTGAGCGGCACGTATCCTTCAGGGATGCACACCAGCGCGCCGCACGACCCGTCCCCGGGCATCACCATCGCGATCGACGGACCGGCCGGATCGGGCAAGTCCACCGTCTCCCGCCTGCTCGCCGCGGCGGTCGACGGCGGCATCGTCGACACCGGCGCCATGTACCGCGCCGTCGCCTGGTACTGCCTCGAGCACGGGATCGACCTCGCGGACCGCGAGGCGGTCGCACAGGTCGCCGAGCAGCTCGACCTGCAGCTCGGCACCGACCCCGAGGGCGCGACCGTCGTCGTCGACGGCGCCGACATCACCGGGCAGATCCGCACCGAGCGGATCTCCCAGCAGGTCAGCCGCGTCGCCACCAACACCCTGGTGCGCGCGATCCTGCAGCGCCGCCAGCGCGAGCTGCTGTTCGCCACCGCCGCCCAGCGCGGCTTCGGCATCGCCGAGGGCCGCGACATCACCACCGTCGTCGCCCCTGATGCGCATGTGCGGGTGCTGCTCACCGCCTCGGACGAGGAGCGGATGCGCCGCCGCGCCGCCGAGCTCGACCTCGTCGACAGCGAGGACACCCGCGCCCGCATGGCCGACCAGGTGCTGCGCCGCGACCGCGACGACTCCACGGTCTCGCAGTTCCTCACCGCCGCCGAGGGCGTCGAGGCGGTGGACACCACCGGTCTCGGGATCGAGGAGGTCGTCGAGCGGATCCTGCACCTCGTCGCCGCGGCCGAGTCCGCGCAGGAGGACGCGCTGCACGGGCCGGCCCAGCCGCTGCTCGCGCAGCCCGGCGGGCAGGGCGAGGGGCCCACCGACCAGGCCATCGAGTCCGCGCTGCGGGCGGGCCTGTCCGACTACGAGCTCGACGACGAGGACCTGGCGCTGCTGGAGGACGAGGAGGGCGAGAGCGTCATCCCCGAGGTCCGGCGCAACCTGCCCGTGGTGGCGGTCGTCGGCCGCCCCAACGTCGGCAAGTCCACCCTCGTCAACCGCATCCTCGGCCGCCGCGAGGCCGTCGTCGAGGATCGCCCCGGGGTCACCCGCGACCGCGTCTTCTACGAGGCCGAATGGGCCGGCACCGACTTCTGGCTGGTGGACACCGGCGGCTGGGAGGAGCGCGTCCAGGGCATGGCCTACCGCGTGGCCGAGCAGGCCGAGGTCGCCGTCTCCCTCGCGGACGTGGTGATGTTCATCGTCGACGCGAACGTCGGCATCACCACCACCGACGAGCAGCTGCTGAAGGTGCTGCGCAAGGCGAAGGTGCCGATCGTGCTGGTCGCCAACAAGGTCGACGACGCGCGCGGCGAGCTCGAGGCCGCGGCGCTGTGGAATCTGGGGCTGGGGGAGCCGTACGCGGTCTCGGCCCTGCACGGCCGCGGCTCCGGCGACCTGCTGGACGCCGTGGTCGCGGCGATGCCCGAGGAGGGCCGCGGCGCGCCGGTGGACCACGGACCCCGCCGGGTCGCCCTGGTGGGCCGGCCCAACGTCGGCAAGTCCTCGCTGCTGAACCGGCTTGCCCGGGAGCAGCGCGTGGTGGTCGACGACGAGGCCGGCACCACCCGCGACCCGGTCGACGAGAAGATCACCCTCGGCGGCAAGGAGTGGACGTTCGTGGACACCGCCGGCATCCGCCGCCGCGTGCTCCAGTCCCAGGGCGCCGACTACTACGCCTCCCTGCGCACCCGGGCGGCGCTGGACCGCGCGGAGGTCGCGGTGGTGCTGCTCGAGGCCTCCGAGCCCATCTCCACCCAGGACCTCAAGATTATCGACATGGTCCTCGAGTCCGGCCGTGCCCTGGTGCTGGCCTTCAACAAGTGGGACCTGCTGGACGAGGAGCGCCACCGCACCCTCGAGCGGGAGATCGAGCAGGACCTCGCCCATGTCGCCTGGGCGCCGCGGGTGAACATCTCCGCCCAGACCGGTCGTCACGCCGAGAAGCTGGTGCCCGCGATCGAGAAGGCGCTCGAGTCCTGGGACCGCCGCATCCCCACCGGCCGCCTCAACGCCTTCCTGGGCACCCTGGTCGCCGCCCATCCGCACCCGCTGCGCGGCGGCAAGCAGTCCCGCATCCTCTTCGCGACCCAGGCCCGCACCCGTCCGCCCCGCTTCGTGATCTTCGCCAGCGGCTTCCTCGAGCACGGCTACCGCAGGTTCATCGAGCGCCGTCTGCGCGAGGACTTCGACTTCACCGGCTCGCCGATCGTGATCGGCGTGCGCATCCGCGAGAAGCGCCGCGGCTGAGCCCGGCCACCGGGGATGCCGGGGCGCCCGGTGACCACGTATCGTGGTCGCCATGAGCAACCCCGGCGACCACGGCTCCTGGAACCCCCAGGGGAACGACGACGCGCAGCAGCCCCCGCAGCAGGACCCCTGGGCCCAGCCGCCGGCGGACCAGCAGCAGTACGGCCAGCAGGACCCGTACGGCCAGCAGGAGCCGTACGGCCAGCCGGGGGCCGACCCGCAGGGCGCCGTGCCCCAGGACCCGTACGGCCAGCCGGCAGCCGGCGACCAGGGCCAGTACGGACAGCAGGGCGGGTATGGCGAGCAGGACCCGTACGGCCAGCAGGACCCCTACGGCCAGCAGGGCGCTCCGCAGGACCCCTTCGCCGCGTCCTCCGGCCCCTCGGCCTCGGACCCCTACGGGCAGGGCACCAACCAGCCCCAGTACGGCGCCGGGACCGGCGCGCAGGGCGCGGGCTACGGCGCGCCGAGCGGAGGCCCCGCTCCGGCCGGACCGGCCCCCGCGGGCGCGGCCCCGAGCCGACTGGTGGTCGGCCTGCTGGGCATCTTCCTGGGCGGCTTCGGCGTGCACCGCTTCCTGCTGGGCTACACCACCATCGGCATCATCCAGATCGTCGTCACCCTGATCACCTGCGGACTCGGGGCCTGGTGGGGAATCATCGAGGGCATCATGGTGCTCGCCAAGGCGCAGGCCTTCGAGCGCGACGCCCACGGCCGTCCGCTGGCGGACTGACCGCCGAGCCCACACCGAGCGACGAGGACACCCCGCACCGCGATGAGCCATCACCCCCAGCCGGCGGCGCCGGACCAGAGCTCGATCCAGACCAGCGCGATCATCCTGATCGTGGTGGGCTTCCTCTGCGGCGCCATGATCCCGGCGATCTTCGGGATCATCGCGCTGGTGCAGATGAACACCGACCCGGCCTCGGCGCGGACGATGAACAAGGTCGGCTGGATCATCTTCTGGGTCATCATCGGGCTGGGGATCCTCGCGGTGATCGCCTACGTCGTGTTCTTCGTGGTGGTGTTCGGACTGGCCGCGCTGCCGACGCTGCTCTCGGTCTGAGCCGGGCCCGGGACCTGCCTCGATGAGCCGACTGGCCCCCCTGCCCGGCGTCCGCGTCCGGATCGCGCTGACGGACCGCCCCGGCGACCATGCCGTGGTGCGGGTGATCGCCGTGCCCCGGCGCGACATGGTGCGCGACGGCGCCCTCTCGGTGCCGCTGCAGCCCTTCGCCGACGCCCTGCTGGTGGACGTCAGCGTCGAGGGCCGGGTGCTGCTGCCCGGCGCCTGGGTCCAGCCCGAGGTGCTCGAGCGGGGCGCCCCGATCGCCCCCACCCCGGTCGGCGCCGCGGACCTGCGGCCGCCGGCCGTGCTCGCCGGGACCCCGGACCGGGCCGCCCTGCACTGGGGCGAGACCGTCTGGCCGCTCGAGCTCGGCGGCGCGGTGACGATCCCCGAGGCGGGCCGCGCCGATCCGCATCCCCTCTCCCGGCTGCGGCGGCTGATCCTGGTCGCCGCGGGCCGCCGCGCGGAGATCGCGCTGACCATGTGGCGCGACCCCGCCTTCGAGATCCCCTGGCAGGACGTGCGACTGCTGCCGCGCGCCGCCGCCTGGTTCGACCTCGCCCAGGTCCCGCCCGGCATGCGCTACGCCGACGCGGAGCGGGCCCAGGGCGTCGGCCGCGCCCACCGCCGCTGAGGGCGCGCTCCCGCCGCGCGGGACGGTGCGCGGGAGCAGGATCTTTGTGATCTGCCTCGCAGGGGTTAGGGTCGGGGATCGATGGCCCTCGACGAGGAGGTTCCCGTGCCCCCCAGCCCGCACCACCGGCCCGCGCCGGATCGCCGCAGCTTCCTGCGGATCTCCGCCGGGGTGGCGACGCTGCTGCCGCTGACCGCCCTGGCCGGCTGCTCCGGCGGCGGCCGCGACCCGGACACCCTGCGCATCGCCTTCCAGCAGTTCGGCTCCGGCACCCTGATGGAGCAGTGGATCCAGCGCACCGCGACCGAGTACTCGAAGGAGTTCCCCGAGCGCACCATCGAGCTGGTCCCCATCGTGGCCGCCGAGAACGACTACTTCACCAAGAACGAGCTGCTGATGTCCTCCCCGCGCACCAGCCCCGACCTGGTCTACGAGGACACCTTCATCCTGATGTCCGACGTGGGCGCCGGGTACCTGCAGCCGATCGACGACTTCGTGAAGGACTGGGAGCACTGGGAGGACGTGGCCGAGGCCTCCCGGGAGGCGGTCACCGCGCCCGACGGGCACGTCTACGCGGTCCCCACCCACACCGACACCCGCGGCATCTGGTTCCACAAGGGCGTCTTCGCCGACGCCGGACTGCCGGAGGACTGGGCCCCGACGACCTGGGAGGAGATCCTCGAGGCCGCCCGCACCATCAAGGAGTCCGCGGGCGAGGACGTCGCCCCGATGTTCATCTTCTCCGGCATGCCCCAGGGCGAGAAGGCCTCGATGCAGGGGTTCGAGATGCTGCTGTACGGCACCGAGGACCGCCTCTACGACGACGAGGCGCAGAAGTGGGTGGTCGGCTCGCAGGGCTTCATCGACTCGCTCAGCTTCCTGCGCACCGTGTTCGAGGAGGATCTCACCCTCTCGATCGGCCAGTGCCTGGACCCCAACATCGGCGAGAGCATCTACAGCTCCCTGCTGCCGGAGGGGCGGCTCGGCCTGATCATCGACGGCTCCTGGATCTCGCAGAACTGGACCGAGGGCGCGCCGAGCCCCTGGCCCGAATGGGAGGAGACGATGGGGGTGGTGGAGATGCCCACGCAGGACGGCGGGGGAGAGGGGACCACCACCCTGGCCGGCGGCTGGAGCTGGACGATCCCCCAGTACGCCACCGACCCGGAGGCCTCCGGCAGCTTCATCGAGTACCTGCTGACCACCGAGAACTCGGTGCAGCGCGCGATCGACGACAACCACATCACGGTGCGCGCCGACGTCGCCGAGGTCGAGGAGTACCAGACCTACTCGGCGACCGCCGCGTTCTTCACCGGACTCCTGGAGAGCGCCCACTACCGTCCCGCCTACGCCGAGTATCCCGAGATCTCCTCGGCCATCCAGGAGGCGATGGAGACCGTGATGACCATGAGCGCCTCCCCGGAGGACGCGGCCGCGGCCTACGACCGGGCGGTCATCGACATCGCCGGCCAGGAGAACGTCCAGGAGGCGGGATCATGAGCAGTGCCACGACCACCGCACCGGAGCAGACCGCCCCGGTGGAGCGCAGCGGCGGCAGCACGCCCGGGAAGCTCGGCAACGGCCTGACCATGCTGCGGTCGGTCCCGATGTGGCCGGCCTTCGCGCTGCTGATCGCCTTCATGCTGGGCCCGATCCTCTACTCGGTGTACCTGGCCTTCACCGACAACGCCATCCGCGGCGCCGGCGCCGCGAAGACCAGCTTCGTGGGCTTCGACAACTTCATCGAGGCCTTCACCGATGCGGGGTTCTGGAACTCGGTGGGGCTGACCCTCATCTTCACCGTGGTCTCCGCGGTGATCGGCCAGAACATCCTGGGGATGGTGCTCGCGCTGCTGATGGAGCGCGCCCACCGGGTGGTCACGTTCCTCATGACCTCGGTGGTGATCGCCGCCTGGATCCTGCCCGAGGTGGTCGCGGGATACCTGCTGTACACCTTCTTCACCGCCGAGGGCTCCCTGAACGCGATCATCACCTCGATCGGGCTGCCCCCGCAGGACCTGCTGGTCTCCCTGCCGATCCTTGCGGTGTCCTTCGCGAACATCTGGCGCGGCACCGCCTTCTCGATGCTCGTGTACTCGGCCGCGCTGAGCGCGGTCCCGGGCGACGTCTACGAATCCGCGGCGCTCGACGGGGCCGGTCCGGTGCGTCGCTTCTGGTCGATCACGCTGCCGATGGTGCGGCCCGCGATCGCCACCAACCTGATGCTGATCACCCTGCAGACCCTCTCGGTCTTCGGGCTGATCTTCATCATGACCGGCGGCGGGCCGGCTCAGCGCAGCCAGACCCTGCCGCTGTACATGTACGAGCAGGCCTTCTCGTACGGACAGCTCGGCTACGGCACCGCCGTGGCCCTGCTGCTGCTGCTCATCGGTGCCGGCGCCTCCCTGGTGTACCTACGCCTGCTGCCGGAGGAGGACAAGCGATGACCGCGACCACCGAGAGGACCGTCGCCCCCACGGGGACGACCGCCCCGACCCCCCGACGCTCCGGCAGCGGGCCCCGCGAGCGCAGCGCCGCGATCGCCAGCTCCATGGCGATGCTGCTGATCGGCGGCGCGTTCATCGTGCCGCTGCTGTGGGTGGTGCTGGCCTCCTTCGACACCGAGGCCTCGCTGTCCGTGGCCTGGCCGGAAGACTGGAGCCTCGGCAACTTCGGGGCGATCTGGAACGCCGAGACCACCTTCCGGCCGCTGCTGAACTCGCTGATCCTCTGCGGCGGCGCGACCGTGATCACGATGGTCGCGGCGGTGCTGTGCGCCTACCCGCTCTCGCGGTACCGGTTCCGGGCCAAGCGCCCGCTGCTGCTGACCATCATCTTCTCCACGGGCCTGCCGATCACCGCCATCATGATCCCGGTGTACGCGCTGTTCGTGCAGGTCAACCTGATCGACTCGATGGGCGGGGCGATCCTGTTCCTCGGCGCCAGCGCCCTGCCCTACGCGATCTTCCTGACCAAGGGGTTCATGGACGGGGTGCCGGTGGAGATCGAGGAGTCCGCCTGGACGGAGGGCGCCGGCGTCTACCGGGCGCTGTGGTCCGTGGTGCTGCCCCTGATGCGCTCCGGGCTGTCGGTCGCCACGATCTTCACCCTCGTGAACATGTGGGGCAACTTCTTCGTCCCGTTCATGCTGCTGCTGAGCCCGGAGAAGCTGCCCGCCGCGGTCACCCTGTACACCTTCTCCTCCCAGTACGGCCAGGTCGCCTACGGCCAGCTCGCCGCGTTCTCGATCTTCTACTCGCTGCCGGTGGTGGCCCTGTACCTGTTCCTGGGCCGCACCCTGGGCCAGGGCTTCGCGGCCGCCGGCGGGGTCAAGGGCTGAGGCGCGAGGGTGCTCCGGACCCCGTCGACCGGTCGTTCGGCGCCGTGACCTCACCGGGCCGGGGCGCTACGGTGGGCGGGACCGCACCGGACGTGACGAAGGAGACGCCATGACCCATCCCGCAGCGCCCGACCAGACCCTCGCCCCGGAGGTCGCCCGGCGAGCCCGCGAGCTCGCCACCCAGGACGGCGAGCCCCGGTTCGACCCCCAGGACCAGGACCCGCCCGGTCTCACCGCGGTGATGCAGCCGGTGCCCGACCACGGCGAGAGCACGTACGTGGGTCATGGGCGCCTGGCCGGGCTGTCGGCCCTGATCACCGGCGGTGATTCGGGGATCGGGCGCGCGGTGGCGATCGCCTACGCCCGGGAGGGCGCGGACGTCGCGATCTCCTACCTGCCCGAGGAGCAGGAGGACGCCGAGCAGACCCGGCACTGGATCGAGGAGGCGGGCCGCCGTGCACTGCTGCTGCCGGGGGACATCTGCGAGGAGCAGACCGCCCGGAGCCTGGTCACCCGCACGCTCGAGGAGTTCGGACGACTGGACGTGCTGGTCAACAACGCCGCCTTCCAGTGGGGGCGCGCCGAGCCGAAGGGGCTGGCCGGGATCGACTCGCAGCGCCTGCACCAGGTCCTGACCACGAACCTCGAGGCGCTGTTCTGGATCACCCAGGAGGCCGCCCCGCACCTGCACCCCGGTGCCAGCGTCATCAACTGCTCCTCGATCCAGTCCTACGACCCCTCGGTGCCGCTGATGGACTACGCCGCCACCAAGGCCGCGATCAACAACGTCACCGTGAACCTGGCCGCGGACCTCGGGCCGCGCGGCATCCGCGTCAACGCCGTCGCCCCGGGACCGATCTGGACGCCGCTGAACGTGGCGACGCGGGTGACCGACGACTACGTCGAGTTCGGCGCCAACACGCCGCTGGGCCGCGCGGGCCAGCCCTCCGAGGTGGCCGGCGCGTTCGTGTTCCTGGCCAGCCCCGCCGAGGCCAGCTTCGTCTCCGGGACCGTCCTCGGCGTCACCGGCGGCCGCCCCGTCTTCTGAGCCGGACCCGGCGCCCGGACGACGTCAGCGGAAGATGATCGTCCGGGTGCCGTCCAGCAGCACCCGTGACTGGGCGAACCAGGTCACGGCCTGGCGCAGGGTCCGCACCTCGGCGTCCTGCCCGATCGCCATCAGCTCCTGCGGGGAGCGGGTGTGGTCGACGCGGGTGACCTCCTGCTCGATGATCGGTCCCTCGTCGAGGTCGCTGGTGACGAAGTGGGCGGTCGCGCCGATCTGCTTCACGCCGCGGGCGTACGCCTGGCGGTAGGGGTTGGCGCCCTTGAAGCCGGGCAGGAAGGAGTGGTGGATGTTCACGCAGCGTCCCGCCAGCTCCGCGCACAGCTCGGGGGAGAGGATCTGCATGTAGCGGGCCAGCACGACCAGCTCGATGTCGTGCTCGGCGACCGCCTCCCGCACCCGGTCCTCGAAGGCAGCCTTCTGCTCGGCGCCCTGGGTGGGCAGGTGCTCGAAGGGGACGCCGTAGAAGCCGGCCAGCGGCTCCAGGGTGGGGTGGTTGGCCAGCACCAGCGGCACCTCGATCGGCAGGTGCCCGGCATCGACCTGGAACAGCAGGTCGTTCAGGCAGTGCTTCGCGGTCGAGCCCAGGATCAGGGTGCGCACGGGACGGCCGACGACATCGATGTGGTGGTCGAGGTCGAAGCGCTCCACCACCGGGGCCAGGGCCGCCTCGAGCTCGTCGACCGAGGCGGTGGTGACGACCTGCAGGCGCAGGTAGAAGCGATGGGTCGCGCCGCTCTCGAACTGGCGGCTCTCTGTGATGTTGCCGTCGACGGCGACGATCGCCCCGGTCACCGCGTGGACGATGCCCGGACCGTCCGCACACACCACCGTCAGGACGTACTCGTGCTGCGCGGAGGAGGCGGCGGGCGGGGTGTGGGGGGCGGCGTAGGAAATGGTCATCGGCTCAGTCTAGGAACTGCCCGCCCCGTCCTGCGGCACGTCCGCAGAACGGGGCGTCGGCCCCGGCCCGGCTCAGGGCTGCCCGGAGCGCCAGAGCTTCGAGGGCCACCAGATGACCTTGCCCAGGTCCAGGGCGAGCGCCGGCACCAGCAGGGTGCGCACCACGAAGGTGTCCAGCAGCACGCCGAAGGCGACGATGAAGGCCAGCTGCGCGAGGAACAGGATGGGGATCACACCGAGCGCGGCGAAGGTCGCCGCCAGCACCAGTCCGGCCGAGGTGATCACCCCGCCGGTCACGGCCAGGCCGCGCACCACCCCCTCGCGGGTGCCGTGCTGCAGCGACTCCTCGCGGACCCGGGTCATCAGGAAGATGTTGTAGTCGATGCCGAGCGCGACCAGGAACACGAAGCCGTACAGCGGCACCGCCGGATCTGCGCCGGGGAAGTCGAACAGGTGGTTGAACACCAGCGCGGAGACCCCGAGGGCGGTGCCGAAGGACAGCACCGTGGTGGCCACCAGCAGCACCGGCGCGAGCACCGAGCGCAGCAGCAGCATGAGGATCAGCAGGATCACCACCAGCACCACCGGGATGATCAGGGCGCGGTCGTGGGCGGAGGCGTCGTTGGTGTCGATGGAGGTCGCGGTGACGCCGCCGACCGGGGCGGCCACGTCCTCCTCGGCCAGCGCGGCGCGCAGGTCGCGGACGGTCTGCTCGGCCGCGGCGGAGTCCGCGGCGTCGACCAGCGTGCCCTGGACCAGCACCTGCCCCTCCACCACGGTGGGCTCGGCGGCGGGGGTCCCCGGGGGGCCCTGCGCCTGGATGCCCTCGGCGGTGACGGGGGCGGCGCCGCCGGGGGAGTCCTCGGCGGTGACGGTGACGGAGTCGATGCCGTCGTCGGCCAGCAGCACGTCGGCGACCTGCTGGAGGTCGCCCTCCTCGGCGATGACCTGGACGGGGCTGCCGGCGCCGCCGGGGAAGTGCTCGCCGAGCGCGACCTGGCCCTCGCGGGCGGCCGACTCCCCGAGCACGAGGTCGGACTGGGGCACCCCGTCGGCCTTCAGCTGGAGGGCGAAGATGCTGCCCGCGGCCAGCACCAGCGCGGTGAGGATCCAGATCGGCCGGGGACGGCGCTCGACGGCATGGGCGATCTTCCCCCACAGGCCGTGATCCGAGACGCTCGACTCGGCCTCCGCGCTGGCGGGGTCGAAGTGCGGGCGGCGCGGCCAGAAGGCGACGCGCCCGGTGGCGTAGAGGACGGCCGGCAGGAACGTCATCGCGGCGAGCATCGCGAAGGCGATGCCGATCGCCGCCACCGGGCCCAGGGTGCTGTTGGACTTCAGGTCCGACAGCAGCAGGCACAGCAGGCCCGCGATCACGGTGCCGCCGGAGGCCAGCACGGGCTCGATGGTGCCGCGCAGCGCGGCGACGGTCGCGGGCCACTTCTGGCGGTGATGGCGCAGCTCGTCGCGGTACCGCGCCACGTACAGCAGCGAGTAGTCGGTGGCGGCGCCGATGACCAGGATGAACAGGATGCCCTGGGTCTGGCCGCTGAGCAGCAGCAGGTCCGCCTTGGCCAGGTACCAGATCGTCAGCAGCGCCGCGCAGAGGGCGAACAGACTGGTGGCCAGCACCACCACCGGCAGCAGGGGAGAGCGGTAGACGATCACCAGGATCACGAACACCGCGGCGAGCGCGACGCCCAGCAGCAGCCCGTCGATACCGGCGAAGGCCGCGCCCAGATCGGCCGAGAAGCCGGCCGGTCCGGTGACGTAGGGGGTGAGGCCCTCGGGCACGTCGGCGGTGAGGGCGGCGTCGATCTCCTCGACCACGGCGCCGATGTCCGCGTCGGAGTCGATCGGCACGAACACCTGGACGGCCAGGCCGTCCTCGGAGGGTATCGGCGGGGAGACCTCGTCGACCACGCCCTCGATGTCCACCAGCGCGCCGGTCGACTCGGTCAGTGCCGCGATGTCCTGCTCGGTCAGCTCGCTCTCGGAGGTGACCACGATGATCGCCGGGATCGCCTCGGAGCCCGTGAACTCCTCGGTGAGCGCCTGCACCTGGGTGGCCTCCGCCGACTCGGGGAGGTAGGCGGTGCGGTCGTTCGAGGAGACCTCGTCGACCCGCCCGAAGTAGGGCCCGCCGATCCCGGCGGCGACCAGCCACACCAGGATCAGCAGGGCGGGCAGCACGATGCGCAGCACCCGCGGGGTGCTGGGCACCCGGCGGCGGTGCGTGTGCTCCGTGGGAGACCCGGAACCGGTCGGAGGCGTCATGGTGATCCTTCGGTCGGGGAGGAGGTGCGGGAGCAGTCTCGCACACTTCTCTCGCCCAGCGAGATATATCGCGGGACAGATATTCCCGATAGGGTGCTCCCCATGGACGACAGAGACCGGGGCGACGGGGCGCGGGCCTCCGCACTGCCCTCCGTCTACAGCGTCGGCGCGAGCGATCCGCGCGAGGAGCTGGTGGACCGCTCGGACATGAGCCCCGAGGACATCGCCCAGATCGACCAGCTCATGGCCGCGCTCGCCGGGCTGCGCGCCGCCGAGCAGAGGGTCACCGACGCCTCGCTGAGGTTCATGCAGCTGGGACAGACCGACATGCGCGCCCTGCACTTCCTCATCGTCTGCGAGAACACCGGTGTCCTCGCCACCCCGGGGGCGATCGCCCAGTCCCTCGGCATCTCGAGCGCCTCGACCACGAAGCTCCTGGACCGGCTCCAGCGCGCCGGACACATCCGCCGCGCCCCGCACCCCTCCGACCGGCGCGCCCTTGTGGTCACCATTGATCCCGCCACCCGCGCCTCGGCGATGCGCACCGTCGGCGCCCAGCAGGCCCGCCGCGTCCACGCCGC
Source organism: Brachybacterium sp. UNK5269 (assembly GCF_049266655.1). GTDB lineage: Bacteria > Actinomycetota > Actinomycetes > Actinomycetales > Dermabacteraceae > Brachybacterium. The sequence goes on from NZ_CP184883.1 coordinate 1,694,476, forward strand.
CCGCCGCCTGAGCCCGGCCGAACGGGAGGTCGTGATCCGCTTCCTCGAGGACATGACGCGCGAGCTCTCCCTGGACGGGGTGGACTGGGCGCGCGAGGACTGAGCGCCGGCGTCCGGTCGGCCGTGGTCGGCAGGGGAACGGAAGAGCCGCGACCTCATCTCTCGACGACGTCGCGGCTCTCACCTCGGTCGGGCTGACAGGATTTGAACCTGCTACCCCCTGACCCCCAGGCGTCCAGACTGTTCCGGCCAGACCGGGTTCTGCGTGAGTCCGGGCGTCAGATCATCAGTTGAACCTCCCGCGGGCTCAACGCCGAGTCCGTGAGCGCCGCGTAACTCGCCTCACGGGCTTCCGCACAGATCGCTGCAACCATCTGATGGTCATCGCGGGCGCTGCTCGTACGTGCCGCTCGCGCGTACATCACCGAGAGCAGGGTGGCTGCTTGCTGCCAGGCGCCCGACTTCTGCGGTAGTCCGAGCGCGTCGTGTGCCGTCGCCGCTACCTCGATCACCTCCCGAATGGACCCAGCCTCGGAGAGACGCTCTCGAAGAGCGCTCAGGCGAGCTTGCAAGGTCGTGGGGCTTGAACCGTTCATCACCTGGTACGCGATGGGGGGGGGCGCCTTCGGCCCACGTTGGGCGCTTGTCAGGAACACAGCTATCGTTTCGAGAACAATTTCCCAGGTGCCATCGCCGGTGTGGAACCGCGCCATCGCAATCTGGGCGTCGAGGGCGGCGGCGAGCGCGTCACTGAGACCGGCAACTTCATGTTCGATCCCGTCGGCTTCAAGTGCATCCGAGAGAGCCGCGAGCATGTCGTCACGGGACGTGAATACTGCCACCCCCATGTCTTCCGCGACTAGCTCGCTAACGACCCGTGCGACGTGACTGGTCTCGTCGGAGAGTGGTATTCCGTTTTGGATGACCAGTCTTGCGTCCTGGATGGCGGCTGCCCCTGATGGCGTTGGCGACAGCCGGGATGACCCCGTAGGGGTCTCAGAAGGAGGTTTCTGGCAGCAAGATGGTGTTCTCTGTCCCAGCGGCCGAGCAGGCTTCATCGATGCGCCCTACTCTGACGTCGTCTTCGGCGAGGAACGTGTAGATGCACTGGTTCGGGTCGCCGAGCATTATCAGCCTGCTGTCGCGGGCAATCAGCTCAAGGAGGTCTTGCCGCGCATCGCCAGTGTCCTGAAACTCGTCGACGATTTCGAGGCCCCATCGGGTGCGAAGGTGTTCTGCGACAGCAGGTGCGGCCTGAGCGCTTTCGACTGTGAGCGGGATGAGCCTGCTGTATTCGATCTCGTGCTGGGCCAGGCCGAGCTTCTCGCGAGCGGGGCTGACGAGGACGGCGTCGCCATGTCCGACCAGATTCCCGAATCGCCGGAGCACGGAGAACGCGAGCGAGTGACCGTCATGATGTCCACCTGACAGCGTCGTCGGCCGAGAATCTCATCTGCACGGGAGGCGATGCGCGTCACCGAGGAACGAGAGGAACAGGACTCGATCGTGGGGTTCGCTTCCTGCTACTCGTTCGAGATGGGTGTGAGCTGCGGCGAGCGCGCTGGTCGTCTTTCCGTCACCCGCTCCGCCGAGCACGACAGAGAGTTCGGCCTGCGTCGCTACGACTCGCTGCTGCTCGAGGTTCTGCGGGGCGAATGCCATGGCAGATCGGGAGTGTCGAGGCGTCCGAGCGTATCGCCGCAGACTGCTTCGACCGCGGACCGCGCGATCGGCGGCTGTCGTGTCAGTGCGTGAGCCCAGGCTGCCGCTAGCCCCTGCTTCTTGATCACTTTCGTCGTGATGACGTAGTCCGCGATGTCGTCCTCGCCGAGATCGGGTGGCAGGGTGGGCATGCCGAAGTCTTCCAGGGTCTCGACCGTCTCTCGGAGCTGATCTCCGGGTACGCCGCGGATGAGCGCGGCCTCCACGGCGGTGCGAGTGGGAAGCGCGACGAGTTGTTCGACCATTCCTGCAAGGGCTCCGACTGCTGGATCTTCGTGTCCTGGTTCGTCATCGTCGACGATCGCTCGGACGTGGAGTCCGAGTTCAAGGGCGATCTCGGCAACGTCTGGGAGCCGGGAAACTGCTCCGTCTGGCCCTGGCGGGGCGACCAAGCGGATGCCGTTGGCCCCGGTCTTTCATGACGGCGGTCGGGATCGTGTCGGAGCCGTGTGATCGAGTGCGCCCGTGTGCGGAGTGACTGCGGGTACGACGACGGGCCGGCTGGCGCTGCCGGGCTGCGGTTCTCCGGGTGGTGATGTCGGGGGCGGACGGGCCAGGTCAAGCCGGTTGCGGGATGGCGGTGATGTTCGCGAAGATCGCGACGATCGCGGCTGCCCAGGGCCACGACTCCGGGATCTTGAGGCGACGTCGGCGTGCACTGTGAGCGAGTCGGGCGGGCACGTGGAGGAATCGGTAGCGCAGCGCCTTCGGCTCGCAGGTTGCCACCGTGGCGGCGTCGCCGATGCAGCGGAGCAGGCGGGTCCACGCGGTCCGCTCGGCCGCGATCTGGGTGATCATCAGCCAGGTCTGGTTGATGTTGAACTCCCGCGACGGAAACCGTCCCAGGCCGCTGTCCTTGGCGTGGCGGATGCGGTCCTCGACCCGTGCATGGCCCCGGTGCCGGTCCTCGGGAAAGGCGAGCTGGCCGGCCGTGGTGTTGGTGACGAAGGCTTCGTAGCGCCAGCCGTCGCGTTCCTCGAACATAGACGGTTGCGCGCCCGGGGTGGGGCGTTCGCGGCGCACGATCACCCGCATCCCGGCTGGCCACTTGGCGAGAACCTTCGGGTCGATGAGGCCGGTCAGCTCGGCGACGTCGCCGCACTCACGAACGCCGCCGTCGGCATCGAGTGCTGGGGTCCAGATCTTCTTCGGGACCAGTTCGATGGAATCGCGGAGCTTCCCGGTGATCGCGAATCCCATGCTGTACTCGACGCTGCGGGCGCGGACCGTGCCCTGCTCGGTGAGCCAGTCCAGTAGCCCGTGGGACGAACCGGCGCCGTCGGAGCGGATGAGCAGCTTCTTGCGGTGGGTGCTGGGGACCTGGGCGATCGCCTCGGTCAGCACTTCGATGTGGTCGACAGTGGGGCGTTGCCTGCCCGCAGCTTGGCGGCGAGGAACTCCCTGGTGTTGTCGCACCAGACCCCGATCGGGTGGTAGCCGAAGGACCGCTTGAACGTGGCGGCCGCGTTCTCCTTCTCGCTGTGCGCGATGACGATCGTGGCGACGGTGTCTAGCACGATGACGTCGGCGAGGCAGGTCCCGGCGACCTCGGACGCCAGGATGCCGCCGGGCAGTTGGGCCCACACGTGGCGCCGGACCCGAGCACGGGCGGCCGCGATCTCATTCCGTCGACCGGGCGTCATCGACTTCAGCGTGCGCCACACCGTCGGGGCCGAAGCGGCCGGGCCCAGGACACCGGCCTGGTGGCGCAGCACGTCGATGTCGGCGATCGCCTCGCCACCGTCGGCGAGCACCACCGCCACGTCAGCAAGGACGCTACCCCGGTCGTGGCCAGGGACGAAGCTGCGGCAGGTCATCGCCTCGGACAGCTCGCCGGTCAGGCCGGTCCGGTCGGCCAGGAGCCTGGTCATGATGCTGCCCGTGTGAGCCACCACGCCGACACCGTCGGCCGTCACGGACAGACCCGTCGACCGCGAAGTAGCCTTCACCTACGGAGTGCCTTCCAACTCGAAGAACTTGGGACATCGCAATCACAAATCGCCCCTGCTGTGCAGGCGCTTCCGTGCTTCTACGCGCCGATCACTCCGCGGCGTCGTGAACGATCCGGGTTAGCCCCGGGTCCCGCCCGATTTGCCGACCACTCTCTCGTTTTCGGTGGAGGGTGTAAGGTGCGGAAAGTCAGACCATCACACAACGATTGGAGATTTACCATGAAGGCTGTTGTGTACCAGGGACCGCACGATGTCGCAGTCACGGATGTTCCGGACGCGAAGATCGAGCGGCCCACCGATGTGCTGGTCAGGGTGACGACGACCAACATCTGCGGCTCGGACCTGCACATGTACGAGGGGCGGACCTCCTTCGAGCAAGGCCGGACGTTCGGTCACGAAAACATGGGAGAGGTGGTGGAGATCGGTAAGGGAGTAGAGAAGGTCAAGGTGGGCGACCGGGTCGTGCTGCCCTTCAATATCTCGTGCGGGTTCTGCAAGAACTGCGAGCGCGGGCTCACGAACTACTGCCTGACGACGCAACCTGACCCGTCGGCCGCCGGTGCGGCCTACGGCTTCGCCGAAATGGGCCCGTACGGCGGCGGGCAGGCAGAACTGCTCCGGGTGCCCTTCGGCGACCACAACGCGCTGCGCCTGGGTGAAGACGCGCAGGACAAGGAGAACGACTACGTCATGCTCTCCGACGTCTTCCCCACCGGCTACCACGCCACCGAGATGGCCGGCGTGATCCCGGGCGACAGCGTCGTGATCGCCGGGGCCGGCCCCGTGGGACTGATGGCCGCCCTGTCCGCGACGATCAAGGGCGCCGCAAAGGTGATGGTGGTGGATCGCCACCCCGACCGGCTCGCGCTGGCCGAGCAGATCGGAGCGATCGCCATCGACGACTCCAAGGTCGACCCCGTGCAGGCTGTGCTGGACGAGACCATGGGGCTCGGAGCCGACCGCGGCTGCGAGTGCGTCGGATACCAGGCCCACGATCCTGAGGGCAACGAAGACCCGGCCGCCACCTTGAACATGCTCATCAACTCGGTCCGGTTCACCGGCGGGATCGGCACCGTCGGCGTGTTCGTCCCCCAGGACCCGGGGGCCAAGGGCGAATTGGCCAAGCAGGGCAAGGTGGCCATCGACTTCGGCACCCACTGGTTCAAGGGACAGACCATGGGCAACGGTCAGGCCCCGGTCAAGAGGTACAACCGCCGGCTGCGAGACCTCATCGCGGCTGACAAGGCGAAGCCGTCCTGGATCGTCTCCCACGAGATCTCGCTGGATCAGGCTGCCGACGCCTACAGGAACTTCGACGCCAGGTCCGCGGGTTGGACCAAGGTCGTCATCAAGCCCGGCATGTCAAACGGAAAGAAGGCAAACTGACATGGCAGCAGATCTTCAGGGCAAGAGGGTCGCGATCCTCGCCGCCGACGGAGTCGAACGCGTCGAGCTCGAGCAACCCCGCGAAGCACTGGACCGCGCGGGCGCTCAGACCGAGGTCCTCTCGATCCACGACGGCGAGATCAAGGCCCGTAAGAACGACCTGGATGAAGCGGGCGCGTTCACCGTCGACGGGCTGGTCGCCGACGCCTCGGTGGGCGACTACGACGCCCTGCTTCTTCCTGGCGGCACGGTGAACCCCGACCAGCTCCGGGTCGACAAGGACGCCGTTTCCTTCGTCCGCGACTTCGTCGAGAGCGGCAAGCCAGTGGCGGCGATCTGTCACGGGCCGTGGACTTTGATCGAGGCTGGCGTGGCCGCCGGTCGCACCCTGACATCGTTCCCGAGCATTCGCACCGACCTGCGCAACGCCGGCGCCGACGTCGTCGACCAGGACGTGGTGGTCGACAAGAATCTCATCACCAGCCGCTCGCCGGAGGACCTGCAGGCGTTCTCCGAGGCGATAGTGTCCCAACTCGCGGGCACCCCGGCAAAGGAAGAGGAGAAGTCATGAGTGTGACCAAGGGATTGCTGGTCAGGTTCGAGGCGTTGCCCGGGAAGGAGGACGACGTGAAGGAGTTCCTTGACAGCGGCCGTGCGCTTGTTGAGGACGAGCAGGCGACCACCGCGTGGTTCGCGATCCGCCTCGGGCCGACCTCGTTCGGGATCTTCGACGTGTTTCCCGATGACGCCGGACGCGACGCCCACCTGTCCGGCCCTGTTGCGGTAGCTCTCGGCGAGCAGACCGGCACGTTGTTCTCCGAACCGACGATCGAGAAGCTCGACGTACTGGGCTCCAAACTCCCCGCCTGACACCACAGACCGGGAGTACCGACCCAGAGAGGAGGGGTCGCTGCGCGCGGTGACTTCGGGCTTACACAGCCCGCTGACGACGTGGCAGCGGCACCTTCTCTTGCGGCCTCTCGCTAATCACCAACAGATTGAGGAACCGCGATGACAGGAAGTGACGACGGCGTTGCCACGACGCGTTCACCCGAGGTAGCAGTTATCGGGGGCGGGATCGTCGGTCTGTCGACGGCGTACGCGCTGCGGGAGCAGGGCGTGCCGGTGCGCTTGTACGAGGCTGGTCTGCCCGGGACGGGTCAGTCCGCAGGCGAGTCGCGGATCTTCCGGAATGCCCACGACGACCCGCGACTCGTCGCTTTCGCGCGCGAAAGCCGCGGCGTATGGGATGAGTGGGCCGAACACTTCGGCGTCGAGCTGGTCTCATCAGACGGTGTCCTGGCGATCGGAGACAGCGCACTGGCGCGGCTGCGTGTGCTCGACCAGGTCGGCGGCGTGGAAGCGCACGAGCTCGATGCAGCCGGGGTCGCCCAGCGAATGCCGCTGCTTGCGGGGTACTCGGGGCCAGCGGTGCTCGACGAGTCCGGCGGCGCGATCCGCACCCGCGCCGCGATCAGGGCGCTGGCGGGTGCGCTCGGAGACGCCGTCACCACCGGCGAGGTGATCTCCATCGATCCCCGCGCCGACGGGACGGTCGAGGTGCGCAGTGTCACCGACCGGGCTGTCTACTCCAAGGTGGTCGTGTGCGCCGGCCGCGAAACCGCCCGCCTGGCACGCAGCGTCGGCCTGTCGCTGCCGGTTCGCCTTGCCGCACATGTCCGTCTGACCTTCGACGTGAAAGCCGCCGCCCCGGCACGAGTCGCGTGCTTGCAGGACAGCAGCGGCGTCTTCGGCGAAGTCGGCGTCTACGCGACGCCGCTACCGGGCAACAGCAGCTATTCGGTCGGACTCAGCGACACCGTCGGCGTCCGCGACGACGGAACTTTCATCGACCCGGCTGCGATTCGATCGCTGGACGAACGCGCACGCGAATACGTGACACGGGCGCTGCCCGGTCTCCACCCAGAGCCGCGCGACTTCCTTCACTGCTGGGTGACCGACCTCCCGTGGAGTGAGGACGGCGTGGCCGTGTGGGAGGCAGGCTCTGTCTTTTTCGTGGTCGGTCACAATTTGTTCAAGCAGGCACCTGCGCTGGGTCGCGCTCTCGCCCGGGCTGCGACCGGCGGCGGTCTCCGCGCCGAGCTCATGCCCGAAGCGCGCCTCGGCGAGGCTCAGGGCTAGGGCGTGTCTCCCAATCGCGTGGGGGGGGACCCGCGATTCTGGACAGCATGTCGCGGCTGAGAGTGCTTTCGGATGGCGACTGGGACCTGGTCGAGCCGTTCATGCCGACCTCGAATGGTTAGCGAGGTAGACGTCTTCGTGATCACCGCACGGTGTTGGAGGGGATCATCTACCGGTACCGGACCGGGATCGCGTGGCGGGACCTGCCCCGTGAGTTCGGGCCCGGGCAGACGGTATGGAAACGCCCCCGCCACTTCGCCAGGAACGGCACCTGGGACCGTGTCCTGAGCGCGCTGCTGACTCGAGCTGACGCGGCAGAGGTCATCGACTGGCAGGTCGCGGCGGACTCCACCATCGCCCGCGCTCACCAGCACGCCACCAATACCGCCCGCCTCACAGGGGGACCTGTCGAATCACAAGAATCTGCTCGTCGAGCCTGACGATCACGCGATTGGCCCTCTCGCGGGGGCTTGTCGACCAAGGTCCATCAGCTCTGCGACGGCAACGGTTTGCCGATGGTGGTGCTGCTCGGTCCGGGGCAGGGCAGCGACTCACGGATGTTCACGAACCTGCTTGACGCCGTTCGGGTCCCACGCGTCGGGCCCGGGCGGCCCAGGACCACCCCGACCGCGGTCATGGCCGACAAGGCCTACTCGTCACTCGACCCCGCCGAGCTGGCCGCGTTCGACACCACCGCCCGCATGACTGCCACCCAGGATCATGCGCGGGCCTCCGTGAACTGAAGCATCGCAATGGGCACCGGCGCAGTTGGTGTTCTAGGAAGGGGGACTATCGGGAGGGCAATCCGCACATTGGCGATCTCATCCACTCCGAGCTGCAACCACTCGGTGCCGTCGACTTGAGGGAAAGAGCCAACGAGCTGTCGCTCTGCAAGCAGAAGGCTGATAGGAGCGAAGTGAATCACCGCTGATGCCGCCGGTGCAGTCGCGGTCGCCCACTCACCGCTATCGCTGTCTTGTGCCATGCGGACAACCAGCGTCTCGTGGCTGCCCTCTACCTGGGCCTGGCTTCTGTCCGGCGCGATGGATGCCAGGAGCCTCATACCTTCGGGCGGTTGGGCTGTTACGCCTTCGCGCACGATACGAACCAATCAGCGTGCGAGTCGATGAGGTGTCGGTTCAGGGCCGTCATGCCCGCAATCGCTGCGAGGATGAATCTGCCGGGACGCACGTCGGTAAAATCGCCGGTGATGTCGGTCCGCTGGCCCTTCCATTGCGAGTGGAGCAGGTGGCCGGCCAAACAGTGTGCCCACCTGATGTACTTATCAGCCCAGGGCGACGCGCTTGCACGGCAAGCTCCACAGTGCGCGTACCGGCTCGCGTCCCCGAGCAGCGGTCGTCCGTAGGCGAGGTGGTCATCCGTCGTTGTGCCGCCCCGAGCGAAGCTTCCCCGGTTGAAGGCTGCCTTCGGCGGCACGTGAGCTTGGGTCATCTTGGCTCGGCCCTCGCAGAGGGTGCATTCGCCGGTTCTGGCCTGCTGGCCACTCGGCCGAAACCCCTCCTGGTCGGTCATCTCGCTCCTCCTCTGTTGAAAGGCTAACGGTGGAAGCCGGGTCCGCCGTGGGGCGCCCAACCGGGTGCGGTTCTGGCTCACCTCGTGTTCATGAGGAAGCCTGAGCCTGAGCCCGTCCCGGTCTCGATCCCGCTCGTCGTGCTCGATGTGCATGAGGACGGCACCGTGACCGTCACCGTCGACGGGAAAAGGTTGGACCCCGACCCTTTCGCACCGCCGTGGCGGCGTTCCTCGTTCAGGCAGATCGTCGACCGGGCCACGACCGACCGGACGACACCGGCCAGGGTCGAGGTCCGCAAAGCAGATGGCACGACCTTCACCGACATCATCGCCGCCCGTCGTCGGCGTTCCCGCCCCGAGCCCGAACCGGAACCGGAGGAGCCGGCCGGGCCGGTGTTCCACACCGTCGAGGGCGATGGGTTCGTTTTCAGCGAGGACGTGGCGGTCGCCGTTGTCATCGAGCACACCGGCGCCGCCCACACCGGCACCGCGCGCGCCCTCATCGACCGGGCCGGAGTCAGTATCGACCAGGCCGGCGGGGTCGTCGAGGTCATCCTGTTCGGCCGCGTCTCCGACTCCACGATCATCCGGCGAGTGCCGTGAGCGAGCAGGGCCGGCACACCGGCTCGTTCGGGGACGAGCTAACCAACGCCGTGATGATCGGGCTGGTCGTCCTGTTCGGCGTCGCGCTGATCCTGGGCGCCGCCGGTTCGGTGGCCGCGTCCCTGAGAGGCACACCGCAGCCGGCCGGCGATCCCGCTTCCGGGGTCGGAGTGCTGTTCCGCCCCGGCGACCCCACCACGGCGCTCGACGCGGACGGCCTGAACCCAGTCGACTACTGGATCGTCGCCGGGCTGCTGCTCGCCAGCCTCGTGACCGGCGGGCTATGGGCGTGGGTGCGGTTGCGCCGCCACACCTACCGGATCGAAGCCGATCCGCGCCGCATGGCCGGGATCGCCACCCGGCACGAGGTCACCGCCGGTGCGGCTGAGAAGGCGCTGCTGCGCCGCGCGGGAAACCTGCGCCCCGGTCTGAGCGACCCACGGCCGCAGGACGTGGGATAACGGCTCGGCACCTCCAAGGGCACCGGCGTGTGGGCCTCGGTCGAGGACTCGATCAAGGTCATCGGCCCGCCCCGCTCCGGGAAGGGCCTGCATCTGGTGAGCCCGGCCATCCTCGATGCCCCCGGCGCCGTCGTCGTCACCTCGACCAGACCGGACAACCTCACCGCGACCATGCACGCCCGTCGCCGGGTCGGCCCCGTCACGATCTTCGACCCGCAACACTTGTCCGAGGGCCTGCCCGCCGGTCTGCGCTGATCACCGATCCGGGGCCGCGAGTCACCGCAGACGGCGATGATCCGCGCCACCGGTCTCGCCGCCGGCACCGGCCTGTCCGCAGGCGGCGTCGACGGCGGAGGCTTCTTGGAAGGCAAGACACGCGCCGCGCTCCAAGCCCTGCTGCAGGTGGCAGCGATCGACCACCGGCCACCCGCCGAGCTGTCCCGATGGACTCTCGATCCAACCGCTGCCGCCGACGCGGTGGCGATCCTGACCGGCTCCACCCAGGTCGCGACCGGATGGGCCGAGTCCCTGCAGACGATGATCGATTCCGACCTCCGCACCCGCGACTCCATCTGGCAGGGCGTCTCCTCGGCTCCCTCGCGGACCCGCGCGTGCTCGACGCAGTATCGCCCGGCCCCGGTCAAGGCTTCGACCCCGAAGCATTCATCCGCGACCGCGGCACGCTGTTCCTGCTGGCAACCGGGTCCGGTGTGGGAGCCAGCGCCGCGCTGGTCGCCGCGCTCGTGGAAGACCTCATCGAGACCGCCCGCCGCCAGGCCGCACGTTCGGCGGGCGCCCGTCTCGATCCGCCCATGCTCTTGGCCTTGGACGAGATAGCCAACCTCAACCCTCTGCCGTCCCTGCCGACGCTCATGGCCGAAGGCGGCGGCACCGGCATCACGACGATGCCGGTCCTGCAATCCCTCGCCCAAGCACGCTACAAATGGAACGAGAACTAAGCGAACGCGATCTGGGACGCCTCGATCGTCAAAGTCGTCCTTGGCGGTGCCTCCGGCTCTCGCGATCTGCACGACCTCAGCTCCCTGATCGGGGAACGTGACGAATACACCGACTCCGTGACCCTCGGCGACCACGGAACCCGTTCAGATCAAGCTCGATCAGGCGGGTGCCGATCTTCCCGCCTGATCGCATCCGCCGGCTCCCGTTCGGAACCGGGGTCGTGCTGTTGCGCTCCGCACCGCCGATCGTCACCGACCTGCATCCGTGGCCGAAGCGTCCCGATGCCGCACAACTCACCGCCGACCGCGTCGAGATCGAGGCGCTGCTGCGCCGCCCCGACGCCTGAGCAATCGCCAGACGCCTCCTGGTCCACCTCTCTTCCACAACAGCCTGCGGCACAGCCGCGGGCACGGGAAGAGACAGGAGCACAGCATGTCCGACGCTCCCGGTGACGCCACCGTGAGCGACCGCCTCGACCCGGACCTGGACAACATGGATGAGAGCTACGACGACCCGCTGATCGCCGAGGTCGAGTGGCTGGAACTGAACCGCTGGGTGGACGGGCTCAGGCACACCTACGGCCTCCCCGCCGCCGTGATCACGCCAGCCTGGTACAAGCACCCCGAGCTGCTGTGGGGACTGTCCGCGTTGCACCTGCATTGGCTCTGCGCCTACGACCCCGAACAGAACGGGTCCGCGCCGCTGGGTTGGCACAGCGACTTCGCCGACGCCTGCCAGCGGCTCCGCGAGTGGGTGGCCGCGTCCGGCACGAAGCTCGACCACGACCGCCCCACGAGACAGACCGTCTGGCCCGGCGAGGAACCCGCCGACCCATCGAGGACGTGCCGATCATCGACCGCGACGCCGAGTTCGTGGAGTTCGTCATGGCCGATGTCGCCGCGCGCAGTGACGCCGAGGAAGCGTTTCACCGCGACCTCGAAGCGGACACCGGAGAAGGGTCATGAGCGATAGCCGAACGCTCGTCGTGTCGCCTCTGATGCACAGCCGCGAGGTCGCGGCGTACTTGAAGGTCTCGCAGTCCACGTTGTCGCGGTGACGTTCGGCTGGGACCGGACCGCCGTTCCTGCGGCTCGGTGGGATCGCCCGGTACCGGCTCGATTCGGTGGACCGCTGGCTGGCCGAGTTGGAACACGATCATGCCCCGGAGAGCTGAGCCGCAACCGACCGCTGAGCCCAAGCCAGTGCCGCCCATCGGAGTGAAGCTGTCCACCGACATGGAACGCCGTTCCTACGGTATCCGCGCTCGCGCCCGGTGGACCGACCCGACCACCAAGCGGCGTGTCACCAGGTCGGAGATCGTGCGGGACGAAGCGGCGGCACACGAGTTCTTCGACCAGCTTCGCGACTCCTCGACCAAGGGCATAGACGTGTCCATGACGCTGTTGGAGTTCGTCACCTCCATCGGGGACAAGTGGGCTCGGGGCCTGGACCCGACCTCTACCGGTGAGACCTACGGATACGGGCTGAAGCTGCGGGTGCTGCCGGCGCTCGGGCACCTGCGGGTCACGCAGATCACCGCGGGGATCATCGACCGCACCATCGATGAGTGGGAGCAGCGCCACGGCGCGTCCACCATCAAGAACACCATCGCCCCGCTCGTGAGGGTGCTCGATGAGGCCGTGCGGGACGGGCTGATCCAGATCAACCCCGCGAAGAACCGTGCCAAGCGGAGCTTGAGCCGCAACGCCTTCCGCGGGCAGTCCGCCGAGCAGTCCTCCCCGCGAGCGCACGCGATCCCGGAAATGAAGACCCTCGACAGGCTCGCCAGGGCGTGCGGGAAGGCGCATCAGTCCTACAGCGACTTCGTGATGCTCGCCGCGCTACTGGCCGCGCGGTCCTCGAAGGTGTCCGGATTGCAGGTCGGGGACGTGGACTTCGCCAAGAACCTCGTCGTGATCCGTCGCCAGGTCTTCCCCGGCGAGGGCGGTCTGGTGACGAAGCCGACCAAGAGCCGTAAAGAGCGCCGGGTGCCGATCCTCGAACCGCTCCGGCCCGTTCTGGAACGCCTCACCGAGGGCAAGCAGCCCGACGACCGACTCCTCGTCGGCCCGACGGGCGGCTACCTCACTACCGCGACAGTCCGCGACGCCACCAACTGGGACAGCATCGTGGCCAAGCTCGGACTGCCGGACCTCCCCCGGCACGGCCTGCGTCACACCGGAGCCACCTGGATGGCCGACGCAGGCGTCCCCCTGCACGTGCTCCAAGACATCTTCGGCCACGCCTCAATGGAGACCACCAGCGGCTACCTCGATACCGACGCCCGGCACCTCGCCTCCGCCGCGGAGCAGGCCGACGCGTTCCTCTCCGCCGCCGGACAGCGCAAGCAGGCCCGGCGCAGCGGCCCTCCGGGGAAGGCGCCTGTGATGTGCGCCCACGTCCGCGCGAGCAGCCTCGCAGTCTTTCTGGTCCCCTTATCCACAGGGAAGCGGGCCGAGACGGTCCGACTGTCCACAGGCGACCGCCCGACACCACCCCAGGGCGACCAGACGGGGACCACGGAAAACGCCCCCGGGACATGACGAAGCCCAGGCGAGAAACCTACTCTCACCTGGGCTTTTATGTCGGGCTGACAGGATTTGAACCTGCGACCCCCTGACCCCCAGGCGTCCAGACGGCTCCGCCGATCCCGAAATCCGCGTCGTTCCGGACCCCAGGTCATGCAGCGCGTGTCACGACATGCATGGTTTGCATGATTCTGGTCCCCTTTTGGTCCCCCTCGTCACCGCGGCTTGAAGGGCTGATTGACACGTTGTTTCTCGGTCGAAGCGTCTCTTGTGCCAGCCAGATGCTTGACCGGGTCAAGGGCGTCCGAGTGGGCACACGTCTTGCGTGCATCATCAGTCCTCGACGGGATGAGTACGATCCTTTGGCAGTCGCCAACCTGCCGGAACTCGATCGTCAGCGATGCTCGGGTTGGGCACTGGCAGTTGCCGCTCCTCTATGCGGACCGTGTAGCGGTGCCAGCCGGATGCTGCCTGAAACCTTGCCAGCCGGAGTTGCGTTACACCGAGAGGATCGGACACGTCACGGCTCGCGCGACCACGGAACCAGACGTCGGAGATGCCATGCGGAAGGACAAGATCGTCCACGTCCTCCCCCGTCCCGCCTTCGTAGGAGTCGGAAAGACGATAGAAGTAGGAGCCATCCCTATGTTGCCGAGCGAACAAGAACAAATGTCGCTCATCCGCCGATTGAGCTAGAAGCTTCTCGAAGTTCTGGCATGCCCACTGCGTCGCCAGCATCTCGGCGCAAACTCGCGCTAACTGATTCAGACGCGTGGGGATCGATCCACTCTCGGTCTGTGGCCGACCCTCCCTCTTCGCTCGCGCCCACTCAGCCAACAAGCGCTCGGCTGGCGGCGACGTGACCTCGACGATGCCCTTGCGTCCTCTGCTATCGGGGTAGGTCCAAGAACCGTCTGGCATCTTGTCACCAGCGCCCGCGTCCGCCAACGAGATATCGATCCCAAGCACTTGTTCCATCGCCAGGAACGCAATCTCCTCTTCGCGACGAGCCTTCGCCCCGACCGCATTGCTCATAGGTTCAGCGTCCTCTGGCTTCGGAGTTGCCCGGTGTCATGTGGACCACCAGCAGGTGCCTGGTCGGCCTCCTACGTCTGCTCTTCATCTGCTTGGGGCAAATCGTCAACATATGCGTGGATCGTGGCAAGCACGTTCTCGGGCTTGATGTTGAGTTCCACTCGGTCTTCACGAGCCATGAAGTATCCAGGAGCCATACGGCTCAATGCCAAGCACTCTTCACGCAACTCGGCGTCAGTAATCGTTAGCTTCTTAGTGAGGCGGAGCGCGGTTCTGAGTGCCGCGTACTCGACCGTGTGGTCTCGATCATCCTGCTGGAGCTCCCACACTGTCTCCAAGATTTGTTGATGCGGGCTGGACTCCGGCTGAGACAGAGCAATGGCATCGACCCACTTTTCTGCGTCTGCTGGACTTTGACAAGTGGCGAGCAGTTCGCGCATCTTTGCCAGATTCACTCGCTTGATCGGCGCCAGCCTCACCAGCCTCGCCAAGTCCTTCGCGCGCATGAGGGTGATGCCTTTGGTCGGGTTCGCCACCCGATCGGCCTGGATCTCGCGCATGACCGCACCGAGGTCATCTGCACCGGTCTCGAAGTCCGGTCCGACAACGATCGCAAAATCACACTCCGCTTCATCGCGGTGGCGCGCAATAGTAGATACCTCAACGCCGCTCTTCTTTACTTTTCCGCCGGGCTTCTCCTTGCTCTTGGCCTCTAGGGAGACTCGATACTGAGTCTTTCCATGCTCACCCGCAGGTAGGAACGCTTCCGCAAGCCCGTCCTGCTCGTCCTTTGCTGCTTTCGGGACGGCCTCGAAACCGAGTTGCTGGAATACCTCGACCAGCGCAAGCTCAAGGCCTTTGGCGCTAGTTAGCGATGCCATCAAGCCCTGCGCGACGGTAATTGAGTTGCGCGCACCCGACGAACGTGCAAGGTGGCGAAGTAGCTCGTCGCGAGAGTCCAGAACGGTCGAAACGGCGGAGTCATCAAGGTTTGCGTCGTGAAGCCCTGCTTCAAGAAGAATCTCCGCCATCGCGAAAAGTTCCAGAGGGAGGTTCTTCTTGCGATCGTTGAACTCGTCGGCAAAGTGTGCCACAAAGGGATGCTCAAGGTTGATCGAGAGCTGCCCGCTTGCGCTGTCCAGCATCGCCATTGGAAGCAGCGTGCCGAGGTCTTCATACACGACATCGCCGATGAGACCGCCGCCATCAGTGATACGACTTTCGAGAAAAGCGATCAGCTCTGCGGCGGTCGGGAACTTCTTCTTGTCGATCGGTACGAGATGGCGGGAGTGGATCTTCTCCTCATACGAGTCCACGACCATTCGCAGGATTGGTCGTTCCGTGAGGCTCGCAGGGCTGTCAGCGAAGCGCTGCGAGGCCCGCCTTTCGCGAGCGGTCTCGGTTTCGTGTGCGTCCAGTTTCGTTCGTGCAAGGTTGAAGAGACCACGAAGGAGTTCTCGGGCGCGCTCGACCACGGGGCTCGCGAGCAGAGTCTCGCGGCTGGATCGGAGCTCAGCGTCGAGACGATCGATGTTGATAACCAGGCGGAACCGCGAGAAGGTGCCGTGGCGAAGGCTGTTTCGGTCGATTCCGAACCCTGAGTCGTCGGGGTTGATGAGTCGGCCATGGACGTAGACGAAGAAGCCGTTGCTTCTCCCAACTGCTTCAGATTTTCCCGCATCGATGGGGTCTTCGTAGAGCTCAAGGTACCCACTGACAGGGCCCAGACTCTTGTCGACTAGGAGAAAGTGCTGGTACTCGGCTTCAGGAATCTTCTCGGCGGTGTCCGCGTCTAGCTCCTCTGGAGCAGGACTCGGGATGGTGAGAATATCTTTGCCGAGAACCCACGTCCCGACCAGCTTCGCGGATGCTTTCGAGGCGACGACTTCGTTGCCGTTCAGATACAGGGAGAAGTCATCGCGTAATGGCATGGCGGTAGATAGAACCCATCGAAGCCTGCCTGCGGAGAGTTCGATCGCCATCGGCTTGAGTTCGGTGATGATCGCCACGGTCCAGGTGTCCTCGGCCTCGTCCCCAAAGAGAGTCAGGTTCTCGCGGCCGGTGTCGTCAGACAGCCAGGGACGAACGGCTCCGTGCGCTTCCTCCTCGGTGAGTTCGCGAAGCGGAAGCTGGACTGGTGGCGTCGCGGTGCCCTCAGACTCGTCAGTGCGTTCGCTCGCCGGTGGAGGCGTTGGAATCGCCTTGAAATCCATGGTTGTCGAGAAGAATTTCCCGTCCGCCTTCGTGATGTGTGTCAGGCGCGTGCCCAGGACGTAAGCTGCGAGCTTGCCGATGCCGAACTTCCCGATGGTACGGCGACCACGGGCGGTTGTGCGGTTGCTGGCCTTGACGGAGTCGCCGACGATCCAGTGGACCTTGAGCCCGGTTGCATCCATCCCAGTTCCGTTGTCAAGGATGGCGATAGACGCGTCGCTCGCAGCTCGGTCAGGTGACATGACGGTATGTACGCACGTCGCATCGGCGTCAAAAGCGTTTGAGACCAGCTCTTCAATCGCCTTGTTGGGGCTGCTATACAGACCTTCGGAGAATAGGCCGATGATCTGGAAACTGATTTCGACATTGATGTGGTCTGTGACAGTGCCCGACTCGAAGAATGTGGTCATGGCTTCTTCACGGTCAGTACGACCTCGGTCCGCATCCGCTTCGCCATCGACGATTCGAGGTTCGCAGTCCGAACCGGGAGGTACCGCCTATTTTCCGGCAGCTCGCGCTCGGTTCGAGCCGCGACAAGGAAGCCAGAATGCTCATACGCCTTTCGGACAAGCACATCGTTCTGGATATAGTTTCCACGCAGCGTGGAGTTGCCGATTACCGTGACAACCTCAGAGCCGGTCTTGCAGACACGGTTGAGCTCGCGCGAGAAAAGTGCGAGATCGTGCGCGTAGCGCGTGATCGTAGCCATGGGAAGTTGGTCCGGCGCGTCCACCGAATCCTTTATGTACTGCACCATATCCGTGACCTGCTTTAGAGCGTCGCCGTCGAGCGCGCGTTCTGCCCCGATGCTGTTCGAGCGAATCTTCCGCAGTTCAGGGATCGTGTGTCCGAACCAAATCAGCGACATTTTATGGCCGCGTAGATAGTCGATCGCATTTAGGTATGGCGGTGAAGTGATACTCAAGTCAACCGATGAATCAGGCAGATCGAGTGCGCGCGCATCTCCCCTACGAACCTCAACCTGTCCAACGATGGATCGCTCATCGAGCAGCTTCTTGAGGCTTGCAACAGACCCTTCGAACCCGCGATAGACGTCGTAACTAGATTCGGTAGCCACACGGTGTGGTCTGCTGTGCGATGTGTCGGCCGCCAGCGAGGCCTTGGGCGCCTTCGTGACGATGATCCGACTCAACGCCACTTGAAGAGCCTGACGAACGGCATCATCGCTGATCCCGTCCAGCTCCCGTGCGAGGCGGTTGAGTTGAACGCGCTGAGGTGCCGCAAACCAGTACTCGGCGAACTTCTGCGTCTCTGGGTCGTCCCATCGGGGTGAGTCCACGCTGGATGCTCGCGCAAGTGCGCAGATGCGCTCGGCTTCGGCGACGACTTCCTCGGTGTCAACGGCCTGGGTGGCAACGGAGCTCATGAGGACTGCGAGAGGGTCGACATCGAACCCGCGTGCGGCGTGGCCTCTGTCGGCCGCTGCGGCGAGGACCGTTCCTGACCCGCACATCGGGTCGAGTACCACTAGCTCCGACTCGTCTGCACTGGAGTCCAGGTGGTCGATGGCGATGTCCGGCGCCATCCTGGCGGGGAACGGGTGGATCGTCCTTGCACCCATCAGCACTCCTTCGACTCGTACGTTCCGGCACGAGCAGGCGTGCTCCTAGAGGCCGTTCACTCTCCCATCATCCCAGGGGCGCGGGAGTCAGGTCAAAGAAGCCTGCCGGCGTGTCCGAGCGTATCGGCAGCCTCCGACACGCTCCTGGTGCCTGCGCCGCACGAGGTGGACCAGGCTGACGGGGCCGATCCAGAGGAACTTGAAGGCGTTCCAGACCAACAGCAGGACCAGCAGGTAGAGCCAGCCGGGGCCGCCGTCGTTGATGATCGTGGTGCAGATCGCCGCGGCGTAGAAGTAGACCCCGGCGAGCAGCATCGCGGGGACGCCCCACTTCAGGCCGCGCCGTGTGCGGATCGCGTTCAGCAGCAGATTCGTGGGTGCGTAGCGGAGTACGCCATAGCCTCGTGCGCCGAGCGCCACGGACGTGCGGAGCATTGCGGGCCTCTTTCCTCGTCATAGCGCGACGGGTATCCGTCGTGGAGGCGGCTATGAACCGAGTGCCCGCGAGGGGCCGTCCCGAAGGACCCGCGTAGTTTGCTGAACCTGCCTCGCTACCGAGTTTACGACTGTCCTATGACAGAGGGAACCCCGGCGGCTGGTGGGCGTGTACCTCGTCGGTGACCTTGGAGCGAGAGGACATCGATCATGGCGACGTTGGCGGAGCAGGTGCAGGGTGAGCGGATGGCGCGGGTCGCGTTGTCGATGATCGCCGAGCCGAACGACTCGACCACCGGGTACGTCCTGGCCCGTCACGGCGGGGTCGAGACGCTGCGGCTGGTCGAGTCCGACGCCGAGGTGCCCGGCCTGGCACGCGCTGCCGTGCTGATGTGGCGCGAACGGCTGGCGGCGCGGGTCATGCCCGGCCTGCCGGACCAGGTAGCGCAGGCGGAGCGGCACGGGTTCGGCACGCTCATCCCGGC
This sequence comes from Brachybacterium sp. UNK5269, assembly GCF_049266655.1. GTDB lineage: Bacteria > Actinomycetota > Actinomycetes > Actinomycetales > Dermabacteraceae > Brachybacterium. Next base: position 1,713,514 of record NZ_CP184883.1, read on the forward strand.
CGACAAGGAATGGCCCGCCGGGCTGAATGACCTGGGCGAGCGAGCGCCGTACCTGCTGTGGACACGCGGCGCGGTCTCGTTCTTGACGACGCCGCTGAGTGATCGGGCCACGATCACGGGCGCCCGCGCCACGACCTCCTACGGCGAGCAGGTCACCGGCGAGCTGGCGATGGGCCTGGCCGATGAGGAACGGGTCGTCGTCTCCGGCGGCGCCTACGGGATCGAGGGGGCCGCGCACAAGAGCGTGCTCGCCGCAAGCGGTCAGACGATCGCTGTTCTGGCCGGCGGGTTGGATCGCCCCTACCCGGCCGGGCACAGCGAGCTGCTGAGTCGCATTGGGGATGTCGGCCTGTTGGTCAGCGAGGTACCGCCGGGCGCCGCCCCGACCAGGCATAGGTTCCTGGCTCGCAACCGCCTGCTGGCGGCGCTCTCGGGTGCGACCGTGATCCCCGAGGCCAGTCCCCGGTCCGGGTCGATAACCACCGCCATCGCCGCACGCGAACTCGGCCGGGGCGTCGGCGCGGTGCCCGGCCCGGTGACCAGCGTCGCGAGCGCGGGTCCGAACGAACTCATCAAACAAGGCTTCGCCTCACTCGTCACTCAGCCAAGCGACGTGATCGACCTACTCGACACCGACAGGACCCCGGACTGGACTGTGACGCGGCCCGAGGTCGGACGCGAGTTCGGGCACCGGCACCCGTCGCCGGGCACGCCGGGGCGCTCTATCTGACTGCCAGTCTCGCATCGGCTGTCGTTCACAAACTCGGAGCGGGGCGAGCCGCGGCGCTCTGCCGCGCGGGCTCGGTCGTCGTGGGCTGGATGGTGGTGGCTTTGGCGCGGTTGAGGGCGGCGCGGGCACGGATGGCGTCGATCTTCTGGCTGGTGCTCTCCGGCGCTGGGCCGAGCGGGGTCCGGTCGTCGGTGATGCCGTAGCGGTCGCGGTAGGCGGCGACGCTGCGGGCAGCGCGCCACCACGCCGCCCTCTGCTTCTCGCCCCTCGGCTCCCTGCCGAGGTCGGCCGTCCACGGTTCCTCATCGGTCAGGGAGCAACGGAGCACGGCGTCGGCACGGGCTTCGATCAGCTCGTGGCGCTCGTCCAGGGCTTGCCGCATGTCCTCGGTCATCTGCCCGCCGGCGTGCGGGATCAGTCCGACGATCAGCCTCGGGGGCTTGCGAGTGCGGCCTGAGCCGGCGGGCCGTGCGGTGGCGCGGGCGACGCGGGCGTGGAGGACGGAGGCGATGTCGTCGGCATCGTCCAGACTCCGCGCAGCGACCAGCCGTGGGAGCAGCGCGTCGAGGGCGTGGTGGTTGGCTTCGGCGTGACGCAGCTCCGCCGACAGGGCGCCGTAGGCGTCGGAGCCGAGCACGTCTTCGACCTGCTCGACGGTGAGCCCGGATGCGGCGAGCAAGGTGGCCCAACGGTCGTGCTGGGCGGCTTGCGCAATGGTGTCGTACTCGGCCGCGAGCTGGGCGATCGAGCCCCAGCGGTCTTGCTCGGAGGTGATCGTCTCGTGCGCGGACAGCTCGGCGCCGATGTGCTGCAACACGCCGTAGAGGATCGAGCGGGCGGTGACGTTGGGGTTGTCGCCGGGATGCGGCACCGCGTGTTCTGCGTCTTCCCGGTCGACGGCGACATAGGCATGATTGCTGTGGGCGCCGCGGGTCATGGAGACGTAGAAGTTCTCCCGCGTGGTGGTGGCGGTGACGACCGCGTGCGCGGAGTCGGTGGTGACGCCCTGGGCGCGGTGCGCGGTGATCGCGTAGCCGAGCTCCAGGTGCTCGGCCACGTAGTCGGCAGGCAGGACGATCCCGCCGCCGAACCGGCGCCCGGCCGGGCGGATGCTGACCGACCCGTCCTCGCGAACCCCGGTGACGGTCCAGCGGGAGCCGTTGCGGACCCACGTTCGGCCGTTGCGGAGCCGCCGGTCGTTCTTGCGGGTGATGACCAGATCGCCCTCGGAGACCGCGGTGCCGTCGTGCAGGGCGAGTTCGCGGGTGGGCTTCACAGTGCCGTCGATGATCCGATCCGCCCGTGCCCTTGTGTTCAGCTCGGTGACGGTCGCCTGGGTCTCGGTGACCAGGATCGACGCGTGCCCGGCGGCAAGATCACGTCGCCATGCGGTGTAGGCGGCGTCGATCATCGCTTCGTCGTCGCCGCCGGTGATCCGGCCGTGCTCGATCAGGGTGTCGATCGCCTCGGTACGGCCGTGGCGGAGCTGGAGCGAGGTGGTCTTCTCCCACTCGTTGGTGAAGCGGTGCAGGTCGGTCAGCTCGGGGGCGTCGTCGCGGGCGTGCACGAGCATCGCGAAGCTCCCGCCTGCGCCGGGTGATTGGAGCTGGCCCCAGTCGCCGACCAGGAGGACTTTCGCGCCGGCCTTCTCGGCTTCACGGGTGAGCCGATCCAGCGACATCGTTCCGGCCAGGCTCGCCTCGTCGATGATGACGAGCTGGCCGGCCGTGAACGTAGTCCCGTACATGATGTGGTTATGCCACCACTTCGCCGTGTTCTCGGTAGCGATGCCGAGGTCATCGGCAAGGACCTGCGCGGCGACCGCCGAGGGGGCGAGCCCGATCACCGAGCCGGCGCCGTGCTCCTTCTCCCACGCCCGCCGGAGCCCGTTCATCGCTGTCGTCTTCCCGGCTCCAGCCGGACCGACCAGCACGTCCGCGACACGACCGGAGACCGCGATCGCGGCAAGGGCCGTGGCCTGATCCTCGCCGAGCACCCGGCCGCGTGCGTCGGGCTTGCGGGCGATCCTCTCGACCGTCTCCAACGGCACCACCGGCCCGGAGGTGTCAGCGGCGCGTGCCAGGAGTCGGTCTTCGGCGGCCAGCAGGGCTTCGGATGAGAACAGGGTCGAGGCGTGCGGCCGGAACCGGGAGGTGCCGTCCATGCGGCGGAACTGCAACGGGCTCGACGCCAGCTCCGGCGGCGTCAGCCGCAGCGAAGCGTGCTCTGCGGCATCGACCACGAGCCCGGTGATCGCCTCCCGGTCCTGGATGCTGGCGAACCGCCACCCCATCAACTGCCGGGATGCTTCGGCGTGCAGGTTCCAGCGGGTCCAGGTCGAACGCTTCTCACCGACCGTCTCCATCACGGTCTGCCCGACTTCGTGCACCACATCCAAAGGCACGTCGTCGGCGCGCAGGACCCGCCGTGGCGCCTGTGCGTTCGCCGTCGTGAGGGTGCGCGCCCAGCCGTTCGCGTCCCGGCGCAGCACCCGGCCGGCACGTTGGCGCCATTCACGGGTGAGATCGGCCAGCGAGCGGACCTCCTTCTCCGGCCTCGTGGCGAGTGTCGCCTGTGCCCGCAGTTTCAGCACCGTTCGGGATGAGGGCTGCCGGCCGTGCTTGGCGACGTACTCCGCGATGAGGCGGTCTTTCTCGGCTTCGATGTGCCGGGACCGGGTGGAGAACTCGGCCACCAGCTCGTCGGGCACGCCCTCGATTTCCCATGCCGGGTTCCGATCCCTGCCTCGCTCGCGCGCCTCCCACTCCACACCGAGGACGCGGGTGAGCTGGTCGGCCAGGGCCGCGTTGTAGAGCTCGGAGACCGCGACGACCACCGCGTGCATCGGGCGGCCCGCGAGGGTCCGCCAACGCCCGTCCTGCACGGTCAGGACCTTGTTGCTGATGACGACGTGGGTGTGCAACTGCGGGTCGCCGGCGCGGCTGTCGTAGTGATCGAACGCCGCGGCCACGACTCCGGCGACATCGACGTGCGCAACCGCGCCGTCCGGGCCGGTTGCACCGACGCGGGTTGCGGCAACCTCGCGTTCGAGGAACGCAACCAGCTCTGCAACCGCCGCATGATGAGCATCCGCGATCAGGGCTTGGGTGCCGGCGTCGGCAACCGCCCAGATCGTGGAGACCGACTTCGGCACGCTGAACGTGAAGTCGTAACCGGCTACCGCGCGGCGGGTGCCGCGCTCGGCTTCCTCCGCCTCGATCGCAGCCACTTCCTGCGCTCGAGTCGCCGGCCCCAACTCGGGGTCGAGGGCGTCGACGCGCTGCTTGATCCGCTCAGCGACCGACGCGAACTGCTGGTAGGAGCGGCCCAGCGGCTCGCCCGTGATCGGGTCATGGCCCATCCCGATCAACAGCGCGAGCTGAGCTTCCGAGACCTGCGCTCCCTCGACCAGCTCGCCGTGCCCGAGCTGGCCCAGCCCCGAGCCCATCCAGAAGCCCGGCGGCGTCCCCGCCTCCGCGTAGTAGCGGGTCAGCGGCGTGCTCAGACTCCGGTCGCCGTCGCCCGCAGCGATGGACTTCAACAGGTACTTGTACCCACCGCCCGCGCTCATCACGCGCATCGAAACCGTCACCTCAGCTGCTCCTTCCGCCGCCGTTCGGAGGGCAGGTAAGCCCGCGAGTCCGGTCGCATCCGATGCGACTTGGGACCTTCGCGCCTCGTCTGAAAGACGTGTGGTGGCTCAGACGGGAGGTGGACGGAGGCCCGGACGGGTGCGGCCAGACGGCTCGATAGAGCGGTGTGCTTCGCCGCGGCGCGTGAGGCGGGCGACGGCAGGAGGAGGCCGCGAATCGGGCGATCGAGTACCTTGCTCGCGACCGGCCTGGCGGCTTCCTCGTGGAGCCGGCCGGGGAGCGCCCGTCAGCCGGAGCCCTCATGCACAGCCACAACGATCGCCGCCGTCTACTCCGCGTTGGCTCACTGTCCAGCGGCTATGGCGGCCTCGACCTCGCAGTTGAGCACGTCTTCGATGCCGAAACGATCTGGTTCTCCAGCGTGTGTGGAATGGCTAATGGGGCTGCCGCATGGCTGGGTCACGGCGGCGGAGCATGGTTTGACTCAGAACCAACAGATCACGGCACTCGGTAACGGGGTGCTGCCGATTCAAACCCTGACTGCGCTTAACCCCATTCACGACGCAGCGTGAGTGATGGCCCCGGCGTCCCGACCAACCTCTCTAGTCTTCCGACGATCCCGACCGGACGTACCGTCGTAGGTGTGTGGCGGTGTGGGTATCTGCCGTCGCGATCATCTCGTCCGGGGTGCCTTCGTAGACGATGCGGCCACCGTCATGTCCTGCTTCGGGGCCGAGGTCGATGATCCAGTCGGCGGCGGCGATGACATCAAGATTGTGCTCGATCACGACGAGCGTGGAGCCCGCAGCCACGAGGCGGTCGAGCAGGGTGATGAGCCGTGCGATGTCGGCGATGTGCAGGCCGGTGGTCGGCTCATCGAGGATGATCGTTCGGCCCGGCGTGCCGAGTTCTGCGGCGAGTTTGAGTCGTTGACGTTCACCGCCGGAGAGGGTGGAGAGCATCTGACCGAGCGTGAGGTATTCGAGCCCTACGTCACGGAGTCGTTCGAGGATGCGCAGGATGGGCGGTTGGACGAAGTAGCCGAGGGCGTCGGTGACGCTCATCTCGAACACGTCGGCGATGCTCTTGCCCTCGACCGTGTGGGCTTGCGCTTCCGGGGTGAATCGTCGCCCGTCGCAGACCTCGCAGCGAGTGAGTACGCCTTCCATGAAGGCCAGGTCGGTGTAGATGACGCCGTTGCCTTCGCACTCCGGGCATCCTCCGGTGGAGTTCGGAGTGAACAGGCCGACGGGCTGCCGAGTTGCCTTGGCGAAGGCGTCGCGGATCAGGTTCAGCAGGCCGGTGAAGGTGGCCGGGTTGGAGCGCCGGGAGCCACGGATCGCTCGCTGGTCGATGACGACGGTGTCGGGCTCAACGGCGGGGAGGCTACCGAGAATGAGGCTCGACTTGCCCGAGCCCGCAACGCCGGTCACCACGGTCATCACCTCTCGCGGGATGCGAGTGTTGACGTTTTGGAGATTGTTGGCTTTGGCGTCGCGAATCTCGATCCATTCCGTCGTCTCACGCCGATCCCGCTCGACTCGTCGGTGCTCCCTCAGCCCGCGGCCCGTGGGCGTGTCGGCTCGGGTGAGCCCGCCGTAGTCACCTTCATAGATGACGCGCCCACCGGCGACACCGGCTCCGGGGCCGAGGTCGATGAGGTGATCGGCGAGGGCCATGATGTCGGGATCGTGCTCGACCACGAGCACGGTGTTGCCTCGGTCGCGGAGAGCTTGCAGCATCCTCCCGAGTGAGGCCACATCGCGCGGATGCAGGCCGACCGTGGGCTCATCGAACACATAGAGCATGTCCGCGAGGGCGCTGCCGAGGTGACGAACCATCTTGATTCGCTGCGCCTCGCCGCCGGAGAGGGTCGAGGTCGCGCGGTCGAGGCTGAGATAGCCGAGCCCGAGCGTCATCATGCGTTCCAGATGGACGCGCAGGCTCGCGACGAGTGGAGCGACCGTCTTGCCGTCGATGCCGTTGGCCCAGGTCACGAGGTCGCTGACCTGCATCGCATTGCAGTCCACGATGGATACGCCGTGGATCAGGCTCTCTCGTGCTGGCTCGGCCAGCCGACTGCCACCACACTCCGGGCACGCCCCCCGTGCGACGATCCGCTCAAACGCGGTTCGCTGAGCACCCTTGAATGACTCGGGCTCCCGCTGCAAGTAGATGCGGTTGAAGCGCGTCACCAGTCCCTCGTAGGCGGTGCCCACCGCGTCCATGCCCGCTGGCGGGGTGTGCTTGCCTGCCGGAGCGTGCAGGAACAAGTCGCGCTGCTCCTGGGTGTAGTCGCGAATCTTCATGTCCGGGTCGAAGAACCCCGACTTGGCGTAGGCCTTCCACAGCCACGTTCCCGGCTTGAAGGTCGGGAAGGTGATCGCTCCGGCGTTGAGTGAGCGATCGTCGTCCACCAGCTCGGACTCGACCACCGCGGCCGCGACGCCGAGCCCTTGGCAGTTCGGGCACATCCCCGCCGGGTCGTTGAAGCTGTAGGCGTGGGAGTACCCGGCTGAGGGCTCCCCGAGCCGGGAGAACAGCAGCCGCAGCCGTGCGCCGATGTCGCTGATCGTGCCCACCGTCGAACGCGGGCCACCGCCAAGGCGCTGCTGATCGACCACGATCACCGCGGACAGGTTCTCCAACACGTCCACGTCCGGGTGCGCGTAGCTTGGGAGACGCCCTTGCGCGAATGCGGAGAACGTCTCGTTGAGCTGTCGCGCCGACTCCGCCGCGATCGTGTCGAACACCAGCGACGACTTCCCCGACCCGGAGACGCCGGTCACCACGACCATGCAATGCTTCGGCACGTCGAGGTCAACGTCTTTGAGGGAATTCTGCCGTGCCCCACGGACTCGGATCACGTCCTGGGTTTCGGTCGTCATGAAAGCCTCCGGTATGCGCGAATCGACAAGGGGATGAACAGCGCGGACAGGATCAGGGGCCACAGGAACGCGAACAGCACGGCGTGGTCGGCGGCGATCGTCAGCCCTTGCGTCTGTCCGCCGGTGAACAGCTCACGAGCGGCTGAGGCGGTGGCCGAGAGCGGATTCCATTCGGCGATCGCTCCCAACCAAGACGGCATCGTGCGAGGCTCTACGAACACGGTGGAGAGGAAGGCAACCGGCCAGATCGCAAGTTGCGCCGTCGTCGCGGCTTCGGGAGTTCCCGCTTTCAGTCCGATCCAGACCCCGGCCCAGAGCAGACCGAACCGGAGCCAGAGCAGCAGAAGATAGGCGAGGACGATCGAGTCGAGCCCGTTGTCCGGCCGCCAGCCCAACGCGAGCCCGGCCGCGGTGACGACGGCGAGTTCGACGATGGCGGTGAGCATGTCAGCGAACACCCGCCCGAGCAGCACGGAGCCCCGAGAGATGGGGAGCGTCCGAAACCGATCCGTCACGGTCTTGGCCGCGTCGTTCGTGACCGCGCTGATTGTCGTCTCGATGCCGGACAGCACCGTGAAGGCGAGGATGCCGGGCACCACAAAGACGATGTAGTCGCCGGTCGTTCCGGCGATGGCCCCACCGAGCAGCCCGCCCATGAGCAGCATGACCATGACCGGGAACAGCAGTTGGATGCTGAATGTGACGGGGCGGGCACGCCAATGCCTGACGGCGCGTCCAGTTAGGATCAACGACTCCTGCAACAGGCGTCCACGACTGCGCGGCGCGATGTCGATACTTGTCGTGGTCATGCCACCTGGTTCCTTTCGTGCAGATGCAGATACACGTCTTCGAGGGTGGGCTCGCGCAGCTCCATCCGAGGCTCACCCACGAGTGCTTTGAGGTCTTTCGGCGTGCCCGTCGCCAGCACCGAGCCCTCGCGGAGGATCGCCACGTCGTCGGCGAGCTCGTCGGCCTCTTCGAGGTACTGGGTCGTGAGAAGCACGGTGGTTCCGTCCGACACCAGAGCACGCACGGCATCCCAGATCGTGCGACGTGCGACCGGATCAAGCCCGGTGGTCGGCTCGTCAATGAGCAGGATCGACGGACGGGTAATCATCGAGGTCACGAGGTCCAGGCGACGCCGCATACCCCCGGAGAAACCGGACACCCGGCGATCAGCATGTTCGCTGAGGCCGGCTTGATCCAGCAGCTCGTCGGTCCGCGCGCGTGCACTCGCACGGGTCAGCCCTATCAGCCGGGCGAACAGTTCCAGGTTCTCCCGAGCCGACAGCACCTCATCCAGCGCCGCGTACTGGCCGACCACCCCGATAGCGGCCCGCACTCGCGCCGGGTCGCCGTCCACGTCGGCCCCGTCCATCGTGACCGTGCCCGCATCCTTGCGAGTCAACGTGGTCAGAATCCGTACCAGCGTCGTCTTGCCTGCGCCGTTGGCTCCCAGCAGCGCGCAGACCCGACCGGCGTCCACCCGTAGGTCAACGCCGTCGAGCGCCGGCCGGTCCGCGCCCGGAAACGACTTCCGCACGCCCTGCACGATGATCGCGCCCCGCGTGCTCTCGTTGCTGCTCATACCGATCCTTCCTGTCATGCTCTACACTGTATTATACAACGTAGAGTTAGGAGTCGGACGGATGGCGAAGCGAACCGAAGTCGATGAGCTGAAGCTCCTCGGCCTGCTGTGGAAGGAGTCGCCCGCCGGCGCGCGCAGCGGCATCAGCAAGCAGAGCATCACCGCCCTGGCCGTGGACCTTGCCGATAAGGAGGGCCTTGACGCGGTGACCATTCGCCGCCTCGCTGCGGAGGCAGGAGTGACCGCGATGGCGCTCTACCCCCACATCGGCGGACGTGCGGAACTCATCGAACTCATGCTCGATCACGTCGCGGGCTCGACCTACGCCAAGACCGGAGTGCCCGACGACGCGGACTGGCGTGCACGGATCTCGGCGATCGCCGACGCCAACTGGACAAGTTGCCAAGAGCACCCGTGGATCACCGACGCTGCGCCGGGCCGACCCGTGCCGGGCCCCGGAGCGTCGGCCAAGTACGAGGCCGAGCTGCGCGCACTCGACGGCATCGGTCTGACCGACATAGAGATGGACCACACGCTGACGGCGCTTGTCTCGTTGGTGCATGGCACAGCCAGAGCCACCATCGCGACTCAGCGATCACGCGAACCCGATGAACAGAACGACACCGGATGGTGGGCGAACATCGAGCCTGCCCTGACCGCCGCGATCGGCGACCGCGCTCGGTTCCCCACCGCTTCACGAGTTTCGCAGGCGCTCGGTGAGGCGACCGGAAAGGCCAACGACCCGGAGGGTGCTTATAGGCGTGGTGTGACGTTGTTTCTCGAAGGGCTCGCGCGACAGCGCGGCGCCAACGCTGACCGCTGAGCGTCCCCACCAGCAGAGTGCGCCGCCGAGCAGGGCCGTCGAGCGTCCAGCGCTGAGTCTTCCCGCCTGCGATCCCCTGCTCGCCCGTACTCGCACAGTGCATCGTCCAGTGGGGCCGGTCGCTTATGACTGCGTGAAGGTCATCGTCGTCCGCGACGGGAGCGCGGTCTTGTTCAGTGAGTTCGGACAGAAGCCAGTGAACGTCGGCGACGTGGTGCTACTCGGGGCGAACACGCTCTGCGGAAGCGAGCCCGAAGGCCACATCACTGTGACCACGATCTACGCCGACACGGACTATGTACTCGATCAGGTGTTCTGGCAGCATGTCGGACTCGTGCGGGATCGTTTCGAGGTGCAGGACTTCGCCGCAACGATCTACACCGAGCCAGCGCAGATTCTCCGTGTCGGTGAGGATCGGGCCGGGATGCTCATGCCGTGGCTGGACGAGCTGGTCGCGCTCAGTGTCGAAGAACGGCCCGTGGCGAACTTCTACCGGATGCAGGCACTCTGGTTCAACGTCGCTCATGTGATCGCACCGTTCATCAAGACCTCCCAGGTCCGCACGTCACCGACACAGCGGGCCACCGCTTGTCCGACATGGCCTCGGATTCGTCGGTTCGCACCGCTTCGGGCAGAGGCACGCAAGGCTGCTGACCTGCTACGAACGGAGCCCGAGCGACGGTGGTCTGTGACGGAGCTGGCCGACGAGGTGCATCTGTCGAAGTCGCAGGTCGGTCGCCTGTTCGTTGAGGCATTCGGGAAGTCGCCGATCGCGTATCTGACGATGTTGCGGACGGAGCGGATGGCAGTGCTTCTGCGCACCACGGATGCTCCGATCGCGGTGATCGCTGAGGAGGTGGGGTGGAGCGATCCTGACTTCGCTGCGCGCCAGTTCCGCCGTAGTGTTGGTGTTACCCCCAGTGGTTATCGGGCGTTGAGCCGTGTGCAGGCTCCGCAGGCGACCGGGTGAAGCGCGCATCCATCCCGGCGATTACCGCAGGATCAAGGCTTGCAAGCCCTTGGACTGGTTCCCATCCGGTAGTCCGGTAGAGACTCGTCGGGTTCATCACCGGGCCGGCGGCCACAGTCTCGTTCCGTTGTCCGTCTCGTCTTCTGATCCTCCCGGCGTACCTCGTGGTCGCACGGCTGTTCCCTCTCGGGGCGGCCCCGGCGGAGGGAGGCCAGACAATGGCTATGAGGAACGAGACTCGGGAAGCAAAGCTCGAAGCTCTCGAAGAACGCATCGTGCGCTCGGCCGAGGAACTGGTGTCGGGCGAGGACTGGCGGCGGGCGATGGAGTTCGCTGCGCGGTTCCGATCTCGCTCGTTCAACAACACGCTCCTGATCTGGACGCAGCACCTCGAAGCCTACGAGCAGGGCCGAGTACCCACGCCCGTGCCGACATGGGTGGCGGGTTACCAGGACTGGAAGAAGCTGGGCCGCTGGGCTGAGGCCGGCGGCGGCTACGAGATTCGTTCCCCAGTGCGGGTGAGGTTCGCTTCGGCGACGCCGAAGGACCCGGCGTCGTGGCGGCGGCTGGCGAAGGGCCAGAGTCCGCGTCCGGGTGAGGTTGTGCAGCGTCGAGTCGTCAACGTCGTTCCCGCTCATGTCTGGGACGTGTCGAGAACACACGGCGCCCCGTTGCCGGAGCTGCCTACACCGAAGCTGCTGGAAGGTGAGGCACCCGACGGTCTGTGGGAGGGGCTGGCCGCTCAGGTCGAGTCCCTGGGGTATGAGGTGCTGCGGATGCCGGATTGCGACGCGATGCGTGGCGCGAACGGCATGACCGACCCGGAGACGCGGCAGGTGCTCGTGCGGACCGACATGGACCCGGCCGCGCAGGTGAAGACCCTCGCGCACGAGCTGGGGCACGTTCGGATGCACGGGCCGAACCAGCAGGAGGCGCGCCAGCATCGCGGGATCGGCGAGGTCGAGGCCGAGTCGGTGGCGCTGATGATCGCCGCCGCGCACGGCATGGACACCAGCGACTACACGATCCCCTATGTCGCGGGGTGGGCGGCGAAAGTGGACGGTAAAGACCCGGTGCAGGTCATCCGGGACACCGGCGAGAAGGTCCGACGCATCGCGAAAGAGGTGCTGGATCAGCTCGACACGATGCAGCTTGGCAACGGCCAGCCACTGTCGCTGCGGATCGACGCCCCCGAACAGACTGCGACTGCGCAAGCCGCCGGGCCAGCGTCGCAGGTCGAGCCGCTGCCGGATCGAGAGTCACGGACGATGCAGACGGTGGCAGGGCGGGGGCTGTGATGGTCGCCCCGGATGATGTGGCTGCGGTGTTCCGGCACCTCGGCGAGATGTCGTTGCCGGTCGCGGCGCGCGAGCTGGCGCGGGCCGGGGTGCCGGTGTTCCCGTGCGTTCCGGGCGAGAAGCACCCGATCGTCAAGCGTGGTTTCCAGCGAGCGACGAATGATCTGCACCGGGTGCAGAGGTGGTGGCGGTGGCGGCCGACCGCGAACATCGGCATCCCGACCGGCGCGGTCTCGGGTCTGGTCGTGATCGACGTGGACGTGCACGGCGTCAACGGATATGCCTCTTACGCGCGGGCGGCTCGTGCCGGTCTGATCCCGGCACCGCTGGCGGCGGTTACCACGCCCACCGGCGGACAGCACGCCTACTTCCCGGCGTTCCCTACTCGGGAGCAGCGGTCGTGGGCGGTCGGCGATGCCGGGATCGACTGCCGCGGGGACGGCGGCTACATCATCGCCCCGCCCTCGGTGCTCCGGCTGGACGGAGAACGCATCCCGTACCGGGTCGATCAGGTCGCCACGGGCCGGGTGGAGCCGGTGGATGCCGTGCGGTTGCGGAACTTCCTCGCGCCCCCGCCGCCGCGACGCCCCCGGCCAGAGGGCCGGCAGGTCGCCGGGCGGGAGGACGCGGACCGGATGGCGGCGTGGCTGGCACGGCAGATCAAGGGCGACCGCAACTACAAGCTGTTCTGGGCCGCGTGCCGTCTGGCCGAGGGGAACGTGCCCGTCTCCGATGCTCTCGATGCGCTGGTGCGGGCAGAGCAATCCGACTTCGGGGAACGAGAGATCACCCGCACCGTCTACAGCGCCTACCGCACGGTCGGGGCGGCCTCGTCTCGTCAGAACCGCTCCGGCTCGTCTCCGAGCCCGCCGGCCGGCGGGCTCGGGCGTCGTGCCCCGGAGCACCGCGTGTCCGCGTCGAGGGGGCTGACATGAGAACGCAGTCGCGCCGCTGGGCGGTGGCAACGGCCACCGGAGGCACGGTCGGGATCGCCGGCTTCGCGTTCTGGCTGTCGTTCATCGCCTTGACCGACCTGGCACGCCGCTCCGGGGTCGCCGAAGGGCAGGCATGGGCGTGGCCGCTCATCGTCGATGGCCTGATCGTGGTCGCGACTGTCGCGGCGTTCGCTCTCGATGGGCACCGCTCGGCGTGGTATCCGTGGCTGCTGCTCATCGCCGCGACCGGCGTCTCGGTCGCCGGGAACGTCATGCACGCAACCGTCACCGCCGAGCCCGGTGTGCCTGCGCTCCTGGCCGGGTGCGTGGCCGCGGTGCCGCCGCTGATGCTGCTGGCGAGCACGCACCTGACCGTCGTCTTGATCCGCTCCACCAGACCCCAAGAACCCGAGACCGTGCACGAGCCCGCGACGTTCGCGGCGACCGTCGTGGAACCGCCGGCCCCATCCTCGCCCGAACACTCGACGGAGGTGAACGGCGAGGACCGCCGGACGCTAGCGGCAGAGCTGCGGGAGCTGGGCTGGTCGAACAAGCGGATCGCCCGCGAACTCGACGTGCATCCCTCAACGGTCGGCAGGTGGCTGCCTCGCGCCGACCACGCCGAGGTTCCCGGTGCTCACCAGACCGATGAGACGGACCTGTCCGGGTCCGAGCTCGTGATGGAAGGAGCTGCACGATGAACGACGACGACAAGACAACCTTGGCCGATCACTACCGCCGCCACGCCGAGCCAGAGCAGGCCCGCGCACCGCGGAAGAACCCGAACCCTGCCGAGGAAGCAGAAGCGGCGGGCACACCGGATGCCATGAAGGACGCGGCATCGCGTCGGGACGCGAAGGCGAGGCTGGCGAAGGTCCGAGGCCGCGGCGTCGATTGGGTGCGCCCGACCGACCTGATGGCGCAGGGCAGCGGAACCGTGTCCCGTCGCGGTATCGACCTGACCGCCGCGGGAAACCGGCGCGTCCGTGCCCCGATCGTGACGGGTGCGCGGTGGCTGGGCGAGCGTACCCGGCGCCTGCCGCCGCTGTCGGCGTTCGGTCGCCGCGGCGGTCCCGATCAGGGCCAGGTCCGGTCCGGGGTCGGGATGAGGTAGCCGGGTGGTGATGAGTCGTGGACGCCCGGCTGGTCGAGGCAGAACCCGCAGACGGCTGCGGGAGCACCTCGCCGCCAGGAGGTGCCCGACCATGACCAACGACACCAGAACCACCGGCACGAGCGATGATCGGCCGGCTGAGGACTACCGCAGCAGCGAGGGCCTGCGCGCCCTGCTGAATCGGCTCCACTCGGCCGGCCGTGGCGCGTGGGAGCACGACCCCGTGGCAGCAGAGCTGATGACGTTCGCCGCGGAGAAGTACGCGGCGCTGGCGCATAAGCACCGGCTCGACCCGTGGGAGGCCGCGTCAGCGGCGTTCGATGTGATGCGCACCAAGGCCGCCCGCACCGCCGACGATCCGTGGGCGGTCGTCACCCATGCGGTGCGGATCACCTGCGTCGCCGAAGAACGCGGCCAAGGGCTGATGTGCTCGACCCACCAGGCCCGGAGGCCGCGCTACTCGGTGTTCCATGACCCGGAGCGTTTGTCGGACCGCGAGAACCCGCTGGACGACTATCACCCGGCCTTCCTCGTCACCGACACCCACGGCGAGGACGACGAACCGCCCGAGCCGGAGCGCGACGGGGCGGGAGTGACCACCGCGACCGCGGCTGTGGAGGACGCGATCACGCTGCTGACGCTGCTGGGCTGGCCGGTTGGCACCGCACGGGCGGCGGTCGAGCACGTCTGCGTGGCGCTGACCCGTGTCGGGAACCGGCACACCGCCTACGAGACGTTGCGGCGCGACAAGCACGCCAGGGCGCTGCTCGATCTGCCCAGCCGGTCATGGGCTGTGCTGCTTCGTGCCCTGCTCGGCTCTCCGCTGGCCGAACTCGCGGCGACAGGCGCGGGACGTGGCGTGCTGCTGCGGTTGCTGATCGGCGAGACGCTGCCGGTCCTGCTGCGTGACGACGACCTCGTGCTCACCCTGTCCCTGGCGGTGCCGGGCACCAGCACGCCGAGCGCCAAGAAGAAGTCGCGGGGTGCGGGATGAGCGCACCTGCCGGGTACATCGAGCTAGAGCGGGCGGTGGATTCCATCGTCATCGGACGCCGGCACCGCACCGACCTGGGCGACATCGACGCGCTGGCCGCGTCGATCGACCGCGACGGCCTGTTGCAGCCGCCGACGATCACCCCGGACGGAGTGCTGGTGTGCGGGCTACGCAGGCTCGCGGCGATCAAGAAGCTCGGCTGGCGACGAGTCAGCGTGTGGGTGCGCTCGGGCATCTCGGACCGGCTCGGTCATCTGCTCGCCGAGCAGGACGACAACCAGCTCCACAAACCTCTCGGCCCGGTCGAGGCCGCCTCCCTGTACCGGGAAATCAAGGAACTCATGGCCGAGGACGCCGCCCGCCGCAAGGCCAAGACTCAGTTCCAGGAGGGCCACGAACCCGGAAAGCATGGTCCCGCCGAATCGACGGGACCATCGGCCTCGCCCCAACTCGGCGATGCTCGCGCGCAGGCGGCGCAGATGGTGACCGGCTCGTCGTCCTATACCCGGCTGGAACAGATCGGGTTCCTGCAACGCCTGGCCGACGACCCGGCCGTCTCGGAGGCGCTGCGGACCCAGGCACGGGATGGGCTGGCGCAGATCGAGGGCGGCGCGCCGGTCAATCCGATCTTCCAACGGCTCCGCGACGCGCACGCCGAGGCAAGCACTGACCGGGACCGCAGGTTGCACGAGCTGGCCGATGAAGCCCTGGCCCGCGTCCACACCGCCAAGGCGAGCAAGGCCAAGAAGCCGGCGCCGCCTCGCCGCCGGATCACCGAGGATGATCAGCCGCCACGGTTCCCGGTGCGGGCGTTCATCCTGACGTGGGGCGACATGGAAGCGTGGTGGACCCACTACGACGTGGACGAGCTGGCCGCCGAACTCACCGATGAGCAGGTCGAGGCGTTCTTCGCCACGGTCGAGGGAACCACCGAGTTCGCCGGCCGGCTCCGCGCTGCCCGCACCGAGGCGCCGTCCGGGCGGCCGCTGCTGCGCGCTCTCTGAGCACCCCTTGCCGCCAGTCGCCCGCGGGCTCACCTCGCGGCATGAAGACGAACCCCGCCTCCTGGTCCCGTGGCCGCTTGATCGCCGTGATCGCCGCCGGTCTCGTCCTGCTGCTCCTGATCGGCGTCGGCGTGTACGGGCTCATCACCGGCCCGAAGCACCCCGGCGACCCGAACTCTGACCCCGCTCCCACGGTCACCGCGCCGGGCGAGTCCGAGCCCGGCAGACCGGGGCCGCCGCGGGTGGTGCCCTCGAACGACCCGGACGAGTTCGCCCGCAACGTCGCTGAGGCGCTGTTCGCCTGGGACACCGGGTCGGGCCTGATGCCGTTGGACTACTCGGCCGCGATCTTGGAAGTCGGGGACCCCTCCGGTCACGAGCAGGCCGGGCTTGCCGCCGACGTCGCCGGCTACCTACCCACCCGTGAGGCGTGGATCGAGCTGCGCAAGTACGCCACGACCCAGCACCTCACGATCGACAACTCCTTCGTGCCCGAGGCATGGGGTCAGGCGGTCGAGCAGGCGCAGCCCGGCCAGCTCCCCGCCGGTGCGACGGCCATCACGATCGAGGGCATCGGCCACCGCGAGGGCTTATGGAACGGCGAGCCGGTGGCCTCGGAGCAAGCGGTGTCCTTCACCGTGTTCCTGGCCTGCCCGCCACCGGCACCGCAGTTCCGCACCGGCTTGTGCCATGTGCTGCGGCTGTCGCAGCTCGACAACCCGCTCCGGTGAACAGGGGTTGTCGTGGTCAAGAAGCTCCTCATCATCGGGCTCGCCCTCGTGCTGTTCGGACCGGCCAGCATCCTGCTCGCCATCGGCGTGCTGATGAACCCCGCCGCCGCCAACTGCGTCGTGCCCGGCGGCAGCGTCACGGTCGGCAACGTCCCCGACTCGCTGACCGTCACCACCGCGAACGGCACCACGTTCACGCTGAACAAGACCCAGCTCACGCACGCGGCGACGATCATCACGATCGGAGGCGGGATCGAAGGCGTCGGCCGGCCTGGAATCAAGATCGCGCTGATGGCGGCGCTCACCGAGAGCACCCTGCGGATGCTGGCGAACACCGGCGCCTACCCCGAGAGCGGCGACTTCCCGAACGACGGCAATGGCAGCGACCATGACTCGCTCGGTCTGTTTCAGATGAGGCCGCAATCGGGCTGGGGCACCGTCGCGGAGCTGATGGACCCGCAGTACCAGGCGCGAGCGTTCTTCGGCGGACCGGACGGCCCGAACTACCCCTCGCCGCGTGGACTGCTGGACATTCCCGGCTGGCAGCAGATGGACCCCGGTGAGGCCGCCCAAGCGGTCGAGGTCAGTGCCTACCCGGACCGCTACCGCAACTACGAGCCGGTCGCAGAAGCCATCCTCGATGCCTTCACCGGCGCATCCGGCGGTGTGGGACAGGCAGGCCAGGCCAGTGCCGTGGCCGCCGCGGGGCCAGTGGCCGCAGCCGCGCGCGTCGTGTTCCCCCTGCCCGAGGGAACGTGGGTGCTCACGTCCTCGTTCGGGCCGCGCATCCACCCGATCACCGGAGAGCCCTCGTTCCACACCGGCACCGACTTCGCCGCCCCCGATAGCACCCCGAGCCTCGCCGCCGCCGATGGTGTGGTCACGGTCGCCGAGTTCAGCGGCGGCTACGGCGGCCTGATCGTCATTGAGCATCAGATCGACGGCCAGGTGGTGGCGACCGCCTACGCCCACATGTGGCAGCACGGCATCCACGTCACGGCCGGTGACCGCGTGGTCGCCGGGCAGCACATCGGCGATGTCGGCAGCTCCGGCAACTCGACGGGGCCACATCTGCATTTCGAGGTCCGGCCCGGCGGCACCAACGCCGAGGCCGTCGATGCCGCAGCGTGGCTCAACGACCACGATGCGGCGGACCTGCTCGAAGCCACGGTCGGCAGCCCGAACGGGTGTGACACCTCCGGCGGCACGGCAGGCGAGCCCGCGCCGCTGGACGGCGACCCCGACGAGATGGTCGATGACCCCACCAGCGACGGGCAGATCACCGCGCGGATGGCGCACCTCATGGCTCAAGCCCGTGCCGCGTTCCCCGACAGCTCCTGGGCCTGCTACTCGCCCCGGCCCGGCACAACGTCAGAGCACCCGCTGGGCCGGGCGTGTGACATCACATTCGGGAACCTGATCGGGACACACCCGACGCCCGCGCAGCTCGAGGACGGGTGGCGGGTGACGAACTGGATGAAGGACCACGCCGAGGCCCTGGGCGTGGAGTACCTGATCTGGCAAGGCCAAATCTGGTCCCTGGCCCGCGACGCCGAAGGCTGGCGCCCCTACAACGGCGGCGGGATGCACGACCCCGGCGACGTGACCGGCGGCCACTACGACCACCTGCACGTCACCGTCAGGGCCTAAGGTCCGATGTTACATCTAATGTACGATTCGTACCTTAGATGTAAGCCGAATTCTCGGAGCTCTGCGGGATCGCGGTCGTCTCCAACCTAGTAGGGACACCCCACCTGACCAGGCGTTTCGCTGATGATCTTACATTTGATGCATGATTCTTACATTTAATGTAAGGTCGTGACATGGTGTTCTCAGACGATCAGGTGCCCGGTGCAGGGGCGTCGGCGTCTGGCAATGTGTCGCTGCTGCGGCCGGCGGAGCAGTTCTTCGATGAGATGGTGACCGGCTGGTCGGCGCAGCAAACCTCGCGGATGCTCGCGGTGCAGACGATCCAGACCAGGGCATCGCAGGTGCGACGGTTCGCCGACTTCTGCGGGACTCCGCCCTGGCAGTGGTCGCCGGCAGACGTGGAGGAATGGACGACTCAACTCGTCTCGGGGTCGCGGCCCCTGTCGGTGTCCACCGTTCGGGCGTATCAGAACTCGATCGCGCTGTTCTGCGACTACCTGATCGACCACCGCTACGGTTGGGTTGATCGCTGCCTGGAACTGTTTGACTCGCACCCGGTGCAGGTCTGTCACGAGTGGAACACCGTGATTCATGTCAGCGATCACGAGGCACGACCAGGCGTGCGACCGCTGTCGCGCCTAGAGCTGCAGACGTTCTTCGACTATGCCGACGATCTGGTGGACCAGGCTCGCTCCTCCAAGCGGAAAGGCTGGCTGACGCTGTTCCGCGACGCCACGTTGTTCAAGATGATCTATGCGTTCGGGCTGCGTCGCCGCGAGGCCGCGATGCTTGACCTGCCCGACTTCACTCGCAACCCGCAGGGCTGGGAGTTCGGCCGGTTCGGGGTCTGCAACGTCCGCTGGGGCAAGGCGATGCGCGGCTCGCAGCCCAGACGCCGGGCGGTGCTGGCGGTGTTCGACTGGACGCGCCCGGTGATCGAGGAGTACGTGACCGAGGTACGGCCCCGCTTCGATCTTGCCGACAAGACGATCCTGTGGCCGACCGAGCGCCAGGGCCGCATCCGGCTCAAGCACATCGACGATCGCTTCGCCGACTGGCGCGATGACCTCGGCCTGGACCGGTCGCTGCACCCGCATTGCCTGCGGCACTCGTATGTGACGCATCTGATCGAGGACGGTTTCGACCCGCTGTTCGTCCAGCAGCAGGTCGGGCATCGCTGGGGCTCGACCACCGCCCTCTACACCGGCGTGTCCGGGGACTACCGCAACCGAACCCTGCGCCGCGCTCTGGACGCGGCGTTCATCTCACCAACAGCAGTTCAAGGAGGCTGATTGCCATGACGAAGACCGTTGCCTATCACTGGCACCTGCGCAAGGTGATGAACGAGCACGGCATGCAGTCCACGACTGATCTGGTGCCGCTGCTGGCCGACCGGGGCGTGGTGATGACCTCCACCCAGGTATATCGGATCGTGGTCGGCCAGCCTGAGCGGTTGAACATGGCGTTCCTGGCTGCGCTCTGCGATATCTTCGGCTGCACCCCGAGCGATCTGATCGAGCCCTACGTCGCCTCGGCCTCGCAGCGCGGCCGCAGGACGGGGACCACCGGCAAGGCCACCCCGCCGAAGAGCGGGAGCAAGAACCGCCCGACCCGCGCCACGATCCGCGGCGCCGACGAGTCCTGACCGCTTCGCGCAGGTCGTGCCTGGACTGCGATCTGCCGATCCAGCGCTCCAACGTCAGCGGGCCGCGTTGTCGTTGCGGTGACAAGCGTCTCGCCGCGACCCGCCAAGCCATGAAACGTGAAAGCCAGCAAGCGACGATCCTTGCCCTGCTGCGCACTGTTGATCCCAGCGTCACCGACGGCCTGGTCGAGGAACTGCTGGCCGAAGTCGCATCCGCGCCAAGTTCCCGGTCGCAATTGACCAAGCACCTCAGCGCTGATCCGGGCGTGCTCACCGCTGGCGGGTCGCGGATGCGCAAGGTCGTCGGCGAGTTCCTCTACGCCGCGATCACCGCCGGTGTGACCGGGCTCGTCTCACCCTCGTGCGCCCTGTGTTCACGGCCTCGCACACTGTTCCACTCCCACGGTGACGGCGAACGCATCTGCACGAGTTGCTACAGCCGACTGCGGGTCGCGACCTGCAGCGAATGCGGACGCGAAGGCCAGCGCATCAATGTCACTATCGGGCACAGCCCAGTCTGCGAATGCTGCCATCAGCGCCATCGTCCCCAGGAAGTCTGCGCTGGTTGCGGACGGATGCGCGTACTCACACGTTCCCGTGACGACGGCCTGGGCTACTGCCGCGGATGCCGAGCCGAACGAGGAAGGTGTGAGGTCTGCTCCGGTTGTGGCAAGACGCGCCGGGTCAACGCTCGGACCGAAGCTGGCGACGCGCTCTGCGGCACCTGTTACACCCGGACCCGCACCGCCGAGGACGCGTGCGACGAGTGCCGAGCCATCGGACCATTGGCGGCCAGAGCTGGCGGCAGACGTGATGGCTCACAGAACCTCTGCGCACGCTGCTACCGGCATCCCAAGAGGCCCTGCGGCCTTTGCGGACGGCTCAAACGAGTCGCGCTGCGGGCCACCGACACGACGCCGGACGTCTGCCCGACCTGCTACCAAGCACCTGTGATCGACTGCTCGATCTGCGGTCAGCAGGCCCTCGGTCGTCGCGCCACGAACCACGGTTCACCGCGCTGCTTCGCTTGCCAAGCCGCCGGGCTGATCGACACCGCGCTCACCGGCCCCGACGGGAGCATCCGCCCCGAGCTCATTCCCGTCCGTGATGCGCTGACCGAACTCGAGCGTCCTCGGTCACTGCTGAACAACTGGCACAGCCTCGCCAGCATGCGGCTGCTGACCGACATCGCCCAGGGGAGGATCGAACTCAGACACGAGGCCCTCGACGCGCAACCGCAGGTGTTCTCGGTCAACTACCTTCGCGCCATGCTCGTCGCCGCCGGGGCGCTGCCTCCACGCGATGAGAATGCCGCCCGGTTGTACCGCTACGCCGCCACAGCCGCAGACGAAGTGACTGACCCCGAGCTGCGCAGCGTGCTCACTCGCTATGCCCGCTGGCATGTCTGCGGCCGCGTCAAAACCGACCGACACCAGCGGATCGCCCCCAACGTCGCGGCACGCTGCCGAGCCGACATCGACACCGCCCACGCGTTCGTCGATCACCTCACCGCAAGCGGGCACGACCTGGACGACTGCCCGCAAGCCTGCCTCGATGCCTGGATCACCACTGATCGCAGCCGACGCCTCGGCTTCATCCACTGGCTCAAACGAGGCGGCTACCTTGCCCTGACCCGGTTACCTGAGCCTGTTCCTCGCAAGGACCCCGATCACGAGGTCGACCCCGACGACCAGATCGCCCTGGCCCGCCGCCTCCTGCATGAACCCGACAGTGGCAGCATCGAGGATCGTGCCGCAGCCTGCCTGATCTTGCTCTATGCCCAACCTGCCGCGAAGCTCGCCACCCTCACCATCAACGATATTGAGATTCGCGGCGGAGACACCTACCTCGCACTCGGCCCCGAACCTCTGCTGCTCATCCCGCCCTTGGACGCACTCGTCACCGCGCTACCAGTCGCCAAGCCATTCGGCCCCGCAAGTACGCTTGCCAGCCCCCGATGGCTGTTCACCGGGAAAATCGCCGGCAGCCATCTGCACCCAGCATCCCTGATGCGCCGCATGCACCGGCTCGGAATCACCACCAGGGCCAGCCGAAACACGGCGATGCTGTACTTGGCCTCGACCACCCCACCGGCCGTGTTCGCATCCCTAATCGGCGTTAGCATTGGCGCCGCGACCCGCTGGGCCACCCTCGCCGGTGCTTCCTGGAACACCTACGCCGCTGCCCGCCGATAGGCACGCCGGCGCGAAAGGTCCAGATCCGCCGCGACGGATGGCCCGACTACTCCCACCTCCTTGCGGTGCTGGTTCGAGCTCCTTGTCTGCCCCCGCCCTCCGACGGAGATATCCGCACTGCCCGCGGCACTGTTCACGCGCAGCACGACAGGAGCGACGGGTCGGTGGTGAAGGCCTTGGCGGCGATCCGGATGCCCTCGGCCATGGTCAGGTAGGGGGCCCAGGCGTCAGCGACCTCGGCGACCGTCTTGCCGAGCACGTGGACTCCGGCGGCGGCGAGCTCGCCGGCCTCCTTGGCGACGGCGGTGATGCCGAGGATCTTCCCGGTGTCGGCGTCCACGACGATCTTGATGAAGCCGCGGGTGTCGCGGTTGACCAGTGCGCGGGGCACGTGGTGCAGCGGCAGGACGCGGCAGTCGCAGCGGATCCCGGCGGCGACGACGTCCTTCTCGGTCATCCCGACCGCGCCAATCGCCGGGCCGGTGAACGTGACCCTCGGCAGTCGGGCGTAGTCCACGGCCCGGTCGGCGTCGGCGAACGCGTTCTCGGCGACGAGGGTGCCGTGGTGGGCGGCGACGTAGACGAACTCGGGGTGGCCGGTCACGTCGCCCGCCGCCCAGATCCGCGGGTGGGAGGACTGCATCCGGTCGGAGACGACCACCTCGCCGAGGTCCCCGATCTCGACCCCGACCCTGTCGAGGCCGAGCCCGTCGGTGACTGGTCGTCGTCCGAGGGCGACGAGCACCTGGTCGGCGCGGAACTCCTCCCGCCCCCCGGCCACATCCGCGGTGACGACGGCCTGCCCGGTCGCGGCGTCGCGGGACACCCGCGTCGGCAGCGCGCGGCGGACCACCCGGATGCCCTCGTCGGCGAACACCTCCTGCAGCGTCCTGGACACCTCCGGCTCCTCCTTCGACGCGAGCCGGGACCGGACCAGCACGGTGACCTGGGAGCCGAGCCGGGCGAACAGCTGCGCCTGCTCCAGGGCGACGTAGCCGCCGCCGAGCACGAGCAGGGACTCAGGGAGTTCGGTCAGCTCCATCGCCGTGGTCGAGGTCAGGTACCCGGTCTGGTCCAGGCCGTCGATCGGCGGGGCCCACGGCCGAGAGCCGGTCGCGACCAGGTAGTGCCCGGCCTCGATCGTCTCGGTGCTCCCGTCGTCCCCGGCGACCTGGAGGACCGGAGCGTCAGGGGTGCCGGCGAACGCGGCGTCGCCGCGGCGGACGGCCCACCCGTAGGAGTCGGCGACGTCGGCGTACTTCTCGCCCCGCAGCGACTCGACCAGCGCCTGCTTCCCGGCGATCAGGGCGGGCATGTCCACTGGCCCCGCCGTCGTCGCGATCCCCGGGAACCGGTCGGCGGCGTCGGCCGCGGAGTGCCGTGCGTCGGCCGCGGCGATCAGGGCCTTCGACGGCACGCAGCCGGTGTTCACGCAGGTGCCGCCGAGCGTCCCGCGCTCGATCATCACCACCGACTTGCCGAGCGTGGTCGCGCGGATCGCGGCGGCGAACGCACCACCGCCCGATCCGATGATGGCGAGGTCGTACTTCGTGGGCATCGCAGCTCCCGTCACTTGGGTTTCTCTTCTTTCTCGGCCATACTGGACCTTCCAGTGCAGGGGAAGGTCAAGAGGGATTCTGCCGAAAGAAAAGGGGGCCTGCGATGCGCATCGGGGAACTCGCCGAGCGGGCGGGAACGACGGCGAAGACGCTGCGGTTCTACGAGGAGCAGGGCCTGCTGCCCCCGGCCGAGCGCACGCCGTCCGGATACCGCGACTACGCGCCCGAGACGGCCGCCCGGATCGACTTCGTCCACCGCGGCCAGGCCGCGGGCCTCACCCTCGCCCAGATCCGCCAGATCCTCGACATCCGCGACGACGGCGCTGCTCCCTGCGAGCACGTGCGCGACCTCCTCGACGCGCGCCTCGCCGAGATCGAGCAGCAGATCGCCCAGCTCGCCGCGCTGCGCGACACCATCACCGAGCTCAGACGCGACGCCGCGCACCCGGAACCGGCGACGTGTAGCCCGGACCAGGTCTGCCGCTACCTATAGCTCTCCGGAACTAGGAGACAGTTCGCGGCAGGTCACTCGGTCGCTATACCAGCACGCCCCCCAGGTGATGCGTACACACCTGAGTCGTATGAGCATGCAATCAAGGGCACTACTCCGTCATTTTGATCATCTGACCCTGCCGGTCGGTGCGTGATGGGAGTGTTCCCCGACTTCAACGGACTCGGAGGCATCGGTGATCTGAAACAGGTCATCGGCGCCCTGTTGATGTTCGTGCTCATCGTCGCGGTGCTCATGGTCATCGTGTCGGTGATCTGCTGGGCGCTGGGCGCCTCGCACGGCAATCACTCCCTCGCCTCCAAGGGCCGGGTTGGGGTGCTCGTCGGCGTCGGCGCCGCCGCGCTCGCCGGCGCTGGGGTGGCGTGGGTGAACTGGCTCATCGCCCTCGGCCAGCAGCTCTGATCCTTCGCCGCCAGGCCCGCTCTCCGCGTTGGGAGCGGGCCTTTCGTCTGCCTGCTCGCGCCAGTCGCTCCCTGGTTCACCTCGCCGCCACAAACCATCTGTTTCTGCGAGGGAGTAACCGCCGTGATCGACATTGACCCCAACAGCTCGGGACTGCCCGGCATCGACCAGCTCCGCACCATCGTCGGCGCCGTGATGACGGTCGGCCTCATCCTCTCGGTGCTGGCCCTGATCGTCTCCGCGATCGTCTGGGCCTACGGCGCCAACAGCTCGAATCCGCACCTGTCCGGCAGGGGCAAGCTGGGCGTCCTCATCTCCTGCGGCGCCGCGGTGGTCTGCGGGGCCAGCGTGACGCTCGTGAACTTCTTCTGGAATGTGGGCCAGGCCGTCTGAGGCCGGCCGTCACAGCAGGAGATTCATGATGAGTGTCTGCGATGTGCCGATCATCTCGACCGTCTGCGACGTGGCGGGCGAGGCCGCCGCGACCGTCGTGGCGGCCCCGTTCGACTGGCTCGCCCAGGCGATGGGCGGCGCGGCTGGCTGGCTGATCGAGGCGATGTGGGCCGTGTTCGACACGGCCACGCTGGTCGATGTCCAGACGGACGGATTCACCAACGTCTACAACCTGATCTTTGGCATCGGGGTCTTCCTTGTCCTGATCTTCTTCTGCCTCCAACTCATCACCGGTCTGATCCGCCGCGACCCGACCGCCCTGTCTCGCGCCGCCCTTGGAGCGGCCAAGTCCGTGCTCGGTGCCTTCGTCGTCGTCACGTTGACCGCGCTTGCCCTGGAAATCGTGGACCAGCTCTGCATCGGCATCATCCAGGCATCCGGCGAAACCACCGGGACGATGGGCGACAAGATCATCCTGCTCGCCGCCGGGCTCAGCGGCATCAACATCGCCGCCCCCGGCGTCGGCGCGATCGTCACGATCTTCCTCGCCGGGCTGATGATCGCCGCCATCGCGATCGTCTGGTTCTCCCTGCTGATCCGCAAGGCCCTCCTGCTGGTCGGCGTGGTCCTGGCTCCCATCGCGTTCGCCGGCGCGTCCTGGGACGCCACCAAGGGATGGATCGGGAAATGGGCCGCGTTCGTGATCGCCCTGATCGTCTCCAAGCTCGTCCTCGTCGTCATCTTCTTGCTGGCGATCACGCAGATCGCCACCCCGATCGAGCTGGACATCGCCGCGGTCACCGAGCCGATCACCGGCATCGTCCTGCTCGGGATCGCGGCCTTCGCGCCCTACATGGTGTACCGCTTCGTGTCGTTCCTCGGGTTCGACCTCTACCAGCAGATGGGCACCGAGCAGGAGGCAAAGAACGCCCTGAACCGGCCGATTCCGGTCCCGTCCAAGCCCATGGGCGGCGGCGAGCCCAAGAAGGTCCTCGATGATCCCAAGGGCGGCAGCGGGTCAGGTGGGACACCGCCGCCCAAGACACCGACGCCACCCGCCGGAGGTGGGGGCGGTGGCGCAGCCGGCGCGGGTGCCGGTGCCGGAGGTGGAGCAAGCGCGGGAGCCGGAGCGGGCGCCGCTGCCGCGGGACCGGCTGCCGCAGTCGTCGTCGGAGCGCAGATCGTCAAGGGGGCAGCCGAAGCCGGACCGAAGGCGGGCCAGGCAGTGGCAGGCCAGGCCGAGACCGCGGCGGGCGCGGCCAACGAACCCGGCGCCGCGCCGTCGAAGACGCCACCTCCCTCGGCACCGCAGCCACGCACGCCCTCAGTCAATCCCACGGCGTCGCCGTGGAAGAAGGAGTGACCGGCCATGCCCGCAACGACGGAACGGACGACGCCGGGGAGCGAGCTGACGCCGATGAAGTTCAGCCGGCTCACTCGCCGGGGCGTGCTGCTCGGGCTCTCGGTCGCGCAGCTCATCACGCTCGCTATCGGCGGGCTGACGCTGCTGGCCGCGTTCTACGGCGGTGCCGGGATGCTGCTGGCCTACACCGCCCCTGTGTGGCTGCTCGCCGTCGTGCTGACGTGGGTGCCCATCGCCGGGCGACCGATGGTCGAATGGCTCCCAGTCGCGCTCTGGTGGCTGTGGCGCTCCACCGGCGGGCAACTGCTCTACCGGCGGCGGATCGTCAAGCCCCGCCCGGCGGGGAATCTCGCGCTGCCCGGCGACATGGCCCGGCTCCGCGAGCACTTGGACCCGGAGACCGGGGCGTGCATGATCCACGACCCCCGCCAGGCCACGCTCACGGTGGTCTGCGAGGTCACGCATCCCGCGTTCGTGCTGCTGGACCCCGGCGAGCAGGAGCGGCGGGTCACCTCCTGGGGGCGCGTGCTCGCGACCGTGTGCCGGTCCGGGAGGATCGCGACCCTGCAAGTGCTCGAACGCACCTTGCCGGACTCGGGCTCGGGTCTGGCTGAGTGGTGGGCTGAGCACGGCACCGCAGACGCCTCCTGGGCCGCGACGACCTACGCCGAGCTGATCGAGCGGGCCGGCCCCGCTGGGGAACGCCACGCCACGACGATCAGTCTGTCGCTGGACATGAAGACCGCGGCCCGGCAGATCAGGACCGCGGGCGGTGGCATCCGTGGCGCGGCGGCGGTGCTCCGGCAGGAGATGGCGACCCTGACCGCGGCGTTGCGGTCGGCGGACCTGACCCCGGTCGGGTGGCTCGGCCCCGGCCGGGTCGCTGTGATCCTGCGCTCCGCGTATGACCCGGCCGTCGCTGCGACGCTGGAACGGCACGGCCGGCTCGGGCAGGAACTCGCCGCCGCCGGCCCGGTCGCGGTCACCGAGACGTGGGGCAACCTTCGCACCGACTCCGCCTGGCACACCGTCCTGTGGGTATCGGAGTGGCCGCGGTCGATGGTCTATCCCGGCTTCCTCGCCCCGGTGCTGCTCTCGACCGGCATCCAACGGTCCGTGTCGCTGCTCTATACGCCCATGCGCTCTGACCAAGCGGCGCGTGACATCCGCAAGAAGAAGGTCGAACACATCTCGGACGCGGCGCAGCGCGCCAGGATGGGGCAGATCGAGGACGCCAGTCAGACGGCGGAGTACCAAGACGTGCTTCAACAGGAGGCCGACCTGACCGCCGGGCATGGCGTGCTCCGCGTCTCTGGCCTCGTCAGCGTCTCCGCTCCCACGCTCGACGAGCTGGAAGCCGCGACCGCCGCGATCGAGCAGTCCGCGATCCAAGCCTCCTGCGAGACACGACGGCTCGTCGGTCAGCAGGCCGCCGGGTTCACGGCAGCGGCCCTGCCGCTGTGCCGAATCGTGTGAGCTGATCGAGTCCGCGCGGACCAAAGTGACGCTCCGGCCGAGAGCTCATCGACAGTCGGTGCCCCACCGTAGGCTTGATCCAACGGTCTGAGGAAGGCTCGACCGCACACACGGGAGAGTCCAGCATGGCCAAGTCAGTCTTCTACAGTTTCCACTACGACCGCGATGCCTGGCGCGTCCAGCAGGTGATCCAGATGGGCGCCCTAGAGGGGCAGACCATCCTCAACGCGCAGAAGTGGGAGGAAGTCAAGCGGCAGGGCGACGCGGCGATCAAGAAGTGGATCGCCGACCAGATGGCGTACAAGTCGGCAGTCGTGGTCCTGATCGGTGCTCAAACCGCTAGTCGTCCCTGGGTTCGCCACGAAATCGCCTACGCATGGGACAACCACAAGCCGCTTGTCGGCATCCGCATCCACGGATTGGCCGACCGCAACGGCTACACCGACTCCTTTGGAGAGAACCCGTTCAGCAGGGTCTCGCTGAAGGGCGGCGGCACGGTCGGAGACTATGTGCCGGTATACAACCCCAGTGGATCGAACAGTCCGGCTGTCTATGCGGACATCAAGGCGAACATCACGACATGGGTCAACAATGCCTACAAGCGATCCTGATTGCCCCTTCTGCGAGATTGTCGATCGGGACGATCCCGATGCTCGCGAGGTCTACCGCGATCAGAATGTGGTGGCTTTCTTCCCCACCAATCCCGCGACACTCGGGCACACCCTTGTGATTCCCCGTAAGCACATCGCCGACATCTGGTCCCTCGACCGGGCGACTGCTGAGCAGCTAGCAGGAGCGACGACGCAACTCGCGGCCGCTGTCAGGCGAGCCATCAACCCGCAAGGGCTGAACATCATCCAATCGAGCGGCAAGGCCGCGAGTCAGACCGTGTTTCATCTGCACGTCCACCTAGTTCCCCGCTGGGAGGGCGACCCAATCGGTCATATCTGGCCACCAGAGACCGACTACACGGAGGAACAGAAGGATGACGCCTGGGAAGCTCTTCGCGCCGAATGCAGAGCGGTGAGTGCGACGTGACCGACGCTGGCCGCCCCTCAGACGAAGACCGGCGCAAGCACTTGGACTTCGTCCAAGCTGTCGTTACGCGCATGTCAGCAGCTTCATCCGGCGCGAAGGGATGGTTGCTCCCGGTGGTGACTGCGACCTATGGATTCGCTCTCACCCAGCACTCACGGGCCGTCACCCTGCTCGGGCTCGCCGCCGTCGCGCTGTTCATGTTCCTCGATGCCAACTACCTGCGCCAGGAGCGCGCTTATCGACGCCTCTACGACACAGTGGCGAAGGGAACTCGTAAGGTTCCTCTGTTCTCCCTAGACCCGTCGGAAGCCGATGATCCAATCCCCGAAGCCGCGAGCTGGCGCCAGCGACTGCGGACAATGATCGGTCGATGGTTTCCCGCTTGGAGTGTGTGGTCCTCATGGTCGATCTTGCCCTTCTACGGGGCACTCCTGCTGATCGGCATTGGCATCTATATCCGCGCCGTGATCGTCTCGCCATAGTCGCGTACCTTCCACCACGACGCCACACATCGTGGACGCTCGATCGCACCTTCCTCGCACACCAATGAGGGAGGCCCGCGATGCCCACGTTCACCGATCCCGCCCGCGATGCCAGCGAAGCCCATGAAGCGTTGCGCGGACTCGCCCACGCCAGCCGCACCTTCGAGGACCCGTCCGACACCTACGCCGTGATCGGCGAGCTGCTGGGCGGGATGCGCGCGATGCGGCAGGTGCTGGACCAGCTCGCGAACGCCCATCTGTTCCGGCAGCATCACGTCACCGACGAGTTCCGCGAGTACAGCGGCGGCGCGGCCGAGGCGTTGGCAGCAGCCGACGAGCTGCACCAGGCCGCAACGCTCATCGACCAGGCCGACGACCGCCTCAACGCCGCGATGACCCACTCGGGCCGGATCGTGTGGAACCCGCAGGACCGGACGGTGGAGCGATGGGTCGGCATCGTGTTCCTCCAAGGAGAGGAAGCCCACCAGACGCTCGACCTCATCGATCGAGGCGGCGCGGAGGCAGGTATCGAGCATCTGTCGATGTGGGATTACGGCACCGAGACCACCGACGCGGCGATGACCAACGGCGATGTCCACGACAGCGCCCCGGCCTACGCCGGGGATCGACGGGCCGAGACCGGCGACTATGCGATGACCTACAACCCGCAGGCCGGGCACGTCGGCCTCTACCGCAGGCACCTGATCCGCGC
Organism: Brachybacterium sp. UNK5269; assembly: GCF_049266655.1. Taxonomy (GTDB): domain Bacteria; phylum Actinomycetota; class Actinomycetes; order Actinomycetales; family Dermabacteraceae; genus Brachybacterium. The sequence continues at coordinate 1,743,608 of NZ_CP184883.1, forward strand.
CGAAGACGCCATCGACCCGCCCCCCGAAGCACACATCCCGGCGCGACACTCGACCCCGACACGCGAGACGACCGGGCGGCGTAGCGCCGTCCGCGAAGGCGGCTGGTTCGAGCATCCCGGCGTCGCCGCGGTCAAGCAGGCTCGCGACCTGTCGATGTAGCGCCGGATACGAGCAGGGCGCACCTGCTCGGCATGGACAGCACAGAGCCCACCACTCGCACGACCGCTCAGGCAGGGACGCTCAGCCTGACGGTCTGGCCCGATACTCCGCTGGGCGAGCACCAGCGGTACGCCCACCGCATCGAGGACACCGCCACCGGGCAGACGCTCGAAGGCCGGGACCTGTTCACCGGGGCCGGTGCCTCGGTCGCCCCCGAGCGCGCGATGCGTGACCTCGCCGCGTTCCTGAATGCCGCCGGCGATGCCCGCCAGTACGCCATCGACGACCCCGGCAGTACGCCCGAGCACCAGGGGCTGTTCCCCGGCTGGACGGCTGAGACCGCTCGGCAGAACGCCGACGCGCTGACCCTGCTGGCCGAGGAAGAACAGCTCTCCGACCCGCCGAAGCAACAGTCACGGCCGGCGCCTGACCTGTCGTGGTTCGAGCGTCCTCCCGGCGGCTGGGTCGCCAGGAAACGGGGGCGGTCGCTGTGAGCCGCGACGAGAAGCTGCACACCGCGGTCCTCGTCGCTCCCGCGTCGGAGCGACGGCGGTTGCGAAAGCAGCGCCGCCAGGCGGCCGCGCGGCTGGTCGCCGAGCAGCGGCAGGCCGAGAAGGAGACAGCCAGAGCCAAGGCGGAAGCCGAGCGCGCCGAGCGCCGCGCCACCATCTACCTGCCGCCAGCCGGTGAGCCCGGCCCGGCGATGCTCCGCTCGCCCGGCAGATTCCGGCTGGCCCGGCATCAGGACACCAGCGCCGTGCTCGCCGGCCAATACCCGTTTCTCGCCGAGGCCGGACTGGGATCGGCCGGCATGTTCATCGGCCAGGACCTCTACTCCGGCTCCTCGTTCGTCTACGACCCGTGGGTGCTCTACCAGCGGGGCCTCATCACCGCCCCGAACCTGATCCTGGCCGGCATCGTCGGCTCCGGGAAGTCATCGCTCGCCAAGAGCCTCTACACACGAAGCCTGCCCTTCGGGTACAGGGTCTACGTCCCCGGCGACCCTAAAGGCGAGCACACCGGCGTCGCCGAAGCCGTAGGCGGGAAGGCCATCATCCTCGGGCACGGGATGGGCAACCGCCTCAACCCCTTGGACGAGGGATACCGGCCCGGCGGTCTCTCGGATCAGGAATGGGCCACCACCCTCGCCGCTCGTCGCCGTGACCTGCTCGGCGCGCTCACCGAGACCGTGCTGAATCGGCCGCTCGCGCCCCTCGAACACACCGCGATCGACACCGCCCTTGCCGGAGCAGTGCGCGATGCCGAGGTGCCGATCCTGCCAATGGTGGTCGAGCGGCTGCTGCGCCCTCATCCCGCCGATGACTCGGACAGCCGGCTCGCCGAAGACGGCCGGCTCGTCGGCCACGCCCTGCGCCGTCTGGTTCTCGGTGACCTCAGCGGCTTGTTCGACGGACCCTCGTCGGTGAAGTTCGATCCGTCGCTGCCGATGGTCAGCCTCGACCTGTCCCGCGTCACGGAGAACAGCACCCTCATTTCGGTGCTGATGACCTGCTCATCGGCATGGATGGAAGCCGCGCTGCTCGACCCGAACGGCGGCCGCAGATGGGTGATCTACGACGAAGCATGGAGATTGATGAGCCATCCGGCGCTCTTGCGGAGGATGGACGCCCACTGGCGACTCGCGAGGCACTACGGGCTCGCAAACCTGCTCGTGTTCCACAAGTTGACCGACTTGGAGAACGTCGGCGATATGGGCTCGGCGAACCGGGCGCTGGCGAACAGTCTGCTGGCGAACGCCGAGACCAGGATCGTGTACCGGCAGGAGACCGACCAGCTCGGCCCCACCGCGGCGGCTCTCGGACTCACCGGCACCGAACAGCGCCTCTTGCCAGGGCTCGGCACCGGGCAGGGCCTCTGGCGCATCAAGGACCGGAGCTTCGTCGTGCAGCACCAGCTCCACCCCGCAGAACTTGCCGCGTTTGACACGACAGCCCGTATGACAGGTTCCCCGCACGTTCACGAATCCTGAATGGGCGGCGGCAGTCGCGTTCTGGCTCACCTCGCGGCATGAGGAAGTCTGAGCCCGAGTCCGTCCCGGTATCCATTCCCTTTGTCGTGCTCGATGTGCACGCGGACGGCACGGTGGCCGTCACCGTTGATGGGAAGCCGCTGGAACCGGACCCGTTCGCTCCACGGTGGCGGCGATCCTCGTTCGGTCAGATCATCGACCGCGCCACGAACGACCGAACAACCGCGGCGCGGGTGGAGGTTCGCGAGAGCGACGGCACGAGCTTCACCGACATCATCGCGCCCCGCCGTCGCCGGGCGCCCCAGCCGAAGCCCGAGGCCGAGAAGCCGGCACCGCTTCCGGTGTTCTTCACTGTCGAGGGCGATGGGTTCGTGCCGGGTGAGGACGTGGCGGTCGCCGTCATCACCGGGCACACCGATGCCGCCGGGACCGGCGCGGCCCGTGCCCTCATCGACCCCGCCCGCCTCGCCCCTGACGCCGCGGGCGGGGTCGTGGAAGTGCTGCTGTTCGGTCGCATCTCCGGCACCACGATCATCCGGCGGCTGCCATGAACGGCCAGGGCCGGCAGACCGGCTCGTTCGGAGACGAGCTGACCAACGCGGCCATGATCGGCCTGGTCGTCCTGTTCGGCATCGCCCTCGTGCTCCGGGGCGCGGGCTCGGTCGCGGCGTGGGTCACGGGCACCGACCAGCCCGCGGGCGGTCCGGCCTCCGGCGTCGGGGTGCTGTTCCATCCGGGCGATCCCGCCTCGGCGCTCGACGCGCCGGGGCTGAACGCGGTCGCCTACTGGATTGTCGCGAGCCTGCTGCTGGCCGCGCTCGTCACCGGCGGCGTGTGGGCATGGTCGCGGATGCGCCGCCACACACACAAGGTCGAGCAGGACCCGCGCCGGATGGCCGGCGTCGCCACCCGGCACGAAGTGGTGAGCGCGGCGTCGGCGAAGGCGCTGCTACGCCGCGCCGGGAACCTTCGCCCGGGTCTGGCTGATCCGAAGCCCACCGATGTGGGCTACCGGCTCGGCACCTCGAAAGGGGTGGACGTATGGGCGTCGGTCGAGGACTCGATCATGGTTATCGGCCCGCCGCGCTCCGGCAAGTCGCTACAAATCCTCGTCGGCGCGGTCCTCGACGCACCCGGCGCGGTCGTCGCGACCTCGACCCGGCCGGACAACCTCACCGCCACGCTGCGCGCACGACGCCGGGGCGGTCCGGTCGCGATCTTCGACCCCCAGCATCTCGCCGAGGGACTGCCCGCTGGGATGCGGTGGTCACCGATCCGGGGCTGCGATTCCCCGCAGACCGCGATGATCCGCGCCACTGGGCTCGCAGCCGGCACCGGCCTCTCCTCCGGCGGCGTTGACGGCGGCGGGTTCTGGGAAGGCAAGACGAGAGTGGCACTCCAAGCTCTGCTGCACGCCGCCGCTCTCGACAACCGGCCGCCGTCCGAGCTGTTCCGGTGGACTCTGGACCCGACCGCGGCCGCTAACGCGGTGGCGATCCTGACCAGCTCGCCGCGGGCCGCGACCGGATGGGCCGAGTCCCTGGAAGCGATGATCGACTCCGACCCCAGGACACGCGATTCCATTTGGCAAGGTGTCTCGCTTGCGCTCGGGGCGCTGGCCGACCCGCGGGTGCTCGACGCGGTATCACCCGGCCCCGGCGAGAGCTTCGATCCCGAGACGTTCATCCAGCAGCGCGGCACCCTGTTCCTGCTCGCCACCGGCTCCGGGGCCGGAGCCAGCGCCGCGCTGGTCGCCGCGCTCGTAGAGGACCTGATCGAAACCGCGCGCCAGCTTGCCGCCCGCTCGCCGGGGGCCAGGCTCGACCCGCCCATGCTCTTGGCCTTGGACGAGATAGCCAACCTCAGCCCTCTGCCGTCCCTGCCGACGCTCATGGCCGAAGGCGGCGGCACCGGCATCACGACGATGCCGGTCCTGCAATCCCTCGCCCAAGCACGCGACAAGTGGAACGAGAACCAAGCGAACGCGATCTGGGATGCCTCGATCGTCAAAGTCGTCCTTGGCGGTGCCTCCGGCTCTCGCGATCTGCAAGACCTCAGCTCCCTGATCGGAGAACGTGACGAATACACCGACTCCGTGACCCTCGGCGATCACGGCACCCGTTCCAATCAACGCTCGATCAGGCGGGTGCCGATCTTCCCGCCTGATCGCATCCGCCGGCTCCCGTTCGGGACCGGGATCGTGCTGCTGCGCTCCGCACCGCCGATCGTCACCGACCTGCATCCGTGGCCGAAGCGTCCCGACGCCGCACAGCTCACCGCTGACCGCGCCGAGATCGAGGCGCTGCTGCGCCGCCCCGATGCCTGAGCAATCGCCAGACGCCTCGGGGTTCACCTCGCTTCCACAGCCCGCCGCGCACCCGTGGGCTTGGGAACAGACAGGAGCACAGCATGTCCGACGCACCCGACGACGCAACCGTGAGCGACAGCCTCGACCCGGACCTGGACGACATGGACGAGGGCTACGACGACCCGCTGATCGCCGAGCCCCCGCACCCGATCAACTGGAACCTGCTCAACGCCGACGACGCCGAGGTCGAGTGGTTGGAACTCAACCGCTGGGTGGATTGGCTCAGGCACACTTACGGCCTCCCCGCCACGGTCATCCCGCCCGCCTGGTACAGACACCCGGAGCTCGTGTGGGAGCTGAGCGCGCTGCATCTGCACTGGCTCTGCGCTTACGACCCCGAGCAGAACGGCTCCGCACCGCTCGGCTGGCACCGGGACTTCGCGGACGCCCGCATGAGACTCCGCGAGTGGGTCGCAACCTGCGGCACCAAGCTCGACCACGACCGTCCCACGAGACAGACCGTCTGGCCCGGCGAGGAACCCGCTGACCCGATCGAGGACGTGCCGATCATCGACCGCGACGCCGAGTTCGTGGAGTTCGTCATGGCCGACGTGGCCGCCCGCCGCGAAGCCGAGGAAGCGTTCTACAACAACCTTGACCTGGACGCCGGAGAAGTATCGTGAACGAGAGACCCGAGACACCGGTGGTCTCGCCGCTGATGCACAGCCGTGAGGTCGCGGCGTACTTGAAGGTGTCGGAGTCCACGCTGTCGCGGTGGCGGTCGGGCGGCTCCGGCCCACCATTCCTGAGACTCGGCGGGATCGCCCGGTACCGGCTCGCTGCCGTGGACCGCTGGCTGGCCAAGTTGGAACACGATCATGCCTCGGAGAGCTGAGTCGCAACCGACCGCCGAGCCCAAGCAGGTGCCGCCGATCGGCGTGAAGGTCTCCACAGACATGGAGCGCCGTTCCTACGGCATCCGCGCCCGGGCCCGCTGGACCGACCCGACCACCAAGCGCCGCGTCACCAGGTCGGAGATCGTGCGGGACGAAGCGGCGGCACAGGAGTTCTTCGACCAGCTTCGCAACTCCTCGACCAAGGGCATGGACGTGTCCATGACGCTGTTGGAGTTCGTGACCTCGATCGGTGACCGGTGGGCTCGGGGCCTGGACCCGACCTCTACCGGTGAGACCTACGGATACGGGCTGAAGCTGCGGGTGCTGCCGGCGCTCGGGCACCTGCCGGTAACGCAGCTCACCGCGGGGATCATCGACCGCACCATTGATGAGTGGGAGCAGCGCCACGGCGCGTCCACCATCAAGAACACCATCGCCCCGCTCGTGAGGGTGCTCGATGAGGCCGTGCGGGACGGGCTGATCCAGATCAACCCCGCGAAGAACCGCGCCAAGCGGAGCTTGAGCCGCAACGCCTTCCGCGGCCAGTCGTCCGAGCAGTCGTCGCCGCGGGCGCACGCGCTCCCGGACATGAAGACCCTCAACCGCCTCGCCAGAGCCTGCGGGAAGGTGCATCAGTCCTACAGCGACTTTGTGATGCTCGCCGCGCTGCTCGCCGCACGGTCTTCGGAGGTGTCCGGGTTGCAGGTAGGGGACGTGGAATTCGGCAAGAGCCTCGTCGTGATCCGCCGGCAGGTGTTCCCCGGCAAAGGCGGCCTGGTCACCAAGCCGACCAAGAGCCGCAAAGAACGCCGCGTGCCGATCTTCGAACCCCTGCGACCCGTGCTGGAACGACTCACCGAGGGCAAGCAGCCCGAGGACTCGTTGCTGGTCGGACCGAAGGGCGGCTACCTCACCACCGCGACCGTCCGCGACGCCACCAATTGGGACAGCATCGTGGCGAAGCTCGGACTACCGGACCTCACCCGGCACGGCTTGCGCCACACCGGAGCGACCTGGATGGCCGACGCAGGCATCCCGCTGCATGTTCTGCAAGACATCCTCGGGCACGCCTCAATGGAGACCACCCGCGGCTACCTCCACCCCGACGACCGGCATCTCGCATCGGCGACTGAACAAGCCAACGCCTTCCTCTCGGCCGCCGGCCAGCGAAAGCATGCCCGGCACAGTGGCCCTTCGACCAGGCGCCTGTGATGCACGCCGACCTCAGCGGGAATCGCCGCGCATACATTCTGGTCCCCTTTTGGTCCCCTTATCCACAGGACGGGGGTTCGAGGCGGTCCGGCCGTCCGCAGGAGACTGGCCAGCACCACCCCAGGGGGACCAGAGGGGGACCACGGAAAACGACCCTCGGACATGACGAAGCCCAGGCGAGAAACGTGCTCTCACCTGGGCTTTTACGTCGGGCTGACAGGATTTGAACCTGCGACCCCCTGACCCCCAGTCAGGTGCGCTACCAAGCTGCGCCACAGCCCGTGGCATGGATTTTCAGTTGTTCGGGCCGACCAGAGCGGGGTAAACCCCTTAACCCCCAGTCAGGTGCGCTACCAAGCTGCGCCACAGCCCGAACTCCTCCGTCTCCGGAGGACCGAGGAACACAGTACATCGGCCGGGCACCGGGAGCGAATCGAGGGGCGCGTGACCTGCGGCACCCGGTGTGGAATAGTCGGCACCAGCGGGCGGCGGCCGGTGCGCTCCGCCCCCCTCAGCCGTGTCAGGAGCGAGACATGATCGACGAGCAGGAGCTGCTGCGGTGGCGCCAGGCCTACCGCGAGGAGGGCGACCCCAGCAGCCTCACCGGGTACCCCGAGCCTGAGCTGCCGTGGAGCTGGCGCACGATGGTGGAGAACCTGGCGCCGATGGCGGACCGGGTGCTGGACCTCGGCACCGGCGGGGGAGGGGTGCTCGCCACCCTGGTCGACGTGCTCCCGGAGGGCACGGTCGCCACCGAGGGCCGCCGGACGAACCTGCCGGTCGCCCGGGAGCGGCTGACGCCGCTGGGGATCGAGGTGCTCGAGCACGACAGCGCCGACCCCGGCGCCCGGATCCCGGTGCCGGACGCGTCCTTCGGCCTGGTCATCAACCGCCACCAGCCCTACCGTCCCGCGGAGGTGGCCCGGGTGCTGGGACCCGCGGGCACCTTCCTCACCCAGCAGGTCGGCGAGGACGACGTCCACGAGATCCGCGAGGCGCTCGGGCTCGCGGAGCCGCCGCCGGGCCGGAACCTCGAGAACGCGGTGCACGAGCTCACCGCCGCCGGCTTCACGATCTCGCGCTCGGCGGCCTATCACGACGACCACGAGTTCGGGGACGTCCCCACCCTGCTGCGCTACCTGCGGCGGATGACCTGGGACGATCCGGCCGGCCCCGCCCTCGCGGAGCACCGCGCCGAGCTCGAGGAGCTCCACGAGCGGATGCAGCGGGGCCCGTTCACCGCGACCGTCAGCCGGTACGTGGTGCTCGCCCGCACCCCGGATGCCCCCGACACCGGGCGCACCGATTTCGCCGCGCTGCTGGACGACGAGCTCGAGGTCCCGCGGGTCTGAGCGGGGCGCGCGGACGCCGCCGCTAGGGTGCCGGTATGCGCGAGCACGATCCGAGGTCTTCGACACCGCACGGCGAGACGCCCTACTCGCCGACGTCGCTGCTGCGCGCCCTCACCGCGAACCCCTACGACGTCGAGGCCCTGCGCGAGGACGAGCACCCCGCCGCGGAGGCCGCGCCCCCGGACACCACCGCCATGCGCGGCCTCACCCTCGTGCTCGCCCTGCTGCTGGGCTTCGCGGTGGCCGTCTCCGTCATCGACCTGCGCCGCGAGGCCTCGGCCGAGGACAGCCCGCGCGCCGTGCTGGAGCAGGAGGTCCGCGAGACCCGCGAGGAGGCCGAGCAGCTCGAGGCGCGCCAGGAGGAGCTCGAGGCGCGGATCGCCGACGCCCAGGGCGAGGTGCTCGCCGACGACGACACCGAGCGCTCCGAGCGGCTGGAGAGCATCGAGGGCGTCGGCCCCGGCGCGGCGCTGGCCGGTCCCGGCGTGGTGCTGGTCCTCGAGGACTCGGCCCCGCTGCCGCCGAGCCCCGGCACCACCGACAGCACCGTGAACCGGGTGACCGACGGCGACGTGCAGCTGGCCGTCAACGGGCTCTGGGCCGCCGGCGCCGAGGCCGTGGCCGTCAACGGGGAGCGCCTGACCAGCACCAGCGCGATCCGCACCGCCGGCTCCGCGATCCTGGTCGACTTCCGGCCGCTGTCCCCGCCGTACCGCATCACCGCCCTCGGCGACGCGCAGGCGCTGCGCGAGGGGGTGGAGGCGGGGGAGGGAGGCGCGTACCTCGAGGAGATCTCCACCCGCTTCGGCATCCGCGTCTCCTGGGAGCAGGGCGAGGAGCTCACCGTGCCCGCCCGCACCGCCGGCACCCTGCGCGAGGCCTCCGCCCCCGAGGACCAGGACCGCGGCACCCCTGCACCGGTCACCGCACCGACCCCCGCCGCCGAGGGCGGCAGCGAGGAGGAGAACCCGTGATCGCCATCATCGGACTGGTGGTGGGCATCGTGCTGGGCGTGCTCGTCCAGCCGGACGTGCCCGCCGTGCTCCAGCCCTACCTCCCGATCGCCGTGGTCGCCGCGCTGGACACCCTCGCCGGGGGTCTGCGCGCGAGCCTCGCCGGCGCCTTCGACGCCCACGTCTTCATCACCTCCTTCCTGTTCAACGTCCTGATCGCTGCGTTCCTGGTGTTCCTCGGCGACCAGCTCGGGGTGGGGGCGCAGCTGTCCACCGCCGTGATCGTCGTCCTCGGGATCCGGATCTTCTCCAACGCGGCCGCCATCCGGCGCCTGCTGTTCCGGTCATGAGCGGCGGCACCCGCACCCCCGGCAGCGCCGCGCAGCAGCGCCAGGCCTGGTCGCGCCTGCGCGGCACCCTGCGCCCGCGGGCCACGCTCGCCCAGCTGATCGTGGGGCTGCTGTGCCTGATGCTGGGGCTGTCGATCGCGGTGCAGGTGCGGGCGACCGACGACTCCCTCGACGGCGCCTCCGAGCAGGAGCTGGTGCGGCTGCTGGACGAGTCCGGCCGGCACGCGGCCGACCTCGAGGTCGAGAACGCCGAGCTGGACCGCACGCTGGAGACCCTGGCCTCGGGGGAGGGCGATGCGGCCGCCCGGGCCGCCGCCGAGGAGCGCCTGCAGGATCTCGAGATCCTCGCCGGCACCGCCCCGGCGCACGGCCGCGGCGTCGTCGTCTCCATCGCGGACCCGGCCTCCGGGGTGCGCGCCCCGACCCTGCTGAGCGTGATCCAGGAGCTGCGCAACGCCGGGGCGGAGGTGATCCAGATCGGGGACGTGCGGGTGGTCGCCTCGACCGCGATCACCACCGCGCAGGACGGCTCGCTGCTGGTGGACGGCACCGCGATGCGCACCCCGTACACGATCCTCGCGATCGGCGACCCGGCGGTGATGGAGCCGGCGCTGCGCATCCCCGGCGGCGCCGCGGACTCGGTCGCCGGGGACAGCGGCACCCTGGCGGTGGTCGCCGAGCAGGACGTCCGCATCGAGGCCACGGTCGAGCTGAGGTCACCGGAGCACTCCCGGGTGGTCAAGTGATCGTCAATTCTTGATCTGCCGCCGGTGCGGAGGGCCTGTGGGGGCTCCGGGCATGCGAAGATATATGGGCCGTGCCCTGCGCGCTCATTGCGCAGGGTCCGCAGCAGGACAGGAAGGGGTGCGCGGTGTCAGGGAACATCGAGTGGAGCGACGAGAATCTCGACCACACGTCGAAGCTGAGCGCGATCTCGCCCAACGACCCCCTGGACGACGCCGAGCCCGGTCTCTCGTCCCAGGACCGTCGGGCGATCGAGAAGCTTCCGCCGCGCAGCGCGCTGCTGATCGTGCGGAAGGGCCCCAACCTGGGGGCGCGCTTCCTGCTGGACTCGGAGACCACCATCGCCGGCCGGCACCCGCACAGCGAGATCTTCCTCGACGACGTCACCGTCTCCCGCAAGCACGCCGCCTTCGTGCGCGACGGCGACGGCTTCCTGGTGCGCGACCTCGGCTCGCTCAACGGCACCTACGTGGGCAAGGACCGGGTCGACGAGGCCCGACTGCAGGCCGGCCAGGACGTGCAGATCGGCAAGTACCGCCTGACGTACCACCCGTTCCACGGGACGGCCTGAGGCGATGTCGGCCTCCGCCGCGCGCGGAACCAGCAGCTCCGTCGCCGCACGGCTCAGCATCGGTCAGGTGCTCGAGATCCTGCGCACGGAGTTCCCGGAGATCGCGCATTCGAAGCTCCACTACCTCGAGTCCGAGGGGCTGATCACCCCCGAGCGCACCTCGGCGGGATACCGCAAGTACAGCCGCGAGGACGTCGAGCGCCTGCGCTTCGTGCTGCGCGCCCAGCGGGACCGCTTCTGGCCGCTCAAGGTCATCAAGGAGCACCTGCTCGAGCACGGCGTCGACTCCGAGGTCACCTCGATCGCCTCCCGGCCCGGACCCAGCTCGACGCTGCAGGCCGTGCGGCTGGACCGGCGGGGACTTGCCCGCGAGGCGGGGGTCGAGGACGCCTTCCTGGACGAGCTCGAGCAGTACGGCCTGCTCATCGAGGGGACGCTGTTCTACGGGTCCACCGAGCTGGAGATCGTCGGCGCCGCCCGCGAGCTCGCCGAGCAGGGCCTGCATCCCCGCCACCTGGTGATGCTGCGGACCTCGGCCGAGCGCGAGGCGCACATGGTCCGCTCCGTGGCCCGGCCCCGCAACCGCTCCGGCGACTCCGCCGCCCGCGGCGAGGCCGAGGACTTCGCCCGCGATCTCGGGGAGTCGATGATCACCCTGCACTCGGCGGTGCTGAGGACCAAGCTGCGCGAGCCCTGAGGCCCGTCACCGTTCCGTGACCCTGCCCCGGCGCGTTGCTGTCGGCCGCAGGGGAGTTCGCGCTAGTGTGGACGCGTGCTCTCACCTTCCCCCTCGGAGAGCCGGAACCCGGAGGCAGCTGTGAACGCCAGTCCTGGCGATGATCGCACCGAGCAGACCACGGTGCCTGCGGAGCCCGCCCAGGGCGTGCTCTTCGACGACCTCATGGACGCTCCCGGCGAGCTCGGCTACCGCGGGCCCGCCGCCTGCAAGGCCGCCGGCATCACCTACCGCCAGCTCGACTACTGGGCCCGCACCGGCCTGGTCGAGCCCGGCGTCCGCGCCGCCCACGGCTCCGGCAGCCAGCGCCTCTACGGCTTCCGCGACATCCTGGTGCTGAAGGTCGTCAAGCGCCTGCTGGACACCGGCGTCTCCCTGCAGCAGATCCGCATCGCCGTCAGCGCGCTGCGGGAGCGCGGTATCGACGACCTCGCCGGCATCACCCTGATGAGCGACGGCGCCTCGGTCTACGAGTGCACCTCCGCCCAGGACGTCTTCGACCTGGTCCAGGGCGGTCAGGGCGTGTTCGGCATCGCCGTCGGCCGGGTCTGGCGCGAGGTCGAGAACGAGCTCTCCGTGCTGCCGGGCGTGAACCCCGCCGACGACGCGGCCCTCGCGCTGCAGGACGAGCTGGCCGCCCGGCGCCGCTCCCGCCAGGCCGGCTGACCAGCCGCTCCGGCCCCCGGACAGACACGAACGGCGAGCCCCGGGAAGGGACTCGCCGCTCTTTCGCGTCCGGGGTGGGTCAGGAGTTCTGGCGCGAGTCCATGACCGTCCGCAGCAGGCCGTCGAAGTCCTCGGTCAGGCGCTTGCCCGAGGCGCCCTCGTAGCGGTGCAGCGGCACCGCGCCGCCCTGCGCCTGCTGCAGGCCCACCCGCTCCTCGATGACCGGCTCGAGCACCGCCTCGCCGAACAGCTCACGCAGCTCCGCCAGCCGGTACTGGTGCTCGACCGAGCGGGGGCGGTAGCGGTTGACCACCAGCCCCAGCGGCTGCAGCCGCGGCGCGATGCCCTCCTCGCGCATCTCGGTGGCGAGCTTGAGGGCGCGATCGGCGGCGGTCACCGCGAAGAAGCCGGGCTCGGCGATCACCAGGGAGCGGTCCGAGGCGGCCAGCGCCATCTGGGTCAGGCCGTTCAGCGACGGCGGGCAGTCGATCAGCACCAGGTCGTACTGATGGGTCCGCTTGTCGAGCGCCTGATGCAGACGCTGCAGGTCCTTGGTGGTGGGGGTGGGGGAGTCCATGATCGAGGAGCGGTTGGACCCCGGGATGATGTCCAGGTGCGAGGCGGCCCCGCTCGCCCAGGGCGTCGGGATGATCGCCCGGTCGACGGTCTCCGTGCGCGGGGAGGACAGCACCTCGGCGATGTCCAGGGTGCTGGCCGGCTCGCCCAGCAGACCGAGGGTGGAGTCACCCTGCGGGTCCAGATCGATCACGAGCGTGTTCACCCCCTGATGGAGGGCCGCGGAGGCCAGGCCCAGGGTCACCGACGTCTTGCCGACGCCGCCCTTGAGGGAACACACACTCACGATGAACACGCAGCGAGTCTACCGACCCGGCCCGGTGCACCGGTGCCGCGACGGGCGGTAACCTGCCGGAATCGTCCGCGACGCGGGCCGGGAGAGGGAGACGATGGCGCAGATCACGCATGAGCTGGTGCTCGAGGTGCTCGACGGTTGCGCGGCCAGCGCGCTGAGCGAGGCCCGGCAGTTGGGGTTCGCCCGGGTGACCGGGCCGACGGAGCTGTCGCTGCGCACCGACGACCTCGACGCCGTGCGGTCCCTGCGCCGGGTGGTGGCGGCCTCCACCGCGCTGACCGTCCCCGCGCGCCGGCCCCGCGAGCTGCTGGAGACCTCGGTCCAGCAGCGGCTGGGGGAGCTGCTGGACGCGCTGCGGCGCCAGCGCCCCCGGCAGCGCTTCCGCGGCCTGCGGCTCGAGGCGGCCGGCTCCGACACCGCCGACATGCGCCGCCTCGCCCAGGCCCTCGCCGAGCTCGCCGGACTGACGGTACGGCCCGACGGCGACCTGGTGGTGCGGGTGCGCCGCGGCGCCCCCGCCGGGACCTGGCAGGTGCTGCTGCGCACCACGCCGCGCCCCCTGGCCACCCGGGCCTGGCGCACCGTCGACTACCCCGGCGCCGTCAACGCCACCATCGCCGCGACCGTGCTGGACCTGCTCGAGGTCGGCGGCGAGGACGCGCTGCTGGACATGACCTGCGGCTCGGGCACCTTCCTGGTCGAGCAGCTGTACGTGGCCGCGCCCGCCCGGGCGGTCGGCGTGGACCTCGACGCCGCCGCGATCGCCGCCGCCGAGCAGCACCAGCGGTCCGCCCGCCGCCGGGGCCGCATCGACTGGGTCACCGGCGACGTGCTGGAGGTGGACCTCGAGCCCGGCTTCACCCGGATCCTCACCAACCCGCCCTGGGGGACCCTGCACGGGGAGCACGAGGACAACCAGCAGCTGCTCGCGGATCTCCTGCGCCGCGCCGCCGAGCTGGCCGCCCCGCAGGCCCGGCTGGGGGTGCTCACCCACGAGATCACCCGCATGCACCGCGTGCTCGAGACCGCGGCCGCCGGATGGCGCCCCCTGGGCGAGCATCGCTTCTTCCAGAAGGGGCACCACCCGCGGCTGTTCCTGCTCGAGCGGGGCTGAGCGGGCCGCTCACAGCCCGCGTCGGCCCTCCTGCAGCGCGCGCAGCGCGGGCGCCTCGCCGTGCACCAGCACCCGCGCCACCTCGTCGCGGCCGCTGACCCACAGCAGCAGCTCGAGCGCCTCGCCGTGCACCCGCAGGCTCCCTCCGCACGGCGCGAGCGCACCCGCCGCCCGCCCAGCGGGGAGACCAGGGCGACGTCGGCCCGGACGTGCACGGCCAGCGGGGCCATCAGCCCCACGGCCCGCCACGCCGCGGCCGCCGTCTGCGCGGGCAGTCGGCGCGGGACCCAGCCGTCCTGGGCGCGGCGCAGGTCCTCGTGGTGGATCAGCAGCTCGCCCTGCCCGCTGAGGCGGTCGGCCGCGCCGACGGGGAGAAGCGCCCCGGTCCGGCGCGGAACCGGTCGACGCGCTCTCGCCAGGGCAGGTCGCGCAGCGCCTGCCGGGCCGACCCGGCCCGGCGGCCGAGCGGGCCCGGCAGGCGCCCGCCGACCATCAGGTGGGGGTGGCGCTCGCGCAGCAGCAGGTGCTCGAGCAGGTCGGCGGCGTCCCAGCCCGGCAGGATGGTCGGGGCGGAGGGGCCGAGCGCGCTGAAGGTGTCCGCGAACGCCTCGCGCTCGGAGGCGGGGGATGAGGTCGGCATCGGATCAGCTCTGGTTGCTGAAGGCGGCGTCGAAGGAGACCTCCGAGGCGGGGTAGTCGAGCGTCCTCAGGAACTCCAGGGCCTCCTTGGCGCCGTGCAGGCGGTCCATCCCGGCGTCCTCCCACTCGACCGAGATCGGGCCCTCGTAGCCGATGGAGCGCAGCGCGCGGAAGGCCGCGTCCCACGGCACGTCGCCGCGTCCGAAGGAGACGAAGTCCCAGCCGCGGCGGGGGTCGCCCCAGGGCAGGTGGGAGCCGAGCCGGGTGTTGCGGCCGGTGATGCGCACCCGGATGTCCTTGCAGTCGACGTGGTAGATGCGGTCGGCGAAGTCGGTGATGAAGGAGACCGGGTCGATCTCCTGCCACAGGAAGTGGGAGGGGTCCCAGTTCAGGCCGAAGGCGGGGCGGTGGTCGATGGCCTCGAGGGTGCGCTGGGTGGTCCAGTGGTCGTAGGCGATCTCGGAGGGGTGGACCTCGTGGGCGAAGCGCACCCCGCACTCGTCGAACACGTCGAGGATCGGGTTCCAGCGGTCGGCGAAGTCCTGGTAGCCGGCGTCGATGACGTCCTGGGGGACCGGCGGGAACATCGCCACGTAGGGCCAGATCTTCGAGCCGGTGAAGCCGACGATCGTGCTCACGCCCAGCTTCTGGGCCAGCCGGGCCGCGTCCTTCATGTCCTCGGCGGCGCGCTGCCGCACGCCCTCGGCCTCCCCGTCGCCCCAGATGCGCTGGGGGACCATCGCCTGGTGCCGGAAGTCGATGGGGTCGTCGCAGATGGCCTGGCCCACCAGGTGGTGGGAGATCGTCCAGCACTTCAGCCCGTGCTTCTCGAGGATCCCGAGCCGCTCGGCGATGTACTCGTCGTCGTCCCAGCGGGAGGCGTCGAGGTGCTCACCGGAGATCGCGATCTCCAGGCCGTCGTAGCCCCAGCCGGCGGCGAGCTCCGCCACCTCGTCGAGGGTCAGGTCGGCCCACTGGCCGGTGAACAGGGTGTGGGGATGAGCCATGGTGCGGTCGCTCCTGGGGTGGTGGGGTGGACGGGTCAGAGGGTGACGGTGGCGCCGTCGGCGGCGTGCGAGGCGGTGATCGCCTCGAGCACCCGCTGCAGGGCGAGGCCGTCGGCGAAGTCGGGGGAGTAGGGCGCGGCGTCGCCGTCGCGGATCGCCAGCAGCAGGTCCCGGGCCTGGTTCGTGAAGGCGTTCTCCCAGCCCAGCACGTGCCCCTGCGGCCACCAGGCCTCGAGGTAGGGATGCTCGGGCTCGGTGACCAGCACCCGGGTGAAGCCCTGCTCGGCGACCGGGAGGCCGGCGTCGAGGAACCAGAGCTCGTTGGGGCTCTCCAGGTCGAAGCGCAGGGCGCCGCCGGTGCCGTACAGCTCCACGGTGAGCTGGTTCTTGACGCCGGTCGCCATCCGCGAGACCTCCACCGAGGCGAGCGCCCCGCCGTCGAGCTCGAGCGTCGCCCAGGCGGCGTCGTCGACGGTGACCGGCTCCGGACCGTCGGCCCCCGGGCGCTGCGGCACCATGGTCGCCAGCCGGCCCCGCACCGCGCGGACGCGCTGCCCGGTGAGGTGCTGGATCTGGTCGATCGCATGGGAGGCGATGTCGCCGAGCGCCCCGCTGCCGGCGGTCTCCTCCCGCAGCCGCCAGGTCATCGGCGCCTCCTCGTCGACCAGCCAGTCCTGCAGGTAGGCGGCGCGGGCCTGACGGATGGTGCCGAGCTTCCCGGCGCGCACGAACTGCGCGGCCAGCGCCAGCGCCGGCACCCGGCGGTAGGTGAAGCCGAGCGCGGCGACCTGCCCGCGCTCGGCGGCGGCCTGCGCCGCGCGGACCATCGCCTCGGCCTCGGCGGTGGAGTTGGCCAGCGGCTTCTCGCACAGCACGTGCTTGCCCGCCTCGAGCGCGGCGATCGCGATCTCGGCGTGGAGGAACCCGGGGGTGCAGATGTCGACGATGTCGACGTCGTCCCGGGAGATCACCTCGCGCCAGTCGGTGGCGTGCTCCTGCCAGCCCAGGCGCCGGGCGGACTCGGCGACCGCCTGCGGGTCGCGGCCCACGATCACGCGCCGGGCGACCTCCGGCACGTCGAAGGCCGCGCCGACCGTGCGCCAGGCCTGGGAGTGGGCGCGACCCATGAAGGAGTAGCCGATCATGGCGACGCCGAGCGGACGGTCGGGGGCGATGGGCACGGAGAGCTCCTGAGGCTGCGCAGATCGACGGTGACGACTGGGTCACCACCCTATGTCGCTGATCACGACGCGGCAAAGGAGGCGCCGCCGCGCGGCGGCCGGGCAGGGAGGAGACTGGGGCCATGGAACGACATGTGCGCGCGTGGATGAGGGCCGAGGTGGCCGAGGGCACCGATCTGGCCCTGCTGGTGGCGGTCTCGGACGCCCCGGTGGCCGAGGAGTCGCTGAGCGCGGTGGCGGGCGGCTCCCCGCATCCGGTGACCGAGACCCGCGACCGCTACGGCAGCCGCCTCCACCTGGTGCACGGTCTGCCGACGGGGACCGTGGAGATCGTCTACGAGGCCCGCGGCGTCGCCCCGGCGACCGCCGCGCGCGCCCAGGACGCCGACGCCGCGGTGCACCTGCGCCCCTCCCGCTACTGCGAGGTCGACGAGTTCGCGAAGATCGCCGCGGAGATCGTCGGCGATCGCCGCGGGGCCGAGGCGATGGACGCCGTGGTCGACTGGGTGCACGCCCACCTGGACTACGTGCCGGGCTCGAGCACCAGCTCCGATTCGGCGCGCAGCACCTACGTCTCCCGCGAGGGCGTATGCCGGGACTACGCGCACCTCACCGCGACGCTGCTGCGGGCCGGCGGGATCCCCGCCCGCTGCGTCTCGGTGTACGCGCCGGGGCTCAGCCCGATGGACTTCCACCTGGTGGTCGAGGCTCTGATCGACGGCCGCTGGCTGGTGGTCGATTCCACGCACCTCGCGCCGCGCGCCTCGCTGGTGCGGATCGCGACCGGGCAGGACGCCGCCGACACCGCCTTCATGACCACGCTGCGGGGCGACGTGAGGCTGACCGGGATCCAGGTCAGCGCGGTCGTGGACCCGGCGCTGCCGCGCGAGGACCCGCGGGAGCGGATCGTCCTGCGCTGAGGCGCAGGGCGCGGCGGCCGGGACCTCAGTCGGCGGAGCCGTCCTCCTCGGGGGCGCGGCCCTCCTCGAAGCTCGCCAGGTACTGCTCGACCTCCGCGGCGATCGCCTCGGCGGTGGGCACCTCGGCGCCGGCGCCGGCGGTGATCATCTTGTCGAACCGCTTCTCGAGCCCGGCGACCATCTCCTGCAGCGGGGGCTGGGCATCGATCTGCGCGGACACGGCCTCCCGCACCACCCGCGCCTGCGCCTCGAGCGCCCCGGTGGGGACCTGCGGACCCTTCTCCTCGCCGACGGCGCCGAGCAGCGCCGTCGCGGCGTCGGGGTATGCCATCTCGTGCAGGTACTGCGGGACGTGCACGGTCAGTCCCACCACGTCGTGGCCGGACTCGGCCAGGCGCATCGTCAGCAGGGCGGTGAACGGCGCCCGCAGCCGGAAGGTCCCGGGCATGGTGCGGCGCACCTCGATCGACTCGGGATCGCCCGCGAAGCGGGTCACCGGCAGCTCGCGGGTGTGGGGCACGGGGGCCGGGAAGCCCTGCAGCAGCAGGGTGCGCTCGATCCCGAGCTGGTCGATGACGATGCGCAGGGCGCTGGCGACCCGCTCCCACTGGAAGGAGGGCTCGGGCCCGGTGAGCAGGAAGAAGGTCTCACCGCCGAGATCGGTGACCTCGTGCAGCAGGATCTCGGGCCGGTCGTAGTCGGCGAAGCGGTCCAGCTCGAGGGTCACCTCGGGGCGCCGCCCCGCGTAGTCGTAGACCTGGTCCATGTCCAGCCGTCCGACGACGCGGCTGGAGAGGGTGTTCAGCAGATGGTCGTCGACGAGCCGCTGGGCCTCGCCCGCGTCGCTGTACGCGCCCAGGGTGACCAGGAGCGTGCGTCCGTGCAGGGCGCGCGAGTCCACGTGACGCTCGTAGCTGAACAGGGTCGTCGGATCCATCGTGACCTCCAGTGCGATGAGCCGCCTCGGGGCGGGAAGGGTGACCTCCCTTTCAACCACCCCGTCCGGGGAACTATTCCACCAGGTCCTGGGACCTCATGTGAACAGCGCCACGGTGTCGATCGCCAGGCGCACCGAGAGCGCACCGGTGACCACCAGGAACACGCCCCGCACGAAGCCGGAGCCGAGGCGCAGCGCGAGCCGCGCGCCGAGGTAGCCGCCGAGCACGTTGGCGATCGCCATCAGCACGCCGAGCAGCCACCACACCTCGCCCTGCAGCCCGAACACCAGCAGCGCCCCCAGGTTGGTGGTGAGGTTGGCGAGCTTCGCGTGGACGCTGGCCTCGAGGAAGCCGAAGCCCAGCAGGGCGACCATCGCGATGATGAAGAAGCTGCCGGTGCCGGGGCCGAGGATCCCGTCGTAGAGACCGACCGCGGCGCCGATGCCGCCGGCGCGCAGCACCTGGGCGCGGCCGCGGTGGCGGGGCTCGTGGACCAGGCCCATGGTGGGCCGCAGCAGCGTGTACGCGCCGACGGCGAGGACGGCCACCAGCACGATGGGGGAGAGCCAGGCGCGGGGGATGAACGAGGCCAGCCCCGCCCCGGCCGCGCTGCCGGCGAGGGCGCACAGGATCAGCGGGATCGCGGTGGCGGCCAGGGGGGTGATCCGTCGCACGTAGGTCCAGGAGGAGACCGCGGTCCCGGCGGCGGAGGCGATCTTGTTCGTGCCCAGCACCGCCCCGGTGGAGGCGTCGGCCGGCAGCGAGGTGAGCAGCGCCGGCAGCTGGACCAGTCCGCCGCCGCCGACCACCGCATCCACCCAGCCGGCCACGAAGGCGGCGCCGACCAGGAACGCCAGGGTGAGGACGGAGAGCTCCAGGAGCTGATCGAGCAGGGGCACCCGGGCAGTCAACACCGGCCGCGGCGGGGACCGCGAATCGGTCCGGAGCCTGGGGGACGGCCGGCGCCGGGCGGCCGATGACAGTGGGGGAGCGCCGGGCTCATACTGTCGCCATGGCGATGACGCTCTCGACCCCTCCGGTCCCGGCGGACTGGGCCCGGCACACGGCGGTCAGCGACCCGGGGGAGCATGCCCGGCTGTGGGATGCCGTCGCGCCGACGCCCGAGGCGATCGGTCCCGTGGTGCGCAATCTGCTGGCCCACTACCGCGTCCAGGCCGAGCACCTGCCCGCCTCCAGCCGCGAGGACGTCGACCTGCGCTGGGTCCGGCAGATGCTCGCCGTGGACCAGCAGCGGCACCCGGGCCGCGCCCCCGCGCAGGAGCGGGTGGTCGGTGAGCGGCTGCAGGGCTGCTGCCGGGACTCCACGCTGCTGGCGGTGAGCATCCTGCGCCATCACGGGGTGCCGGCCCGCAGTCGCGTCGGCTTCGCCCACTACTTCGCTCCCGACTGGCATCACGACCACGTGATCGTGGAGTTCCATGACGGTCGGCGCTGGCGTCGCTTCGACCCCGAGGTGGACCCGGCCTGGGGCCTGCCCCTGGACCCGCTGGACGTCCCCGGCGGCCCCGACGCGCCGTTCACCACGGCCGCCGAGGCGCTCCGGGCGCTGCGGCGCGGGACGCTGGACGCCTCCCGCTACGGCGTCGCGCCGGGCCATGAGGCGAGCG
This sequence comes from Brachybacterium sp. UNK5269, assembly GCF_049266655.1. Lineage (GTDB taxonomy): Bacteria > Actinomycetota > Actinomycetes > Actinomycetales > Dermabacteraceae > Brachybacterium. Next base: position 1,763,844 of record NZ_CP184883.1, read on the forward strand.
GTGAGGGCTTCGTGCTGACCGAGATCTTCCTGGAGCTCGCGCACCGGTACGGCGACGAGGTGCTGCTCTGGGACGCCTGGGGCGCCCTCCCGCCGCCCGCGGAACCCCTCGCGCCGGAGCTGCTCGGGGAGCTCGACGAGATCGCCGCCGACCTGGTCGCCGCGGACGGGGGAGACGCCGACGCCGAACAGCGCCTGTTCACGCGGTACCGGGACGACGAGCGGCTGCATCCCGCTGCGGCGGTGCTGTGCTGCTCGCCGGTGCGCGAGCCGGTGCGGGTGTCCCTGCAGGACCGCTCCGCCTCGTCCCCGGCCGGCCCCGGGGGCTGACGGGCACCCGCCGCGCGGGGACGTCTCAGCGGGTCCGGGTGCGGAGGGCCGGGTCCAGCCGCAGCATCCCGCTGCCGGCGCTGCGCTGGAACAGGCTCAGCAGCGAGGCCAGGGCGATCGCGATGCCGGACATCTCCAGCAGCTCCTCGACCATCGTGCCGTACAGATAGGTGTTGTTCACGACCCAGCCGGCGCTCTCGAGCACCCTGCCGTTGACGAACTCCACCCCGATGGCGCCGGCCACGAACAGCGCCCCGCCGAGGACGATGCCGTTGCGGGCGCGCGCCGGCAGCGAGAGCACGACCCGGGCCAGCAGCAGCACGACGACCAGGGCGATCGGCGCGCCGATCAGCACCCACGTGAAGCCCACGTCGAAGGGGAGGCGCTCGGCGATCCAGTTGCCCGGCACGTCCAGGCGCTCGTGGATCTCCAGGTACTCGTCGATCGAGGCGACCAGGGCGACGACGGCCAGCAGCCACCAGGAGGCGCGCAGGGCGGGACGGGACACGGCGATCACGGCGGCCACCACCCCCAGCAGCAGCCAGAGCCCGGAGCCGTACCAGGTGGCGAGGTTGTACTCGCGGCCCACGTCGAAGTACCAGAACACCGTGTGCAGGTTCTGCGAGAGCACGCCGGTGGTGCGCTGATGGGCGGTGAGGGACGCCAGGGCGATCAGGACGATCGCGAGGGCGACCACGATCAGCCACAGCGCGATCCGGGGCAGCGGGAGCGGGCGGAAGTCGTCCGGGACGGCAGATGGCGTGGGCATATGCACCAGGATATGAACACTCGAGGGCCAGGAGGCGAACGTCCCGCCCCGCCGCCGGGGCGTGTCGGCGGCTACCGTGGGGCCATGGCCATCATCTATCGGGCGCAGCTGCGCCCGTCCAAGTCCGAGATCCTCGCGTCCTTCCTCGCGGCGCGGTCGTGGGGGCAGGCGGGGGAGCCGGAGCTGCTCGGCGCCTACCGCTTCGACGACCCCGCCGGCGAGGTCGGCGTGGAGTGCCATCTGGTGCGCGTCGACGGGACGGTCTTCCATCTGCCGCTGACCTACCGGCCGGCGCCGCTCGAGGAGGCCGGCGAGCACCTGCTGAGCACCATGGAGCACTCGGTGCTCGGTGAGCGCTTCGTCTACGACGGCCTGTACGACGAGGTCGCGCTGGACTGCTTCCGACGGGCGCTGTGCGGCGAGCAGGAGCAGGCCGGCCTCGCGATCCACGAGGACGACGGGACGCTGCGCGAGACCCAGCAGCCGACGGTCACGCTGCGCCTCGAGGTCGACGCCGGCGAACGGCCGCCGAGCGGCCAGGAGCTGCTGGACGGCGAGCCGTTCACGATCGCCCGCACCGTGGGCGACCTCGACGGCACCGTGCGACTGGTCGCCGCCTGGCCGGGCGGCGAGGGCGTCGTCGCGGCGTACTGAGCCGGTCGCGACGACGGGCGACCGCCGAGGGGAGCGATCGGGGCTCCGCCCGGGGCTCCTCCCACGCCGACTTTACATAACGTGCATTATCGGCGTGCCGCAGCGATGTTGATGAGGTGACTCGATGCCATGACACACGGTCGGACGGCGGACGCCGTCGAGGTGCTGCGTGAATGGGTCGATCGACTTCACGCCGGTGTCGGCCGCGGTGCGCCGACGTTCGAGATCCGCGGTCGGCGGCACCACCGGCACCGTCGCCGGCCGACAATTCATTGAGCTTCCTGGATGCTGCATCGCCGGCAGTCACGAGCGTCATTGCCGAGTGCTTCAGACGCCGCATCGGAGCGTTCCGAAATCCCTCAGCTATCGCCATATTCCGGCAGCGCGGTGGGTCGTACCGCACCGTCGGGCCTCCCAGGGCCACCGTCAGCAACGCCAGGTCTTCCATGGCCATCGTCCGTGCCGCCGATCGTTATCCGACCGCTCTCCAAAAAGGATGGCTCGACGTATGGCTCCTCATGGCTAGTGCCCGTCGCGGGCCTAGCGATCTCGACCGATTCTACGCTCTTCTCTCCCGGGTAGAGCTCGGGAAGGGACGGGATTGCGCCGGACGCGCGTCTTTTCTTGCCCACCGGTTCCACCTCAACGGCTTTGTTCCACGCCGGCCTCGGCAACTCTGTCGCCGTATTCCGACACATACGACTCTGTTACGTGATCGATAATCTCGGGGCGCCACTAGGATGCAATATAGGCCCTTCTGGACATTTCCCTATCCAGCAGTTACGTGAACTGTCAGCGTACTGGCACTGCCGCAGCCGCGCACTGAAAGCTCCATCGAAGTGGGGTCTCTGTGGTCGATTGTTCGAGCAGCTCGGGCGGATATCTCCCCTTCGATAGCTCACAGGGACGGCGCGCCGTCATAATGGACTCCACCAAGTCTTTCTATAACTTGATCGGCACTCTTCGGCCCATGTGCCGACGCGAATCCGCCGGCGAATTCGAGCGCCGCGACTATCACAAAAGTAACAGGATATTCCCAAGAGCGACGCGTTCTCAGGTGCCTGCCGCGCATTGGGGCTCAGGGCAGTGTGCGTAAAGCATGTCACACTAGGCTGTTGCCCTCAAGCGTGCTGCGTGCGGTTCGACCCTGTTCGCCCAGCTCATACGGCGAAAGTTCCCGAACGGGCGATGAGGACACGATCGGACCGGGCGGGGAGGCGGCACCAGCCATTGCCCGCGCGTCCACTCATCGTTGCCAAGCGTGCACGGTACCGAGTGACCGTTGGCGCACAAGTCGCTCAGCCTGCGGAGTGGCGGCGGGCGACGAAGCATCGAGATTCTTGCACCGTGGTCGTTCGGTGCCCCTGACGTGTGGGCAGACCGGAGAGGCCCGCACGCTCGGCCGGAGCCGACACCAAGGTCGCGTGTCGTGCAGACTCGAGGTTCTGCTCATCGAGGACCGGAACGACGGTGGGGACGCTCCTCCGTGAAGTACGCAGCTCACGACTTCAAGAGGCCGCAAGCGGAAGAGGCGATCTCAGCCAGGCACACTTCCGAACACAGGGGATCGTCTCGTTCCTCCTCCCCCAGCACCCCCGGTGTCGGTGGATCAGTGCTGAGGCAGCCGCGCCGGATGGCCCAGCTGCCCCGCGCCGCTGCCACGGCCCGCGACGACGAAGAACACGGCCGAGATCAGGCAGCCGACGACCATCGCGATCGCCATCGGCAGCGCCGAGTGGGTGCCCGCGATGCCCACCAGCGGCGCGGCGATCGACGCCGAGAACGAGAATCCCAGGCCCAGCATCGCCGAGCCGGTGCCCGCGAACTCCCGGGCCTCGTTCGAGGCCAGCGCGCCGCCGTTGCCGAAGATCATGCCCTGCGGGGCGACGGTGAGGAAGAAGGCCGGGAACACGATCCAGGCCGGGGTGTCCAGGAACAGGCTTCCGATCAGCAGCGCGAAGGCGCCCAGCGAGACGATGATCAGCCCCACCCGGATGATCGAGCGCGGATGGATGGTGCGGGTCAGCCGGGCCGAGAGCAGCGACAGCGCCATCATGCCGCAGGAGTTGATCGCGAAGCTGATCGAGTAGGTGGTCGAGGAATGGCCCAGCATCGACTGCACCACGAAGGACGAGGCCGAGACGTACGCCATCAGCGCGAACGCCGAGAAGGCGTTGACCAGCAGGTACGAGACGAAGATCCGTCGGCCCAGCAGTACCCGGCAGTTGTGCAGGAAGGTGCGGAACCCGCCGCTGTGCCGTCGGGAGTGCGGCAGCGACTCGGGGATCAGGAACAGCACCCCCAGCAGCGAGAGCAGCGACATCACGGCGATCACCACGAAGATCTCGCGCCACTGCCCCACCAGCAGGATGATTCCGCCCAGCAGCGGGGCCACGATCGGGGCGACTCCCCCGACGCCCTGCATGACGTTCATGATCCGGAACAGCTCGGGACCGTCGGTCATGTCGATGAGCACGGCGCGTCCCAGCACCATGCCGAAGCCGCCGCCGATGCCCTGCAGGATGCGCATCACCAGCAGCAGCTCGACGCTCGGGGCGAGGGCGCAGCCGATCGAGGCCAGCAGGCACAGCACGATCCCGATCAGCAGCGGTCCGCGGCGGCCGATCCGGTCCGAGAGCGGACCGGCCACGATCTGCCCGCTCGCGGTGCCCAGGAAGAAGGCCGTGATGGTCAGCTGCATCGCCGAGGCGGTGGTCGCGAGGTCGCTGGCGACCTGCGGGAAGGCCGGGATGTACATGTCGGTGGCGAGCGGGCCGATCGCGCTGAGCGTGGTGAGCACGAGGATCACCATGGCGGTGACCTTGCCGCGGGTGCGGCGCAGCTCCTCCTCGCTGGGGAGGTGGGCGAGCTCGTGGTCCGCCGGGTCCTCGAGCACGGGGATGGCGCCGGTGATGGTGGGGATCTGACCGGTCACGGTGGGGATTGAGCCGGTGGCGGCGGCGGGCTCCTCGCGAGCGGTCTCGCGGAAGGGTTCGGGGGCGGCGGGCGGCACGGGGGTCCTTTCGAACGGGCAGGGGGCGAGCCGGGCGGATCCAGGGATCACGCCCGGCTCGACCGCGACATCCTAGGCGGGTCCGGCCCGCCGCGGAGCGCCCGTTCCAGCGCTCAGGCGACGACCTCGGCGGCCGTCCGGCGCCGCTCGAGCAGCCACACCAGCGCCACGGCCAGCACGTCCACGACCATGAAGACGAGCATGAACGGGCCGCCCATGCCCACGGACCGGTCGATCACCAGTCCCTCGCCGCCGGCGAACAGCGCGCCGAGCACCATCAGGATGAGGTTGTTGCTGACGTGGAAGGCGATCGGCGCCTCCAGGCCGCGGCTGATCACGGCCATCGCCGCCATGCACAGCCCGAACAGCGTGTAGTAGCTCAGCAGCCAGGGGTCGACCGACATGTGCACCAGGCCGAAGAGGATCGTCGAGACCACCATGCCCAGGACCAGGGCGGGCTTGGCGGCGCGGACCCAGGAGGCGGCGGCCGGCATGATCGCGCCGCGGAACATGAGCTCCTCCCCGGCCGCCTGCAGCGGCGTGGTCAGCAGCGCGACGACCAGCAGGCCGACGGTGGTGCCGGTCAGCGCGAAGGAGGTGAGCCCGGTCGAGGCGGGAGCGATCAGCTGCATGACGCCGAGCGCGGCGAGCACCAGGGCGGAGAACGCCGCGGCGTACACGCCGGTGCGCCGCAGGCTCATCCGGCGCGGCGAGGCCAGCAGCCGGCGCCACGGGACCCGGCCGATCAGGGCCATGGCCAGCACGGCCAGCGGACCCATGGCGGCCAGGCTGAGGTTGGTGGCCAGCATCATCAGCGGCGAGATGGTCAGGTCCCTCGGGTCGCGGCCGAAGAGGGCCGCCTCGATGATCATCACCACCAGCACCAGCACGATCTGCAGCACGAACATCGCGATCAGCAGGACGGGGATGATCACCAGCGGCTTCCACCAGCTCATCCGCAGGTGGGCACCGAAGGGACGGGAGTCGTCCGCGGACTCGGGACGCGGGGGCGCCACCGGGACGGCGGGCGCGGCCGGGGCGGGCGCGGCGGAGCTGGGAGCGACGGAGGTGGTGGGAGCAGTGGGCGGATCGGGGAGGGTGGCTGCGGTGTTCATGCGACCAGTCTTCCGGCGCCGCGGGCCGCACACATGATCGCTTGGGCGCAAGTGCAGGGCGACCTTCGTCGCGGTGCGCACCGACCGATCGTCGATCAGGCCGCGGCGGCCAGTCGCTCCTGGTAGCTCGGGTCGGTGCGCTTCAGCCGGCGGATCACTGCGGAGGTCACCGGGATCATCGCGTACTGGACGAGCACCTTGTAGAGCACGCCGAGGATCGTGTACTGCGCCCACTGCTCGAGGCTGGTGATGCCGATCGCCCGCGAAGCGATGGTGCAGAAGATGATCGTGTCGACCAGCTCGCCGAGCCCGCTCGAGGTGATGAGGCGGCCCACCAGTCCCCGCTCCCCCATCCGGCTCTTCATCCGGCCGACGACCAGGGAGTTCAGGCTCATCCCGGCCAGGAAGCCGGCCAGTCCGGCGAGCACCACGATCCAGACGGGACCGAGGGCCAGCTCGAGGGCCTCCTGCTTGGCGAGGCCGTAGGCATCGGGGAACGGCGGCAGGGCGATGAGCACCCAGTAGCTGAGGGAGGCCAGGATGCTGACGGCGAAGGAGGTGAGGATCGCGCGGCGGGCGGCGCGGGGCCCGTACAGCTCGGTGACGATGTCGCCGAGGACGTAGGCCAGGGGGAAGAGGAAGAAGCCGCCGTCGGTGAGGATCTCGAAGCCGGTGCCCGGGATGGTGCCGAAGCTGACCCCCTTGGCGGCGCCGATGCCGGAGAGGATCACCACCGTGACCATGGCGGCCAGGAGGATGTCGAAGTGGGAGCTGCCCCGGTCGGCGTAGACGGCGCCGGCCGGGCGTCCAGAGTGCTCTGTGTGTCGCTGTGTGCGGGGTTCGTTTCTCACCGGGGAAGGCTACACAGCCTCCGGCCGCAGAGGGGTCAGATGCCGTTCGCGCCGTAGTCGATCTCGCCGACGAAGCGGGCGAACTCCTCCTCGCTGCCGTACCAGCGGGCCGAGTCCCCGGCGAAGGGCCCGGAGTCCGAGTACTGCCACAGCTCCCAACCCCACCAGCGGCCCGGCAGCACGGTGGGGGCCTGGCTGCGGTAGGCCGCGAGGAACAGCGGGGAGTTCTTCGGGGTCCAGTCCCCCACCACGTCGGTCCACCAGCTGCGGTTGGTGTAGATGACCGGTCGGCGCCCGGTCTGCTCGCGGTACCGGCTCGAGAAGCCGGCGATCCAGTCGCGCATCTCCTGCGGGCTCAGCCCGTAGTCGCGGGGCAGGCCTGCGTAGGCCTCGAGGTCGACCATGCCGGGCAGGGTGATGCCGTCGGCGCTCCAGCCGCCACCGTTGTCCAGGAAGAAGTCGACCTGCTCCTCGGGGCCGCCGGAGTCGGGGCGCGCGAAGTGGTAGCCGCCGCGCACCAGGCCGGCCTCGCCGGCGCCGCGGTACTGATGGTTGAAGGCGGGGCTGCGGTAGCTGCGGCCCTCGGTGGCCTTGACGTAGGCGAAGCGGGAGCCGAGCGCGGCCTGGGCGTCCCAGTCGACCTCGCCCTGCCAGCCGGAGACGTCCTGGCCGTGGATGCCGGCGGCGTTCGCGGCGGGGGCCGCCAGGGCGGCCGTGCCGGTCCCCAGGGCGGCCGCCCCGAGCACACCCCCGCGCAGCAGGGAGCGGCGGGAGGCGCCGCCGGTCGAGGGGTCGGCGAGCGGGGCCAGGTGGCGGGGACGGTAGGCCGACATCGGCGTCTCCAGGGGAATTCGGGGATGGGAGAGCGGTGCGACGAGCGTCACACCGCGTCCACCGTACTGCCCCCGCGGCGCGCGTGGGGCTCCCGGCGTGTCGCGCTCAGTCGCCGGGGGCCGGTCGGCGCGGCGTCACGAAGGCCTGCAGGGTGCCCAGGATGGTGACGGCGGCGAGGTCGGTGACGTCGCGCCGGTCCATCTGCTCGCGCACCATCAGGTCGATGAAGATCCCCACCAGCAGCTGCGCCAGGTCGGTGGGAGCCAGCAGCGGCCGCTCCCCCGAGGCCTCGAGCCGCACCATCAGCAGCGCCGCGATCTCGTCGCGCAGCCGCTCCCGCTGGACGGCGAGCTCCGCGCGCAGCTTCTCGTCGCGCAGCGCGCGGGCGACCGCGTCGGAGTAGAGCAGGTACCACTGTCGGCCGAAGGGGCGGATCGCCTCGAAGACGGCCACCATCACCTCGGAGTCGTCCTCGGGACCGACCCGGGCGCGCTCGCCCACGCCCGCCTCCGCCAGGGCCGCCTGCACGGCGGAGCTGGCGATCGCGAGCAGCTCGGTGGTCACCTCGTCGAACACCGCGACGAAGACCTCCTCCTTGCTGGAGAAGTTCGAGTAGAACGCGCCCCGGGTGAAGCCGGCAGCCCGGGTGAGGTCGTCGACGGTGGCGCCGTCGATGCCCTTCTCGACGAACACCTCGAGCGAGGCGCGCACCAGCTTGGCGCGGGTGTTCTCCTTGCGCCGGGTGTCGGCGGACTCGGGCAGCGGCTCGAACAGATCGGTCATGGCTCCTCGGGGGCTCGGGCGGGGTGGAGTGGCTCTCACCGCGCGGCGACGCCGTTGTGGTCTCCCCCGCGCGCTCGATACTATCGCACCGATACACCCGTGTATCCAATGCATGGCCGTCTCCAGCCGGAGCCGCGCCGGTGTCTTCCCGCCCGTGCTCGCCCTGGAGGTCGCGTGTCCTCATCCCTGTACCGACTCGGTCGTCTGATGGCCTCCCTGCGGTGGAAGGTGGTCACGGTCTGGGTCGCGCTGCTGGTGATCCTCGGCGGCCTCGCCGTCGGTCTGGGCGGCACCTTCTCCTCCGACATCGAGATCCCCGGCACCGAGGGACAGCGCGGCATCGACGCGCTGGCCAACCGGTTCCCGGAGATGGCGGGCACCTCGGGCCAGGTCGTGTTCGTGACCCAGGACGGCTCCGCGGTCGATGACCATCAGACGGAGATCGACGCGCTGATGGCCGAGATCGACGAGGTGGAGGGCGTGGCGCTGGCCGCCTCCCCCTTCGACGACCTCTCCCCCGGCACCCGCACCGAGGACGACACCGCGATCATCGCCCAGTTCCAGATGGACGGGCAGACCGGGCAGTTCCCGCAGGAGTCCGTCGAGCAGATCACCGCGATGGTGAAGGACGCCGGGTCCGCCGCCCTGGACGCGAACATCGGCGGTCAGGTGCTCACCAGCGCCGAGGTCCCCTTCGGGATCGGCGAGGTGGTCGGCATCGTCGTCGCGCTGCTCATCCTCGCCGTCGTCTTCCGCTCCTTCGTGCCGGCCTTCATGCCGATCGTCACCGCGATCGTCGGCGTCGGCGTCTCCATGCTGGCCCTGATGGCGCTGTCCGCCGGGATGGACATCCCCTCGGTGACCACCGCGCTCGGCGCGATGCTCGGCCTCGCCGTCGGCATCGACTACGCCCTGTTCATCCTCTCCCGGCACCGCGACCAGCTGGCCCGCGGGGACGAGGTGCTGGAGTCCGTCGGCCGCTCGCTGGCGACCTCGGGCAGCGCCGTGATCTTCGCCGGCATGACCGTGATCATCGCCCTGGTGGGCCTCTTCGTCACCGGCATCCCGTTCCTGACCATCATGGGCGTCGCGGCCGCCGCGACCGTCGCGCTGTCCGTGGTGGTGGCGCTGACCATGCTCCCGGCGCTGATGGGCATCATGGGCGAGCGCCTGCGGCCCCGCCGGGCCCGACGCCTGATGGCCGAGAACGGGGGGACCCTGCCTGCGGCCGCTCCCTCGCACTCCTCCGGCGGCGGCGTCAGCCGCGCCTGGGTGCGGCTGGTCACGAAGGTGCCCGCCCTGACCATCCTGGTGGTCACCCTCGGCGTCGCGGCCCTGGCGATCCCGATCAAGGACCTCGAGCTGGCGCTGCCGGACCTCGGCACCGAGGCCGAGGGCTCCCCCGCCCGCGACACCTACGACCTGATCGCCGAGGAGTTCGGGCCCGGCTACAACGGTCCCCTGCTGGTGACCGCCGACATCATCAACACCACCGACCCGCTCGGGGTGGTCGAGGAGCTCGAGACGGACATCGCCGCGCTCGCGGACGTCAAGGAGATCCAGGTCGCCACCCCGAACCGGGGCGCCGACATGGCCGTGGTGGTGGTGATCCCCGAGGGCGGCCCCACCGACCAGTCCACCAAGGACCTGGTGGCCGAGCTGCGCGGCAGCGCCGCGGGCTGGGAGGAGGACCTCGCCATCTCCGACGTCACCGTCACCGGCGCCACCGCCGTGGGCATCGACGTCACCGACAAGCTCTCCGGGGCGCTGCTGCCCTTCGCACTGTTCGTCGTCGGCCTCTCCCTGATCCTGCTGGCGCTCGTGTTCCGCTCGATCTGGGTGCCGCTGAAGGCCTCCGTGGGCTATCTCTTCTCGGTGCTGGCCGCCTTCGGCGTCACCGCGATGGTCTTCGAGTACGGCTGGTTCAACCAGGCGCTGTTCGTCTCGGTCAACGGCCCGGTGGTCTCGTTCATGCCGATCCTGGTGATGGGCGTGCTGTTCGGCCTGGCCATGGACTACGAGGTGTTCCTGGTCTCCCGCATGCGCGAGGAGTTCGTCCACAGCGGCGACGCGAAGCGCGCCATCGAGCGGGGCTTCGTCGCCAACGCCCCCGTGGTCACCGCGGCCGCCCTGATCATGATCGCCGTGTTCGCGGGCTTCGTGTCCTCGGGCTGGTTCATGCTGCAGCCGATCGCGGTGGGCCTCGCCGTCGGGGTGCTGGTGGACGCCTTCGTGGTCCGCATGACCTTCGTGCCCGCCGTCCTCGCCCTGCTCGGCAGGCACGCCTGGTGGCTGCCGGGGTGGCTGTCCCGGGCGCTGCCCAAGGTGGACGTCGAGGGCGAGGGCCTGGCCGCGGTGCTCGAGCACCGCCGCTGGACCGAGGAGCACGGCCGGCACTCCCTGCGCCTGGAGGACGCCGTCGCCCCGCTGCTCGGCGAGGACGGCGAGATCGGCCCCCTCACCGGCGCCGTCGCGCCCGGATCGCTGCTCGTGGTCCGCGCCCCCGACGACGCCGCCCGCGCCTCCTTCCTCGCGCTCGCCGCGGGCCGGCTGGCACCGACCTCCGGGATCCTCGCGGTCCACGACCGCCTCGCCCCCGACGACCTGGCGGCGATCCAGGGCCGGGCCCACTGGATCCCCGCCGGCGCCGACGTCTCCTCGCGGCTGGCCGGGATCGGCGGGCGCGGCATCGGCCGCACCGTGGTCGTCATCGAGCAGATCGAGGACCTCGCCCATGCGGCCACCGTCACCGACGACGCGCTCGTCGAGCGCCTCGACGCGCTGCTCGCCGAGGGCGTCACCGTGATCGTCGGCTCCCGCTCGGAGCGCGCCGTCGACGCCGAGCGCCACCTGCACGGCTCGCTGCGCGACCCGCGCCGCCTGCTGGCCCTGTCCGTCCAGCGCTCCACCGCCTCCGTTCCCGAAGGAGCCCTCGCATGACCCGTCTCAAGCACCCCCGCACCCTGCTCGTCGTGCTGCTGCTGCCGCTGCTGGTGGCCGCGCTCGGCCTGTGGGCGCTCAGCGGTCGCGTGGACCGGCTCGACGCCGTGCCCGCCGCGGTCGTCAACCTCGACGCGGGCGCCGAGATCGAGGACGAGAACGGCGAGGTCCAGCAGGTGCCCCTGGGGCGGCTGCTGGCCGGCGCGCTCACCCAGCCCGACACCGTCGAGGGCCAGGACCTGCCGGAGACCACCGGCTTCGACTGGCAGCTGACCAGCGAGGAGGACGCCGAGGAGGGGCTGCGGGACGGCAGCTACTCCGCCGTGGTGCTGATCCCCGAGGACTTCTCGGCGGACCTCACCACCATCGGCACCCCGGAGGCGACCCCGGCCCTGCTCGAGGTCACCACCAACGACGCCAGCGGCCAGATCAACGCCCTGGTGGGCACCGCCGTGGCGACCGCCTCGGCGAACACCATGGGCGGCCAGATGGCCCAGCAGTACCTGGACGGCCTCTACCTCGGCTTCAACGACCTCGGCTCCGGCTTCCGCGACGCGGCCGACGGCGCGGAGGAGCTCGCCGGCGGCACCTCCGATCTTGACGACGGCACCCAGGAGCTCGCCGACGGCACCCGTGAGCTCGCCGACGGCACCACCGCCGCCGCCGAGGGCGCCCGGGAGTTCTCCGGCGGCGTGTGGACCTTCGCCGACGGCACCTGGCAGGCGGCCGGCGGCACCCGCAGCCTCGCCGACGGCCTCGGCCAGCTCGCCACCGGCTCCGAGGACCTCGCCACCGGAGTCGCCGGCCTCCAGGCCGGCATCAGCGGCACCGACACCGAGCCGGGGATCCTCGACGGCGTGAACCAGCTCGCCGCGGGCGTCGAGGGCGACGGCACCGCCGAGAACCCCGGCCTCGAGGCGGGTGCCGATCAGCTCGCCACCGGCCTCGAGCAGTACGCCGACGGCGTCGCCCAGGCCGGCACCGCCGTCACCGGCGACGGCACCGCCCAGAACCCGGGGCTGGTCACCACCGCCCAGGGCGTCGCCGAGGGCACCGCCGAGCTCGGCCGGGGCGCCCAGCAGGCGGCCGACGGGCTGCGGGGCACCGACCAGCAGCCGGGACTGGTGCAGGGCGCCGAGGGCGTCGCCGCCTACGGCGAGGCGCTCGAGGGCGTCGTGAACGGCGCGGGTGGTCCGGACGCTCCGCAGATGGTCACCGACGCGCTCGTGACTCAGGAGCTGCTCTGCGCCGAGGGCGAGGACTCCCCCGGCTGCGAGGAGGCCACGCGCCTGGTCGAGTCCGCGATGACGACCGCGGGCATCGCGAACGGGGAACCGGGCAATCCCGAGAACCCGGGTCTGCTCACCACCGCCCAGGGCGTCGGCGCCGGCGCGACCGCCGCCGCCGACGGCGTCCAGCAGATCGCCGACGGGATCAACGGCACCGAGGCCCAGCCGGGCCTGGTCCAGGGCACCGAGGGCGTCCTCGCCTACGCCGAGGGCATCGAGACCGCCTTCGCCGGGGACGGCACCGCCCAGAACCCCGGCCTGGTGGCGCCCGCGCAGCAGCTCGCCACCGGCGCCCGCGCCAGCGCGGACGGCGCCGGGGAGCTGGTGACGGGCGTGATCGGTCTGCGCGACGGCCTGGTGCAGTACGCGGCCGGCGTCGACCAGCTCGCCGAGGGCGCCGATCAGCTCGCCGAGGGCACCCGCGCCAGCGCCGACGGCGCCGGCGAGCTCGCCGACGGCAACGAGCAGCTGGCCGCCGGGGCGAGCGAGCTGGGCTCGGGAGCCTCCCAGCTGGCCGACGGCAGCGAGCAGCTCGCCGACGGCACCGGGGACCTGGCCGACGGCACCGAGGAGCTCGCCGAGGGCACCGGTGAGCTGTCCGAGGGCACCGAGGAGCTCGCCGGCGGGCTGCGCGAGGGCGCGGACGCCGTCCCCTCCTACACCGAGTCCGAGCGGACCCGGATGGCCGAGATGGCCACCTCCCCGGTCGAGACCGAGGCGCAGCGGGAGAACGAGGCCAACGGCGCCGACACCGCCACCTTCCCCTTCGTCACCGCGCTCGCGCTGTGGCTGGGCGCCTTCGGCACCTTCCTGCTGCTGCCGGCGCTGTCCCGGCGCCTCCTGGACCGGGCGATGCCGATGTCCCAGGTGGTGCTGCGCTCGCTGGCCCCGGCGGTGCTGATCGCGCTGGTCCAGACGATCGCGGTGCTGGCCGTGCTCACCGCGGCGGGCATCTCCCCCGTCTCCCCGCTCTCGGTGGTGCTGGTGGCCTTCGCCGGGGCGGTGATGTTCGCGGCCCTGCACCAGGCGCTGCTGACGGTGCTCGGGGACCGCATCGGCCGCATCACCTCGGTGGTGCTGATGGTGCTGCAGGCGGTGACCCTGGTGGGCCTGGTGCCGGTGGAGACCGCTCCCCCGCTGCTGCAGTCGATCGGCTCGCTGATGCCGCTGTCGATCGTGACCCAGGGGCTCGTGCACTCCGCGCTCGGCGGGTCGCTGGTGAGCACCTCCGGCACGCTGCTGTCGATCCTCGCCTGGGCCGGGATCTCGCTGCTGCTGACCCTGGTGGCCTCCCGCGGGGCGCGCCGCGCCGACCGCTCGGAGCGGGTGACCGTGACCGCGGTGCCGTCGGCCGCCTGAGTCACCGGAAGTCCCTGGAGCTGCCCGCCGCGGGCAGCTCCAGGGCGACCACGTCGTCGGCCACCAGGTTCACCGCCCCGGTGCGGTTCTCCACGATCCCCCGCAGCACCACCGCCCGCGCGGTGCGCAGCAGCGCCCGGTGACGGACCCAGAACCCCTGCGAGCACACCACGTTGAGGATCCCGCTCTCGTCCTCGAGGCTGAGGAAGGTGATGTTCCCGGCGGTCGCCGGACGCTGCCGGTGGGTGATCACCCCGCCCACCCGGATCCGGGTGGAGTCCTCCGCGTCCCGGGCCCCGCTGATCGGCAGCACCCCGTCGGCGCTCAGCTCCTTCCGCACCAGCACCATCGGATGCTCGTCCAGGGTGATGCCGGTGGCCCAGGCGTCGGCGGTGGCGAGCTCCGCATCGCTCATCCCCGGCAGCATCGGGGCCTGCGCCCCCACCGCGAGGTGCGGCAGGGTGTCCGGGGACTCCTGGGCGGCGGCGCCCGCCGCCCACAGCGCCTGCCGCCGCGAGGCCGCCAGCGGATCCAGCGCCCCGGCGGTGGCCAGCGCCTCCAGCTGGCGGGCGCTCAGGTGCACCCGCCGGGCCAGGTCGGGCACCGAGGCGAAGGGCCCGCCCCGCTCGCGCTCGGCGACGATCGCCTCCGCGGTGCCGGTGCTGATCGTGCGCACCTGGTCCAGGCCCAGCCGGATCGCGGGGCCGCGCGCGGCGCTCTCCCCTGCACCTGCGCCTGCGGCGGGTCGACCCGGTAGGCGCGGTGCTCCGCGTCGGTCTCCAGGTCGGTGCGGGCCCGGCTGCGCAGCACGTCGGGGCCGCGGGTGAGGACCCCGTGCCGACGAGCATCCGCGACCAGCGACTGCGGCGAGTAGAACCCCATCGGCTGGGAGCGCAGCAGCGCCGCGGTGAAGGCGGCCGGGTAGTGGCACTTCAGGTAGCAGCTCGCGTACACCAGGTAGGCGAAGGAGTACGCGTGGGACTCGGGGAAGCCGTAGTTGGCGAAGGCCAGCAGCTTGCGCTGGACCGCCTCGGCGGCCTCCCCGGTGATGCCGTGGTTCGCCATCCCCGCGAAGAGGGCGTCGGAGAGCTCGAGCATCTTCTGGGTGGAGCGCTTGGAGCCCATCGCCCGGCGCAGCTTGTCGGCCTGGGCGGGGGTGAAGTCGGCGACGTCGACCACCATCTGCATCAGCTGCTCCTGGAACAGCGGGATGCCCAGGGTGCGGCCCAGGGACTTCTCCAGCAGCGGGTGGAGGAAGGTGACCTCCTCCTCCCCCGCCCGACGGCGGATGTAGGGGTGCACGCTGCCGCCCTGGATCGGGCCGGGCCGGATCAGCGCCACCTCGACCACCAGGTCGTAGAACTCGCGGGGCTTCAGCCGCGGCAGGGTCGAGATCTGGGCGCGGGACTCCACCTGGAACACGCCGACGCTGTCGCCGGCGCACAGCATGTCGTAGACGGCCGGGTCCTCCTGCGGCAGGGTGCGCAGCTCGAAGTGCTGCCCGTGGTGCTCGGCGACCAGGCGCAGGGCGTGGTCCAGGGCGGTCAGCATCCCCAGCCCCAGCAGGTCGAACTTGACCAGCCCCGCATCGGCGCAGTCCTCCTTGTCCCACTGCAGCACCGTGCGGTCCTCCATCGCCGCCCACTGCACCGGGCACACCTCGATCACCGGCCGGTCGCACAGCACCATGCCGCCGGAGTGGATGCCCAGGTGGCGGGGGGCGTCGCGCAGCTTCTTGGCGAGCTCGACGACGTCGGCGGGGATGTCGGCGCCCTCCAGCGAGGAGAAGGAGCGCTCGATCCGCTTGGAGAAGGCGTCCTGGGCGCCGGGGTCGTAGCCGAGCGCCCGGGCGGCGTCCCGCACCGCGAGCTTCGCCCGGTAGGTGATGACGTTGGCGACCTGGGCGGCGTTCTCGCGGCCGTAGCGGGTGTAGACGTGCTGGATCACCTCCTCGCGGCGGTCGGAGGCGATGTCGATGTCGATGTCCGGCGGGCCGTCGCGCTCCGGGGCCAGGAACCGCTCGAACAGCAGGTGGTGGCCGACGGGCTCGACCGCCGTGATCCCCAGCGCGTAGCAGACCGCGGAGTTCGCGGCCGAGCCGCGCCCCTGCGCGAGGATCCCCTCCCCGGCGCAGAAGTCGACGATCTCGTGGACGATCAGGAAGTACCCGGGGAAGTGGAGGTCGGTGATGACCTTCAGCTCGTGGTCGATCTGCGCCCAGGCTCCGGGGACGCGCTCGGGGCGGCCCGGGGCGGGCCGGGGACCGTAGCGCTCGCGGCCCTCGATCTCCACCAGCTCCACCAGCCAGCTGGCCTCGTCGTGCCCCGCGGGCACCGGGAACGGCGGCAGGTCCGGGGCGAGCAGGCGCAGGTCCAGGGCGCAGTCCCGTCCCAGCTGCGCCGCCCGGGCGACCGCCTGCCCGTAGCGGGGCAGCAGCTGGGTCATCTCCTCCCCGCTGCGCAGGTGCGCGGGCCGGGAGGACAGGTGGGGATCGGCCTCGGCGAGCGGCACCCCGGCGCGCAGGGCGGCGTGGGTGTCGGCCAGGCGCTTGTCCGCCGGGCGTGCGTAGTGGGCGTTGGTGGTCGCCACCAGCGGCAGCGAGATCGCATCGAGCCCCTGGGACTCCCGGACCAGTCGCGCCCCCTGGGCGAGGGCGTCGTGGAGCTCGTCGGCGAGCCCTCCGCCGCCCGCGACCAGCTCGACCGCGACGTTGCCGGCGCCGAAGAGGTCCAGCAGCCGGGCGATGGCCTCGGCCGCGGCGTGGGCGGCGGCCTCCAGGTCCCCGCTCTCGAGGTGGGGCGCGACGGCGCGGCTCACGGCTCCCTTGCGGCAGCCGGTGAGGATCAGCCAGTGCCCCTGCCGGGCCAGGCGGCTGAGCTCGGCCAGCCGGTAGCGGGGGACGGCCTTCTCGCCGCTGTCGAGGTGGGCGCGGGCGATGGCGGTGGACAGCTGCCGGTACCCGATCTCGTCGCGCACCAGCACCAGCAGGTGCTCCCCGGCGGGGTCGGGGGTGCCGGTGCGGGGCGCCGAGCGCACCGGGGTGGCGTCCGCGGCATCGGCCCCGGGCGCGAGGCCCAGGGTCAGCTCGGCGCCGAAGACGGTGTCCACGCCGTGCTCCGCGGCGGCGCGGGCGAAGCGCACCGCCCCGGGCAGCCCGTCGTGGTCCACCAGCGCGATCGCTCCCAGGCCCAGCTGCGCGGCCTGCGCGGCCATGTCCTCGGGGCTCGAGGCGCCGTCGAGGAAGCTGAAGTGCGAATGGGCGTGCAGCTCGGCGTAGTCGACGGTGCGCGCGGGGCGGTAGGGCTCCTCGGCGACCGGTCGGGGGCGCTCGACGAGGCTCCGCGGCGCGGTCACCTCGAGGGGGCGGTCCGACAGCAGCGCCTCGAGGTCCTTCCACGCGGGTGGGCCCAGGAAGCCGCCGGGCATCAGCGGATCTCCTCAGTCATAGAGCCCCTCCAGCATCCAGTGGCCGGTGCGCGAGAGCGCGAGGACGGCGGTCTCCTCGGCGCCGGCGCCGCGCACCACCAGCTGCAGGCGCGCGGCGCGGTGCCCGCCCGGCGTCCACCAGCGCTCGTCGATCACGGTGGGGGCGCCGTGGGCGAGCACCGGGTACCCCGAGCCGGCGCGCAGCCCGGCCCGCTGCAGGGCGGGGGCCCCGGGGGCGCTCACCAGCAGGCGGGCGGGGGCGGCGCTGAGCAGGCCGCGGGCGGTGACCACGACGGGCCGGCCGTCGGCGTCCTCGAGCAGCACCGGCGGCAGCTCGCGGAACACGGTGGCGGGCACCGGGCGCGGCAGGGACCCCGGCCAGGGGCCGTCCCGGCGCCGGGGCTTCTCGCTGCGCCAGGGCACCAGCGTCATCTCCTCGACCAGCAGGCGGCCGCCGACGACGGCGGGGACCTGCACCGCGTCCTCCCCCGCCAGTCCCTGCGCACGGGCGAAGGCCCGCGCGGCCCGCTGGGCGGCCTCCCCGGCGCTGCCCCACAGCGCGGGGGCGTTCTCCCCCGCCGGGGCCAGCTGCAGCGGGTGCAGTCCGATCCGGGTGATCGCCCCGGTCGCGGGCCCGCCGAGCCGGGCCCGGGTGATCCAGCCGTCGCACTGCCAGCGGATGCGGTCCACGACGTCGGCGACGCTCAGCGCCCCGTCGTGCCGCCAGGTGCGCTCCATCTCCTCGCCGCTCTCGGTGCGGGCCACGATCCGCAGCCGGGTGCACACCAGGCCGCGTTCGACGAGCATCGCGTGCAGCTGCTCGGCGAGCGGCCGGGCGATGAAGGCCGCCTGGTCGGTGCGCACCAGCGGGGTCTCCAGGGTGGTCTCGGCGAGGATCGGCTGGGTGGGGTGATGGGTCGCGGGCGGGGCGGGCTCCTCGCCGCGGGCCAGCAGGTGCAGCGTCGCGACGTCGGGTCCGAAGCGGTCCGCGACCGCGGCGGCGGGCAGCGCGGCGAGGTCGCCGAGGGTGGTGATGCCCAGACGCTGCAGCAGGTCGACGGTCTCGGTGAGGTCCAGTCGGCGCTCCGGACGGGTCGCCGAGGGCTGCCCGCGGTGTCCCCAGCCGGGGCCGACGGGGGCGCTGCGCAGCGCGGTGATGGGGTGCGGGGCGAGGTACTCGGCGCTGCGGCCGGGGCGCACGATCCGTCCCGGCGGGGAGGCCAGCAGGGCGGCGAAGGGGCCGTCGGCGATCCCGACGGTGGCGTCCCAGCCGGTCAGCTCGGCGACCGCGTCGAGGATCCGCTCGGCCAGGGCCGCCTCCCCGCCGTGGTGGCGGGCGGGGCCGCGGGCCGACATCAGCAGCACCCCCGGGCGCAGCACGTCCACTCCCGCCGCGATCGTGTCCACCGCGGCGGCGACCAGCTCGAACAGGGAGGACTCGTGCTCCCGGTCGGCCTCCAGCACGAGCGCCTCGGGGCAGGCGGCCCGGGCGGCGCGGCGCTTCATGCCGGGCAGCGCCCCGGCCGCGCGGGCGGCGGCCCCGGCGTGGCTGACGCGGTGCTGGTCGAGCAGGATCACCGGGCGGGCGGCGAGGTCGATCGCCGGTGCGTCGGCGTCGTCGCGGCGCTGGTGACGGTCCAGCGCCGCGAGCAGCGGCCAGTCCGGGACGGTGACGGCGACGGTCCGGGTGGCAGTCGCGGCGGTGGCGTCGGTGGCGGCAGCGCCGGCGCCGGTGGCAGCAGCGGCGGCGCGTGGAGGGGTGGTGGCGCGCGGAGGGGTGGCGAGGCTCATCCCGCCTCCCGCTCCCTCTGCAGGAGGTGCATGCCGCGGGGGGCGAAGTCCGCCCGGCCCTGCGGGTCCTGCGCGATCATCCCGCTCACCTCGGGCAGCAGCACCTCGACCTCGCGGTGCCCGGCGATCCCGCGGCCCTCGGCGGTGACCGCCAGGCGGCGCCGGCGCAGCCGTCCCGAGCCCGCGCCGAGCCCGGCCCAGCCCCGGGTGGTGGAGCGCAGGGTGAGGTCGGCCCGGCCGGGCGGGGCGGCGGCGAGGACCAGGGTGTCGGCGGTGCGGGCGCGGCCCAGCAGGCTGCGCCAGAGCGCGGGGGCGAGTTCGAGGTCGGGGCCGAGCACGAGCACGCCCACCCCGTCGGCCAGGGCGGAGAGCACCTGCGGGTGCTGGTCCCCGCCGGCGGGGGCGAGGGCGAGGCGGCAGGGGTCCAGTCCTGCGTCCAGCGCGGAGCGCAGCCCCAGGTGCGGCAGCCCGGCGATCGCGCACCACTCGTCCTCCCCCGCCGCGGCGACCGCGAGGGACAGCAGCAGGGAGGTGGTGGCGGCGCCCTCGATCGCCACCGAGCTGCCCGCGCGCAGGCTGCTGCGGGGGAACAGGGACGACAGCGGGCCCGGCACCGGCAGCCGCGCACCGAGACCGTCGTCGGCGCCGTCCGGCTCGCTCGGCGTCGGCGTCTGCGCAGGTCGCAGGGCGGTGCGGTCGATCCGGCCGCCCCAGCGGGCGGCCGAGCGCTCGGCCGCGCCCAGGGCGGCCCGGGCCCGTGACAGCCGCTGCTCGAGATCGCTGCTCTGCTCTGCGGTCTGCATGGCGGTGCTCATCGCCCCTCCTCCCGTTCGAACGCGTGTTCGAACCATACGCCTTGGTGGGGCGGCTCTCAAGACGGCAGGTCACCGCGCTCGAACGTGCGATCGAAGCCTGGAGGAGGGGTGTGACAGACGGGTGCGGTGCGGGCAGACCGGTCCCCTGATGCCTCAGAAGGGCGGGGGTGGAGGGTTCGCGCGCTGCTCCTGCGCGCGGCGTCTGGCCTCGAGCTCGTCCTGGTAGCGGTGCCAGGAGTCCATGAGCTCCTCGACCGTGGCCGGAGTGGCCAGATCGGTGTCGTCGTGGACCATGACCTGCACCCGGTCCCGGACCGACCAGGCGGTCCGTCCGGGCAGGCCGGGGGTGCGGGGCAGACGGGTCGGGTCGAGGTGCCCGAGCGTCTTCGCCAGGTGGTGCTGCCAGCACAGCAGGTGCAGGTTCTCGATCTTCGTCAGGCCCCCGCTGTGCGGGTCCTCGTGGTCGTACTCCTGGATGTGGTCGCATTCGGAGGCCCAGGAGGAGGAGCGGGTGCAGCCCGGCACCGCGCAGGTGGCGTTGCGCAGGCGGAGGTGCTCGAGCATGGCCCGGGTGGGGGTGTAGCGCTGCGCCGGCACCGGCAGGAACACCCCCGAGCAGGGCTCGGTGAGCACGCGGTACCAGGTGGGGCAGGACCCCGCCAGCTCCCGGGCCATCGCCGCCGGGATCGGGATGGTGCCCTCCAGCATGCCGGGCTCCTCGGAGCCCCCGAGCAGGGTGAGCATCGGGACGGTGACGCTGAGGCGGAAGCGGTGCTCGGGCACCTGCACCCCGTCGGTCGCGAGGGCGGCGCCGCCGAGCAGGTCGTACTGGATGAGGGCCAGGGAGGCCGGGATGGCCGTCGCGGCGACGGTCCCGCGGGGATCGCACGGGGGCTCCTCCCCCGCCTCGAAGGCGTGCCGCTGGGCGGCCTGCACGGCGCGCGCGGCGGTGTCGAGGCGCTGCGCCAGGGCGAGGATCTCCGGGGCGGGTCCGATCACCTGCAGGCAGCCGATGCCGTCCTCCGTCATCGGCAGCAGCCGCACCCGGCGCCGACCCTCAGGGGTGAGGTGGGCGGGGATCTCCGCCTGCGACTCCAGCCGGGTCAGCAGGCGCGAGAGCCGCCCGTGGAACTGCTCGGTGGTGATGTCGGTGGGCCAGTGCGAGGCGGCGAGGTCCACCACGGCGAACTGGGTCGGGGTGAGATCCCGGGTGCGGCGCAGGATGCGGTCGAACCAGGTGGCGGGGAACTCGCCGCGGCGCATCCGTGCCAGGGTCCGCGGGAGCCGGGACACCGCCAGGTGCGCATCGCGCAGGATGCGGTCCGCCACCGTGCGGGTGCAGCGCAGGGCCAAGGCGACGGCGACGAGCTCGGCCTCCGCCTCCTCGTCGTCGTAGTCCGCGCTCTCGGGATCGCGGAAGGACGGGGCGAGGGACTCGAAGCGCTCGGCGAGGCGCGGGCCCTCCTCGGCTGTCGCCTCCCAGATCTGCTGGAGGCGTTCGGGGAGCGCCGGTGCGGCCGGCGTGGGCCAGGGGTGCTCGGCGCGTTCCGGCTCCGCAATGCTCGAGGAGGCATCCTCGGCGGCGCTGGAGCGGAGCGCGTCGTCGCGCTCCCGGAACTCGCCCATGGCCCGCACCTCCTGCGAAGAATCAGTGCTCCTGATCGCCGACGCCGGGACGGTGCGCGGAATGTCGACGGTCAGAAGAATGTGTCGTCCCTCTATTCTAGGCGGAATGCCGCGTGACACAAGGCCTCGGTGGGAACTGGTGGAAAATGTGGATGAGTCGGGTCGGTGGAGGAAAGATGCCCCTCGGGAACCCCTCGGAAGCCCCTCCGGAACTCCCGGCAGATGGCGGCTCGCTCCGCTGTTTCCGCAGGTGGGACGGTCGCGCAGGGCCGAACCGGCCTGCAGGGAGCCATCATGGGATCACGACGAGTCTCCCTTCTGTGGAGATCTCTGCGGAAAAGCCGTCAGCGGGGAGGAGAAATTATCCTCGGGAATGTGGATGAATGCCGTCGGGGGAGGAAAGATCACCCCGGCCCTGTGGAGAATCCTGCACTGTGGAGCAGATTCCCCTCCCCCAGGCACTGCACCGCACCCGCCGCGGATCTGCATCACGAGCGCCCCGCCCCCGCGGCCCGGGCTGCGCCTCCCCAGGCTCACCAATCCGCCGGTCCATCAGGAGGTGGTCCCGACAACGCACCGCCCGCCTCTGCGATCATGAGTCCTCGGACGCACCGAGAACCACGTCGAGTCGGAGGGACCCCCATGCGAGCGCTGATGCTGCACGAGAAGAACCGGATGGCCATCGAAGAGGTCGAGCCGGTCGGCTCCCCCGGCCCCGGCGAGGTCCGGATCGCCATGCACACCGTCGGCATCTGCGCCTCCGACGTGCACTACTGGACCGACGGCAAGATCGGTCCGTTCGTGGTCGAGGCGCCGATGATCCTCGGCCACGAGGGCTCCGGCACCGTCGTCGAGATCGGCGAGGGCGTCACGAACCTCGCCGTCGGCGACCGGGTGGCGATGGAGCCCGGCGTGCCCAGCCCCTCCTCCCGCGCGGTGCGCGAGGGCAACTACAACGTCGACCCCGACGTGCAGTTCTGGGCCACCCCGCCGGTCCATGGCTGCCTCACCGACGAGGTCATCCATCCCGCGGGCTACACCTTCAAGCTCCCCGACAGCCTCAGCTTCGCCGAGGGCGCCCTCATCGAGCCCTTCTCGGTGGGCATGTTCGCCGCCACCAAGGCGGGCATCAAGCCCGGCGATGTGGCGGCCGTCGTCGGCGCCGGCACCATCGGCATCATGACCGCGATCGCCGCCCGCGCCGGCGGGGCGAGCACCGTCTTCATCAGCGACGTGCTGCCGCAGAAGCTGGCCCTGCTCGAGGGGCTCGAGGGCATCGTCCCGGTCGACGCCACGCAGGAGGACCTGGGCGAGCGGGTCCGGGCCGAGACCGGCGGCTGGGGGCCGCAGGTCGTCTTCGAGGCCACCGGCGCCGCTCCCGCCTACAAGAAGCTGTGGAGCCTGCCGGCCCCCGGCGGCCGCATCGTGCTGGTGGGCATGCCGGTGGATCCGGTGCCCTTCGACATCGCCACCGCCCAGAGCCGCGGCATCTCGCTCGAGACCGTGTTCCGCTACGCGAACGTGTACCAGAAGGCGATCGACCTGGCCGCGTCCGACGGGGTCGACCTCAGCCGCTTCGTCAGCGAGACCTTCGCCTTCGACGACTCGGTGCAGGCCTTCGAGCGCTTCCTCGAAGGGCGGCCGACGGACGTGAAGATCCAGATCACGCTCTGATGCCCCGTCAGGTGCTGCTCGACCTGGACGGCACCCTGGTGGACCGGCAGCGGGCCTTCGAGGACTGGGCGCAGGCCTTCCTCGCCGACCTCGGGGCCGGGGAGCGGGACCTCGCGTGGCTGCTGGCGGCCGACGAGAACGGATACCGGCCGCGCCGCGAGCTCGCCACGGTGATCCGGGACCGCTTCCGACCGGCCGCGACCGTCGCCGAGATCGAGCAACGCCTGCAGGACGAGGTCGTCGAGGGCATCTCCTGCTACCCCGGGGTGAAGGGCGCCCTGCGCAGGCTGCGGGCGCAGGGCGTCGAGCTGGTCCTGGTCACGAACGGGACGGTCGCCCAGCAGACCGCCAAGCTCGAGCGCACCGGTCTGGCGGCGCTGCTCGATGCGGTGGTGATCTCCGAGGCGGTCGGGGTGAAGAAGCCGCAGGCGCGGATCTTCGCGCTCGCCCGCGGCTCCCGCGCACCCGGCGACGGGGTGTGGATGGTCGGGGATCACCCCGGGGCCGACATGGCGGGGGCCCGCGCGGCCGGGCTGCTGACGGCCTGGGTCTCCCACCACCAGCCCTGGCCGCACGGCTGGCAGCCGACGCTCAGCGCCCCGAGCACCGCGGAGGTCCTGACGCGGCTCAGCGACCGCTGCTGAGCGCCGCCCGCCGCTGCCAGAACACGACCGCGCTCGCCGCGGCCACGTTCAGGGAGTCCACTCCCCCGGCCATCGGGATCACCACGTGCTCGTCGGCCGCCCGCAGCGTCGCGGGCTTCAGCCCATGCCCCTCGGCGCCGAGCACGAAGGCGACCTTGCGCTCCGGGCCGAGATCCACCGCATCCAGCGCCACCGCGCCGTCGGTGAGCGCGAGGGCGAGCACGTCGAAGCCGGCCTCGTGCAGCAGGTCGATGCCCGGCTGCGGCCAGGCGTCCAGCCGGGTCCACGGCACCTGGAACACGGTGCCCATCGACACCCGGATCGAGCGTCGGTACAGCGGATCGGCGCACTGCGGGGTCACCAGCACCGCATCGACGCCCAGCGCCGCGGCGGAGCGGAACATGGCGCCCACGTTCGTGTGGTCCACGATGTCCTCGAGGATCGCGACGGTGCGGGCGGTGCGCAGCAGCTCGGCAACCGGGGGCAGCACCGGGCGCTGCATGGCGGCGAGCGCACCGCGGTGCAGGTTGAAGCCGGTGAGCTGCTCGATCATCTGCTCCTGGCCCAGGTACACGGGCACCTCGGGGAACTGCGAGTACAGCGGCGCGAACTTGTCCTGCCACCTCTCGCCCATCAGGAAGGAGCGCGGGACCATCCCGGCCTCCAGCGCCCGGGAGATCACCTCATAGCTCTCGGCCATGAACAGGCCCCGCTCCACCTCGACCCGCGAGCGCAGGCGCACATCGGTCATGCGCAGGTAGTCGTCCAGCGCCGGGTCCGCCAGATCGGTGATCGGGCGCAGCTGCGCCGGCGCGGCGGGATCGCTCACCGGCGGCTCAGTCCAGGGACAGCGAGCGGGCGGTGAAGCGCTCGCCGCGCTGCTCGACGATCAGCGGCAGGCCGAAGGTGAGGGTGAGGTTCTGGGAGGTGAGGGTCTCGGCGATGGGGCCGGCGGCCACCAGGGAGCCCTCGCGCAACAGCGCCACATGGGTGTAGCCGGGCGGGATCTCCTCGACATGGTGGGTGACCAGCACGGTCACCGGCGTCATCGGGTCCTTCGCGAGCCGGCCCAGGGTGCGCACGAGCGCCTCGCGGCCCCCGAGGTCCAGACCCGCGGCGGGCTCGTCCAGCAGCAGCAGCTCCGGGTCGGTCATCAGCGCGCGGGCGGCGAGCACGCGCTTGCGCTCACCGGTGGAGAGGGTGCCGAACAGGCGCCCGGCCAGGTCGCCGACCCCGAAGGCGGACAGCAGGGTGCGGGCGCGGTCGAGGTCGACCTCGTCGTACTCCTCGCGCCAGCGGCCCACCACCCCGTAGCCGGCGGTGACCACGACGTCCTCCGCAGTCTCGTCGACCGGGATGGTGTCGGCCAGCTCCTGGCTGGCCAGGCCGATCAGGGGGCGCAGCTCGAAGATGTCGACCCGGCCCAGCCGCTCGCCGATGATGTCGACGGTGCCGCTGGTGGGGTGCATCCGCGCGGAGAGCAGGCGCAGCACCGTGGACTTCCCGGCGCCGTTGGGGCCGAGGACCGCCCAGCGCTCGCCCTCGGCGATCTCGAGGGAGACGGAGTCGAGGATGTCGGTCCCGCTGCGTCGGACGGTGACATCGTTCAGGGAGGCTGCTGCGACGGACATGGTCCGAGCCTATCCTCCCCGGGCGCCTGGCCGGGAACGCCTCCGCGGCCGGGGGCGCCCCCGCGGCTCCGTCCCCGCGCCGCGTCGCCGCCATAGACTGACCGCGCCCGAACCGCCGACCCTGGAGGTCCCCGTGCCGCACCGGCCCGTCTCAGTGCACGCCCCGCGCGGTTCGGTGGCCGCCGACCTGATCCGCGCGGGCATCGATGCCCTGCTGGCCGAGCACGGCGGCGAGGTGCCGCTCCGCTTCCCGCCCGCGGTGGTCGCCGAGGCCGAGCGCGCGGCCGCCCGGGAGATCGACGGCGCGGCGCGCACCGACCGCACCGACGTCCCCTTCGTGACGCTGGACCCCGCGGGCTCCACGGACCTCGACCAGGCGATGCACCTCGAGCGCACCGCGCAGGGGTACCGGGTGCTGTACGCGATCGCCGACGTGCCCTGGTTCGTCGACCTCGACGGCGCCCTGGACCAGGAGGCGCGCCGGCGCGGCGAGACCCTCTACCTGCCCGATCGGCGGATCCCCCTGCACCCCGAGGTGCTCTCCGAGGGGGTCGCCTCGCTGCTGCCGGACCAGGAGAGCCCCGCCTTCGTCTGGGTGCTCGACCTCGATCACCGCGCCGAGGTGCGCGGCATCGACCTCGAGCGCAGCCGGATCCGCTCGCTCCGCCGGCTCGCCTACGACCGGGTGCAGGAGCAGCTGGACCGCGGCGAGGGCGATCCGATGATGGTCCTGCTGCAGGAGCTCGGCGCCCTGCGCACCCGCCTCGAGGCGGAGCGCGGCGGGGCGAGCCTGAACGTGCCCGAGCAGGAGGTCGAGGCCGCCGACGGCACCGTGCGCCTGACCTGGCGCCGCCCCCATCCCATCGAGGACGCCAACGCCCAGATCTCCCTGATGACCGGCATGGCCGCCGCCTCGCTGATGCTCGAGCACGGGGCGGGGATCCTGCGCACCATGCCGCCGGCCGAGGAGTCGGCCGTGGAGCGGTTCCGCCGGCAGGCCGAGGCCCTGGGCGTCCCCTGGGCGTCCGCGCAGAGCTACGGGGAGTTCCTGCGCTCGCTGGACTGGCGGGAGCCCGCGCACCTGGCCCTGCTGAACCAGGCCGGCTCCCTGTTCCGCGGCGCCTCCTATGCGGCGTTCACCAGCGCCCAGGAGGTGCCCGAGGACCCGGCGCAGGCGGCGATCGCGGCCCCGTACGCGCACACCACCGCCCCGCTGCGGCGCCTGGTGGACCGCTTCGTGCTGCTGGTCTGCCATGACCACGTCCGCGGGAGGCGTCCGGCGCCCGAGCTGCTGGCCGCCCTCGGGGAGATCCCCGAGGCGATGCGGGTCGCCGGGGCCCGGGCCGGGGAGCTGGAGCGGGCGGCGGTCGAGCTGGTGGAGACCGCCGCGCTCGCCGCCTGGGAGGGTGAGACCTTTCAGGCCGCGGTCATCGAGCGGCGCGAGAGCCGGTCCCGCGACGGCGCCGAGGCCCCGGTCCGCATCGAGGTGCAGCTGACGGAGCCGCCGGTCACCGCCTGGGTGCCGATGGACGCCGCGGTCGGCG
Source organism: Brachybacterium sp. UNK5269 (assembly GCF_049266655.1). GTDB lineage: Bacteria > Actinomycetota > Actinomycetes > Actinomycetales > Dermabacteraceae > Brachybacterium. Next base: position 1,790,931 of record NZ_CP184883.1, read on the forward strand.
AGGTCGTGCGGGTCACCCTGGAGTCCGTGGACCCGGCGCGGCGCCGCGCGGTGTTCGTGCCGGCCGCGGCGGAGGCGGCATGAGCGAGGCAGCCGCCGGCCGTGACCTGGTCGCCCTCCCCGCGCCGCGGTCCTCATGCTGTGGAGTGCGGCGTACCTGCGCGGCGACGTCGGCCCCGACGACGCCTCCCAGCTGAGCTTCGGGGTGGGTCGCAGCGGTCCCAGCGGCCAGGGCGAGGACCTGTTCGGCTGGATGACCAGCCTGCGCCGGCTGCCGCTCGCGCAGCTGCGCCTGGTGCTGCCCGCCCCCGGCCGGCTCGCGGGGCTGGTCGGCCCGCCGGAGGCGATCGTGCCGGCCCTCGAGGCGGAGCAGGCGATCGTGGTCACCGCCGCGGGGATCGCGGACCACACGCTGGTCCCGGTGATCACCCCCATCGAGCACGAGGGGCGGCCGGCCCACGCCGTGAGCTGGCTGCGCGTCCCGGCGCCGCTGGGCCGCCACGTCGCCCCCGCCGGCTCGGGCCACGCCCGCCAGGAGCTGCTGCAGGCGCTGCGCCGGGCGGCCGAGGGCAGCGTGGAGCTGGACCTGGTGCCCGACGAGCCGGTCGAGCCCGCCCGGATCCCGCCCACCTGGATCTCGACCGCGCTGCCGCGTCACGTCGACGTGTCCTCGGCGCACCTGCTGGTGCTCGCCGCGCGCACCCTGCTGCTGACCCGCTCCGAGATCGACGAGGGGCACGGGCACACCGTGCACCTCGCCGAGGCCCTGGCCCGCCGGGGATTGCTCGACGAGCTGCACGACGTGGCCCGCGGGGCGCTGGTCGAGGCCGTCGAGCGGATCGTGGCCGAGATGGTCGGCTGAGCGGGATCAGCCCCGGCGCTCGAGCACGGTCCGGTAGACCTCCAGGGTGCGCTCGGCGATCGAGGCCCAGGAGAAGTGCTCGGCCGCGCGGCGGCGCGAGGCCTCCCCCATCTGCGCGGCCCGCGCCGGGTCGGAGACCATCCGCACCAGCGCGTCGCGGAGGTCGCCGATGAAGCGCTCGGGGTCCACCGGGGTGCCGGTGCCGTCGGTGAGCTGCTCGATCGGGACCAGGTAGCCGGTCTCCCCGTCGACCACGACCTCCGGGATGCCGCCGGTGGCGGAGGCCACCACGGGGGTCCCGCAGGCCATCGCCTCGAGGTTCACGATGCCCAGCGGCTCGTAGACGCTCGGGCAGACGAAGGTGGTGGCGTGGGTGAGGACCTGGGTCAGCTCGTGGCGCGGCAGCATCTCGGTGATCAGGTGCACGTTGTCACGGGAGCGGGAGAGCTCCTGGACCAGCGAGCGCACCTCCTCGGCGATCTCCGGCGTGTCCGGGGCGCCGGCGCAAAGGACCACCTGGTAGTCCGTCGGCAGTTCACGCACCGCGCGCAGGAAGTACGGCAGGCCCTTCTGGCGGGTGATGCGGCCGACGAAGACGATGGTCGGGGCCTCGGGGTCGATGCCGCGGGCGGTCAGCGCCGAGGTCTCCGGGTTCGGGGACCACTGCTCGAGGTCGATGCCGTTGTGGACCACGTGCACCGCGGCCGGATCCACGGCGGGGTAGGACCGCAGGATGTCGTCGCGCATGCCGCTGGAGACGGCGATGACCCCGGCGGCGCCCTCGTAGGCGGTGCGCTCGGCGAAGGAGCTGAGCTGGTAGCCGCCGCCGAGCTGCTCGGCCTTCCAGGGCCGCAGCGGCTCGAGCGAATGGGCGGAGAGCACGTGCGGGGCGCCGTGCAGCAGGGAGGCGATGTGCCCGGCGAAGTTCGCGTACCAGGTGTGGGAGTGGATCAGGTCCGCCCCGGCGCAGTCCGCCGCGATCAGCAGGTCCGTGCCGAAGGTGGACAGCGCCGCATTGGCGCCCTCCAGCTCGGCGGGCGTCGTGTAGGAGAAGACCCCCGCCTCCTCCCGCTCCGCCCCGAAGGCCCGCACCCGCACCTCGACGTGCGGCCGCAGCACCTTGGTGAGCTCGGCGACGTGGACGCCGGCCCCTCCGTAGACCTCCGGCGGGTACTCCTTGGTGATCAGATCGACGCGCATTCCGACTCCTTCTCCGTCACCGGATGACAAATGGATGATTCCGGGCGTGACGGGAACCACCTCTGGACTATCCTCGCATCATGTCGTCCAAAAAGGTCCTCGCCATCGTTCTCGCCGGGGGCGAGGGGAAGCGGCTGATGCCCCTGACCCTCGACCGGGCCAAGCCCGCCGTCCCCTTCGGCGGCATCTACCGCCTCATCGACTTCGCGCTGTCGAACATCGTGAACTCGGGGTTCCTGAAGATCGTGGTGCTGACCCAGTACAAGTCGCACTCCCTGGACAAGCACATCGCGCAGACCTGGCGGATGAGCTCCCTGCTGGGCAACTACGTCGCCCCGGTCCCCGCCCAGCAGCGCATGGGCAAGCACTGGTTCCGCGGCTCCTCGGACGCGATCGCCCAGTCGCTGAACCTCATCCACGACGAGGAGCCCGACTACGTGGTGGTGGTCGGCGCCGACAACATCTACCGCATGGACTTCTCGCAGATGCTCGATGCCCACATCGAGTCCGGCAAGTCCTGCACGGTGGCCGCGATCCGGCAGCCCAAGGAGCTCTCCGACCAGTTCGGCGTCATCGAGACGGACCCCTCGGACCCGACCACCATCAAGGCCTTCGTGGAGAAGCCGAAGCAGACCGAGGGGCTCGCCGACGACCCCGACTCGATCCTGGCCTCGATGGGCAACTACATCTTCGACGCCGACGCCCTGGTGGCCGCCGTCGCGAAGGACGCGCAGGACGAGACCAGCAACCACGACATGGGCGGCGACATCGTCCCCTTCTTCGTCGAGAAGGACGATGCGGCGGTCTACGACTTCATCCACAACGTGGTGCCCGGCTCCACCGAGCGCGACCGCGACTACTGGCGGGACGTCGGCACGCTGGACGCGTTCTACGACTCCCACATGGACCTCATCTCGATCCACCCGGTGTTCAACCTCTACAACGCCGACTGGCCGATCTTCACCGGGCACCGCAACGAGCCGCCGGCGAAGTTCGTGCACGCCGGGCCCGGCCGGGTGGGCTCGGCCGTCGACTCCGTGATCTCCCCCGGGGTGGTGGTCTCCGGGGCGCAGGTCTCGAGCTCGATCCTCTCCCCGGGGGTGCGGGTGAACTCCTGGTCCTCCGTGTCCGACTCGGTGCTGATGGACGGGGTGACGGTCGGGCGGCACTGCCAGATCCACCGCGCGATCATCGACAAGAACGTCGTGGTGCCCCCGCGCACCCAGATCGGCCTGGACCACGAGAAGGACCGGGCGCGCGGCTGGATCGTCTCCGAGTCCGGCATCACCGTGATCGGCAAGGGCACGGTCATCGCGCCGTGAGGCGCGCAGCAGGTCTGCTGGTCTCCGACGTCGACTCGACCTTCCTGACCCAGGAGGTCATCGAACTGGTCGCCGACCATGCCGGGGTGCGGGAGCAGGTCGAGGAGATCACCACCGCCGCGATGCGCGGGGAGCTGGACTTCGCCGCCTCCCTGCGCGCCCGGGTGGCACTGCTCGAAGGGCTCGACGAGTCGGTGCTGGCGGCGGTGCGCGCCGTCCTGGTGCCGACCCCGGGCGCGCTCGAGCTGATGCGGCGCGCGGCGGCCGCCGGGTGGGTGACCGCACTGGTCTCCGGCGGCTTCCACGAGGTGATCGACGAGCTCGCCGCGGAGGCGGGCATCGACCACGTGCGCGCCAACCGCTTCGAGATCGTCCGGGGCCGCTTCACCGGCCGGGTCTCGGGGCCGATCATCGACGGCGCCGCCAAGCGCCGCGTGCTCGAGGAGCTCGCCGAGCGCCACGGGGTGCCGACCGGGCGGATCATCGCCCTCGGCGACGGCGCGAACGACCGCGAGATGCTGCGCGCCTCGGGCACCGGGATCGCCTTCCGGGCCAAGCCCGCGCTGCGCGAGGTGGCCGACGTGGTGATCGACGGGGAGTCCCTGCTGGAGGCCTGGCCCCACCTGGAGGCCGCCGCCGCCTCCTGAGCCGCGCCCCGGGGGCGGACGATCCCAGGGGCGGACGGTCTCAGGGGCGGACGGTCTCAGGGGCGGACGATGGTGTGCAGGCGCAGGGAGTCCTCGTCGAGCGCGGACCAGTCGGCCAGGGAGCCCGAGAGCACCGCCATCGCACCGGTCGGCAGGCCGATGCGGGCCTGCGCGATCGAGCCCGAGTCGGAGTCGTCGTCGGCCAGCAGCGAAGTCAGGGCCGCCATCGTCGGCTCATGGCCGACGACCATCACCACCGGGTGCTCCGGCGGGACCGCACGCAGCAGGGCGAGCAGCTCGGTGCGGCCGCCGCTGTAGATCTCCTCGTGCAGCGTCACCTGACCCTCGAAGCCGGGCATCTGCGAGGCGACGGCCTGCCAGGTCTGCGCGGTCCGCACCGCGTCCGAGACCAGCACCCGGGAGACCTGCACGTTCTGCGCGGCCAGGTACTCGCCGACCAGCTCGGCCTGGCCCACCCCGCGCCGGGCCAGCGGGCGCTCGTGGTCGGGCTGTCCGGAGCCGTGCTCCGCCTTCCCGTGACGCATCAGGAGCAGCAGACGACTGTCGGGGTCCGGGGATGACATGGGGGTGCGTTCACGCCTTCGGGGTCACGGTGGTGGGGGTCGGGATCAGTGTCCCATGCCCAGACCGCCGTCGACGGGGATCACCGCTCCCGAGATGTACGCCGCATCGTCGCCGGCGAGGAAGGCGACGGCCTTGGCGACCTCGGTGGGATCGGCGAAGCGGCCGGCCGGGATGGCCTTGCGATAGGCGGCCTGCAGGTCCTCGGACAGCGCCTGGGTCATCTCGGTGTCGATGTACCCCGGGGCGACCACGTTGGCGGTGATGCCGCGCGAGCCCAGCTCGCGGGTCAGTGCCCGGGCGATGCCGATCAGACCGGACTTCGAGGCGGCGTAGTTGACCTGGCCGGGCGAACCGTAGAGGCCCACCACGGAGCTGATCAGGACGATGCGGCCCTTCTTGGCCCGCATCATCGACTTGATGACCCGCTTGACGGTGCGGAAGGAGCCGGTGAGGTTGGTGTCGAGCACGGTCTCGAAGGACTCGTCGCTCATCCGCAGCAGCAGCTGGTCGTCGGTGATGCCGGCGTTGGCCACGAGCACCTCGATCGGTCCGTGCTCGGCCTCGACCGTCCTGATCGCCGCGTCGAGGCTCTCCCCGTCGGTCACGTCGGCGGCGACGGTGAGCGCACCGTCCGGGCCTCCGCTGCCCGAGCGGCTGGTCACCGCGACCTTGTCGCCGCGACGGAGGAACTCCTCGGCGATCGAGCGGCCGATGCCCCGGTTGCCTCCGGTGATCAGGACACTGCGCGGCACGGGGGTGGCGTCGGACATGCGGACTCCTAGCTGAGGGGACGAAATGCGAGCTGAGATGCGGTGCGGGCTGACGCCCGGCCGGATGCGCGTGCTCTACGATACGGGGCGAGACAATGTCGGGATCCATGGGGGAGCCCGGTCCACGCACAGAGCCTCGGAAGGCGCTACCAGATGGCATATCGCTTCAACCCTCCGCCGAACTGGCCGATCGACGACGCCGGCTGGACCCCGCCGCCCGGATGGCAGCCGGATCCGTCCTGGGGTCCCGCACCGGAGGGGTGGAACTTCTGGATCGACGCCGAGACGAGCGGGGCGGCCGACGGCGCCGAGCAGGCCGAGCCGGCGGGCGATGACGCCACCCGCGTCGTCTCCACCGATCAGCAGCTCGGCGGCGACGCGCAGGGCGAGCCCCACGGCCGCCACGAGGCGGTGCCCGCCGCCGCGGAGGACATGCCCGCCGCACCGGCCTTCGGGGAATCGGCGCCGGGCGCCGACGACGACGCCACCCACGTGGCCGGCACCGACCCGCACGACGCGCCGGGCGCCGAGGCCGCCAACGGCTCCGCCACCGCGGAGTACGAGGGTCCCGACCTGCAGTCGGATCTCTCGCAGCAGGCGCCCTACGAGTCCGCGCAGGACCAGGGCTACGGCGCCGCCGCCGGTGCTTCCGCGGCAGCGGCCGGCGCGACCGCCGCGGGCGCGGCGCCGGAGCACTCGCAGGCCGCTCCCGGCTACGGCCAGGCCGCCCCCGAGTCGGGCTACGGCCAGCCCGCCCCCGCGCCCGGCTACGGCCAGGGCTCCCCGGCCCCGGGCTACGGGCAGGGTTCGCCCGCCCCCGGCTACGGGCAGGGCTCCGCCTCGGACTACCCGGCGGCGAACTACTCCCAGGGTTCCCCCGCGGGCGCCGGCTGGACCGCCTCCACCCAGCCCGGGGAGGCGCCCCGCAAGGGACTGCTGCAGCGCTTCTGGTGGGTCGGCTGCATCATCGCCGCCCTGCTCGTGCTCGCCCTCGTCGCCGTCGGCGGCATCGTGCTGCTGAGCCGCGGCGGCGGCGACGACACCGCCGGTGGCGGGGTCGAGACCTCCCAGGGGCAGACCACCGAGGCGCCCACCGAGGAGGACCCCACCGCGGAGCCCACGGAGGAGCCGAGCGACGAGCCCGCCGAGGAGACCCCCACCCCGACCGACCTGGCCACCATCGACCCGTCGGCCCAGGCGGTCGACATCGTGGGGCTGGACGGCACCGGCACCATCGCCGTGCACATGGCCTACGTGCCCGGCAGCGAGCTGGTGGACAGCTGGGACGGCGGCCCCATGGAGGACGGCGAGTACGGCGACTACCTGGTGCTGACCGCCAAGCTGACCGTCACCGAGGGCACCTTCGAGAGCCTGAACCCCTTCCAGTTCACCATCAAGACCCCGTACGGCGGTGAGGTCACCCCCTCGAGCAACAGCTACTCGCTGGAGGGCTCGGGCCTCGACTTCACCCCCGCCGACGGCTTCCAGGCCGGCGACGAGTACACCATCAAGGTGCTCTACGAGGTCCAGCGCGCCGGTGGCAACACGCTGAACTTCACCACCTACGTCGACGACTACTCCTGGGAAGTCCCTGCGTGACCCAGGGTCAGCGCTTCAACCCGCCGCCGCACTGGCCGGAGCCCCCGCAGGAGGGGTGGGTCCCGCCGACGGACTTCCGCCCCGACCGCTCCTGGGGACCGGTCCCGGCCGGGTGGAGGCTCTGGCTCACCGATGCGCTCGTCGACCGCGGTGAGGCGCCGCTGCAGGACTCCGAGGACGTCCCGGCCAGCGGCGCCCGCCCGCGGCGACGAGCGCAGCAGTACCCGATCTCCGTGCTGAACCCGGGGATGTGGACCGAGAACCCGCTCGAGGAGGACGACCACGGCTTCCCGCCCGCGACGCCGGTGCGCAGCCGCCCCCGGCTGCGGCTGGGACTGACGATCGCCGTCACCGCGCTCGGCTTCGTGCTGGCGGCGCTGACGGCGGTGCTGTTCGTGCTGCTGGTCGACTTCGCCGTGGAGGACCTGCCGGGCCGGATGGCGGAGACCTCGGGGCATCTGCGCAGCTCCCTCACGGGACCCGGGGTGGGAGCCTCCGCTCCGGACCGCGCATGACCAGCCGCTCCTCCCGACTGCGCAGCCTGCTGGGACGCGAGACCCTGCTGGGGCTGGTGGCCGTGCTGGTGCTGGGCGGGGTCTGCGTGGCGCTGGGCTTCTGGCAGTTCGGCCGCTACGAGGACCGTCGCGATGCCGCCGCCGTCGTCGAGGCGAACTACGCCGCCGCCCCCGTCCCGCTCGAGACGGTGCTGTCCGATCCCGCGGAGCCGCTCGCGAGCCAGGACGACTGGACCCCCGTGGCGCTGGACGGCAGCTACTGCACCGAGGCGGACTGCGTCCTGTACGTGCGCAACCGTCAGCTCTCCGGTGAGGTGGGCTTCTGGCAGCTGGTGCCGTTCCGCTCCGAGGACGGCGCCACTGTGCTGGTGGTGCGCGGATGGGTGCCGCAGGCCGACGACGGCTCGGTGCCCGCGGACGCCCCCGCCGTCCCGGCCGGCGAGCTCACCGCCACCGTGCGGATGCGCCCCGCCGAACCCCTGCTGGACCGCGAGCTGCCCACCGGCCAGGTGCACTCGGTGCATCCGCCCCAGATCGCGGCGCTGCTGGGCCTGCCCCCGAGCTCCCTGGTCACCGGGGCGTACGGGGAGCTGGCCGACGAGGAGCCGTCCGCGGCGCGCCCGGCCGCGCTGCCGGCTCCGGACACGTCGCTCGGCCCCCATCTGTCCTACGCGTTCCAGTGGTGGATCTTCGCGCTGTTCTTCCCCGGGGCGCTGGTCTTCAACCTGCGTCAGCGCTACCAGGACCTGGCCGCGGGCGAGCAGGACGCCGCGAGCGCCGGCGCGGGCCCCCTCCCCGCCCCGGCGGCGGACCCCGCCGCCACCGCCGCCGAGACGACCGATCTTCGCCCCCGCCGCGCCGTCCGCGCGCGCCGCCGGGGCCATGACGAGGAGGAAGAGGATGCCCTCATCGACCGGCAGGCCCCCTGAGCGGACCGCCACCCCCGGCCGGCGGTTCCTGCCCGGCCCGCGGCCGCGGCGGATCGCCCACCGCGGCCTGGCCCCCGACGGGGCGGAGAACACCCTGCGCGCCTTCGAGCAGGCCCTCGCGGCCGGCGCGGACATGCTCGAGACCGACACCCGCGCCACCGCCGACGGCCTCGCGCTGGCCGTCCACGACGAGGACCTCCGGCGCGTCGCGGCGGATCCGCGGCGGATCGACCAGCTCAGCGCCCGGGAGGCCGGGGCGGTGCGGCTGGCCGGGGACGAGCCGCTGGCGATGCTCGAGGACGTGCTGGGCACCTTCCGCCATGTCCCCGTCAACATCGACATCAAGACCGCCGCGGCGATCGGCCCCGCGGTCGCCGCGATCGCCCGCACCCGCAGCGCCGACCGCGTCTGCGTGGCCGGCTTCGACGGCGCGGTGGTGCGCCGGGCCGTCGCCACCGTCCATGCCGCCACCGGGACCCGCCCGGTGCGCAGCCCCGGGATGGGAGTGATGCGCGCCTTCTTCGCCGCCCGCGCCGTGGAGGCGCCGGCGGCCGTGATCGCCCGCCTGCTGGCCCCCTACGGGGCGCTGCAGATCCCTCCCAGCTACCAGGGCGTGCCGCTGATCACCGAGGCCAATGTCGCCGCCGCCCACCGGGCGGGCTGCGAGGTGCACGCCTGGACCGTCGACGAGCCTGTGACCATGCAGAAGCTGCTGGTCAAGGGCGTGGATGGTATCATCACCAATCGCGTCGACCTGCTCACGGAGCTGCTCGACGGCGAGTGACGCGACGTCGCCCGCCGACGCGGCCGAGCCCGGTCGTGACGCGCGGGGTCGGCTGGTCCCGGGAACAGAACCGACCCTGCGGACGTTGAACCGTCCGTGACGTCCCCGTGCCGTGGGACGCCAGATCGACCACAGACCTCCGGGCGCACCGCCCGACCTCTATCCCCGGCAGGAAGCGAGAACCGCATGAGCAGCCGCAGCTTGCGAGGCACCCGACTGGGCTCCCTCTCCATGGAGACCGACGAGGGAGTCCTCGCCGCACCGCGCCAGGAGTCCGTCTACGACTGCCCCAATGGCCACACCATCGTCCTTCCCTTCTCGGTCGAGGCCGACGTGCCGGCCGTGTGGGAGTGCCGCTGCGGCGCCTCCGCGCTGCTGCGCGACCACGAGCGGCCCGAGGCGAAGCCCGGCAAGCCCGTGCGCACCCACTGGGACATGCTGCTGGAGCGCCGCAGCGAGGAGGAGCTGCAGGTGCTCCTGGACCAGCGTCTGGAGCTGCTGCGCGCCGGCAAGCTCCACCAGCGCCGGAACCTCTGAGCCCGGGGCCGCTTTCGGCGGCCTGCTGACAGTGCAGCGCCCCCGTCCCGCCCTCAGGGCGGAGCGGGGGCGCTGTCGTCCCGCCGGGCGGGCGGTCAGTCCTGGATGAGGGTGGGCGGGACGCCGCCCCCGTCGCCGCGATCGGCGGGACGGTTCTCGAGGATGATCTCCCCGTCGATGACCCCGGTGCCGGAGCGGCGGTACAGGACCCTCCGCGCCCCCGCGGAGCCGCCGCCCAGGCCCATCGCCGCGACGGAGCGGCGCTGCACCGGGGTGAGCAGCAGGACCAGGCCGATGAGGTCGGTCAGCAGGCCCGGGAAGAAGAAGCACAGGGCCGAGAGCAGGGTGAAGGCCGGGCGCGAGAGATGGTCCTGCACCTCGCCGCGGCCCCGCACGGCCCGCACCAGGGAGCGCAGCCGCACCCAGGACTGCTGCCCGGCCGCGACCACCAGCGCCACGCCGACCACCCAGCCCACGACCACGATCAGCACCGCCCACCAGAGGCTGGTGTTGACGCCGATGAGCACCAGGATCGCGAGCTCGGCCAGGCCCAGCGCGATGATCGCGAGCGGCAGCATCCTCGACCAGCGGGACGTGGGCGCTGCGGCGCCGGTGCCCGCGCCGGGCGGGCCGCTCCGGCGGTGCGGCGATGAGCTCACGGCGGGCTCCCTTCCTCGGGGTGGACTCCGTCCAGACTAGTGCAGGGCGCTCCGAAGCTGCTGGGCGCGCCGTGCCAGTCCCCAGAGCGTCACCTTGACCAGCGCCTCCCGCACGATCGCCGGGGACATCTTGCTGGCGCCCTCGGTGCGCTCGTCGAAGTCGATCGGGACCTCGGTGATCACCGCGCCCAGCTCGCGGGCGCGGCGGGTCATGTCGACCTGGAAGCAGTACCCCTGGGAGGCGATGTCGCCGGCCAGCAGCTGCTCGAGGAGCTCGGCCCGGAAGACCCGGAAGCCGGCGGTGGCGTCGTGCACCCCCAGTCCCATCAGCACCCGCACGTAGACGTTCGCGCCGTGGGAGAGCAGCAGCCGGCGCAGCGGCCAGTCGTGCACCGCTCCCCCGGGCACCCAGCGGGAGCCGATCGCCAGATCGGCGCCGCGGCGCACCGCCTCCAGCAGGGCGGGCAGCTGCTCGGGGCGGTGGGAGGCATCGGCGTCCATCTCCACCAGCTGCTCGAAGCCCCTCTCGAGGCCCCAGGCGAAGCCGGCCAGGTAGGCCGGTCCGAGCCCCTGCTTCCCGGCCCGGTGCAGCACGTGCACGGCGGGGTCCCGCTCCGCCTCGGCGGCGGCCCACTGCCCGGTGCCGTCCGGGGAGGCGTCGTCGACGACCAGCACCTGCGCGGCGGGCACGGCGGCCCGCAGCCGGGCGAGGGTGCCCGGCAGCGCCTCCCGCTCGTCATAGGTGGGGATCACCACGAGGGTCGGGGGCAGCGGGGAGCTGGAGGGGTGCACGCGCGATCGGTCTCCTCAGCGGCGGGGGCGGGGGCGGGCAGGGCGGGCGAGGGCCCGGCGGTCACCGGTCAGCGCCGCCAGGACGCCGAGCACGCCCACCGCGGACAGCGCGAGCGCGATCCAGGGTCCGGCGGCGACGGCGGGGGTGAGGCCGGTGCGCAGCGGGACGTCGGCCAGCAGCGCGCCCTGCTCCCAGTGGCCCACGAAGTCGATCCGGCGGCCCTCGGGGCTGAAGATCGCGGAGTGGCCGACGGTGGAGATGTGGACGACGCTGCGACCGGAGACGACGGCCATCACCTTCGCCTCGGCGAGCTGCTGGATCGCCTCGTGGGAGTCGCCGAACAGGGCGTTGTTGGACTGCACGACCACGACCTCCGCGCCGTCGCGCACCACGTCCCGCACCAGGTTGTCGTAGGCGATCTCGAAGCAGATCAGCACCCCGACGGTGTCCTCGCCGAGGCCGAGGCCGCCGAGGTCCATCACCCCGACCTCCTCGCCCGGGATCATGTCCAGGGAGATCAGGTCGACCTTGTCGGTGAGCAGGCGGAAGAAATCGCGCTCGGGGACGTACTCGCCGAAGGGCACCGGGTGGCGCTTGGAGTACTCGTAGGGAGTGGTGCCCTCGGGCGTGTACAGCAGCGACTGGTTCAGCCGCCCGCTCTCCCCCACCCGCGTCTGGGTGCCGACCAGCAGCGGGGCGCCGGCGTCGGCGGAGGCGCGGATCAGCTGCTCGGCCGTCCACGGGTCCTGGCGGGGGTCGACGCCGGTGGAGTCCTCGGGCCAGACGATCAGGTCCAGCGCGGTGCCCCGGGCCTCGGCCTCGCCGATGACGTCGCGGGTGACGGCCAGATGGTTCGTGAACACGTCGTCGGGCATGGTGTACGAGACGGGATCGATCGCCCCCATGGAGCCCTGGATGGCGGCGACCGTCATCGTGGGCCGCTGCTCCGGGGCGCGGTTGACGGGGTGCGGGACCACCACGGCGGCGAGGATCGCCGCGACCGCGACCGCGCAGGGCCAGACCCCGGAGAAGCCGGTCAGGCCGCGGTGGCGCCGGCCCAGCAGGGCCAGCGCCCCGTTCAGCAGCAGCTGTCCGAGCAGGGCGACGACGAAGGCCAGCCCCGCCATGCCGATCCAGGGGCCGAGGTTCAGCAGCGGGGAGTCGGCCAGCGCGAAGCCGCTGGCTCCCCAGGGCAGCCCGCCCCAGGGGACGTGGCTGCGCAGGGTCTCCGCGCCCACCCAGAGGGCGGAGACCACGATCGCGGTGGACAGGCCCAGGCCGCGGCGGACCATCACCGCGCGCGCCAGCACGCCGAAGACCACGATGTAGAGGGCCTCGACGACGCCGAGCGCGATCCAGGGCATCGAGCCCGCGTAGGTGCTGGCCCATTCGGTCAGCGGGATGAAGAAGGCCATGCCCCACAGCAGCGAGACGGCCGCCCCCAGCCAGGCCGAGCGCACCAGCAGTCCGGCGCCGAGCAGGGCGAGGGAGACCGGCAGCAGCATCCACAGGTCGTAGGGCGGGAAGGCGAGCAGGGCGCAGAGCCCTCCGAGGACGCCGCAGACCAGGGCGATCGGCCACGGGGTGGGATCGACCTCGTCCCGGGGGCGGCGCGCAGCGGGTCGGGGCGGCGCGGTGCGCGCGGGGGCGCTCATGAGCCGTCCGCTCCCAGCTCGTCGTGCACGATCCGTCCCGCCACCACGGTGCGCAGGGCCCGCGGGGAGCCCTGGTCGAGGTCGGGCAGCAGGGGCGTGCGGGCGCGGGGATCGGTGGACCAGGTCTCCACCCGCTCGGCCCGGGACTGCACGGTGAGGTCCCAGGGCTCCCAGAGCACGAAGGTCGCCTCGACGCCGGTCTGCAGGGAGCCGGGATGGCGCCGGCCGGCGACGCGCTGGCCGCCGCGGGTGGCCGCGAGGAAGGCGGCGCGGTCGCTGATGCGCTGGGCGGCGGGGCTGGTGCGGGCGGCGCCGCGCACCCAGTCCCAGGGGTCGGCGGCCGCGGCCCGGCCGGCGGAGCCGAAGGCCAGCGGGGTGCCGGCCCCGAGCAGGTCGAGGTAGTCGGCGCGCTCGGTGACGGGCGCGACGATCCGGACGCCCTCGCGCTCCCCCGTCGGCCCCGGCAGGCGCAGCACGATGCCGCGAGCGGCGGCGGCGGCGTCCTGCGCCGGGTCGGGCTGGGAGCCGTCCGCGGTGGCGGCGGCGTCGACGAAGCCGGGCGTGACCAGGCAGCCGGTGGCGTCGACGCGCTGGGCGTCGCCGTGCAGGAGGAGGGCGGAATCCTCCGGGCCGGTCCAGGCGATCAGGCCGTCGGCGACCAGCATCGCGGAGGCCTCAGGGTCCTTGGAGCTGTACAGCACGATGCCGGTGTACAGGGTGGCGGCGGGCGCGGAGCCGGTCGCCGGGGCGTCGTTCACAGTCACGTCCTCCAGTTTCTCGTGTGCGCCTGGGAGAACGCTCAGCGGTCGATCTCCTGGGCCACCAGGCCCCGTCGCACCGCCCGCACCGCGGAGCGGGCCACGGCCCCCAGCTCCTCGTCGGCGGTGAGCTGGTCCAGCAGGTCGATGACCTGTCGGCAGTGGCGCACGAAGTCCCCGGGGGGCAGGTCGTTGTCGGCCAGGGCGGCGGCGAGGTGGGCGCCGCGGGCCCAGCGGTGCACGATCGCGGCGATGGCCGGGTCCGGCGGGGTGGTCGGGGTGATCCCGTGGCGGGACTCCGCGGCCTGGAGGCGGGCGGCCAGGCGCGCGGAGGCCGCCAGGGCGGCATCGACCGCGGGGTCCGGGATCAGCTCGGGGGCGCGGTCGTCGCGCCGGGTCTCGTGGACCGCGGCGGAGACCACCGCGGCCAGACCAGCGGCGTCCAGCCCCCGCCAGGCGCCGTGCTCGAGGCATTCGGCGATCAGCAGGTCGCGGTCGCTGAACAGGCGCCGCAGCCGCAGCCCGCTGGTGGTGGGTCGCAGCGAGGGCGTCCGCCCGTCCTGCCCATCCTCCCCGGTCCGCTCGCGCTCGAGGTAGCCGAGCTCCATTAGCAGGTCGGTGAGATGGTCGAACTGCCGGGCCAGGGAGCTGGTGCGGCCGCGGATCCGGCGCTGGACGCCGGCCAGCTCGGAGCGCGTGCGCCGCCAGCGGCCCACCCAGCGCAGATGGGACTCGAGGTCGGGGCAGTGCGCGCAGGGGTGCGCGGCGAGCTGGTCCCGCAGCTCCCGCAGCAGCGGGTCCGAGGCGGCGCTGGAGGGGGTGCGCCCGGCGCGGCGGCGGACCTCCCGCCGGACGTCGTCGTCCTTCCCGGCCAGGCGCTGGCGCAGCGCGGCGGCGGTGTCCTTGCGGACCTTGCCGCTGCCCAGGGTCTCCTGGCGCGGCAGTCGCAGGGTGTCGATGACGGCGGGCGGCGAGGGGACGTCCCCGGGGCGCAGGCTGCGGCGGCGCCCCTCGGTGTCCAGCAGGTCCACCTGCGGGCCCCCGAGCACGGCGCGGTCCACCTCGAGCACCACGGCGTAGCCGCGGCGCTTGCCGCTGGGCAGCGCGATCACCTCGCCGCGGCGCAGATCGCCGAGCACGGAGCGGGTGCGGTCGCGGTCGGCCGCGGCGCGGGCGGCGGCCAGGGACTTCTCCCGCTCGGCGACCTGCTCCTGGATCTGGGCGTACTCCAGCAGATCGCCCCGCTCGCAGCTGACGGCCCGGCGGTAGGACTCCGCGGTGTCCTCGAGCTCCCGGGCGCGGCGGGCCAGCCCCACCACCGAGCGGTCCGCCTGGAACTGCGCGAAGCTGGTCTCGAGGGTCTCCCGGGCGCGGGAGAGGTCGAAGCGGTCCAGCAGGTTCACGGCCATGTTGGGGGTGGGCCGGAAGGCGGAGCGCAGCGGATAGGTGCGCTTCGAGGCGAGGGCGGCGACGGCGGGGGCGTCGAAGCGGGGCCCGGCGATGACCACCGCATGGCCCTCGGGATCGATGCCGCGCCGGCCGGCGCGGCCGGTGAGCTGGGTGAACTCCCCCGGGGTGAGGTCGGCGTGCTCGACGCCGTTGAACTTCACGAGCTTCTCCAGCACCACCGAGCGGGCCGGCATGTTGATGCCCAGGGCGAGGGTCTCGGTGGCGAAGACGACCTTGATCAGCCCGCGCGCGAACAGCTCCTCGACCACGGTCTTGAGCAGCGGGAGGATCCCGGCGTGGTGGGCGGCGTAGCCGTCGAGCAGGGACCGGCGGAACGCGGCGATCCCCAGCACGTCCTCGTCCTCGACCCCGATCCCCGCGAGCCGCTCGTCGAGCACCGCGCGGATCTCCCGCCGCTCGGCGTCGTCGGTCAGCCGCAGCCGGGCCCGCGCGCACTGCTGCACGGCGCCCTCGCAGCCGGCGCGGGAGAAGATGAACATGATCGCGGGCAGCAGGGCGGCGTCGTCGAGCAGCTCCACGACGTCGGGGCGCCGCAGGGGTCGGGCGGACCCCGCCCCGAGCCCGCCGCGGGCGGCGCCGCCGCGCGCCTCGCCGCGCTCCTCCCCGCCCCGTCCGGCGCCCCTGCGCAGGTGGGGAGGCTTGTGCTGGCCGGACCCGCGGGGACGGTGGCGACCGCTGGTGCCCTTGCGCCCGGCGTAGGCGCTGCCGCGCCGGCCCCCGGTGCGCTCGTCGACGGGAAGGGAGAAGGAGGTGATCCGCTCGATCGCGGGGTTCACGCGGCGGTCGCGGCGGGCGCCGGGTCCGTGGGAGACGACCGCCTCGCCGTCCTCGTCGACGAACAGGTCCAGCAGCTCGTCGCCGACGATCACGTGCTGCCACAGCGGCACCGGGCGGGTCTCGGAGACCACGATCTCGGTGCTGCCGCGCACCTCCTGCAGCCAGGCGCCGAACTCCTCCGCGTTGGAGACCGTGGCGGACAGGGCCACCAGCTGCACCGAGCGGTCCAGGTGGATGATGACCTCCTCCCAGACCGGTCCGCGCAGCCGGTCGGCGAGGTAGTGCACCTCGTCCATCACCACGAAGCCGAGCCCGGCCAGCAGGTCGGAGTCCGCGTACAGCATGTTGCGCAGCACCTCGGTGGTCATCACCACCACCTCGGCGTCGGGGCGGATCGAGGTGTCACCGGTGAGCAGGCCGACGCGGTCCGCGCCGAGCCAGTCGACCAGCTCGGCGAACTTCTGGTTCGACAGCGCCTTGATCGGGGCCGTGTAGAAGACCTTGTGGCCGCGGGAGACGGCGAGGTGGACGGCGAACTCGCCGACCACGGTCTTTCCGGCCCCGGTCGGGGCGGCGACCAGCACGGAGCTGCCGCGCTCCAGCGCGCGGCCGCCGGCGAGCTGGAAGTCGTCGAGCTCGAAGGGGTAGCGAGCGGTGAAGGCGCTCAGCTCCGAGCCGGCGGCGGCCTGCTCGGCCGCCCAGCGGGCGTACTTCTCGGCCGGTGAGGTCATGACGCTCCTTCGGTGCCGGGGACCTCCCCGCGGGCTGCGGAGAGGTCGGCGAGCAGTCGCACCGCGCCGGGCAGCACCCGCGCGGTCAGCGGGAGCAGGGCGCGGGGCTCCCCGTCGGCGTAGGCGCGCAGGTCGCGACCGTGGCGCAGCCCCACGGTGACCTCCCGCACCGGGCGGATCTCGAGGGCGTCCAGCGAGGTGTGGGTGCCGCGGTACACCCGCGGGAAGAAGCGCAGCAGCTGCGCCCGGCCGAGGCCCGCCACCGAGGTGAGCTCGAGGACGCCGTCGTCGACCCGGGCCTCGGGCACCATCCTCATGCCCCCGCCGAAGACGCCCGAGCTGGACAGGGTCAGGATGGTCGCGTCGAGCTCGATCCGCTCGCCGCCGTCGATCTCGAGCCAGTACGGCAGCGGGGCGAAGGAGGGCAGCTCCCGCAGCAGCGCGGTCGAGTAGCGCACGGTGTGGCCGCGGCCGGCGCGGTTGGCGCGGGCGTTGACCAGGGCGTCGAAGCCGAGGTTGACGTTGCCCAGGGCCAGCGAGCGGTGCGGGAGGGAGCGCTCGCCGGCGGCGAGGATCTCGATCGCGTCGATCGTCACCACCGGGCGGGAGAGGGCGTGCAGCAGCGCCCGGGTGGAGTCCTCGGGGGCGTTGATGGGCAGTCCCAGCGCGCGGGCGAAGTCGTTGCCGCTGCCGGCGGGGACGATGCCCAGCCGCACCGGGGTGCCGGCCACGATCTCGGCGCCGAGGGAGACGGTGCCGTCACCGCCGACCACCACCAGGGCGGTCAGCGAGTCGCGGACCTCCTCGGCCCGGGCGCGGGCCACATGGGCCGACGGGCCGGAGATGTCGACCACCGAGATCCCGGCCAGTCGCAGCAGGTGACCGACCTGGCGGCCCACGCGGTGCGCCGCCCCCAGGGCGGCGGCAGGGTTCGCGAGCAGGCCGACCCGGAGTCTGCTCACCGCCCGTCCTCGTCATCGAGGCGCGAGGGCCCCTCGATGGGCTCGACCTCGTCGTCGATCCGGCTGGCCTCGTCGTCGCGCAGGCCGTCGTCCCCGGAGGTCCTCGCGCGGCGGCGGTCGTGCAGCAGCGCGATCACGATGGCCCCGAAGAAGAGGCTCGAGATGGCCGCGGACATGGCGATCAGGGTGATCGGCTCGGGCGTCGGCACCATCACCGCGGTGAAGGCGAAGCTGAGGAAGATGATCCAGCGCCAGGCCTTGAGCATCGACTTCCCGCTGACCAGGCCCATGAAGTTCAGCAGCACCATGACCACCGGGATCACGAAGGCCACGCCGAAGGCGAGCATGGTCTTGATCAGCAGCGCCAGGTACTGGTCGTAGGGGATGATCTGCGCGGTCGCGCCCTCGGTGGGGGTGAAGCTCATCAGCACCGGGACCAGCTGGCTCACGGCCCAGTACCCGGCCACGCAGCCGAGGAAGAACAGCGGGATCGCGCTGCCGAAGAAGCCGATCGCGTACTTGCGCTCGTTCTTGTGCAGACCGGGCATCACGAACAGCCAGACCTGCAGCAGCAGCATCGGCGAGGAGAGGATCAGCCCGATGTACGCGGCCATCTGGAGCTTGACGTTCAGCCCCTGGCCCACGCCCTGGAAGTTGATGAGCGCCTGCAGGTCCGATTCCTCGCCGGCCGCCTCGATCGGCGCCTTCACCGCGTCGAAGACCCAGGGGAACAGGAACCAGCCCACGATCGACAGCAGCAGCACCGTGACGGCGCTGATCAGCAGCCGGTTGCGCAGCTCGACGAGGTGCTCGCCGAGGGACATCCGCCCTTCGGGGTCCCTGCGGGACCTCTTCGAGGCGGTGGCCCCGGCCTGCTCGCGTCCCTGCGTGTCACTCGCCACGGATCTGCTTCCTCCCAGCGCTTAGCGGCCGGGCGATCTGTCGCCCGGATCCGTCGACGTCCTGTGCGGCGAAACGCTCAGTCGCGGCGGTAGGGCTCGTCGTCCTCCGGCGCGCGGACCGGCTCGCGATCGCGCGGGGCGTCGTCGCGGGGATCGTACTCGCGCTCGCGGTGGTCATCGCGCGGACGGGAGGAGCGGGAGGGGCGCACGACGATGTCGTCCTCGTCCTCGTCGACGTTCTTGTCGTCGCCGCGCAGCTCCTCGACCTCGCTCTTGAAGATGCGCATCGACTTGCCCATGTTGCGCGCCAGGCCCGGCAGCTTGTTGGCCCCGAACAGCAGAATGACCAGCACGATCAGCAGGACGATCGCCCAGGGGTTGCGGAAGAAGTTCATGGAGGTCCCTTTCGACAGCGCCGCTCTCGTGCACGGGCGCACCTATCATCCCACAGCGGATGGGGCGCCGACGGGTCGCCCCGGTGGCGACTCGGCCCACCGCACGGCGGGTGGTCCCAGGGTAACCGCTGCTAGGGGGTGTGACGCGCCCGGGAGATCTGCGCCACGGTCACGATCGTGTCTCTCAGCTCACGTGGGGTGAGCACCTCGACCGCGCCGGCGGACTCGAGCACCGCGTCCACCAGCGGCGCCAGCACCGGGGAGTCCAGGCGGGCGAAGGCCGCCTCGCCTTCGCCGTCGCGCAGCTCGGCGGCCGCGAAGGACTCGGCGACCCAGCGGCCCGGCGGCGCGAGCCGCACCCAGACCTCGCCGGCGACCCGTCCGGAGAGGTCCGGGCCGCCCCCGGTCCCGGCCCGCTGCTGGGGTGCGTCCTCGTCCAGGATCTCCACGATCCGGTCCAGCCGGAACCGGCGCTCGCCCCCGGCCAGCTCGCAGTCGGCCAGCAGGTAGGAGCGGGCGCCGTCGGTCTCGATCCGCAGCGGCCGGATCCGGCGCACGCTCGTGCCCGGGCGGTCGTTCGAGGAGTAGCGGATCATCAGCCGCGAGCGCTCGGGGTCCCCGGCGGCGCGCAGCGCGCTCTGCACCGCGGCCAGCACGCCCTCGGCGCGGTCGGCGGTGCGGGCGATGCGCTCGTCGGCGCGGACGGCCTCGGCGATCTCGGTGCGGGTGGGGAGGGCGGCGGGGGTCTCGGCCCGGCCGGCGGCGCCGGCCAGCAGCTTGGCCCGGGCCGAGGCGACCACCTGCTCGGTCTCCCCCGCCGCGGGTTCGAGGGTGGCGAGCCCTGCCAGCAGGGCGGTGATCTCCACGGCGCTGAGGCTGAGGGCGCGGCGCAGCGGCTCGGCGTTGCGCACCCGCACGGTGCCGTGCTCCCACTCCGCCTCGATGAGGTCCTCCCAGCCCGCGCCCATGTCCCCGCAGACGAACAGCACCTGCAGGTCGGTCACGAGCTGCTTCTCGGTGACGCCGAGCGCCTCGGCGAGCTCGGCGAGATCCGCCTCCCCGCGCGACATCACGAAGGAGGCCACCGAGATCAGGCGCGAGAGATGGTCGCCGCTCTGGGCCGTGCTGCGGATCCTGGGCTCGGGGCGCAGGGTCGCGGCGGCGAGGGCCGCGGTGTCCGCCTCTCCCCGGTGGAGGGCGATGATCGCCCCCAGCACCTCGGCGATCTCCCGGCGCCAGGCGACCGGCTCGAGCAGCTCGATCCAGCGCACGTCGGCCAGCAGCAGACGCCGGGCCGCCGGTCGCGGCAGGGTGGGCAGCGTGAGGCGCTCGGCGGCCAGCTCGGCGCCGGCGCGGTCGCGCAGGGACAGCGCCTTGTAGGGGGCGGCCTCGAGCACCGCGGGGGCGCGGTCGGAGCTGTCGAGCATCCCCTCGAGCACCTGCGCCAGGTCGGTCTGCGCGGGTCGGGGCGCGGTGGCCGCGGGGCCGTCCTGGGGGAAGGACTCGATGCGGGAGGCCCGGAACAGCCGCGGCGCGGAGCGGTCGCGGTCCCAGCCGTGCAGGTACCAGTGCCCGTCGTGGACGCCCACCACCCAGGGCTCGACCCAGCGCAGGGCCGGGGCGCCGTGGGTGCCGCGGTAGACGAAGCGCACGGACCGACCGGCCACCACCGCCTCCAGCAGCGGGGTCAGCACCGGCAGGGACTCGACCGCACCGCGGGGGGCGCGGCGCAGCAGGTCCGGGTCGGCGTCGTGGCCGAGGCTCAGCAGCTTCGCGCGGACCCGGCGGGCCGCTCCCCCGGCGGCGGCGTCGTCCCAGGCGCGGCTCGCCGCGAGCAGCACCGTGTACTCCTCGGTGGTGAGGTCGAGCACGGCGCCGGCGGGTGCCGCGTCGATCCGGTAGTAGACGGTGTTCTCGTCGAGCACGTCGCGCTCGGTCACCAGTGGCAGGCCCAGCGCCAGGATCGAGGCCTTGTCGCGCTCGAACATGCGCTCGGCGGCCTGGTCGGAGGTGGCCTCGGCGTAGTCGGGGATCACCGCGAACAGCTTCGCGCGGTCGATCCTCCGGCGCGAGCCGATCGTCATGATGACGTTGAGCAGTCTCTCCACACCCTTGGCAGCCACCGCCCCAGCGTAGCGGCCGTGACCAGGCCGACGCGGCCACCGCGGTCGGGCCCCTCTAGGCTGGGCCCATGCTGCAATGGGAACGGGGACGGGTGAGCGCCGCGCGGGCCTCCTGGCACGGCGTGGAGCGGCTCGAGGTCGAGCTCGAGGACGGGAGCGGGACGCTCACCGCGATCGCCTACCCGGAGCTGACCGGCACGCCCGCTCCCGGGGAGCGGGTGCTGCTGAACACCAACGCGCTGCGGCGGCAGCTGGGCACCGGTGGCGACGCCATGGTGGTGGCGCGGCTGGACGTGATGCCCGCCGCGCCGCCGACCTCCGGTCACATGGTCAAGGCCCGCTACACCCCCATGCAGACCCTGGTCACCGCCCTCGACGACCCCGCGGGCGAGCACTACGAGACGCTGCGCGAGGCCGAGGACATCGGCGGGATGCCGGTGGTGGTCGCGGACCTCCACTCCTCCCTGCCCGCCCTGGTTGCGGGCATCCGCGCCACCTGGCGAGGCGCCCGCATCGCCTACGTACACACGGACGGGGCGGCGCTGCCGGCGGCCTACTCCCGCACCGCGGCCCGGCTGCGGAAGGCGGAGCTGCTCAGCGCCGTGATCAGCGCCGGTCAGTCCTTCGGGGGCGACCACGAGGCGGTCACCGTGCACTCGGCCCTGCTGGGCGCCAAGCACGTGGTGCGCGCCGACGTGACGATCGTGGTGCAGGGCCCGGGGAACCTGGGCACCGGCACGCCCTGGGGCTTCTCCGGGGTGCAGGCCGTGGAGGCGCTGCACGCCGCCGCGGTGCTGGGCGGGGTGCCGGTGGCGACGCTGCGGGTCTCCGGCGCCGACGACCGCGAGCGCCACCGCGGGCTCTCCCACCACTCCTCGACCACCTACGGCCGGGCGCTGCTGACCCCGGTGCGCCTGCCGGTGCTGCCCCGCAACGATCACCGTTACAACGGATTCCATGCGTCCGTGCGGAAACAGGTGAAATCGACGATCCTCAAGCCGGCGGCGAAGCGCGGGATCGCCCATGAGCTCACCGAGGTCGACGCCAAGGGGCTGCGGGACGCGCTCGAGGAGATGCCGGTGCGGATGACCACGATGGGCCGCACCCTGGCCGAGGACCCGGCGGCCTTCCAGTACGCGGCGCTGGCCGGTCGCTGCGCCGCCTCCCTGGCCCCGCGCGGCTGAGCCGGGCACCCGCGTCGGGCGCCCGGCTCAGGCCTCGGGGGACTCGGCGGCCTCGCCCCGCTGCCGCACCAGGTCGCGCAGCAGCCGCGCGCCGGAGATCGCGTGCTCACCGTCGTAGCGCTGGAGGGCCTGCAGCTGCAGGGTCGAGCCGTCGGCGAGGTCCAGATGCGCCCAGGGGTCGCCCATCGGGAAGCTGATGGTGATGATCTCGGCCCATTCCACGGTGCGGGTGCGCATGAGGTTGCGCACCTCGAGCCGGGCGGGCCGGGCGATGATGCGCACCGAGGCCTCGAGGTGGCAGAACAGCAGGACCAGCACCCCGATCACCACCAGCGCCACCCGGCCGCCGAGGGAGAAGGTGGTGATCGCGATCGCGCCGCCGATCATCCCGGCCAGCACGATCACCCCGGTGAGGTAGGCGAAGACGCGCACCATCCGCGGGCGCAGCACGATCGTGGCCGGCTGCTCGCCGCTCTCGCGCCTCGGCCCGGGGATGCTCATCGCCGACTCAGATGCGGCAGGCCTGGATCGCGGTGACCAGGATGGCGCGGGCGCCGGCGTCGTAGAGGTCGTCCATCATGCGGTGCGCGGTGCGGCGGTCCACCATGGCGCGCACGGCCGACCACTCCCCGCCGTGCAGCGGCGAGACCGTCGGCGACTGCAGCCCGGGGGTGATCGTCACGGCCCGCTCGAGCAGGGCGCTGGGGATGTCGTAGTCGAGCATCACGTACTCGCGGGCCACCAGCACGCCGCGGATGCGCCGCTCGAGCACCTCGAGGGTGTGGGCGCCGGTCTCGTCGAGCTCCATCCCGGGTCGGGAGAACAGGACCGCCTGGCTGGTCATGATGGGCTCGCCGAAGGGCTCCAGTCCCGCCTGGCGCAGCGTGGTGCCGGTCTCGACCACGTCGGCGATGACGTCGGCGACGCCGAGCCGGATGGAGGACTCCACGGCCCCGTCGAGGTGGACCACCTCGGCGGTGAGGCCGCGGTCGGCGAGGTAGTCCTCGACCAGGTTCTCGTAGCTGGTGGCGATGCGGGCGCCCTGCAGCTCGGAGACGTCCTGGTGGGAGCCCAGCGGCGCGGCGAAGCGGAAGGTGGAGCGGGCGAAGCCCAGCGGCAGGATCTCCGCGGCCGGGGTGCGGGAGTCCAGCAGCATGTCCTGGCCGGTGATGCCGACGTCCACGGTGCCGGAGCCGACGTACACCGCGATGTCCCGCGGGCGCAGGTGGAACAGCTCGACGTCGTTCTCCTCGTCGACCACCACGAGCTCCTTGGCGGTGCCGCGGCGCCGGTAGCCGGCCTCCTGCAGCAGCTCGGCGGCGGGCTCGGAGAGAGCTCCCTTGTTGGGAACGGCGATGCGGAGCACGGGTCCTCCTTGGCCGCGGGGCGGCGCACGACGGGGAGCGGGAGTGGGGCGAGGGCGAGGGGCCGCTCAGAGCTGCTGGTAGAGGTCCTCGAGGCTGATGTCCTTGGCGATCATCATCACCTGCAGGTGGTAGATCAGCTGGCTGATCTCCATCGCGGCGGCGTCCTTGGACTCGTGCTCGCAGGCCATCCACACCTCGGCGGCCTCCTCGACGATCTTCTTGCCGATCTGATGCACGCCGGCATCGAGCTCGCGGACGGTGCCGGAGCCCTCTGGCCGGGTGCGGGCCTTGGCGGTGAGCTCGGCGAACAGGGTCTCGAAATCCTTCACCCCGCCAGGGTACGCGGACCGGCGGGCGGCTCGCTGCGCCGCCCACCGGTCGCGATCAGTCTCACTCCCTGCGCACCGTGGGATCCAGGTGCGCGGTCTCCACCGTCACCCGCAGCTCGGCCTCGCCCCGGCGCCGCCGCACCCGCCACCAGACGAAGAAGCCGACCAGGGTGAAGGCGCCGTAGAAGACGTACATGAAGGCGCTCGCGTAGTAGCCGGCGCTCCACAGCAGGGGGACGCCGACCAGGTCGACCGCCACCCAGATCAGCCAGAACTCGACCCAGCCCTTGGCCATGCCGAAGGTGGCCAGCAGGCTGCCCATGAAGATCCAGGCGTCGGCCCAGACCGGCTCGTAGGAGCCCAGGGCCCGGAACAGGGGGGTGAGGGCGGCGGTGCCGCCGAGCAGCGCCACCAGCAGCAGGGCGCGGGTGCCCCAGGAGGCCCATTCGGGCTCGACGGCGGTGCCGCCGGAGTTCTTCGCCTCGCGCCAGCGTACCCAGCCGTAGATGCTGGTGGCGATGAACATCACCTGCCGGCCGGCCTGCCCGAGCAGGTCCACGGAGTTCGGGTTGCCGAACACCGAGCCCAGGAAGACCGTCAGCAGCAGGAGGTTGCCGATGATGCCGATGGGCCAGGCCCATACCTTGCGTCGCATGCCGCCGAACGCGCTGAGCAGTCCGAAGACGTTGCCCAGCACCTCGCGCAGCAGGAGGAACTGTCCGTTCGCGAAATCGATCCGCGCGTCGAAGAGCCACTGCAGAAGATCCATGTCGGTCCTTTCTCCGTCGGATGCAGTGGCTCCGGGGGAAAAGGGTTCCGGCAGGGCGGCGGGGCGCGCGTCAGGGCGCCCCGAGGACCTGCAGGACGTGCGCCTCTCATCCAGGCTGTACTGTCGGTGCCGGAATTCCACCGGCTCCACCGCGGATGCGGGTCGCGGACTGTCACCGCCGGCTCGGACTTCCACCGACCCCGGAGCACGTCACTGGTCGTGACGCGAGAAGTCTAGGTCAGTGGGCGCCGTGGGCGCGCGCGAGTTCACGCAGGGCGGAGATCTCCTCGGCCGCGTCCCGGGCCCGGTAGATCGCCGAGCCGGCCACGAAGACGTTGGCCCCGGCCTCGGCGCAGCGCTCGATGGTCTCCCGGCTGACGCCGCCGTCGACCTGGATCGAGACCTCGAGGTTGGCCTCCCCGATCGCCTTCCGGGCGCGCCGGATCTTGGGCAGCATGGTCTCCAGGAAGCTCTGGCCGCCGAAGCCCGGCTCGACGGTCATGATCAGCAGCATGTCGAACTCGCCGATGATGTCCAGCAGCGGCTCCACCGCGGTCGCGGGCCGCAGCGCGACACCGGCCTGGGCGTTCTTGCGCCGCAGGTCGCGGGCGAGCTTGACCGGGGCCGCGGCGGCCTCGAGGTGGAAGGTCACCGAGGCGGCCCCGGCCTCGGCGAACAGCGGCGCCTGGGTATCGGCGTTCTCGATCATCAGGTGCGCGTCCACGGGGATCGCGCTGCGCTC
This sequence comes from Brachybacterium sp. UNK5269, assembly GCF_049266655.1. GTDB lineage: Bacteria > Actinomycetota > Actinomycetes > Actinomycetales > Dermabacteraceae > Brachybacterium. The sequence goes on from NZ_CP184883.1 coordinate 1,816,296, forward strand.
GACGATCTGCTCGACCATGCTCGCGCCGAAGGTCAGGTTCGGCACGAAGTGGTTGTCCATGACGTCGACGTGGACGGAGTCGGCGCTGGCGATCTTGTCCAGCTCGGCCCCGATCGCCATGAAGTCGGCGTTGAGGATGCTGGGGTGGATGTACTGGCCGTCGGTCGAGTACGCAGAGGTCATGGGGTGGGTCGTCCTTCCGGGGCGGGGGCGGGGTGCTTGCGGAGCAGGGAGATGAACATCGCGTCGGTGCCGTGGACATGGGGCCACAGCTGCACGGCGGGGCCCTCGCCGAGGTCCACCTCGGCCTGCTTCGCGGGCAGGATGCCGGCGCGGACGGCGTCGCGGGCGTCGAGCTGCTCGACGTCCGCGCGCCGCTTGAGCACGTCGGCGACGATCAGCGTCGTCTCGGCCAGGTGCGGGGAGCAGGTCACGTAGGCGACCACCCCGCCGGGTGCGGCGGCGTCGAGGGCGGAGACCAGCAGGTCGCGCTGCACGGCGCCGAGCTGCCCGACGTCGCCCGGGGTGCGGCGCCAGCGCGCCTCGGGGCGGCGGCGCAGCGCGCCGAGGCCCGAGCAGGGCGCGTCGACCAGGACCCGGGAGAAGCGGTCCGGCAGCTCCGCGCCGAGGGTGGTGCCGTCGGCGGTGCGGGTGGTGATCTCGCAGCCGGCCTCGCGCAGGGTCGCCACCGCCCGGTCGACCAGCGCGGTGCGGTGGGGCTGCAGCTCGACGGCCAGGAGATCGGCGTCGTGGTCGATGGTCAGTCCGCCCAGCAGCGCGCTCTTGCCGCCGGGGCCGGCGCAGAGGTCCAGCCAGTGGGCGTCCTCGGCCAGGACCAGGTCGTCGGCGCCGATCGCGAGGGCCAGGGCCGCGAGCTGGCTGCCCTCGTCCTGCACGGCGGCGCGGCCCTGCTGGACCGGCTCCAGGGCGCCGGGGTCGCCGCCGGCCCAGGAGGCGCCGAAGATGCTGAGCGCTCCGCCGCCGGCGCCGTGGTCGATGAGCTCGTCGACGTCGGTCAGGCCCGGTCGCATCACCAGCGAGACGGCCGGGGCGGCGTTCTGCGCGGCCAGCAGCTCGTCGATCTCGTCCCGGGAGCGGCCGTGGCCGGCCAGGGCGTCGCTCAGGGCGCGCACCACCCAGCGGGGATGGGAGTGGACCACGGCGAGGTGGCCGGTGGGGTCCTTCGCGCGATCGGGGGCGACGGTCTCGATCCACTCCTGCCGGCTGCGCTCCCCCACCCGGCGCAGCACCGCATTGGCGAAGCCGGCGGCACCGGCCCCGACCTCGGCGCGGGCCAGGGCCACGGTCTCGGAGGTCGCGGCGTGCGGGGCGACGGTCATGTCCAGCAGCTGGTAGGCGCCCAGGCGCAGCACGTCCAGCAGGGCGGGATCGACCTCCGCCAGCGGGCGGTCCACGCAGGCGGCGAGGATCGCGTCGAGCCGGCCCTGGGCGCGCAGGGAGCCGTAGAGCAGCTCGGTGGTGAAGGCGGCGTCGCGGCCGGTGACGCGACGCTCGCGCAGCAGTCGCGGCAGCACCAGGTTCGCGTAGGAGTCCTCCTCGCGGACCATCCGCAGGCCCTCGAGGGCCACCTGCCGGGACGGGGTGGAGCGCCGGGAGCGCTCGGAGGGGCGGGCGGCGGAGTAGCCGCGGCGGGGGCCGCCCTGACCGCGGGCGCCGGAGCGCTCGCGGCCCTGTGCGTCGCGGCCGCGCGGGGGGTCCTGGCGGCCGCCGCGGGGGCCGTCCGATCGGCCGCGGTCCTGGCCGCCGCGTCGCTGCTCGCTCATGCCTGCTCTCCTTCCGGCCGGGCCGGGGTGAAGGCGGCGTCGGCCGCCAGGGCCGCGCCGCGGGCCCAGTCCGCCGCCCGCATCGGCCGCTTGCCGGCCGGGGCGAGGGTGGACAGGGCGATGACGTCGGTGCCGGTTCCCACCAGCAGCTGGCGACGGGTGGCGGCCAGCCGGCCCGGGGGCAGCGGGTCGTGCTCCGGGGCCGCCTCGACGCCGAGGATCTTGGTGCGCGCGCCGTCCAGGTGGGTCCAGGCGCCGGGCTGCGGGCTCATGCCGCGGATGTGGGCGCTGACCTGCTCGGCCGGCATGGTCCAGTCGATCTGCGCCTCGGCGGTGCTCAGCTTGGGGGCGTGGGTCGCCCGGGCGTGGTCCTGCGGGGTGAAGGTGGCGGTGCCGTCCTCGATCGCGTCGAGGGCGGACGCCAGCACGGCGGCGCCGGCCACCGCCATCCGCTCCAGCAGCTCCCCGGCGGTCTCGAACTCGCCGATCTCGGTGGGGGCGGTGGTCACGAGGTCGCCGGTGTCCAGGCCCTGTTCGAGGCGGAACACGCTCATGCCGGTGGTGCGCTGCCCGGCCAGGACGGCGCGCTGGGCGGGGGCGGCGCCGCGCCAGGCGGGCAGCAGCGAGAAGTGCAGGTTCACCCAGCCGTGGCGGGGGATGGTGAGCGCGGCCGGGGGGACCAGGTTCCCGTAGGCCACCACCGGGGCGGCGTCGGGGGCGAGGTCCCGCAGCTGCCGGCGGACCTCCGCATCGCGCAGGGTGGTGGGGGTGAGCACCGGCACCCCGGCCTCGAGGGCGAGGGTCTTCACCGGCGAGGGGGTGAGGCGGCGCCCGCGCCCGGAGGGGGCGTCGGTCCGGGTGAGCACCCCGACCACCTCGTGGTGGGAGTCGAGCAGGGTGCGCAGGGAGGGCAGGGCGGTCTCCGGGGTGCCGGCGAAGAGAAGTCGCATGATGCCTCGAGTCTACGGCGGGCGGGCTCAGAACACGTCGGGCGGGTCGAGCCGCACCCGCAGGGAGCCCTTGGCCTTGCGGGCGCTGCGGGCGGCGACCCCCGCGCGCAGGGCGGCGGCGAGCTCCCGGGAGCGGGCGGGATCGATGCGCAGCACCGCGCGGGCGCGGCCGGCGGCGTCGGGGCCCTCGAGGTCGACGGGCCCGAACACGTCGGTGGCGTCCGGCAGCTCGACGGATTCGAGGAAGCCGCGGCAGGCGTCGCGGTCCCCCACGATCTCGGCGACGCGGCGGAAGGGGGGCAGTTCCAGCTCGCGGCGGTCGGCGAGCACGCGGTCCAGGAAGAGCGCGGAGCGGTGGGCGACCAGGTCGCGGATCGCGGGCAGGGTCGAGGTGCCGACGACCAGCACCTCGCCGCCGTTGTCCGCGCTGCGCACCAGCGCGATCGCATTGCGCCAGCGGCGCACGGCCTCGACGTCGGCGTCGAAGGCCGCCCGTCCCAGCAGCGCGTCCGCGTCCAGCAGCAGGGCCGCCGCGTAGCGGGCCGGCGGGGCGGGCTCGGCGCCCGGGGTGGCGACGACGATCGCCCGCTCCGGCACGGCCTCGTCCGCGAGGGCGCCGTGGGCTCCCCCGGCGACCTTCAGCGGGGCGTCGGGGAAGGCCCGGTGCAGCTCCTCGGCGGTGCGGGCGGAGCCGACGACCATCGCCCGCACCTGGGTGCGGTCGCATTCGGGGCAGCGGTAGCCGTCCTCGCGGCGCCCGCAGACGCGGCAGTGCAGCGGGCCGCCGCGGGCGCCGAGGGACAGCGGTGCGGCGCAGTGCGGGCACTGGGCGCGGGTGCCGCAGAAGGTGCAGGCGATCGCGGGGACGTAGCCGGTGCGGGGCACCTGCACCAGCACCGGTCCCCGCTCGAGGCCGCGGCGCAGCACCCGCATCGCCTCCTGGGGCAGCCGGGAGCGGCCGGAGGGACCTTCCCGCTCGCGCAGGTACTGGTCCATCGCCACGATCCGGGGGCGCACGGCGGTGACCGGGGCGGGCAGCGGCTCCAGCCGGGCCAGGTAGCCGAGGTCGGCGAGGGCGCGCAGCGGGACCGAGTCGCTCGCGGCCAGGAACAGCAGCGCGCACCGCTCCTCGGCCGAGCGGCACTGCAGCACGGTGCGGGTGTGCGGGTAGGGGGCGCGGGGCTCCTCGAGCAGGTCGTCGGCCTCGTCCCAGCAGATCACCAGGGCCAGGTTCCGCACCGGGGCGAAGGCCGCGGAGCGGTTGCCGAGCACGATCCGGGTGGCGCCGCGCAGGATGCGGCGGAAGGTGCGGTAGCGCTTCTCGGGGCCCTCGGTGCCGGCCAGGATCTCGTGGTCGAGGCCGCGCGCGGCCAGCTCCCGGGAGAGCCGGGCCACGTCGCGCTGGTCGGGGGCGATCACCAGCGCGCCGCGGTCGGGGTCGAGGTCGCCGAGGGCGTCGGCGACCACCGTGGTCCAGGCATCGGCCGCATCGAGGGTGAGGCTGGCGCGGGGCACCGGCCCGGTGGGGCTGCCGGCCCGCGCGAGCAGGGCCGCCAGTCCCGGGTAGCGGTCGCCGGGGCGCGGGCGGGCGGGCGCGGCCTCGGCCGCTGCGGCGTCCGGGACATCCGGGCGGTCCGGGGAGTCGACGTCCTCCGCGGTCTCCCGCTCCTTCTGCTCCGCGGCGCGGTCGGCCTTCTCGGCGCGGGCGTGGCGCGGCGGCAGGGCCAGGCGCAGGACGTCGCCGACGGTGCCGGCGCAGCGCTCGGCGACCTCCTCGCAGACCCGCATCAGGGCCGGCGGCACCACCACGTCGTCGGAGACCAGGCGGTGCAGCGGGGCCAGGGGGCGATCGGTCGAGGGCTGCTCGTGGCGGCCCAGCACGATGCCCTCGGTGTCACGGCCGGAGAACCGCACCCGCACCCGCATGCCGGGGCCGGCGTCCGCGGTCGCCGGGGTGACGGCGTACTCGAAGGGGCGGTCCAGGTGCGGGAGCACGCCGATCAGGCGCACGCTCGCCACCGGCAGCTGCTCGACCACCTCGAAGCCTGCGGTGGTGCGCAGGCCGGGGGCCCGGGCCCCCGGATCGGGGCCCGGGTCCGCCGGCGCGCGGGCCGGCGGGTCGGGAGCGGGAACAGCAGCGGCGGGGGCGGGGGCCTCGAAGAGGCCCTCCTGCTCCCCCGCCGCGCCGGGTGCGGAGGCGCTCAGCGCTTGTGCACCGCCACCAGGTCGCAGACGAAGATGAGCGACTCGCCCGGGGCGATCACCGGCGGGGCGCCCATGTCGCCGTAGCCGAGGGCGGCGGGGATGTCGAGGCGACGGCGGCCGCCGACCCGCATGCCCTGGACGCCCTGGTCCCAGCCGCTGATGACCTGGCCGACGCCGAGCTGGAAGCGCAGCGGCTCGCCGCGGTCCCAGGAGGCGTCGAACTGCTCGCCGGTGGAGTGGGAGACGCCGACGTAGTGCACGTCGACCACGTCGCCGCGGCCGGCCTCCTCGCCGTCGCCGACGATCTCGTCGGTGCTGATCAGCTCGCTGGGCGCGGGGCCCTCGGGGTGCTCGATCTCGGGCTTGCTGCGATCCATGGATCCTCCTGTGGTGGTGGGGTGAGGGGGTCAGTCTGCCGTGTGCGCGGCGTCGAGGACGTCGATGACGAAGACGAGGGTCTCCCCGCCGAGCTCATGGGCCGCGGGGTCCTCGCCGTAGCCGTCCGCGGGCGGGATCACGAGCATCACCTGGCTGCCGACGCTCAGGTCCAGCAGGTGCTCGTCCCAGCCGGTGATCACCATCCCCGAGCCCTGGACGAAGCCGAAGGGGGCGCCGCGCTCCCAGGAGGAGTCGAACTGGCTGCCGTCGGAGAACTTCCAGCCGGTGTAGTGCATCGTCAGGTAGTCGCCGGCGCGGGTGGTGTCGCCGGTGCCGACGATCAGCTCCTCGCGGGTGGTCTCGGTCGGCGGCTCGCCCTCCGGCGGGGCGTCCAGGGCCGGGGCGCCGTTCTCGGCGAGGGTGACGGTGGGAAAGCGTCCGGAGGGGTCGCCGCTCTCGCCCTCCGCGCGCAGCGGGGAGACCACCCGGTCCACGTCGGCGACCTGCAGCAGGGAGCGGGCCTGGCCGGCCTGGTCCTGCTGCCAGCCCGCCATCACGAAGCGGGAGCCGACCGGGACGGTGGTGAGGAAGGAGTACGCCTCCTCGCCGACGCCCTCGGCGGTGACCTGGACACCGCTCGCGGGGGCGCCCTGCCACCAGGACTGCAGGGTCTCGCCGGTGGAGGCGTCGACGAACAGGCTGCGCCAGATGACGGTGTCGCCGTCGGCGATGACCGCGCCGTCGCCGGGCGTGATCAGGCGGGCGTCGGCCGCGGTGATCTCGAGCGGGGCGGTGAACTCGATGGTCGGCTCGGCGCCGAGGTCCTCGCTGACCGTGACGCCCGACAGGACGTCGCCGCCGCCGTCGGAGGCTCCCCCGCCGTCGGAGGCGCCGCCGGCCTGCTCGGCATCGTCGGTGCAGGCGGCGAGCCCGAGGGCGGCGGTCGCGGCGAGGGCGGTGGTCAGCAGCGTGCGGCGGCGGATCAAGTCGGTGGCCTTTCGGAGCGGACGCCCCGGACGGGGCACGGCATCCAGCGTACGGGCAGCGGGGTGGGCGGGAGCTGGGCGGTGAGCTGTCGCTCAGGCCGGGGGCGCGGGGGTGGCGGCCCCGCCCAGGGCACGGATCTCCGCGAGCAGCGCGTCGACCTCGGGCAGGGAGGTCGCGAAGGGGTCCAGCACCTGCACCGGCATCGCGCCGGGGCGGGTCAGGCGCAGGGTGGTCCAGTCCACGACGTGGTCCACGCGGTGCTCCTGCGCCGCGGTGACGACCTGCCCGCGCAGATGGGCGCGGGTGGTGGTGGGGGCGGTGGTGCGCGCCTGCGCGATGCGCTGCTCGGGCAGCGCGGAGGGGGCCAGGCCCCGGCGCTGCAGGGCCTGGAAGACGCTGTGGGCGGGGTCGATGTCGTGGTAGGCGAGGTCCAGGCGTTCGATCGCGGGATCGGCGAGGTCGACCCCGCGGCGCTCGGCGACCTGGGTGAACAGCCGCTCCTTGATCGCCCAGTCCAGATGGGTCGCGGCCCAGGAGCGGTCCCCGGTGCGGACCGCGTCGAGCGCCTTCTGCCAGGTCTCCAGCACCTCCTGCTCGCTCTCGTCGGCCAGGTCGGTGACGTGGTCGAGCCACTGCTGCTGGACGTCCAGCGCGGTGGTGGCGCCGCCGTCGGCGGTGGGGATCGGCGCCGCGCCGCTGGGATCGCGGGCGACGGCCCGGATCGCGGAGATGTCGTCGTGCAGCGCGAGCTGGGGCAGGGCGCGGCCGGACTCGATGGCGCGCAGCACCAGGTCGGTGGTCGCGAAGCGCAGGTGGGTGGAGACCTCGCTCATGGTCGAGTCGCCGACGATGACGTGCAGGCGGCGGAAGCGGGTGGGGTCCCCGTGCGGCTCGTCGCGGGTGTTGATGATGGGGCGGGTGCGGGTGGTGGCCGAGGAGACGGCCTCCCACATGTGGTCGCTGCGGCGGGAGAAGACGAACCGCGCGCCCTTGTCGATGCCGTCGGCGGAGCCGTCCCGGACCACTCCCCCGGCGCCGGTGACGATCTGCCGGGTGACCAGGAAGGGCAGCAGGAAGCGGGGCAGGCGGGTGAACTCCCCGCGCCGGTCCACCAGGTAGTTCTCATGGGAGCCGAAGGCGTCGCCCGCGGAGTCGACGTTGTTCTTCAGCAGGTGGATCCGGGCGTCCTGCCCGTCCGCGGCCAGGCGCTGGTTGGCCTGCGCGGCGAGGTCGGCGAAGATCCGCTCGCCGGCGCGGTCCTGGGCCACCAGCTCCCACCAGTCGTCGCATTCGGCGGTCGCGTACTCGGGGTGGGAGCCGACGTCCAGGTACAGCCGGGCGGCGTTCGGCAGGAAGACGTTCGAGGAGCGGCCCATGGCCACCACCGGGCGGAACAGCTCCCGGGCGGCGGCCTCGGGCTCGAGGGCGCGGGAGCCGTCGGACCGCACGCACACCAGTCCGAACTCGGTCTCGAGCCCTCCGACGCGACGCTTCATCGGCTCACTGCCCGCCCTTCTGGACGAAGGAGCGCACGAAGGTCTCGGCGTTGGACTCCAGGACCGCGTCGATCTCGTCCAGGAGGTCGTCGGCGGCCTGCGCGGAGGCGAAGGTCTGCCCGCCGGTGGCGACGGCGTCGTCGGCGGACTCGTCGGGGCCGGAGCCGGGGGCGTTCAGGGACTGCTGGGACATGGGGTCCTCCTCGTCATTCGGCGACGGCTCGGCGCAGGGCGTCGAGGATCGTCGCGGGGTCCTTCGTCAGGTCGATGCCGTGGGCGGCGCACCAGGCGGCCGAGCCCAGGCGCGGGTCGGCCAGGCGCAGCCGATAGCCGGTCTCGGGGCCGGCCAGGGTGATCGCGTCCCATCCGGCCGCGGGCACCAGCTCGCGGTGGGCGGCGATGAGGCCGCCGCGCAGGTGGGCGCGGGTGCTGGTGGGGGCGGTCGAGACCGCCGCCGCCACCTCCTCCGCCCCCACCAGGGTGCCGACGGCGCCGGCGCTGCGGAGCTTGTCGAACAGTCCGCGGCCGGGGCGGAGGTCTGAGTACTGCAGGTCGATCAGGGCCAGCCGGGGATCGCCCCAGTCCAGGCCGTGGCGGCTGCGGTAGCGCTCCAGCAGCTGCAGCTTGGCGACCCATTCCACGCGGTCGGCGGCGAGCATCGGGTCCTGCTCGAGCAGGTCCAGCAGCTCCCCCAGGCGGTGATCACCTGCGCGGTCTCCGCGTCGCCGAGGTCGGCCACCGCGCTCAGCGCCTCGAGGTGGGCGCGCTGGATCTGGACGGCGGTGAGCTCGCGGCCGTCGACCAGGGGCACGGTGGTGCGCAGGCCGGGGTCGTGGCTGATGGCGCGCACCGCCGCGACCGGGTCGGCCAGGCGCAGGTCCGGGAGGATCGCGGTGCCGGTGCGGTGCTCGGCCTCGAGGGCGGCGAGCACCAGCGAGGCGGTGCCGAGCTTGAGGAAGGTGGACTCCTCGAGCAGGTTGGCGTCGCCGATGATGACGTGCAGGCGACGGAAGCGGGAGGGGTCCGCATGCGGTTCGTCGCGGGTGTTGACGATCGGCCGGTTCAGCGTCGTCTCCAGCCCCACCTCGGCCTCGATGAAGTCGGCCCGGGAGGAGAGCTGGAAGCCGGGGCGCTCGCCGCGGGTGCCCAGGCCCACCCGGCCCGCGCCCACCAGCACCTGACGGGTGGCCAGGAACGGCAGCATCGCGGCGACCACCCGCTCGAAGGGCACGGCGCGGTCGACCAGGTAGTTCTCGTGGGTGCCGTAGGAGGCGCCCTTGCCGTCGGTGTTGTTCTTGTACAGCGCGACCTCGGGGATGCCGTCGGCCTCGGCCAGGATCCGCATCGCCCGGCGGGCGATCTCCTCGCCGGCGCGATCCACCACCACGGCCTCGCGGGCCCGCAGCACCTCGGGGGCGGAGTACTCGAGGTGGGCGTGGTCGACGTACCAGCGGGCCCCGTTGGTGAGCACCGCATTGCCGATCGAGCGCTGCGCGGCCCAGGTGAGCACGTCGGCGTCGTCGCCCGCGGGCGCGACCTCGGGGCCGGTCACCGGGGCGTCGAGCTCGACGCTGGGGACGTGGGCGTCGCGGACCTCGTCGGTGAGCTGGGTGGGATGGGCGGCGGCGCGCTGCAGCTCGAAGCCGCGGGCGTCGCGCAGCGGGGTCTCGTCCCCGTAGTCCCAGCGCACCCGGCGGCCCCGCTCGCCCTCGTGCGGGTCCAGCAGCGCGTAGGCGCCGACGACCAGGTGGGACAGCAGGATCGAGCTGCCCGCGCCGGCGCGGGCACGGTCCTCGAGGTCGGCGTGCAGCACCCCGAACTCGGTCTCGATGCCCATCACCCGCTCGGTGGTGAGGCCGGCGCGCTGGCCGGGGTCCGTCGCGGTCACGCGGTCACCTCCCGGGCGGCGTCGGCGGCGACGTCGCGGCTGCGTCCCTGCAGCGGGACCACCGCCTCGACCCGGCGGCCGCGGTGGCCGGAGATCCGCGCCCAGTCCTCGGGATGGGCGGCCGAGGGCATGTCCTCGTTCTCGATGAACTCAGCGGTGATGGCGTCCCGCAGGTGCTGGGAGGTCAGGCCCACGTCCCCGGTGGACAGCTGGTCCTTGACCGCGAGCTTCTTGGCCCGGTCCACGATGTTGCGCAGGGTCGCGCCGGAGACGAAGTCGCGGAAGTGGAGGGTCTCGGAGGCGCCGTCGGAGTAGTCCACCCGCACGAAGGCCGAGGAGGGGCCGTCGGCGTAGATCTCGCGCATGGCGAGGTCCAGCAGCTGCTCGCGGTCCTCGCGCACCGGGACGCTGCGGTCGAGGTAGAGGCCGAGGATCTCGCGGCCGGCGCGGGCGTTGGGGCGGCGCACGCGGATCTTCACGTCCAGCCGGCCCGGGCGCAGGATCGCGGGGTCGATCATGTCCTCGCGGTTGGAGGCGCCGATGACGATGACGTTGTCCAGGCCCTCGACGCCGTCGATCTCGGCCAGCAGCTGGGGGACGATGGTGGTCTCGACGTCGCTGGAGAGCCCGGTGCCGCGGGTGCGGAACAGCGCCTCCATCTCGTCGAAGAAGATGACCACGGGATGGTCGGCGGCGGCCTTCTCGCGGGCCCGCTCGAAGACCAGCCGGATGGAGCGCTCGGTCTCGCCGACGTACTTGTTCAGCAGCTCGGGACCCTTGACGTTGAGGAAGGCGGAGTTGGCCAGCGCCTCCTCGAGGCTCACGCCGCGCACCTCGGCGCTGCGCAGCACCAGCTCATGGGCGACGGCCTTGGCGATCATGGTCTTGCCGCAGCCGGGCGGGCCGTACAGCAGCACGCCCTGCGGGGGTCGCAGCCCGTAGGTGCGGTACAGGTCCTGCTGCAGGAACGGCAGCTCGACGGCGTCGCGGATGGCCTCGATCTGGTCGCCGAGGCCGCCGATCTGCTCGAAGGAGACGTCGGGGACCTGCTCGAGCACCAGGTCGGTGATCTCGGCGCGGTTGATCCGCTCCAGCACCAGCTGGGACCTCAGGTCCACCAGCACGTGGTCGCCGGGGTGGAGCGGCTCCTCGGTGAGGGTGCCGGCGCGGCGCAGCACGCGGGTGTCGTCGGGGGCGACGGCCACCAGCACGCGGGTGTCGGCGAGGGGCTCGACCACCGGCACCACGTTGCCGGCGTCGCTGGGCGGGACCGCCTCGACCGCGGCCAGGGACTCGTTCAGGCGCAGCTCGGCGCCGGGCACCAGCGCATCCAGGTCCAGGCTCGCGGCGGTGGCCACCCGCAGCCGACGCCCGTTGTGCAGGACGTCGATGGTGGTGCCCTCGCAGCGGCGCAGGAAGGTGGCGTAGGAGTTCGGCGGGTCGCCGACGCGCTCCAGGTCGCTCTTGAGCTCGACGATCTGGGCGCGGGCGGCGCGCAGCCCGCTGACCAGGCGCTCGTTGTGGGCGGCGAGCTGCTCGAGCTCGGCGGTCATCTCGGCGTACGTCTTCATGAGGGGTTCTCTCCTTCCCGCCCGGCTCAGCGGTCGCGGCCCTGGCGGATGTCCCGCAGGGCGCGCTTCAGCTTGCGGGGGGCGACTCCGCGCTCCCCCAGGTCCCGCTCGGTCCAGGCGGAGTCCGAGCCGCCGAAGCCGTCGTTGTCGGGGTGGTCGACCTCCTCCTCGAGCCGTGAGCCGGGCGCCGGACGGGTCACGCGGGTCAGCGCGGCCGTGCCGTGGGCGGTGCGGCGGGAGGTCAGGAGGAAGCCGGTGTGGGCGTTCATGCGGTGCTCGGGGCGCACCGCGAGGCCCTCGAGGTGCCAGGGGCGCACGAAGCTCTCCCAGGCGTAGGGCTCGGTGAACTCGCCGTGGTCGCGCAGGGCCTCCGCGGTGCGGGAGAGCTGGGTGACGGTGGCGACGTAGGCGAGGAACACCCCGCCGGAGACCAGCACGTCGGCCGCGGCGTCCACGCACTCCCAGGGGGCGAGCATGTCCAGCACCACCCGGTCCACGGCGGGCGCCAGGGTCGGGGCGACGTCCTGGAAGTCGCCGATCGAGAGCTCCCAGGAGGGGTGCGGTCCGCCGAAGTAGGTCTCGACGTTCTCGCGGGCCACCTCGGCGAAGTCCTCGCGGCGCTCGATCGAGTGGACGCGGCCCTCGGGGCCGACGGCGCGCAGCAGCGCGGTGGTCAGGCCCCCGGAGCCGACCCCGGCCTCGAGCACCCGGGCGCCGGGGAAGATGTCGCCCCACATGAGGATCTGGGCGGAGTCCTTGGGGTAGATGATCGCCGCGCCGCGGGGCATGGAGAGCATGTAGTCCGCGTACAGCGGTCGCAGCGCCTGGTAGCGGGTGCCGCGGGTGTCCTCGACGACCACGCCGTCCTCCGCGCCGAGCAGCTGCTCGTGGCGCAGCACCCCGCGGTGGGTGTGGAACTCGCCGCCGGGCTTGAGGGTGATGGTGTGCAGGCGGTTCTTGGCGTCGGCGAGCTGGACCTTGTCGCCGGCGGCCAAGGGGCCGGTGCGATCGAGGCCGCGGCGGGGGGCGCGGGGTGCGGGACCGGGCGCCGGGGCGGGGGCGTCGGGCTGCGGCGGCTGGTCAGTCATGCCTTCCAGCATATGGCCTGGGCGAAGGGGCGGACCGCGATGTTCACCGTCCGCGCAGGAGGTCGTCGACGGCGGCGGTGGTGATCACCCCGCGCGGGCGGCCGTCGGGCTCGAGCACGAGGTAGAGGGCGGCCGGGCGGGAGAGCATCGCGGAGACCAGGGCGTCGCCGCGCAGGGAGGCGGGCAGCGTCGCGATCTCGCCGAGGGAGCCGGCGACGGCGCCGACCGGGGTGGCGGCCCGGTGCTGCGCGGGGACGGCCGCGGCGGCGGCCGGATCGATGCGGTAGGCGCGACCGAGGATCCCGGGGCCGGCGGCGGTCCGCTCGAGGATCAGCACCGCGTCGAGGCCGGGGGCTGTGTCGAGCTCCGCGAGCAGCAGCTGGGGCGGGACGATCCGCATCGGGCGGGCCAGGGCGGCGGCGTCGAGGGCCTCGATCCGTCCCTGCACCCGCGCTCCCTCGAGGGCGCGGGAGGCGCCCTGCCAGAGCACGCCGGCGATCAGCACCGCCCACACCAGGGTCAGCAGGGAGACGCCGCCGGTATCGCCGGCGCGCAGGGCCCGCGCGAGGGGGACCAGGACCACGGCCGCGGCGATGGCGCGGCCGATCCAGGCGGTCACCACGGTGCCGGTGCGCGGGCTGCGCAGCACCCCGCCGAGCAGCGCCTCGAGCGCCCGTCCGCCGTCCATCGGCAGTCCCGGCAGCAGGTTGAACAGGGCCAGGGCGATGTTCAGCCAGCAGCTGAGGGACCAGAAGGTGCCGGGGGCGGAGCCGGGCTCGGTCAGCTGCACCGCCCCGTAGGAGAGCGCGGCCAGCAGACCGTTGCTGAGCGGGCCCGCGAGGGAGATCAGCAGCGAGCCGGTCGCGGACATCCGCTCGGCCCGGTACTGGGTGTGGCCGCCCCACAGGGTCAGCGCGATGTGGTCCACGGTGCCGCCGAAGCCGCGCGCGACCACGGCGTGCGCGATCTCGTGCACCAGCACCGAGACGATCATGAAGGCGCCGATGCCGACGGCCAGCAGCACCGCGGTCAGCGGCGCCCGGCCCGGGCCGCTCAGCCCCGGGTAGAGGATCACGGCGATCAGGAGCACCGTGACCAGGGTGCCCGGGCTGACGCGGAGGGGCGGCAGCGGGCCGAGGCGCAGCAGGGGGCTCGTCATCGTCTCACTCCTCCGGACGCGGACGAGGGGCGTCCGGGACGATGCGAGGATAGCGCCCGCCTCTGGGCCCCGCTGCCCGGACCCCTCCCCACGGGCCCCGCTCCGGGGCCCGTGGGGAGGGGCGTGCGGTGCCTATGATGGAGCGATGAGTCGAATCGCCATCACGGCTTTCAGCGGATGGAACGACGCCGGTGACGCCGCGACCGGAGTGATCGAGCACCTGCTCGAGGTGTGGCCCTCGCGTCCGGTGGGCGCGGTGGACGCCGAGGAGTTCATCGACTTCCAGGTCAACCGCCCCGAGATCATGACCACCGAGGAGGGGCTGCGGATCGTCGAGTGGCCCGATACGCGGCTGCACCTGATCACGCCCCCGCGCGGCCCGGAGATCGTCACCGTGATGGGACCGGAGCCCTCGCTGCGCTGGAAGCGGTTCTGCGACGAGGTGCTCGAGCAGCTGCAGGTGCTGGACGTGAGCTCGGTGATCTCGCTGGGGGCGCTGCTGGCGGACTCCCCGCACACCCGGCCGCTGCCGGTCTCGGCGACCGTGGAGCCGGTGCCCGCGCAGAGGGTCGACGATTCCGAGCTGTACAGCGGCCCGGTGGGGGTGCCGACGATCCTCGCCCGCCGCACCGCGAGCGCCGGGCTGCGCACCACCAGCATCTGGGTGCAGGTCCCCCACTACGTCTCGCAGAACTCCTCGCCCAAGGCGGTGCTGGGGCTGCTGCGCGAGGTGCAGGACCTGATCAGCGCCCCGATCCCGATCGAGGAGCTGATCGAGGACGCGGAGGCCTGGGAGCGGGGGGTCGACGAACTGGCCCGCACCGACGAGGACGTCGCCGAGTACGTGCGGCGCCTGGAGCGGGCGCAGGACGCGGCCGGGCTGCCCGAGGCCAGCGGCGATGCGATCGCCAAGGAGTTCGAGCAGTTCCTGCGCCGTCGGCGCGAGAGCGACTGAGCCGGGCCCCGGCCGACGGCGACCGGCTCAGCCCCGCAGGTCCAGCCCGAACAGGGCATCGGCCGCGGCGGCGACGTCCCCCGGACCGGCGGTGGGCGCGGCGGCTGCGGCGGCGCCGGAGGCCCAGGTCTCCAGCGCGGCCAGGGCCGCCGGGGTGTCGAGGTCCGCGCGCAGGGCCGCGCGCAGGGCCTCGACGGTCGCGGGGTGGTGGCCGCCCCGGGCGGCGGCGGCGCGGAAGCGCGCCAGGCGCTCCGCGGCGGTGGCGAGCTCCTGGTCGGACCAGTCCCAGTCGGAGCGGTAGTGGTGGGCCATCAGCACCAGGCGGATCGCCATCGGGTCGACGCCGTCCCGCACCAGGCGGTGGACGAACACCAGGTTCCCCAGCGACTTGCTCATCTTCTCGCCCTGGTAGGCGACCATCCCGCTGTGGGCGTAGGTGGTGGCGAAGGGCCGGCCCAGCGCCACCGCATGGGCCGCGCTGAGATCGTGGTGGGGGAAGATCAGGTCGCTGCCGCCGGCCTGGATGTCGAAGGGCAGGTCCAGGCCCTCCTCGGCGATGCACACGCATTCGACGTGCCATCCCGGGCGGCCCCGGCCGAGCTCCCCGGCCTCCCAGGCCGGTTCGCCCTCCCGCTCGGCGCGCCACAGCAGCGGGTCGAAGCGGCCGCGCTTGCCGGGACGGTCGGGGTCTCCCCCGCGCTCGGCGAAGACCTCGAGCATCTGATCCTCGCCCCATCCGGAGACGTCCCCCAGGGCGCCGTCGACGGAGAGGTCCAGGTACCAGTCGGGGCCGGCGGCGTCGTCGGACTCGACGGGGTAGGCGCGGCCGCGGTCGTGGAGCGTCCGCACGGCGGCGATGATCCGGTCCATCGACTCGCTCACGGAGCGGTAGGTCTCCGGCGCGATGACGCGCAGCGCCTCCATGTCCTCGGCGAACAGCTCGACCTGGGAGGCGGCCAGCTCGCGCCAGTCGACGCCGTCGCGCTGCGCCCGCTCGAGCAGGGGGTCGTCGACGTCGGTGACGTTCTGGGCCATCTCGACCTCGAGGCCGGTGTCGCGCAGGGCGCGGCGCACGAGATCGGCGGCGTGGTAGGTGGCCGCATGGCCGAGGTGGGTCGCGTCGTAGGGGGTGATCCCGCAGACGTACAGCCGGGCCCTGCCGGGGGTCAGCGGGGTGATCGGCGCCGTGCGCCCGGTGCGGGTGTCATGCAGCCTCAGGGGGACGCCCGAGGCGGGCAGCGGCGAGAGCGACGGAGAAGTCCAGGATTCCACCACTCGATCATACGGGCCGGTCAGGGCCGCGGTGTCACGCGCCGCCCAGGGGGTCGACCACACCGGAGACCAGCAGCGCCAGCAGCAGCAGACCGGCGGCGATGCGGTAGACCACGAACATCAGGTACGAGCGGTTCTCGATGATCCGCATGAACCAGACGATCACCGCGTAGCCGATGCCGAAGGCGACCGCCGTCGCCACCACGATCGCCATCAGCGAGGGCTCGCCGGCCGCGGCGGCGGCCGCCCGACCGTCGGCCGTCAGCAGCGCCGGGACCTCCTGGGCGGCCTTGTAGAGGCCGGAGGCGAAGACGGCGGGGACGGCGAGCAGGAAGGCGTAGCGGGCGGCGGCCTGGCGGGTGTAGCCCATCAGCAGGCCGGCGGTGATGGTGCCGCCGGAGCGGGAGACGCCCGGGATCAGGGCGAGGGCCTGGGCGAGGCCGAACAGGATGCCGTCGCGGACGGTGAGCTCCTTGAGCTCCTTGCGCTGCGGTGCGATGCGGTCTGCGAGCCCCAGCAGGATGCCGAAGACGATCAGCATGGTGGCGGTGATGTAGAGGTTCCGCAGGCCGTGGTCGATCTGGTCCTCGAACAGCAGTCCCAGCACGCCGATCGGGATCGAGCCCAGGATCACCAGCCAGCCCATCCGCACATCGAGGTCCGAGTGCGGGACCCTGCCCGCCAGCGCCCGGAACCACTTGCCGATGATGCGGGTGATGTCCTGCCAGAAGTAGATCAGCACCGCGGTCTCGGTGCCGAGCTGGATGATCGCGGTGAAGGCCGCGCCGGGATCCTGGCCGGGGCTCATCAGCTCGCCGACCACGCGCACGTGGGCGCTCGAGGAGATCGGGAGGAACTCGGTCAGGCCCTGGACGAGCCCCAGGATCACCGCCTCGATGAACGACATGGACACTCCTCAGGAACGATGCGCTGGTCGGCCGCTCGCGAGGAGGGCCCCGCACAGAGTACGCGGCGCCGGGCGGGATGCCCGGCGCCGCGCAGCGGTGCGGTGTGAAGAGGACGTGGACGTCCGGCGGGGGCCCGCTCAGGGGGTCGAGGAGGTGTCCTCGTCCTCGAAGTCGTCGTCCTCGAAGTCGTCGTCCGACTCCTCGGCGTCGTCCTCGTCGTCCTCGAAGTCGTCCAGGTCATCGAAGTCGTCGTCATCGTCGTCGTCGTCCTCGTCCTCGGTGTCGAAGACGATGAGCGGGGTCGCGATCTCGTACGCGTCGAAGAGCGCGTCGTCGTAGGCGTCGAACGCCGTGGTGAGCTGATCGGTGGCCGCGTCGAGGGCAGGATCGTCCTCATCGCGGGAGGCGGCGGCCGCCTCGTAGTGACGTTCGAGGGCAGCGATCAGCGCAGCGAGAGCAGAGCGAGGATCCGAGTTCATGGTTGGACCGTACCCCGTCCGACGGCAGAATGGACAGAGGAGACGCGCATGGTCAGGTCACGAATCCGCCGCAGTCTCCGCCCGAGACCGACCGCCCCGTCGCAGGTCACCGCACCTGCACCAAGGAGGAACCCTGTGCGACGCACCCACACCCCCCTCGTCGCGAGCGTCCAGCACGTGCGGGACCCGCGCGGGTGGCGCGACCTCCCGCTCGAGCGGGGACGCCGGGCCGAGGACTACGAGTTCCAGATCATCACGGTGCCCCGTGGCGCCTCGATCGGGCAGGTGCGCACGGAGCTCGCCGAGCAGGCCGAGTACGGGCGCTGGGAGCATGCCCGCACCCGCCTGTACCTCGGCGGCGGCCGGAAGGTGTGGATGCGCCGTCGCATCATCCGGGTGCAGTCCACGCTGTAGCCGCCGTCCACAGTCGGTCCGCCGCGCTGGGCCGCCGGGCCCCGCTCTGGTCCAATAAGGGTGTGAGCGAGCCGACCCCGCTGCTGATCGCCGTGCTGGCGGTGGCCTACCTGCCGCCCGCCCTGGTGCTGTCGTGGACCGACGGCCGGGAGCACCGCCTGCCCAACCGCTGGGTCGCCGCGCTCACCCTCGCGGTCGCGGCCGCCCTGGCGCTGGTGGCGATCGCGGAGCCCCCGCTGCGGGAGGGTCTGCGCACCGCCGCGGTGCTGGCGATGGTGCTGGGGCTGGCCGCGGTCCTGATCGCGCTGGCCGCGCCAGGCCTGCTGGGGATGGGCGATGCGAAGACGGTGCCGGCGGTGGTGCTCATGTCCGCCGCCCTGGGCGGGGAGGTGCTGATCGCCGCCGGGCTGGGGGTCGCCGTGGGCAGCGGGCTCGCAGGAGCGGTGGTGATGGCGATGACCCGCCGGGCCGGGGTGCGCTTCGCGGTGGGCCCGGTGCTGCTGGCCGGCCCGTTCCTGGGCCTGCTGGGGGCCCCGCTGGTGGGCGCGGCGCTCGGCACCGCCTGAGCTCAGGGGGCCGGCGCGGCGGCGCGGCGCTGGCGCCGGGCCTCGTAGAGCGCGATCGAGCCCGCCACCGAGGCGTTGAGCGAGGAGGCGCTGCCGCCCATAGGGATCTCGGCGAGGGCGTCGCAGGCCTCGCGCCACCCGGCGCTCAGGCCGGCCGTCTCGTTGCCGACGACGATCACGGTGGGGCCGGTGAGGTCCGCCGCGGCGAGCTCGCGTCCGCCGGCCTCGTCGAGGCCGAGCACCGTCCACGGCTCGCCCCGCTCCCGGCGCCGTCCGACCCAGTCGAGCACCTCGCGATGGGAGGGCTGACGCAGCACCGGCACGGCGAAGATCGAGCCGGTGCTGGCGCGGATCGCGGCCGGGTCCCAGGCGTCGGCGCTGTGGCCCGTGATCACCAGGCCCTCGGCCCCGAGGGCGTCGACGGTGCGGGCCAGCGCCCCGATGTTCCCCGGTCCGGAGGGTCGGTCGAAGACCACCACCACCGCGTCCGGCGACGGGGTCAGGCGCTCGAGGTCGTCGGCGGGGACCGCGGCCACGGCCAGCAGCTCGGGGGCGCCGTCCTCCCGCTCCCCCAGCTCCGCCATCAGCGCGGGGGCGAGCACCACCACCGGTGCGGGCGGGCTCTCCAGCAGCTCCCGGGCCCAGCGCGAGGGCTGCTCGCGGCCGTCGGACAGCAGCGCCCGGATCTCGACGCCGTGGGCGAGGGCCTGGGTGAGGGGGCGGACGCCCTGGATGATCATCTCGCCGGTGCGGGTGCGCTTGGTGCGATTGGTCAGCAGCGCCTGCCACTGCTGGAACAGCGCGTTGCGCCGCTCGATCCGCGCCGGCAGGGCGGGGCGGCTCATGCCCCCGCCCCGTCGTAGCCGAACTGTCGCCACGCCTCGTAGACGGCGATCGAGACCGCGTTGGCGAGGTTCAGGGAGCGCCGGGCGGGGAGCATCGGGATCCGCACGCGGGACGTGACCCGGGGGTGGTCCATGACCTCCTCGGGCAGCCCGGTGGGTTCGGTGCCGAACAGCAGCACGTCCTCGCGGGTGTACCGGATGCTCTCGAAGCCCACCTCGGTGCGGGAGGTGAAGGCGAACACCCGCGACGTCGGCACCGCCGCCAGGGCGTCGTCGAGGTCGGGGTGGAGGCGGACGTCGGCGAGGTCGTGGTAGTCCAGACCGGCGCGGCGCAGCTTCGCGTCCTCGAGGTCGAAGCCGAGCGGCTCGATGAGGTGGAGCCGGGCGCCGGTGACGGCCGAGAGCCGGATCGCATTGCCGGTGTTCCCGGCGATCACGGGCTCGTGGAGGAAGACGTGGACCATGCCGCCGATTCTCCCACGGGCCGGGTCACGGCGAGATCGGCGGCGGGGGCGCGCGGCCCGGGCGCCGACGCAGAAGACCCCGGCTCAGCTGGTGAACCGGGGTCTTCCTGCAGTGTCCGAGAGGGGACTTGAACCCCTACGCCCTAATACGGGCACTAGCACCTCAAGCTAGCGCGTCTACCAATTCCGCCACCCGGACGGGTGATCGCTGCTGCGACTCGGAAACAGTAGCACGCAGATCCGGTCACCGTGCACCGGAAAGGCCCGCTGCCAG
The DNA here is from genome assembly GCF_049266655.1 of Brachybacterium sp. UNK5269. GTDB lineage: Bacteria > Actinomycetota > Actinomycetes > Actinomycetales > Dermabacteraceae > Brachybacterium. Next base: position 1,835,979 of record NZ_CP184883.1, read on the forward strand.
GGCGGACGTGAACACCATCACGCCATCGCGCTGTGTCGCGCACGGTCCATGAGGGTGTGCAGCAGGTCCAGGACGGTCTCGATGCGCGCCCCCAGCGCGGAGCGGGCCGGCGAGGGCAGCCTCCCGGCGAGGTCCTGGAGGGCGGCGGCCGCGAGCACGGTCATCGTGGGGTCGGGGTCCGCCAGGGCGGCGGGGTCCCAGGACTCCAGGGACGCCAGCAGGCGCTCGAGCTCGTCGACGGCGGTGTGCCGGCTCGCGGACAGCAGGTCCACCCGGGCGCGGGTGGCGAGCGCCGTGCATCGGCGCAGGACCGGGGTGGAGATCTCGGGGCCGATCGTGCTCGGTGACCGCTGCGGAAGGTTCTGCGGCAGCGCCGTGGGCAGCGCCTCGGTCGTGGGACGGTCCGTCATCGGAGCGTCCAGGAGCCCTTGATCCGCATCCATGAGTCACATCCTCGTGCTCGTCCACCCTCCGACGGGGCTCCGTCGGTCCCCGCCACTTTACTCGTCCTTTACCGTCGTGACAAGGCACGACGAGCGCGGGGAGCCCTCAGCGGGGGCGCCGGTCCAGGGCGGCGCGGGCCGCCGCGAGCATCTGCGGCACCGGCGCCGCGGCGATGCCCAGCATCGAGCGCAGCTGCCGGTCGGCCTGGTGGGCCAGCATCTCCAGGCCGTCGGCGACCTCTCCCCCGGCCGCTGCCACCACGGCGGCGATCGGCGCGGGCCAGGGATCGTAGAGGACGTCCAGCAGCACCCCGGGCGCGGGGAGGTGCGGCAGGGCGCGCCACTGCCCGGCCACGGCGCGGGCCCCCTCGGCCGCGAGGGCGCTGACCAGGACCTCGGTCTCCAGCAGCCGGTGACGGTGCTCCCAGGGGACGAGACGGACGGCGAGGCCGGCGCCGCCCGCGAGCTCCTGGAGCGGGGCGAGCTTGTGGGGGCTGCGGGCCGTCAGCAGCAGGTCGGTCACGCCCAGGGAGATCAGCGCGGCCACGGCGCTGAGCGCGGTCGCTCCCGAGCCCAGCACGGCCCCGGTGCGGGGCGACCCCGCCCCGTGGTCGCCGAGCGCGGCGGCGATGCCGTGCACGTCGTGGTTCTCGGCGCGCCAGCGCCCGTCGGGCCGCCTGATCAGCGTGTTGGAGACGCCCAGCGCCTGCGAGGTGGCGTCCGCCTCGGCCGCGAGGGCGAAGGCCTCGGGCTTGCCGGGCATCGTGACGCTGAGGCCGTCGAGCTCGCGGCCCGGCCCCTCCGTGAGGAAGGCCCGCAACTGCCCGGCGGGCACGTCGTGGCGGTCGTAGACGGCGTCGGCGATCCCCAGCACCTCGTAGGCGGTGCGGTGCAGGACGGGCGAGAGGGAATGGGCCACCGGGGAGCCGATCACCGCGAAGCGCCGGGGGGTCATCCCTTCGACTGCGCCCACGCCTGCCATTCCTTGACGTTCTTCTCGTGCTCGGCCCAGGTGGCGGCGAACTTCGTCTCGCCGGTGTCGGTGTTCACCGAGACGAAGTAGAGCCAGTCGCCCTCCGGGGGGTCCACCGCCGCGTCCAGCGCGCCCGCGCCCGGGGAGGCGATCGGTCCGGGCGGGAGCCCGGCGGTGACGTAGGTGTTGTACGGGCTCTTGGTGGCGCGCTCGGCGTCGGTGGTGCCCACGCTGGTGGACTTGCCGGTCACGTAGTGCACCGTCGAGTCGAACTGGAGCTTCATCGGGGCGCCCTTGGCCTCCCCCGTGCCCTCCAGGCGGTTCAGGATGGTGCGCACGACCTTGCCGTAGTCCTCGGGCTTGCGCACCTCGAGCTCGGCGAGGGAGGCGAGGGTGAGCTTCTCGTGCCACTGGTCCTCGGGGACCCCGCGGTCGGTGAGCTGCTTCTCCATCGGCGCCCACATCATCGCGATGACGTCCTCGGCGGTGGCGTCCTCGGGGATGTCGTAGCGGCCCGGCCAGAGGTAGCCCTCCAGGGTCCCGGCGCGGTTCTCGGGGATGCCGTAGGAGGTGTAGTCCTTCGCGGCGGCCTCGAGGTCCTCGACCGGGATGCCGGCCTCCGCGGACACCTGCTCCCAGATCTGGGTGAGGCGCCGACCCTCGGGGACGATCACGCGGTGACCGGCGAGGTTGGCGGGGTCCATCAGCGCGGTCAGCGCGTCGGCGGAGGTCATCTCCAGCTTGAGCCGGTAGATGCCCGGCTCGATGCGGGAGGCCTCAGGGGTGTTCGAGAAGAGGTTGACGAAGGGGCCGGAGCTGCGGATGACGCCCTGCTCGACCAGGGTGGAGGCGATGTCGGTGCCGGTGTCGCCCTCGGCGACCTCCACGATCGCCTCCCCGCTGCCGGGCCCGGGGAAGTCGGCGGCCTCCTGCTCGACGCTGACGTTCGAGGTGATCCACCGGTAGCCCTGGATCCCGCCGACGGTGAGACCGGCCAGGACCAGCAGCACGAGGAAGACCGGCAGCACGCTGCGCAGGACGCCGCGGCGCCGCGGGGCCCGACGACGGCCGCGGGCGCTCGGGGCGGCGTCGGAGCCGGGCTCCTCGGTCTGCGCCTCGGCGAGCTCGTCGAACGAGAGCTCCTCGTCGCTCATCAGGCCTCCTCCTGCGTTCCCTGCCCGGACGCCCCGGCGGCGCCGACCTCCACCTGCTCGCCGGCGCGGCGGCCGGTCGCACGCTCGGTGTCCAGCGCCTGCTGGAGGATCATGACGGCGGCGACCTGATCCACGACCTGACGATGCTTGCGCCCCTTGCGGCCCGAGGTGTGCAGCGCCCGGTGCGCCGAGACCGTGGTGAGGCGCTCGTCGACCAGCCGGACCTCGACCTCCACCGGTTCCGCGGCCAGGCGGGTGGCGAGCTCGGTGGCGAAGTCCCGCGCCTTGGCGGCGGCGGCACCCTCGGCTCCGCTCAGGGAGCGCGGGAGCCCCACCATGATGGCATGGGCCGTCGCCTCCCGCGCCTCCTGCACGACCCGCTCCACCGCGGTGGCCCGTTCGAGGGTCTCCACCGGGGTGGCGATCATGCCGTCGAGGTCGCTGCGAGCCAGGCCCACCCGCACGTCCCCCACGTCGACCCCGAGGCGGACGCCGCGGGGCAGGCCCCCGGCGGGCTGGGAGGGGCCGACGCCGGTCATGCCGGCGCGTTCGCCGACAGGGCGCCGCGCACCGCCGCGAGCGCCTCGGGGATCCGGGCCGGCTCGCCGCCGCCGCCCTGGGCCAGGTCGGGCTTGCCGCCGCCGCGTCCGCCCATCGCCTCGGCAGCGGTGCGCAGCAGCGCCCCGGCCGCGAGGGAGCGCTCCCTCGCGGCGGCGTTGGTGGCGATCACCAGCGCGGCGCGGCCCGCCTCGTGACCGGCGACGGCGACCACCACCGGGGTGTCCTCGCCCAGTCGGGTCCTCAGATCCAGGGCGAGGGTGCGCAGGTCGCCGGCGGCGACGCCCTCCCCGGCGTCGTGGGCGAGCAGGCGCACCCCGGCGACGTCGGCCGCGGCGTCCACGAGCTTCCCGGCCTCGGCCTGGAGCTGCGCTCCGCGCAGGGCGGCGAGCTGCTTCTCCATGTCCTTCATGCGCTGGGTCAGGGAGCGCACCCGCTCGGGCAGCTCCTCGGGCGCGCCGACCTTCAGCAGCTCGGAGAGCTGGGAGACCAGGGCGTGCTCGCGGGCCTGATGACGGTAGGCGGACAGTCCCACCAGGGCGTCGACGCGGCGCACGCCGCTGCCGATGGAGGCCTCGCCCATCAGCTGGACGGTGCCGATCGCGCCGGTGCTGGAGACGTGGGTGCCGCCGCACAGCTCCCGCGACCAGTCGCCGCCGATCGAGACCACGCGCACCACGTCGCCGTACTTCTCGCCGAACAGCGCCTGCGCGCCGAGCGCCCGCGCCTCGTCGATCGGCATCTGCTGGTCGGTGACCGTGAGCTCGTCCTGCAGCAGGGTGTTCACGCGCCCCTCGATCTGCTCGAGGACCGACTTCGGCACGGCCTGGCCGTAGCGGAAGTCGAAGCGCATCCGTCCCGGGGAGTTCTCCGAGCCGGCCTGGGTGGCGCCGTGGCCGAGCTCCTCGCGCAGGGACTCGTGGACCATGTGGGTGGCGGTGTGGGCGCGGGCGATCGCGCCACGGCGGTCGACGTCGATCGTCGCGATCGCGGAGGCGCCCTGGCCGAGGGTGCCCTCGACCAGGCGGCCCCGGTGCACGATGAGGCCGCGCACCGGCTTCTGGACGTCGTCGACCTCGATCAGGCCGCCGCCGGCGAGGGTGATCCGGCCCTGGTCGGCGAGCTGGCCGCCGGACTCGGCGTAGAACGGGGTCTCGGCCAGCACCACCTCGACGTCCGCCGGCGCCTCGACGGCGTCGACCAGCGCGCCGTCCACCAGCACCGACTCGACGGTGGTGGCGACGGTGTCCTCGGTGTAGCCGAGGAAGAGGGTCTCGCCGCCGCGCTGGGTGAGCAGGCGGTTGTAGATCGCGGTGTCGGTGTGGCCGGTCTTCTTGGCCGCGGCGTCGGCGCGGGCGCGCTCGCGCTGCTCCTGCATCGCGCTGCGGAAGGCCTCGGCGTCGACCTGCAGGCCCACCTCGCCGGCCATCTCCATGGTGAGGTCGATGGGGAAGCCGTAGGTGTCGTGGAGGCGGAAGGCGTCCTCGCCCGGCAGCACCCGGCCGCCGCCGCTGCGCACCTGGCCGACGACCTGGTCGAAGATGCTGGTGCCCGTCTCGAGGGTGCGGCGGAAGGCCTCCTCCTCGGCGTAGACGATCTCGCTGATGCGGCCGAAGTCCGCCTCGAGCTCCGGGTAGGACTCGACCATCAGGGACTTCGAGATCGGCAGCAGCTCGGGCATCGAGGGCCGGTCGTGGCCGAGCAGGCGCATGGAGCGCACCGCGCGCCGGATCAGCCGGCGCAGCACGTAGCCGCGGCCCTCGTTGCCGGGGCGGACGCCGTCGGCGGTGAGCATCAGGGCGCTGCGCACGTGGTCGCCGATGATGCGCAGGTGCACGTCGTCCTCGCCGCCGGCGCCGTAGGCGCGGCCCGACAGCTCCTGGGCCTTCTCGATGACCGGGAAGATCTGGTCGATCTCGTACATGTTCTGCTTGCCCTGCAGCAGGTAGGCGACGCGCTCGACGCCCAGGCCGGTGTCGATCGACTTCTGCTCGAGCTCGCCGAGCAGCGGGTAGTCCTTGCCCGAGCCCTCGCCGCGCAGGAACTGGTCGAACACCAGGTTCCAGATCTCGATGTAGCGGTCCTCGGAGCGCTCGTCACCGGGCCACTGCGCCACCGTGCCGGTCAGCGCGTCGGGGCCGTACTGGGGGCCGCGGTCGTAGTGCCACTCGCCGCAGGGGCCGGCCGGGCCGGGCTGACCGGTGTCCCAGAAGATCTCCTCGCGGGGCAGGCGCACCACCCGCTGCGGATCCAGGCCGATCACCGTGGTGACGTGCTGGTAGGACTCCTCGTCGTGCTCCCACACGGTGAACCAGAGGCGCTGCGGGTCCAGGCCCAGGCCGCCCGCGTCCTGCGCGGTGGTCAGGAACTCCCAGGACAGGTCGATCGCGCCCTGCTTGAAGTAGTCGCCGAAGGAGAAGTTCCCGGCCATCTGGAAGAAGGTCCCGTGGCGCGTGGTGCGGCCGACGTTCTCGATGTCATTGGTGCGGATGCACTTCTGGACGCTGGCCGCGCGCGGGTACGGGGCGGTCTGGGTGCCCACGATGTACGGGATGAAGGGGACCATGCCGGCGATCGTGAAGAGGATCGAGGGATCGGAGGACACCAGCGAGGCGCTGGGCACGATCTCGTGGTCCTTCTTCGCGAAGAAGTCGAGCCAGCGGCGATGGATCTCGGAGGTGCGCATGGTCGGCAGGGGTCCTTCCTGGAACTGCTGAGGCGGGCCCGCGGGCGGGTGAGCTGCGGGGTGCGGACGCGAAGGCCCCGGTCAGGGTACCGGAGTACACCCGCCGGGGCCTTGCGCGTCGCGGTGAGGAGAGGTCAGCGCGCGTAGAACTCGACGACCAGCTGGACCTCGCAGGTCACGGGGACCTCGGCGCGCTTGGGGCGCGCCACGAGCTGGGACTTCAGCTCGGACAGCTCGACCGAGAGGTACGAGGGCACGGAGGCCAGGACGTCCGAGTTGCCGCCCTCGGCAGCGATCTGGAACGGCTCCATGGCCTGCGACTTGGGCTTGATCTGGATGGTCTGGCCCGGCTTCACGCGGAAGGAGGGACGGTCCACCAGCTTGCCGTCGACCAGGACGTGGCGGTGCACGACGGCCTGACGGGCCTGGAGGGTGGTGCGGGCGAAGCCGGAGCGCAGGACGAGCGCGTCCAGGCGCATCTCCAGCAGCTCGACCATGCTCTCACCGGTCAGACCCGGCTCCTTCTTGGCGTCCAGGTAGGCGCGGTGCATCTGCTTCTCGCGGATGCCGTACTGCGCGCGCAGACGCTGCTTCTCCTTGAGCCGGACGGCGTAGTCGGACTCGGTCCGGCGGCGAGCACGGCCGTGCTCGCCCGGGGGTACGGGCGCTTCTCGAAGTACTTGACGGACTTCGGGGTGAGCGGGAGCCCGAGGGCTCGGGACAGACGCGCCTGCCGGCGCGCACGGGTGACGTTGGTCACGAGGTATACCTCTTGTTCGCATGGGTTGAATCCAGTCATGCAGCCGCGGATTCAGCGACCCACGCTACCGCAGCCCCTCCCCCGCGGTCCATTCCCGTCGGCCCTGGTCACACCGCGGGTCCTGTGGGGTGCCTCACGCCCGCCGGGGCGGCGGCGGATCCGCGGGCCCCGGCGAGCGCAGGATCCGCCGCAGCGCCTCGACCCGGCGCGCGGTGCGCTCCTCGTGGCCGTGCCCCGTGGGCCGGTAGTAGTCGACCCCGACCAGGTCGTCGGGGGCGTACTGCTGGGCCACCACGCCGTGGGGCGCGTCATGGGCGTACTGGTACCCCGCGCCGTGGCCGAGGGTCTTGGCCCCCGAGTAGTGCGCATCGCGCAGGTGGGCCGGGACGCCCTGGCCCTTCCCGGCCCGCACGTCGGCGATCGCCGCGTCCAGCGCCGTGTAGGAGGCGTTGGACTTGGGGGCGGTGGCGATGTGGACGACCGCCTGCGCGAGCGGGATCCGCCCCTCCGGCATGCCGAGCATCTGCACCGCCTGCATCGCGGCGACCGCGACCTGGAGCGCGGCGGGGTCCGCCATGCCGACCTCCTCGCCGGCGGCGATGACCACCCGGCGGGCGATGAACCGGGGGTCCTCCCCCGCCTCGATCATCCGCGCCAGGTAGTGCAGGGATGCGTCGACATCGCTGCCGCGCATGGACTTGATGAAGGCGCTGGTGACATCGTAGTGCTGGTCCCCGGCCCGGTCGTAGCGCAGGGCGGCGCGGTTGACGGCCTGGGCGAGGGTCGCGGCGTCGATCTCGCGGGACTCCTTCATCAGCGCCGCGGCGGCGGCCGCCTCGAGGGAGGTGAGGATCTTGCGGGCATCGCCCCCGCCGAGGCGCAGCAGCGCCTCCCGGGCGTCCGCGGTCAGGGTCACCGCGCCGTCCAGTCCGCGCTCATCGGCCAGGGCCCGGTCGACCAGGGTGTCGAGGTCCTCCCGCTCCAGCGACTCCAGGGTCAGCACGATCGAGCGGGACAGCAGCGGGGAGATCACCGAGAAGTACGGGTTCTCGGTGGTGGCGGCGATCAGGGTGACCCAGCGGTTCTCGACGCTCGGCAGCAGGGCGTCCTGCTGGGACTTCGAGAAGCGGTGCACCTCGTCGACGAACAGGACGGTCTCGCGGCCGACGGTCCGCAGCCGGGAGCGGGCCTGGTCGACGATCTCGCGGACCTCCTTGACCCCGGCGAGCACCGCGGAGACCTCCACGAACTCGCGGTCCCCGGACTGCGCGACGACATAGGCCAGGGTGGTCTTGCCGGTGCCGGGCGGTCCCCACAGGATCACGGAGCTCGGCGCGGTGCGGGAGTCGTCGGACGAGACCAGGCGGCGCAGCGGGCTGCCGGGCTCGAGGGCGGCGTGCTGGCCCACCACCTCCTCGAGGGTGCGCGGGCGCATCCGCACCGCGAGCGGGGCGCGGTGGTCCCGGTTGCGGTCCGAGAGCGTGCGCGGGGTCGGCGCATCGCCGGCCAGGGAGAACAGGTCCTCGTCCATCGCTCCAGGGTAGGCCCGCTGCCCGACCTTCGGCGCCTCGCCCGCCCACGATCCGGGGCGCATACTGGATCCCCGCGGGACGTCGACGACGAGGAGCGGCCATGCGCGCCGAGGACCGCCGCTCGCCGGCTGCACCGCCCCGCGCGGCGCCGCCGCCGGCCACGGGCCCCAGGATCGACTCCTTCGGCGCGGGAGAGCCGGTCGTCGTGCTCCAGACCGCCCTGGGGGCCGACGAGCTGCTGCCCCTGACCCTCGCCCTGGGAGCGCTCGACGGGCTGCGCGCCGTGCACTGGCACCGCCGCGGGTACGCCGGCACCGGAGAGGCCCCCGTCGGCGCCTCCATGGGCGACCTCGCAGACCAGGCGGCGGCCGTGATCGCGCGGGCCGGGATCGCGCCGGTGCACCTCGTCGGGGTGAGCTTCAGCGCCGCCCTCGCGCTGACCCTCGCCATGGCGTCGCCCCGGAACGTGCACACGCTGACCCTGGTGGAGCCTCCCCCGTTCGCGGGCAGGGCGCAGAGGGAATTCCGCGCCGCCAACGCCGGTCTGGTGGGCACGTACGAGGAGCACGGGGCCCCGGCAGCGCTGGAGCGGTTCGTGACGATGCTGGTCGGGGAGCACTGGCGCACGACGCTCGAGGCCGAGCAGCCGGGCGCGGTCGCGGCGATGGATCGCGACGCGGAGGCCTTCTTCCGCTCCGACCTGCCGGCCCTGTGGAGCTGGGGCCTCGAGCCCGCCGCCGTGGGCCGGCTCGAGTGCCCGGTGCTCGCCGTCGGCGGCGAGGACAGCGATCCCTGGTTCGCGCAGGCCCGCCTGCAGCTGCGCCGATGGCTGCCCTCCCTCGACGAGGCCACCATCCCGGGAGCGGGGCATCTGGTCGGCTCGATGCACCCCGGGCGGGTCGCCGAGCTGATCGAGCCGTTCCTGCGGCGTCATCCACGGGGCGCCGCCCACCGGTAGGGCGGTGGAGCGGGCGCTCAGGGCCGCGGCCGGTCGGCGCCGGCCTGGCCCGGGCGGCGCGGGTCCGCCGTGGCACCGGTCCGCGCATGCCGGCGGACGTGCTCGCGCGTCACTGGTCCCGGGGTATGCGGAGGCTGTCGCCCGGTCGGATCAGGTTGGGGTTGGTGATGCCGGGGTTCGCGCTCACCAGGCGGTGGTACAGGTTTCCGTTGCCGTAGTGGGCGCTCGCGATGCTCCAGAGCGTGTCTCCCGGACGGACGCGGTACTCCAGGTAGGTGGTGTAGCCCGGCACGATCAGCCGTCCGAGGAGCACCGGGACGACCTGGCGATCGAGCTCGGCGCCGTCCTTCGGCGACACATGGAACACCTCGACGTACAGCGTGTACTGGGTGAAGGCGGCGGCAGAGACATCGGCTGCGAGCTGGAACTGGCCGTGGCCTCCGACCCCGTCGCCGGCCATGAAGAAACCGGTCACCTCGTCATGGCCCTCGTGCACGCGGTAGTTGTAGTTCGCCTCGAAGGCGCCCCCGGCGGTGCCGGCGATCATCACCGTGTCGTTGACGATGTCGTAGGGGTGCGGCTGCTGGATCTCGATGCTCATGACGTCCTCCTCGTGGTGACGTACGGCACTTCGGCCGGGCTCCAGGCTACGCGCCCGAGGACGGGCTGGGTAGGTGTGCGCGCATCGCAGGGCACAGGACTCCCGATCCGCAGCACCTCAGCGACCCGGGAGATCGGCGTTCAGTAGACATGCTGCCGAAGTCGCCGCTGACCGGCGGGCACCGACAGGTCGAACTCATGGTTCTCGAGGACCTCGCGGAGGGCGGAGATCGGCAAGGAGCCGTGACGCTCGACGGTGAGGGCTCGTCGGCCCGCGGGCGCTGTCGGGTCCGTGCGGAAGGCGAGGACCGTGACCGACATCGGTGCATGGAGCGGGTACGCCTCCAGCGCGGCCCCCTCGTCGGCGTGCTCCAGCAGCACCAGCCGCGGATCACCGCCGAACTCCGCCTTCAGTGCGGACGCCCGGTAATGCGCGGGCTCCTCCGCGGCGCCGGTCACGTGCCGGGAACGGTTGGCCGAGGTGATGTGCAGGTGGTCGCTCCCGCACACGCGCAGAGCGTGGGCGAGGAAGGCGTTGGCCGGGCATCGGTACCCCGGCACGATCACCTGCACCCAGCGCTGTCCCGTGCCGTCCCTCACGGTGAGGTGGTCCGCGATCCGGGCGGCCGCAGGGGCGCGGAAGCCGCACGGTCCCAGACACAGCAGCTCGTCGACCAGGCCGGCCACGTCGGCGGGAGACAGCTCGTCGGTCAGTCGCGAGAGGTCGAACAGCGAGAGGAGGCGGGCGGGTGTGGTCGTGACGCTCCCGACCTGTCCCGCCGGCCGGCCCTTGAACTCGTTCGCTGCGCGGACCGTCCGTGCGTCACCACGGGTGGTCAGGGCATAGAGGTTCGCGAAGGCGTGGATCACGAAGGCACCGGCTGCCAGCGCCTGAGCGGCGTGCGCGACGTCGGTCGCGTCCGTGACGCGGAGTGGCCCCGGTCTGGTCTCGACACCCATGACGTGCTCCTCGGGGAGGATCGACCCTGCAGCGACCATTGTCCGCCTGCGGTTGCCCGCAGAGAAGGCCTCCCCGACCCCCGAAAGGTTGTGGCCGCCCCTCGTCGGCCATCACGGAGCTGCCGGGCCCGTTCCTGGACACCCGACCGGCCTGAGCATCCCTTGACACTGCCCGGAAACGGACGATGATGCGCGTATGAAGAGCGACGACGCTCCAGGACCCGCACCCTCCGGCAGCCCGGCGGAGCCTGTCGACGACCTGCTCGACCTCGTCTTCGAGGGCGGAGGGGTCAAGGGCATCGCGCTGGTCGGAGCCCTCGAGGTGCTCCAGGAGCGCGGCTACCGCTTCAACCGGGTGGCGGGCTCCTCGGCAGGGGCGATCGCGGGTGCCATGGTGGCTGCCGGGATCCCGCCGACGACGATGGCGGAGGTCATGCGGTCCGTCGACTACAGCAGGTTCCAGGACGGGCGCCGGTGGAACCGGTTCCTGCCGGTGCAGGCCCTGAACGTCCTGCTGAGGGACGGCATCTATCCCGGCCGGTTCCTGGAGGAATGGCTCGACGAGCAGCTGCGGACGCACGGGACGCGCTACCGGAACGGCACCTTCTCCGACCTGCCGTACGAGGATCCGCAGCAGGCACGGCCGATCCCGGAGAACGAGAGGTTCCGACTGATCGTGACCGCATCGGACCTGTCCAACGGACGGCTGAAGTTCCTGCCCCGCGACTTCGAGGACTACCACCGCGCGCCGGGGGAGCAGAGCATCGTCGATGCCGTCCGCATCTCGATGTCCATCCCGTTCTTCTTCCGGCCCGTGAAGTGGACCCAGACGGACGGACGCGGGACGTGGCTGGTCGACGGCGGGATGCTCTCCAACTTCCCGATCACGCAGTTCGACGCCCCGCCGGACCGGACTCCGCGCTGGCCGACGTTCGGCATCAAGCTCTCGAGCCGGCCGGACGCGGCCCTCGACGTCACCAACAAGATCACCGGCCCGCTGTCGTTCGGGATCGCCATGCTGCGGACGCTGATGGGGTTCTACGACGGCATGCACATCGAGTCGGCGGACGCGGTCGCCCGCACGATCTTCATCGACACCGGCTCGGTGCGCACGACGCAGTTCGACCTCACCGCAGCGGACCGGGACCTGCTGTACGAGAACGGCCGCACTGCGGCGATCAGGTTCCTCGACGGGACCGAGGGGAGCCCGGGGTGGGACTTCGAGCGCTACATCCGCGAGTTCCGACCCCTGGCCTCCTCCCCCTGATCCGCAGCGTCCCTGCGCTCCCGCAGGGTCCCCGGGGGGGGGGGGCGACCTAGTCCTCCTGCAGCGCCCGGGCGATGCGCCCCGGCCAGGACGGTCCCTCGAAGATCATCGCGGTGTAGCCCTGGACCAGGTCGGCGCCGGCCTCGAGCCGATCGCGGACATCCTGGGCGGTGGTCACTCCCCCGCAGCTGATGATCACGGCCCCCGCCGGCAGCGCGGAGCGCAGCAGCCCCAGCACCTCCAGCGAGCGCTCGGCGAGCTGGGGCCCGGAGAGGCCCCCGGCACCGATCTGCTCGATCCGGGCCCGGTCGGTGCGCAGCGAGGCCGGACGGGTGATGGTGGTGTTGGTGGCGATGACACCGGCCAGTCCCACCTCGGCGGCGAGCCCGGCGACGGCGCGCACGTCCTCGTCGTGGAGGTCGGGGGCGATCTTCACCAGCACCGGCACGTCCCGGCCGAAGCGTCGGCCCGCCGCGGTCGCCTCCTCCGTCACCGCCTCCAGGATGGGGCGGAGCATCTCGGCGCCCTGCAGGTCCCGCAGGCCCGGGGTGTTGGGGCTGGAGACGTTCACGGCGAGGTAGCTGGCGTAGGGCGCGAGCAGGCGGGCCGAGAAGCGGTAGTCCTCGGCCGCGTCCTCGAGCGCGGTGACCTTGGACTTGCCGATGTTCACCCCGATCACGGCGCGCTGTCCGCGTTCGCTGCGCCGCGCGGCGGCGAGCCGGTGCGCGAGGGCCTGGGCGCCGTGGTTGTTGAAGCCCATCCGGTTGATCAGCGCGCGGTCCTCGAGCAGGCGGAAAGAGCGCGGGCGGGGGTTGCCGGGCTGCGCCTTGGCGGTGACCGTGCCCACCTCCACGTGACCGAAGCCCAGGTCGAGCAGCGCCAGCGGCACCTCGCCGTCCTTGTCGAAGCCGGCGGCCAGCCCCAGCGGGCTGTGGTGATCGGCGCCGAGGACCCGACGGGCCGGGCGGGGATCCCGCATCGGGTGCGGCGTCCCGAAGGCGGCGCGCAGGAGGGCGGGGCCGCCGGGCAGGGCGTGGGCGCTCGCCAGCGCCCGCACGGTCAGCCGGTGGGCCTGCTCCGCGTCCAGACGGCTGAGGACGTGCCGGAACAGCGCCGGGTAGAGCCTGCGCCGGGAGGAGTCGTCGGTGGTCACGGGAGTACGGTACGCGCTCACCGGGGACCGGCCGCGGCCACTGGTCCCGAGCGTCGGGCCAGGACCATGTAGGCCAGCGCGATCACCGGCAGCAGCAGCGGCACGTAGCCGTAGTCGCGGCCGTAGTGCCCCCACACGGTGGCGTCGGGGAACAGCTGCGGGTCCAGCACCGTCAGGGTGCCGACGATCAGCACGCCCGCGAGCTCGAGCAGGCACAGCACGCGGGCCAGCGGGGAGCGCCGCCCGCCGCGCACCAGGGCGACGGTGACGGCGATGTAGGTCAGCGCCGCCACCAGCGAGAGGCCGTAGGCGACGGGGGCGAAGGAGAAGTCCCGCAGCACCTGGACCAGGCTGCGCGCGGTCGCGGAGAGCGCGAAGATGCCGTAGACCGCGATCAGCACGATCTCGAAGCCGCGGCTGCCGCCCCCGTCGCGCCGGTGCGGCGTCCGCCGCGCGGTGGTGCCCTGCTCGGTCATGCGAAGCCTCCTGGCCAGATCTGATGGAGCCGCATCAGCAGCACGAGGGAGACGAGCGCCGCCACCGCGATCACCACGCTGCCCCAGCGGCTGCGCTCGAACAGCCCGGCCCAGCCGCCCCCGACGGCCATCACCACCGCGGTCAGCAGGTAGCCGTACAGCGTGATGCGGTCCGGCGGGCTGCCGCCGCCGAGATCCCGCACCCCGAGCGCCGCACCCAGCACCGCCCAGCCGAGGGCCGTCAGCGCGCACGCGCCCAGCAGCACCAGGTCCGCGCTCAGGTCGCGCAGCGCGTAGTACAGCCCCAGCAGGGCCGTCAGCGCGCACAGCACGGCCACCACGATGCTCAACGCCGTCATGGGCCCGATCGTCCTCCTCCATGAGCAGCGGACGCTCTGTCCGGCCCGCCCCTACGATAGGGCCATGCCCACCATCACCCTGTCCGATGCCTCCCTGCGCGACGTCGCCGCCGACGTCCTCGTCCTCCCCCTGCTCGCCGGCGGCGCCGGCGCGCCGTCGACCGTGCCCGGCGCCGCCGAGATCACCGCGGCCATCGCCGGGCTGGACGCCTCTGCCGGCCGCGGCGACCTGCACCGCATCCCCTCCTACGGCCTGACCGCGGCGGGATCGCTGCTGCTGGTGGGCGTGGGCGAGAAGGAGCTCGCCGCGGTCGGCGCCGAGGACCTCCGGCTGGCCTTCGGCGCCGCCACCCGCTCGCTGGCAGGGGTCGGGAGCGCCGCGATCGCCCTGCCCGGCGGGACCGCGCCGCAGCAGGCCGCCGCCCTCGAGGGCGCGGCCCTCGGCGCCTACGCCTTCACCGCCCACAAGACCGGCACGGAGGCCGCCGCCCCCAAGGGCGCTCTCGGCGCGATCACCCTCGTGAGCGAGGACGCAGCCTCCGCCGCGGCCGCCGCGGAGCGCGCCGGCGTGCTCGGGGAGCTCGTGACCCTCGTGCGGGACCTCGTCAACACCCCGCCGAACCTGCTCTACCCCGAGCTGTTCGCCCGCCGCGCCGAGGAGCTCGCCGCGGACCTCCCCCTGACCGTCACCGTGCTCGACGAGAAGCAGCTCGCCGAGGGCGGCTACGGCGGGATCGTGGGCGTCGGCCAGGGCTCGACCCGTCCGCCGCGACTGGTCCGCCTCGAGTACGCCCCGGCCGCCGCGACCCGCTCCGTGGCGCTGGTGGGCAAGGGCATCACCTTCGACACCGGCGGCATCTCCCTCAAGCCCGCCGCCGGCATGGACGACATGACCTCCGACATGACCGGCGCCGCGACGGTGCTCGCGGCGACCCTGGGCGCCGCCCGGCTCGGTCTGCCGGTGAAGGTGACCACCTACCTGGCGCTCGCCGAGAACATGCCCGGGGGCGGCGCGCAGCGTCCGGGCGACGTGGTGACCATGCGCAACGGCAGGACCGTCGAGGTGCTGAACACCGACGCCGAGGGCCGCATGGTGATGGCCGACGCACTGGTCGACGCGGTCGCCCAGAACCCCGACCTGGTCATGGACGTGGCCACCCTGACCGGCGCGGCGATGGTGGCGCTGGGCAAGCGCACCGCCGGCGTGATGGGCACCGAGACCGGCCGCGAGGTCGTGATGAGCGCCTCCGAGAAGACCGGCGAGCCGTTCTGGCCGCTGCCCTTCCCCGGCGAGCTGCGCGCCGATCTCACCGGCCGCATCGCCGACCTGCGCAACATCGGTGAGCGCCCGGGCGGTGCGCTCTCGGCCGGCATCTTCCTGGCCGAGTTCGTGGGCGAGACCGAATGGGCCCACCTCGACATCGCGGGCCCCGCCTTCGCCTCCTCCCCGCTGGGGTACATGGGCAAGGGCGCGACCGGGATGAGCACCCGCACCGTGCTGCAGGTGCTCGAGGACATGGCCGCCGCCTCCGAGGGCTGATCAGGAGCCGACGACCGGCCCGGCGATCCGGTCCGACGGTCCGTCCGGCGCCGCCTGGTGCCCTAGCATGGGTGCCATAGGCGGCGCCGACGGCCATCGAGGTCGACGCGGGCCGCGCAGACACGGAGACACCGAGGAGCACACAGGTGGCGGATACAACCACTGACCAGTTCGACGTCGTGATCCTGGGCGGTGGCAGCGGCGGCTATGCGGCGGCGCTGCGCGGCGCCCAGCTGGGCCAGAAGATCGCCCTGGTGGAGAAGGACAAGCTCGGCGGCACCTGCCTGCACCGCGGCTGCGTCCCCACCAAGGCGCTGCTGCACGTCGGCGAGCTCGCCGACGCCCCCAAGGAGGCCGCGGCCGCCGGGATCGACCTCAGCCTGAACGGCATCGACGCCGGCAAGGTGATCGGCTTCAAGGACAAGATCATCGGTCGGCTCCACAAGGGCCTGCAGGGCCTGGTGAAGTCCAGCAAGGTCGAGTACGTCGAGGGCTTCGGCACCCTCACCGGGCCGAAGACCGTCACCGTCGAGTCCGAGTCCGGCACCCGCACGCTGACCGGCAAGAACGTCATCCTGGCCTCCGGCTCGTTCTCGAAGACCCTGCCGGGCATCGACCTGGGCGGCCGCTTCCTCGACTCCGAGGCGGCGCTGCAGCTGCCGGAGATCCCGAAGAACCCGATCATCCTCGGCGGCGGCGTCATCGGCGTCGAGTTCGCCTCGATCTGGAAGTCGCTGGGCGCGGAGTCCGTGACCATCGTCGAGGGCCTGCCCCACCTGGTGGCCAACGAGGACGAGGCCCTGTCCAAGGCCCTCGAGCGCGCCTTCAAGAAGCGCGGCATCACCTTCTCGCTCGGCGTGTTCACCGAGAAGGCCGAGCAGAGCGAGGACGGCGTCACCGTCACCCTCGCCGACGGCAAGGTCATCGAGGGCGACTACCTGCTGGTGGCCGTCGGCCGCGGCCCGAACACCAAGGGCCTGGGCTACGAGGAGCAGGGCATCGAGATGGATCGCGGCTTCGTGCTCGCGAACAAGGAGACCCTCGAGACGAACGTCCCCGGCGTCTACGCCGTCGGCGACATCGTCCCCGGCCTGCAGCTGGCCCACCGCGGCTTCGCCCAGGGCATCTTCGTCGCCGAGCGCATCGCGGGCCTGAACCCGGCCCCGATCGTCGAGTCCGGCATCGAGCGCATCACCTACTGCGAGCCCGAGCTGGGCTCCGTGGGCCTGTCCGAGAAGCAGGCCAAGGAGCAGCTCGGCGAGGACAAGGTGCAGACCTACGAGTACAACCTCGGCGGCAACGGCAAGTCCCAGATCCTCGGCACCACCGGTTTCATCAAGCTGGTCCGCGAGAAGGACGGTCCGATCATCGGCGTCCACATGATCGGCTCGCGCACCTCCGAGCTGATGGGCGAGGCGCTGCTCATCGTCAACTGGGAGGCCTACCCCGAGGACGTCGCCGCCCTCGTCCACGGGCACCCCACGCAGCACGAGGCGCTGGGCGAGGCCGCTCTCGCGCTCGCCGGCAAGCCGCTGCACGCCCACGCCTGAGCCCACGCGAGACCCAGAGGAGAACCCCCCATGTCCGAAACCGTGAAGATGCCGGCGCTCGGTGAGTCCGTCACCGAGGGCACCGTCACCCGCTGGCTCAAGGCCGTCGGCGACACCGTCGAGGTCGACGAGCCGCTGCTCGAGGTCTCGACCGACAAGGTCGACACCGAGATCCCGTCCCCCGTCGCCGGCACCATCGAGAAGATCCTGGTCGAGGAGGACGAGGACGCCGAGGTCGGCGCCGATCTCGTCGTCATCGGCGACGGCTCCGGCGCGGCCGACGCCGGCTCCGACGACTCCGGCGCCGAGGCCGCCGAGTCCGAGCCGGCCCCGTCCGAGGGCGAGGACCTCGCCTCCGACGAGACCACCGCTCCCTCCACCTCGCAGGAGGCCCCGGCCGGCGAGTCCGAGAAGCCCGCCGAGTCCGAGCAGCCCGCCGCGTCGGGCTCCGGGGGCTCCGGGGGCGCCGCCTCCGGCGAGGAGGTCACGATGCCGGCGCTCGGTGAGTCCGTCACCGAGGGCACCGTCACCCGCTGGCTGAAGGAGGTCGGCGACACCGTCGAGGTCGACGAGCCGCTGCTCGAGGTCTCCACCGACAAGGTCGACACCGAGATCCCCTCCCCGGTCGCCGGCACCCTGCTGGAGATCCGCGTGGCCGAGGACGAGGACGCCGAGGTCGGCGCCGTGCTGGCGATCATCGGCTCGGGCGATGCCGCCGAGAGCTCCGCGCAGGAGCCCGCCGCTCCGGCGCCGAAGGCCGAGGAGGCTCCCGCGAAGGAGCAGCCCCAGGCCGAGGAGGCCCCGGCGACGCAGGAGCCGAAGGCCGAGCCGAAGCCCGCCGAGGCCCCGAAGGCGGCCGAGCAGAAGAGCGCGGCGCCCGCGCCCTCCGCACCGGCCCCGCAGGCCTCCGACGCCGTCACCGGCGCCGAGTCCTCCGGCTACGTCACCCCGCTGGTGCGCAAGCTCGCGAGCGAGGCCGGCATCGACCTCGCCGGGGTCAAGGGCACCGGGCTGGGCGGCCGCATCCGCAAGCAGGACGTCCAGCAGGCGATCGAGGAGCAGAAGACCGCTGCGGCCGCTCCCGCCGCCTCGGCCCCCGCGGCGGCTCCGTCGGCCCCGAAGGTCGAGGTCTCCTCGCTGCGCGGCACCGAGCAGAAGATGCCCCGCATCCGCAAGGTCATCGGTCAGCGCATGACCGAGTCCCTGCACCAGATGGCGCAGCTGACCACCGCGGTCGAGGTCGACCTGACCCGGATCGCCAAGCTGCGCGCCCGTGCCAAGGACGACTTCGCCGCCCGTGAGGGCGCCAAGCTCACCTTCCTGCCGTTCCTGATGATGGCCGCGATCGAGGGTCTGAAGACCTACCCGCAGCTGAACTCCACCATCGACGGCGACAGGATCGTCTACCACGGCTCGGAGAACATCGGCATGGCCGCGGACACCGAGCGCGGTCTGGTGGTCCCGGTGATCAAGAACGCCGGTGACCTGAACCTGGCGGGCCTGGCCCGCCAGATCGGCGACCTCGGCGGGCGGGCCAAGGCCAACAAGCTGGTGCCCGACGATCTCGCCGGCGCCACCTTCACCATCACCAACACCGGCTCCGGCGGCGCGCTCTGGGACACCCCCATCGTGCCGGCCCCGCAGGTGGGCATCCTCGGCACCGGCACCATCACCAAGCGCCCGGCGGTCGTGCAGAACGCCGAGGGCGATGACACCATCGCCATCCGCTCGATGATGTACCTGTTCCTCTCGTACGACCACCGCATGGTCGACGGCGGCGACGCCGCCCGCTTCCTCACCTTCATGAAGAAGCGGCTCGAGGCGGGCGCCTTCGAGGCGGAACTGGGACTGTGAGTCCCCGGGCCGGCGCCTCGCGCTGACCCCTCCGGGAGGGCCCCGGCACCACACGGTGCCGGGGCCCTCCTGCGCGGTCCGGGCGGACGGCGCAGCGCGGCGGTCGCGCGCTAGTCGTCCGCGGCGGAGACGCTCAGGACCCGCCAGCTCGACCCGTCCCACTGCACGGAGAGCTCGCTGCGCACCGGCTCGGTCGCGGGTACGCGCCGGAGCGTGCCGTCCGGCTCGACCAGCTCGTGCGCCGCGGTGGAGGTCACCACCGACAGCACCGCGATGCCGTCCTGCCCGGGCGCCGTGAGCAGGTCCGCCTCGTGGACCACGGGGCCGCCGCCACGCACCTCGATGCCGCGGTAGGCCGCGCGGACCTGCTGGTCCACCGCGAAGGTCGCGCTGCCCGGCACCGCGACGGCCCGGTCGGACAGGCCGGTCAGGTAGGAGTGCCGCGCCCCGGCCAGCTCCGCGGCGAGCTCCCAGGGATCCTCGATCGCGGGGGCCGAGACGGGGACCGCCTCGCTCGGCGGGGCGGGGGCCGAGCCGCTCGGCGGCGCAGTGAGCGCCGGCTCCTCCCCCGCCGCCGGGCCCGGGTCCGCGGCGCTCAACCACCAGGTGCTCGCCGCCACGACCGCTGCGACCGTCAGCCCCAGAGCCGCCGTGAGGGCCGCGGTGCGGCGGCGCCGGGACGGCGCGAGCGCCTCCAAGGCGCCGGGCAGGACGGCCCGGGACCGCGGCCGGGACCCCCCGCCGGCATCCCCGGCGGAGCGCTCCGCGGCGCGGGAGCGGGAGGCCCGCGGGATAGGCAGGGTCGCCGCCGGGGCGGGCGCCGGAGGGTCCGGGACCTGACCGGGTGCTTCCCGCCCCGGCTCCCCGGGCGCGGCCGCAGCGACGCGCGGTGCGGACCCCGGCGCGTCCACCATCGGCAGATCGAGCGGCCTCGCGAAAGGCGCGGAGCTCGCCGCATGCACCCGCCGGCGCAGGGTCCTCTGCTCGTCCTGCAGCACCGTGCCCACCCAGCTGCGATCCCGGCGCTGGGCGGCCACCCCCTCCTCGCGGCGCAGGCCGTGCAGGTCCACCAGCACCGCGCTGCCGTCGGCGCGCAGCCCCACGCCCCGTCCGGCCGGCGCGCCGAGCACCCATCCTCGCTCGTGGAGGGCATCGACCAGGGCATCGAGATCCTCCCGGGCCCGGGCGAGGGCGAGCCGCTCCCCGATCGCGGGGGCGCCACTCTCCGCGGCGCGCCGGCCCGTGCCCCGCACGAGCGGCGGCGCCGTCTCCCGGACGTAGCCGTCGTCCTCGACCTCGAGGACGTCGGGCGCGGCGCGGATCCCGGCGACCTCGAGGGCCGCCAGCAGCTGCATCTCCGCCTGCACCGCCGCCCGACCCGCGGGCGTCAGCCAGCGCACCCGCACCCGCTCCTCGCCTCCGGGCGCGGATACGTCCTCCTCCACCCGGTCGGCGGGGTCCGGGCGCAGCGGCAGCGGCTCCTCGTCGGGCGCGGCGGGGCGCCGCCGCCGGCCCGTCGCCCCCTCGCCGGGGGCGGGACCGTCCGCCCAGCGCTCCCTGTCGGCCTCGTCCATGTCCGCAGTGTTCCCCATCCGCGCGGCCGCCCCGTGGTTCATCCACAACGTCCTGGTGGGAGCCGGAGTAGGCTGTGCGGGTGCTCGACGTGATACGTCTCGGATTCAGCGAACCGGTTCCCGGCGGGGACCGGCACGAGGAGTTCGGCCTGCCCCCGGGCCCGGTCGAGTACCGCGCCGCCTGGGCGATCCAGCGGCAGGTCCACGCCGAGGTGGTCGCGGGCGAGCGCCCCGACTCCCTGCTGCTGCTCGAGCACCAGGCGGTGTACACCGCCGGCAAGCTCACCGAGGACCATGAGCGCCCCCGCGACGGCGCCGAGGTGGTCGACATCGACCGCGGCGGGAAGCTCACCTGGCACGGCCCGCAGCAGCTGGTCGGCTACCCGATCGTGAAGCTGCCGATCCCGATCGACGTCGTCGGCTTCGTCCGCGACCTCGAGCGCACCATCATCGAGGTCTGCGCCGCGCTGGGCGTGGCGACCGTGCCGATCCCGGGCCGCAGCGGCGTCTGGGTGCCGGCCGAGGGCGAGGGCCGCGAGGACCGCAAGGTCTGCGCGATCGGCCTGCGGGTCTCCAAGCGCGCCACCATGCACGGCTTCGCGCTGAACTGCGCCAACGACCTGTCCTGGGCGCAGAACGTGATCGCCTGCGGGATCGACGACGCGGGGGTGACCAGCCTCAGCCAGGAGGCCCGGCGCCGGGTGGCGGTCGCCGACGCCCTGGACACGGTGACGACGGCGATGACCGACCTCGTGGCGCACCGCACCCCCGCCCGGACGGGATGACGCGCCCCCGACCTGCGCAGGTCGATACACTCCAGGGGACGCCGAAACGAGGAGGCTCCACGGTGACCATCGTTCCCCCCGAAGGCCGGCGGATGCTGCGTGTCGAGGCCCGCAACGCCGAGGTGCCGATCGAACGCAAGCCGGAATGGATCAAGACCCGCGCGGTCATGGGTCCCGAGTACAACGCGATGAAGAAGCGCGTGCACGGCCAGGGTCTGCACACGGTCTGCGAGGAAGCCGGCTGCCCGAACATCTTCGAGTGCTGGGAGGACCGCGAGGCGACCTTCCTGATCGGCGGGGACACCTGCACCCGCCGCTGCGACTTCTGCAACATCGCCACCGGCAAGCCGATGGCCGTGGACCCGATGGAGCCGCTGAAGGTCGCCCGCTCCGTCAAGGAGATGGGCCTGCGCTACTCGACCATCACGGGCGTGGCCCGCGACGACCTGCCCGACGGCGCCGCCGGTCTGTTCGCGCGCACCTGCGAGCAGATCCATGCGATGAACCCGGGCACCGGCGTCGAGCTGCTGATCGACGACATCAAGGGCAACGGCGAGGCCCTCGAGCAGGTCTTCGCGGCCCGGCCCGAGGTGTTCGCCCACAACCTGGAGACGGTCCCGCGGATCTTCAAGCAGATCCGCCCCGCCTTCCGCTACGAGCGCTCGCTGAGCGTGATCACGATGGGCAAGGACGCCGGGATGATCACCAAGTCCAACCTCATCCTGGGCATGGGCGAGACCGACGACGAGATCCTCGAGTCCATGCAGCGCCTGCACGACGCGGGCTGCGACATCCTCACCATCACCCAGTACATGCGGCCCTCGAAGCTGCATCACCCGATCGACCGCTGGGTCAAGCCCCAGCAGTTCGTCGAGCTGTCCGACGCCGCCGAGGAGATGGGCTTCCTCGCCGTCATGGCCGGACCGATGGTCCGCTCCTCGTACCGCGCCGGGAAGCTCTGGGCGCAGGCGATGCGGAAGCTCGGCCGCGAGATCCCGGAGAACCTCCGGCATCTGGATTCGAACCAGCCCGCCCGTCAGGAAGCTGCGAGCGTCGTCGCCCGCACCCAGCAGGCCGTCGCGAGCTGACGCCCGCCCGGCCCCGAGAGGACCCATCCCCCATGGCTCGCAAGTCCGAGACCACGCCCGAGAAGGGCGAGAAGAAGACGAAGAGGAACGCTGACGGCACCAAGAAGCCGGGCCGCCTCAAGCAGATGGTCGAGGTGTTCAAGTACACCCAGGAGATCGACCGCAGCACGCTGCCGCTGATGCTGGTGGCGCTGGTGGTCTCGATGTTGGTCGGCGTGGTGCTGACCATGCTGATCTTCGACAGCCCCTGGTACGGCATCTTCATGGGCCTGGCCGTCGGCATCCTGGTGGCGATGATGATCCTGGCCCGCAAGGCCGAGCGCGCCGCGTTCAGCCGCATCAAGGGCCAGCCGGGCGCGGCGCTGGCGGCGATGCAGTCGATCCGACGCGGATGGAACGTGGACGACGAGCCGGTCCAGATCGATCCCCGCAGCCAGAAGATGCTCTTCCGCGCCTCCGGCCGGGCCGGCATCGCGATCGTCGCCGAGGACGCCTCCTCGACGTCCATGAAGCTGCTGGAGAAGGAGCGCCGCAGCATCCGTCGGGTCCTCCAGCACGACAACGTGCCGGTGCACCAGATCGTGGTCGGCGACAGCGAGGGCGAGGTCCCGCTGCACAAGCTCCCCACCCATATGCAGCGGATGAAGAAGCAGCTGACGAAGGACGAGGCCGCTCAGGTCACCAAGCGCCTGAACGCCCTGCAGCGCTCGCTGCGGCAGTCGATCCCCAAGGGCGTGGACCCGATGCGGGCACGACCGAACCGCAAAGCCATGCGGGGTCGCTGACCGCGCCCGGCCGCTCATGCAGCCCCCTTCCGCACGCGCGGGAGGGGGCTGCGGCGTTCCGCGGGGCACCGGCTGGGCGGGCGGCCCGGACCGCCGCGCGCCGTGACCTTCCCGTGACCTTCGTGACCTGTTCGTGACCTCGTGCATCGTTGCAGGTCAGAGACCTCTTCGGAGGGGACGTGCGGGGCGGCCGACGGTGGCGCCGAGCTGGTCCCGCAGGGCTGCGTCGGCGCCGACGGGCGGCCGCTCAGGCCGCGACGACGGCGGTGCCCGCGGCGACGTCGTGCAGGGGCTGGGCGTCGCGGTTCCAGACCACCGCCGGCAGCAGCAGGAGCATCAGGGCGGTGCGGAGCACGGCCCGCAGCACCATCGGCATCCGGCCCCGCACCGGACGCACCCGCAGGCGCATCGCGTACTGCCCGGGAGTGACCCCGAAAAGCGTCAGGAACAGCACGTTCACCGCGACGAAGAGCACCAGGTTCGCCAGCGCATCGCCCTCGAAGACGACGGCGGAGATCGCCAGGCACAGCGCCCAGTCCAGCCCCAGCGAGACGGGGCGGCGCCAGAAGGGCGCGACGGATCCGGGGCCGGCGGCGGGCAGGCCCAGGGAGGCGCCCTTGACGTAGCCGGGCGCGCTCGGCGCACCCTCCATCCAGGAGCCCAGGTCCTTGCGTTCGATCACGCAGCAGACCCTAGTCGGCGCCGCTGGGAGCCCGGGGCGCTTCGACAGTGCTGCGCACCACAGCGCCTAAGCTTGGCCTCACCCGAGTCCGGGCCGGTGACGGCCCGGGACTCGGCACGTGATGCCCCACGGGGTCTGTCAGCACAACCCGCGCCAGGTGGCGCCGATGGAGGACTAGTGTTCAACAATCCCAGCGAGGTCGTGAAGTACATCGAGGAGGAGGGCGTCGAGTTCATCGACATCCGCTTCTGTGACCTTCCCGGCGTCATGCAGCACTTCAACGTGCCTGCCAGCAGCTTCGACGAGGAGGCGATCGCGACCGGTCAGCTCTTCGACGGTTCGTCGATCCGCGGCTTCCAGGCGATCCACGAGTCGGACATGAAGCTGGTGCCGGACCTGGAGACGGCCTACCTGGATCCGTTCCGTGATCGCAAGACGCTGATCATGAACTTCTCGATCGTGGACCCGTTCACCGACGAGCCCTACTCCCGCGATCCGCGCACGGTGGCGGCGAAGGCCGAGGAGTACCTGAAGTCGACCGGCATCGCCGACACGGCGCTGTTCGCGGCCGAGGCCGAGTTCTACATCTTCGACGACGTCCGTTTCAAGACCACGGTCAACTCGGGCTTCTACAGCATCGACTCCGACGAGGCGGTGTGGAACACCGATCGTGACGAGTCGGAGTTCGGCGGCAACCAGGGCTACAAGACCCGGCTCAAGGGCGGGTACTTCCCGGTCCCGCCGAACGACCAGATGGCCGATCTGCGCGACGAGATCTGCGCGGTGCTGGAGGAGACCGGCCTGCAGGTCGAGCGTGCGCACCACGAGGTGGGCACCGCCGGCCAGCAGGAGATCAACTACCGCTTCAACACGCTGCTGCAGGCGGCCGACGATGTCATGAAGTTCAAGTACGTCGTGAAGAACACCGTGTGGCAGGCCGGCAAGACCGCGACCTTCATGCCCAAGCCGCTGTTCGGCGACAACGGCTCCGGCATGCACACCCACCAGTCGCTGTGGAAGGACGGCGAGCCGCTGTTCTTCGACGAGCGCGGCTACGGCGGCCTCTCCGACATCGCCCGCTGGTACATCGGCGGACTCATCGAGCACTCCCCCTCGCTGACGGCCTTCACCAACCCCACGGTGAACTCCTTCAAGCGCCTGGTGCCCGGCTTCGAGGCCCCCGTCAACATGGTCTACTCGGCCCGCAACCGCTCCGCCGCGATCCGCATCCCGGTCACCGGCTCCTCCCCCAAGGCCAAGCGCGTCGAGTTCCGCGCCCCGGACCCCTCAGCCAACGCCTACCTCGCCTTCGCCGCGCAGCTGATGGCCGGCATCGACGGCATCCGCAACCGCATCGAGCCGCCCGAGCCGATCGACAAGGACCTCTACGAGCTGCCCCCCGAGGAGCACAAGCAGATCAAGCAGCTGCCCGAGTCCCTCGGTGCCGCGCTGGACGCCCTCGAGGCCGATCACGACTTCCTCACCGAGGGTGACGTGTTCCCCGAGGACCTGATCTCGACCTGGATCGAGCTCAAGCGGACCACGGAGATCGATCCGTTCCGCTTCCGCCCGCACCCGCACGAGTTCGAGCTGTACTACGACATCTGACAATTCGGGCCTGGTCAGCGTCTAGATCAGGTCCCCGATGTCCGCAAATTGTCCGCACGATCCGTCAGAACGTTCCTGATGGCGGATCGTGCGGACTCTTCTGTGTCCGGCCACAGGTGCGCGTAGGTGTCCAGGGTCGTTTTCGCCGACCCGTGCCGGAGCCGCGCCTGAACGGGACTGAGGCGCTGTATGCGCGGCTGGTGGTGTTGGAGGAGCAGGAGCTGCACCGGCAGATCGTCGCAAACATCTCGGACGGCGACCTTGCAGGTGAGGCTGTCCGTGCGGCTGGTGGTAGTCCGCTTGACGTGTTGCTGGCCCGGTCGCGTGCTGGTCGTCGTCCGCTACGTCAGGTGGAGGACCGTGACGAGGAGTGACCCTCCCCGAAGGGCCCTCCCCCCACCGGCTGCGGCCCTCCCACGCCTCATAGGCGGGCTCACACACACGGCACTTCGAGCCGGTCGAACATCGCCGCCGATCCTTCGCCGGGTTAACGGGGGCGCTTTCTGCGTTGTCGGCTTGCCTGTCATGGCTTGGCTATACCCTCGGTGAAGGGCTGCGCGTTGGGTCGGCCACCGAGGAGGGGAGTTGCATTGAGTGAATCAACGGAGTTGGAGCGGCTGGTTCGGGATCACGTGGGAGTTAATTCGTCGCGTGGGGCCGATGGAACTTCTACGGTCCGGGCCGTGATCGATTATCTCCGGATGCTTATTGGGGACGATGAGGACCTGCTGATGCATAGCCTTCGTGAGCGAGGTGAAACTAACAGCGGTCGAGTGTTTGTTTTAAATCGGACTAGTTGTTGCGGGTCATGACGTTGTAGTCACGGATCGGGGATGAAGGAACGGGTCCCTGACCGGCACGATGGGTGGTGCTGAAGCCGTCCATCTGCTGGAAGAGACCCGTTCCATGACCCACCGTAATTCGCCGCTGACCCCTGCCGGAAGGCTCCGCCTGGTCGAACGTGTCGAAACCGATGGCCGTCCCATCGCCCACGTCGCCGTCGAAGCAGGCATCGCCCGCTCCACACTCACGAAGTGGGTCCACCGCTACCGCGACGACGGCATCGAAGCTCTTCAGGACCGCTCCAGTGCTCCGGCCAGGCGTCCGTCGCGGCTGCCGACCGAGGTCCTCGAGCTCATCGACGCCTGGCGACGGGACCGCAAGTGGTCTGCTCGCCGCATCTCCCTGGAACTCGCCGGCCGCGGCTACCACTACTGCGTCCGCACTATCGGCAGATGGCTGCAGCGGCTGGGGATCTCCCGCCGCCGAGACCTCGACACGACAGGGGAGAACAACCGAGAGAACGGGAAGATCATCGCCCGCTTCCCGGGCCACATGCTCCACCTGGACGTGAAGAAGGTCGGCCAGATCCCCGACGGTGGAGGCTGGCGACTCCACGGCCGCGGCAGCACCCGAGCACGCCACCAGCGTGTGGGCTACACCTACCTCCACTCCGCGATCGACGGCTACTCCCGCCTCGCCTACACCGAGGCGCTCGAGAACGAGACCGCGGCGACCACCATCGCCTTCTTCTCCCGAGCCCGTGCTTTCTTCGCTGCGCACGGCATCAATCGCCTGGTCCGGGTGGTCACCGACAACGGCGCCAATTACCGCGCGAGGACCTTCGTGCGCACCGTGACCGCGCATGCTTCACGGCATCAACGGACTCGGCCCTACACGCCGCGGCACAACGGGAAAGTCGAGCGCTATCAGCGGATACTCGCCGAGGAATGCCTCTACGCCCACGCCTTCTACTCCGAAGACGAGCGGCGCGAAGCAATCAGCGTCTGGGTCCACCACTACAACTATCATCGGCCGCACACCGCCTGTGCTGACCAGCCCCCGGCCACCCGCGTCCACGAACGTGTCGACAACGTCATGACCTCATACAACTAGTGTTGTGTTCCTTGAGTATTCGCGGTCCGGGGATGGACGGGAATCGTTCTCTATTGACGGTGACATGATTCCGCTTTCGTCATTGGTCGCCGTTCGAGTGTGGCCCGCCTCCACGGTCTGGGCGGACGGTGCGGGGACGCACACGCTAGACCCTGCTATCGAAGTCGAATTTGCGAGTGGTCTGCGGGTGTCGTTCGGTAGGGAAGCGGAGTTCGGTTGGACGCCATGGGGTGCTAGCTCGACTCGAGGCGAAGAGGAGGCGCGTGACGCTCTGATGGCGCGGCTTAGGTTCTGAGGCGACCGACGGGTTCAGCCCGTCCGTTCATCGCCTTCTACTGCCCCCGCGCCTAACTCACCTGCGCGCGGATCGTGCCGACATACCCGCAGCATGCCCCTGGCTGCACCCGCAGAGCCAGAGTCAGCCGGAGAGAGCGGACCAAACCGAGACTCTAGGCTGTAGGTTGGGACCTAGGTCACAGTCTCAATATTGGAAGGACGAATAGCAATGGTGCATACCGGGAAGTATAACGAAGTCCTGCACAGACATTTCTCCCACATCCCGACGACTTCAAGTAAGGGTGTCTCCGCCCAGGATGCATTAGAACTTTTCCTAGAGGCGTCCTTTTCGGGACCCGAGGACGTACTCGTTTTTAGCACGGCACACCCGTTTAGCACCGAGGGGAGCCTTCTCGTGCTGGATCACGAGCGCCTAGCCGTTCTTAGGTACAACTTCACGGGTAGCGATGACGCTGTTTTCTCCTTCTCGGGGTCCGTCAGGCCTCTATCCGCAGTGAAGGGGGTTGCTATTCTTCCTTCTTCGACGGCTTGGCGAAGCTCCAAGACGGAGCCGCCCAAGCTTCGGATTGCTGCGACGGTCGACATCGACGGCGAGGGGGAAGTTGGCATCGGTTATGAACAGCCGCACCGCCTGAGCGTTTCGGGCGAGGAAGGCGCGGATGAGCGGATGTTCGCCGAACTTCTCAGGCGCGTAACTTCAAGCTATCGGTACGCGGATGGTGCGGAGTAGGGTCGAAGGCGCGCCCGCCGCTAGCAGACTCTAGTGAACAATGCTAAAAGCTGTGGGCCGGCACTGATAGCGCGTGTCCTGGTAGGTGTGCATGTTGAGGCGTCCGCTCGAAGCTGCTGCCGCTACACCTTAGTTTGAACGAGCCGAGATGTCGGCGATAATTTGGGCCGGAGGCGAAACTATGACGAGTCGTCTATTTACGATGGAGGAAATGACGCCCAAAGCTCGGATAGGTGTGGCGTTTACGGAACTGGATAACAGGCATGAGCTGCACGGGGGTGTCATAAGGCCGGCTGCCGGTTCAGGATTTCGCATGGAGCTGGATGTTGAGCCCAACGAGGCGTCATATGTCCGGGCCTCAACGTATATTGCGGCCTCTCGGGAGCATTTAACCGCTGCTCAATACCTTTGGGGAAACCGGAGCTTTAGGGACCTGGGAGTTTCGTCGCTCTCCACAGTGCTTCGGACTGCCCTACTGAGCTACGCCCGAACGGCATGGCTCCTGGCGCCAGACGATCCTCGAGAGCGGATCGCACGATCTTGCGCTCTCCACATCGAGGACATGAGCCGTGAACTCGAAGTGTCATTGGACTTGCAGAAGGACCCCGAACCCTTACAGATGCTCGGCGATGATGCCGTGAGGCGGCTCAACAACGAGGTCGACCAGTATCGCAAGGCGATTCGCGCGATAAAGGACCGCCACGCGAATTACGCGCCGTTGTCTAAGGTGACCGATACCGACCGAATCCGTCACGCGTCGCGGATGGTGGCTTCGGGCGACGAAGCCGCGAACATTCGCGCAGCCCTCCTCTCAGCGTGGCGCCACAGTTCCGGGCACGCCCACGGCCTGACGTGGACCCGCACCCGAAAGGTAGTAGGTATAGAGAGGGAGGGACCGCACTGGCGCGGACTAGCCCAACCGGATCTGGAGCAGATTTCATTGCTCGCTATCGGTACTGCCATGGTCGGCATTAAGGCCTTGGACCGCGTCCGCGAGTTAAGTATCGGCCCTGGGGCGATGACGTTCGGCTACAAGAGTCCCGTACCCGCGTTCTGACGGTCCAGATGGGATGACTCACAGGTTGCTGCGGGTTTCTTCCCCAGCAGCTCTTTGAAGGCGCGCTGGCAGTCGTGTGTGGAAATCGGTCGGAGAGGGATGCGCCACCGACCGGGGTTGCGCGTCAAAGGGGTCGGACGGACCTCCCCCAGGAGCGGGCTGCGTCGCAAGCCGAAGGCGCGTCTCGGAGGTCCGCAAAATGTCCGCAGAATCCTCCATCGCGCCCAGCTAGCAGCAGTAGTGCACTGATGCAAGTTCCCAGGTCAGCAGCGGTGTCCAGTGCCTCACTGGCTTGCACAGTAGAGTGGCGGCAGTTCGAGCTGTACTACGACATCTGAGCCGTTCCGGCTCGCAGCCTCGGGGCAGTGCGCCCTCCCTCCGCCGACCACCAGGCACTCCGCCTGGGTCCGGTGCGGGAGCGCGTGCTGCCCCGATGCCGTTGCCGGGGTCTTCCCCTCCCCGCCGCGCGCTGGCTACTGTCAGCGGACGGCCGCGAGTGCGAGCAGGCCTGCGCCGCGCTGCTCGCAGCTCTTCCCCGGGAACCGTGCCGGCCCACGAGAGGAAGCAGCCATGAGCACGATCGAGGACCACGACGCCTACATCGCCGCCGCGCCCGAACCGTTCCGCGCATCGCTCGAGCGACTGCGCGCGGTGCTGGCCGGAACGCTGCCGGAGGCCGAGGAGATGGTGGCGTACAACATGCCCGGCTTCAGCATCGGCGGCACGGTCGTCGCCAGCTACGCCGCCTTCAGCAAGCAGTGCGGGCTGTACCTGCTGCCCGCCGCGATCGCCGAGCACGCCGAGGAGATCGCGGGGGCCGGCTTCAAGGCGACGAAGACCGGCATCACCTTCTCGCCGCGCAAC
Source organism: Brachybacterium sp. UNK5269 (assembly GCF_049266655.1). Classification (GTDB taxonomy): domain Bacteria; phylum Actinomycetota; class Actinomycetes; order Actinomycetales; family Dermabacteraceae; genus Brachybacterium. Next base: position 1,866,168 of record NZ_CP184883.1, read on the forward strand.
CCGCTGCCGGACGATCTCGTCGAACGGCTGGCGCTCGCGTCGCGGAAGGCAGCTGGGGTCTAACGGATCGGCCGAGGACGAGGCTCACGCCGGCTCTGCCGCGTCCCCGCCGTCCGCGATCTCCGGTCCCTCGGCCGCGGGGTCGTTCCCGGCGGCTGCTCGCTCACCCTTCCGGGCCTTCCCGATCAGGCTCCGGCCGTGTCGCAGCGCGCTCCCCCGCGGAGCCCGCGGCGCCGCGGGCTCCGCGGGCGGTGCCCATCAGTCCGGAGGCGGCGCCGTCGGCCGCGTCCCCGATGCTCTCGCGGGCCGCAGCGAGCCGCCCGCCGGACGCCGCCGCGGCGACATCGGTCGCCTCGACCGCCCGGCGGTACTCGGCCGCGTCGACGCCGGGAGGCGGCAGTATGCGCAGGTGCTCCATGAGACGTCCGGACTGGGTCCGCAAGGAGACCAGCGTCAAGCCCCCCCCCCGAGATCACGCCGCCGGCGAGCGGAATCGCCTTGGTGACCGTCGTGGGCGCGGGCATTGCATAGTGGGGCGATAGCGGCACCTATCCCCCCCCCCCCCCCGCGTAGGCCTTGGTTCCTGGGCGCGCATTCCGGGGTGCGCAGTGGAGGGATTGCCGGTGCCCATTCCCCCCCTTGCGTCACCCTGACCGGCGCCGAGCCGCCGGAGCCAGGAAACCGCCGCCGTGGCTGGGTGACGCCTCAGGTCGGATCGTCCGTCGGGTTGCGCCGGAGCACGTACTCTCCGGGCATGACCCCCAGGACATCGACGCTGCTCGTCATCGTCTCCGCAGCGGTGATGGCCTGCGGCGCCGTGGTCTGCCTCGTGTACGTCGTCCAACCCTGGCGCAGCTGCTCGTACGAGGACACCTCCGCCGGCTGCGCCATGCTGCCGCAGGACGCCGCCGTGATGGGGGTGGCGATGCTCATCACCGTGATCGCGTTCCTGGTCCTCACGCTCGGCATCGCCGCCCGCCTCTCGCATCGCGGCCCGGCGCCCCGTGACGGAGCACGCCCGTCATCCCGGGGACCGTCACCCCGTCGCTGAACGGATTCCCCGCTGCCGAGCCGCGAGATCCCGCAGGCGCTCGGTCGCCAGGACCGTGCATGCCGCCGTGAAGCGCTCGGCCCATCCCGGCCTGCGGACTCACGGAACGAGGCACGGCAGCACGAAGCGGGGCCGGCTCGGCGCCGACCCCGCTCCCTGCTGATCCGCTCAGCGCAGCCGTCAGTGGCCGTGGCCGTGACCGTGGCCGAACCGGTACTTGTACGTCACGACCGCGCCGTTGCCCGGGGCGCCGTCTTCACCCATCACGCCGGTGGTCGCGTAGATCCTCGATCCGCTGAGCTCGACATCGGCCGGCGACTCCGTCTCGAAGACGGTCCTCGCCCTGCTGCTGCCGGGCTTGATCACCGAGACCGCCCCGTCGAACATCTCGGCGACGACGATGTGCCCGGAGGGCGACACCGCAAGACCGGTCACTCCCTGCATGCCTCGATCGGCGACGAGCCGGGTCCTGCCCGAGTAGGGGTTGATCCGGTAGATCTTGCTCAGCGGGAAGGCCTCCCCGGCCGAACCCTGGAGGGTGGACACGAAGAGCCTGCCTTTCGCGCCCACCTCCACATCGGTCGGAACCGGCTCGGGCGTGTAGGACTCTCCGATCACGCAGTCGGGCATCTCCAGACCCCCGACCATCTCCTCCACATAGGCCTGCGCCTCGGCGGAGAAGGTGATCGCGCTCGCCGGCAGGACGGCGACCGTGGAGATCTCGCCCGTGTCCTCGTCCACGGCCAGGATGGCGTTCGCGGCCGCATCCGCGACGTAGATGGTCCCGTGATGCACGGTGAGCTGGTAGGCGTTCGACTCCACGATGCCGGGGTACTCGTTCAGCGGCAGCGGCATGCCGGCCCTGTTCTCGACCTCGTCCTCGAACGCGGCCACATCCTCGGCGCACTCGTCGTCCAGGCCGCGGAAGCCGTACGTCTGCCCCGCGTCCGGATTGTTCTCCGTCTCATGGGCCCAGAAGTCATCGCTGACCACGGTGCGCTCGCCGTCCCGATCCAGCCGGACGACGTGGCTGACCGGCCCGGTCTCCCCGGCGGAGGTCTCGAGGTAGTAAATCGCGCCGTGATGGGAGGAGGCGCCGGCGATCCCGCCGTTCTCCGGATCGGGCACCTGGTAGAGAGCGGATACCTCGCCACGTCGGTCCACCTGGGACAGGGTCCCGGCGAAGGACTGGTTGACGATGACCTTCCCGCTGCGTCCGACGGCGAGCGAGAGCGGGCCGACGAGACCGTCGGCGAGGACGTCGGGCTCGCGCATGGGCGGGCCTCCGGCGTAGGCGGGTGCTGCGATGAGGGTGGCGGCGAGGGCCAGTGAACAGGCTCCGGCGGCCACAGAGGACCAGCGCATGATTTCCTCCAGGCGTGACAACATCACCCAGGCCGTCTCGGATGAGGGCGGCCAGTGCCAGGATCGTGTTCCCGAGGGCGGGCGCGCGCACCGGGCGAGGGCGAGACTATGACCTACGTCACAGTAGGGTCAACGATCTGGTGAGACCGGCGTCCGCTCCCCGCTGTTCATGGAGTCCCTGCTCAGCCCGAGGCGAGGTCCCGCCGCCGCAGACCGAGCAGACCGATGACCACGAGCACCACCGCGAGGGCGCCCATCACGATCAGCGGCGCCACCTCGAGCTCCTCGGAGGGCACCAGGGCGACATGGTGCAGCGGGGAGAGGGCGCGCGCCCAGTCCGGCAGACCCAGCAGGTCGCCGAAGAGGGTGATCAGCGCCGTGGCGACCACCAGCAGCCAGGCCAGGCCGGTGGCGCGCAGGCTGATCCCGTACAGAGCCAGGGCGATCGCGCCGCACAGGGCGATGCCCGGGAGGTAGGCGAGGGCGGCGAGGGTCATCTCGCCGATCCAGGCGGCGTCGTCGGTGGCCGACCACACCCCGATGCCCACGCCGAACCCGAGCAGCGCCTGCATCACGGCCGCCTCCACCAGCACCACCAGGAACCAGGTCAGCGCGAGGGAGTGCCGAGTGGTGCCGGCCAGCAGCAGTCCGGCGAGCCGTCCCGCGAGCTCCTCGGTGCGCAGGCGCAGCACCCCGGCGACGATCAGGGCCACCGGACCGAGGGTGAGCATCAGCAGCACGAAGCCGGAGAAGGAACCGGTGAGGTCGTCCAGCGAGATCGGCGCCCAGTCGCCGAGCGCCGGCATGTCCTCCATGAAGTCCGTCAGCGAGGAGGCCAGGGCACCGAAGGCGATCGCGAACAGCAGCAGGCCGACCCCCCAGGCGAGCATCGTCGAGGTGAGCAGCCGCCGGGTCAGACCGCCGGGCCCGAGCAGCGCGGCCGAGGCCCGATCGGGACCGGCGGAGGCCGTCCGCAGCCCCGCCCCCACGTCGCGGCGTCGCGACAGCGCGCCGGCGAGCAGCAGCAGGAGCGTCGTCGCGGCCAGCGAGAGCAGCAGCGGCCACCAGCGCAGGTCCACGTAGATGCGGGTCTGCTGCGCCCAGGCCAGCGGGGAGAGCCAGGAGAGCCAGGAGCCCTGGCGCTCGATGACGTCGCCGATGCCGCGCACCAGGAAGGCCAGCGCCACCAGACCCAGCGCCATCCCGGAAGCGGTGCCCGCATGCTCGGTGAGCTGCGCGGTGACGGCGGCGAGGGCGGCGAACACCAGTCCGGTCAGCGCCGTGGCGACCCCCATCGCGAGGGAGTCGGCGAGGGCGCCGCCGACCGCCAGCGCCCCGATGCTCACTGCGGCGCCGACCGCCACGTCGGCGATCGTGACGATGACGAGGGCCGCCAGTGGTGGGGCGAGCCGGCCCGTCGGCAGGGCCCGGACCATCTCCAGCCGCCCGGCCTCCTCCTCACCGCGGGTGTGCCGCACGGTCAGCAGCACGCTCATGATCGCGGCGGCCAGCAGGATGTAGAGGAACAGCTCGTTGGCGACCATGGCCCAGAAGGTGTACCGGGTGGTGGCGAAGTAGGGGCCGGTCATCATCACCGCCGACGGGTTGTCCAGCAGCATCGCCCGGGCGTCCAGGGACCCCTGGTCCGGGTAGGCCTCCTCCATGGCGAGGATCGAGGCGGGCACGAGCACCAGCATCGCCAGGGTCCACAGGAGGATCTGGCGGCGGGAGATGCGCCCGTAGAGCCGGATCAGGGACCCCAGTCCGGTCAGCGGTGAGGTGGGGGCGACGTCGCGGCGGTGCCGCTTCCGGCCGGTCGTCGGCGGCCGGGTGGGGGCGGTGGTGCTCATGGCTCCTCCCCGGGAGCGGTCTGGGCGAGGTCGTCGCCGTAGTGGCGCAGGAAGAGGTCCTCGAGCGAGGGCGGGGTGACGGTCAGTCCGGTCGCGCCCATCGCCGTGAGCACGGGCAGCACCGCGGGCACGGCGGCGTCGTCCACGTCGAAGCGGAGCCGCCCGAGCTCCGCGACGAGGTCGTGGACCCCGTCGATCGCGGCGAGGCGGGCGGGGTCGGCGGTGGTGGTGGCGGCGACGGTGGAGCGGGTGAGGTGACGCAGCTCGGTGAGGGTGCCGGATTCGACGTCCCGGCCGGCGCGGATGATGGTCACCGTGTCGCAGAGCTTCTCGACCTCGGCGAGGATGTGGCTGGACAGCAGGACGGTGCGGCCGTCGGCCCGCAGCCGGCTGACCTCGTCGGTGAAGATCGCCTCCATCAGCGGGTCCAGTCCGGAGGTGGGCTCGTCCATGACGTAGAGGTCCACGTCCCGGGACAGCGCCGCCACCAGGGAGACCTTCTGCCGGTTGCCCTTGGAGTAGGTGCGGGAGCGCTTGGTGGGGTCCAGCTCGAACCGCTCGATGAGCTCGTCGCGGCGACGGCGGTGGGCCGCGGACCGCTCGCCGCGGGTGAGCACGTCGATCGCCTCGCCGCCGGTGAGGGTGGGCCAGAGGTTCGTGTCGCCGGGGACGTAGGCGAGCCGGCGGTGGATCTGGACCGCCTGCGTCCAGGGGTTCATGCCGAGCACCTCGGCACCGCCGGCGTCGGCCCTCAGCAGTCCGAGCAGGATGCGCAGGGCGGTGGACTTGCCGGCGCCGTTGGGGCCCAGGAAGCCGGTGACCTGCCCACGAGGCACGGCCAGGCTGAAGCCGTCCAGGGCGCGGGTGGCGCCGAAGGTCTTGGTGAGATCGCGGACCACGACGGCGGCATCGCTGGTCCTGGTCCCGGTGGCGGGCGTGTCGGTCGCGGTCATCTCAGGTCCCGTCGGTCGCTGGGGTGGGGTCCCCGCCGGCCGGGGCGGCGGCGAGGTAGGCGTCGAGCACGGAGCGGTCGGTGAGCAGCGGGACCGAGTAGAGCTCGAGCAGCGGTCCGATCATGGCCTCGGTGTATCCGCGCATCCAGCGCGGGAGGTCCTCGAGGTCGAGCTGCTCGCGCTCCCCGGGCAGCTGCAGCAGCAGCGAGCCCAGCGCCATCTGTGTGAGCACCCGGGCCCGGGCCCGGGGGTCGCGGCTGGGGCTGAGCAGGCCCGCCTCGACCCCCTGCTCGAGGTAGACGACGGCGTCGGCGGTGAAGTCCTCGACCAGCTCGGTCATCAGGGCGCCGCCCGCCTGCAGGCGGCGCAGCACGTAGCCGACCGCGGGGGCGTAGGTCTCGGCATCGGCCAGCTGGAGCAGCATCTCGGCCGCGCCGCCCTGCATGACGCCGCGCTTCCCGCGCCGGGTCATCTCCAGCGCCCGCCGGTCGCAGGCCGCCAGCAGCTGCTCGCGGGATCCGAAGTGGTGAATGATCAGTCCTGCGCTGACGCCCGCGTCGGCGGCCACCCGGCGCAGCGGGGCCGACAGCCCGTCGATCGCGAAGCGGCGCATCGCGGCCTGCAGGATCCTCTCCCCGCCGGTGAGCTCCTTCGCCCTCGCCTCCGGCATCTCGCCTCCGCTCCGCTCCGCTTCCGCACATCCTCGCTGAACACTTGTTCAAGATGCTATACGAGTGTTCAGTCGCTGCCAAGAGGGTGCTGCGGACCCCGGGGCGGGACATCCGGGGCCCGGAGCCGCGCACGGGCGTCGGCGGACAGCGGACGGCCCCGGCGGATGCTCCGTCGGGGCCGTGCTCCGGCAGGGGGCTCGCTCAGCCCAGCGCGTCCATCCCGCCCTTGGCGCGCAGCAGGGACAGCAGCAGGTCCTTGGGTCCGGTGGCGGGCTCGAGCGCGCAGTCGTCGGGCACGAAGGACCAGGCGGCGCGCAGGGAGCGGAACACCTCGAACTCCGCATCGCCGGTGCGCAGCGGGACGGCCTGGTAGCCGCCGGCCTCGGGCAGGTGGATGACGAACGCGCCGGTGAGGTCCGGCATCTCGCGGGTGGAGCCGTCGTCGTCCAGCAGCAGCTCGGCGCGGCAGACCGCGACCCCCTGCAGGGCGTAGTCGCCGCGGACCTTCTTCGAGGTCTTGATGTCGGCGCTGAGGACGGTGTTGCCGATCCTCACGATCGCATCGGTGGTGCCGGCGTAGCCGACGGTGTGGTTGACGACGGTCTGCTCGATCTCGAGGAACTCGGGCTGGTAGTCGTCCAGGAAGCGGCCGTAGCCGTCCAGGCGCACGTCGGCGCGGGCGATCAGCGCCTGGGGATCCTGCTCCCCGGCGAAGGCGCCCTGGGAGGCGCGCATCTGCTCGATGATCTCCCCGATGCGCGCGGCACCCGGCCGGGCGCCGCTGCTCCCCCATTCCTCGCAGACGGCGTGCACGAGGGTGCCGAAGTCGGCGGCGGTGCGGGTGTACTCGGGGGCGGCCGCGGCGATCCGCTTCTGGGTGCTCCAGCGGTCCCGGGTGACCCGCGAGATCTCGGCGGCGGCGCGGCCCGGGTTGCGATCCAGCCAGGCGTACATGTCCAGGGCCCGCTTCGAGGCCATGGTCGCGTACCAGCCCTGCAGGAAGTCCTTGGCGCGCATCCCGGCGACGGTGGTGATCGACGGGTACATGAGGGGGCCGTCGGGCTCGAGACGGTACATGCGGCCGCGCGGGGTGTCGGCGCTGAGGGAGGGGCTGGTCATGGGTCCTCGGGATGACGCGGGCGTCGCCGGGGCGACGGGGACGACCGACACGGTACGCCGCGGGGGTGACGTGTCGGGCCAGCGGGGCCGGGACGCGCCGCATCGCACGGCCGGATCACATCCGAGCCTCCGCGGCCCTCGGTCGGCGCTCAGTCGGCGCTGTCGAAGATGATCCGCTCCGCCACCAGCCGGGCGCGGCGGGTCAGGCGCAGGTACCGCTCCTCGAGCTCCGAGGCGGAGGCGTCGATGCCGTCGATGAGCACCGCCAGGGCCCGCAGGTCGATGCGGTCCGACGGCAGCACATCGGCCTCGCGGCCCTTCCACAGGAAGGAGCCGCGGCGGACCTGCCAGGCGAGGATCCAGGCGTCGGAGAGCTCGCGCGCCTCGCGGGTGGGGAGCAGTCCCGCCTCGGCGGCCGCCTCGAGCTGGGAGAGGGTGCGGGTGGTGCGCAGTCCCGCGGTCTCGTGCCCGTGCTCGAGGGCGAGGATCTGCGCGCACCACTCGACGTCGGTCATCCCGCCGCGTCCGAGCTTGAGCTGGCGGGAGGGGTCGGCGTTGCGCGGGAGGCGCTCGGACTCGACGCGGGCCTTCATCCGGGTGATCTCGCGGCGCATCGACGCGGAGAGCCCGCCGGTCGGGTAGCGGTGGACGTCCATCGCCTCGACCAGCTGGGCCGCGACGACCTCCGAGGCGACCACCGGACGGGCGCGCAGGAGGGCCTGCTTCTCCCAGGTCTGGGCGTCCCGCCGGTAGTACTGCGTCCACGACTCGAGGCTGCGGGCCAGCGGGCCCACCTTGCCCTCGGGCCGCAGATCCGCGTTGACCTTCATGTCGGTGCCGGCGGCCGGGGCGTTGAGGATCCGCTGGATCTGGGTGGCGACGGCGATGGCGATCTCCACGGTCGCCGAGCCGGCGCCGCGATCGATCGCGAGGAACTGGACGTCGGCGTCCGAGGAGTAGCCCATCTCGCCGGCGCCGAAGCTGCCCAGAGCGATGATCGCCATCTCCACGCCGAGCGCCCGCGCCGGATCGGAGCGGGTCTCGCGCAGCCGCTTGGCGGTGTCGACGTCGACCTCGGGGGCGCCGTCGAGGGTCTCGGCGTTCTCGCCGACGGCGTCGCGGTCCTTGGCGACCACGTGGAAGGCGACCAGCATCCCCGCCTCCAGCACCGCCTCGGCGAGGTCGGTGAGGGCGCGGGCCACCGCGGGCGGCTGCGCGACCCCGGTGAGGTGGGCCAGGGCGATCCGCAGCAGCTCCCGGCTGCGGGTGCGGCGCAGCACGTCGCGGGCGGCCTCGACGGAGTCGACGCGGGAGATGACGGCCAGGAATTCGCGTCCCAGCACGTCGCGGGAGAGCGGGCGCAGCTGTTCGTCGCGGGCCAGCCAGCGCACCGCCTCGGGGATCTGCTCGAGCTGCTGGCCGACGAAGCGACTGGCCGAGAGCACCCGCGTGAGTCGCTTCGCGGCGAGCCCGGAGTCCCGCAGCAGGCCCAGGTACCAGTGCGAGGAGCCGATGGTGTCGGACAGGCGCCGGAAGGAGAGCAGGCCGAGATCCGGGTCGATGCCGTCGGCGAACCACTCCAGCAGCACCGGCAGCAGCTGGCGCTGGATCTTCGCCCGCCGGGAGATGCCCTCGGTGAGCGCCGAGATGTGCCCGAGGGCGCGGGCCGGGTCGCGGTAGCCGATCGCGGACAGCCGCGCCTCGGCCTGCTCGGCGCTGAGGGTGATCTGTCCGTCGCTGAGCTGGGAGGAGGTCACCAGCAGCGGGCGGTAGAAGATCTCCTCGTGCAGCTGCTTCACCCGGCGCCGGGTGCGCTGGTACTGCTGATGGAACTCGTCGGTGGTCAGGCCCATGGTGCGGGCCAGCCGGCGCAGGTCCGCGGCGGAGGTGGGCAGCACCTGGGTGCGGCGCAGCCGGTGCAGCTGCAGGCGGTGCTCGATGCAGCGCAGGAAGCGGTAGGCGGAGTCCATCTCGGCGACGTGGTCGCGGGAGATGTACCCCTCCGCGCCGAGCCGGGCCAGGGACTCGAGGGTGGAGCGGGCCTGCAGCGACTCGTCGGCGCGGCCGTGCACCATCTGCAGCAGCTGGACGGTGAACTCGACGTCCCGCAGCCCACCGGGACCCAGCTTGATGTTCCGCTCGACCTCGGCGCGGGGGATGTGGGCCACCACCCGACGTCGCATCGCCCGGGCGTCCTCGACGAAGCCGTCCCGGGTGGAGGCGTGCCACACCCACGGCTCGACCATCTGCTCGAAGTCGCGGCCTAGCTGGTGGTCGCCGGCGGCGGCGCGGGCCTTCAGCAGGGCCTGGAACTCCCAGGACTTCGCCCATTCGGTGTAGTAGCGGCGGTAGGAGCCCAGCGTCCGCACCAGCGGCCCGTCCTTGCCCTCCGGGCGCAGATTCGCATCGACCTGCCACAGGGAGCCCTCGCCGGTGCGCTCGGAGCAGGCGCGCGCCAGCTCGCGGGCCAGCGCCGCGCCGACGGCGACGACGGTGTCGTCATCGGCCCGGTCGGTCGCCTCCGCATCGGGACCGGCCTCCGGAGCGGCCGCCCCGGGCCCGTCGCCTCCGGTCTCCGCAGGGGCGATGACGTGCATGACGTCGACGTCGGAGATGTAGTTGAGCTCGCGCGCACCCGTCTTGCCCAGCGCGATCACCGACCAGCGGACCTTCTCCTGACCCTCGACGCAGGCGCGGGCGATCGCCACCGCGGCCTCCAGCGCCGCATCGGCCAGGTCGCTGATGGCGGCGGAGACCTGCGGCTGCAGCCCGGCCGGCGAGGAGGCGAGCACGTCGGCCGCCGCGACCTGCACCAGCCGGTCGTGATAGGCGATGCGCAGGGCGTCCCGCACCTCGCGCCCCCCTCCGTCACCGGCGACCGGCACGGCGGCGGCCGGGTCCGCGCCCACGGCGCGCAGCAGGCTCTCGCGCACCGCGGCGGCGGGGACGGCGAGATCGTCGTCGCCCTCGCGCAGCACCTCGAGGCGATCAGGGTGCCGGGCGAGATGGTCGCCGAGCGCCACCGAGGTGCCCAGCAGCCGGATCAGGCGCTCCCCCGCCGTGCCGGCGGTGCCGATGCCGGCGAGGAACTCCTCCATCAGCGGCATCTGCCCGGCCTCCTGGGCCGCTTCGGCCAGGCGCAGCAGGCCGAGCACCGCGTCGTCCCCGTCGGCGGTGGCGCCGAGCGCGCGGGCGGCGTCCGGGCCCAGCGCGGAGAGCACGGGCTCGGTGAGGAAGCGCTGGACGCGGTCGGTCCTGCTGAAGCCGAGGCGGGCGAGCGCCCCGGTGGAGGTGGTCGGTTCCGGCGTCATGCCTGCTCCCCTCAGACCCGGCTGAAGGTGGAGCGCAGCTCGTAGTCGGTGACCTGCTCGCGATAGCGCTGCCACTCCTGCCGCTTGTCGCGCAGGAAGAACTCGAAGACCTGCTCGCCGAGGGTCGCGGCCATCAGCTCGGAGCCCTCGAAGCTCTCCAGGGCCCGGAACAGGTCGGTGGGCAGCGGGTCGATGCCCATCGCGCGCCGTTCGCGCTCGGTGAGGTCCCAGACCGCGTCCTCGGCCCCCTCGGGCAGCTCGTACTCGCCCTCGATCCCGGCCATGCCCGCCGACAGCAGCACGGCGAAGGCGAGGTAGGGGTTCGCGGAGGAGTCCAGGCCGCGGAACTCGACCCGGGAGCTGGTGCCCTTGGTGGGCTTGTGGAACGGCACCCGCACCAGGGCGGAGCGGTTGTTGTGGCCCCAGCACACGTAGCTCGGCGCCTCCTGCGCACCCCAGAGGCGCTTGTAGGAGTTCACCCACTGGTTGGTCACCGCCGAGTACTCCGGGGCGTGGCGGAGCAGTCCGGCGATGAACTGCCGGCCCATCCGGGAGAGCCCGTACTCGGCCCCCGGTTCGTGGAAGGCGTTCTTCCCGCCCTGGAAGAGCGAGAGGTGGGTGTGCATCCCCGAGCCCGGCTGGTCGATCATCGGCTTGGGCATGAAGGTGGCGACCTGCCCCATCGACAGCGCCACCTCCTTGACCACGGTGCGCAGGGTGACGATGTTGTCCGCGGTGGTCAGCGCGTCCGCGTAGCGCAGGTCGATCTCGTTCTGGCCGGGCCCGTTCTCGTGGTGGGAGAACTCGACCTGGATGTTCATCGCCTCCAGGTGCTGGATGGCGTTGCGGCGGAAGTCCTGGCCCTGGCCGCGGTGGACATGGTCGAAGTACCCGGCGGAGTCGATCGGTCGCAGCGCCGTGCCCTGCTCGTAGGGCTCCTCGAAGAGGTAGAACTCGATCTCCGGATGGGTGTAGAACTCCAGCCCCTTCTCCTCCGCGCGGCCCAGCGCCTCGCGCAGCACCCTCCGCGGGTCCGAGGCGGCCGCCTCGCCGTCGGGGGTGAGCACGTCGCACATCATGCGGCCGGTCGCATTGGTCTCCCCGCGCCAGGCCAGCAGCTCGAAGGTGCCCGGGTCCGGGCGCAGGAGCATGTCGGACTCGTAGCTGCGGGTCAGGCCCTCGATGGTCGAGCCGTCGATCCCGATGCCCTCGGTGAAGGCCGTCTCGAGGTCCGACGGCGAGATCGCGATGGACTTCAGCGTCCCCGCGATGTCGCAGAACCACAGCCGGATGAACCGCACGTCACGATCGGTGACGGTGCGGATGACGTCGTCGTGGAGTTGTTCCATGACGCCAGTGTGCCGCAGGATCGCCCGCCCGGCACGGCGCAGCGCCCCGACCTCCGCCAAGGGGGGTCGGGGCGCTGCGGTGGGGGTGGTGCTCCGCGATCAGCCCAGGCTCAGGTACCACTGACCGTCGGAGCCCTCGACCATCGAGTACGGGAAGTCGGTGCCCGCCATCGAGACGGAGACGCTGCCGTCGCCGTTGTCGACCGTCTCGACCATCGAGCGGTCGATCACGTCCATGGCGCCCGGCTCGAGCGACTCCATCTGCGGTGCGAGCGTCTCGCCGCACACGGTGAGGGTCGCGCCGGTCACCGGCTCGTCCGTGTTCGGGTCGATGAAGAAGCTGCAGGCCGCCTCCGCGTCGCCGTCGTCCAGGACGGTGATGAACTCCAGGAAGCGGTCCCCGGCCGCGGTCAGCCCGGCCTCGTCGACCGGTGCGGCCTGCTCGGCGGCGGCGTCCTCGGCCTCCTCGGCGGCGGTCTCCGCGCTGTCGGCGGCCTCCTCCTCGGCGGCGCCCTCCTCCGCGGCGGGCTCCTCCTCCGCAGCAGGCTCCTCCGCGGCGGGCTCCTCCTGCGTCGCGGGCTCCTCGGCGGCGGGCTGATCGCCGGTCTCGGCGGCCTCCTCGCCCTCGCCGAGCCCGCCGCACGCCGCCGTGCCCGCGATGAGCGCGAGCGCCCCCAGGCCGGTGGCCATCCCTCGTACGGTCCTGCGCATGCTCCTGGTCATCTGCCCGTCCTTCCGTTCTGTGCTGATGTCGGTACCGGCGCAGCACAGACTGGCACAGAAGCCGCCGGAGGGAGATGGGGAGGACTCCCCATGGACGCTGCGCAGCCTCCGCAGGGGCGGCCTCAGAAGGGGATCGAGAAGTACCACTGCCCGTCGTCGCCCCGGACCAGCGGCACGTCCTCGAGCGGCGCGCCCGCGATGCTGACCGCGACGGTGCCGTCACCGCTGTCGGTGGCCTCCACCAGGGAGGGCTCCAGGGCGTCGAAGGTGCCCGGCTGCAGCTGCTCGGCGATGCTCCCGAGGCTCCCGCCCATCCCGTCGGCGCACTCCTGCAGCCGCTCCCCCGCGGGGGCGGTCCCGGTGCTCGGGTCCAGGACGAAGCCGCAGGCGGCCTCCCAGTCCTGGTCGTCGATGACCTGCAGCGCCTCGACGACGCGCACCGAGGCGGCGTCGAGCTCCTGCTCGGTGACGGGGCCGGACCCCTGCTCCCCGCCCCCGTCGCTCGGCGCGGCGGAGGGCCCGCCCTCTCCGCCCCCGTCGGAGGGCGCAGCCCCGGCAGTGGTGCTCGCCGCCGGCGGGGGCGGCTCGTCCTCGCCCCCGGTGCAGGCGGCCGCGCCGAGCGCCAGGGCGAGCGCCCCCGCTCCCGCGGCGGCCAGGCGGGCGGTGCTGCGCATCCTCGAGCTCACGGCGCTCTCCTCCTGGTGGGGGCCGGTCCGGACGTACCGGCACCAGAGTGGCACACCCGCCTTCGCCCGGGGAGCCCGGAGCGCAGACGGATCGACCGGACTACCCTGGTCCCCGCGACGCCCTTCCCCCGTTTCGCCCGCCCACCAGGAGTTCACCGTGAGCAACCCGTCCCCCGCCGGCGCCACCGGACCGGCCAAGATCCGCCTGCGCCATCTGCAGCAGGCCGCGGACGAGGGCCGACCCTTCACGATGCTCACGGCCTACGACCAGTTCGCCGCGCAGGCCTTCGAGGCCGCGGGCATCGAGGTGCTGCTGGTGGGCGACTCGGTGGGCACGACCGTGCTCGGCCACACCACCACCACCGCCACCACCCACCAGGACATGCTGACGTTCACCGGCGCGGTCGCGCGCAGCGTCCACCGCCCGCTGGTGGTCGCCGATCTCGCCTTCGGCACCTACGAGGCCGGGCCCGCCGACGCGCTGCGCCACGGCGTCGAGCTGGTCCGCGCGGGCGCCGAGGCGGTCAAGCTCGAGGGCGGGGCCGAGATCGCTCCCCAGGTGCGGGCGCTGGTCGATGCGGGGATCCCCGTGTTCGGGCACCTCGGCTTCACTCCGCAGTCGGTCAACTCGCTGTCCGGCCACCGGGTGCAGGGTCGCGACGAGGTGGGTGCCGAGAAGCTGCTGGCCGATGCGCTCGCGCTGCAGCGAGCCGGCGCCTCGGCGCTGGTGCTCGAGCTGGTCCCGGCCGCGCTCGCCGGCCGCGTCACCGAGGCCGTGGACGTGCCCACCATCGGCATCGGCGCGGGCCCCGCCTGCGACGGCCAGGTGCTGGTCTGGCAGGACATGGCGGGCCTGTCGGGCTTCCGCGGCACCTTCGTGAAGGTCTTCGCGGACCTGCGCGGCGAGCTGGAGCGGGCCGCGCAGCAGTACCGCACCGAGGTGAGCGAGCGCAGCTACCCGGGACCCGAGCACTCCTTCGAGTGAGGCGGCCGGGACGGGCCCGGCCTCAGCGGGGGTCGTCGGCCTCGGCCGGAGGCACCCCGAAGTCCTCCCAGGCCTCGTCGTCCTCCTCCCACTTCTCGTTGCGGCGCGCCGCGGTGCGCAGGGCGAGCTCTGCCTCCTGCCGGGTCGCGTAGGGGCCCATCAGGTCCGTGCCGGGCGAGAGGCGGCCCTCCTCGACGGTGCCGGTGCGGAGGTTGTAGTAGTACTGCGTGGCCTCGGTCATGTCGGACTCCTCCCGGGTCGGTGAGAGACTGGCTCCTATGACTGTAGAGCAGGAATGGACCCGTCCAGAAGGTCGCGAGCCGCTGGTGCCCGGCACCATCAGCCCCCGTCGGGCGGTCCCCGCACGCATCGCACGCCCCGAGTACGTCGACAAGGACGAGGCCGTCTCGGACAGCGGCCCCTTCGTCCAGAGTCCGGACGTGATCGAGCGGGTCCGGGCGGCGTCCCGCGTCGCGGCGCTGGCCCTGCAGGCCGCCGGCGAGGCCGCCAGGCCCGGAGTGACCACCGACCACATCGACGCCGTCGTCCACGACGTGCTGATCGAGAACGGCGCCTACCCCTCGACCCTCGGCTACCTGGGCTTCGAGAAGTCCTGCTGCACGAGCCTGAACGAGGTGATCTGCCACGGCATCCCCGACTCCACGCTCATGCAGTCCGGGGACATCCTCAACGTCGACGTCACCGCGTTCCTCGACGGCGTGCACGGCGACTGCAACGCCACCTTCCTGGTGGGCGACGTCCACCCCCGCGCCCAGGACCTCGTGGACACGGCGCACGCGGCGATGATGCGCGGCATCAAGATCGCCCGTCCCGGCCGCGAGGTCAACGTGATCGGCCGGGTCATCGAGAAGTTCGTGGCCCGGCACGGCATGGAGTCGGTGCGCGACTACACCGGTCACGGCGTCGCCGAGGGCTTCCACAACGGCCTGATCATCCCCCACTACGACTCCGCGCCGATGTTCGACGACGTCATCGCCGAGAACATGACCTTCACCATCGAGCCGATGGTGACGATCGGCTCGCAGGCCTGGGAGCAGTGGGACGACGGCTGGACCGTGGTCACGAAGGACCGCTCCTTCTCCGCGCAGTTCGAGCACACCATGGTGATCACCGCCGACGGTCCCGAGCTGCTGACGGTCGTCTGAGCGGAGGTCGGCGCCGCGGCCGGGCTCCCCGGGCCGGCGCGCTCCGGTCTAGCTGACCGGACCGCGGTGCTGGGCGGCGCGGAGGAGCTGCACCGCGGCGGTGGAGAGGGTCTGTGCGTTGCTGCGGGCCAGGTGGTGCAGCTGGTCGTGGGCATCGGCGATGGGGATGCGGTGCCGGTAGGCGAGCAGACCCTTGGCCTGCTCGATGACGGTGCGGCCCTCGAGCACCTGGCGGACCCGGGCGCTGATCGTGTCGGCGTCCAGGTCCAGGTCGCGCACCAGCAGCATGCCGATCACGTCGGCGAAGGCCTGGCCCAGCACCAGATCGGGGCGGTCGCTGCCCGGGGCGGACCCGAAGACGTTCAGGCCGCCGAGGGTCACGCCGTTCCAGCGGATGGGGAAGGCGTGGACAGCGTCGAAGCCGGCCGCGACGATCGCCTCCCCGACGCGGTCCCAGCGGGAGCGGATCTGCTCGGCGCCGATCTCGCTGACCAGGCTGCCGGTGGCCACGCAGTCCTGGCAGGGACCCACCTCGGTCTGGAGCTGGAACAGCTCGAGCTCGCTGGTGCGGTGGGAGGTGGCGCTGAGGAGGTCCATCACCCCGGGGCGGGAGACCACCAGCACGCCGGCCCCGACCGCCGGCAGCAGGTCCCGGCAGTCCGCCATCACCTGCGCGAGGATGTCGTGCACGTCGTGCTGGGCGGTCACGGACCCGGCCGCCTCGGCCAGCGCCTGCAGGGCCGTTCGGTGCGTCATCGGTGGTCCCCTCCTCCGTCCTGGTCGGTGCTGAAGTCGCGGCGGTACTCCAGGATCTCCGTCGCGATCTCCGCCATGTCCATCCCTGCGCTGAAGGCGGCGGTCCGGATCAGCGCCGCGGCGTCCACCGCGGAGATGCCCAGCTGGGCGATCACCATGCCGGTGGCCTGGCTGATCCGGTCCCGCACGTCCCAGCTCAGGCCGGCCTCCCCGTCGAGACCCGAGGAGACGATCGCCGCGCCGATCATCCCCGCCAGCACCGACGCCTCGTGCGTGGGCGGCGACCAGCGGCCGGTGGCGGCGCGCCGGTAGACACTGGCCACCCCGAGTGTCTCGGATCCGACCCGCATCGGGAGGGCCTGGACCACCAGGGCGCCGAGCTCCTCGGCCATGGTGCTGGCCAGGACGGGCCAGGGGCCGGTTCCGGGCTGACCGCCGAGCTCGGCCGTGATCACCCGTCCGCTGGAGGCCGCATCCAGGACGGGGCCCTGACCGATCACCTCCTGCAGGTTCTCCAGCCGCGATGCCGTGTCGTCGGTCGCGCACAGCGTCACCCGATGCAGCTCACCCGGCGCCAGCGTCAGTGCCCCGCCCTGCGCCTCGGTCACCTGGACCAGGGCCCGGCACATCCGCAGGAACCGTGCCTCGCCCTGCTCGCCGTCGCCGGGGAGTGCGTCCGTTCGCGGCACGACTGCCTCGGTGAACAGCGCCATCATCCGGGCGCGCACCTGCCTGCCCGGCTCCTCGGCGAAATCGTGGGGCCTCATAACAATCCCACGGTACTCCTGACTGCGGACGGATCGGCTGACTGCGGACGGATCGGCGCCCGAGCATCTCCGGGTGCTGCTGGGAGGCGCGGAAGGATGAATGCGCCCTCGCGTAGAGTCGGGGCGTCGACTCGAGTGTGATCGGACGGTCGGGTCGCTCACCGTGCGAGGGAGGAAGTACGCATGTCTCCGGATGAGGGTGGCGAAGCGTCCGTCGGCGGCGCCGGCGACGTGCTGCTGGGCAGCGAGGACATCCCCACGTTCCTGCAGGAGTTCGCTGTCATGATGGCCGACCGGCTCTCCGACGGGGAACGCGCCGTGTGGTGCGCGGTCAGTCTCCTGCGCGAGAGGACGGCGGGCACGGCCGCGTCGTCGAGTCCGCAGGCGAACGCTCTCGACGAGCTCCAGAACCGCTGCTCCGACGGGCCGTGCTTGGCAGCGATGCGGGAGCATGCGGTGGTCCGGGTCGGTGATGTGCGCGATGACCCGCGCTGGCCGGACTTCCACGCCGCGGCCGCGCAGCAGGGTGTGCGGTCCGTGCTCGGGGTCCCCTTCGAGCTGCACGGCGAGGCCCGGGCCGCGCTGAACGTGTACTCCTCGAGGCCCCACGATTTCGATCCGGACCTGGTCGAGACGGTCCGCCGGGAGGTCCGGGACGCCTCGGGCGCGCTGCGGCTGGCGGTGCGCCTGGCCCGTCTGCAGGACGCCCAGCAGGATCTCCAGGCAGCGCTGGCCTCGCGCACGGTGATCGACCTGGCGGTGGGGATCATCATGGGTCAGAACCGGTGCAGCCAGGAGGAGGCCGTCGACATCCTCAAGGCCGCCTCGAACCACCGCAACCTCAAGGTCCGGGATCTCGCCGCCGCGCTCGTGGCGGGCCTGGATCCGCGCTCACCCAGCACGCACTTCGAGCTCTGAGCGTCCCGCCCGCGGGAAACGGGGTCCGGCACCGCTTGTGACGGGCGTCGCACTGGGCTGGCGTGGAGCGCGTGGTCCAGCAGGGGGCCGCTGCGCTCAGAAGAGTCCGAGGCCCTGCCATGCTCCACACAGTCTCCGTCACCGTCCGTGTCGACATCGATCAGGGCGTGGTCCAGCTCGCGATCACGGAGTGTCTCACCGCGGAGTCCCACCATTGCCTGATCCCGCTGATCCTGCGTGCGCGCGGGATCAATCCCTTCGGGATGGTCCTCGTCGACCTCACCGCAGCCCGGCACATCGAGGAGGCGGGCCTGACCTCGCTGCGCTCGGCGATCGAGATCGTCGAGCACGAGGAGCCCGGGCAGCCCGTCCGGTTCCTCACGCCCGAGGTGCTGCCGCCGTGCCTCATGGCCGACGCCGTCGCGGGGGGAGAGCACCGATGACGCGCCTGCGAGCAACGAACCCCTCCGGGACCGACGGACGCCCTGCGCGGTCGCTCCCGGCACCGACCGGAGCGGCCACGCCGTCCGCGCGGGACGGCGCCGGGCGCACGACCACCCGCTCCCGCCCCCGCAGCCGCCCCCGTCGCGAGCAGGTGCTCGACGGCGCCGGACAGCTGTTCGCCGAGTACGGGTACTACGGGGCGAGCCTGCGCCACATCGCCCGCGAGGTGGGGCTCTCCCACCCCGGCATGCTGCATCACTTCGCCACCAAGGACGAGCTCCTCAGCGCCGTGATCGATCGCCTCGAGGCCCATGCCCAGGACGCCCTCGACCGCCTCGACGAGCTGTGCACGGACCCAAGGCACTGCTGCAGGCGCTGACCGAGGTCTGGCACCCGGGCTCCCCCGCGATCCGGCTGCTGGCGAGGCTCGATGCGGATGTGGTCAGTGCGGATCATCCCGGGAAGTTCCGGATCGCACGGCTGCACCGGGTGCACGAGCATCTGCTGGAGCACTGCTTCACGGCGCTGGCCGAGCAGGGCCTGCTCCGGGAGGGCACCGACCCGGCGTTCGCGGGCAGGGCCATGCTCGCCCTCATCCTCAATCACGCCGCGCGGGAGAGGACGGTCCGGGCCATGCAGAACGTCGACCATGCGGACTCCCCTACCGAGGACCTCCACCGCCTGGCCGGACTGTTCCTGGCTCCCGGCGCGGCGGCCTTGAGCCGCCCGGCGGCGTAGGAGCCGCGTCCACGGCGACGGACGCGAGGCCGGCGGGGATCTCGGCCGATCCCCGTCCGTGGGGTCGCGCACGGGGTATCGTGATCCGCCGTGGCGCGCCGCCTGACCAGGCGCGCAGAGTGCAGGGCGGCCACCGACGTGCCGCGCACCGGAAACAGGAGATGCGATGAGCAAGCAGGCCTTCGGGATCGACATCGGCGGGAGCGGCATCAAGGGGGCGCCGGTGGACCTGTCCACCGGCGAGCTGGTCGCGGAGCGAGTGCGGATCGCCACCCCGCAGCCCTCGACCCCGGACGCCGTGGCGGACACCGTCGCCGAGCTGCTGAGCTCCTTCGACCTCGCCGCCGACATGCCGGTGGGCGTCACCTTCCCCGCAGTGATCCAGGCCGGCGTGGCCAAGACCGCCGCGAACGTGGACGACGCCTGGATCGGGACCGACGTGGACGCCCTGCTGTCCCAGCGCACCGGCCATGACGTGTTCGTGGTCAACGACGCGGACGCGGCCGGCATCGCGGAGATGAAGTACGGCGCCGGACGCGGCACCTCCGGGGTGGTCATGGTGATCACCCTCGGGACGGGCGTGGGCAGCGCGACCTTCGTGGACGGCACGCTGGTGCCCAACACCGAGCTCGGTCACGTGCTGCTGCACGGCGACTCCGCGGAGCGCTACATGGCCAGCTCCATCCGGGAGAAGGAGGATCTGGACTGGAAGACCTGGGCGGGCCGGCTCCAGGAGTACTTCTCCCACATCGAGTTCCTCTTCAGCCCCACCCGCATCATCGTGGGCGGCGGGGTCTCGAAGAAGCACCAGAAGTTCCTGCCGCTGCTGGACCTGAAGACCGAGATCGTCCCGGCGGAGCTGCGCAACGAGGCCGGCATCGTCGGCGCCGCCGTGCTCGCCCACCGCGAGAACAAGGCCCTGCACAAGGGCGAGAAGAAGGCGGCCAAGAAGGCGGGGAAGAACTCCGGCACGAAGGCCCCCGGGGCGAAGGAGCACGCCAAGCGTCACGCGGCGAAGTAGCGCCCACCGCGCCGCACCCCCGCTGCGGGGGTGCGGGGCGGACCAGCCGGCCTGTAAGCCGGGTTCTGTGATCGGCAGCCATCCCTCTAGGATCGCCGTTGCCGACGACCTCCAGCGGCCTACCCGGGAACTCGGGCCGGCGCCCTCGAACGTTCCCTGTCTGACCTTGCTCCCGGTGGGGTTTACCGTGCCGACCTCGTCACCGAGGCCGCGGTGGTCTCTTACACCACCCTTTCACCCTTACCGCCGCACCCCGCAGGGCACGACGGCGGTCTGCTCTCTGTGGCACTGTCCCGCGGATCACTCCGGGTGGGCGTTACCCACCACCGTGCCGGATGGAGCCCGGACTTTCCTCGGCCCCGGGGCGAGCCCCGAGGACGCGGCTGCCCGGCCGACTGGTCCGCCGACGAGTCTACGCGGCCACCGGCCGCTGCGCCCGTCCCCGCCTGGCGTGCGGCGTCGCTGACGTGCGGAAGGTCTCGCGGCGTGCCGGCCTGCCCGCCTGCGGCGAGGCTCGACAATGGGCGGATGCTGATCCTGCTGCCGCCCTCGGAGACCAAGACCCGCCCCTCGGAGATCGGCTGCCCGCCGCTGGACCTGGAGGTTATGACCCTGCCGGCGCTGCGGTCCGACCGCGCGACGATGCTGCGCGCCGCCCAGCGCACCGCGGCCACCGCCGACGCCGCCGCCCACCTCAAGGTCCCCGCCTCGGCCCCGGAGCTGGTGGGCAGGATGCTGCACCTGGACCAGGAGCCGGCCGCCCCCGCCCTCGGCGTGTACTCGGGGGTCCTGTTCGACCAGCTGGACCCGGCCTCCTCCCCCGCCCCGGAGCGCCGCGTCCTGGTCCAGAGCGCCCTGTTCGGCCTCGTCGACGCCGTCCAAGATCGGATCCCGGCGTACCGGCTCTCCGCCGGCTCGACCGTCTCCCGGCTCGGCAGGGCGGGCTCCTGGTGGGCACCGCGGCTGCGGCCGCTCGCCGCGGCGCTGCGGGAGACCGAGGCGGAGCGCGGCTCCCCCGTGGTGATCGACTGCCGCTCCGGCTCCTACCGCTCGATGATGGCGATGCGCAGCGACGGGGCCGTGCGCGTGCTCGAGGTCTCCCCAGTGCAGGAGCGCGGCGGGGTGCGCACGGTGATCTCCCATGACGCCAAGCGCTACCGGGGCCTGGTCACCCGGGCGCTGCTCGCGGCGGCCGACACCCCGGCCTCGGCCGACGAGGTGGTCGACGTGGTGCGGGACGGTCTCGGTGCGGGCCTGCAGATCGAGCTCGAGGGCGACCGCCTGGTGGTGGTGGACCGCGCCGACTGAGCCCGCGACGGGTCCTCAGCCGGCGCGGCCGCCCCAGGGGTCCGTGGACTGCTCGCTGATCAGCACCTCGAGGCCGGGGACGGCCTCGCGCAGCAGCTCCTGCGCCAGCGGCAGCCAGAGGGCCTCGCTCGCGGCATGCGGGACGTCGATCAGCGCCGGCACCGCGGCGGGATCCGCGGCCGACTCGAGATGCTCGAGCACGGGGTGGTGGCGCAGGTCGGAGGTGATGTAGACGTCGACCTCGGCCGCGGAGGCGGCCGCCAGGAACGAGTCCCCGGCGCCCGGGCACACCGCGACGGTCCGCACCTCGCGAGCGGGATCGCCGGTGTGGAGGATCCCGCGGGCGGTGTGCGGCACCGCGCCGGCGATGCGCGCGGTGAGGGCGCCGACGGTGGCCGCAGCGGGCAGGGCGCCGACCGCCCCGAGCCCGAAGCGGCGCGAGCCGTGCGCGGCCTCGGCGTGGTCCTCGCCGGGCAGCAGGGGGCGGGCCTGCTGGAGTCCGAGCAGGGAGATCCAGGCGCCGACGGTGCCGCGGGTGGAGCGGTCCACATTGGTGTGCCCGCACCACAGGGCCGCGCCGTGGCGCAGCAGCGCGGTGACCACGGCGCCCTTGCCATCGTCGGCCGGCAGGAAGCTGGCGCCGCGCAGCAGCAGCGGGTGGTGGGTGATCAGCAGCTGCGCCTCGCGCTCGAGCGCCTCCCGGGCCACAGCCAGGGTGGGATCCACGGCGAGCAGCACCCGCGCGACGGGATCGGTGCGGTCGCCGAGCACCAGCCCGGCCCGGTCCCAGTCCTCCGCCCAGGCCAGCGGGTACGCCGCCTCGAGGACGTCGGTGACGCCACCGACGGTGCCCGGCGCGGACGCGATGCTCACTCCCCCAGCGCCCTGATCTCGACCAGCGCCGCCTGGTAGGCCTTCCAGGGCATCAGCACGCACTTCACGCGGGCGGGGAACTTGGCGGCGCCGAGCAGCGCCACGCCGTCGCCGATCAGCTCCTCGTCGCCCTCGAGCTTCCCGCGCGAGCGCATGGCCTGCTCGAAGTGGGCCTGGACCGGCTCCACCTCGGCGACGCTGCGACCGATCAGCAGGTCGGCCATGATCGAGGCGGAGGCCCTGCTCATGGCGCAGCCGATCGCCTCGTAGGAGACGTCCTCGATGCGCTGATCCTGCCCGGCGCCGCTCAGGTGCAGGCGCAGGGTGATCTCGTCCCCGCAGGTGGGGTTGACGTGATGGACCTCGGTGTCGAAGGGCTCGCGCAGCCCGGCATGCAGGGGGCGCCGGTCGTGCTCGACGACGAGCTCGGTGTAGAGGGAGTTCAGGGGGGTGCTCATGCGAGGGCTCCGAAGAAGTCGACGGTCCGGGCGACGCCGGCGACGAAGGCGTCGACCTCGCCGGCCGTGCTGTGGACGGAGAAGCTCGCCCGGGTGGTGCCGTGCAGGCCGAAGCGGCGGTGCAGCGGCCAGGCGCAGTGGTGGCCCACCCGCACCTCGATGCCCGCGGCATCCAGCACCTGGCCCACGTCGTGCGGGTGCAGCCCGGCCACCTCGAAGGACACCGCTCCGGCGCGCTCCGGGGAGGCGCCCGGGCCGATGATCCGGACCCCGTCGATGCCGGCCAGTCCGGCCAGGGCCTGCTGGGTCAGCGCCCGCTCGTGGGCGGCGATGGTCTCCATGCCCAGGGCGGAGAGGTAGTCGCAGGCCGCGGCGAGGCCGACGGCCTGGGAGATGGGCGGGGTGCCGGCCTCGAAGCGGGCGGGCGGCTCCGCGTAGGTGGAGTGGTCGAGGTGGACGATCTCGATCATCGATCCGCCGGTGACGAAGGGCGGCATCGCGGCGAGGTGCTCGTAGCGGCCCCAGAGCACGCCGATCCCGGTGGGGCCGAGCATCTTGTGGCCGGACAGGACCGCGAAGTCCACCCCGAGCGCGGCGACGTCGAAGGGCATGTGCGGGGCGGACTGCGCCGCGTCGAGCACGGTGAGCGCGCCGACGGCGCGGGCGGCCGCCACCAGGTGGGCCACCGGGTTGACCGTGCCCAGCACGTTGGACTGGTGGGTGAAGGCGACGACCTTCGTCCGGGGCGTGATCAGGGACTCGAGGCCCGTCAGGTCCAGGGTGAAGTCCTCGGCCATCGGGATCCAGCGCAGGGTGGCGCCGGTGCGGCGGGCCAGCTCCTGCCAGGGCACCAGGTTCGCGTGGTGCTCCATCTCGGTCACCAGGATCTCGTCGCCCTCGCGGACGCGCAGGTGCTCGGGCGTGGAGGCGTCGCCGTTGCCGAGGGAGTACGCCACCAGGTTCAGGGCCTCGGTGGCGTTGCGGGTGAAGACGACCTCGTCCGGCGAGGGGGCGCCGACGAAGGCCGCGACGGTCTCGCGGGACGCCTCGTAGGCGTCGGTCGCGGCGGTGGCCATGCGGTGGGCGCCGCGCTTGACGGCGGCGTGGTCGTGGGTGAGGTAGGCGACCTCGGCGTCGATCACCTGACGGGGCCGCTGCGAGGTCGCCCCGCCGTCGAGGTAGATCATCGGGGTGTCGTCGTCGAGCATGCGGGTGAGGATCGGGAAGTCGGCCCGGATGGCCTCGACGTCGAACGGTCTGCTGGGTGCTCTCACCTGCGCGGTTCCTCCTGGATCGGCACCGGTCGCGAGGCTGTGCCCTCCGGTGCGGAGCAGGCGGCCGTGCGCGACGGTCCGGCCAGTATAGGAAGCGCCCAGGTGCCGCGGCCCGGTCGTGAGACCCTGTCCACAGTTCCCGTCCGCGCGCCTTCGCGCCCTCATCAGGAGGACCTGCCATCCAGACCCTGATCCTGCTCGTCTTCGCGGTGGCGATCGCCGTGACCCTCATCGTCGTCATCGGTCAGATGCTGGTGCGCCGTCAGCGGGCCCGGGAGGAGGCGGAGCGCACGGGGCAGCCGCTGGAGCCGCCCCGCAGCCCCGAGGAGCAGGCCCGCGACCGGCAGACCGCCGTGGTCTGGGGCTGCCTGGTGGTGGCGGTGCCGGTGGTGCTGGCGCTGCTGTACTGGTTCACCCGAGCATGAGCGGCACGATGAGGCTCGGGTCCTTCCGGTCCAGGGTGCGCACGTTGTTCACGGCCCGGTCCACGGGCTGGGTGATGAGCGTGGCGGCGATCTGATCGGAGACGTCGCCGAGCGCGCCGTGCAGGCGGCCGCGCTGGTCGGCGTCGAGCTTCCCGGGAGCGAGCCACTCGGGCATCAGGTCCTCGTCGAGGAAGGCCGGCATCCGGTCGTGGACCTCACCGGCCGCGTCCTTGGCCTCCCGGGTGATGATCGTGACGCTGAGCTCCCACTGCCCGTCCGCGGTCCTGGTCGCGGTGGTGAGCCCGGCGGCGTGCAGGAGCTGCTCGTCCGTGGTGTGGACGTAGTAGGGCTGCTTCCCGTCGGCCATCTCGACCCATTCGAAGTAGCCGGACATCGGCACCACGGCCCGGCTCGACGCGAAGGCGGCGCGGAACATCCCGTTGGTGGGCGCCGTCTCGTAGCGGGCGTTGATCGGGCGCGGGCCCTTCTCCTTCGCCCAGGACGGCTGGAACCCCCACTGCGCGAGCTCGAGGGTGCGCTGCACCTGGCCCTCGTCGTCGAGGTGCTCGCGCACGATCGGCGCCCGGGTGCGGGGGGCGACGCTGAACACCGGTTCCCAGTCGAACTCCCGGGCCGGCTGGGCCGCATAGGCCCGCAGCAGCCCCTCGGCGTCGACTTCGAGCACGTACCGTCCGCACATGATCTGCCTTCCTCCGTGTGATCGGCCTCCCGGTGGGCCCAGCGTATGCCTCCACGGCGCCGTCCGCCCGGTGCCGCGCGCGGCGGCCTCGCGGCCGGGGACCCACAGCGCCGATCACGACGGACCCGCTGTGGAGGCCGGGATGGGGAGGAACGATTCGTTACGCGCTCGAGACCGCGCCCCTCCGCCGCCACCCTCCGCGATGGTGGACACTTGCCTGAGAACAGTGCCCTCCGTCAACGGCGACGTGAGGAGGCCACGAGGGCCGCGCTCCGTTCTCCCGTTCTCCAGGTGAAGGGTCACGATGGCTCAGAAGTTCAGCGCGCTCACGGGCAGGAAGAAGGCCGGGGCGATCTCCCTCCTCTCCTGCTGCGGATGTGGAGGACTGGCATTCTTGCTGCTCCTCATCACCGGCACGATCGGGGCGATCTTCTCGCCGCCGGCCCCCGACGCCCCGGTGGAGGAGCCCACCGCCGCCGTCCAGGCGGTCAGCGAGAGCCCCTCGCCCACTCCGACGCCGACTCCGACCCCGGCCCCCGACACATCGCTCGCCGTCGGGGTGCTGGCGACGCTCGAGGTCAAGGGCCGCGCACCGTCGACCGGGTACGACCGCGAGCTGTTCGGCTGGCGCGACGACGTCGACCGCAACGGCTGCGACACCCGCAACGACGTGCTGCGACGGGACCTCGGCGACATCGTCCTGAAGCGCGGCACCGACGGGTGCGTGGTGCTCTCGGGCATGCTCAGCCCCTCCCCGTACAGCGGCGAGGACCTCGCCTTCGACCAGCAGGCCGACAACAACATCGACATCGACCACGTGGTCGCCCTGTCCGACGCCTGGCAGACCGGAGCGGCGCAGTGGGAGGACGCGAGGCTCCGCGAGTTCGCGAACGACCCGCTGAACCTCCTCGCCGTCGAGGACACCCTGAACCAGCAGAAGAGCGACGGGGACGCCGCCACCTGGCTCCCGCCGAACACCGCGTTCCGGTGCGAGTACGTCGCCCGGCAGGTCGCGGTGAAGGACAAGTACGACCTGTGGGTCAAGCCCGCGGAGAAGGACGCGATCGCGGGCGTGCTCGAGGATTGCGAGGGATTTGCCGCCTTCGCCGATGACCAGCCCGTGCCCGCTCGCGGGGAGGGCGATGGCGCCCGCGAGGAGCCGGCACCCGCTCCCGCGCCGGCCCCGGAGCCCGAGCCCGCCCCGGAACCCGAGCCCGAGCCGGCTCCGGCACCCGCCCCGGAACCCGAGCCCGCCCCGGAGCCCGAGCCCGAACCGGAGCCCGAACCCGAACCCGAACCTGAGGAGCCGGCGTCCGAGGACGTCTACTACAAGAACTGCGACGCCGCGCGCGCTGCGGGCGCGGCCCCCGTGCACAAGGGGGATCCCGGGTATTCGAAGAAGCTCGACCGCGATGGTGACGGGGTCGGCTGCGAGTGAGAGACCAGCGCCCCCACCTCCCCTCGCGGAGGTGGGGGCGCTGCCGTGCGGTCAGGGGCGGTCGAGGTACTCGCGCGCGCTCTGCTGGGCCTTGTCGATCTTCGAGCGGTGCCGCGGCGAGGTCCGGCGCGCCGTGTCGGCAGCGGCGTCCGTGGCGCGGCCGGCGATCTGGCGGCCCTTCTCGGTGCGGAGCGCCGCGCGGGCGCTGGTCAGGAGTCGGCTGATCTTCATGGCGCGATCGCACCATCCGCGGCTGGGGATGGGCTGACAGGCACGCTCCCGAGGCCTCCGCGACGCTCCGCCGCGCGCGGGGACGCGCCGTCCGTCCGCGGCCCGCCGTAGTCGTTCGCCACCGGTACCGCGCCCACGCATCCCAGCACCCGCGCCCGGTCGCAGGCCCGGCACCGCCACTGCGGATGTCCGCCACCGCCGGCGCCGAGGCAGCGGCAGAACGCCCAGCCCTGCATCGCCGCCCTCTCGCCACAGTCGCAGGCGCCGGGATCGGGATAGGTCCAACCGGCCGCGGCGCGGATCAGGTTGCTCGTGGCGTTCATGGGGGCCGAGTCTGTCCCGTGGGTGCGACGTTCCGGCCCTGCGTGGTGCTCGAACTGTGCTCACATCGCGGGAAGGCCCCTGAGCCAGCACTGTCAGTGCAGGTCAGGGGCCTTTCCGTGGGTGGGTCGTGAGGGGCTCGAACCCCCGACCTTCTGGGTGTAAACCAGACGCTCTGACCAGCTGAGCTAACGACCCGGGTGGGGGCACGGCCCCAGGCTCCCGGCGGGACGGAGGCCGGCACGCCCCTGGAGCGGGGGCGCGGTGCGAGGAGCGGTCAGATGACGCGGCTGGCCAGGCGGGTGCCGGTCCAGTCGGGGGCGAGGCTCACGGAGCTCATCACCCGCAGACCGGCGATGCCGGCGCTCTCCTGGATCTCCCCGGGCAGCACATGGCCGGAACGTCCGGCCTTCGGGGTGATGATCCAGACCGGGGCGCCCGGCTCGATCGAGCGGAGGGTGTCGACCATGGCGTCGGTGAGATCACCGTCACCCTCGCGCCACCAGAGCACGACGGCGTCCACGATCTCCTGGGTGTCCTCGTCCTCGAGCTCGCCACCGATGGCGTCCTCGATCGCGTCGCGCAGGTCGAGATCGACGTCGTCGTCGTAGCCGATCTCCTGCACGATCTGACCCGTGGTGAAGTTCAGCGCCTCGACGGGAGAGCTGGACGAGGGGGCGTCGGCCGACGGTGACAAAGAAAAGGCTCCTCACAGGTGGGATCAAGCGTTCACGGCAGGCCCGGAGGGGCATGAGAAGCCCCGACCGATCTGCGCGCGGCTGATTCTATGCCACAGCCCACCCTCGCGCATGCCGGGACCCAGGTCCCGGCCCGGAGCGCCCTGAGCGGCGGTGTCCGGCGTCTCACAACCGAGGAGCGATCGCGAGCGTCCCAGGCCCTCCTGCCGACGGTAGGCTTGCGGGACCGAGGCCGACGGAGCCGGGCCCACCGGCGAACCTCAGCTCCCGCGGCCGGTCCATCCCCTCCCGTAGAGAGAAGGACAGTGTGACTTCGCACGAGACCCCTCGTCCCATCGGCATCAACCTGCCGAGCCATGCGCAGGACCCGGACCCGGAGGAGACCCGGGAGTGGCTGGAGTCGTTCGACGGTCTCGTCGAGCATCGCGGCCCGGAGCGCGCGGCGGAGGTCGTGCAGAGCCTGATCCAGCACGCGCGCGACGAGGACCTGCACCTGCCGGACTCGCTGGCCACCGACTACATCAACACGATCGCGGTCGAGCAGCAGCCCGAGTACCCCGGGGACCTCGACCTCGAGAAGGAGCTGCGCAACATCAACCGCTGGAACGCAGCGATGGTCGTCCATCGCGCCCAGCGGCCGGGCGTCTCCGTCGGCGGTCACCTCTCCAGCTACGCCTCCATCGCCACGATGTACGAGGTGGGCTTCAACCACTTCTTCCGCGGGCGCAACCATCCCGGCGGCGGCGACCACGTCTTCTTCCAGGGCCACGCCTCCCCCGGCATCTACGCGCGCGCCTTCCTGCTGGGCCGGCTCGGCCAGCAGGACCTCGACGGCTTCCGCCAGGAGTTCTCCAGCGAGCACGGCATGCCGTCCTACCCGCACCCGCGGGCCATGCAGGACTTCTGGGAGTTCCCCACCGTGTCGATGGGCATCGGCCCGGTCGCCGCGATCGAGCAGGCCTCCTTCGACAAGTACCTCCAGAACCGCGGCCTGAAGGACACCAGCGAGCAGCACACCTGGGCGTTCCTCGGCGACGGCGAGATGGACGAGGTCGAGTCCCGCGGCGCCCTGCACATCGCCGCCAAGGAGCACCTGGACAACCTCACCTTCGTGGTCAACTGCAACCTGCAGCGCCTCGACGGCCCGGTCCGCGGCAACGGCAAGATCATCCAGGAGCTGGAGGCGCAGTTCCGCGGCGCCGGCTGGAACGTCATCAAGGTGATCTGGGGCGCCGGCTGGGACCCGCTGCTCGAGGCCTCCACCGACGGTGCGCTCATCGACCTGATGAACGCCACCCCGGACGGCGACTTCCAGACCTACCGCGCCGAGAGCGGCGGCTTCATCCGTGACAACTTCTTCGGTCGCGATCCCCGCACCAAGGCGCTGGTCGAGGACCTCTCGGACGACGACATCTGGTGGAAGCTCAACCGCGGCGGTCACGACACCAAGAAGATCTACTCCGCCTTCAAGGCCGCCGTCGAGCACAAGGGCAAGCCCACCGTCATCCTGGCCCACACCATCAAGGGCTACACCCTGGGCAAGAACTTCGAGGGCCGCAACGCGACCCACCAGATGAAGAAGTTCACCCTGAACGATCTGAAGGCGCTGCGCGACACCCTGCGGATCCCGATCAGCGACGAGCAGCTCGAGTCGGGCAGCGTCTACGACGCGCCCTTCTACATGCCCGAGGACGACGCCCCGGTCATGAAGTACCTCAAGGAGCACCGCTCCGCCCTCGGCGGGCCGGTCCCCTCCCGCCGCACCGAGCACAAGCCGATCGAGCTGCCCGGCGACAAGGCCTACGAGGTCGCCCGCCGCGGCTCCGGCAAGCAGGAGATCGCCACCACCATGGCGCTGGTGCGGCTGCTCAAGGACCTCATGCGCGACAAGGAGTCCGGCAAGCGCTGGGTCCCTATCGTCCCCGACGAGGCCCGCACCTTCGGCATGGACTCGCTGTTCCCGTCGGCGAAGATCTACAACCCCGACGGTCAGAACTACCTCTCGGTGGACCGCGACCTGCTGCTGGCGTACAAGGAGTCCGCCTCCGGCCAGATCAAGCACATGGGCATCAACGAGATCAGCTCCACCGCGGCCTTCACCGCGGCGGGCACCTCGTACGCCACCCACGACTACCCGATGATCCCGTTCTACATCTTCTACTCGATGTTCGGGTTCCAGCGCACCGGCGACTTCTTCTGGGCCGCCGGCGACCAGATGGCCAAGGGCTTCGTGATCGGCGCGACCGCCGGCAAGACCACCCTGGCCGGTGAGGGCCTGCAGCACATGGACGGCCACTCGCCGATCCTGGCCTACACCAACCCCGGCACGGTCATCTACGACCCCGCCTACGGGTACGAGCTCGGGCACATCATCCGTGACGGCCTGCAGCGCATGTACGGCGAGGACGACCGCGTCCAGGAGGTCTTCTACTACATCACGGTGTACAACGAGCCGATCGTGCAGCCGGCCGAGCCGGAGGGCCTGGACGTCGAGGGCCTGCTCAAGGGCATGTACGTGCTCGAGGAGCTGCCCGAGGGCGAGGGTCCCGAGGCGCAGCTGCTGGCCTCCGGGGTCGGGGTGCCGTGGGCCCGCCACGCCCGCGAGATCCTGCTCGAGGACTGGGGCGTGCGCGCGAACGTGTGGTCGGTGACCTCGTGGACCGAGCTGCGCAAGGACGCCCTGGAGGCGGAGAAGCACAACCTGCTCCACCCCGAGGACCAGCGCTCCCCGTGGATCTCGCAGCGCCTCGAGGGGGTCAGCGGTCCGTTCGTGGCGACCTCCGACTACGACTTCCTGGTCCCCGACCTGATCCGCGAGTGGATCCCGGGCCGGTACGGCGTCCTCGGCGCCGACGGGTGGGGCTTCTCCGACACCCGCCCCGCCGCCCGTCGTCATCTGAAGATCGACGCGCACTCCATGGTCGTCAAGACCCTGCAGCTGCTCGCCCAGGAGGGCAAGGTCGACCCCTCGGTGGTCCGCCAGGCCATCGACAAGTACGACCTGACCAACGTCAACGCGGGCCAGTCCGGCTCCTTCGGCGGCGAGTCCTGATCACTGCGCCGGTCGTCCGCCCTCGTCGGCGGCCGACCGGCGCACTCCGTCCTGCCGGCCCGTCTCGTGCCCCGAGCGGGCCGTCCCCCTTCTCATCTCCCCGGAGGTCCCCGTGCTCGCGATCGTCTGCCCTGGCCAGGGCGCCCAGAAACCGGGCTTCCTGAGCCCCTGGCGGGAGCTGCCCGGCGTCGAGGACGCACTGTCGGCCCTGTCCGAGCCCGCCGGCATCGACCTGCTGCGCCACGGCACGGAGTCCGACGCCGACACCCTGCGCGACACCGCCGTGGCCCAGCCGCTGCTGGTGGCCGCCGGCATCATCGCCGCGGCCGAGCTGCACCGGGACGCGGACCTGCCGGGGCCCGACCTGCTGGCCGGGCACAGCGTCGGTGAGCTGACCGCCGCGGCGCTGGCCGGAGTGCTCACCGACCAGGACGCGATGCGCCTGGTCGCGGTCCGCTCGCAGGCGATGGCGAAGGCCGCCGCCGCCGAGCCGACCGGGATGGCCGCCGTGGTGGGCGGCGCCCGGCCCGACGTGCTCGCGGCGATCGAGCGCCACGGACTGCATCCGGCGAACATCAACTCCGCCGCCCAGGTGGTCGCGGCCGGCCCCACCGCCGCCATCGCCGCCCTCGGCGAGGACGGACCGGCGAAGGCGCGCGTCATCCCGCTGCAGGTCGCCGGCGCCTTCCACACCCCGTTCATGGCCGGTGCCCGCCAGGAGCTGGCGGCCTTCGTGCCGGAGCTGCCCACGGCGGACCCGTCGGTCCCGCTCGTCTCCAATGCGGGCGGCGAGGTCATCACCTCCGGCGCCCGCTACCTCGAGCTGATCGTCACCCAGGTCGCCTCCCCCGTGGACTGGGAGGCCTGCATGGCCGCCCTGCGCGACCGCGGCGTGACCGCCCTGATCGAGGTCGCCCCGGCCGGGACCCTGACGGGCCTGGCCAAGCGCGAGCTCAAGGGGATCGCGCTGGCGAACCTCAACACCCCCGACGATCTCGACGCCGCCCGTGCCCTGGTGCGCGAGCACGCCGGCACCGCCCCTACGGACCAGGAGAACTGACATGGCCGTGTCCCTCACCCCGCAGCCCACCGTGGCCGGCTCCCAGGTCCTCGCCTACGGCGCGGCCCGCGGCGATCTCGTCGTGCCCAACGACGACCTGATCGAGCCCATCGACTCCTCCGACGAGTGGATCCGCCAGCGCACCGGCATCATCACCCGCACCCGCGCGAGCGCGGAGGTCGGCGTGCAGGACCTCGCCCGGGAGGCCTCCCAGCAGGCCCTCGAGCGCTCCGGGATCGAGCTGGAGACGCTCGACGCGATCATCGTCGCCACCGTCACCTTCCCGTACCCGACCCCGTCGCTGGCCACCCTGCTGGCCGGTGAGCTGGGCCGACCGGATGTCATCGCCTACGACATCTCCGCCGCCTGCGCGGGCTTCGCCTACGGCATCGGCCAGGCCGACGCCCTGATCCGCTCCGGGGCCGCGCGCAACGTGCTGGTGGTCGGGGCGGAGAAGCTCTCCGACTTCGTCTCCCCCACCGACCGCTCGATCTCCTTCCTGCTGGGCGACGGTGCGGGCGCCGCGGTCGTCGGCCCCAGCGACGTGCCGAAGATCGGTCCCACCGTCTGGGGCAGCGACGGCGAGAACTGGGACACCATCCGGATGACCGGCTCCTCGATCGACTTCCGCGACGGCAAGGTCGAATGGCCGACCCTGCAGCAGGACGGCCGGACGGTGTTCCGCTGGGCCGTCTGGCACACCGCCAAGAAGATCCGCGAGATGCTCGAGCTGTCCGGGCTGGGCATCGAGGACATCGACGTGTTCGTCCCCCACCAGGCCAACATGCGCATCGTCGACGAGCTCGCCAAGCAGCTCAAGCTGCCCGAGCACGTGGTGATCGCCCGCGACATCGCCGAGACCGGCAACACCTCGGCCGCCTCGATCCCGCTGGCCACCCATCGTCTGATCGAGGAGGGCGCCGCCAAGAGCGGTGACGTGCTCGTGCAGTTCGGCTTCGGGGCGGGCCTCGCCTACGCCGGGCAGGTCATGATCCTGCCGTGACCCCGGGCACGGCGCGCAGGCACTGTCAGCCGCGTCACGCCCCCGGGGTGACATGATCACCCCTGCCCGAAACGTGGCGCCGACGCAGGTACTCTGTGAGCGCCACAACCCATTGATCGAAGGAGCACCCATGGCACACACGGAGAACGAGATCCTCGAGGGCCTCGCCGAGATCGTCAACGAGGAGACCGGTGTCGCCACCGAGGACGTGAAGCTCGAGAAGTCCTTCACCGACGACCTCGACATCGACTCCATCTCGATGATGACCATCGTGGTCAACGCCGAGGAGAAGTTCGACGTGCGCATCCCCGACGAAGAGGTCAAGAACCTCGCCACCGTCGGCGACGCCGTCAAGTTCATCGCGGGCGCCCAGAACTGACCCCCGCTGGACGCCCGGGACGACATCGTCCCGGGCGTCGCCGTTGCTCAGCCCCTCGACCCGGAGGTCCGAATGTCTGCTCCCCGCGCCCGCGTCGCCGTGACCGGCCTCGGCACCGTCAACCCGCTCGGCGGTGACGTCGCCTCCACCTGGGAGGCAGCCCTGGCCGGCACCTCCACCGCGCACACGCTGGAGAACGACTGGAAGGACCGCTACGGGCTGTCGGTCGACTTCGCCTGCCAGATCGCGCCCGGCGCGACGGACTCCCTGACCCGGCCCGAGGCCAAGAAGCTCGACCCCTCCGGTCAGTACTCGATGGTCGCCGCGCGCGAGGCGTGGGCCGACGCCGGCGCCCCCGAGGTCGCCCCGGAGCGGCTCGGCGTGGTGGTCGGCACCGGCATCGGCGGTCTCTGGACGACCCTGGACCAGTGGGACGTGGTGCGCGAGCGCGGCGCCCGCCGGGTCAACCCCTTCACGGTCCCGATGCTCATGGCGAATTCCTCGAGCGCCCAGATCTCGATGGAGCTGGGTGCCCGCGCGGGCGCCCACACCCCGGTCTCGGCCTGCGCCTCGGGCGCGGAGGCGGTGGCGGTGGGCATGGGCATGATCCGCGACGGCCGGGCCGATGTGGTCGTCGTCGGCGGCACCGAGGCCTGCATCCACCCGATGACCCTGGCGGGCTTCGCGAACATCCGCGCCCTGTCCAGCCGGGTCGACGACCCCGAGCACGCCTCGCGGCCCTACGACGTGGACCGGGACGGCTTCGTGCTCGGCGAGGGCGCCGCGATCCTGGTGCTCGAGAGCGAGGAGCACGCCGCCGCCCGCGGAGCACGGGTCTACGCCTATGCGGCCGGGCGCGGCATGGCCTCGGACGCCCACCACATCTCCGCCCCCTCGGCGGAGGGACAGGCCCGCGCGATCCGCGAGGCCGTCACCGACGCCGGCGTCGCCCCGGCCGACATCAAGCACGTCAACGCCCACGGCACCTCCACCCCGCTGGGCGACATCGGCGAGCTCACCTCGGTCGCCGACGCCCTGGACGGCGTCACCGACCAGCTGGTGGTCACCTCGACCAAGTCGATGACCGGCCACCTGATGGGCGGCGCCGGGGCGCTCGAGTCGCTGTTCTCGGCCCTGGCCGCGCACCACCGCATCGCCCCGCCGACGATCAACATCGAGAACCTCGACCCGCGGACCCCGGTGGCGATCGCGCAGAACGCCCCGGCCGCGCTGCCGGCCGGCGACATGGCGGTGCTGAACAACGCCTTCGGCTTCGGCGGGCACGACGTCGCGGTGGTCTTCACCACCGCCTGACCGCGGCCGGCCCGCCCCGCGCGGCTCTCACGAAGAATGCGTGATCCTGTGCCAGGAACCCCCTGGATCCGGCACAGGATCACGCATTCGTGCTGTACGGGGACGCGCCGGCGGCGAGCTCAGCTGACGCGGTGCAGCCAGCGCATCGGCACGCCCTCGCCGGCGTGGCGGTAGATCTCCAGCTCCTCGTCCCACGGCTCGCCGAGCGCGATGGACAGCTCCCGCCGCAGCGCAATCGGGTCGTTGCCCGCCCGGTCCATGCAGCCGCGCACATGGTCCTCGGTCAGGACGGTGTTGCCGGCGTGGTCGGTCGCGGCGTGGTGGATGCCGAGGTCCGGGGTGCAGCTCCAGCGGGCGCCGTCGACCGCGGCGGTGGCCTCCTGGGTGACCTCGAAGCGCACCTCGTGCATGCCGCGCAGGGCGCTGACCAGACGGGCGCCGGTGTCCTCGCGACCGCGCCAGGTCAGCTCGGCGCGCTGGAGTCCCCGCTGCGCCGGCTGGTCCTCCCAGCGGATGCGTGCGGGCACGCCGAACACTCCGCTGGCGGCCCATTCGATATGAGGCGCGAGGGCACGCGGTGCGGAGTGGACATACAGAACGCCCTGGGTCATCTCGTTCCTTCCGGTTCCGATGCGTCTTCCCCAACGAATCGGTGCCGCGGATGGATCTGGTGAGCGCGGGTGTCCTGCCCGGCCGAGCTTAGAGGGTCTCCCTGATCTGGCGCAACGCGCGCTTCTTCACGGAGCGCTCGAGGCCGTCGATGTAGAGCTGACCGTCGAGGTGGCCGACCTCGTGCTGGATGAGCCGGGCGATGATCCCCTCCCCCGCCAGCTCGATCTCCTCGCCCTCGAGGTTCGTGCCCACGCAGCGGGCGAAGGCGGAGCGGGTGCGCGGGAAGAACAGGCCCGGCACCGAGAGGCAGCCCTCGTCGTCGTGCTGGAGCTCCTCGGAGAGCTCGACGATGACGGGGTTGAGGATGTACCCGAGCTCGCGGGTCTCGACGAGGTGCCAGGAGAAGGCGCGCAGGCTCACCCCGATCTGGTTGGCGGCGAGGCCGGCGCGGCCGTCGTCATCGACGGTGTCCAGGAGGTCCTGGACCAGCGAGCGGGTGCCGTCGGTGATCTTCCGGATCGGGTCGCACGGGGTGCGCAGCACCGGATCGCCGACCACGCGGATCTCGCGGACGGTCATGCCCCCGGCTCCTCGGCGCCAAGGACGCGGTGGGTGACCTCGATGCCGGGCACCACGGAGCGCTCGACGGTGCAACCCGCGGCGACCGCGCGGCCGAAGACCTTCACCACGGTGGCGATCTCCTCGGCGCTGAGCCCCTCGAGCGGGAGCTGCACCTCCTCGGCGATGGCGAGGTAGCGATTGGAGCCCTCGTCGGAGGTCCCGTGCGCCCACAGCCGCGCATCGAAGTCGTCCCCGAGGCGGCGGGCGAGGTTCACGTCGCTGCTCATGCCGGCGCAGCCGATCAGCGCGAGCTTCAGCAGCTCGCCGGGGCTGATCTCCCCCTCGCCGTGCCCGATCGGGATCTCGACGCCGCGCTGGTTGCTGCCGATCAGGGTGCGGGGACCGGAGCGGTCCGCCCAGACGCTGCCGGGGCCGAAGCCCTCCGGCAGCGGGAAGCGATCGTCGGGGACCGAGGCCATCGTCCTTCTCCTTCACGGGGAGGGTGGGGAAATGACACAGCCCCGGAGTGATCCGGGGCTGTGCGCCTGCTGGGCTCCCGCAGTTGGATTCGAACCAACAACCCTTCGATTAACAGTCGAATGCTCTGCCGTTGAGCTATGCGGGATTGACCTGGACGATGCTAGCAGGGCCCAGGGGCCGCTCGCATCCCGGAACGGCCCTGCGACCGGCCACTATGACGAAGGTAACCCGTTGCCGGCAGGGTCGGGGCGGCCCCGGTCCGGTTCACGGCGCGGCGTCGGCGCCGTCGCGGTCCCCCGCCCGCGACCGGGCGCATGCGCGCAGGTCACCGCACGCCTGCGTGGTAGATTCGTGCCGCCCTCGAGGGCGCACGGCCCAGTAGCTCAGCCGGTCAGAGCAGCGGACTCATAATCCGTCGGTCGCGGGTTCAAGCCCCGCCTGGGCTACTCGACCTGCACGCCGCCCGCTTCGATGCACCGGAACGCGGAGCAGCGATCCACGGGCGAGATATGGCTTCTCGCATCTCACGCGAGCGACGCCGCCAGGGGATCCCGACCCGATCGAGCTTGCGCCACACTGCTTTCCGCGCAGTGACGGCGTCGGGTAGTTCCCCGGACCGGGTGGGGAGCACGAACTTCGCCCCGCCCTCGACGTAGGGCGGCGTCCTCCCCTGCAGGCGTACGCGAGCGGCACAGCGTGCGCGACTGCTGCGACGCCGTGCCTGCGCATCAGCCGGACGCGGTGCCGTGGCCCTCCGGATCCGGTTCAGCACGAAGCTGGTCGGCGATCTCCTCCTCGGGTCGGGGCGCGATGTTCTCGTCGTCCTCGAGTTCCGGGATTGGTCCCGCCCCCGGTGCGGGGTGGTGCTCAGGCTGCTCACGTGGTGTGATCATGGGGATTCCTCCGATGCCGTGGCACGCCAGGATACGTTTCGGAGCGCGCACGCACAAAGATTTCGGGCACCGAGGCGGCCCGGCGTTGACCAGAAGATGCAGGAAACGCAGCCAGGTTGACGCGACGCAGATATCGGGTTCAGGACCCGTAGGTCGCGGGTTCACGCCCCGCCTGGGCTACCGACGAAGGAGGTCTCAGTGGCCGATGAGGATCCGCTCTCCCAGTACGTCGCGCAGCACGCGCGCCGCGCCCTCGACGGTCTCGACGCCACCGGCGGCGAGCCCGATGCCGAGCTGGTCCACGCCACCCGCACCTCTCTGCGCCGCCTGCGGGCGACCCTGCGCACCTTCGAGGGATCCTTTCCGGAGCCCGGCACCCTGGATGGGGACCTCCGCGCCGTGTCCCTCGCCTTCGGGGACATCCGCGACGCCGACGTGCTGGCGGCGATGTTGCTGCCCGAGCTCGACGCGCTGCCCGAGGAGCTGGTGCTGGGACCGGCTCGGGAGGACCTGGCGGAGGCGCTGCGCGCCCGTCGGGAGCGGGCGGTCGCCGCCCTGCCGGGAGCGGCCGCACAGGAGCGCTGGCAAAGGGCCGCAGCGCAGCTCGCCGAGTGGTGCGAGCATCCCCCCGAGCTCGCCGAGCAGGACCTGCACACGCTGCTGAAGCGGGCTCGGCGCACGGTCAAGCGGCGGCTGCGCGCCGCCGGCGGGGATCCCGCGGCGCTGCACTCGGCGCGGAAGGCCGCCAAGCGCTGGCGCTACGCCGCGGAGCTGCTGGAGCCGCTCGAACCGTCGGCCGCGAAGCACCTGGCGCAGGCGACGCCGGTGCAGGAGCTGCTAGGACAGGTGCAGGATGCCGTGATCGCCGAGCAGTTCCTGCGCGAGCACGCCGCCCGCGGCGCCCGCAGCGGTCACAACGCCTTCTCGACGGGCCTGCTGCACGCCGCGGCGCAGCGGCGGTTCGATGAGCTCTCCCGCGTGGCCCTCGACCTGTTCTGAGCGGCCCCGGTCCTGGCGGTGGGAGCCCGATATGGGAGCGGCGCTCAGTCCTCGCTCGAGCGCAGGGCGCGGCGCCGGCCCTGGACCTGCCCGAGCCGGGTCATCAGCTCCTGGTACCGGACGGTGTCCCCGGGGTCCGTGCGCTGCAGGCGCTGCTTGAGCACGGAGTACTCGCGGGTGATCGACAGCTCGCTGAGCCGGTCCAGCAGGGAGCCCGCCAGGCGCTTCAAATCTTCCTCGTCCCGGGCCGGCAGGTCCAGGTTCGCGATCTCCACGATCAGCGGGCGCACCGTCTCCCCCGCGATCTCGAGCACCTGCTCGAGGTAGCGGGCGGGATGGAGGCCCCCCGCGACGGCGTCGAGCAGCGTCCCGGCCGCGAGCATCACGTCCCACACCCCCTGCAGGGCGGGGACGTGGAAGGAGTCGTCCGGCAGCGTGGCCACCTTCTCGGCGTCCAGCAGCTGGGGCGCCTGCAGCATCACCGCGAGCGACTGGGTCTCGACCTGGCCCACCGGATCGCGGGGGCTGACCACGTCCGCCAGTCGCGCGCTCGGCAGGGCCGGGGGCTCGGCGGAGGGCGCCGACGCAGCGCCCGGGCGCTCGGCGTGCGTGGGTTCGTCGGCATGGCGTCCGCTGCGGCCCTCGGTGCGGGCGGCGTCGTGCACGGCCCGCAGCACCGTGCGCTCGTCCATGCCCAGCCAGCCGGAGAGGCGTCGCGCGTACTCGGGGCGCATGGCGCGGTCGCGGATCCGCGCCACCACCGGGGCCGCCATCCGCAGCGCGGCCACCTGCCCCTCGACGGTGTCGAGGTCCACCTGGGCGATGGCGGAGCGGATCGCGAACTCGAACATCGGCCGACGGGTGGCGATCAGGTCGCGCACGGCCTGGTCTCCCTGGGCGATGCGCAGCTCGCAGGGGTCCATGCCGCTGCCCTCGACCGCGACGTAGGTCTGGGCGACGAAGCGCTGGTCCTCCTCGAAGGCGCGCAGAGCCGCCTTCTGCCCGGCGGCGTCGCCGTCGAAGGTGAAGACGACCTCGCCCCCGAGGCCGCGGCCGTCCGTGTTCAGCCGCAGCCCGGCCGAGGGGTTGGAGTCGCCCATCACGCGGCGGATGATCTTGACGTGCTCGGTGCCGAAGGCGGTGCCGCAGGTGGCGACGGCGGTGGTCACCCCAGCCAGGTGCGCGGCCATCACGTCGGTGTAGCCCTCGACCACCACCACCTGGTGCTGGGAGGAGATCTCCTTGCGCGCGATGTCCAACCCGTACAGCACCTCGGACTTGTGGTAGATCGCGGTCTCGGGGGTGTTGAGGTACTTCGGGCCGTTGTCGGACTCCAGCAGCCGGCGCGCGCCGAAGCCGATGGTGTTGCCGGTGATGTCGCGGATCGGCCAGACCAGCCGGCCCCGGAAGCGGTCGTAGACGCCGCGCTGTCCCTGGGAGACCAGCCCGCTGGCGGTCAGCTCGGGCTCGGTGAAGCCGCGCGAGCGCAGCACCGAGCTCAGGGAGTCCCAGCCCTCGGGGGCGAAGCCCACCCCGAAGCGGTCGGCGGCGTCCTGGTCGAAGCCGCGCTCGGTGAGGAAGCGGCGGCCCACCTCGGCGGCCGGGGCCAGCAGTTGCTCGCGGTAGTACTCCTCGGCGATCGCATGCGCGTCCAGCAGCCGGCGTCGGGTGCCGAAGTCGGGGCGCTCCCCCGCGCCGCCGCCGGCGTCCTCGTACTGCAGCTGCACGCCGTAGCGGACGGCGAGCATCTCGACGGCCTCGACGAAGCTGAGGTGGCTGATCTTCTGCACGAAGGAGATGACGTCCCCGCCCTCGCCGCAGCCGAAGCAGTGCCAGTGGCCCAGCTGGGGGCGGATGTTGAAGGAGGGGGTCTTCTCGTCGTGGAAGGGGCACAGCCCCTTCATCGAGCCGATGCCCGCGCTGCGCAGGGTGACGTGCTCGGAGACCACCTCCTCCAGCCGGGAGCGCTCGCGCACGAGGTCGACGTCGGCGCGGCGGATCAGTCCTGGGGCCACCGGATCACAGCTCCGATCCGAGGCCGGGAAGCGGGGTGTCCGCGGCGGTGATGTGGGTGAGATCGCGGTCGAACAGCACCGCGTGCAGCCGGCGCGCGGTGACGTCGGTGTAGGAGGCGATCTGGTCCACGACCACCCGGCGGCGGGCGTCGTCGTCGGGCGCGGCCTGCCAGAGCTCGGCGAACAGGGGGCTCAGGTAGTGGGTGCCGGTGTGCCACAGCCGCGAGTAGAGGTCCCGGATGACCTCCTCCTGCGCCTCGTACACCGGCTGCTGGGAGGCCGAGGACATCACGTAGGCGGCGGCCAGGCCCTTGAGCACGGCGATCTCGAGGTGCGTCTGCTCGGGCACCACCACGTCGCCGACGTAGCGGGACATGGCGCCGTCGCCGTGGGCGGCCCGGGTGGCGGTGATCGCGGAGTGGGTGAAGCGGCCGATGAGCTGGCTGGTCATGTCCTTCAGCGCCGCGGCCGAACGCGTCGTGCCGGTGAAGTCGAGCATCCAGTAGGGCTCGGCCTCGAGCCGGGACAGCGCCTCGTCCAGCGCCTCCAGGGGCTCGTCGGGCATGTACCAGTCCTGGACCACGTACAGGGCGGCGGAGCGCTCCAGCGGGTCCTGGAGCCGGCGCAGGCTCAGGGTGAGGCCGGTGACCGCGTCCTCGATGTCGTGCACCGAGTAGGCGATGTCGTCGGCGAGGTCCATCACCTGCGCCTCGAAGCACTTGCGACCCGGCACGGAGCCCTCCCGGGCCCAGAGGTAGACCTCGAGGTCGTCGGCGTAGGCGCCGAACTTCGGGGAGGTGGGATCGGGGCCCTCCCCGCGGGCCCAGGGGTACTTGATCGCGGCGTCCACGCAGGCCCGGGTGAGGTTCAGCCCGTAGGGCCGCTCCTCCCCGATGACCTTCGGCTCGAGCCGGGTGAGCAGGCGAAGGGTCTGCGCATTGCCCTCGAAGCCGCCGAAGTCCTGCGCGAGCGCATCGAGGATCCGCTCGCCGTTGTGACCGAAGGGCGGGTGGCCGAGGTCGTGGGCGAGGCAGGCGGCGTCGACGATGTCGGGATCGCAGCCGAGCTCCAGCCCGATGTCGCGGCCCACCTGCGCCACCTCGAGGGAGTGGGTGAGGCGGGTGCGCACGAAGTCGTTGGCGCCGGCGCCGAGCACCTGGGTCTTCGCGCCCAGGCGGCGCAGCGCCGAGGAATGCAGGACGCGGGCGCGGTCCCGCTGGAACGGGGTGCGGGACTGCGACTTCGGCGGCTCCTGCACCCAGCGCTCGAGGTCCGGCGCGGTGTAGCCGGCCGGGGGTCGCGCGGGCTGGGCCGACGACGGGAGGGTGGTCATCGGCTCAGCCTCCCGAGGTGTCGAGCTCGGCCTCGTGGAGGCGGGTGGCGTGCTGATCGCTGAGCTCGCGCGAGCTCATCCAGCCCTCGGGGACGACGGCCCGCTTGGGGGTGCCGGCGCGGCCCCGCGGACCCTCGACCGCCGCACCCGGGTAGGGGCTGCTCAGGTCCAGCTCGGCGAGCTTCGCGTCGAGGTCGGCCAGGGACTCCATGGTCGCGAGCCGGTGGCGCATCTCCCCGCCGACCGGGTAGCCCTTGAAGTACCAGGCCACGTGCTTGCGCAGGTCCCGCAGGGCGCGGCCCTCGTCCTCGTAGAAGTCCACCAGCAGCTCGGCGTGCCGGCGCAGGATCGCCGCGACCTCGCCCAGGCTGGGACGCACCCGGTCGGGCTTTCCCGCGAAGCCGGCGGCGAGGTCGGCGAACAGCCAGGGACGGCCCTGGCAGCCACGGCCCACCACCACCCCGTCGCAGCCGGTCCGATCCATCATCTCGATCGCGTCCTCGGCGGACCAGATGTCGCCGTTGCCGAGCACCGGGATGTCCGTGACCAGCTCCTTGAGCTCGGTGATCGCCTCCCAGCGGGCGGTGCTGGAGTAGTGCTGGACGACGGTGCGGCCGTGCAGGGCGATCGCGGCGGCGCCGACCTCCTGGGCGATCAGCCCGGCGTCGCGGAAGGTCTGGTGCTCGTCGTCGATCCCGATCCGCGTCTTGACGGTCACCGGCACCTCGGGGCCGGCGGCCTCGACGGCGGCGCGCACGATCCGGGTGAACAGCTCGGTCTTCCAGGGCAGCACACCGCCGCCGCCGCGCCGGGTGACCTTGGGGACCGGGCAGCCGAAGTTCAGGTCGATGTGGTCGGCGAGGTCGCGCTCGCGGATCATCTCCACGGCGCGGCGCACGGTCGCGGGGTCCACGCCGTACAGCTGCACCGAGCGCGGGGTCTCCCGCTCCCCCATCGTCACCAGGCGCCAGGACTCCCGGTGGTCCTCCACCAGGGCGCGGGTGGTGACCATCTCCGAGACGTACAGGCCGCCGTCGTCCTGGCTGTGGAGCGCCCCGAACTCGCGGCACAGCAGCCGGAAGGCCATGTTGGTGATCCCGGCCATCGGGGCCAGCACCACGGGGGTGTCGATCGTATGGGGGCCGATCGTGAGGGTGCGACGCGGCGCCGGCGCGGCCGCGGGGGCGGTGCGCGGGGTCGCGGTGATCGGGGCGTCGAGTGTGGTCATCGCCTCGATCATCCCACCTCGGCGTCCTCGCCGGGAGGCGGGCCGGGGGTGATGTGCATCGGGCCGGGCCGGCCGGAGCGCGCGGGCCCGCCGCCGCGGCCGGGCCGGGCCGGCATGTCCTTTCGTCCCGGCGCGGCGCTCGTCCGTGGGGGACACTGGTGGTGCCGGCGCGCTCCCCGTCGTCCGCGCCGCAGAACCGTCGCAGTGCCAGCCGTGCGTCGAAGGAGGCGTGAGATGTCCGCAGCAGCATCCAGCACCCGGGAGGCGCCCCGGATCGGCTTCGTCGCCCAGGTCGAGCACACCGGTGTGCGCACCTCCGGCGCCGCCGTCTCCAGCACCGGCCTGGCCGAGG
This sequence comes from Brachybacterium sp. UNK5269, assembly GCF_049266655.1. Taxonomy (GTDB): domain Bacteria; phylum Actinomycetota; class Actinomycetes; order Actinomycetales; family Dermabacteraceae; genus Brachybacterium. Next base: position 1,909,048 of record NZ_CP184883.1, read on the forward strand.
GGATCGACCTGTTCACCGCCGCCGAGGAGCTCGGCTTCGACGTCGGCTACGTGCGGGTGCGGCACCTGCAGGGGGCGCTGGCCTCCCCGCTGCTGTTCCTGGCGGCGCTCGGTCAGCGCACCTCGCGCCTCCAGCTCGGCACCGCGGTGATCCCGCTGCGCTTCGAGAACCCGGGGCGGCTCGCCGAGGACCTGGCCACCGCGGACCTGCTGACCGGGGGGCGGCTGCGGGCCGGGCTCGGCTCCGGCTACTCGGCGCACGACGCGAACTACGCCCGCGCCTTCGGCGCCGTGCCCGGGGACGTGAGGGACCGGGTGGACCGGGTGCTGCACGACCTGCTCGCGCTCCTCGACGGGGAGATCGTCGCGACCGCCGACGCCCACATCGAGGACGTCGAGCGGGGCACCCCGCTGCGGGTGCAGCCGCAGGTGCCGTCCCTGCGCTCGCGCCTCGCCTACGGCGCGGCGAGCCCGGAGCGGGCCGCGATGGCCGGGCAGCTCGGCCTCGGTCTGCAGCTGGCCACGCTGGCGCCGGACGACGGTTCGGGCCGCTCCTTCGAGCAGCTGCAGCTCGCGGCCCTGGAGGCGTACCGGGAGGCCGCCAGGGCCGCCGGTCACGGGGAGGGGCACGTGATGGTCAGCCGGCAGATGCTGCCGGTCGAGAGCGAGGCGGAGCTCGAGCGGTACATGACCCTGCTGCCGCGGGAGCGCGACGCGCGGCCGGGGATCGCCGGGGAGCATGCGGGGCAGGAGATCGGCGGGCGTCGGGCGGTGTTCAGCCGGATCGTGCTGGACGACCCGGGGACGGTCGCCCGGGCGCTGCTGGCGGATCCGGTGGTGCAGGCGGCCGACGAGATCGTGCTGGTGCTGCCGCTCGGCGCCCCCGCCGCCGACCAGCGCGCGATGCTGCGCACCTTCGGCCGCCACGTGGTCCCGCACCTGCTGACCGCGATCCTCTGAGCCGGCGGCACCGAGCCGCCGGCGCGCTTCCGCTCAGAGCGGAGAGGGGCGCGCGAGGCCGCCCCGCGCGCGTACCCTCGCGGCATGGACGGGTACCCCGAACCGCTGCTGCGCGAGCTGGTCGGCACCGTGCTCCGGGCGGAGCGCCGACGCCAGGGACGCACCCTGTCCCAGGTCGCCGAGCTGGCCGGGATCAGCATGCAGCACCTCTCCGACGTCGAGCGCGGCCGCAAGGACCCCTCCTCGGAGCTGCTGGCGGCGATCACCGGAGCGCTCGGGCTCGACATCCCCCGGCTCCTGCTGCGCATCGCCGGCGACGCCTCCTTCGCGCCGATGCCGGGACGTCCGCTGGTGCTGGACCTCAGCGCGGAGGGCGGCCGCGGGCCGGTGGCCGCACCCGGCCGGAGCCTCGGTCCCGTCAGCAGCCCCGGGCTCACGCTGCTGGCGGCCGCCTGAGCAGGATCTCGTCGGCCAGTCCGTACCGGACGGTCGCCGCGGCATCCAGCACCCGCTCCCGCTCGAGGTCGCGTCGCACCCGCTCGAGCTCCTGCCCCGAATGCTGCGCGATCAGCGACTCGAGGGCGCGCCGGATCCGCTCGACCTCCTCGGTGGCCAGGATCAGGTCGGGCACCGCGCCGCGACCCTGGGCCTCGAGCGGATGCAGCACCACCCGGGTGTGCGGCAGCACGGAGCGCAGCCCCGGGGTCCCGGCGGCCAGCAGCACCACCGGGGCCGCCACCACCTGTCCCACACAGGTCACCGCGATGCGTGAGCGCACGTAGGCGAGGGTGTCGTAGACGGCCAGCACCGACTGCGCCTCGCCGCCGGCGGAGTTGAGGTAGAGGTGGATCGGGGCGGTCGAGGACTCGTGCTCCAGGTGCAGGATCTGGGCGATCACGGTGTTGGCGACGCCGTCGTCGATGGGGGTGCCGATGTAGACGATGCGGTCCGACAGCAGCCGCGAGTACACGTCGGCGCTGCGCTCCGCACCGGTGCGGGTGCGCTCGATGACGCTGGGGATCGTGTAGCTGCTCATCGGGAGCCGCCGCGGCCGAGGGTGGGGGCGGTGCGCAGGGCGAGGCCGAAGGGGAGGATCTCGGTGAGGTCGGTGACGACGTGGTCGCAGAACCCGTAGGCGACCGCCGCCTCGGCCTCCCAGATCCGGTCCCGCTCCGAGTCGCGGGTGATGGTCTCCGTGCTCTGGCCGGTCCGCTGGGCGGTCAGCGCGATCAGCAGGTCGCGGCCCCGGCGCAGGTCCTCGGCCTGCAGCTCGATGTCGGCGGCGCTGCCGCCGAAGCCGGCCGAGCCCTGGTGCATGAGCACCCGGCCGTGCGGGAGGATCATCCGCTTGCCGGGGGTGCCGTGGGTCAGGAGGAACTGGCCCGCGCTGTAGGCCATGCCCAGGGCGACGGTGCGGACGTCGCAGGGCACCAGGTCCATCAGGTCGCCGAGGGCGAGCATGGCCGGGACCAGGCCGCCCGGGGAGTTGATGAGCAGGGTGATGTCCGTGCCGGGGTCCTCGGCGGCGAGCAGCAGCAGCTGGGCGGCGAGGCGGGCGCCGTTGTCCTGGTCGAGCTCGCGGTCCAGCAGCAGCACGCGGTGGTGCAGGAGGCGGGTCGCGGTGAGGGTGCCGATCCCGTCGGGGGTCGGGTGGTCGGGGGCTCGCTGAGGGTGGGGAAGGCGGGGGTCGCTGTCATGGCTCCACCCTGCGCGCTCGCCGGGCCCCGCGGGGCGTTCTCCGTCCTGCGCTGATCAGCGCAGGGCGGAGGATTCTCAGGGGCCGACGAGCCGCCGTCGGGCCGCGGGGTCCACCAGCACCGTGACGTTGTCGCTGATCTGCTCCGCGGTGCCGACCCCGGCCGGCAGGGCCCGCACCGCGGGCTCGGTGATGGCGTCCGCGAGCAGCTCCGGGATCGCGCGGATCCCGATGTGCGGGCGGTCGAAGAACGCCTCGGTGGCGGGGTGCAGCGTGGGCAGGCCCTGTTCGCCCTGGAGCGCGCCGAGCTGCTCGGCGGCCGCGGTGAGCGCCTCCTGCCGCGTTCGCCAGTCGCGGGCCTGCAGGGCACCCCGCAGGGTGGTCCGCAGCGCTGCCCCGCCGGGCAGGGCGGCGGCGGAGCGGGCCAGCCACTTCCCGTAGGGCGGCCAGCGGCGGTGCAGCAGGTGGGCCAGGTGCAGCATCGTGCGCACATGGCGGGCGGCGATCACCGCGGAGCCGTCCTCGTCTCCGCGCAGTCCGGCCCGCCCCACGTCGGGGAACTCCTGGCCCAGCCGGTGCCAGTCGGCGGCCAGCGCGTACAGCCAGACGTCGTGGGGGTACCAGGCCAGGCGTTCCCGGATCGCCGTGAGCACGCCGGGGCCGTCGTGGAAGACGGGACCGGCGGTGACCTCGAGCACGGCCTGCCCGGTCAGCGAGCGCCAGTCGGTCAGGGAGAGGTCCCCGGATCCGGTGAGGCGGGAGGCGGGAAGGCCGAGCCGGGAGGCGGCGAAGTCGGCGGCGGAGGCCACCTCGACCCGCTGCCGCACCACGGGCTCCCAGGTGGTCGCGAAGCGGGTGGGCATCCCCTGCCACTCCTCCGGCAGCTCCCGCTCGAGCAGCGCCTCGACCTCGGCGGCGCGGCCGTCCTCGACCAGCAGGGTCAGGCGCAGCCCCCAGTCATGGTCCCGGGACTGCGCGTCGTCGTAGCCGAGCACGTCCGAGCCCGAGCCGAGCCGCGCGGCGGCGTGGTCCGGGTGCGGCAGCTGCCGCCCCAGCAGGGGGCCGATGACCTCCTCGTAGTACGCGCGCGCCAGGGCCGTGCCGGACGGGAGGGAGCGGGTCATGGGCCATCCTGCCTGCTGGGTCGCGGTGTTCGGCTCAGCGCCGCGGCCCGGGCGCCCCACCGCCGGCCGCGGGTGACGAAATGGGGCCATCGAGCGCCGGCGGCGCGGGGTCAGGCCCCGAGCAGCCGCGCCGCGAGGTAGGCCTCGACCTGGTCCAGCGCCACCCGCTCCTGCGCCATGGAGTCGCGCTCGCGGATGGTGACGGCCTGGTCGGTCGCGGTCTCGAAGTCGACCGTGAGGCAGAACGGGGTGCCGATCTCGTCCTGACGGCGGTAGCGGCGACCGATGGCCTGGGTGACGTCCAGCTCGACGTTCCAGTGCTTGCGCAGCCGGTCGGCCAGCTCGGTGGCCCGCGGCACCAGGTCCTCGCTCTTGGACAGCGGCAGCACGGCGACCTTGACCGGGGCCAGGCGCGGGTCGAGGCGCAGCACGGTGCGCTTGTCGACGCCGCCCTTGGCGTTGGGGGCCTCGTCCTCCACGTAGGCGTCCACCAGGAAGGCCATCATCGCGCGGGTCAGGCCGAAGGAGGGCTCGATGACGTACGGCGTGTAGCGCTCGTCGGCGGCCTGGTCGAAGTACTGCATCTTCGTGCCGGAGCCCTCGGTGTGGCTCGTGAGGTCGAAGTCGGTGCGGTTGGCGATGCCCATCAGCTCGCCCCACTCGCTGCCCTGGAAGCCGAAGCGGTACTCGAAGTCGATGGTGCCGGCGCTGTAGTGGGCGCGCTCGTCCTCCGGGACGTCGAAGCGGCGGAGGTTCTCCTCCTTCAGGCCGAGGTCGATGAACCAGTTCCAGCACTCCTCGACCCACGCCGCGAAGTGCTGATCGGCCTCCGCGGGCGGGGTGAAGTACTCGATCTCCATCTGCTCGAACTCGCGGGTGCGGAAGATGAAGTTGCCGGGGGTGATCTCGTTGCGGAACGCCTTGCCGACCTGGCCGATGCCGAAGGGGGGCTTCTGGCGGGTGGCGGTGACGACGTTGAGGAAGTTCACGAAGATGCCCTGCGCGGTCTCGGGGCGCAGGTAGTGCAGGCCCGCCTCGCTGTCGACCGGGCCCAGGAAGGTCTTGACCAGGCCGGAGAACTGCTGGGGCGGGGTGAACTCGCCGCGGGTGCCGCAGTTCGGGCAGGCGATCTCGGCCAGGCCGCCCTCGGGCGCGCGGCCCTTCTTCTCCTCGAAGGCCTCCAGCAGGTGGTCCTCGCGGAACCGGTTGTGGCAGCTCTTGCACTCCACCAGCGGGTCGGTGAACGTCGCGACGTGGCCGGAGGCCTCCCACACCCGCTTGGGCAGGATGATCGAGGAGTCCAGGCCCACCATGTCCCCGCGGGCGGTGACGAAGTTCCGCCACCACTGACGCTTGATGTTCTCCTTGAGCTCCACGCCCAGGGGGCCGTAGTCCCAGGCCGACCGGGTGCCGCCGTAGATCTCCCCGGCCGGGAACACGAAGCCGCGCTTCTTGGCGAGGGCGATGACGTTGTCCAGCGTGCTGGCGGGGGCCTTGGCCACGGGGATGCTCCTGGTGACGGGGTGGATCAGAACCCCATCAGCATAGTCACGACCGCACTGTGACGGTCCCCACCCCGGGGCCGGTCACGGCCGTGCGGGCTTGCCTCCGAGGCCACCGCTGGTGAGAATGATTGTCATGTCGATCCCGACCCGCCCCGCTCGCCGCACCCTCCTCGCCCTCGCCGGTCTCGGTGCAGGCGCCGCGCTGCTCAGCGCCTGCGGCGGGGACTCCGGTGCGAGCGGCGGGGACGGCCTCACCGTCGTGACCACGAACTACCCGCTGCAGTACCTGGTCCAGCGGGTGGGGGGTGAGCGGGTGGAGTCGGTGGACCTCGCCACCCCGGGCGCCGACGGCCACGGGCTCGAGCTCTCGATGCGCGAGGCGCTCACGGTGCAGGAGGCTGCGCTGGTGCTGCAGATCCCGGGCTACCAGGCGGCGGTCGACGATGCGATCGCCTCCGGGCCCGGCGGCAATGTGCTCGACATCTCGCAGACGATCTCCCTGCTGCCGGCCGACGGACACTCCCACGAGGAGGGATCCGCCTCCGACGGCGGCGGCGAGCACGCCGACGAGGAGCACGCCGAGGACGAGGACCACGCCGGCCACGACCACGGCCCGAACGATCCGCACTTCTGGCACGACCCGCTGCGGATGGCCGATGTCGCAGACGCCCTGGCCGATCGGCTCTCCGAGCTCGACCCCGAGGGCGCCGAGGCCTTCGCCGCCGGCGCCGAGGCGGTGCGCACCGAGCTCGAGGAGCTCGACCGGGAGCTCGCCGCCGGATTCGGCGCCGTCGCGGGCGAGCGGGCCTTCATCACCAGCCACGCCGCCTTCGCCTACCTCGCCGACCGCTACGACCTCCACCAGATCGGCATCACCGGAGTGGACCCGGAGACGGAGCCCTCCCCGCGGCGCCTGCTCGAGCTCGAGCAGCTCGTCGAGGACGAGGGCGTGAGCACCATCTTCTTCGAGTCCACGGCCTCCCCGAAGGTCGCCCAGACCCTCGCCGCGAACGTCGGCATCAGCAGCGAGGAGCTCGACAACCTCGAGACCCGGCTCAGCGAGGACGCCGACTACGCTCAGGTGATGCGCGAGAACAGCGGCAAGCTCCTGGAGAGCTGGGCATGAGCGGGGACCGGGGACCGGTCCTCGAGGTGCGCGGCGCCTCCGTCTCCCGCGGCGGTCAGCGGGTCCTGCACGACGTCGACCTGCGCGTCGAGCGCGGCGAGCTGGTCGCCCTGCTGGGCGCCAACGGCTCCGGCAAGTCGACCCTGCTGCGCGCGATCGTCGGCGTCCTGCCCCTGGAGACCGGCTCCGCGACACTGCTGGGCCATCCCGTGCACCGCGGCATCGCCCACGACCACCTCGGCTACGTGCCCCAGGAGTCCGCCGAGGGCGGATCGATCCCGGCCACCGCGCGCGAGACGGTCGCCAGCGGCCTGCTCAGCTCCCGCTCCTGGTGGCCGAGCGCCCGCGACCCCCGCGTGGATCGCGCCCTCGCGGCCGTGGGCATGGCGGAGCTGGCCGGTCGGCCCATCACCCGCATGTCGGGCGGACAGCGCCGCCGGGTGATGATCGCCCGGGCCCTGGTGCGCGACCCCGAGTTCCTGGTGCTCGACGAGCCGTTCTCCGGCGTCGACCTGCCCACCCAGGACCTCATCGCCGACCTGTTCCGGGAGCTCTCCGCCACCGGCACCACGATCCTGGTGGTGCTGCACGAGACCGGGCCGCTGGCCGGCGACATCCGCCGCGCCGTGGTCCTGGACCACGGCCGCGTCGTCCACGACGGACCCGAGACGGAGCGCCCGCGCCTGGATCCGGGCCACGACCATCCCGAGGACGCCGCCCCCCTCGACGAGTGCCTCGGACAGGAGCTGCACCCCCTATGATCTCGCCGCTCGACATCCTCACCTCCGACCTGCTGCGCTACCCGCTGATCATCGCGGTGCTGATCGGGCTGACCGCACCGGTGGTCGGCACCTACCTGGTCCAGAAGCGGCTCTCCCTGCTGGGCGACGGCCTGGGGCACGTGGCCCTGACCGGCGTGGCCGTCGGCTGGCTGGTGGGCGCCTGGCTCTCGGCGAGCCCGGCGGACCTGCTGGCCATCCCCGGCGCCCTGATCGCCTCCGTGATCGGGGCCGTGCTCATCGAGTACGTGCGGGAGGTCAGCCACACCAGCCGCGACGTGGCCCTGGCGATCCTCTTCTACGGCGGCATCGCCGGCGGCGTGGTCATCATCCAGCTCGCCGGCGGCACCTCCCAGAACCTCATGGGCTACCTGTTCGGCTCCCTGTCCACCGTCACCGCGCTGGACACCGTGATCTCCGCCGTGCTGGCGGTGGTGGTGCTGGCGATCGGGGTGGGGCTCTCCGGGCTGCTGGCCGCGGTCACCGGGGACGAGGAGTTCGCCCGCGCCTCCGGCCTGCCGGTGCGCACCGTCAACATCCTCATCGCCGTGATGGCGGCCCTGACCGTCACCCTGTCGATGCGGATCGTCGGTGCCCTGATGGTCTCGGCGCTGATGATCGTGCCGGTCGCCGCCGCCCAGCACGTCGTGGTCGGCTTCGCCCGCACCATGCGCACCGCCATGGTCATCGCCGTGGTCTGCGCCGTCGGCGGACTGCTGATCACCGTCTACGTCGACCTCCCGCCCGGCGGGGTCATCGTGCTGCTGACGATCGCCGCCTACGTGCTGGGGCTGCTCGCCAGGTCCCTGCTGTCCACCCGTCGGCCGCGCGGCGACGACCGGGCCGGGGCGAGCCCCACGGGCGTGACCGAGACGGCACGTCGGATGCCTCACCCGGCATAGAAGTCCTGCTCAGGATGGGAGAGACTGGAGCGATGCAACGGAACACCCGCCAGCGAGCCGCGATCCTCGAGACGCTCTCCCGGCAGGACGACTTCCGCAGTGCCCAGCAGATCCACGAGCAGATGAAGAGCGCCGGGGAGACCGTGGGCCTGGCGACCGTCTACCGGAACCTGCAGGCCCTCGCCCGCTCCGGCCGCCTCGACCTGCTGGTGGCCGGCGACGGCGAGAGCCTGTACCGCCAGTGCGAGGACACCGGCCACCATCACCACCTGGTCTGCCGGGAGTGCGGTCGCACGGTCGAGTTCCTGGCCCCGAAGCTCGAGTCCGCGATGACGGCCATCGCCCACGACCACGGCTTCACCGACGTCGACCACACCCTCGAGGTGTTCGGTCTGTGCGAGGACTGCGCGAGCGCCGCGGAGGACGCCGGAGACGCCGACGAGCCCGCGGCGAACGACGACGAGGACCCGGCACGATGATGGAGTGGATCCAGGAGCTGCCGCTGCTGCCCGCGGTCGCGTTCCTGTACGTCGTGATCTGGCTGCGCGCCGGCGGCACCTACCTGGTGGGCCGCGGGGCCCGCCGGGCGGCGAACCGGGGCCGGATCGCGGCCTTCCTCGAGTCCGACGGCGTCCAGCGCGCCTCCGAGCTCGTCAACCGCTGGGGCGCCCCGGTAGTGGCGCTGAGCTTCCTCACCGTCGGCTTCCAGACCGCCGCCAACGCCGCCGCGGGACTGACCGCGATGCCCCTGAAGCGCTACCTCCCCGCCCTCGCGATCGGGGGCCTGGCCTGGGCCTTCATCTACGCGACGGTGGGCCTGGTGGCCTTCATGGCCTGGTTCGAGCTGTTCGTGCGCTCCCCCTGGGCGGCCGTGGCGGTGCTGGCCCTGATCGTCGCGCTGATCGCGGTGCTGCTGCGCCACAAGCGCCGCACCGGCGGCCTGACCCAGGCCGCCCCGAGCCCGGGGACGACCGCGACGGAGCCCCCGGCCGACGCGAGTGCCCGCGCGGCCCGCGACGTCGAGGACCGGGAGCCCGTCGACTGAGGACCCCGCGCCGCCGGGTCGGCGCCCTCAGGCGCCCGCCGACTGCTCCGGGGCGTCGATCGCGCCCCCGTAGCGCCGGTCCCGCCGGGCGTACTCGGTGATCGCCCGCCACAGCACGATGCGGTCGACGTCCGGCCACAGCTCCTCGACGAAGACGAGCTCCGCATAGGCGGACTGCCACAGCAGGAAGTTCGAGGTGCGCTGCTCCCCGCTGGTGCGCAGGAACAGGTCCACGTCCGGCATCCGCGGGTCGTCGAGGTAGCGCGCGAAGCTCGCGGCGGTGATGCCCCGGGAGCTGAGGCGCCCGGCGCGGGCCTCGTCGGCGATCTGCCGGACGGCGTCGAGGATCTCGGCGCGGCCCCCGTAGTTCACGCACATGTACAGCGTCATGCGCGTATTGGCGCGGGTGAGCTCCTCGGCCTCCCGCAGCTCCTTGATGACGCTCCCCCACAGCCGCTGCTCGCGGCCGATCCAGACGATCCGCACACCCCAGGAGTTCAGCGTGTCCCGCTGGCGGCGCAGGACGCTGCGGGAGAAGCCCATCAGGAACCGCACCTCGTCCGGGGAGCGCTTCCAGTTCTCGGTGGAGAAGGCGTAGGCCGACAGATGGGTGACCCCCATCTGCAGGGCGCCGGCGACCACGTCGAGCAGAGCCGCCTCCCCGGCCTCGTGGCCGGCGGTGCGCGGCAGGCCCCGCCGGTTCGCCCAGCGGCCGTTGCCGTCCATCACCACGGCGACGTGCGCGGGGATGGTGGGGGACGGCAGCTGCGGGGGCCGGGCGCCGCTGGGATGCTCGAACGGCTCCTGGTACCCGTGAGCGGGGGCGGCGGGCATGGGTCCTCCTGGGTTCGGGCTGCGCACGCGCTCAGCGCTCGACGTAGTGCAGGGAGCGCACCGAGCGCTCGAGGTGCCAGGTCAGCGTGTCGCTGATCAACCGGCCCGCCTCCTGCATGACGGTCTCCTCGGCACCGACGACATTCTCCCAGTCCCCGGCGAGCAGGAAGATCAGGTGCTCGATCGTCGACTGCCGCACCGCGATCACCCCCGGGCGACGGCACGAGGTGCACACCAGGCCGCCGGCCCGGATGTCGAGCGCATGGTGCGGTCCGGCGGCCCCGCAGGTCGCGCAGACCCGCAGCTCCGGCGCCCAGCCGGAGACGGCGAGGGTGCGCAGCAGGAAGGAGTCCAGGATCAGGGGTGGGGCGATGCGGCCCTCGCTCATCGCGCGCAGCGCACCGACCAGCATCAGGAAGCCGCGCTGGTTGGGGTCCACGACCTCGTCGGTGAGCCGGTCGGTGGTCTCGAGCATCGCACTGGCGGCGGTGAAGCGGCCGTAGTCGGCGCTGATGCCGACGGCGAAGGCGTCGATCGTGACGACCTGGGTGACGGTGTGGAGGTTCTTGCCGGCGTGCAGCTGCACATCGACCAGGGTGAAGGGCTCCAGGCGGGCGCCGAAGCGGCTGCCGGTGCGGCGCACCCCCTTGGCCACCGCCCGCACCTTGCCGTGGCGGCGGGTCAGCAGCGTGATGATGCGATCGGCCTCCCCCAGCGGGTGGGTGCGCAGGACGATCGCGTCGTCACGGTAGAGCTTCTGCTGCATGGTCCCCTGAGCCTACGACCGGGTGGTGACCGGCGACCACAGCGCGCAGCGGTGTCGGCCGGGAGCTTGGTCACCGCGTGCACCGTTCGGTCGGCCCGGGGCGCTGCCGACGGGCGGCACGGCATGATGGTGATCAGACCCGTCGGCCGGTCCCGGCCGGCGGCCACGACCCGGAGGGAGTCGCCATGGGGATCTTCCCGATGCTGCGCCGTGACAGGACCACCACCAGGACCGCCCGCCAGGCGCTGAAGCAGGCCCGCCAGGGCGTCGATCCCGGTGCCGCGGAGGGCAGCGCCCTGGAGCGGACCGTGACGATCATCCGCGACGTCGGCCTGGACGGGAAGCTGACCTACGCCTCCGCGGCGGAGGTCGCGAAGAAGGCCCAGCGCGGCTCGGCGCGGAACCGACCGGACCGGGCGATCCGCCGGATCGTGCGCCAGCACCGGCGGGGCGTGACCGCAGGCGGCTTCCTCACCGGGCTCGGCGGCTTCCTCACCCTGCCGATCCTGCTGCCGACCAATGTGGTGGAGTTCTACGTCCAGGCCACCCGCATGGTGGGGGCGATCGCCGCGGTGCGCGGCTACGACCTCGCCGACGAGGAGGTGAGGGTCCGGGTGCTGGCCGCGCTGCTCGGTGAGGAGTCCGGCGACGTGCTGAAGAACATCGGCCTCGGGCCGATCGCCGGCGTCGCCGCGCGGGGGGCGGCCAAGAAGCTGCCGATGTCGCCGCAGTCCCAGGTCGCCGAGGCCATCGGCGGGCGGCTGCTGCGCCGCTTCGGGCTGCGCTCGGTGCGGCTGTTCGGCAAGGCCGTCCCCGGGCTCGGCGCCGTGGTCGGCGCCGGCAGCGACCGCTCCCAGCTGAACCGGATCGCGAAGGCCGCGCAGAAGAGCTTCCCGCCGGTGGCGTGATGCGGGCGTTCGTGGCGATGCGCCCCGCCGAGCCCGCTCTCGCGCATCTCGCGGCGGCGCTGGAGGACGTGCGCGCGACCTCGTGGCCGGCGCTGCGCTGGGGTGATCCCGAGCAGTGGCACCTCACGCTCGCCTTCCGCCCCGACCTGCCGGAGGGGGCGGTGGACGGGACCCTCGAGGACCTCGCCGCCGTCGCGGCCCGGCATGCGCCGCTCTCGCTGCAGCTCAGCGGGGCCGGGGTGTTCAGCGCGCGCACCCTGTGGATCGGGGTGGGCGGCCAGACCGAGCAGCTCGCCGCGCTGATGGGCGAGCGGCTGCTGGATGCGGAGGGCCGCCCCGGCGACGGACGGGAACGGCGCCGCGCGCATCTGACCGTCGCCCGGGTCTCCTCCCGCGCGCCGCGGGCGCCGCGGCGGCGGGTCCGCGGCGCCGCCCCGCCGCCGGATCCGACGCAGCTGCTGCTGGCGGAGGTGGTGCGGGCCCTGTCCGTCTACCGGGGTCCGCTGTGGCGGGGCGAGGCGCTCGAGCTGGTCGCCTCCGAGCTCGGCGGAGGCCGCTCCGGGGGCCCGCGCCACGAGGTGATCGGGACCGTGCCGCTCGCGGGCTGAACCGCGGCCGGCGGCCGCCTCACCTCCGCTGCCGGCCGACGGCGAAGACGCGCCGGAAGGGCAGCACCACGCCATGGCCCGCGTCGGGGTACGCCGCGCGCAGTCGCCGCCGGAACTCCTCCTCGAAAACCGGGCGCAGCTGCTCGGGCAGCGCCTGCAGCGTGGGTCGGGCCCCGGTGCCGCTGACCCATGCGAAGACCGGGTCCGCACCGTGCAGGACGTGCAGATAGGTGGTCTCCCAGGCGTCGACCTCCAGCCCCAGGTCCTGCAGGGCGCGCAGGTAGGTCGGCGCATCGTAGGCGTCGGGCTGGGCGACGCCGCGGGTGTGGTCCGCGAACGGCTCCTCGGCGGCGAGCTCGGCGCGCAGGGTGTGGCTGGGCTCGCCGAAGTTCCCGGGAACCTGCATCGCGAACCAGCCGCCGGGGGCGAGCATGCCGACGAGGCGGGGCAGCAGCTCCAGGTGCCCGGGCACCCACTGCAGCGCAGCATTGCTGATCAGCACGTCGACCGGGGCGGGCGGGGTCCAGTCGCGCAGGTCCGCGAGCTCGGCGGTGATCCCTGCGACCTCCGCCGCGCGGGCGATCATCTGCGGGCTCGAGTCCACCGCGTGCACCGCGGCCTGGGGCCAGCGCTCGACCAGCAGCCGGGTCAGCGTGCCCGGACCGGCACCCAGATCCACCACCTGCCGCGGCGCGACGGCGCCGACGCGGGCGAGGAGGTCGACGAAGGGCCGCGCCCGCTCGTCGCCGAACCTCGAGTACTGCTCCGGGCTCCAGGTGTGTGCCATCAAGGCTCCTCTCCTCGGACCGCGCTGGGCGCAGCGCGCTGTCATGGCGTCGCGACCGGCGCGGTCACGCTCACCTGCATCCTCGGCTGCATGAGCGAGACGCCGGCGCCGGGGTCGATCCAGCCGTCCGCGAGGGACGGGTCGTAGCTGGTCTCGACCACCGTCAGCTCCGCCCCGGCCTCCACCGCGGCATCGATCACCACCGTCTGCCCGGCGCGGACGCCGTGGATCTGCAGGGTCCGCAGGGGCTCCGCCGAGTCGAGCGGGGTGCCGTCGATGCGCACCGCGCTCAGCCCGCCGGCGCTGACGGTCAGCTCGAGCGCCGAGGCCTCGCGCGGGGCGGTCACCGCCACCTGCATGTGCCCGGGTCCGCTCTCGGTGACCTGCACCGTCGGCACGGGAACCGGGGACGTGCCCGTGACGCCGTCGAGCCGCCTCCCCCACTCGGTGCTGCCGGTGACCTCCCATCGCGTGGCTCCGTCGGCGCCGTCCACGTGCGCGATCACCCGCTCCTGGGTCGGTTCGGGCGAGGCGAGGGTGACGGCGGTGCCGCCGATGCTCGCGCCGACCGCGAGCACGGCCAGCAGCACCGGGGCGAGCAGGCGACGGGGCCGACGGACGGATCGCTCCCCTGCCGCGGTGGCGAACAGGGCCGCGGCCGCGCCGAGCCCGATCAGCGCGGTCCCGGCGATGCCGCCCGCCGAGGAGGCGATGCCGAACTCCGCGAGCGCCGAGAGCTGGGTGCCGAGCAGCCATCCCGTCGGCAGCAGCGCCACGGCCCGCACCACCAGGGCGGGCAGCGGGGGCAGCAGCGCCGCTGCCGGCGTGCCGATCGCGGCGATGGCCGCCGGCAGGACCACCCAGCCCGCGAGTGCCGGGGAGACCACGGCGAGCACGGCGAGCAGGGCCGTGACCAGGATCGAGGCCCCCAGCACCAGCGCCGCGCGGGAGAGCCACCGGCGGGCGAGCACCCAGCCGGCGCCGGCCACCGCGGCGGCGGCAAGCAGCTCGGCGAGCACGAAGAGCTCGGCGTGGACCGGCTCCCGGGTGCTCTGGGACAGCATCTGCGGGCTCACCACGCCCGCGGCTTTCCACAGCTGGACGGCGGCGAGCACGGCGAGCACCAGCACGATCAGCGCGACCAGAGCGCCGGCGGCGACGCCGCGCGCGGTGAGCTCCCCGCGCCGCCTCAACAGCACCACCGCGGCGAGCACCAGCAGCGGGGAGAGCACGCCGAGCACGGACACCATCCCGGGCGGCACCGCCACCACGCCCCATGGAGCGGTGGTCTGGACGGGCTCCTCCCCCGCCCGCTCCTGGAGGGCTCCGAGATCGCGAGCAGCCAGGTCGCGGGTGAGGGCGAGGGTCAGGTCGCCGTAGTGCTGCAGGGTGCCGGGATCCAGATGCGCGGCGTCGTCCTGCGCGGAGTGGTAGGCCCAGGAGTCGTCGATGATGGCCATGTCCAGGCCCCACCAGCCGCCCCCGCGGTAGACGGTGAAGTCGGTGTCGTTGGGGATGATCTCGAACAGCGCCTCGGTGAACGACTCGAACTCGGGGCGGGGCGCGGCGTCGACCACGGTGTGCATCGGACCGCTCGCGCGGGTCATCAGCGGGCGTCCGGAGACGCCCCGGGCCTCGTGGTTCAGCACCACCACCGGCGCCCGGAGCTCCTGAGCCGCTCCGCCGAGGAAGGCCTCGGCGCCCAGCAGTCCGCGCTCCTCGCCGTCGACGAGCAGGAGGACCAGGTCGTTGCGCTGCGCCTCCGGGCCGAGGGCGCGGACGGTCTCGAGGATCACCGCGAGGCCCACGCCGGCGTCGGCGGCGCCGGGCGCGTTGGGCACCGAGTCGATATGGGTGGCCAGCACGATGGTGCCGGTGGGCGCCGTGCCGGGACGGGTCGCGACGAGGTTGCGCACGTATCCGGTGGTCGCGTCGCTGCCGTACGTCCGCGCACCGATCCCCTCCTCGGTCCGGGTCGTGAAGCCGAGCGCGGTGAGCTGGGCGGCGAGCTCCTCGTGGGCCCGGTCGTTGGCGGCGGAGCCGACCGGGCGCGGTGCGGCGACCAGCGGGGCGACGGCCTCCGCGGCGCGAACGGCGCTGAAGCGCTCCGGCGGTGCATCGGCGCCGACGGGGGCGGTGACACCGCGCGAGGCCACCCCGGCGATCGCCATCGCCAGCAGCACCAGGAGCAGCACCAGCACCTGCCGGCCGGAGATCGCCGTGGGCGCTCGCGCGGGGCGGGCGGCGGCGGAAGGGGCCGGGTGGTCGGCGGCAGCGGTGCCGCGGGAGTTCGTCATGGCTCCTTCCTACCGGCTGGGGCGGCGAATGGCGCCCTCCCTGCGGAGGAGATCCTGGATCGAGTCGGCTTCCCGGAGTCACCGCGCCCTTGGCACTCTCGGGGGTAGAGTGCTAATCTGCCCATAGTTGAGTCGCACCGACTCATACAGGGAAGACCACCCCTCGAGGGTGGCCGCGACAGGAAGGAGACACCATGGCTACCTACGATCCGTTCCGAGACCTGGAGCGTCTCGCGAGCAGCTTCCTCGAGACCGGCCGCCGCGGCCCGCGGGAGATGCCGATGGACCTGTATCGCGCCGGCGATCACTACGTCCTCTCCACCGATCTGCCGGGCATCGATCCCGGATCCGTGGACATCGACGTCGACGGCCAGCTGCTGACCATCCGCGCCGAGCGGACCCTCACCACCGACGACTCGGCGCAGTGGATCACGCGCGAGCGCACGGGCGGCACGTTCCTGCGCCAGCTCAGCCTCGGGCAGGGACTGGACACCGAGAGGATCACCGCCAGCTACAACAACGGCGTGCTCAACGTGACGATCCCGGTCAGCGAGAAGGCCAAGCCCCGCAAGATCGAGATCACCACGCAGGACGGCCAGCAGCAGATCGAATCCACCACGGCCTGACCGCCCGTCCGCACCCACAGATCGACCCCCGGCTCCCCGCGATGCCGGGGGTCGCGTCCGTCCGGGCTCGTCGAGCGATGGCGGCCCGGCGACCTCACGCAGGTCCGGCAGCAGCGCGGTGCCCGGCGGCCAGGCCGTCACCCGCGGCGCTCCGCAGGTCGGTCTCGATCTGGGGGTCAGCGGCCCTTGCGGTCCCGACCTTCTCGATCAGGGCGCAGGTCGGCATCGAGCGCGTCCAGCGCGGACCTCAGGTCGGCAGAGGAGTCCAGCCGGACCTCCTGATGCGCGACGCCCCGGCGACCCAGACGGATCACCGCCGCCTCCGCGTAAGGCGTGCGCTCCCGGTGGACGCCGACGACCTCACCCGTGCTGTCCTGGCCCACCAGGATCTCTCCCCCGAGGAGGAGGTACGGCTCGCCGGCACGGAGTTCGAGCTCGTGCGCGCTGCACACGTCGAAGGTGGCGTCCTCGACAGCGAACCAATCATGCGGGGGCGCCGCGCAGCCCCTGACCTCGCACTGGCTGGGGAACGGATCGGATCCGGCGTGTTTCCGGTGCAGCATCAGCAGCCTCCTGACCTCTAGATTCCTCGGGCCTCTCGGTGTCCCGGAACGATACGCCGGTCCGGCGAGAACGCGCGACCGGGCGGTCGAGTCCGGCGTCGACAGGGCGGAAGGGACGAGGTGAACGAGGGCCGCCCGGCTCTTTTCGACCAGTTGGTTCTTTCGCTTGAGAACCGCCGGGTGGGGTGCGTAACGTTCCGGTAACAAGCAAATCGCTTGGCCGGCCGCACCGGCCGGTGAACGAAGGGAGATTGCAATGGCAGACCAGAACAACTCCGGACAGTTCGGCAACCGCAACGACACCGAGGAGCAGGCGCAGAAGGGTGGCCAGGCCAGCTCGGGCAGCTTCGGCGACTCCAACTCCGCCGACCCCAGCCAGGCCGGCCGCGAAGGCGGCCAGGCCAGCTCCGGGAGCTTCGGCGACTCCAACTCCGCTGATCCCAGCGAGGCCGGCCGCGAGGGCGGCAAGGCCAGCTCGGGCAGCTTCGGCGAGTCGAACTCCGCCGATCCCAGTGCGGCCGGCCGCAAGGGCGGCAGCAGCTCCTGAGGCATCCCGGCGCGATCATGCGCCGATGAACATGAGGGGGGACGGCGTCAATGCCGTCCCCCCTCGCCATGCCCCGGGAACGCCCTCGGCGGGACATCGACCACGACTAATGCTGCGCGCCGAAAGGCGCGACCCGGCGTCCTGCGGTCCTTCCGAGCCGGCGCCTCGCACAGCATGTCGCGGCATCTCGGCGCCGCCGTCGGGGAATCGGAACGGTATTCGCGGATCGTAAGACAGCACGTTGGATCGCAGATCGCGCCCGGAGCGGTCACATGCCCCGGTTCAGTTCCCGAGAACGCCGTCCCGCTCGGTCAGCAGATCGTCACCGAGCCCGGCAGGAATGGGATCCGCCGGGGGCAGGCCGGTGAACCAGCTCGGCAGCACGCGCAGCAGAGTCTCCAGCACCGTGCCGCTGTCCAGTGCAATGCCGTCACGGGCGTCCGGCGCCGTCTCCACCAAGGAGTCGATGAGCACCTGCACCGTTCCGCCGGCCAAGAACTGCGCGGTCCGCGCGATGTCCACACGCGGGGGCAGATCGTTCCCCATCCCTCGCAGGACGTCCTCGTACAGACGGGCGCAGGTCGCCACGACACTCACATAGGCACCATGGCGCACTTTCCACCCCAGCGCGCCTCTGATGAAGGCGTGGTGATGCACCGCGTACGCGGCCATCCCTGCCGCGGTGGCCTGCACGATCTCGTGGCCGGACCGGCCCGCGACGGCAAGCGCGGCGGCCCTCGCCTCCTGCGCCTCGAACATCTGGTCGAGCATCTCGCCGAGCAGCTCGTCGAGACTCCCGTAGTGGGTGTAGAAAGCGGAGCAGCTGACGCCGGAATGCCGGGCGAGATCGCTGACGGTGACATCGTCGCCACTGACACTCAGATTGCGCGCCGCCGCGAACAGTGCGGCTTTCGTCCGTGCAGGGCGAGGATCCGGCGCACGGGTCACAGGGGTAGACATTCCCTCAGCCTATGGCCACAGCCTGAGTGTCAAGGAAGGCCCGCCGTGGATTCCGTCCCCGTTCTGCAGGGGCGCTCGTCGAACCATTCTTCGGCAGGTTCCTCCGGCGTAAGGGCAGGTGATCGGCGCCCGGCTGGGAACTGTGGAATGACGGTCGGCCCGCCGACATGCTCCGCCGGCTCTCCGGAGCCTCGGCATATCGAGACCATAGAGATGCCGCCAAGTCATCCGACCTCCGCGGGCCGACGAGAGCCCAGCAGCTTGGAGTCAACGTCCGGCCGAACGGCGCCGCGGCTTCGCGCATCCCTCAGTTCCGGGAACGCGCAGGGGTCCTCGTGTTCGCGGCCCGCCCAGCACCTCGCGCGCCGTCGGCTGCTGACGGAGTCGACCCTGTCTGCCATCCGCGCGTTACAGCGTTAATTGCCAGAGATAGAACTGACAGCCGTATTATGCTGTTCGATCGGAAGGGTCGCGCCGACCTGAAGGATCCGGCGTTCATCGGGCCGGCGACACCGTCATCGCAGCGCCGATGAGCCATTCGAGCTCCAGCTGCTGCGGGCGGTCCGTCGCGCTCCGGCCGGACGTGCTCTTCGGGAACGGCCCGGCCCGCTCCCCCGCCGTCTCGCGCTGCGGCGAAGGATTCGCCCGACCGAAGGACCACGACCATAGGCACCCTGCTCTCCGCAGGCCTGCTGTCCGACGCGCCCGCTCAGTCCTCCCGCTCCGCCGACCTCCGAGGTTCCCAAGTCGCCGCCAGCTGCGCCACCTCCTCCGGTGACGGCAGCTCCCCAGTGAGGCACTTCGAGAGCCACTCGATGTGCATGTACGTGCTCACCTCCGTTGTCAGCGCCACCGGCGCGAACTGCACCGCCCGCTCCAGCTGCCACCGCCGCAGCGGTGTCGCCTCCACCTCCACGCGCGGCATCTGCGCCCGGCGCTTCGCCGCCTCGAACTGGTCGAGCACCGCCTTCGTGCGCGGCCACGCCCGCGCCGCCGTCTCCCGCTGCGCGCGCTCCGCGCGCAGCTGCGCCAGTACCGCCTCGCGGCACTGCTTCTCGCTGACCTTCGTCATCGCCTGGTCCTTTCGGTCTGGCGCCTGTGGCGCCGCCCCGCTGGTACGGGACCTGACCTCGAAACCCCCGCAGCGGGGTGGCAGTCAACCCCGAAGAGCGGAAGGTCAGGACCACTTTTTCGCCCGAGCTTGCGAGGGTAAAAAGTGGGCCTGACCTGGAGTGTGGGTTGACTGACGGGGTCCCCCGCGGGGTACCCTCCGAGGTCCCGTAGCAGAGGCATCCCCAGCCACGCTGGCAGCCCCGGGCGTGGCGGCCGCGCGCAGCCTTGGCCGCCGCAAAGCAGAGCCCGCGCAGCGGGGCCTTAGAAGACAGGAAAGCCCGGAGGGCGCGACAATCGCGAAGCGGCGCGCTCCGGTCCGAGCGAGACCTCGGCGCCGAGCTTCGAGGTCTCAGCACACTGCCCGCGACGCGGACCGATCGCCCCTTGGGCAGCTACTCCCAGAAGCGGGCCTTGGCCTCGTCGGCCATCTCCGTGATCTCGGCCCACTCTTCGACCGACGCCCATGCAGGGCGCTCGTCCGGCCTGTCGTCTTGCTCGAGCATCCACAGGATCACCGTTCCGCGCAGCATCTCGCGGAACCCCACGGTCCGCTCTGCGGCCTCGGCAACGTCGTCCTCGTCCATGGCATCTCCCCGCTCGGTGGTCAGGTCAGCATGGCGGCGCCGGCCCCGGAAGCGCAGAGAAGGACCCGGCAGTGTGGATAACTCCAGCGGCCCCGACCGAGTGCGCCTGGTTAGGGCTGGCCGGGGCGCTAGGACAGGAGCGCGATGTACTGCTTGCGGGCGGGCATCGAGTGGATGAGCTCTTCGGTACCGTCGTCCCACAGCGGCACGACCAGCTCCAACAGCCGAGCGTGGTGATCGACGCCGAGTCGGAGCTCGCACTGGGGATGCTCATCATCGAGCGCGGCGACGTACACCGCGGTGCGCGCCGCGTAGATCGAGTCCTCGGGATCGATGCCGTGCTTCGTCGCGGAGGGGCGGACCCTCACGCGGTGGCCCACTCGCGCACCGCGCGACGAATGGCCTCGGACCGATTCAGGTGCTCGCGGTCGGCGCGCTCCATCAGATGCGCGATCTCCTCGTCCGTGAACCGCACCGGAACAACCTGGGCTGCCTGAGCGCCCCGAGCAGGCCGACCACGCTTGCGCAGCTGCTCCACGTCGTAGCCGGCCTCGGCCTCCTCAACCCAGGCATCAACCTGCTGCTCGCTGACCTCACGGCCCTGCATCTTCCTCACACCCCATATCGTATTACATAAATGATGAGACGCCACCCGCCCACCGCTTCCTGAGGTGCGTAGGGCCCGGGGTGACCGAGTTCGAGGCTCGCGCCGGTAAGGCGCCGTCGTCGTCCACCGCCGCCTGGGCTCCGGTCGCCGCTCCGCTGCGTGGCGCCGCAGCGTCGATCGGTACCCGTCCAGGTCCGCGGTAGCGCGGTGTCGACGCGCTCGTGCCGCACCCACACCTCAAGGGCGACAGGGGGCGAAGTCCCGTCATCGGCTGAAGCGGGCATGGCCTCTCGGCGTCACTGCCCGTTCGTGTCAGCTTTCAGCGCTACCTGCGAAGGGGTGGGGTGCACGCGGCCCCGAGAAGATCGCAACACCGCGTCGTTCACATAATCTCCTCATCTACCGCTCCGTGGCGAATATTTTCCGGACGCATGATCATTGTGCAGGTTTAAGGATGTCGCTATATGATTCGTTGGTTTATTCCAGCGGATGTAAGGGAAGTGCCATGGCGCGCAAGACGACGATCCTCCTCACCGACGACATTGACGGCTCAGAGGCCACCGGCACGGTGAGCTTCGGCCTTGACGGCGTCGCCTACGAGATCGATCTGAACGACGACAACGCCCAGCAGCTTCGTGACGAGCTCGCGACCTGGGCCGAAAAGGCGCGCCGGGTCGGGGGCCGGCGCACCACCGGCGCCCGCAGCACCGGCTCCGCGAACGAGACCGCGAAGATCCGCGCCTGGGCCCGGGAGAACGGCCACGAGGTCAACGAGCGCGGCCGCCTCTCCAAGGAGATCCGCGAGGCGTACACCGCCGCGCACTGACAAGACCCCGCACGAACGACCACGTTGGCACTCTCCGGACGTTAAGAGCAAAGGCCTCCTCCTGAGAGGGGGCCTTTGCTCAACCGGGAGCACGTCGTGACCGCGCTGGCTACCGCTGACATCCCTCAAACAGAGACTGTGCCCGCCGACGTAGATAAGTCGGCACGCCGAAAGCTACTTGGTGGGCCTGCGGTCACTGAGTGGGGTTCCGCCAGCACGTAAGCCACATCCGTTGCCACCATGACCGGCGCGCCCACAGCCACTGTGCGGAACACCGATACCGGGACGCTGCCCGGGGGAGTGGAACCAGAGCGGATTACGGATCGACGCGGATCTGGCGCGGGTTCCCAAGGGCCCGTCTCGGCGAGTCAGCTCCCGCACATGGTCGATATGACGATCGATCCAGTCACTCACGAAGCCGGAGCGTTCTTCCGCTCGGCCACCTCGTCGTAGGTCGCATCGTCGATCAGCCCCTCGCGGTGCGCCTTCTGCACCTCACGCCAGGACCCCGGGCCAGGGCTCGCCACGATGTCCTCCAGCCACTCCGGCTCCGGAATCGGCGTGTACTCCCAGCGAGCAAGCTCCTCGATCAGCTGCTTCCGCGTGAGCTGGCCCAGCGAGTAGCGCTGGCAGATCTCATACGGGCCAGCGCCCGAGAACCCCGGAACAGCCTCAGGGACCTCCCGGGCGACCTTCAACGACTGACTCAGCGCCGACTGCGAGACACCCAGCACCCGAGCCACCTCCGCCTGAGGACGACCCTCACGGTCAAGATGCTTCAACGCGCGACGGTAATCCAGCGTCGCAACCTCCACCTGACGCCGACTCACCGCAGCCACCACCAGATCATCCGCCGGACGATGCGACTGTGCGGTCATCGAAACCACCTCCCATATAAGCACCCTTATACTGCGGCCACGGCAATGTCACGACCCCCGACCCCTCAAGCCTCGAGCGCCAACACCGTGCCCAGCATCCTGGCCGTCGACCGCATCGCCATCATGTCGGCACGAAGGCTTGCCGGCTTGCTGGCAGGCGGGCGGCGGAGGCGGACCGAAGGTGTGTGGCGAAGGCATTGAGGTAGATGCCTGTGGTGGGAATGCTCTTGTGGCCTAGCAACTGGTGGATCCCGGGGGATTCGGACGCCGGCGTCTCATCGACCTCGCGGCCATCGGAGACCGGACCGGCGTCGCTCCGCTGCAGGGAGAGTGGATCACCGCCCAGCCCGGCATCCGCTGCGCGATCGCCAGCATCACCAACGCCAGCGAAGTCGCACAGGCGCGCCTCCCGCCTGCGAACGCGGCACTGGCCGAGGCCCTGCAAACCATCCGCCCAGACCAGGTCCACCTGGAGTCACGGCCGCGCAGGAGTCCTTGCAGCAGGCCAGCGAGAAGGTCGCCGCGGTCACCGAGGCCGCTGCAAAGACCGACGCTGAGGTCACTCTCTGCACCAAGAGCGACTGCCCCGGCTGCTACGCCACCAAGCGCGCTCTCGAGAAGACCGGCGTCGAATACGACGAGATCAAAACTCGAGCAGCACCCCGAGCTGATATCGCGGTTCAAGCGCCAGGGGGTGATCCAGGCGCCCATCATGGAGACCAACGACGGAGAACGCTGGACCAAATGCAACCTCTCCAAACCGTAGGAGCACGGGTGGGAGGAAAGGAATCAGACTCCGGGGCAACACCACTATTGTGCCGTGCGCCTCCTTGAGCTACCTTCTGAAGACCCGCAACGAGGCGGGACGCGGACGTAGGCGTCCGCGCACACGATAAAGGGCGTGCGTCATGCAACCAGTTTCACGAAGAGGATTAATCAGCGGGGGCGTAGTCGCGCTTTCAACTGTAGCTTGGTCGGCTTCAGCGATGGCTGACACAACCGGGTCCGCCGAGCCGAGCATAGACGGGGATCCAAATGACTACTTTCGGTTTGTCATTGCCGAAATCGAAGCGGATCTAACTTCGCGCGGGACCGACGTGCTTACCGAACTGGAGAGGCTTTCAACCGCCCTCTCGGAAGCGGGTGCAGACGATGCTCCGACGGCTTTGGCAGACGTTTCTGAGATGACAACCGACTACAGTGCCACCGTGGCGCCTGTCAGCGACGCTAGAAATCCAGTTATACTCGCCAATCCAACGCTCGCGGCGAGTAGGGCAGCGGTTGCTGCAATAGCTGCATGGTTCATATCGAAGGGCTATTTGCTCTCGGCGGAGCTGATCAAGCGCGCTCGCGACAACAAGACTCTCAATTCCAACTACACGCCCAGCTATCGTTCGGGCCTCATCAATTCTCCCGTGATCCGCAAAATCCGCTCCCAGAGTAAAGCCTCCGGCTCCGATAGCTTCCCTTCGAGCACCTCGGGAACCTACGCAAAGGATAATTATTACGCCATCCATGCGTTCAACTGGACGAAATCAGGAATAAGGGTTTCCATCAGCGACCGATACGACTTTGCTCCAGGCAAGTACAGCGGCCTCGCTGGCACCGCCGTGAATGCAATGTGGCTGGCTCAACAGCTCGGGCACATCAAGCCGTATTACGTGAAAGTGACCGTCTAAGCGTCGCCTTGAGTTCCAACAGCGGGTCCCGCCTGGCAACAATTGAGTGCTGCCAAGCGGGGCCTGCGCTCCTGCGACGGGTTCGCGATTATCAGCCAGGGTCGCTGGACGATAGCGGCCGATTCAGATTAGCCGCTCAACTAGAACGAATTGATCAGAGTCGGCAGAGCGGCACTCGATAAGCTCACCCCGGTCGCGCTGCACGGATATCCAGCGACAAGCCGTTAGTTCTGGCATATCAGAAATATCCCGAGCTTCATTCAATTGCTCGGTAATGCTGACGGCCGCAAGTAAGGCGCCTTCGTCAACTTCTCCGACCTGATTTGGAATTATCCACTGTGGCGAATCTGTGGCTTCATAGATGTAGACTCCGACGCCATCTCCATGAAAGCCACCTTTATCCTCGATAGATTCGAGGAGTTTTGCCCCCTCGGTAGGGTTAACGTTCCAATTTCGCTCTAGAGCCCACTCTTCATCAAACATCCGGCCCGCGATCAGATATAGACCGACTGGTAACGCGACAATCAGTGTCACCCCTATGATGGCGAGCAGCATCTGTAGTCGTTCGAGGGCTATGTCCATCTGCTCCCTTAGCGCGAATCCGGTAAGTCGACTAATTGTATACGAGAAGGTTGGGGATCGGAGGATGCGCTTGGGTGGGTTCGGTGAAGACAACCGACCCCAGAGGCGGCGGGTGCTCAGCGCAAGATTCGGCCTTCCCGAGGCGATCGGAGCGTTGTGTCGTAGATCTGGAAGGAACCACTCGTTGACTCGGGATTCGAGATCAACCCCGGCGATCGCTCGTACGTCATCGCAGGAAAGCGGTCGGTCCAGACAGGCGACCAACAAAGTTGCCTCTGTTCCTGGTTCCCTGCCATCCGTCCTCCATGATCAACCTACCCGCAGAGGAACTAGCATGGTCCCCGCCCGGCGCGAATCGGTCCAGTTGGTCGGCGGAACTTCAGGCCGAGATCTTCCGGAGAGAGGCATGTGGCGTCACCGGCCGACGGCACTCCGGCGGCCGCAACACGGGCTCCTCGATCCAGACCGCTAACCTGCGCGCTGGCGCACGAGACGGCTACGAGATCAACGAGCGATGCCGCATCCCTATACAGAGCCGCGAGGAATACACCGTCGCGCACTGATCCGACATTCGGCGAAGGAAAAGGCCAGGGGACTGATGCGCGGGTAGGTGTCACATGATCTGTAGCGCTGAGCAGCGTCGCAGGGAAGGATGTGCACCATGCCCGCTCCATACCCCCAGGAGTTCCGTGACGACGACGTGCGTGTCGCGAGGAACCGTGAACCTGGCCAGAAGCTCTCCCAGATCGCGAAGGACTTCGGGATCTCGGAGTCCTGCCTGACGAACTGGATGCGCCAGGCCGATGTCGAGGACGGTGCCCGTCCCGGGACCACCCGCGAGGAGTCCTCCGAGCTGCGGGATCTGCGTCGTCGGAATCGGCTGCTGGAGCAAGAGAACGAGGTCCTGCGTCGCGCGGCCGCCTATCTCTCACAGGCGAATCTGGCTCATCGCATTTGCGGGTGTAGCCGGGGTCTGAAGCCGCCTGATTCGAGGAGGCTGCGGGCGATGTAGTTGGTGAGATTCCGGAAGCCGAGGGCCGAACCGCGGAGGTGCTCAAGCCGGCCGTTGATCGCCTCGGTGGGCCCGTTGCTGGTGCCTGGGCGATCGAAGAACGCCAAAATGTCGTCGGCGCGTCCGGTCAGCGTCCGGCCGAGCTTTCCCAGCTCGACGAGGTTGTCTGGGACCTTCGCTCTGAGGGCCGCGATGACCTTCTCCATCATCATTCTGGCTCTGGTCCGGTCGGGTTCTCGATAGGCAGCGATCATGGCCTGGTAGATCTCCCAGGTCGCCTCGACCGCAGCATGCTTCTCGCTGCTGAACAAGCTGCTGAGGCGCTCGCATTGCCGCTCGGTCAACAGCTTGGTCCCGGTGTGGAGGGTGCGGCGGGACTTGTAGAGAGGGTCGTCTTTGCGGCCGCGACGCTTGTGGAGCTTCTGCTGGATCCGGCGCCGGCAGTCGTCCAGAGCGTCTCCGGCCAGGCGGACGACATGGAAGGGATCCATGACTGCGACCGCTCCGGGGAGGACCTCGCTGGTGGCCGTCTTGAACCCCGTGAACCCATCCATCGCGACGACCTCGATGCAGTTCTTCCACGCCTCGGGGCGGGCCTCCAGCCAGGCCTTGAACGCCGCCTTGGAACGGCCCTCGACCATGTCCAGCAACCGAGCGGGCCCGGTCTTGTCCCTGGTGGGGGTGAGGTCGATGATCACGGTGACGTACTTGTCGCCGCGGCGGGTGTGGCGCCATACGTGTTCATCGACGCCGATCACGCGGACTCCGTCGAAGCGGGCCGGGTCATCGATCAGCAGCCGCTTCCCCTCGGCGAGAACGGCGTCGTTAGCGGTATGCCAGGCCACGCCCAGCCCGGCGGCGACCCGCGCCATTGAGAGGTGGTCGATGACCAGGGCTTCCAGCGCCCACCGGATCCCGCCTCGGGAGAGCTTCGCCCGCTCTGCGGCCGCCGCGGTGGTGTCTTCGCGCCAGTGGCATCCGCAATGGTCACACCGATAGCGGCGAATCCGCACCAGCAATGTCGTGGGCCTGTGACCGAACGGCTCATGCGCCAGAGACCTGGCGACAGAGCCCCGCGAGGTCGACCGTGCTCCGCAGGCCCGGCACCACGGATCCTCCTCGGCGAGCCGACACTCCAGCACCGCCCGCGCGGCAGTGAGCCTCTGGCCGACCACGACCAGGCCAAGCTCCTCGAGGCGGGCGAAGGTCGTCAGGTCGGGGTCATCGAAGGTAGCGTTGAGCATGTCGAGGTCTTCCAGATGGTGAGCGTCAGAACTTCCATCTTCGGGAGACCTCGACGTCTATCCCGGCACCGACGCGCCCACCCCGCGTTCCACACCTACCCCCTCAGCTGCGAAGAGCCGCGAATCTGCCGGGAAAATCCTCTACCCGCTCGTGAGCGAGCTCGCCGCTGACGGGATCCCCGTCGCGGCGTCCCTGCGGGTCCTGAAGCTCTCCCGCCAGCCCTACTATCGCTGGCGGAAACAGCAGGTCACCCCGTCGGAACTGGTCGAGGCGTATCGGGCGAACGCCCTGTTCGACGCCCACCGTGACGATCCCGAGTTCGGTTACCGGTTCCTCGCCAGCGAAGCGGAAGCGGCTGGCCAGCGCATGTGTGAGAGGACCGCGTGGCGGATCTGCCGGGACAACCGGTGGTGGTCCGTGTTCGGGAAGAAGCGGGGGAAGAACGGGAAACGGCCGGGCCCGCCGGTCCACGACGACCTCGTGCAGCGAGATTTCACGGCCGATGACGTCAACGAACTGTGGCTGACCGATATCACCGAGCACCGGACCGATGAGGGGAAGCTCTACCTCTGCGCGATCAAGGACGTGTTCTCCGGCCGGATCGTGAGCTACTCGATCAGCGACCGGATGAAGGCACGTCTCGCGGTGAACGCCCTGGACAACGCAGTATCTCGTCGTAGCGATGCCGCCGGATGCATCGTGCACTCGGACCGCGGGAGCCAGTTCCGGTCACGGAAGTTCGTGCACGCACTGAACCGGTATCACCTCATCGGGTCAATGGGGAAAGTCGGTGCTGCCGGGGACAATGCCGCAATGGAGTCCTTCTTCGCTCTGCTGCAGAAGAACGTCCTGGACCGCAAGAGGTGGCGGACCCGAGAAGAGCTGCGCATCGCGATCATCACCTGGATCGAACGCACCTACCACCGTCGTCGCCGACAGGCTCGTCTGGGCCGATTGACCCCCATCGAGTACGAGACCATCATGGACCCGACCGTCAGCCTGGCGGCCTAACCGCACCTGTCACCTGTTCGCGCATCAGTCCCCATTGAAGCGCCGGCTCGTGCAGACCAGCGTCACCGCGGGGAAGACCACCACTGCCACCAGGCACTACACCGACTCATCAGACAACCCCGCCTGGATCGAAACCACACGACCCGACGGCACCTCCGAGACCCTCCGCTACACCGGCTCCATCAGCGGCGACCTCGGCGCCACCATCGCCACCGACGGCGGCGTTAGCCTCATGCTGTCCAACACTCACGGCGACATCGTCACCACGGTCCCCATCCCGGCGGGCACCCCAGCCGACTCAGCTGCCGTGGGGATCACCGGTTGGGCAACCTACACCGAGTACGGCACCCCGCTCGACCGAGCCCAGAGCATCTCCGTCGGCACGAGCGCAGGCTACGGATGGCTCGGGGCGGAGGAACGCTCGACCACACTTCAAACGGCGTCCCTTGCACTCATGGGAGTCCGGTTTTACAACCCAACTACAGGGTCCTTCTCAAGCGTCGATCCAATTATCGGCGGAAACGCCACCGCATACACCTATCCCACCGAACCCATAAATCAATCCGACCCCACCGGACTGTGCAACGCATGCAAGAAGATGCGTCACGATGGCGGCGGATTCGGCGGCGGCTTTATGGGTTCCGGCTGGAAGAATAGCGGAACCCCAAAGCCGGGATATCGAGGTAATAAGGAGACCAAAAAAGAGAATCACAAAAGCGGCCTCAACGTCCACAAGAAGTACCCAACCAAGTCCTCGGCAAAGAGAGCTGCAAAAAGCTACTCCCGGAGAACCTACAAGGGTAAGCGCATTACTGTTCGCCACAGCCAAGGCAAGTATAATGTCGAGGTGTGGCGGAAGAACGGAAAGAAAGTCAGAAACTATCACCTCTATTACGACTAGGATGTAGGCACAAATGAAGCGCGGAGAATCTGGCAAGAGGCAAACAAGGAGCACCACATTCAGGGAGCAGGTGGGGCGTGTCCAGCAGGAGATTGACCCCTTGGCCAGATTCAGCCATATGCGCCCTGGCGAGTTCGATGGCGACGAAATGGAGGTACTGCGCCACCCGTCCGGGGATTTGTTGCATCTCGCTGAGTGGAACATCAGCCTAGACGACGCCCGCAAGTGCGTTAAGGCCGGAGCTGACGTGTACCTCAACCCTGGCGACTACCCATGGCTCGTCGAGGGGACAATACACTCACGCGAGGAGCAACGATGGCTCATAGGCGCCGAAGCGGGGGCACTAGACCACGCCGAGCCGATCACAGGAAAGAACAGTGCGCCTATACGAATTTCCCTCTACAAGGCGGATTCGGGTCGCATTGCCATTCATCTCGTAGGCAATTTTTCCTGGAACTTAAGGTAGCGATCACAAGGAGTTACTAGCTCCATTGGTGGCCTTTAGTCGCCATGCCCCAATATCAGGCTTTATCGCTTCGCTCAGCTTTCCGAGTTCAATCGCGCCGGACCTACTGTGAAACAGGAGCATCCCTTATGTATCGATACAGCGTGTTTCGACTGATCCCGTAGGTACGTGCGATCTGGGCTTTGGGGATGCCGGCGGCCGCTGCGTTGCGGACCTCGCGGATCTGGTCGCTGTCCAGGAGGCGCTTGCGGCCGGGGTACTTGCCGGGGGTCTGCTTGGCGATCGCGATGCCCTCGGCCTGGCGCTCACGGATCATCTCGCGCTCGGACTGGGCCACGGCGGTGATGATGTGCAGGATCAGCCGGGTGGTGAGGTCTCGCCCGTCCGGCCGGATCACGAGGCCCTGAGACTTGAACTCGACGGTGACGCCCTTGCGCTCGAGCTCCTCCATGATCGCGAGCATGTCCCGCAGCGAGCGAGCGAGCCGGTCGATGGAGGCGACGACAAGGGTGTCGCCCTCGCGGACATAGTCCAGCGCCTCCCGCAGCACGGGCCGCTGCGAGGTCGTGGAGCCGGACTGGTACTCGCGGTAGGTCTTGTCGACGCAGCCGATCGCCTCGAGCTGCCGGGCGAGGTTCTGGCCGGCGGAGGACACTCGGACGTACGCGACGCGCTGCGTGGTGGGCACCGCCTACTCCCCCTCGTCCTGCTGCTCGTGCCGCCGGCGTGCACGTGAGGCCAGTGCACCCGCAAGCGTGGCCACGGTGACCGACAGATAGAAGAACAGCGTATGGGAGCTCATCCACTTGTAGTCGGTGAGTAGCGCGGCCAAGCCCGTCACGAGGCTCACGAATACCAGGACTCCAACGAGGACCAACGCCCACGCCGTCCACGAGCCCTCTGATCTGTTCACCATGCAGAAAGTCTGCCCCATTGAGGTGGTCGGCGCGGCCACGTCAACAGATGTGTCATGAAACCGCCGCCCGGGACCCTATTGGGAGCCGTAGCGACTCCCGGCGCGAGCTGTCACATTGAGGTATACCCAAACGGGTGACGTCGCGAAGCCCAGCAAGGTCGACGGCACGGCCGCAGCCACGACGGCAGTCGATAATTTCAGCGTCTACTTGGACTAGACGATGGGATGAGCCGGCCAGGGTTTGCTCGGAGAGGACGTAAGAGCGATCGCGTTGTAGTTCAGTACATCTTCAGGCTCTTGTCGCGGTCGAACATGTATGCGACACTCAGTGGCGCGGTCGCCTCGTCCGAGGCTGCCAGATGGCGAGGGAGGGAAGTCATGGGTTTCGAGCTTTTCGACAAGCGCCAAGCTCCGATGCGGGGCACCCCGAGTGTCACTGTGCAGAAGCGGGGCATCATTTCGATCAGCGGTGCCGCTCATGCGTTCATCGACCGAGCGATGGTGGTGGAGCTGATGTTCGACCGAGAGCGGAAAGTGATGGCGCTTCGCCCGGCAGAGCCGTCCGCGCAGTCTTACGAGTTGCGGAAGCCGTCGCCGTCGGGCCAGACGCTCCTGTCAGCGACTGCCTTCACGCAGGCATACAACATTGACACGACCGTCAGTCGGCGGTTCGAACCGTTCGTCGAGGACGGGATGCTGTGCATTGCGGTCGAGGGGCCCTCCACGATCGTGCGGAGCAACCGCACCAAGAACAACTCCACTGATCACAGCAGTAATGAGGCGGAGTAGAGACGAAGCCTGGACCCGCAGCCACGGGTCCAGGCTTCAAGCCACTAGGGCCTCGAGCATCGTCCAGATGCCCCTCGAGGATACTTCCTACCTCCCTGGTGGCGGAAAGGAGACCTCGTGTCTCACGCAAAGAAGGCGCTGAAGCCCGGGCAGGCCACGCCAGCCTCAGGGCAGTACCGGATCGTGGGGCCGCGCGGCGGTTCCACTGGTGAGGAACGGACGAGCGTCTACGGCTCTCCGCTCCCGCCGACTCCGCGGCCGGGCCAGAGCTACGTGCTCACTGACCGGACGCGCAACGGCGACGGTCGCCGGAAGTGAGTAGCAGCCGGGGTCGCCTCGCACGAGGCGACCCCGGCTCGCGTCAGAGAGGATCCGGATGAGGGCATGGGTTGACGAGAGTGCGCGGGAGGACGGTGTTGCCCTCCCGATGTATCTTCTCGGCGCTTCGCTCACCAATGTCGACGCCGAGCAGGAGGCGTCCGAGATGCTGCAGGCCCTCGCGCCGCGCGGTCGGAAGCTCCACTGGCGGGAACTCGGTGATCGCGGACGAGCAGAAGCCGCCGGCCTCCTCCCGGCTCTCGGCATCCGCCACGTCGTCGTGATCGCCGCGCCCCTTCGTCCGGACGTGAAACAAGAGAGGGCGCGGGGTGTGTGCTTCGAGCGTCTGATGTGGGAGCTCGCAGAGCGTGAAGTGGACCAGGTGACTTTCGAATCCCGATCCGCTGCCCAGGACCGCACGGATCGGCGCCGCATCGATGGCCTGCGTGGTCGACGCCTTATCCCTCACTCGCTTCGCGCAGACTGGGTACCCGGGCCCACTCAGCCGCTTCTATGGTCCCCGGATCTGCTGCTTGGCGTGGTGGGCACCGCTCGCGCCAGTGCAGGTCCGCTGCCTGCGGAGCTCGCCACGCTCGTGACGGAGATCCGCCTCGATCTCTGACAGCGCGAAGGCCAGGCCCCACGAAACCGCAGGTGTCCTGGCCTTTACTTCCTCGATCCCAGCGGGTGAGGCTAGTTCGACTGTACACCGATCTGGAAGACACAGCCAGAGCCACCCCCGCCCGGACTACTTGTGGCGGCGAGCATGATGACGCTTCGAAGTCTTCAGCATCTCGCCCAGGGGCGACACGGATCAGCTCGCTGGAGCTTCCACGAGGACGTGCGTCGGCGACTTCTGACCGAGCGCGGGGCCGCAGTGGGCAGCGAGAGAACTCCTGCCGTGCGACGTGACCGTGATGGGACGGATCGCGTGCGGCCGGCGGTGTTGTACGCGTTCCAATCATCCCGTCGGCGACGGCCTCGAGTAGTCCGAAGCGCTTCGTGCCGTCGCTCGAGGTCGTGCTCAGCTCGTCCGCTGCGGGGGAAAGTCCTGTGCGTTACAGCTGGCCCAGAATCCTCTGTTGTGGTCGAGTGAGATGACCGTGGCGTGGTTGTAGTCCTCGGAGCGGTCAAATTCCGGCTCTGTTCTGGCGTTCCAGTTGACGCCATATCCCTCGGAGAGAACTAGATGGCCAACGTCGGTACCGTCTGCGGTCTCGACGTAGCGTAGGAGCTGACCGTGCGCGTCCTTGTCCTGCGCGAGGCTGTCATCCACGAGGTAGACGGGTGCGCCGACGGGCAGCAGCTCGGTGACGAAGGCGGCAGCTTCGTCCGCACCGCACTCGGACTCCTCGCCCTGCTGCCCAGCCAATGGGGCGTAGACGCCGATCAACCGCACCCGCGACACACTGCCGCGCCCGTCGCTTACTTCGATGGTCTCCCCGTCGATCACGCCGTCCACGGTGCGCAGCTCACGGTTCGGAGGAACGATCAGCTCACGGAGCCAGCGGAAGTCGCGCGGGTGGGCCAAGTCATCGCCCCTGCGTCCCAAGCTGTCGAGGATGCTGGGGTCTCGCGCGATGGTGACGGCGCCCGCGGCGACCGCGCCAGCGGTCAAAGCGAGGATGACGTCGCGCCGGGTGAAGGTGCTCATGATCGGGCCCCTCAAAGGATCGGGAGAGAGCGGCGAGGTGCTCGCGGTCGCAGCGGATACGACCAGAGTGCCACTTCTCGAGCAAGCCGCGCGGATTGGGGGGCTGATGCGAAGATCGCCGTCAACATCGGCGTCGCTGGGCACGGACCAAACTGGGGCACCCCACCAGGACAGTTACGCACCGGTCACTTACGGTTGCCGATAGGGTCCAACTCCGCATTTTTGCGACACATCTGTCGCGCGGGGTATACCCCAACGAAGCAACTGCCATGAGCCGAGTCCTGGCATGCGGTCGACCCTCGACGCACTCGCCCTTACCCGCCGCGGCCGCCGGAGCATGACCTGAAACACCGCCGTGGCGCTCGCGATCTTCATCGCGCTGCTTCCTCGCGCGCTCTTCGATGTCTGGACCTAGTCGGCCTGGTCCTCGCCGCCGAAGTCGCCGAAGTCGCCGAAGTCGCCGAGGGCAGCGCACCGCTCCCTACAGGGGTGAGGGCCAGCACGAGACGCCCGTGCCGGTGATCTCCGCAGCCCGCCAGGAGGAAAGCTACGCCTTGGCGCGCTGACGTCGGGATCGCCGACCCGTGAGGCGTCGTGCTCCACCTAAGCCACAGTCTGCCCAACGAAGGTAAAGGCGATCCCTACCCCCCGGGGGTATGCACGGCTGTGGAGTCAAGGATCGGCTAAATCCTTCGGTGGACCCTCCCATCGTTGCTCTGTGGGGCTGATCAGGGCCGTACGTTGATGTCGCCGCCCACGACATGAGCCGTCGCCTCGTTGCTCGCTCCGCTGTCGCTGTGGCACTGACGAAGTCATCGACTCCCTCCCGTCTCGAGGAGGGGAACTTACGGAGTAGAACCATGTCCCAGAACAACACCCATCGGGCCGTCGGCCGAGCAGTCACGCCCGTGGGGATCGCTGGTCGGGCTCTGCGGGGCACGGGCGGTGCCGCTGTGCTCGGCACGGTCGTCCTCGGGTCCACGCTACTCGCAGGCCCCGCACAGGCCGCCCCTGCCGCGTTGCCCGCTGCACCTACCGTTACTGCACAGGCTGCCGCGCCGGCGACGCCGGCCCCTGCACACGCGACGTCTGCGTTGGGGGCCGAGAAGCTGCGGTGGGGTTCGCAGGGCTCTTCGGTGGAGCGGCTCCAGACGGCACTGAACGAGCACGGTGCCTCACTGTCCGTGGACGGCAAGTTCGGTCGGCTCACCCATGGGGCCGTGAAGGACTTCCAGCGCTCGCACGACCTGAAGATCGACGGGGTCGTGGGCCCGCAGACCCGCGGTGCACTGAACGGCGGGGGCGCTTCGATCTCTACCGGCGGAACGTCTGCTCCGGCTCCGGCTCACTCTGCGACGAACTCTCAGCAGGCGATCGTCGACGCCGCGCGCAGCCAGGTCGGGGTCTCGTACTCGTGGGGGACCTCCAAGCCGGGCGTCAGCTTCGACTGCTCGGGGCTGAGCTCGTACGCGTACGCGCAGGCCGGCATCGCCCTGCCTCGCACCTCGTCGCAGCAGGTCGCGGCCGGCACCACGATCTCGAAGTCCGAGGCCAAGCCTGGTGACCTCGTGGTGTGGCCGGGCCACCTGGGAATCTACGCGGGCGGCAACACGGTGATCGACGCCGGCAACAGCAAGGGCTCCGTCAGCGAGCGCACCATCTGGGGTTCGCCGACCTTCGTCACCTTCCGCTGACAGAACGCCACGACGCCAGCGTAGAGGGAGCGGTGTCAGCCGATCGAGGCGAGCAGCTCGGCGCAGGCCTGCTCGCAGCGTCGGCAGGCCTCGGCGCAGATCTTGCAGTGCTCGTGCATGCCGGCGTGCTTCTCGCATTCCTCGGCGCAGGAACGGCACGCTGCCTGACACGCCTCGAGCAGAGCACGGTTCAGGGCAACGTTGGTGCCCGTCTGACGGGACAGGACCCGACCGGTCGTCTCGCAGACGTCGGCGCAGTCCTGGTTGAGGCGGATGCACTGGGTCAGCTCCGCCACCATGTCCTCGGCCAAGCAGGCGTCCGCGCAGGCGGTGCAGGTCTGGGCGCACTCGAAGCAAGCCTCGATGCATTCAGCGAGCTTCTGCTGGTCGATGCTGCCGAGGTCCTTCGGGTAGGTCTGAAGCATTGAGGTGACGTGATGGGTCATGGTTCTGCTCCTTCTCGCTCCGAACGGACCGGCGGATAGCGGCCCGCCCTGACGACGATAGTCAGGCCATCACGAGAGACGGAAGCGAGTGGACCGTGCGTTCGGAGGCAGGACGAAGAGACTGGTCAGCGCTGTGCTCAAGACATCGAGACGTGATCTTGAGGGGACCTTGATCTGGGGGTCCTAGGCTCGTGCAAAATGTCCTCTGACTAGGAGAAATCATGCGTTCTCGTCGTTCTTTCGGTCGTTTCGCGGCGGTCGTCGTCACCGGTGCGATTGTGCTTGCCGGATGCACTGACAGCGGGTCTGACGAAGGTCAGACCTCGGGCGGGTCGGCGGCGGCCGAGACGTCCGAAGCGTCCGATGGTGGCGGCCACGGGGGCATGGAGCATCCGATGGATGGTGGTCCGGCACCGGAGGGGATGGCACCGGCGGAGGATCCCGAGTTCCCTGTCGGCACGGAGGTGACGCTCACGGCGGACCACATGGAGGGCATGGAGGGCGCGACGGCGACGATCTCCGGTGCCTTCGACACCACCACGTACGCGGTCAGCTTCACCCCGGCCGATGGTGGCGATCCGGTCACCGACCACAAGTGGGTCGTTCACGAGGAGCTCGAGGACCCGGGCGAGGCACCGCTGGCGGAGGGCACCGAGGTGGTGATCACCGCCGATCACATGGCGGGTATGGAGGGTGCTGAGGCCACCATCGACAGTGCCACCGAGGAGACCGTGTACATGGTCGACTTCGAGGCCGACGGGATGATGATGACGAACCACAAGTGGGTCGTCGAGAGCGAGATCGAGCCCCTCCAGTGAACTCCCCGGCAAGACCGCGTAGCGCGTTGGGTCCCTCCGGCGGTGGGTCCCGCCGCGGGATCGGCCAGCTGCCCCGACGATCACTCTTGATCGGTGTCGGACTGCTCCCGTTCGTGGTCGCTGGCTGTGGGACCCGCGGAGCTGAGGACGCTCCCGTCACGGGAGATGAGGACCTGCTCCGGGAACATGGGTTCGCTGACGCCGACGCACAGGAGATCATCGACCAGCTTGAAGCGCTCCCGGTGGCTGAGCGACCGCAGAACCTGATCGCCAGCGTCACCGCGACATCCCTTCAGCTCAGTGACGATGCAGGGCGCGAGGCCGAGTTGCCCCTTCCGCCGGATCAGTTCTACCTGTCGGTGGCCCCATTCGTGGAGGCCACCCACGAGTGCGCCTTCCACAGCCTGACGACGTGCCGCGGGGAGCTGCGCAACCGCGAGATCTCCGTGAGCGTGGTCGACAGCAGCTCGGGCGAGATCCTCGAGGACGGCACTCACACCACGCACGACAACGGGTTCGTCGGTTTCTGGTTGCCGCGCGGGATCACCGCCGAGCTCACGTGCGCCCTCGAGGACGTCACAGGGACCGTGTCCATCTCGACCCAGGCGGAGGATGATCTGACCTGTCTGACCAGTCTCCAGCTGACGTGAGCCGACGCAGGCTCCCCACTGCACTTCGACATCCCGTCATCAGCCCTGACGTGCGAAGCGGGGCTCGGCCCGGCCCGAGTCGGCGGACCACACTCCGATTGGGCGGCGGTCTGCTCGTCCTTGCTTCCCTCCTTGCGGCGTGCAGCGGTTCCTCGGACGCGGCGAGCCAGGCGAACGCCGGGTACGTCTCCGGTGATGGTGTCGTCGTGGAGATTCCTCCCGAGGGCCGCGCCGCTCCTCTGGAGATCCGGGGAACGACATACAGCGGAGACGACTTCGACTCCGCGGCGCTGCGCGGTGCACCTTTGGTGATCAACGTCTGGTACGCCTCGTGTCCGCCATGCCGGGTTGAAGCGCCGGCGCTGAAGGCCGTGCACGCCGAATACGGCTCCCTGGGCGTGGAGTTTGTGGGCGTGAACACCCGAGATAAGGCCGGGCCGGCCGCCGCGTTCGAGGAGACCTTCGGGATCACCTATCCCTCGATCCCAGACCCCGACGGGGCCGTGATCTCCTCCATGGACGGCAGCGTCTCGCCCAACGCGGTCCCCACGACGTTGATCCTCGATGCTGAAGGACGAGTAGCTGCCCGGATCACGGGCGCGGCCGACCAGAGCACCCTCGAGAGTCTCCTGGACGCCGTGCTGGAGGAGGGTGCCTGATGGGTGAACTGTTCGCCACCACCGTGCTGAGTGGGCCCCTGGCCGTGGCGCTCCTGCTGTCGATGGTGGCCGGTCTGGTCGCGTTCCTCTCCCCGTGCGTGCTGCCGGTGGTTCCTGGCTACCTCGGATACATCACCGGCCTCACCGGACAGAACACCAGCCCGCGCAGCCCCAGCGATCCGGGTGAGCGTCCAGGGCGTTTGGTCGCCGGCGCGGTGCTGTTTGTCGCCGGGTTCACTGCGGTATTCCTGGTCATCGGCGGATTCGTCGGCGCGCTCGGGGCGCTGATGGTCCAGTACACCAGCGCGATCAATCGGATCTCCGGAGTGCTGGTGATCCTCATGGGCCTGGTGTTCGTGGGGATCTTCCCCCGGCTCTCGGGCGAGAAACGGATCCGGAAGCGCCCCGATGCCGGACTCGCCGGCGCACCTTTGCTTGGGATCACGTTCGGCTTCTCCTGGACCCCGTGCATCGGCCCGACGTTCGCCGCGGTCGCGGCGCTCAGCCTCGGGGAGGCATCCGCCAGCCGCGGCGCCCTCCTCGCCTTCGGCTACGCGATCGGGCTCGGGATCCCGTTCATCCTCTTCGCCCTCGTGTTCCGGCGAGCCCTGGGCATCTCCAAAGTGCTGTCCCGGCATCGCCGCACGCTGCAGATCGTCGGCGGGTCCGTCCTGATCACCATCGGGCTGTTGCTGGTCTCCGGGGTGTGGGAGCAGTGGATGGCATTGCTGCAGGTACGAGTCGGTAACTTCACCACGATCGTCTAAGGGGCGGCCCTCCGTGCGCGGCGGGCTCAGCGGTCAGCGGTCGCTCCAGGAAGCCGGATGGTGAAGGTGGCTCCCTGTCCGGGCCCCTCACTGGCTGCGGACATGGTTCCACCGTGCGCATCGACCAGGGCGCGGCTGATCGTCAGACCGATACCTGACCCGGAGTCCTCACGGGTGCGAGCGCTGTCGGCGCGGAAGAAACGTTCGAACAGGCGTGACCGGTCCTCGGCGGTGAAACCCTCGCCGTTGTCCGCCACAGAGATCACCACGGTGCCGCCCTCCATCGTGGCCGAAAGCGTGACGGTGCCTCCGGGCGAGGTGTGCCGCAGGGCATTGCTCAGGAGGTTTCCGAGTACCTGGGCGAGGCGGTCCGGGTCGGCGTGAATGATCGGTGATCGGCGCATAACGAAACCTCGTCGCAATGCCACACCCGCTGCCTCGAACCTCTCCTCCCATTCCTGGAGTGTTGAGTCCAGCAGGTCGCGGACCGACGTTGGCCGCAGCTCCACCGGGAGCTGTCCCTCTTCGGCACGGGACACCTCGCTGATGTCGTCGGCCAGCCGGGACAGGCGTACGGTCTGACCGGCAAGGATGGGCATGGCCGCCTCCGGCTCGATGACACCATCAGCCATCGCCTCGTGATTTGCCGAGAGAGTAGCAATGGGAGTACGTAGCTCGTGGGCGAGGTCAGAGAGCAGCCGGCGGCGATTCTCTTCGACGGCATCTAGGCGTGCAGCCATGTCGTTGAGCGTGGCGGCCAGAGAGTCCAGCTCGGTTCCCGCGCCGAGGGCGGGCACCCGAGTGGAGTAGTGGCCTCGGGAGAGTTCGTCCACGGCCAGGGTGAGGCGGTGGAGCGTCTGCCGGAGTCGTCGCGCCAGTCTCCAGGTGACCAGGCCTGCCGCTAGGAGGGAGACCACCAGTCCGACCCCCAGGGCGAGGGCGAGAGCGTCACGGTAGGCGCGCTCGATATGCAGAATCTCAGCGCTGCCCACCGGAAGAGCAGTCTGGAGCAGGTGATAGTGGAAGACGGCGGGTCCGATCATCACCGTCAGAGCGGTGATGCTGACGGCGCCGGCACACAGCACGATGAGCTGGCCGATCATTAAACGTGAGGCGAGGCTCGTGCCGGGGCGGATCGTTCTGGCCGATGAGCGGGGATCAGTCACGCCCTCACCCCTTCCCCATCCGGTACCCGATACCGCGGACCGTGGTGACATACCGTGCCGAACCCGCTGTCTCGTCCAGTTTTCGTCGCAGGTTGGCAATATGCACATCGACAAGATGGTCATCTCCGATCCAGGAACCACCCCAGACGGCTTCCATCAGCTGGTGGCGGCTGAAGACCTGGCCCGGCCGACGGGCCAGGGTCATAAGCAGTCCCCTCTCGGTGGGGGTCAGCGGGACTGGTTGGCCAGCGAGCCGCACCTCCTGGGCGGCCGTATCGATCTCAAGCTCTCCGAACGCGCGCACCGTGCCCGAAGGAGCGGTCCCGGGCTCGCCGCGGGGCCGCCGCAGCACGGCCTGGACCCGGGCGACAAGTTCACGCACGCTGAACGGTTTAGTGAGGTAGTCATCCGCACCCACCGACAGCCCCACCAGGCGATCAACCTCCTCTGAGCGCGCCGTCGTGATCAGCACGTAGCAGTCGGAGAAGGCGCGGATCCTCCTCATCACCTCCAAGCCATCAAGGCCAGGCAGGCCGAGATCGAGGATGATCACGTCCGGTGACAAGGCGCGGGCTACCTCCACCGCCTCCGGACCGCTTCGCGCGCTCCCCGTGGCGTAGCCGGCCTTCACGAGATATGCCTGCACGACGTCCGAGAGCGCGACTTCGTCTTCGACAACGAGAACCGTCGCTGCAGCTCGAGCCGATTCACTCCTCATGGGCTCCAGTCTGATCTCCGTTCCTGGGCGCCGTGGAGGTCCTGCTCGAGTCCGACCGGGAGCTGGCCGAGCCCGCGCGGCTCGAAGACTGGGTCGTCGACACCGAGGTCGAGCTCTCGCGGCCGGCCAGGCGCGCCGCGCTCTTGGCAGGGGTCAGATCCAGTCGGCGCAGCATCTGCGCATTCAAGGCCACAACGACAGTGGACAACGACATCAGGATCGCGCCGACCGACATGGGCAGTACGAACCCGATCGGCGCCAGGACACCGGCGGCCAGCGGAACGGCGGCGATGTTGTACCCGGCAGCCCACCACAGGTTCTGCTTCATCTTGCGGTAACTGGCACGGGAGAGCTGGATCACCGAGAGCACCGAGCGGGGATCGTCGGAGGCCAGGATCACGCCGGCGGAGGCGATCGCGACGTCGGTGCCGGCACCGATCGCGATGCCGACGTCGGCCTGCGCGAGGGCGGGGGCATCGTTGACGCCGTCGCCGACCATCGCCACGGCCCGTCCGTCGCGCTGGAGCTCGAGGACCTTCTCGCTCTTGTGCTCCGGACGCACCTGGGCGAAGACCTGGTCAATCCCCAGCTCGCCGGCCACGGCGCGGGCAACGGGCCGGGCATCGCCCGTGATCATGACGACGCGGATTCCCAGCTCATGCAGGGCGTCGACGGCCTCACGGGATTCCTCGCGGACCTCATCGGCCAAGCCGATCCCACCCGCGATCTGCCCATCGACCAAGACGTGGAGGACGATCGCCCCGTCGGCCGACCACGACCCGGTCGCCGGCAGCGGCTGGTGACCGTGCTCGGCCAGCAGGTGGGGTCCGCCCACCTGGACGGTGCGCCCCTCCACGGTCGCACTGACGCCGACCGCGGTGGCGGACCGGAAAGCGGTGGCGCGCGGCACGTCGAGCCCGCGGTCGACGGCGGCGGCGGTAATCGCCCGGGCGAGGGGGTGCTCGCTGTCGGCTTCGGCCGCGGCGGCCAGCGCGAGCAGCTCGTCCTCGCCCAGGTCGCCGACGGTGGTGACGTGGTTCAGGGCGGGCTCGCCCTTGGTCAGCGTGCCCGTCTTGTCGAACAGGACGGTGTCGATGGTGCGCATCCGCTCCAGGGCGGCACGCTCCTTGACCAGGACGCCGCCCTGCGCGGCCCGCTCGGTCGAGATGGACACCACCAACGGGATCGCCAGACCCAGCGCATGAGGGCAGGCGATGACCAGAACGGTGATCGCGCGGACCAGCGCACTCTCGGGCACCCCGACAACCGTCCACACGATCGCGGTGACGACCGCCGCGATCAGCGCGTACCAGAACAGCCAGCCGGCGGCTCTGTCCGCGAGCAGCTGGGCCCGGGTCGTGGAGGATTGGGCGTGGGCGACCAGGCGCTGGATGCCGGACAGGGCCGTGTCCTCACCGATCGCGGTGACGCGCACGCGCAGCGCGTTGTCCGTGGCCACCGTGCCGGCGACGACCTGATCACCGATCTCGCGACGCACGGGGCTGGACTCGCCGGTGATCATCGACTCGTCGACGTCGGCGCCACCATCGACGACTTCCCCGTCGGCCGGGACCCGGCCACCGGGTCGCACGATCACGACGTCTCCGAGCTGCAGCTCGGCCGGGGAGACCGCGACGATGTCCTCGCCCTCGATCTTCTCGGCCTGGTCGGGCAGGAGGGCGGCCAGGGAGTCCAGCGCGGAGGAGGTCTGCGCGAGGGAGCGCATCTCGAGCCAGTGGCCCAGCAGCATGATCACGATCAGGAGGGCGAGCTCCCACCAGAAGTCGAGCCCGTGGGACAGCAGTCCGAGGCTGGCGCCGAGCGAGGAAAAGAAGGCGACCGTGATCGCCATCCCGATCAGGAGCATCATGCCGGGCTTGCGATCCCGGATCTCCTCGACCGCGCCCATCAGGAATGGTCGACCGCCCCACAGGTACATGACCGTGCCCAGGACCGGCGAGACCCACCGCACCCAGGCCGCGTCCGGCAGCGTGTAGCCGAGCAGATCGGCGAACATCCCGTTCAGCAGGACCGTCGGGACAGCCAGGACGAGCATGATCCAGAACAGCCGACGGAACATCCCCACATGATCACCATGACCTGCATGGCCCCCGTGACCCGACATGTCGTGCCCGGCGTGCGGATCATGGCCCGCCACGTCGTGCCCGACATGGTCGGGTGCGGGAGGAGCGGGGTGATCGTGGTGGTGCGGAGTGGTCATCGTGTCCCTTTCGCGAGGCCCTGGACGGGGCTTCGGCCAGCGAGGTGGTCAGGTGTCGGCGGGCGGTGCAGCCGCCCTCGGTGATGGCGGCGCGGACCCCACCGGGCGTCGGCGAGCACCGCCGGTCGACGCCGACTGCAGAGGTCGGCGAGCTCCGGGGATCATGCGGTACACCTCGCCCCAGGAACGGCAGCGTGCATCGTCCATCGCCCCAGATATATACCCCCTGGGGGTATAACGCAAGGGTCCGCTCCATGCCTTCGCTGCCGGCGAACCCTCGCGGCGTGGCCGCCGACGGCGAGAGCGCCTCCGCCGTGAGCCCACGGTGATCACCGCCGCCTGGCACCCGGCCCCCTATGCCCGACACTCGCCCTTCGGCCTTGCCCGCACCCCGGCAACCACTCGGGGCGCCGGCACCACGCGCTCGACCTGCATGCGGGCCCCGCCCCTCAGGTCACTCGCGGCTGTATAGTCACTACATGCTGACCAGTGCTGGCCGCCTCGAGGTGATGAATCGGCTGGGCCGGGCGATGGCCGACCCGACCCGCTCCCGCATCCTCATGTCCCTCCTTGCGGGGCCGAGCTATCCGGCCGTGCTCTCACGCGAGCTGGACCTGACCCGCTCCAACGTCTCCAACCACCTGGCCTGCCTGCGTGACTGCGGCATCGTCGTGGCGGCACCCGAAGGACGACAGACCCGCTACGAGATCGCGGACCAGCATCTGGGGCGGGCGCTGACCGCCCTGGTCGAGGTGACTCTCGCGGTCGATGAGAGCGCGCCGTGCATGGACCCGGCATGTCCGATCCCGGGCTGCTGCGAGGAGGCGACACGATGACCGCCGCCATCACCGAAGAGCGACGAAGGGTGCTGCACCGCCGCGTCCGGTTCATCGTCGGCTTCACGATCTCCTACAACGTGATCGAGGCCGCCGTGGCGCTCTGGGCGGGCGCTCTGGCCTCCTCCGCTGCGCTGATCGGCTTCGGCCTGGACTCCATCGTGGAGGTGCTCTCAGCGCTGGCCGTCGCGTGGCAGTTCACTCGGAAGGACCCTGAGCGCTGGGAGAAGGTGACGGTTCGAGCGATCGGCATCGCGTTCTTCGCCCTGGCCGGCTACGTCATCATCGACTCCGTGCTCTCCCTGACCGGAGCCCACGGCGTCGATCACAGTCCGTTCGGCATCGGCATAGCGACCCTCAGCCTGCTCGTCATGCCGCTCCTGGCGTGGTTCGAGTTCCGCACCGGCCGGGAGC
Source organism: Brachybacterium sp. UNK5269 (assembly GCF_049266655.1). Lineage (GTDB taxonomy): Bacteria > Actinomycetota > Actinomycetes > Actinomycetales > Dermabacteraceae > Brachybacterium. The sequence goes on from NZ_CP184883.1 coordinate 1,952,050, forward strand.
TCGGCTCCAGGAGCGTCGTGGCCGATGCCAAGCAGCTCCTGCTGTGCGTCTACCTCTCCGGCACCGTCCTCATCGGATTGCTGCTGAACAGCCTGTTCGGGTGGGAGTGGGCAGATTCCGTCGCCGCTCTGGTCGTTGCGGCGCTCGCCATCCGAGAAGGCGTCGAGGCATGGCGGGGCGATGTCGAGTCACCCTTCGACGTCCTGGAGGAGATGACCGAGGAGCGCACCCACCCCGCGAACTAGCTGCCTCGGCCCGCGGACTCCCGCTGGTACCGAGTCGCCGAGAGCGGCTCCAACGTCGACTCGGTCGACTGGGGGCCCGTACGACGCCACGAACCGAACCCCTGGGTGACGATCCGGGCTCTCGCCGTGCTCCGGGCCGCCGACAGGCTCCGCATCCCCGTGCTCAGTGACGCTCGTTCTCGAGCAGGTGGGCGATCACGGGCATGAGATCGTCCGGGGCGACGTGCTCGGTGTCGGCGGGTTCGGCGCCGCCGGAGAGTGCCGCATTGAAGTAGAGGCCATCGCCGATGAGCAGGATGGCGTGCGCCGTCGGCCGGTGTCCGACCTCCTCGACGATGAGAGCCAGCCAGCCTTCGCGGGCCCGGGCCATCGCGCGGCGGGCGCCGACGTGGGATTCCTGCGCGAGCTGGGCGACGGCGACGAGCGCCCGGTCCAGGGGCGAGTCCGTCCACACCGAGGTGCGCACGTAGTAGCGGGACGGCCCGTCGTCGGCCGTGCGCATCGCCTCGAGGTCCTGGCCCACCAGCTCGTCCAGTCGCTCGATCAGGGCTTCGGCGAGGGCTTCCTTGGACTTGAAGTGGTAGAGCAGACCGCCTTTGGAGACCCCGGCCCTGGCTGCGACAGCCTCGAGGGTGGTGGCGCGCTGCCCCTCGTCGAGCAGCAGCGCCTGGTAGGCGGCGAGCAGGTCATCGCGTGCGGACATGAGACCGACCTTACTCGCCGCAGGTTCGCGACCCCGTTGAACTGTACCGTCTGGACGGTATAGCTTGTCGGTCGGCCCGGCGCGGCGATCTCGGGGGATGTCCATCCCCGATCGTGCTGCGCTGCGCCACCATCCCCGCAGTTCATCCACCGCTCTACCTGCCGCGCAGCACTTGCCCGCTCCACACCCCTCATGGAGGTCTCGGTGACTCCCACCACCGACACGACCGCATCGCTCTCTGCCCGCAGCGTCTCGAAGTGGTGGGCGCTCGTCGTCCTGATGCTCCCGGTCCTGCTGGTCGCGATCGACAACACGGTCCTCTCCTTCGCACTGCCGGCCATCTCGGAAGCCCTCGCCCCGAGCGGCCAGCAGCTGCTCTGGATCGTGGACATCTACCCGCTGATCCTGGCCGGCCTGCTCGTCCCGATGGGCAGCCTGGGTGATCGTCTGGGTCGCCGGCGGCTGCTGCTGATCGGCGGCACCGGCTTCACGCTCTTCTCCGCCCTTGCCGCGTTCTCCCCGTCGGCCCAGACGCTGATCGCCGCACGTGCCCTGATGGGGTTCTTCGGCGCCATGCTCATGCCGGCCACGCTGTCGCTGATCCGGAACATCTTCACCGATCCCACCGAGCGCCGCACCGCGATCGCGATCTGGGCGGCCGGGTTCTCCGGCGGAGCAGCACTGGGCCCGATCGTCGGCGGAGCCCTCCTCGAGCACTTCGCCTGGGGCTCGGTGTTCCTGCTCGCGGTGCCGGTGATGCTGCCGCTGCTGCTGCTCGGGCCGGTCCTCATCCCGGAGTCGAAGGATCCCGCACCGGGACCCGTCGACCCCCTCAGCGTGCTGCTGGCCCTCGCGACGATGACGCCGCTGGTCTACGCGATCAAGTCCTTCGCGACCGGGGGCATCGGCGTCGTCGCCCTCGTGTGCGCAGCGATCGCGCTGCTGTCCGGGGTGACGTTCGTGCGCCGGCAGCTGGCCCGCCCGGAGCCGATGCTCGACGTCACCCTGTTCACCCGGCCGGTGTTCACCGGTGCGGTCGCCGCGAACCTCCTCAGCGTGTTCTCACTGGTCGGGTTCCTGTACTTCATCTCGCAGCATCTGCAGCTGGTCAGCGGCCGCAGTCCCTTGGACGCGGGGCTCGTGCTGCTGCCCGGCCTGCTGGTCACGATCATGGCCGGGCTGCTGGTGGTTCGGCTGGTCCGCCACGTCACCCCGGCCACCGTCGTGACCGGCGGACTCCTGCTGAACGCCACGGGCTTCACGCTCGTCATGGTCACCGGCTCCTGGGGCAGCGACCTCGCCCTGCTGATCGCCTTCTCGATCCTCGGTGCAGGCGTGGGAGCAGCCGAGACGATCAGCAACGACCTCATCCTCTCCGCCGTCCCCGCCGAGAAGGCCGGGGCCGCCTCGGCGATCTCCGAGACCGCCTACGAGACCGGCGCCGTGCTCGGCACCGCCGTGCTGGGCAGCCTGCTGAACGCCTCCTACCGCAGCCAGGTCCAGGTGCCCACGGCTCTGACCGCCCAGCAGCAGACCGCGGCCTCGGAGACCCTCGGCGGGGCAACGGCGGTCGCCGCCGATCTCCCCACCGGTGCAGCCGAGACACTGCTGAGCTCGGCCCGCCACGCCTTCGACTCCGGGGTGGTCCTCACCAGCGGCATCGGGGCGGGGCTGATGATCATCGCGGCGCTGATCGCGCACCGCACGCTGCGGCACTGAGGTCCCCTCACCTCGCGGCGCTCGCGTCCGGGAGAGGGTCCCCATCGAGTCCTCAGCGCAGCGGCCAACCGTGCGCTGCCGTGACTCGACGGGTGCCGGGCCTCGGCGCCGATGCGCGCCGAGCAGCGAGGCCGACGACGTCGGCCGCTGTGACCCATCCCTCTCCCTCCAAGCCGGCCCGCCCGGCGCTCCGAACTGCCGTGGTCGAGCGGGTCGGACAGATCCGCGAGGTCGTCTTCAGGGGGAGGGAACGATGCGCGTGGGATTCATGGGGCCTCCGCTTCGCCGATGCCGTGGTCATCGAGGTGCCGTCACCGGTGATGAGACGCGCAGCGGCTCGCGAGTCGAGCTCGGCGGCTCGGTCACTCCTGTGCTGCGCACGGCGTTCGACGTGTCGTCGTACACGCGGGAGGCACGCGGCAAGGCAGACGTCGATGTCGACGCCATCATCGGCGCCGCCACCGCATCAACGGGCCCGACGGCCCGCCAGCTGGCCGAGCTGCGCCGCGACCTCGACTTCCTGCACCAGCTCGAGTCGAGCGCGCTCACCGAGACGCGCACGATGTACAGCGCATGGACGGTGAACGAGGCGCGGATCACGGCATTCATCGCGACCTGGCTGTGGGAGCGCCACTGGTGGGCAGATGCTCTCCACCAGCTCTCGCAAACGCTGGCCGCCGCCGACCAACGGAAGGACGGCGCCCTCCGCACCGTCAGCACGCCACGCCCACCCCGACCAGCCGCCGCTCTGCGCCGCGTGTACGTCCAGCGGGCCCTGCCGGTGGTGGGAGCCGGATGGACGTGGCTGGCCGGGGAGAAGGTCACGGCCGGCCATATGGCCCGGATGGCCATCCAGGAGGGCTCGCTGCAGGCGGCGGTTCGCGCGCTGCTGCCGCGCACGGTCACGCTGCCCGAGGTGCACCGGGTGCTGACCGAGCTCATCGCGCGACGCTCCCGGGCGCTGTCCTTCTTTCGCCTCGAGGCGATCGCGCGCATCACCCGCTCCCCGGGCGAAGCGATCGTCGCGCGGCTGGTGCTCACCGTGGGTGGGGACCCGCTGCGCCCGGCCGGCCAGTGGGTCGATGACGAGGTTGCTGCCCTCACGAGCATCTTCCGACACCCAGCGGACCGCTCAGCATTGCGTGCGGCTCGTTACGAGATCACGCGGCTGCTCCCCGGTCCCGATCTCCACCGGGCCCCGCCCCCGGCGACGAAGCACCGGACCATCACTTCCCCAGCCTTCCCAAGGAACGGATCCCCCCGTGGCTTTTGACCTCGAGAAGTTCACCGAGACGTCCGAGCCGGTCGGATGGGAGGACCTGGACTTCGACCTGTTCGAGACGCAGCCGCTCGATGCGAACACCCTGCGCTCGATCCGCTACATGTGCGACATCGAGTACCACACCTCGTGCAATCTGCGCGACCTGCTCGTCACTCCCTCGCGAGAGGAGCCGGCCGCGGCGGGATTCATGACCTCATGGAATCGCGAGGAGTTCTGGCACGGCGAGGCGCTGGCGGCGGTGCTGTGTCGCCACGGCATCGTCGTCGACTATGAGGAGCTCAAGACCAAGCGGGTCAAGCTCGGATGGGCGCAGGCTCTGGGCCCGCTGAAGCAATCAGTGCTCTCGAGCCTCGTCGGCACCGACTTCGTCGCCGTGCACATGACCTGGGGTGCGACGAACGAACTCTCCGCAGTGTCCGCGTACCGGCGACTTTCTGCGATGACCGATCACCCGGCGCTCAGCCCTCTCCTGACGCGCATCGCCAAGCAGGAGACGCGGCACGTCGCCTTCTACACGACACAGGCTCGCCAGCGGCTCGAGGCCTCTCCCAGAGCACGCGCGGCCACCCGTCTCGCGCTGTCGCGGGCCTGGCGGCCCGTGGGCTCGGGCATCATGCCGGATTCCGAGGTCACCCACGTCATGAGTCATCTCTTCGCCGACCGCGGCGACGAGATCGATGCCCTGGACGGGAAGATCCGCAAGCTGCCCGGACTCGAGGACCTGTCGATCTTCCGCGATGCCTTCCGCCGCATGCAGATCCGCATGTAGGCGCGGCCGCGGCTCGACGACAGCTTCCGGTCCCGGCCCCGCGCGCGCCGGGTGTCGATGCGCGCCGAGCGGGTCGCGGCCTCCAGGAGGCGGAGAATCGCTGGCCCCCGTAGGAGCCGGGCAGCCCGTGCAGGCGATTGCTGCGGGCAGCGGGGTCGAGAATCGCGTCGGTTTTCGGGGTCAGGATCTATCGTCTCCCCATGCACGTCTCGATCCAGCCGCTCCGCGTCGAGGACGCCCCGGCGATCGTGGACGCCGAGGACGACGAAACCGTGCGGTGGCTCAGCGGGCAGCCGAGCACGACCGAGGGGACGGCGGCGTACGTCGCCCGGCTGGCCGACGACGCGGCGAGCGGGAAGGGCAAACGGGCCTTCGGCATCTGGGTCGACGGGCAATGCGTGGGCACGGTGGACTATGACCCGGACGGCGTCGACGGCTGCGAATCAGGCGACGTCAACATCGCCTACGGAGTGGCCCCGTGGGTGCGCGGGCGTGGGGTGGCGGTCCGGGCCGTCGAGTTGATGTGCGAGATGATTCGCGACCAGGGCATCGGCACACGCGCGATCATCCGTGCGGACGAGCGCAATCCTGCGTCTGCCCGCGTGGCCGAGAAGGCAGGCTTCGTCCACCTGCGCAACATGCTGACCGAAGCAGCGGAGGCGGGGCATCGAGGGCCCGTCACCATGCGCGTGTTCGGGCGCGATCTGCGCCCGCGCGACTCCGCGTGATGACCGTTCATGGAGCAGTCCGTCCGACAGCTCTCTCGTGAGTTCGGTCAGCCGACGAGCGATGTCGTCTTCGAGGTCTTGGAATGCGGTCCGCGCGGCGTTCTCGGGCGGCGATTCGATCGCTGCGAGTCACATGGGCCACGGCACTACGCTCGGGGCTATGGAGACCCGGGGCGTCGACGTGCGCGAGGCGGCACTCGACGACCTCGAGGCGCTCACCGACCTCGCGGTCCAGGTCCAGGCGCTCCATGCCCAGGGCCGGCCGGACCTCTTCCGTCCCGCCGAGGCACAGGCGTTGCGTGACTTCTTGGCCGGCCGTCTGGCGGACGACTCCGTCCTCCTCGTCGCGGCGGACCACACGGCGAAGCCGGTGGGGTACCTGCTCGCGGAAGTCCTGTCGCGGCCCGAGTCACCGTTCCAGTTCGGCCACACCTCGGTCTACGTCCATCACATCGCGGTCGACGTGACTGCTCGCCGCCAGCGCATCGGTGAAGTCCTGATGCGCGGCATCGCCGACCGAGCACGCCAGGTCGGCGCCAGCTCTCTCCGGCTCGATTCGTGGTCCTTCAACGCCGACGCTCATGCCTTCTTCGAGAGGCAGGGATTCACCGCCACGCGCTTCGTCTTCGAGCGGCACCTGGACTCGCCCGAACCCTAGATCCCCGATGCGCAGATGCGGCGCTCGCTGCACGAACACCGCGCACTGCCGTTGACCCGACGTACCGCGGGACGGCCACCGCCAGGCGCCGACCACCGCTGCGATCTCAGCGCGGAGGAAGCCCATGTTCAGCGAGTGCGGCGCGGAGCGAGCTGATCCCGGCGAAGTGGTGAGTGAGCATGCCGCAGGCCTGGGCGCCTTGCAGCTTGCGCTCGGAGTCGTCGGTGAAGAACACCTCCTGGGCGTCCAGCCCGAGCTGATCGAGCACGTGGAGGAAGATGCGCTGATCCGGCTTGATGTACCCGATAGCGGCGGAATTGAAGATCGGATCGAAGTGTCCGGCCAGGCCGAGTTCGGCGGCTTCTGCGGGGATGGTGTCCGTGCCGTTCGTGAGGATTGCGGTCACAATGACCGCTGCGCGCAATTCTGCCGCGAGGCGCAGAATCGCCGGGTCCACGTGTGAGCGCTGGGAACCCCACTCGGACGCCGCGGCAGTGCTGCCGATGTGCTGGGCGATCATCGCCACCCAGGCCGCGCGGCTGATGCGCCCGGTGGTGACGTCCTCGATCTGAGGCCGAGCGAACGCGAAGGACTCGATCGCGCCCTCCACGATCCCATGTCGACGCTCGATCGCTCGTACGTATGCGGGATCGAAGTGCCGGACGACGCCGTCCAGATCAAACACCACTGCTCGGATCATGAGGCCATCCTCGCCTAACTCTGGGATTGCCATCGTGCCGGGCGAGACGGATCAGCACGGGATACCTGCACCGGCATCGGCTATCGCATTGGATTGCCGTTCACCGGTGCCACCCGCGGCCAAGAACCTCGCGCCTGTCGCGGATCTGGCGAGACAGCGTCCTGGAGGTTCTGTCCCCGAACGGTGCAGGCGCGCGAGCAGTATCCGCCTGCTGCTGCTGAAAGCGATCCAGCATCATCCAGCGCGGGATATCGTGCCGCAAGGTGGAGCAGCGGACGGTGGGGGCACAATGAAGCGCAGTCGGCAGCCACCCGAGCCCGGCCGCACCATCGCCACCGGATGGACCGACTCGGACCCCAGCGAGGTCGGTGCCCGGGCGCAGAGCGAGACCGGTGCCCACGCCACGCCGTCCGCTGACCGGGAGTCCGCACCTCGGCCGCTGCTGGTCATCGGCGCCATCGTCGCGATCCTGGCGCTGGTGCTGCTGGTCCCGCCGCTGCTGATCGGCGGCCATTCCGCACGCGACGTGGCCGAGAACTTCCTCCAGGCCGTGGTCGATGGCGACACCACCACCGTGCGCGAGCACTTGGGCGATGGCGACGGAGCCTTGGACATCGCCCTGGTCGACGAGGTGGTCGACGGCGCGAGCCATCGTGTGGAGCGCTTCTCGATCGACTCGGTCGAGCTCACCGGCAGCAGCGCCCGCGTCGTCGCGACCCTGGTCTCCCCCGTCGACTCCCTCGAGACCACCCTGGACCTCCAGCGACACAACGGTGGGTTCCTCCGCCTCCGGTGGGAACTCGTCCCCGTCACCCTGCCCACGCTCCGCCTGCAGGTCCCCGTGGGCAGCAGTGAGGTGGAGGTCAACGGGCAGGTGCTGGAGATCCCGGAGCGGTCGCGTCCTCTCGAGGCTTTCGGCCTCGGCTCCCTGACCCTCCGTGTGCTTCCCGGGACCTACGTGCTCCACGCGCAGGAGCTGAGCAGCGCTGTCGTCACCCGGACCGCCCGGGTCACGCTGCCGCCCGTGCTCGACGAATGGACCAGCGCACCGGTCGCGGTATCGCTAGATCTCACCGAGGCCGGAGAAGAGGAAGCCCGCAGGCAGCTGAACACCGCTCTCGAGGAGTGCATCAAGAGCGTCTTCCCGCAACCGGAGAGTTGCCCCTTCGCGGCCCCGGAGGACGTCACAGAGGAAGGAACATGGAGCATCGAGAGCCCGCCGCTTCTCACGGGGCTGTCGGGTGGCCAGGAAGGAGTCTTCGAGTTCGCCGGCACCTTGACGGTCGCGGAGTTCACCATCCCTGCGGGCACCGGTGCTGGACGCGCGACGGTCCACACGATCGAGGCCTATGGCGGGGCGTTGGCGGTCGTCGACCGGGATGGCCGCGTCCATGCGCAGTGGACCCTCCATCACGCCGTCGACGCGGATCCGTCGGCCGCTCAGGGAGACTCCTGAGCGAGACTCTCACCACCGAAGGCGGCACCGCCATGTACAGCGGTGACAACTCCGCGACCGGGAGGGTCCGGAGCGATGTCTTCAGCTCTACGCCCGCAGGGGGCACTATGGCCGAGGGCGTTGACACGCTGGATCACGGCCTAAGATCGGTCGGATCGCATCCGCGCACCCCGTGAGAACGGCACATTCAGAGTTCGCGGAGCATGGTGTCCGAGTCCCCATTGCGACCGACCGTCACGAAGCCGTTGCGGGTGTACAGCGCGCGGGCGGCGCCGTTCCCGTCTTCGACGCTCAGGCTCAGGGCCCGCCAGCCGATAGCGCGAGCCTGTTCGAGACAGCCGGCGAGCAGCGCGGACCCCACGCCCCTGCCGTGGTGGGGACGGGCCACCGCCATACCGAGCTCCGGGACGTCGTCCGCGACGTAGCCGTACCCGGGCGTGCCGGCGGGCAGAGCGCGTGCCCAGACGGCACCGAGCGGGCTGCCCTGGTCGTCGGTCGCGACCAGCCCGAAGTCGTCCGAGCGCTTCCAGCCCCCGAGGTAGCGTCCGGTGTGGCTGTCCGCAACCACCTCGGCGCGGGTGAATCGTGGCGTCCCGTCCCAGTTGAAGGCCTCGAGGAGCATGTCGTACAGAAGGTCGAGGTCGTCGCTGGTGGCGTCGCGGAGCATCACGGCCGCTATGCTCGCACGCCCACTCCCACGCCATCCTGTGGTTCGCACGAACGGGGCGCATCCGGTGACGGCGCGTCGCCGAGGATGAATGTTCCGTCGCCACCCGACAATGGACCCATGACCACCATTCGACTCCAGGGCCGGCTCGTGTGCCGGGACGAGCGCGAAGCCGCTCTCGTGAGAACTCATCTCCCCCGGCATGTCGCCCTGACCCGGGCCGAGCAGGGATGCCTCTCGTTCACGGTCGTCTCGACCGATGACCCCCTGGTGTGGAGCGTCGACGAGATCTTCGAGGACGCCGCGGCGTTCCGGCGGCACCTGGATCGAGTCCGGGACAGCGAGTGGGGGCGGGCGACCGCGACCATCGCACGGGACTACTCCATCGACGGGCTCTGATCCGTCAGCGGTCCCGCGCACTGTGACCACAATGGACCGATGTCGTACCAGCCCTTCCGCACCCGCACCGCCGGCCTCGATGACGCCCGCGGGTGCGCGTACGTGCATCGCACGTCGTGGATCGAGACCTACTCCGAGCTGCTCCCTGCCTCCCACTGGGACAGCGACACCCTCGAACAGCGCACCCTCTCGTGGCAGCGGTCGCTCAACGGAGGAAAGGCCGTCACCGTGGCCGAGTCCGGAAGGAGGATCATCGGGATCGCCCTCACGAACCCGGCCCGTGAGCTCGGCGGCCACCACCCCGTGCGGGCGCTCGAGCTGTCCTGCCTCTACGTGATCTCGGCCCACCACGGCAGCGGAGCCGGCCAGGCACTCCTGGACGCCGTCCTGCCGGACGCGTCGCCCGCCCAGCTCTGGGTCGCCGAGCACAATCCTCGAGCGCGGCGGTTCTCTGCGCGCAACGGGTTCACTCCCGACGGAGCCCGATTCACCGACGAGAACCTGGCGCTCGAGGAGATCCGTCTCGTCCGCTGACGACTCGCTGCACCGCGTCCCGGATCGTGACCGCTCCCCGCCGCGTCGGCGCGATCCGAACGACCGGAGTTCCCGAAGTCGGTGGCGCGCGGCCCGGGTGTGCAGTTGAGTGGGCCCATGAGAGATCAGCGATCACGCATCGACTCCCTCGGCGCGGATGGGAGCGCCGGCGACGCCGACTACAGCGTGATCGGGGCCGGCTACTCGCACTACCGCCGGCCGGAGCCGGCCTTCGCCGATGCCATCCGCGCCGCCCTCGGCGATGCGCGCACCCTGGTCAATGTCGGCGCCGGCGCGGGCTCGTACGAACCGAGGCACCTCGACGTGACGGCGGTCGAGCCGAGCGCGGCGATGCGGGCCCAGCGTCCCGTGGGGGCGGCTCCGGTCGTGGACGCGGTGGCCGAGGCGCTGCCGTTCGCCGATCGCACGTTCGACGCCGCCCTGGCATCGTTCACCGTGCACCAGTGGAGGGACCTCCCCGGTGGACTCCGTGAAGTGCGCCGAGTGGCCCGCGGACCGGTCGTGATCCTCACCTGCGACCCGGCCGCCCTCCGGCGCTCCTGGCTGAGCGAGTACGCCCCCGAGGTGATCGCGACCGAAGCCGGCCGCTATCCCCCGATCGCCGACGTGGCGGCAGGCCTCGGCGGAACGGTCACGGTCCAGCAGCTGCCGATCCCGCTGGCCTGCGTCGACGGGCTCTCCGAGGCCTACTACGGCCGACCCGAGGCGCTCCTGGACGCCGGGGCGCGCCGCGCGAACTCCGCCTGGAGCTTCGTCGACAACGCCGCCGTGGTCCGCTTCGAGGAGACTCTTCGCGCGGACCTCGCCTCAGGACGGTGGGACGACCGCTACGGGCACCTCCGCACGCAGCCGACCTTCGAGGGATCCCTCCGCCTCATCGTGGGGCTGCCATGAGCGATGGCCGGCACAACCGGACGTCACCGAATCCGACGCCGGCGCTCCCGCAGCCGGCTCAGCAGAAGGAGCAGTGATGGATCTGCAGGACTTCCTCGCGCACGTCGGCCGCGGATCGGTCATCGAGGGCGGCTCGGCCGAGCATGCGTTCATGCATCGCGCCGCTCAGGACGCACTGCGGGTCGTCGCCGAGCTCAACAGCGGCTACCGGACACCGGAGGAGGTGCGCGCGCTCCTGACCCGACTGACCGGGCAGACGGTCGATGAGTCGGTGACCCTCTTCCCGCCCTTCTACTGCGAGTTCGGCAAGAACCTCAGGCTCGGCGCCGACGTGTTCATCAACATGGGCTGCCGGTTCCAGGACGCCGGCGGCATCACCATCGGCGACGGCACACTGATCGGCCACGGCAGCACGATCGTCACCCTCGATCACGCCGTCGACCCGGCACGGCGAGCCGACATGACGCCGGCGCCCGTCGTGCTCGGGCGCCGGGTGTGGCTCGGCGCCTCGGTCACCGTGGTGCCCGGGGTGACCATCGGCGACGGCGCGATCGTCGGGGCGGGCGCCGTCGTCACCAAGGACGTCCTGCCGAACACGATCGTGGCCGGCATCCCGGCGCGGCCGATCCGGACGACCGGCTTCGACGCCTCCGAGGTCTGAGCGCGCGCCCGGCCAGACGGCGCTTCCTCATCGGCTAAGCGCACAGCTCACCGTCCATGGCCCGCCACCGTGCCGCACGACCTGGTCGTCTCCGAGGGGAAGCGCCGGCTCAGCGACGCGCCGGGGAGAGCTCCCGCTCGAGGAACAGCGTCGCCGCGCCGATGGCCCCCACCTCCTCGCCGAGCTGCGAGGACACGATCTCGACGTGCCGACCGCGGGCATCGGAGCGCAGGGCCCGTTCGCGCACCTGCGGCAGGGCAAGGGGCGACAGCACCCCCCAGTAGGGCCCGCCGATGATGACGCGGTCCGGGTCGTGGACGCTGATCAGGGTGCGCAGCGCCTCGCCGAGAGCGGTGCCGTGCCCGGCGATGAGCTCGGCCGCCACCGCGTCCCCACCGGCGGCGGCCTCCGCCAGCGCCGCCACGCGCGCCGACATGCTCACGGCCTCCGGCGTCGGGAGCGCGGTGACGTCGGGGGCGCGGTCGAGCAGCGCCTTGATGTCGGTGAACATCGACAGGCACCCGTGGCGGCCACAGCGGCACGCCGGACCGGTCAGGCCGGTCGGCAGATGTCCGATCTCGCCGGCCTGGGTGGTGGCGCCGCGATGGAGGTCCCCGTGGCTGGAGACGGCGGAACCGATGCCGGCGCCGACGTAGATGTACAGCACCGTCTCCTCGCTCGCGTCGGCGTGCGACCAGTTCTCCGCGGTCAGGGCGGCGTTGGTGTCCTTGTCGAGCACCGTGGGCAGGCCGGTGGCCTCCTCGAGCAGCTGTCCGAGCGGCAGGTCCCACCACCCGGGCAGCCAGGGCGGGTTGACGATCACGCCGTGCGCCGCGTCGAGCCCGCCGGGCGCGGCGACGCCGATGCCCCGCAGCAGGTGCGCGACGTCCCTGCCGCCCGGCCCGCTCCAGCCTGCCTCCCGCAGCTCGTCCTGCATGGAGGCGAGCGCGCGGGCGATGTCCTGGAGATCCGCGGCCGGATCGTCCCCGGGAGGGTCGAGGGAGCGTCGAGCCAGGACCTGGGCGAGGAGATCGACGATCACCACGGAGATGCCGGCGGGGTCCAGATGCACGCCGGCGGCCAGCTGCGCGCCGGGCGTCACCCGCAGCACCGTGCGCGGCTTGCCCCGGCCGGTGTTCAGCGTGCCGTGGGTCTGCACGAATCCGCGATCGATGAGCCGGCGGGTGATGAGGGAGACCGCCTGACGGGACAGCCCGCTGCGCACGATGATCTCGGCCTGGGAGATGCCGTCCCGGGCGTGCCGGATGGCCTGCAGGACGATCATCTCGTTGCGCGCCCCGAGGTCCGGCATCGTCGAACCTCGCATGGCGCTCCCCTCTCGATGGCCCGTCCTGCCGCGACCACTGCCCGGCAGTATTGCAGTCCGCCGCGCCGGGTCCGGACGAATCCGGGGTCGGCCCATTGCTTATGTCCACAGGTGTGAGTAATGTTCCCGGGCAGCGGCAGAGTGGCCTCGGCCACATGTGCACGGTGCGGACCCGACTCGGGACCGCGCCGGCATCGCCGCTCGTCGGCGCACCGATGGGGATGCGCCGCTCCTCGGAAGGGACATGGATGAGTGCCACAGACTTGGCGGGCGCGAGAGGCGTGGGCGCACCGGCCCCGGCGCGCACCGCAGCAACGGTGGGCAGGACCCGCAGCGACAGAGGGATGACCAGGGCCGACAGACGCAATCTGCGACTGGGCCTGCTGTTCATCTCGCCCTGGATCATCGGGATCCTGGTCTTCGTGATCTACCCGGTCACCTACTCGATCGCTCTGAGCTTCACCCGCTACTCGGGAATGGCAGCGCCCACCTGGGTGGGCCTGCAGAACTACGTCACCGCCGTCACCGATCCGCTGGTCGCGAAGGCCACCAGCAACACGCTGTTCTTCGCCCTGATCGCCGTGCCGCTGGGCCTGATCGTCGCGCTGACCCTGGCGCTGGCGATGAACCAGAACGTCCGCGAGGTCGCCCTCTACCGGACGATCTTCTACGCGCCCTCGCTGATCCCGGCCTTCGCGATGTCCTTCATCTTCATCGTGTTCCTGAACCCGCAGTTCGGCGTGTTCAACCAGATCCTCAACCTGTTCGGCGGGCCCAACGTCAACCTGCTGGGTGATCCTACCGGCGTGAAGATCGCGATCATCCTCATGGCGCAGTTCGGCGCCGGCAACGCGGCCCTGATCTTCCTGGCGGGACTGCGCAACATCCCCAAGACGGTCTACGAGGCGGCCCGCGTCGACGGCGCCGGCCCGGCCCGCCAGTTCCTCTCGATCACGCTCCCGCTGCTCACGCCGGTGCTGCTGTTCAACCTGATCACCGGCGTCTCCGGTGCCCTGCAGGTATTCACCGAGGCATACATCGTCACCAACGGCACGGGAGACCCCGACGCCGGGGCCCTGTTCTACATGATGTACCTCTACCAGAACGCCTTCGGGTTCGCCGAGCTCGGATACGCCTCCGCCCTCGCGGTGCTCCTGTTCCTGGCGGGCCTCTCCCTCGCGCTGCTGATCTTCTGGCTCTCGCGCCGATTCGTGAACTATGACGTGGAGGCCGGCTGATGAGCACCGTGACCCGAGTGGACATCCCCGTCGACGAGCGACGCGCCCAGCGCAGGGCCGACAAGGAGATGCTGAACCGTCGGGCCGACGGCACCCGCCGCTCCTGGCACTCCACGCTCGCCGCGCGCATCGTGATGATCGCGCTGAGCCTGCTGTTCCTGCTCCCCCTGTACTGGATGATCGCCTCCTCGCTGAAGTCCGACGTCGAGCTGGCCCAGTTCCCGCCGACGCTCTTCCCGCAGTCCTGGGAGTTCGGCAACTACCTCGAGGCCCTCACGGCGATGCCGTTCCTGCGCTTCTTCGCGAACTCGGCGATCATCACGATCTCCGTCGTCGTGCTCTCGGTGGTCTCGAACTTCATCGTCGCCTACGGCTTCGCCTGCATCGACTGGCCCGGGCGCGACAAGGTCTTCTACCTCGTCATCGCGACCCTGTTCCTGCCGTTCCCGGTCACCCTGATCCCGATGTTCGACATGTGGGCGCGACTGGGAGCGGTCAACACCCTGTTCCCGCTGATCATCCCGGCCATGTTCGGCTCCGCGTTCTACGTGTTCCTGCTGCGGCAGTTCCTCAAGCAGATCCCGCGCGACATGCTGGATGCGGCCCGGGTGGACGGCGCGAGCGAATGGACCATCCTGTGGCGCCTCGTGTACCCGACCTCCAAGCCGGCCCTGGTGACCGTCGCGATCTTCGCCGCCGTCGCCGCCTGGAACGACTTCATGGGCCCGCTGATCTACCTGCAGGACGAACGCGTGCAGACCCTGTCCATCGGACTGCAGGTGTTCCGCTCGGTCAACGCCCAGGACGTCTCGTTCAACCTGCTCATGGCGGCGTCCTTCCTGGTCATCCTGCCCCTGCTGATCCTGTTCTTCCTGTTCCAGCGGTACTTCATCCGCGGCATCACCATCGGAGGTTTCAAGTGATCGACCGACGCACATTCCTGGGCGGTGCCGCAGCCTCGGGGGCCGCCGCCCTCGGCCTCGGTGCCTGTGCCCCCAGCGGCCCCACCGGCGACGACGTGATCCGCTACTGGGGCTACGGGGCGGCCGACGTCCGCTTCGACGAGGCGGCGCTGGCGGCCTTCCGGCAGACCGACGCGGGACGCGACGTCACGATCTCGGTCAACCAGGTGCCCTCCAACGGTGCCTCCGACAACAGCCAGATCATCACCGCCGTGCGCGGAGGGACCGCGCCGGACCTGTGGCTGATGGACCGGTTCAACGCGGTGCAGAACGCCTCGATCGGTCTGCTGGAGCCCATCGACGGCATGATCGAGGAGTTCGAGGGCGTCTCGGTCGAGGAGTTCTCCGCGCAGTGGCTCCAGTTCGCCATCGACGAGCTGACCTACGACGGCCGGCTGTACGGCCTCCCGATGAGCACCGACGCCCGCGGCATCGAGTACAACGAGAACCTGCTGCGGAAGTTCGACGTGGATCTGGACCTGTTCGATCCGCAGCAGCACGTCCTGACCTGGGACGAGCTGCGCGAGGCCGCGCGGCAGATCACGACGATGGACTCCCGGGGCAACTACGAGTACCTCGGGTTCTGTCCCTGGCGCGATGAGGCCTGGTCCTACACCTGGGGCTTCGGCCTCGGGGCGCAGCTGTACGACAACGCCACGTCCTCGATCACGCTGGACTCCCCCGAGTGGCTGGCCGTGCACGAGCTCTACGCCGATTGGGCGGAGGAGTATCCCTACGCCTCCGTCGACGCGTTCTTCGCGACCTATCAGCCGCCGAACGCACCGCCGACGCAGAACGCCATGTTCAGCGAGCGCCTGGCGATGCTCACCACCGGTCCGTTCGCGATCCGCGGCAACGAGAAGTACGCCCCGGACCTGCCGCTGAAGTTCACCTACCTGCCCGTGAACACCGCGGGGGACGACATCTACACCTGGTCGGGCGGCAGCGCCTTCGTGGTCCCCCACGGCGCGAACATGACGAAGAACCTGTGGGAGTTCATGAAGTTCTACGCCGGCACCCCCGGACAGAACCTCATCATGCCGATGCTCGGCGACCTGCCCACGAACATCCAGACGATCGTGGACGGCAACTACAACCAGAAGGCCGAGCTGTTCCGGGAGATGCTGCCCTACTCGACGTCGCGGCCGCCGCTGCCCGTCGGCTCGGCCGCGTGGGCCACCCTCGCCCGGACCCGGACCTCGGTGGCGCTCGGGTCGATGACGCCGCAGGAGGCGATCGACACGAACCAGGCGATGGTCGAGCCGAAGATGGCGCTCTTCGAGGGGTACCAGATGCCCGACACCTACGGACAGATGAGCGAGATCCCGGAGGCCTGAGCCGGCCTCCACCGCTCACCTGGACGCTTCCCCCGCGCGGCGCGCTCGAGGCAACCCACCGCGCGGGGGACGCGGCGTAGCCGCACCCCAGATCTCCGCCGATACGCATCGGCGGCCCCGTCGGCCCCGACCGACGGAACCCCACCGGCCCCGGTCGGCGGACCCGCAGAATCCCCCATCAAGGAGACATCTCCCCATGACCTCAGCCCTGAGGATCGCTGTTCTCAGCGCCTGGCACGTCCACGCCGAGGAGTACGGCCGTGCCGCCATCGACCATCCCGACACCGAGCTCGTCGCCGTCTGGGACGACGACGCGGCGCGCGGCCAGGAGCTCGCCGAGCGCCTGGGGGTCGACTTCGTCCCCGACCTCGACCAGCTGCTCGCCCGCGACGACCTCGACGGCGTCACCGTCACCACCGCGACCAGCGACCATGTCCCGGTGCTCACAGCGGTCATCGCCAGCGGCAAGCACGTGTTCACCGAGAAGCTGCTGGCCCCGACGGTCGAGGGATGCGACGAGCTGACCCGCCGGGCCGCCGACGCCGGCGTGCAGCTCACCGTCTCCCTGCCCCGCCTGTCCGACGGCTACACCGTCGCCCTGCGCGAGGTGCTGGAGGCCGGGACGCTGGGCCGTCTGACCTACTCGCGGGTGCGCCTGGCCCACGACGGCTCAGTCTCGGACTGGCTGCCGGCGCGGTTCTACGACGCCGAGCAGGCGCTCGGCGGCGCGTTCTCCGATCTCGCCGCCCACCCCGTCTACCTCACCCAGCTCATCCTGGGCGCGGAGACGACGAGCGTGCAGCCGACCTACACCGACATGACCGGTCGCGGGGTCGAGGACAACGCGGTGGTCACCGTGACCACGGCCGACGGCGCCATCGGCGTGATCGAGACCGGCTTCGTCACCCCCGCGAGCCGATTCACCATCGAGGTGCACGGCACCCAGGGATCCCTGCTGTACGGGTTCGAGCCCGGTCCCGACGGCGCTCCCGTCATGCGCGTGGACACCCGCCAGGGATCACAGCGGATCGAGGTGCCACCGAGCATCGCGCCGCCGTTCGCCCAGTGGGTGGAGGCGATCCGCACGGGTCGTCCCACCACCGAGAACCTGCAGCGGGCGCGCGACCTCACGGCGCTCGTCACCGCGGCGAACCATGCCGCCCACGCCTGACCCCATCCGCGTCGCACCCCGAATCGTCTTCAGGAGGAACCCCATGACCGTCTCCCTTCCCATCCGCATCGGCCTCATCGGCGCCGGCGGGATCGCCGACCACCACCTCGCCGGCTACGCCGCCATCCCCGATCGCGTCCGCGTCACCGCCGTGGCCGACGCGAATCCCGAGGCCCTGAAGAGGCGCACGGAGGAGACCGGAGCCACCGGCTACACCGACTTCCTCGAGCTCGTGAAGGACCCGGAGGTCGACGCGGTCGACATCTGCCTGCCCCACCATCTGCACCGCTCGGCGATCATCGCCGCCGCGGAGGCCGGCAAGCACATCCTCTGCGAGAAGCCCCTGTGCCTGACGGCGGAGGAGGCCACGGACGTGCGCGAGGCGGTGCAGAAGGCCGGCGTCACCCTCATGTGCGCGCACAACCAGCTGTTCATGCCCGCGGTGGCCAAGGCCAAGGAGATCCTCGACTCCGGGGCCCTGGGCACCGTGTACGAGGTCCGGACGACCGACTCGTTCTTCAACGACTTCGATCCGGAGAACATGGGCTGGCGCGCCCACGCCGCCACCTCCGGCGGCGGCGAGTACATCGAC
The DNA here is from genome assembly GCF_049266655.1 of Brachybacterium sp. UNK5269. Lineage (GTDB taxonomy): Bacteria > Actinomycetota > Actinomycetes > Actinomycetales > Dermabacteraceae > Brachybacterium. Next base: position 1,970,113 of record NZ_CP184883.1, read on the forward strand.
ACCGGCTACCACCCGACGTACCTGCTGATGCACCTCTCCGGCGGCATCCCCACGCAGGCGTTCGCCATGATGTCCACCCACCGCCTAAAGTTCATGGAGGGCGAGGACTCCGCCCAGGTGCTGGTGCGGTTCGACAACGGAAGCGTCGGACAGCTGGTCACGTCCTGGGCGTACGAGGCGGCTCCCGGCACCGACCGCTTCAGCGCGGTCGGGGAGAAGGGATCGCTGAGCTCGGACGGCTCCACCCTGCGGGTGAAGATCCGCGGCGAGGAGGAGCAGGTCTTCGAGAGCGAGCCGATCGACACCTTCGCCGCGGAGATCGCCGACTTCGTCACCTGCCTCGAGACGGGACGTCGACCGCTGAACACGGAGGTCGAGGGCATCGCTGTGCTCGGGATCATCCTCGCGGCCTACCAGAGCACCAGGAGCGGGAAGGTCGAGCACATCCCCGCGATGTGACGCGCTCTTCGAGGCGAGCATCCCCGAGCCGGCCCGGAGCCGGGTGAGGGAGCTCGGCGGAGGGGCCGGGGACGAGCGCACCCGGCCCCTGCGTGCGCCATGATGGGCCGGTGACCTCACTCGACCTGGCCCTGGACGTCGGCACCCTGTCCCGCTCTGCGCTGACGGCCGCCCTCGGAGCGCGAGGGGTCGGGCTCAACGCGCATGCCGAGATGCTGCTCGGGCACGAGACCTTCGCGGTCACCGCGCCACGCCCGGTACGGGTGGTCTCCCTCGCCGTCGACGACCTCGGCCTCCGTGACGGTGCCCCGCTCGGTCAGGTCTTCGCCGCCGCAGAGGATCGCGGCATGGCGCTGCTCCCCGCGGCCACGGGACCCTATCTCCGCCTGGCCATGGTGCAGCAGGCATCGGCACCGGACTCCGTCCTCTCCGCCGGTCGGGCGCCCACCGGTGCCCTCACCGTCGCCTCGCAGCCGCTCTGGGACGACGACGACCTCCCCAAGGGCTTCTATCTGCGCACCGTCGACGGGCGCCCGTGGCTGCGCGGCTACCGCTGCGACCAGGACTACGTCTGGCCACCGAGCGCCGAGTTCGCCTTCGCGAGGCCGACCCAGCGATGATGACTCCCCGGGGCCGCGGTCCCCTCCCCGGGAATCCCGGCCCACCGGGCACGGGATCTGGCAGGGTCGAGCCATGACAGCCTCGGAATGCGTGTTCTGCGCTCTGCTGGCCGGCGACGGTGAGACGACGTGGGTCGCCCGACGGCGCCACGCCTCGGCCTTCCTGCCGCTGCCCGCGGGCCGCCTCTCCCCCGCCCACACCCTGGTCGTGCCGAACGACCACGCCGTCGGCATCCAGGACGCCTCGGCGCCGTCGCTGCAGGCGGTGATCCTCCTCGCGCAGGAGATCGCCCGCGCGATGGCGACCTCGCTCGGGGCGCGGGGCGTGAACATCCTCAACGCCAGCGGACCCGACTCGGACCAGTCCGTGCCGCACCTCCATCTGCATGTCGTGCCCCGGTGGGCGGGAGACGGCCTCGACACCTGGCCGTCGGGCGTCTCCGACCACCCCGTTGACGGCGGGTGGCTCGCCGACGTCCGCGCGGCGCTGAACCCCTGACGGTCGCCCTGGCCGATCCGCCGCAGAAGCGCTTCCACCGCTTCGTCGCGCTGGACCCCCAGCACTTCATCCACCCGGAAAATGTAGCGCCCCGGCGGCGGCGGCGATGCGCAGCCACCCCGGGGCCCGTCACGGCGTCGGCTGGCAGAAGCGCAGGACGTTCCCGAAGGGGTCGGGGATCTCGAGCGTGGGCCCGCCGGGGGCATCGGCGTCGATGCCGGGGTTCACGCGGGGATGCGGTCGCTCGGCGAGCTCGGCGCGCAGGGCGCGGACATCGCCGACGGGGATCCAGACGACTGTCCCAGGCGTGCCGTCGCCGTGGTGCTCGCTCAGGTCCACGATCGTGGAGTCCCGCTGGAGCCGCAGGTACAGGGGCAGGCCCGGTGCGAAACGATGCTCCCAGCAGGTTGCGAAGCCGAGGAAGTCGACGTAGAACCCTCGAGCGATCTGCTCGTCCTGGATGCGCAGGAGCGGCACGGCGGCGCCCGACCCGGGGCGGTGGGCGGTCAGCCGGGCGGCGGCGGTGTTCCAGTCGGCGTAGCCCAGCTGATGGGCGACGCTCTCGAGGGCGCGGCTGTGGCTGATCTCGATGCCGCTCGCCGCGAGGCTGCGGCGGAGCGCTCTCGCGGCGGATTTCGCGTCGTCAGGGGTGAGGTCCATGATCCATCGTTCCGGGCGTCGTGCTCGTGGTCGGTGCCCAGCACCGCCGACTCGCCGGCACCGGAGGTCTCCGGTGCCGGCGAGCCGGTGGGCGCGGGCGGATGCTCAGAAGCCGGGGTTGGCGGGGTCCGCGCCGATCCGGCCGTCGGGGTCGTCGAGCCCGTTGATCTCCTCGATCTCCGCGCTGCTCAGCTCCAGCTGCGCGGAGGCGAAGTTCGAGACGATCCGCTTCGGGGTCTCGGACTTGGGGATGACCACGTTGCCGATCGCGAGGTGCCAGGCGATGATCACCTGGCCGGGATCGGCGTCGTGGGCCTCGGCGATCCGGGTGATGACGGGGTGCTTCAGGATGTCGCCGCCCTGGCCGAGCGGGGACCAGGCCTCGGTGACGATCTCGTGCTGGGCGTGGTAGGCGCGCAGCTCACCCTGCTGGAAGTGGGGATGCAGCTCGATCTGGTGCATCACGGGCACCACACCGGTCTCGGAGATGATCTCCTCTAGCTGCGCGATCGGGAAGTTCGAGACGCCGATCGACTTCGCCTTTCCCTGCTTCTGCAGCTCGATGAGCGCCTTCCAGGACTCCAGGTACGTGCCGCGCTGGGGGCTGGCCCAGTGGATCAGGTACAGGTCCACGTAGTCCATCCCGAGCTTCTCGAGGGAGGTCTCCAGCGCCTGCTGGGCGGATTCGAAGCCCTGGTCGCCGTTGGCGAGCTTGGTGGTGATGAAGAGTTCCTCGCGAGGCACGCCGGCGGCCTTCACCGCGCGGCCCACCCCGCCCTCGTTCCCGTAGCCGGCAGCGGTGTCGACATGGCGGTAGCCGGCCTCGATGGCCTGCGCGACGACGTCGGCCGCGACCTCGTCCTCGACCTGCCAGACGCCGTAGCCGAGCTGGGGGACGGAGTTGCCGTCGTGGAACGGGATGCTGGGAACTGTGGTGGTCATGCGCTGTCTCCTCAGTGATGGACGAGGTGCACCAGCGTAGGGCGGCAGGAGCCGAGGATCAGGAAATCGTCCGTTCGGTCGGTCCCTCCGGGCAGTGGCCGCAGCCGCCCCGGGACCCGGTGATCTTGGTCTCCCGCGGCGGTGCGCACCGGCGCCTGCGCCCCACCCGGGCGGGGCGCAGCGGAGCCTGCACGGTTCCCGCGGTGCCTCTGGCCTGCGGTGTCGGTGCGCGCTCACCCTGCCGACGGGTCCCGGCTGCGCGCAGAGCGCGGACGCGTGAGCGCCGGGTCCGATCCTGACGGAGCGCGTCCGCTGGACCGGAACGGACGCCGTGTGCACAGTGGGTGCCGTGACGACCTCTGCTTCCCCGGGCACGGCGCCCTCGGCCTCCTCCACCGCGCCCGGGCTCCCCCTGACCCCCGTGCTGTTCATCCTCGGTTCCTGCGTCTCCCTGCAGTTCGGCGCCGCACTGGCCACGCAGCTGTTCCCCGCGCTCGGCTCCTGGGGCACCACCGCGCTCCGGCTCGGGATCGCGGCGGCGGTGCTGATGGTGATCGTGCGCCCCAAGCTGCACCGCTTCAGCCGCGAGCAATGGATCGCGGTGGCCCTGTTCGGGGTGGTGATCGGCGCGATGAACGGCGCCTTCTACGCCTCGATCGAGCGGATCCCGCTCGGCACCGCGGTGGCGATCGAGTTCCTCGGCCCGCTGGCGGTTGCCGCGCTCCTCTCCACCCGCCGCACCGATCTGCTGTGGGTGGTGCTGGCGCTCGCGGGGGTGAGCCTGTTCGGCGTCGAGTCGCTGACCGGGTCGGGTGCCCTGGACGGGGTCGGGGTGCTGTTCGCGCTGGTCGCCGCCGTCTTCTGGGGGCTGTACGTGCTCACCAGCGCTCGGGTGGGCCGGCTGGTCCCCGGCCAGGACGGCCTCGCCGTGGCGATGGTGATCGGGACGCTGACGGTGCTGCCGCTCGGCGCCCCCGGCGCCGTCGTCGGCCTGATGGACGTGCAGCTGCTGGCGCTGGCCACCGGCACCGCGCTGCTCGCCTCGGTGCTGCCCTACACCCTCGAGCTGGCGGCGCTGCGCCGCCTGCCGCGCCACGTGTTCGGGATCCTGCTCAGCCTGGAGCCGGTGATCGCCCTCGTGGCCGGGGTGCTGCTGATCGGGCAGGAGGCCACGGCGCTGCGGATCGTCGCGGCGGTGCTGGTGGTGGGGGCCAGCGTGGGCGTCACCCTCACCGCCCGGGGCCGCTCCGCCGAGCAGCCGGGCCCGGTCGACGAGGCGCCGGGCTGGGACCTGCCCACGCCCACCCACGCGACGGTCACGGGGGAAATGCCGATGCTCAGCGAGGCCGACCTGCTGGCGTACGAACAGGGCCGCCACGACGCCGAGGACCGCTGAGCGACGTCCCCGGGCGACCGCGCCCGAGCGGCATGCCCGCAACGCCTGACGACGCTGCGGGCATGCCGCTCACCTGGGCAGTTCCGGCCCCGCTCGGGGCCGGCCCGCCTCACACGCGGGCGCGGAACTCCCGGTTCAGCGCCGAGATGATCGCCTCGAGCGAGGCGCGGGTGATCGAGCCGTCGATGCCGACGCCCCAGAAGATGCGGTCGCCGATCTCGCATTCGATGTAGGCCGCGGCCAGCGAGTCGTCGCCCTCGGTGAGGGCGTGCTCGGCGTAGTCCAGGATCCGCACGTCGATGTTCCGCTCGGCCAGGGCCTTGACGAAGCCGTCCAGCGGACCGTTGCCGATCCCGGTGACCGTGTGCTCCTCGCCGTCGACCACCAGGGTCACGGTGATGCGGTCCGCGCCGTCGCCGGTGGAGTCCTGGTGGATCGCGCGGACGCTGAAGCGTCCCCAGCGGCGGCTCTCGTCGGTGGCCGGCAGGTACTCGTCGGTGAAGGCGTCCCAGAGCTGCTCGGGGCTGACCTCGCCGCCGTGGCTGTCGGTGCGCTCCTGGACGATGCCGGAGAACTCGATCTGCAGGCGCCGCGGCAGGTCCAGGCCGTGCTCGGTGCGCAGCAGGTAGGCCATCCCGCCCTTGCCGGACTGGGAGTTCACCCGGATCACGGCCTCGTAGGAGCGTCCCACGTCCTTGGGGTCGATCGGCAGGTACGGGACCCGCCAGACCAGGTCGTCGCGGTCCCGGCCAGCGGCCGCGGCATCGGCGTCCATCCGCTCCAGGCCCTTCTTGATGGCGTCCTGATGGGAGCCGGAGAAGGCGGTGAAGACGAGGTCGCCGCCGTACGGGCTGCGCTCGGGCACGGGCATCTGGTTGCAGTGCTCGACGGTGCGGCGCACCTCCCCGAGGTCGGAGAAGTCGATCTGCGGGTCGATGCCCTGGCTGAAGAGGTTCAGGCCCAGCGTCACCAGGTCCACGTTGCCGGTGCGCTCGCCGTTGCCGAACAGGCAGCCCTCGATGCGGTCGGCGCCGGCCAGGTAGCCCAGCTCGGCGGCGGCGACGCCGGTGCCGCGGTCGTTGTGGGGGTGCAGGGACAGCACCAGGGAGTCGCGGCGGTCGAGGTGGCGGTGCATCCACTCGATCGAGTCGGCGTACACGTTGGGGGTGGCCATCTCCACCGTCGCCGGCAGGTTGATGATCATCTTGGCCTCGGGCGTGGGGCGCACGACCTCGATCACGGCGTTGCAGACCCGCAGGGCGTACTCGAGCTCGGTGCCCGTGTAGGACTCCGGGGAGTACTGATAGGTGATCTGCGTGCCGGGGACCGTCTCCTCGTACTTCTTGCACAGCAGCGCGCCCTGCACGGCGATGTCCAGCACCGCGTCCTCGTCGGCGCGGAAGACCACGTCCCGCTGGACCACGGAGGTCGAGTTGTACAGGTGGACGACGGCACGGTGGGCGCCGGCGATCGCCTGGAAGGTGCGCTCGATGAGGTGCTCGCGGGACTGGGTGAGCACCTGGATCGAGACGTCCTCGGGGATGCGGTCCTCCTCGATGAGGGTGCGCACGAAGTCGAAATCGGTGCGGGAGGCCGCGGGGAAGCCGACCTCGATCTCCTTGTAGCCCATCCGCACCAGCAGCTCGAACATCCGCAGCTTGCGCTCGGAGTTCATGGGGTCGATGAGGGCCTGGTTGCCGTCGCGCAGGTCCACCGCGCACCAGCGGGGGGCGCGGGTGATGCGCCGGGCGGGCCAGGTGCGGTCCGGCAGCTCGACCCGGATCTGCTCGTCGAAGGGCAGGTACTTGTGGGTGGGCATGCCCGAGGGCTGCTGGGGCGCGTCGCCGGTGGGGCCGAGGACGGGGACGGCGGGATCGGCGACGGCGGCGAACGCGCGCTCGGTGGTGATCGTGGAGTCAGTCATGTCAGGAAGTCCTTCTCGCTGGGGTACCGGTCGCCGGACAGCAGGTCAGCCGCGGCGGGTTCCCGGCGGTTCAGGACCCGTCGCGGCGGCGAAGCAGGAGCAGCGATCCACGCACGTCGGCCACGGTAGCACCGAGCTGACGACCAGCGCGATATCGCCACACTTCGAGATGGCTCTCAGATTCGATCGAGGATCAATAGTTGTAGGAAGCCGATTCGACAAAGCGAGACATTCGATTACCGTAGGACCCGTGAGCCGATTTAGCGCATTTCCGATAGTCTCGCGACAATAGGCGCAGCCCGCAATGCAGCCTCGTTGTTCTCGACGGCAAACTGTAGTAGATAGTAACCCCATTCGTTTTTCGCAACACTAAAGCCTTTCCCGATTCGCCTAACCTCCCTAGGTTTAGGCCGAATGCTATGAGCCGCTGCGATTGCCGCGCCTATTACATCGTCAGGGTTATTCATTGAAGGCCCCGACCACCTCCTCGGCCAACCCTTAGGCCTTTCTCCATGCAGACCTAGCGCGCTTCGCACTACCGATTCGTCGGCGATAATAGACTCGAACATTGGCTCCATTACAGCGGCCACAATATCTCCTGGCTGAATCTTGGGAAGTGCAGCGCGCTGCGCCGGGTAAGGCCGCGAGCTTAATTCGACGAACTTCTCGGCAACGCGCCGCCTAAAAGACTCGGGAATAATCGACGATTCGGAGAGGAGGCGATAAAAGTCCAGCGTCTCTTGCCATCGACAGGGGGAAGCATCTTTATTCCACTTGGGCACTAAGTCCCAGCATACAATAGCGGCATCGAAACTGTATTTTCTAAGCATGCGCTCGAAAAGAGCGTCGAATGGCTCCGAAGTCGATGACAGACTTCTGATTCCTGGTGTCAAAGCCACGATGGCCGCTTTGGATATCCCGACAACCTGGTACTCGTGGTCCAATCCAGCAAGGGGCAACAACACCTCCGCCCACGTGCGCTCGAGCCAGTTTCCCTCGTAGGTCGATCCCTCAACGAAGAATCCAATCTTCACGATGCGGAACCCTCTCTATCGTCCCAGAATAGATTCTCTAGGTTCACATATCGCGTTCCCGCTGGCAAAGAATCATGGAACTCCCGAACCTCGTCGACATCCGAGAACTTCAAATAACGAGTATCTCCCTCGCTACGTCGAACCAGCAGTATCGACTCCATCGGGACGTCATTCAGCAGATAGGGGGAGTGGGTGGTAAGCACCACCTGTGTTGAGTACGATGCGTCACGCAAGTGCGCAAGCATTCCTCGAATCGACCAGGGGTCAAGCCCATTCTCCACTTCCTCGACGCATAGCAGGGTAGGAGGATTGCTACGCTGAAGTAACGCTAGAAGTGCTGTTATTCGCCGGGTACCTTCAGAAAGCATCCACGATGGCACTTCGAAACGAGTTCTGCCAGCGCGGCCCCTGTATGGCATCTTTTCCAGGAGGGCATATTCACCTCGCGCCTCTCTCCCCTTACCGGTTCGGTGGCGCTCAACGCCTTGAATCCCAGGGATTAGCCCCTTGATACTCTCCGCCAACTCGAACAGGTCCTCGGCCGAGAACTCGAAAAGGAGGCTCGCTAGAGTGCCTCCCTCTTCGTCAAGCAGCGGCTCATAGGAGCGTCGAGTAACGTTAGACCCCTCCGAGAGGCGGGACGGTGCGAGGCGCAGGAACACGGCATTTGCCCAGAAATGCGTGAGGCTGTCAGAAATTGGATCGCCCTGCCTCAAGTCACCGAGACGGCCAAGCGCCAGCCGATCAGTGTCCAAGAACGGAAGCATGTCCGGCGAATCTGAGAACGGTTTAACGAACCTAGTGCCGTCTACCGTTTCTATCAAATTTTCTGCCCACTGCCCCAGCCACTTTATTTGAAGCGACTCGAGGGCGATACGAGGAATTCCATCGTAGTCGATCACCTTTATGGCGTATTTAATATACTCCAAGTCCTCGATCTCCTCAGAGATCCACTTTAGTGAGATCTGGAAGTAATTCGGATCGGCCTGAGATCGGAGGTTTACGAGGTCGGCGATCGATCGATATCGATCAGAGGCCTCTCGCGCATCCCGTCGTATAGCGGTATCTATCCACTGTAATGCTTCAATTAAAGTGCTCTTACCGCTGCCGTTCCTACCAATAATCGTTGTGAAGGGGCCAAGTTCGACCGGCCCTGGTTTAAAGGCGGCCTTGAAGCGTTGGAGATTGATCTCGGTTAAACGGATCATCGGAACTTCCGGCATGTCGCACCCTTCAGTATGAGCTGGCCCGCGCAAAGGTCCAGTGCTTGCATAGTACCGCTCTGCGGCCACACGTTTTAGGCACGACGCTATGGAAGATGCGGCGGAGCATTCGGAACCGTCGGCGCAGAACCCGGGGGCGCGTCAGAACCCCAGCCGGCCCAGCTGCTTGGGGTCGCGCTGCCAGTCCTTGGCCACCTTGACCCGCAGGTCCAGGTGGACCCGGCGGCCCAGCAGCTGGTTGATCTCGCTGCGGGCGCGGGAGCCGACGTCCTTCAGCCGGGAGCCGCCCCTGCCGATGATGATGCCCTTCTGGCTGTCGCGCTCGACGAACAGGGTCGCGCGCACCACCAGGCGGCCGGTGCCGGGGGCGACCTCGGCGAAGGGATCGCCGTCGGGGTCGGTCTCGACGACCTCCTCGACCACCACGGCGATCGAGTGGGGCAGCTCCTCGTGCACGCCCTCGAGCGCCGCCTCCCGGATCAGCTCGGAGATGCGGTCGTCGCGGGACTCCTCGGTGAGCTGGTCGTCAGGGTAGAGCTGGGGGCTCTCGGGCAGCTGGGCGGAGATCACCGCGAGCAGCACGTCGATCTGCTCGCCCTTGACGGCGGAGATCGGCACGATCTCGTCGAACTCCATCAGCTGATCCACGCTCATCAGGTGCTCGGCCAGGGCGTCGCGGCCCACCAGGTCGATCTTGGTGACGATCGCGACCACCCGGGGTCCGCGCCGTCCGGTGCGCATCTCCACCAGGTCCTGGGCGATGAACCGGTCGCCGGGGCCGATCTTCTGGTCCGCGGGCAGGCAGAAGCCGACCACGTCGACCTCGCCGAGGGTCTCGCGCACCAGGTCGTTCAGGCGCTCCCCGAGCAGGGTGCGGGGGCGGTGCACGCCGGGGGTGTCGACCAGGATGATCTGGGCGTCCTCGCGGGTGACGATCCCGCGGATCGCGCGCCGGGTGGTCTGGGGCTTGCTCGAGGTGATCGCGACCTTCTCCCCCACCAGCGCGTTGGTCAGCGTGGACTTGCCGACGTTGGGGCGGCCCACCAGGGCCACGAAGCCGGCGCGGTGGGCGGCCTCCTCGGCCCCGTCGGCGGTCCTGCTCGGGTCCTGGTCAGCGGTCATGTCTCGTCCTCCTGGTCGCGGTCGTGCACGTCATGGTCCTCTGCCCGGCCGACCAGCACCGTGGACAGTCGCTTCCGGCGCCCGGCGGTCTGCTCGGCCTCGAGGTCGAGGCCGTAGGCGGTGCCGCGGCTGCCGGGGATCGGCACCTGGCCGGTGATCTTGCCGAGCAGTCCGCCGATGCTGTCGATGTCGTCGTCGTCGATCTCGAGGCCGAACAGATCCCCGACCTCCGAGAGGCCGGCCCGGGCCGGCACCCGGTAGCGGCCGCCGCCGAGGTCCACGATCTCCGGCTCCCGACGGTCGTGCTCATCGGCGATCTCGCCCACGATCTCCTCGAGGATGTCCTCGATGGTGACGATCCCGGCCACTCCCCCGTACTCGTCGACGAGGACCGTGATGTGCACGTGGCTGGTCTGCATCTGCCGCAGCACCTCGTCGGCCGCCACGAACTCGGGCGCGAACCGGGCCGGTCGCATGATCTCGGTGACCGGTCGCTCCGGTCGTGGGTCCCAGGGCGAGTGGATGGCCCGCATCACGTCCTTGACGTAGAGCATGCCGCGCAGGTCGTCGACGCCGTCGCCGTGGACGGGGATCCGGGAGAAGCCGGAGCGCACGAACAGGCGCATCGCCTGCTGGGCGGTGGCGTCGGCGGGGATCGCGACCATGTCGGTGCGGGGCACCATCAGCTCCCGCACCATGGTGCCGCGCAGGTCGAACACGCCCTGGATCATGTCGCGCTCGCCCTCGCGCACGTGCTCGTCCTCGAGGGCGCGGTCGACGTTCTGGCGGGCCTTCTCGGCCCGGTCCTCGGGCCCCTCCTGATGGCCGGGACGGGCGGCGAGAGAGGCGCCGACGCTGGTCAGCGCCCCTGCCGGCAGCCAGAGCACCGCGCGCACCGCCGCCACCAGCGTCCGGTTGGAGATCAGCACCGCCTCGGGGCGGCGGTGGCCGATGGTGCGCGGGGAGACCGTGAGCACCACCAGCACCAGCACCGCGGCGATGAGGACCGTCGCCAGCAGCGTCAGCGGCCAGCCGCCGGGCAGGCCGAGCTGGTCCCAGACCACGACGGTGAGCGCGGCGACCGCCGCCACCATCACGGCCTCGGTGAGCATGCGGGCCATGGAGACGGCGGCGAGGGTGCGGGCGCGGTCGCTGTGCTGGCCCAGCACCCGCGCGCGCACGGCGGCGGGATGGGTGGCGACGGCCTTCTCCAGCGCCGTGCGGGAGACGGAGAGCTGGGCGGCGTCGACCGCCGTGAGGGTCGCGGCGACCACCCCCGCGAGCAGGATCAGGGGGATCAGCACCAGCAGGGCGGTGGTCAGCATGGGAGGTCGGCGCTCCGGGGACGGGGCGGGGGCACGCGGGGGGCGCTCACCGCTGGGGACGCGAGGCGAGGAAGGTGAGCAGGAGCCGGCGCTGGAGGTCGAACATCTCGGTGCGCTCGTCCTCCTCCATGTGGTCGTAGCCGAGCAGGTGGAGGATGGAGTGCACGGTCAGCAGCAGCATCTCCTCCACGGCGCTGTGGCCGGCCTCGGCGGCCTGCCGGGCGGCGACGCTCGGGCACAGCACCACGTCGCCCAGCAGGCCCTCAGGGGTGGGGTGCTGCGGGGTGCCGGGGGTCAGCTCGTCCATCGGGAAGCTCATCACGTCGGTGGGACCGGGCAGGTCCAGCCACTGCACGTGGAGCTTCTCCATCGCCTCCTCGTCGACGAAGAGGATCGACATCCCGGTGGCCGGATGCAGGTGCATCGCCCCGAGCACGAAGCGGGCGAGCTCGACGAACTCCCGCTCGTCGACCTCGGCGGTGGTCTCGTTGCGGATCTCGATGGTCATCTCTCAGCTCCCGTGCCGCTGCGGTGGCGGGCGTCCCGGCTGCCGCCGGGGCGGACCTCCCAGCGTCCGTAGGCCTCGACGATGTCGCTGACCAGCCGGTGGCGCACCACGTCGCGGGCGGAGAGGCGCTGGAAGGAGATGCCGTCGATGCCGGAGAGCACCTGCTCGACGACCTTCAGGCCGCTCTTCTGGGCGCCCGGCAGGTCGACCTGGGTGACGTCGCCGGTGACCACCATGGTGGAGTTGAAGCCCAGCCGGGTCAGGAACATCTTCATCTGCTCGGGGGTGGTGTTCTGCGCCTCGTCGAGGATGATGAAGGCGTCGTTCAGGGTGCGTCCGCGCATGTACGCCAGCGGCGCCACCTCGATGGTCCCGGCGGCCATCAGGCGCGGGATCGAGTCGGGGTCGAGCATGTCGTGCAGGGCGTCGTACAGCGGCCGCAGGTACGGATCGATCTTCTCACTCAGGGTGCCGGGCAGGAAGCCGAGCCGCTCCCCCGCCTCGACCGCGGGGCGGGTCAGGATGATCCGGTTGACCTGCTTGCTCAGCAGCTTCTGCACGGCCATGGCGACGGCGAGGTAGGTCTTGCCGGTGCCGGCGGGCCCGATCCCGAAGGTGATGGTCGAGGACTCGATCGCCTCGATGTAGGTCTGCTGCCCGAGCGTCTTGGGGCGGATGCTGCGCCCGCGGGAGGACAGGATGGTGCGCGAGAGCACCTCCTCGAGCCGCTGGCCCTGCGCGCGGTCGTCCCCGAAGACGTCGGCGGCCCGCTGGACCGCCTCGGCGGTGACCGGCTGCCCGGCGACCGCGAGCCCGATCAGGGAGCGCATGATGTGCTCGCCGCGGCGCAGGGCGTCCTCGGTGCCGCGCAGGGTGATCTCGTGACCGCGCACATGGACATCCGTGTCGGGGACCGCGTCCTCGAGGGCGGCCAGCGCCTGATCGTTCTCCCCGAGCACCTGGAAGGGGCTGAGATGGTCGGGGATGGCCAGCTTCCGCTCCCGCACCTCGGGGGCGCGGCCGGGTGCCGGGGTCAGGGGGTCTGTCACATCTCTCCTTCTGCGAGCGTCCCGCCCGCCAGGACGTGCGCATGCACGTGGAACACGGTCTGTCCGGCTCCCGGGCCGGTGTTGAAGATCAGGCGGAAGTCGCCGTCGGCCAGGTCGGCGGCGACCTGCGCGGCGACCGTGGCGGTGTGGGCGAGCAGCTCGGGCCGGGCGGCCAGGTCGCGGACGTCGCGGTGGTGCTCCCGCGGGACGACGAGCACGTGGACCGGGGCCTTCGGGTGGAGGTCCCGGAAGACGATCACCTGCTCGTCCTCGTGGACGCGCTCGGAGGGGATCTCGCCGGCGATGATCCGGCAGAAGAGGCAGTCCGGATCCCGGTGCTCGGTGTCGCTGTGGGCCATGGCCGGAAGTCTACGGGAGCGACAGATCAGCCACAGGGCGTGGACTGTTCGGAGCAGGTGTGAGAAGTTTTAATCATCATGACAAAACTTGGAATCATCATTGCCAGTGCCCGCCCCAACCGCATCGGCCAGCACGTCGCCCAGTGGGTGCTCGGCGCCGCCGCGGACCGCTTCGACGTCGACGTGATCGATCTGCGCGAGGTCGCCCTGCCCGCCTTCGACGGTCTGACCAGCCCCAAGGCCGGGGAGGAGAAGACCACCGAGCACGCCCGCGCCTGGGGCGAGCGGATCGAGGCGCTCGACGCCGTGGTCATCCTCACCCCGCAGTACAACGGGTCCTACCCGGGTGCGCTGAAGAACGCGATCGACTTCCTCTACGCCGAGTGGAGCGGCCTGCCCACCCTGCTGGTCGGCTACGGCTGGAACTCGGCGAACGAGGTGCTGCCGCTGCTGGAGACCCTGATGACCCGGGTCGGCGCCCAGCTCGTCGGCTCGATCGGCCTGGGCTTCCGCGAGGACCTCTCGGTCGAGGGCGAGCTGTTCGTCGCCGAGGAGAAGGCCGCCGCGCTCGAGACCGGTCTGGCCGCGCTCGAGGCGCACGCGCTCACCCCGGTCGCCTGAGTCCGCACCGTCCGCGAAAGGGCCCCTCGTCGCTGCCGGCGAGGGGCCCTTCGCATCGGTCATCGCCGCCGCTCAGCCCCAGCGGCCGATCAGCGCGCTGAGCACCGCGAGCGCGGCGGGTCCGGCGGTCGAGGAGCGCAGCACCTCGGGACCCAGCAGCACCGAGCGGGCGCCGGCGTCCCGCAGCGCCGCCAGCTCGGCGGGGTCGATCCCGCCCTCCGGGCCCACCACCACGATGATCTCCTCGAGGCCGGCCGCGCTCGCCCCGCGCAGCTGCTCGGCGAGGCTCAGCAGGCCCACGGACTCCTGCTCGTGCAGCACGAGCGCCAGTGCGCCGTCGGCGGCGCGCTCGCGCAGGTCCGCGACCAGCTGCTTCGTGGTGAGCGGGGCGTCGACCGCCGGGATGCCGGGGCGACGGCACTGCTTCACGGCGGCCCGTACGGTGCCCCGCCAGCGGGCACGGCCCTTGACCAGCTTCTCGCCCCGCCACACGGAGACGGAGCGCTGCGCGATCCACGGCACCACCCGGTCCACGCCCAGCTCGGTGGCGGACTCGATCGCCTGCTCGTCCCGGCCGCCGGTGGCCAGCGCCTGCACCAGGGTCAGCCGCGGCAGTCGCTGCACCGCGGGGGCGGGGTCGGCCAGCAGGCGCAGCTCGAGGGCCTCCTTGCGGGCGGCCGTCACCTCGGCGAGCACCTGCCGGCCCGGGGCGTCGGTGAGCAGCACCTGCTCGCCCGCCCCGATCCGGGCGACCTTCGCGGCGTGCCGACCCTCCTCGCCGGACAGGAGCAGCGGGTCCCCCCGGCGGGCGGCGGCCAGTGCCTCGTCGAGGATCAGGAACCCGGGCGGGGTGGTGGGCATGGCGCGGCCTCTCCGGTCGGGCTCAGAGGTCGCGCAGGCGTTCGCGGAGCTTGGCGAAGGGGCCGTGGCCCTGACGGCGGGTGGTCTCGTCCCCGCGCAGGTCGGCGAACTGCTGCAGCAGGTCCCGCTCGGCGTCGGTCAGGGAGGTGGGCACGTCCACGTCGAGGACCACGCGGATGTCACCGCGCCGCTCGCGACGCAGCGGGGTGATGCCGAGGCCCTTGAGGGTGATCTCCTCACCGGGCTGCGCGCCGGGGTGCACGTCGATCTCCTGCAGACCGTCGAAGGTCTCCAGCGGGATCGTGGCGCCGAGCGCGGCGGAGGTCATCGGCACCGCGATGGTGGTCACGAGGTCGTCGCCGTCGCGCTGGAACATGTCGTGGCCGGTGACGGAGAGCTCGATGAAGAGGTCGCCGGAGGGGCCGCCGGCCTCGCCGGTCTCGCCCTCGCCGCGCAGCTGGATGCGGGTGCCGTCCTCGACGCCGGAGGGGATCTTCACCGTGACGGTGCGCTCGGAGGAGACGCGGCCGTGGCCGGAGCAGCCGGTGCAGGGCGAGGCGATGACGTCGCCGTGGCCACCGCAGGTGGGGCAGGGCGCCATGGTGACCATCTGGCCCAGCAGGGACTGGGCGACCCGCTGGACGTGGCCGCTGCCGTTGCAGGCGGTGCAGCGGGTGGGGCTGGTGCCGGGCTCGGCGCAGGCGCCCGAGCAGCGCTCGCAGAGCACCGCGGTGCGGAAGGTGACCTTCTGCTCGGTGCCGAAGACGACGTCGCGCAGGTCGATCCGCACCCGGCGCAGCACGTCGCCGCCGCGGCGCTGGCGGGGCACGGGGCCCTGGCCGCGGCCGCGCAGGCCGGAGGCGCCGGCGAACATGTCGAAGATGTCGTTGAAGTCGAAGCCGGCCCCGCCGCCGGGGAAGCCGCCCATGCCCGGCCCGCCGCCCATGTCGTACTGGCGGCGCTTGTCGGCATGGGAGAGGGTCTCGTAGGCCTGGGAGACCTTCTTGAACTTCTCGGCCGCCGCCGGGTCCGGGTTCACGTCCGGGTGGAGGGTGCGGGCGAGCTTCCGGTACGCCTTCTTGATCTCCTCGGTCGACGCCTCGCGGGAGACGCCGAGCAGGTCGTAGTAGTCGTCATTCACAGGAGAGGGTCCTTAGCGGGGGTCGGGCGTGCGGGTCGCGACGAGCGGCGGGCACAGGCGTGGTGGTCAGGGGCCGGGCGGGTGCCCGGGCGGCCCGTCACGGGCTGTCGAGGAATCGGGAGACGTAGCGGGCGATGGCCTGGACGGTGGAGATGCCGGTGACGTAGTCCATCCGGCTGGGCCCCAGGATCGCCAGGTGCGATCCGGCCCCGTAGCCGGCGCCGACCAGCGCCGCCGAGTGCAGGGCCTGGTCGTGCAGCTCGGAGCCGATGCGCACCTGCACGTCCCCCGGGGGCACGTGCATCTCGGTGAACAGGCGCAGCAGCACCAGCTGCTCCTCCAGCACGTCGAGCAGCGGCTCGACGTCGCGGGCGAAGTCCTGCGCGGAGCGGGCGATGTTCGCGGTCCCCGCCATCATGATGCGGTCCTCGGCGCGGGAGGCGGCCAGGGCGGCCAGCGCCTCGGTCACCTCGGCGGCGGCAGGACGCTCGGCGGGCGGCAGGTCCTCGAGGTAGTCGGCCAGCGGCCGCACGAGGTCGGTGACCTCCCGGCCGGCGACGGCGCGGTTGAGCTGGTCCCGCAGGGAGGCGTAGTACTCGGCGGGGCGCCCCGCGGCGACCGGGACGGTGCGCTGGTCGACCCGGCCGGACTCGGTGATCAGCACCACCAGCAGCAGCGAGTCGGCGACCTTGACCAGCTCGACGTGGCGGATGCGCGCCTGCTTCCGGGCCGGGTACTGGACCATCGCGACCTGCTGGGTCAGCTGCGCCATCAGGCGCACGGTGCGGGCCAGCAGCTCCTCGACGTCGCCGGAGTCCTCGAGCAGGGTGCGGATCGCGCGCCGCTCGGGGGCCGACAGCGGCTTGACGGCCGCCACGTGGTCGACGAAGGTCCGGTAGCCCTTGTCGGTGGGCACCCGACCGGCCGAGGTGTGGGGCTGATGGATCAGCCCCTCCTCCTCGAGCAGGGACATGTCGTTGCGGACGGTCGCGGCGGAGACGCCGAGCTCATGGCGCTCCAGCAGCGACTTGGAGCCGACGGGTTCGCGCGTCGAGACGTAGTCCTCGACGATCGCGCCGAGGATCTGCAGCTTGCGAGCGTCCGTGGTCCTCACCTCCTGCGGGCCGTGCGTTCATCTCGTCGGTGCTCTCCGGCGCGGGCCGGACCGGCCCGCCGGACTGGCACTCGGGGGTGCCAAGTGCCAATCCTACGCGTCCGCAGCGGGGGACGCGGGGAGGTGTTCGCCACGGGTGTACGGTGTCGCGCGTGCCTGCAGCTCCCGATCGCTTTCCTGACCGGTACGGACACGATGTGCTCTCCTCCGGTCCGCCCGCCCATCATCGCCGCCGCCCCGTGGCCCGCGAGGTCCCCGCGGTGCGCGACCTGGTCGTCGAGGAGGCCTCGACCGGCTTCACCGGCGCCGTGCGCCGGGTCGAGAAGATCGCCGGGGAGCTGGTGGTCGAGCTCGACGACGGCCGCGGCAGGCGCCGCACCTTCCCGCTCGGCCCCGGGTTCATGATCGACGGGCTCCCGGTGGTGCTGACCCGGGCGGTCGCCGCGCCGCCGGCGCCGGCCCGCCGCCGCTCCGCGAGCGGATCGGTGTACGTCGAGGGGGTGAAGGCCCGCACCGCCCGCGCCTCCCGGATCTGGGTCGAGGGCACGCACGACGCCGAGCTGGTGCAGAAGGTGTGGGGCCACGACCTCCGCATCGAGGGCATCGTCGTCGAGCAGCTCGAGGGGGCCGACAACCTGGTCGAGCGGGTCCGGGAGTTCGCTCCCCGGGCCGACCGCCGGCTCGGGATCCTCGTGGACCACCTGGTGAAGGGCTCGAAGGAGTCCCGCATCGCCGCGGAGGTGATGGCGCTGCCCGGCGCCCGCGGCAACGTCACCGTCCTCGGCCACCCGTACGTCGACGTCTGGCAGGCGATCAAGCCCACCCGGGTGGGTCTGCGGCAGTGGCCCCACATCCCCCGCGGCACCGACATCAAGGTGGGCACCCTGGCCGCGCTCGGCTGGCCCCATCAGGACACCGCCGACATCGGGCTGGGCTGGAAGCGCATCCTGTCGACCGTGCGCTCCTACGCCGACATCGAGCCGACCCTCTCGGGGCGGATCGAGGAGCTCATCGACTTCGTGACGGTCGACGGGCCCTGACCGGGTCGGGGGCTATCCCCCGCCGGATCCGGTGGCCCGCCACGCCGATCGCCCGCGTGGCGGTCGATAGGCTGAGTCCATCACCGCCGACGTCGGCCCGCGGGCCGACCCGTCCCGAAGAAGGAACCATGAGCCAGACTCCGCATCCGCACGATCCGTACGGCACCGAGCCCGGCAGCTCCGCCTCCGAACAGGGCGCACCCACCTCGGATCCCGCGCTCCACCCCCACGATCCCTATGCCTACGACTCGGCCTCCGGCCGGCCGCCCGCCGCCCAGGAGCAGCCGGCCCATGCCGCTCCCGCTGCGGCGGGCGCCGGGACGGCCGGCTTCGGCACGCAGGACCAGTACGGGCAGCAGGTGCCGCAGGGCGGGTACGGGCCCGGCGCCCCCTCGCTCGAGACGCCGCCGGCCGGCATCAAGGGTGTGTACGAGGGACCGCTGACCGGTCAGCCGACCTCGGACTCGGACTCCAAGCTGTGGGCGATGTTCTCGCAGCTCGCGGTGATCCTGGGCCACATCGTCAGCTGGGGCTTCCTGGGCTGGGTGGGTCCGCTGATCATCTTCCTGGTCTACAAGGACCGCAGCCGCTTCGCGCGCTTCCACGCCGCCGAGGCCCTCAACGGCGCGATCACCGTGGTGATCGCCCAGGTCGTGCTGAGCATCGCGATCGGGATCTTCGGGATCGTCACCCTCAGCTTCGGCTGGCTCCTGTTCCCGCTCGTCGGGGTGCCGGCACTGGTCCAGCTGGTCTTCGCGATCATCGGCGCCGTCAAGGCGAACAAGGGCGAGTACTGGAACTACCCGGCGAACATCCGCCTGGTGAAGTGAGCCCTCGCCCGATGACATGAGCTCCGTCGGGCGCCGAGAGCCCCCGGGATCATCGCGATCCCGGGGGCTCCGTCATGCTCGGCCCCGGCGGGCGCCTCACCTCCAGAGCACGCCGTCATCCTCGAACTCCCGCACCCGGTGGGCGATGAGGCGACGCAGCAGCCCGACCGGGACGGGCTGGGCGTAGGGGAGCTTCACGCTCCCCTTGCCGGTGTCGTAGTCGGCGAGCTCCTCGGCGAAGGCGTCCCGAGTGCTCGGGGTGACGGTGAAGTTCGCGTGGCGCGCATGCCCGCTGTAGACGAACAGGATCGTGCCGCGTGGATGGATGTAGGCCGGGTGACCCCATCTGAGGATCTCCGCGGCCTCGGGCACCGCCTCGCGGCTGAGCGCCCTCAGCTGGGTGAGGACGGATCGGCCATCGCCCTGCCGCGCCGCAAGGTACTCGTCGACCGTGGTGGGCTTCGCGGGCACTGTCATCGTCCCAGTGTGCCTCTGTCGGGCTCAGGGCACCAGGTCGCGGATGACGGCATCGGCCAGCAGCCGCCCCTGCCGGGTGAGCACCGCGGTGCCGCGCTCGAGCGCCTCGGGCACCAGGTGGCCGCGGTCGCGGTGGACGGCGAGCATCGGTCGGGTCTGCGCGGGGACCACGTCCACCGCGAGGCCGTCGGCGATCCGCAGCTCGAGCATGAGGCGCTCGATCAGACGGTCCTCGGCGGAGACCTGCTCCGAGTCCGCCACCGGCAGGGCGCCGGTGGCGAGCATGCTCGCGTACCGGCTGGGGTGCTTGACGTTCCAGGAGCGCAGCCCGTCGCGGTGGCGGTGCGCGCCCGGGCCGATCCCCCACCAGTCGTGGCCGCGCCAGTAGGAGAGGTTGTGGCGGGAGCGCTGCTGCTCGCCGCGGGCGAAGTTGGAGACCTCGTACCAGGACAGCCCGGCCGCGGTGGCGAGGTCGTCGATGAGCTCGTACTTGTCGGCCATGTCGTCGGGGTCCGGGGCCTCGAGCTCGCCGCGGCGCAGCTGCCGGGCCATCGCGGTGTTGCCCTCGATGATCAGCGAGTAGGCGGACATGTGGTCCACCTCGCAGGCCAGGGCCGCCCGCACGGAGGTCTCGACGTCGTCGATGCTCTCCCCCGGCGTGCCGTAGATCAGGTCCAGGCTCACGTCGAGCCCGGCCTCGCGGGCCCAGGCCACGGCCTGCGGGACCCGCTCGGGATCATGGGTCCGGTTCAGGGTGGCCAGCACGGAGCGCACCGCGGACTGCATGCCGAAGGAGACGCGGGTGATCCCGCCGTCGGCGAGCCGGGACAGCGAGGCGCGGGTGACCGAGTCCGGGTTCGCCTCGGTGGTGACCTCGGCGCCGTCGGCCAGCGGGATCAGCGTGCGCAGGTGGTCGAGCATCGCGACCAGCTCGTCGGCCGGCAGCAGGGTCGGGGTGCCGCCGCCGAAGAAGACGGTCGAGACCTGCTCGTACTCGTACCCGGCGGCGCGGTCCGCGGCGAGGGTCAGGTCCATCTCGCGCATGGCGTTCTTCGGGTACTCCGCCTGGGAGCCGCCGCCGCCGAGCTCGGTGGCGGTGTAGGTGTTGAAGTCGCAGTACCCGCAGCGCACCGCGCAGAACGGCACGTGGATGTACACCGACAGGGGTCCGGGGGCGGCGTTCACAGGCCCATCCCCAGTCCCAGGCCCCGGCCGGTCGAGCGCAGCCGCGGCGGGAAGTCGGCGTCGGCTCCCGCACGGGTGAGCACGGTCTGGGTGGACTGGACCAGGGACTCGTAGAGCACCGTGCCGGTGTCCTGCGCCCAGTCCAGCAGGGTGCGGGCCTGCTGCGCGTCCAGGCGGCGGAAGGCGTCGCCGATGGTCACGCCGTGGTCGGGGCGGTGGAGGACCTCGATGCGGTCCCCGGCGCTCACGGCCCCCTCGGTCAGCACCCGGAAGTAGGCGCCGGCGCGGCCCTGGGCGCTGAAGGAGCGACCCCAGCGGCGGTCCCCCATCCAGGCGGCGAAGGTGCCGCAGGGGTTGCGCACGCAGGTGGCCTCGAGCTCGGCGGTGCCGACGCGCCAGCGCTCCCCGATCACGGTCTCGTCGGTGTCCTGGCCGGTGGTCACCAGGTTCTCGCCGAAGAACCCGTCGGGCAGCTCCGCGTCCAGGGCGCGGGCGTAGGCCTCGCGCACCTCCTGCGAGAAGGCGTAGACGGCCTTGAGGAGACCGCCGTGGTGCTCCCGGTCGCCCTGCACGTCGCCGAGCAGGCCGTGGGCGAGCACCGGCACCGGGCCCTCGAGCGGGCGCTTGTCGATGCCGCTCATGAGGCCGCGATCGGGCACCGCGTACAGCTGGGCGACGCTGCAGACCGCGGCGATCCGGCCGGGGCCCGGCAGCGCCGGCACCGCGAGCTCCCCGAGCGGGCGCGGTGCCGCCTCGGGCAGCGGGCCGGGGGCGGTCGCCCTCACTTCTTCTTCGCGTCCTTGCCGGTCTCGGCGGCGTCGGAGGACAGCGCGGCGATGAAGGCCTCCTGCGGCACCTCGACCGAGCCGATGTTCTTCATCCGCTTCTTGCCCTCCTTCTGCTTCTCGAGCAGCTTGCGCTTGCGGGAGATGTCGCCGCCGTAGCACTTCGAGAGCACGTCCTTGCGCATCGCGCGGATGTTCTCGCGGGCGATGATCCGGGAGCCGATCGCGGCCTGGATCGGCACCTCGAACTGCTGGCGCGGGATGAGGGTCTTGAGCTTGCCGGCCATCTCGACGCCGTAGCTGTAGGCCTTGTCGCGGTGGACGATCGCGCTGAAGGCGTCGACCGGCTCGCCCTGCAGCAGGATGTCGACCTTGACCAGGTCGGCGGTCTGGGAGCCGGAGACGTCGTAGTCCAGGGACGCGTATCCGCGGGTCTTGGACTTCAGCTGGTCGAAGAAGTCGAAGACGATCTCGGCCAGCGGCAGCGTGTAGCGCAGCTCGACGCGGTCGGCGCTGAGGTAGTCCATGCCCTCGAGCAGGCCGCGCTTGGACTGGCACAGCTCCATCACCGCGCCGATGAACTCGCTGGGCACCAGGATGGTGGCCTTGGAGACCGGCTCGCTGATCTCGCGCACCTTCCCGGTCGGGAAGTCGGAGGGGTTGAAGACCTCGACCTCGGTGCCGTCCTCCATCACCACCTGGTAGACGACCGAGGGGGCGGTGGAGATGAGGTCGAGGTCGAACTCGCGCTCGAGGCGCTCGCGGACGATCTCCAGGTGCAGCAGCCCCAGGAAGCCGACGCGGAAGCCGAAGCCCAGCGCGGTGGAGGTCTCCGGCTCGTAGAGCAGGGCGGCGTCGTTGAGCTTGAGCTTGTCCAGGGCGTCGCGCAGCACCGGGTAGTCGGAGCCGTCGATGGGGAACAGCCCGGAGTACACCATCGGCTTGGGGTCCGCGTAGCCCTCGAGGGCCTCGGTCGCGCCGCGCACGGAGGTGGTGATGGTGTCGCCGACCTTCGACTGGCGCACGTCCTTGACGCCGGTGATGAGGTAGCCGACCTCGCCGGGGCCGATGCCGGGGGTGGGTCGGGGCTCCGGGGAGCTCACGCCGATCTCGAGCAGCTCGTGGTGGGCGCCGGTGGACATCATGTCGATGCGGTCTCGGGACTTCAGGTAGCCGTCGATCACGCGGATGTAGGTGACCACGCCGCGGTAGGTGTCGTAGACGGAGTCGAAGATCATCGCGCGGCAGGGGGCGTCGGGGTCGCCCAGGGGCGACGGGAGGGTCCGCACGACGTGGTCGAGCAGCTCCTCGACGCCCTGGCCGGTCTTGCCGGAGACCCGCAGCACCGAGTCGGGGTCCACGCCCACCAGCTGGCCGATCTCGGCGGCGTACTTCTCGGGCTCGGCGCCGGGCAGGTCGATCTTGTTCAGCACCGGGATGATGGTGAGGTCGTTCTCCATCGCCAGGTAGAGGTTCGCGAGGGTCTGCGCCTCGATGCCCTGGGCGGCGTCGACCAGCAGGATCGCGCCCTCGCAGGCGGCCAGGGAGCGGGAGACCTCGTAGGTGAAGTCCACGTGCCCGGGGGTGTCGATCATGTTCAGCGCATAGTTGACGCCGTCGACCTGCCAGGGCATGCGCACGGCCTGGCTCTTGACGGTGATGCCGCGCTCGCGCTCGATGTCCATCCGGTCGAGGTACTGGGCGCGCATGTCGCGGCCCTCGACGATCCCGGTGATCTGCAGCATCCGGTCGGCGAGCGTGGACTTGCCGTGGTCGATGTGCGCGATGATGCAGAAGTTGCGGAGCCGCTCCTGGGGCGTCGACGCGGGAAGGATGTCCCGGGCCTCATCGGCAGCGATCCTCGGGGTCACCGGCTTACGTCCTCTCGTCATGGCGGGCGGGGCGCTGGCGCGCTCCGGTCATCGCTCCATCGTCTCACGCGGGGCCGTGCCGACCGGCACGGCACCACGGCGCCTGCGCGGACGTCACACGCCGCGGCCGCTTCCCGCCCGGGCTCAGCCCGCGTCGAGGATCGCACCGTTGCGGGGCAGACCGCCGGGGAAGGTGAAGGGGACCGCGCGGGCGCGGGCCGGATCGGCGGCGTCCATGACCTGCAGGTGCAGGTGGGGCTCGGTGCTGTTGCCCGAGTTCCCGCACTCGGCCACCGGGTCCCCGCTCCCGAGCTCCTGGCCGGGCCGCACCCGGAGGCTGCCGCGGCGCAGGTGGCACAGGGCCACGAACAGCTCCTGCCCGCCCGGGCCGGGGCTGCGGAGGATCAGATGGTTGCCGGCGAGGCCCTCCCAGCCGTCGGCGACCCGCCGGCCCTGGGTCAGCGCGTAGCCCAGCGAGGGGATCCCGCGGTGGGCGGGATGGTCCTGTTCGCCGTCGTGGACGGCGTGGACGATGCCGCGGACGGGGGCCAGCAGCGCCCGGCCGAAGCCCGGGAAGGCCTCGGGCGCCTGCGGACGCAGCAGGGCGGCCGCGGTGATCGGCGCGGTGCGGCCGCGCGCGTCGACCGGGACCAGGTCGATGGCGTGGTCGAGGGCGAAGGAGGAGGTGCCATGGCTGGGCACCCGGTTCGCGGGGCTGTTCTGGATGAGCCAGCGGCCCGGGCCGGGGAGGGCGAGCACCAGTTGTGGCGTGCCCCGGGCCGGGCCGGTCATGGCCGCGTCAGCTCGCCGGGCGGAAGTAGGTGGTGCCCAGCGCGCGGGTGACCGCGCCGGTGACCATCTGCAGCTGCTCCATCTCGTCGCCGAAGGACTCGAGCAGCTCGTCGAGGGAGCGGAAGCGCAGGCTCGCCAGGGCCCGGCCGACGATCCGGCGTCCCGGCTCGGCGGTGCCGAGGCGGTCGAAGCTGGTGCCGTGCAGCTTCGCGAGCGCCTCGAGCGCCGCGTCGATCTCGGTGAGGCAGTGCACCGCCGAGCGGGGGAAGATCGAGTCCAGCAGCAGGAACTCGATCGCCGTCACGGCCCGCACCCGGCCCCGGTAGGAGCGGATGTACGCCTCGTGGGCGCTGCAGGAGCGCAGCAGCGTCACGGTCGCGCCGTCGGAGATGTCCGCCAGATCGTGGGCCTGCAGGTTCCGCGCGAGCATGTCGACCCGCTCCAGCAGCTGACCGGTGCGCAGGAACAGCCAGGCCTCGTCGCGAGTCATCGAGGCGTCCACCAGCCCGCCCAGCACCGCGCAGCGATCCTTGGCGAACTGGAAGACCCCGTGCATGCGGGAGGGGCGCACCCCGGCCGGCAGGCCCAGGGTGGTGGTGTTCAGCGCCTCCCACACCTCGCTCGAGAGCACCTCGCGGGCACCGCGCGCGTTCTCCCGGGCGGTCTGCAGGGCGCCGGCCACCGAGGAGGGGTTCTGCCGGTCGGTGACCAGGCGGTCCAGCACCCGCTGCACGGTGAGGTCGGAGTCCTCGACGGGGCCCACGCCGAAGATGTCGTACACGCCGCTGCAGGCGAGGGCCACCTCCTGGGAGGAGTCCTCGGTGATGGACTGCAGGGTGACGTCGAGGATGCGGGCGGTCTGGTCGGCCCGCTCGACGTAGCGGCCGATCCAGAACATCGCGTCGGCGATCCGGCTGAGCATCATCGGGCCTCCCCCTCGGACTGGCTCTGGTCCCTCATCCCCTGGGTCTGGGCGGCTGCGACCACCCGCTCCGGGACGGCGGAGTCGTCCTCGAGGTCGTGGGCATCGATGATCGGGATCGCGGAGGTGGTGGGGGCGGGCTCGACCACCCGCTGCTCGGCCTGCTCCTCGCGCGGACCGTCGTACTCGTCGTAGCCGTCGTCCAGCGGGTCCTCGATGTCCTCGGCGGCGACCTCCTGCCCCGGCCTCTGCGCGCGGTCCGC
Source organism: Brachybacterium sp. UNK5269 (assembly GCF_049266655.1). Classification (GTDB taxonomy): domain Bacteria; phylum Actinomycetota; class Actinomycetes; order Actinomycetales; family Dermabacteraceae; genus Brachybacterium. The sequence goes on from NZ_CP184883.1 coordinate 1,995,135, forward strand.
GCCGGGGCCGGCGCTGCGCTCCGACGCCAGCACCCAGGTGTCCTTGGAGCCGCCGCCGCGGGAGGAGTTCACGATCATCTCGCCGCGGGGCAGCGCGACCCGGGTGAGCCCGCCGGGCAGCACCCAGATCTCGTCCCCGCCGCTGTTCAGGGCGAAGGGCCGCAGGTCCACGTGGCGGGGCTCGGGGCCCTCCTCGACCAGGGTGGGGATGGTGGAGAGCTGCACGACGGGCTGGGCGATCCAGCCGCGCGGGTCCGCCCGCAGGCGCTCGCGCAGGACCGACAGCTCCTCGGCGGTGGCGGCGGGGCCGATCACGATGCCCTTGCCGCCGGAGCCGTCGACCGGCTTGACCACGAGCTCCTCGAGCCGGTCGAGCACCTCGGTGAGGGAGTCCGGCTCCTCGAGCCGCCAGGTGTCGACGTTGGGCAGGATCGGCTCCTGGCCCAGGTAGTAGCGGATCAGGTCCGGGAGGTAGGTGTAGGTGAGGTTGTCGTCGCCGATGCCGTTGCCGATCGCATTGGCGACCACCAGGTTCCCGGCCAGGACCGAGCGCACCAGTCCGGGCACGCCGAGCATCGAGTCGGGGCGGAACACCTCGGGGTCGATGAAGTCGTCGTCGGTGCGCTTGTAGATGACGTCCACGCGGCGCAGCCCGGAGGTGGTGCGCATGTAGATGCGGTCGTTGCGCTCGACCAGGTCGGAGGCCTCGACCAGGTCCACGCCCATCGTGCGCGCCAGCAGCGAGTGCTCGAAGTAGGCGCTGTTGTAGCGGCCCGGGGTGAGCACCACGACGGTGGGCTCCTCCCCGGCGGTGTCCGGGGCGGCGGCCTGCAGGGCGGACAGCAGCCGGCCGGGATACTCGGCGACGCGGCGCACGGGACGGGCGGCGAAGAGCTCCGGGAAGGCCTGGGCCATGGCGCGGCGGTTGGAGAGCACGTAGCTGACCCCGCTCGGGCTGCGCACGTTGTCCTCGAGCACGCGGAAGTCGCCCGCTCCGTCGCGCACCAGGTCGATGCCGGAGATGTGGATGCGCACGCCGTTGGGCGGGGTGTAGCCGCGCATCGCCTCCACCACGTAGGTGGAGGAGGTGACCAGCTCCTTCGGGATCACGCCGTCGGCGATGGCCTGCTGGCCGTTGTAGAGGTCGTCGAGGAAGCGCTCCAGGGCGCGCACCCGCTGGGCGACGCCGGCGGAGACGCGCGACCACTCCTCGGCGGCGATCACCCGCGGGATCGCGTCGATCGGGAAGGGGCGCTCCTCTCCGGCATAGTCGAAGGTGATGCCCTGGTCGAGGTAGCTGCGGGCGAGGGACTCCGAGCGGGCACGGAACTCCTCGGGCCCGAGGACCGCCAGGGCGTCGTGCAGCGCGCGGTAGGTGGATCGCACCGTCCCGTCGGCGGCGAACATCTCGTCCCCGTCGGCGCCGTCGCCGACACCCCGGAACAGTGAGCTGGTTGGCATGATGACCATCTAACACCGTTCCTCCGCCCCCCGCGGGTGCTTCGCGCCCAGGAAGCGAGCGCCATGTCCCTGGTCTCCCGGCTGTCCGCCGTCCTGCGCCGCGCCGTGCGCGATCCTGCGATGCGTCGCGGCGCCCGCGACCTGAGCCGGTCGGCGCTGCGCGCGGTGCAGGAGCAGCGCCGGGACCCCGGCGGGCAGGGCGGCCGACGGGACCGCTCCCCTGCCGCGGACGGCGCGGACCGCGCGCTGCCCGACCGCGCCGGCCGCCGTCCGGTGGCGATCAGCTACGCGCCGCACCCCGACGGCCATCCGGATCCCGGGGAGGTGGTGTGGGCGTGGGTGCCCTTCGAGGAGGACGCGCGCCGCGGCAAGGACCGCCCGGTGCTGGTGCTCGCCGAGGAGACCGCCGCGGCCGGCGCAGGAGGCGGCGCCGGGCCGGTGCTGGTGGCGCTGATGCTCTCCTCCCGCGACCGGGCGGAGCGGGGCGGGAGCGTCACCGACGAGCACGGCGCGACCTGGATCGACATCGGCGCCGGGGACTGGGATGCGCAGCGGCGCCCCTCGGAGGTGCGCATCGACCGGCTGCTGCAGCTGGATCCCGGGACGGTGCGCCGGGAGGGCGGGCGGCTGCCCCGGGCCCGGTTCGAGGCCGTGGCCCAGGCGGTCCGCGCGGCGCACGGCTGGCAGGCCTGAGCGATCCCCGCCCCGGATGACCTGCCCGGACCCCGAGGAGACACGCCGCACACCGGGTGCGGGCGCGCAGGGGTGGGCTGGTACAGTTCTGCACCGTATGTGTGACATACCATTCGGTGTGCGCATACCGGGGTTCCGCCGTGTCAGGGACACCGGTTCGTGCGACCCGAACGAGTACCCGTGGCAGCGACCCGGTACCGACGTCTCCAGGCGAGTCCCCACCGCCGTCCCCGTCGGCGCCGTTCCTCAGCCGTCTCGGATGATCCACCGCAGCAGCACTAGAGAAGAGTCTTCGTGGCAAACATCAAGTCCCAGATCAAGCGGAACAAGACGAACGAGAAGTCGCGTCTGCGCAACCGCGCCGTCAAGTCCGAGCTCAGGACCTACACCCGCAAGGTGAAGGCCGCCGTCTCGACCGGCGACGCCGACGCCGCCGGTGAGGCGCTGAAGTCCGCCTCGCGCAAGCTCGACAAGGCCGTCTCCAAGGGCGTCATCCACCAGAACCAGGCCGCGAACCGCAAGTCCGGTCTCGCCAAGCTGGTCGCCGCCGTCAAGGCCTGACGCTCCGCGTCCTCGCTGGAGGAGCCCCGCACGCTTCGGCGTGCGGGGCTCCTCCGCTGTGCGCTCCGGGTGCCGAGCTGCTCAGTGGGCGCGGCGGGCGCGGCAGATCTCCATCACCATCCGCTGCACCGACCAGCGGGGATCACGGCCGGCGCCCTTGACCTCGTGGTCGGCGCGGGCGACGGCCTCGAGGGCCCGGGCCAGCGAGCGGTCGGTCCAGTTCCGCGCGTCGCGGGAGAGGTTGCGCAGCATCCAGTCGGGCATGCCCAGGGTGCGGGCGCTGGCACCGGGGGCGGTGACCTTCGCCAGCGAGCGCATCTTGGAGGCGATCGCGGCGACGATCGGCACCGGGTCGGCGCCGGCGAGCTGCGCCTGCTGGAGCAGCTGCAGCGCCTCCTGCTCGCGGCCGGCGATGGCGGCGTCCGCGACGGCGAAGGCGGTCGACTCCACCCGGCCCGCGGTCAGGGCGTGCACGTCCTGGACGGTGACCTGGGCGGGCGTCTCCCCCTCGTCGGGGGCGGTGTCCTCGATGAGCTGGCGGCTGATGGCGGCCAGCTCGGCAAGATCGGTGCCGAAGGCGTCGACCAGCGCGACCAGCGCCTCGGGCTGGATCCGCCGCTCGGCACGGGCGAACTCGGCGGCGACGAACGTCTGCTTGTCCCCGGCGCGCTTGACCGGGCTCGCCTCGACCCGCGGCACCCCCGCCTTCTTCAGGGCGTCCAGCAGCTTCTTGCCGCGGTTGCCGCCGCGGTGGACCAGCACCAGGGTGACGTCGGGCTCGGGATGCCGGAGATAGTCCAGCAACTCGGTGATCAGGACCTCGGGGGCGGCCTGCAGCTCGGGGACCACCACGAAGCGGGGCTCGCCGAACAGGGAGGGACTGGCGACCTGGGTCAGGGCGCCCGGGCCGAGGGCGTCGCCGGAGAGGTCGTGGACCGCGACCGAAGGATCTGCGTCCCGGGCCAGTGCGCGCAGGCGCTGGACGGCGCGGTCGGCGATCAGGGTCTCGGTGCCGTGGACGAGCACGATCGGCGCGAGGGCGACGCTGTGCCACTCGACATCGCTCACGACAGCTCCTCACCGCTCAGGGGACTGGTCGATCCTAGCGGGCCCCGCCGAGGTTCTCCTGCTGCGTCCGGCGCCACAGACTCAGCGCCGTGCGGGAGGTGACCCCGACCTTCAGCATCGCCCGACTCACGTGGTTCTCGACGGTGCGCTCGGAGATGAACAGACGCTCGGCGATCTCGGCGTTGGACCGGCCGGTAGCGACGATCTCCACGATCTCGGACTCCCGAGGGGTCAGGGGGCCGGGCGCGGAGACTGATCCGAGGTCGTCGAGCTCGGCCAGCACCGGACGCAACCCGAACCGGTCAGCGATCGTCCGGGCGGCTGCCACGCATTCGGCCCGGGCCCGGGTGCCCGGACTCTCGAGTCTCGCCAGCTCCACCAGAGCGATCGCCTCATGGGCGGGCGCATGGACGACCCGGCACTCGGCTACAGCGCTTCGCAGTTGCTCGCGCGCGAGAGCGCTTTGACCGAGAATCCGGGAGAGCCGCCCCAGCGTGAGGTCCACCGGGCCTTCATACGGGCTCGTTGCATAGGCGATGGCGTGCTGACCAGCGTAGGGAACCAGCCGGTCGTAGTGCCGTTCTGCGGTGCGGCGATCGCCGAGCCAGGCGCAGATCTCGGCGTTGCCCACCGTGGCGATGAGGAACTCCGGTGCCTGGGCCGGAACGGAGTCAGCATGCGGAGCGATGAACTCCCACAGGCGGGACGCCTCATCGCGCTGACCGACTGCCATCAGGGCGAGCGCGAGCCATCCACGTGCCGCGAACGGCAGTCCTTCGAACACTTCTCGCACGACCGGGAGGGTTTGCTTCACGCCGTCGCCGGTCCGATGGGCAAGCGCGAAACGGAACACCGGATCCAGATAGACGGCATCGCTTCCAGGGCCCCCGAGAGACCCGGCGACGTCGACGTGAGCCGACGCCGAGTCGAACCTGCCGTCCATCAGCGCCTGCGATCCCAGCAGCAGGTGGAGCCGTGAGCGGTCGAGCCTGGAGGTCGCTTCGCCCGCGAATGCTGCGATCGCGTCGAGCAGTGCCGGGCGATCCCCCGTGCGCGCGAGCTCGTCCATCCGGGCTGGTGCCACGATACCGGCCGGACGGAAGTGGTCGACCGTCTCGGCGAGCCGGGTCTCGAGCCGGCCCCTCAGCACGGGTGCCTTGACGCGGGTCGCGGCTTCGGCCGTCAGCAGGTGAACGCGGGCTCGAGAGAGCGGATCAACCGGCGGGGGAACGAGCGTCGCTGCCTCCACGATGTCGGACTCGTCCTCGACCTCGCTGATGATCGTGCCGACGAGAGAGATGGCCTCGTCGACCAGACCAGCGGCACACGCCTCGCGTGCTTGCTCCAGCCGGGTGTCCACACCTGGATTGTATGGCGACTTGAGTGTTTCCACTCATGACTCCACGACGCTCTGAGGCCCAGCATGAGCCATGAAGATCTCACCGAACACGGTCCATGCCATCGGGTGGCTGACTGTCGCCTCCTCGCTCGCCGGCACTGCGCTGGCGCTCTCCATCATCCTCTGGCCGGAGCAGGTGTCAGAGGCACGCTGGAGCTTCCCCTTCGACGCATCGTCATACGTCGCGTTCCAGGTCTCCTTCTTCCTGCACGACCTCACGCTCATCCCCGGCCTGGCGCTGGTGGCCGCGTGGGCATGGCCCTCGGCCTCCCGCGCCGTCCGAATCGGGCTCGGCCTCACCGTCGCGTCCATGGCCGCCGGTGCGGTCATCGAGCTGGCGGCGGTGAGCGCCGCGAGGTCGTCCGAGACATCGACAGCGGCCTCGGTGCTCGGGACGGCCTACGGGGTGATGAGCGTCGGCTTCGGGATCGGCTTCATCCTGGCGGGGCTGGCCTTCCTCCGGCAGCCGTTGATCCCCGGCCCGATCGGCCGGTGGACGTATCTGCTCATCGGCATCTGGACGTTCTTCCCGATGCTTCCGAGCCTGTTCATGCCGATGGTGTGGGGCCGGATCACGATCGGCGTCTGGTTCCTGCTGTTCACCGGAATCGGTATCACGATCCTTCGGGTCCGGCGGTCAGGCCCGGACTCGGCGGCAGTGGCAGGCCGCCGGCTGGAAGACGCTGCGGCGGAGCGATCCGCATGAGCCGTTACCTCATCATCGGCGGCATCTGCGGCCTCGCGTGGGCTGCGGCGCTGCGCGGCTGGATGGCGCAGCTCACCACCGGCGTGCCCGACTCCCCGTCGCAGGTGACGTGGCTGACGCTGGTCCTCATCCTGCTGCCCGGCGTGGCCGTCGGTGCCGTGCTCGGACTCTCGGCCGCTCTGCGCGCAACCGGCCGAGCTGGGTCCAGATGGCTGATCCTGACCCCCGTCCTGTTCGCCTCGGCCCTGGTGGATCCGAAGATCTTCATCGATCTGATCTCCAGTGGGATGGGCGGCGGCTCACTCCTCGTGATCGCGATCGCGCTGTCGGTGGGCTACGTGCTGACACGGACGCACTGGTCGGTCACCCGCGCGCTGGTCGCGATGCTCGGCGCGTTCGGCCTCCTGATCACGTTCGGCATGGGTGAGATGGCGGCGCCGCTCGGCACCCCTCGCGGGATGTGGGTCGCTCTCTACGGGCTCGCGCTCGTGCTGCTGCTGGGGATGGCTTCGGTGCTGCCGTATCGACCGCTCCGCACCTCACTGCGGGCTCACTGGTGGATCGCCCTGGGGGCGCTCACCGGGTTCGCCTGGGCGGCCGGACTGCGCGGCTTCATGGCCCAGGTCATGACCCGGGACGGATCCAGCGTCACCTGGTCGGGAACCTTCCTCTGGATTCTCGCACCCGGTCTGGTCGCAGGTGGCCTGCTCGGCTGGGCGGCCTACCTCTGCCGTCACGGCGGACCGCGCCGCGCGCGCTGGCTCGCGCTGTCGCCGTTCGTCTTCGCCGCGCCGCTCGTCCCTCCCCTCGTCACGCTCGACGTCGAAGGCTTCCTCGTCAACGGCATCGGTGGCGGCACGATCGGGGTCCCCGCGGCGGCTCTCGCCGGTGGTGACGCCTTGGCCGGGCGCCGCACCTGGCTGCGCGCGCTCGCGAGTCTGTTGCCGCTGGCCTCGATTCCCCTCTGGGCCGCGACCGCCAGCACGATCGGCGGCCCAGAACTCGGACTCGACACGTCCCGCGGGCTCTGGGTGGCGCTCTACTACTGGAGCCTGCTCGCCGTGTTCGCGCTGGCGTGCGCGATCCCGCTGCGGATCACGCCCGAGGGGCGCGTGGGGGAAGCAGCGAGCAGCAGCCGCGTGATCTCGGCACGATCCTCGACCCCCTAGCGGGCCGGACCGACGCTCCGGGGCGCCGCCCGCGCGTCCGCGGGCAGCACCACGGTGCCGTGGACGTCGGTGCGCAGCACCTGGGCGCCGGTCGCGGCGAGCAGGTCCAGGAGTTCGTCGGTGGGGTGGCCGAAGGTGTTCTCCTGGCCGACGGTGACCAGGGCCAGGTCGCCGTCCAGCTGGTGGTACAGCGGGGCGTGCTGGAAGCGGGAGCCGTGGTGGGCGACCTTGACGATGTCGGCCGGTCCGGGATCGAGGGCGGCGAGCTCCGCCTGGGCGGCCGGTTCGAGGTCGCCGAGGGAGACCAGGCGGGTGCCGTCCGCCCAGGTCGCCGCCAGGACGACGGAGCAGTCGTTGGCGGCGTCCCCCTCCCCGAGCCCTGCCCGGCCGCGCTCGCGCGCAGCGCGTCCTCCGCGGAGCCCGGCCACATGACCTCCAGGGAGAGTCCCGGGCGGTGCCACCTGGTTCCGGTAGTGGCCACGGTGACCGGCGCTCCGGGCACCACGTCGCCGGCCGCTTCCGGCAGCGGACAGATCCATTGGCTCTGCGGGACCCGCCGCCCGGTCAGCGCCTCTCGACCACCGGTGTGGTCGAGGTGGGGATGGGAGAGGACCAGCAGGTCGATCCGCGTGACCTGGAGACGGTCGAGACAGTCCCGCAGGGCAGCCGGGTCCGGTCCGGTGTCGATGAGGACGGTGGGCCCCTCGCGGCCGGCATCTCCGGGTCGCAGCAGTACCGCATCGCCCTGCCCGACGGCGCAGATTGCGAGCGTCCAGTCCGGCGGCGCTCCACTGGGCAGCAACCGGCCCAGGCTCGGGGACAGCGCCGCCACCAGGAGGGCGGCGACCGCCCACCGCACCATCCGGACCCGATGGGCGGCCACCGCGATCGCCAGCGCGATGATCGCCGCGACCGCGAGCAGCGCGCCGGTCGCACCCTCCGGGACGGCGATGCGGGATCCCGGCAGGGCGTCGGCGGTGCGGGCGACCAGGAGCACCAGATGTGCTCCCCCGCCGGCGACCGTGTGCAGGGCGACCGCCGCTGCCGGCCAGAGGACCCCGAGCGCCAGCGCGAGCAGCCCGATCACGGTGGACGGGCCCACCAACGGAGCGACCAGCAGGTTCACCGGCACGGCCCAGAGGGAGAGCTCCGGGGTGAGCAGGATCAGCAGCGGGGTGCAGGCGAGCTGGGCGACCAGGGGGACCGCGAGCACCAGCGCCGCGGTCGGGCCGAGCCGCTCGCCGCTCAGGGCGGTGAGGGCGGCGGCCAGCGGCGGTGCCGCGATGAGGATGGCGGCGGTCGCGAGCGCGGAGAGCAGGAACCCGACGGAGGCGGCGGTGACGGGGTCGAGCACGGACCACAGCGCGACCGTCAGGGCAAGAGCGGCGACCGGGGAGGCGCGCACCCCGGCGAAGCGGGCGGCCAGCAGCGGGGCGGCCATGGTCGCGGCGCGCTGCACGCTGGGCTCGTCCCCGACCAGCCACACGTACCCGGCCACCACCACGGCGGCGGTGAGGATCCGGGGCCGCCGCCGGACGCCGGCGAGCAGCAGCGGACCCAGCACAGCGGCGAGCACGAGGGCGATGTTGGCCCCGGATATACTTTCTAACAGAGGTGGGAGGCGTCTATGCAAAAAAGGGACAAGCGCCCAAGTGCGCAGACAGTGGCTCGGGAGTACCTGCGTGTGTCCAAGGACAGGCACGGCACGGGCAAGTCTCCCGACCAGCAGCACGCTGAGAATCAGCGTGAGGTGGCCGACCGGGGCTGGGTGCTGCACCCGAGCCCTTACCGTGACGACGATCGGAGCGCGTCGAAGTACGCGACGAAGGAACGCGAGAACTTCCGTCGTCTGATCGACGATCTTGAGGACGACCGCTTCGGTGCCGATGTCCTTGTGATCTGGGAGTCCTCACGCGGGTCACGCCGCACAGGCGAGTGGGTGAACCTGATTGAGCTGTGCGAGGAACGCGGCATTCACGTCTTCGTCACGACGCACAGACGCGAGTACGACCCATCGAACGCGCGTGACCGTCGCTCGATGCTCGAGGATGCGGTGGACTCGGAGTACGAGTCGGCGAAGACATCCGAGCGGATCCGTCGAAACGTTCGGGCGGCTGCGGAGGAGGGTCGCGTGCACGGGAAGAACTTGTACGGCTACCGCCGCGTGTACGACGAGAAGACTCGGGAGCTTCTCCGTATCGAACCGGAGCCGGAACAGGCGGTGATCGTCAAAGAGGCCGCCGAGAGAGTGATCAACGGAGAGACGTACTACGCGATCGCGAAGTCGTTCAATGAGCGCGGTGTGCCGCCCCGGCGGCCGTCGTACAAGAAGCACCGTGCCAATCTCGGCTGGACTCCCCCGGCGGTGAAATCGATGCTCCTCACGCCTGCGTATGCCGGGAGGCGCCAGCACCGGGGCGAGATCGTCGCCGACGGTGTATGGCCGCATCTGATCGAACCGGATGTGTGGGAAGAGAAGCTGTTGCCGCTGCTGAACGACGCGGCCCGCAAGCGGACGAACGACTGGCCTGCGAAGCATCTGCTGGCCGGCATCGCGGTGTGCGGGATCTGCGGCGCGGGGACGCGGGTAGGGAAACAGAACGCGGGCCGCAAGAAGTACGACGAGGAAGGCAACCCTCTCCCCCGCGAGCACTACAGCACGTATATCTGCCAGGGCGTCCCGGGGAAGACTGGCTTTCACGTCGCCATGAAGAAGGAGCATCTCGACCAGGTCGTTACCGAGCACGTGCTTGCTCGTCTCGAGCGTCCGGACTTTCTCGCGGTTCTCGGCCAGCAGGACAAGGGGGTGGACGCTGAGCGGCTGGCCCTCATCGACGAGATCGAAGGGCACCGAAAGTACCTTGACGAGGTCCGAAAGCAGGCCGCGGCACGGCACCGGCCCGAGCTGATGTTCGACCAGGAGGACCGCGTGCGGCCACTCATCGACGCGGCGCAGAGACGTCTCGAACAGCTCGCTGCCACCGATCCGCTGGTGTTGGATCTCGCGTCAAGCGGCGACGTGCGGGGAGCGTGGGAAAAGCTCGAACTGGCGGATATGCGCCGGGTGATCAGGGCGCTGATGACCCCAAGGATCAACCCGGTCGGCAAGGGCGCCAAGGGATGGAAGGGTGTCAACTACGACCGGGTCGACGAGGGATGGCGATAGGTGTCGATCATTGCTATAGCAATCTGGGACGGATATCCGTAAGCTAGTGACTGTCGCTCGACTAGGCGAGCGGTGTACGTGTGGGGACTCGCAAGCCCCTTAAGAGATCGTCCGAGGTCAGCCCACCTCACGGCCGAGTACCACAGGACCTAGATCAACCTGGTACGAGGCAGGACCAGCTATAACGGGCGGAGTAAGCGTCAGCAGTTGACGAGAGACTGCGGCAGGACTCCATCTGGCAACACAGGCGTGAACGAGATCGCCACCTGTGAGTGTGTCGGCCAGAGACGTAAGCACGCTATGCGTGCCGTCTCTGGAGTGACTGACACATGGCCACTATTACGGCTGACATCCTTACCCTCTCGCAGGCCGCCGAAGTCCGCGATGCCGACGGCAATCGCCGGTACGGCTCCATCGACACCCTCCGCCGTCGCGTCAAGAGCGGTTCCCTCCGCCACAAGATGCACGGCGGCAAGTACGTGGTCGCGCTCACTGACCTTGAGGCGATGCGCAAAGCGTCTGCGGCAGAACGCGCGTTCGACGAGCTGAAGGCCGCCGCGAAGCGGTCGGCCGCGGCCGCGCCGCCGATCAGTGCTGAGCGCCGCGATCTCATCATCGCGATCCTGCGAGGTGCGGCGCGATGACCACACACGAAAGCCGCCCCGTCGAGTGCAACGACGAGGCGGCCGAAAACGAGTTTCCCAGCGCCGATTTTACCATCGCATCGACAAACAACACCAGCATCCTCCTGCCCGAGCATCTTGAGGAGCTCGATCGCAGCGCCATCTCCGAGGAGGTCGCCCGCGAGCACGGCGTCTACAGTGCGCAGGTCGTCGAGGAGCTGCCGGAGTGGGCTCAGTGGGTCTACGAAAAGCATGGCAAGGACGTGCTCCCGATGCTGGTGTACCCGATGGTCGAGCCCGACGGCTCTGACACCGGCCAGGTTAGGCCTGCCAACGGGTCCGTCCCGGACCGGAAGTACATCTCCCCTTCTGACAACGGGCCTGCGCCGTCTGCACCTCTGTTGCCCGTAGTCCGCGAGGTTGAGAAGCCCGCGGGCGTGCTCATTGTCGAGGGTGTCAAGCAGGCGATCGCGGCATCTGCGTATGCGCCCGGTGACTGGGCCGTGTTCCGCATCTGCGGGATCGAGGGGTGGTCTCGCGGCGGCGTGGCGACTAAGCATCTCCGTGTGGTCAAGGGCTTGCCTGTCGTCGTCGTTCCGGACGCTGACGCCGCTACGAACCGCGCCGTGTACGACGGCGCAGTGCGGCTCGGAGTCGCGTGCGAGATGCGAGGCGCGACGTCCGTCAAGTACGTGCGCACAGGAGCGGCCGGTAACGCGGGCCTCGACGACGTGCTGGCTGCAGACCCCGAAGACACTCGCGAGGACTTCATGAAGTCCCTGACCGAGAGTGCGAAGCCGAAGCCGGCTGATCGGCAGCCGAAGCCGCTCACCGGGGAGGAGCGCGACCGGAAGGCGCGTGGCCAGGCGAATGCCGCGGCGCTGGCTCAGGGCACCCGTGCACTGATTCACGTGCGTGGAGACCGTCTCGGCGTGATCGAGAGCTGCGATGCTGCGCTACATCAGAAGTTCGGCGGCCGGCGCCTCTTCCAACACGGCGAGACCCTCGCGATGCTGGTCTCTGGCGACGACGGTCCGAGCATCATCCCCGTCGGTCCGGGCGAGCTGGGTGACCTCGTCGCGCAGGCCGCGGTCACGGTGACGGGCGATGAACGACAGGACGATGGCGGGTGCACCCACGAGCACGAGTGGCCGGACAGGAACGTGCTGGCCGCGCTGTTGAGCCGCCACCGAGGATACGAAGCACTGGACGGGATCTCCCGGCTTCCTCTCGTGCGTGCCGACGGTTCGATGGTGACGAAGACGGGCTATGACTCCCGGACGAGGCATCATGTTGAGCTGTCAGAGGACCTCGAGGGCATCGCGGTGCCGGAGGCGCCGACCGCGGCTGAGATCGACTCGGCCCGCGCTCTGCTGCTTGATGATCTGCTGGCCGACTTCCTGCTCAAGGACGAGACCGACCGTGCGCACGCGGTGGCGGCCCTGCTGACGCCGCTCATCCGGCCGCTGGTGCCGACAGCACCGTTCCTCGTGATCGACGGCCTGCAGCGGGGCGTCGGGAAGGGGCTGTTCCTCGACGTCATGTCTCGGATCGCCCTGGGGTGTCCTCCGAGCCTCTCGATCCTGCCATCCACTGAGGACGAGATGCGTAAGACCCTTACGGCCACACTCCGGGCCGGTGCCACCGTCATGATCTATGACGAGGTCACGGAGCTGTGCTCGCCCGCGCTCAACTCACTGGTCACCGCTGAGCGGTGGTCCGACCGGAAGCTCGGGGCGTCAGAGCGCATCGAGATTCCGAATCGTGCCTCGCTGTACTTCGCAGGGAACAACGTCCAGGTCACGGGCGACGCTGCACGCCGTACGATCCGCATCCGCCTGCACTCGGATCTGCCGGACCCCGAGAACCGCTCTGGGTTCCGGCATAACGACCTCAAGGAGTGGGTGACGGAACATCGCCGCGACCTGCTGGAAGCGTGTCTGACGCTGGTGCGGGCCTGGTACGCGCAGGGACAACCGTCCGTGAACGGCCCATTCCGGTTCGGATCCTTCGAGCGCTGGCAGGACGTGATCGGCGGCATCCTGCACGTCGCGGGCATCCCGGGCTTCCTCGAGGGCGTCGAGGAGCAGCGCCGTGAGTCGGACTACGAGGACATGCACTGGACCTCTCATTACGAGTGGCTCCAGGACACGCTCGGCGTCGGCGTCGCATTCACGTCTCGCGAGGCGCTGCGACAAGCAGAGGCAGACCTGGATGCGGAGATGCCGCCCGGGATGGAGCGGGACGCCACGCCGCGTGCCCTCGGGAAGGCCTACGCCGGGCAGGGGCCCCGCTGGCGCGGAGGCCTGCGCCTCGTCAAGACGGGCATGGGTCAGGGCGGCTCCGTGAAGTGGATGATCGAGGCGTCCCAGACGTCATCAAGCACCCCGGCACCGGCCGCGCAGACGGCTGCCCCGCTTGGTGCACCGGTGGGTTCGTTGTTGCCGCCGGTGACAACTTTGGCCTCGACGCCGAGCATCTCCGACCGTCCGGAGGAGGACGACCAATGAGCATCGTCTTCTTCGATACGGAAACCGCGAGTGCGGACACGCTGTACACGTACGGTCCCGGATTCCTGCGGCTGGCGGCGTTTGCCGTCGACAACGGGCCGGTGGAGGTCACGACGGACATGCGCGAGCTGTGCACGGTCCTGGCCTGGGCGGATGTCGTGGTCGCGCACAACGGGATCGGCTTCGACCTGGCGGCTCTCGAGCACTGGTATGGACTCGATGTAGGTCGGCTGGTGCACGAGGGCCGGGTCCGGGACACGCTGCTGCTCGCCAGGCAGGCGGACCCGCCGTTGTCGGGCACATCTACCGGCAAGGCGAAGCGCTACGACCTCGATTCCGTCGCCGATCGGCTCGGCATCACGGGCAAGCTGCGGGAGGGTGATGGAGCGTCGGTACTGAAGCACTTGGCACGAGAACACGGTGGCTACGACCAGATCCCGGTGGATGACCCTGCGTATCGTGCGTACGCAGTGCAGGACGTCGAGGTACTCCGAGAGGTCGCCGGCCGGCTGCCGATGGACAGCTACCTCATCCGGGAGCACGAGGTGATGTGGCGGCTGAGCCACATCTCGCGCTCCGGGTTCCGTGTAGACGTCGAAGAGGCTCGGCGACGACAGGCTGCTCAGCGTGCCCGTCAGGACGCCCTCAAGACGGAGTTCAGGCGGCGTTTCGGCCTCCCGCACACGGGACAGAAGCCGCAAGCCTCCACGGCAGGGAAGGCGGCGATCGAACGGGCGATGCTCGAGTACGGTGTCGAGCCGCCTCGGACCACCCGCGGAGGCCTCGCAACGAGCCGGAAGGCGCTCGAGGATCTGCGCGGCGAGCATCCGGACAACACGCCGCTCGACGAGCTGTGCGAGCTGGTGTTGAGTCTGAACGAGGAGCGCAGCATCGTCGACACGATCCTGAGCTGCACGGGTCCCGACGGGCGGGTTCACCCGCAGATCAATGCGGGTCAGGCGACGGGGAGGATCTCGGTCACGAAGCCGGGGCTCTCGGTGATGGGCAAGCGCGACAGGCGTAACGTGCTCGAACGGTCCCTGCTCCTGCCCGATGAAGGCGAAGTGCTGTTGGCAGTGGACCTCTCACAGGTCGATGCACGGGCGGTCGCGGCTCACTGCCAGGACCCGGCGTACATCGCGATGTTCGCCCCCGGCGAGGACTTCCACTCGCGAATGGCTGAAAAGCTTTTCAATGACGCGTCGCGCCGGGACGAGGCGAAGCCGGTCACCCACGCGTCGACGTACGGCATGGGCGCTCGGAAGCTCGCCGAGGTCATCGAGAGCACGGTCGAGGAAGCTGGAGCGCAGCTGGCACAGCTCAACGTCGCGTTCCCCAGACTGGCGTGGTGGAAGAACCACGCGCACAAGAACGCAGAGCGTGACGGTGAGGTACGAAGCGCGTTCGGGCGGCGAATCGGCGTCGACCCTGGGCATGCGTACACGCAGGGGCCTGCGAGCCTGGGACAGGGCACGGCGCGGGACCTGATGATGGAGGGCGTCCTTCGGCTGCCTGAGTGGCTGCTGCCGTGTCTGCGGGCGATCATCCACGATGAGATCGTGCTGAGCGTCCCCGTGGACCGGCTGGACGAAGCACGCGCCGCAGTCCTCGCTGCGCTCCAGTTCGACTTCACCATCATGGAGGGCGCGATCACCGTGCCGGTCCTGGCGGCGGCATCGGACGCGGGCCGGGACTGGGCAGATTGCTACAGGTCGGAGAAGCCGAAGTGGCCCGAGGTCGCCCGAGAGCACCGGGCGCTGCCGGCGTGCGGCGACACGGGGTGCGTGTGGCACGGGGGGCTCGCACCGTAGTCCCTGTCGGCGGACAGCAGCCCCGGATCCCGAGACGGTCCGGGGCTGTTCCATGTCCAGTTGCCTCGAGAACGAAGATCGGAGTCACTGAGAGAACTGGCCGGACGGCGTCTGAGGGTGGGTTAAGTGGGAATAGTGGGTTAAGTGGGTTGAGATGAGCCACCACGCGTGCGAGAAAACTCCGTCTAACGCTCGGATGGCCCTGCGCGTCCACGTGTTCTGTAGGCCGGGCTCTGCGAGCAACCCACCCAACCCACCCAACCCACTTAACCCTGATGGCGCTCATCGATTTTCCCCAGAGTCGCTCGGTGAAGTTCCCCGGGTCGCGGGGCTAGGTTAGCCGAGGTTGGTGCCGGTGGTGGCGCGGCGGATCTCTTCTGCGGCGGCGTGGTGGTTGCGGAGCCTGTAGGACGCGCCGTCGAGGGTCACGACAACGGAGCGGTGGAGAAGCCGATCGAGCATGGCGGCGGCGACGGTGGTGTCGCCGAGGATCTCGCCCCAGGCGCCGACGGGCCTGTTCGTGGTGATCACGATCGAGGTCTTCAGGTAGCGCTGGTTGATGACTTGGAACAGGGCCGATGCCGCTTCGGCGGGTAGCGGTAGATAGCCGAGCTCGTCGATGATCAGCAGGGTCGGGCCGGCGAAGAACCGCATCATCGTGGACCATTTGCCCTCGATCGCGGCGCGGTGGCAGCGGGCGGCGAGGTCAGCGGCGGAGGTGAAATAGACCCGATAGCCAGCATTGACCGCGGCGTGGCCGAGACCGGTGGCGATATGGGTTTTGCCCACTCCGGGCGGGCCGATCAGGAGCACGTTCGTCGCGGTCTCCAGGAACCGGCAGGTCCCCAACTCGTTCAGCAAGTTGGGGTCGATGCCGGAGGCGGCGTCGTGGTCGAAGTTGCTCAGCGTCGCTCCGGTGGGCAGGTTCGCGAACCGGAACCGGCCCGCGAGGCGACGTTTCTCGGTGGCACTGACCTCGATCGCCAGCAACTGCTCCAGGGCGTGGGTGAGGGTCCAGTCCTCGGCCTGGGCTTGGTCCAGGATGCCTGGGAGGGCTTCGGCGGCGTCGGCGAGCTTCAACTCGTCCAGGTGGCCCTTGAGCTGCTGATAGACGCTCGCGGTCGTGGTTGTGGTGGTCATGTCAGGGTGTTCCTGTTCTTCGCGGCCTGCTCATAGGCGGCCAGGTCGATCACGGTGGCAGTCGGGGCCCGCGGCCCGGTCAAGACCTGGGCAGCGGCCAGCGCCGCAGCACCGGGTGGGATGCGTTCCTTGCGGCGGTGAGGCCGTCCCGGCGGGGCCGAGGCCAGCGCGATGGTCTCCAGCGCAGTGACGTGCTGATCGGTGCGCTGGGTGATGCCCAGACCAGGCTCGGCCAGGCGGTGACGAGCAACCGCCGCGCCGGAGGTGGTGGTGATCTCGATATGGTCCGCGCCGAGGTGCTGATGAACATTGACCATGGCCATCGCGAGTTCGGGTGGGACGGAGTATCGGTTGCCGCGCCAATGGATCAGGGCTTGCCGGGAGACGCCCCGTTGCTCGGTCACCACTACCGGGAACGCCATCGGCGGCAGTGGCCGGAGCCGCTCTTGAGCACGCATCTTGGCGGCGGTCGTGGTACCTGTCGGGCTCTCGCGGCGGCGGCCGTCCTGCCGGGCTGCGAACTGTTCGAGGGAGGTCTGGGCCTGCTCGGCCGTGATCTCGTCGGGCAGGGTTCGCCACCAACGTTGGGCGGCGGTGTGGTTGTTCTTCTCGACCACGCCCTTACGATTCCCGGACCTGGGTCGGCAGGCGACGGCCTGGACTCCGTGGTGCTTCGCGAACGCGGAGAACATCGCGGTCAGGTCCCCGGTGGCGGGGTCCAGCACGGTCCGCATCCGATCGAACCGCCACACCCGCGTGAGCCCTCCGAGGAGGGAAAGCACGGTCGTCATCGCGGCCAGCAGGTGGGGCAGGTCCATCGAGGGCGCGATCGCGGCCCGCCAGACGCCGGAGTGGGCGAGTGACCCGACCAGCACATACGCCCCTTTCCGGGGGTAGGCCCACTGGACGGGTGCGTCGGGCAGCTCGAGCCAGTCGAACTGAGTCTCCTCCCCGGGCGGATGCTCGATCACCGCGTTCGGACGCTTCGTGACGTGGGCGCAGGCCTGGCAGGCCGGCCGCAACGACCGGTCACGGATCTGACGGGTCAGGGACTGGTAAGAGCCCTCGAACCCCAGCGGCCGCAGCTCGTCCAGCAGCGTCACGGCCCAGAGGTGGGGGTCCTCGATCAGCCTGGCGGTGACGTAGTCGGTGAAGGGCCCGAATGCGTCCGGGACGGCGGGTTTGCGGACTCCGGGCTCGCGGTCGCCACGGAGGTAGGAACGGATGGTCTTGCGGTCGTGACCGGTGCGTCGGGCGATCTCGCTGATCGTGATTCCCTGCCGGTGCAGAGCGTGGATGTCCACGCTGCTCCTCTCTGAGAGCATGAGCGTTGGGCCTCCCTGGAAGGCTGGTGAGTGGTCAGAGACCACCAGCATCCAGGGAGGCCCGCCTCATGCGACGGAGCGACCCAGACTGGGGAAATTCGGTGAGCACAACTGGGGAATTTCAGCGAGCGTCATCAACCCACCTTGTGCGTTGCCTCGTTCCTCCACCGCGGGCAGCTCCTCCTCGCCACTCCCCTGCCCGTGCCCCTGCCGAGCAGGAGAGTCCCCGGCCGAAGGCCGGACTGTGGCCCGCCGGAGGCGGGCCCGTGGAGAGATGTCCAAATGGGGCGTGCCCCAGCAGGATGCGGAGGGCTGGTTGCTTCATCTGCTACCGCTGTTCTTGCGCTTCACCAACGGTCTCGTTGCCCGGTAGGCCGACCGAATGCTGCATCTCGTCCCGGTAACGGTTCGGCTATCGGGACAGCGGGCAGCATCGCGCTATCGGAGTCAGTTAGGAGAGCGCCTTGTTGGCGGCTGTGAAGAACTTCTTCACGGCTTCTTGCTCGTCCGTGGCAAGCCCTTCGAAGCCGTGTTCCCCGAGCCAGGACATGAAGGCTCGGGTGAGCTTGAACTTCGAGAACCCCGAGACCTCTTTCTTGAGGATGTCCACAAGGCGCCGTTGCGGCTGACTGGTCGCGATCTGCTCGACGTCCCACCCGCATCGGTCTCGGGCGACGACGACGAGGGTTTCGCGGAGAAGGTCCTCGATCTCGGGACCCTTCACCGAAGGTGCGGCGAAGTCCTTGGTCCGCAGCAGCCGCTTCTTCTCCAGCATGGCGACGAGCTCGTCCTGCTCGGCCGCCTTATCGCCAGCCTGGTCGGAGTCGAGCAAGGCGGCGACCTTGAAGTCCTGGCTGACCAGAACGGTCACGTAGTAGATGACCTTGCTGGCGCTCGATGCGGGAACCAGGGCGACTGGGCGCTTAAACCCGCTGCCGGCGTCGGAGGCCGCGACGTTCAGAGCCTCGACGTAGAGCATGTCGGTGTAGCCCTCGCACACCAGGTTGCGGGCCTGGGTGAACATCGACTGAGCGAGCTCGTAGCCCAGCGCAGCTTGCAGCGGGTAGAGCGAGGCAGGGTCATCAACCGCGATGCGCGTGTGGACCTTGGTGCCGGTGATCCGGTCCGGCATTTCAACGATCCGCACAAAGTCGAGCTCGTCGGAGCCAACCATGAACGGTGAGTGGGTCGTGTAGATGACCTGATTAGTGCCGGCAAGCTCACCGACGGTGTAACGGAACTGCTGCTGCTTGAGCGCGTGCAGGCTCAAGCCGGGCTCGTCGAGGAGGAGAATGGCGTTCTTCAGGTCGCCTTCGGACTGGGCACGGAACACGACGAAGAACGACACGAGCCAGCGGAACCCCTCACTGCGCTGGTCGAGCTCCACCTCGACGCCGAGGTCGTCCACTACCGTCACCTTGAGGTAGTGGCCGTCGGCCACGAATCGCAGCTGTACCTGGTCGTCACCCCAGACCTTGCGGATCTGCTGGGTCAGGGAAACGCTGGCCGCGTTGAGGCGGTTCTGGCGGTCGTCCAGCTTCTCCTGGTAGGTCTTCACCGCCTCGCGATATCCCTGGGGGTTGTTGCGGTAGTGCGCTTCTTCGGGCTGTCCGTCGGCCAGGTCTGCGAGCTCCTTTGCCGTGAGACCGACCACCTTGAGAAGGCATAGGTTGCCGAAGTCGTATCCCTCCTCGGTGTCCCCGGCGGCCTCGCGCGTCGCAAGAGCCTTCAGGTTGATCCGAGGGTGCACCTGGAAGTAGGTCGAGTAATAGACGAACTGGGGCAGCCTCCCGTTCAAGACGCTCGCGGCCGCGTCCCGCTGCCCCGAGAAAGCGATCGCGCCACGGACCTTGCGTAAGCGGGCGAGTTCGCGCTCGTTGTCCTCATCGATCTCGGCTATCGCCTCGGAGAGGCAGGCGTCGAGGGCAGCGGCCCTGGTTCCGATCAGCCGTTCAGTTGGGCTGAATGCCTTCACCGCAGCGTCGAACTTCGCGATTACTGTGTCCGCGCCTTCGACAGCCTGCAACGCCTTGCGAAGGCGCTGCAGGTCCTCCTCGACGTCTCGGAATCTCTTGTAGGGCGGGGCGTCGGGCAACGAGTGCATTGACGAGTTGTCGAGGCGACGAGTGAACTGGTACGTCTGAAGGTCCCCAAGGTCGGGTGCGACTTCCGCGACGGCAGCGCGGTCGTCGGCGTCGAGCTCGAAGGATGCGACCACCACTTCTACGTCGCCCGCTGCGCGGTCCCCGCGCTGCACCTCGGTGTACCTGGCACGCGGATAGTCCGTGAGCGCTTTGAACTTGGGGCGCGTAGCCGGCGCGTTCACCTGCTCCATCGCAGTTAGCAGGCACGTCTTCCCGGCCTCATTGATACCGACGAGGATGGTCTTGTCATGCTCGACCTCAAACTCGCCGCTGTCGTTCACCGAACGGTAGTCACGCACCCGTACGCGCTTGAGACGCATCAGTTCCCCTCTCGTTTCTCCTCAGCCTATGTGATGACATCGCGCCCTATACCCCGGGGCCAGGCCGATCGCCTGCTCACGGTTGTTGCGCGCGGGGACGAGTGACTCCACGGACGGCTATTCGTTGCTGCTGCCGACGAAGGCTTCCTACCGCCCGTACCCCTGACGAGCGGGAGAGTCCCCGGCCGGAGGCCGGGCCTGCCCGCCGTAGGCGGGCCCGTGAGCTGGTTGCCCAACAGGGTGTACCCGGCCGGACAATCTGTACGCTGCGTGAATGCGCGTATGGCAGGGTGGGGGTAGACTCTTGTTGTACACATACGGCGAAAGGTCTTAGATGCCATCGGACGGTTCCGGTCAGGTAGTCGGTTACGCGCGTGTCAGCGCCGCCGACCAGAACCTCGACCGCCAGCTCGAGGTCCTCCGCGGGGTCAACAAGATCTTCACGGAAAAGGCCAGTGGTAAGGACGTTCGCGGCCGCCCTGAGTTGCAGGCGCTGATCGAGTACGTCCGGGAGGGCGACATGGTCCGGGTGAAGTCTCCTGACCGTCTTGCTCGATCGACGCAGGATCTTCTCGGGATCATCGAGCAGCTCAAGCGCAAAGGTGCTGCTGTCGAGTTCACGGACAACCCTGCTCTCAACACAGACACGCCGCAGGGCGGGTTCATGCTCACGATCCTCGCGGCGGTCGCCGAGCTCGAACGCGCGCAGATCCGGGAGCGTCAGGCCGAGGGCATCGCCCTGGCCAAGGCCAAGGGCGTCTATGACCGGGGGCCGAAGCTCACGCCTGAACAGATCGCAAATGCTCGCGAGAAGGTCCGCCTCAAAGTGCCGAAGGCGGTTATCGCTCGCGAGCTAGGGGTGGCACGTTCCACCCTGCACTCGGCTCTCACCGGGGCCGGGAGGTACGCCAAGACAGAAGACGAGAGGGGGTGAGGGGGGTGGACCATTCATGCGAGTGGTGCGGCGCTCCTGCGGAGTGGGAGGTCGTCGCGAGCTGGCACTCGTTCTGGTCGTGCAGCACGCACGATGTCGCGATGGTCCAGGACTGTGCGGACCGCGGGGTGATCATCTACGACATCGTCGACAGGCGATAGGAAGGAGCCGATCATGGCTCAGGCAGACCAGCAGAAGATCGACCGGGACCAGGTGCGCCAGATGCGCCGGCTCATGGCCGAAGGCGGAGACAAGGGCGTCGAACACCGGTTCGGCGAGGAGGCCAAGGCCTCTCCCGAGTACAAGGAGGCTCAGCGCCAGCAGGACCAGGCCAAGCGTCGGGCCCGTGAACAGCGCGAGAGGGCTGCGACCGAGCGCCAGGCGAAGGAGCACACCTCCCAGCGCCAGCAGCGCCCCGAGCGGGCCAAGGATCGTTCCGAGGGGCACCAGAAGACCGGTGAGCGGGACAACGCACTGGAGGCCCGGAAGAAGGCTCAGGAGCGTGAGAAGGAGCCTCTGAGCCGCTGACCGTCCCCGGACAGAGCAGGACCCCCGACACCATCGATGTCGGGGGTCTTCTCTTGCATCGACCCGACCGTCCACGTCGTGTTCGGTAGCTCCCTCTCGGCCAACCTAACCCGGCTCTTCGCAGATGAGGGTGTAGAAGCTGACGGCGCGGCGGTGTCGGGATCGAAGTCGAGGTCTCCCGAGGATGGAAGTTCTCACACTGCCCATCCGGAAGACCTCGACGTGCACGACGCTACCTTCACTCGCCCTGACCTGACCACGTTCTGCCGACTGGATGAGCTCGGTCTCGAAGCCGTTGGGCAACGGCTCGAGCCCGACCGCGCGGTGATCGCTTGCCGCGTCGTCGAGCTCGACCAGTGGTGCCGTCGCTGCGGCTGCGAAGGGGTTCCGCGGGACACGGTGGTCCGGCGGCTTGCGCACGAACCGCTCGGGTGGCGACCCACGACCCTGGAGGTCGTCGTGCGTCGCTACCGCTGCACCGACTGCTGCCATGTATGGCGACAGGACACCAGCCTGGCGGCCGAACCACGGGCGAAGCTGTCGCGCCGCGGGCTGCGCTGGGCACTAGAGGGCATCGTGGTCCAGCACCTCACCGTCGCCCGCGTCGCCGAGGGGCTCGGGGTCGCGTGGAACACCGCCAACCTCGCCGTCCTGGCCGAGGGCAAGCGCGTCCTGATCGACGACGAGCACAGGTTCGACGGGGTGAAGGTCGTCGGCGTCGATGAGCACGTCTGGAGGCACACCCGCCGCGGCGACAAGTACGTCACCGTGGTCATCGACCTGACCGGCATCCGTGAGGGCACCGGACCAGCACGGCTGCTGGACATGGTCGAGGGCCGCTCCAAGCAGGCGTTCAAGACTTGGCTCGCCGAGCGACCGCAGGCGTGGCGCGACGCGATCGAGGTGGTCGCGATGGACGGGTTCACCGGCTTCAAGACCGCCACCGCCGAGGCGCTGCCCGACGCGGTCGCGGTGATGGATCCCTTCCACGTCGTCCGGCTGGCTGGCGATGCACTGGACCGTTGCCGCCGCCGGGTCCAGCAGCACACCCAGGGCCACCGCGGCCGCAAGGACGACCCGCTATACCGGGCGCGGCGAACCCTGCACACGGGAGCTGACCTGCTCACCGACAAGCAGAACGACCGCCTGCACGGCCTATTCAGCGTCGATGCGCATGTCGAAGTCGAGGCAACCTGGGGCGTCTACCAGCGGATGATCGCCGCCTACCGCGAGCAGGACCGGCGTCGTGGCCGCGAGCTAATGGTCAAACTGATCGACTCGGTCAGCCACGGCGTCCCGAAGGCGCTCACCGAGGTCATCACGCTGGGGCGAACACTGAAGAAGCGAGCCGACGACGTACTGGCCTACTTCGACCGACCCGGCACCAGCAACGGGCCCACAGAGGCGATCAACGGACGGCTCGAACACCTCCGCGGCTCCGCACTCGGCTTCCGCAACCTCACCAACTACATCGCCAGATCGCTGCTCGAGACCGGCGGGTTCAGACCCCAACTACACCCTGGATCATGATGAGCCCAATTAGGCAGGCCGATGGAACGTCCGCGACGTCCGAGGCCTAGGATCGAGGGCATGTCCGGATCCGCCGTCGCCATCGTCGAACAGAAGCTGCAGGACCTCGTCGTCAAGGAGGGCCTCGGCCCGGGGGACCGCCTGCCGCCCGAGCGCGACCTCGCCTCATGGCTGGGCGTGAGCCGGACGACGCTGCGGATCGCGGTCGAGAGCCTGCAGCTTGAGGGGCTGCTCGCGCGCAGGCCGGGTCGGGGCGGCGGAACGTTCGTCGCGGGGCCCACTCCGGTGGTGGAGCTCACCGACGTCCGCGGGATCAGCAACCAGTTCCGCCGGCTGGACATGCCACTCACCTCCGAGGTGGTCGGCTCGGGACGGGTAGCGGCCGAGCACGTCCCGTCCGTCGCCCGGTCGGCCCTACGGCTGGCTCCGGAGGAGGGGGCCTTCCGGTTGCGCCGTGTGCGCTCGACGGCGACCGACCGGGTGATCTACGAGGACACGTGGCTGCGGTGTGACACGGTGGGCGGGATCGAGGGAGCGGATCTCACCGGTTCGGTCTACGAGCTGCTCGCCGACTTGTCCGGCTCGCGCCCCGCGGCGAAGCGCGAGCTGCTGCAGCCCGGGGTGGCCTCGGTCGAGGAGGCGCGACTGCTGGGGGTGGTGCCGCGCAGACCGGTCCTGCGCATCGAACGCACGGCGCTGCGCGAGGACGGGTGCCCGGTCGAGTACTCCCGTGATGTCTATCGGGCGGACCTGGTGCAGGTCCAGGTCGCGACGGCGGACTGGGAGCGGGTCTCAGGACGGCTGAGCGACACCGCTGTCGTGGCCGCGGAGTAGCCGGGTCAGGTCGGCGACGGTGGGGATGGTGGCCGTCGCGCCGGGCCGGGGCCGGTCGGAGCCGACCGCGACGCAGGCGGAGCCGGCGGCGGCCGCCGCGGCGATGCCGGCCGCGGAGTCCTCGATCACGATGCCCCTGCTCGGGTCGGCACCGAGCAGGGCGAACCCGCGCAGGAAGCCCTCGGGATGGGGCTTCCCCTGCCGGACGTCCTCGATGGCGACGACGGCCGCGAACAGGTCACGGATACCCGCCGCCTCGATCGCGGGCTCGACCAGGCGGCGAAGGGTGCCGGTGACCACGCCGAGCGGGAGGTTGGTGGGGGCGAGGTCGCGGACCACGGCGACGTGAGAGGCGGGAATGCGCGGCGCGGCGCGGATCGATTCGGCGTAGCGCGCCGCGAGGCTCTCGAGCAGCTCGTCCGCGCGGTGCGGTGCACCGGCCCGGGAGGCGACCGCACGGCTGATGTCGGGATCGGAGAGCCCGACGTAGTCCTCGGCGTACTGCTCCGGGGTCAGGCGGAGTCCGAACAGGTCGCAGGCCAGGGCGATGTACAGGTCTCCCATGAGGTCCTCGTCCAGGGACAGGGTGCCGTTGAAGTCAAAGAGGATCGCGGACGGGGCCGCGGGGAGAGGGAGGGGAAGCATATCCATGCCCGTCAGCGTAGGAGGACCACAACCCGCCCTTTTTGGTCTAGACCATAATTCACATGATGTTCACGGAGTGGCCAGGCCGTGGTAACGGAGCGTGCTCATGCTGGATGAGGCCGCGCCTGTGTCCGTCCTGAGGCGGCCGCTTTGCTTCCGCGTCACCCCTGCCCGACCCGAAAGGTCGCCCTGATGCTCTCACGCCCTCTGTCCCGCCGCTCGCTGCTCCGTACGTCCGCCGTCGGTGCCGGTTCCCTCGCCGCGCTGTCCGTCCTTGCCGCCTGCGGCGGCTCTTCCCCGGCTGCGGAGCGTGAGATCGGTTCCTCGCTCGACGAGATCGCCGAGCTCGCGAAGCAGGAGGGCAAGGTCCAGCTGATCGCCTACCCCGAGGACTGGGCCAACTACAAGGGCCACTTCGAGCAGTTCCAGGCCAAGTACGGCGTCGACACCCCGGTCGACTCCCCGGACGCCTCGTCGGCCGAGGAGCTCCAGGCCGTCAAGAACCTGAAGGGCACGGATGCGCAGCCGGACGTACTCGACATCGGCTACTCGTTCACCAGCGCAGCCATCGCTCAGGACCTGATCGAGCCTTACAAGCCGTCGAACTTCGACGCCATCCCGGACAACCTCAAGCATCCCGAGGGCATGTGGGTCGGTGCCTACTATGGCGCCCTGTCCATCGGCGTGGACGAGAACGACGTCCCCCTGCCCGCCTCCTTCGCCGACCTGAAGAAGCCCGAGTACAAGGGCAAGGTCGCGCTGCCGGGCGATCCCCGCCAGGGCGCCTCCTCGATCGCGACCGTGTTCGCGGCCGCGCTGGCAAACGGCGGCTCGCTCGACGACATCCAGCCGGGCATCGACTACTTCGCCGAGCTCGCCGAGCTGGGCAACCTCGTGGTCATCAACGGCGTCGCCAACGGGCTCGCGACCGGCCAGGCCTCGGTCGTCTTCGACTGGAACTACAACTTCATCGGCATCGAGCAGACCATGGCCGACTCCGGCGTCGCGCTGACCCACTTTGTCCCCGAGGACGGCGTCTACGGCAACTACTACGCCCAGCCGGTCACCACGAACAGCCCGCAGCCGAACGCCGCTCGGCTCTGGGTGGACTGGCTCACCTCCGACGAGGGAGCCGAGCAGTACGCCCTCGGCGGCGCGGTCCCGGCCCGCTTCCCGGAGCTGTCCGCGGCCGGCAAGCTCTCCGACGAGGCCCTGTCGATGCTGCCCGACCCGGGCGTGCTGGAGAAGATCGAGCTGCCCACGCCCGAGCAGGGCGAGGCCGCTGGGGCGATCATCGCCAAGAACTGGGCCACGCAGGTGAAGTACTGATGGTGACCCTGACCCCGACCCGGCCACCGACGGGAAGGCGCCGCCGGCGGCGTGCACGCCTGGCCCCGCCTCCCCTCGCCTCGCTCGGCGGTCTGCCGTTCTTCGCCTTCATGGCGGTCTTCCTGATCATCCCGATCGGTGCCAACCTGGTGCAGACCTTCCGCTCCGGCGGCGCCTGGTCGCTGGGTCCCCTGCGCAAGGTCTTCACTCCCCAGTACCTGTCCGCGTTCGTCGAGACCTTCAACCTGTCGGTGCTGACCGCGTTCGTCGGCGGGGTGCTCGGCCTCGGCCTGGCCTGGGCGCTGGCCACCATCGAGCGGCCGGTCTGGCTGCGCACGTTCACCATGAGCTTCTCGTCGCTGGCCTCGCAGTCGGGCGGGGTGACGCTCGCCTATGCGTTCATCGCGATGCTCGGCACCCAGGGGCTGCTCACCCGCTTCGCCCCCGGGCTGATGGAGGACTTCAGCCTCGTCTCCTTCTGGGGCGTCGCCGTCGTCTACCTCTACTTCCAGGTCCCGCTCATGGCGGTGCTGACCCTGCCGGCCTTCAGTGCGCTGAAGTCGGCCTGGCGCGAGGCGGCCATGTCGCTGGGCGCCACCCGCTGGCAGTACGTGCGCGACGTGGTGGCGCCGATCCTGTGGCCGCCGGTCGTCGGCTCGCTCCTCGTCCTGTTCGCCAATGCCTTCGCCGCCTACGCGACCGCCTACGCGCTGGCAGGCGGCGGACTGAACCTCGTGCCGATCCTGATCGGCTTCTTCATCTCGGGCAACGTCCTGCTCGAGCCGTCCTTCGCCGCAGCTCTAGTCACCGTGATGATGGTCTTCATCATCGGCGCCATGGGGCTCCGCATCCTGCTCGAGAGGAGAAGCAGCGCATGGCTCGACCCGTGACCCGCCCCCAGTACGCCCAGATCGCGGTGCTCGTCGCCGCCATGGTCTTCTTCCTGCTGCCGTGGATCAGCGCCGCGATGTTCGGCTTCAGCCGGCCGGGGGACCCGTTCACGTTCGCCAACCTGACCGAGGTCTTCCAGCAGGGCCGGGCCTGGGAGTCCATCACGGCCACCCTGCTGCTCGCCGTCGCCGCGACCGTGGTCTCCCTGGTGCTGCTGGTGCCCACCCTGATGTTCCTGCACCTGCGGGCGCCGTCGCTGCTCCGCATCGCCGACTCCCTGTCGGTGCTCCCCATGGTCGTCCCGGCCGTGGCGCTCGTCTCGGGGGCGGCCATCTTCTTCCGCGCGATCTCGCCCTCGTTCCTCGTTTCCCTGTGGTCGCTCGTGCCCTTCTACGTCGTGATGTCGATGCCGCTGGTCTACCGGGCGCTCGACACCGGCGTACGGGCCCTGGACCTACGCACCCTGTGGTCGGCAAGCAGCTCCGTCGGAGCGAACTGGTTGCAGACGATCCTCCGCGTCGTGCTGCCGAACATGCGCCCCGCGCTCGTGTCGGCAGCGCTGCTGTGCTTCGCGATGGTGCTCGGCGAATTTGCCATCGCCTCCCTGCTGCTGCACTACACCTTCCCGGTCTTCACCGTGGAGGTCGGCGGCAACAACCCGCGCGGCGCCGCCGCGCTCTCCGTCCTCACCATGATCGTCACGTGGATCCTCCTGGTCGTCATCTCCTCCGCCGGCCGGCGCACCCGCACGACACGGAAGGCCTCCTCATGAGCACCACCCCCTACGTCGTCCTCGACAGCATCGACAAGTCCTACGGCCCCAAGCAGGTCCTCGACTCCCTGCAGCTGACCATCGGCCAGGGCGAGATGCTCGCGCTGCTCGGTCCCTCGGGCTGCGGCAAGACCACGAGCCTGCGCATCCTGGCCGGTCTCGAGACCCAGGACTCCGGCACCGTGACCATCGCCGGGAAGGACGTATCCCGCGTCCCGACCCGCAGCCGCAGCATCGGTATCGTCTTCCAGTCCTACTCCCTGTTCCCCCACATGAACGCGGTCGAGAACGTCGCCTACGGGCTCCGCCTGCGCGGAACCGACGCCGCCGAGCGCACCCGCCGCTCCCAGGAGTTGCTCGACATGGTCGGCCTCGCCGAGCACCGCGAGAAGTTCCCCCAGCAGCTGTCCGGCGGCCAGCAGCAGCGCGTCGCCCTCGCCCGCGCGCTCGCCCTGCAGCCGGAGGTCCTCCTGCTCGACGAGCCGCTCTCCGCGCTGGACGCCAAGGTCCGCGTCCACCTGCGCGACGAGATCCGGCGCATCCAGCAGCAGGAGGGAATCACGACCCTGCTCGTCACCCACGACCAGGAAGAGGCCCTGACGATGGCCGATCGCGTCGGCGTCATGCTCGCCGGACGGATCGAGCAGCTGGGCACCCCGCACGATCTCTACGCCAAGCCGGAGACCCCGTTCATCTCCCAGTTCGTCGGCGTCGTCAACAAGATCCCCGCCGACGTCAGCGACGGCGTCGCGCACATCCTGAACGAGCGACTGCCCGTGGGGAACCGTGACGCGGTGGCCGACGGCCCCGTCTACGCTCTGGTGCGTCCGGAGGACACCACCGTCGTCACCGACCCGGACGGACTCGGCCGGGTCGTCGACCACACCCTGCGCGGCCCGCTGACTTCGCTGATCATCGAGCACCCCGCTGCACCGGTACCCGTGCGGGTCGATCTCGCCTCACCCGCCGCGGCGGCGTTCCCGGTCGGCACGCAGGTCCGCCTCGGACTGAGCCGTACTCGCACCGTCGTCGCCCCGCGCGACGAGGTGCCCGTCGGCCCCGCCGCGGCCCTGGCCGAGGAGGAGCACGCCTGATGCGCGGCCTCGCCGGACACGCCCACAAGACGAAGATCCTGCTCCTCGGCCTCGACGGGCTGCGGTGGAGCATCGCCGCCGAGGACGGGTTGGCGCCGCACCTGGCCGCCATGGCCTCCGACGGCGCCTTCGCCGAGATGACCATGCCCATGCCGACGATGTCGGGCCCGGGCTGGTCCACCCTGCTCACCGGCACCCGCGGCGAAGACCACGGCGTCGTCGACAACTCCTTCGTCGGGCACCGCCTGCACGGCAACCCCGACCTGCTCTCCCGTGCCTTCTACCGCGACCAGAGCACGACGACGTTCGCGGCGGGCGGGTGGCCCCCTCTCGTCGCGCCGGGCGGAGCCGGGCCCGTCGTCCACGAGCGGGCCGAGCAGCAGCGGGCCGGCCTGCACCGCGTGGTGGCCCGGGACGGCGAGACCTTCGGCTACCGCACAGTCGACGGCGAGATCTGCGACTTCGCGCTCTACCAACTCCGCGGCGAGTCGGCCCCGGACGTCTCGTTCGTCTATTTCTGCACGATCGACGATGCCGGGCACGTCTACGGACTGCAGGGCGAGGAGTATCGCGAGGCGATCGCCCTGACCGACGAGCGCGTCGGCCGGATCACGGCCGCCGTCCGCGCCCGCGCCGCCGAGCACGACGAGCGCTGGCTCGTCGCGGTCGTCACCGACCACGGTCACCGCGACGAGGGCGGGCACGGCGGCGACTCCGACGCCGAGCGCGCCTCGTTCCTCCTGCTCTGGTCCCCGGACGGGACCGATGCTCTGCCTGCCATCCCCGCGGGGATCGAGCCCCACCAGGTCTCCGACATACTGCTGCAATCCCGGGAGACCGGAACGCCGGCGTAACCGCGGCGGGAGAGGTCACGCGCTCCGCCATCAACAGCGGAATCCCCCGCGATCTCGTGCTGGATCTACGATCGTCCCGACCTCGCCCGCCTTGTTCCCGCACCGCTCGCCCCGGTCACCGTGCGATCGAATATCGCACGACGTGCACCGCTGAGACCACCGAACGCTCGGTGGACATCCTGGCGTTCTTCGACCGCCCCGGCACCAGCAACGGCCCCACCGAAGCAATCAACGGTCGGCTCGAGCACCTTCGCGGCTCCGCCCTCGGCTTCCGCAACCTCACCAACTACATCGCCCGCCGCCTCCTCCAATCAGGGGGCTTCAGACCCCACCTACACCCTCAAATGCGATGAGCCTAACCCCCTCGAGCAGCCTCGGCGCGACGCGATCATGCAGGTGGCCGGTACGCTTCTCCTGACGGCATCGTCGCCGGTCAGCGTGGTGCACAACGCGCACGTCATCCGGCGGGACGCTGACGCTGGAGAGGCCTTCTATTGCGCGGATCGCCGCAGCCTCACCACCCTCGGGCCAAGTATCAAAGGAGATCACGTAATGGGCTTGAAAGATGACCTGGAGAAGTACGTTGTGAACGTCTTGGACGAGAAATGGGAACGCCGCCAGGGCCAGAAGGTTCCTGACGCTGACGACTTGCCGTTGAAGAACTTGGCTGTTGAGCTTGAGGCGACTGTCCTCTACGCAGACCTCGCTTCGTCGACCCAAATGGTCAAACGGAAAAAAGACTGGTTCGCTGCTGAGGTTTATAAGAGCTACCTTTATTGCGCCGCGAAGATCATCCGGGCCCGAGGCGGCACGATCACTGCCTATGACGGCGACCGAGTCATGGGCGTGTTTATCGGCAATTCAAAAAATACCGACGCTGCCAAATGCGGGCTTCAGATCCAGTGGGCATCGAAACGCATCGTAAGCGAGAAACTTTCCGAGAAATATACGAACAGCGATTTCACTCTCAAACAAAGAGTTGGCATAGACGCGTCCAAGCTGTTCGTCGCGCGGACGGGGATTCGTGGGAGTAACGACCTCGTGTGGGTCGGAAACGCCGCTAACAACGCTGCGAAGCTTGCCGCACTCGATCCCCAGTACCCGACCTACATCACGGCGGCCGTCTACAGCAAGCTGAACGAGACGTCGAAGCTCGGGGGTGACCCGAAGCGCGACATGTGGACTGATCTGGGGACGAAAGACATGGGCTATCAGATCTACGGCTCGCGCTTCACGTGGTCCCTCTAGGGTCCTCGCTCAACTAAGGTTGTCGATCCACTCATTCATGCCGGTATTGATGACGTCCCCCATATAAATACTCCCAAGTCCGTTTACCCATTGCGAGCTGAGCAGCCCTTGGTTGTGCTCGTTGAGGTTCGAGTAGAAGACATCACCCACGAGGATCGTCTTGGACGACCAGCCACGGCCGGCTTCATGGGCTAAGTGAGCCGCTCGATTGACGACATCCCCCATATACACAACATCGTTGACGCCGCTGCCGTTGAAACCAGCCTTGATCATGAGGACCCTGCCGTAGTCCACGCCAATGCCGATACGGAGCTCGGAGATTCCCTTCTTCCTATAGTGATGGTTGAGGAGCTTCAGCAGCGTGTTTGCCTGAGCCACGATGTCGAAAACATCGTTGAGATGGCGAACGTCAGTCGTCTTGTAGGAGGCCCAAACGCAGTCGCCAACGATGTTGACTTCTCGAACGTTCGAGTCGGAGTTGAGGACCGCCACCATCTCCGAGATGAACGACCGATAGATCTTCGCGAGTGTCGGCCGCTTGTGCTCCGAGGTGAGGCCTGAGGAGTCTCGTATATCGATGAAAATCGCCGAGCAGTACCCGTAGAAGCCGTTCGTGAAGGTCAGCTTGTCCCGATCAGGCAGTCCGGCCACCTCTTCGAAGGCGCCTGCGGGCTGGTCCAAAATCTCCTTGATGCGAGCTGAGCTGGTGACCCAGTTATACAGTTTGAAATTGCCGTCCACGCGTGCTCCTAGTTGTTTGTGATGCCAATGAAGATCGCTAGTACCGCTACGGATGCGCCAGCAACGAGTGCCGATCGAATTGCCCAGGTCGCGGCGGTTGTCTTCACAGTGG
The DNA here is from genome assembly GCF_049266655.1 of Brachybacterium sp. UNK5269. Taxonomy (GTDB): domain Bacteria; phylum Actinomycetota; class Actinomycetes; order Actinomycetales; family Dermabacteraceae; genus Brachybacterium. Next base: position 2,026,743 of record NZ_CP184883.1, read on the forward strand.
CGATCCTCGCGTTGGCATGGATCTGGTACGCCAGGTCTTTCGTTAGCCCATCGGGCTCTGCGATCAGCGTTCGAAGCGCCTCGCTGTAGCGTTGCCGTTCGCCACGGAAGCTGCTGTAGATGCTGACGAAAAAAAGATGGTTGATCGCGTCGGGGTCTTCATCCTCGCGCTTGTCTGTCGTGCGTGGGACAAGCGTCAGCCCGCAGAGCGCACCCGTCAGGACCAGGAGGGCGCAAGCGAGTACGACCAGGATGTCGAAGACCGCATCGCGGCCCTGGAAGTCCTTCACGAGATTGAAAGTCATCGTCGCGAGTACGCCTGTAAAGGCAAGCGTTACGCCTGCCTTGGCGTCCGCGTGGCGGATCCACTCGTTCATCAAGGCGAGTGTCTTCCAGGCGTGGTCTGGGTTCGGCTGGGTCGGGACCACGGGTGCCGGCGAATCGACCGGGCGGCTCCCGAGGGCCCGGTGTCGAATGCGCCAGAACGGCTTTCGAGACATGTCCGGATTCTACCGGCAACGACGGACATGGGAAGGAAGAACAACTGCCCCGCAAGCCGGTCGGCTCACGGGGCAGCGATCGAGCTGACGCGCCTGACATCGGATTGGTCAGCGAGCCTTCTTGGTGGTGAAGGGGATCGAGTCGATGTCGATCAGCCGGACCATGAGGCCGGCCTCGTTGAGGTCGGCCGACGTGGCTCCGGGGCGCGATCCGCGCAGCAGCCGGCCCTCGTCGATCGAGCGGGGCAGCAGGTCGGTCGCGGCCAGCGTCTCGGTCTTCTCGGAGGACTGCGACTGCCGCCCCAGGTGGTCGGTCGCGGTCTTGTGCCGTTCGCTCTGGCCGTACCACCAGGCCGCCTTCTCCAACATCTCCTTCTCGTGGGCGCCGACCAGGCAAAGCACTGCGGGGAAGACCTCGCGCAGCTCCGTCATGCCTTCGGGTCCGTACCGTTTGGAGAACTGGCTGGTCGCCTGGACTGCGCACAGCAGGTGGATGCCCATGGCGCGGCTCTCGGTGACGACCGTGGGCAGCTTGGGCCAGGGCATCGTGTTGCACAGCTCGTCGACGACCATGAGCAGCCGGGGCAGCTTGACCTTCTCGGTCTGGTTCGCCCTCCAGCGCTTCGAGATGAAGTCGATGCACGAGACGGCCGCACCGGCGGCCACGCCCGTCGCCGGGGCGACCACGAAGAGGGTCGATGCCGGGTGGGCGAGCAGGTCCGGGGTGAAGGCCCTCCGGGAACCGTCACCGGCGACCGTCGAGCGCAGCCACGGAGCCACGGCCGACTTCATGGTGACCATGACCGAGTCGCGCATCTTGGCGTCGAGCCCTGCTGCACTGGCGAGCTCCTGGGCGAGCATCTGGGAGTCGAGCTCGAGCCGGCCGATCGCGTTGACCCAGCAGGGCTGGTTCTCGTCCTCCTCGTCGTCGGGGTCGACCCGACCCACCGCGGCTCGGGCCCAGGAGATCCCGTCGGCGCCGGTGGCTCGCAGCAGCGCAGCGAGTGGTGCAACCGAGATGTTCTCCCAGAAGGGGTCGCCCCCACCCTGGCTCGATCCGCCGCCGGCGCCGGCAGCGCCGGACTGCATGAGGATGCTCGCGAGGTCGAGCGCATCGTCGTCAGTGCGGATGAGTGCGGTCGGGTCGATCACGACCCTCTCCACGCCATCGGGGAGCACCTCGTCGGGGACTTCGCCCGAGAGGTCGAGGACGTAGGTGCGATCGTGACCGCCCCAGGCCAGGCGCTTCTCCATGCACAGGTCGATGAGGTCCGGCTTCGAGCTCACGGCGACGACCGGGCCGCGCCACATGAGGATGCCGGGGCCGAGTACGCGCCTCGACTTTCCCACCCCGGATGGCCCGCTGACCAGCAGGTGCGGAGCAGTGCTGGCGGGCTTGGCGTCGATGAAGCCTCCGAACGGGGTCGGTGGCGGCGTGTAAGTACTGCCGGGGCTGAACAGGCTCATGGGGACTTCCCTCCGTCCCTGCCGTAGCGCGAGTCCATGGCCTGACGGCCTATCTCTGCGCGTAGCTGGCGGGACTCGTTGATGGTTGCTTCCAGGGCCGCGATGACCTCTGGTCTGTCTTTGGCGTCGACCCCGTGCCTCAGAAGCGCTGTGACGACGGAGGCGATCGAGGTCTTGTACTGGGCGGCGAGAACGCGGATCTCGTCGTCGAGTTCGGACGGGATGGTCGTTGCCAGTCGTGCTCGGGAATCGCTCACACCGGAACCTCCTGCTAGTCGTGTTGCATGTACAAACCCACCCTAACTTCCGCTAGTCCTGTTGCATGTACGAGACCACTCTAGTAATGTTGTATTTACACTGCAACTAGGACAGGGAAGGCGAGGTACCGGCCATGGGCAAGTACATCTTCGGAGCAGTGGTGATCCTGGCGATCCTCGCGGGGGCGTTCGTCTTCGGGTACGCCGCAGGCGTGACCGCGAACGGCGGCCGGGTCTGCGAGATGGACGAGAACGCTCAGACGCAGGAGCAGGTCTGCATCGTCGACGGCGTGACGTACACCCCGGAGGACACCGATGACTGAGAGGTGGGAGAAGGAGCGGGCGTCCTGGATCCTCGCTCGCGCCGGGCATCGCGCCAGGGCACGGCGACGGGGCGAGAAGCTCATGGTCGCCGCCCGTCGTCACGACCGGTACGAGGTCGGGGCCGGTGATGCCTCTTTCGGCGAGGTCACCACGCGCAACGCCTTCCACCGTTCCGTGATGCGAGAGGAGGGTGCCGCCAACATCGCGGGGTGGTTCTGCCTCACGGTGCTCTCGGTGATCGTGCTGGCCGTCCTGGTGGGTCCGGCGTTGCTGGCCTCGAGGATCGCCTACGGCACCTGGTGGGCCATGGTGCCGAAGTGGGGTCCGATGTTCTCGCCGCCGTACCTGGGTCTTGCGGCTCTCCTGGGAGGCATCGCGTGGCTGGCCCTCGGACGCCTGTCCCTGGAGGGCTTCGAGGGCTTCCTGGTCCAGTTCGGAGCTGTCCAGGTCGTGCTCGGGGTCGCCTGGGCTGCCTGGCTGGTCCGGGCCAACGGCTGGGCTGCGGTGGCTCGTCGTCAGAAGCAGAGCGGCTCCAAGGTCGAGAGGGTCTCAATCGAGATCCCGGTCGTCGGGTCCGTCGAGCCCGTGGTGGTCGGCGCCCCGCAGAGCGCGCCGGCCGAGCCCGAAGCGTCCCAGGAGAAGACCCCGGAAGCGGCCCCGACCGCACCGAACATCGAGCCGATCGAGATTGAGTTCGGGATCGACGACGTCGAACACGTGAACGCCACTCAGTAACCCCGCGAGGGGACCGCGACCCGTCAGGCCGCCGGCACGAAGCACATCGACACGAGAGGCAGGACAGATCATGGCCAGGAGCAAGAGCGGCCCCAAGGTCGTTGTCAACATCGAGCAGAACAACCGCATCTACCAGATCATCGCCACGCTGCTGCTGTGCGGGGCGATCGGCATGGTCGCCTACGCGCTGGCGAAGAACGGGTGGCTGGAGCTGGCCTCCACGATGCTCACCATGTTCCTCGTTCAGCTGGGCACGCTGCTGTTCAAGAACGGCATCATCGGCCTCCCGGAGAAGCAGGACGATTCCGCGTTCAAGGGCACCAAGGGTCTGCTGCGCACCATGGCTGCTGACTTCCGCGAGTGGCAGGCACGCTCGCCGATCTGGCGTCTGGCGGCGCTGGCGACGGCGTACACGCTGGGCTTCATGCTCGCTCGAGCAGGTATCGGCCTCGCCCTCCAGGTGTTCACGAACGTCTGGATCGCGGGTGCGGCTGCCGCTGCCCTCGCCTCGCTGATCATCTTCCCGTCCCTCCTCGGGAACGCGACCAAGTTCCTCTCGAACAGGGCCACGGCATCGAAGCCCGCAGGCGAGGAGAAGGAGATCGTCACCAAGGAGTTCGACCTCGGCAGGGAGTGAACCGGGAAAGCCGGCCCCCGACCAACACAACGACAAGTTCTAGCGGAGCAGTACACGAAAGGTGAAGATGATGGCGATCACGAAGGCACAGCGCCGCATTGAGCAGATGGCGGCACTGGCTGCCGAACAACGCGAGTACGAGAAGCGGGTGAAGGCCGCGACCAAGCGTGCTGCGTTCGCGCGCTGCGAGGCCGTCGAGCAGCTCTATGAGCTCTTGGGAGTCTCGGAAGAGCCGACGACCCCGAGGGTCGTTGTGCGCGACGGGACGAGGTCGACCACCGAGGTCTCGAGCGACCGGGACGAATCCAAACGCGCCGCGCGACTCGTGGCCGCTGTCGACGAGGTTCTGGTGGACCACGAGCGTCTGCGGGCCGCACTGGCTGAGGCGTCCGGTAGCACGGAGGGCGCCCTTGCTGCCGTCGCCGACGAAGGCCTGGAGTACAGGTCGTAGGCGTCCAGGCGGAGAGAGACGGCCCCGTGGCACCGAATGGTGCCCGGGGCCGTTTCTCGCTTATCCGGGGTGGGGCCCCAGCGAAGGCCGAAGGCCGTAGCTGGGGCGGGGCGAAGCCCCCGGTCCCGAGCGGAGCGAGGGCGAGCTTTATCTGTACGGGGGTGCGCGAAGCGCAAACACCCGTACAGATAAACTGCTCGCCGTTCGTTACACCCGCTACAATGGAGGGCGCAGCCTCTCTATGGCAGAGGAGCGGGTGTAACGAACCGAGCGGAAGGGAGACGGCGATGACGATGGGTGATGAGGCGCAGCCGAAGCGCCCGAGGAACCGCCGTCGTACTTACGCGAAGCGGATCGAGTTGCGGCTCACCGAGACGCAGCTCGATCTTGTTGAACGCGCGCGTTCGACGGCAACAGAGGCAGCGGGGCGGAACGTCACGCTGTCCGAGGTGGTGCGCAGCTCCGTTGAGGATGGCTGCAAGGCGATCATCAAGGCGATGCGCGGCACGCCGGCCCCGGCCGGCGTGGATGGCGAGCGGCTCGCAGAGTCGTTCACCGCTCTCACGGAGGAGCTTCAGGGCATCCGTGGTGCTCTTCGTCCAATCGGGCACAACGTGAACGCCATGGCCCGAGTCGCGCACACGACCGGCATCGCAGACGGAGACCTCGCCGAAGTGAAGCAGCAGCTCTCCGATATCGACGCGCGACTGGTTGTCGCTGCCACAGCGGCGCTGAACCTCTCGGAGGGAGACACCGATGGCTGAGCAGATTGCCGCCGTCGTCGTGGCAAGCCCTACTCGCAACTCAGCACGGCTGAGCACGTACGTGAGTGCACCGAAGAAGGGCCAGAAGGGTGAACGCTTCGTCGCTGCCTCGGGGATCAATGGCTGCATCCCGGAAGTCGCTGAGAAGCAGATGCGCGACAACCGCAAGCGGTGGGGCAAGAACGGCGAGCGAGTCGTCGAGCTCCCGAACGGTGGGAAGGCGGTCGAGGGTGAGTACGTGCAGGCGTACCACGTCATCCAGTCGCTTGCTCGAGACGGCGTAGGCAGCCTCGATCCCGAGAACCCCGAGGACTGGGAGAAGGCGCACGGGCTTGGTGTCGACCTCGCGCGTGAAGTCGCCGGAAAGAACAGGCTCGCGACCGTGCACACGCAGATCGATGGGACGACGGGTTGCATTCACAACCACATCGTCATCGACTCGATCGACAAGAGCACGGGGCGGTCGTTCGACTCGTCGCGTGTGAAGCATGCGGAACTCGTGAAGGTGCACGACCGGATGCTTGCCGGTCTCGGCTACGAGCAGGTCAATAGGTATGCGCCTCCCGGGGTTGCCAAGGGTGCGGAGAAGACCGAGAAGTCCGAGCTGCGCACCCTTGCAAAGCACGAGCTCTGGGAAGCGAGCGGGCGTGAGGGCGAAGAGCCGTTCTCCGTGGCTGTGCTCAAGCGGCGCATCCGCCGCACGCTGGAGGAAGAGACGTTCACGGATTTCGAGTCGTTCGTTGATGCGGCGCGTGAGCAGGGTGTGGACGTTCAGCAGCGTGGGCAGAGCGGTCGGGGTGTCACGTACGCGATGCTTCGCAGGGGCGCGGGTGACGAGGAATGGCGGGAGATCTCGCCGTCGGACCTCCGGCGCTCGTCGAAGCTGGGGCGCGACTTCGAGCTCGGCGCGATCGAGAAGGCAGCCGAGCGGAACGCAGATCTGGTCGCGCGAAGGGAGCAGTTCGACGCGCAGCTCCGAGACGGGATCGAGGCCTCGCTTGCGGATATCCGCTCCGTGGACGAGGGGAGCTACCGCGGAGTGCTCGAGGAGAAGCGCATCGTCCTCGAGCGCGAGTCGGATGAGTGGTCTTACGGGGTGATGGACGAGTCCGGACCGCAGGCCCGGATGCGGTGGCGCAAGGCGTCGTTGCTCAGCAACGAGCTCACGCAAGAGGGTGCTCAGGAGTTCTTCGAGATCAACAAGGGAAGGAGCGCTGATCATGGGCGTCTTGGACAGGATCGATCAGCAGGAACGGGAGCGCGCGACTTCGGAGCAGTCGATGTCATTGAGCGAGATCAGCGAGACGCTGGAGGCGCTGACCTCGACGGTCGAGCATCTCGTCGAGTCGCAGAACCGGACCACCGAGACGGTGCGGGAGCTGAAGACCTCGAAGGACTCAACGCCAAGCTTTCTGAGCATCGCCGATGTGCAGAACACGCTCGACGACCTCACGACGACGGTCGTGCAGATCGGGGAAACTCTGATCAGCAGCAAGGCGGTAAAGCTCCCCGACGGAAGCTCAGTGAGCAGGTCCGAGCTCGAAGCGCACGCGATGATGAGCGCTCTTCGCGACGAGATGAAGGGCGTGGCCTCGGAGACTGAGCTGCTTGCCAAGGAGGTCCATGCCAAGACGCACGTGAAGGTCGACAACGAGAAGGTCGCTCAGTTCGTCGCGGCCAAGCTCGGGGCAGAGATCGACGCGAAGGTCGCGGAGAGCGCTGGCCGGGTCGACAAGCTCCTCAAGTCCCAGGAAGCTCGTCTGGCAGAGCTCGGCGACGCCAGGGTCTCCGAGGTCACGAAGACCCTCCAAGGGGCCACGAAGGGCCTGGAGCGTGCCGAGAGGGTGGTCTCCGGGATGAAGCGGTCGCTCACCTGGGCCGGGGTCGGCAAGGTCGCGGCGGCGAGCATTCCGTTCGCCCTGGTGGTACTGGCACTCGTCATGCTGCTCGGGCTCGGGGGTCAGCTGTTCGGGATCGGGCCGGTCTTCAGCTGGGCCTGGGCGAGCTTCGCAGCGGCAGAAGCATGGTGGGCAAAGGTCCTCATCGCGCTCTCCACGATCGCCGGGGCGCTCGGTGTGCTGTGGGTGGTGAAGGTCCTCGGACAGAAGCTCTACGCCACGTATCGCGGATGGTGACCGGCACCCACCGAGGGCTGGTGATCCGAAGGATCACCGGGCGCCGCGGCGCGTCTCTCCTGGCAAAAAAAGAAGGCCCGCCCGTGAACCCCGAGGGGAACACGAGCGGGCCTTCTGCATGGGTCAGCTGGCGATCCAGTCGCCGTTGGCGTCTGCCTGGTAGCCGTCAACCTCACCATCCAAGATCCCGATCTCACCGGACTTCATCACGGTGAAGGTGAACGACGCAGCGTCGTCGACACCGGAAGTCTCGTCCTCATCCGTGCGCGGGAACTCGAGCGTGAACTCGGCGGCGTCCTCATCGCTGGTCGAGGAGGCGCAGGGCTGGACGATGGTGATCTGCGAAGCGTCATCGGAGGCGTAGACACCGGTCTCAGGGCTGCTCGGATCGAGTGCGTCGAGGCCCAGGGCGCCGTCGGGGTACCTCGCGGTGCCACTGGTGTCGGGGTCGCCCGGCAGGCCGAGCGCCTTGAGCGTCGTGCCCCGCTGCGTACCGCCGTCGAAGTTGGCACGTACAGCGTCCTCGTCCAGCGTGCCCTCGGGGGTCACGGGGACGATCTGGCTCATCAGCTCCACGGACTCCTGCACGCCCTTCTCGGCGACCATGTCGTCCCAGCTGGCGTACCCGATCAGTTCCAGGCCGTACTGGAGCTCCCCGTCGAAGCTCTCCTGCGCGGCGGCGACATGCTCGTCCTCGGTCTCCCCTGCCGTCCCCGCGGCCACCTTGCTGCCCTCGACGTAGCTCACGTCCAGGTCCACAGCGCACCTGTCCGCCGACTCGAGCTCGTGCGGGGTCATGGTCATGCCGGACACCCAGAGCTCATCGAAGTCGGCTCCAGCGACCTCCTGGAGCGCATCGGGGATCCGGACATCGAGTGCACCGCCGGCGGATGTGTACGTGGGCTGGGTGAACTCGTAGACGGCCTCCTGGGCCGCGTCGGGACCATCGCCGCCCGTCTCTCCCGCTGCGTCGCCGGAACCACCGCAAGCGGACAGGACGAGCGGGGCGGACAGGACGAGTGCTGCTAGGGCTGTTGCTCGGCGTGCGGTGGTGCTCGGGGTCATGCTGGCTCCTGGTGGGTGGTCGGGGTGCGCGACTTCGGTGGGCGTCGGTCACCGGCACGAGTGAAGGTGTGAAGCGCGTCGATGCCTGGTTCACGAGTAGATACCAAACATAACAGGCCTTACAGAAAGGGTGTCCATACGCGGGCATGATCGGAACGATTGAACGGTGACCTGGACAAATGAAGATGCGACACGGTTGGGGGACACGCTCCGCGCTCTCCGCAAACAGAGGGGCCTCACTCAGGAGGGCCTGGCATACCCCGCGGGCCTGACGAAGAACTCTCTTCAGCTGCTCGAGGCCGGGCGCGGCTCAGGCCGCAAGGACTCCACAAGCCCGTCGAACCCGCGCATGGCGACGCTGACAAGCCTGGCCGGGGCGTTGGGTATGAGCGTGTCGCAGTTGCTCTCCAAGGCGGACCTCTAGGCCCCTCGCTTGAGGATCCTGAGGTCGTACCGATGCGTGGCCACTCGGTGGCCACTCAGGGTCCCTCCCGAGGTCTCCGTCTGGCCTCACATGGGCCCGGGCCACACGAGGCCCGCTGCGAGACCATCGAAAAGCCTCTCCGTGGCCCGACGAGGCCCGCTGCTTCGATCAGGTCATTCGAGGCCCACAGGGAGACCCGCAGGTAGTCGCTCGCTGGCCACCGACTGGCCAGGATGAAGGCGGGCCCTTTCGAGCCCATCTAGAGCCCAGCTTGCGACCACGGAGTGACCGCCAGGAGACCTGCCGGAGGCCTCTCAGGGGCCACAGCCCGCCGCCCTCGGGAAACTTCTGGTGGTCCTGTCGGTCATGCTCGCCGGACAAGGGGCTCTCCATGCCGGCCCTACGGGCCGGACACATGCACAGAGCCAAGGGCGTGCGGGCCGGCACACCCGGCCTACTGCCGCTCGATCGCGTAGACCACACGGGCCATGAAGCGGACGAAGCCGGCCGGCGCCATGGAACCAGGACCTCCGCCCTCGATGTCGACCGGCAGCACCGCCAGCAGGCGGTAGCCGGGCACGGCCTGCATCCGATCGTTGAAGCGATGCGTCATGGCTCGGCGCTCAGCCTCGGTGCCCGCGATGATTGTCTCGAGGTGGTAGAAGCCGGGGTCGACGGTGGCTCCGCCTCCGCCGTGTGACCCACGGATATCGCTCTCGCGCACCTGGAGGAGGTCGCCGTCGTAGTCGTACCGGAGACGGGTCAGGACTGCCATGGTGATCACTTCTTCCGTAGGTGGTGTCGCGGTGGGCCGGCTATTTGCCTGCCGGCACTCGGTGATGGCCGTACAGGTGGAGCGCCTCGGTGTCGGTGAGCCCGAGGGCGGTGCCCACCTCCAGCCAGGAGAAGCCCGTGGCGCGTGCTTCGAGGACCAGGGCCCGCCGGACGGCGCCGACCTGGATCTCCGCCAGGCGGAGCATGCCGAGCATGTCGAGCTGGTCGCCCCTGGTGCGCTCGAGGGCATGGACGAGCCCGGAGAACGTCTCCAGCTCGCGGGATCGGTTGAGTTCAGCGGTGTCGATGGCGGCGTTCATCGGTTGGCTCTCCTGGTTCAGAGGTCTCGGAAGACGAAGACGCCGCCGTCGTCGCAATGCTCGACGGTGTAGTCGAACAACAGGTCGCGCGCCCACTGGTCGTAGTCGATGTACCGGCGCACCTCATCAGAGACACCATCGAGCAGGCCACCCTCTTCGAGGAGGTGGTCCGCGTACTCACGCCAGGAGCACCACTCGCCTTCGTAGCGCTCCTCGAAGTCCGGCAGGCTCGGCAGATCGCCCGTTCCCTCTGCGACGTAGGAGCCCGACTTCACCCAGGCGAACAGCGCCTCCTGTTGGTGCTCGGGCACGGAGGTGAGCGCGCGTCCCCACTCGGCGGCCATCAGCAGGTCCATCTCCCCTGACACTGGGATGTTCTCGTGGTCCATCACCCAGAGCTCCTCGCACTGGGAGTGGTCCCGGGCTGAGCGGGTGTGCACCTTGGCCACGGTGACCTCATCGGCATCGATGGCGTCGTACCACTCGCCGACGAGCGCGCCATCGTTGTAGCAATGCAGGCAACAGATCCAGACGCGCGGCGTGGTCGTGTCGATGGCAGTCATGGCAGGAACCTCCTCGTGCGAAGGTCCTTCCTCCGCAGAGAAGATCCCGGCGTCGCGTTGCGGCGCTCGAGGCACAACTACCAAGAGGTATCAGTGCCCGCAGGTAACATGAGAATCACAGACAAACTAAGGCGCGTTGCCCGCGTGGAGGAGACCGACCAGATGGCCAAACGTGCCGCGAAGCCGAAACCGACGAAGACCCTCGAACAGACGTTGTGGGAGACCGCCGACAAGTTGCGCGGCAACCAGGAGCCCAGCGAGTACAAGCACGTGGTCCTGGGCCTGGTGTTCCTCAAATACGTCTCGGACCGGTTCGAGGAGCGTCGCGAGCAGCTCAAGGACGAGCTCGCAGCTGACGGAATCAAGCCCGAGCGGATTGACTCCTTCCTGGAGGAACGCGACGAGTACACGAGCAAGAACGTGTTTTGGGTTCCCGAGCTGGCGCGATGGAACTACGTCCAGTCCGTCGCCAAGCTGCCCGTGGTCGGCGAAGACATCGACCAGGCGATGGACCTCATCGAACGAGAGAATCCTTCACTCCGCGGCGTCCTTCCGCGTAACTACGGGCGAGCCGGCCTGGACAAGCGACGCCTCGGCGAGCTGGTCGACCTGATCGGATCGATCGGGTTCACCGAGACCGACGACCACGGTTCGGACGACGTGCTCGGGCGTGTGTACGAGTACTTCCTGGGCCAGTTCGCGGGCAAGGAGACGGGCAAGGATGCCGGGGCCTTCTACACGCCGCGCTCCGTCGTCCGGACGCTGGTGGAGATGCTGGAGCCGTACAAGGGCCGCGTCTACGATCCGGCAGCGGGTTCGGGCGGCATGTTCGTGCAGTCGGCCGAGTTCGTGAAGGCCCATGGCGGCAAGCGCACTGACATCTCGGTGTATGGCCAGGAGTTCACCGACACGACGTGGAAGCTTGCGAAAATGAACCTCGCTCTGCGCGGCATCGAGGCTGACATGGGCTCACACTCGGCCGACTCGTTCACAGAGGACCTCCACCAGGACCTCCGCGCGGACTACGTGATCGCGAACCCGCCGTTCAACGTCTCCGACTGGTGGGACGCGAAGCTCTCCGACGACCCGCGGTGGAAGTACGGCACGCCGCCCCCGGGCAACGCGAACTTCGCCTGGGTCCAGCACTTCATCCATCACCTCGCACCGGGCGGAACGGCAGGCTTCGTGCTCGCCAACGGGTCCCTGTCCTCGAAGAGCAGCGGTGAAGGTGAGATCCGCCGCAAGCTCGTCGAGGCGGGCCTGGTGGACTGCATCGTCGCGATGCCTGACAAGCTGTTCTTCAACACCGGCATCCCGGTCGCGCTCTGGTTCGTCTCGAAGGGACGTGGGGGCAACGGGCATCGAGAGCGGCGTGATGAGGTGCTGTTCATCGACGCGCGCAAGCTCGGCCGGATGGAATCACGCAAGCTCCGCGTGCTCGACACCGCTGACGTTGAGAAGATCGCAGGCACCTACCATGCCTGGCGCAACCACGACGGCGACTACGAGGACGCAGCTGGGTTCGCCAAAGCTGCGAAGATCGAAGAGATCGAGAAACACGACTTCGTCCTGACACCAGGCCGGTACGTGGGTGCTGCGGAGGCGGAGGTCGATGACGAGCCGATCGATGAGAAGATCGAACGCCTCACGACCGAACTGTTTGCGGAGTTTGAACGAGGACGCGAGCTTGAGGACGAGGTTCGCGCCAGGCTAGAAAGGCTTGGGCGATGAGCAGCTGGCCAACGGTGTCGCTTGCCGAAATCTCACGCAAACCGCAGTACGGTGCAATCGCCAAGGGTCGAACGCTTCCACCGGGACCACTTTTTGTACGTCAAACGGATATCGCAGGCGGAAGGATCGACTGGGAGACGGTGCCGTTCTGTGATCTTGACGCGGATTCGGCGGCCCGATATGAGCTCAGGCGCGGAGACCTCCTCATCTCACGTCTTGGCAATGGTGTCGGAAATGCCGCGACTGTGACGGATGATCGCGATGATGCAGTTTTCGCAGGATATTTAGTCCGTTTTCAGCCGAACCAAGAGGAAGCCGACGCGCGGTTTGTTGGTTATCAGTTGCAGTCCAGGCGGTGGCGCGATCATGTAACGAGCTTCCGTTCAGGGGCAGCACAGCCGACTTTGAATGCCCAGCAGATGGGCGTTTTCAAGTTTTTGCTCCCGCCCCTCCCCGAGCAGCGCGCGATTGCAGCGACGCTCGGCGCACTCGACGACAAGATCGAGTCGAACCGACGACAGCGTCAGTTGCTTCGGGAGCTCGGGCTAGCCGAGTATCAGGCGTCGATAGGCGACGGCAGCAGGTCTCTGCAGCTTTCGGCCGCGACAGTATCTATTGCTCGCGGAGTGGCACCAAAATACGCAGATGAAGATCTCGACGCGGCGCTGGTGATCAATCAGAAGTGCATACGGGATGGATGGGTTTCAATCGCCCCCGCCCGGCGCATGCACGACCGCACGGTGAAACCAGAGAAGCGTGCGAGCGCTGGCGACATCCTCGTCAATTCGACGGGCACAGGTACTCTGGGGCGCATTGCGCGCTGGCATGCGGGTGAAATTTTCGTCGATGGTCATGTTTCTGTCGTGAAGGCCGATCGTTCCGTCATCAGCCCGACTGTGCTCACATATTCGCTTCTCGGGCGCGAAGCCGACATCGAAGGGCTCGCAACCGGGAGCACCGGTCAGACCGAGCTAAGCGCGGCCCGTCTAGGCGAGCTGAGAGTGATCCTGCCCCCGGCAGAGCAGGGTTCAAGGCTTGAAAGTACTCTCCTTGCGATCGAGGACCGATGCGATCAGCTCGCAGCCGAGAACATGCACCTCGAATCAATTCGCGACGCTCTCCTTCCTGGGCTGCTATCCGGCCGCATTCGCGTCCCCGTCGAAGGTGTTGAGGCATGAGTGACTTCAACGAGAACGTCGTTGAGCAGGCTTCACTGGAGTATTTCGCCGAGCTCGGCTACCGCCGAGTGCATGGCCCGGACATCGCACCCGGCGAGCCGGGCTCGGAGCGTTCGTCGTACGAGGACGTCATACTCTGGGGCAGGCTGCGCGCTGCGCTGAGACGGATCAACCCTGGAACCGATACCACGTTGATCGACGAAGCAGTCAAAACCGTTCAGCGGGCGGACTCGCAGAGTGCCATCGATGAGAACGCTCGCCTGCACCAGCTCATCACTGAAGGTGTGCCTGTCGAGCACCGTGGCGATGACGGCCAGCTCCGCACAACAAGTCTCGGGCTGGTGGACTTCGAGGAGCCTTCAAACAACGACTGGGTCGCGGTCAACCAGTTCTCGATCGTGGAGAACGGCAAGAACCGTCGTCCCGATGTTCTGGTGATGGTCAACGGCCTCCCCCTCGCGTTGCTGGAGCTGAAGAACCCAGCTGCCGAGCACGCTACGTTGAAGTCTGCGTGGAACCAGGTGCAGACTTACCGGCACGACATCCCCTCGGTGTTCGTACCCAACGCAGTCACGGTGATCTCAGACGGCACCTCGGCTGCGATGGGTAGCTACTCCGGCGCGTTTGAGCACTACGCGCCGTGGAAGACGATCGAGGGCCGCGAAGTCGTCAGCAGCCTCCCCGCGCTTGAAGTGCTGATCAAGGGAGTCTTCGAGCCGAAGCGCTTCCTTGATCTGTTGAAGAACTTCACCGTCTTCAGCGACGAGACCGTCACCGACAAGGCAACGGGTCAGCCCACCCGGGCACTCGTGAAGCGCTTGGCCAAGTATCACCAGTACTGGGCCGTCAACGCGGCCGTCGAGTCCACCGTGCAGGCTTCCCGTCCCGATGGGGACCGTCGCGGTGGCGTGGTGTGGCACACGCAAGGGTCGGGCAAGAGCTTCGAGATGGTGTTCTACGCCGCGAAGATCATGCGTGATCAGCGCATGGCAAACCCGACCCTGGTGTTCATCACCGACCGCAACGACCTCGACGACCAACTCTTCGGTGAAACCTTCGCGCCGGCCCGCATCCTCCCAGAGACGCCCGTGCAGGCGACGACCCGCACCGACCTGCGGGCCAAGCTCAAGCGCGCCTCGGGCGGCATCGTCTTCACCACGCTGCAGAAGTTCGCACCGGGCGAAGACGGCGACAGCAACCCTGTCCTTACGGACCGGCGCAACGTTGTGGTGATCGCCGACGAGGCACACCGCAGCCAGTACGGGTTCAGCGAGACCCTCGACAGACATGGTCGCCTGAAGTCGGGCTTGGCGAAGCACATGCGTGATGCGCTGCCGGGAGCGACCTACCTCGGGTTCACCGGCACTCCGATCGAGTCGAACGACAAGTCGACCCGGTCAGTGTTCGGCGACTACGTGGACATCTACGACCTCACGAGGGCCGTTGAGGACGGCGCGACGGTCCGGATCTTCTACGAGTCCCGCCTGGCCAAGATTGACCTTTCACAGACCGACCTCGCTGCTCTGGACGACCTCGCCGATGAGATCACCGAGACCGTTGAAGAAGACACAGCCACGGCGGCGAAGTCGCGCTGGTCGCGCTTGGAGGCGATCGTCGGCGCGGAGTCTAGGTTGGACCTGGTGGCCCGCGACATTGTGGAGCACTGGGAGAAGCGGCGAGAGTCGCTGTTCGGCAAAGGCATGATCGTGACCATGAGCCGCCGCATCGCGGTGCGGCTCTACGAGAAGATCGTGGCCCTGCGACCGGATTGGCACTCAGATGATCCTGCCGAAGGCAAGATCAAGGTCGTTATGACGGGCTCGGCATCTGATCCTGCGGACTTCCAGCCTCACATCCACTCGAAGGACGTGCGCAAGGACCTCAAGCTGAGGGCCAAGAACGCTGATGACCCGCTGGAGCTCGTCATCGTCCGCGACATGTGGCTGACCGGCTTCGATGCGCCCTCGATGCACACGATGTACGTCGACAAGACCATGCAGGGCGCGGGGCTCATGCAAGCCATCGCACGTGTGAACAGGACATTCCGTGACAAGCCAGGTGGGCTGATCGTGGACTACATCGGGGTGTTCGCCAACCTCCAGACGGCTCTGGCTGAGTACTCGCCGTCGGACCGTGACCAGGCTGGCGTGCCCATCGATGAGATGGTGCAGGTCATGCTGGAGAAGCATGACATCGTGCGAGTGCTGCTGCACGGCGTCGACTACGATTCCTCGCCTGAGCTGACGGCGGCACAGCGGTTGAATGAGTACGCCAAGGTCCTCGACTTCGTCATGGCCGACCCAGATCGCACCACAAGGTTCAACGACCAGGTGCTCGCGTTAGCCAAGGCGTTCGCGCTGGCGGGCGCTCGGGACGAAGCAGCGGCGATCAGGAACGACGTGCGGCTGTTCACCGATGTGCGGGCGGCGATCCTGAAGATCCAGAATCCGGACTCGGGGAAGGGCGGGTCGGGTGCTGTTGAGATAGACACAGCTCTTGGGCAGTTGCTGAACGAAGCAGTGGCTGCCGATCAAGTGGTCGATGTGTATCAGCTCGCCGGGGTCGAGACGCCTGAGATCTCGATCCTCAGCGATGAGTTCCTGGACTCCCTGGCCGAGAAGGAGAAGCCCAACCTACAGATGGGCCTGCTGCGTCGACTGCTGAACGATCAGATCCGCACGGTGCAGCGCAAGAACATCGTGCAGGGACGCAAGTTCTCAGAGATGCTCGACGAGGCCGTCAATCGGTACACCAACCGTTCTTTGACCACCGCTGAGATCATCGCGGAGCTGGTAAAGCTCGCCAAGGAGATGCGTGACGCGCAGAAGCGCCACGACGAACTGGGCCTGCGTGAGGACGAAGTCGCGTTCTACGACGCGGTGGTCCAGAGCGACTCCGCTGTGTTGGAGCTCGGGGATGAGACGCTCAAGGCCATCGCTCGAGATCTAGTGAAGTCAGTACGGCAGTCCGCAACGATCGATTGGAACCTCAAGGACTCCGTCCTTGCGACGATGCGGTCCAAGGTTCGCCGCATCCTCGCTCGGTACGACTACCCGCCCGACGCGGAGGCGAAGGCCATCGAGCTCGTCCTGGAACAGGCGGAGTTATTTGCGGACACAAGCGCAGGATAGTACCTAGGGGAAAGCCATGAGTCAGAAGACTCCCGATTTAAAAAAGACCACCGAGTTTGGGCGAGGCGTCTACAACCAGATCTGGCAGGCTCCATTTGGGTCGCTTCCCAAGTCCGAACTGGAGATCCTCCTATTCACTGAACTTGTCCGCTCAGGCATCGTCGACTTAGACACAGTCAGCAACTTCGATCTTGCGCGCGAACTGCGCTGTTCTCCTACGAGAGCTAGCAACTTAGTCTTCAGCTACAGGCTGCGGGAAGCTGGCGAGGCCGAAGAGTATGAAGTAAAACAGAAGCTGGCGGAAGTCACAAAGATTGTGACAGACCTCAAGAACTCCCGATCCGGTTCGGTCACTCTCAACGTCGAGGATCGCTTCTGGCAGAACGAGCTCATCAACCGCATGAAGAAGTCGGGCGTCTACACTGACTCCGCGTTCAATCGTGAACGCGTCGTAGTTGACGAGAAGTCATTCTTCAACGCTTGCCCAGACCTCTTCGGCGATCAGGGTAGGCGCCTGAAGACTGAAGCAAACAAGGCGGCCCGAAAGAAGCAGGAGGTGCTGGCATCCTTGCTGAAGAAGGCCGCGGGAGGGTCGGCCACTAAAGCAGGAGCTTCAGCCGTGGCGGCAATCGGCGCCAACCCCAGCGTGGCCGACCTAGCACAGAGCATCGCATCCATGCTCTGATATGGGCCGAAGCACGCGAACTCGGCACGCCAACGAGCTGAACGGCCCGACCAGCACCTCGCCCACGACCTCAATGATGCCTGCCTTCTGGAGCGACGCCGCGAAGCCTGCGTGCTCGCTCCAGTTCTTGACGAAGACCTCCCCAGGGCCAGGCACGAGCCCGTACACCCGGAGATCTGTCGAGAGAACCTCCACCTCGCCGGTCGTCTCGTCGATATGAGCCAGGGCTGCCAGGTCGGACTCGTATTCGATCGGTCCGGTCATCGTGAACTGCGGGTAGCGCACGATCGCGCTCTCGATGATCGTCTTCCAGGCCATGTCAGTACCTCCGGGATCGCTGTGAGCTGTCAGCTCTGCACCCGGGTCGCCTGCGGCGAACGGCGGCCTGCTACTACCTCAGGTCCTCGAATGGGTCGATAACGGCGTGCACACCATGGGTGGGGCAGGAGAACGCGATACGCATCCCTGCATCGGTGGGCATGGGCTCAGGCTCGCAATCGCTACCGCACTCGGAGCAAGTCCGGTACGCCTCGTCTTCGTGTCCGAATGGGTCGTCCATAGTCGTGATCCTCTCGCACCTCGCACCTTCTACCGAAATCACTGACCCCGGCCCCGACCCGGCCCCGCCCGGACGAGCTCTGCGACGTCGCAGACGAGGATAGATCGTGGGCCCGCGACGAACCTCCCTATGCACACCCACCCCTGTTTAGACTGGTCTCTCCAGAGACGGCCACCAGGTGCGCGATGCCGGCACGGCGCATGATCTCCTCGGTCTCCTCCCCCAGGCCGCTGGTGTCGCCGCTGGTCATGCCGCGCACCAGGGCGGCCTCGTCGGCCGGGAGGTGGGCGGTGGTGGCGCGGGCCTCCGCGCGCAGGGTGTGGCGGGCGCTGCGCAGGGACCCGGCGGCGCCGGCCGGGGGAACCGGGCGCACCTCGGTGGTGCGCAGGATGATGAGGGAGCCGCTGATGCTCACGGCGCCCCGCAGGTGCACGGTGTCGGCGTCGCGCACCCGGGAGAGGCCCTCGGCGGCGCCGCCGTCGGCGCGCACCAGCAGCGGCAGCGAGGCGGGCAGCTCGATGTGCTCCCGGCCGATCCGGGCGGCGCCGCGCACGGTCCGGGCCCGCATCTGCAGACCGCTGCGGGACCATTCCGGCCCGCTGCGAGGGGCGGCCGGATCCGAGGTCGCGGTCACGGTGAGCGCGACGATGAGCCCCTCGGCGGCGGCGTCCTCGAGGGCGGCGTCCGTCTGGCCGTGCCGCTGGAGCGCCGGGAACAGGAGCGCCCCGGCGAGCACCACGATCCCCAGATGCGCGAAGATGCCGTGGGCGGCGCGGCCGGGGCCGGCCAGGGTGACCGCGGTGAGCGCGAGCGCCACCAGCACCGCCCCACCGGCCACGGCTGCGGCGGTCCCGGCGGTCACCCCGAGGACGGCAAGGACCCAGATGCTGGTGGCAGCGGGCAGCAGGCGCAGGTCCGAGCGCTTCATACGGTGGCCTGGGGGCGGATCTTCTCGAGAGTGGCGGGCCCGATCCCGGAGACCTCGAGCAGTCCGTCCACGGAGGTGAAGGGCCCGTTGCTCTCGCGATGCTCGAGGATCCGCTGGGCGATGGCGGGACCCACGCCGGGCAGCTCCTCGAGCTCGGTGGCGCTCGCGGTGTTGAGGTCGATCGGCCCGCCGCCTCTCTCACCTCCCGCGGCGCCTCCGGCAGGCTCCGGTGGGGCGCTCCCCTCGCCGGCCCCGGCGGCGGCCACCGGTGGCTCCTCCCCCGGCGTCGGGACATGGATCTGCTCGCCATCGGTCAGCGGGCGGGCAAGATTCACCGCAGCGAGGTCGGCCTCGGGGGTCGGTCCGCCCGCGGCCTGCAGGGCGTCGTCCACCCGCGATCCGGCCGGCAGGCGCACCACGCCCGGGGACCCGACGGCCCCGGAGACGTGCACGATGAGCTCCGCGGTGCCCGGCTCCGCCGGGAGGTCGCCCGCGTCCACCGGGGAGGGCGCAGCCGTGCCCGCAGGCTCCGACGGCGGCGCCCCCTCGGTCGGTGACGGGTCCGGTCCCGGCCCGGGCTCCACGATGACCGCCGGCTCCCCCTCCACCGGCACCGCCGAGCCGGTGCTGGACAGGTGGATCACCCCCAGCCCGATGAGCACCAGCACGGCGATGCCCACCAGGGCCGACGGCGACGGGGCGGGCAGGGAGAAACGGCGGGCCGGCGCCTGCTCGGTGTGGTCCCGGCGCTCGATCAGGGCCTGGCCGCTGCGGCGGTGCCGCCCGCTGCGGCCTCGCGTCGGCCCCTCGGATCCTGCCTGTGCTCCCATGCTCGCGAACCTAGGCGAACAGCCGCGCAGCGCTCAGCGAGCGGGGCAGGAGTGGGGACGGCGGTCGCCTGGGGAGGAACCGTGCGAGGCGTCGCGCGGGCCCGGGCAGGCGCTCAGCCGATCCCGAAGACCACCAGCCACTGCCGCCAGAAGGCTCCCAGGATCACCACGATCACCAGCAGGTACCAGGCGAGGCTCAGCACCACCCAGTGGCGCAGCAGGTTCCCGAGCGGCCGCGGCAGGGGCAGGTCGCCGCTCTCGACGGCGTGGGCGAGGGTGGCGAAGAACATCGGCGCGGTGACCGTCCAGACCACCATGCACCAGGGGCACAGCGCCCTGATCAGGAAGATCGCGCTGATCGCCAGGAAGTGCACGTAGGCGAAGGCGAAGCTCATGCCCCCCAGGCGTGCCCAGCGGAACCAGGCGGGCAGGGCGGTGCTGCTGAGCATGAGCGCACCGACCACTCCCATGATCGCGAAGCCGCCCAGGCCGATGGCCATGTTGGGGATCCCCAGCGCGGCGGACTGCCAGGTCATCATCACGCTGCCGCAGGAGATGAAGGGGTTGACGTCGCAGGCGAGGCTGGCACCGGGGTTCGCCAGCAGGAACTCCTTGCCGACCTGCAGCTCGAGCGCCGCGATCCAGCCGATCAGGGCGCCGATCAGCAGCACCGCGCCGACCAGTCGCTCTCCCGCGCGGCTGCGTGCGGAGCGCTCAGCGGCCAGCTCGGCGTCGACCTCCGCCAGCAGCTCGGCGTCGGTGGTGCCGGTGGGGGTGTGCTCGCTCATATGAGGGCCGTGTGCTTCCGTGCGAAGGGACCGGGCGGGGGTCAGACGACGGGGTGCTCGCGGAACCAGGCCGCGAGGTGGGCGTTGCCCTCGTCCATGCTGACGCGCGGCGTCCACTGCAGGCGCTCGCGGGTGCGGCGCTGATCGAACCAGTGCGCGGTGGACATCTGCTCGGCGAGGAACTCGGTCATCGGGGGCTCGTCGTGGCCGGGGCGCCGCTCCCAGACCTTCTCGATCACGCGGCCGGCCAGGCGGGCCACGCTGCCGGGCACGCTGATCCGGGGCTGCGGGACCCCGGCGGCGTCGCACCAGCCGGCGAACACGTCGCGCACGGTGCGGGGCTCGCCGTTGGAGACCACGAAGCTCTCGCCGTGGACGTCCTGGATCCGGTCGAGGGCGGCGACGATCGCGTCGGCGGCGTTGGTGACGTAGGTGGTGTCGATCAGGGCCATGCCCTGGTCGAGCAGCGGCAGCCGTCCGCGGCGGGCGCGGTCGACGATGCGGCCCACCAGCTGGGTGTCGCCGGGGCCCCACACGATGTGCGGGCGCACCGAGGTCACCAGCAGCCCGTCCTCGCCGTCGGCCGCCATCGCCAGCAGCTCGGCGGCGGCCTTGGTGCGGGCGTAGGGGCCGCGGGCCCGTTCCGGATCCGCGGGGGTGGCGTCCAGGCCGACGATCGCGCGGCCGAGGTGGGCGGCCGACGGGGTGGAGACGTTGACCAGCGCGCCGCCGCCCCCCGCCCGCAGCGCCTCGACGACGTGGCGGGTGCCGTCGAGGTTGATCGCCCGGTACTCGCTCTCCGGTCCGGAGATGGACACCTTCGCGGCCAGGTGGATGACCGCGTCGACGCCGCGGGCGGCGCGGCGGACGTCGGCCGCCTCGGTGAGCGAGCCGTTCACGTCCTCGATGCCGTCGATCCCGGCGGGGCGGCGCTGGAAGGCGCGCACCGTGGCGCCGCGGTCCCGCAGCGTGGTGGCCACGGCCCCGCCGAGCATGCCGGAGGCGCCGGTGACCAGGATCGTCGGCGCGCTCACAGGGCCTCCGCCTTCTCGCCCCGGAGGGTCTGGGAGGACCAGCGGGACAGGGCGGCGCGGTCGATCTTCGAGTTGTGGCGGATGTCCGTGGGCAGCGCCCGGGTGGTGAACACGGCCACCACCTCGGCGCCGGAGCGCTCCCGCACGGCGCGGCGCACCGCCTCCTGGAGGGAGGGCGCGGCCGGCTTCGGGGTGCCGGGACGGCCCGGGCGGTAGCCCTCCTCGGTCTCGAGGATCACCACCACCTGCTGGGTGCCGCGGGGACCGACGACGGCGGCGCCCGCGCGGCGGACCGTCCTCACGGACTCGGCGGCCTCCTCGACCTGGACCGGGGTGAACAGTCCCTCGGCGGTGGCCAGCACATGGTCGGCGCGGCCCTCGACCCAGAGCCGTCCGTCCGCATCGAGGTGGCCGACGTCGCCGCTGGCGTGCCAGCCCGGGAACCGCATCGCGGTGTGGGTGGTGCCCCAGAGCATGAGGTAGCGGTCGCGCACGTGCGGGGCGCGGATCAGGATCTCGCCGGTCACCCCGGGCTCGTGGGTGATCTCGCCGGTGGTGCGGCCCTCGTCGTCCATCACGGCGATCGCGAGCTCGACCCGCGGGACCGGGCGGCCGACGCAGACCCCGGAGCCGGGGCCGGCCTCCTCGATGCCCTCGAGGTCGATCGCGGCGACCGCGAGGCATTCGGTCATCCCGTACGGCGTGAGCGCCTTCGCGGTCGGCATCAGGGAGCGCAGCTCCCGCAGCAGGTGCGCGGGGATCGGGGCGCCGGCGGAGAAGAAGCTCGCCGCCTGGGCCATGGCGGCCCGGCCGGCCGCATCGAGCCGGTCGGCGGTGTCGAGGATGCTGCGCAGCGCGGCGGGGGCGGTGAACACCGCCGGGCGGCCGAGGGCCGCGATCGCGGCGGCCAGGGCCGGCGCGGTGAGCTCCCCGGGGCGGGTGATGTCCATGTCGGGCACCACCGTCGGCGCGCCGAGCGCGGGGCCCAGCAGCGCGAAGGGGGCGAAGCCGGCGACCAGCCCGCGCTCGGGGGCCAGCTGCAGCGTGTCGCCGACCGCGGCGAACATCGCGCCGAGCTGGCGGTGCGTGTACACGGCGCCCTTGGCGGGACCGGTGGAGCCGGAGGTGAACAGCACCGCGGCGTCGCTGTCGGGGTCCGGGAAGGCGACGTCGAGGGGGGCGCCGAGCTCGCGCATCAGCGAGCCGGAGCGGGCCAGCTCCGCGATGGAGGTCTCCACGCCGAGCGCCACTCGATCCACCGTGGGCAGCTGCTCGACGCTGAGCCGGCGACCGGGCCAGCCCAGGGCGCGAGCGCCCACCAGGGCCCGGTTGATGCCGATCAGCCAGTCCGGGTGGGAGCCGATCACCGCGCGGGTCAGTCCCGGCAGGCCCAGCCCGGCATCGGCGATCACCGCGACCGCCCCGATCCGGAAGCAGGCGTACAGCACGCCGGTGAGGTCGGCGCCCGGGGTGATCAGCACGCTGACCCGGTCCCCGGGGCGCACGCCGTGGCCGAGCAGGCCGGCGGCGATGTCGTCGACGCGACGGTTCAGCAGCGACCAGGAGATCTCCCGCGTCTCGCCGTCCGCGGCGCCGAGCTCGACGACGGCGGCGCGGCGGGCGTGCTGCGGGTCCGCGGCGAGCCGCGCGATGGGGGCGCCGATCGGCTGGGCGGGGGCGGGCTCGGCGGCGGCGGAGACCGGGGTCCAGCGGGGGGCCGCGGTGCGGGGCTCCGCGGCGGTGCCGAAGGTCTCGCGCAGCCAGTCGGCCACCAGGCCCGCGACGTCGGCGTCCTCCCACACCAGGTGGGAGGCCTTCTCGAAGCGGTGCACCTGGGCGTGGGGCACCCGCTGGAGCAGGTCCCGCAGGAAGCGGTCGGAGAAGGTGACGTCCCGCGGTCCCCAGGCGAACAGGGTGGGCACGTCCAGGTGCGTGACGCCCTCGGCGACCCGCTCGAGGGTGGTGCGGGAGGGGTGGTCGGCGCCGGCGGGGATGTCGGCGACGAACTGGTCGATGCCGAGGCGGCGGGCGCGGCTGCGGTACGGCGCGAGGTAGGCGTCCTGCACCTCCTGCGGCAGGGCGGGCTTGGACAGCGCCAGCGTGGTGCGCAGGAACGCGTCGGTGAGCGAGGTCGAGGCGGTGCGGAACCCCGGGGTGGTGGCCAGCTGCAGGGCCCTGGGCAGCGTCTGCGCCAGGTCCTGGTGCAGGCCGGTGTTGGTCAGGATCATGCCGGCCAGGTCGTGGCGGTTGTCCAGCGCCCAGCCGGTGGAGATCAGACCGCCCCAGTCGTGGCCGACGGTGACCACGGGGCCGCGCAGGGAGAGCGCGTCGGTCAGCAGGGACAGGTCGGTGATGCGGTCCTGGTAGCGCCGGGTGACGCCGGTGCGCTCGGACCAGCCCATCTCCAGCTGGTCCACGGCGATCAGGCGCCAGGGGATGTCGCCCCGCACCAGGGAGCGGAACAGGAAGGAATAGGTGGGGTTGCCGTGGACGGCCAGCAGGGTGCCGCGCGGGGTGATGCCGCGCTCGGCCAGCAGCGGGCCGGAGTCCAGCAGGTGCCAGCGGCGGGGCTGCCCGGTGTGGTCACGCACCACCAGGGTGCGGTGCAGGCGCGGGTCCACGCCCGGCTGGGGCGGGATCTCGGGGATCTCCTGGGAGTCGGCGCGGCGGCGCCCGGTGCCGTTCGAGGGGTTCACCACTGGACCTCCATCATCGCGGTGTTCAGCCCGGAGCCGACGCCCATCAGCAGCACCCGTTCGCCTCGCTGCACGTCGTCCTGGATGTGGGCGAGGGTCATCGGCACCGCTTCGGCGGCGATGTTGCCCCAGTCCGGGAAGGTGACCGGGATGCGCTCCATGCCCACCCCGGTGATCTTCGAGAAGTTGCGGGTGTAGACCATCGAGACCTGGTGCGGGATCACGTGCTCGATGTTCTTGAAGTCGTGGCCCGCCTCGTTCGCGCCCTTCCAGGTGTCCAGGATCAGCTGGATGCCGTTCTCGAGCAGTCCGTTGGAGTCGGTGCGCATGTCGTGCATGTCGGCCACGCAGAGCTCGTGGTGCTCGGTGCCGGCGCGGGCCTGGGTGACGGTGAGCCGGTGCCCCTCGGGGTGCTCGTCGCTGGGGCCGATGACCGCGGCCGCGGCGCCCGAGCCGAGGGTCAGGGAGGCGAACTGGTTGTTGAAGTCCGCGCGGGTGGAGGTCTTCGAGTTCAGCCGCTCGATGGTGCCGCGCTGGACCTGCTCGACGTCCTCGGCCCCGACGATCAGGGCGTACTTGATCTGGCCGGCGTCGATCATCCCGGCGGCCATGGTCATGGCGTTGACGAAGCCCAGGCAGGCGTTGGTGATGTCGAAGTTCATGCAGCTGGGCGGCATGCCCAGGGAGTGATGGATGCTGGTGGAGACCGCCGGCTCGAGGTGCTGGCGGGAGACGGAGGCGTTGATCAGCAGCCCCACCTGGTCGCGCATGATGCCGGCCTTGGCCATCGCGCGCTCGGCGGCCAGCACCACGCCCTGCTTCCAGCCGTTCTGGGTGTCGCGCCACCAGCGGCGCTCGTAGACCCCGGCGACCCGCTGCAGGACGCCCTTGGGCAGTCGCAGCCGCTTGCGGGCAGGGGCGAGCATCTCGTCGATCTCGTCGGAGGTCACGGTCACCTGCGGCAGGGTCATCTCGACCGACAGCAGGCTCGCGTTCCTGTGGACGAATCCTGTGTTTCCGTTGCCCATCTGCGTGCGCTACCTCAACTCGTCTGCGGTCCGTCGTCTCTGGAGGCGAGTGAGCCGTCCGGCGCCTCGTCTGCCCGGCGCCCGAGCGCCCGGTGCACAGCCGCGACGGGTCGGGCCGGTGCACTGGTCATTCTCACACCTGTGTCTGGACAGTCCCTCACCGGGTGGCAGATCCCACGTCGGGCGGGTCCGGCTCGTCGTCGAGGTGATGGCCGAGGTGGTGGCGGGCGAAGGCCAGGCACTGGCGCAGGGTCTGCTCCCGCTTCTCGACGTCGCCGCGGGTGCTCACCTCGAGCAGCACGGAGCCCTGCCAGCCGCGGTTGGCCAGCCGTCGCAGCACCTCCGCGCAGGGCTGGTTCCCCTCCCCCGGCGGCAGGTGCTCGTCCTTGGTGGTGTTGCCCGAGCCGTCGGCCAGGTGCAGGTGGCGCAGGCGGTCGCCGAGCCGGTCGATCATCTCCAGGGCGTCGTCCCCGGCGGTCGCGGCGTGCGAGAGGTCCACGGTGACGTGGGCGTAGTCCTCGTCGGTCGGGTCGTGGTCGGGCGCGTAGTTCAGCAGGTCCCGCACGCCCAGCCGCCACGGGTACATGTTCTCCACCGCGATCGCGACGCCGTGCTTCGCCTCCAGCGCCGCGACGCCCTCGACGAAGTTCCGCGCGTAGCGGGCCTGCCAGCGGAACGGCGGGTGGGCGACCACGGTGTCCACGCCCAGCTCCTTGGCGATCTCGACGGTGCGCTCGATCTTCACCCAGGCGTCGGTGCCCCACAGGCCCTGCAGCAGGAACAGGGTGGGGGCGTGGAGGGAGAGGATCGGCTGCTCGTAGCGCTCGGAGTACTCGCGCAGCAGCTCGGGGTCCTGGCTGTCCTTGGGATAGGAGACCATCACCTCGACGCCGTCGTAGCCGATCTTCCGGGCCAGCCGGAAGGCCTCCTCGACGCCGGCGGGGAACACGGAGGACGTGGACAGCCCCACCGGGATCCGCCGCTGCGGGGACTGCTCGCTGCGCGGGTCGCCGGCCGACAGCCGCTTGGCGAGGGCCTCGCGCGCGGAGCGCTGGGCGCTCGGCGGACGCGTGTAGGGCTTCCGCGCAACGGTCTTCGGCGCGCTCGTCCGATGACGGTCACGGCGTAGGCTCACGGCATCTCCTCGGGACGGATTCGGCCTCGTCAGTATGCAACAGCGTGCGCCCCTAGACTCTGCGGCATGCCTGTCCGTGATCTCACCGCCGCCGACTTCCGCGCCTACCGGACCATGAGCTCGGGCGCCTTCGGGGGCGCCTTCGACCCCGCCGCGCCCCAGACGCCGCAGGACTTCTCCCCGGGCGAGACCGCGATCGGCATCGACTCCTCCGCGCTGCCGGGCGGGGTGGCCGGTGTGATCGCCGCCGGCGCCCGGATCCGCCATGACCGGATCGCCCTCGGCGGCGGGATCGCCCGCTGCGGCGGCATCGGCGGGCTGGCCGTGCACCCCGCCCATCGCGGCGACGGACTGTTCGGCGAACTGCTCACCGCCGTGATCGCCCGCTGCGACGCCGAGGGGATGCCGCTGTCGATGCTCTACCCCTCGAACCCGGCGATCTACCGCCGCTTCGGCTACCAGGTCGTCGCGCAGCTGGAGACGCTGCTGGTGCCGCTGGTGGACCTGCAGCGGATCCGGGCCGTCCCCGGCCGCCGCACCGTCCCGGTCACCGAGGCCACCCTGCCGCGGCTGCGGGCGCTGTACCACCGCCTCAGCGCGGGCGAGAACGCGATGCTGCGCCGCGAGGGCCCGCTGTTCCCGCCGGGCCTGCCCGGCGGCGGCTGGTCGGCGCTGCTGCTCACCGACGAGGACGGCACCGACCGCGGCTACCTCTCCTGGAGCCGGCGCAGCGGCGAGGCCGACGGCGCGGGCCTCGAGGTGCACGAGATCCTCGCCGCGGACCGCCAGGACCGGCTGGCGCTGCTGCGCTCGCTGGGCTCCTGGTCCACCGTCACCGAGCTGGTCCGCCTGCGGGTGCGCACCGACGATCCGGTGCGCGACGCCCTGCCCGGCGGCGGCACCCGCCCGGTCGCGGAGCCCCTGCCGCTGGTGATGATGCGCGTGATCGACACCGCCGCGACCCTGCAGGCCCGCCGCGCCCCGGCCGGCCTGCACGGCGCCGTGCACCTGGTCGTCGAGGACGGCACCGTGCCCGCCGGCACCTGTCGCGCCGCCGGGGAGTACCTGGTGCGGGCGGCCGACGGGGAGATCACCGCGGTGCCCGCGGACGAGCCCGTCGCCGAAGCGCTCGGCACGGTGCGCCTGGACATCCACGCCGCCTCCCTGCTCCTGGTCGGCGGCCGCACCGTGGCCGATGCCCGTCGGCTCGACCTGCGCGCCACCGCCGACCCGGCGGCGGAGGCCTTCCTCGACGCCCTCCTGGCCGGCCCCCGGCCGAGCGTGCTGGACGCCTTCTGATGGCCAAGCTGCACTTCAAGTACGGAGCGATGAACTCCGGGAAGTCCGACACCCTGATCAAGACCGCCTTCAACTACGACGAGCGGGGCCTGGCCACGCTCGTGGTGAAGCCGGCCCTGGACACCAAGGGCGAGGACTGGGTGGTGGCGCGCGGCGGAGCCCGGCGGCGGGTCGACGTGCTGGCCCATGACGGGGAGGACCTGCGCGCCCGGGTGCAGCGCACGGCCGACGAGCGCGGGCTGCGCCCGCTGCACTGCGTGCTGGTCGACGAGGCGCAGTTCCTGCAGGGGGCACAGATCGACCAGCTGTTCCGGACCGCCAAGAGCGACGGCATCTCGGTGATCTGCTACGGGCTGCGGACCGACTTCCGCACCGCGATGTTCCCGGGCTCGGTGCGCCTGTTCGAGGTGGCCGACAACGTCGAGAAGCTGCCGACGATGTGCCGCTGCGGATCCCAGGCCGAGTTCAACTGCCGCCGCCTCGGGGACCGGTACGTGTTCGAGGGCGAGCAGGTCGCGATCGACGCGGCCGAGGTCGCCTACGTCTCGCTGTGCGGCGCCTGCTTCATGAGCGAACAGCAGCGCGCCGGCGTCAGCGTGCTGGGCTGACACCGGCGCGCCGGGTCGATCAGGCTCCCTGACGGAGCCGCCTGTTCAGGAGCTGAGCGGCTTGTCGTCGCCGACCTGGGCGTCGCCGCCCGCGCTCGGGCTGTCCGAGGAGGACGGGGCCGCGCCCTGGTCGTCGCTGTCGCCGCCGCCGAGGCGCTCCTTGGCGCTGTCCGCGGCGCCGCTCACCGAGCCCTTGACGCTCGAGGCGACCTCGGGGGCCTTCTCCTTGACGGTGGAGGCGGTGTCCTGCGCGACCCGGGTCGCGGTCTCCTTGGCCTGCGCGGCGCGGCGCTGGACCTCGGGATCGTCGGCGACCTGTCGGGCGGTGCGCTCGAGGGACTCGTAGGGACCGCGGCCGGCGCGGGAGCCGATCACGAAGCCGATTCCGAGTCCGGCCAGGAAAATGAACTTCTTCATCAGTGCCTCCAGGATCGTCGGGTGGTGCTGGCATCGTGCCACAGGCCGGGCCCCGCACGGAGCCTGAGCCGACCGAGCGGTTCAGACCGTGCCGCGAGGACCTACGATCGAGGCAGGGGCGAGGACGCCCCACCGACCGTTCCCACCGTCCCCGCACGGTGAGCGAGGAGAAGACTTCGTTGTCCGCGCCATCTTCGACCACCTCCTTCCCGAGCGAGCTCCCGGGCACCTCCCTGACCGTCGAGGACGTCTCCGCCCAGGTGCGCACCTGGGTCGAGGACGCCGCCACCAGGCCGGTGCCGGGTCCCGCCAGACTGCTGTCCGACCTGCTGCGCGACCCCCAGGGCCTGGCCTTCACGCTGGGCTTCGTGGACCGGGTGATCCGGACGGAGGATCCCCGGGCCGCGGCGGTCGAGCTGCGCCGGCTCGCGCAGCACCCGCCGGCCTTCCTGCCGCCGGCGCTGCGCCGGGTGGTGGGCCTCGGCGCGGTCGCCTCGAAGGCCGCCCCGTCCCTGGTGGTGCCCACCGCCCAGGCGGTGATGCGCAGGATGGTCTCCCACCTCATCCTCGACGCGCGCCCGCAGCCGCTGGCGGAGTCGATCCGGCGGATCACCGTCGACGGCACCGCGATGAACATCAACCTGCTCGGGGAGGCCGTGCTCGGCGCCCAGGAGGCGTCCCGCCGGCTGCAGGGCGTGCGCGAGCTGGTCGAACGGCCCGACGTCGACTACGTCTCGATCAAGATCTCCTCGATCGTCGACCACCTCCCGCTGTGGGCCGCCGCCGAGACCGTCGACCACATCGTCGAGACCCTGCTGCCGCTCTACCTGCTCGCCGCCCGCGCCGACCGGCCCACCTTCCTGAACATGGACATGGAGGAGTACCGGGACCTCGAGCTGACCCTGCAGGTCTTCGAGAAGCTGCTGGACCGTCCCGAGCTCGCGCAGCTGCACGCGGGCATCGTGCTGCAGGCGTACCTGCCCGACGCCCCCTCGGCGATGGCCCGGCTGCGCCGCTTCGCCGAGCGCCGCGTCGCCGCCGGCGGCGCCCCGATCAAGGTGCGCCTGGTCAAGGGCGCGAACCTGGCGATGGAGGCGGTCGACGCCGCGGTCCACGGCTGGCCGCGGGCGACGCTGCCCAGCAAGGAGGAGACCGACGCCCAGTACAAGCGGATGCTGCTGGAGGCCCTGCACCCGGACCGCCTGGAGACGGTCCATCTCGGGGTGGCCGGCCACAACCTCTTCGACATCGCCTTCGCGCACCTGCTGATGCGCGAGCGGGGCATCGCCGCTGGCCCCGGGCACGGCGTGGAGTTCGAGATGCTCGCCGGGATGGCGCCCGGCCAGCAGGCCGTGGTGCGGGAGGCGACCGGCACCATGCGGCTGTACGTCCCGGTCGTCCATCCCCGCCACTTCGACGTGGCCGTCTCCTACCTGGTGCGCCGGCTCGAGGAGAACGCCTCCTCCGAGAACTTCCTCTCCGCCGCCTTCGAGCTCGAGGCCGATCCCGGGCTCTTCGACCGCGAGGAGCAGCGCTTCGCCCGCGCCCTGGTCCGCGCGCTCGCCGAGACCTCCCCGCCCACCCACCGCGACCAGGACCGCGCCGCCGAGGCCCGCGACGCCCGCGGCCCGGTGCCGCTGGGCAGCCCCGCGCTGCCCGCGGTGCCGGGCGCCTTCCGCAACACCCCCGACACCGACCTGTCCACGCCCGCCAACCAGGACTGGGCCGCGCAGATCACCCACCGGATCCGCGGCTCCGTGCTCGGCGAGGACGAGGTCCGCGCCGCCCGGCTCGAGACCGTCGAGGCCGTGGACGAGGCCGTCGCCCGCGCGCTGACGGCGCAGCCCGCCTGGGCGGGACTGCCGGTCGAGAAGCGCGCCCTGATCCTGCGCCGCGTGGCCGGGACGCTCGCCGCCCATCGCGCCGAGCTGCTCGAGGTGATGGCCGCCGAGACCGGCAAGACGCTCGAGCAGGGCGACCCGGAGGTCAGCGAGGCGATCGACTTCGCCCTCTACTACGCCGAGCAGGCCGAGCGCCTGGCCGCCCAGGGGGACGTGGCCTTCACCCCGCGGCCGCTGACGCTGGTGACCCCGCCGTGGAACTTCCCGGTCGCGATCCCCACCGGCGGCGCCCTGGCCGCCCTGGTCACCGGCAGCGCCGTGATCATGAAGCCCGCCCCGCAGGCGCGGCGCTGCGGGGCCCTGGTCGGCCGCCTGCTGCACCAGGCCGGGGTGCCCGAGGGCGTGTTCACGCTGGTCGACGTGCCGGAGAACGAGGTGGGCCGCTCCCTGATCGCCGAGGCCCGCATCGACCAGCTGATCCTCACCGGCGCCTCCGAGACCGCCTCCCGCTTCGCCTCCTGGCGGCCGGAGCTGCGGATCCTCGCCGAGACCAGCGGCAAGAACGCGATCATCGTGACCCCGCAGGCCGATCTGGACCTCGCCGCCCGCGACGTCGCCGCGAGCGCCTTCGGGCACGCCGGGCAGAAGTGCTCGGCGGCCTCGCTGGTGATCACCGTCGGCTCGGTCTCCCGCTCCCGGCGCTTCTCCACCCAGCTCGCCGACGCCGTGCTCAGCCTCCAGGTGGGGCCGCCGACGGATCCCACCGCCCAGATGGGTCCGGTGATCGAGCCTCCCGGCGAGAAGCTCCGCTCGGGCCTGACGGAGCTGGGCGACGGGGAGTCCTGGCTCGCCCGGCCCCGGCAGCTCGACGAGGACGGGACGCTGTTCTCCCCCGGCGTCCGCACCGGCGTCGAGGAGGGCTCGCCCTTCCACCTCACCGAGTACTTCGGTCCGGTGCTCGGGGTGATGCACGCCGACACCCTCGAGGACGCGGTGCGGATCCAGAACGGCACCGCCTACGGGCTCACGGCCGGTCTGCACTCCCTGGAGCCCGCCGAGATCGCCTGGTGGACCGAGCACGTCCAGGCGGGGAACCTCTACGTCAACCGCGGCACCACCGGCGCAGTCGTCGAGCGCCAGCCCTTCGGCGGCTGGAAGGGATCGGCGATCGGCCAGACCGCGAAGGCGGGCGGACCGAACTACCTGGTGCACCTGATGGATGCGGCCGACGCCCCCGGCGTGCCCGACGCGCAGGCCGATGGGGAGGCCTGGCTCGAGGCCGCGCGCTGCAGCGACCGCGAGCACTGGGCCTCCACCTTCGCGCCACGGGACGTGCAGGACGTGCACGGCGAGATCAACATCCTGCGCCACCTGCCGCTGGCCGTGATGATCCGCGCCGCCGCCGGCACCACCGGCCCGCAGCTCGAGCGGGTGCTGCACGCCGCCGCGACCGTCGGCGCCGAGGTGGAGCTGTCGCTGGCCGAGCCGTCCCTCGCGGGGGCCGCCCGCGCGTCCGGTCTCGACGAGCAGCGGATGCGCATCGAGCCGGCCGAGGCCTTCGCGGGCCGGGTCGGTGAGCTCTCGGTCTCCCGCATCCGGCTGCTCGGATCGGCCGATCCCGCGCTGCGCGCCGCGATCGCCCGCCGCGTCGACGTGGCCCTGTTCACCGGGGCCGTGGTCGCCAGCGGCCGCGTCGAGCTGCTGCCCTTCCTGCACGAGCAGGCGATCAGCGCCACGGACCACCGCTACGGCAACCCGCTGCCCGATCCCGTGGACCTCACCGGTGGCCGGGGCTGGTTCCGCGGCCGCGCCTGAGCGAGCGCGCCCGCGGCTGAGCGGCCGCAGGGGCACAGCATTGCGCGCTGAGGACCCGTCGTCGACGCGACATCGGTCCTCAGCGCGCAATCCCATGGCCGACCGGGGGGCGAAGCCCCTGCGGCGCGAGGCTCAGGCGGTGGGGGTCCCCACCCGGGCGCCCTCGGGCACCTCGCCGCCCTCGGCGCCGAGCACCGCCTGGCCCACCACGGTCACGTCCGCGCCGAAGGTCCAGCTGCCCTGCACGTCGAGGCTGCCGGCCTCCTTGAGCGAGGGCACGCCGTGCGGGAAGCGCGGCTCGAAGTCCTGGATCAGCTTGTAGGAGTCCGCGTCGAGGGACACCGCCGGCGCCGGGTCGACCTGCTGGACCAGGGCCGCCCGCTCGTCGAGGTCGTAGACGTCCGAGCGCACCAGCAGCAGGTCGCTGGTGGACTTCACGGGCAGGAAGCGGTCGCGGCCCACCACCAGGGCGGTCGCCCCGTCGAACACCTCGATGGCCGCGCCCATGGCCGACTCGATCTGGTACACGGGCGGGGAGGTCTTGTCGGCCGGGTCGACGGTCTTCTCGTTGCGGATCAGGGGCAGGCCCATGATGCCGTCGCGCTCCTTCAGCACCGCTGCCATTTGCTCGAGGTCGAACCAGAGGTTGTTGGTGTGGAAGAAGGGGTGGCGGTGCTCGTCGGTGAAGAAATCCATCTCCTCCGGCGGGGTCTGCGCGGTGTCGCGCAGGATCAGCCGGCCGTCGGACTTGCGCACCGCGAGGTGGCCGCCCTTGCGGTCGGCCGGGGTGCGGCGGCACAGCTCGGCGGCGTAGGGGGCGCCGGTGGACGCGAACCAGGCGGCGATCACGGGGCTGGGCACGGTGCCGAGGTTGTCGGAGTTGGACACCGAGGCGTACTTGAAGCCGGCCGCGAGCAGCTGCTCGAGCAGCCCGGAGGTCTGCAGGGCGGTGTAGATGTCGCCGTGGCCGGGCGGGCACCATTCCAGGTCGGGGTCCGCGGGCCACGTCACCGGGGTGAGGTCGTCGGCGCGGAGCTTGGGCTCCTTGTTCTGCAGGAAGTCCAGCGGCAGGTCGCCGACCCGCAGGTCCGGGTACTTCTCCAGGGCTGCCAGGGTGTCCGCGCGGGTGCGGAAGGAGTTCATGAAGATCAGCGGCAGGCGGGAGCCGGTGCCGCGGCGGGCGGCGAGCACCTGCTCGACGATGATGTCCAGGAAGCTCTTGCCGTCGCGCACCGGCAGCAGCGACTTGGCCTGGTCCAGGCCCATCGAGGTGCCGAGGCCCCCGTTGAGGTTGATGACCGCCAGCTGGTCGAAGACCTGCTTGGCGTGGCCGACGTCGATCCGCACGTCCTCCAGCTTCGGCGGGTCCAGGTACGGCTCGATCGTGTCCTCGGGGATGGTCCCGGTCACGCCCTCCTCGAGCTGACCGTAGTAATGGGTGAAGACGTCGATCGCGGTCTGCGCGACCCCGGCGTCGGCCATCTTCTGCTGCGCTGCGGCGAGTCCTTCGTTGCTCATGCGCCTTAGCGTATCGGTGGCCGAGGAGCCCGCCTCCCGGCGGCGGGGCCCCGGCTCCCGCTCCCCTAGAATCGACTCCCATGAGCACAGTCCTGTCCGCGGTCGCCTGGCCGTACGCCAATGGTCCCCGCCACATCGGCCATGTCGCCGGCTTCGGCGTCCCCTCCGACGTCTTCTCCCGCTACATGCGGATGGCCGGCCACGACGTGCTCATGGTCTCCGGCACCGACGAGCACGGCACCCCGATCCTGGTCGAGGCCGACAAGGCCGGCGTGAGCGCCCGTGAGCTCGCCGACCGCAACAACCGCCTCATCGTCGAGGACCTGGTGGCGCTCGGGCTGTCCTACGACCTCTTCACCCGCACTACCACCCGCAACCACTACCAGGTGGTGCAGGACATGTTCGTGACGGTGCGCGAGAACGGGTACATGATCGAGCAGACCACCTCGGGCGCGATCTCCCCCTCCACCGGGCGCACCCTCCCGGACCGCTACATCGAGGGCACCTGCCCGATCTGCGGCGCCGGCGGCGCCCGCGGCGACCAGTGCGACAACTGCGGCAACCAGCTGGACCCCACCGACCTCATCGACCCCGTCTCCCGCATCAACGGCGAGACCCCGGAGTTCATCGAGACCTCCCACTGGTTCCTGGACCTGCCGGCGCTGGCCGGCGAGCTGGGGCGCTGGCTCGACGACCGCGAGGGCACGGGGCTGTGGCGCCCGAACGTGATCCGCTTCAGCCAGAACATCCTCGAGGACATCAGGCCGCGCGCGATGACCCGGGACATCGACTGGGGCATCCCGGTGCCGGGCTGGGAGGACCAGCCCAACAAGCGGCTCTACGTCTGGTTCGACGCGGTCATCGGCTACCTCTCCGCCTCCATCGAGTGGGCGCGCCGCTCCGGGGACCCCGAGGCGTGGCGGAAGTGGTGGAACGATCCCGAGGCCCTGGGCTACTACTTCATGGGCAAGGACAACATCGTCTTCCACTCCCAGATCTGGCCGGCCGAGATGATCGCCCACAACGGGAAGGGCGACAAGGGCGGCGAGCCCGGGCGGTTCGGCGAGCTGAACCTGCCCACCGAGGTGGTCTCCAGCGAGTTCCTCACCATGGAGGGCAAGAAGTTCTCGTCCTCCAAGCGGGTGGTCATCTACGTGCGCGACATGCTCGAGCGGTACCAGCCCGATGCGCTGCGCTACTACATCTCCGCCGCCGGCCCCGAGAACCAGGACTCGGACTTCACCTGGGCCGACTTCGTCTCGCGCACCAACAACGAGCTGGTGGCCGGCTGGGGCAACCTGGTCAACCGCACCGCCGCGATGATCGCGAAGAATGTCGGGGAGATCCCGGCCGCCGGAGAGCTCGAGGAGATCGACGAGCAGCTGCTGGGCGCGATCCGGGAGGGCTTCACGAGCGTCGGCGCGCTCATCGAGGGTCACCGTCAGCGCGCCGCGATCGCCGAGATCATGCACCTGGTGGGCGAGGCGAACGCCTACGTCTCCCGCACCGAGCCGTTCAAGCTGAAGGCGCCCGAGCAGCGAGAGCGCCTGCTGACGGTGCTGCACGTGCTGGCCCAGGCCGTCACCGACCTCAACACCATGCTGGCGCCGTTCCTGCCGCAGTCGGTCAACGCGGTCGAGAAGGCGCTGGGCGGTGACCGCGTGATCGCCCCGATGCCCCGCATCGACGAGGTCGAGGACCTCGATGGCGGCCCCGGCTACCCGATCATCACCGGTGACTACACCGCGGTGCCCGCCTGGGCGCACCACCCGGTCGCGGTCGGCCAGAAGGTCGTCAAGCCCACCCCGATCTTCCAGAAGCTCGACCCGTCGGTGGCCGAGGAGGAGCTTGAGCGCCTGCAGGCCGACGCCGAGTGAGCGGGCGTAAGTGAACGGCGAGTAATACACGCAGGCCACGGCCGGTATACCGTGTCGGCACTCACGTTCCCGACTCGGAGGCGTCCTTCCCATGTCCTCAGCCGAACGGTCCCCTGACACCACCGCGCCGCACGCCCAGCACCTGAACCCGAAGGTCGTCGTCATCAGCGTCGCCGCCGCGATCGGCGGCTTCCTGTTCGGCTTCGACACCTCCGTGATCAACGGCGCGGTCGGCGCGCTGTCCGACGAGTTCTCCCTCGGCGCGGGGCTGACCGGCTTCGCCGTCTCCTCCGCGCTGCTCGGCTGCGCCGTCGGCGCCTGGTTCGCCGGCGCCCTGTCCAACCGCTACGGCCGCATCCCGGTGATGGTCATCGCCGCGATCCTCTTCTTCATCTCCGCGGTCGGCTCGGGCCTGGCCTTCGGGGTGTGGGACCTGATCCTCTGGCGCATCGTCGGCGGTCTCGGCGTCGGCGCCGCGAGCGTCATCGCGCCCGCCTACATCGCCGAGGTGGCCCCGGCCCGCTATCGGGGCCGTCTGGGCTCCCTCCAGCAGCTCGCGATCGTGCTGGGCATCTTCGCGGCCCTGCTCTCCAACGCCGTGCTGGCGAACTCCGCCGGGGGTTCCGCCGAGTCCCTCTGGTTCGGGATCGACGCCTGGCGGTGGATGTTCATGATCGAGGCGATCCCCGCGGCGGTCTACGGGATCATGGCGCTGTTCCTCCCGGAGTCCCCGCGCTACCTGATCGGCAAGGGGGACCGCGACCGGGCCTCGAAGGTGCTGTACGACTTCACCGGCGAGCTCGACGTCAACCTCAAGATCCAGCAGATCGAGCGCTCCCTGGAGCGCGAGCAGAAGGAGAGCTTCCGGGACCTGCTGGGCGGCCGCTTCGCTCTCAAGCCGATCGTGTGGATCGGCATCCTGCTCTCGCTCTTCCAGCAGCTGGTCGGCATCAACGTCATCTTCTACTACTCGACCACGCTCTGGCAGTCCGTCGGCTTCGACGAGTCCCAGGCGCTGCTGACCAGCACCATCACCTCGGTGCTTAACATCGTCGCGACGATCATCGCGATCGTGCTGGTGGACCGGGTCGGCCGACGCATCATGCTGCTGGTCGGCTCGGCCGGCATGACCGTGTCGCTCGGCCTGATGGCGCTCGCCTTCTCCTTCGGCGAGATCGCGCCGGGCGCGGAGACGGTCACGCTCCCGGATCCATGGTCGACGGTCGCGCTGATCGGCGCCAACGCCTTCGTGATGTTCTTCGGCACCACCTGGGGCCCGCTGGTGTGGGTGCTGCTGGGCGAGATCTTCCCCAACCGCCTGCGCGCCTCGGCCCTGGCCGTCGCGGCCGCCGCGCAGTGGGTCACCAACTGGGCGGTCTCGGCGACCTTCCCGGCGCTCGCGGACGTGGGTCTGAGCTTCGCCTACGGCCTGTACGCGGCGTTCGCGCTGCTGAGCTTCGTGTTCGTGTTCCTGCGGATCCCCGAGACCAAGGACCGCGAGCTCGAGGACATGGACTCCCTGCAGCTGGGCCGACGCCGCAGCCCCGCGGCGAAGGACTGACCGCGCCGCGGCGATCAGCCGTCGGCCTGGACGAGTCCGCCCAGGTCGTGGACCCGCAGCGTCACCGCCTGCTCGCAGCCGGCGGCCGCCCCGCCCTCCCGCAGGACGGCGGGGATGAACTCCTCCGGTGCGGGGTGGCCGCTCACGTGCTCGAGATAGGCCTGATGGGCGCGCAGCGAGGCGACGGCCGCGCGCACGTGATCGGCCTGCACCGCCTTGGCGTGGGTCGGCGCGGGGTGCCCGGCCACCAGCAGCGCCCGGGCCTGCCAGGGGGCGAGGCCCTCCTGCTCGAGCAGCTCGCGGAACACCCAGGGGTTCGCGGCGTCGCGGGTGCCGTCGACCGCCGCCAGACCCGCGGCCCGATGATCGGCCTGGTTCAGGCCCCCGTAGGCCTCGAGGTCGAAGTTCGTCGTCAGCACCAGGTCCGGGCGCACCTGGCGCACCGCGCGGGCCACGTCGCGGCGCAGGGCGAGGGTGGCCTCCAGCATGCCGTCGGGATGCGGGAGGATCCGCAGGTCCTGGACGCCGACGGCCGCGCAGGCGCGGCGCTGCTCGGCCTCGCGCAGCGGCCCCACCACCTCGGGCGCCTCGGCCATGCCCGCCTCCCCGCCCGTCAGCAGCAGGTAGGTCACCGTGACGCCCGCGGCGGACCAGGCGGCGACGGCGGCGGAGGTCCCGTACTCCATGTCGTCGGGATGGGCGACGATGCACAGCACCCGTTCGAGGCCGGCCTCGGGAAGGCTCGGCAGCGGGGCGGGATCGGTGGGCATCGGCGCTCCTGGGTCGGTCGGTCGGACGGCGTGCCCACCGTATCCATCGTGCAGCGGCGACGGTAGCGTGCTGTCCATGCGAATCCTGCTCATCGGCGGCACCGGCAACATCAGCTCCTACGTCACCCGGCTCGCGCTCGAGCGCGGGCACGAGGTCACCGTCCTGAACCGGGGGCGCAGCCCGGTGCCCGAGGGTGCGCGCAGCCTGGTCGGCGACGCCGGGGATCGGGCCTCCCTGGAGGCGGCCGTCGGGGACGAGACCTTCGATGTGGTCGCCAACTTCCGGGCCTTCAGCCCGCAGCAGGCGGCCGACGACATCCGGATCTTCACCGGCCGCACCGCGCAGTACCTCTACATCTCCAGCGCCTCCGCATACCAGAAGCCGATCGCCCAGCTGCCGATCGTGGAGTCCACCCCGCTGCGCAACCCCTTCTGGCAGTACTCCCGCGACAAGATCGCCAGCGAGGACCTGCTGGTCGCCGCGTACCGGGAGACGGGCTTCCCGATGACGATCGTGCGGCCCAGCCACACCTACGGTCCCTCGCTGATCCCGCTGGACGGCGGATGGACCGTCCTGCAGCGCATCCTGGACGGGCGACCGATCGTGGTGCACGGCGACGGCACCAGCTGGTGGACCCTCACCCACTCGCGGGACTTCGCCCGCGCCTTCGTGGGCCTGTTCGGCAACCCCCACGCCGTGGGCCAGGCGCTGCACATCACCAGTGACGAGTCCCTGACCTGGGACCAGATCGCGCAGGTGATGGCGCAGGCCCTGGGGCGGGAGGCGCAGATCGTGCACGTGAGCTCCGAGGCGATCGCGCGGGAGCTGCCGTCGATCGGCCCCGGCCTGGTCGGGGACAAGGCGCATTCGGTGCTGTTCGACAACACCCGGATCAAGCAGCTGGTGCCGGGCTGGGAGGCCACCACGCCCTTCTCCGAGGGAGCCCGCGAGATCGTCGACTGGTACCTGGCCGAGACGTCCCGCCAGGTGGTCGACGCCGAGTTCGACGCCGGGCTGGACCGGCTCGTCGAGCGCTACGGCGCCTGATCCGCTCAGGCGGGCACCGGTGCCCGCCGGGGCGCCGCCGAGCCGTCCAGCAGCGGCAGCAGCGTCCGCACCGCGGCGCCGCCGGCGCGGTTGGCGCCGATGGTGGAGGCGCTGGGGCCGTAGCCGAGCAGATGGATCCGCGGATCCTGCGCCGCGGCGGTGCCGTCGATGCGGATGCCGCCGTGCTCGGTGCGCAGCTGCAGCGGCCGCAGGTGCCGCAGCTCATGGCGGAAGCCGGTGGCCCAGAGGATCGCGTCGAGCTCGGTGGCGCTGCCGTCGGCCTCGATGACGCCGCTCGCGGTGAGCCGCTCGAACATGGGCCGGCGCTGCAGCACGCCGCGCCGCTGCGCCTCCCGCAGTGCGGGCGTCCAGACCAGACCGGTCGCGGAGACGACGCTGCGCACCGGCAGGCCCCGGCTGACCCGGTCGATGACGCCGGCGACGGCCTGGCGGCCCCGCTCCGGGCTGAACGGACGGTCCTCGAGGACCGGCTCCCGGCGGGTGTACCAGAAGGTCTCCCCCACCTCGGCGATCTCCTGCAGGAAGCCGAGCGCGCTGATGCCGCCGCCGACGATGCCCACCCGCTGCCCGGCGAAGTCCTCGGCGCGCGTGTAGTCCACGGTGTGCAGCTGCCGGCCGCGGAAGTCCGCGGCGCCCGGGTAGGCAGGAATGAAGGGCCGGGTCCAGGTGCCGGTCGCGTTCAGCACCGCGCGGGTGCGGATGGGCGGGCGGGGCGTGCCGTCCGGGCCGACGGAGTGCACCAGCAGCGGCGGCCACAGGCTCTCCTGCTCCGGCGCGGGGCCCGCGGCAGGGTCGTCCTCGACCCGCACCACCCGCACCGGCCGCTCGATCGGCACCTCGAAGCGGTCCTCGAAGTCGGCGAAGTAGGCGGGCACCGCCTCGCGGGCGGGCTCCGCGGGGGCCGCCTCGACCTCGGGCATGCCGGGCAGCTCGCGGATGCCGTTGACGGTGGCCATGGTCAGGCTCTCCCAGCGGTGGCGCCAGGCGCCGCCCGGGCCGTCCTCCGCATCGAGCACCAGGAGGCTCAGCTCCCCCGGCCGGGCCCGTGCGAGCGGACGCACCCCGCGGCGCAGCAGATGGAAGGTGGCGGAGAGCCCTGCCTGGCCGGCACCGATCACCACCACGTCAGCGGTGCGCACAGAGGTCTCCATACCGGGTCGAACCCGCCCGGGCCGCGCGCTGTTCCCGGGCGCGACGGGCATCACCCCCGCTGCGCGCCGACCGCCTCCCTATGGTGGACGGCCGCGAGCCCCCGCTCGAGGTCCTCGACGAGGTCCTCGAGGTCCTCGAGGCCGACGCTGAGGCGCACGGTGCCGGGGCGGACCCCGCAGGCCCGGCGCTGGGTCTCGGTGAGATGGGAATGGGTGGTCGAGCCGGGATGGCAGACCAGGGAGCGGGCATCGCCCAGGTTCACCGCGAGCGTCCACAGCTGCAGGGCGTCGCAGAACGCCGCCGCGGCCTCCTCCCCGCCGACCAGGTCGATCGAGAACACCCCGGAGGTGCCGTGGGGGAAGTGGCGATCGGCCAGATGCGCGTCGGGCCGGCCGGGGATGGCGGGGTGGTGGACGGCCGCCACCCCGGGCAGGCCGTGGAGTCGCGAGGCCAGCATCGCGGCGTCGGCGCTGATCTTGCGCATCCGCAGGTCGAGGGTCTCGATGCCCACCAGGATCTGCTGGGCGCTCGCGGCGGGGAGGGTGGCGCCGAAGTCGGTGACGTACTTGGCGCGGGCGAAGGCCAGCAGCCCGGAGGCGCCGCGCTCGTACTCGGTGGCGAAGGTGACGCCGAAGCGGCGGCTCGGCGCGGTCAGCCGCGGCCAGCGCTCGGGATGCCGCCGCGGATCGAAGGCGCCGGTGTCGACGATGAGGCCGGCGATGGTGGTGCCGTGGCCGCAGAGGTACTTGGTGGCCGAATGGACCACCAGATCCGCGCCGTGCTCACCGGGGCGGAACAGGGCGGGACTGGCGAGCGTGGAGTCGACCACGACGGGCACGCCGCGGGCATGGGCGATGGCGCTGATGGCGTCGAGGTCCACCAGCTGGGCGCCCGGGTTCGCGATCGATTCGACCACCACCGCGCGGGTCTCCGCCGTGATGGCGGCCTCCCAGGCACCGAGGTCCCAGGGGTCCACCACCGAGCAGGTCACCCCGAAGTCGGCGAGGGTGTCGTCGAGGAACTCGGTGGTGCCGCCGTACAGCAGCGAGGAGGCCACCACGTGGCCACCGGGCGCGGCCAGCGCGCACAGGGCGATGCTGGTCGCCGCCTGACCGGAGGCGACCGCGATCGCCCCGATCCCGCCCTCGAGCGCGGTGATCCGCTGCTCGAGCACGGCGGTGGTGGGATTGCCGGAGCGGGAGTAGGCGAAGCCGTCGCTGCGGCGCTCGAACAGCGACTTGAGCGAGGCGTGGTCGCGGTGGGCGAAGGCGCTCGAGGCGTGGATGGGCGGGGTCACCGAGCGGTGGACGTCCCCGCCGCTCCAGCCCGCATGGATCGCCGCTGTGCTCATTCCCGCCTCCTCCGATGGCCGATTCCCGCTCGGGTCCATCGTGGGCGCGGGCGCAGCGCCGAGGCGAGGTCTGTGACGGAGTGTGGCGGCTCAGGCCGGGGTGCCGTCGGCCCGCCACACCCCGGAGCTGCCGCGGCGATGGGAGCCCAGCAGGTGGGTGTCGACCACGCCGAGCGCCTCCATCAGCGCGAACATCGTGGTGGGGCCCACGAAGCGGAAGCCGCGCCGCTTGAGCTCCCGGGCCAGGGCGATCGACTCGCCGCTGGTGGTGGGGACTTCGGCGGCGGTCCTGGGCAGCGGGGTGCGCTCGGGGCGGTAGGACCAGACCAGGTCCGCGAGCGTGGCTCCGGGGCCCAGGTCCGCGCGGGCGCCGAGCTGCGCCGTCCCGCGCAGGGCGATGGTGGCGCGGGCGTTGGCGATGGTGGCCTCGATCTTGCCGCGGTGGCGGATGATCCCCTCATCGGCCAGCAGGTGCTGCACGTCGTCCGCGTCGAAGGCGGCCACCCGCTCGACCTCGAAGCCGGCGAAGGCGCGCCGGAACCCCTCGCGGCGACGCAGGATCGTCGCCCAGCTCAGACCGGACTGGAAGCCCTCCAGGGCCAGGCGCTCGAACACCCCGCGCTCGTCGCGCACCGGCAGGCCCCACTCGGTGTCGTAGTACACGCGCAGGTCGTCATGGACCGAGGCCCAGCGCGGCCGTGCCAGCCCGTCGGGGCCGACGACGAGATCACTCATCGCCCCGCACCGCCCTCAGTCGTCGATCGCACCGACGGGCTCGCGCTTCTCGGCCTGGAACTCGTCCTCCACGCGGCCCAGCGCCCAGTAGGCCGAGATCGAGATCTGCTCGCGGGGGATGCCGGCGTCCTTGACCAGCACCCTCCGCAGCTGCTTGGTCAGCCCGCGCTCGGCGTGGCAGAACACCTGCAGGCCCTCCACCTCGGCGA
This sequence comes from Brachybacterium sp. UNK5269, assembly GCF_049266655.1. Classification (GTDB taxonomy): domain Bacteria; phylum Actinomycetota; class Actinomycetes; order Actinomycetales; family Dermabacteraceae; genus Brachybacterium. The sequence continues at coordinate 2,069,103 of NZ_CP184883.1, forward strand.
GGTCGAGGGCGGCGACGGTCTCCAGCAGCTGCTCGCGCGGGCCGATCACCCAGTGCAGCTCGACTCCCGCGGGGCGGGTGAGCTCGATGCGGTCCTCCTCGTGGTCGAGGTGGATCAGGGCGAGTCCCTGCGCGGCGGGGTCCATGCTCTCGAGGGAGGCGGCGATGGCGGGCAGCGCGGCGTGGTCGCCGATCAGCAGGTGCGCGGCGCTCTCGGACTGCGGGAGGTAGCCGCCGCCGGCGCCCATCAGGGCGATCAGGTCGCCGGGCTGGGCCGCATCGGCCCAGCGGGAGGCGGCGCCCTCGTTGTCGCCGTGCAGGACGACGTCGATCTCGAGGCTCTGGTCCTGGTCGTTCCAGTGCCGCACGGTGTAGGTGCGGCGCACGGGCATCAGCTCGGGGCTCTCCTCGCGCAGCGCGTCGAGGTCGTACGGAGGGTGCAGGCCGGCGGCGGGGTCGGCGATCAGCAGCTTGACGTAGGCGTCGGTGTGGTGGTTGCGGTTCAGGGCGCTGTACAGCTCACCGCCGAGGGTGATGCGCAGCAGGTGCGGCGAGATGCGCCGCTTGGCCTGCACCTCCAGCACGGCCTGGCGCTTCGGCTTCCGTGCCGGGCGCTCCGTCGGGGTCTCGGCGCGGGTGGTCGGGACGGTCGTGGTGTGCATGCCCGACACATTACGCGACCTGGGCGTTTCGTTAATAGCAGTGGTGGGCGACCTCGCAGGCTGGGAGAGCGCCGCCGTGACCTCTACGCTGGGCCCATGAGCACCCAGCGCAGGACCGAGGCCGATGCCGTCGTCGTGGGCTCCGGCCCGAACGGCCTCGCGGCCGCGGTCACCCTGGCCCGCGCCGGCCTGTCCGTCCAGGTGCTCGAGTCCGAGGACACCATCGGCGGCGGCGCCCGCACGCTGGACCTGGGCCTGGCCCCCGGCATCGTGCACGACATCTGCTCGGCGGTGCATCCGCTCGCCCTCGCCAGCCCCTTCTTCGCCGCCTTCGACGTCCGCGCCCGCGGGGTGCGGGCGATCGCGCCCGAGGCCTCCTTCGCCCAGCCGCTGGACGACCAGCCGGCCGCGATCGCCTGGCACGACGTCGAGCGCACCGCCGCCGGCCTGGGCGCCGACGGTCTGGCCTGGCGGGCCGTGATGGGCACCCTCGCCGCGCACCAGGACCTCATCGTCGAGCTCTCCCTCGGGGACAAGCGCTCGCTCCCGCCGGCCCTGATGACCCCGCGCACCCTGGTCGCGGCCCCGCTGTTCGCGGCGCTGGTGGGCCTGCAGGGCACCCCGGCCTGGGAGCTGCCCTTCCGCACCGAGCGCGCCCGGGCCCTGCTCAGCGGCGTCGCCGCCCATGCCATCGGTCGGATGCCCTCCCTGGCGATGGCGGCCACCTCGGCGCTGCTGGGCACCATCGCCCACGGCGTGGGCTGGCCGATCCCCGTCGGCGGCTCCCAGGCGATCATGGACACCCTGGCCGAGGACCTCCGCGCCCACGGCGGCACCATCCACACCGGGCACCGGGTGCGCACCTGGCGCGACGTGCCGGAGGCCACGGCGGTGCTGCTGGACACCCCGGCCGACGCCGCCGCGGACATCCTCGCCAACCGCCTGCCGCGCTCCCTCGAGCGGCAGCTGCGCCGCTTCCCGCACGGCGACGCCGCCGCCAAGGTCGACTTCGTGCTGTCGGGACCGGTGCCGTGGCGCGACGCGGAGGTGGGCCGCGCCGGCACCCAGCACCTGGCCGGCAACCGCGCGCAGATGGCCGCGAGCGAGGCCGAGGTCGCCGCGGGCCGGGTCCCCGAACACCCGATGACCCTGGTCAGCGACCCCTCCGTGGTGGACCCCGGGCGGATCCAGGGCGGGCTGCGCCCGCTGTGGGCCTACGCGCACGTCCCCGCCGGGGACACCACCGACCCCACCGAGCTGGTCACGGCGCAGATCGAGCGCTTCGCCCCCGGCTTCCGGGACCTGATCGTCGCCTCCCGCGGCATCAGCGCCGCCCGGATGCCGCACCACAATCCCGCCCTGGTGGGCGGGGACATCTCGATGGGCCACGTGACGATGTACTCGATGATCGCCCGGCCCACCGCCCACTGGGACCCGTACCGGCTGGCGGAGACCGGCTGGTACCTGTGCTCGTCGGCGACCCCGCCCGGGCCGGGGGTGCACGGCATGGCCGGCTGGCACGCCGCGCAGCGGGTGCTGCGCCAGGAGTTCGGGGTGCGCGAGATGCCGGACCTCTCCCCCGGCGCCTGAGCCCTCGCCCCCGGCCGCACGGCGGCGACTGACTGCTCACATCGGGACTGCGCCGCGTTGCACCCGTCCCGGGGCCTGCCGCAGGATGGCTCACCGTGATTTCCCCGAACACCCCCGATCCCGCGCTGCAGCCCCCGATCGCCCCGGCCGCGACGGCGGCGGCGTGGCGATCGGCCCCGGGGACGACGCCTTGGAGCACAATCCCAGCGGCAGGACCTTCATGGGACAGCCCGGTCCGCTGGCGAACCTGTTCAGCGTCGAGCTGTGGGAGCGCTTCAGCTTCTACGGCATGCAGGGCATCCTCGCGATCTACATGTACTTCGCGGCCACCGAGGGCGGCCTGGGGATCGACGAGACGGTCGCGCTGAGCATCGTCGGCGCCTACGGCGGCTCGGTCTACCTCTTCTCGATCCTGGGTGCGCTGGTCTCCGACCGCCTGCTGGGACCGGAACGGACGCTGTTCACCAGCGCGGTGATGATCATGGCCGGCCACCTCGCCCTCGCGCTGGTGCCGGGCGTGCCCGGGCTGATCCTCGGCCTGCTGCTGGTCGGTGTCGGCTCCGGCGGGCTGAAGTCCACCGCCGCGACCCTGGTCGGCTCCCTGTACACCCGGGAGGACCCGCGCCGCGACGCCGGCTTCTCCATCTACTACATGGGCATCAACATCGGCGGCCTGCTCGGTCCGCTGCTGACGGGCCTGGCGCAGAAGGAATGGGGCTTCCACCTCGGCTTCGGCCTCGCCGCCGTCGGCATGGCGATCGGCCTGGCCCAGTACGCCGCGACCCGCAAGGGCCTGCCCGCCGCCGTGCACCACGTGCCCGATCCGCTCCCCCGCTCGCAGTACCCGCGCTGGGCCGCGATCGCCGTCGCCACCGTGGTGCTGATCCTCGCGCTGGTGCTCACCGGCGTCCTGAACGCCGGGAACCTCGCGACCGTGGTGGCCGCGCTGGCCGTCGTCGGCGCGATCGTCATCTTCGCCGTGCTGCTGCTCTCGAAGCGGCTCGACGCCGACGAGCACTCCCGGGTGCGCGCCTTCATCCCGCTGTTCATCGGCACCGCGGCCTTCTTCGCCCTCTTCCAGCAGCAGTTCACCGTCATCACGCTGTACTCGGACACCCGGCTGGACCGCGAGATCCTGGGCTGGGAGATGCCGATCTCCTGGGTGCAGTCCTTCAACCCCTTCTTCATCATCGCGCTGGCCCCGGTGATGGCGGCGCTGTGGACGCGGCTCGGCACCCGCCAGCCCTCCACGCCCCGCAAGTTCGGCGTCGGCATCATCCTCATGGGCTCGGCGTTCCTACTGTTCCTGCCGATGGCCGACGTGGTCTCGGTGCCGGTGCTGTGGATCGCGATGATCATGCTGGTGGCCACGATCGGCGAGCTGTGGATCTCCCCGGTGGGGCTGTCCCTGGCCACCAAGCTGGCCCCGACCTCGTACCCGGTGCTGATGATGGCGCTGTACAACCTCTCCGTGGCGCTGGGCACCTCCCTCTCCGGGGCCCTGGCCACCTTCTACTCCGCCGAGACCGAGGGCGCCTACTTCGGGGCCCTGGGCGCGGTCACCATCGCGATCGGCGTGCTCATGCTGGCCGTCGCCCGGCCCGTCAGCCGGGGCATGCGCGGGGTGCGCTGACCCGGCCCCTCAGCCCTCGTCGCGGTCGCGGATCAGCGCCACCAGTGCGACCAGCACCGCCGGGGAGCCGACGAAGCGGGAGCCGTGGCGCTCGAGCACCCCGATCGCGGCGAGGCCGGTGAGGTCGCTGCGCACGGCGAACAGCCGCTTCAGCTCCTCGCGGTCCACCACCCCGGTCAGCGGATCCAGCGGCGGTCCCGCCGCGCCGGGCTCCGGCCCCAGCGGATCGGGCAGCGTGAGGCCGTCCGCCCCGCAGGCCGCCAGGAGCGCGGCGACGGTGTCGGGCATCCCGACGAAGCCGCCGTCCTCCGCGTCCCGGGCGTCCCGACCGAACAGGGCGGCGCTGAGCACCGCATGCCCGAAGGCGACGAAGGCCTCCGCGTCCTGCTCGGCGCTCGCGGACGGCACCGGACCCGCGGCCCGGTGCACCACCCCGCGGTCGATCTCCAGCCAGCCGCCGTCGAGCAGGCTCACCCAGGGCCCGACGATCTCCGGCCGGTCCCACATGCTGCGCACCGCCTGGTCCCGCCCCATCCGTGCCAGCAGCTCGCGGGCGTCCTCGCGGCCCAGCGCGCCGGTGCGGGTGACCCTCCGGCCCTCCCCCACGAAGTCCAGCAGCGCCACGGCGTTCCGCACGAAGGCGTTGCGGGCGTAGGCGGGCGCGTCCTGCTCGGCATCGAGTCCGCCGAGCGCCGTCCCGTCCTCGTCGGGGGCGGGCAGGAACCAGGGCCAGGTGCCGCCGGGCAGGTCCGTGGGCCGCGCCGCGCGCACCGCGGCCTCCCGCTCGTACGGCACCGACGGCGAGGGCAGCCGCCCGGTGTCGCTGAGGACCAGGCGCTCCGCATCGGGCAGGGCGTTGTACCAGTGCATGAAGGCGGCGAGCTCCCGGTCGTCCTCGAGGTCGACGCCGAGCGAGAGGCCGTAGCCCAGGATGTTGGTGGAGAAGGAGCGCCGGGTGGGGTCGTCGGCCGCCTCCAGCACGGTGAACTCGAGATCGGCGAGCATCGCGGGCCCGGCCGCGGCGTCCATCGAGCGCGGATGCCAGCGGCCGGTCTCGCGCAGGTAGGTGAAGAACCTCGCCAGGGTCGGCACCAAGTCCATCACCTGCTCGCGCGACTGGATCACGGTGCGCGGCATCACCTCGGTCAGCAGCGCGGTCGTCAGCTCCGTGGTCCACAGCCCAGGCTCGGGGCTGTCCAGGTGGTCGGCCTTCAGCCGCAGCAGGGTCTCGAGGTTCTGCACCTCGGCGGCGGCGGGCGCGTCCTCCTCCGCCGTGATCCGCCAGGTGCCGTACTCGGAGAGCACCCTCTCGCGCTCGCGCTGCTGCCGCTGCGTCTCGTCCTCCATCCCCCCAGCATGACGGGCCGTGCCGTCAGGAAGCCACCGCGACGCCGGCCGGGCGGGCGGGAAAATGATGGACACCGGTGGCCGGGCGCAGGGATACTGCACCTGCTCGGTCCACGAGCTCCTCCCGCGTCCGGGCCGCAGCGCTGCGCAGCGCCCGAACCAAGGAGGTGCCCATGTCCCTGGTCAAGGTCTACAACCTCGGATACGACCCGGACACCGGGATCGGCGAGCTCCTGCACACCACCACCGTGCGCCACGCCTTCGGGATGATCCGCCGGCGGGTGGCGACCCCGGTGCGGCTGGCCATCCAGGACGACCGGATCGTCCCCACCGCGCTCGAGCTGACCCGGGAGCTCAGCGGCGCGTGGGTGGAGGGCGCCGGCCAGCGCTCGATCGGCTTCTCCTACCGCGCCGTCCATGAGCGGGACCACTGGACCTGCGCCTACTGCGGCCGCAGCGTCTCCAAGACCCCGCCCTGCGAGGCGCTGCTGGCCACGGTGGACCACATCCACCCGATCTCCCGCGGCGGACCCTCCTCCTGGACGAACCTGGTCTCCGCCTGCAAGGCCTGCAACAACCGCAAGGCCGACCGCACCCCCGACGAAGCCGGCATGTCCCTGCGCTTCGCCCCGTACGACCCGGCGCTCGCGTACCGGGTGGGCGGGCACATCGAGCCGCTCCCGGTCATGGTCGACGCCTGAGAGGGGCGCGGCGACGGCCGACGTGACCAGCACCGCACGCAGCCTGGGAGTCGATATCTCATCTGTGAGATAGCGTCCCCGCATGACAGAGAACGAGGACTACCTGGCCCGGATCGGCACGCTCATCCGCGAGGCCCGACTGCACTCGGGGCTGACCCAGACCCAGCTGGCCGGCGAGCTCGGCACCAGCCAGAGCGCCGTGAACCGCATGGAGAAGGGCCAGCAGAACCTGACCCTGGACACCGTCTCCCGGATCGGTGCCGCGCTGGACTCCGAGCTGGTGGGCCTGGGCGCCTCCGGGCCCAGCCACCTGCGCGTCCAGGGCGAGACCACCCTGTCCGGCGCGATCGACGTGAAGTCGTCCAAGAATGCGGGGGTTGCGCTGCTGTGCGCCTCGCTGCTGAACACCGGCACCACCGTGCTGCGCAAGGTCGCCCGCATCGAGGAGGTCAACCGCCTGCTCGAGGTGCTCACCTCGATCGGCGTGAAGGCCACCTGGCTGAACGAGCAGAACGACCTCGAGCTGCGCGTGCCCGCGACGCTCGACCTCGAGTCGATCGACGCCGCCGCCGCCCGCCGCACCCGCTCGATCATCATGTTCCTGGGCCCGCTGCTGCACCGCGCCGGGAAGTTCCAGCTGCCCTACGCGGGCGGCTGCGATCTCGGCACCCGCACCGTCGAGCCGCACATGACGGCGCTGCGCCACTTCGGCCTCGACGTCGTCGCCACCGACCACAACTACCAGGCCACCACGGACACCGGCACCGGGCCCCGCCGCCCGATCGTGCTCACCGAGCGCGGCGACACCGTCACCGAGAACGCCCTGCTGGCGGCCGCGCTCCACGACGGCGAGACCGTCATCCGCAACGCGAGCCCCAACTACATGGTCCAGGACCTGTGCTTCTTCCTGGTCAAGCTGGGGGTGCGGATCGACGGCATCGGCACCACCACGCTGCGGGTGCAGGGGAAGGCGCAGATCGCGGTGGACGTGGACTACGCCCCCAGCGAGGACCCGATCGAGGCGATGAGCCTGATCTCCGCCGCGATCGTCACCCGCTCCTCGATCACCGTGCGCCGGGTGCCGATCGAGTTCATGGAGATCGAGCTGGCGATCCTCGAGGAGATGGGGCTGCGCTACGACCGCTCCGAGGAGTACCCGGCCGAGAACGGGCGGACCCGCCTGGTGGACATCACCACCCATCCCTCGGACCTCACCGCCCCGATCGACAAGATCCACCCGATGCCGTTCCCGGGCCTGAACATCGACAACCTGCCCTTCTTCGCGGTCATCGCGGCGACCGCCCAGGGGCAGACGATGCTGCACGACTGGGTCTACGAGAACCGCGCCATCTACCTCACCGAGCTCACCAAGCTGGGCGCGAACGTGAAGCTGATGGATCCGCACCGGGTGCTCATCGAGGGGCCGACGCGCTGGAGCGGCGCCGAGCTGGTCTGCCCGCCGGCCCTGCGCCCGGCCGTGGTGATCCTGCTGGCGATGCTCGCCGCCAAGGGCACCTCGGTGCTGCGCAACGTCTACGTCATCAACCGCGGCTACGAGGACCTCGCCGAGCGCCTGAACAAGCTCGGCGCGCGCATCGAGACCTTCCGCGACATCTGAGCGCCGGGCCGCCGGCCATCGGCCGGGCCGCCGGCACCCCGACGCAGCATTGCGCGCTGAGGACCCATGATCCCGGGATCATGGGTCCTCAGCGCGCGATCGTGCGGTGCCTCAGAGCGTGCGGGCGAAGGGGTCGAAGCCCTCCGGCAGCAGCGGCACCTCGGCCACCGAGCTGGCCACGGCGACGAACTCGCCGGAGGCGGCGGACTCCTCGGCCGAGAGCATCACGTCGAGCACGTGGTAGCCCAGCTCGCCGCTGGCCACGTGCGGGCGGTCCTCGGCGATGGCGCGGACCATGTCCAGCAGGCCCAGCCCGCGACCGGTGACGACGCCCTGCTGGGGCACCTCGATCCACTCCTGCACCGGCGGGGCCTCCCCGAAGGACTCGAAGGGACGCACGTAGGCGATGCGGCCCTCGAACATGTTCGGGTCGGGCACCACCAGGGAGCCCTCGGTGCCGTGGATCTCGACGATGCCCTGGCGGGCCAGCGGCGAGTCGAAGCTGACCAGGGAGGTGCCGGTCTGGCCGGCCTCGAAGCGGGTCAGCACCGAGATGGTCGAGGGGGTCTCGACGGGGAAGGTCTGCCCGGCGTTCGGACCCACCTGGATCTCCCGCTCCTGTCGGGCCCGCAGGCCCATGGCCGCCACCGAGTCGACGGTGCCGAACATGCTCACGAGGGTCGTGAAGTAGTACGGGCCGATGTCGAGCAGCGGGCCGGCGCCCTTGGCGAACAGGAAGGCGGGATTGGGGTGGAACACCTCGGGACCCTGCCACTGCATGGACGTCTGGGCGAACAGCGGACGCCCGATGGTGCCCTTGGCAATCTCCCGCTTCGCGGTCTGCACGCCCGGGCCGAGCACGGTGTCGGGCGCGCAGCCCACCCGCAGCCCCGCCTCCGCGGCCGAGCGCAGCAGCGCCGCGGTGGACCCGCGGTCCAGCCCCAGCGGCTTCTCGGTCCAGACGTGCTTGCCGGCGGCGATGGCCGCGGCGGAGACCTCCGCGTGGGCGGCGGGGATGGTCAGGTTGACCACGACCTGCACCCCGGGGTGGTCCAGCACGTCCTGGGCGGTGCCGGAGACGCTCACGCCGTGCTTCTCGGCCTGGGCGCGGGCGCGATCGGTGTCGAGGTCCCCGACCGCGAGCACCTCGACGTCCGGGTACGAGCCGAGGTTCTCGAGGTAGGTGTCGGAGATGACTCCGGCGCCGATGAGGCCGACGCCGACGGGAGCGGAGGCGCCGGTCATGCCGCGAGGCCGTTCTCGATGAGGAAGCGGTAGCTGTCGGCGATGTCCTCGAAGACGTCCCCGGGGGCCCTGTCGTACTCGATGACGGCGTACTTCACGCCGGTCGCGGCGTTCATCGCCTCGATCGTGGGCACGTCGCCCTCGCCGGCGTGGCGCTGGTCCAGGCTGTCGGAGCTGAAGGTCGGCGCCTCCGGGTCGAAGGGGTTCGAGGCCGGGGCCACGCCGTCCTTGACGTGGATCGCCACCAGGCGGTCCCCGATCTCCTCGACCAGGGCCACGACGTCCTGGCCGCCGGCCAGCGCCCAGAACAGGTCCAGCTCGATCTCGACGGCCGGATCGACGAGGTCGAGGAAGCGCTGGTAGGCGGTGCGGCCGTCGAAGGAGGCCAGGAACTCCTGGGCGTGGTTGTGGTAGCCGACGGTGAGGCCGAACTCCTTGGCCTTCTCGGAGGCGACGTTGAGGCGCTCGGCGATGTCCTTGACGCCGTCCTCGGTGAGCCAGCGCTCGGTGGGCACCATGGGCTCGATGACGGTCTTCATCCCGATCTCGGCCGCGGCCTCGAACACGACCTCGTTGGCCGCGGTGGGGATGGAGCCGTCCGGGGTCCACAGCTCGCCGGTCAGCAGCGGGGCGTGACCGGTGGGGGAGGTCAGGCCCGCTTGATCCAGGGCGGCCCGGATCTCGGCCGGTCGGCGCACGAAGTCGAAGGCCTCGACGGTGCGCAGGCCGATCGCGGCGAGCTTCTCGAGGGAGCCGTTCATATCCGCCGAGAACTCGGCGGCCAGCGAGTAGAGCTGGACGGAGGCGATGGGCAGTGCCATGTCTTTCCTGCTTTCAGAGGTCGTCACCCCTATGCCGCACGTCACGGTGAGGGCGTCGTGGAGGAGATTACCACGCAAACCTCCATCTGGAGGTTTCATGTGGGTAGCATTCGACGCATGTCCACGAAGGAGTCCCCCGACACCGTCCCGCCCGCCGTGATCGGCCGCGCGGGGTCCTACTCCAAGGGCGTCGCCCGACGGCAGGAGATCCTCGACCGCGCCATCGAGGTGTTCCGCGAGCGCGGGGCCGACGGCACCTCCCTGCGCCGCATCGCGACCGCCATCGGGGTCTCCCATGCGGCCCTGCTGCACTACTTCGACTCCCGCGAGCAGCTGCTGGTGGCGGTGTACGAGCATGCCGAGTCCCAGCGCGACACCGCTGCCGAGTTCGACGACCGTTCGGCGCTGGACGTGCTGGTCAAGGCCGCGGTGATCAACGTCGAGGTGCCCGGCATGGTCGAGCTGTACACGACCCTGGTGGCCTCCGCTCTGGCCGCCGAGGGCACCCCCTCCCAGCAGTTCTTCAGCACCCGCTTCGCGCGGCTGCGCGAGGACCTCACCGAGCGCCTGCGCCGGGAGCAGTCCGACGGACGGGTGCGCTCCGACGTGGAGCCGGCGGACCTCGCGGCGCTGCTCATCGCGGCGTCCGACGGTCTGCAGATCCAGTGGCTGCTCGAGCCCTCCGTCGAGCTCGAGCGCACCCTGGAGAGCTTCGCGGTGCTGCTCGCCCCGCCGGCCTGAGCGCCCCGACCCCTCAGGCGCGGACGCCCGCCCGCACCCGCGCCATGATCTGCTTGGCGGCGATGTCCGCCCCGGCCAGCAGCGGTGAGGGCACGCCCGGGGCGGCGCCGATGGCGCTGCCGGGCTGGGTGCTCGCCGCCGGGATGCCGAGCACCACCACGGAGGCGTCGACGCTCCCGTCGGCCGCGACCAGGTTGTGGCCGCTGCGCGCGTCCTCGCTGATCTCGGCGCCGGTGGCCTCCATCGAGGCGGTGGGCACGCCGTCGACGGTGTGGAGGCGGGCGCGTCCGGTGGCCAGCAGCGAGCGCAGCAGCGGGTCGCTGGTCTGCGGGATCTGCCCCTTGGACATGCGCGTCTCCAGCAGCACGCGGGAGGTGGCCACGCGGCCGGTGATCGGCGAGGCGGCGCGGAACACCCCCTCGCCGGGATCGGCCTCGACCACCATCTGCGGACCGATCAGCTCGATGATCCCGGCCTCGATGAGCGCCAGCACGAGGCGCACCCGGTCGGCGGGCGGTCCCGAGGCCAGCGCCAGGGAGTCGCCGTCGAACCAGCCCAGCACGTCGCGGGCCAGGGAGGCGCCGTGGAAGGCGCCGCCCCCGCTGAGCCGCCCGACCTGGAGGCGCAGGGTGGCCATGGCGGCGTTCACGGCCGCGCGGGGATGGCGCCAGGGATCGGACATCGAGCCCAGCTCGTCCTGGATCAGACGGTCCACGAGGGCCTGCCAGGCCGCCGCGGTGACCGGTTCGCCATGGGTGGGACGGTGCAGCTCGTCGAGGGTCCAGGTCCAGCGGGGATCGCCGATCGCGGCCTCGAGCACCGCGTCGACCTCGTCGGCGGTGTCCGCGGCGTCCAGGGCCGGGATCCAGAGTCCGGTGACCGCCGCCGGGGCGACCTCGCTGAGCGCCTCGAGGTAGACCCGGGCGAACTCGCGGCCCAGCACGGGCCACACCTCGGCGGCGAAGTCGACGTCGGAGCGTCGGGCGATCGCGGCGAACCACTCCGGGGTGGCCCAGCGGGGCGTGAACGGCCGCACGGGGCGTCCGCCCTCGGGCTTGGAGCGGTACGGAACGCCGCGGCGGGAGCCGACGAGCAGGTGGGGCTCGCGCCCGCTCGGGGTGTACTGCAGCCGCCCCCGCGGATCGTCCGCGCTCACCTCGAGGGTGCCTCCCCACTCGGCGGCGAGCTGCCCGATGACGTCGAAGAAGTTCGCGCCCAGGCCGCGCACCAGGACGGTCTCCCCCGCGGGCAGACCGGTGTACTCGCGCTCGGCCGGCATGCCGGGCTCGACGTAGCGCAGCCCGAAGCGCTCGGCGGCCTCGGTCAGGGCGGTGACCTCCCGGCTGCGCCGGGACTGGACCATGCCCTGGGCGAGCACCACGGTGGGGGCGCTGAGCCGCCGGCCGTCCTCGAGCACCACCACGGTGTCCTCGTCCTCGCGCTCGAGATCCACGGCCAGCCCCACGAACTCGCTGACCTCGACCTGCCCGGAGGCGATCGCGGCGTCGAGCTGATCGCGGTAGTAGACCCCCTGCAGGCGGCGGGTGGGGAAGGTCGCGCCGGTCAGGTCGCGCACCTCCTCCATCACCCACGCCCCGACCGGGTGGCCGCCGTCGGCCCGGACCCGCCGGGCCCAGTCCACGAGGTCCGGCCCCGGCGCGGGGGGACCGCTCATGGGGGTGGACTCGTCGGGGTGGACGGTGGTGGCATCGGCCTGGGTGTTGTTGAGGTAGGCGGCGGGCTGCTCGATCAGCCACGTCGCACCGGGTCCGACGGCCAGGGCGTCGATGATCGCCAGGCGCACCGGTCCCCCGCCGCTGACCGCGGCGCGGACGGCGGTGCGGACGGCGGTGCGCAGCACGGTGGCGACCCCGCGCGGGCCGCCGCCGACGATGACGGCGTCGAAGCGGGTCATCGGACCGAGGCGGGCAGACGCTGCGCGGGCGCGGGGGCGTCGGCGTCCGGCACCGAGGCGTCGCCCAGGCTCAGCATGAGGCGGTTCGCCCAGGCGAAGAAGCCAGCCGCGGTGACCAGATCCGCGATCTCGCGGGCGTCGAGGCCGTGCCGGCGCAGCTCGGCGACCTGCGCGATGTCGAAGCGGGGACGGGGGCGAGAGAGCTCGGCGGCCGCGGTGATCAGCGCGCCCCAGCGGTCGTCCTGCCCGGCGGCGAGCGGCGCGAGGTCGCCGGCGATCCAGTCGACGCCACGGTCCAGGGCGGCCGCGAGCAGCGCGTCGACGTCGGCCTCCCGCTTGGAGAAGCCGGCGGCCTTGCGCGCATGCACCGAGGCGCAGTAGATGCAGTCGTTGACCCGGCTGGTCACGGCCGCGGCGAGCTCGCGCTCGGCCTTGGGCAACCCGTCGCGGGGCAGGAAGATCGCATTGTCGAGCTCGCTGCGGGCCGCGGTGATGCCCGGGGTCAGCGAGAGCATCCGGAAGTAGACGCTGCCGGCGCTCGCCTTCGAGGCGAAGGAGTCCCGCTGCTGCGGGGTGAGCTCCTCCTCGCCGGGCACCGAAATCCACGGCTCCCAGTCGAGCACCTCACGGGTGAAGGCCGAGGGGCGGGGGCGACCGGTCGCGGTGCTGCCGCCCTGCGGGGCGGTGCGGCCGCGGCTGTGCGGGGTGCGGGCCGGCGCATCGGCCGACGGGACCTCGCGGCCGTTCAGCGCGGCGAGGTCGAGCACCAGGCGCTGGAGGTAGCTCTCGAACGAGACGAGCTGGCCGATCAGGACCGCGGTGGGCGCGTCCACGCCGACGGCGGCGAGACGCTCCTGGTCCTCGGCCGCCGCGAGCGCCGGTGAGAGGGACAGCAGGTCGACATGGTCCCGCAGCGCCTGCAGGGTCTCGGCGCGCACGCCGTGGGCGTCGCCATGGACCGGATCGGCGGCCGTGAGCTGCGCATCGGCGCCCTGCGCCCGGTGCCAGGCGGCGAGCGCCCCGCTCCCCTGCCAGTCCGCGGTGACCACGGCGAAGGCGTGGAGCACGGGCAGCGGGAGCGGCTGCTCGGTGCGGTACAGCGCGTCGTACGCCTCCCGGGTGCGGGCCAGCACGTCGGGACGCAGCACGCCGAGCATCCCAGCGGCCTCGGGCGCATCGAGGAGGAGCGCGGCGAGGAGCTCGTGGACGTCGAGGGCGGCGGACTCAGAAGTCATAGGGGCATCTTAGGACGCTCCAAAGCGCATCTCGCCTGCGGCCGGGTGTGCCGACGCTCACCCCGGCCTGGTCATCCCTCGACCCAGCGCGGTTCGACCAGGGTGGTGCGCGCCCCGGCGCCGTCCTCCCGGAGCAGGCGCACCAGCTCCCGGACCGCGAGTTCGCTGATCTCGACGCGGCGGGGGTCGATGCGCGGGACCGCCGTCAGCAGCGGGCTCACCGACGTCAGGTCGTCCCCGGTCAAGGCGATCATCAACCGGTCGGGGTCGGCCAGGGCACCGGTCGCGGCGAGCGCGAACAGGGCCGGGGCGACCCCGGTGATGCCGAACATCGCGGTGCGCTCCCCCGGGCCCGCCCCGTCCCAAGCGCGCTCGGGCATGTCGGCCACCGGGCCGGCATCGAGCTCGATGCGCAGTCCGGTCCCGGCGGCCTGGTCCTCGACCCCGCCGAGGAAGCGCGCGACGTCATTGCGGTGACGCTTCGTCCCCGGCGCGCCGAACAGCAGCAGACGGCCGCAGGACTCGGCGAGCACCCGGTCGACCACCATGCGACCGAGCAGCTCGAAGTCGAGGTCGACGACCGAGCCGCCGGGGAACTCGTCCGGCTTCCCGATCGTCACGAAGGGGAGACCCGAGTCGAGGACGGGCGCGACGCGCTCGTCGCGCCGTCCGAGCTCCATCAGGATCAGCGCCTCGCACACCCCGGTGCGCACGACGCGATGGATCCCGCGCGCACCCTCCTGGGCGGTGACCAGCAGGATGTCGTAGCCGAAGCGCTGGGACTCCCGGGCGATCGCGCCGATGAACTGCATCAGCACGCCGTCGTCCGCGTACGGCTCGGGGACCATCAGCCCGATCACGCCGCTGCGCCGCGAGCGCAGGGTGCGGGCCCCGGAGTTGGGGTGGTAGCCGAGCTTGGCGATGGCCTCCTCGACCCGCTGCCGGGTGGCCTCGGAGATGGGGCGGGAGCCGGTCAGCACGTAGCTCACGGTGGACTGGGAGACCCCGGCGAGCCGGGCGACGTCCTGGCTCGTCGGTGCCCTCCTGCGCGTGGCGCTCACCCCCACCCCTTCCCCGGGGCCGCGCTCACCCGGTCCTCAGCCCCGAGGCGCCAGTCTTCCACGCCGTCAGGGCGGCGCTGCGACCATCGGCGGCGTCCAGCCGCCGCGCGTCGGCGAGCGCCTCGTCCAGCACGGCGGCGAGCTCGACCCGGCGCCCGGTCTCGGCCGAACACACCGCCGCCTCGACGATCGCCTGGGTCCACACGTTCTGGTGGACCTCGGTCCGCGGACGCTCTCCGCCGCGCAGGGCGGTGCAGAACTCGGCCAGCGAGGCGGCGAGCTCCCACCGGTCGCCCGGCTCGGGGTCGCGGCCGCGCAGCGTCTCGCCATCGGCGTGCTGGGCCGTCGGCGGCGTCTCGCCGTCCCAGTGCACGGTGCCGCCCTGGCAGCTGATCATCCACTCGCCGTTCCAGCTGGTCTCGCGCCCCGGGGAGCACCAGGACCCGGAGAAGGTGTGCACGACGCCGCCGCCGTAGTCGATCCTCACCGTCGCGGCCGCGTCCCCCGCGTACCAGCTCCACGGCGGGTTGGAGGAGGCCGCCGTCACCGAGATCGGATCGGCGTCGACCAGCACCCGACCCGCGTCGAAGGCGTGGATCGCCATGTCGACGATCAGCGGGTGCTCCATCTCGTCGCGGAACCCGCCGAAGCGAGGCGCCTTGTAGAACCGGGTGTCGACGATGCCGGCGCCGCCCAGCTCGTCCGCGAGCCGCCGCGTCTCCTGGAGATGCGGATTGTTGCGACGGGACTGGGAGACCATGAAGAGCGTCCCGGTGCTCTCGCTGTGCCCGGCGAGGGAGATGGCCTCGGCGAGGGTCGCCGCGCAGGGCTTCTCCCCCAGCACCGGGAGGCCGGCATGCAGCGCGTCGGCGGTGACCGCGTGGTGGGCGGCAGGGACGGTGACGTCGATGACGGCCTCGGCCCCGGCGACCCTCGCGACCTCGACGGTGTCGGTGCCCGTCCGCACGCCCGGGCGCAGCGCCTCGGGGACCACCTCCTCCACCGCCCGGGCGGCGGCGCCGTCGATGACGTCGACCACCCCGACCAGGTGGGCGGCCTCGCTGTCCAGCACCGTGCCGATCCAGGCCCTGCCCATCCCGCCGGCCCCCACCACGACCACCCGGACCGGGTCCGGGGTGGCCCGGCTGGGAGCGCTCATGCGCTCTTCCCCGCCGCTGCCGCATCCCCGACGCCCTGGCCGGAGGCGCCCGAGACGAACCATTCGGTCTCGTAGCGGTCCAGGAAGGGCACCTCGCGGTCGGCGACCGCGGGACGGGCCCAGGAGACGCCGTTGGCGATCACGCGGCGCACATCGGGGTGGTGGTAGACGGGGTAGTCCTGGTCGCCGGGGCTGAAGTAGAAGATCTTCCCGTTGCCGCGCCGGAACGTGCATCCCGAGCGGAACACCTCTCCCCCGCTGAAGGAGGAGACGAACACCAGCTCGTCGGGCACGGGGATGTCGAAGTGCTCCCCGTACATCTCCTGCTCCGGGATGATGATCGGGTGCGGCACGCCCTCGGCGATCGGATGCGAGGGGTTGACGGTCCACACCAGCTCCCGGTCCGCCTCGTTGCGCCAGCGCAGCGTGCAGGTGGTGCCCATGAGCCGGGTGAACGGCTTGGACCAGTGCCCGGAGTGCAGCACGACCAGGCCCATGCCGGCCAGCACGTGCTGCTGGACGCGCTCGGCCACCTCGTCGGAGACCTCGCCGTGGGCCATGTGCCCCCACCACGTGAGCACGTCGGTCTCGGCGAGCACCTCCTCGCTCAGGCCGTGCTCGGGATCATCGAGCAGGGCGAAGCGGGTCGTGACGGCGCCGCCGAGGTTCTCGAGGATGCCGTCGCGGATGGCGGAGTGCATGCCCTCGGGGTAGTGGTCGCGCACGCGCTGGTCACGCTGCTCGTGGCGGTTCTCGCCCCAGACGGTGACGCGCAGGGGCGCGGGGGTGGTCGTGGTGGTCATGGATGGGTTCCTTCCGGTGGGGTGGAATATGGGTGGTGGAGGGCCGGTGCGCTGGGCGGGGTCACTTGACGGCGCCTCCGGTGGCGCCCGCCGCGATGTACTTCTGGGCGGCGATCATCAGCACCACCGCGGGCACCGACGCGATGACGGCGGTCGCCATCACGGAGCTCCAGTCCGTGTCGTTGGTGCCGATGTACGTGTACAGGCCCAGCGTGACCGGGCGGATCGATTGTCCGGTGGTCAGCGTCAGCGCCATCAGGAAGTCGCTCCATGCGAAGAGGAACGAGAAGATGCCGGCGGTGATCAGCGAGTTGATGCTCACCGGGAGCACGATCGACCAGAAGGCGCGCACCTGTCCGCAGCCGTCGATCTGAGCGGCCTCGACGATCTCCTTCGGGAAGGACTCCATGAAGGCGCGGATGATGAGGATCGAGAAGGGGATGCCGGCTGTCGTGTCGGCCAGGACCAGTCCGGGGATGGTGTTCAGCAGCCCCAGCGTGTTGTACGCCGTGTACAGGGCATTCGCGATGACGATGCCCGGGATCATCTGCGCGATGAGCACCACGAACAGCAGCGTGTTGCTTCCCCGGATCGGGAACTGGGCGAGGGCGTAGGCGCAGGGGGTCGCCACCACCAGGGACAGCACCGCCGCCCCGATCGCGACGATCAGGGAGGTGATGAGGTTCTGCCCCTGGTCGGCGAAGGCTCGGACGTATCCGCTCACGTCAGGATCCAGCGGGAACAGCTGCGTGTTCAGGCTGTTGCCTCCGGGCGCGAGCGAGGCGTTCACCATCCAGTAGACGGGGAACAGCATGAGGGCGACGAAGACGATTCCCAGCGCTGTGCGCAGTCCGCGCCGCAGCGCCGAGTTGCGTGAGAGCAGCGGTCGGCTCCGGGTGGGAAGGGCCCCTCGGGGAGTGTCGAGGACGGTGGTCATGGCGTCATCCGTTCTTCGCCGAGCGGGCGTTGGCGCGGAGGTAGACGACGGCGAACAGGAGGGCGATGACGATCAGCACGTTGCCGAGCGCCGCCCCCTGACCGAAGTCGAACTCGATGAAGGACATCTCGTAGCTGCGGGTGGCGATGGTCTGGGTGGCGTTGGCGGGGCCGCCGCCGGTCAGACCGAGGATCAGGTCGAGGACCTTGATCGTGTAGATGACTCCCAGCAGCAGCACGACGCTGACCACCGGGCGCAGCAGGGGCAGCGTGATGTAGCGGAAGGATTTCCAGCCGGTGGCGCCGTCGATCTCGCCGGCTTCGTAGAGCTCGGTCGGGATCGCCTGCAGACCGCTGTACAGGAGGACCACGTTGAAGGGGATCCCCAGCCAGATGTTGACCATCACGACCGCGATGAGGGCCGTGTCCGAGCTGGTGAGCCACGGTATCGGGGAGGAGATGACACCGATGGCGGAGAGGAACTGGTTGAGGATGCCGCTGTCCTGCTCGAGGATCCAGCGCCAGACGGCGGCCGAGACGATCATCGGCAGCAGCCACGGCAGCAGCAGCATCGATCGCAGGAATGCCGACAGCGGGAAGCTCTTGCGGAAGAACAGGGCCAGGCCCATGCCGATGACGAACTGCCCCGCGATCGACACGACGGTGAAGATCGCGGTGTTCACGAGCGCCTTGATGAAGATCGGGTCGTTGAACACGGCGAGGTAGTTCGCCAGGCCGTTGAACGGGGCCTCGCCGGTGAAGAACGTCGCCGAGGTGTATTCCTGGAAGCTCATCGTGAAGTTCTTGACGATGGGGAATCCGAAGAAGAGCGCCAGGTAGATCGCCGCCGGGGCGACGAAGCCGTAGCGCACGAGGGCGTCGCCCCTTCCCCCACGCCGCCGGCGAGGAGGTGGTGACAGCTCAGGATCTGCGGTGACGGGATGCGTGGTCGTGGTCATCAGAGGGTCCGCGAGGCCGCGTCAGCCCAGCGAGGCCGCGGCGTCGGCGAAGGCGGTCTCCGGGTCGGTGCCGTCGACGAGGACCTGCTGGAAAGCCGTGTAGATCGCCTTGGCCGTGGCCGGCCATTCGGTGCCGAGCTGGCCGGTGCGCGAGCGGGCGGTGGAGACCTGGTCGACGAAGGTCGCGAGTTCGGGATGCTCCTGCGCGAACGTCTGGGCGGCGTCGGTGAGCGACGGGATCGTGTTGCGCGCCGTGCCCATGGTCAGCTGGTTCTCGGCGCTGACGAACTTCTGCAGGACCTCGGCGACCTTCTTCTGCTTCTCGGTGTCGCCCGTCTGCGGGATCGTCCACACCTCTCCTCCGAGCGGGGCGACCGAGTCGGCGCCCTCGGCCGGGACGGGGATGGTCACGACGTCCCATTCCAGGTCCGGTGCGTCGGTCTGGAGGCCGACGATGTTCCACGGTCCGTTGACGACCATCGCCGCCTTCCCGGCCTTGAACTGGTCCATGGCGTCTCCCTGTCCCCAGTTCACGACGCCCTTGGACGCCGATCCCTCGTTCACGAGGTCTGCCCAGAGCTGCGCGGCGCCGGCGACCTCGGGAGTGCCGAGATCGGTCTCGTCGCCGCCGTTGGACCACATGAACGGCAGGAACTGCCAGGTGCCCTCATAGGTCGCGATCGCGGAGAAGGCGATGCCGTAGACGTCGTCGTGGGTCAGCGCCGCGGCGGCGGACTTCAGGTCGTCCCAGGTGGTGGGAGGCTCGACGCCGGCGTCGGCGAGCATGGCCGTGTTGTAGAACAGCGCGATCGTGTTGACCGTCGGGGCGATCCCGTAGACCTTCCCCTCGAAGGTGCCCGCATCGAGGATCTCCTGCTTGAAGCCGGAGGTGTCGATCCCGAAGTCGTCCAGCGGGACCAGGGCGCCGGAGCTGGCGATCTCCTGCAGATCGGGATTGTCCAGCATCAGCAGGTCGGGCAGCGTCTTCGAGGAGCTCATCTGCAGGACCTTCTGGATGAGCTGGTCTCCGGGGACCTTCTCCCGGCTGACGGTCATGCCGACCTCGGAGGCGACGGTCTCCAGGGTCTTCTGGATGACCTCGTCGTCCGCGGGGGTGTTGTAGTAGTCGACCACCCGCAGGGTGGTCGTGTCACCGGAGCCGGAACCGCCCTCGGAGCCGCCGCACGCGCTCAGGGAGAGCAGCCCTGGAACGGCGATCAGGGCGCCGAGGGAGCGCCGGCTGGGGCGGAAGCGCGGCGCGGTGGCGGCCGCCTGGTGGGCGATACGGGGGCGGGTGGTGTCTGACATCGTTGTCTCTCTTCTCGTGAGGCTCGTCGATACGAATCAATTCGGCACCGACGAGCACGAACGGCGAACGGGAGGGCCCTCGCTCCGGTGCGCGACTCCGACTCTGGCGGCCCGCCCGGTGCGATGAACGCCATCATGGCCCAGTCCTAGGTCCTCGACAAGGCATGATGACGACCGCGCCACCGGTCCGCCGCCCCGGGAGAGGGCTTCTCGCGCCAACGCCGCAGGTGGTGGCGTCGACCCGAGCGCGCCGGCAGCTCCCAACGTCATCGATTCGTATCACCACCTGATCGCGGCAGCGTCGACCGATGACGTGAGCACGGGGGCGGAGCAGAGCTGCTGCGAGGCCCGTCTGCTCGCAGGGTCCCCAGGACGCGGGCGGTATCCTCCGAGGTGGAGCTCGTGCGCTGCCGGCACGGCGAACGAGGAGAACCATGACGCCGACGATGAAGGATGTCGCCGCCCGGGCGGGGGTGTCGATCAAGTCGGTCTCGCGGGTCGTCAACGAACACCCGAACATCAGCCCCGGCGTCAGGAATCGCGTCCTGCACGCCATCGCCGAGCTGGGGTGGCAGCCGAACACGCATGCACGGTCGCTGCGCACGGGACGGACCGGGGTGATCGCCCTGTCGCTGGTGGACCTGAGGACCCCGACCTCCGCGCGGCTCGCCGAGGCGCTCGTCATCGAGGCGGAGCGCGCAGGGCTCGAGGTCTCGATCGAACCCTCCCGCGGGCGCGACGACCGCGTGCGGCAGACCCTCGACTCCCGAGGGGCCCTGTTCGACGCCGTCGTCCACGTGGGCCCGCTCCCCGCCGGGGTCCCCTCACCGGGACACGACCCCGAGCTGCCCGTCCTGACCATCTGCACCTCGTCCGAGCCCGCGCACGGCGCACCGCCGGCCCTCGACACCGTCGACGTCGACGACGCCGCCGCGGCCTCCGCCATCGAGCGGCACCTGCGGGCGGTGGGCCAGGGCGACGTGGTGATCCTCGCGCACGCGAGCGGGACGCCCGACGCCTTCGTCGACCACCTGATCCGCGCCTTCCCCGAGGCGGCGGTCCTGCGTCCGGAGCCGGATGAGGGTGGGGCCCCCGGCCGTCGTGCCGATCGGGCCGCCGGCCGGACGCTGACGGCGCGCGCACTGGCCGCCGTCCCCACGCTCGGCACGCTCGCGTGCGCCGATGACGAGCTCGCCATCGGCGCGCTGTCCCTGCTGCGCGAGCGCGGCATCGCGGTCCCCGAGCGCGTGACCCTCACCGGTCACGGCAACATCGAGGACGGCTGGTTCACCACGCCGTCGCTGACCACCATCGACCCGGCGGTCGCGGAGATCGCGCGACGGACGATCGACCTGATCCGTCGGCGCCTGGCCGGCGACCGCACGGCAGCGCGCCGCATCGTCGTCCCCGTGACGCTGGTGCGGGCCGAGTCGACGCTGGGCTCCTCGGGGCGGGCGGCGGGCAGCGCCTCCGCGCCCAGCGGGGGCCGGGCCGCGCACGGTGCCGCCTCGCAGGAGGTGCCGTGATGGCACGGGTGACGCTGGCGGACGTGGCGCGGGCGGCCGGCGTCTCGGCCGCGACCGCTTCCCACGTCCTGCGGCCCCGCGACCGCCCCGCAGGGACGATCCGGGTCTCCGACGCGACCCAGCAGGCCGTGTGCCGCACCGCCGAGGAGCTCGGGTACGTCGCGTCGGCGGCCGCGCGCGACCTCGCCTCGGGATCGGCGAGCCGGATCGCCATCATGGTGCCGAATCTTCATCAGCCCTACTTCGCCCGCATGGCAGAGACGCTGATCCTCGCTCTCGAGCAGCGCGGGTCCTCGACGACGCTGCGACTGTCCTACGACGCGCAGGCGGAACGGGACGCCGTGCTGGGACGGACCACCCGCGACGTGGCCGGGGTGATCCTGTGTCCCCATGCCCTGTCCGCCGAGCTGCTCGCCGGCGCCACGCCCCCGCTGCCGGTGGTGCAGGTGGGCGGCGGACCGACGCCCGGCATCGACTGCGTGGTGATGGGCGAGTACGAGGGCGCCCTGGCCGCCGCCCGGCATCTGCTCGACATCGGTCGCCGCCGCATCGCCTACATCGCCGATCCCGCGCTGCCGAGCCGGGACGGGCCGCGGTACCGCGCCTACGTCGACGCGCACACCGAGCGGGGACTGGACGTGGATGCCCGCCTCGCGGTCGAGGGCGCGGACTGGGACCGCCGCGAGACCGGGCTCGAGGCCATGGTCGGCCTGCTCCGCTCCGGGACCCCCTTCGACGCCGTGATGTGCGTGAACGATGCGGTCGCCGTCGGCGCGATGCGAGCGGTCTCCCTGGCCGGGCTGAGGATCCCCGAGGACGTCGCCTTCAGCGGCTTCGACAACACCGAGGAGGCGGCCTTCACCACCCCTCCGCTGACCTCGGTCGATCCCGGCGTCCCGGAGATGGCCCAGCTGGCGGTGGCCATGCTCACCGCCAGGCTCGCCGGCGACCAGGGACCGGCGCGGCGCGAGACCGCGCTGACGGAGCTCGTGGTGCGCGCCTCCAGCGGCGCCGCCCGTCCCGACGGCGCCTGAGCCGCTGCGGGACCGACCCATGGGACGACCCAGTCCCCTCGCTACAGATTTCAACGTTGAGTCCACCCTTGACATCGCTTAATCACGCACCGCAGGATGACGGTCATCACATCGCACCGAGGAGTCACCGTTGACCGCTCAGTCCCTCCGCACGCCCCGCTCGACCCCTGCCCTGCCGCGCGCCGACCGCGCCGCGCTGCGCCCGCTGGACCTGTCCTCGGTCCGCCTGCACCGTGAGGGAGCGCTCGGCGCGTGGCAGGAGCTGAACGCCGCCGCGACCATCCCCCACTGCATCGCACAGCTCGAGACGTCCGGCGTGATCGACAACTTCCGCCGCGTGATCGGCGAGTCCGGCGCCCCGCACCGCGGGTTCGTCTTCGCCGACTCCGACCTCTACAAGGTGATCGAGGCGGTCGCCTGGGAGATCGGGCGCTCCGGCACCACCGTGCACGACGCCTGGCTCGAGGAGATGATCGCGCTGATCGGGCGCGTCCAGGAGCCGAGCGGCTACCTGCACACCTGGATCCAGGGCGTGCATCCCGAGAAGAAGTTCGCGGAGCTGCACTGGACCCACGAGATGTACGTGCTCGGGCACTGGATCCAGGCGGGCATCGCCCTGGAGCGGACCACCGGGCGCTCCGAGCTGCTCGAGCGCTCCGTGCGCTTCGTCGACCTCGTCGAGCGGCGCTTCGGACCCGGCCGCGAGGACGGCATCCCGGGACACCCCGAGATCGAGACCGCGCTCGTGGAGCTCTACCGGCACACCGGCGAGGAGCGACATCTGCGTCTCGCGCAGCATCTCGTCGACCGGCGCGGCCGGGGCATCCTGCCGGGCGGCGCGCTCGGGACCCACTACTTCCAGGACCACGCGCCGGTGCGGGAGGCCGTGGACCCCCTCGGCCATGCGGTCCGCCAGCTCTACCTCAACGCGGGCGTCACCGACCTCTTCCTCGAGACCGGGGAGGACGCCCTGCTGTCCGTGATGCGGGAGCAGTGGGACCGGGCGCATGAGCGGAAGATGTACCTCTCGGGGGCCTTCGGATCCCGTCATCGTGACGAGTCCTTCGGCAACGATTACGAGCTCCCCTCCGACCGGGCCTACGCCGAGACCTGCGCGACGATCGCGGATCTCCACTGGACCTGGCGGATGATGCTCGCGGGCGAGGACCACCGCTACGCCGACGTCATCGAGCGCGAGATCCACAACGCGCTCGCGGCCTCCGTCGACACCTCCGGCATCCGCTTCTTCTACTCCAACCCGATGCAGCGCCGCCCCGATCGCTTCGACGAGGAGAACGCCCCGGCCGAGCGCCAGGAGTGGTACTCCTGCGCCTGCTGCCCGCCGAACATCGCCCGCGTGATCGCCCAGCTCGGCGCCTACATCGCGGGGTACCGCGAGGACGCGCAGGGGCCGGTCCTCGAACTGCTGCAGTTCGCCGACTCCAGCATCACCCTGCCCCCCGAGGTCGGCAGCGGCACACTCCGCGTGGCAACCGACTACCCGGTCTCCGGGCGGATCCGCCTGGCGCTCGATCCTGCGGCCGAGGTCTCCCCGAGCGCCCGCCTCGCGCTCCGGATCCCCGGCTGGGTCCGGGCAGGGACGGTGGGCATCGCCGGCGGTCAGCCGCGGGACCTCACCGCGGCCGAGCTCGCCTCGCGGCGGCTCGAGCTCGGCGCCGGGCAGATCGACGGCACCGTCGTCGATCTCGAGATGACGCCCCGCTGGACCGCCTCGCACCCGCGGGTCGACGCCACCCGCGGCTGCCTCGCCCTGGAACGGGGCCCGATCGTCTACTGCCTCGAGCAGGTCGACATGCCGGCCGGCGTCGAGGTCGACGACGTCCGCATCGCCCGCGGCACGCCGGCGCTGGTGGAGCCGTCGAGCAGCCCCGGGCGCCGCGCCCCGGACCTCGTGCTGCGCGTCACGGCTCGCACGGAAACCGAGTCGCTGTACGGCGACGCCGACGCCGCAGCGGGCGCGCCCGCGCCGGATTCCGTCGACGTCACCGCCGTGCCCTTCGCCACCTGGGGCAACCGCGGCCCCGGCGCGATGCGCATCTGGCTCCCCCTCGAGGACTGACCCCCGCTGCAGCACCCGCACCACGCACGACCGCAGTTCCGAACACCGCAGTTCTGATCACCGCACCCACCCCACAGGAGACGACGATGTCGCGCACCAGCTCCCCCCTGCCCGGAATCCGACCCCGACGACGCACGATCCTCGGCGGACTGGCCGCCGGCGCCGCCGTCGGCAGCACCCTCGGCCTGTCGGCCTGCGGCGGCGGCAACGCCAGCAGCACCGAGGGCGAGCTGCGCATCCTCGTCCTCAAGCACCCGCTGACCAAGCCCATGACCGAGATGGCGTGGACGAAGACGCTCGAGGAGGCCGCGGGCGTGCCCATCGTGTGGGAGGAGGTCTCGGCGGACTGGGACCAGAAGAAGTCGACCATGCTCGCCGCCGGCGACGTCCCCGACCTCATCGTCGGCACCCAGGCGATCACCGACACGGACCTCGCCACCTACGGCACCCTCTTCGAGGACCTGGCCGACGACCTCGACGCCATCCCCAACGTCAAGGCGATGCTCGAGGCGAAGCCGGAGCTGAGGGCCCTCGCCACCCAGGCCGGCGGGGAGATCTACTCCGTCCCCGGCTACAAGCGGTTCTGGCCCCCGACGGTCCAGCACCAGTACATCAACCGCCAGTGGCTCGACACCCTCGGCCTGGAGGTCCCCACCACCTGGGACGAGCTGTTCGACGTGCTCGTCGCCTTCAAGGAGGGCGACCCCACCGGCACCGGCGCCGCGATCGTCCCCATGGACTGGAGCCCCGTGGACACCGGCGGCTTCGGCTACTTCCAGTCGATCCTGCTGCTGGGCAGCACCGGCCTGCCGCTCGGCGGCGGCGGCGGCCAGGGCTACTTCCTGCAGGACGGGACGGTCGGGAACTTCCTCATGGACGAGCGCTACCGCGAGGTCGTGTCCTTCCTGGCCCGCTGCCAGGAGGCAGGGCTGCTCTCCGGCGACGTGATGACCCAGGACTACTCCGCCTACCAGTCCGTGGCACGCGGGCCCGGGGACGGCGTGGCGACCGTCGGCTTCACCTGGGGCTGGACCCGCTCGGACCGCTTCGGCCCCGAGATCTTCGAGCAGTACGAGGCGATCGGCGTGCTCCAGGCCTCCCAGGACCAGTCCGAACCGGTCACCTGGAGCTTCGACCAGTACGGCGAGAACTTCCCGGGCAACCAGGTGGCGCTGTCCGCATCGTCCAGGAACAAGGAGGCCGCGCTCGCCGTGATCAACGCCTTCTACGACCAGGAGATGTCGATCCAGGTCCTCTTCGGCGACATCGGGCCCAACATCGAGAAGACCGGCGAGATGTCCTACAAGGTGCTCCCCCGCCGAGGACGGCACCGACCCGTCGACCTGGAAGTGGACCTCCACGCTCGCCGACAACGGCCCGATGTGGATCCGCGACGAGATCGAGGTCGAACTGCCGACCGATCTGCAGGAGGCGACCGACGAGTCCGTCCCCCTGCAGCCGGCCATCGACAACATGACCCTCGAGGCGGACGTGTACCCGGGGCTGTTCATCAAGATGTCCAAGGAGGACCTCAACGCGATGACGCTGGTGAACACCACGCTGATGAACACGGCGATGACGAAGTTCGCCGAGTGGGTCACCAGCGGCGGGATCGACGAGCAGTGGGACTCGTACGTCGCCACCATCCAGGAGTCCGGCGTCGACCAGAACATCGCGACGATGCAGAAGTACTACGACGACTACATCGCCGCGAGCTCGTGATGGCCACCTCGATCCCCACCGGAAGGCACCCTTCGTGAGCTCCGAGACCACCACCGCCCGGCGCGCCCCCGCCGCGCCCGCTCCCCCGCCCCTCGCGGGCCGGGAGCAGGCCGGCCGTGCCCAGCGAGCACGCCGGCACGTGCGCCGCTACTGGCAGCTCTGGACGATGCTCGCTCCGGCCATCGGCTTCGTCGTCGTCTTCGCCTACGTCCCCATGTACGGGATCCAGCTCGCCTTCCGCGAGTTCGACTTCGCGGCCGGTCTGACCGGCGGCGGGTGGGTGGGCTTCAAGTACTTCGTCCAGTTCTTCGAGAGCCCGCTGTTCTGGGACCTGATGCGCAACACCGTCGTGATCTCGCTGGCGACGCTCATCCTGGGCTTCCTGACCCCGATCCTGCTGGCCCTGGTCATCAACCAGATCCTGCGCAGCCGGGTGAAGCGCTTCGTGCAGACGGTCACCTATCTGCCGCACTTCATCTCGATCGTCGTGGTCGTCGGCATGCTGCAGGTGTTCCTCTCCCCCAGCAGCGGGCTGATCACGCGGTTCCTGGGCATCTTCGGCCTGGACGACATCAACTACCTGGGCAGCACCTCCGCCTTCGTCCCGGTGTACGTCCTGTCCGACATCTGGCAGCACACCGGCTGGAACAGCATCATCTACCTCGCCGCGCTGGCCGGCGTGAACACCCAGCTGTACGAGGCGGCGCGCATCGACGGCGCCTCCCGCCTGCAGATCATCCGGCACGTCGACGTCCCCGCCCTGGTGCCGACGATGATCATCCTGCTGATCCTCAACATGGGCGGGGTGCTGAACACCGGCTTCGAGAAGATCTTCCTGATGCAGAACACCCTGAACCTGCCGGTCTCCGAGGTCATCGCGACCTACACCTACAAGATCGGCATCCTCAGCAGCCAGTTCAGCTATTCGACGGCGATCGGCCTGTTCAACACGGTGATCAACTTCGCCTTCCTGGTGCTGGCCAACCAGATCGCGAAGCGCGCCTCCGACACGAGTCTGTGGTGAAGGAGAAGCCATGACCACTCATACCGCCACCCCCGCGGCACCGGCCGCCCGCCGCGGCTGGGGCCGCCGCCTCGGCCACAGCGACCTGCTGTTCGCGATCGCGATCGCGGTGATCTGCGCCGCGGTCCTCTTCGCGACGGTCTACCCGCTGTACTTCGTCATGATCGCCTCGATCAGCGATCCCACCGCCGTCGCCACCGGCCGCGTCGCCTTCCTCCCCAAGGGCATCAGCTTCTTCGGGTACCAGCAGATCTTCGAGGACGCACGGATCTGGAACGGCTACCGCAACACCCTGGTCTACAGCGTCGTCGGCACCCTGCTGAACCTGGTGGTGACCCTCCCGGCGGCGTACGCGCTCTCGCGCCGGGAGTTCCGCCCCCGTCGGCCGCTGATGCTGTTCTTCGCGTTCACCATGTTCTTCAGCGGCGGGCTCATCCCGACCTATCTGCTGTACCGGGACCTGGGCCTGCTGGACAACTGGCTGGTGTTCATCCTCCCGTCGGCACTGAACGTCTACAACCTCATCATCGCCCGCGCGTTCTTCGAGAACTCCCTGCCGGAGGAGCTCTTCGAGGCCGCGATGCTCGACGGCGTCGACTACTTCCGCTTCTTCACCACCATCGCCCTGCCCCTGTCCAAGGCCCTGATCTCGCTGATCGGCCTGTACTACCTGGTGCAGCACTGGAACGACTTCTTCACCGGACTGATCTTCGTGCGGGACTACGACAAGCAGCCGCTGCAGATCGTCCTGCGGGACATCCTGCTGTCCAACCAGGCCTTCTCGGGCGGGGCCGGCGGGGCCGGCGGATCGGGGGGCGCGTACGGCCAGCGGTACGCGGACCAGATCAAGTACGGGGTCATCATCGTCTCGACGCTGCCGGTGATCATCCTGTACCCGTTCCTGCAGAAGTACTTCGAGAAGGGCGTCATGATCGGCTCGGTGAAGGGCTGATGGCGGCACAGGCGGCCGCCGCGCCGCGAGTCATGCCGGGCCTGGTCCGCTGGCACGTGGGCCTCGGCGAGCTGGGGCTGCGGCTGTTCCTGCTCCATCTGCTGTGGGTGCTGGGAACCCTGGCCGGGGCGGTCGCGCTGGGCCTGTTCCCGGCCACCGCCGCGGTGCACACGGTGCTGCGCCGGGACCAGACGGACCGGGTGCGGGAGGAGGAGGGGCTCGCCGTCGCTCGCCGCCCCGGACTGTGGACGGAGTTCTGGGCGGCGTGGCGCGCGGAGCTCGGTCGCGCGAACCGACTGGGTGCGGCGATCCTCGTCGGCTGGGCGGTGCTCATGGCCGACCGCTGGGTCCTGGGCGCTCTGGACCTCGGGCCGGCGGCCCCGTGGGTGAGCGGGGTGGTGGTGGTCCTGACCCTCGTGCTCGCCGCGGTGAGCGTGATGGTCTGGACGGTGGCCGCGCACTTCGCCGACCCCCTGCCCCGGCTCCTGCGGATGACGCTCACGCTGCTCATCGCGCGCCTCCCGCTGACGATCTCCGTCATGGCCGTGCTCGCGGCGACGGTCTGGGTCTGGCAGACGATCCCCGGGCTGGCCCCGGTGTTCGGCCTCGTCCTGCCGTGCTGGGCGGTCTCGTCCCTGATCTGGCGCTCCGGGGTGCTGCCGGTCCGCTGACGTCCTGCCGCGCGGAGCGCCGGACCCGCTGCGGTGCTAGCGTTCCGGGGTGACCGACTCGGATATCAGCTCCCCCCACGTCCGCGCATCCGGCGCCGTCGGCTTCGATCGCGAGAAGTACATCGAGCTGCAGTCCCGGCACATCCACCAGCGCCGCGAGCAGATCGGCGGCAAGCTGTACCTGGAGATGGGCGGGAAGCTCTTCGACGACCACCACGCCTCGCGGGTGCTGCCGGGCTTCACCCCGGACAACAAGATCGCGATGCTGGAGCGGCTCAAGGACGAGCTGGAGATCCTGATCTGCCTGAACGCCAAGGACCTGGAGCGGCAGAAGGTGCGCGCCGATCTCGGCATCACCTACGAGGACGACGTGCTGCGCCTGGTGGACGTGTTCCGCGAGCACGGGTTCCTGGTCGAGAACGTGGTGCTCACCCAGCTCGAGCCCTCCAACCATGTCGCGCACGCCTTCATCGAGCGGCTGCAGCGGCTGGGTCTGCGGGTCGCCCGCCACGGGGTGATCCCCGGCTACCCGCAGGACACGGCCCGGATCGTCTCGGAGCAGGGGCTCGGCGCGAACGAGTACTCGCCGACGCAGCGGGACCTCATCGTGGTCACCGCCCCCGGTCCCGGCTCGGGGAAGCTCGCCACCTGTCTCTCGCAGATCTACCACGACCATGCGCGGGGGATCCGCTCGGGCTACGCGAAGTTCGAGACCTTCCCGATCTGGAACCTGCCGCTGGAGCACCCGGTGAACCTGGCCTACGAGTCGGCGACCGCGGACCTGGACGACCTCAACCTCATCGACCCGTTCCATCTCGCCGCCTACGGCGAGCAGGTCACCAGCTACAACCGGGACGTCGAGGTGTTCCCGCTGCTGCGCACGCTGCTGCAGAAGCTCACCGGCGCCTCCCCCTACGCCTCCCCCACCGATATGGGGGTGAACATGGCCGGGCACTGCATCGTCGACGACGACGTGTGCCGCGAGGCCTCGCGGCAGGAGATCATCCGGCGCTACTACAAGGCGCTGATGGCCGAGCGGATCGGCGACCAGGACGACGTCGTCTCGCAGCGGATCGGGATGGTCATGTCCAAGGCGGGCTGCACGCTGAGCGACCGCGCGGTGGTGGAGCCGGCGCTCGCGATCGAGGCCCGCACCGGGGAGCCGGGGGCGGCGCTCCAGCTCGCCGACGGCACGCTGATCACCGGCAAGACCTCGCCGCTGCTGGGCTGCTCGGCGGCGGTGCTGCTGAACGCGCTCAAGCACCTGGCCGGGCTGGAGGACAGCGTGCAGCTGCTCTCCCCCTCGGCGATCGAGCCGATCCAGACCCTGAAGACCGACCACCTGGGCTCCCGCAACCCCCGCCTGCACACCGACGAGGTGCTGATCGCGCTGTCGGTCTCCGCCTCCACCGACGCCGATGCCCGGGCGGCGCTCGGTCAGCTGCAGAACCTGGCCGGCTGCGACGTGCACACCACCACGATCCTGGGCACCGTGGACGAGGGCATCTTCCGCAATCTCGGCATCTCGGTGACCTCCGAGCCCCGCTACCTGCGCAGGGCGCTCTACCACAAGCGCTGAGCCCGGGCTCCGGTCAGGGCAGGCCGATCAGCGCCTGCACCGGGGCGTGGTCGGAGGGGTAGGCGCCGTGCCGGTCCCGCCAGACGTTGATCGCCGCACGGCGGGTGCGGATGTCCTCGGTGGTGAGCACCCAGTCGATGCGCTCCCCGTCCGCGACGGGATCCTCATAGCCGGGGAAGGTGCCCCAGGCCTGCGTGAGCCGCTTCCGCGCCACCTCCCAGGTGTCAACGGTGGGGCCGTCGGTGACCAGGGTCGTGTACGCGCCGGAGTCGTCGGCCGCGGAGTTGAAGTCACCGGTGACGACGGTGGGCAGCTGGTCGAGCTCCCCGCCCTCAAACAGGTCGATCATGGCCGCCGCGCTCCGGATCCGGGCCGGTTCAGACTGGTGGTCGAAGTGGGTGTTGATCATCGCGAACTCGGTGCCTGAGCGGCGGTCGCGCAGCCGTGCCCAGACCACGATGCGGGTGACACTGTTCCCCCAGGTGGCGGAGCCGATCACCGCGGGGGTGTCGGAGAGCCAGAACTGGTCCCACGCGAGCACCTCGAGCCGCTTCCGGTCGTAGAAGATCGCCGAGTACTCGTCCCGGCTGCCGCCCTGGCGGCCGTAGCCGACCATGCCGTGCCGGGGCAGCGCCTCCTCGATCGCGGGCAGCTGCCCGTACTTCGCCTCCTGCACCCCGAGCAGGGTGGGCTGCTCGCGCTCGAGGAGGTCCACCACCAGCGGCCGACGGTCCGGCCAGTGGTCGGGGTCGCCGGGCCGGGTCTCGGCGGAGCGCTCCAGCCGGATGTTGAAGCTCATCACGTGCAGCTCGTCGTGCTTCGCCCGGCCGATCAGGGGGCGCTCGCTCCGGCCGCGGCCGGTGGGAGCGGCGGAGGCCGGGGCGGCGATGACGGCGCTCCCGCCGACGGCGGCGGCGCCGAGTCCGTTGAGCACGGTGCGACGGTGAAGGGGCTGGGCCATGGGGATCTCCTGGGGGTCGAGGTCGAGGTCCGATCCCACCGTAGGAGCGCCCCGTCACATGACCCAGGGGTATGCCCGGTGCCGACGGAGCGTTCACCGACTCGTCGACCGCCCGCCACCCTCGCCCCGGTCGACGCACCGCGAGGGGCGGTCACCAGGTGGTGACCGCCCCTCGCGCCGTCTGACCCTGCGGTGCAGGGACGGGTCCGATCAGCCGTCGAGGTTCTCGATGGCGTAGTCGGCCTCCTCCTGGGTGAACTTCTCCCCGTACTCGGAGGTCAGCTGGTCGCGGATGGCCTCCGGGGACATGTCCATGGTCTCGCGGTAGCTGCGGGCGGACTCCAGGGCGTTCTGCTTCCAGTCCACGTCGATGGTGTCGATCGCGTACTGCGCCTGCTCCTCGGTGAACTGCTCGCCGTGCTCGGAGGTGAGCTGGTCGTAGATGCCCTGCTTGGACATGTGCAGCGTCTCGGAATAGGACTCCGCGGACTTCAGCGCATTCTCGTTCCAGTCGGCGTCGACGTTGTCGACCGCGTACTGCGCGGCCTCCTCGGAGAACTGGTCTCCGTACTCGGAGGTGAGCTGATCGAACAGGCCCTGGGAGGACATGTGCATGAGGTCCGAGTACGACGGCGCGCTGTTCAGCGCGGAGGTGAACTCGGCGGGGACGTCGTCCTCGGCGGGCGCCTCCTCCTCGGCCGGCGCCTCTTCGGCCGGTGCCTCCTCGGCCGGTGCCTCCTCGGCCGGTGCCTCCTCGGCGGGCGCCTCCTCGGCCGGTGCCTCCTCCGCGGGCGCCTCCTCGACCGGCGCGGAGGTGGTCTCCGCCGCCTCGGGCTCGTCGCCCCCGCCCATGACGAGGACCGAGCAGCCACCGATCACCAGGACGAACAGGGCCAGGCAACCGCAGCCGGCCGCGATCAGGCCCTTCTTCCGGCTGCGCTTGGCGGGGGCGGCCGGAGCGGGCACCCCGCCGGCCGGGGCGCCGTAGTCGGCACCGCCGAACTGGGGAGCGGACGGAAGATCCGAGGAGCCCGGATCCTGTGGGGAGGGGGGATTGCTGTTCACTGCGCGTTCCGTTCTGGGTATGACGAGTAGGCCCATGGACACGGACGTGTCCGGGCATCACCTGGGAAGAGGTCCGGGACGGTGGCCTGATCTCGTGGTCGCTGCCATTGCGAGGAGCGTCAGCATCCGGTCCGAGAACCGGGGCGACGGGATCGTCACGAACCTTTACAGAAATCTTAAGGAAGGGTTCCGACACACCGGACCATAAAAGTCCCGCCGGCCGTGGTCGGCTGGGTGATCTGCGGCACGCCCCGCGCGGGTCGCCTCTCGCACGGCCCCTGCTGGCCCGCCTGCGGTGACGACGGGGGGCCCGTTCCCGCCCGGCCCCCCTGGACACGCGTGCTCTACTGGGGTGATGAACACCCTCTCCTCCACCCGCCGCGCGATGACCCGCGATGAAGCCCTCTCCTGGAATCCGGACTGGTCCGTCGCCGACATCCGCCTGATCGAGGAGAACTTCGACCGCATCGGGACCCGCACCTACTACCGCACCCAGTCCAACGGCACGGTCACGGCGCAGGACGCCGCGGGCCGCTCCGTCATGTACCTCCACCCGGGGTACGTGGAATTCCCCAAGGGCCTCGCGCCCGAGGACCGCTCGGACCTCGACTGGGACGGCTTCGCCCTGTCCTGCTTCCGCCCTCGCGAGGCGACCGTTGCCAAGGGCGAGGAGCGGCTGACGATCTGCACCAGCTGCTTCTACGCCCTGCCGGCCACGGGGGTCTGCGACACCTGCGGCTGAGCACCGGCGCTCCTGCGAGGCCGGGACCGGGCGGATCCAGCGACTCCGCCCCGATCTCCTCGGCGGCGCGATACGGTCGACCCCGGGGACCTTGCCAGGGGACAGTCCTCCCCGGCCCGGGAGGAACCGTGTCCAGCATCGCCCACCGCATCACGCAGCTGCGCCCCCACGAGCACGTGCGGACGAGCTGAGCGCCACGATGCCGATCACCCATCCGGTCTCCCCCGCCTTCGCCTCCGCCGCCGAGCAGGTGGTCTGGGAGCGTCTGCGCGCGCAGCTGCCGGACAGCGCCGTGCTGATCGCCGGTCAGCGCGTCACTGCCGACGGCGAGGAGATCGAGGCGGACCTGCTGGTGCTCTGGCCCGGGGTCGGGATCGCGGTGATCGAGGTCAAGGGCGGCCGGGTCTCCCTGCACGAGGGCCACTGGTACCAGGGCGACCGCAGCGGACAGCACGTGCTGAGGACGTCACCTATCATCCAGGCACAGCGCGCCAAGCACCGCATCATCGCCTATCTGAACGACACCTCCTCGCGCCCCATCGGCCGCGCCGCGCACCTGGCGGTCCTCCCCTATACCGAGCTGCCCGCGACCTGGGACGTGCCCGATGCCCCGCGGGCGCTCATCCTGGATGCGACCGATCTGCCGCGCCTGGCGGAGAGGATCGTGCACGCCCTGAACTCGCAGACCTCGGTCCGCTACGCGCCGCTGGACGAGCAGCAGTGTCAGCATGCAGTGAGGATGCTGCGCCGCAGCCATCGCGCGATCGAGAACCACCAACTGCTGGCCCGCGAGATCGCCGACGAGGGCAATGCCCTGACCCGCGAGCAGGAGCGCGCGATCGCGCTGCTGCGCTTCCAGCACCGGGCTCAGATCGTCGGCGGCGCCGGCTCCGGCAAGACCCACCTGGCGATGATCAAGGCCCGCACCCTGGCCCGGGAGGGTTTCCGGACGGCCCTGCTGTGCTACTCCCGCGGTCTGGCGCGCCATTTCCAGCTGCTGTCGGCCACCTGGCCCGACGCGGAGCGACCTGCCTACGTGGGGCTGTTCCACGATCTTCCGGTGCGCTGGGGCGCCGAGACCGAGGACCGGTTCGACGGCACGCCGGTCGCCTACTACGAGGAGCACCTGCCGCGCCGGCTCGCCGAGCTCGCCGCCGAGCAGGAGCCGCAGGCGCTGTTCGACGCGATCGTCGTCGACGAGGCCCAGGACTTCGCCGACATCTGGTGGGACGGCCTGCAGCTGTGCCTGCGCGATCCCGATGAGGGGGTGCTGTTCGTGTTCACCGACGAGCACCAGACCGTCTTCGACCGCGAGGGCCGCGCCCCGGTCACCCTCAACCCGTTCCCGCTCGACGACAATCTGCGCAACACCAGCACGATCGCCCGCACCTTCGCCCCGCTCACCCCGATCGAGCAGAGGCCGCGGATGGGCGAGGGCGCCCCGGTGCGCTTCGTCGAGGCGGAGGCCGACGGCGCGGTGGCGGCGGCCGATGACATGGTCGAGCGCCTCCTCGGCGAGGGCTGGGGGCCCGGGCAGATCGCGCTGCTGACCACCCGCAGCCGACACCCGGTGCAGAAGGAGCAGGTCGAGCTGTACGGGTACGACGGGTACTGGGACGAGTTCTTCGCCGCCACCGACGTGTTCTACGGTCACGTGCTGAACTTCAAGGGCCTCGAACGCCCCGTGGTGGTGCTGGCCGTCAACGGCTTCGGCGCGGCCGAACGCGCCCCGCAGCTGCTGTACGTGGGGCTCTCCCGAGCGCGGTCGCTGCTCGTGGTGGTCGGTGAGCCGGGGGAGATCTGGGACGCCGGTGGCGCCGAGGTGCTGGCGCGCGTGCAGGGATCGCGGTGAGCGCGGCGGGTGGCCGCACGGGCGTACTGTGTCCGCTGCGCTCCCCCCGGGGCACCGTTCCCCTGGCGAAGGGCTCCTGATGACCTCCCCCGCACTAACCGCGACCGACCGCGATCCGCGCCTGGACCGTCCCTGGCCGGCCCTGTGATCCATCGTCCTCGGCTTCTTCATGATCCTGGTCGACACCACCATCGTCACGGTCGCGATCCCGCGCATGCAGGCGGACCTCGGCGCCGATCTGACCGCCCTGCTGTGGGTCACCAGCGCCTACCTGCTGGCCTACGCGGTGCCGCTGCTGATTACCGGGCGGCTCGGCGACCGCTTCGGACTGAAGACGATGTACATGGCGGGCCTGGCCGTCTTCACCGGCGCCAGTCTGTGGTGCGGCCTCGCCGGCGGCGTGGAGATGCTGATCCTCGCCCGGGTGGTGCAGGGTCTCGGCGCGGGCATGATGACCCCGCAGACCATGTCCATGATCACCCGGCTGTTCGCCCCGCAGGACCGCGGACAGCCGATGGCGCTGTGGGGCGCGACCGCCGGCGTCGCCACCCTGGTGGGTCCCATCGTCGGCGGGCTGCTGGTGGACGGACCCGGCTGGGAGTGGATCTTCTTCGTCAACATCCCCGTCGGCGTGATCGGCCTGGTGCTGGCCTGGCGGACGGTGCCGCGGTTCTCCCGCCGCGCCCACTCCTTCGACTGGCTGGGGGTGGTGCTCTCCGCCGTGGGCCTGTTCCTGCTGGTCTTCGGCATCCAGGAGGGCGACACCTTCTCCTGGGGAACGATCACGGACTCGCTGCGGATCGGACCGCTCGAGACCCACCTCCCGATCACCGTGCCCGGGCTGATCATCGCCGGCCTCCTCGTGATGGCGGCGTTCGTCGCCTGGCAGGCCGTGACCCGGCGGGAGCCGCTGGTGCCGCTGGCCCTGTTCCGCGACCGCAACTTCTCGGTGGCGAACATCGCGATCGCGATGATGGGCGCCACCGTGCTGACGCTGTCCTTCCCCGTCACCCTGTTCTTCCAGCGTGTCATGGGCATGTCCCCCACCCAGGCGGCGCTGATGACCGCGCCCATGGCGCTGGTGTCGCTCGGCCTCGCCCCGCAGGTCGGCAAGTGGATGGTGCGCCGCGACCCGCGGTGGATGGCCGTGGTCGGCTTCGCCTCGCTCGCGACCGGGCTGCTCTGGCTCTCGCGCCTGATGACGCCGGACGCCTCGATCGTCCTGCTCCTGCTGCCGTTCCTGCTCGTGGGCCTCGGCAACGCACTGGTCTGGGGGCCGCTGTCGCTCACCGCGACCCGGAACCTGGCCCCATCGATGGCGGGGGCCGGCTCAGGGGTCTACAACGAGACGCGGCAGATCGGCTCCGTGCTCGGCGCCGCCGCGATCGCGACCGTGATGAACGAGCGGATCGGGATGCGGCTCGCGGCGGCCGACGACGTTTCCGGCCCGCCCCCGGGCCCCGATGCCGACGGCGGCGCGTCGGCGGCCCTGCCCGAACCGCTGCTGGCTCCCTTCGCGGCCGCGATGGCGGACGCGCTGCTGCTGCCGGTGGCCCTCGCCGTGGTCGGGGTGCTCGCGGCCCTCGCGATAGGCAGGCCGGTGGACACCGGCGCGTGGGAGCAGGACGCCTGAACCCGCCCGTCAGCACACCCGGCGGACGAACCCCGGCTCTCCCTCGGCGACCAGCGCCCGGTCCCGCAGGATCGTCAGCGGCGCCCGGTCCGGCAGCGCGCACACCTGCGCGAAGCTCCTCCCCGCCGCGGCGAGGCTGTCGGGGTACTCGATCTGCAGCACGTGCTGCCCGTAGACGTCGGTGAAGGCGGCGCATTCGTCGTAGGCACCGCACTCCTCGGTGATCGCGAAGTCGAACCCGAGCGCCCCGTGCGCGACCTCGGTCAGCTCCGCGGCGTTCTTCTGGCCGATCGCGAGGCCGGCGTCGTGGGCGAGGTCCACGTACTCGGCCGCGAGGGCGCGGGCTCCGGCCGGTTCGATGGCCGGAAACCGGGTCCAGGTGTCCAGGTTGTCGATCTCCACCGCATCGAACCCCGCGTCCGCGCAGCCGCGCAGCACCGGCCCGAGGATCTCCAGGATCCCCTCGCGCTGGGCGGGGGACGACGGGTCGAGCACGATCTCGTCGGGCCAGTCGGGGTCGACGACCGCAGCGCCCGTCCCGTCGGTGAGCCGCAGCTCGGGATGCGCGGCCCACAGCGCGGCATCCTCGGGCTGGGTCTGGAAGCCGTTGACGTAGCAGATGCTGTACGCACCGCGCAGCGGATCCGCGCCGGCGTCGCGCACCACCACCGCCACCTCGGCCGGATGGGCTCCGCCGAGCTGGTAGTCGAACCCGCCCGCCGTCGGCGGGAGTGCGATGCCGACGGGTCCCGAGGACGGCGATGCCGTGCATCCGGCGAGGAGCAGCACCAGCGCGAGCGCGCTCCAGCGAGTGCTCACGGCATGCTCCGATCCGTCGGCCCGGGGACGGGCTCATCACGGCCACAGGGTAGTCGGGCATCCCACCCTCCACACCGGCCACCCGCCCCGGGCACCGCTCCTCGTCCCCGCCTACAGTGGCCACCATGAGCTCCTCGCACACCGTCGACCCGATCTCCGCCCTCCGCGCCGGCGACGCCGGGCAGACGGACCGTGCGCTCGAGATCCTCTCGACCGTCTTCGGCTACGACTCCTTCCGCGGCGAGCAGTCCGCGATCATCGAGCAGGTCGCCTCGGGCGGGGACGCGGTGGTGCTGATGCCCACCGGCGGCGGCAAGTCGCTGTGCTACCAGATCCCCGCCCTGCTGCGGGAGGGCACCGGGATCGTCGTCTCCCCGCTGATCGCCCTGATGGCGGACCAGGTCGCGGCGCTCGAGGGCGTCGGCATCCGCGCCGCCTACCTCAACTCCACGCTGGACTATCAGGAAGCACAGGCCGTGGAGCAGCAGCTGCTGGCCGGCGAGCTGGACCTGCTGTACATGGCGCCCGAGCGGCTGGTCCTCCCCCGCACCCAGGATCTGCTCCGCAGGGCCCAGCTGGCGCTGTTCGCGATCGACGAGGCGCACTGCGTCTCCCAGTGGGGCCACGACTTCCGCCCCGACTACCTGGGCCTGTCCGTCCTGGCGGAGGCCTTCCCGACCGTGCCGCGCGTCGCGCTGACCGCCACCGCGACCGAGTCCACCCACCGCGAGCTCACCGAGCGGCTGCGGATGCAGGACGCGAAGCACTTCGTCTCGAGCTTCGACCGGCCCAACATCCAGTACCGGATCGAGCCGAAGGCCTCCCCGCGCGAGCAGCTGCTGCGCCTGATCACGAGCGAGCACGAGGGCGAGTCCGGGATCGTCTACTGCCTCTCCCGCAAGAGCGTGGAGACCACCGCCCAGTGGCTCGCCGATCGCGGCATCCCCGCCCTGCCGTACCACGCGGGCCTCGACGCCCGGGTGCGCCAGGACCATCAGGAGCGCTTCCTGCGCGCCGAGGGGCTGATCATGGTCGCGACCATCGCCTTCGGCATGGGCATCGACAAGCCCGACGTCCGCTTCGTCGCCCACCTCGACCTGCCCAAGTCCATCGAGGGCTACTACCAGGAGACCGGCCGCGCCGGTCGCGACGGACAGCCCTCGACCGCCTGGATGGCGTACGGCCTGGGTGATGTGGTCAGCCAGCGCAAGTTCATCGACGCCGGCGACGGCGACGAGCAGTTCAAGCGCAACGCCCGCTCCCACCTCGACGCGATGCTCGCCCTGTGCGAGACGGTCTCCTGCCGGCGCGTGCAGCTGCTGCGCTACTTCGGTCAGGAGTCCGAGCCCTGCGGCAACTGCGACACCTGCCTGCAGCCCCCGCAGACCTGGGACGCGACCGTGGCCGCGCAGAAGCTGCTGTCGGCCCTGATCCGGCTGGACCGCGAACGGGGTCAGAAGTTCGGCTCCGGGCAGGTCATCGAGGTGCTGCTGGGGCGGGAGAACGAGCGCTCCACCCAGTCCCGCCATGCGGAGCTGAGCGTCTGGGGCATCGGCGGCGAGCTGAGCGAGAAGGAGTGGCGCACCACGCTGCGCCAGCTGCTGGCCCGCGGGATCGTCGAGGCCGAGGGCGACTACGGGGTGCTGGTCCCCGGCCCCCAGGCCGGTCCGGTGCTGCGCGGGGAGGTCACCGTCGAACTGGCGGTCGATCGCGCCCCCGCCAAGGCCTCCCGCTCCCGTCCGGGGCGCGGCGGGGGCGGCGGATCGTCCCGCGCCGCGGAGGGGCTCGAGACCGCCGAGCGCGAGCGCTTCGAGGCGCTGCGCGCCTGGCGCACCTCGGTGGCCAGGGAGAAGCAGATCCCGCCGTACATGGTGTTCTCCGACGCCACCCTGGTCGCCATCGTGCAGCTGCAGCCCCGCAGCGTCGCCGAGCTCGGCTCCGTCAGCGGTGTCGGCGCGAAGAAGCTCGCCGAGTACGGCGACGGGATCCTGGAAGCGCTGCCGGGCTGAGCCGTTCCTCGACTATCGTTCCCTCCAATGACCAGGAACGATGAGAGGGACGCACCGTGACCGCACCCGGCACCCCCGATGGCCGGCCGTCCCCGTGGCAGGCGCCGTCCTCGCCCTATGGACCGCAGCAGCAGGCCCCGGCACCGAAGAAGAGGACCGGACTGATCATCGGCCTGGTGGCCGGCGGCGGCTGTCTCCTCGCGCTCGTGCTGGTGATCGTCCTGGTGCTGGTCCTCGCCCTGCGCGGCGGCGGGTCCGGAGGAGGCGGGGGCACGGACCCCGACGTCGCGGCGGTCTCCCCCGAGGAGCAGGCCACGCAGCTGGTCACCGACTACATGGCCGCCCTCGAGGCCGGCGACGCCGCGACCGCCATCGAGCTGATGCCCGCCACCGAGGGCAGCGGCAACCAGTACCTGCCCATCGAGGTGTATGACGCGGCGCTGGCCGCCGCCCCGGTCGGTGACGTCGTCATC
The DNA here is from genome assembly GCF_049266655.1 of Brachybacterium sp. UNK5269. Lineage (GTDB taxonomy): Bacteria > Actinomycetota > Actinomycetes > Actinomycetales > Dermabacteraceae > Brachybacterium. The sequence continues at coordinate 2,108,978 of NZ_CP184883.1, forward strand.
GCCGCGCCGGTCATGGAGGAGTCCGGCATGGCCGGCACCGTCAGCGTCGACTACACCGTCGGCGATCAGGCGGCCACCGCGGAGTTCACGGTCCAGGACTACGACAGCGACGACGTGCTCGCACTGATCGCCCTGGGCGGGTACATGAGCCTGCCCGCCGGCTTCACCGGACTGGGCACCACGCTCAACGGCACCGAGGTGGCCGAGGGCACCTCCTTCTACCTGCTGCCGGGCGCCTACGAGGTCGGCTTCGCCTTGGAGACCTTCGTGCCCGCGAGCACGGACCCCGTGACGGTCCTGGCCGTCGGGGAGTCGGTCGAATGGCCAGAGGTCGCCCTCACCGAGGACGGCCTGACCGCCTTCCGCGGCGCCGTGCAGACGGCCGTGGACGCCTGCCTCACGCAGAAGACGCTGGCCGGCGGCTGCGGTATGGGCGCGGTGCCCGCCACCAGCAGTGACGGCTGGACCATGGTGGAGGACACGGTGACCCGCACGCTCCCCGAGGAGAGCCAGCGGAACATCGACACCATGGAGGGCACCCCGGAGTACGACGAGCCCACCTACGTGCGCGGAGAGGCCGTCGGCTCCGTCACCACCGAGATCGAGTGCACCAAGGACGGCCAGAACGGCCTCTGCGAGCTCTTCCTCGGCGGCAGCATGTCGGTGCCGAGCGTCGACATGGCCGATCCGGAGCTGCCGGTCACCTGGTCCTGAGGGTCGCCCCCGAAGATCCCGGTCGTCCCGGAGAGCCTCGCGGGCGTCCGGCCCCGGTTCAGCCCCGGAGCGTGCCCCATTCCCGGGCGAAGGTCTCGCGGCGCCGGGCCTGCTCCACCGGGTCCGGCACGGGCAGCGAGGCGATGAGCTTGCGCGTGTAGTCGTGCCGGGGCCGCTGCAGCACGTCCGGCCCGTGGCCGTCCTCGACCAGCTCGCCGCGGAAGAGCACCCCGATGCGGTGGGCGAGCGAGTTGACCACGGCGAGGTCATGGCTGATGAACAGCGCCGCGAAGCGCAGGCGCTGCTGCAGCTCCCGGAACAGCTCGAGCACCGTCGCCTGCACCGACACGTCCAGGGCGCTGGTGGGCTCGTCGGCGATCAGCAGCTCCGGCTCCAGCACCAGCGCCCGCGCGAGGGAGACCCGCTGGCGCTGACCGCCCGAGAGCTCGTGCGGGTACCGGCCGGCGTAGGCGCCGGGCAGCTCGACCGCCTCCAGCAGCGCGCGCACCCTGGTCGCCCGCTCGGCCGCCGACAGGCTCACCTCGTGCACGATCAGCGGTTCGGCGATGCACTGCTCGATGGTCAGGTGCGGGTTGAAGGAGGTCGCGGGGTCCTGGAACACGAAGCCGATGCGGCGCCGCACGGGCCTGAACGCCTTCTCCCGCACGCCGTTCATCTCGTGACCGAGCACCTGCAGGCTGCCGCCGGTGGTGCGCTCGAGCCCGGCGATGGCCCGGCCGATCGTGGTCTTGCCGGAGCCCGACTCCCCCACCAGCCCGTACACCTGCCCGGCGCGGATGGTGAGGTCCACGCCCTTGACCGCCCGGAACGCGGGCCGACCGAGCCGGCCCGGGTACTCGATCACCAGGTCCTTCGCGATCACCACCGGCTCGGCATCGGTGATCTCCTGCTGCTGCTGCGGGCTCAGCGCGGTCCACGCCGAGCGGCGCCCCAGGTGCGGCACCGCGGCCAGCAGCTGGCGGGTGTACTCCTGCCGGGGGCTCGCGAACAGCTCCTTCACCCCGGCGCGCTCGATGATTCGGCCGCGGTACATCACCGCGACCGCATCGGCGAGGTCGGCGACCACGCCCATGTTGTGGGTGATGACGATGATCGAGGTGCCGAAGCGGTCCCGCACCTCGCGGAGCAGGTCGAGGATCTCGGCCTGCACGGTGACGTCCAGCGCGGTGGTCGGCTCGTCGGCCACGATCAGCTCCGCGCCCAGGGCCAGCGCCATCGCGATCATGATGCGCTGCTTCTGGCCGCCGGAGAACTCGTGCGGGTAGCGGTCGATGCGCTCGGCGGCGTCGGGGATCCCCACCGCCTCCAGGGAGCGCACCGCCTCGGCGCGGATCTCCTTGCGGGAGAGCCTGGGCCGGTGCGCGCGCAGGCCCTCCCCGATCTGCCACCAGATGGGGAAGACGGGGTTCAGGGCGCTCGAGGGCTCCTGGAAGATCATCGAGACGTCCTCGCCGCGCAGGGCGCGCAGCCGCGGCCCGCTCAGGCTCACCACGTCGGTGCCGGAGACCAGCACCGCGCCGGCGGTCTCGGCGGTCTCGGGCAGCAGCCCGAGCACCGAGCGGGCGGTGACGGACTTCCCGGAGCCGGACTCGCCGACGATCGCGAGGATCTCCCCGGGGGCGACCTCGAGGCTCACCCCGGCGACCGCGTGGACGTCGCCGCCGTCGGTCGCGAAGTGGACGTCGAGGTCCTGGATCGCCAGGCGCGGGGTCGGGTCGGTCATGCCGCCACCTTCTGGTCGGGGCGCCGCCGCTTGCGGCGGGTGCGCAGGCGTGGATCGTTGAGGTCGTTGACGGACTCGCCCACCAGGGTCACCCCGAGCACCGCGAGCACGATCGCCAGGCCCGGGAACAGCCCGGTCCACCAGATCCCGCTGGTCGCGTCGGACATGGCGCGGTTCAGGTCGTAGCCCCATTCGGAGGCGCTGGTCGGCTCGATGCCGAAGCCGAGGAAGCCCAGCGCCGCGAGGGTGAGGATCGACTCCGAGGCGTTGAGGGTGAAGATCAGCGGAAGGGTGCGGGTGGCGTTGCGCAGCAGGTGGGTGCCCATGATGCGGCGGTGCCCGGTGCCCACGACCTTCGCGGCCTCCACGAACGGCTCGGCCTTGAGCCGCACCACCTCGGCGCGGATCACCCGGAAGTACTGCGGGATGAACACCACGGTGATCGACAGCGCCGCGGCGAGGATGCCGCCGATCGCATTCGACTGCCCGCCGGAGATCACGATCGACATCACGATCGCCAGCAGCAGGGACGGGAAGGCGTAGATCGCATCGGCCAGCATCACCAGCACCCGGTCGAGCCAGCCGCCCACGTAGCCCGACAGCAGCCCCAGCGCGACCCCCAGGAACAGGGAGGCCACGACCGCGCAGACCATCACCGCGACCGCGGTGCGGGTCCCCCAGATCACCCGGGAGAGCACGTCGAAACCGGTGACGGTGGTGCCCAGCGGATGGGCGGCCGACGGCGGCTGCTGGGTGCCGAAGCCGGTCCCCTCGGCCGCGGTGTCCGCGAAGCCGTACGGCGCCAGCAGCGGCGCGCACAGCGCGGTCAGCAGCAGCCCGATCACCAGCACCAGCCCGGTGATGAGCATGCCGCGCTGGAGGCCGACGCTGCGGCGCAGGTGGCTGATCACCGGCAGCCGCAGGTACCAGGGGGCCGACGCGGTGGCGGCGACCGCCGCGGACTCGGCCGCGAGGTCGGCGTCGGCGCTGTCGTCGGCGCCCGGGGGCACGGGGTTCGAGAGCGTCATCTCAGTACCTCACCCTCGGGTCGATTAGCGCGGCGATCACGTCGACCACGAAGTTGGAGACGGCCACGATGACCGCGAGCATCATGACGATGCCCTGGACGGCGACGTAGTCGCGGGCCTTCATGTACTGGGCGAGCATGTATCCCAGGCCGTTCCACTCGAAGGTGGTCTCGGTGAGCACCGCGCCGCCCAGCATCATCGCGATCTGCATCCCCATCACCGTGACAATGGGGATCAGGGCCGGGCGCAGGGCGTGGCGGGTGGTCAGGCGGGACTCGGCCACGCCGCGGGAGCGGGCCGACTCGATGTACTGCATCTCGAGCGTGCCGATCATGTTGGTGCGCACCAGGCGCAGGAAGATGCCGCCGGTGAGGATGCCCAGCGCGACGGCCGGGAGGATCGCATGGGAGGCCACGTCGATCAGCAGACCCGCGTCCCCCAGTCGCAGCGCGTCCAGGAGGTAGAACGGGGTGGGGTTCAGGATGGTGCTCATGGTGATCTCGCCGCGGGTGGAGATCCGCCCGGCCACCGGCAGCCAGCCCAGGCCCACGGAGAAGACCAGCTTCAGCAGCAGGCCGACGAAGAACACCGGGGTCGCGTAGCCCAGGATCGCGACGATGCGCAGCACCGCGTCGGGCCAGCGGTCGCGGGTGCGGGCCGCGATCATGCCCAGCGGCACGCCGAGCAGCAGCGCCACCACCACCGAGTAGGCGACCAGCTCGAAGGTCGCCGCCCCGTAGGTGGACAGGATCTCGATGACCGGGGTGCGGTCGGTGTAGGTGGTGCCGAAGTCGCCGCGCAGCACCCCGCCGAGGTAGTCGAGGTACTGCACGATCAGCGGCCGGTCGTAGCCGGCCTCGGCGCGCCGGGCGGCGAGCTCGGCCGGGGTGAGGCGGCCGCCGAGGGCCGCCGTGATCGGGTCGCCGGTGATCCTCATCAGGAAGAACACCACGGTCATCAGGATGAGGACGGTGGGGATGATGAGGAGGAAGCGGACCAGGACGTACCGGCCCAGGCCCCCCGAGGCCCGGGCGCGCGCTCGCGCCGGGCGGGGGGCCTGCGGTGCCGGGCCGTCGTCCGTGAGCGTCGCGGTCACTTCGACAGCGGCGCGAGGCGGAACTTGAAGGAGGAGTCCAGGGTGACGCCCTGGACGTCCGCGGTGGACACCGCGATCTGCGCTCCCTGCAGCAGCGGCAGGGTGGAGATCTCCTCGGCCACGAGGTCCTGGATCTGCACGAACAGCGCCTCGCGCTCGGCGGGGTCCTGGGTGCCGCGCTGGGCGGCGATGAGCGCGTCGACCTCCGGGTCCGAGAAGTGGTTGGCCAGGAAGTTCTCGGTGACGAAGAAGGGCGAGAGGTAGTTGTCGGCGTCCGAGTAGTCCGGGAACCAGCCCAGCTGGTAGGCGGGGTAGACGTCGTTCACGCGGTCGTCGGAGTACTGCACCCATTCGGTGGACTTGAGGTCCACGGCGAACAGCCCGTCGGCCTCGAGCTGGCTCTTGACCATGGCGTACTCGTCGCCCGAGGAGTTGCCGTAGTGGTCGGGGTTGTACTGGAGCGACAGCGCCACCGGGATCTCGACCCCGGCGTCCTCGAGGCGGGTGCGGGCGCGCGCCGCGTCCGGTCCCCCGGAGCCGTCCCCGTACATGTCCTGGAACTGGGTGCCGGAGCCGGGCAGGCCCTCGGGGATGTAGGAGAACAGCGGGGTGTAGGTGTCGTTGTAGACCTGGGTCGCGATCGCCTGGCGGTCGATCAGGTCGGCGACGGCCTGGCGCACGGCCCTGGCCTTGGCCGGGTCGGGATCCTCGGTGGAGGCGCCGTGGGGGTTGGTGTTGAAGTTGAACACGATGTAGCGGATCTCGCCGCCGGGGCCCTCGTGCACGGTCACCGCGTCCTCGGTCTCGAGGTCGGCGATGTCGGTCGCGGACAGCGAGCGCCACACGCAGTCGATGTTGCCCTGCTGGATGTCGAGCTTCATGTTGTTCTGGTCGGCGTAGTAGGACATCGACACGCTGGTCGTGGCCGGGGCGCCGAACAGTCCCTGGTAGCCCTCGAAGGCCTCGAAGGTGACCAGCTCGTTGATCTTCCAGCTGGAGATCGTGTACGGGCCGCTGAAGGCCTCGCCGGAGACGATCTCGTCGTCCGGCAGGATCGCGTCGGCCGGGAACACGTCGGCGTCGACGATCGGGCCGGCCGGGCTGCACAGCACGTACGGGAAGGTCTGGTCGTTGGGCTCGGTGAGGTGGAACTCGACGGTGAGGTCGTCGACGATCTCGACCGAGGCGAGGTTGCCCAGCAGGCTCGAGGGACCGTTCGGGTCCGCGATCGCGAGCTGGCGGTCGAAGGTGTGCTTGACGTCCTCGGCGGTGAGCTCGTTGCCGTTGGCGAAGGTGAGCCCTTCCTGGAGCGTCACGGTGTAGATGTTCTCGCTGGTGAACTCGGCGGAGGCGGCGAGGTCGGGCTCGGGCACGCCGTCCTCGGAGCCGATGCTCGTGTTCAGCAGGTAGCCGAAGACCTGGGTCCACACGGTCGAGGAGCCGTTGTCGTAGGCGGCCGCCGGGTCGAGCGCGGTGACCTTGTCGGTGGTGCCGACCGTGAGGGCCTCCTGGCCGCCCCCGCCCCCGCCGTCGCTGCCGCCGCCGTCCTCCGTGGTCTGCGCACAGGCGGTGAGCAGGACCGGCACCCCGGCCAGGGTCAGCAGCATGGTCCGTCGCTTGGCGATCAGTGCGGCATCGAACATGGGTTCCTCCAGGGGGTGGGGCGCTCCCGCGGGGTCTCGCAGGAGGTCGCGCAGGGGTGTCCTCATGTGACGAGGCACACCGTCGTGTGCTCAGCAACGTAACAGCGACCCCCGCCGCAGCGGCGCCGCTGCGGGAAACCGGTGCGCTCGTTGCCGAACCGTTATGCGGGTTCGGGCCGTCCTGGTGGATCCTGCAGGGACGACCTGCGAAGGAGCTCCCGATGAACGATGCCCGTTCCCCCCTGCTGGCCGACGGCGCCCGGCTCGAGAAGGTCGCCTCCGGCGCCGTCTGGGCCGAGGGCCCGGTCTGGGTGCCCCGGCGCCGTGCCGTGCGTTTCAGCGACATCCCGAACGACCGGATCCTCGAGTTCTCCGAGGACACCGGCGAGCTCTCGGTGTTCGCGAGCGGGGTCGAGTTCACCAACGGCCGCACCCTGGACCTCGACGGCCACGTCGTGGAGTGCTCGCACGGGCGCCGCGCGGTGCAGCGCGACACCGCCGTCGGCCCCGGCGACGTCCACAGCCCCCGCCCGCTCGTGGACCGCTTCGGCCCGCACCGGCTGAACTCGCCGAACGACGTGGTGGTCGCCTCCGACGGATCGATCTGGTTCACCGACCCGTCCTACGGCATCAAGCGCGAGGAGGAGGGGCACGCCGGCGAGGAGGAGTACGGCGACCGCTACGTCTTCCGCCTCGATGCCGCCTCGGGCGCGCTGAGCCCGGTGGTGATCGACGTGGAGGCGCCCAACGGGATCGCCTTCTCCCCCGACGAGACGCTGCTCTACGTCGCGGACTCCTCCCTCTCCCCGGCCGACCGGGACACCACCTCGACGTCCCGACCCCGCGGGCATGCGATCCACGTCTACGACGTGGTCGAGGGCCGCCATGCGAAGAACGGCCGGATCCTGGTGGAGGTCTCCCCCGGCCTGCCCGACGGGATCCGCGTGGACGAGCACGGCAACATCTGGAGCTCGAGCCGCTCCGGGATCCAGGTGTTCACGCCCGACGGGCAAGCGCCTGCTGGAGCTGCCGGTGCCGGAGAAGGTCGGCAACCTGTGCTTCGGCGGCGACGACGGGCGCACGCTCTACGTCGTCGCGACCACGAGCCTGTACCGGATCCGCACCGATGTCCGCGATGCGAGCAGCGTGGCCCGCTCGCGCTCCGCGGCTCAGAGCGGATAGGGACCGAAGCGGGACCAGGCGACTGTCACCGCCAGGATCGCCAGCACGATGGACGGGAGGGTCGCCAGGGCGCCGTCGCCGCGGCGGACGTGCACGAGCGCGGCGAAGACCATGGTGATGGCGAGCCCGGCGGCGGCGAAGGCCGACAGGATCGGGGCGACGCCGGTCAGGGCGGGGACGATCAGCCCGATCGCGCCGAGGATCTCGAGCACCCCGATGCCCATGATGACGGTGTGCGGGAAGTCCTCGGCATACGGCGTGCGCTCGATCTGCTGCTCACGCGGGGTCAGCAGCTTCGCTGCGCCGGTGCCCACGAAGACGGCGGCGAGCAGGAAGGACAGGATCCACAGGAAGGTGGTCACGGCGGCGTCTCCTTCGACGGGGCCCTCGAGTATCCCCCACCAGCGGGCGCGCTGTCACGGACCGGCGAGCGCCCCGAAGTGCTGGACGACGGTGCGCACCAGCGATCCCATGCGCATGCGCTCGGCCAGCAGCACCGGCAGCCCCCGCTCCTCGAGGGGCACGGCGGTCACCGGTCCGACCGAGGCCATCACCACCTCGCCATGCTCGGCGCGGCGCCGGATCTCGGCGAGCGTCCCGGCCCGTTCGGCCTCGTCGAGCCAGCCGGCCGCCCCCGGCGCCGACGTGAACACCACCGCGTCCACCGCGCCCGCTCCGGTGAGCTCGACCGAGCGGCGCAGCGCCGCCGGGTCCTTCGTCGGCCCCCAGCGGTAGACGGTCAGGCTCACCACGTCGGCGCCGCGGGCCGCGAGCATCTCGTCCAGCCCGTCGGCCCCGGAGCCGTGGTGCTGGACGGCGACGCGGCGGCCGACGAGGTCGAGGGTGCGCAGGTGCTCCTCGATCTCGGCCGCGGTCTCGGAGGCGGCGACCCAGGCCGCCTCGAGCCCGGCCCCGCGGACGGCGCCCTGGGCCTTGGGGCCGCGGGCGAGCAGGGTGGTCCCGGCGAGCGCCGTGCGCAGGTCCGCGCCGAGGCCGGCGGCGTCGGCCGCCTCGATCCAGCCGCGGAAGCCGACGCCGGTGAGCACGACGCCGAGTGCGGGCGGGTGGGCGATGAGGTCGCGGGTGCGCTCGAGCAGGGTCTCGTCGTCGATGTTCGGGATCGTGGACATCGCCGGGGCGTGCAGGACGGTGCCGCCGTGGCGCTCGAGGGCCGCGGCGAGCTCCTCGGCCCGGCGGTCCACGGCGATCACCAGGGTGCGGCCGACGAGGGCGTCGGACAGCAGCGGGGGCGTGCTCGTCGGGGGCGTGCTCATGGCTCAGTCCCGGGCGCGCACCAGGCGCTCGTGCCCGGTCTCCTCGAGCACGGCGATCTCGGCATTGGCCTTGAGGAAGTCGCTGAAGGAGCGGAATCCGAGGGCCTTCTCGCTGAAGGAGGAGTCCATGCGACGCATATGGGACTTCACCGCGGAGGAGTGCAGCCATTCGCTGTCGCCGCGGCCGCCCAGCTGGAGGGCGCGCTGCAGCAGACGGGTCGCGGCCTCCCGCGGATCCTCGTCCGCGTCGTCGCTCTCCTCCTCCTCGGCCGCCTCGGCGGCGGCGTCGGCGGCCTCCTGGGCGGCCTGGGCCGCTGCCTGCGCGTCGGCGCTGGCGTCGGAGCGTCGGCTCCTGGTGCGACCGGCGCCCTTGTCGGTGTCGCCGGTGGCGGCCGGGGAGCCGGAGCCGCGCCGCGAGCGGGACCGCTGGGGCCGCTCGAGCAGCTCCACGCCCGGCAGGTTCTCGTAGGACTCGAACTCGTCGCAGGCCGCGGCCAGGGACTTGGCGGTGGAGCCGGCCACGCCGAGGGCGATGACGTAGCGGCCGAGCCGTCGGCAGCGCTGCGCCAGCGGCACGTAGTCGGAGTCGCCGGCGACGATCACCACGTGGGTGAGGTCGGGCATCAGGTAGAGGTCCTCGACGGTGTCGACGGCCAGGCGGATGTCCGCGCCGTTCTTCGCGTACGCCGCGGCCGGGAACAGCTGGACCAGGTCGACGGCACGGGCGACCAGCTGGGTGCGGTATATGGCGTTGACCGGGGAGGACCAGTCGGCGTAGGCGCGGGTGAGCATGAGCGCGCCGAAGGAGGCCGCGAAGTCGATGATCGCGCCGACGTCGACCGTGGCCTTCGCGAGCCGCTCCGCGATCTCGGGCTCGGTGGGGTCCTCGGCGATGCGCTGGCGGTCGCGGCTGTACGCCTGCCGTCCGTGCACTCGGTCGTACCAGGACATGACGATGTTGTCGAAGTCGAGGTAGACGGCGACGCGGGGGTCCTGTGAATCTGCCATGGGCCCAGTCTGCCTGCTGGTGGGGCCTGGTCCACCCCCGGGGCGCGGCAGGCGGGGAAGTGTCACCCCCGAGGGCGGCCACCTGGGGGCCGCACGAGGCTCTCGGACCCCGCTGCGCCGCGTTCCGCACGGGGCCTCGGCCGGTATGAGCAGGAATCCTCCGGCGTCCCACGAGAAATGACGGTTCCTCCACGCCCTCCGCTTTTCCACACCGTGTGGATATCCGCAGGGAACTTTCGGCACGTCATCCACACACCTTTCTCCGAGCACGTCCGCACGCTAGGCTCGAGGCATATCGAACCTCTGTTCGATATGCATGCCGGCGACGAGCGGCCCCTTGCGGAGGCTCAGGAGGTGGACGACATGAGCGCTGTGGCCTCCGGCTCCACGCCGGACGGCGGCGAGCGCGACGACGCGGACCTCTCCGCCGCCGATCTCGCCTTCCTCGCCTCCCTCCCCCAGCGCCTGCGGGTCGTGAAGGCCCGCTCCCCGCTGACCCGCGACGCCGTGCCCACCCGCGGGCAGTGCGCTGACGCGCCGGAGCTCAGCGCGGCCGCTCAGCGAGTCTGGGATGCGGAGACGAACAGCGCCCGGGCCCTCGCCGAGCGCTATCGCGCACTGGCCGAGCTGATCGCGCTGGAGACGGCGGGCGACCCGCAGGACGCGCTCGCGGACGACCTCGACACCCTCCGCGCCGCGCTGGCGCTGCGGGTCACGCACGGTGTCGCCGACTGGGAGCTGCGCTGCGCCCACCGCGCCGTGCACGACCTGCCCCGCTGCCTGGACCTGCTGGAGTCCGGCGAGCTCCCCTCGTGGCGGTTCCAGAAGATGCTGCGCGAGTCCCAGCGGCTCGGTGAGCCGTCGCGTCGGCAGCTGGACGTCGCGATCGCCCACTGGTCCACGGGCATCCCGGTCGACCGCTTCGTGACCCTGCTCCGCGCCCTGGTCCAGCTCCTGGAGCGGCGGGAGCAGCTGCCCGACGAGCCGCCGGCCGCGCCCCTGCGCCGGATCTCGCTGTGCCCCGCCTCCACCGACGGGATCGGCTCCACCACCATGCAGGGCCCGATCCCCGAGGTCCTCGCCTACTGGAAGCGCCTCGACGAAGCGGCCCGCGCGGTCCAGGCCGCCCAGCGCAAGGCCCTGCGCGAGGGGACGGAGATCCCCCACGACAGCGAGGGCATCGTCGCCGGGACCGGCCGGCCGCTCCCGCTGGACCGCCTGCGCTACGCGCTGCAGCTCGACGCGGCGTTCGACACCGACGGCGTAGCGATCCCCCAGGAGCGCTTCCGCCTGAGCGTGAGCGTCCCGGTGCTGAGCCTGCTGGGCGTCTCCGACGCACCGGGCATGCTCGAGGGGACCATACCCATCCCGCCGGAGATGGCCCGAGAGCTCGCCGGGCGCGAGGACACCTGGTACCGCGTGCTCACCGATGACTGCACCGGGGCCTTCCTCCCCCTGCCGGCGCAGCGCTACACGCCGAGCCGGGCGATGCTCGAGCACCTGCGCCTGCGCAGTCCGCGCTGCGCCGTGCCCGGATGCGCACGCTGCATCTCCTGGGCCTCCGAATGCGACCACCTCGAGGAGTACGACCACGAGCACCCGGCCGAGGGCGGTCGGACCGAGATCGAGAACCTCCACCTGCTCTGCTGGCAGCACCACCAGGCGAAGACCCAGGGCCTGCTGGATCCCACCAGGCTCCCCATTCCCGCCCGGGGCCCCGGCCGCACCCGGTGGCGGATCGGCGCCGAGGGCGACCACGTCGTCGTCGCCGACGACATCGACCTCGGCGCCCGCATCGCGGTCGAGCAGCTCGAACGGGCCTGGCAGGCGCACGGCTCCCGTCGGCGGAGGGCGAAGCCACCACCACCGGAGCTCGGAACCGACCCCCCCTCCCGCCCCCGCTGCGGCCCGAGCTCCCACCGGGCCCCTGGAACCCGGAGGATCCCCCGCCCTTCTGACCGGGCCTGGCGTCGGTACGATGAGGGCGATGACGACGTCGCATCCGTCGCACGGCGAGGACGACCGGGCCAGGCTGATCGCCTGGAGCCGGGAGCTGCGCCGCGTGCACGACCGGCTGCGGGAGGCGCTCGCGCTCACCCGCAGCACCGCCGACCCCGGCGATCTGCTGCTGTTCTGCCACGGCTTCTGCACGGCCCTGACCGCGCATCACCGCGGCGAGGACGTCCATCTCCTCCCCGCCCTCGCGGCCGCGCATCCGGAGCTCGGCGAGACCCTGCGCCGGCTGCAGCAGGACCATTCGATGATCGCGCACCTGGTGGGCGCGCTGCTGGCCGATGCCCGCCGCGGCACGGATCCGGAGGGGCTGGACCGCCACCTCGAGGGCATCGCCGCGATCATGGAGAGCCACTTCCGCTACGAGGAGCGCCGGCTGCTCGCGGTGCTCGACTCGCTCGCGCTCGACGCGGACCCGGAGACGGTGCTGGGTCCGCTCTGAATCTGAAGCGACCGCCGGCGGCGGTGGACGGTCAGGTACTCCAGCCCGTCCCCGTCGGCGCGGATGCCGCGCACGGTGCGGCGCGGCAGCAGGGCGACGTCCCCAGGCCGCAGCGGCTGCTCATCGTCCTCGGTGACCAGCACGCCGCTGCCGCGCACCACATGCAGCAGCGTGTCGACCTCGGCGCCCACATGGGACGGGATCTCCGCGTGCGGCGGCAGCCGAATCAGGTTCGCGTCGAGCTCCCGGTCCGGCTCGGCGATCGACCAGACGGCGCCGCGACGCGGCTCGTCGGGCTGTTCGAGGGTGTTGGTGAGGATCGGCATCTGGTCGGCTCCCGGGGATCGGCGTCGCCGTCGAACGTACACGCCGCCGCGTCAGCGCTCCGGTCGCGGCGGATCCGAGGCGACGGCGAGCAGGTCTGCGGCCGCGCCGCCGAGGCGCCGGGTCCCCTTCCACACCGCCGTCAGCGGACGGCGCAGCCGCTCCCCGGCCACCGGCACGCGCCGCAGCTGCCCGTCCCGCAGCGGCGAGCTCACCGCGAGCATGCTGAGCACCGCCGGCCCTGCGCCGCTGGCCACCGCCACCCGCACCGCGGCATTGCTGCCGAGCTCCTGCACCGGTGAGGTGCCGGCGGCGGTGGGCACCAGCTCCTCGAAGGCCTCCCTGGTCCCGGAGCCGCCCTCGCGCACCACCAGCGGCGTCGCGGCGAGCTCTGCCGGGGTCAGCGGCTCCTCCCGTCCGGCCCAGGGGTGGTGCGGAGCGACCACCACCACCAGTTCGTCCTCGCGCAGCACCCGCGCGTCGACCCAGCCGGGCACCCGCGGGGTCTCGATGAAGCCCAGCTGCAGGTGCCCGTCGCGGATCCCGGCGAGGACCTGGGTGGAGTTCAGCACCTCGAGGTCCACGCGCACCGCCGGGCTGGTGCGGCGCAGCTCGGTGAGCCAGGCCGGCATCAGGTGCTCGGCGATCGTCATGCTCACGCCGACGGACAGCTCCTGCGCCTGGTCGTCGCGGCTGTACCGCAGCCAGTCCGTGAAGTCGTCGGCCGCCTCGAGCAGGGTGCGGGCGTGGGCGGCGAACAGGAGTCCGGCCGAGGTGGGCCGCGAGCCGCGCGGGCTGCGCTCCAGCAGGGCGGCCCCGGCCTGCGCCTCGAGCTGCGCGATCAGCCGGCTGGCATTGGGCTGGTGCATGCCCAGTCGGCGCGCCCCGGCGCCGAGGCCGCCCTCGTCGACCACGGCCACGAACAGCGCCAGGGCCTGCAGATGCGGCAAGGACTCGGACATATCGAAAGTGTATGCCCTGCTCCACTACTGCCGTCTACCGGGCGGCCGCCGCCGGTGGGACGGTGAAGCCCATGTCCTCACCTGCCTCCGCTCCCCCGTCCGCCGCGCCTCCCGCGGGCCGGGCGTCGTGCTGGCGCTGGCGGTCGCGGCGGGTTCGATGCTGCTCTCCAGCGCGCTGCCGGGCGTCAGCGCGCTGATCATCGCGGTCCTGCTGGGGATCGTGGTCGCCAACGTCACCGCGCTGCCCGCGGCGCTGACCCCGGGCACGGCCTTCGCGGCCAAGAAGCTGCTGCGGGCGGGGATCGTGCTGCTGGGCCTCCAGGTGGTGCTCGCCGACCTGCTCGCGCTCGGCGCGCCGATGCTCGCGGTGGTGGTCGCGATCGTCGTCGGGGGCCTGCTCGGCACGGTCGCCCTGGGCCGCGTCCTCGGCGTCGACCGAGGCCTGGCCGTGCTCGTGGCCTGCGGCTTCTCGATCTGCGGAGCGGCGGCGGTGGCCGCAGCGGCCGGCGTCACGGACCCGGACGACGAGCACGAGGAGCGCACCGTCACCGCGGTCGCACTGGTGGTGCTCTGCGGGACGCTGATGATCGCGGCGGTCCCGGCGGCCGCCGCCCTGCTGGGCCTGGCCCCGGAGGTCGCGGGCCGCTGGGCGGGCGGCGCGATCCACGAGATCGCCCAGGTGGTCGCCGCGGGCGGCGCGATCGGCGGCGGCGCGCTGACCGCGGCGGTGATCGTGAAGCTCGCCCGGGTGCTGATGCTCGCCCCGGTGATGGCGGTGCTGAGCCTCCAGCAGCGCCGACAGGGCACGGCCGACGGCGCCCGACCGCCGCTGGTGCCGCTGTTCGTGCTGGGCTTCCTGGCGATGGTGCTGCTGCGTTCCTTCCTGCCGCTGCCGGAGGCGGCGATCGGGATCGGCTCCCTGGCCCAGACCCTGCTGCTGGCCGCGGCCATGTTCGCCCTCGGCACGGGCGTGACGGTGCGGAGGCTGCTGGGCGTGGGCCCGCGACCCGTCCTGCTGGCCGCGCTGTCCACGCTGCTGGTCGCCCTGATCGCGCTCGGCGGGGTCCTCCTCACCGCCTGAGCCGCAAGTGCGGGGATATCATCGACGTCATGACGCAGATGCGGGTTCGGGAGGCGGCGGGCTTCCTTGGGGTCAGCGAGGACACGGTCCGCCGCTGGATCGAGCGCGGCGCGCTGACGGCGGGCGCCGACGCCGCCGGGCGCACCGTGCTCGAGGGCACCGAGGTGGCGCGGAAGGCGCGCGAGCTCGCGGTGGCGCCGCAGCTGCCCGGGGCGACCGGCAGCTCAGCGCGCAACCGCTTCGTCGGCCTGGTCACCCATGTCGTCATGGACACCGTGATGGCGCAGGTCGAGCTGCAGTGCGGGCCCTTCCGGGTGGTCTCCCTGATGAGCAGCGAGGCCGCCCGGGAGCTCGGCCTGGAGCCGGGGAAGGTGGCCGCCGCCGTCGTCAAGGCCACCCAGGTGGTCATCGAGGCGGAGAGGTGAGCCATCGCGCCCGGCTGGCGGCCGCCGCGGCCGGCATCGCCCTGGTGGCGGGGGGCTGCGCGGACCCCGGCGACTCCCCCACCCTCACGGTCCAGGCGGCCGCCTCCCTGCAGGAGCCCTTCACGCAGCTCGGAGCGCAGTTCGAGGACGCGCACCCGGGGATCGAGGTGGAGTTCGGCTTCGCCGGCTCCTCCACGCTGGTCGAGCAGATCCGCCAGGGCGCTCCGGCCGACGTGGTCGCCACCGCGGACACCGCGACCATGGACGCCCTCGTCGACGCCGGCCTGCACGGCGGCGAACCCGTCCCCTTCGCGAGCAACACCCTGATGATCGCGGTGCCCGCCGGCAACCCGGCCGGCGTCGTGGATCTCGCCTCCCTCGCCCAGGACGACCTCGCGCTGGTCCTCTGCGCGCCCGAGGTGCCCTGCGGGGCCGCCGCGACGAAGGTCCAGCAGGCCGCCGGGATCACGCTGTCCCCGGTCAGCGAGGAGCAGTCGGTCACCGATGTGCTGAACAAGGTCACCACCGGCGAGGCGAATGCGGGCCTGGTCTACCGCAGCGACGTGATCCGGGCCGGCGACGCCGTCGAGGGCCTCGACCTGCCCGCCGCCGCCCCCAGCACCTACCCCATCGCCACCGTCCACGGCTCGACCCGGCCCGAGCTCGCCGAGGCCTTCGTCGAGCTGGTCACCGGGCCGCAGGGCCGGGACGTCCTGGCCGCGCACGGCTTCGGGGCGCCGTGAGCCCGCTGCCCCGCTGGGTGCTGGTCCCGGCCCTGCTCGGCGGGCTGCTCGTGGTCCTGCCGCTGACGGCGATGGCCGCGCGGGTCCGCTGGAGCGACCTCGGGGAGCTGCTCACCAGCGAGTCCTCGCTCGCGGCGCTGCGACTGAGCCTGCAGACCTCCACCACCAGCGCCCTGGCCTGCGTGGTGCTCGGGGTGCCGCTCGCGCTGCTACTGGCGCGCACCCGGTTCCCGGGGCTCGGCCTGCTGCGCGCGGTGGTGCTGATCCCGCTGGTGCTGCCGCCGGTGGTGAGCGGCATCGCGCTCCTGCAGACCTTCGGGCGGCAGGGTCTGCTGGGCCGCCACCTCGAGGTGCTGGGCGTCCAGATCGCCTTCTCCACCACCGCCGTGGTGCTCGCCCAGACCTTCGTGGCCCTGCCCTTCCTGGTGCTCAGCCTCGAAGGCGCCCTGCGCACCGCCGGCACCCGGTACGAGGCCGCGGCCGCCTCCCTCGGCGCGAGTCCCTCCCGGGTGCTGCTGCAGGTGACGCTGCCGCTGGTGATGCCGGCGCTGCTGTCCGGCACGGTGCTGTCCTTCGCCCGCGCGCTCGGCGAGTTCGGGGCCACGATCACCTTCGCCGGCAGCCTGCAGGGCACCACCCGCACCCTCCCGCTGGAGATCTACCTGCAGCGCGAGGGCGATCCGGACGCCGCGGTGGCCCTGTCCTTCCTGCTGATGAT
Organism: Brachybacterium sp. UNK5269; assembly: GCF_049266655.1. Taxonomy (GTDB): domain Bacteria; phylum Actinomycetota; class Actinomycetes; order Actinomycetales; family Dermabacteraceae; genus Brachybacterium. Next base: position 2,125,375 of record NZ_CP184883.1, read on the forward strand.
CGTGGCGGTCGCGATCATCGCCCTGACCCGGCGCCGGAGCGCCGCATGAGCCTCACCCTGCAGGCCACCGTTCCGCAGCGGGACGTCGCGGTCGCCCTCGAGGTGGCCGACGGCGAGACCCTCGCCCTGATCGGCCCCAACGGCGCGGGCAAGTCCACGGTGCTGTCGCTGCTGGCCGGCGCCCTGCGGCCCGCGAGCGGCCGCATCGTGCTGGACGGTCAGGAGCTGACCGGGGACGGCGCCTGGGTGCCCCCGCACCGGCGCCGCATCGCGACGCTGTCCCAGGACCCGGTCCTGTTCCCCCACCTCAGCGTGCTCGGGAACGTCCGCTTCGCCCTGCGGGCGCAGGGGACGGCGCGCGCGCAGGCCCGCAGCGAGGCACGGCGGTGGCTCGGCGAGCTCGACCTGCTCGAGCTCTCCGGTCGCCGGCCCTCGCAGCTCTCCGGCGGCCAGGCGCAGCGGGCGGCGATCGCCCGGGCGCTCGCGGCGAGTCCCCGCCTGCTCCTGCTGGACGAGCCGATGGCGGCGTTGGACGTCGACGTCGCCCCCGTCCTGCGCGAGCAGCTGCGCCGCTCCCTCGCGCACCGCACCGCCCTCATCGTCACCCATGACCTGCTCGACGCGCTGACGCTCGCGGACCGGATCGTGGTGCTCGAGCGGGGCCGGATCCTCGAGACGGGACCGACGGCGGAGGTCCTCGGCCGCCCGCGCAGCGCCTTCGCCGCCCGGTTCGCGGGTCTGAACCTGCTGCACGGGACCTGGGACGGCCGCCAGCTGCGCCTGGCCACCGGCGAGGTGCTGCCCGCCCACAGCGACCTGCCGGCCGGGACGGCGGTGCATGCGGTCTTCCGACCGGCGGCGGCCCGACTGGTCGGAACCGGAGGGCTCACCCGCATCGTCCGCTCCCTCGCCCCCCGCGGCGACCTGATCCGCGTCCTCGCCGACGACCTCGCCGCCGACCTGCCCCCGCAGGAGGTCGCCGCCCGCCGCCTCGCGCCGGGCGCGACGGTCACCGTGGCGGTGGCGGCGGAGTCAGTGACGACGTACCGGTCATGATCGACCTGCGCCTGCTTTACCGCGAGCTGCTGCAGCGGCACGGGCCGCAGGGCTGGTGGTGGCCCGGCGAGGAGCCCTTCGAGATCGCCGTCGGGGCGATGCTGGTGCAGCGCTCGCGCTGGGAGCAGGCCGAGGTCTCGATCGCCGCCCTGCGCGGGGCCGGGCTGCTGGCACCGCGCGCCCTGGCCGGCGCCGACCAGGCCGCGGTGCGGGAGCTGGTGCGCGGCTCGGGCTTCGCGAGCGTCAGGCCGCGCCGGGTGATCGCCCTGGCGCGCTGGTGGGAGGCGCGGGCCGCGGCCGCGCCGGGCCTCGATGACGCGCAGCTGCGCCGCGAGCTGCTCGCCGTGGAGGGCGTCGGCGAGGAGACGGCCGACGCGATCTGCCTGTACTGCTTCGCCCGGCCCGCCTTCCTCTGCGACGAGTACGCGCGGCGGCTGCTGCAGGAGCGAGGGGTGGTGGTGCCGGCGTCCTACCGGGCCTTCGCGCGGCTGATCGCCCCTGCGGTGGCGCGCGCCGGGTTCAGCGTCCCCGAGCTGGCCGAGCTGCACGGACTCATCGTCGAGCAGGGGAAGTCGTCGGCAGCGCGCGCCGACCTCAGGTGGTCGAGCGCACCACCAGCTCCGGGGCCAGCACCACCTGCTCCTGGGTGCGCCGATCGGCGATGAGGTCCAGCAGCATGGTCGCCGCCAGCTCGGCGAGCCGGCGACCGGGGTTCAGCACGGTGGTCAGGGCGATGGCCTCGTCGGCCGCCGCGGAGATGTCGTCGAAGCCCATCACGGCGACGTCCTCCGGCACCCGCACGCCCTGGGCCTCGAGCTTCTTCAGGGCCCCCAGCGCCATCAGGTCGCTGCTGGTGAACAGGGCGTCGAAGGAGGTCCCGGAGGCCAGCAGGGCGGCGGTCTCCCGCTCCCCCGAGACCAGGGTGAAGTCCCCGCAGGACTGCCAGACCGGCTCCAGACCCGCGCGCGCGAGCTCCTGCTCGAAGCCCTCGCGCCGGTCACGGGCCGCGGGCATGTCCTGGGGGCCGCAGATCATCGCGATCCGCCGCACGCCCCGCTCGACGAGGTGCCGGGCGGCGAGCCGGCCGCCCTCGACGTTGTCCAGATCCACGAAGGGGGCGCGGTGCCCCTGCGGCGGGCGGCCGATGAACACCACCGGCACGCTCGCCTCGCGCAGCACCTCCACCGACAGGTCGCCCTCGTGGTGGGAGACCACCAGCAGCCCGTCGGCATGCGCCCCGCGCACGAAGCGCCGGGTGCGGGCATGGTCCGCGGGGCTGCTGAGCACCAGCAGCAGCTGCTCGTCGCTCGGGGCCAGACCGGCGGAGACCCCGGAGATCGCGGTGACGAAGAAGGGGTCGGTGAACACCCGCGACTCGTGCTCGGGCACGATCAGGGCGATCGCCCCGCTGCGCCGGCTGACCAGGTTGCGGGCCGCGTTGTTGGGCACGTAGCCGAGCTCGCGCACCGCCGCCTGGACGGTGGCCACCTTCTCCGGGGCGACCTTCACGTCCCCGCGCACCACCCGCGAGGCCGTGGCCCGGGAGACGCCGGCCATCTGGGCCACGTCCTCCAGGGTGGGGCTGCGGGCGGCGGAGAGCACCGTGATCAGCCCTTGACCGCGCCCTGCATGATGCCGCTGACCAGCTGGCGACCGGCCAGCAGGAACAGCAGCAGCAGCGGGATCACGGAGACCACCACGCCGGACATGATCAGAGAGTAGTCCTTGAAGTAGGAGGCCTGCAGCTGCTGCAGGGCCACCGGCAGGGTCAGGCTCTCCCCGCGCAGGATGATGAAGGGCCAGAAGAAGTTGGTCCACGAGCCGACGAAGGTGAACAGGAACAGCATCGCCCCGGCGCCGCGGGCGGCGGGCAGCGCGACGTGCCAGTAGGTCCGCACCAGGTTGCAGCCGTCCACGCGCGCCGCCTCGATCAGCTCGTACGGCAGCGCGTCGTCGAGGTACTGCGTCATCCAGAACACCCCGAAGGCGGTGACCAGGCCGGGGATGATGACGGCCTTGAGGTCGCCCACCCAGCCCATCTTGGCCATGATGATGAACAGCGGGATCACGCCCAGCTGCACCGGGACCGCCATGGTGGCGATCACGAACAGCAGCAGCCACTTGCGGCCGCGGAAGCGCAGCTTGGAGAAGGCGAAGCCCGCGAGCGTGGCGAAGAAGACCACCGACAGCGAGGTCACCACGGCCACCAGCACCGAGTTGAGCATCGCCGACCAGAAGTCGATGTCCGAGCCGACCACCTGGGCGATGTTGCTGAACAGGTTGCCCTGCGGGATCAGCGAGGGGATCGGGTTGCGGGCGATCGAGCCGGCGTCCGAGGAGGCCAGCAGGATCGCGTAGTACAGCGGGAAGATCGAGATGCCCAGCACCAGGGAGAGCAGCGCGTAGTTCCACCAGCGGGGACGGGCGTCCACGCCGCCCCCGCCCTTGAGACGGCGACGGGCCGCACGGGCGGCGCCCTTGCCGGCGAACTGCTCGATGGCAGCGATCGACTGCATGTCGGCTCCTTACCGCTTGTGCTTGGACGGGCCGCCGGCGTGGGCGATCCGCTTGGTGATGAGGAAGTTGAGCACGCCGATGGCGACGATGATCAGGAACAGCAGCCAGGCCACCGCCGAGGCGCGGCCGAAGGAGACCTGCGGGCCCCAGCCGAGCTCGTAGAGGTACATGGTCAGGGTCATCCACTGGCGCGAGGCCCCGCCCTGGCCGGCGGTGTCGAACATCCGCGGCTCGTCGAAGATCTGCAGGCCGCCGATGGTGGAGGTGATCACCACGAAGATGATGGTGGGGCGCAGCATCGGCACGGTCACGCTCCAGAAGCGGCGCAGCCGCCCGGAGCCGTCGATGATCGCGGCCTCGTAGATCTCCCGCGGGACCGCCTGCATCGCGGCCAGGAAGATCAGGGCGTTGTACCCGATCCACCGGAAGTTGACCATCGTGGCGATCGCCACGTGCGAGGCCAGGGCGTCGGAGTGCCAGCCGACCGCGGGCAGACCCACGCCCATCAGCAGGTTGTTCACCAGTCCCGACTGATCGGCGAAGATCTTCGCGAAGATCAGCGAGACGGCCACCGGCGCGACGATGTACGGCACCAGCACCCCCATCCGCCAGAACGTCTTGGCGCGCAGGTTCGCGTCCAGCACGTAGGCGATGAGGATCGCGGCGATCACCTGCGGCACCGACGACAGCAGGAAGATCGAGAAGGTGTTGCGCAGCGCCTTGTAGAAGCTGTCCGTGCCCAGCACGAACTGGAAGTTCGCCAGTCCCACGAAGTCGCCCTGGCCGCGGATGAGGTCCCAGTCGTGCAGGGAGACCCATGCCGTGTACAGGATCGGGAACAGGCCCACCAGCGCGAACAGCAGGAAGAAGGGGCTGATGAAGAGGTAGGGGGTCAGCCGGGCGTCGAGCCGGGCGAGCACGGAGCGGCGCCGGGAGGGCGCGGGGCTCTCCGGGGCGCGGCGCGCGGGCGCCGGGGCGGTGGGGATCGTGGTGGTCACATCAGTCCTCTCAGGACGGCCGCGGGTGCGGGCGGTGCCTGCCCGCCCGCACCCGCTGCCGGACGGCTCAGGCCAGGCCGAGCTCGTCGTACGCGGTCAGGGCCTGCTCCCAGGAGGCGGCCGGATCGGTGCCGTCCACGTCCCAGCGGGCGATCGCATCGGCGACCACGGTGTTGATGACGAAGAAGTTCGGCCCCTGGAAGGGCTGCACGTCGATCGCGGTGGCGCGCTCGGAGTAGATCTCGCCGACCGGCGCGTCGTTGAAGAAGGGGTTGACCTGTCCGGTGACCTCCTCCGCCTCGAGCGCCTCGACCTGGCTGGGGAAGGCGCCGACGGCCTGGAAGGCGGCGATCTGCTGCTCGGGCGCGGTCAGCCACGCGGCGAGCTTCTTCGCCTCCTCGACGTTCTCGCCCTGGGCGGGCACGGCGAGGTAGGAGCCGCCCCAGTTGCCGCCGCCGCCGGGGAAGACATCGGCGATGTCCCAGCCCTCGACGCCGTCGGCGTTGCCCGCGAGCGGGCCCATCATCCACGGCGGGCACAGCATGGTGGCGAAGCCGTCGTTCTGGAAGGCCGCGGTCCAGTCCTCGGACCACTGGGTCAGTCCCGCGGAGATGTCCTTGTACTCGGCCAGGTGGTCGTAGATCGCCTTGACGTCCGCGTTCTCCGCGAGCGGGACGGGGGCGCCGTCGGCGGTCTCGTAGGGATGGGTGAGCTGCTGGACCATGCCGTTGTAGGTGCCGCCGGCGCCGTCGAACCACGGGATGCCGGTGGCCGCGACGAACTGCCGTCCGGCCTCGAAGTAGGCGTCCCAGTCGCCGGTCAGCAGCTCGGCGACCTCGGTGCGGTCGGTGGGCAGGCCGGCCTTGGCGAAGAGGTCGGCCCGGTAGGCGAGGGCCTCGGGGCCGATGTCGGTGCCGTAGCCGATGAGCTTGCCGTCGACCGTGGCGGCCTGGGTCTTCCAGTCCAGCCAGCGGCCCTCGACGGCCGGGTCGGCGAGGTCCTCGAAGACGTCGGCGTACTGGAGCAGCTCGGCCCACCAGCCGACCTCCACGCCCTCGACGTCCGCGAGGCCCGAGCCGGCCGCGAGACCGGTCATCAGGTTGGCGCGGGCGTCGTCGGCGGTGGCCGCCTTCTTGTGGGTGATCTTCACCCCGGGGTTCTCCTGCTCGTACTTGGCGAAGAGATCCTCGTAGCCGAACTCGTTGAAGGTGGCGACGGTGAGCTCGACGTCGCCGCCTGCGCCCCCCTCACCGCCTCCGGAGCTGCTTCCGCAGCCGGCGATGGCAACGGCGGTGGCGGTGGCGGCCGAGGCGGCCAGCGCGGTTCTGCGCGAGATCTTCATGATGATGAACTCCTTCGTTCGGTCAGGGAACTGTGGGTGAGAGCGCTCTCACGGTCGCCAGCGACTCTGAGAGCGCTCTCATTGGGGATGTCGGTCGCAGTACACGACGTCGCGGAGTCGGTGCACGCGGGACGGTCTCGATCAGGTCTCGGCCCGGACAGCAGAAGGGCCCCGCCTCGCGGCGGGGCCCTTCTGACGAGTCACTGTCTCACGGTTTCTCGAGTGGAGCTAAGGGGATTCGAACCCCTGACCTCTTCCATGCCATGGAAGCGCGCTACCAACTGCGCCATAGCCCCGTATCGGGTGCCGCCCTGCGGCGACTCGTCGATATTACACCGGCGTGGGCATCAGACGAAATCGGGGCCCTGGTTGTGTGACACCAACCTCATCAGCCCGTCCGCAGGCTCCCCGGCCAGCGGCTCCAGCACCGAGAACCGGCAGTTCTCGAGCCCCGCGATGCCGCGGAAGCCGTTGGTGTCCAGCCCCAGCAGGGCGGTCACCCCGAGGGTGATCGCGGCGCCGTGGGCGACGACCATCACGGTGGCGCCGGCATGGGTGGCCAGCAGGCGCCGGGAGGCCGCGGCGACCCGCTCCCCCACCTCGGGACGGTCCTCGACGCCGAGCCCGAGCACCGGGCGATGGGCGCGCCAGTCGGCGTGCTGCTGGGGCCAGCGGTGCTTGATCTCCGGGCCGCGCAGGCCCTCCCACTGACCGAAGCCGCGCTCGACGAAGGCCTCGTCGGTGCTGACCTCGAGCCCGCAGGAGCGGCCGATGATGCGCGCCGTCTCGGCGGCCCGCTGCAGCGGCGAGGCGACCAGCACGTCCGGCGGGTCCTCCGCGACGGCGGCGGCCAGCACCGCGGCCTGGCGCACGCCGGTGTCGTTCAGCGGGATGTCGATCTGCCCCTGCAGGCGGCCCTCGCGGTTGTAGTCGGTCTGGCCGTGGCGCACGAGGACGAGTCGGCTGCGGGCCCTCACGCCGGGCGGTCCGCGTCGATCCGCAGGTCGATCACCGGGGCGTCGCGCCACAGCCGCTCGAGCGCGTAGAAGGCGCGGTCCTCGGCGTGCTGGACGTGCACGACGATGTCGCCGTAGTCGAGCAGCACCCAGCGGGCGTCCCGCTCGCCCTCGCGGCGCAGCGGCTTGCGGCGGCGCTGCCGCAGCAGCTCCTCCTCGACGCCGTTCACGATCGCGGAGACCTGCCGCTCGGAGTCCGCGCTGCACACGAGGAACACATCGGTGATCACCACCAGCGCGGAGACGTCGAGGGCGATGATCTCCTCGGCGAGCTTGTCGGCGGCGGCCTGGCCGGCCACCCGGGCCAGGTCGAGGGATTCTTCGGGAGCGCTCACGCGGACATGTCCTTCGGGGCGAGGTGGTCAGGGATCAGGGTCAGGGGGCGGCGTCCAGGGCGGCTGCCGCGTCGGTGCCGAGCACGCCGGTCAGCAGCAGCACCACCAGCACGGTCAGGGCGATCGCGAGCAGGGCCCAGACCAGCCACAGCAGGGGCCTCCCGCCGCTGCGCTCGGGGCGGTGGAGCACCTTGCCGTCGAAGCGGGGGGCGGGGCGCGGGTCGGGCGCCTCGGTGACGGGCAGCTCGCCGAGCTCCACGCCGTCGGCGTCCCGGGTCAGGTCGGGGGCGCTGTCGTCGCTGATCTCGATGATGCGGGCGCGGCGCCCGAACTTGCGCAGCGCGGGCACCGGCGCATCGGCCCCGGGCGGGGCGACGGCGCCGCGCACGCCGGGGACGGATGCCTGCTCGGCGGTGCGGGCCATGCTCTCCTCGGGGCTCAGGGCGCGGGCTCGACGTCCGCGCCGCGGGGTGGGGTCGGGCTCGGTCATCGGCCATCACCTCCTGTGTAGAGGGCGTACTTGTTGATGTACTGGACGACGCCGTCGGGCACCAGGTACCAGACCGGTGCGCCGGCGGCGACCCGGGTGCGGCAGTCGCTCGAGCTGATGGCCATCGCCGGCACCTCGATGAGGGTGACGCCGTCGTCCGGGAGGCCGGAGGTGACCAGCTCGTGCCCGGGCCGGGTGACGCCGACGAAATGGGCGAGCTCGAAGATCTCCTCGGTGTCCTTCCAGGTCAGGATGTTCTGGAGGGCGTCCGCGCCGGTGATGAAGAAGAGGTCCGCCGCCGGGTGCTCGGCGCGCAGGTCCCGCAGCGTGTCGATGGTGTAGGTCGCCCCGGGGCGGTCGAGGTCGACGCGGGAGACGGTGAACACCGGGTTCGCGGCGGTGGCCACGACCGTCATCAGGTAGCGGTGCTCGGGATCGGAGATCGCGCGGTCCTGCTTCTGCCAGGGCCGGCCGGTGGGGACGAAGACGACCTCGTCGAGTCCGAAGACGCTCTGGACCTCGGAGGCTGCGACGAGGTGGCCGTGATGGATCGGATCGAAGGTCCCGCCCATCACGCCGATCCGTCGCCGCTGCTGCTCCACGACCCTCAGCGGTCGGGGTCCATGCGGGAGGTGGTGTCCCGCTTGCGCTGCTGCGCACCGCCGGTGAGCCAGGTCAGGCCCAGCAGCGCCATCAGGATCAGGAACGTTCCGATGCCGATGACGGGGGCGCTGAGGCCCTCGCTGGCGGCTGCGCCGGACTCGGCGAGGATCAGGAGCTGGTCGGTCATGTTCTGGGGGGCCTTTCCACGGGTGACCGGCCCATCATCCCATACCCGCCGCACCCGGGCGCACTACGGGCGCACGTGCCCCTGCCCCACCACCAGCCATTTGGTGGTGGTGATCTCCCGCAGCCCCATCGGCCCGCGGGCGTGGAGCTTCTGGGTGGAGATGCCGATCTCGGCGCCGAAGCCGAACTCGCCGCCGTCGGAGAAGCGGGTGGAGGCGTTGGCCATGACCACCGCGGAGTCGACCTCGGCGAGGAAGCGCTGCTGGCTGACCAGGTCCCGAGTGAGGATCGACTCGGTGTGGCCGGAGGAGTGCCGCCGGATGTGGGCGAGCGCCTCATCGAGGTCCTCGACCACCGCGACGGCCAGCTCGAGGTCGAGGTACTCGAGGTCCCAGTCCTCGGCGGTGGCGGGGACCACCTCGGCGCCGGTGTCCGCCAGCAGCGCGCGGGCGGCCTCGTCGGCGTGCAGGCGCACCCCGGCGGCGGCCAGCGGCGCGGCCAGCCGGGGCAGGGCCTGCCCGGCGATGTCGCGGTGGACCAGCAGGGTCTCCAGGGCGTTGCAGACCCCGACCCGCTGCGTCTTGGCGTTCAGCACGATCTGCTCGGCCTGGTCGAGGTCGGCGCTCGCGTCGATCAGCACATGGGTGGTGCCGGTGCCGGTCTCGATGACCGGGACCAGGGAGTTCTCGACCACCCGACGGATCAGCCCGGCCCCGCCGCGCGGGATCAGCACGTCCGCCAGGCCGCGGGCGCGCATCAGCACGTCCACGCCCTCGCGGCCGTGCTCGTCGATCCCGATCACGAGGTCCTCGGGCAGGCCGTGGGCGGCCAGCACCGAGCGCAGCACCGCGATCAGGGCGAGGTTGGAGTGCAGGGCGGCGGAGCCGCCGCGCAGCACCACGGCGCTGCCGGCCTTCAGGGCCAGACCCGCGGCGTCGACGGTGACGTTGGGGCGGGCCTCGTAGACCATCCCGATCACGCCCATCGGCACCCGCACCTCGCGCAGCTCGAGGCCGTTGGCGAGCACCGAGCCGCGCACCACCTCGCCGACGGGGTCGGGCAGGGCGGCGGCGTCGCGCAGCTGCTGGGCGACCTTCGCCACCCGCGCGGGATCCAGGGCCAGGCGGTCGCGGAGGCCGGGGGCCATGCCGGCGGCGTCGGCCGCGGCGAGGTCGCGGGCGTTGGCGGCGAGGATCTCCTCGGACCGCTCCACCAGGGCGTCGGCCATGGCGAGCAGGAGGCGGTCCTTGGACTCGCGGTGCAGACGGGCCAGGGCCGGCTGGGCGGCGCGCGCGGCGCGGGCAGCGGTCAGGGCGGGGTGCTCGGTCATGGCCCGGAGTCTACGGGCGCTAGAGGATCACCAGCTGGTCGCGATGGATGGCGGGACGGCGGAACCGCTCCCCCAGCTGCTCGCGCGCCTCGTCGGTCCCCCGCCCGGCCATCGCCCGCAGCTCGTCGCTGCTGAAGGAGGTCAGGCCGCGGGCGATGATCTCGCCGCCCGGGGCGGCGACGTCCACCGGGACGCCGGCGGGGAAGGTGCCCTCGACCGCGGCGATGCCGACGGCCAGCAGCGAGCGGCGGCGGCTGCGCACCGCCTCGCTGGCTCCCGCGTCCAGGTGCACGGTGCCCGCGCCGCGGGTCGCGAAGCGCAGCCAGACCAGGCGGGAGCGGCGGCGGCCGTGGTGGGCGGGGAAGAAGGTGCCGACGTCCTGCCCGGCCACCGCGGCGGCGAACTGCTCGGCCGAGGTCATCAGCGCTGCGGTGCCGGTGGTGGAGGCGAGCTGCGCGGCGGAGAGCTTCGTGACCATGCCCCCGGTGCCGACCTTGGATCCCACCGAGCCGATGCTGACGTCGGTCAGCCGCGCGACGTCCTCGACCAGGCCGATGCGCCGCGCCCCCGGCTCCCGCGGCGGGGCGGTGTAGAGCGCGTCGACGTCGGTGAGCAGGACCAGCGCGTCGGCCCCGAGCAGCTGTGCGACCAGGGCCGCCAGGCGGTCGTTGTCCCCGAAGCGGATCTCATGGGTGGCGGTGGTGTCGTTCTCGTTGACCACCGGCACCACCCCCAGCTCGAGCAGGGACTCCAGGGCGCTGCGGACGTTGCGGTAGGTCTGCGGGCGGATCACGTCGGACTCGGTCAGCAGCACCTGCCCGGTGATCCGGCCGTGCGCCTCGAAGGCGCTGGACCAGGCGGTGGCCAGCAGCGCCTGGCCGACGCTCGCTGCGGCCTGCTGCAGCTGCACCGAGGTGGGGCGCTGCGCCATCCGCAGCGGGCCGAGCGCCGCGGCGATCGCGCCCGAGGAGACGATCACCAGTTCGGTGCCGCGCTCGGCCAGGGCGGCCGCGGTGTCGGCGATCTCCGCCAGGCGCGTGCGATCGAGCCGTCCGCGCTCATCGGTGAGGCTCGAGGAGCCGATCTTCACCACGATCCGGCGCGCCGCGGTCAGCTCCTGCCGCTGCGTGAGGCGGGAGGGCTGGCGCAGCTGGGGCACCGTCAACGGCGCTCCCCGTCCTCGGCCGGGTCGGCCCAGTGCCCCGAGCGACGCTCGGCCTCCATCGCGGCGATCCGCTTCATGCGGGCCTCGGTCCGGGCCCGCTGCTGCTCGCGCTTCTCGTCGCGGGTGGGTCGGTGGTGGTCCTCGAGGCGCTTGTCGGTGCCGCGACGTCCCAGCAGCAGCTCGGCGCCGCCCACCATGGTGGGCTCCCAGTCGAAGACCACGGCGTCCTGGCCGGGACCGATCAGCACGGTGGAGCCGGCGACCGCGCCGGCAGCGTAGAGCTGGTCCTCGACGCCGAGCTTAGCCAGGCGGTCGGCGAGGAAGCCGACGGCCTCGTCGTTGGTGAAGTCGGTCTGGCGCACCCAGCGCTCGGGCTTGTCGCCCTGCACCCGGAAGGCGGTCTCGCCGTCGTACTGCTCCTTGATCACCTCGAAGTCCTTCGCGTCCACCGCCCGGGGGTGAGCACGATGGGGGCCGCAGCCGGGGCCGGCAGCGCCGCGCGTGCCTGCTCGACCAGCTCGCCGAGCAGGAAGGACAGCTCGCGCAGTCCCTTGTGGGAGACCGCGGAGACATCGAGGATCGGCACCTCGCGCTCCCCGAGCCGCTCGCGGACCAGGTCGGCCATGTCGGCGCCGTCGGGCAGGTCGGTCTTGTTCAGCACGATCACCGCGGGGCGCTGCATCAGCGGGATGCGGGTCTCGGCCTCCTCGTCGAGGCCGGCGGCGTAGGTGGCCAGCTCGTTCTCGATGGTCTCGAGGTCGCGCACGGGGTCGCGGTCGGACTCCAGCGCCGCGGCGTCCAGCACGTGCACCAGCACGTGGCAGCGCTCGATGTGGCGCAGGAAGTCCAGGCCCAGTCCCTTGCCCTGGCTGGCGCCGGGGATCAGGCCCGGCACGTCGGCAATGGTGTACCGGTGGGCGCCGGCCTCGACCACGCCGAGGTTCGGCACCAGCGTGGTGAAGGGGTAGTCGGCGATCTTCGGGCGGGCCGCGCTCATCGCCGCGATCAGCGAGGACTTGCCTGCGCTGGGGTAGCCCACCAGGGCCACGTCCGCCACCGTCTTCAGCTCGAGGACGAGGGTGCGCTCCTGTCCGGGCTCGCCGAGCAGCGCGAAGCCGGGGGCCTTGCGCTGGGTGGAGGCCAGGGCGGCGTTGCCGAGGCCGCCGGAGCCGCCGCGGGCGGCCACGAAGCGGGTGCCGATGCCGGTCATGTCGATCAGCACGGTGCCGTGCTCGTCGGTGACGACGGTGCCGTCGGGCACGGGCAGGACGAGGTCCTCCCCGCGCGCGCCGTGGCGCAGGTCTCCCTTGCCGAAGCCGCCGCCGGTGGCCCGCTGATGCGGCTTGTGGTGGTACTCGAGCAGCGTGGTGGTCGAGGCGTCCACCACCAGGATCACGTCGCCGCCGCGGCCGCCGTCGGCGCCGTCGGGGCCGGCCAGCGGCTTGAACTTCTCGCGCCGGATGGACGCGGCGCCGTGCCCGCCGGATCCCCCGGCGACCTGCAGCTGGACCCGGTCGACGAATGTGGCCATGGGTGCTCTCCGAACGTGGTGGTGGAATGCATCGAGGGGCGGAGCGTCGGCTCCGCCCCTCGAAGGAAGCTGGGTGCCCCGGGATCCGGGGCGGCAGGTCAGACCGTCTCGACGACGTTGACCACGCGACGGTCGCGCTTGCGACCGAACTCGACGGTGCCCGCGGTGAGCGCGAACAGCGTGTCGTCGTTGCCGCGACCCACGCCGTCCCCGGGGTGGATGCGGGTGCCGCGCTGGCGCACGAGAATCTCGCCGGCGCCGACGGTCTGACCGCCGAAGCGCTTGACGCCGAGACGCTGGGCGTTGGAGTCACGCCCGTTCTTGGAGGAGCTGACGCCCTTCTTTGATGCCATCTGGGATCAATCCTTGTCTAGTCGAAGGGATCGCTCAGGCGATGCCCGTGATCTTCAGCCGGGTCAGCTCCTGGCGGTGGCCCTGGCGCTTCTTGTAACCGGTCTTGTTCTTGTAGCGGAGGATCCGGATCTTCTCGCCGCGGAGGTCCTCGACCTTCTCGGCGGTCACCGTGACCTTGGCCAGCTCGGCCTGGGCGGAGGTGACCTTGTCACCGTCGACCAGCAGCACGGGAGCGAGATCGATGCTGTCGCCCGCCTCGCCTGCCACGCGGTTGATCACGATGGTGTCACCGACCGACACCTTCTCCTGACGACCGCCTGCGCGGACGATTGCGTACACCACGTCACTGCTCCATCTTGTGAGTCGAATCTGCTCGAGTAGTCCTGCGGCCTCACGGGTGTCACCACGGACCTGCGACCGTCAACCGGTCCTGCACCCTGGGGGCTGGGACGGGAGATGCGGTCGCGCGATGTCCACCGGACGCGGGACTGCGACGCGTTCTGCGCCATGGGACAGCTTACGATCCCGTGACCCCTCGGTCAACCACCGCAGGGTGTCCGACCTGCGATAACGCGGTCACAGCCTGTGGGACTGGTCACCCCTCGGTCCGATCGACGCTGACGACCTGGCCGTCGACGAGCACCTCGGGCTGGGAGTTCGCCCCGGAGGCCGCGGCGATCGAGGCGATGGTGGCGCGGGCCAGGGCCCGGCTGTCGGCGTCGTCCTCGAGACGGTGCACGTCGGCCTGCTCCTGCGCGCCGCCCTCCTCGGTCTCCGCCTCCTCCTTGACCCCGCCCCCGCTGCGGGGCCGGCGGGCGCGCCGGCGGGAGGACTTCGAGGGGTCCTCCGCGGCGGCGCCGGTCTCGACGTGGCCGTGCTCGCCGTCGATGTCCAGCACCAGTCCGCGGCCGTTGCAGTGCTCGCAGGTGGCCGAGAAGGTCTCGACCAGGCCCTGTCCCACCCGCTTGCGGGTCATCTGGACCAGGCCCAGCGAGGTCACCTCGGCGACCTGGTGCTTGGTGCGGTCCCGGCCCAGGCACTCGACCAGGCGCCGCAGCACCAGGTCGCGGTTCGCCTCGAGCACCATGTCGATGAAGTCGATGACGATGATCCCGCCGATGTCGCGCAGCCGCAGCTGGCGCACGATCTCCTCGGCGGCCTCGAGGTTGTTCTTGGTGACGGTCTCCTCGAGGGAGCCGCCGGAGCCGGTGAACTTGCCGGTGTTCACGTCGACCACGGTCATCGCCTCGGTGCGGTCGATGACCAGGGACCCGCCGGAGGGCAGGTAGACCTTGCGGTCCATGGCCTTGAGCAGCTGCTCGTCGATGCGGTGCTTGGCGAACACGTCCTTGTCGCCGACGTGCCGGGTGACCCGGTCCAGGAGGTCCGGGGCGACGTCGCGCACGTAGGCGTGGATGTCGTCGTGGACCGCGCCGCCCTCGACGATCAGGGAGGTGAAGTCCTCGTTGAAGACGTCGCGCACCACCTTGATGGCGATGTCGGGCTCCTGCGAGAGGGCCACCGGCGCGGTGCGGGACTTCTGCGCCTTCTGGATGGTCTCCCACTGGGCGCGGAGGCGCTCGACGTCATGGGTCAGCTCCTCCTCGCTCGCGCCCTCGGCGGCGGTGCGCACGATGACGCCCGCGTCCTCGGGGATGATCTGGCGCATGATCCGCTTCAGCCGCGCCCGCTCGGTGTCGGGCAGCTTGCGGGAGATGCCGGTCATGGAGCCGCCGGGCACGAACACCACGTAGCGGCCGGGCAGGGAGATCTGGCTGGTCAGCCGGGCGCCCTTGTGGCCGATGGGGTCCTTGGTGACCTGCACCAGCACCGGGTCGCCGCTCTTCAGCGCGAGCTCGATGCGGCGCGGCTGGCCCTCCAGGCCCACCGCGTCCCAGTTGACCTCGCCGGCGTACAGCACGGCGTTGCGACCCTTGCCGATGTCGACGAAGGCGGCCTCCATGGAGGGCAGCACGTTCTGGACCTTGCCCATGTAGACGTTGCCGACCATGGAGGTCTGCGACTTCTGGGCGACGTAGTGCTCGACCAGCACGTCGTCCTCGAGCACGGCGATCTGGGTGCGGCCCGGCAGCTCGCGCACCACCATGGAGCGCTTGACGGACTCCCGGCGGGCGAGGAACTCGGCCTCGGTGATGACGTTGCGGCGGCGGCCGTTGTCGCGGCCCTCGCGGCGGCGCTGGCGCTTGGCCTCGAGGCGGGTCGAGCCCTTGACGGTCTTGACCTCGTCGCGGGCCTCACGGGCCTCGCGGACCCGCACCACGGTGTTGGGCGGATCGTCGGTGCTCGCGTCCTCGGCGCCGGAGCTGCCGCTGGAGCGGCGGCGCCGACGGCGGCGGCGGGAGCTCGAGGAGCCGGCGGAGCCGTCCTCGGCGCCCTCGGCGCCGCTGTCCTCGGAGTCCTCGGGGCTCTCGTCCTCCTCGGCGTCCTCGGGGTTCTCGTCCTCGTCGGCGCCCTCGTCCTCGCCGCGGCCGCGGCCGCGGCGGCCGCGGCCCCCACGCCGACGGCGACGGCGCGAGCCGGCGCTCGAGCTCTCGGAGTCCTCGCCGTCCTCGGCGCTCTCCTCGTTCTCCGTCGCGGGCTCGGTCTCGACGGTCTCCTCCGCGGCCTCCTCGGTGCGCACCGGGGAGCGGCGCGAGCGGGTCCGGGAGCGGGAGCGGCGGCTGGGCTGCTCCTCCTCCTCGGGGGTCGCGTCCTCGTCCTGCTCCTCGTCGGCCTCGTCCTGGGGGCCGACGGTGGTGCGGGGCTGCGGGGTGGGCGCCTGGAACAGCAGGGAGGCGAAGTCCATCTGGACCTGCTCGCGGCGGCGGGCGCGGTCGCTGTCCGGCGCGGGCTCCTCGGCGCCGCGGGCCGAGGCGAGCGCCCGCAGGTCGTCGACGACCGGGTTCTCCTGGGCGGCCTCGACCTGCTGGGGCTCGGCCTGCGGCTCGGCCGGGACGGAGGCGAGCGTCGGGGCGCCCGCGGGGGCACCGGCACGGCGGCGGGGCCGCTTCACTGCGGGCGGGGCGGGCTCGAGCGGGCTCTCGGCCTGCGGGGCCACCACCGTGCGCGGCGCGGTCGCCGTAACGGGCGCGACCGCGGGCGGGGTGAAGGCGGGGGCGCCCGCCGGGGTGCCGGCGCGGCGGTGCCGCCGACGGGAGGGGGTGAGGCCTCGTCCGACGTGTCGTTCTCGGGGTTATGGGTGCTGTCAGCCATCCGGCCGTCTCCTTCTGGAGGACCAGCGCACCCTGGTCCCGTCTGGTCATCGTCCCTCGGGACGGAAGTCTCTGGCCCTCGCCGTCGCGCAGCTCCCGACCTCAGGGAAGCGCTGCGATGCCGACCGCCAGAGCACTGCGGTCGCGGACGTGCGCGTAGCCGGTGCTCCGACGTCACGACGCCGGGAGGTTCCCCCACCCGGTACGGAGCAGGAGAGTGCCGTCGTCAGTATGGCACAGCGGGGCCCTCGCGCCGGGAGCGACGCGTGAGAGCCCGCACAGGCGGGAGGGATCAGGACCATGGTCCCCGCCCCGGGCGCGGGCCCCGCCGTAGCTTTCCTGACAGCGTGTCGTTCTCTCGGGAGGATCCATGGAAGCCCTCGACCTGGCACGGTGGCAGTTTGGCATCACCACCGTGTACCACTTCATCTTCGTGCCGCTCACGATCGGCCTCTCGCTGCTGGTCGCGCTCATGCAGACCATGGCGGTGCGGTCGAAGGACCCGCTGCGCAAGGACTCCTGGACCCGGATGACCAAGTTCTTCGGCTCGATGCTGATCGTGAACTTCGGCATCGGCATCGCCACCGGCATCGTGCAGGAGTTCCAGTTCGGCATGAACTGGTCGGAGTACGCGCGCTACGTGGGCGACGTGTTCGGCGCCCCGCTCGCCCTCGAGGGCCTGGCCGCCTTCTTCGTGGAGTCGGTGTTCCTGGGTCTGTGGATCTTCGGCTGGGGCAAGCTGTCCGAGCGGGTGCATCTGCTGACGATCTGGGCGGTGGCCGCGGCCACCACGGCCTCGGGCTACTTCATCGTCGCCGCGAACTCCTTCATGCAGCACCCGGTCGGGGCGGCGCTGAACCCCGAGACCGGCCGCGCCGAGCTCGACCCCGCGCAGGGCTCGATCCTCGCGGTGCTCACCAACGTCACCACCCTCGCCGCGTTCCCGCATGTCATCGCCGGCGCCTGGCTGGTGGCGGGGGCCTTCGTCACCGGCGTCGCCTCCTGGCACATGGTCCGCCACCACCGCCGGGCCCGCGCACTCGGGCTGGAGAGCCCGGAGGGCGCGGTGCAGGACGCCGCCGCCCGCGACCTGTACCGCCCCACCGTCCGCTTCGGCGTGGTGGCGATGTTCGTCTCCGCGGTGCTGCTGGTGATCTCGGGCGACTTCCAGGCCCAGATCATGTTCCGGCAGCAGCCGATGAAGATGGCCTCGGCCGAGGCGCTCTGCGAGACCGAGACCGGCGCCGCCTTCTCGATCCTCACCGTCGGCGGTCCCGACGCCTTCTCCGAGGACTGCAGCGGGGTGACCCACCTGATCGAGATCCCCTACGTCACCTCCTTCCTGGCCACCCACACCTTCGACGCCACCCTGCAGGGCGTCGACGACCTCAACGCCCAGTACAAGGAGCAGTTCGGGCAGACGGTCACCGACGTGCACGGCAACCAGGTGCCCGCGGACTACCGCCCGAACCTGTTCGTCACCTACTGGTCCTTCCGGCTGATGATGGGCCTGGCCGCCTTCAGCGGGATCGTGGCGCTGTGGGCCCTGTGGGCCACCCGCGGCGGCCGCACCACCGGCTCGAAGGCCTTCGGCTGGTTCACGGTGCTGGCGATCCCGATGCCGTTCCTCGCCAACGCCGCGGGCTGGGTGTTCACCGAGATCGGCCGCCAGCCCTGGGTCGTCCACCCCAATCCCGACGACCCCACCATCCGGCTGATGACCATGCAGGGCGTCTCCGGGAACCCCGGCTGGATGGTCCTGACCTCGCTGATCGCCTTCACGCTGGTCTACGGCGTGCTGGCAGTGGTCTGGTTCCAGCTGATGCGCAGGGCCGCCCTGCGGGGCGTGCCGCTCGCGCAGCGCGACCCGGTCACGGACGAGCTCGACACCCCCACCCTCTCCTTCGACTACTGAGAAGGGATCCCCCAGCTCATGGACGCCATGCTCGACCCCACGGTTCTTCAGACCCTGTGGTTCGCCCTCATCGCCTTCTTCTTCCTCGGGTACTTCGTGCTGGAGGGCTTCGACTTCGGCGTGCAGATGAACGTCGCCGCCTTCTGGCGGCGCGGCGTGGGCACCCGCGGCACGATCCTGCGCACCATCGGACCGGTCTGGGACGGCAACGAGGTCTGGGTGATCACCGGCGGGGCGCTGATGTTCGCCGCCTTCCCGGAGTGGTACGCGACGCTGTTCTCCGGCTTCTACCTCGCCCTGCTGCTGCTCCTGCTGGTGCTCATCGTGCGGGTGTGCGCCTTCAAGTGGCGGGACAAGGCCGACGGCCTGCGCTGGAGGACCACCTGGGACGTGGTCCACGTGATCAGCGGCTTCGCGCCGGCGCTGCTGTGGGGCGTGGCCTTCGGCAACATCGTCGCCGGCGTCGAGATCGACGCCAACCACTGGGTGACCACCTCGCTGCTGGGCCTGCTGAACCCCTTCGCACTGCTGAGCGGGCTGGTCTTCGTGCTGCTGTTCTGGCTGCACGGCACCCTCTACCTCGCGCTCAAGGTCGAGGGGCCGCTGCGGGCGGACGCGAACGCCCTGGCCGGGAAGCTCGCGGTGCCGACGCTGCTGGCCGGGGCCGCCCTCCTGCTCTGGTACCAGCTCGCCCACTCCCACACCTGGCTGACCCTGATCCCGATCGCGGTGGCGGCGATCGCCCTGGTGGCGGTGCTGCCGCTGAACCGCGCGGGCCGGGAGGGTCCCGCCTTCGCGGCGACCGCCACCGCGATCGCGGCCGCCGCGATCACCCTGTTCGGGGGCCTGTTCCCCTATGTCCTGCCCGCCACCAACGATGCGGCGAACTCGCTCACGGTCGCCAACGCCTCCTCCTCGGCCCACACCCTCACGGTGATGCTGGTGGCGGTGGCGGTGCTGCTGCCGGTCGTGATCGCCTACACGCTCTGGACCTACCGGGTCTTCCGCCACCGCATCAGCGACGAGCCGGACGCCCCGGCGCCCGGTGCGCAGCTGGTGGAGCGGGCCGTCACCGGGTACCGGCGAGCCTTCGATCAGGACTGACACACTGGAGCGACGATGACCACCGCCACCGCCCCCCGCCGCGCCCCCCTGGACCCCCGCCTGGTGCGGGAGGTGCGGGCGGCCCGCCGGCACGTCGGGCGCACCGTCCTGCTGGGGCTCGTGCAGTCCGCCTGCGTCATCGTCACCGCCCTGGTGATCGCGCGCCTGGGCGCGCAGCTGCTGGTGACCGGTCAGGTCCCGCAGGACGCCCCGGGGCTGCTGCTCCTGCTGGTCGGCGCGCTCGCCCTGCGCTCCGGCGCGGTGCTGGTGGAGGAGGGCACCGCCCATCGGGCGGCGACCGCGGCGATCAGCGAGCTGCGCGGCCGGATCGTCGGCCATGCCGCGAGGCTCGGACCCCGCGCCGGGGCGGGCCGCGGCGCGGACCTCACGGCCCTGGCCACCACCGGCATCGAGAACCTGCGTCCCTACCTGGTGGGCTACGTGCCGCAGCTGGTGCTGTCGGCGACGGTCACCCCGCTGTGCCTGCTCACGATCGGCCTGCTGGACCCGCTGAGCGCCCTGATCGCGCTGGTCACCCTGCCGCTGGTGCCGCTGTTCATGATCCTGGTCGGGACGCTGACCGTGGGCCGCTCGGAGCAGCTGATCGCGGACATGCGCTCCCTGTGGGCCCAGCTGCTGGATCTGGTCGACGGCCTGCCCACGCTGCGGGCGCTGGGCCGCGAGCGCGGCCCCGAGCAGGTGGTGGCCCGGCTCGGGGACCGCCACCGCCGCTCCGCGATCGGCTCGCTGAAGTACGCCTTCCTCTCCTCGATGGTGCTCGAGCTGCTGGCGACGCTGTGCGTGGCGCTGATCGCGGTGAGCATCGGCATGCGCCTGGTCTACGGGGAGATGGACCTGGCCCCGGCCCTCGCGGTGCTCGTGCTCGCCCCGGAGGTCTACCAGCCGCTGCGCAGCGTCGGCTCGCAGTACCACGCCTCCACCGACGGGCTGGCCGCCGTCGGCGCCGCCTTCGAGGTGCTCGACGAGCAGCCGATGGCGGACGGCGCCCTGACCGCGCCGGACCTGCGCACCGCCACCCTGACCCTGCGCGGGGTCTCGGTGCGCTCCCGCGACGGCTTCGCCCCCCACCGGGCGGAGATCGAGGTGCGACCCGGCCGGGTGCTGGCCCTGACCGGCCCCTCGGGCGCCGGGAAGACCACCGCCGTGCAGGTCCTGCTGGGACTGCTGCCGGCCGACGAGGGCCGCGCCGAGGTGGTCGTCCCGGGCGGCACCGCCACCGCCGTGGCCGACCTCGACCGGGACAGCCTGTGGGAGCAGGTGGTCCTGCTCCCCCAGCGCCCGGTGCTGCCGCCGGGGACGATCCGCACGGTGCTGGCCGCAGCCCGCCCCGGCGCCGACGCCGCCGCCCTCGAGGCCGCGGCCGCCGCGACCGGACTGGACGCGGTGATCGCCGAGCGCGGCTGGGACGCGGACCTCGGCCGCGCCGGCCACGGCCTCTCCCTCGGGGAGCGGCAGCGCCTGGCGCTGGCCCGGGCGATGCTCTCCCCCGCCCCGCTGGTGGTGCTCGACGAGCCCACCGCGCATCTGGACGGCGCCACCGAGCAGATCGTGCTCGACCTGATCGGGGCCCTGCGCCGCCAGGGCCGGACCGTGGTCGTCATCGCCCACCGCTCCCGCCTGGTGGAGGCGGCCGACGACGTGGCGAGCGTGGGCACGGCCGCGGCGGGGGTCCTGCGATGAGCGCCCCCACCGCCCTGCGCCGCGCCGAGCGCGCCCTGGCCATCCCCCGCCCCCGGCTGCTGGCCGCGGTGCTCACCGCCTGCGCGACCCTCGGCTCGGCCTTCGCCCTGGCCGCGGTCTCCGCCTACCTGGTCACCCGCGCCTGGACCATGCCCCCGGTGCTCGACCTGACCGTCGCCGTGGTGGCGGTGCGGGCCCTCGGCGTCTCCCGCGGCGTGTTCCGCTGGCTCGAGCGGATGCTGACCCACGACGTCGCGCTGCGCGGCGTGGTCTCCCTGCGCACCCACCTGTTCACGGCGCTCGCCGCCCGCACCGACGACACCCTGACCCGGCTGCGCCGCGGGGAGCTGCTGGCCCGGCTCGGCGACGACGCCCAGGAGCTCGGCGACCACGTCATCAAGGCCGTCGTCCCGGCGCTGGTCGCGGCGGTGATGGCGGTGGTGGTGCTGGTGACCTTCGCACCGCTGTCGCCGCCCGCGACCGCCGCGATGCTCGGCGCCCTGCTCCTGGCCGGGGTGCTGGCCCCGCTGGCCGCCCACCGGGCCGCCCGGATCACCGAGCAGGCCGTGCTCACCTCCCGCTCCGCCCTCGGCGCCCGGGCGCTGGAGATCCTCGACGACGCCACCGCGCTGCGGCTGGACGGGAGGCTGGAGGCGGCGCTGACGGACCTGGGCGAGCGCCAGGCCGAGCACGACGCCGCGATCGACAGGGCCGCGGTGCCCGCGGCCCTGGCCTCGGCCGCGGTGCCGCTGACGATGATCCTCGCCGTGACCGGCTCCCTGCTCGCCGCGGGCGCGGCCTGGGCGGACGGCGGGGCCTCGGCGGGCCAGATCGGGATCCTGCTGCTGCTGCCGCTGTCCTCCTTCGAGGCCGCCACCGCCCTGCCCGCCGCCGCCACCCAGTACGCCCGCTCGCAGGCCGCGGCCCAGCGGATCGCGCAGCTCGTCGGACCCGAGCCGGCCGCCTCCGCGCCGGGACCGGCCGCCGTGCCCGCCGCTGCCTCCCTGCGGGCGGTGGCGCTGAGCGCGGGCTGGACCGCCTCGGCGCCGCGGGTGCGGTCCCTGGACCTGGAGCTGCCCGAGGGATCCCGGCTCGCGGTGATCGGCGGCTCCGGCAGCGGCAAGTCGACGCTGCTGGCGACCCTCGCCGGGCTGCTCGACCCGCTCGCGGGACGGGTCGAGCTGGGCGGGGTGGACCTCGCCGCGCTCCCCGCCTCCGAGATCCGCTCGCGGGTGACGATGTTCGCCGAGGACGCTCACGTCTTCGCCACCACGGTGCGGGAGAACCTGCGCGTCGTGCGCGGCGACCTCGCGGACGACGAGCTGGACGCCGCGCTGCGCGCCGTCGGCCTCGACGACTGGGTGGCGGGCCTGCCCCACGGCCTGGACACCGTGCTGGGGCCGGACGGCACCACCGTCTCCGGCGGCGAGCGGCGCCGGCTGCTGCTGGCCCGGGCGGTGCTGCGGAGCGGCCCCGTGCTGCTGCTCGACGAACCCACCGAGCACCTCGACACCGAGCGCGGCGACGCCCTGCTGCGCGCACTGCTCGACCCCGCCGACGACACGCTCATCCCGCCCACCAGCACCGTCGTGGTGGTCACCCACCGCGTCGAGGCCATCCCCGCCGGCACCCCCGTCCTGCGCATCGAGGAGCACCGATGACCTCCACCACCCCGCCGCCCCGCGCCGACCGGCCGCGCATCCAGGACCTCGCCGGGGCCGTCCTCGCCGGCGGGGAGAGCGAGGACCTGCTGGACCTGCTGCTGCGCTCGGCCCGCACCGACCTCACCGCCCGCAGCGCCCTGCTGGTGATGCCGATCCAGGAGGCGCAGTGGGGCATCGAGATGGTCGACGGCCCCGACGCCCCGGCGCTGCTGGGCGCGGCCGTCCCGCCCGACTCCCCGATCGGCCTCGCCCTCGAGCAGACCGACGCCGACGCCCTCGAGGAGGTCGGCACGGTCGAGGTGGGCGAGGAGACCTGCCGGGCCCTGCTGGCCGTCATCGACGGCGCCGAGCACGGCGTCGGACTGCTCACCGTGCTGCGCGAGCACGCCGGCGCCCCCTTCACCGCGGCGGACCGGGAGCGGCTGGACGCGCTGGCGGGGCTGGTCGCCCTGACCCTGCGGGCCCCGACGCTGGGCCGGAGCGGCGACGACCTCGACGACGAGCGCAGCCGCATCGCCCGCGACCTCCACGACCTCGCGATCCAGGAGCTGTTCGCGGTCGGCATGCAGCTCGAGGGGCTCGTGCAGTCCCTCGGCTCCCCCGGCACGGTGCCGTCCAACGCCCGCATCCGCAGCGCCGTCGCGACCTCGGTGCAGGGCCTGGAGAACGCGGTCGCCCAGATCCGCCAGATCGTGCAGTCGCTGCGCCGCGAGCGCTCCGAGGCCTCCCTCAGCGAGCAGCTGCGTCACGAGGTGGGACTGGCCACCGCCGGGCTCGGCTTCGTGCCGTCGCTGCGGCTGCCCCCGCATCCGGCGGAGATGGACGCCGAGCTGCCGCCGGAGGTCGCCGAGGACGTGGTGGCGGTGGTGCGCGAGGGCCTGGCCAACGCCGCCCGGCATGCCCATGCCACGGCGGTCGCGGTCTCGGTGAGCGTCTTCTCCGAGGGGGTGGACCGGGTGGTGCAGGTCAACGTGTCCGACAACGGGCGCGGGATCGACCCGTCGGTGCGGCGGCGCAGCGGACTGGCGAACATGTCCGCGCGGGCCCGGCGCCACTCCGGCTGGGCCGACGCGATCAACCTCGAGCCCGGCACGATGCTCTCCTGGCGGGTGACCCTGCCGTCGCCCTGAGCGCCTACTGCCAGCCGGCGCGGCGGCGGGCGGCGACCATCGCCGCCACCTGGGTGCGGCGCTGCATCCCGAGCGCCTGCAGGATCACGGTGACGCGGTTCTTGACGGTCTTCTCGGCGATGCCGAGCGCATCGGCGATCTCGCGATTGGAGTGGCCGTCGCCGATCAGCTCCACGATCCGCTGGTCCGAGGCCGACAGCTCCGGCCCCTCCGCCTCGTGGTCGGCAGGCCAGATCGTCCGCCCGGCGTGCACCGAGGTGATCGCCTCGACGATCTCCTGGGAGCGGGCGGACTTCAGCATCAGCCCGGCGGCCCCCGCGGCCCTCGACTCGCGCAGCGCGGCGTCATCGTCGAAGCTGGTCAGCACCAGCATCAGCTGCTCGGGAGCGATCTCGCGGGCGCTGCGCATCACGTCGATGCCGGTGCCGTCGGGCAGCTGCAGGTCCACCACCAGCACGTCGGGACGGATCGCGGGCAGTCGCCGGCGCGCCTCCGCGACGGAGGAGGCCTCGCCGACCACGCGCAGCGCCGGGCTCGCGTCGATCGCCGTCACGATGCCCCGACGCACCACCTCGTGGTCGTCCACCAGCATCACGCGGATCGGGCCCTGCTCTCGGCTCGCTGTCACGAAGCGTCCTCCCTGGATCTGTTGGCTGCGGATCAGCCGGCGGGGCGCTGGCACCGGGGACAGTAATGACTGCTCCGCCCCTGGTGGACGGCCCGCCGCAGCAATCTACCGCACCGCCTGCAGGGCTGCCCCTCGCGCCCGTAGGCGTCCAGGGAGCGGGCGAAGTACCCGCTGCGCCCGTCGACGTTCACGTACAGCGCGTCGAAGCTGGTGCCGCCGACGGCGAGCGCGCGCTCCATCACCTCGCCCGCGGCGCGCAGGATGGCCAGCGCGCGGCGCTGGGAGAGCGCGGTGCCCGGGGTGTCGAAGCGGGTGCGGGCACTCCACAGCGCCTCGTCGGCGTAGATGTTGCCGATGCCGCTGACCAGGTCCTGGGACAGCAGCAGCGTCTTCACCGCGGCGCGGCGGGCGCGCAGGGCGCGGGCGATGGCCGGGAGGTCCGCGGCGGGGTCCAGGAGGTCACGGGCGACATGGGCGGCGTCGCGCGGCAGCAGCGCATCGGGGCTGCCGAGCCCGGCGAGGTGCCCGTCGACGGCCGGGGCGAGCGGGCTGGTCCACAGCCCGCCGAAGAGTCGCTGGTCGATGAGGTCCACGCGGGCGCCGTCGTCCAGGACCAGGGAGAGGCGGCGGTGGCGGGGCGAGGCGGCGACCGGGCCGCCGGCCTCGGGCGTGGCGATCCGCAGCTGCCCGCTCATGCCGAGGTGGCCCATCAGGGCCTCCCCGGTGTCGCGGCCGTCGGCGTCGGCCAGGCGCCACCACAGGAACTTCCCGCGCCGCACCACGGCGGTCAGGGTGGAGCCGACCAGGGCCGCGCGCAGGCGGTCCTCCCCGCCCTGCTGGCGGCGGATGATCCGCGGATCCAGCAGCTCGAGCGCGGTGATCCGGCGGCCGACGGTGCGCGGGGCCAGGCCGCGGCGCACCACCTCCACCTCGGGCAGCTCGGGCACGCCTCAGCCTCGCGGGAGCAGGGTCTCGCCGCGCTCGGCGAGGATCCCGCGCACGGCGTTCTGGGCGGCGGCCAGCTCGGCGTCCTTCTTCGAGGCGCCGTCGCCGTGGGCGGTCACCACGCCCTCGACGCGCACGGTGGCGGTGAAGGTCTTCTGGTGCTCGAGCCCGGACTCGCTGAGCTCGTAGGCCACCACCCGGCCCTCGGCGGCGGCGATCTCCTGGAGGCGGGACTTGAAGTCGAAGCCGGCCTCGAGGAACTCGTCGGAGTCCAGCAGCGGGCGCAGCAGGTCCATCACGAAGCGCCGCGAGACGCTCTGGCCGAGGGAGAGGTGCACCGCGCCGATGACGGCCTCGGTGGTGTCGGCGAGGATCGAGGCCTTGGCGCGGCCGCCGGTGAGGTCCTCCCCCCGTCCCAGCTTCACGAAGGCCCCGAGGTCGAGCTTGGAGGCGATCACGGCCAGGGCGCGGGTGCTCACGGTCCCGGCGCGGCGCCGGGCCAGGTCCCCCTCGGGGAGGCCCGGGTGCGCGGTGTACAGGTGCTCGGTGACGGCCAGCTGCAGCACCGCGTCCCCGAGGAACTCGAGACGCTCGTTGTGCGGGATCTCGCCGTGCTCGTAGGAGTACGAGCGGTGGGTCAGCGCGAGGTCGAGCAGTCCGGAGCCGAGCAGGTCCGAGGCCTGTCCGGCATCCAGCGGCAGCCGGTCCAGCAGGCCCTGCACGTCGGCGGCCTCGGTGGCGCGGCGCCTGCGCGCCATCAGTTCTGCTCGTCCTTCTGCGCCGGCTCCTCGGTGTCGAACAGACCCTTCAGCGCGGCGAAGCGGTCGTCGACGAACTCGTGGTGGTGGCTGGGATCCTCCTCCATCCGGAAGCCGCAGTGGCCGCACAGGCCCGGGCAGTCCTCGCGGCACAGGGGGCGGTCCTCGGCCTCCATCGCGATCGCGTCCCGCACCAGCGGGCCGAGGTTGACCTCGTCGGCCTCCAGCAGCACCGAGTCCTCGCGGTCCTCGGCCTTGACCTTCTCGGGGAACATGAACAGCTCGTCGAGGCGGGCCGAGACGTCCTGCTCGACGGGGTCCAGGCAGCGCGAGCACTCGCCGGTCAGCAGCGCGGTGGCGGTGCCGTGGACGTAGATGCCCTCGACCACGGACTCGAGCTCGACCGCGACGGTGATGTCGTCGCCCTCGGGGACCTGCATGGCGATGCTGCCGGCCTCGCGGGCGGGGGCGGGGACGGTGCGCTCGACATGGCGGTGGGATCCGGTGCGGCCGACGAGGTCGACCGCGTCGAACCGCAGGGAGGTATCGAGCGACGAGGTGGGGATGGCGTCGGAAGACATCGGTGAGGGTCCTGTTCGTGACGGCTTGGACAATGGATCAGGATACGGCCGCGGCGGCCCGCAGCGCCTCGAGCGAGGCGCTCGGGAGCATGTCGGAGACGTCACCCCCGAGGGCGTGGACCTCGCGCACCAGGGACGAGGAGATGTGGGAGAACGCGGCGTCGGTGAGCAGGAACAGCGTGTCGATCCCGGCCAGATGGCTGTTCATGCGCGCCATCGGCTCCTCGTAGGCGAGGTCCAGCTGGGAGCGCAGGCCGCGCACCACGGCGCCGGCGCCCACCTCGCGGCAGAAGTCCACCAGCAGGCCCCGCGGCAGGGTGCGGACCGTGACGGCGCCGGCGAGGTCGTGGCGCTGCAGGGTCTCCTCGATCGCGCCGGTGCGGGCCGGCAGGTCGAGCATGCCCTGCTTCGAGGGGTTGTGCGAGACGGCGATGATCACCTGGTGCCCGAGCGCGGCGGCCCGACGGGTGAGGTCGAGGTGCCCCAGCGTGAAGGGGTCGAACGAGCCGGGCAGGACGACGGTGCTCATGGCGCCACTGTAGTGCTCCTCAGTCCAGCTCGAGGGTGACCCGGTGCAGGCCCTGATCGTCGATCTCGCCGATGGCGAGGGTGCCGGTGAGGCCCGCGAGCTCGCCGGTGCCGGAACCGGGCGTGATCACGTAGGTCAGGGCCGGCTCGCCCGCGGCCATGGTGCCGAGCTGCTGGAGGACGACGGTGCCCGACCGGCCGGCCAGGGTGCCGGTGAAGGTCTCGATCGCCACGTAGCCGGCGCTGCCGCTGCCGGGGTCCCCGGCCGTGAGCATGACGCCGGCGGAGGTGCCCTCGACCTCGCCCGACCAGGTCCTGACGAGGTCGAAGCGGCCGGTGCCGGCGGGGATCGGCGCGCCGGGGGTCATCTGCACGATGAAGGAGGCGGAGTGGGTGCTCATGGCTCCAGTATCACCGGGCGTCCCGACGGAGGTAGTGGCCGGGGCTCGCCCCGGTGATCGCCCGGAAGTCGCGCAGGAAGTGGGACTGGTCGAACCAGCCGAGATCCTGCGCGAGGTCGGCGACCGGGCGGGGGTCGCCGCCGTCCAGGGCGGCGACGGCGTCCATCACCCGGGCGCGCAGCAGCATCCGTTTGGGGCCGACGCCGACGAAGCGGCGGAAGGTCCGCTGCAGCGAGCGGGTGGAGAGCCCTGACCGCTCCTCGAGCAGGCCGGTGCCGGTGACCGCGGGATCGGCGAGCAGGTCGAGCAGGTGCTCGAGGTCGGTGAGGCCCGGCACCTCCCGCGGCTCCTGGGCGAGCAGCCAGCGATCCAGCAGCCCGGCGGCCTCGGTGGCGCTCGCGCCGGCGAGGGCGGCGGGCCGGGGCGGGTCGGGGAACCAGTCGGTGGCCGGGATCGTGCGGTCCCGCAGCGCGGAGAGGTCGGCATCGACGAAGGCCGTGGTGCCGCCGAGCCGGAAGCGGACGCCGACCACGCCTCCGCGGCCGCGCTGGGTGATGCGGAAGCTGCCGCGGGTGACGGGGCCGGTGATCCAGGTGCCGGCGCCCTGCGTCCCCTCGCGGCGCACGTCGCCCGCTTCGACGGTGAGGTGCACCGCGGGTTCGTCGAGGGTGGTCACCTGGTGGGACTCCCCCGGGGCCAGGTCCCAGTGCACGGACCAGTAGCGGTCGATCCAGCGGGCCAGGCGCGGATCGGGGGCGGCGCGGTCGTAGCGGGCGCGGGCGAGGAACTGCTCGGGGCGCAGGACATGGCCGAGCATGTGCCCGGGAGCGCGTGTCGCGTTCGTCCAATCCCGCTCCGCGTCCATGGGGGCAGTGTGGCAGGCATGAGCCAGCACACCGCCCCCGCC
Organism: Brachybacterium sp. UNK5269; assembly: GCF_049266655.1. Taxonomy (GTDB): domain Bacteria; phylum Actinomycetota; class Actinomycetes; order Actinomycetales; family Dermabacteraceae; genus Brachybacterium. The sequence goes on from NZ_CP184883.1 coordinate 2,153,772, forward strand.
CCGATCGCCTCGCTCGCGATGATCACCCTCGACGCCGCCGAGACCGCCCCGCTCGCGCACTTCTGGTCCGCCGTGCTGGGCTGGCCCATCGCGCATCTCAGCGAGGAGTACGCGATGCTCACCGGTCCGAGCCACGCCCTGGGCATCGGGGCCATCCCCGACTTCCGGGCTCCGCAGTGGCCGGACGACGGCCGCAAGCAGTTCCACTTCGATCTGGCGGTCGAGGACCTGGAGGAGGCCGCCGCGCGCTGCGTGGAGCTCGGCGCGGAGCGGGTCGCCGAGCAGCCCGGCGAGACCTGGATCGTGCTGCGCGATCCCGCCGGTCACCCGTTCTGCCTGACGCAGGCGGCGAACTGGGGCTGAGCCGGCTGCGGTGCAGCGAGTCCTCGCGGAAGACACCTTCGAGGCGCAGCCCGATCTTCTCCATCACCCGCCGTGAGGCGTGGTTGGCGGCGAAGCACGGTCCGTGCGCACGGGCCAGGTCAGAACGGCGGGGGCCCGTGTCCGGGCACCGGAGCGAGCGGCGGCGGGCCCTGCTCGAGGAGTTCGTCCTCCTCGGCGCGGGAGTAGTGCTCGAACAGATGGCGACCCCAGCGGTACGCCTCCTCGCTGTCCGCCGCCTCGGCCGGCGACTCGTCGAGCACCCCGGCGCGGACCAGCGCCTCGAACTCGAGGTCGCTGCGGTAGCGCTCCCAGGCAGTTTGGAGGCGCTCGGAGAGCTCACGGGTCACCAGATCCGTGTTCCTGACGGTCTCGCACACCGCCAGCCCGCCGACCCGCCAGCGGGTGGTGCCCGAGCCCTGGTCCCGTTCCGGATCGAGGAGGCCGGCGGTCTTCATCCGGTGGTGCGTCCTGCAGAGCCGGTGGAGGTTCTCGAGGGCGGTGGGGCCGCCGCGGGCGGGATCCTCGAGGTCGAACTCCTCGATGTGATCGGTCTCGCCGATGGTCATCACGTTGCGGGTGCAGCCGGGGACCGCGCACACCGGATCGATGAGGCGCAGGTTCTCGGCCATCGCCCTCGTGGGCCGGTAGGTCGTGGAGGCCGAGGGCAGGTACTGCCCGGAGATCGGAGCGGTGAGGACCCGCTCGAAGGCGGGGGCCCTGGCCACCAGCTCGCGCGCCATGCGCGGCGGGATGGGGATCGTGCCGTCGAGCATGGCGGGGGCGTTCGAGCGACCGAGCAGGGTGAGCACGGGCACCACGACGGAGAGCCGGAACGCGGGCTCGGGCACCTCCACTCCGCCCGTCTCGAGCATCGAGCGCGTCGCCACGGCGTACTGCAGGGCGGACAGAGTCATCGGCCGGCCGCTCGCGGCCACGTCACCGTCCAGGTCGAAGGGGATCGGAGCGCCGTCGGCGAGGGCGCGGCGCTGGGAGTCCTGGACGGCGCGGGCCGCCGCGTCCAGGCGCCGGCCGAACGCGATGATCTCCGGGATCGGACCACGGATCGTCACGCAGGCGGTGCCGTCACCGTCCGGGGAGGGCTGGATGAAGACCGAGCGCTGCTCCTGCGGGCGCTCCTGCACCGTGGCCCTGCCGAACCAGTCGACGAGGGTGCGCAGCTCCCGGTAGAACCGCTCCACGTCGATCGCCTCGAGCTGCCAGGCGGCGACCCGCTCGTCGACCTGGCGGCGCTGGAGGGAGGTCAGACGCAGCACGCTGCGGATCAGCCATTCGAACCAGTCCACGGGCAGCGCGCCCTGCTCCACGCGGGCGAAGCAGAGCGGCAGCTCGGTGAGCGCGACATGCGCGTCGCGCAGCCGGTCCTCGCCGCGGGAGAGCTTCGTGCGCAGCCCCGCGGCGGCGGCGAGTGCGTGCAGGGCCTTCTCGTCGCCCTCGTCCTCCGCGGACCAGAGCGCGGCGAGGTCGCGCATCTCCGCGGCGAAGAGGGCGGCGTGCTCCCGTCGCCGGCGCTGGAAGATCCGCTGCACGGCCTGGGCCTCCGGGGTGCGGGGCGCGACGCCGGCGCGTTCGATCAGGGACTGGCTGGTCAGCGGTCGCCGCGCCTGCACCGGGGTGCGGGGCGGTTCGCCGGGGCGGGCGGGAGCCGGCTGGTGCTGGTCCATGGTGCCCCCTCCTCGCTGCGGTGCCTGCCTCCAGTTTAGAACATACGCTCGATTCACGCCAGAGTTTCGCGGGAGCTCACGCAGAATGTGGAGAACCGCGTCGGTGGAGGAACGGTCCTGCATTCCGCACCTCCCGCGATCAGGCCGGCCCGCCGAACTGGAGCGCGGTGTCGCCGTAGGACTTCGTGCCGTCGTCGGCCCAGCCCTCCGGCCAGGCGACGGGCCGGGAGCGGGCGGAGCGCTCGACGACGACGAGGGCGTCGTCGGTCAGGGCGGGGCGCAGGGCGATCAGGAGCTTCTCGAGCGCCTCGGTGCCCACGTCGTAGGGCGGGTCGAGGAAGACCAGGGTGTGGTCGCCGCCGCTGAGCTGGGCGGCGGCGGTCGCGGCCTTCCCGGTGCGGATTTCGCAGCGGCCGGTCAGGTCGAGCTCGGCGGCGGTGCGGCGCAGCTGCTGCGCGGTGGGGCCGTGGACCTCGACCAGCAGGGCATGGTCGGCGCCGCGGGAGAGGGCTTCGAAGGCGAGGGCGCCGGTGCCGGCGAAGAGGTCCAGCACCCGGGCGCCGACGAGGGCGTCCCAGCCCTCGAGCCGGCTGAACAGCGCCTCGCGGACCTTGTCGGAGGTGGGGCGGGTGCCCTTGCCGGGCGGTCCGGGGATGGTACGGCCGCCGAGGGCACCGGCGATGATCCGGGGCATGTCAGCTCCTCTCCACATCGGGGTCGGCGTCGCGCAGGCGGTCGGCGATGGCGCCGCCGAGAGCGGGATGGGCGGCGAGGTCGGGATCGGTGGCGATGACGGCGAAGGCGTCCTGGCGGGCCTGCTCGATGACGGCCGCGTCGCGGATCACGTCGAGGTGCTTCAGGGTGCGCTGCAGGCCCGACTGCTCCTCGCCCACCAGGTCGCCGGCGCCGCGGCGCTCGAGGTCGAGCTCGGCGAGCGCGAAGCCGTCGGCCGCACCGGCGATCGCCTGCAGGTGCCGGGAGTGCTCGGAGCCGCCCTTCGCGCGGGTGTCGAGGAAGGCGATGCCGGCATGCTCGCCGCGGCCCACCCGGCCGCGCAGCTGATGCAGCTGGGAGACGCCGAAGCGCTCCGCGTCCAGCACGATCATCACCGAGGCGTTGGGGACGTCGACGCCGACCTCGATGACGGTGGTCGAGACCAGCAGGTCGAGCTCGCCGCGCACCAGGCGGTCCATCACGTCCTGCTTCTCCTCGGTGGCCAGGCGGCTGTGGAGCACCCCGATGCGGGCACCGGCCAGCTCCGGGCGCTCGGCCAGGCGCTGGGCGGTCTCGGTGACGCCGCGGGCCGGCGCGAGGGTCGGGGGCTGGGCCTGGCCGTGCTCATCGAGCACCGCGGGGGCGGGGACGTCCTCGGCGTCCTCGTCGATGCGGGCGCAGACCACGAACACCTGGCGGCCGGCGGCGATCTCCTCCCCCGCCCGCTCCCACATCCGGTGCTCCCAGCGCGGGCTCTCCTCGTGCACCACGAAGCTGGCGACCCCGGCGCGGCGGCCGGGGCTCTCGCGCAGGGTGAGCACGTCGAGGTCGCCGACGGTGGCGAGCGCGGCGGTGCGCGGGATCGGGGTCGCGGTCATGACCACCACGTGGGGGCTGCGCCCGAGCGCGCCCTTGGTGCGCAGGCGCCGGCGGTGGTCGACGCCGAAGCGGTGCTGCTCGTCGATCACCACCAGCGCCAGGGAGGCGAACTCGACGCTCTCGGTGAGCAGGGCGTGGGTGCCGATCACGATCCCGGCCTCCCCGGAGGTCACGTCGAGCAGGGTCTGCCGGCGCCCGGCGGTCCGCTGGGAGCCGGTCAGCAGACGCACCCGGGTGGCGTCGGGATGGCCGTCGAGCTGGCCGCCGCGGGCGAGGTCGCCGAGCAGACCGGTGATGGTGCGGTGGTGCTGCTCGGCGAGCACCTCGGTGGGGGCCAGCAGCGCCGCCTGGTGGCCGGAGTCGACCGCGCGCAGCATGGCCCGCAGGGCGATGACGGTCTTGCCGGAGCCGACGTCGCCCTGCAGCAGCGCGCTGGTGGGGTGGTCACGGCCGATGCGCCGGATCAGCTGGTCGCCGATCTCGCGCTGGCCGGCGGTGAGCTCGAAGGGCAGGCGCGCATCGAAGGCGCCCTGGAGGGGCCCGTCGGCCCGCAGCGCCGGGGCCGGGGTGCGCTCGTCCTGGGCGCGGCGCTGGGCGAAGATCGCCTGCAGCACGAAGGCCTCCTCGAAGACGAGGTGGGCCATCCCGGCGCGGGCCTCCTCGAGGGTCAGGGGCGTGTGCACCCGGCGCACCGCCTGCGGCAGCGGGAGCAGCCCGCGGGCCGCGAGCACCTCGGCGGGCACGGGGCAGGAGAGGTGCTCGGCGAACTCCAGTCCCTTCTCGGTGGCCGAGCGCATGGTGGACTGGGCGATGTTCCTGCGCAGCGGGTAGACCGGCCGGGGGCGCTGGGCGAAGAGGCGGCCGTCGTCGGTGTCCTCGAAGGGCTCGTACACGGGATGGGCGATCTGCAGCTCGTCGCGGTAGGTGTTGCGGCCGACGGTGCCGTGCACGACGATGTGCGCCCCGACGGGCAGGCGGCTGCGATGCCACTGGACCATATGGGGTTTGGGGAGGAAGAAGGCGAGGGTGAGGTCCTCCACGCCGTCGGAGACCACCGCCTCGAGGACCGAACCGGGACGGTTGCGCATGGTCCGCTCGCGCACCGAGACCACCGAGACGATCGCGCTGACCTCCTCGCCCTCGGTGACCTCGTGGAGGTCGCGCAGCGGGGCGGGGCTCACGTACCGCCGGGGCGCGAAGCGCATCATGGTGTCCAGGTCGCGCACCCCGAAGGAGGCCATGGCCCGGGACTCCTTGGTGCTCAGCAGCTCCGTCAGCGGCATCGAGCCGCGCGCGGACTCCTGCCTCCTGGCCATGGGGGTCTCTCCTCGCGCCGTTCGCCGCCGGGTATCGTGCAAGGGACATCGTGCCAGGTCCGCCGGACCTGTGGCGGAATCCACAGCCCCCGCGCGGGCCGCGCCCTTCTGAGCGGCCGGCATCTGGGCTATGCTTCCGTGGTTGCCCTGACCGCCGGGGGTTCGCACCTCCGTGCTCGCCCAGGTCATCTGGGCACCGCGATCAGAACTCGACTTACCAGGAGACGACAGTGGCTGCTTCCACGTGTGAAATCTGCGCCAAGGCGCCGAGCTTCGGCAAGGCCGTGTCTCACTCGCATCGCCGCACCTCGCGTCGCTGGAACCCGAACATCCAGTCGGTCCGCACTGTGGTCAACGGCACCAGCAAGCGCGTGAACGTGTGCACCTCCTGCCTCAAGGCAGGCAAGGTCAGCACGCTCGGCGCCTGAGCGAGACCGCACAGACCAGACCGCGTGAGCCCTCACCCCTCGGGGTGGGGGCTCTCGTGCATCCCGGCCCGGTGAGCGACGGCGACCGCCACCGGGATCGCACTGATCCTGGTGGCGGCCGTGGTGCCGCTGCTCGGCGGCGCCCGGTCTCAGTCGACCTGAGCGTCCGCGAAGGCGGCGGTGTCGATGACGGCGCGGAACTTGACGTCGCCGTCGACCACGCGGTCGTAGACGGCGTCGACGTCGTCGATCCCGATCACCTCGATGCGGGCCGCGAGGCCGTGCTCGGCGCAGAAGTCGAGCATCTCCTGGGTCTCGGCGATGCTGCCGATGTTGGAGCCGGCCAGCACCTTGTTGTTGCCGATCAGGGAGCCGAAGCCGACGCCCTGCTGCTCGGGCGGCAGCCCGACGACGGCCATCACGCCGCGCGGGGCGAGCAGCGCGAGGTACTGGTCGACCGGGATGTCGGCGCTGATGGTGTTCAGGATCAGGTCGAACTGGCCGCGGTGGTCGCGGAAGAAGCCGTCCTCGCTGGTCGCGAGCACCCGGGTGGCGCCGAGCTCGAGGGCCTCGGCCTCCTTCTTCAGGGTGCGGGTCATGACGGTGACCTCGGCGCCCATGGCGGCGGCGATCTGCACGCCCATGTGGCCGAGCCCGCCCAGGCCCAGCACCGCGACCCGCTTCGGGCGGTCGCCGACCTGGTCGCCGGCGCCCCAGCGGGCCAGCGGCGAGTAGGAGGTGATGCCCGCGCACAGCAGCGGCGCGGTGACGTCGAAGTCCAGCGCGTCGGGGATCCGCAGCACGAAGCGCTCGTTGACGACGACCTTCTCGGCGTAGCCGCCCTGGGTGATGGAGCCGTCGACGTCGGTGGAGTTGTAGGTGCCGACGTTGCCCTTCAGGCAGCACTGCTCGTAGCCGGCGACGCACTGCTCGCACTCGCCGCAGGAGTCGACCATGCAGCCCACCCCCACGCGGTCGCCGACCTCCCAGCGGGTGACCTCGCTGCCGACGGCGGAGATGACCCCGGCGATCTCGTGGCCGACGGTGAGCGGGAAGTGGGCCTCGCCCCACTCGTTGCGGACCGTGTGGATGTCGCTGTGGCAGATCCCGGCCGCCCTGATGTCGATCACCACGTCATCGGGGCGGGGGTCGCGGCGCTCGATGGTGGTGACGCGGAAGGGCTGGTCCGGGGCGGTCTTCTGCAGGGCCTTGACGGTGATCGGCATGAATGCTCCTTGGTGGCGAGATGGCGCCGTTCAGACTACGCGGGGGCGTCGAAGTGGTCGAAACCGCGGCCGCCGATCCGCTCCCCGTCGAGCGTCACCAGGGGCTGCGCGGCCTCGCCCACCCGTCCGATCGGTCGGAAGCCGGCGGGCACGGCCCCGGCCGGGAAGGTCGCGAGCATCGCGTGCTCCTCGCCGCCGTGCAGCACCCACGCCCAGGGATCGGCGCCGAGCTCGCCGGCGAGGTCCTGCAGCGCGGCCGCGTCGGGGGCGAGAGCTCCGGCCTCGAGGTCGAGCGCGACCGAGGAGGCCCGCGCGATCCGCATCCCGTCCTGCACCAGTCCGTCGGAGAGGTCCATCATCGCGCTCGCGCCGCGGCCGACACTCCAGCCCAGCGAGAGATCGGGCTCGGGGGCGTCGTGCCAGGCGACGAGGTCGGCGAAGTCACCGGCGCCGTGCACCCGGCCGTCCTGGACCCGGATCCGGCCGGACAGCACCAGGGCGAGGCCGGCGGCGGAGCGGCCCAGGCGCGGCGCGCCGATCGCGAGCACGTGGCCGGGGCGGGCGCCGGAGCGCAGCACCGGCGCGGCGCCCTCCTCGAGCGCGCCGAGGGCGGTGACGGTCAGGGTGAGACGGTCGGCGCGGCCGAGGTCCCCGCCCACCACGCGGGCGCCGTCGGCCTCCGCGCGCCGGGCGAGGCCCCGGGTGAGGTCCTCGAAGACGTGGGCGGGGGTGTCCCCGGGCGCGGAGAGCGCCGAGACCAGGGCGATCGGCCGGGCCCCCATGGCGGCGACGTCGGCCAGGTTCTGGACCGCGGCCTTGTGGCCGATCCACAGCGGCGTCGTGGCGGGCAGCAGGAAGTCGTACCCCTCGACGAGGGTGTCGGTGGTGACCACCATCCGCGGCGAGGGCAGGCGCACCACCGCCGCGTCGTCCCCGGGCCCCACCTCGATGCGGTCGTCGGTGGACAGCAGCGGGAGCATCCGGGCCAGCAGGCCGCTCTCCCCGCGGGGCTCATCGCGCATCATGGCTCCACGGTAGTCTCGACGGGTGCTCCGCTCCCGTCCCCTCGCCGCGACCGCCGCCGCCCTGCTGGCGCTCGGCCTGGCCTCCTGCGGCACCGTGCGGGTGCCGGCCGGGCCGGACGCCGCCGACCCGGTCTGCGCGGACATCGTGCTGGGCGCCCCGCCGACCGTGCTCGACATGGAGCGAACCGAGACCTCGAGCCAGGGCACCGCGGCCTGGGGCAGCGGGGAGGACACCGTGGTGATGCGCTGCGGGGTCACCCCGCCGGGCCCGACCACGGATCTGTGCACGACCCTCGCCGACGAGAACGACGTGGAGGTCGACTGGATCGTGCGCGAGGTCGACGAGGGGACGTTCCTGTACACGACGTACGGGCGCGAGCCCGCGATCGACGTGTCGGTGCCGATCTCCGCGGCCGGGGATCAGCCCTCGGCCGCCGCCCTCGACCTCACCCAGGTCGTCACCCGCCACCTCGAGGCCACCGACTTCTGCATCGGGCCCGGGGACGAGACGGCGTAGGGCTCAGCGCGCGCCGAGGCGCCGGGAGCGGGCCTGCTCGATGAGGTCGGCGATGAGGTCCGCGTAGCCCAGCCCCATGTGCTGCCACAGCACCGGGAACATCGAGTACGGGGTGAAGCCGGGCATGGTGTTGACCTCGTTGACCACCACCCGGCCCTCGGCGGTGACGAACATGTCGACGCGGGCCAGGCCCTCCAGGCCCAGCGCCGTGAAGGCGCGGGACGCGGTCTCGCGGACCTCCTCGAGCAGGCGGTCGGGCAGGGCGGCGGGCACGTCGATCGAGACCGTGCCCTTGCCGAAGTACTTGGCCTCGTAGTCGTAGAAGTCGAGGTCGTCGCCGATCCTCACCTCCCCGGGCAGGGTCACGCGCACCTCGGCGTCCTCCCGGCCCTGCAGCACGGCGCACTCGACCTCGCGGGCCTCGAGGCCCTCCTCGACGAGCACCTTGGGGTCCTCGGCGAAGGCCGCCTTCATCGCCGCCTCCAGCTCCCGCGGATCCTCGACGCGGGTCACGCCGAGGCTGGAGCCGGCGCGGGCGGGCTTGACGAACCAGGGCAGGGCGTGGCGGGTGGTCAGGTGCTTGCGGACCCGGTCGGCCTCGGCGGCCCAGCGGTCCTCGTGGATCACGATGCCGGGGGCGCATTCGAGGCCCGCAGCGCGCAGCACCAGCTTGGTGGCGGCCTTGTCCATCGCCACGGCGGAGGCGAGCACGCCGCTGCCGACGTAGGGGATGTCGAGCATCTCGAGCATGCCCTGCACGGTGCCGTCCTCGCCGTAGGGCCCGTGCAGCAGCGGCCAGAGCACGTCGACCTCGGCGAGCGGGCGCACCGCGCCGTCCACCACGGTGCGCAGGACGATCGGCTGTCCGGGGCGGTGGCGGGCGGCGGGCAGCAGCACCTCGTCGCCGGCGGGGTCGATCTCGGGGGCGCGGCCGTCGACCATGGTCCAGTCGGCGGGATCGTCCGAGACGTGGATCCAGCGCCCCTCGCGGGTGATGCCGAGGGCGACCACGTCGAAGCGCTCGCGGTCGATCGCGGCCAGGATGCCGCCGGCGGTCACGCACGAGATGCCGTGCTCCCCGCTGCGGCCGCCGAACAGGAGGGCGACAGTCGTTCTCATAGGGGCGAGGGTATTACTCGGGACGCACCGAGCGTGACAGCAGGGCCGTGGTGACCTCGTCGATCCGGGCGCCGTGGTCGAGCACGGCCACCACCGAGGCGGTGATGGGCATGTCCACGTCGAGCCGCATCGCGAGCTCCTGCACGGCCCGCGCGGTGGCCGCGCCCTCGGCGGTCTGGCCCACCTCGGCGGCGGCCTCCGCCGCCCCCAGCCCCCGGCCCAGGGCCAGGCCCAGGCGGTGGTTGCGGCTCAGCGGCGAGGAGCAGGTCGCCACCAGGTCCCCCAGTCCCGCGAGGCCCGCGAAGGTCTCGCGCCGCCCGCCGAGCGCCACCCCGAGGCGGGTGATCTCCGCGAGCCCGCGGGTGATCAGGGAGGCGGTGGTGTTGTGGCCGTGGCCGAGCCCTGCGGCGGCGCCCACCGCGATCGCGATGACGTTCTTCACGGCCCCGGCGATCTCGACCCCCACCACGTCCGTGGAGGTGTAGGTGCGCAGGTAGGGGGCCCGGCACCAGCTGGCCAGGAGCTCGGCGAGCTCCGCGGAGGGAGCGGCGACGACGGTCGCGCAGGGGCGGCGCTCGGCGATCTCCGCCGAGAGGTTCGGTCCGGACAGGACGCCGATGCGCCCGGGGTCCGCTCCCCCGGCCTCGGCGATGATCTCGCTGATGCGGGCGTCGGTGGCGCGCTCGATGCCCTTGGTGAGCGAGAGCAGCGGCACCGCGGGCAGGTCCGGCCAGGCCGCCAGCGTCGCGCGCATCGACTGGGCGGGGATCGCGAGCACCACCCCGTCGGCGCCCTCGAGCGCCTCCTCGACGCGGGCGGTGGCCCCCACGGCCTCCGGCAGCACCCGCTCGCCGAGGTAGGCGCGGTTGCGGTGCTGCTCGCGGATCTCGCGGGCCACCTCCTCGCGGCGCGCCCAGAGCGCGACCTCGGCCCCGCCGTCGGCGAGGACCTGCGCGAAGGTGGTGCCCCAGCTGCCGGCCCCGAGCACGGCCAGGCGCCTCATGCGCGCTGCTCCCAGGCCCGGTAGCCGCGCTGCGGCCGGCCGGCCTCGGGGCGGTGGGCGTCGCGGCGGCCGTCGTGGAGCACGGCGGGGGGCTGCTGGCCGCGCAGCTCGCCGAGCAGCTGGGCGATCGTCGCCATCAGCTCCTCGGTGATGCGCAGCGCGGCCTGCTGCTCGGTCTCCTCCGGGCGGCGCTGCACCGTGTACGGCGCGCCGACCAGCATCTCCACGCGCCGATCCGGGCCGGGGTGCGGGAGCGGGGAGCCGACGGGCCACAGCCGCCGCCCGCCCCAGCTCGCGATCGGCAGCAGCGGGGCACCGGTGGACAGGGCCAGGCGGGCGGCGCCGAGCCGGCCCTGCATCGGCCACAGCTCGCGGTCGCGGGTGTAGCTGCCCTCGGGGAAGATCATGATCACCTCGCCGCGTCCGAGCGCAGCGCGGGCGTGCTCGAGGGCGTCGCCGCTGCGGGAGGTGCCGCGCCGCACCGGGATCTGGCGGGCCGATCGCAGCAGGGCGCCGAGCCCAGGCAGGCGGAACAGGGAGTCCTTGGCCAGGAAGCGCGGGGCGATGCCGTGGGCCTGGAGCAGGTGGCCGTAGCAGAAGGGGTCGACGGCGCTGAGGTGGTTGCCGCAGGCGATCGCGGCCCCGGTGGCCGGGAGCTGCTCCGTGCCCCGCCAGCGCGGCCGCGCCAGCAGGCTCAGCAGCGGGCGCAGCGGCAGCTGCGCGAGCCCGATCACCAGGCCCGCGCGGCGCTCCGGCGGCCTCGCGGCGCCCACGTCCCAGCTGCGCCGCAGCGACATCAGCGGTCCGCCGCGGGTCCCCGGCCCAGCGCCCGGCGGGAGACCTGGCCGGTGAGCGAGGCCGCCCGGGGGTCGCCGGCCAGGGCGCGGCGGCGCAGGGTGGTGGGGGCCCGGCGGGCCAGGGTGTTGACCGCCGCGGCATGCAGCAGGCGTCGGGGCGCGAAGGCGAGCCGGCCCCGCACCGAGCGGTACTTCACCGCGGTGGTCACCTGCAGCAGGTCCCCGCCCGGCAGCAGCGCCACCCCGATGCGGACCTGCAGCTTGTCGTCGTCGTCGATGATCAGCGCCTCCGCGCCCACCACCTCGTCGGCCACGAAGTCCTTCTCGGGCGGCGGCACCATGTCGAACAGGCGGATCGCCTCGTCGCGCACGGCGCGCAGCCCCCGGGTGGACAGCGGGGTGTTCTCGTGGGAGAAGATCGCGGCGGCCCAGATGCGCGGATCGGTCTCCTCGACCCCGCCGGTGGGCACGATCACCACGTCGCAGTAGTCGGGGATCGGGATGTCCCGCAGCGCCAGCGAGCTGGTCATGCTCAGTCCTCCCAGAACTCGGCGCCGAGGGCCGAGAGCTTCGCGCGGAAGGACTCGTAGCCGCGGTCGATGAGGTCGATGCCGCGGATCGAGGAGACCCCCTCGGCGCCGAGGGCCGCGATCAGGTACGAGAAGCCGCCGCGCAGGTCGGGCACGGTGATGTCGGCCGCGTGCAGCGGCATCGGGCCGGAGACCACGGCCGAGTGGTTGTAGTTGCTGCGACCGAAGCGGCAGCTGGAGCCGCCCAGGCATTCGCGGTAGACCTGGATGCGGGCGCCCATGTCGTTCAGCGCGGAGGTGAAGCCGAGGCGGTTCTCGTAGACCGTCTCGTGGACGATCGAGATGCCGTCGGCCTGGGTGAGGGCGACCACCAGCGGCTGCTGCCAGTCGGTCATGAACCCGGGGTGCACGTCGGTCTCCATCGCGATCGCCCGCAGCGGGGTGCCGGGGTGGAAGAAGCGGATGCCGTCCTCGGTGATGTCGATCCCGCCGCCGACCTTGCGGAACACGTTGAGGAAGGTCGACATGGGCTTCTGCTGGGCGCCGCGCACGAACACCGAGCCCTGCGTCACCAGGGCCGCGCAGGCCCAGGAACCGGCCTCGATGCGGTCGGGCAGGGCCACGTGCTGGTAGCCGCCGAGGGTGTCGACGCCCTCGATGGTGATGGTGCGGTCGGTCTGCAGGGAGATGATCGCGCCCATCTTCTGCAGCACCGCGATCAGGTCCTCGATCTCCGGCTCGACCGCGGCGCCGGTCAGCTCGGTCACGCCGTGGGCGCGCACCGCGGTCAGCAGCACCTGCTCGGTGGCGCCGACGCTCGGGTACTCGAGGTGGAGCTTGGTGCCGGTCAGGCCGTTCGGCGCGGTGATGTAGATGCCCATCTCGCGCTTGTCGACCACGGCGCCGAACTTGCGCAGCACGTCGAGGTGGTAGTTGATCGGGCGGTCGCCGATCCGGCAGCCGCCCAGGTCGGGGATGATCGCCTCGCCGAGCCGGTGCAGCAGCGGACCGCAGAACAGGATCGGGATCCGCGAGCTGCCGGCATGGGCGTCGATGTCGGCCACATGCGCCCGTTCGACGTTCGAGGGGTCCAGGTGCAGCGTCCCGGCCTCGACGTCGTGCTCGACGCGGACGCCGTGGATCGACAGCAGCTTCGAGACGATCCGCACGTCGGAGATGTCCGGCACCGAGTGCAGGGTGCTCGGCGCCTCCCCCAGCAGCGCCGCCACCATCGCCTTGGAGACGAGGTTCTTGGCTCCGCGGACGGTGACCTCCCCGTCGAGCGGGCGCCCTCCGCGCACATGGAATGTCGAGCTCATGGTGTCCTTGCCTCGATGGTCGGGCGCCCGGGCGCCCGTCTCCGACCGGGCCACCCTACCCGAGCGCCCGCCGCTCAGACCGAGTCGGCGGTGCGCGCCGGCAGCGTCCGCGGCATCCAGGAGGGGCGCTTCGCCTCGAAGGCGGTGATGTCCTCCTCGTGGCGCAGGGTGAGCCCGATGTCGTCCAGACCCTCCAGCAGGCGCCAGCGGGTGTAGTCGTCGATCTCGAAGCGGAAGGTGGCGTCCGCGGCATGGACCTGGCGGCCGACCAGGTCGACCGTCACCTCGGTGCCGGGGGCCTCCTCGAGGATCTTCCAGAGCTGCTCGATGTCGTCCTGCGCCAGGATGCCCGCGACCAGGCCCTGCTTGCCGGCGTTGCCGCGGAAGATCTCCGCGAAGCGGCTGGAGAGCACGGCCTTGAAGCCGTAGTCGCGCAGCGCCCAGACGGCGTGCTCGCGGGAGGAGCCGGTGCCGAAGTCGGCGCCGGCCACCAGCACCGAGCCCTGCGCGTAGGCGGGACGGTTCAGCACGAAGTCCGGATCATTCGTGCGCCAGGCGTTGAACAGGCCGTCGTCGAAGCCGGTCTTGGTGACCCGCTTGAGGTAGACGGCGGGGATGATCTGGTCGGTGTCGACGTTGCTGCGGCGCAGCGGCACGCCGATGCCGGTGTGGGTGGTGAAGGCTTCCATCTCGGTGCTCCTGATCAGGCGACGGGCTGGAGGTCGGAGGGGGCGCTGGCTGCGCCCAGGTCCGACGGGGAGGACAGGGTGCCGCGCACGGCGGTGGCGGCGGCCACCACCGGCGAGACCAGGTGGGTGCGTCCGCCCTTGCCCTGGCGGCCCTCGAAGTTGCGGTTGGAGGTCGAGGCGGCGCGCTCACCGGGCTGCAGCTGGTCCGGGTTCATGCCCAGGCACATCGAGCAGCCGGCCTGGCGCCATTCGGCGCCGAAGTCGAGCAGCACCCGGTCCAGGCCCTCCTGCTCGGCCTGCAGGCGCACCCGCGCCGAGCCGGGCACGACCAGCACGCGCACGTCGGGATGCTTGGTGCGGCCCTCGACCACGGAGGCGAAGGCGCGCAGGTCCTCGATGCGGCCGTTGGTGCACGAGCCCATGAAGACGGTGTCCACGGCGATGTCCTTCAGCGGGGTGCCGGGGACCAGGTCCATGTACTCCAGGGCGCGCTCGGCGGCGTTGCGGGCGCTGTCGTCGGTGAAGTCCTCCGGGGCGGGGACCGCGGCGCTCAGCGGCAGGCCCTGGCCGGGGTTGGTGCCCCAGGTGACGAAGGGCTCGAGCTGGTCGGCGTCGATGACCACCTCGGCGTCGAAGGTGGCGTCGTCGTCCGAGCGCAGCGTCCGCCAGTACTCCACGGCCGCGTCCCAGTCTGCGCCGCGGGGGGCGTGGGGGCGGCCCTGGACGTACTCGAAGGTGGTCTCGTCGGGGGCGATCATGCCCGCCCGCGCACCGGCCTCGATCGACATGTTGCAGATCGTCATCCGGCCCTCCATGGACAGGGAGCGGATGGCCTCGCCGCGGAACTCGAGCACGTAGCCCGCGCCGCCGCCGGTGCCGATCTTCGCGATCACCGCGAGGATGATGTCCTTCGCGGTCACGCCCGGCTTCAGGGAGCCGGTGACGGTGATCGCCATGGTCCTGAACGGGGTCAGCGGCAGGGTCTGGGTGGCCAGCACGTGCTCGACCTCGCTGGTGCCGATGCCGAAGGCCAGCGCGCCGAAGGCGCCATGGGTGGAGGTGTGCGAGTCGCCGCAGACCACGGTGATGCCCGGCATGGTCAGTCCCAGCTGCGGGCCGACGACGTGGACGATGCCCTGGTCGACGTCGCCCAGGCTGTGGATCCGCACCCCGAACTCCTCGGCGTTGCGACGCAGGGTGTTGATCTGGGTGCGCGAGGTGAGGTCCGCGATCGGCTTGTCGATGTCGATCGTGGGGGTGTTGTGGTCCTCGGTGGCGATCGTCTGGTCCAGCCGGCGCGGGGTGCGGCCCTCATGGCGCAGGCCGTCGAAGGCCTGCGGGCTGGTCACCTCGTGCAGGAGCTGGAGGTCGATGTACAGCAGGTCCGGTTCGCCGTTCTCTCCGCGGCGGACCACGTGATCCGCCCAGACCTTCTCCGCGAGGGTCCCCGCCATGTCGATCCTTCCCTGCGCCCCTCGTGGGGACGCTGCTGACTGCACTGAGGCGCTCGGGGTGCGAGCGCCTGACCATGGTCCGCCGCGCTCCCCGGGCCGCGCACTTGCGTCTCACCAAATAAGACGGCAGTATCGGAGCATGGACAAGACCTCGGAGGAGAACGGCAGCGGCGTCGGCGTGCTGGACAAGGCGGCGATCGTGCTCGGCGCGCTCGAGGCCGGGCCCGCGACGCTGGCCCAGCTCGTGCAGCTGACCGGACTGGCCCGCCCCACGGCGCACCGCCTGGCGGTGGCGCTCGAGTACCACCACCTGGTGTCCCGCGACATGCAGGGCCGCTTCATCCTGGGTCCGCGCCTCGGCGAGCTGGCCGCGGCGGCCGGCGAGGACCGGCTGCTGGCCGCCGCCGGCCCGGTGCTGGCGGCGCTGCGCGACCACACCGGGGAGTCCGCCCAGCTCTACCGCCGCCAGGGCGACCACCGCATCTGCGTGGCCGCCGCCGAGCGCCCGATCGGCCTGCGGGACTCCGTGCCGCTGGGCTCGGCGCTGACCATGCGCGCCGGCTCCGCCGCCCAGATCCTGCTGGCCTGGGAGGAGCCGGACCGCCTGCACCGCGGCCTGCTCGGCGCCCGCTTCACCGCCACCCAGCTCTCGGCGGTGCGCCGCCGCGGCTGGGCCCAGTCGATCGGTGAGCGCGAGCCCGGGGTGGGCTCCGTCTCGGCGCCGGTGCGCGGCCCGAACGGCCGGGTGGTCGCGGCGCTGAGCATCTCCGGTCCCATCGAGCGCATCACCCGCCAGCCCGGGCGGCTGCACGCCGCCTCGGTGATGAGCTCGGCGAACCACCTCACCGAGCTGCTGCGCCGCGCGGGCGCCTGAGACGGCTCAGTCCCGTTCGATCCACACCGGGGTGTTGGCGAAGCGCAGCACGTTGACCAGCTGCCGCGGCGCGGAGACCTTGCCGTCGGTCCGCATCGAGCGCTCCCCCGCGACCACCGTGAGCGCGGCGTCCTCGCTGGCCAGCACCAGCTCCTTGGCGGTGGGCCGGGCCGCGATGCTGACGTCCCGCACCACCACCGTGGGGTGGCTCAGGGCGATCGACTGCGCGGTCTCGGCGCGGATCCGCTCGGCCTCCTCGGGGCTGGTCTCGGCCCGGACGATCAGGTGGATGTCGCGCCGGTAGGCCTCGGCGAGGTCGGCGGCCCGGATCACCACCTCGGTGGCGCTGGGGTGGTGGACCAGCCCGATGGGGCCGTCGCCGTCGATCCGGCCGCGCACCACCACCACCGGGCAGGCGGAGCGCGCCGCGAGCGCCAGGCTCTTGGAGCCGACGATGAGGGTCATCAGCCGGCCCATCCCCCGCCCCCCGAGCACCACCAGGTCCGCCGAGGCGCTGGCCTCGACCAGGACCGGCACGGCGTTGCCGTCGACCACCTCGGAGGTGATGGGGAGGTCCGGTCGTCCCTCGCGGGCGATCGCCGCGGCGTCCTTGAGCAGGCTGTGGGCCGCCGCCCGGAACCCCGAGCCCGCCATCCCCGAGATCGGCTCGACGTTGACGTCGAGCTCGGTCCACATGAAGGCGTGCAGCAGATGGAGGCTGCCGCCCACGGTGGCGGCGTGCTGGGCGGCCCAGCGGACGGCCAGATCGGATTCGTCGGCGTCGAACACGCCGACCGTGATGCGCGGAGCCGGGCTGTGCGTCATGTCACGACGATACTCCGGCGCCGGGGAGAATACCGGCGGACGACGAAAAAGAGCCGGCGCCCGAAGGCGCCGGCTCTGGTCGTACCCCGTACCGGATTTGAACCGGTGTTACCGCCGTGAGAGGGCGACGTCCTGGGCCGCTAGACGAACGGGGCGGGAGCAGGATCCGCGGATCCTGCGTCGTACCCCGTACCGGATTTGAACCGGTGTTACCGCCGTGAGAGGGCGACGTCCTAGGCCGCTAGACGAACGGGGCGCGGACCGCGCGGCAGTCATGCCGCGAAGCGCTGGGGTACCAGGACTCGAACCTAGAACGACGGTACCAGAAACCGCTGTGTTGCCAATTACACCATACCCCATGGTGAGAACACGTTTCCGTGGCCTTTCCCGGTCGATTCCCCGGTGGTGTCCGAGGGTCTTCCGGGCCGAGCCGCAGTGGCGTGACGAGGTAAAACTCTAGCGGGTTCTCCCGGGAAGCACAAAGCGAGAGGGGCCGCTGGGGCTGTGAGGCTCGGCACCCTCCTCACAGCCCCCGGCCTCAGGCCTGCTCGGCCAGGCGCTCGCGCAGGGACCGCAGCCGGAACAGACTCGAGGGCTTGCCCAGCAGCTCCATGGACTCGAACAGCGGCGGGGAGATGCGCCGGCCCGAGATCGCGCTGCGCAGCGGCCCGAAGGCCAGCCGCGGCTTGATCCCCATGTCCTCGACGATCGCCTCGCGCAGGGCGGCCTCGAGCAGCACGGCCGTGAAGGAGTCCCCGGGCACCGCGGCGACCTCGGCGATGGCGCGGTCCAGCACCGCCACCGGATCATCGCCCAGCTTCTTCAGGGCGTCGTCCTGGACCACCAGGTCCTCGTCGGCGACGAACAGGAAGCCCATCAGCTCGCCCGCCTCGGCGAGCAGGGTCATCCGGGTCTGGACCAGTGGGGTCGCGGCGGCCACCAGCGCATGCTGCTCGGGGGCGACGGTCTCGCCGAGCACGCCGTCGGCCTGCAGGTAGGGGATCAGCCGCTCGGTGAGCTCGGCGGCGGGCAGCAGCCGGATGTGGTCGGCGTTGATGGCGGTGGCCTTCTTGAGGTCCACCCGCGCGGGGTTGGGGTTCACGTCCTCGACGGTGAAGCGCTCGACCAGCTGCTCACGGCTGAAGATGTCCTCGTCGGCGCTGAAGCCCCAGCCCAGCAGCGCGAGGTAGTTGACCATGCCCTCGGGCAGGAAGCCCTGATCGCGGTAGTGGAACAGGTTCGAGGCCGGATCGCGCTTGGAGAGCTTCTTGTTGCCCTCCCCCATGACGTAGGGCAGATGGCCGAACTCGGGGACGCGCTCGGCGACGCCGATCTCGATGAGCGCCCGGTACAGGGCGATCTGGCGGGGCGTCGAGGAGAGGATGTCCTCGCCGCGCAGGACATGGGTGATGCGCATGAGGGCGTCGTCGACGGGGTTCACCAGCGTGTACAGGGGCTGCCCGTTGGCGCGGACCACCACGTAGTCGGGGGTGGAGCCGGCCTTGAAGGTGATCTCGCCGCGCACCAGGTCGGTGAAGGTGAGGTCCGCATCGGGCATCCGCAGCCGCCAGGTGGGCTCGCGCCCCTCGGCGCGGAAGGCGGCCTTCTGCGCCTCGGTGAGGTCGCGGTCGAAGCCGTCGTAGCCGAGCTGCGGATCGCGGCCCGCGTCGCGGTGGCGCTGCGCGATCTCCTCCGCGGTGGAGAAGGACTCGTAGATGTGTCCGGCGTCCTTCAGCCGCGCGATCACGTCCTGGTAGATCTCCCCGCGCTGGGACTGGCGGTACGGGCCGTGGGGGCCGCCCACCTCGACGCCCTCGTCCCAGTCGATGCCGAGCCAGCGCATGGCCTCGAGCAGCTGCTGGTAGGACTCCTCGCTGTCGCGGGCCGCGTCGGTGTCCTCGATGCGGAAGACCAGCGTGCCGCCGTGGTGGCGGGCATGGGCCCAGTTGAACAGGGCCGTGCGGACCAGGCCGACGTGCGGGGTGCCGGTGGGGCTGGGGCAGAAGCGCACCCGGACCTGGTCGGCGGGATGCGGGGCGGATGCGGGGGCGGTGGTCACGCGGGGGTGCTCCTGAGCGGGATGAGGGGATGGAGGGTGGTGGGGCTGCCCGGCCACGGGTCAGCGGCGCACCATCGGGTTCGACAGGGTGCCGAGGCCCTCGATGGTGACCTCGACGACGGAGCCGGGCGGCGCGGTGCGCACACCCGCGGGGGTGCCGGTCAGCACCAGGTCGCCGGGCAGCAGGGTGACCACGGTCGAGATCTCGGCGATCAGCTCCGCGACCGGGCGGACCATGTCGGCGGTGGTGCCGTCCTGGGCGATCTCGCCGTCCACGGTGCTCGTGATGCGCAGCGCCGAGGGGTCCAGGTCGGTCTCGATCCAGGGCCCGATCGGGCAGGAGGTGTCGAAGGCCTTGGCCCGGAACCACTGGTCCTCCGCGCGCTGGGCGTCCCGGGCGGTGAGGTCGTTCGCGCAGGTGTAGCCCAGGACGTGGTCGGGCACCTGCGCGGCGGTGACGTCCTTGGTCATCCGCTTGATGACCACCGCGAGCTCCGCCTCGAGGCTGACCTCCTGGCTGTAGGCCGGCAGCATGACGGGATCGCCGGGGCCGACGACGGCCGTGTTGGGCTTGAGGAAGAACAGCGCCTGCTCGGGCACCTCGTTGCCGAGCTCGGCGGCGTGGGCGGCGTAGTTGCGGCCCACGCACACCACCTTCGAGCGGGGGATGACGGGGGCCAGCAGGCGGACCTCCGAGAGCGGATGGATCGTCCCGGTGGGGCGGATCTCGGTGTACAGGGGGTCGCCGGTGATGCCGTAGACCATGTCCTGGCCGTCCTTCTCCTGGACGATGCCGTACATGGGGTCCTCACCGGTGGTGAATCGAGCGATGCGCATGCTCGCCAGTCTAGGTCGCCCCGAGCGCGGGGCGCGGTGGACAGGAGCCCCCGCGCCCCATATGCTTGAACGATCAACCATCAGCGATGAGGAGCAGGCCCGATGAGCATCGACCCGCAGTCCGTCACCTTCGGCCTGGACACCTTCGGCGACGTCACCGTCGACCTCGCGGGCGAGCCGGTCCCCGCCGCGCAGGTGATCCGGGACGTCGTCGCCCAGGGGGAGCTCGCGGACGCCGTCGGCATCGACCACTTCTCCGTCGGCGAGCACCACCGGCCCGACTTCGCCATCAGCGCCCCGGACATGGTGCTGGCCGGCCTCGCCTCCCGCACCTCGCGGATCACGCTGGGCACCGCGGTGATCGTGCTGAGCTCCGACGACCCGATCCGGCTCTACGAGCGCTTCTCGACGCTGGACGCCCTCAGCGGCGGCCGGGCCGAGCTGACCGTGGGCCGGGGCTCCTTCACCGAGTCGTTCCCGCTGTTCGGCTTCCCGCTGCAGGACTACGAGACGCTCTTCGAGGAGAAGCTCGACCTGCTCAGCGAGGTGCTCACCGGCGAGCCGGTGACCTGGTCCGGCACCACCCGGGCGCCGCTGAGGGAGCAGTCGGTGCATCCGCCGATGGAGCGCCGCCTGCCCACCTGGGTGGCCGTCGGCGGCAGCCCCGCCTCCGTGGTGCGCGCGGCCCGCCACCGCCTCCCGCTGATGCTCGCCATCATCGGCGGCGCCGCCGAGCGCTTCGCGCCGTACGTCGACCTCTTCCATCAGGCCGGCGAGAAGCTCGGCCACGGCCCGCTCCCCGTCGGGGTCCACTCCCCCGGCCATCTCGCCGCCGACGACCGCACCGCCCGGGCGCAGCTGGCGCCGCACTGGATCCACAACCGCAACGAGATCGGCCGGGAGCGCGGCTGGGGACCCTCGGGCATCGCCGAGTTCGAGGCGGAGGCCTCGCACGGCGCCCTGTACGTCGGCGGACCGGAGACCGTGGCGCAGAAGATCGCCCGCACCATCACCGCGCTCGGCATCGACCGCTTCGACCTCAAGTACGCGAACGGTCCGATGCCACATGAGCAGCTGATGGAGTCCATCGAGCTCTACGGCACCCGGGTCATCCCGCGGGTGCGGGAGCTGCTCGCGGAGCGCCCCTCGCTCCCGTGAGCTCGGGCCGGAGCAGGGCCCCTACCATGGGGTCCGACCCGGCGGATCGACGGAAAGGACGCGTGCATGAGCACCCTCGACGTCGATGCCCCGACCCGCGTCCTGAGCGCTGAGGCGGCGGGTCTGGCTCGTCGTGCGCACGAGGAGCGGGCCGACGCCCTCACCGCCGCCCATCGCGAGCGCAGAGCCCGCGGGCAGAAGCACCCGGTCGAGGACTTCCTGTTCACCTACTACCCCTTCTCCCCCGCCAAGCTGCGGCGATGGCATCCGGGATGGCAGGTCGCCTACCAGGCGGCGGCCGACCTCGGCCCGGATGGCGAGCCCGTGATCGCGGACGTGGACGAGGCCGGATCGCGCTCCTGGTACCGGGATGCCGGGAGCACCCGCCGGGCGGACGTCCAGCGCTACCTCGGCGAGCGCGCCGATGCCTTCGCCTTCATCACCCGCCTGCTCGCCTCGTCGTCACTGTCTCGCCGGCGGCCCCAGTTCGGCTGCTTCGGGCTGCACGAGTGGGCGATGGTGCATCGCCTGCCGCCCGGGGCGCAGCGCCATGAGGATCTGCCGCTGCGGCTGAGCCCGGCCGAGACCGACGCGGTCGTGGAGCGGGAGAACCTGGTCTGCTCCCATCTCGACGCGTTCCGCTTCTTCACCCCGTCGGCCGCCCCGCGCAACGCGCTGGCGCCCACGCGGGAGGCCCAGGTGGAGCTCGACAACCCGGCGTGCCTGCACGTGGGGATGGATCTGTACAAATGGGCCGTGAAGCTCACACCGCTGGTGCCGTCCTCCCTCGTGCTGGACTGCTTCGAGCACGCCCGGGAGACCCGGGCGCTGGACATGGAGGCGAGTCCCTACGATGTGCGGCCGCTCGGCTACGGGGTGGTGCCGATCGAGACGCCGGCCGGGAAGGCGGCGTACGTGCGGCGGCAGCGGGAGCTCGCCGAGCGGGCCGAGCAGCTGCGTGCGCGGCTGCTCGGCTGCCTGGCGCCGCTCATCGGGGACCCCGGCCGGCAGCGGCGATAGGGTGCCCCTGATCTCTTCCCCCGTGGCCCGGCCACCCCTCGACAAGGACGGCTCTGCTCCATGACGACGACGGACCTTCCGCCCGGTGTCCGCGAGCTCACGTTCGCCGGTGCGCTGTCGCGCCACGCGGGAACGGGCCCGACGGCACTGCTCTCCCTCACGGACGAGGAGATGCTCGCGCTGCTCAACGACCCGGACGACTCCTCGGTCCACCTCCCCTGGGTGACGGCGCAGGAGAGCTCACCGGCAGGATTCGACCGGACGCAGGGACGCCTGACGGCCATGAGGTCGCTGCTCGCCCGCGGGGTGGTGGGTCCCGAGTCGGCGGTCGCGGCAGCGGAACGGCGGGCCGTCGACGGTGATCCGGGCAGGCTGGTCGCGACGGGACTGGCCACCGGGATCATCACCCGTCGGCGCGCCGCGGCGACGACGGTCGAGATGGTGGACGAGATCGTCCCCCGGGGGGCGCTCTGCCTGTACGTCGACCGTGACGGGACGACCCTCCAGGAGCAGGTCAGCACCCAGGGCCTGCATCACTTCACGATGCTGGACGTCGCCGATGCGATCGGCAACGCCAGGACCTTCTGCGCCCCGGGCCTGCCCTCCCCCGCGGACGCCGCAGCGCCCGCCGCGGGCGCACGGGACGGAGCGGTCTGGACCGGACCGCACGACAGCTTCCGCTCCGACCCGGAACTGCTCCGGATCACGGGGGAGATCCTCAGCTGCAGCCACGTCAGGGTGCGGGGCGCGGAGGCGGCGGGTGAGCTGCGGATCCTCACCACCACACGGTCGCTGCTGCTGGTGCAGCCGGCCGAGAGCGCTCCTGAGGAGGCGCTGGAAGCGGTGCCCCTGCAGCTCCCCGAGCTGGAGCAGCTCCTGGACCACCTGCTGACGGCGGCGCTCTCCCGATCCTGACCCGGCCGGTCACGGCGTCACCACGGCACCGCGTCGCGGATCCACTCGTTCACGGCCTCGCCGGCCCCCTCGATCCCCTCGGCCACGGAGGCCAGCGGCGCTTCGACGAGTCGCTGCGGGAGGTCCAGGATCGGGTCGATGATCGGCACGGCATCGCGCACGGTCTCCGAGACCGTCCCGAATCCCCGGTCCACGAGGTCGATCGCGGAGGACGTGGCATCGGTCAGCGCGTCGCTGCCCGTGACCGCGTCGAACGCCAGGCCGGGCAGATGGGCGAGGAACTGCGTGGTCGACCCTCCGCCAGGGCCGCCGGAGATCGCCGAGGCCTGTGCGGCCATCGTCGCCGCGGACCAGGCGATGTCCAGGCTGCCGGTGAGCATGCCGCCGAGCTCGCCGATCGCCTTCGTCCAGGGGGTGGGGACCAGCCCCACGACGCCGAACGCCCCGTCCAGTCCGTTGATCCCCGAGGTGAGCAGGCCGTCGGCGACGCCGAAGTACTCGCCGTCCTGGAACGCCTGCGCGGCGTCGTACAGGCCGATGCCGACGTTCGCGAGATCGGGGACCAGATTGACCGCGGTGAGCGCGCCGGTCGGATCGGGCAGGAACCCGAGGACATCGGTGGCGATGCCGAGGCCGTTCCATGCCAGGCTCCCCCAGTACCCGGATTCCGGGCCGCCCAGCAGATCACCGAAGAACCCGTCGCTCTCCAGCGCCTCATAGTCCTGGAGCCATCGACCGATCCGCTCCGGCAGCGCCGCGCCGCCGTCGCCGTCGCCGTCGGCGCTGGCCAGGTCCTGCTCCTCGGCGTGCGCCGCGGCCTCCTGCGCGCGGGTCCGCAGCAGGTCGAGCACCGCGGGGATCTGCCGGCCGCACAGCTCCGCCCAGCGACTGCGGAAGGCGTCGGCATCAGGGCCGACCCATTCCATGGTGTGCACCCGGGAGCCCGCCGCGTCGATCGCCGCGGCGATGCGCTCGCTCCCGCGCAGCGCCGCCCTCGAGTACGCCTCGACCTGCTCGGTGTCCGCCCCGTAGAAGTTCACCACCACGCCCCTGTCCCCCACCCGTCGCCGACGTCGCCACGCCCTGGCACCCCGCTGCGCGGGGCGGCTCCGTGCCGGCGACCGGGCCCACGATAGGCAGAGCCCTGCGGCCGGACAATGGGGAGGAGTACCCATCCGCGGCGAGTGCGCTCATAGGATGGCGTCGCCCCGCCCCCTGCCCCGGAGGTACCCCATGGCCAGCGGCCCCCCGCCGACGGTCCCCGGCTCACCCGCCGTGCTGTACCGGGCACGTCCGGGCCCCCTGATCATCGCCCTGGTGGTCCTCCTGCTGTCCGTGATCACCGTCTTCCTCCTCGGCGGCGTGCTGCTGGCGCTGCTGCTGCCCGAGCGACCGAACTGGCTGCTCGCGGCCGTCTGCCTCCTGCTCACCGTCGTCCTGGACGCCCTGGTGCTCCTGCTGCTGCGCCCGTCGTTCACCGTGTCCACCGCGGGCATCGTGGACCGCGCGGTGCTGTCGACGCGGCGCATCTCCTGGCCCGAGGTCGCCGTGATCGAGCTCGAGCCGGCGGCGATGGATCGCGGCGCGACGGTCATCGTGCTCCGGGACGGCCGACGCCTCCGCAGCGGGATCACCTCCTCGCGACGGGCGCTCTATCGCGGGGAGTCCCCCGTCGACCACGGGCCGGACCTGCTGCGCCCCGCCCGGCCCACCCGGGCCGCGATCGACGCCCACCGGCGCTACCTGCGGGGGAGTTCGGCGGCGCCTGAGGTCCCTGGCAGACTGGGACCATGCCGATCCTGACGCCGTTCCTGCCCGAGAGCTCCACCGACGCCGGCCAGGACGCGATCGTCGACGGGTTCGTGGCGGCCCAGGAGACCATCGGCCGGTCGCTGTACCCGCACCAGGAGGAGGCGCTGCTGGCGATCGCGGCGGGCGACCACGTCATCGCCGCCACCCCCACCGGCTCCGGCAAGACCACGATCGCGTACTCGGCGATCTTCGCCGCCATGGCCCGCGGGGAGCGCTCCTACTACACCGCCCCGATCAAGGCGCTGGTCAGCGAGAAGTTCTTCGATCTGGTCGCGCACTTCGGCGCCGAGCACGTGGGCATGATGACCGGCGACTCGAGCGTCAACCACGACGCCCCGATCATCGTGTGCACCGCGGAGATCTTCGCCAACCACGCCCTGCGCGACGGCCCCGGCAGCGACGTCGGCCTCGCGGTGATGGACGAGTTCCACTACTACGGCGACGCGCAGCGCGGCTGGGCCTGGCAGGTGCCGCTGGTCGAGCTGCCCCGCTGCCAGTTCGTGCTGATGAGCGCCACCCTGGGGGACGTGTCCTTCTTCGTCGAGGACCTCGAGGAGCGCACCGGGCGGCCGGTCACCGTGATCGACGGCGCTCCGCGCCCGGTGCCGCTGGACTTCCGCTGGTCGCTCGAACCGCTGTCGGAGACCATCGCCACGATCCTGCAGGACCGCGACGCCCCGGTCTACATCGTCCACTTCACCCAGAAGGACGCCCTCGACCAGGCGCAGGCCCTGCTCGGCCAGAAGATCCTCGGCCCCGACGAGAAGGCCCAGATCCGGGAGATCATCGGCGACTTCCGCTTCTCGAAGGGCTTCGGGCAGACCCTGTCCAAGCTGGTGCGCGAGGGCATCGGGGTCCACCACGCCGGGATGCTCCCCAAGTACCGCCGCCTGGTGGAGAAGCTCGCCCAGTCCGGGCTGCTGAAGATCATCTGCGGCACCGACACCCTCGGGGTGGGCATCAACGTGCCCATCCGCACCGTGCTGCTGACGGGACTGGCGAAGTTCGACGGCAAGCGGATGCGGCTGATGAACGTGCGGGAGTTCCACCAGATCGCCGGCCGCGCCGGCCGGGCGGGCTACGACACCGTCGGCCACGTGGTGGTGCAGGCCCCCACCTGGACCATCGAGTTCGAGAAGGAGCAGGCCAAGCACCGGGCCCGGCAGGAGGCCGGCACCGTCCCCAACAGCGCGAAGAAGCGCAAGAAGGAGCCGAAGCCCCGGATCCCCGAGGGCGCCGTCTCCTGGTCCGAGGCGAACATGACCAAGCTGATCGAGAGCACCCCGGAATCGCTGCGCCCGCACCTGAAGATCACCGCCGGGATGGCGCTGGCCCTGATCTCCCGCCCGGGCGATGCGATCGCCTCGGGCCGGCACCTGATCATGACCAGCCATCAGAGCCGCACCCAGAAGCTGAAGCTGGTGCGCGAGGCGCTGGAGATCCTGCGCGGACTGCGCGATGCGGAGATCGTCGAGGTGCTCCCCGCCCCCGACCACCTGGGCCGGCGCTTCGCCCTGGTGGAGGACCTGCAGCTGGACTTCACCATGAACCAGCCGCTGGCCCCCTTCGCGATCGCCATGATCGACTCCCTCGACGAGGACTCCGAGAGCCTGACCCTGGACACCGTCTCGACCATCGAGGCGATCCTCGAGGACCCGCGCCAGATCCTGCTGGCGCAGCAGAACGCCGCCAAGGGCGAGCTGCTGGCCGAGCTCAAGGCCGACGGCGTCGAGTACACCGAGCGGATGGCCCGGCTCGACGAGGTCACCTGGCCCCGGCCGCTGGCCGACGACCTCGAGGCCGCGCTCGAGATCTACGCGAGGACGCGCCCCTGGGTGCGGGTGGCGGACCTCTCCCCCAAGTCCGTGGTCCGCGAGATGTACGAGACCGGGCAGACCTTCAGCGAGTTCGTCCAGCGCTACGGGCTGCAGCGCTCCGAGGGCATCGTGCTGCGCTACCTCTCCGACGCCTACCAGGCGATGCGGCGCACGCTCCCCCAGGACCTGCGCACCGAGGACCTCGAGGACCTCATCGAGTGGCTGGGCGTGCTGGTGCGCGGCATCGACTCCTCGCTGCTGGACGAGTGGGAGGCGCTCTCGCATCCCGAGGACCTCGACCCCGACGGCGCCTCGGAGATCCGGCCGACGACACCGCGCGGGCTCTCCGCCCAGACCAAGGTGCTGCGCACGATGGTGCGGGCCGCGATGTGGCAGCGGGTCGAGCACTTCGCCTTCGAGCGGGAGGAGCGCCTCGCCGAGCTCGACGGCGCCTCCGGCTGGGACCGGCGGGCCTGGGCCGAGGCCATGGACGCCTACTACGAGACCTACGACTCCGTGGGCATCGACGGCGCCGCCCGCTCGCCCCAGCTGCTGCAGATCACCGAGGAGTCGAAGCTCTGGCGGGTGCGCCAGGTGCTGGACGACCCCGAACGCCACCACGACTGGGCGATCGAGGCGGAGCTCGACCTCGAGGCCACCGACGAGGCCGGCGAGCCCGTGCTGGCGATCACCCACGTCGGGGACATCGCCGAACGCTGAGAGGCCGGCGCCCCGAGGGGCGCCGGCCTGCGCGCGGGCGTGCGGGTCCTGCTACTGCGGGTTGATCTCGACGCGCTGCGGGTTGATCTCCACCTGCGGGTTGATCTGGACGCGCTGGGGATTGATCTGGACGCGCTGGGGGTTGATCTGGACGCGCTGCGGGTTGATCTCGACCCGCTGCGGGTTGATCTCGACCCGCTGGGGGTTGATCTCGACGCGCTGCGGGTTGATCTCGACGGCCGTGGCCGCGCCGGCGCCGGCGAGGCCCAGGCCCAGCACGAGGGCGGCGCCCGAGGCGGCCCTGGCGGCCCTTCGTGCGAGAGCCCGCGAGCGCGAGCCCTGGTGGGGTACGACCTTGTCAGCATTCACCGTGGTGATCCTTTCGAGGGAAACGGGGAGCGGCAGGGAAGCCCGCTACTCGATAGTACCTTGCGGTGACTCCACTCACACCCCCCTGCGGGCCGTCAATCGCGACGACTTCTCGCCGGCGCGTCACTCGGGGGCGTCGAGCTCCAGATCCACCATCAGCTCGGCGGCGATGTGCTCGAGGGCCTCGCGGACCGCGCCCTCGTCGGTGGAGCCGGGCAGCCGCAGCTCGGCCTCCGCCTCGAAGAGCATCCCGCCGCCCTGGGGGGCCTCCCGGGTCCAGCTGCGCAGTCCGTCGATGGTGACGTCCTGCGAGTGCAGGGCGGAGGTGACCTCGCGGATCATGCCGGTGCGGTCCTGCCCGAGCAGGTGCAGGCGCAGCGCCGCCCCGGCGGTGTCGCCCCCGGCGCCGGCGGCCGTCGCCTCGACCGCGAGGCCGACCTCATGCGCCAGAGCGGGCAGCGCGGCCAGGAACGCCTCGACGCCGTCGTCCGGCAGCTCCACCTGGACGATGCCGGCGAACTTCCCCGCGAGCAGGGAGAGCTGGCTGTCCACCCAGTTCCCCCCGTGCTCGTCGACGGCGGCGGCGAGAGCGGCGACGAGGCCGGGGCGGTCGTCTCCGATGGCAGTGAGCACGTAGGTCGTCATGCGCTCAGGGTAGCCCGCCGCCCCGCGGCGGGCGGGGCGATGGGCGGGATCAGACGCCGGACTTGTACAGCCCGTAGGTGTAGGCGTCGAAGATCGCCTCCCAGGAGGCCTCGATGATGTTCGGGCCCACGCCCACGGTCTGGAACTCGAGGCCGCGCCCGGAGGTGCGCACGAGCACCCGGGTGGTGGCGTCGGTGCCGTGCTGGGCATCGAGGATGCGCACCTTGAAGTCGCGCAGCTCGAACTCGTCGACCTCCGGGTAGCGCCCGCGCAGCGCCTCGCGCAGGGCGCGGTCCAGAGCGTTGACCGGTCCGTTTCCCTCGGCGATGGCGACCTTGCGCTGATGCGGGCCGCTCCCGTCGGCGACCAGCTTCACGGTCGCCTCGGTCTCCAGGGTGCCGTCGCGTCCCAGCTGGGAGGTGGCCCGCCAGGACTCCACCTGCGAGTAGCTGGGGACCTGGCCCAGCTGGTCCAGCAGCAGCAGCTCGAAGGAGGCGTCGGCCGCCTCGTAGGAGTAGCCGAT
Organism: Brachybacterium sp. UNK5269; assembly: GCF_049266655.1. GTDB lineage: Bacteria > Actinomycetota > Actinomycetes > Actinomycetales > Dermabacteraceae > Brachybacterium. Next base: position 2,182,428 of record NZ_CP184883.1, read on the forward strand.
GGCCTCGCGCTCCTTGACCGTGGTGGCCAGCGCCGAGAGCAGCTCCGGCTCGCCGGTCAGGTCGAAGCCGAGCTCGCGGCCCTTGAGCTCGATCGAGGCGCGCCCGGCCATGTCGGAGATGATCATCCGCATGTCGTTGCCGACGGCCCGGGGGTCGGCGTGCTGGTAGAGGTCCGGGTCCACCCGGATCGCGCTCGCGTGCAGCCCCGCCTTGTGTGCGAAGGCGCTCGCGCCGACGTAGGGCGCGCGCGGGGTGACCGGCATGTTCACGATCTCGCCGATGGCGTGGGCGATGCGGGTGGTCTCGGCGAAGGTCTCCGCCGGCACCAGCTCCATGCCCATCTTCAGCTGCAGGTCCGCCATCAGCGTGACCAGGTCCGCGTTGCCGGTGCGCTCGCCGTAGCCGTTGACGCAGCCCTGGACGTGGGTGATCCCGCTGCGCACCGCGGCGATCGCGTTGGCGACCGCGCAGCCGGTGTCGTTGTGGGTGTGGACGCCCAGCCGGGCGTCGGGGACCCCGGCCGCGCCCAGCCGGGAGCGCAGGTCCTCGATGATCTCGCCGACCTGGTGCGGGAGCATCCCGCCGTTGGTGTCGCACAGCACCAGCACGGCGGCCCCCGCCCGGTGGGCGGCCACCAGCACCTCGGTGGTGTAGTCGGCGTCGTGCAGGAAGCCGTCGAAGAAGTGCTCGGCGTCGACGATCACCTCGCGCCCGAGCCGCACCAGGTGCGCCACGGTGTCGCGCACCATCGCGAGGTTCTCCTCGCCGGTGGTGCGCAGGGCGCCGGTGACATGGCGCAGGTCCGACTTGGCGACCAGGGTGATGGTCGGCGCGCCGGAGTCGACCAGCGCCGCGACCTGCGGGTCCGCCTCGACCGGGATCCCGGCCTTGCGGGTGGCGCCGAAGGCCGCGAGCCGGGCGTGGTGCAGCTCGAGCTCGGTGGCGGCGCGGGCGAAGAAGGCGGTGTCCCGCGGGACCGCGCCGGGCCAGCCGCCCTCGATGTAGGTCACTCCGAGCTCGTCGAGGTGCCGGGCCACGGCCAGCTTGTCGGTGACCGAGAGGGTGAGCCCCTCCTGCTGGGAGCCGTCGCGCAGGGTGGTGTCGTAGAGGTGGAAGCCGGGCAGCGGGGCCACGGGCTGCGGGGGTGGGGTGGTCATGGCGTCCTCACACCAGCCTGGTCAGCCAGCCGTGCCGGTCCGGGATCCGGCCGTACTGGATGTCGGTGAGCTCCTGGCGCAGCGCGAGGGTGGTCTCGCCGGAGCCGCCGTCGCCGACCTGCCAGCTGCCGCCGCGGGCGCGGAACTCGCCGATCGGGTTGATCACCGCGGCGGTGCCGCAGGCGAACATCTCGGTGATCTCCCCGGTGCCCAGCTTCTCGAGCACCTCGCTCATCACCAGGCGCTCCTCGGCGACCGCGAGGCCGCGGTCGCGGGCCAGCTGCAGGATCGAGGAGCGGGTGACGCCCTCCAGGATCGAGCCGGTCAGGGCCGGGGTGAGCAGGCGGCCGTCGCGGGTGAGCGCGAAGACGTTCATGCCCGAGAGCTCGTCGATGCTGGTGTGGGTCTCGGAGTCCAGGAACAGCACCTCGTCGGCGCCGTTCTCGGCGGCCTCCCGCTTGCCCAGCAGGGAGGAGGCGTAGTTGCCGCCGCACTTGGCGGCGCCGGTCCCGCCGGTGCCCGCCCGTGCGTACTCGTCGGTGATCCACACCACCAGGGGCTGCACGCCGCGTGGGAAGTAGGGGCCGGCCGGCGAGGCGATCACGTAGTAGTCCACGCAGTGCGAGGCCCGCACCCCCAGGAACTCCTCGCTGGCGAACATGAAGGGACGCAGGTAGAGCGACTCCTCGCTGGTCGCCTCCGGCACCCAGGGCTCGTCGGCCGCGACCACGGCCTGCAGCGAGGCCAGGAAGTCCGCCACCGGCAGCTCGGGCAGCGCGAGCCGGCGGGCGGAGCGCTGCATGCGCTCGGCATTGGCGCCCGGGCGGAAGGTCCACACCGAGCCGTCGGGATGGCGGAAGGCCTTGAGGCCCTCGAAGATCTCCTGGCCGTAGTGGAGCACCGCGGCGGCGGGCGAGAGCTGCACCGGCCCGAAGGGGACCAGCTCCGCCGCTCCCCAGCCGTCCTGCTCGGTCCAGCGGGCCCGGGCCATGAAGTCCGTGTAGTACCTGCCGAAGCCGGGGTCGGCGAGGATGCGGGCGCGCTCGTCGTCGGCGACCCGACGAGTCGTGCTGGTGGGGGTGAAGGCGAGCGCGCTCACGGGATGCTCCTCGGTATCAGGCGATGGGGTCAGGGTCGGTTCCGGGATTCAGCGCCCGGAGATGGCGGCGACCAGGTCGTCCCCGATCCGGGTGGTGCCGCGAGCTGCCAGCTCCGGGGAGTCGGCGCGGGCGGCGAGGTCCAGCTCGACGGCGGCGCGCACCGCGGCGGCGGGCTCGACGTGTCCGAGGTGGTCCAGCAGCATCGCGACCGAGAGCACGGTGGCGGTGGGGTCGGCGAGGTCCTGGCCGGCGATGTCGGGGGCCGAGCCGTGGACCGGCTCGAACATCGAGGGGAAGGCACCGGTGGGGTTGATGTTACCGCTCGCGGCCAGGCCGATGCCCCCGCCGACGGCGGCGGCGAGGTCGGTGACGATGTCGCCGAAGAGGTTGTCGGTGACGATGACGTCGAACCGCGAGGGGTCGGTGACCAGGTAGATCATCGCGGCGTCGACATGGGCGTAGTCGACGGTGACCGCGGGGTGCTCGGCGGCGACCTCGTCGACGATCCGCCGCCACAGGTGGCCGGCGTGGACCAGCACGTTGTGCTTGTGGACCAGGGTGAGCCTCCCCCGGCGGCGCTCGGCCTGCTCGAAGGCGAAGCGCACCACGCGCTCGACGCCGACGGCGGTGTTCAGCGAGACCTCGGTGGCGACCTCCAGCGGGGTGCCGGTGCGCATCGAGCCGCCGTTGCCGACGTAGGGGCCCTCGGTGCCCTCGCGCACCACCAGGAAGTCGACCTCGCCGGGATCCGCGAGCGGGGAGACGACCCCCGGGAAGAGCCGGGTGGGGCGCAGGTTCACGAAGTGGTCGAAGCCGAAGCGGAGCTTCAGCAGCAGGCCGCGCTCGAGCACCCCGGAGGGCACGCCGGGATCGCCGACCGCGCCGAGCAGGATCGCGTCGTGCTGCGCGAGGGCGGTCATGTCCTGATCGGTGAGGGTCTCCCCGGTGCGGTGCCAGCGCCCCGCGCCGAGGTCGAAGTCGGTGGTCTCGACGCTCACGCGGGCGGGCTCGAGGGCCGCCCGCAGGGCGCGCAGGCCCTGCGGGACGACCTCCCGGCCGATGCCGTCGCCCTCGATGACGGCCAGGCGCAGCGTGGTGGGGGACGGGGTGCTGGGGGTGCTCATGGGGGCTCCGGTTCGGGGGTGCGGGGAGGCGGTCAGTAGACGAGGTCGACGGCGTGGATCGAGCGGGCGGCGATGGCGGCGCCGAGCTCCTCGGCGAAGTCGCGGTCCACGGACTCGTCGAGGTCCAGGACCACCAGGGCTTCGGCGCCGCGGCTGCGGCCGGCCCGGGAGACCTGCATGCCGGCGATGTTGATGCCGGCCTCGCCGAGGCGCAGCCCGTACTGGCCGATCAGGCCCGGACCGTCCTCGTAGCGGATGATCAGCAGGTGGTCGCTGAGCGGCACGTCCAGGGCGTGCCCGAAGACCTCGGTGAGCTTGTGCTCCTGGTCCACACCGCTGAGGGTGCCGGAGACGGAGACCACCTCGCCGTCGCGCAGGGTGCCGCGCACGGTGATGACGTTGCGGAAGCGCTCGGAGGTCTCGTCGGTGACCAGCTGCACGGTGATGCCGCGCTCCTCGGCCAGCACGGGGGCGTTGACGTAGCTGACCTGCTCGGTGACCACCGAGCGGAACACGCCGCGCAGGGCGGAGAGCTTCAGGGCGGTGACGTCGCGGGAGGCGATCTCGCCGTGCACCTCGATGTCCAGCAGCTCGGGTGACTCCCCCGCGAGCGTCGTGAACAGCTGTCCGAGGCGGTCGGCGAGGGCGACGCCCGGACGCACCAGGTCGTCGATCGCGCCGCCGGCGACGTTGACGGCGTCGGGGACCAGCTCGCCGGCCAGGGCCAGGCGCACGGACTTCGCGACCGCGACGCCGGCCTTCTCCTGCGCCTCCGCGGTGGAGGCGCCCAGGTGCGGGGTGAGGGTGACGTTCTCGAGCTCGAGCAGCTTCTGCGCGGTCGGCGAGGAGGTGGGCGGCTCGGAGGTGTACACGTCCAGCGCGGCGCCGGCGATGCGGCCGGCGGAGAGGGCCTCGTAGAGGGCCTCCTCGTCGATCAGGCCGCCGCGGGCGGCGTTGACCACGTGCAGGGAGGGCTTGGCCAGGGCGAACTGCTCGGCGCCGATCAGGCCGGTGGTCTCGGGGGTCTTCGGCATGTGCACGGTGACCACGTCGGCCAGGCGCATCAGCTCGTCGAGCTCGACCACCCGCGCCCCCAGCTCCGCGGCCCGCATGTGGTTGACGTAGGGGTCGTAGGCGAGCAGCTCGACGCCGAAGGGTGCGAGGCGCTCGGCCACCAGCTGCCCGATCCGGCCGAAGCCCACCACGCCGACGGTCTTGCCCAGCAGCTCGACGCCGGTGAGCTGCTTGCGCTCCCAGCGCCCAGCCTTGACCGACGCGTCGGCCCGGCCCAGGTTGCGCAGGGAGGCCAGGATCAGGGCCACGGCGAGCTCGGCGGCCGAGGTGATGTTGGAGGTGGGGGCGTTGATGACCATGACCCCCGCGGCGGTGGCGGCCGGCACGTCGACGTTGTCCAGTCCCACTCCGGCGCGGGCGACGACCTTGAGCTGCGGCGCCGCGGCGAGCACCTCGGCGTCGACCCGGGTGGCGGAGCGGACCAGCAGCGCGTCGGCTCCGGCGACCGCGGCCAGCAGGGCGGTGCGATCGGTGCCGTCGACGTGGCGGACATCGGCGTCGTCGCCGAAGACCTCGATGGTGGCGGGCGAGAGTTCTTCGGCGAGCAGCACGACGGGACGCGTCACGGGATAAACCTCCGGGTCGGGTGGGGAGGCTCCCGGACTGCCGTCTCCCGGGGGCCGCACACAGCGTACTGCGGCGTCCGCCATTCGGTCACCGGAGTCAGGATGCGAGACGGCGGGTGCCCCCGGATCGGGGGCACCCGCCGTCGCGGAGAGGCGTCGGTCAGCGCGCGGCGCTGCCCTCGACGTAGTCGGTGTCGATCGCCTGGGCGCTCCAGGAGAACATCTTGCGCAGGTCCTTGCCGACCACCTCGATCGGGTGCTTGGCCTCCTGCTCGCGCAGCCTCGTGAACTCGGGCGCGCCGGCGTCCTGGTCCTCGATGAACTTCTTGGCGAAGGTGCCGTCCTGGATGTCGGACAGGATCGCCTTCATCGACGCCTTGGTCTCGTCGGTGATCACCCGCGGACCGGAGACGTAGTCGCCGAACTCGGCGGTGTCGGAGATCGACCAGCGCTGCTTGGCGATGCCGCCCTCGAACATGAGGTCGACGATCAGCTTGAGCTCGTGGAGCACCTCGAAGTAGGCGATCTCCGGCTGGTAGCCGGCCTCGGAGAGGGTCTCGAAGCCGGCCTGGACCAGGTGACTCATGCCGCCGCAGAGCACGGCCTGCTCGCCGAACAGGTCGGTCTCGGTCTCCTCGGTGAAGGTGGTCCTGATCACGCCGGCGCGGGTGCCGCCGATGCCCTTGGCGTAGGAGAGGGCCAGGTCCCAGGCCGAGCCGGTGGCGTCCTGCTCGACGGCGACGATGTCCGGGATGCCGCGGCCGGCGACGAACTCGCGGCGCACGGTGTGGCCCGGGGCCTTCGGCGCGATCAGCAGCACGTCGACGCCCGCGGGCACCTCGATGTAGCCGAAGCGGATGTTGAAGCCGTGGGCGAAGGCGAGCGCCTTGCCCTCGCTCAGGTGCGGCTGGATCGACTCGGCGAAGACCGTCCGCTGGTTCTGGTCCGGGGTCAGGATCATGATCAGGTCGGCCCACTCGGAGACCTCGGCGACGGTGCCGGTGGTCAGGCCCTCCTCCTGCGCCTTGGCGGCGGAGGAGGAGCCCTCGCGCAGGCCCACCCGGACCTCGACGCCGCTGTCGCGCAGGTTCAGCGCATGGGCGTGGCCCTGGGAGCCGAAGCCGATGATCGCGACCTTCTTGGACTGGATGATGGACAGGTCGGCATGGTCGTCGTAGAAGATCTCTGCCACGGTGTGCTCCTTCGGGTCGGTGAGCGGTGCGCCGATCGCTGCGGACAGCGGCGCACCGGGCGATGGGACGATCCTATCGCCGAATGTCTTACATCATGAGAGGACGTCTCTGCCCTCGAGACGCCCGGGTCAGCTGGTACGCGCCCGGTCGGTGATCGCACGGCCGCCGCGGCCGATGGCGACCTCGCCCGACTTGACGATCTCGCGGATCCCGAAGGACTCGAGCATGCCCAGCAGCGCGCTGAGCTTGTCCTGGGTGCCGGTGGCCTCGACGGTCACCGAGTCGGCGGCCGCGTCGACCACCTTGGCCCGGAACATCTGCACGATCTCCAGCACCGAGGTGCGGGTGGCGTTGTCGGCGGTGACCTTGATCAGGATCAGCTCGCGCTGCACGGTCGAGCGGGCGTCGAGCTGGACGATCTTCAGCACGTTGACCAGCTTGTTCAGCTGCTTGGTGATCTGCTCGAGGCGGCGCTGGTCGACGTCGACGACCACCGTGATGCGGGAGATCTCCGGATGCTCGGTGGGGCCGACGGCGAGCGAGGAGATGTTGTAGCCGCGCCGGGAGAACAGCGCGGTGACGCGGGTGAGCACGCCGGGCTTGTTCTCGACCAGGACCGAGAGGGTCTGGCTGTGCGGGGTCATCACGAAATCGGCGGTGATGGGCTTGTCAATGGTCATCAGATGTCCCTCTCCCACTCGGGGCTCATGCCCTGGGCGATCTGGATCTCGTCGTTGGAGACCCCGGCCGGCACCATCGGCCACACCATGGCGTCGGCGCTGACGGTGAAGTCCACGACCACCGGACGGTCGTTGATCTCCATCGCCGCGGCGATGGTGGCGTCGATGTCCTCATCGCGCTCGCAGCGCAGTCCCGCGCAGCCGTAGGCGTCGGCGAGCTTGACGAAGTCGGGGATCCGGCGCGTGCCGTGCCCGGTGTTCAGGTCGGTGTTGGAGTAGCGCTGGTCGTAGAACAGGTTCTGCCACTGCCGCACCATGCCGAGGCTCGAGTTGTTGATGACCGCGACCTTGATCGGGATGTCGTTGATGACGCAGGTGGCCAGCTCCTGGTTGGTCATCTGGAAGCAGCCGTCGCCGTCGATGGACCACACCACCTTGTCGGGCCGTCCCACCTTGGCCCCCATCGCCGCCGGCACCGAGTAGCCCATGGTGCCCAGGCCCCCCGAGTTGATCCAGGTCAGCGGGTTCTCGTAGGTGACGAACTGGCTGGACCACATCTGGTGCTGGCCCACCCCCGCCACGTAGATCGAGTCGGGGCCCGAGATCGCGCTGATCCGCGAGATCACCTTCTGCGGCGCACTGAAGCCGTCCTCGGTGTCGGTCCAGCCCAGCGGGTAGTTCTTCCGCAGCAGGTCCAGGGTGTTCCACCAGGTGGCGTAGTCGCGCGGATCGTCCGTCGCCAGGCGCTCGCGCAGCTCGGCGCTCAGGGCGCGGGCGATGTCCGCCGCCTGGCCGACGATCGGCACATCGGCGAGCAGGTTCTTCGAGATCTCGGCGGGGTCGATGTCGGCGTGGACGATCTTCGCGCTCGGGGCGAAGGAGTCCAGGCGGCCGGTCACCCGGTCGTCGAAGCGGGCGCCGATCGCGACGATGAGGTCCGCCCGCTGCAGGGCCGAGACCGCCGCGACGGTGCCGTGCATGCCCGGCATGCCGAGGTGGCTGGGGTGGGAGTCGGGCAGCGCGCCCCGCGCCATCAGGGTGGTCACGAAGGGGGCGCCGGAGACGTCCACCAGCTCGCGGACCTCGTTCCAGGCCTTGCCGCGCAGCACGCCGCCGCCGAGCAGGAACACCGGGCGCTGGGCCTCCAGCAGAAGGGAGGCGGCCTCCCGGATCTGCTTGGAGTGCGGGCGGGACTCGGGCCGGTAGCCGGGCAGGTCCAGCTCCTCGGGCCAGACGAACTCGGTCATGGCCTGCTGGGCGTCCTTGGTGACGTCCACCAGCACCACGCCGGGGCGGCCGGTGGAGGCGATGTGGAAGGCCTGCTTGATGGTGAGGGCGATCTCCGAGGCGTCCCGGACCAGGAAGTTGTGCTTGGTGACCGGCATCGTCATGCCGACGATGTCGGCCTCCTGGAAGGCGTCGGTGCCGATGAAGGCAGAGCCGACCTGGCCGGTGATGGCGACCATCGGGATGGAGTCCATCTGGGCGTCGGCGATCGCGGTGATCAGGTTGGTGGCGCCCGGGCCGGAGGTCGCCAGGCACACCCCGACCTTGCCGGTGGCGTGGGCGTAGCCGCTGGCCGCATGGCCGGCACCCTGCTCATGGCGGACCAGCACGTGGCGCAGGCCCTCCGCGTCCATCAGCGGGTCGTAGGTGGGCAGGATGGCGCCGCCGGGGAGGCCGAAGACGACCTCGGCCCCGGCACGCTTGAGGGACTCGACCAGCGCCTGGGCGCCGGTCATCTGCTGTCCGGTCATCGGAACTCCTTCGTCGGCTCGAACGGTGGGCGGGGCGGTCTGCGGCGGATCTGGCGGGCCCGAACATGAAAAAGCCCCTCCGCCTGGGGCTCAGGGAGGGGCGCGGATGACGTCTCGTAGGAACGAACGGGCGTCAGCCGCGCTCGGGAACTACGAGGAGGATCGTCTGCATGCGCCCCACCCTAGCCCGGGACCCGGACCCTGCCCAGGGCGTCCATCATGCGGACCGCCGCGGCCCGTCCCATGGGCGACCCGGGCCCGCCGCGGCGAAAGTCCCTCGGCGGCGGCGGCGTCCGGCCTAGGCTGTGAGCCAGGAACCACCCGTCGCAGATCGTGAGTGAGCATCACCATGAGCACATCAGCACCCGTCCCCGGGAGCTCGCCCCTGACCACCACGACCGAGCGCGCGCCGCTGGAGCGCGAGCACATCGTCGTGGTCGGCGGCGGCATGACCGGCCACCGCTTCGCCTCGCGGCTGCGCGCCCAGGACCCCGAGGGCGACTGGCGCCTGACCCTGATCGGCGAGGAGCCGCAGCAGCCCTACGACCGCGTGCACCTGTCGAACTGGTTCGCCAGCCGCAACGCCGATCTGCTCTCCCTGGACACCTCCGTCTGGGACGATCCCCGCATCACCCTGGTCACCGGCGACCCGGTCGCCGCGCTGGACCGGGAGGCGCAGAGCGTCACCACGCGCTCCGGGACCGTCGTCCCCTACGACCGGCTGGTGCTGGCCACGGGCTCCTGGGCCTGGTCGCCGCGGGCCGAGGGGAACGACCTGCCGGGCGCCTTCTCGTACCGCACCGTGGACGACGTCGAGCGCATCGCCGCCTGGACCACGCTGCGCACCGAGCAGCTGGGCCGGCCCCTGCGGGGCGTCGTCGTCGGCGGCGGCGTGCTCGGGCTCGAGGCCGCGGCGGCCCTGCAGAAGCTCGGTGTCCAGGCCACCGTGGTCGAGTTCGCCGATCGCCTGATGGCGGTCCAGCTCGACCAGGGCGGCGGCGAGATGCTGCGCCTGCTGATCCAGGACCTCGGCATCGGCGTGCGCACCTCGGTGGGCGCCGCCCGCTTCAGCCCCGCCCCCGACGGCGCGATCGGACGCGCCCATCTGACCGACGAGTCGGAGCTCGACGCGGACGTGGTCATCTTCTCCACCGGCATCCGGCCCCGCGACCGGCTGGCCCGCGAGGCGGGACTGGCCATCGGCGAGCGCGGCGGCGTGGTGGTGGGCGATTCCTGCCGCACCTCCGACGAGGTGATCTGGGCGATCGGCGAATGCGCCTCCTACGAGGGGGTGTGCTCGGGGCTGATCGCTCCCGGCAACGACATGGCCGACGTGGTCGTGGACCGATTCCTGGGCGGGACCCGGACCCATCAGCGCTCGGTGGACGGCACCAAGCTCAAAGGCGTGGGCGTGGACGCCGCCGCCTTCGGGGACGTCAACGGACTGACCCCCGGCGCGCTCGAGGTCTCCTTCGTCGACCCCGTCAACCGCCAGTACCGCAAGCTCGTGCTCTCCGACGACGCCAAGACGCTGCTGGGCGGCGTCTTCGTCGGCGACATCGAGCTGTACTCCGCGCTGCGCCCGCTGATCGGCCGTCCGCTGGGGGCCGACCCGTCGGCCGTCATCGCCCCGGCCGGCTCGGGCGGCGCGATGGCCGACACCGAGCTGCCCGACGAGGCGATCGTGTGCTCGTGCAACAACGTGGCCGCCGGCACCATCCGCGCCTCGGTCTCCGAGCACGGCTGCACCACCATCGGCGAGGTCAAGGAGTGCACCACCGCCGGCACGGTGTGCGGCTCCTGCATCCCCACCGTCACCAAGCTGCTGAACAAGCAGCTCGAGCGCTCGGGCATCACGGTCTCCAAGGCCATGTGCGAGCACTTCACGATGTCGCGGGCCGAGCTGTTCCAGCTCGTCAAGGAGGGCGGCCAGGACACCTTCACCGAGATCGTCACCGCCTTCGGCACCGGCCGCGGCTGCGCGGTCTGCCGCCCGGTGGTGGCCTCGATCCTCTCGACCCTGGGCTCGACCTCCGGTCGCCTGCACAGCCCGGTCGGCGAGCAGCTCGGGTCCCTGCAGGACACCAACGACCACGTGATGGCCAACATCCAGAAGAACGGCACCTACTCGGTGATCCCCCGCATGCCCGCCGGCGAGGTCACTCCCGAGCAGCTGCTGGTCCTCGCGCAGGTCGCCAAGGACTACGGGCTCTACCTCAAGCTCAACGGCGCCCAGCGGATCGGCATGTTCGGGGCGCGGCTGGACCAGCTGCCCGAGATCTGGCGCCGCCTGGTCGACGCCGGCTTCGAGTCCGGCCATGCCTACGGCAAGTCGCTGCGGATGGTGAAGTCCTGCGTGGGCTCGACCTGGTGCCGCTACGGCGTGCAGGACTCGACCGGGATGGCCGTCGCCCTCGAGCGGCGCTACCGCGGTCTGCGCTCCCCCACAAGCTCAAGCTCGGCGTCTCCGGCTGCGCCCGGGAGTGCGCCGAGGCACGGGCCAAGGACGTGGGCGTGATCGCGACCAACAAGGGCTGGAACCTGTACGTCGGCGGCAACGGCGGCGCCCAGCCCGCCCATGCCCAGCTGCTGGTCGAGGACCTCGACGACGCGAACCTCATCAAGTGCATCGACCGCTACCTGATGCTCTACATCCAGGAGGCCGACAAGGTCCAGCGCACCGCCCGCTGGCTGGAGGAGCGCCCCGGCGGCCTCGAGGAGCTCTACCGGGTGATCGTCGAGGACTCCCTCGGCATCGGCGACGAGCTCGAGGCCGCGATGGCCCGGCACGTGGAGACCTACGAGGACGAGTGGACCGCCACCGTCAACGATCCGCAGCGGATGGCGAAGTTCGTCTCCTTCATCAACGCCCCCGGCATCGCCGACCCCGACCTGGCCTGGGTGCCCGAGCGCGGCCAGGTGCGACCGGCGAACGAGATGGATGAGGTCACCGCCCCGGATCCGAAGCGGGCCCGCGAGCTGGCCCTGCTCAGCATGGGCCCCACCAGTCCCATCGGGGACCCCGTCGAGGGCGAGGAGACGCAGGCATGAGCATCCAGGAGAGAACCACGATGATCGACGTCTGCGCCCTCGAGCAGCTCTCGCCCGAGCGCGGCGCGGCGGCCCTGGTCGACGGCACCCAGGTGGCGGTGTTCCGGCTGGCCGACGACACCGTCCGGGCGGTGCAGCAGAAGGACCCCTACTCGGGCGTCAACCTGCTCTCCCGCGGGCTGATCGGCTCCCACCTGGTGCCCGGGGAGGGCGAGGAGCCCGGGCGGGTGGTGCCCACCCTCGCCTCCCCCATGTACAAGCAGGCCTGGAACCTCGACACCGGGGAGGTGCTCGACTCCGGCGGCGGAGCGAAGCTGCCGATCGCGGTGTACGACGCCGAGGTCCGCGAGGGCCGCGTGCTGGTCGCGACCCGTCCGCGCCCCACCACCCCCGCGGCATGAGCGGCCCGCTCCCGCTGCCCGAGGTCACCCTCTCCCCCGGCTCCGTCGCCCTGGTCGGCGGCGGTCCCGGCGCGCTGGACCTGATCACCGTGCGCGGGCTGCAGCTGCTCCAGCAGGCCGACGTGGTGGTCGTGGACCGGCTGGGCCCGGTGGGCCTGACGCAGCTGCTGGGCGAGGAGGTCGAGGTGATCGACGTCGGCAAGACGCCCGGCCACCCCTCCCGCTCCCAGGAGGAGATCAGCGCCCTGCTGGTCGAGCACGCCCGCGCCGGACGGCGGGTGGTGCGGCTGAAGGGCGGGGACCCCTTCGTGCTCGGCCGCGGCGGCGAGGAGGTCCTGGCCTGCCGCGCCGCCGGCCTCGAGGTGCAGACGGTGCCCGGGGTGACCTCGGCGATCGCCGGGCCCGCCGCCGGGGACGTGCCCGTGACCCATCGCGGGACAGCGGTCGCCCTGCACGTGGTCAACGCCCACGGCGACCTGGGGCCGGCCGACCTCGCCGCGCTCAAGGACCCGGGCACCACCACCGTGCTGATGATGGGCGTGGAGTGGCTGCCGCGACTGGTGGCCCAGGCGACGCTGAACGGCGTGGACCCCGCCACCCCGGTGGCGATCGTGCAGAGCGCGACGATGCCCGAGCAGCGGGTGGCGCGCGGCACCCTGGCCACCATCGAGGAGCGCGCCATGGAGGCGGGCATCGGCTTCCCCGCGGTGATCACCGTGGGCCGCACCGCCGCCGAGGGCTTCCTGGCCCCGCCCTCCGTCCCCGGCCCGGAGCGCGGCGCCGGCCGGGAGGCGGTGGATGCCCCGCCGGCCGCCGAGCGGAGCTCCGCCGCGGTGCCGGTGCTGATCGGCTGCGCCCACGGCACCCGGCTGCGGGAGGGACGCGACGTGATCCGGGCGATCCTGCGCCGGGTCGCCGCGCAGCTGCCGGCGGTGCCGGTGCGCGAGGCCTACGTGGACGTCCAGACCCCCGAGCTGCCCGACGTGGTCGCGGCCCACGCCCCCGTGAGCACGGCTGTGCGCACCCGCGAGGACGAGCACGCCGCCGCCGCCGTGGTGGTGCCGCTGCTGCTCTCGACCGGCTTCCACGTCGGTCAGGACGTGCGCCGGGCCGTCGCGCACCACGACGCGGTCGCCGCCGGCCCGCTGGGACCGGATCCGCGGCTGGCGACGGTGATGGCCCAGCGGCTCGCCGAGGCAGGCGCCACCGCCGAGGACCAGGTGGTGATGGCGGTCGCCGGCACCCGGGACGCCGGCGGTCAGGCCATGGCCGCCGAGATGGGCGCGCTGCTGGGGGCGCAGCTGGGCCGGGAGGTCACCGTCGGCTTCATCTCGGCCGCCACGCCCTCGGTGGGCGAGGCGGTGGCGGCCGTGCGCGCCCGCGCCGGGCGCGACGCGCGGGTGGCGGTCGCGAACTACCTGCTGGCGCCCGGATTCTTCCACCTCCAGCTGGAGGCGGCGGGGGCCGACGTGGTGGCGGCGCCGCTCGGCGACCATCCGCTGATCGCCGAGATCATCGTGGACCGGTACCAGCAGATGGCCGGCGGCTGAGGGTCAGTCCAGCACGCGGCGGGTGGCGCCGTAGGTCGCCGAGCGCACCAGGTGCGCGTAGACCTTGAGCGCCTGGGAGACCTCGCGCTCGCGGTGCGCGGGGCGCCAGGGCAGCGGGCCCCGCGCCGCCCGACGGCGGGTGAGCTCCTGCTCGGGGACGTCGAGCTCGAGCAGTCGCCTGTCGACGTCGATGATGATCCGGTCGCCGTCCTCGATGAGCCCGATCAGGCCGCCCTCGGCGGCCTCCGGGGAGATGTGGCCGATGGAGACGCCGCTGGTGCCGCCCGAGAAGCGGCCGTCGGTGATCAGCGCGCAGGTCTTGCCGAGCCCCCGGCCCTTGAGGAACGAGGTGGGGTAGAGCATCTCCTGCATGCCGGGGCCGCCCTGCGGGCCCTCGAAGCGGATCACCACCACGTCGCCGGCCTGGACGGTCTTGTCGAGGATCTTCTGGACCGCCTCCTCCTGGGAGTCGCAGACCACTGCGGTGCCCTCGAAGTGGAAGAGGTCCTCGGTGACGCCGGCGGTCTTGAACACCGCGCCGTCGCGGGCGAGGTTGCCCTTGAGGACCGCCAGTCCGCCGTCCTTGCTGTAGGCGTGCGGGACGGAGCGCACCACGCCGTTCTCGCCGTCGGTGTCCAGCTCGTCCCAGGTGTTCGTGGTGGAGAAGGCCTGGGTGGTGCGGACCCCGCCGGGGGCGGCGTGGAACAGCGCCTGTGCCTTCTTCGAGGCGGTGCCGCCGCGGATGTCCCATTCGGCCAGCCAGCTGGCGAGGTCCGGGGAGTGCACGGTGTGGACGGTGTGGTCCAGCAGTCCGGCCCGGTCCAGCTCGCCGAGGATGGCGGGGATGCCGCCGGCGCGGTGGACGTCCTCGACGTGCGCGGTGCCGTTGGGGGCGACCTTGGACAGGGTCGGCACCAGGCGGGAGATGCGGTCGATGTCGTCCAGGCCGAAGTCGACCCCGGCCTCGATCGCGACCGCGAGGATGTGGAGGATGGTGTTGGTCGAGCCGCCCATCGCGACGTCCATCGCCATGGCGTTGGAGAAGGCGGCCTTGGTGGCGATCGAGCGCGGCAGCACCGACTCGTCGTCCTCCTCGTAGTAGCGCCGGGCCAGCTCGACGATGGTGCGGCCGGCCTCGAGGAACAGCTCGCGGCGGAAGGCGTGGGTGGCCAACGTGGTGCCGTTGCCGGGCAGCGAGAGGCCCAGCACCTCGGTGAGGCAGTTCATGGAGTTCGCGGTGAACATCCCCGAGCAGGAGCCGCAGGTGGGGCAGGCGTTCTCCTCGACCTGGGCGAGCTGGGCGTCGGTGATCGACTCGTCGGCGGAGAGCGACATCGCGTCCACCAGGTCGATGCGGTGCTCGGTGACCCCCTCGACCGGCTTGCCGGACTCCGAGGGACCGCCGGAGACGAAGATCACCGGGATGTTCAGGCGCATCGCGGCCATCAGGTGGCCGGGGGTGATCTTGTCGCAGTTCGAGATGCACACGAGCGCGTCGGCCGTATGGGCGTTGACCATGTACTCGATCGAGTCGGCGATGAGGTCGCGGCTGGGCAGGGAGTAGAGCATGCCGCCGTGGCCCATCGCGATGCCGTCGTCCACCGCGATGGTGTTGAACTCCTTGGAGATGCCGCCGGCCTCCTCGATCGCCCCGGCCACCAGGTCGCCGAGGTTCTTGAGGTGGACGTGACCCGGCACGAACTGGGTGTAGGAGTTCGCGATCGCGATGATCGGCTTGCCGAAGTCGCCGCTCTTCATGCCGGTCGCGCGCCAGAGGGCGCGAGCGCCGGCCATGTTGCGGCCGTGGGTGGAGGTGCGGGATCTCAGCTGAGGCATGGCCTCATGTTACGCCGCCATGCGAGATGCTCGTGTCACCATCCGGACAGCGGACGGCTGCGGAGAACGCCGCCTCACCGGCGGGGCTCGTCCCAGCCGTCCAGGTCCGGCCTGCCCATCGGGGAGGCGAGATCGTCCGCATGGTGCGCGGCGCGGACCGGGAAGCCGGGATCCTCGGCGAGCCGTCGGTGCAGCTCCTCCAGGCGCAGCTGCTCGGTGCTCGTGCGCACCCGCTCCGCGGCGGACTGCTCGGCGGTGGGCTCATGGTCCCCCATGCCGACCTGCAGCGCCGGCTCGACCTCGGTGAGGGCGCCCACGCTGACGCGGTACCGGTGGCGCAGGATCTCCAGGCGCAGGATCCGGGCGAGGAAGTAGATGCCCAGCAGGTTGGGGACGGACATCAGGAAGAACATGGCATCGGAGAAGGCGATCACCGAGTCCAGCGAGATGGCGGCGCCGACGACGATGGCCAGCACCCACACGATGCGGAAGACCGTCCTGACCAGATCGCTCGAGCCGAACAGGAACAGGGCGTTGAGCTCGCCGTAGTACTCGTAGGCCAGGATCGTCGAGAAGCCGAACAGGACCACGGCGATGGTCAGCAGGAGCGGGAACCAGCCGGCCACGGTGCCGAAGGCGGCCGCGGTCAGCGCCACGCCGTCCTCGCCCCCGGTGGTGTACACGCCGGTGACCACGATCGCGAGCGCGGTGAGCATGCAGATGCCGACGGAGTCGATCAGCGGCTCCCACATCGCGGTGAAGCCCTCGGTGGCCGGCTCCCTGGTCTTCGAGGCGCTGTGCGCCATGCCGGCCGAGCCGACGCCCGCGGCGTTGGAGAACAGGGCGCGCTGGATGCCGATCACGGCGACGCCGATGATGCCGCCGGTGACGCCGTCGGCGGTGAAGGCGCCGGTGATGATGAGGCCGAGGGCCTGCGGGACGTCGGCGATGTTGACGACCAGGATGACCAGGACGCAGGCGGTGTAGAGGACCGCCATCGCCGGGGTCAGCGCCGCGGTGACCCGGCCGATGGACTTCACGCCCCCGAGCACGACCAGGCCCGCCAGGACGGCCAGCACCACGCCGATGATCCACCCGTTGCTCGCCAGCAGCTCGCTGCCGCTGGCTCCCGAGACGATCGCTGCGACCTGGTTGGCCTGGAAGAGGTTGCCGGCGCCGAACACGCCGACCAGGGCGAAGATCGCGTACATCACCGCGAGCACCTTGCCCAGGCGCTTCCGGCCGATGCTGGCCAGTCCGTCGCGGAGGTAGTGCATGGGCCCGCCCTCGGTGGTCCCGTCCTCGTTGACCCGGCGGAACATGACCCCGAGGGTGGCCTCGGCCATCTTCACGCTCATCGCGAAGACGCCGAAGATCGCGATCCACAGGGCGGCCCCCGGACCGCCGGCGGTGATGGCCACCGCGACCCCGGCGATGTTGCCCAGCCCCACGGTGCCCGAGAGCTCGGTGGCCAGCGCCTGGAAGCTCGAGACCTCGCCGGGATCCGTCCGGGCCGTGAACCGGCCGCGGATCACCCGCAGCGAGTGCCGGAGCCCCGTCAGCGGCTGGAAGCGCAGCCAGACGGTGAGGAAGACGGCGGCCGCCATCAGCCAGACCACGATCACCGGCACCCCGCCGAAGACGGGGACCTCGAAGAACACGACGCTGCTGAGCCAGGTCGCGATGGGGCCGAAGTACCTCTCGACGAGGGCGTCGAAACCGGTCATCTGTCGCGTGCTCCTCCGGCGGGCGGGGCCGCCTGTGCTCTGCGGATCGGGGCGACGTCACTGTACAGAGGGACGTCGCCCGACGGTCTTCGAGGAGGGACGCCGACCGGAACCGCGACAGTGCAGGTCAGCGCACCGACCGGGCGCCACCGGCATCTGATTGTCGGACACGCGGGCAGGCCGAGGCTTTATCAGATCCAGACCTTGGCCGTGACGCCCCTCACGCACGAACGGCCCGATCTGCGCCACCGGGGGCAGAGCGGGCCGTTCGGCGGGGACGACTCAGCTGACGCCGAGCTTGTCCATGATGATCTCGCGCACCCGGCCGGCGTCGGCCTGACCCCGGGTGGCCTTCATGATCGGGCCGATCAGGGCGCCGATGGCCTGGACCTTGCCGCCCTGGATCTTCGCGACCACGTCGGGGTTCTCGGCGATGGCCTGCTCGACAGCCCCGGTGAGCACCGAGTCGTCGGAGACGACGGCCAGGCCGTCGCGCTCGACGATCGCGGCCGGGTCGCCCTGACCCTCGAGCACCTTCGTCAGCACCTGCTTGGCGATCTTGTCGTTAATCTGCTTGCCGTCCACCAGGGACTGCAGCTGCGCGACCTGCGCCGGGGTAACGGCGAGCTGCTCGAGCTCGAGGTCGCGGTCCTTGGCCACGCGGGCCAGCTCGCCCATCCACCACTTGCGGGCGCTCTGCGCGCTCGCACCGGCCGCGACGGTGGCCTCGAGCAGGTCGAGGGCGCCGGCGTTGATGACGTCGCGCATCTCGAAGTCGCTGAAGCCCCACTCCCCCAGCAGCCGGCGGCGGCGGGCCGCGGGCAGCTCGGGCAGGGTGGAGCGGATCTCCTCGACCCACTCCCGGCTCGGGGCGACGGGCACCAGGTCCGGCTCGGGGAAGTAGCGGTAGTCCTCCGCGTCGGACTTCGGGCGACCGGGCGAGGTGCCGCCGGTGTCCTCGTGGAAGTGGCGGGTCTCCTGGACGACCTTCTGGCCGGCGTCGAGGACGCCCGCCTGGCGGGAGATCTCGTAGCGCACCGTGCGCTCGATCGACCGGAACGAGTTGACGTTCTTGGTCTCGGTGCGGGTGCCCAGCGGCGCGGAGGCATCGGGGCGCAGGGAGACGTTGATGTCGGCGCGGACGTTGCCGCGCTCCATCTTCGCCTCGGAGACCTCGAGCGCCCGGAAGATGTCGCGCAGGGTGCGCACGTAGGCGGCGGCGACCTCGGGGGCGCGCCCCCGGGTGTCCGGGATCGGCCTCGTGACGATCTCCACCAGCGGGACCCCGGCGCGGTTGTAGTCCACCTCGGAGTGGGTGGCGCCGTGGATGCGCCCGGTGGAGCCGCCGACGTGGGTGTTCTTGCCGGCGTCCTCCTCCATGTGGGCGCGCTCGATCTCGACCCGGACGATCTCGCCGTCCTCGAGCTCGACGTCGACCCAGCCGTCGAAGGCGATCGGCTCGTCGTACTGCGAGGTCTGGAAGTTCTTGGTGAGGTCCGGGTAGAAGTACTGCTTGCGGGAGAAGCGGCAGGTCTCGGCGATCGAGCAGTTCAGCGCCAGGCCGATCTTGATCGCGTACTCGACGGCCCGGCGGTTGACCACCGGCAGCGAGCCGGGCAGGCCCAGCGAGGTGGGGGTGATCGCCGTGTTGGGCTCGGCGGCGAAGATGTTGGGCGCGCCGTCGAACATCTTGGTGGCGGTGCCGAGCTCGACGTGGACCTCGATGCCGAGGACGGGATCGAAGCGGGCGATGGCCTCGTCGTAGTCGACGAGGTCGATCATCTGGGCGGTGCTCATCACTTCGCTCCTTGTGCGATCGTCGCGAGCTCGGGGGCCTTGGCCAGCAGCGGTCCGCCCCAGGCGTCCTCGAGCAGCGCCTCGAGGGCGCCGCCGACGCGGTAGAGGCGCTCGTCGGCGCGGATCGGGGCGAGGAACTGGATGCCGGCGGGCAGTCCGTCCTCGGCCAGTCCGCTGGGCACCGAGATGCCCGGGGTGCCGGCGAGGTTGGCGGGGATGGTGGCGATGTCGTTGAGGTACATGGCCATCGGGTCGTCGACCTTCTCGCCGAGGCGGAAGGCGACGGTCGGGGAGGTCGGCGAGGCGAGCACGTCGACGCTGTCGAAGGCGGCCGTGAAGTCGCGCTGCACGAGGGTGCGGACCTTCTGGGCGCTGCCGTAGTAGGCGTCGAAGTAGCCGGCCGACAGGGCGTATGTGCCCAGCAGGATGCGGCGCTTGACCTCGTCGCCGAAGCCGGCGCCGCGGGTGGCCTTCATGACGGACTCGGCGGTGGGGCTGTCCTCCGGGACCACCCGCAGGCCGAAGCGCATGCCGTCGAACTTCGCGAGGTTGCTGGAGGCCTCCGACGGCATGATCAGGTAGTAGGCGCCGAGCGCGTACCGGAAGTTCGGGCAGGAGACGCGGACGATCTCGGCGCCGGCCCGCTCGAGGTGGTCGAGGGACTCGGTGAAGCGGGCCCGGACCTCGGGGGCGAAGCCCTCGCCCTCGAGCTCCTCGATCACGCCGATGCGCAGGCCCCTGACGTCGCGGCTGCGAGCGGCCTCGGCGTACGCGCCGACGGGGTCGGGCAGGGACGTCGAGTCGAGCGGGTCGTGGCCGGCGATCAGCTCGTGCAGCAGCGCGGCGTCCTCGACGGTGCGGGTGACGGGGCCGGCCTGGTCGAGCGAACTGGCCATGGCGATCAGCCCGTAGCGGGAGACGGAGCCGTAGGTGGGCTTCACGCCGACGGTGCCGGTGACGGCGCCGGGCTGGCGGATCGAGCCGCCGGTGTCGGTGCCGATGGCGAGCGGGGCCTCGTAGGAGCCCACCGCCGCGGCGCTGCCGCCGCCGGAGCCGCCCGGGATGCGGCCGGTGTCCCAGGGGTTGCGGGTGGGGCCGAAGGCGCTGTTCTCGGTCGAGGAGCCCATCGCGAACTCGTCGAGGTTGGTCTTGCCGAGGATCGGCAGTCCGGCGGCGCGCAGCCGGGTCACCAGGGTCGCGTCGTAGGGAGGGATCCAGCCCTCGAGGATCCGGGAGCCGGCCGTGGTGGGCTGGCCCTCGGTGACCACGACGTCCTTGACGGCGATGGGCACCCCGGCCAGCGGGTGGAGCTGGTCGCCGGCGGCGCGGCGGGCGTCCACGTCGCGGGAGGTGGTCAGGGCCTCGTCCTCGTTGACGTGGAGGAAGGCGTTCAGCTCGCCGTCGACGGCGGCGATGCGGTCCAGGTGGGCGCGGGTGAGCTCCTCGGAGGAGATCTCCCCGGTCCCGAGCGCGGCGGCCTGGGCGGCGGCGCTGCGGCGGATGATGTCGTCGTGGCTCATCGGTGGGGTCATGCTCCTCGCACTCATCATTCTTCGCCCAGGATCTGCGGGACGGCGAAACGGCCGTCCGCGGCCTCGGGGGCGCCGGCGAGCGCCTGCTGCTGGGTCAGGGTGGTCACGACGACGTCCTCGCGGAAGACGTTCGTCAGGGGAAGGGGGTGGGAGGTCGCGGGGACGTCCTCGGTGGCGACCTCGGAGACGGAGGCGACAGCGTCCATGATGGAGTCGAACTCGCCGGCGAAGCGGTCGATCTCCTCATCGGTGAGCTGGATCCGTGCGAGGTCGGCGAGGCGTGCGACGTCATCTCGTCCGATCGAAGGCATGGGGGCAGTCTAGGACGTCCGGTGGGGCGGGGACGCCGGGCGGGGGCTCAGTCCTCCCGGCGCGCCCGGTAGTGGTAGCCGCCGATCCGGCGGGAGCCGAGAGCGCGGTAGAGGGACAGGGCGGGGGCGTTGTCGCGCTCGACCTCGAGCAGGGCGCGGCCCGCTCCCTGCGCGGCGGCGAGGGCGAGCAGCGTGCCGGACAGCTCCCGGCCGAGTCCCTGCCGCCGCTGCTGCGGAGCCACCGCGATCATGTTCAGCACCGCGAGCTGCTCCCTGCCGGCGCTCACCAGCGCCGCCCGGCCGACGGCGGCCGCGGTCCCGTCCGCGGCGGGGATCCGCACCTGGAGCGCGGGGGTGCCGGCGAGGATGTCGCGCAGGGTGTCCCGGGCGTGCTCGCCCTCGCGGGGGGCCAGCGCCCAGGCCTGCGCGAACCAGTCCGCATCCAGGGCGCCGGTGGCGACCAGGGCCGCACCGGATGGCGGGGCGGTGGTGGTCAGCGGCAGCTCGAGGATCTCGCTGTGGCCGACGGCCTCGTCACCGCGGGCGGCGAGCAGGACGTCGAGGGACGCGGAGGGCTCGTGCTCGAAGATCCGGTGCACGGGGCGCTCCCCCGCCCTCGCCAGCAGGGACTCGACCTGCTCGAGCGCGGCGGCCGGCTGCTCCGGGTCCGGGTCGAGGGCGACGATGCTGTGGGCGCGGCGGGTGATGCCCCGTGAGCGCAGCACGGCGAAGCCGCCGACGTCCAGGCGCTGCAGCGGCCGCCAGCCGGCGATCAGCGCCTCGATCAGGCGGGAGCCGGTCAGCGGGGGCAGGGCGGAGGCCCGCTGGGGGCGTCGGGGGCGTCGGCTCATCGGGTCGATCGTACGGGGCGCGGGTAGACTCCCTGTCCCCAGCCGCGACGAAGGGACCCCGACATGTCCGTCGACCCGAACATCGATATGGACTCCCACGACCCGGAGGACGGCGAGGAGCTCTCGGACGATCCCCGGATCCGCGAGGCCCAGGAGCTCGAGGCCCGGATGCGCCGCGCCCTGGCCACCAAGGAGGATCCGCTGACCGATTCCGAGACCACCTCGGAGCGGCTGCGGCGCCTGGACCGCGAGCGGACACAGGGCACCTGATCAGCCCCGGGGCGCCTCCGGCGGCGGCATCAGCAGCAGCGGCAGGTAGAGCACGCCCGAGAGGTGGTACGGGAAGGTGATCCGCATGATCGCCCTGATCCCCCAGTGCATCGAGAACGCGCCCAGCGCGAACAGCCGGCCGAGCTTCCGGTCCAGCAGCGCCAGCGGCGCCCCGATCTCGAGCACCAGCGAGAAGGCCGCCAGCACCGTGAACAGGTGACGGTGCGGGTACAGGGCCCGGCCCAGCGGCGAGGTCTCGGCGCCCAGCATCTGCTTGCGCAGCGCGTCGAAGGCGATCTGGCCGCGCATGTTCGCGCCGTCGACCCAGCGCGCGCCGTCACCGCCCGCGAACTTCGCCAGGCCCGCGATCAGGTAGGTGAGGGTGACCGCGGCGTTCATCACCGTCGGCGTCGCGCCGTACATCCAGGAGCGCCGGTGCGGCAGCAGGCTGCGGTCGCGCCGCAGGGCGTCCGCGCTGAGGGCGTCGGCCGCCGGCGCCGCGGCCAGCACCATCGTGTGCAGCACGAGGGTGTTCTCGTGGTGGAAGACCATCGACCAGGAGTTGCGGTACGAGAAGTTCCAGGTCTGCAGCGCGGCGTGCAGGGGGCCGACCACCCGGTGCCCGAACCCCGCGGTGAACAGGGCGCCGGTGACCAGGGAGGCGTCGACGAGACGGTCCGCCAGCACCGGCGGCAGCGGCCGGCGCAGGATCCGGACCGGGCCCACCGGGTCGAAGCTCTCCGCGTCGGTGCGGTGCACACCGGCGTAGAGCCCCCGCTTCCGGCCGACGTGCCAGAGGTGGTAGCCGCCCACCGCGAGGCGCAGCAGCGCCGGGGTGGTGGCCGGGGCGCTCGGTGCCAGGCGCCGGCGGGCCCCGGCAGCGGCGGAGCGCAGCAGCGAGGTCAGG
This sequence comes from Brachybacterium sp. UNK5269, assembly GCF_049266655.1. Classification (GTDB taxonomy): domain Bacteria; phylum Actinomycetota; class Actinomycetes; order Actinomycetales; family Dermabacteraceae; genus Brachybacterium. The sequence continues at coordinate 2,205,313 of NZ_CP184883.1, forward strand.
CCGTCCGCGCTCATCGGGCGTCCTGACCGGTCAGGAGGGCCCCGCGCCCGGGGACGGCGGCGGTCCCGCGCACGTCCAGGCGCGAGGTGAACTGCTCCCGCGCGGCGCCGGCCATGAACGGCTCCACCAGGTAGCGTCCGCGCACCACCTGCACCTGCACCACCTCGCGGTCGGCGGGGCGGTCGCGGCCGGCGATCCGCGCCGCGGCGCGCTCGGCGAGCAGCTGCCCGTCGCCCTCGTGCACCCGCCGGCGCACCTGGCGGCGCACGGCGTTCAGCCCGCCGCTGCCGAGGTAGGAGTAGTGCAGCGGACGCACCGAGCCGTCGGCGGCGACGCCGAGCAGATGGGTGACCCAGTAGTGCGCCTTCCGCCGCGCGGAGAACATCGGGTAGTGGCTGAAGGGGAAGGAGTCGCGCGCCCCCTCCCGGCCCAGCCGGCCGATGGGGAGGGCCACCGCGGCCAGCAGCGCACCGGTCAGGAGACCGGCGAGCGCACGGGTGGACCGGCTGTCGGGGATCGAGGCTGCCGCGGGCGGGAGGAGATGGGGTGCTCTGCTCATGGCGGGCACGCTAGCGAGGGCCGATGAGAGGGGGGTCACCGGGCATGAGAGGACGATGAGAGTCCTCTCAGGCCCGCGGTCGTCGCCGGCGGACGCGCCTTGCGAGACTGGGGGCATGGACTCCCCCGATCTCCCCTCCCCCACCCCGCTGCGCGACGAGGCGCAGGAGGCGCTGCGCGCGCTGACCGGTCGCGCCGACGCCGACTTCCACGACGGCCAGTTCGAGGCGATTGCGGCGCTGGTCGAGCAGCGGCGACGGGTGCTGGTGGTCCAGCGCACCGGCTGGGGGAAGTCCGCGGTGTACTTCCTGGCCGCGCTGCTGCAGCGCCGGCGGGGCTCGGGGCCGGCGCTGATCATCTCCCCGCTGATCGCGCTGATGCGGGACCAGGTCGCGGCCGCCCGCCGCGCCGGGGTGCGCGCGGAGGCGATCAGCTCGGCGAACCCCACCGAGTGGGCCGAGATCGAGCAGGCGCTGGGGGACGATCAGCTCGACGTGCTGCTGGTCTCCCCCGAACGGCTGGTCAACCCCCGCTTCCGCAGCGAGCAGCTGCCGGCCCTGGTGGAGCGCTGCGGGCTGCTGGTGATCGACGAGGCGCACTGCATCTCCGACTGGGGCCACGACTTCCGCCCCGACTACCGGCGGCTGCGGGACCTGGTGGGCGAGCTCGGCCCCGAGGTGCCGGTGCTCGCGACCACCGCGACGGCGAACTCGCGGGTGGTGGCCGACGTCGCCGAGCAGCTCGAGGTGCGCGGCGACGGCGCGGCGCCGGTGCTGACCCTGCGCGGCCCCCTGACCCGGGCCTCCCTGCGCCTGGGCTGCCTGAGCCTGCCGGACGACCGCGCCCGGCTCGAGTACCTGGTCGAGCACCTCGACGAGCTGCCGGGCTCGGGGATCATCTACACCCTCACCGTCTCGGCCGCGGAGGACCTCGCCGACCTACTGGACCGCCCGGGCCGACGGGTGCGCGCCTACACCGGCCGCACCGATGCCGAGGAGCGGGCCGGGCTCGAGCAGGCCCTCAAGGACAACGAGGTCAAGGCGCTGGCCGCGACCAGTGCGCTGGGCATGGGCTTCGACAAGCCGGACCTCGGCTTCGTGGTGCATCTGGGCGCGCCGAGCTCCCCGGTGGCCTACTACCAGCAGGTGGGCCGCGCCGGTCGCGCCACCGACACCGCCGAGGTGCTGCTGCTGCCGGGCCGTGAGGACCGCGCGATCTGGGAGTACTTCGCGACCGCCTCGATGCCCTCGCAGGCCAGCGCCGCCGCGGTGCTGGCCGCGCTGGCCTCCTCCGAGCGGCCGCTGAGCACCGCGGCGCTCGAGGCGCGGGTGGACGTGCGCCGCGCCGCGCTCGAGCTGCTGCTGAAGGTGCTCGCGGTCGACGGGGCGGTGCGCAGCGTCCAGGGCGGCTGGGTGGCCACCGGCGCGCCCTGGACCTACGACGCCGTGCGCTACGAGAACGTGGCCCGGGCCCGCCGCGAGGAGCAGCAGGCGATGCTCGAGTACGAGCAGCTGCGGCCCGGGGATCCGCAGCAGTGCCGGATGGTGTTCCTGGCCCGGCAGCTCGACGACGACACGGCCGCGCCGTGCGGGCGCTGCGACGTCTGCGCCGGCCCCTGGTACCCCGCTCCGGGCGCGGGTGCGGGCGCCTCCCAGGAGGCGGTCGCGCGGGTGCTGGAGCGGGTGGGGGTGCCGATCGAGCCGCGCAAGCAGTGGCCGCAGGGTCTGGACCGGCTCGGCGTCACGACAGAGGCCGGGGGCGCCCTGCGGGGGAACATCGCCCCGGCCGAGCGGCTCGAGGAGGGGCGGGCGGTGGCGCGGCGCTCCGACCTGGGCTGGGCCGTGCAGCTGCGGGAGCTGCTCGCGGTGGATGAGCAGGGGCGGCGGCGCGATGCGACGCTGTCCCCGGCGATCGCCCAGCGGGTGGTGGAGGTGCTGGCCGACTGGGACTGGCAGCAGCGGCCGGCCGCCGTGCTCGCCGTGCCCTCGACCACCCGGCCGCAGCTGGTGCGGGAGCTGGCCGCGGGCATCGCCCGGGTGGGGCGGATGCAGGACCTCGGCGAACTGGCCCTGGCACCGCAGGCCGCGCCCCGGCACGGCGCCCGCAACAGCGCCTTCCGCGTCGCCGAGCTGTGGGACCGCTTCGTGGTCACCGAGGAGCTGGCCGCGGCGATCGCGGCGCTGGACGGCGCCCCGATCCTGCTGGTCGACGACGAGGTCGACACCCGCTGGACGATGACCCTCGCGGGGCGGGCGCTGCGGCGCCGCGGCGCGGGGCCGGTGCTGCCGCTCGCGCTCGCGCTGGTGACCTGAGGCCGCGGAGCCCGGCTAGGCGTCCAGCGCCGCCGGACCGCCCTCGAGCAGGGTGACGAAGCCGGCCTCGTCGAGGATCCGCAGGCCGAGGTCGCGCGCCTTGTCGGCCTTGGAGCCGGCGTTCTCCCCGATCACCACGAAGTCGGTCTTCTTGGAGACGGAGCCGGAGGCCCGGCCGCCGCGGGCGATGATCGCCTCCTTGGCGCCGTCGCGGGTGAAGTCCTCCAGACCACCGGTGACCACCACCGTCAGCCCCTCGAGGGTCTTCACGAAGCCCTCCTCGACCTCGTCGGCCATCCGCACCCCCGAGCGCGCCCAGCCGTCGACCAGCTGCCGGTGCCAGTCCACCGCGAACCATTCGGTGACCGCCTCGGCGATGATCGGGCCCACCCCGTCGGTGCCGGCGAGCTCCTCGACGCTCGCCGCGCGGATCGCGTCCATCGAGCCGTAGGCGGTGGCCAGGGAGCGGGCGGCCGTGGGCCCCACGTGCCGGATCGACAGCGCGACCAGCACCCGCCACAGGGGCTGCTGCTTGGCCTTCTCGAGCTCGGCGATCAGCAGCTCGGTGTTCTTCAGGACCGCCGACGCCTTCTGCTGCTTCCAGGTTCCCTCGCGCTTGTAGTGCTTGAACTGCGGGCGCGAGAAGAAGGCCGGCTGGATCCGCCAGTCGCCGGTGGGCTCGCCGTCGCGCCGCTCGGGCTGCCAGACCACCACGTCCCGGAGGTCCTCGGCGCTGAGGTCGAACAGGTCGTCGCCGATGGTGATCACCGGCTGCTGGAGGGCGGGCAGCAGCGGATCGTCGGCGGAGGTGATCCGCAGCACGGGGACGCCGTCGGTGCCGCCGGTGACCTCGCCGTTCTTCAGCACCACGAAGCCCTCGCGCGCGGTGTCCTCCGCGGTGCGCAGCGGCAGGTGGAGGCTGTGTCCGGCGGCGAGCGCGGCGAGGGCCTGGCCGCGGCGCCGGTCCGGGTCGGTCAGGGCCATCGCGCTCTCCTCGCCGAGCGACTCGATGTCGAAGGCGCCCCGGGAGCCGGCGTGCTCGATCCGGCCGGTGACCTGTGCGGGGCAGTCCTTCTGGTTCGGGCAGCGCCAGTCCTTGTCGCCCTCCCTGGCGGGGCCGATGGCGGTGCCGCAGGAGGGGCAGGCGGTCGGCATCACGAAGGGTCGCTCGGTGCCGTCGCGCAGCGCCTCCACCGGGCCCAGGATCTCGGGGATCACGTCGCCGGCCTTGCGCAGGACGACGGTGTCGCCGATCAGCACGCCCTTGCGCTCGACCTCGAACTGGTTGTGGAGGGTGGCGAGCTCGACGGTGGAGCCCGCGACCTTGACCGGCTCCATCACGCCGTAGGGGGTCACCCGGCCGGTGCGGCCCACGTTGACCTGGATGTCCAGCAGGGTGGTGGTGACCTCCTCCGGCGGGTACTTGAAGGCGATCGCCCAGCGGGGGGCGCGGGAGGTGGAGCCGAGCGCCCGCTGCTGGGCGAAGGAGTCGACCTTGATCACGATGCCGTCGATCTCGTGCTCGACGTCGTGGCGGTGCTCGCCGCGCTCGGCGATGAACGCGTGCACCTCGGCGAGGGAGGCGAGCACCCGGGAGTGGGGCGAGGTGGGCAGGCCCCAGCCCTGCAGGGTCTCGTAGACGTGGGACTGGGAGGTCAGGGTCATGCCCTGGTGGGCGCCGATGCCGTGGACGTAGACGGCGAGCTTCCGGGAGGCGGTGACCGCGGTGTCCTTCTGCCGCAGCGAGCCCGCCGCGGTGTTGCGGGGGTTGGCGAACTCGGCCAGTCCGGCCTCGCGGCGCTGCGCGTTGAGCTCCTCGAAGGCCGCGGTGGGGTAGAACACCTCGCCCCGCACCTCGAGCAGGGCGGGCGGCTGCTCGCCGCCTTCGAGCTGCAGGCGGTGCGGGATCCCGGCGATGGTGCGCACGTTGGCGGTGACGTCCTCGCCGACGCGGCCGTCGCCGCGGGTCACCCCGCGCACCAGCTCCCCGTCCTGGTAGACCAGGGAGATCGCGAGCCCGTCGATCTTGAGCTCGCTGAGGTAGCGGAGCTCCTCGGCGCCGCCGCCGAGGCCCTCCGCGACCCGGTGCGCCCAGGCGTCGATCTCCGCGAGGCTGAACGCGTTGTCCAGGCTCATCATCCGCTCGATGTGCTCGACGGGGGCGAAGCCCGCAGCGACCGCGCCGCCGACGGTGGTGGTCGGCGAGTCGGCGGAGGCGAGCTGGGGGTTCTCCTGCTCGAGCGCTCTGAGCTCCCGCTCCAGGGCGTCGTACTCGGCGTCCGCCAGGGTGGGGGCGTCGTGCTCGTAGTAGTCGACCCGGGCCTGCTCGATCTGCGCGGTGAGGGCGGCGATGCGCTGCTGGGCGCGGTGCGCATCGCTCCGGGCGGAGTCGGTGCCCGGCTGGTCCGGCTGCTGGTTCTGCTCGCTCTGCGTCACCGGGCCATTGTGACGCACGAGCGCTCAGGAGGCGACGCGCTCGGCCCAGGTGGGGGCGGTGCGGAGCATCGACTCGATCGCCGTCTCGTCCAGCAGGCTCGAGGGGTCCGGCTGCGCGGAGGGGTCGACGGTGCCGGCGTGCACGGCATGGGAGATGCCGGTGTGGGCGATCAGGGCGAAGCCCGCCGCGTCGGCCTCGGTGTGCCCGAGACGCCGCCAGGCCTCGAACATCATCTCCAGCTCGGCCACCAGGTGGCCGCCGGGGCGGGGGTCGACGACGAGCTCGAAGACGCAGCCGTCGTCGTGGGCCTCGGCGATGCCCTCCCACAGCGCCCGCCCGTGCGGGGACTCCAGCGGCGCGAGGCGGCGCGGGCCGATCGCCATCCGTCGGGCGCCGGCGTCGCGGGCGGCGCGCAACAGCTCCACGTCGGCTCCGACGCCGAGGGTGATCGAGTCGGCCGGCAGTCCCTCCTGCTCCAGGGCCGCGAGCAGGCTGCCCCAGAGCATGCCGAGGTCCGGGGCCGGGATCGCCGGGTAGCGGCGCCGCCCGGAGGGGGTGGGGATGCGCCCGGTGTGGATGCCGGCGACGGCGTCCTCGCGCAGCAGCAGATGGGGCTGCGCGCCGGGGACGTGCTCGCGCAGCCGGCCCAGGTGCTCGATGAGACCCTCGGCCAGCAGCAGCGGCAGGTCGCGCACCGCCCCGGGATCCCCCAGGGTGCGCTCGCCGGAGTGCAGGAAGGTCGCCCCGGCCAGGGTCGCCGGGCCCAGGGCGGTGAGCATCAGCGGTCCCTCGTAGCCCAGCAGGGCGATCCGGGCGGCGTCGAGCATCCGCTCGCGCAGCTCGGCGGCGCGCTGCCAGGCGCGGCCGAGGCCCGGCCCGACCCGCCAGCCGTAGCTGACCAGGTCGCCGGTGGTCTCGGCGAGCAGGGCGAGGGTGGCAGGCAGCACGTGGTCGGTCTCGTCGGTGCCGAGTGCGGCGGGCAGGTAGAGCCGGGTGCCGATCTGCTCCTCGAGGTCGTCGCCCAGCAGGGCCCGCAGCCGCATCAGCGCGGCCAGGTGCGGATCGTCCGGCAGCTCGAGGCGCAGGGCCTGCTCCGGGGTGGGGGCGCGGAAGGTGCCGTCGCCGGTCAGGGTCAGCAGATGGCTCATGCGCGGCGCTCCAGGGTGGCGGCGGCGAGGACCCGGTCCCCGTCGTAGAGGACGAGGGTCTGGCCGGGGGCGACGCCCCGGATCGGGGTCTCGAGCCCCACCCGCACCGCGGCGGTCTCGGGCAGGACCTCGAGCAGGCGCGCGGGGGTGGCCTCGCCGTGCGCGCGGATCTGGGCGCGGACCTCGCGGCCCGCCTCCAGCGGCTCGAAGCTCACCAGGTCGCCGGCGATCAGCTCGCGGGTGCTCAGCAGCTCGCCGGCCCCCACCACCACCTGACGGGAGGCGGGATCGATGTCGACCACGTAGCGGGGGGCGCCGTCGGCGGCGGGCTGCTGGAGGCCCAGGCCCTTGCGCTGGCCGATGGTGAAGCCGTGGGTGCCGCGGTGGGTGCCCAGCACCGCGCCGCTCTCGTCGAGGATCTCGCCGGGGGCCTCGCCGAGATGGCGCTCGAGGAAGCCGCGGGTGTCGCCGTCGGCGACGAAGCAGATGTCGTAGCTGTCGGGCTTGGTGGAGACGCCCAGGCCCCGGGAACGGGCCTCGGCGCGCACCGCGTCCTTGGTCTCGTACTCGCCGAGCGGGAAGAGGGAGCGGCCGACGGCCCCGGGCCCCATCACCGCCAGGACGTAGGACTGGTCCTTGGCCAGGTTCCGGGCCCGGTGCAGCGAGGCCGCGCCGTCCGGCCCGTCGGCGCGGATGGAGGCGTAGTGGCCGGTGCACACCGCGTCGAAGCCCAGCAGGGTGGCGCGCTCCAGGAGGGAGGCGAACTTGATGCGCTCGTTGCAGCGCACGCAGGGGTTGGGGGTCCGGCCGGCGGCGTACTCGGACAGGAAGTCCTCGACCACCAGGTCGTGGAAGTCGTCGGAGAGGTCCCAGACGTAGTACGGGATGCCGATGCGGTCGGCGGCCCGGCGGGCGTCGGAGGCGTCCTCCACGGTGCAGCAGCCCCGGGAGCCGGTGCGGCGCTGGTCGCGGTTCCGCGACAGCGCCATGTGGACGCCGACGACCTCGTGCCCGGCCTCGGCCGCCCGGGCGGCCGCGACCGCCGAGTCCACGCCGCCGCTCATCGCTGCCAGCACCTTCATCCGCGTGCCACCTCCTTGATCCGCACCCACCGAGTGTACGGAGCAGCCCGGCGCCCGGCGGGCCCGCCCGACGTGAGATGGGACCCCTTGCCGGGCCGCGCTCAGGAGAACAGCGCGCCCACCGCCCGCGCCTTCTCGAGCGCCTCGGGCAGCGCCGCCAGCAGCACGTCGACGTCGCGCTGGGTGCTGGTCCAGCCGAAGGAGAGCCGCAGCGCGCCGCGGGCCTGCCGATCGCTGATGCCCATCGCCGCGAGCACCGGGCTCGCCTGGGTCACCCCCGCCGAGCAGGCCGATCCGGCCGAGGAGTCCACCCCGCGCTCGTCCAGCAGGAACAGCAGCGCGTCGGAGTCGGCGCCGGGGAAGACCACGTGCACGATGTGCTCCGAGCGCGGGGAGCCCTCCGGCAGGGTGAAGCGGGCGCCGGGGTCGATCCGGCGGATCCCGGCCGTGAGGGAGGCCGCGAGCGCGCGGATCCGCTCACGCTGCTGGTCGCGCTCGGCGAGGGTCTCGCGCAGCGCGGCCGCGAAGGCCGCGGCGTGGGCGGCGTCCAGGGTGCCCGAGCGCACCCCGCGCTGCTGGCCGCCGCCGGTGCTGGCCACCCCGAAGGGCACGTCGGGGGTGGCCACCAGCACGCCCACCCCCACCGGGGCCCCGATCTTGTGCCCGGACAGCGACATCAGGTCGACGTCCTCGAAGGAGGGCAGCGGGGCGTGGCCGATGCCCTGGACGGCGTCGGTGTGCACCAGGGTGCGGTGGGGTCGGGCGGCCGCGGCGAGGGCCGCCAGGTCCTGCCGGGCGCCGGTCTCGTTGTTGACCAGCGCGGCGCTGATCACGCTCACGGCGCCGTCGGCGAGAGCGGCGGCGATCCCCTCGGGGCGCAGCAGGCCGCGGGCGTCCACCGGCAGCAGCCGTGCCTGCAGCGAGGGCGTGCCGGCCTCGAGGGACTGCGCCGTGGCGAGGACCGCGGGATGGTCCGTGGCGGCGACCGCGACGGCGGTGCGCGCCGGGTCGGCCGCATGCACGCCGAGGGCCACCGAGCGGATGGCGAGGTTGTCGGCCTCGGTGCCGCCCGAGGTCATGATCAGCCAGCTGCGCGGGACCCCGAGCAGGCTGCCGATCGTCTCCAGCGCCTCGTCGAGCACGCCGCGGGCGCGACGGCCCGAGGCGTGCACGGAGGAGGGGTTGCCCCGCACCGCCGCGGCCGCGGTGAAGGCCTCGAGCGCGGCGGGCCGCAGCACCGTGGTGGCGGCGTGGTCGAGGTAGGCGCGCTCGGCGTCGTCGATGCTCACCACGGCTTCTCCGGGGACCGGTCCTCGCCGCCGGGCTCGTCCTCGCCCTCGCCGCCCTGGGCGTCGCGGTTGCGCTCCTCGAGCTCGTCCTCCTTGGGGTCCTGCTCGGAGCCGCCGCTGGTGGGCGTCTCCTCCGGGGGCCCGTCGCCCTCGGGGTCCTGCTGGCGGGGCTCGCCCGGGTCGCTCTGACCGGGAGTGCCGCCTTGCTCCTCGCCGCCGGGCTCCGCGCCGCGCGCGTCGGGGTCGTTGCCGGCCTCCTCGTCGGCTTCGCGGCGCTCCTGCTCGACCCGCTCGCCGGTGCCCTCGGTGGTCTCGGAGTCCTCGTTGCCGGAGCCCCCGCCGCCCTCGCCCTCGCCGCCTCCGCCGCCGCCGGCGCAGGGGGCCAGCAGCTGCTCGGCCTCGAAGAGCCGGTCGGCGCGCGCCTGGGGGTCCGTGATCCCCTCGGCCTGGCGCTCGATCGCGATGGCGAGGTTGTTGATGATCTTGCACTGGGCGTGCAGCGGGGCGTTGAGGTCGCTGTGGGAGTTCCACTCCGACAGCGCGGTCCGCAGCTCCTGCTCCGCCGCGGCGTCCTGGCCCTGCTGCAGCAGCGCGGTGCCCTTGGACAGGTGCGGCAGGTAGGGCTCGAACCAGTTGGCGACCTCCACCGGGGCGAGGCGCTCGATCGCGGTGGGGTGGTCGCCCGCCTCGTAGGCCGCCAGATGGGTGGCCTGGGTGATCGGCATCGAGAGGAACTTCAGCGCCAGCAGCGCCAGCAGCAGGATCGGCAGGGCCAGCACCGCGAAGACGATCGCCCGGGTGCGGCGCAGGCGCCGGGTGTTCAGCCCGAAGTCCTGCGCGCGGCCGCGGGTGTCCTGGGCGAGCGCGGGCGGGGTGGGCGGCCGCTCGGTCACGGGCGTGCTCATCGCTGCGCTCCTTCGATGTCGTAGCGGTCCAGCCGGCGCGGCAGGCGGTAGGTCAGCTCGCCCAGCTCCCAGATCATCAGCGCCGCCAGGGGGATGGCGGCGATCCAGTACCAGTCCTCGAAGCTCGCCACGGACCGGCTGGACTCGGTGGGGATCGGCGAGAGGGTGATGCCCTCCATGGTGCCCTCGATCGGCGCCTCGGGGTCGTCGCGGTGGAGGTAGGGGACGCCGAGCTGGCCGGCGATGGTGCGCAGCTGCTCCTCGTCGATGCGGGAGATGCCGGGCCGGCCGTCGGGGCCGGTGATGTACTCGCCGTGGTCCTCGCCGCCCTGGGTCTTCATCGCTCCGCCCTCGGCGGTGCCGTAGCCCAGCACCGCCCCGCCGTCGACGAAGCCGGCCGCCTGGCCGAAGGACTCGGACTCCCGCTCGTCGGTGTTCTCCCCGTCGGAGAGGACGTACACCAGCACGCTCGAGTCGGGGTCCTCGCGCTTGGCCTCGGAGATCTCCACCAGCAGCGCGTCCAGGGGGCGGTCGACGTTGGAGCCGGTCGAGTAGGCGGTGGGCTCGGTGGTGAGGGTCTCGATCCAGGCCGCCGCCGCGCCCGCGTCGGTGGTCAGGGGCAGCTGCTGGGTGGCGGTGGAGTCGAAGGCGATGATCGCGTAGCGGGAGCCCTCGGTCATGTCCATGATCCGGGTCATGTCGGCCCTCACCCCGTCCAGGCGGGGCCGGCCCTCGTCGTAGTCCTCGGCGTTCATGGATCCGGTGCGGTCCACCACGAAGAACACGTTGGCGTTCATCCGCTGGGTCTGCTCGCCCTCGATCGGGGTGACCGGCCGCAGGGCGACCGTCAGCAGCAGCAGCACCATCAGCGCGCGCCGCGCCCAGGCCGCCCGCTGGCGGGGCCGACGGATCAGCAGCACCGCGCACAGCAGCAGCATCCCGCCGAACAGCGGGAGGCTCGCCCACAGCGGCAGCAGCGGCTCGAGACGCATCAGCGGGCCCTCCATCCCAGCAGCAGGATCCCCACCAGCGCCACCGCGGTCAGCGCGAAGGCGGGCCCGGGATGGTCGGTGCGGATCACGGTCGGGGTCGCTCCCAGGGTCTCGGCCTGCGACTTCTGGATCTGGTGGATGATCGAGGGGATCGCCTCGGGGTCCGAGGACTCGTACAGCTCCCCGTCCTGGTCCTCGGTGGCGCCGCGGAGCTCCTCGAAGCACTGCGGACCGCATTCGTAGGGGCCGGGGTAGAAGGTGTAGAGGTCGATCTCGCGCTCGGCGATCGCCTCGGTGGCCTCCTGGAGCGTGAAGATCGGCTCGCCGTTGACCTCGTTGTCGGTCGCGAAGATGATCGAGCGCGAGCGGTCCTGCTCGGCCTGGTCGAAGACCTGGCCGCAGGAGGCCAGGCCGTCGGGCACGATCGAGGCCTCGTCGGCGATGCCGCGGGTGCCGTCGACGAACTCGACGTACTGGCGCACCTTGTCATCGGAGTAGTCCCGGCTGCCCAGGCGGTAGCCGAACTCGTCGAAGTCGATCGCCTCGGCGCCCGCCTCGAGCTCCCGCTTGATCAGGTCGTAGTCGTTGGTCAGCGGGAACACGGTGCGGCTGGTCGAGTTGAAGATCGACAGCGCCACCCGCTCCCCCTCGAAGGTGTCCACCAGCTCCGCGAAGGTGGCCAGGATCTCGGTGTCGTACTCGTACATCGACCCGGACACGTCCAGGCACAGCACGATGTCGCGGGAGGCGAACTCGGGGGTCTCGATGCGCTCGGTGGCGATCCGACCGGACAGCACAGCGGCGGCGAGCACGCCGAGCACGGCGATGCCCACCTGCGCCGCCCGCACCACGCGGGTGGTGCGCTGGGCGCGCACGAAGCTGGGGATGCGGTCCATGAAGCGGGAGTTCGCCACCAGCACCGGGGATCGGCGCATGGCGCGACGGTTCCAGAAGGCGATCGCCCACACCGCGATGGCCGCCAGCAGCAGCAGCGCGCTCACCCACCAGAAGATCATGACCACGAGCGGATCACCTCCCGGGCCCGGCGCACCGAGTCGCGCAGGTCCCGGTCCGAGGCCGGCGCGAAGTCGGGCTCGTAGAGGTCCCGGATCAGCTCGCCGACCGAGCGGGTGCGGGGATCGGCCAGCAGCGTCGCGAGGTCCTGGCTGCTGACGTCGTGGCCGGTGGTGCGGCGCACGAAGCGGCGCATCACCCCGGTCAGCTCGTGGTGGCCGGCGCGGACCTCGAGGTCACCGGCCTCGTGGCGGTCCGCGACGTCGTTGACGGCGCGCAGGAACTCGGCCTTGAGGGCCTCGAGGTCGCTGGGGCGGCTGCGGTAGGCGATGCGCTGCTCGATGCCGCGGGTGATCCGCAGCGGGACGACGATCAGGGCGATGATCACCAGCACGCACAGCACCGCCAGGATCACCCAGGCGATGGAGTACTGGGGCGGGGCGATGATCTCCGGCGGTGCCGGCTCGGCCAGGAGCTCAGCCACGAGCATGGCGGTACTCCCTCGTGCGCAGCATGGTGATCATGTCCTCGACCACGGTGGTCTCGCCCTGGGTCAGCACATGGCTGATGTGCAGGCGGTCCAGCATCTCGGCGATGCCCTCCGCGCGGGCCCGCCGATAGGCGGCGACGTCCTGGGCGACCCGCTTCGAGGAGCGGGTCAGGGCGCCGATCTCGCGGGGCGAGACCACGTCGACCACGTCGTGGTCCAGGGCGCCCGGCTGGAGCGGATCGGCGTCGGCGATGCGGACCACGATCAGGTCGTGGCGGGTCTTCAGCCGCCGCAGCAGCGCGAAGTCCTCGACGGTGGGATGGGCCTCGTCGGTGATGATCGTCATCAGGGTGGAGTGGGCGGTGACCCGGAAGGCCCGCTCCAGCAGCCAGGCGCTGTCCGCGGCGGGCGCCGCGGTGGTGGTGGCCTGCTGGGCGGTGCGCAGCAGCAGCTCGAGGTGCCCGTCGCTCGAGCGGGAGGGCAGCTGGACGGGGCGGCTCTCGGCCCCCGCCACCATGCCCACCAGGTCGCCGTTCTTCTGGGCCAGGAAGCAGATCATGCCGGCGGCGAGGATCATCGCCTCGCGCTTGGAGCTGCCGTCGGCGGCGGTCGCGGCCATCGCCGAGGAGGTGTCGGCCACGATCGAGAGGTGGCGCACCCGCTCCTCGTTGAACTGGCGGATCAGCGGCTCCCCGGAGCGGGCGGTGGCCTTCCAGTCGATGTCGGAGATCTTGTCCCCGGGCTGGTAGTACTTCAGGTCGTCGAAGTCCTCGCCGCTGCCCTTGAACAGCGAGCGGCCGCGCCCGTGGATCAGTCCGCGCGCCCGGTTCGAGGTGTGCAGGTCGACCCGGGCCTTGACGCGGGTCAGCAGCGAGGTGGCCATCGCTCAGGGCATCGGCACGGCGTGGAAGACCGCGTCGATGATCTGCTCGGGCTTGATGCCGCTGGCCAGGGCGTCGAAGGTGAGCACCAGGCGGTGGCGCAGCACGCCGTACCGCATGGCGCGCACGTCGTCGGGGGTGACGTAGTCGCGGCCGTGCAGCAGGGCGTGGGCCTGGCCGACCCGCATCAGCGCCAGGGAGCCGCGGGGGCTGGCGCCGACCCGCACCGACTGGGTGAGGTTCGGGACCGGACGGGGCCCGGAGCCGCGGGTGGTGAAGACCAGGTCGATGATGTAGCGCTTGACCGCGGGATCGACGTAGACCTGGTCCACCATCGTCTGCAGGAAGCGGACGTCGTCGAGGGAGACGCTGCCGACGGCCTGGCGGGGGCCGGTGAGGCTGCCGGCGGTGGAGCGGTCGAGGATCTCGTGCTCCTCGGCCGGGCGCGGGTAGGTCAGGATCTCCTTCATCAGGAAGCGGTCCATCTGCGCCTCGGGCAGGACGTAGGTGCCCTCCTCCTCGATGGGGTTCTGGGTCGCGAGCACCATGAACGGCTCGGGCAGGTGGTGGACCTCCCCGCCGATCGAGGTCTGGCGCTCCTGCATCGCCTCGAGCATCGCGGACTGCGTCTTGGCGCTGGAGCGGTTGATCTCGTCCAGCAGCACCACGTTGGCGTGGACCGGCCCCAGCTGGGTGGTGAAGGTGCCCGATCCGTAGTTGAAGATCTGGGTGCCGATGATGTCGTTCGGCATCAGGTCCGGGGTGCACTGGATCCGGGAGAAGGAGCCGGTGATCGCCGAGGCGAGGGCGCTGGCGGCGGTGGTCTTGGCCAGGCCCGGCACGGACTCCAGCAGCACGTGCCCGCCGGCGGCGAGCGCGGCCAGCAGGGTCAGCCGCAGGTTCTCCTGGCCGACCACCCGGGACTGGAAGACCCGGCTGATGGTGGTGATCAGGGAGGCCGCGCGCTCGAGGTCCCCCACCGGGATCGCCGCACCGGCGGGCGCGAAGTCGCCGGGGCGGCGCGAGGTCGCCGCGGGCGCGGCCGGCGCGGCGGGGCGCTGCTGGAACCCCGGCTGCGGGCTGGGTGGATGGGTCATGCGCTGCGGCTCCCCGTGGTGCGTCGACTCGTGCTGCTGGCGCGCCGTCCGCGGAGCGCGGGCCGGTGGCCACAGCGATCCTAGCGGCACGGGCCACTCGCACGCCGCCGGGGCCCGGCGGCGGTGGGACACTGTGCTGGTGCTAGCTGACCGATTCGACCGACCCACGCCCCCCATCGCGCCCACCTCCCCCGGTCTGGTGGTGGACGAGCAGGGCCGCGGGACGTTCGCGGTCGCGGCCCCGCGGGCCGGCGCCGTGGACCTGTGCATCCGCCGGGGCGCGACCGAGCACCGCCAGCGCCTGCGCCACTTCGACGGCGGGCTGCGCTGGGACGAGGTCAGCGGGATGACGCCGGGCACCCGCTACGGGCTGCGGGTGCACGGTCCCTGGGATCCGTCGGCCGGGATGCTCTGCACCCCCTACAACCTGCTGCTGGATCCCTGGGCGCGCGGCGTCTCCCACTCCTCCTCGCTGCTGAGCTCCTTCTTCCCCTTCGAGGTCGACGCGATGCTCGACCGGATCGGGGAGCGCCCCGTCCCCCGCGCCGTCGACAACGGCGAGGACGCGGTGTGGTCGGTGGTGGTCTCGGACCGCTTCGACTGGCAGGGCGACCTGCGGCCGCTGGTGGACTGGGACGCGACCGTCCTGTACGAGCTGCACGTCAAGGGCTTCACCCAGCTGCATCCGCAGCTGCCCGTCGAGCAGCGCGGCACCTATGCGGGGCTGGGCCATCCCGCGGTCACCTCGTACCTGCGGAGCCTGGGCGTCACCAGCGTCGAGCTGCTGCCGATCCACGCGGCGATGGACGAGCCGCACCTGACCCGGCTGGGACTGACCAACTACTGGGGCTACTCGACCCTGTCCTACTTCGCCCCCGACCCCTCGCTCGCCACCCCCGCCGCCCAGCAGGCCGGTGCGCAGGCGGTGCTCGACGAGGTCAAGACCATGGTGCGCTCGCTGCACGCGGCCGGCCTCGAGGTCATCCTCGACGTGGTCTACAACCACACCGCCGAGGGCGGGGCCGACGGGCCCTCGCTGTCGCTGCGGGGACTGGACAACCTCGAGTACTACTGGACCGACCACGGCACCTTCTTCGACGTCACCGGCACCGGGGGCACCCTCGATCCGCGCTCGGTGCACGTGATGGACCTGATCCTGGCCTCGCTGCGGTACTGGGTCCAGGAGGTCCATGTCGACGGCTTCCGCTTCGACCTGGCCGCGACCCTGGGGCGCGACGACCGCGGCTTCCGTCCCGACCATCCGCTGCTGCGGGCCATCCTCACCGACCCGGTGCTGCGCGGGGTCAAGCTCATCGCCGAGCCCTGGGACGTGGGCACCGGCGGCTGGCAGACCGGGAACTTCCCGGCGCCCTTCGCGGAGTGGAACGACTCCTTCCGCGACGACGTGCGGGCCTTCTGGCTCTCCGACCGGGCGCTGCGGGAGCGCACGGGCGACGACGCGATCGGCGGGGTCCGCGACCTCGCCACCCGCCTGGCCGGCTCGAGCGACCTGTTCACGGGGCAGGACCCGCGCGAGCTGCCCCGCGGGCGCAGCCTGCGCTCCCCCTGGGCCTCGATCAACTACGTCACCGCGCACGACGGCTTCACCCTGCGCGACCTCACCGTCTACGAGACCAAGCGCAACCAGGCCAACGGCGAGGACAACCGCGACGGCACCTCGAACAACCGCTCCTTCCACCACGGGCACGAGGGGGAGCTCGCGGCGGCCGATCCCCGCTGCGAGCCTATCGAGGCGGCCCGTCGGCGCAGCGCCCGCAGCCTCCTGGCCACGCTGCTGCTGGCCTCGGGCACCCCGATGCTCACCGCGGGCGACGAGCTGGGCCGCACCCAGCAGGGCAACAACAACGCCTACTGCCAGGACAACGAGATCTCCTGGGTCGACTGGCGGCCCGACCGTCGGGCGGACCTGCTGCGCGAGACCGTCACCCGGATCCTGGCCCTGCGCGGCGAGCACCCTCAGCTGCGGGCCCCGCACTTCCTGCGCCCCGCCGACCCGGAGGCGCTGGATGCCGGCCAGGTCGCCTGGTTCGGGGCCGACGGCGAGGTGCTGACCCATGAGGACTGGATGGACCCCCGCCAGCACCTGCTGGTCATGCTGCGCCCCGCGATCAGCGGGCGGGAGGGCTCCGAGCACCTGCTGGTGATCCTCTCCGCCCAGGCCGCCGCGACCCCGGTGCGCCTGCCCGGCGCCCCCTGGCCCCAGGGCACCGCGCGGGTGCTGCTGGACACCGCCCTGGAGCACCCCGAGGAGCTGCCGGCCGCGCCGGTCGCCGACCGCACGGTCCTGGTGGCGCCCGGGAGCGTGGTGGTCCTCGGGATCGACCCGCACGGCACGACGGGGTCGTCCGAGCCGCTAGGGTGAGCAGCGACACCGCGTCCGTCGCAGAGCGCCTCGCCCCGGCGAGCGCTCAGGCAGGAGAGTCCATGTCCGAGACCACCACCGAGCGCACGGGGCTGGCCGCCGGCATCGGCCGCATCCCCATCATGGGCGTCGAGCCCGTCGTCGACGGCGGCCGCTTCCCCGCCAGCTGCGCCGAGGGCGAGACCGTCACCGTCCGCGCCAACGCCTTCCGCGAGGGCCATGACGCGATGGGCGTGCAGGTCGTGCTCACCGACCCGGACGGCGCCGAACAGCGCCAGCCGCTGCGGTCGGTCAACCCCGGGCTGGACCGCTGGGAGACCACGATCCGGCCGATGACCACCGGCCACTGGAGCTTCCGCATCGAGGCCTACTCCGCGCCGTACGACACCTGGGCGCACGAGGCCCAGATCAAGGTCCCCGCCGGGATCGACGTGGACCTGGTCTGCGCCGAGGGCGTGCTGGTGCTGCAGCGGGTGCTCGCCGAGATCGAGGCCGGCACCCGTCCCCGCGGCGACGGGGCCGTGGTGCGGGCCGCGCTGGAGAGCCTGCGCGCCCCGGGCCTGCCGGCCGCCGCGCGGATCGCCCCCGCGCTCGCCGCGGACCTGCGCGGCATCCTGACCGAGCGTCCGCTGCGCGAGGGCGTGACGCTCTCCGAGACCTACCGCCTGATCGTGCACCGGCGGCGGGCCCTGTACGGCTCGTGGTACGAGTTCTTCCCCCGCTCCGAGGGCGCGCACTTCGACCCCGACACCGGCTGGCGCTCGGGGACCCTGCGCACCGCGGCGCAGTCCCTGGACCGGATCGCGGCGATGGGCTTCGACGTCGCCTACCTGACCCCGATCCACCCCATCGGCTCGACCTTCCGCAAGGGCCGCAACAACACCCTGGACCCCCGCCCCGAGGACCCCGGCTCCCCGTACGCGATCGGCGCGGCCGAGGGCGGCCACGAGGCGATCCACCCCGAGCTGGGCACCATGGAGGACTTCGACGCCTTCGTCGGCCGCGCCCGCGAGCTGGGGCTCGAGGTCGCGCTCGACATCGCCCTGCAGTGCTCCCCCGACCATCCCTGGGTCACCGAGCACCCCGAGTGGTTCACCGTCCGCGCCGACGGCACCATCGCCTACGCGGAGAACCCTCCCAAGAAGTACCAGGACATCTACCCGCTGAGCTTCGAGACCGACTACGAGGGCCTCTACGCGGCGATCCGCGACCTGCTGGAGATGTGGGTCTCCCACGGGGTGACCCTGTTCCGCGTCGACAACCCCCACACCAAGCCCGTGCGCTTCTGGGAGGAGCTGCTGGCGGAGTTCGACGAGAAGCACCCCGAGGTGATCTTCCTGGCCGAGGCGTTCACCCGCCCCACCATGATGCACACCCTGGGCAAGGTCGGCTATCACCAGAGCTACACCTACTTCACCTGGCGCGAGAGCGCCGAGGAGCTGCGCGAGTACCTCGAGGAGCTGGTGGAGTCGGCGCCCTACATGCGGCCCAGCGTCTGGCCCACCACCCACGACATCCTCACCCCCTACATGAGCGAGGGCGGGCGGCGCGCCTTCACCCTCCGCGCGATCCTCGCGGCCACCCTGGTGCCCACCTGGGGCATCTACAGCGGCTACGAGCTGGTCGAGGACGTCCCCCGGCCCGGCGCCCAGGAGCAGATCGACAACGAGAAGTACGAGTTCAAGCCCCGCGACTTCGCCGGCGCCCTCGAGCGCGGGGAGAGCCTGGAACCGCTGCTGGGGACGCTGAACCGGATCCGCCGCGAGCACCCCGCGCTGCAGACGCTGAGCACCATCTCCTTCCATGAGGCCGACGACGAGCAGGTGCTGGTCTTCTCCAAGCACCTCGATGCCGCCGGCACCGGCACCGGCTCGCCCGACACCGTGCTGGTGGTCTCGCTGACCGCCCACGACCGCGACTCCTTCACCACCCTCCACCTGGATCTCGACGCGCTCGGCGTGGGCGAGAGCTTCGAGGTGGAGGACCTGCTGACCGGTGAGCGCTTCGCCTGGCACCGCGATCCCGTGGTGATCCTGAGCGCCACCGACCGTCCCGCGCACATCCTGCGGATCATCCACCCCGAGGAGAGCTGACATGACGAAGACCCCGGACCGCACCCAGGACGCCGCCGCGCCGGTGATGCCGCTGGGCGAGCACGAGCTCGGCGCCACCGCCACCGGCAGCCATCACGAGCCGCATTCAGTGCTCGGGGCCCACGAGTACGGCGGCGCCGTCACCGTGCGCACGCTGAAGCCCCTCGCCGCGGAGGTCTGCGTGGTGCTGCCCGACGGCACCGCCCACCCGATGGAGCACGAGTACGAGGGGATCTGGGTGACCGCCCTGGCCCTCGAGCAGATCCCCTCCTACCGGATCCGCGTGACCTGGTCCGAGGGCGGCACCCCGATCGAGGTCGAGGAGCCCTACCGCTTCCTGCCCACCATCGGCGAGCTGGACCTGCACCTGATCCGCGAGGGACGCCATGAGGAGCTGTGGCAGGCCCTCGGCGCGCATGTGCGCACCGTCGACGGCGTGGCGGGCACCTCCTTCGCGGTGTGGGCCCCGAACGCCCGGGCCGTGCAGGCGGTGGGCTCCTTCAACGGCTGGAACGGGCGCCTGCACGCCCTGCGCTCGCTGGGCGCCTCCGGGGTGTGGGAGATCTTCGTGCCCGGCGTCGGCGACGGCGACATCTACAAGTTCCGCATCCTGGGCGCCGACGGCGTCTGGCGGGAGAAGGCCGACCCGATGGCGCGGCTGGCCGAGGTGCCGCCCGCGACCGGCTCCGTGGTCACCACGAGCAACTTCGAGTGGACCGACGACCACTGGCTGGCCGAGCGCGCCGGGCAGGACCCGCTGAGCTCGCGGATGTCGATCTACGAGCTGCACCTGGCCAGCTGGCGGCCGGGCCTGGGGTACCGGGAGCTGGCCACCGAGCTGACCGAGTACGTCACCGAGATGGGCTTCACCCATGTGGAGTTCATGCCGGTGGCCGAGCATCCCTTCGGCGGCTCCTGGGGCTACCAGGTCACCGGCTACTACGCGCCCACCTCGCGGCTCGGCTCCCCCGACGAGCTGCGCCACCTCATCGACACCCTGCACGGCGCCGGCATCGGCGTGATCCTGGACTGGGTCCCGGCGCACTTCCCGAAGGACGAGTGGGCGCTGGCGCGCTTCGACGGCACCGCGCTGTACGAGCATGCCGACCCCCGCCGCGGGGAGCATCCGGACTGGGGCACCCTGGTCTTCGACACCGGCCGCAACGAGGTGCGCAACTTCCTGGTCGCCAACGCCTGCTACTGGCTCGAGGAGTTCCACGTCGACGGGCTGCGGGTCGATGCGGTCGCCTCGATGCTCTACCTCGACTACTCGCGCGAGGACGGGCAGTGGCTGCCCAACCGCCACGGCGGGCGGGAGGACCTCGAGAACATCGGCTTCCTCCAGGAGGCCACCGCGACCGCCTACAAGCGCGCCCCCGGCATCGTGATGATCGCGGAGGAGTCGACCTCCTTCCCCGGCGTCACCCGCCCCACCGACACCGGCGGCCTCGGCTTCGGCTTCAAGTGGAACATGGGCTGGATGCACGACACCCTCGAGTACCTCGGCACCGATCCCATCCACCGCCAGCACCACCACGGCGAGCTGACGTTCTCGATGGTCTACCACTACTCCGAGAACTTCATCCTGCCGCTGAGCCATGACGAGGTCGTGCACGGCAAGGGCTCCCTGCTGCGCAAGGCCCCCGGTGACGACTGGCAGCAGGCGGCGTCGCTGCGCGCCTTCCTGACCTTCCAGTGGATGCACCCCGGCAAGCAGCTGGTGTTCATGGGCATCGAGTTCGCCCAGGGCACCGAGTGGTCCGAGCAGGCGGGACTGCCCTGGTGGCTGCTGGAGTACCCGCTGCACCGCGGCGCCCAGCAGCTGGTGCGGGACCTCAACGCGCTCCAGGCCGAGTTCCCCGCGCTCTACCAGCGCGATCAGGATCCGGGCGGCTTCGAATGGCTGATCGGGGACGACGCCGAGCACAACACGATCTCCTTCGTGCGGCGCGACGAGCAGGGCGACCCCGTGGTCACGGTCGTGAACTTCTCCCCGCAGCCCTGGCACGAGTACCGCGTCCCGCTGCCCGAGGGCGGGGACTGGCTCGAGGTGCTGAACTCCGACGCCCCGGTGTACGGCGGCAGCGGGGTCGGCAACCTCGGCCG
This sequence comes from Brachybacterium sp. UNK5269, assembly GCF_049266655.1. Taxonomy (GTDB): domain Bacteria; phylum Actinomycetota; class Actinomycetes; order Actinomycetales; family Dermabacteraceae; genus Brachybacterium. The sequence continues at coordinate 2,226,100 of NZ_CP184883.1, forward strand.
GGTCCATGCCGAACCGCTGCCCCAGCACGGCCGCGACCATTCGGTGCGGCTGGCGGTGCCCCCGCTGGGCGCGGTGGTGCTGGTGCCGGAGCGCCTGCGCGAGGGCTGAGCGCCCCGCCCGCTCAGAAGAGCAGGTTCGCCATCCGGCGGCGGGCGGGCGCGACCCGCGGGTCCGCGGGCCCGGCCACCTCGAACAGCTCGAGCAGCCGGGTCCGCACGGTGTCCTTGGTCTCCGCGTCGGCCCCGCGCAGCTGGTCCAGCAGGCGGCCGAAGGCGTCCTCGACGTGACCGCCGAGCATGTCGAGGTCCGCGACCAGCAGCTGGGCCGGGAGGTCCGCAGGGCGCTGGGCCGCCGCCTCCCGGGCCGCGCCCGGCTCGATGTCCTGGGTGCGGCGCATGAGGGAGACGGTGGCCAGGCCCGCCTTCGCCTCGGCGTCGGCCGGGGTCTCCTGCAGCTGCCGGCGGTAGGCGTCCACCGCGGCGTCGAGATCGCCCCGCTCGATCGCCGCGTAGGCCTCGGCGATCAGCGGCGGCAGCGGCTCCTCCGCGGCCGGGTCCTGCTCGGGCGCTCCGGCGCCGGAGACGTCCATGCCCTGCTGGCGGGCGAGGTCCACGATCTGGGTCAGGAGCGGCTCGATCTCGGACTCGGGCAGCACCGACTGCACGATCGGCTGCAGCTGGCCCTGGAGCAGCAGCAGCAGGGTGGGCAGCTGCTGGACGCGCAGCGCGGCGGCGACCCGCTGCTGGCCGTCGGCGTCGACGATCGCCAGGCGCAGCGCGCCGCCCTGGGCGTCGACGCCGCGGCGCAGGGCCGCCAGGAAGTCGTCGCCCCCGGGCACCCGCGAGCTGGTCACCAGCATCAGCGTGGCGATCTGCTGGGAGTCGGTGATGAGCTGCTCGAGGCCCTGCTCGGTCACCGCGACCTCGTGCGCCGCCGGGCTGCCGGCGGCGGCACCGGTGCCCACGGGGTCGCCGGCGGGCTGCTTGAGGGCGGCGAGGTCGATGATTCCGTACGGATCGGTCACAGGGGTTCTCCTTCGATGGCGGCGGGACGGGGCCCAGTCTAGGGAGTGCGCCGGCGCGCGGTCCCGCTCACTCGCCGCGGGCGCTCAGCGCGGTCTGGGTGGCCCCGATCGGCTGGACCTGCCCGCCGCCCTCGGCGGCGGGGATGTGGAGGGCGACATGGGTGCCGTACTCGCGCACGTACTCCTTGGTGAACTCCTTCTTCCCGATCACCTTGGTGTACTTGTTGTCCTCGGCGTAGCGCATGGTGGCGCCGTCCTTGATGGTCACCGTGCGGGTGGACAGCAGCGTGCCCATCACGATCGCGCCGCCGTCGTCGGTGCGCAGGCCCACGAACTCGCCGTCCTTGACCGTGTAGACCTCACGGATGGTGGCCGCCTCGTCCCATTCCACGCCCTGGTTCAGCTCGGCGCGCTCGGTCTGGATGCGCTCATGGGTGCCGGTCTGGAAGGGGTTCGGGGCCAGGGCGTCGTCCGCATCCGCGGCGTCGCCGTCGGTGAGGACCTGGGCGTACAGCGTCAGCGCCGCGGCGGGGGTCATCACCAGGTCGTCGGCGTCGGGGGCGACCTGCTCGGAGCCGACCAGCTCATGGGGCACCGTGGGCATCTCGATGCCGACGGCCTGCTGCGCCCAGCCCCAGGACGAGTAGTCGGCCCGGGCGGACTCCTGGCGCAGCGCCATGAAGTACGGCACGCCGCCCTCGACGGAGTCCTCGACCAGCGCGATCGCCACCCGCGGGAACTCCGCGCCGGTGGAGGTCATCGGCACGATCAGCTCGGCACCGGGGACCTTGAGGTCCTCGGCCCACTCCGCGGCCTTCGCGATCATGGCGTAGGCGGCGGTGCGGAAGTCCACCGCGGAGCCGTGCACGCGGGGCGCGAGCAGCGCGGCGTCCCGGGCCTCGTCGGCCGCGGTGACGGCGGCGTTGACCTCGGTGACGAAGGTGCCGAACTGCTCGGTGGTCTGCACCGGGGTGGGCTCGGCCAGCGGCTTGCCGGTCGGCGGGGCCGGCGGCGGGGCGGGCTCGGAGGAGCAGGCGGACAGCAGTCCGCCGCCCAGCAGGGCGCCGGCGCCCAGCAGCAGTCCGCGGCGGCCGACGGGTCGGCTGATCATCGGGGAGTCCTTCCAGGCGCTCGGGCGCAGTCCGGGGCGGGTCATCGGCGGGCCTCGCCGTCGGTGTCGGTGTCGGTGACGGTGACGGTCTCGGGATCCTCGTCGGCCGTGGCGGGCTCGGCCTCCTCGTCGTCCCGGCGGCGACCGCCGATCGAGACCACCAGCAGCACCAGTCCGATCACGGCGATCGCGGCGCCGCCGGCGTAGGCGAACGGCACCCATTCGTTCTCCGCCTCGACCGGCCAGGTGATGGAGACCTTCTCGGCACCGGGGGCGGTGCCGTCGGTGACGATCAGCAGGGGGCGGTAGACCTGCTCGTCCTGCCCGTTCTCCGCGGCCCAGAACTCGGCGATGTCCAGGGTGTAGGGGCTGGGCGCGGTGTCCACGCCGCGCCAGAGGTCCGAGCCGGTGGGGTCGCTCAGCTCGGCGGCGCCGTCGGGATGGACCTCCTGGGTGCTGAGAGTGGTCCAGTCGCTCGCCCCGGTGATGCGGGTGTGGCGGACGCCGTCGAGGTAGGCCGCCACGTCGCCGTCGGTGGCGGTGATGACGGAGACGTCGGAGGCGCCCTCGATGACCACCTCGCCCTCCTCCCCGCCCACGTACAGCACGCCCGGATCGAGCACCACGGCGGGGCCGGGGTCGGAGAGCTCGACCGTGGCGGTGGTCTCGGTGTCGGGAGCCCAGGTGGTCTCGCCCAGACGGCCCAGCCCGAGCCCGATCACCCCGATCAGGATCAGCAGCGCGGCCAGGAGTCGTTGCACGGTGGTAGCTCCTTCGAGGTGGCTCGGGGACGGGCCCGAACGGGGACGCGACCACGATACGAGCGGGGCCGGTGCCAGAACAGGGGCGAGTGAGGAGGTGCACCCGGCCGGTGCCGTACCCTGGCACGGTGCGTCTCGTCGTTGCCCGCTGTTCCGTCGACTACACCGGTCGGCTCACCGCCCATCTGCCGCTGGCCCCGCGGCTGCTGATCGTCAAGGCCGACGGCAGCGTGCTGGTCCATTCCGACGGCGGCAGCTACAAGCCCCTGAACTGGATGAGCCCCCCGTGCACCCTGCGCACCCTGCGGCGCTCCGACGAGGATGCGGCCGCCGACCCCGAGGGCCCCTGGATCGAGCAGTGGGACGTCGTCCACGACAAGTCCGGCGACCGGCTGCGGGTGCGCCTGCACGAGGTCTTCGAGGACTCCTCCCATGAGCTGGGCATCGACCCCGGCCTGCAGAAGGACGGCATCGAGGCGCATCTGCAGGAGCTGCTGGCCGAGAACATCGAGACCCTGGGCGCCGGCTGGTCGCTGGTGCGCCGCGAGTACTTCACCGCGATCGGGCCGGTCGACATCCTGGCCCGCGACGAGCACGGCGGCTCGGTGGCGATCGAGATCAAGCGGCGCGGGGAGATCGACGGCGTCGAGCAGCTGACCCGCTACCTCGAGCTGCTCAACCGTGATCCGCTGCTGGCGCCGGTGCGGGGCATCTTCGCCGCCCAGGCCATCAAGCCGCAGGCGCGGGTGCTGGCCAAGGACCGCGGCATCGACTGCGTGATGCTCGACTACGACGCCCTGCGCGGACTCGACGACGTCACCTCCCGCCTGTTCTGACCCCTCGCCCCCTTCCCCAGGAGAGTCCGTGAGCCCCACCGAGCCGTCCTGCCGTCCCGAGCTCTCCGCCACCCTGGCCCTGCGCGGCGCCGCGGTGCTGGAGCAGGGCCTGGTCCCCGACGCCCTGGTGCTCATCGACGGCCCCGACATCCTCTGGTCCGGCCCGGCCGGCCGGGCCCCCGCCCACACCGCCGCCGAGTCGATCGTCCACGACGGGCTGATCCTGCCGGGTCTGGTGGACCTGCACTGCCACGGCGGCGGCGGGGCCTCCTTCCCGGACGCCGCCGACGCGACGGAGATGCTGGTCGCGGTGCACGAGCATCGCCGACACGGCACCACCGGCCTGGTGGCCTCGCTGGTCACGGCCGATCCCGCCACCCTGCGGGCCCGCACCGGCGAGCTCGCGGCGCTGGCCGCCGCCGGGGAGATCGAGGGCATCCACCTGGAGGGTCCCTTCCTCTCGGTCGCCCGGCGCGGCGCGCAGGACCCCGCCCACATCACCGCCGGCGACCCGGAGCTGGTGCGGGAGCTGGCCGCGCTCGCGGGCGGGGCGCTGGCGACGATGACCCTGGCCCCCGAGGCGGAGGGCGCCGATACCGTGATCGACGTGCTCGCGGAGGTGGGGGCGCTGCCCTCGCTCGGCCACACCGACGGCTCCAGCGCCCAGCTGACCCGCGCCGTGGAGCGCTCGGGAGCCGCGCTGCGCCGGGAGCGCGGCCGCTCACCGCTGCCCACCGCCACCCACCTCTTCAACGGCATGCGTCCCATGCACCACCGGGACCCGGGGCCGGCCCTGGCGGCCCTGGACGCGGCGGCCCGCGGGGAGCTGGTGGTCGAGGTGATCGCCGACGGGGCGCACCTGGATGCCCGCACCGTCGCCCACGTGTTCGCGATCGCCGCCGAGGACCATGTGGTGCTGGTGACCGATGCGATGGCCGCCGCCGGCATGGCCGACGGCCGGTACCGGCTGGGGGCGCTCGAGGTGACCGTCGCCGCGGGCGTGGCGACCCTCACCGGCGGTGACGCCATCGCCGGCGGCACCGCACACCTGCTGGACGTGGTGCGCTTCGCGGTCAACGAGGCCGGGGTGGACCTGGTGCGGGCCGTGCGGGCGGCCTCGTCGGTCCCGGCGCGGGTGCTCGGGGCGCAGGACCGGATCGGGGCGCTCGGCGCGGGGCGCCGCGCGGATGCGGTGCTGGTCGATGCGGGCCTCGCCCCGGTGGCGGTGCTGCGCGCCGGGGTGCGCGTGACGGACTGATCGGGGCCGGCGGGGGCCGGCTCAGTCGGCGTCGCCGTGGAAGAGCCCGGTCGGGGCCGCCTCCAGCCAGGAGTTCAGCGCGGCCCCGGAGACCAGGTCGACGATGGCGCGGACCTCGCGGCCCTCACGGAGGCTGAACTCGAGCAGGTAGCTGTCCTCGTCGCCCTCCACCTGCGCGGCCAGGCGGCGCCGGGAGACGTCCAGGATGTCCGAGCGGCGGATCACCACCTCGGGCCGCAGCCGCAGCGAGAAGGCGCGGAACCAGCGCAGCCGGTCGGTGCCGAAGCGCATCAGCCCGTGCTGCCAGCTCGCCTGCCCCACCAGTCCGCGTCGCTGCAGGGAGCATTCGAAGCCGCCCCGCCGGCGGGAGACCGTCAGCTGGCGCAGCACCAGCAGCAGCGCCGCCACGGCGACGAGCATCCCGACCCCCGCGAGGAGGATCGGGATGCTCAGGTCACTCATGGACGGGTGGGCTCAGCGCGCGTCGGAGGACGAGGTGGCTTCCGCCTCGTCGACGCCGATGGTGACCACGTCGCCGTCCACGGAGACGAAGCCGCCGCTGACCGCGCGCTGCTCGACATGCCCGCTCTGGTGGATGATGCGCACCGTGCCGGAGCCCAGGATCGCCAGGGTGGGCTGCATCTGCGGCAGGATGCCCATCGAGCCGTCGACCGCCGGCACCACCACCTGCGCGGCCTGCCCGGTCCAGACGGTGCGATCCGCGGTGACGAAGGTGACCTCGAGCGCACTCACGCGCCGAGCTCCTTGTCGATGCGGTGCTGGTTCTCCAGCACCATGTCGATGCCGCCGACGTTGAAGAAGGCCGACTCGGTGATGTGGTCGAACTCGCCGTCGCAGATGCCCTTGAAGCCCTCGATGGTGTCGCGCAGCGGCACGTCGGAGCCGTCCACACCGGTGAACTGCTTGGCCAGGTGGGTGTTCTGCGAGAGGAACTGCTGGATCCGGCGGGCCCGGGAGACGATGACCTTGTCCTCCTCGGAGAGCTCGTCCACGCCCAGCATCGCGATGATGTCCTGCAGCTCCTTGTTGCGCTGGAGGACCTGCTTGACCCGCACCGCGGTGTCGTAGTGCTCCTGGCCCACGTAGCGCGGGTCCAGGATGCGCGAGGTCGAGGACAGCGGGTCGATCGCCGGGTAGAGGCCGCGCGAGGCGATCTCACGGGAGAGCTCGGTGGTCGCGTCCAGGTGTGCGAAGGTGGTCGCCGGGGCCGGGTCGGTGTAGTCGTCGGCCGGGACGTAGATCGCCTGCATGGACGTGATCGAGTGGCCGCGGGTGGAGGTGATGCGCTCCTGCAGCACACCCATCTCGTCGGCCAGGTTCGGCTGGTAGCCCACCGCGGAGGGCATGCGCCCCAGCAGCGTGGAGACCTCGGAGCCCGCCTGGGTGAAGCGGAAGATGTTGTCGATGAACAGCAGCACGTCCTGGGACTGCACATCGCGGAAGTACTCCGCCATGGTCAGCGCCGAGAGCGCGACGCGCAGGCGGGTGCCCGGCGGCTCGTCCATCTGGCCGAAGACCAGGGCGGTCTTGTCGATGACCCCGGACTCCGTCATCTCCTCGATGAGGTCCCAGCCCTCACGGGTGCGCTCGCCGACGCCGGCGAACACGGAGACGCCGTCGTGGTTGTTCGCCACGCGGTAGATCATCTCCTGGATCAGCACGGTCTTGCCGACGCCCGCGCCGCCGAACAGGCCGATCTTGCCGCCCAGCACGTACGGGGTGAGCAGGTCGATCGACTTGATGCCGGTCTCGAACATCTGGGTCGAGGACTCCAGCTGGTCGAAGTTCGGGGCGTTGCGGTGGATGGGCCAGCGCTCGGTGATCTGGAGCTCGGAGGCGCTCTTGTTCAGCGGGTTGCCGACCACGTCGAAGACGGTGCCGAGGGTCGCATCGCCCACCGGCACCGAGATCGGCGCGCCGGTGTCGACCACGTCCTGGCCGCGGACCAGGCCGTCGGTCGGCTTCAGGGCGATCGCCCGGATCATCCCGTCACCGAGGTGCTGGGCGGTCTCCAGGGTCAGGGTGGACGCCGCCAGACCGGAGCCGGTGTCCGGGATGTCGATGGTCAGGGCGTTGTAGAGCGCCGGGATCTGGCCCGGGGGGAACTCGATGTCGACGACGGCGCCGGTGACGCGGGCGACGCGGCCCGCGGCGCTCGGGGCCGCGGCCTCGGGGGCCTGGCTGTCGGTGATAGTGGTCATGTCCATTCTCTCCATGTCGGGCCGCCGCGCGGGGCGCAGCCGGCCAAGGTCTCAGCGTTCGGTGCGGCCGGATCCCGAGAGGGCGTCGGCGCCGCCGACGATCTCCGTGATCTCCTGGGTGATCTCCGCCTGGCGGGCGGTGTTCGCCAGCCGGGTGAACTTGTCGATCTGGGCTTCCGCGTTGTCGGTCGCGGTCTTCATCGCCCGCTGGGTCGCGGCGTGCTCGGACGCCATCGACTGGAGCAGGATGTTGATGATCCGCGCCTCGACGTAGCGCGGCACGAGATCCTCGAGCACCGCCTCGGGGTCCGGGGCGAAGCTGTACAGCGGGTAGGTGGGACGGCCCTGCTCCGCATCGGCCTCCACCAGGCCCATCGGCACCAGTCGGATCGACCGGGTCTGCTGGACGAAGCGGGAGGTGAACCGGGTGCCGACGACGTAGAGCTCGTCGAGGTGCACCGCGGGGTCCTCGCTGAGGAGGTCCTCGGTGACCACGCCCGCGATCTCGCGGCCGAGGGCGGTCAGCTCGCTCTCCTTGTACGGGGTCCAGGCGCGGTGCGCCGGGCGGTTGCGGAAGCGGTAGTAGGAGTCGCCCTTGGCGCCGACGACGTACATCACCGGCTCCTTGCCCTCATCCCGCAGGGTGTTCGCCAGCTGCTCCGCATCGCGCAGCACGTTGTGCGAGTAGGGCCCGGTCATCCCGCGGTCGGCGGTGATCAGCAGGATCCCCGCCCGGTCGGTCTGCCGGCGCTCGGACTGCAGGAAGGGGTGAACCACCTCGTCGGAGTGCGTGGCGACCGAGCCGATGGCACTGGTGAGCGCCTCGGCGTACGGGGTGGTGGCCAGCACCCGGGCATGGGCCTTGGCGATGCGCGAGGCCGCGACCATCTCCTTGGCCTTGAAGATCTTCTTCATCCCCTGGGCGGACCTGATCCGCTGCTTGTAGACCCTCTGCTGGGCTCCCATGTCTCTCCTCCTGCGGCGTGGATGCGTCCGGGGCGGGTGCCGCCGCCCCGGAGGGCGGCGGCAGCTCGCATCAGCCGCGGACGATCTGCTCCTGCTCGATCTGGTCGGCGGACAGACGACGGCTCTCGTCGGTGCGCTGGGAGTCCTCGCCCTTGCCGGCGAGGAAGTCCCGCTTGACGTCGTCGAGGATGCCCGAGAGCTCGGCCTCGGTCTCGTCGGAGAACTTGCCGGTCGAGCGGATCGACTCCAGCACGCCGCCGTTGTGACGCAGGTGCTCGAGCAGCTGCGCCTCGAAGAGACGGACGTCCTCGAGCTCGATGTCGTCGAACTTGCCCTTGGTGCCGGCCCAGATCGAGACGACCTGCTCCTCCATCGGGAACGGCGAGTACTGCGACTGCTTGAGCAGCTCCATCAGTCGCGCACCGCGGTGCAGCTGCTGCTTGGAGGCGCCGTCGAGGTCGGAGGCGAACATCGCGAAGGACTCGAGGTCGCGGAACTGCGCGAGGTCGATCTTCAGCGTGCCCGAGACCGACTTCATGGCCTTGGTCTGGGCGGAGCCGCCGACGCGGGAGACCGAGATGCCGACGTCGACCGCCGGGCGCTGGTTCGCGTTGAACAGGTCCGACTGCAGGAAGCACTGGCCGTCGGTGATCGAGATGACGTTGGTCGGGATGTACGCCGAGACGTCGTTGGCCTTGGTCTCGATGATCGGCAGCCCGGTCATCGACCCGCCGCCCAGCTCGTCGGAGAGCTTCGCACAGCGCTCGAGCAGACGGGAGTGCAGGTAGAAGACGTCGCCCGGGTAGGCCTCGCGGCCCGGCGGACGGCGCAGCAGCAGCGAGACGGCGCGGTAGGCCTCGGCCTGCTTGGAGAGGTCGTCGAAGACGATGAGGACGTGCTTGCCCTCGTACATCCAGTGCTGGCCGATCGCGGAGCCCGTGTAGGGGGCGATGTACTTGAAGCCCGCCGGGTCCGAGGCCGGGGCGGCCACGATGGTGGTGTACTCCATCGCGCCCTGCGCCTCGAGGGTCGCCCGCACCGAGGCGATGGTCGAGCCCTTCTGACCGATGGCCACGTAGATGCAGCGCACCTGCTTGGCGGGGTCGCCGGAGTCCCAGTTGGCCTTCTGGTTCAGGATCGTGTCGATCCCGATGGCGGTCTTGCCGGTCTGGCGGTCGCCGATGATCAGCTGGCGCTGACCGCGGCCGATCGGGGTCATCGCGTCGATCGCCTTGAGGCCCGTCTGCATGGGCTCCTTGACGGCCTTGCGCATCATGACGCCGGGGGCCTGCAGCTCGAGGGCGCGACGGCCGACGGTCTGGACCTCGCCGAGGCCGTCGATCGGGTTGCCGACCGGGTCCACGACGCGACCGAGGTAGCCGTCACCGACGGGGACGGAGAGCACCTGGCCGGTGCGACGCACCTCCTGGCCCTCCTCGATCCCGCCGAACTCGCCGAGGACGACGACGCCGACCTCGCGCAGCTCGAGGTTCAGGGCGAGGCCGAGGGTGCCGTCCTCGAAGCGCACCAGCTCGTTGGCCATCACGCCGGGGAGTCCCTCGACGCGGGCGATGCCGTCGGCGGCCTCGCTGACGCGGCCGATCTCTTCGCGCTCGGTGGCGCCTGCCTGGTAGGTGGACACCGCGGTGTCCAGGGCGTTCCGGATCTCCTCCGGGCTGATCGTGAGCTCCGCCATCTGCGCTTCGCTTCCTCTCGGTCTCCCCGTGACGGGGATGGTCTGGTCAATGCTGGGGACGCCGGGGCGTCGGGTCTGAGTCAGGCCACCAGTCGCTGGCGGGCTCGGGAGAGCCGGGCGAGCACGGTGGCGTCGTAGAGGTCGTCGCCGACCTGGATCCGCAGACCGCCCACGACCTCGGGATCGACCTGGAGGTTCATCTGGACCTCACGGCCGTAGATGCCGGCCAGGACGGCGCCGAGCCGAGCCTGCTGCGTCTGGCTGAGCGGGATCGCGCTGGAGACCGCCGCGAAGGAGCGCCGACGGCGATCGGCGGCGAACCGCGCGAACTCCTCGACCCGCCGGGCCGGCTTGGTGTCGGTGCGCCGGCCCACGGACCGTGCCGCCAGGGCGACGGCGATCCGATGGGCCCGGCCCTCCAGCAGGGAGCGCAGCAGCGCGGCGCGCCGTGAGGGATCCTCCCGGGAGCCGTCCAGCGCCGCGGTGAGGTCGCCGCTGGCGTCGATGAGCTGCGAGACCTCGAACAGCTGCTGCTCGACCTGCTCGAGCACGCCCTCGGACTGCGCATGGTCGAGCAGCGCCGAGACGCCGAGCAGCTCGAGCGCGTCGAGGATGTCCTCCTGCTCGGACCAGCGGCGACGCACGATCTCGAGGAGCGCCTCGAGGGCCTGCGGGCTCACGCGACCGCCGAACAGCGAGCGCACGGACGCCTCCTTGATCGCGGCCGGGCGGCCGGGATCGGAGAGCGTGCGCACCAGCTGATTGCTGGAGTCGATGGCGTCGGCCATCGAGAACAGCTCGTCGGCAACGGTCTCGAGCGAGCCGGGATCGGCGGCGAACGCGCCTTCGGCCAGCTTGAGCACCTCAGCGAATGAGGTGGAGGAAGTTCCTCGCATCACGGTTCCTTATCGGGTGGTGGCCTGGCTCGACTCGAGGTCGTCCAGGAACCGGTCGATCACTCGGCGCGAGCGCTCGTCGTCGGTGAGGGACTCGCCGACGATCTTGGAGGCCAGGTCGCTGGCCAGTGCACCGACCTCGCCGCGCAGCTCGGTGGAGGCCGAGATGCGCTCGGCGCCCAGCTGCTGACGGCCGGCCTGCAGCACGCGGTCGGCCTCGGCCTCGGCGCGCGAACGGGCCTCGTCGACGATCTTCTGACCGTCCACGCGGGCCTTCTCGCGGATGGCGGCGGCTTCCTGACGGGCGGCCGCGAGCTCGTGCTCCTGGTCGCTCCTCAGCTGCTCGACCTGCTCCTGGACCTTCTCCGCGTTGCGGATGCCGCCCTCGATCTTCTCGGAGCGCTCGTCGAGCACGGCGTTCATGCGCGGGAGCACGAACTTCATGAAGACGAGCGCGAAGATCAGCAGGAAGATCGCCGACCAGACGATCTCCTCCGGGAGCGGGATCAGCAGCCGCCAGCCGGGGACTGCTCCCCCTGCTTCTGCCAGAATCATGTGCTCGACCTCAGACGAAGATCAGGCCGGTGACGATGGCCAGCAGCGCGAGGATCTCGGTGAAGGCGATACCGATCAGCATCGTGGTCTGCAGCTGCGAGCGCATCTCGGGCTGACGGGCCTGCGCCTCGGCGGTCTTGCCGACCAGGATGCCGATGCCGAGGCCCGGTCCGATGGCGGCGAGGCCGTAACCGATGGTGCCGATGTTGCCGGTCACCTCGGCGAGGATCGTGGACTCCATGGGTGTTTCCTTTCGTTGTGCCGCGTGAGGGCGACGGTCAGGTCTTCGGGGGGGCTAGCGGAAGCCGCGCGGCGGTGGCCCGGAGGCCTCCCGCCGCGGCGGGAGGTCAGTGCTCGTCGCTGGTGGCGAGCTGGATGTAGACCGCGGTCAGCATCGTGAAGATGAAGGCCTGCAGGGCGGCCACGAAGATCTCGAAGCCGTAGATGCCGATGGCCATCACGCCGGCGAAGGGGCTGATCGCGATGATCCAGTCGCCGGAGAACAGCAGCGCGTGGGTCATGCCGATGAAGACCACGATCATCATGTGGCCGGCGACCATGTTCGCGAGCAGTCGGATGGTCAGCGAGGCCCAGCGGATCACGACGACCTGGAGCAGCTCGATCGGGATCAGCAGGATGTAGATCGGCCACGGGATGCCCGGGGGCATCGTCTCTGCGCGGAGGTAGCCCAGGACGCCGTGCTTGCGGATGCCGGCGCCGACGTAGGTGACGAAGGTCCACAGGGCCAGCAGCAGCGGCAGGCCGATCACCGAGGTGCCGGCGAGGTTCAGCCCGGGGACCACACCCGTCAGGTTCATCACCAGGATGAACACGAACATCGTGATCAGCATCGGGGCGAAGCGCTTGCCGTCCTTGAGGCCGAGCGTGTTCGCGATGATGCTGTTGTTCACGAAGTCGATGACGAGCTCGACGACGCTCTGCACGCGGCCGGGGACGAGCTTGGCCCGCGAGGCGACGATGCACATGAACACGAGCACCACGGCGAGCATGATGAGCCGCACCAGCTGGACGCGGTTGAACTCGAAGATGGTCCCCTCGAACAGGATCGCCGGGGGGAAGAACTCACCCAGCGTGGGGATGTGGAAGAAGGAGTCGTCCTCTGCCAGCAGTGCCGGACTGGTGTCTGCGGTGTTCAGCTCGATCTCCCAGGGTGGTGCGACCGTCGTGGACGGCCCGGATGGTCTGACTGGATCGAGGTCGTGCCCCGCAGATGCCGGGTCCGTCCGCCGATGGACGGCACGATGGCGTTCCCGGGGCCTCGATCAGCGCGTCCCAGGTCACGGTTATGCCCCGTGATCTGCAGTTCAGCGCCTCGGGAAGCATAACAGAGAGTCACGGCCGAACCTGGGGATCCGGCTCGTCCGTCGCGGCGTCCGGGGCCTGCACCTCGAGCGGGTGGCGGGCGCGCGCCAGCAGCACCGCCTCCACCACCACCGCCGAGACCGCGCCGACCAGCAGTGCCAGCCCGATCCACCGGGTGGAGACGCTCGCGAGGTCCTGGACGGCGACCAGGACGAGGATCACAACGAGCATCTTGACGGCCCAGCTGCCCAGCACCGTGGCGGCCATGGCCACCGGCGTCAGGCGCTTGCCCACGAAGGTGATCGCCACCGTCGGCAGCACCATCACCAGCGTGAGCGCGGTGCCGACGAGAGCGCCCAGCAGCGCCGAGGGGTCCTCGCGGGTCGCCGACACGGCGATCACCACGGCGTCGAGCAGCAGGCCGACGACGAGGGCCACCAGCGTCGCGCGCTGCATGGCGCGGTCGCCGGCGGCGCGGCGCGGACGGCGGGTGCGCGGGGTCGCAGGGCTCTGGGGTTCAGGAGACATGGGAGTCCTTCCGATGGCGCCCGGGGCGCCACCTGAGCGGGTCGAAGGTGAGCAGGAGCGCCAGCAGCAGGCCGCACGCCCAGAAGATCACCACGGCGCGGAGGGGGACCAGCAGCGGCAGCAGCAGTCCCACCGAGATCACGACGGTCCAGGTGTACATGATCAGCACGGCGGTGCGCTTGCTGTGGCCGATGCCCAGCAGACGGTGGTGCAGATGGGCCTGGTCGGCGTGGAAGGGGGACCTGCCCGAGCCGATCCGGCGCACCACCGCCAGCGCGAAGTCGAGGAAGGGGATCACCATCACCCCCATCGGGATCAGGATCGGCAGGAACTGGCCGAAGAAGTCCGCCCCGGAGAGGCGGCCGGGATCGACCTGGCCGGTCACCGCGATGGTGCTGGCCGCCAGCAGCAGTCCCAGCATCATCGAGCCGGAGTCCCCCATGAAGATCCGCGCCCGGGTCATGTTGTGCGGCAGGAAGCCCAGGCACGCCCCGATCAGCACCGCGGTCAGCAGCGCCGCGAGCGATGAGTAGTCGGTGGTGGAGGCGCTGCGGGTGAGCGTGTAGGCGTAGAGGAAGAAGGCCGAGCCGCCGATCGCCATCACCCCGGCCGCGAGCCCGTCCAGCCCGTCCACGAAGTTCACGGCGTTCATGCTGATCACCACCACCAGCACGGTGAGGATGAGGGCGGTGCGCCCGGAGAGCACGGTGACGCCGCCGATCGGCAGCGTCACCAGGCTCACGCCCTGCCAGGCGAGCAGCACGGCGGCCAGCACCTGCCCCGCGAGCTTGGTGACCCAGTCCAGGTCCCATTTGTCGTCGGCCGCCCCGAGCAGGCACACCAGGCCCGCGGCCGCGAGGATCGCGAAGGGCTGGCGGGAGTCCTGGAAGAGCCCCTCGAGGAAGGGGACGTTGCTCGCGATGAGCATCGCCGCGGCGACGCCGGCGAACATCGCCAGCCCGCCCAGCCGCGGCGTCACCGCGTCGTGCACGTCCCGGTCGCGCACCGCGGTCATCGCCCCGGCGCGCCGTGCCAGCAGTCTCACGGCAGGGGTGACCAGATAGGTCACCGCTGCGGAGATCAGCAGCAGGAAGAGATAGATCCTCACCCGGCGGTGCGCCCCGGCCGCGCCTCGGCCGGGCTCCCGTCCTCGGCGGCGGGCGCGTCGGCGGTGGCGAGCGGTTCGCCGAACCCGGTCAGGGGGGTCTCGGCGACCGGCTCCGGCTCGCTCGGGGAGGCGAGCTCCGGCTCGGAGGGCAGGTCGAGCACCCCGCCCGGCTCGACCTGCTCGGCCTGCGCCGCGGCGTCCTCGGGGACCGTTGCCCCGTCCTCGGGGGCGTCCGGGGCCTCGGCCGCGTCGGCGGCGTCGGCGGCGTCCTGGTCGGCCGACGGCTCGGGCTCGGGGGCGGTGAAGATGTCGCCGACCACCTCGATGATCCGCTCCCTGGTGATCGCGCCCTCGCGGACGATCTGCGCCGGGGTGACGGTGGTGTCCAAGATGGTGGAGCTGGAGCCGAGGCGGGCGAGCCCGCCGTCGAGGTAGATCTCGACGGAGTCGCCGAGCTGGGTGGCGGCCTCGAGCACCGTGGTGGCGGCGGGCCGGCCGTGGCGGTTGGCGCTGGAGACGGCGAGCGGGCCGGTGCGGCGCAGCAGCTCCAGGGCGGTCTCGTCGTCGGGCATGCGCAGCGCGACGGTGCCGCGGGTCTCCCCCAGGTCCCAGGTCAGGGAGGGCTGGGCGGTGAGGATCAGGGTCAGCGCGCCGGGCCAGAGCTCCTCGGTGAGCTCCTCGACGTAGTCCGGGAGGTCGGCGGCCAGGGCGAGCAGCACGGCGTGGTCGCCGATCAGCACCGGCGGCGGCGTGTCCCGCCCGCGTCCCTTGGCCTCGAGCAGGGCCTCGACCGCGGCCGGCGTGAACGCGTCGGCGCCGATGCCGTAGACGGTGTCCGTCGGCAGGACGATCAGGTCGCCGCTGCGGACGGCGTCGACGGCGGCGGCGAGGGCGTCCTCGCGGGTGTCTGGGTTCTGGGTGTCGTGCACGCTCACCGGGTCAGTCTCTCACTTCCAGGGGATGGTGCCCCGTCCGCGCGGCGCGCGACCAGGAAGCGGTCGCGGCCGGTCAGATCGGGGGCGGTTCTGATCAGGTCGAAGCCGCCGCTGTCGGCGGCGGCGGCGCGGGCGGCGGCGCCCTGCACGTCGGCATGCTCCATGACGAGCACTCCCCCGGGTCGCAGCAGGTGCACGGCCCAGGCGATCACGGCGCGCGGCACCCCGAGACCGTCGGCGCCGCCGCCGAAGAGGGCGCGGTGGGGGTCGTGATCCAGCACCTCCGCATCGCGGGGCACGGCATCCGGCGGGATGTACGGCGGGTTGGACAGGATCGCGTCGATGGGCGCGGCCGCCGCGAGCTGCGGGACCGGCCCGGTGAGGTCGGCCCGGACCACGCTGCCGCGGCCGGGACCGGCGGCCTCGAGGTTCTCCGCGCTCAGCGCCGCCGCGGCGGGCTCGACCTCGACCGCCAGCACCCGGGCGGCGGGGATCTCGTCGAGGACCGCGGCGCCCAGGGCGCCGGTGCCGGAGCACAGGTCCGCCACCAGCTCGAGCGGTCCGCGCAGGTGCTCGCGCAGCAGGTCCACGGCGAGCTCGGTCTCCGGGCGGGGGATGAAGACCCCGGGCCGCACGGTGAGCATCAGCCGGCGGAACGGGGCGCGGCCGAGGATCAGCTGCAGCGGTTCCCGGCGCTCCCGGCGGACGGTGAACTCCTCTAGCTCGGCGCCGAAGCTCTCCGGCAGCGTCTCCAGCAGCACCAGGGGCCGCTCGCTGCGGGCCGCGGCGGCGATCAGGGCCCGGGCGTCCACGCTCGGCGAGGGGACGCCGGCCTCGCCCAGTCGCCGGGTGGTCTGCGCGAGGGCGGCGCGCAGACGGGCGCGGACCGCGAGGTCGTCGCTCACCGGGTCTCCTCCGCGGCGCCGCGCTGGGCATCGGCCAGGCGGGCCGCCCGCTCGGCGGTGCGCGAGGACGCGATGAGGTCCTCGAGGTCCCCGGCGAGGACCTGGGCCAGGTTGCCGGCCTTGTAGCCGGTGCGGTGGTCGGCGACCCGCGACTCGGGGAAGTTGTAGGTGCGGATGCGCTCGCTGCGGTCCACGGTGCGCACCTGCGAGCGCCGGGCGGCGGAGGACTGCTGCTCCTGCTCGGCGCGGCGGGCGTCCAGCAGGCGGGTGCGCAGGATCCGCAGCGCCTGCTCGCGGTTCTGCAGCTGGCTCTTCTGGTCCTGGCAGGAGACCACGGTGCCGGTGGGCAGGTGGGTGATGCGCACCGCGGAGTCGGTGGTGTTCACGCTCTGCCCTCCCGGCCCGCTGGAGCGGAAGACGTCGATGCGCAGGTTGGCCGGGGCCATGGCCTCGGCGAGGACCTCGGCCTCGTCGGCCTCGTCGGCCTCCGGGAGCACCACCACCCCCACCGCGGAGGTGTGGATGCGGCCCTGCGACTCGGTGACCGGGACCCGCTGGACCCGGTGCACGCCCGCCTCGTGCTTGAGGCGGGCGTAGACGCCGTCGGCCGGGGTGCCGGTGCCGCGGGCGGTGATCGCGACGGTGACGTCCTTGAGGCCGCCCAGCTCGGACTCGGCGGAGGTCAGCACCTCGGTGCGCCAGCCCCGGGACTCGGCGTAGCCGCGGTACATGCGCAGCAGCTCGGCGGCGAACAGGGCGGACTCCTCGCCGCCGGCGCCGGCCTTGATCTCCAGGATCACGTCGCGGGCATCGTCCGGGTCGCGGGGGGCCAGCAGGTCCTCGAGCGTCTCCCGCTCGGTCGCGAGGCGGGTGCGGAGCTGCTCGGTCTCGGCGGCGAGCTCCTCGTCCCCCTCCCCCAGCTCGGCGAGCTCGAGGGCGGTCTCGAGGTCCGCGGCGGTGCTCTCGGCCTGCGCGGCGGCGGCGAGGACCGCGTCGAGCTCCGCATAGCGTCGGCCGACGCGGCGGGCGCGGGCGGGGTCGTCGTGGAGGGCGGGGTCGGCCAGCGACTCCTGCAGGCGGGCGTGCTCCTGGCGCAGGGGCGCGAGGCGGTCACCATCATCGGGCACGCTCATCGCACTCCTTCGTCATCGCGGGGCCCTCACATGCGACGACGCCGGTGCCCGCCCAGAGGCGCACACCGGCGTCGGAGACTGCTGTCAGGCGTTCTTCTTGCCGTAGCGGGCCTGGAAGCGGGCCACGCGGCCGCCGGTGTCCAGGATCTTCTGCTTGCCGGTGTAGAAGGGGTGGCACGCGGAGCAGACCTCGGTGCTGATGGCCCCGTCGGTCTTGGTGCTGCGGGTGGTGAACGAGTTGCCGCAGGTGCAGGTCACCTGGGTCTCGACGTACTGGGGGTGGATGTCAGCCTTCATGTCTCTCCTTCGTGAGGTCGCTGGGTCGGCGCCCGGCGGGCACCGTGAACCAGAACCGACCGCCCAGTCTGCCATGGCGGCCTCCGCCGACGCGAGGGCTCGCGGTGCGGCGTGCGCAACATCGCGCTCAGGTCGAGGCCCGCACCTCCAGCCGGTAGGGCACGACCCGGTGGGCGCCCGTCCCCCGCAGCGGCGCCGAGCCCTCCAGCATCCCGGCCACCAGGTCCACCGTCTCGCGGGCGACGGCCTCGATGTCGATCGCCAGGGTGGTGAGCTCGGGGGTGACCAGGGCGCCGATCTCGAGCCCGTCGACGCCGACCAGCCGCAGCCGCTCCGGCACCGCGACGTCGAGCGCCCGCAGCGCGCGCAGCAGCCGGACGGCCAGGACGTCGTTGAAGGCCACCAGCGCGTCGGCGCCGCCGGCCAGCACCGCCTCGAGCACCTCGCGGTGCCCGTGCAGGGGATCGGCCTCGTGGATCGGCACCGACCCGTCCTCGCTGACCGCGTGCAGCGCGGCGGCCACGGCGCGTGCCCGCTCCCCGACCGGGCCGCCGCGCAGATCGATCACCGCCGGCCGGCGCACGCCGGCCCGGCGCAGGTGCCCGGCCAGGTCCGCCAGCGCCTGCGCGGGGGCGAGCTCGACCACCCCGCCCTCGTCGAGCTGCTCGGGGGAGCCGTCCAGGCGCACCACCGGCATCCCGGCCCCGCCCCGGATCCCGCCGGTCAGCACCCCGTAGCCGACGATCGCATCGACCCGGCGGGCGAGCTCGGCGGCGACGTTCGCGGGGTCGGCGGCATGCTCGGCCTCCGCCAGCACGACGTTCCATCCCCGCGCCGCGCAGGCCCGCACCACCGCCGCCCCCAGCTCCGCGAAGTAGGCGTTGGACAGGTCCATGACGACCAGCCCGAGGGTGATCGGGCCCTGCTCGACCAGGCCGCGGCCGAAGCGGGAGGGGCGGTAGTTCAGCTCCCGGGCGGCGGCGAGCACCCGCTCCCGGGTGGCGGCGCTGATGCCGGCCATGTCGTTCATCGCGCGCGAGACGGTCTGCCGGGAGACCCCGGCGCGCTGCGCGACGTCGATGATCGTGGGCCGCCGCCCGGGGGTGCTCACCGGGACTCGGACCGCAGGTCCAGCCAGGCCAGCTCGGCCTCGGTCAGCTCGACCCCGAGTCCGAGCGTCGAGGAGCGCATCTCCGCGATGCTGCGGGGGCCGAACAGCGGGAAGGTCGGGAACTTCTGGTGCAGCACGAAGGCGAGCGCGATCGCGGTGGCGGGCACGCCCCGCTCCGCGCCGAGGGCTTCCGCCCGGGCCAGCCGCTCGAAGTTCTCGTCGCTGTAGTAGCAGCGCACCAGCTCCGCGTCGGAGCGGTCCTCGGGACGGGCGCGACCGGTGAAGAATCCGCGCGCCTGGGAGGACCAGGGCAGCAGCGCGATGCCGCGGTCCTCGAGCCAGGCCTTGGACTCGGCGTCGGTGGCGTGGACGCAGCCGGCCCACGGCACGTCCAGCGCCTCGGCGAGCCCGAAGTGGTTCGAGAGGATGGAGAAGCCGGTGCGGCCGTTGGCGCGGGCGTAGGCGTTGGCCTCGTCCACCCGCGCGGGCGTCCAGTTCGAGCCGCCGTAGGCGCGGATGCGGCCGGCGCGCAGGTGCTCGTCCATCACGTCGACGAACTCCCCGACCGGGATCTCCGGATTGTCGCGGTGCATCATGTACATGTCCGCGTAGTCGGTGCCCTGCCGCTCGAGGGACTCCTCGAGCTGGCGGGTGATTGACTCGGGGTCGCAGTGGGGGGTGTGCGCGCCCTTGGTGATGACCACGACGTCCTCGCGCACCCCGCGGTTGCGCACCCACTGCCCGAACAGCTTCTCGATGTGGCCGCCGCCGTAGATGTAGGCGGTGTCGAAGGTGGTGCCCCCGATCTCGAAGAAGGCGTCGAACATGGCCGAGGCGTGGGTGAGGTTCAGCTGGTTGTCGCAGCCCATCACCAGGCGCGAGACCTGCTTGTCGATCCCCGGGATGCTCCCGTAGGTCATCGCCGGTCCGACCTGCACGCTGCCCGCGACCAGCGGCCGGCCGGTGAGGGTGGGGACGTCGGCGTCGTCGGCCTCGAAGGGGTAGCGCAGTGCGATCTCCTCGCGCCAGCGGTCCAGCGCCCGCGCCTGACCGAGCGAGTTCTCCCCGCTGAGCTCGGGGACGGCCCCGCCCTCCCGGGCGGCCCGCGCGAGGGCGTCGGCCTCCAGGGCGTAGGGGGCGGCCGAGGGGATCTCCAGGCGCCGGGGATCCTCGCCGACCACGTCGAGCTCGATGACCTGCGCCTCGCCCAGGGTCCACGGGTCGGCCAGACGGATCACGCCGCGCGCGCCGGTGATCGTGGCCGACTGCGGGTCCGCCAGGCGGGTGCCGGTGCGCAGGCTGGCGGTGATCCCGCCCGGGAAGGTCAGCTGGGCGCCGGCCCATTCGTCGACCCCGGTCTCCCCCAGGGTGCCGCGGCCCCGCAGGCTCAGCGGGTCGGCGAAGGCCGCGCCCTGCGCGGCGCCGGCGACGAAGCGGGCGTAGGAGAGCGGGTAGCAGCCCACGTCCAGGATGCCGCCCCCGGCGGTGGCCGGGTCGAACAGGCGACCGGTGCGGCCGCGGGTGTCGAAGGAGAAGGAGGCGTCGATGTGGAGGATCTCGCCGATCGCGCCCTCGGCGACCAGCTCGAGGACCTTCACGGTCTGCGGGTGGAAGCGGTACATGTACGCCTCGAGGAGCACCCGGCCGCTGCGGGCGGCCAGATCGGTGAGCGCCATCGTGGTGCCGGCGTTCGGGGTCATCGGCTTCTCGCACAGCACGTGCTTGCCGGCCTCGAGGGCGGCGGCGACCAGCTGGGCGTGGCCGGTGTGGACGGTGGAGACGTAGACGGCGTCGACCTCGTCGGAGGCCAGGACCTCCTCGTAGGTGCCCACCAGGGCCGGCTGCTCGAGCGGGAACTCCTCGGCGAAGGTGCGGGCGCGCTCGGGAGAGGAGCTGCCCACGGCCACCAGCACGCCGTCGTGCGAGGAGGGCAGCTGGGTGGCGAAGCGGCGGGCGATGCCGCCCGGGCCGAGGACGGCCCAGCGGAAGGGTGCAGAAGAGGAGCTCATGGAGACGTCGTCGTCCTTCGGGTCGGGGTCGCGGGACGTCGCAGGCGGGGCCCGGACGTGCCGTGAACGTTCACGGCACTCCCACGCTAGCCGATGACGGTCCATGACCGCACCGTTGACACCATTTTGGCGCGCTGTCATGATCTGCGTCACCCGTGAACGTTCACGGCCCCGGACGCCACTCAATGAGGAGGGTGCGCATGAGCACCGCGACCGCACGTCAGCCCCACCGGAGCGCACCACCGCCGCGCCCCCTGTCCCGCCGGTCCCTGCTGGGAGGCGCGGCCCTGGCCCCGCTCGTCCTGGCCGGATGCGGATCCGACCCCAGCATCTCCGAGGACCCCGACGAACTGGTCATGTGGTACTGGGACCGCTCCGCCAGCCCGGAGCTGATCGCGCAGACCACCGGGCAGATCCCGGGCACGGAGCGCCATCTGCGGGCGGACCTCATCGGGACCTCCTTCGACACCAAGCTGCGCACGAGCCTGGCCGGCAAGGCGTACATCCCCGACATCACCTACATCAACTCCAACAACGCCCTCTACTTCACCAACGAGGACCTCTTCCTGGATCTCGGCGAGCTGGGCGCGGACGCGGTGAAGGACGACTTCTACGACTGGAAGTGGAATCTGGGGACCACCCCGACGGGTCGCTTCCGCTTCTTCCCGCTGGACATCGGGCCGACCGGCTTCTTCTACCGCCAGGACGTGTTCGAGCAGGCGGGGCTGCCCAGCTCCCCCGCGGAGGTCTCCGCCGCGATCACCACCTGGGAGGACTGGATCGCGCTGGGCACCGAGCTGAGGGGCGCCGCCGACGCCTTCATGGTCAACGACGCGCAGAACGTCTACGAGGCGTTCCTGAACTCGAGCCCGGAGCGCTACTTCGACGCGGACGACGCCGCGCTGTACCCGGCGCCCGACAGCGCCGTGCGCCGGGCCTGGGACACCGCGGTCGCCGCCATCGCGGCCGGCATCACCGCGAAGATCCCCCGGGACCGCGGCACCGACCAGAACGCGGCCTGGGCCGGCGGCCGCACCGCCGGGAACATCAGCGCGGCCTGGTGGACGCAGGTCCTGGCCGACTCCGCCCCGGACACCGCCGGGGCATGGCGCCTGGCCTCCCAGCCGGTGCGACCGGGCAACAACGGCGGCTCCTTCGCCGCCCTCCCCCACACCTGCAAGGACCCCGAGGCCGCGCTCGCGTTCCTGGTCTGGATCAACTCCCCGGCGAACCAGGCCGCGGCCTACCGGGACGTGCAGCTGTTCCCCTCCACACCCGCCTCCTTCGACGAGCTCAGCTACACCGGGGACTTCTACGGCGACCAGGATCCGCTGGCCTTCTTCTCGGCCGCCGCGGAATCCGTCCCCGAGTCGTTCATCAGCACCTGGGAGACCGTCATCGGCGGAGCCTTCACCCTCGAGCTCACCAATGTCGAGACCTCCGGCAAGGATCCGGAGCGGGCCTGGGACGACGCGGTCGCCCAGGCGGAGAAGGTGCTCGCCAAGCGAGGGGTCCGCGCATGACGACCACCGCCGCCCCGTCCGCCGTCTCCGCTCCCGCCCCGGGCCGGGCGCCGCTGCGGGACGCCCGCGCCAGGCGCCGCCGGAAGCTGCGCGAGACGCTGCCGCTGTACGCGGCCATCTCCCCCTTCTACGCGCTCTTCGCCGTCTTCGGACTCTTCCCCATCCTGTTCTCCGTGGTGCTGTCCTTCACCGACTGGGACGGGATGGGGGAGGTCTCCTTCGTCGGCCTCGCCCAGTACGAGTTCCTGATCCGCGACGGCCGCTTCTGGAACGCCGTCGGCAACACCTTCGTCATCTGGTTCCTCTCCACGGTCCCCATGCTGTTCCTCGCCATGGTGATCGCCTTCCTCCTGCACCAGAACATCCGCTTCACGAAGTTCTACCGGGTCGCGTTCTTCCTGCCCAACGTCACCTCGATGGTGGCGATGGCGATCGTGTTCGGCTCGGTCTTCTCCGACACCTTCGGGCTGGTCAACTCCGCGCTCACGGCGCTGGGCCTCGACGCGGTCCCCTGGCTGTCGAGCCCGTGGGGCATCAAGGCGACCATCGCGATGATGGTGATCTGGAGGTTCACCGGGTACAACGCCATCATCTATCTCGCCGGGCTGCAGTCCGTCCCCACGGACCTGTACGACGCCGCCAAGGTGGACGGGGCGAACCTGCGCCAGGTGTTCTGGCGGATCACCATCCCGCTGATGCGCCCGATCATCCTGTTCACGGTGATCACCTCGACCATCGGCGGCCTCAGCCTCTTCACCGAGCCGCAGGTGCTGCTGGGCAACGGGGGCGGCGCGGGCGAGGCGGGGATGACCATCGTCCTGTACCAGTACAACCAGGCCTTCACCCAGTTCGACTTCGGCTACGGCTCGGCGATCGCCTGGGCGCTGTTCCTCATCGCCGCGGTGTTCGCGATCATCAACTGGCGACTGGTCGCCGGACGCGGCGAGGACTCCGCCGCCCCTCTGCTCCGCTCGACGAGGAAGGCCCGCCGATGACCCTCCTGGATCCCCTGCCCCGCACCGATCCCACCGCCGGCCGGCCGATGAACCCGCACTACGCGGCGCGCGGCCGTCTCGCCGGCGTCGTCACCCACCTGTGCGTGATCCTCGGGGTGCTGCTGTCGATCTTCCCGTTCTACTGGCTGGTGGTGATGTCCACCTCGACCACCGCGGAGATCTTCGGGTACCCGCCGAAGCTGACCCTCGGCGACAGCTTCGTGGAGAACGTGCGCAGCGTCGTCGGGAGCGTCGACCTGCTGCAGTCGCTGCTGAACACCGTCATCGTCGCCGGCGCCTGCGCGGTGCTGGTGATGTTCTTCGACTCGCTGGCCGCCTTCGCCTTCGCGAAGTTCGACTTCCCGGGCCGCAGGCCCCTGTTCATCCTGCTCATCGCCACCATGCTGGTCCCCGGCAGCCTCTCCCTGGTGCCGAGCTTCATCCTCATGTCGGAACTGGGATGGGTGGGCACGCTGCAGGCGCTGATCGTGCCCGGCGCCGCGAACGCCTTCGGGATCTTCCTGCTGCGCCAGATGGCGGCGGGCTCGATCCCCGATGAGCTCATCGAGTCCGCGAGGATCGACGGCGCGGGCTTCTTCACGACCTACTGGCGGGTGGGGGTGCCGCTGCTGCGCGGCGGCCTCGCGTTCCTGGGCATCTTCACCTTCATCGGGGCCTGGAACGACTACGTGTAGCCGCTGATCGTGCTGGTCGATCCGGAGCGGCAGACCCTGCAGACCGCCCTGCAGAACCTGAACTCCCTGTACCTGACCGACTACGGGATGGTGATGGCCGGAGCGCTGATCAGCGTGCTGCCGCTGATCGGGGTGTTCCTGATCGGCTCGCGGCACTTCATCGCCAACATCGCCGCCGGCGCGATCAAGGGCTGAGGCCGCCTTCCGACGACGACGACGGGGCGGCTCCCCGCTGGGAGCCGCCCCGTCGTGTGCGCGGGAGATCAGTCGGCGCTGCGGCCGTTGACGCTCGGGGTGTTCTTGGCGACCGTCATCAGGAACTCGGGGTTGCTCTGGGTCTTCTTGACCCGCTCCATGAGGATCTCCAGCGCCTGCTGCTGCTCGAGGGCGCCGAGCACGCGGCGGAGCTTCCACATGATGGCGAGCTCCTCCTTGCCCATCAGCACCTCCTCGCGGCGGGTGCCGGAGGCGTTGACGTCCACCGCCGGGAAGATGCGCTTGTCCGCGAGGTGGCGCGAGAGCCGCAGCTCCATGTTGCCGGTGCCCTTGAACTCCTCGAAGATCACCTCGTCCATCTTCGAGCCGGTCTCCACCAGCGCCGAGGCGAGGATGGTCAGCGAGCCGCCGTGCTCGATGTTGCGGGCGGCGCCGAAGAACCGCTTGGGCGGGTACAGCGCCGAGGCGTCCACACCGCCCGAGAGGATGCGGCCGGAGGCCGGAGCGGCGAGGTTGTAGGCGCGCGAGAGGCGGGTCAGCGAGTCGAGCAGCACCACCACGTCGCGGCCCATCTCGACCAGCCGCTTCGCGCGCTCGATGGCGAGCTCGGCGACGATCGTGTGGTCCGAGGCGGGACGGTCGAAGGTCGAGGCGATGACCTCGCCCTTGACGGTGCGCTGCATGTCGGTCACCTCCTCGGGGCGCTCGTCGACGAGCACGACCATGAGGTGGACCTCGGGGTTGTTCGTGGTGATCGCGTTGGCGATCTGCTGCATGACGATCGTCTTGCCGGCCTTCGGCGGCGAGACGATCAGGCCGCGCTGGCCCTTGCCGATCGGCGAGACCAGATCGATCAGTCGCGGGGCGATCGCGGTGGGCGTGGTCTCCAGGCGCAGGCGCTCCTCCGGGTACAGCGGGGTGAGCTTGGAGAAGTCCACCCGCGAGCGGGCCCGCTCCGTCGGCATCCCGTTGACGGTGTCGACCTGCACCAGGGCCGCGAACTTGCCGGGGTTGGCACCGCCGCTGCCCTTGCCGCGGCGGTTGCGGTTGCCGCCCTGGTAGGAGGGCTGCTCGACCTGGTGGTCCTCGCCGTCGCGGGGAGCCTTCACCTGGCCGGTGATGGCATCGCCCTTGCGCAGGCCGGCGCGCTTGACCTGGTTCATGGTGACGAACACGTCGCTGGGGCCGGGCAAGTAGCCGGTGGTGCGGACGTAGGCGTTGTTGTCGCGGATGTCGAGGATGCCGGCGATGGGCATCAGCTCCTCGCCGTCGCGCACGTCCGCCTCGTCCGGCGCGGAGCTCTGCTGGGGCTGGCTGCTGCGCGGGCCCTGGGGGCTCTGCTCCTCGCCGGGGCCGCCGCGGCCGCGGCGCTTGCGGTCGCGGGAGCGGTTCCGGCTGCGGGAGCGGCCGCGGCGGTCGTCGTCGTAGCCGTCGCCGCCCGCCCGGTCCTCGTCGCTCTCGCCGGAGCGGTCCGGGAGCTCGATGTCCTCGAGCCGGCGGCGCTGCGCGCCGCCCTGCTGGCGGTCCTGGCCGCGGGAGCCCTGCTGGCCGGCACCCTGCTGGCCGGAGCCCTGCTGGCGGTCCTGGCGGGACTGGCCGTCGCGGCGATCGGCGCCGGAGCGGGGCTCCTCGCCGTGCTCGTCGCGGTCCTGGGCGCGGCGCTCGCCGCGGCCGCGGCCGGGCTCGGGCAGCTCGAGCCCGAGGTCGGGGGTGGTGGCGGCCTGCTCGCGCTCGGCGCCCTGGTCACCGCCGCGGGAGCGGGAGCGGCTGCGGCCGGCGGTGCGCTGCTCCGGCTGCGCCGGGGCGGACTCGGCCGGGGCGGGCTCGGCGGGGGCGGACTCGGCCGGCTCGGTGGGCAGCGCGGGCTGCTCGCTCTGCTCGCCGGGGGCGCTCTGCTCGCTGGGGGCGGGCGCGGTCGGGGCCGAGGCGGCGCCGGAGGCGGAGCCGCCTGCGCGGATCGCGTCGATCAGCTCGCCCTTGCGCAGGCGGCGAGCTCCTCTGATGCCGAGCTCGGCTGCGATGGCCTGCAGCTCGGGAAGCTTCTTCGCCGCAAGGTCTGCGCCGGAGGTGGTGTCGTTCACCCGGGTTCCTTCCTGTCGAGCCGTGTGATCGGCTCTGTTCTGGTCTGGGTGCCGCGCAGCGCCGGACGGGGATGTCAGGTGCCGCAGCGGCTGGTCCGAGCAGGGGTGGTGCCCACGGTGCAGGGCATCCGTGAGCGGCCTGCTGGTGTGCTTCGGGGTGCGTCGGCGTCGTGCACGGGCCTGCCGGGCATGACGTGCGTGGTGCGCGAGGACCATGCGGGACGCCGGTCGAGGAACACATCGGAACGCGGAGCTCTGCGCGCAGCATCCCCAGGGGATCTGCTGCAGGGTTCACGGTCGGGCGATGACGCCTGGACGCAGGCTCAACCTACCACAGGGGCGCTGGGGACCTGCCGGAGGGCGACGTCGGCGATCCGCCAGGCGGAGGGGTCGACCACGAAGGCCCGCACCAGCGGGGCCAGCTCCGCACGGCGGGCCGAGAGCACCAGCACGGAGGGGCCCGCGCCGGAGACCACGGCCGGATGGCCCTCCCGGCGCAGCACCCGCATCAGCTCGACGCTCTCGGGCATGCCGGGGGCGCGCTGGTCCTGGTGGAGCCGGTCCTCGGAGGCCTCCATGAGCAGCTCGGGGTCACCGGCGAGGGCGTGGACCAGCAGCGCGGAGCGGGCGGCGTTGAAGGCCGCGTCGCGGTGCGGGACGGTCTCGGGCAGCAGGTCCCGGGCGCGGTGGGTGGACAGGGTGGCCCGGGGCAGCAGCACCACCGGCTGCAGGACGCCCTCGGCATGGCGCAGCGGGACCGCGCGGGCGGTGGCCCCCTGCATCCAGGACAGCACCACCCCGCCGAGCAGGGCGGGGGCGGCGTTGTCGGGGTGCCCCTCGAACTCGGTGGCCAGCTCCAGCACGGCCTGGTCGTCGAGCGCCTCGGGCTCGGCGAGCATGCCGCGGGCCAGCAGCAGCCCCGCCACGGTCGCGGCCGCGCTCGAGCCCAGCCCCCGGCCGTGGGGGATCCGGTTCACGGCCCGCAGATGCAGCCCGGTCTGGGGGGCGCCGGCGTGGTCGAGGCCGCGGCGCAGGGCCCGCACCACCAGGTGGTCCTCCCCCGCCGGCAGCGACTGCGCGCCCTCGCCCTCGACCGTGACCTCGACGCCGCCGGTGGTGGCCTCGACCGAGAGGTCGTCGCACAGGTTCAGCGCCAGTCCGAGCGAGTCGTAGCCGGGGCCGAGGTTCGCGGAGGTCGCCGGGACCCGGACGGAGATGCGGGTGTGCTGGATCCTCACAGGCCGATGGCCTCCGCCGCGGCCGCGATGTCCACCGGGATCACGGTCGGGGTGAGGTCGTGCTGGGACAGGGCGGTGTCGATGTCCTTGAGTCCGTTGCCGGTGACGGTGATCGCGATGGTCGCCCCGGCGGGGACCAGTCCGCGCTCGGACTGCTGCAGCAGCCCCGCCACGCCCGCCGCCGAGGCGGGCTCGACGAAGATGCCGACCTCGGCTGCCAGGAGCTTCTGGGCGTCGAGGATCTGCTGGTCGGTGACGGCGTCGATGAGGCCGCCGGAGTGGTCGCGGGCCTCGACCGCCAGGTGCCAGGAGGCGGGGGCGCCGATCCGGATGGCGGTGGCGATGGTCTCCGGATGCGTGATCGGGTGACCGGCCACGAAGGGGGCGGCGCCGGCGGCCTGGAAGCCCCACATCTGCGGCAGCGAGTCGGTGACCCCGGCCTCGTGGTACTCGCGGTACCCCATCCAGTAGGCGGAGATGTTGCCGGCGTTGCCGACGGGGAGCACGTGGATGTCGGGGGCCCGCCCCAGGGCGTCGCTCACCTCGAAGGCGGCGGTCTTCTGCCCCTGCAGGCGGTAGGGGTTGACGGAGTTCACCAGCTCGATCGGGTGCTCGGCGTCGAGCTTGCGCGCGATCTCGAGGCAGTCGTCGAAGTTCCCGTCGACCTGGATCAGCCGGGCGCCGTGCACCACGGCCTGGGCGAGCTTCCCGGCGGCGATCTTCCCCTGCGGCAGCAGCACCGCGCAGGTCAGTCCCGCGGCGGTGGCGTAGGCGGCGGCCGAGGCGCTGGTGTTGCCGGTGGAGGCGCAGACCACGGCCGAGGCGCCGTCGTTCAGGGCCTTCGACATCGCCGAGACCATGCCGCGGTCCTTGAAGGAGCCGGTGGGGTTCATCCCCTCGACCTTGATGTGCACGTCCGCACCGACGGCGGCCGACAGGGCCGGGGCGGGCACCAGCGGGGTGCCGCCCTCGCCGAGGGTCAGCAGGGTGTCGGTGTCGGCGAAGGGGAGGTGCTCGCGGTACTCGGCGAGGACGCCGCGCCACTGGTGTGCCATGGGGTTTAGTCTCCTTCGATGCGCAGGACGGAATCGATGCTCAGCACCGTCGAGGTGGCGGAGAACACGTCGAGCGACGCGGTCATCGACGACTCCAGCGCGCGATGGGTGCTGATGCCGATGTGCGCGGAGGCCGGCTCACCCCCGTCGTCCTGCGGATCGATGAGCTCCTGATGGATGGTGGAGATGGAGATCCCGTACCCGGAGAGGGTGCCGGCGATCTCGGCGAGCACACCCGGGCGGTCCTGCACGGTCAGCGAGACGTAGAAGGCGCTGCGCAGCTCGTCGAGCGGGATCAGCTCGAGCTCCGCGTACCGCGACTCCCGCGGCCCCACGCCGCCGCGCACCCGGGCCCGGGCGGCGGAGACCACGTCGCCGAGGATTGCGGAGGCGGTGGGGGCACCGCCGGCGCCCTGGCCGTAGAACATGAGCGATCCGGCGGCCTCGGCCTCGATGAACACGGCGTTGTAGGCCTCGGAGACTGAGGCCAGCGGATGCGTCTCGGGGATCAGCGCGGGGTAGACGCGGGCCGAGATGCGCTCCCCGTACTCCTCCTGGATCCGCTCGACGATCGAGAGCAGCTT
This sequence comes from Brachybacterium sp. UNK5269, assembly GCF_049266655.1. Classification (GTDB taxonomy): domain Bacteria; phylum Actinomycetota; class Actinomycetes; order Actinomycetales; family Dermabacteraceae; genus Brachybacterium. Next base: position 2,255,162 of record NZ_CP184883.1, read on the forward strand.
GATGGTGCGCCCCATCCGCCCGGCCGCGGCGATGTCCTGCGCGGTGACCTCGGTGATGCCTTCGCAGTGGACGTCGGAGAGCCGCACCCGGGTGTGGAAGGCGAGGGAGGCGAGGATCGAGGCCTTGGCGGCGGCGTCGTGCCCCTCCACGTCGGCCGTCGGGTCCGCCTCGGCGTAGCCGAGCTCCTGCGCGGTGGCGAGCGCGTCCTCGAAGCTCGCCCCGGTGCTGGTCATGGCGTCCAGGATGTAGTTGGTGGTGCCGTTGACGATGCCCAGCACGCGCTGGATGCGGTCGCCCGCGAGGGACTCGCGCACCGGGCGCACCAGCGGGATGGCGCCGGCGACGGCGGCCTCGAAGGAGAGGTCCACGCGGTGGTCGTCGGCCGCCTCGTAGAGGGAGACGCCGTCCTGGGCCAGCAGCGCCTTGTTGGCGGTGACCACGCTCGCGCCGTGCGCCATCGCGTCCAGCAGCAGGGAGCGGGCCGGCTCGATGCCGCCCATCACCTCGATCACCAGGTCCGCCTCGCGCACCAGCTGGGAGGCGTCCTCGGTGAGCAGGTGCGCGGGCACGTGCTGCCCGCGATCCCGGCCGCGGTCGCGCACGGCCACGCCGATCACCTCGAGGCGGGCGCCGATGCGGTGGGCCAGCTCCTCGCCCTGCTGGGAGAGCAGGCGCAGCACCTCGCCGCCGACGGTGCCGGCACCGAGCACGGCGACGCGCAGGACGGGCAGATCCTCGGCGAGGGGGGTCACCGGGCTGCCGGGAACGGGCTGTGACATGGGCGAAGGGGTCCTTCCACACGGTCCGACGGGACGGGCGAGGCGGGCGTAGGCACTGTATCCGAGGGCGGGGTCGCCGCGTGACCGTCCGTGAACGAATGCGGCCCGGCGGGCGGCGAGGTCAGCCCTGGTCCAGGCCCAGCAGGTCCTCCTCGGTCTCCCGGCGCAGCAGGGTGCGGATCTCGCCGTCGCGCACCGCGACCACCGGCGGCCGAGGGACGTGGTTGTAGTTCGACGCCAGCGAGTAGCAGTAGGCGCCGGTGACCGGCACCGAGATGAGGTCGCCGCGCCGCACGTCCGCGGGCAGGTACTCGTCCTTGACCACGATGTCGCCGCTCTCGCAGTGCTTGCCCACCACCCGCACCACCTCGGGCGGGGCGTCCGAGACCCGCCCGGTCAGCAGGCACGAGTAGTCGGCGTCGTACAGGGCGGTGCGCACGTTGTCGCTCATCCCGCCGTCGACGGAGACGTAGAGGCGGTGGTGGGGGCCGCCCAGGCGGACGTCCTTGACGGTGCCGACGGAGTAGAGGGTCTGGGTGGAGGGGCCGGCGATCGCGCGGCCCGGCTCGAAGGACACGTGCGGCACCGCGAGGTCGAGCTCATGGCACTGCTTCTCGACGATGCCGGCGATCCCCGCGGCGAGCGTCTCGGGCGTGGCCGGGGTGTGCTGGGTGTTGTACATGACGCCGAAGCCGCCGCCCAGGTCGAGCTGGTCGATGGTGTGGCCGAGCTCGTCGCGCACCCGGGCCACGAGCTCCAGCACGCGGCGCGCGGCGACCTCGAAGCCGCCGGTGTCGAAGATCTGGGAGCCGATGTGGGAGTGCAGGCCGATCAGGTCCAGCGTCGAGCGCTCCAGCACGCGGCGCACCGCCTCGAAGGCGACGTCCCCGGTGAGGGAGAGCCCGAACTTCTGGTCCTCGTGCGCGGTGGCGATGAACTCGTGGGTATGGGCCTCCACCCCGGTGGTCACCCGCAGCATCACCGCGGCCCGCACCCCGAGCTCTGCGGCGATCTCGGCGACCAGGTCGATCTCGCCGAGGGAGTCGATGACGATCCGTCCCACCCCGGCCTGCAGGGCGCGGCGGATCTCGGCGAGGGACTTGTTGTTGCCGTGCAGCGCGATCCGCTCGGCGGGGAAGCCGGCGCGCAGGGCCACCGCGAGCTCCCCGCCGGTGCAGACGTCCAGCCCCAGCCCGTCCTCGTCCATCCAGCGGGCGACGGCGCCGCACAGGAACGCCTTGCCCGCGTAGTAGACGTCGGATCCGCGGTGGGGGCGGAAGGCCTCGGCGAAGGCGTCGCGGAAGCGGCGCGCGCGGTGGCGGAAGTCGGTCTCGTCGAGCACAAAGGCGGGGGTGCCGACCTCCTCGGCGATGCGGTGCACGTCCACGCCGCCCACCTCCACGGCGCCGTCGGCCGTGCGCCGGGTGGTCTCGGACCAGAGCCCGTCGATCAGGTGGTTGACGTCCGCGGGGTACGGCAGCCAGGTGGGGGCGGCATCGTTGCCGTGAAGGGCTCCGGCTTCGTGGGCGCGCATGCTCTGCTCCTGGTCCTCGCACCATCCTGCTCGCGGGCGGGGTGCGGAGCAGGTCTGCGCCGTCGGCGCCCTACGAGGGTAGGCGGGCGCGGGCGCGGGCGGCAGTCCCGTCCGCCTCCCGGGCTGCTCGTCCAGCACCTCCCGTCCGCCCGGTCGGAGACTGTTCTCGCAGGTCGCAGGCGCAGATGAGGCATGGTTCCCGCGCCTGCGGCCGCGGGCCGGTGACCGATCGCACTTGATAGTGTCGGGGCGTCGGCGCGGGAGCCGTGCCCCGCCGCCTCCGGTCGCCGGGCGCCGGCTCCCTCCGCCACCTCGTCCGACCATCCGAAGGAGTTCCGGTGCCCACTGCAGCATCCCCCCACGGCGGCTCTCATCAGCTCGTCGTCGTCGCCAACCGACTGCCCGTCGACGCCCAGACCCTCCCCGACGGCTCCACCGAATGGGTCACCAGCCCCGGCGGACTGGTCACGGCGATGGAGTCCGTGATGCGCACCGTCGACTCCGGTGCCTGGGTGGGCTGGGCCGGCGGACCCGGCCAGCCGCCGGAGCCCTTCGAGGCCGACGGGATGAGCCTGTACCCCGTGCGCCTCGAGCAGGAGGAGATCGAGCGGTACTACGAGGGCTTCTCCAACGGCACCCTGTGGCCGCTGTACCACGACGTCATCGTCGGCCCCGAGTTCCACCGCACCTGGTGGGACTCCTATCTGACCGTCAACCGCCGCTTCGCCCGGGCCGCCGCCCCGGTGACCGCGCCGGGCGGGACCATCTGGGTCCACGACTACCAGCTCCAGCTGGTGCCGCGGATGATCCGCGACGAGCGCTCCGACGTGCGGATCGGGTTCTTCAACCACATCCCCTTCCCCTCCGTCGAGCTGTTCTCCCAGCTGCCCAAGCGCAACTCGATCCTGCGCGGGCTGCTCGGCTCCGACCTGGTCGGCTTCCAGCGCGAGAGCGACTCCCTGAACTTCGTCAACTCCGTGCGCAAGCTGCTGGGCTACCACGTCGAGGGCATGACCATCTCGGTGCCCGGGCTGGGCGCCGCCCCGGTGCGGGAGGTGCAGGTCCAGACCTTCCCGATCTCGATCGACTCCCAGGCCGTCTCCGCCCTCACCGAGGACCCCGAGATCCGCGAGCGCGCCGAGGCCCTGCGCCGGGACCTCGGCGATCCCGAGAAGGTGGTGCTCGGGGTGGACCGCCTGGACTACACCAAGGGCATCCGGCACCGGCTCAAGGCCTGGGGCGAGCTGCTGGACGACGGCTCGATCGATCCGCACGACGCGGTGATGATCCAGATCGCCACCCCCTCCCGGGAGCGCGTGGAGGCGTACCGGCAGCTGCGCGACGAGGTCGAGCTGACCGTCGGCCGGATCAACGGCGAGCACGCCCCGATCGGCCGTCCCGCCGTCTCCTACCAGCACCACTCCTTCGACCGCCGCGACATGACGGCGCTGTACATGGCCGCCGACGTGGTCCTGGTGACGGCCCTGCGCGACGGCATGAACCTGGTGGCCAAGGAGTACGTGGCCTCCCGGCCCGACCTGCGGGGGGTGCTGGTGCTCAGCGAGTTCGCCGGCGCCGCCGACGAGCTGCGGGCCGCGGTGATGGTCAACCCCCACGACATCGACGACCTCAAGTCCGCGATCCTGCGCGCCCTGGCGATGCCGGTCGAGGAGCAGGAGGAGGCGATGCGCTCCCTGCGCCATCAGGTGCTCGAGCACGACGTGCAGACCTGGGCCCACAACTTCCTGGGCGCCCTCGAGGAGGCCGGGAGGCCGGAGCCGAAGACCGCGCCGGTGGTGCGGCTGACCGGCGACCGCATCACGGCGCCGGAGGAGCTCGACACGGCGCTGCGCACCTTCGCCAAGGTGCCCCGGCTGCTCATCGCCTCCGACTTCGACGGGGTGCTGGCCCCGATCGTCGCCGACCGGGACGCCGTCCAGCCCGACCAGCAGGCGCTGTCCACGCTGCGGGAGCTCTCCGAGCTGCCCGGGGTGGCCGTGGCCCTGGTCTCCGGCCGCGCCCTCGCGGACCTCGACTCCCTGACCTCCATGCCCCATTCGGTGGTGCTGGTGGGATCGCACGGCGCGGAGGTCGGGGCGCTGCCGCCGTGGATGCAGGCCGAGGTGCTGGACCAGTCGGCGCTGTCGATGACGCCGGAGAAGGAGGCGCTGCTGGCGTCGATCACCTCCACCCTGCGGCGGATCGCCCGCGCCCATCCGGGCACGGAGGTCGAGGTCAAGCCCACCGCGGCGGTGCTGCACACCCGCAACGCCAAGCGCCGCGGCGGCATCAACGCCACCGAGTCGGCCCTCGAGTACGCGGTCACCCTGCCGGAGGTCACCGTCACCCCCGGCAAGGAGGTCGTGGAGTTCGCGGTGGTGCCCACCTCGAAGGGCGTGGCGGTCGACGCGCTGGCCCGGGCGAGCGCCGCGGACGCCTGGCTCTACCTCGGCGACGACGTCACCGACGAGTCCGTCTTCGCGCAGCTCGGCGAGCACGACCTGGGCATCAAGGTCGGCGAGGGCGACACCGCGGCCGGGCTGCGGGTGGCGGGCACCGAGGACGCCCGCGAGGTGCTGGCGCGACTGCTGGCCCTGCGCGGCGAGCGGGACTGACGCCGCAGGAGCCGGGACGTCGCCGCGGCGATGCCCCGGCTCCCGCCCTCAGCGCGTGAGCCGCCGGATCCCGTCGAGGACGGCCGCGTGCACCCTGGGGTCGCCGAGCGGCAGGAAATGCCCCCGCGTCCCCAGCTGCACGTTGTGCGCTCCCTCCAGGTGGCTGCCACCGGGGATGTGCGGGTCGAAGCGGCCGTAGACGGAGACGATGTGCTGATCGACGTGGCGGCTGGCGGCGAGCTCGGCCAGCTCGGGAGACCGCGGCAGGAAGACGCGCAGGGCGGGCAGCGGCAGCAGGCGGGCCAGCGGGGAGCCCGAGAACGGGGTGTTCAGCGCCACCAGTCCCCGGATCACGCCGTGCGGGTTGTGACGGGCCAGCAGCAGCTTGCCGATCAGCCCGCCCTTGCTGTGGGCCACCAGCACGCAGCGCTCGATGCCCTCGGTGCGGAGGAACCCGTCCACCAGCTCCGCCATCTCCTCGATGATGCCGCCGTTGTACCCCAGCTCGACGACGGCGCGCACGTCGCAGCCGTGCCGGCGCAGCACGTCGGCCACCGGGAGCATGAAGGCCCAGGTCTCGTAGATGCCCGGCAGCAGCACCACCACGAGCCGGTCCGGACCGGGACGGCGGTACGCGCGCGGGTCAGGGCGGCGCACCACGGCGGCCACCTGCCAGCGCAGGGCGTAGGCGTAGTCCCGGACCCAGGCTCCCAGGTTGATGCCGAGCTCGCGGGTCATCGCGAGCAGGCGGCCCGGTCGCTCCGGGGACGGCCGGTCCGTGCGCCGCATCCGACCGCTCATGCGCTCGGGACCGCGTGCGGACCGGGACGGCGGCCGGTGACGGCGGCGAGGAACGGCGCACAGGCGGCGGCGAGCTGGTGCGGCCGGTTGTGCTGGACGTTGTGGGGGCCTCCGGGGACCTCCGTCGCCTCGGCGTTCGGGGCCAGGCCCGCCAGCCGGCGCACCCACGCCGCCGAGGCGATCGGGTCCCGCGCCCCGCGCACCACGAGCCCCGGCACGGTGCAGCGCACGATGGCCTCCTCGGTGCGGTCGGCGAGCATGTGCCGGGCGGTGCGCAGGTACCGCAGCGGGCCCATCCGCAGGTAGTTGCGGACCACCACGACATTGGTGGCGGGCGCTTCGCGCAGGGTGTCCCGCAGCAGCCGCCAGGCCTGGCCGGGCAGGCTGCGCGCGGCCGGGTCCACGGTGGGGCCGATCAGCAGGTAGCCGGCGCACAGGCCGGGATGCCCGGCGACGGCGTCCGCGACGATCTGGCAGCCCATGGAGTGGCCCACGAGGACCGGGGCCTCCCGTCCCAGCGCCCGCACCACCCCCGCGACCACCTCGCCCAGCTCCGCCACGGTCAGCACGCGGGCCGGCGTGGGCGTCCTGCCGTAGCCGGGCAGGTCCAGGGCGTAGACGTCGTGCGTGGCGGCGAGCAGGTCGGCGAAGGGCAGGAAGTACTCCCCCGACATGCCGATCCCGTGCACCAGCACGATCGGCGGACGCTGGGTCGCGAAGGTCCCGCGCACGTCCACCGCCTGGCCGCCGACGTGCAGGCGCCGGGTGCGGAGCCCGGCGCCGGGCTGGTTCTGCTGGGGCACCAGTCGTCCCTTCCTGGGTCCTGCCGGCTGGGTCGGGGCTGCTCGTCCGCGCCGACGACGAAGGTCCGTCGGCCAGGCATCTCTGCTGGCCGACGGACCTCGTTGGTGCCCGCGACAGGATTCGAACCTACGACCTTCTGCTCCGGAGGCAGACGCTCTATCCACTGAGCTACGCGGGCCGACCAGGGAAGTCTAGCAACACCTGGCGGCTCAGGACGGACCTGGGGCGGACGCGGGGCCGCGGTGTGAGCGGTGCCTCACGCCAGCGGCAGCTGGGCCCCGTGCAGGACGGCCGAGGGATCCGCGGCGATGCGCAGTCCGCTGGGCTCGGCGCCGGAGCGCACCAGCAGGTCGCCGACGGCGGCGATCATGGCGCCGTTGTCGGTGCACAGGCGCGGCGGCGGGATCCGCAGGGCGATGCCGGCGGCGTCGCAGCGCTCCTGGGCCACGGCGCGCAGCCGCGTGTTCGCGGCGACCCCGCCCACGATGACCAGGGTGTCCAGACCGCGCTGCTGGACCGCGCGCAGCGCCTTGGTGACCAGCACGTCCACCACGGCCTGCTCGAAGGAGGCGGCGATGTCCGCGACCGGCACCGGCTCCCCGGCCCGCTCGAGGGTCTCGACGGTGCGGGCGACGGAGGTCTTCAGGCCCGAGAACGAGAAGGTGAACGGCGGATCCTTCGGGCGCAGCATGGCCCGCGGGAAGGCGAAGGCGGCGGGGTCCCCGTCCACCGCGGCGCGGGAGATGGCCGGGCCGCCGGGGTAGCCGAGCCCGAGCAGACGGGCGACCTTGTCGAAGGCCTCGCCCGCGGCGTCGTCGAGGGTGTCGCCGAGGTGCTCGATCGGGTCCCGCACCAGGTCGCCGACGGCGAGGATCGAGGTGTGGCCGCCGGAGACGATCAGCACGATGCTGCGCTCGGGCAGCGGACCGTGCTCGAGGGTGTCGGCGGCGGCGTGGCCCGCGAGGTGGTGGACGCCGTAGAGCGGGCGGTCCAGCGCCCAGGCCACCGACTTGGCGGCGGCCAGGCCCACATGGACGGCCGTGGCCAGTCCCGGGCCCGAGGTGACGGCGACGTGGGTGATGTCGCCGAGCTCCACCCCCGCGTCGGCGAGGGCGATCTGCAGGGTGGGGACCGCGGCGTCGAGGTGCGCGCGGGCCGCGATCTCGGGGACCACTCCCCCGAACTCGGAGTGCTGGGCGGCGCTCGAGGCGAGGCCCTGGCCGAGCAGCACGCCCTCGGAGACGATCCCGAAGCCGGTCTCGTCGCAGGAGGACTCGACCCCCAGGACGACCGGGGCGCCGGAGGCGGTCACCGCAGGATCGACATCGGGTCGGAGTAGTTGCCCGCCCCGTCCATGGTCGCGAAGTGCAGGTGGCAGCCGGTGGAGCGGCCGGTGTTGCCGACGTAGCCGATGACGTCGCCGGCGGCGACGGTGGCGCCCTCGGAGGTGTTGTAGCCCTGGAGGTGGTAGTAGCCGGTGATGGTGCCGTTGCCGTGATCGATCTTGATGCGCTTGCCGGAGGCGCTGGTGCGCTCGACGGCGACGACGGTGCCGGACTGGGCGGCGTGGACCGGGGTGCCGCAGGCGGAGCCGAAGTCGACGCCGTTGTGGCCCTTGAAGTAGCCGAGCACCGGGTGGATGCGACCGCCGAAGCCGGAGGTGATGGGGCCGTCGACCGGGCGGAGGTAGCCGGAGCCGCCGATGGGGGCGGCAGCGCCGTCGCCGTCCGGGGCGGCCTCGGGGTCGACCACGGGCTCGGGCTCGGGCAGCTCGATCTCGATGCCGGTGCCCTGCTCCTCGGCGGGCTCGGCTGCGGGAGCGGTGCGCTCCTCCGTGCGACTCGCCGCGGCGTCCTCGGTGCGGGTCTCCACGGCCTGCTCGGCGGGGGCCTCGGCGGCGGGCAGCGCGACCGGGGCGACCGCGGCCGGCGCGGCGACGGCGGGCTGCGACTGGCTCTGGGCGGCGGTCTCGCCCTCGAGGGCGGCGTCGTCGACACCGGCCGCGGCGGCGGCCAGCGGAGCGGCGATGGTGGCGGTGGCGAGGGCTCCGAGGACGCCGACCTTCAGGGCGCTCGCGGGGAGCGCTGCGTCTCGATGAGTTCCTCCGACGGCCCGGTGCTTGCGCACCGTGGCGCGTCCGTCGGCGCGATGATTCGCCACGTTCTGACCTGCTTCCCTTGCGAGTGCATAGATTCCGGTGAAGACGTCTGTCCGAGCGCGACGCCGGACAGGGGAAGTACGCGTCGCCGAACAACCTGGATCAACCTATGGGCTCCCCCGCGGCGCTGACGAGGACGCCAACCGGCTCATTGCCAAGTTTTTGCCGTGACGCCCCAAAGGTTGCCCGGTCTTGAAGAGAGCACCCGTTCACGATGGTCGCGGGTCACTTTCCCGGGCTTTCCACGACGTCCGCGTCACATCCGCGGACGGATCCGGCGCCGTTCCCGCGCGGCCCGGACGGCGGGCGCCGCCCCGGCGCTGCAAGGGGCGCGGATTACAGTGGCGCCATGTCGATGCCGGAGCAGAGCCCAGCACCCCGCAGCCAGAGCGTGCGCGTGGTGGTGATCGAGGACGAGCCGACCATCGGCCGCGCGATCGCCGACCGGCTGACCGCGGAGGGCTGGGAGGTCACCACCGCCGTGGACGGACCCTCCGGGGTGCGGACCGTCGCCGAGGTGCGCCCCGACGTGGTGGTGCTGGACGTCATGCTGCCCGGCTTCGACGGGCTCGAGGTGTGCCGTCGCATCCAGGCCGACGAGCCGGTGCCGGTGCTCATGCTCACCGCGCGCGACGACGAGACCGACATGCTGGTGGGCCTCGGCGTCGGGGCCGACGACTACATGACCAAGCCGTTCTCTATCCGGGAGCTGGTGGCGCGGCTGAAGGCCCTGCTGCGGCGGGTGCGCCGCGCCGAGGCCCAGGGTCCGAGCGAGACCGAGAAGCAGGAGGCGCTGCAGATCGGCGACCTCGTCATCGACCGCGCCGGGCGCCGGGTGATGCGCGCCGGCGTGCCCGCCCACCTCACGCCCACCGAGTTCGACCTGCTGCTGTGCCTGGCCGGCGCCCCGGGCACCGTGCTCACCCGCGAGCAGCTGCTGGCCGACGTCTGGGACTGGGTGGACGCCACCGGCACCCGCACCGTCGACTCCCATGTCAAGGCCCTGCGCCGGAAGCTCGGCGCGGACCTGGTGCGCACGGTGCACGGGGTGGGCTACGCGCTGGAGATCCCGGCGGACCCCGAGGACTCCACGTCCACGGATCCCCGCTCGATGCCCACCCCCGACGAGCCCACCGCCGGCGCGTGAGCGGCCACCGGCCCGTCCCCTCCGCCGCGGACCGGGCCGGCGCCCCGGGTCGGCGCCGGGTCCCGGAGCGGCTCGACGTGCGGCCGCTGGACCGCTTCCGCTCGTTCAAGGTCAAGCTCGGCGTCCTGGTGGCGGCCAGCGTCACGGTCGCCGCCCTGCTCACCCAGGTGAGCATCCGGGCCGGGATCGAGCCGCTGCTGGCCCTGGCCCTGGTGGTGGTCATCGCCCTGGTCTTCACCCAGCTGCTGGCCCGCGGGATGACGTCCCCGCTGCGGGAGATGACCAGCGCCGCCCGCGCCATGGCCCGCGGCGACTACTCCCAGCCGGTGCGGGCCACCAGCCGCGACGAGGTCGGCCAGCTCGCCGCGGCGTTCTCCACCATGGCCAGCGAGCTCGAGCAGACCGATCGCATGCGCCGCGACCTGGTCGCGAACGTCTCCCACGAGCTGCGCACCCCGGTGGCGGGACTGCGCGCCCAGCTGGAGAACCTGGTCGACGGCGTCACCCAGCCGGACCCGGCCGCCCTGGAGGTGGCGCTGACCGAGACGGAGCGGCTCTCCGAGCTGGTGGACCACCTGCTGGACCTCTCCCGGCTCGACGCCGGGGTGGTCGAGCTCGACGTGGAGGACGTCGAGCTCACCCCCTTCCTGCATGAGGTGGTCGACGCCGCGGCCATGGCCACCGGTGGGCGCGACGTGCGCTGGATCGTCGAGGTCGAGCCGCCCGGCCTGTCGGTCACCGCCGATGCCGCCCGGCTCCATCAGGTCATCCACAACCTGCTCGAGAACGCCGCCCGGCACTCCCCGGCCGGGGGCCGCATCCACATCGCCGCGCGCCGCGGCGCCGGGGACGGGGTGCAGATCGACGTGCACGACGAGGGCCCCGGGATCGCGCGGGAGGACCGCTCCCGGGTGTTCGAGCGCTTCCAGCGCGGCGGCTCGGCCGATTCCTCCGGGGGCACCGGACTGGGCCTGGCGATCGCCCGCTGGGCGGTGGGACTGCACGGCGGCACCATCGAGGTGCTCGACGATCCGCGCACCGAGCTCGCCCGCGACGGCCGCTCCTCGCTGATCCGGGTGGAGCTGCCGGGGCGCCCGCCCGCGCCCTGAGGTCGCCCGCCCGTGATGTCCCCCACCCCCGCCCGCGCCGACCAGTCCTCACGTCCGCGGCGGCGCCCGAGCGCGACCCGGTGCCGTTAGGCTGGGTCCATCCGTATCTCTCGACAGTGCGAAGGCTGGCGATCTCAGAGTGTCACAGCAGACACAGGGCTCCGGGACCCCGGAGTTCGGTCCGAATCAATGGCTCGTGGACACGCTCCGCGAGCAGTGGCGACAGGATCCCTCGAGCGTCGACCCGAGTTGGGCGGAGCACTTCTCCGCCGACCACGAGGTGACGTCCGAGTCCTCCGCCGACCCGGGGACCGCCCCGGACTCCTCCGAGGCGGCGACGGAGCCGCCGACGACGAGCTCCCCGGCCCCCGCTGCGCAGGACGCCGACGGGGAGGACCCCGCCGGCCCCGAGTCCCCCGCGCCGAGCGCGCCCCCCGCCGAGACCGCCCCTGCCCGGTCCTCCTCTGCCGCCGCCCCCGCGGCCGCTCCCCAGCCCGCGAAGGAATCCCCTGCCGTGAACGACGCCCCCGCGAAGCCCGCCGCGACGGCCCCCAAGGCCCCGGCCGTCTCGACCACCTCGGACCGGCCCGCCAAGGTCCCCACCACCACCTCGCAGATCCCCGCGGTGGAGCTGCGCGAGCCCCAGCGCGTCAAGCTGCGCGGCCCGGCGGCGGCCGTGGTGCGGAACATGGACGAGTCCCTCGGCGTGCCCACCGCCACCTCGGTGCGCGACGTGCCGGTCAAGCTGCTGTTCGACAACCGCATCGTGATCAACAACCACCTCAAGCGCAACCGGGCCGGGAAGGTGTCCTTCACCCACCTCATCGGCTGGGCGATGATCGAGGCGATCACCGAGATCAAGGACATGAACAACGGCTTCGACGTCGACGAGAAGGGCAAGCCGGTCCTGCTCGAGCGCGAGGACGTCAACTTCGGGCTCGCGATCGACATGCCCCGCCCGGACGGCTCGCGGGGCCTGGTGGTGCCCAACATCAAGGCCGCCCAGCGCTTCGACTTCCACGGCTTCTGGAAGGCCTACGAGGAGGTCGTCCGCAAGGCCCGCGCCGGCAAGCTCACGATGGACGACTTCTCCCACACCACCGTGTCGCTGACCAACCCCGGCGGCATCGGCACCGTGCACTCGATCCCCCGCCTGATGAGCGGCCAGGGCGTGATCGTCGGCGTCGGCGCGATGGACTACCCGGCGCAGTTCCAGGGCGCGAACCCCTCCACCCTCGCGGACCTCGCGATCTCGAAGGTCATGACGCTGACCTCGACCTACGACCACCGCATCATCCAGGGCGCCGCCTCCGGCGAGTTCCTCAAGCGGATGGGCGACAAGCTGCTGGGCCGGGACGGCTTCTACGAGCGCGTCTTCGCCTCCCTGCGCCTGCCCTACCAGCCGGTGCGCTGGGTGCCGGACAACCCCTTCGAGCACACCACCTCGGAGCGCCTGGCGCGGGTGATGGACCTGATCCACTCCTACCGCGTGCGCGGGCACCTGATGGCCGACACCGACCCGCTGCAGTACAAGGTGCGCACCCACCCGGACCTCGACGTGGAGACCTACGGGCTGACCCTGTGGGACCTCGACCGCACCTTCCCCACCCGGGGTCTGGGCGGCAAGGAGGAGCTGACCCTGCGGGAGATCCTGGGGCTGCTGCGCGACTCGTACTGCCGCACCATCGGGGTCGAGTACATGCACATCTCGGACCCCGAGGAGCGCGCCTGGATCCAGCAGAAGATGGAGACCCCGCGCCGGCCCTTCGACAAGACCGAGCACACCCACATCATGGACCGCCTCAATGCCGCCGAGGCGTTCGAGACCTTCCTGCAGACCAAGTTCGTGGGCCAGAAGCGCTTCTCGCTCGAGGGCGGGGAGTCGGTGATCCCGATGCTCGACGCGGTGCTGCACGGCGCCGCCCACGCCGAGCTCGACGAGGTCTGCATCGGCATGTCGCACCGCGGCCGGCTCAACGTGCTCTCGAACCTCGCCGGGAAGAGTTACGGCCAGATCTTCCAGGAGTTCGACGGCAACTTCGGGCGCAGCGTCGGCTCCGGCGACGTCAAGTACCACCTGGGCACCGAGGGCACCTACACCTCCCGTGACGGGGCCTCCACCAAGGTCTACCTCGCCGCGAACCCCTCCCACCTGGAGGCGGTCAACCCCGTCCTCGAGGGCATCGCGCGCGCCAAGCAGGACCGTCTCGAGCGGCCCGAGGAGTTCCCGGTGCTGCCGGTGCTCGTGCACGGCGACGCGGCCTTCGCGGGCCAGGGCGTGGTCACCGAGACCCTGAACCTCTCCGAGCTGCGCGGCTACCGCACCGGCGGGACGATCCACGTCATCATCAACAACCAGATCGGCTTCACCACCCTGCCGGACTCCTCGCGGTCCTCGTACTACTCGACCGACGTCGCGAAGTCGACCCAGCTGCCGATCTTCCACGTCAACGGCGACGATCCCGAGGCCTGCGTGCGGGTCGCCGAGATCGCCTTCGAGTACCGCCAGAAGTTCCGCCGCGACGTGGTCATCGACCTGGTCTGCTACCGCCGGCGCGGCCACAACGAGGGCGACGACCCCTCGATGACCCAGCCCGAGATGTACAAGCTGATCGGCGAGAAGCCCTCGACCCGCAAGCTGTACATGGAGGCGCTGATCGAGCGCGGCGACCTCACCGAGGAGGAGACCCAGGGCCTGGTGCGCAACTTCCAGGAGCACCTGGACGAGGCGTTCGCCGCCACCCGCGCGGACTCCGCCTCCTCCAACGCCGATCCCGAGGACAGCGTCCACGGCCTGGACCTGCCCGCCTCCCAGCGCGGCTCGGAGGACCCCGACGAGGTGGAGACGGCGGTCGAGGCCTCGGTGCTGGAGCGGATCGGCGAGGCCCATGGCGAGGTGCCGGCCTCCTTCACCGTGCACCCGAAGCTGACCGCGCTGCTCGAGCGGCGCCGCCAGATGGTCACCGAGGGCGGCATCGACTGGGCCTTCGGCGAGCTGCTCGCCTTCGGCTCCCTGCTGATGCAGGGCCGTCGGGTGCGCCTGGCCGGTCAGGACTCGCGGCGCGGCACCTTCGTGCAGCGCCACAGCGTGCTGATCGACCACGAGCACGGCGACACCTGGACCCCCCTGTCCTACCTGACCGAGGACCAGGCCCGCTTCAACGTCTACGACTCCTCGCTCTCGGAGTTCGCGGCGCTCGGCTTCGAGTACGGCTACTCGGTCGAGAGCCCGCAGTCGCTGGTGCTGTGGGAGGCGCAGTTCGGCGACTTCGTCAACGGCGCGCAGACCATCATCGACGAGTTCATCTCCGCCTCCGAGCAGAAGTGGGGCCAGAACTCCAGCGTGGTCCTCCTGCTCCCCCACGGCTACGAGGGCCAGGGCCCGGACCACTCCTCCGCCCGCATCGAGCGCTTCCTCCAGCTGTGCGCGGAGGACAACATGCGGGTGGCGGCACCGTCGACCCCGGCCAGCTACTTCCACCTGCTGCGCAAGCAGGCGCTGACCGAGCCGAAGCGCCCGCTGATCGTGTTCACCCCGAAGTCGATGCTGCGCAACAAGGCCGCGGTCAGCGCCGTCGAGGACTTCACCAGCGGCACCTTCGAGCCGGTGCTGCCCGACACCACGGTCGACCCGTCCGCGGTGCGCCGGGTGCTGCTGGCCTCCGGCAAGCTCTACTGGGACCTGGTCGCGCGCCGGGCCAAGACCGACGCGACCGACACCGCCATCGTGCGCGTCGAGCAGCTGTACCCGCTGCCCGCCGAGCAGCTGAGGACCATCCTGGACGCCTACCCGGAGGCCCCGCTGACCTGGGTCCAGGAGGAGCCGCAGAACCAGGGCGCCTGGGGCTTCATGGCGATGAACTTCGCCGTGGAGGTCGGTCGCACCCTGCGGGTCGTCGCGCGCCCCGCCTCCGCCTCGCCGGCCACCGGGTCGAACTCGACCCACAAGATCGAGCAGGAGGATCTGCTCGACCGCGCCTTCGAGTCCTGAGCGGCCGGTGCGGGGCGTGGTCACCCGCGCCCCGCACCGCCGTTAGAGTTGACGTTCCCGTCCCAGGCCCAGGAGGTCCCCGGTGCACATCGTGCCCACATCGCCCGCCCCGGCTCCGGATGCCCGGATCCGCATCATCGCGCTCGGCGACGAGCTCCTCGCCGGCGTCGGGGACGCCCGCGCCCTGGGCTGGCTGGGCCGCGCGGTCGCCAGCGAGCAGGGCGCCCGCAGCCGGATCGACCTGTTCACGGCCGCGCTGCCGGGCGAGACCTCGGCCCAGCTCGCCGACCGCTGGGACGCCGACGTGCAGCGCCGCTTCTCCACCCCGGGCCAGGCCGACGGCAGCGTCGACCACCGGGTGGTGCTGGCGATGGGACGCGCCGACATCGAGGCCGGGATCTCCCTGGCCCGCTCCCGGCTCAACCTCGCCAAGATCCTCGACGGACTGGAGCGGCTGCGCATCCCCGTCTTCGTGGTGGGTCCGCCGCCCAGCCGCGATGCGGGCCTGACCACCGCCGTGCGCGAGCTGTCCAGCGCCTTCGAGGACGTCTGCTCCCGCCGGCGGATCCCCTACATCGACACCGTCGACGGGCTGGTCGGCCACGATCAGTGGGAGAGCGACCTCGCGCGCTCCCCCGGCGACCATCCGGGCCAGACCGGCTACGGGCTGATGGCGTGGCTGGTGCTGCACGGCGGTTTCGGCTCCTGGCTGGGCACCTCCTCCTGAGGGCCGCGCCGGCGCGGGACGGCCGCCGCGTGAGGTCCGCCTCAGCATCGCTGCGGGCGCCGGACCGGGACGGCACCGCCCCTGCCGCTGTGGCACAATCGTCGGGTTCCCCGGGCGAAGGAAGGAGAGCGTGATGAGCAAGCGAGGACGCAAGCGCAAGGCTCGCCGTAAGAACGGCGCGAATCACGGCAAGCGCCCCAACTGCTGACCGTGACGTCGCCGCGAGCGACATGCACGAAGGGCCCCTCCGTCAGGAGGGGCCCTTCGTCGTCGGCGGGCGCTGCGCCCGGCACTCAGGGAGCGCGGTACGTGGTGGTGGAGGTGATGTGCACCGACGTGCCGTCGGCCTCGGTGCGGGTGATCGAGACGCTGCGGCACTGCACCGCGATGCGTTCGCGCAGCTCCGAGGGGGCGCGGTCCGCGCAGCTGCGGCGCACCAGCTCCTTCATCCGTCGCATCCGCTCCCATTCCTCGGCGCACTCGGGGCACTCGTCGGTGTGCCGCTGCATCCGCTCGACCAGCTCACGGGGCAGCTCTCCGTCCAGCGCCTCCTCGAGGCCATAGCGCAGATCGCGGCGGGTGGTCCCGCCGGTGGCCTCCGGCGCGGTGCGGTCGTCCTGGCTCATCGTTCCTCCTCCCGGGGCTCGGATCCGGTGCTCGTGGTGGTCGTGCCCTGCTCGGCCGCGGCCGTCGCCGCCGGCCCGTCCGGGTCCTCGCGCAGGAACCCGCTGCGGTACGCGTAGCCGGAGAGCATCTCGCGCAGCTGCCGGCGCCCCCGGTGCAGCCGGGACATCACGGTGCCGATCGGGGTGTCCATGATCTCCGCGATCTCCTTGTAGGCGAAGCCCTCGACGTCGGCGAGGTAGACCGCGATGCGGTAGTCCTCGCGCAGCTCGCCCAGGGCGTCCTTGACCGCGGAATCGGGCAGGCGGTCCAGCGCCTCGGTCTCCGCCGAGCGCAGTCCGGTGCTGGTGTGGGTGGAGACCTCGGCCAGCTGCCAGTCCTCGACCGTGTCGGTCCAGGCCTCCTTCGGGCGCCGCTGCTGCTTGCGGTAGGTGGAAATGAAGCTGTTGGTGAGGATCCGGTACAGCCAGGCGCGCATGTTCGTGCCCGGCGTGAAGCGGTCACGGGCGCGGAAGGCCTTCATGAAGGTCTCCTGGACCAGGTCCTCCGCATCGTGGGGGTTGCGCGTCATCCGCAGCGCACCGCCGTAGAGCGAGTCGAGGTGGGAGAGCGCCTCCGCCTCGAAGTCGAACTCCGGAGCATCGATGGCGTCCGACGTGCTCGCGTCGGGACTCGGGGCGGGATCTGTCTGGGGCATCGCGCATGAATCTACGCCACCGGCGTGGGCCGGAGCGCGCTCCCTCAGCATCATGGTCATCCGTCGTCCTTCTCCCCGGCTCCCGCCGGCCTCGACCTGTCGGTCAGCAGTCCACCCAGCCCAACGCCCCGGGCATGCGAGATGTTCCCTGCGCGGTAGTCTGGTCATCGGTGACCTGCCGTACACGGCGTCACCGGAGCTCATGACACCCGTCGAGAACGTGAGGACACCATGGCCCTGGTCCGCCGCATCGCCCGCCCCCTGCTCGCCGCCCCCTTCATCTTCGAGGGCGCGCTCACCGCCCTGCACCCCGAGCGGGAGACCGAGGTCTACCCGGAGGCGTTCGAGGCGGCCGACGCCGCGCTCGCCGAGAGCTCCCTGCCGAGCTTCGTGACCACGCGCACCATCGTGCGCGTCAGCGGCGCGGTCGCCGCCGGTGCCGGGTTCCTCTACGCCACCAACCGCGCCCCGCGCGCGGCCGCCGTGACGCTGCTGCTGACCACGTCGGTCGGCTGGGTCGGCCGAAAGAAGGTCTGGGAGCTGCGCGGGGAGGAGCTGACCCAGGAGATCCGCTCGATCCTCACCGACGCCGGCCTGCTGGGCGGCGTGCTGCTGGCCGCGGTCGACCACGACGGCCGCCCCTCCCTCGGCTACCGGGCGAACCGGTTCATCGAGCGCAGCCAGAAGCAGGCCGCCGCGAAGCAGCGCGAGCTCGAGAAGAAGGCCGGGAAGCTCGGGAAGACGGCGAAGGGCAAGGTCGAGAGCGCGCAGAAGCAGCTCGCCGCGCAGAAGCGTTGAGCACGATGGCCTCCGAGGTGCTCTGGAACGCGCCGGTCAGCGACCACCCGGTCGACGCCCTGGTGCGGGTCCCCGGCTCGAAGTCCCTCACCGCCCGGTGGATGCTGCTGGCCGCGGCCGCGCAGGAGCCGTCGGTGCTGCGAGGCGCGCTCGTCTCCCGCGACACCCGCCTGATGCGGGACGCGCTCGAACGGCTCGGTGCCGTGCTCGAGGTCGTCGACGGCGCGCTGCACGTGACGCCGCTGCCGCCCCAGTCGGCGCAGCCCGCCGAGCCCCTCGAGATCCACACCGGCCTGGCGGGCACGGTGATGCGCTTCGTGCCGATGCTGGCGGCGCTGCACCACGGCGACGTGCGCTTCACCGGGGACGATGCCGCGCTGCTGCGCCCGATGGACGCGGTGATCGACGCCCTGCGCCAGCAGGGCGTGGAGGTCACCGAGCACGGCGAGCCCGGCCGCCTGCCGCTGACGGTCCACGGCACCGGCACCCTCCGCGGCGGCCGGGTCGAGATCGACGCCTCCGCCTCCAGCCAGTTCGTCTCCAACGCGCTGCTGGTCGGCGCCCGCGGCGAGGAGGACCTCGAGCTGGTCCACACCGGGCCGCGGCTCCCCTCGCTGCCGCACATCGAGATGACCGTGGAGACCCTGCGCCAGGCGGGGGTCCAGGCGACGCACCGCATCGAGGAGTCCGGCGCCCACGCCTGGAGGGTCGCCCGCGGCAGCATCCGGCCGGTGGAGGTGACCGTCGAGCCCGACCTCTCCAACGCCGGCCCGTTCCTGGCCGCGGCCATGGTCACCGGCGGCACCATCGCGGTGGACGACTGGCCCGAGGTCACCACCCAGCCCGGCGACGCCTACCGCGAACTGCTGACCCGGATGGGCGGCGAGGTCTGGCGCGAGGACCAGGCCGTGTGCGTGCGCGGCACCGGCACGCTGCGCGGCATCGAGGCGGACATGTCCGCCGTCGGCGAGCTGGTGCCGACCATCGCGGCGCTGTGCGCGCTGGCCGACTCCCCGTCGCGGCTCACCGGCATCTCGCACCTGCGCGGCCACGAGACCGATCGGCTGCAGGCGCTGGCCACCGAACTTTCCCGGATCGGGGCGCGGACCGTGGAGCTCGAGGACGGACTGGAGATCACTCCGGGGCCGCTGCACGGGGGCGTCTTCGAGTCCTACGAGGACCATCGCATGGCCACCGCCGGCGCGATCATCGGGCTGAAGGTGCCGGGCCTCCAGGTGGTGGACATCGGCACCACCCAGAAGACCCTGCCCGACTTCGTCGGCATGTGGCTGGGGATGCTGCACCCGGAGCCGGCGGTGAGCGACGCGTGAGCCGTCCGGCCCGCGAGTACGACGAGAGCGACGTCCGGGTCCGCCCCAGCCGGCGCGGCTCCCGGCCCCGCACCAAGGACCGGCCCAAGCACGAGGACGCGATCACGGCCCGGGTGGTGTCGGTGGATCGGGGGCGCTGGCGCACCGTGGTCGACGCCGGCACGGAAGCCGAGCGGGCGGTCACCGCCATGCGGGCACGGGAGCTGGGCCGCTCCCCCATCGTCCCCGGGGACCTGGTGGGGCTGGTCGGGGACGTCTCCGGGCGCGACGGCTCCCTGGCCCGGATCGTGCGGATCAACGAGCGCAGCTCCTTCCTGCGCCGCAGCGCCGACGACGACGACCCCACCGAGCGGCCCCTGGTCGCCAACGTCGACCTGATGGTCATGGTCACCGCGGTCGCGGACCCCGAGCCCCGCGGCGGGATGATCGACCGCTGCCTGGTGGCGGCGTACGTGGCGGGGATCGACGCGCTGCTGGTGCTCACCAAGGCGGATCTGCGCAGCCCCGAGGAGTTCCTGACCACCTACGCGCCGCTGGGCCTCGAGCACGTGGTCACCCGGCTGGAGCGTCCCGAGGAGACCGCGCCGGACCAGCCGGCCGGGATCGTGGGACTTGAGCAGCTGCGGAAGCGGCTGACCGGGCATGTCAGCGTGCTCATCGGACATTCGGGCGTGGGCAAGTCGACGCTGCTGAACGCCCTGGTGCCGGGCACCGAGCGGGCCACCGGCGTGGTCAACGACGTCACCGGCCGGGGCCGGCACACCTCGTCCTCGGCGCTCGCGATGCAGCTGCCGGGCGACGGCGGCTGGGTGATCGACACCCCGGGCGTGCGCTCCTTCGGGCTCGGGCACGTGGACCCCGACGAGCTGCTGGACGCCTTCGCCGACCTGGCCGCGCTCGCCGCGCAGTGCCCGCGCGGCTGCACCCATCTCGAGGACGCCCCGGACTGCGCGCTGGACGCGCTGGTAGCCGCGGGCGGGGCGGGCACCGCCGGACCCGCCCGGCTGGCCTCCTACCGGCGCCTGGCGATCGCCCTGCGCAAGAACGATCCCTGGCAGCTCTGATCGCGTCGCTGCCCCGAGGCCGGGGCCGCGCCCTCTACTGTGGGTCCATGTCCAGCCGCTATGCCGATGATCTGCGCCTGGCCCACGTGCTCGCCGACGCCGTGGACCAGCTGACCATGTCCCGCTTCAAGGCGCAGGACCTGGAGGTCTCCACCAAGCCCGATCTCACCGAGGTCACCGACGCCGACCGGGCCGCGGAGCAGCTGGTGCGCTCCCAGCTCTCCCGCTCGCGCTCCCGCGACCAGGTGATCGGCGAGGAGTTCGGCACCACCGGCTCCGCCTCGCGCCAGTGGGTCGTGGACCCCATCGACGGCACCAGCAACTTCGTGCGCGGGGTGCCGGTCTGGGGCACCCTGATCGGGCTCATCGAGGACGGCCTGCCGGTGATCGGCCTGGTCTCCGCCCCCGCGCTGAACCGCCGCTGGTGGGGCGGGACCGGGGTCGGGGCGTGGACGGGCTCCCGGATCAACAACGCCTCGCGACTCCAGGTCTCCGCCGTCGACAGCATCGAGGAGGCCTCGCTGTCCTACTCCTCGCTGCACGGCTGGGCCGAGCGCGACCGGCTCCCCCAGATGCTCAACCTCATGCAGCGGTTCTGGCGCACCCGCGCCTACGGCGACTTCTGGTCGTACATGCTGGTCGCCGAGGGGGCGGTCGATGCCGCCTGCGAGCCGGACCTGAACCTCCACGACATGGTCGCGCTGGTGCCGATCGTCACCGAGGCCGGTGGCCGCTTCAGCTCGCTGGACGGCGAGGACGGCCCCTTCGGCGGCAATGCGGTGGCGACCAACTCTCTGCTGCACGAGGAGATCCTCGAGGCCCTCGCCGCCCGCGAGGGCTGAGGGAGCCGCGAGGTCCGCGCCCGCCTGCGCCGGCGGGTGTCCAGCCCGGGGCGCGGGAGACGGCACCCAGCGCCTGCTCGGTAGACTGCTGGCGTCGTGACCCCGAACCGTGAAGGGAACCCTTCCCCATGACCGTCAAGCGCGTCGCCCTGCTCACCGCCGGTGGCTATGCCCCCTGCCTGTCCTCCGCCGTCGGCGGCCTCATCGAGCGGTACAACGAGCTGGTGCCCGATGTCGAGATCATCGCCTACAAGCACGGCTACTGGGGCCTGCTCTCCGGCGAGAAGTTCGTCGTCGACGACGAGGTGCGCGCGAAGGCGGGACTGCTGCACAGCTACGGCGGCTCCCCGCTCGGCAACTCCCGCGTCAAGCTCACCAACACCGCGGACCTCGTCGAGCGCCGCCTGATCGAGGAGGGCGAGAACGCCCTCGAGGTGGCCGCGAACAAGCTCAAGGCCGACGGCGTCGACGTTCTGCACACCATCGGCGGCGACGACACCAACACCACCGCCGCGGACCTCGCGAAGTACCTCCACGAGAACGGCCACGAGCTCCAGGTGGTCGGCCTGCCCAAGACCATCGACAACGACATCGTGCCGATCCGCCAGTCCCTCGGCGCCATGTCCGCCGCCGAGCAGACCAGCATCTTCGCGCAGAACATCATCGCCGAGCACGGCTCGAACCCGAAGATGCTGATCATCCACGAGATCATGGGCCGCGCCTGCGGCTACCTCACCGCGCAGGCGGCCGAGTACTACCAGGCCTGGCATGCTCAGCAGGAGTGGCTGCCCTCGATCGGCCACCGCGCCGAGCGCTGGGACGTCCACGCCGTCTACCTGCCCGAGCTGAAGCTCGACATCGAGGGGGAGGCCGAGCGCCTCAAGCAGGTCATGGACGACGCCGGATGCGTGAACATCTTCCTCTCCGAGGGCGCCGGCATCCCCGAGATCGTCGCCGAGATGCAGACCCGCGGCGAGGAGCCCGAGAAGGACCCCTTCGGCCACGTCAAGATCGACACCATCAACCCCGGCCAGTGGTTCGCGAAGCAGTTCGCGGACAAGCTGGGCGCCGAGAAGGTCATGGTCCAGAAGTCGGGCTACTTCTCCCGCTCTGCCAAGGCCAACCCCGAGGACCTGCGCCTGATCAAGTCGATGACCGACCTCGCCGTGCAGGTCGCGCTCGAGGGCGGCTCCGGCCTCATCGGTCACGACGAGGAGCGCGGCGACGTGCTGCGCGCCGTCGAGTTCGAGCGGGTGGCCGGGCACAAGGCCTTCGACATCTCCCAGCCCTGGTTCCACCGGGTCATGGAGCGCACCGGTCAGCAGATCGAGGCGGCCGAGGCCCACTAAGCCCCCGCCCGAGGACCGACGGGGCGCCGCGATGAGCGCGTCCCGTCCCCGCGTGCGCACCTGGCGCCGCACCCTGCGCGCGCTCGCCCCGAGGGGGCGGGCGCGCGTCGCGTCCGGGCCTGCTCGCCCCGCGGGCCCTGACGCACCCGTGCAGCTGGGCCCCGGGCCGCACGGGACGACCCTGCGGGAGGACACCGGTCCGCTCGCCCCGCCGCGGCTGCTGCGGCCCCAGCAGGGGCGCCTCGGGGACTGCTGGGTGATGGCCCCGCTGCTGGCGGTGCACGAGACGAACCCGGAGCGCCTGCGCGCGCTGCTGCGCCCCGAGGGCGACGGGATCGTCGCGGTGCACCTGCCGGCCGTGTCCCGCCCGATCCGGGTGGATCGCCGCCTGCCCGTGGATGCGTCCGGGCGGTGGCTGTACGGGCGCCGGGCCGGGGCGAACCCGGGCTGGGTGGGGGTGCTCGAGAAGGCGATCGCCGCCCATGTCGCCGGCGACTACGCCATCCTCCAGCGCGGATTCGCCCGCTTCGGCCTCGAGGTGGTGCTGGGAGAGCGGGTGCACTCGCAGCTGCGGGCGCCCGGCGCCGCGCAGATCCTGGCCTGGCGGGCGCAGGGACGCGCGATCGTCGCCTCCACGCACCCCCTCAGCCCGCGGGTGGGGACCGCCGCCGGGACCCTGCCGGCCAACCACGTGTTCGTCGTCGTGGGCGCTGACGCCCGCAGCGGCCAGGTGCAGCTGCGCAACCCGGTGCGCCCCGAGGCGCTGCTCGAGCTCGACGCCGGCAGCTTCCGGCGCGGGTTCATCTCCTTCGACGTCACCGCGCCGCTGGGCTGAGATCTCGACGCGGCTCAGGCGGTCGCCGGGGCCCTGCCGACCACATCGAGCCAGGCATCGGAGATCAGGCGGTGCCCGGCCGGGGTGGGGTGCACGCCGTCCTCCGCGATGCTCGCCGGCGTGTGCCCGACGGCGAGGGCGTGGGCGAGCATCGCCTCGAGATCCACCAGGCGGTGGCCGTACGCGCCGGCGAGGCGGCGGATGATCGCGACCTTGCCGTCGAGGTCCGCGTGGATCCGGGCCTGCTCCTCGTCGACATCCGCGACGAACGGGATCACCAGCACCACCGGCGCGGTCGGCGCCGCGGCGGCGAGCTGGTCCAGCAGGCGCCGGTAGTCCTGCTCGAAGGCCTCCTCGCCGACGTGCTCCCCGCGGGTGTACCGGTGCCAGGAGTCGTTCACGCCCACGAAGATCGTCACCAGGTCGGGGGCGAGGTCGAGGCAGTCGGGGCCGAAGCGCTCCACCAGGTCCGCGACCTTGTGCCCGCCGATCCCCCGATTGATGACCGTCGCGGTGGGTTCGTGGGCCGCATGGTGCTCGGCGAGCAGGCGGACGTAGCCGTGTCCCAGCTCCTGCGGATCCTCGCGGCGGCCGCAGTCGGTGATCGAGTCCCCGATGAACAGGAGTGTGCGGGCTTCCGGTCGCGAGGGAGTGGTCATGGCCTCATGGTGCCAGAGCAGACGTCGACGGCGTCCGCCCTGCTCACCCCTGGACGGTTCTCCTCAGGCAAGCGGCAGCACGTGGTCGTCCGCATCGGTGTCGGGAGCGTTCGGATCGGACGCCGTCGTCACCGCGGTCAGCAGCAGCACGGTGTCGGCGAGGGCCGTGACGCCACGGCGCTGCGCGGGCATCTGGTGGAGGTCGCCCCGTTGCAGGACGAAGGGCTCCTCGGCCTCGACGCGCACGGCGCCGGCGAGCAGGTACAGGGAGGCCGGGACGTCGGAGCGATGGGGAGCGAGGCGCGCCCCCTCGACCAGCGCGACGACCGACTGCTGCAGAGGTCCGCTGCGGACGACGCGGGTGGACGAGACACCTCCGGGGGTCTGCCTCGCTTGATCGATGATGCGGGTGGACACGCTGGTGATGGCGACCATGACGAGCTCCTCAACGATGATGGACTTCCTCAGCCTGGCTACGCTCCTCCCCTGCCTCCTCAATATACGCCGCTTCCAGCGCGGTGGCCTCGGGCCGGGGAGACGCTGCGCCCGGCGATCACCGCACGGCCGCGGCTTCGGTCCGGTGCGGCGTCGCGGAGCGCACCGCGCGGCGGGCTCTGCGCGGCAGGAGCGCGGCGAGGACCGCGGTCGCCAGGCAGGCCGCGGCCCCCAGCATGATCCCGGGACCGCCGACACCGACCACGACCAGCAGATGGAGCATCGTCAGCAGCGGGAGCACCGTCGCCCCGAGCATGCCGAGGGTCAGCACCTGGATCCCTCTCAGCGCCCCGCGCGAAAGCAGGCGCTCCCGGCGCGCCCGCTGGAGGAGCCACCAGAGCGCGCCGATCGCGATCTGGAGGCCGCCGACGGCGAGGATGCCCATCGCGGCATAGGGCCCGACCAGGTGCTGGGTCTCGCGGTGCCCGCCGCCCAGGGCTTCCGCAGCGGCCGGGAGCAGCAGCTGCACGAGGACGGAGCCGACCAGCAGCACGCCGAGCAGCATGCGGAGCGAGGTGGGCGCGCTGCGGTGCATAGGAGGACGATCCCGCGGAACCTATCGACTGTCAATAGGTGCCGGCGAGCGGCGGTCGCGAGCTGCGCCGGGGCATG
The DNA here is from genome assembly GCF_049266655.1 of Brachybacterium sp. UNK5269. GTDB lineage: Bacteria > Actinomycetota > Actinomycetes > Actinomycetales > Dermabacteraceae > Brachybacterium. The sequence continues at coordinate 2,280,134 of NZ_CP184883.1, forward strand.
GAGAAGGGCCCCTGGTCGGTGTTTCCACCGGCCAGGGGCCCTTGTCTTCGTAGCGGGGGCAGGATTTGAACCTACGACCTCCGGGTTATGAGCCCGGCGAGCTACCGAACTGCTCCACCCCGCGTCGACATCCATAACTCTAGGCCCCCTGAGCGCCGGAGTCCAACCCAGCGGCATCGAACGTGTGCCATGCCACGTTCACGGGCCGTTCACCTGCCCCGATGCAGGAACGCCCGACCGCTGCCGGCGTGAGGCCGGCGGCGATCGGGCGTCCTGGCACCGTGGTGCGGGCGGCTCAGCCCTCCCCGCCGTCGGACGGCGGAACCGGTGCTCCGGTGCCGCCCAGCTCCTCGTTGGCCGCGATCGCCCGGTTCAGCGCATCGGCCAGTCGCTCCTGCGCCTCGCCGTAGGCGGTCCAGTCGCCGCCGGCCAGCGCCGTCTCGGCATCGGTCACCGCGGCGTCCATGTCCGTCAGCGCCTGGTCGAGGCGCTCCTCGGCGGAACCGCCCGCGCCCGGAGCGGGCGCCGGAGCCGGCTCCTCACCCTCGGCCGGGGCCTCCCCCGCGGGGGTCTCGACCGTGCCCTCGCCGGTCTCGGTGTCGGCGGTGCCGGAGGGCGCATCGGGGTCGGTGACCGCGGCGTCGCCCGCGTCGGCGCCGGAGTCGCCGCCGAAGACCAGGTCCAGGGCCTCGTCGAGGGTCGGCGCGAAGCCGATCTTCTCCCCGAAGGAGACCAGCACCATCTGCAGCAGCGGGTACTGGGTGCCGCCGCCGGAGGCGGAGGACTGCAGGTAGACCGGCTGCACGTAGAGCAGACCGCCGCCCACCGGGAGGGTGAGCAGGTTGCCGTTGAGCACCTCGGAGTTGCCGGACTTCAGCAGGTTCAGCGCCTGCGAGACGTTCGGCTCCGCGTTGAAGGTGGCCTGCACCTGGCCGGGGCCGTTGACCGGGTTCGAGGTGGGCAGCACCAGCAGGGTGATGTCGCCGAAGCTCTCCGCCGGGTTCCCCTCGGTGCTGCCCGTCTCCGAGTCCACCGCCAGGTACCCGGTGAGCACGTTCTGCCCGTCGAAGGGGATGAAGCTCGAGGAGAGCATGAAGCGCGGGGACTCGGCATCCGGCATCTGCATGGTCAGGTACATCGGCGGCTGCGGGGCCTGCTGGCCGGTGCTGCCGTCGGGGTTGGTCGGGGCCGGGACGGTGGGGTCCGGCGGCACCTGCCAGAAGTCCTGCTGGGTGAAGAAGTCGTCCGCGTCGGTGACGTGGTAGGTCGCCAGGACCTCGCGCTGGGCCTTGAAGAAGTCGGCCGGGTAGCGCAGATGCGCCATCAGCTCGCCGCTGATCGCAGAGGCGGGCTGCAGGGCGTCCGGGAACACCTCGGCCCAGGACTTGAGGATCGGGTCCTCGGTGTCCCAGGTGTACAGCGTCACCGAGCCGTCGAAGGCGCTCACCGTCGCCTTGACCGAGTTGCGCATGTAGTTCGCCGAGCGCTCACGGTTGGCCGCGGAATCGTTCGGGTCGGTCTGGGAGTCGTTGACGGTCTGGTCCAGATCGACCGACTGCGCGTACGGGTACTGGGTGGTGGTGGTGTAGCCGTCGACCACCCACACCATCTCCCCGTCGACCACGGCCGGGTACATATGGGAATCCAGCGACAGGAACGGCGCGACCTCGCGGACCCGTCGCTGCGGATCGCGGTCGTACAGGATCTGGGATTCCTCGTTGAGGTACCCGGAGATCACGATGTTGGGGTCGCGGAACTTGATCGAGTACAGCAGCTGGTTGAAGAAGCCGCCGACGCTGGGGCCGCCCTCGCCCTCGAAGGTGTTGTAGACCTGGTCGCCGCCCTCCTCGTCGTCGGTGCTGCCGCGCTGGTAGTCGAACTCCTCGGGGTTGCTCCCCTCGGGGGCGCCCACGATCGAGTAGTCCGGGGAGTGGCGGCCGAAGTAGACCCGCTCCTCGTAGTCGCCGAAGGCCCCGTCGCCGGGCACGCCGGACTGCAGGAAGCTGGGCTCGCCGTCCGCGTTGCGGCGGTTGCCGTAGGCGGCGGCGGTGCCGTAGCCGTGGGTGTAGATGATGTGCTGGTCCACCCAGGAGCGGTCGGCCAGGCCGAACTTGTCCGGGCGGAGCTCGCGCACGCCGAGCACCGTGTCCTGCAGCTGGCCGTCGATCTCGTAGCGGTCCACGCTCAGCACCTCGTCGAAGCCCCAGTACTGGCGGTTGGCCTCGCGCTGCTCGAAGGTGGGCGAGATGATGTTGGGGTCCATCAGGCGGATCTGCGCGGTGGTCGAGGCGTCCTCGCGCAGGGCGCCGGGCTCGGCGTCGCTGGTGGCCGTGTACGGCACCTCCTCGACGGTATCCAGGTTGAAGGCGGCGCGGGTGGCGTCGATGTTGTTCTGGATGTACGGCTGCTCGAGGGCGCGCTCGTTGGGCTGGACCTGGAACTGCTGGACCGCCCAGGGGTAGAGGTTCCCGACCACCAGGGTGGACAGGATCATCAGGCCCGCGCCGATGGCGGGGATCCGCCAGTCGGAGCGGAAGATCCAGACCACGAACAGCGCGGCGACCACGATCGCGGCGATCGCGAGGATGGTCTGCGCGGGCAGGATCGCGTTGGCGTCCGCGTACGAGGCGCCCTCGAAGCGCGGGTGGGACGCGGTCAGCAGGTCGTAGCGCTGGAACCAGTGCCCGGCGCCCAGCAGCAGCACGTAGATGGTGGCCAGCACGCCGAGGTGGCGGCGCGCCGAGCGGGTGACCTCGAGGCCGTTCTCCTGCCCCCAGCTCACTCCCCCGTAGATGAAGTGGCCGATCAGAGCACCGATCAGGGAGACCAGCAGCACGAACTGGGCGAAGGCGATGAGCATGTCGATCAGCGGGAGCGTGAAGACGTAGAACGAGATGTCGTTGCCGAAGATCGGGTCGACCTCGCCGAAGGACTGCGGGTGCAGGAACAGCTGCACGTCCTGCCAGCGGCGGGACAGCGCCAGGCCGCCGAAGGCCCCGATGATCAGCGGCGCACCGTAGGTCAGTCCACGACGCAGGGGATCCACCGCGGCCCGGAACTGCTCGAGCGCCTCCTGCTCACGGGTGATCGGCGGGTAGACCGGCCGCTTCGTGTAGGCCAGGCGCAGGCTGAGGAACAGCGGCACCGCGAACACCACGAAGCCGCCCAGGAACAGCAGGCCCTGGGTGAGCCAGCGGGTCATCAGCACGTCGGTGTACTCGAGCTGGTCCATCCACAGGTACTTGGTCCACACCTCGGAGGCGATGACCAGGAGGATCACGAGCACGGCGAGCACGCCGAGGGTGATCGCGAGGGGAGAGACCTTCCGCGGCCCGCCGGGGCTCGCATCAGGAGCCGGTCGTGGACGCGGCCGGGGCATGTCGCCGAACTGGGCGGAGAAACTCACGGATAACCTCAGGTGCCTCGGGGTCGGAGCCGGTGGTGCCGCTGCGGCTTCGCAGGGACGGCACCCGGGCTCCGGGTACAGTGTGGTGCCCCCGCGGACAGCGGTGACGACCCCATTCTGTCAGGCCGAACCTGCAAGGAACCTCTCGATCAGATGACGACTCCGGCCCCGGACCCTCTCGACGCCCCCACCGCCGCTCTCGCGGCCGCGGTGCTCGAGGTCGCCCGCCACGTGGAGGACGCCCCGATGCCCGTCCCGCGGCTGTTCGCGCTGGCCCGCAGCGCGGAGCTGACGGCCGCCTCCCCCGCCGTCGCGGCCCTGCTGGGGAGCGACGGCGAGGGCGGGCAGGACGCCCTGCACCTGACCCCGATCGACCTCGACGACGACTCGCCCTCGCTCGGCTCCGCCGCCGTCTCGGATCCGCTGGCGCGGCTGGAGTCCGTGCAGTGGCCGGACCTGGCCGCCGGCGGCGCGATCGCCTGCGACCTCGCCCCCAGCGCCTGGGCGCTGCGCGAGAGCACCGCCGAGGCGGATCTGCCGGAGGGCCGAGCGCTGCGCGTGGTGGTGGCGGCGCTGAGCGACGGCACCACCTTCTCCGCAGTGCGCGGCGACGAGGACGGCTACGTCCTCGGCGCCGCTCTGCTGCCGGACATCTCCGCGGCGCTGCTCCAGACCCTGGGCACCACCGACTGAGCGAGCTCAGAAGGCCGGCTCCAGGGACTCCTCCGCCTCCTCGTCGTCGCTCCGGGCCGGGTTGCTCCCGCCGGCGTCGACGCTGCGGATCTCGCCGGTGTCGTGATCGACATCGGGCTGGTCGCCGAGCCGCAGCGGCTTGGTGAAGGAAGCGGTGCCGTAGGTGAGGTCGTGGCCGATGGCCTCGGCCTGCAGGTTCAGCGAGTGGCGGGGCGTGTCGTCCTGGTCGGTCCACTCCGAGCTGCTCAGCCGGCCGGTGACGATGAGCGGCTGTCCCTTCTTCACCGAGGCGAGCAGGTTCCGGGCGAGCTGGCGGCGGGCGAAGACCGTGATGAACTCGGTCTTGCGATCGGTGAAGTCGCTCTTGGACGCGTCGTAGTAGCGCCCGGTGACGGCGATCCGCACCAGGGCGGAGACCGTGCCGTCGTGCGTGCGCTCGCTGGGGTCCGCGGTGGCGTTGCCCATGATCGTGGTGATGCTTCGTCAACTCGTACTGCGGATGAGTCCTTCCTGGGGGTGCCGGTGCGTTCCCGGCGTTGGCTACCCTGCTCGATGACCTGCAGGGTGCGTCGATGGGGACCGCCGCGCGCCCAGCCAGGTCGCGGCCGATCCTGTGGACGAGCGGGCATTGGGGAGGAACCGTCGCGGCCCGGGGACGGCGCAGCGGCCGGCCCCCGTCAGGGGACCGGCCGCCGCGTCCATGCACCATGCCCCGCGCAGGGGCCCGGAGTGCGTCAGAGCTGCGGGATCACACCAGGCCCGCACCGCGGGTGCGCGCGTTGGCGAACCGCTGCTGGACATCGTCCCAGTTCACGATGTTCCAGATGGCCTTGACGTAGTCGGCCTTGACGTTCTGGTAGTCCAGGTAGAAGGCGTGCTCCCACATGTCCAGCTGGAACAGCGGGATCGTCGCGACCGGCACCCCGTTCTGCTGATCGTAGAACTGCTCGATCACCAGCTTCCCGCCGAGCGGCTCGTACGCCAGCACGGCCCAGCCCGAGCCCTGGATCCCCAGCGCCGCCGCGGTGAAGTGCGCCCGGAACGCATCGAAGCCCCCGAAGTACTCCTCGAGCGCCTGGGCCAGCTCACCGGTGGGCTTGTCGCCGCCCTCCGGCGAGAGGTTCTTCCAGAAGATCGAGTGGTTCGTGTGCCCACCGAGGTTGAACTGCAGATCCTTGGAGAACTGGTTCACCGAGCCGAAGTCCCCGGACTCCCTGGCCGCGGCCAGCTTCTCCAGCGCCGTGTTCGCGCCCTTGACATAGGTCGCGTGGTGCTTGGAGTGGTGCAGCTCCATGATCCGCCCCGAGATCGAGGGATCCAGCGCGCCGTAGTCGTAGTCGAGATCAGGAAGCGTGTAGTCCGCCATGTGGATCATCCCTTCGTCGTGTGGTGCGCGGGACCAGCCATGTCGGGCCCGCCGTGCCGTCCATCCTGCCACGCTGTCCGGGAGATGTCCGGTGACTCGACCCGGCCGCCCGCCCGGGCGCTCCGCGGGCGCGGAGTTGTCGGCGCCGCGGTCCACAATGGTGCGATGGCCGCGCCCCGCCGAGACCTCCCGTCGTCCTTCTCCCCTGCCACCACGGCATGGTTCACCGAGTCGTTCGACGCCCCCACGGCCGCGCAGGTCGGGGCCTGGGAGGCGATCGAGCGGGGCGACGACACGCTGGTGGTCGCGCCGACGGGATCGGGCAAGACCCTCGCCGCCTTCCTCACCGCGATCGACCGGCTCGGCGCGAGGACCGCGCCGGCCCCGGAGCCCGCTGCCCGCACCACCACCGTCCTGTACATCTCGCCCCTCAAGGCGCTCGGCGTCGACATCGAGCGCAACCTGACCTCACCCCTGGTGGGGACCGCCCGAGCCGCCGAGCGCCTCGGTCTCTCCCCCGCCGCGATCAGCGTGGGCGTCCGCACCGGCGACACCCCGCCCGCCGACCGGCGCCGGCTCGCCACCCATCCGCCCGACATCCTCATCACCACCCCCGAGTCGCTGTTCCTCATGCTCACCTCGCAGGTGCGGGAGACGCTGCGAGGGGTCGACACGGTGATCCTCGACGAGGTGCATGCCGTCGCCGGCACCAAGCGCGGCGTGCACCTGGCGCTGTCCCTGGCCCGGCTCGACGCGATGCTCGAGGCGCCGGCGCAGCGGATCGGGCTCTCGGCGACGGTCGAACCGGTCGAGGAGGTCGCCGCGTTCCTCACCGGGTCCGGTCGCCCTCGGCGGATCAGCGTGGTGCGGCCGGAGTCGACCAAGCGCTGGGACCTCACGGTGACGGTCCCGGTGCCGGACCTGCAGGCGATCGAGCCGCCGGCGGACGCTGCCGACGACGAGGACGTCTCCGGCACGATCTGGCCGCATGTCGAGCGGGCCGTGCTGGACCAGGTGCTCGCGCACCGCTCGACGATCGTCTTCACGAACTCCCGCAGCCAGGCCGAGCGCCTCAGCGGGAAGCTCAACCGCCTGCACGCCCGGCGGCTCGGCGCGGGGCGCGCCGAGGGAGCCGAGGGAGCCGAGGCGGAGGAGGCGGAGGTCGAGGACATCGCCCGCGCCCATCACGGCTCGATGTCCAAGGAGGTGCGGGCCCAGATCGAGGACCGGCTGAAGACGGGCTCCCTGCGCTGCGTGGTCGCGACCTCCTCACTGGAGCTGGGGATCGACATGGGGGCGGTGGACCTGGTGCTGCAGGTCGCCGCCCCGATGTCGGTCTCGAGCCTGCTCCAGCGGGTGGGACGGGCCGGGCACGACGTCGGCGCCGTCTCCACCGGTTCCCTGCACCCCCTCCACGCCGCGGACGTGCTGCGCTCCGCGGTGGCCGTGCAGGAGGCGCGGGCGGGGCGGATCGAACCCCTCTCGGTGCCCCGCAATGCGCTGGACGTCCTGGCCCAGCACACCGTCTCCGCGGCCGCGATGGACGATCTGCAGGTCGAGGACTGGTTCGATCTGGTCCGCAGCGCGTACCCGTACCGGGCGCTGCCCCGCGCTGCCTTCGACCAGACCATCGACCTGCTCGCGGGCCGCTACCCCTCCACCGCGTTCTCCGAGCTGCGACCGCGGCTCGTGCACGACCACGAGACCGGGACGCTGTCCGGCCGCCCGGGGGCGCAGCGCCTCGCGGTCACCAGCGGCGGCACCATCCCCGACCGCGGGCTGTACCCCGTGCATCTGGTCGCCGGCGACGACGATGCGCAGCAGCGACGGGTCGGCGAGCTCGACGAGGAGATGGTCTACGAGTCCCGCCGCGGGGACGTGATCACCCTCGGCACTAGCAGCTGGCGGATCGAGGAGATCACCGCCTCCCGGGTCACGGTCTCCCCCGCCTTCGGCCTCACCGGCCGGGTGCCCTTCTGGCACGGCGACGGGGAGGGGCGACCGGCGAGCCTGGGCCGCGCGCTGGCCGCCGCGCAGGCCGAGCTGGCGGCGCTCGAGCGCACCGAGGCCGAGGCGCGACTGGCCGCGCTCGGGCTCGACGCGAACGCCCGCACCGTGCTGATGGACTACCTCGCCGAGCAGCAGCAGGTCACCGGCACGGTGCCCGGACCGCAGCAGCTGGTGGTCGAGCGGTTCCTCGATGAGCTCGGCGATTGGAGGGTGGTGCTGCACTGCGCCTACGGGCAGCGCATCACCGGACCCTGGGCGCTGGCCGTCGGGGCCCGCGTCGAGGAGCGGTACGGGCTGGACGGGCAGGTGATGGCGGCCGACGACGGCATCGTGCTGCGGATCCCCCATGGTGAGCAGCCCCCCGGCGCGGACCTGTTCGTCTTCACCCCGGAGGAGATCGAGGAGGAGGTGCGGCGGCTGGTCGGCTCCTCGGCCCTGTTCGCCTCCCGCTTCCGCGAATGCGCGGCGCGGGCCCTGCTGCTGCCCCGCCGCGATCCGGGCCAGCGCGCCCCGCTGTGGCAGCAGCGACAGCGCTCCTCGCACCTGCTCGACGTGGCGCGGCCCTACCCCGACTTCCCGATAATGCTGGAGGCGGCCCGCGAGTGCCTGCAGGACGTCTACGACCTGCCCGCCCTGATCGACCTGATGACGCAGATCGGCCGGCGCCGGCTCGAGGTGCGGGAGGTGGAGACGCCCTCCCCCTCGCCCTTCGCGCGCTCGCTCCTGTTCGGCTACCTCGCGCAGTTCCTCTACGACACCGACGCCCCGCTCGCGGAGCGCCGCACCGCCGCGCTCGCGCTGGACCAGTCGCTGCTGGCGGAGCTGCTGGGCTCCGTCAGCCTGCGGGAGCTGCTGGACGCCGACGTCATCGCGGAGGTCGAGACCCGCCTGCAGGGCCTGACCGCCGAGCGCGCCCTGCGGGGCGCGGAACAGATCGCCGACGCGCTGCGCCGACTGGGCCCGCTGAGCCGGGACGAGCTCGCCTCCCGGGCCGCCGAGGGGCTCGACCTCGACGCCGAGCTCGCCGGCCTCGTCGAGGCGCGGCGGGTGCTGCCGGTGCGCCTCGCCGGGCGGGAGCACCTCGCCGCCGTCGAGGACGCCGGGCTGCTGCGCGATGCGCTCGGCACGGTGCTCCCTCCGGGCGTGCCCGCGGCCCACCTCGCCGCGGTGCACGACGCGGTCGAGCAGCTGCTCTCCCGCTGGGCGCGGGGCAGGGGACCGTTCCCCGCCGCCGCCCCGGTGGAGGCCTTCGGCCTCGCCCCCGGCGTGGTGCGCGGGGCCCTCGAACGGCTCACCGCTGAACGGGTGCTCCAGCAGGGCGAGTTCACCCCCGGCCGCGAGGGCGAGGAATGGGTGGACGCGGACGTGCTGCGCCGCATCCGCCGCGCGAGCCTGGCCGCCTCCCGTCGCGAGATCGCACCGGTCCCGGGCCCCGTCTACGCCCGGTTCCTCGGGCAGTGGCAGCACCTGACGCCGCGCCGCGCCGATGGCCGACGCGAGCGCGCCACCTGGCGCGGCCAGGACGGCCTGCTCTCGGTGGTCGACCAGCTGGCCGGGGTGTCGCTGCCGCTGTCGGCCTGGGAGACCCAGGTGCTGCCGGCCCGCCTGCCGGACATGACCCCGGCCCTGCTGGATGCGGCCTTCGCCGCCGGCGCGCTGGTGTGGACGGGGCACGGCCGGCTGGGCAGCGACGACGGCTGGATCCGGCTCCACCTCGCCGGCGCCCTGCCGCTCGGACTCGATGCCGGAGCGCTCGAGGACGCCGCGGCAGCGCTGGCGGAGGGCTCGCTGCCCGCCCGGATCCTCGCCCTGCTGCGCGGGACTCCCGGGGCGCTGCGCCACGGCGAGGTGCTCTCGGCCCTGGCGGACAGCGGCGAGGCGGTCACCCCGCCCGCCCTGCGCGAGGCCCTGTGGGACCTCGCCTTCCAGGGCCTGATCACCAACGACTCCTTCGAGGCGCTGCGCACCTACGGCCGCGGCACCGCCCGTCCCACCCGTGCGGGCGGCCGCTCGCGTCCGGTCACCCGGCGCGGCGCCGCCCGGCTGTCGGCGGCGATGATGCGCCAGGGGGCCGCCTCCGTCGAGGATCTCGCCGGCGGTCCCCTGACCGCCGGACGATGGTCGGCGGTGCGGGTCGAGGCGGTGGATCCGTCGGCGCGCGCCGCGGCGCTGGCCACCCTCCTGCTGGACCGGCACGGCGTCGTCACCCGCGGGGCCATGGACGTCGAGGACATCCCCGGCAGCTTCGCCGCGGTGTACCGCGTGCTGTCGGTGCTGGAGGAGAACGGCAGCTGCCGGCGCGGATACTTCGTCGACGGCCTGGGGGCCTCGCAGTTCGCCCCCGTCGAGGCGGTCGACCGCCTGCGGGACCGCGACCGGGAGGCGGAGGCCGAGCGCGGCCCCGACGAGACGGCCGCCGTGATCCCCGCCGAGGCCGCGACCGTGGCGCTCGCGGCGACCGATCCGGGCAACCCCTACGGCGCCGCGCTGCCCTGGCCGCCGCTGCCGATCGCCCCGCCCGAGGGGGTCCAGGCCCGCCCCGCCCGCCGCGCCGGAGCGCTCGTGCTGCTGGCCGACGGGCACGTGCTGGCCGTCGTCGACCGGGGCGCCAAGCACCTGCTGTGGTGGGCCGACGAGGCCTCGACGAGCCTGGCCGCCGAGCAGCTGGTGCGCGCGATCGCCGAGGACTCCCGCCTCCCGCAGCTGCGGATCGAACGGATCAACGGCCACGGCATCGACAGCCCCGCGGTCGCGGCCGTCGGCGCGGCGCTGGGGGCGGCCGGCTGCTACCGCTCCCCGAAGTCGATCCGCCTGCGCGCAGGAGGCCGCTGATGCCCGAGGGGGACACCGTCGCCCGGCAGTGCCGGGTGCTGCACGAGGCCCTCGCCGGGGCGCGGATCATCCGCTGCGACGTGCGGGTGCCGCGCGCCGCGACCGCGGATCTGGTCGGCTGGAGGGTGCGGGAGGTGCGGCCCCGGGGCAAGCACCTGCTCATGCGGCTCGAGCCGCCCACCCCGGGCGTCCCACCGCTGACGCTGCACACACATCTGAAGATGGACGGGATCTGGCACGTCGACGGCCGGGCGCTGCGCTCGAGCGACACGAGCGCAGGACCGCGCCCGACGGACACGATCCGGGTGCTGCTCGATGCGCGCCATGAGGACGGCCGCGAGGTGCGGGCCATCGCCTACGACGTGAAGCAGGTGCGCCTGCTGCGCACGGCCGACGAGGGAGAGCTGGTCGGCCATCTCGGACCCGACCTGCTGGACCCGGCCTGGGGCGAGGACCTGCGCGCGCAGGCGGTCGCGAACCTCGCGGCGGAGCCGCAGCGCCCGATCGGGCTGGCCCTGCTGGACCAGCAGGTGCTCGCGGGGATCGGGAACATCTACCGCAGCGAGCTGTGCTTCCTGCGGCGGATCCACCCGGCCGCGCCGACCGCCGCCGCGGGCGATCTCGGCGAGATGGTCGACCTCGCCCACCGCCTGCTGGCCCTGAACGCCGACCGCACCGTCCGCGTCACCACCGGCGGCATGCTGGGACGGGACGGCGACCTCTGGGTCTACGGCCGCGGCGGCCGGCAGTGCCGGCGCTGCCGGACCCGGATCGAGCGCGGCGAGCTCGCCGAGCCCCGGCTCGAGGGCACCGAGCCGCGGGTGCTGTGGTTCTGTCCCCGCTGCCAGGCCGGACCGGGTGCGCCCCCGGCCCCGGCGCGCCCCGCGCGACGGCGGACGGGTCGATAGGCCCGTCCGCCGCCGTCCGCCATGCGCCGTCAGCCGTCAGCCGACGGGTGCGCCCTGCGGCTCGGCGCTCTGCTGCTGCCAGGTCGGGTAGTCGTTGTACCCCTCCTCGCCGCCGCCGTAGCCGCGTCGCATGTCCACCGGGGTCAGCGGCCAGTCGTTCTGCATCCGTTCGACGAGGTCCGGGTTGGACATGTAGGCCCGGCCGAAGACGAACAGGTCGGCCTTGCCCGCCTCGAGCGCCTTCTGCGCGTACTCCTTGGTCAGGTCGCCGGAGGCGATGACCGTGCCGTGGTAGCGCTCGCGGATGAACTCGTAGGGGAAGCGGTGCCAGATCTCCCCGTCCGGGATGTCGTCGGTCTCCGCCCCGCTGAACGAGCGCAGCGACTCGGGGGTCTGGAAGGCGACGTAGGCGAGGTCCAGCTCATTGAGCTGGTCGATGAGCACCGAGTAGGTCTCCTCCACCTCGTGCTCGACGTTGCCGTTGTAGAGGATGCCGGGGGAGATCTTCACCCCGATCCGGCGGGAGTCGCCCCAGGCGTCGATCATGCGCTTCAGGACTTCGATCATGAAGGTGGTGCGCCTGGCGGGGCTGCCGCCGAACTCGTCGTCACGGAGGTTCGAGGTGTCGGAGAGGAACTGGTGGGGCAGGTATCCGGAGGCGCCGTGCAGCTCGATGCCGTCGAAACCGGCGGCCTTGGCGCGCTGCGCCGCCTTGCCGTAGGCGTCGATGACGTCCCAGACCTCGTCGGTGCTGAGCACGTGGAGGGCGGTGGTCATCTGGACCGCGCCCTGGTCCCGGGTGAAGATCTGGAAGTCGGCCGGGACGTCGCTGGGGGCGCACAGGGTGGTGCCGCCGTTGTTCACCTCATGGCCCACCCGCCCGGTGTGCTCCATCTGCAGGAAGATGCGCCCGCCCGCGGTGTGGACCGCCTCGGTGACCTGCGCCCAGGCGTCCTGCTGCTCCTGGGTCTCGATGCCGGGGATGTCGAAGTAGCCCTGGCCGCGCCGCTCGGGCCAGGTGCCCTCGGAGATGATCAGGCCGGCGCTCGCGCGCTGCGCGTAGTGCGTCGCCATCATCGGGGTCGGGACCCCCTCGGGCGTCGCCTTCGCCCGGGTCATCGGACCCATCACGATGCGGTTGGGCAGGGTCAGATCATGGAGCCGGAACTGCTCGAACAGAGCGGACATCATCTCGTCCTTCCGTGGACGTCGTGGTACCGACCACAGTAGGAGCGCGGAGCGGCCCGGAGGGAGGACCAAGTTCCCGCACCGGGCGGTGGCCCCCGGACGGTGCGACCCGGGGCCGGCACATCGCCCCCGCAGCACATCGGCCGCGGCGGATCGGTAGACTCGTACGGTCGCGACCGGCGCTCGGGCACCGGTCGCGGCTGCGCCTCCATAGCTCAATGGATAGAGCAACGGCCTTCTAATCCGTAGGTTGCAGGTTCGAGTCCTGCTGGGGGCACCGCGCGTCCGCCACCTCCTGAGGAGTCCCCGCATGATGCTGAAGCTCCTCACGATCGTCGGCATCGTCCTGCTGCTGCTCCTGCGCCTGCTGCGCGGACGCTTCGGGGCCGGCCTGCTGGGCGTCTCGGTGCGCGTGATCAGCGCCGTGTACCTGTCGGCGCTGCTGATCGCGGGCGTGCTGGCCGTGGTCTTCGAGCAGTGGATCCTGCTCACGGTGGTGGTGATCCTGCTGGCGCTCAGCGCGGTCGAGGAGATCCGGCGCCGGGCGGGGATCAGAGCGCGCGACCGCGCCGCGAGGAGCCCTCGTTCCACTGCGTGACCCACGTCGGCACCTCGAGATGCTTCGGCACCGGGGACGCCAGCGCCAGCACCTCGTCCATCGGCACCGATCCGCCGGTCCGCCGCAGGAAGCGGGCGCGCACGATCGCGTCGGCCACCACCTCCCCGTCGCGGCGGAAGACCTGCTCGAGGTAGATCCAGCGGTCGTCGTGCCCCATCACGCGGGAGGCGAGGTCGAACCGCTCCCCCAGCTGCAGCGACCGGCGGTAGGTGATGGTCTGCCCGGCGACCACCGGGTACCAGCCCTGGCCGGTGAGGCGCCGCCAGAACCCGGAGCGCAGCATCAGGTCCATCCGCCCGAGGTCCATCAGGGTGAGGTAGCGGCCGTTGTTCATGTGCCGCTGCACGTCGAGATCCGTGGGATACACGCGGAAGGTCACGTGCGAGGTGTCCCAGAGGCCGAGCCGGCGGCGGAAGCGCACCGTGGCCATGAGCAGCAGCAGGCGGACGTACAGGTTCACGGCGGGCTCCTTCGGCGGGCTCCCCGCAGCTCCTCCAGGAGCTGCGGGACTGCAGGGTAACCGTCCGGTGGGCGAGCCCGTGGGGCGCCACGACGCCGGCTCCCCGCGCTGACCTCGCGACTTCCGCACCCGCGATAGTGTTCTCCGGTGACCTCCAGTGCTACTCGTGCCATCAATGACCGGATCATCTGGGTCGACTGCGAGATGACCGGCCTCGACAAGCAGCGCGACGCGCTCGTCGAGATCGCCGTCCTCGTGACCGACGCCGATCTGAACATCCTCGGCGACGGCGTCGACGTCGTCATCAAGCCGCCCGCCGAGTCCGTCGAGCGCATGGACCCCTTCGTGCGGAACATGCACACCGTCTCGGGACTGCTCGACGAGCTCGACGCCGGCATGACGCTGGAGGAGGCGCAGGCGCTGTGCCTGGACTATGTGCGCCAGCACTGCCCCGAGCCGGGCAAGGCTCCACTGGCGGGCAACAGCGTGGGCACCGATCGCGTGTTCCTGGACCGTGACGTCCCGGAGTTCGCGCAGTGGCTGTCCTACCGCACCATCGACGTCTCCAGCCTCAAGGAGCTCGCCAAGCGCTGGTTCCCGCGGGTCTACTACAACGTCCCCGCCAAGCACGGCGGCCACCGGGCCCTCGCCGACATCCGCGAGTCGATCCAGGAGCTCAGGTACTACCGCCAGGTGCTGCTGGCAGCGGAGCCCGGCCCCACCACCGCGCAGGCCCAGGAGGCCGCCCGCGCCGTTCAACTGACCCAGGAGAGCCCCGTGTCCCCTGCCCCGGCCGCACCCGCTCAGCACCTGCCCTGGCTCGACCGGGCCTCGCACCGCACCTGGCTGGAGGGCGAGGGCGACGAGCTGCTGGTGTTCGCCTCCGAAGCGGTCCGCGAGGACGGCGGCTTCGCCTGGCTCGACGAGGACGGCGCCCCGGATCTCTCCCGGCCCGCCGAGCTGTGGATCACCGCCCGGATGACGCACTGCTTCGCGCTCGGCCACCTCCTGGGCCGTCCCGACTTCGGGCGCTTCGCCGACCACGGCCTGACCTCGCTGCGCGGGGTCTTCCGCGACCAGGAGCACGGCGGCTGGTTCGCCGCGGTCGCGGGCGGCAAGGTCGTGGACGACTCCAAGCAGGCCTACGCGCACGCCTTCGTGGTGCTCGCGGCCGCCTCGGGCGTCGCCGCCGGTCGGCGCGGCGCCCGGGAGCTGCTCGACGACGCGCTCGCCGTGCTCGATGAGAAGTTCTTCGACGAGGCCTCCGGGATGAGCGTGGACACCTTCGACCGCGCCTTCGCCGCCTGCGAGGACTACCGCGGGATCAACGCCAACATGCACACCGTCGAGGCGCTGCTCGCCGCGGCTGACGTCACCGGGGAGCGCCGCTGGCTCGACCGCGCCGTCGCCATCGCCACCCGCGCGATCGACGAGTTCGCCCGCGCCAACGACTGGGCGCTGCCCGAGCACTTCGACGTCGAGTGGAACCCCCAGCTGGACTACAACCGCGAGGAGCCGAACCACCCGTTCCGCCCCTACGGCGCGACGATCGGCCACTGGATCGAATGGTCCCGCCTGGTGCTCCACGCGCGCGCCGCGCTCATCGCGGCCGACGGCCAGGCCCCGGAGTGGATGCTCGAGGCCGCCACCGCCCTGATGGAGAAGTCCGCCGCCGCCTTCGGCGCCGACGGCGCCCCCGGCTGGGTGTACACCGTGGACTGGGACGGCTCCCCGGTCGCGCGGGAGCGCATGCACTGGGTCGCGGCCGAGGCCGTCGGCGCCGCCGCGGTGATGCACCAGGTGACCGGGGACCGCATCTGGGCCCAGCGGTACGAGCAGTGGTGGGAGTACATCTCCACCTACCTGCTGGACGCCGGCAGCGGCTCCTGGTTCCACGAGCTCGATGCGGAGAACGAGCCGCAGGGCGTGACCTGGCCCGGCAAGCCGGACATCTACCACGCCCTGCAGGCGACGCTGATCCCCCGCCTGCCGGTCACCCCGACCCTGGCCGCCGCGCTGCGCGACGGGCTGCTGGATTCGACCCTCTGAGGCGCGGCGGGTCCCGGGGCATGCCCCCGGGACGCCGTCTCAGCGCCGTTCGAGGCGGTCGAGGGCCTGCTGCAGGCGCTCGACCTTGCCGTCGAGCTCGCTGCTGCGACCGGGCCGGATGTCGGCCTTGAGCACCAGGGAGACGCGGGAGCCGTAGCGGCCCGCCTCGGCGGTGGCGCGGCGCACCACCTCCATCACCTCCTCCCACTCCCCCTCGATCTCGGTGAACATCGAGGAGGTGCGGGTGGGCAGTCCCGATTCGCGCACGACGCGCACCGCGGCGGCGACCGCGTTGTGCACGCTCGCACTGTCCGCTCCCTCACCGAGGTCGCGGGCGAGGGCGGGGTCGGAGGGCTCACCGGAGGGCTGGACGGAGAAGGCGACGATCATGGCGCCATCCTGGCCCCTGCCGGCCGCCCGGTGCAATGCGTCTCACACTCCTGCAGGCCGGCCGGGGGCGAGATCCCTGCCGGGAGACGGTATGCTGGTCTCTCGTTGCGGGCCTGCGGTTCGCACATGGTGGTCGTAGCTCAGTTGGTAGAGCTCCTGGTTGTGGTCCAGGCGGTCGCGGGTTCAAATCCCGTCGATCACCCCGAGGAAAGCCCCTGTTCGCAGGGGCTTTCGTCATTCCCGGGGGAAGGCCGCGCTGCGGTGACCATCGCGTCACCTGCCCGCCCTGGGATAGCGTCGGTGGGCCACGGGTCGTTCGGGAGGACACCATGGCACAGCTGCCGGAGCGCGCGGACATCGTCGTCATCGGGGCCGGTGTGGTGGGCAACGCCGCCGTCCGCCACCTCGCCGAGCTCGGCTGGCGCGGCATCGTCCAGCTCGACCAGGGCCCCCTGCCGGACCCCGGCGGATCGACCGGGCACGCCTCGAACTTCGTGTTCCCCGTCGACCACTCCAAGGAGGTCACCGACCTCACGGTGGACTCGCTGCGCCAGTACCAGCAGCTCGGGGTGGTCACCACCTGCGGAGGGATCGAGGCCGCCCGCAGCTCCGAGCGGATGCAGGAGCTCACCCGGCGGATGAGCTCGGCCAGGTCCTGGGGCGTCGAGGCGCACCTGCTCGGCCCCGCCGAGATCCAGGAGCTGGTGCCCTGGTGCGACGCGAGCCTGCTGCGCGGCGGCTTCCACACCCCGACCGCGGCGATCGTCGATCCGCTCGCGGCGGGGGCGCTCTTCCGCGAGCACGCCGAACGGCTCGGCGCCCTCACCGTCCATCCGGGCACCGAGGTGACCGGGTTCGAGGTGACCGGCGGGAGGATCTCCCGCGTGCTCACCGACCGCGGGGAGATCGAGACCGAGCACGTCGTGATCGCCTGCGGGGTCTGGAGCCCGCGGGTGGCGGCCCTGGCCGGGGCCGTCCTCCCGCTCACCCCGGCGGTGCACCAGATGATCGACGTCGGCCCCATCCCGCAGCTCGAGGCCACCGAGGACTGGATCAGCTTCCCGCTGCTGCGGGACATGGACTGCCTGATGTACGAGCGGCAGCGGGGACCCGACCTGGAGATCGGCTCCTACGCCCACCACCCGCTGCTGCACCGTCCCCAGGAGATCCCGCCGCACGGGGCGCCCGGGCAGGCCTCCCCCACCTCCTTCCCCTTCACCGAGCAGGACTTCGCGCGGCAGATGGAGCACGCCCGCCAGATGTTCCCGGCGCTGCTGACCGATCCCGAGCCGCCGCGCCGGAGGGCGATCAACGGACTGCTCTCGCTGACGCCCGACGGCGGCGCGCTGGTCGGCGAGACACCCGAGGTGCGGGGGCTCTGGTGCGCCGCGGCGGTCTGGATCAAGGAGGCCGCGGGGGTGGGGCGCATGCTCGCCGAGCTGATGACCGACGGGGTCAGCGAGATCGACCCCCATGGCGCGGACATCGCCCGCTTCCACCCCGGCGCCCGCACCGAGGCGCACCTGCGGGCGCGCGCCGCGGAGGGCTTCCCGAAGATCTACGGCATCAGCCATCCGCGCGAGCAGTGGCTCAGCGACCGCCCCTCCCGCACCAGCCCCTTCCACCCGCGCACGGAGGCGCTCGGCGCGGAGTTCTTCGAGACCGCGGGCTGGGAGCGTCCCCAGTGGTACGCCGGCAACGCCGGCCTGGTCGCGGAGCATGCCGAGCGCATCCCGCCGCGGGAGCACGACTGGGATGCGCGCTGGTGGTCGCCGATCATCGAGGCGGAGCACCTGGCGATGCGGGAGCGGGTGGCGATGATCGACCTCGGCGCCTTCGCGATCCTCGACGTGCGCGGCCCCGGGGCGCTCGGGTTCCTCGAGCACCTGGCGATGGCCAGGATCGACGTGCCGCTCGGGCGCGTGGTCTACACCCCGCTGCTGACCTCCGCCGGCACCTTCCGCTCGGACCTGACCATCGTGCGGCGCGGGGCGGAGGACTTCCGGGTGATCACCGGCGGCGCCGAGGGCGCCCGGGACCTGCACTGGCTGCGCCGGCTGCTGCCGGCCGACGGCTCCGTGCAGCTGGTGGACGCCACCTCGGGGCTCAGCACGCTGGGGGTGTGGGGGCCGCGTACCCGGGACCTGCTGGCGGCGGTCACCGACCACGACCTGTCCGAGACCGCCTTCGGCTTCGGCACCGCGCAGGAGGCGGTGCTCGGCTCGATCCCGGTCTCGATGCTGCGGATCTCCTACGTCGGGGAGCTGGGCTGGGAGGTCCACGTCCCCACCGAGCATGGCCTGCGCCTGTGGGACCTGCTGTGGGAGGCGGGGCGGGCCCACGGCGTGATCGCCGCCGGGATCGGCGTGTACGGCACCACCGGGAGGCTCGAGAAGGGGTACCGGCTGATGGGGGCCGAGCTCACCGCCGAGCACGATCCCGTCGAGGCCGACCTGGCACTGCCCCGGGTCAAGCGCGCGGACTTCGTGGGCAAGGACGCCTATCTCGAGGCGCGGGAGCAGGGGCCGGCGGCGCTGCTGTGCACGCTCGCGATGGCCCACGGCGCGGAGGGTGCGGCGCCGCACTGCCCGACCGGCGGCGAGCCGGTGCTCGGCCCCGAGGGGCATCCCCTGGTCGATGCCCGCGGCCGGCGCTCGTACGTCACCTCCGCCGGACCGGCGCCCTCGCTCGGCCGCTACCTGCTGATGGCCTACCTCCCGGTGGAGCTCGCCGCCGTCGGCACCGCCCTGCAGGTCGAGTACCTGGGGCGGCGGCTCCCGGTGACGGTGCTGACCGTCGGCCGCACCCCGCCCTTCGATCCCGAGGACGCCCGGATGCGCGACTGAGGGCCGCACCCGGACCCGGGCCGCGCCTCCGGCTCAGTCGACGCTGCGGGCCCGATGCCCGAGCCGACGGGAGATCTCGCCCGCGGCCCGCTGCAGGGACCGGGCCGTCGCGGGGAGGTGCTCCGGTGCCAGCCGATAGGCGGGTCCCGCGACGGACAGCGCCGCCACCACCGTGCCCTCCGGTCCGTACAGCGGCGCAGCGACGGCGTTCAGCCCCTCCTCGAACTCCTCGATCGAACGCGCCCAGCCCTGCTCCCGGATCGTGCGCAGCTCCGCGCGCAGGGCATCGGGCGCGGTGAGGGTGCGCGCGGTGAAGGCCTCCAGCGGCCCGGACAGCAGCGCCTCGCTCTCGGCGCGGGGAAGATGGGCCAGCAGCATCTTCCCGCTCGAGGTGGCGTGCAGGACCGTCCGGCTGCCCGCCCAGTTGTGCATCGCCACCGTGCGCCTCCCCTGCGCCTGGTACAGGTTCACCGCACTGCCCGAGCGGTACACGGCGACGTTGACCGTCTCCCCCAGCTCCTCGGCGAGCGCCTCGCACACCGGTCCCGCCACCGCGACGACGTCGAGCCGGGAGCGGGTGGCCGCCGCCAGCCGGAGCACGCCGACGCCGAGCCGCACCGGCCCGCCCGCCGCGGGCCGCTCCACCAGCTCGTGCGTCATCAGGGCGCCGACCAGCCGGGATGCGGTGGAGGGATGGATCCCCAGCTCGCGGGCGATCGCCCCGACCCCGGCGCTGCCCTCGCGGGCCAGGATCTCGAGCACCTCCAGGGCGCGCTCGACGGACTGCACGGTTCCCAGTCCGGTCCCTGCTGCGGGCACGTCTGCTCCTTCGTCGGCGGCGGCGGCGCGTCGCGGCGGGCGTTGCGGTGGGCGTTGCGCCATGCGCACATCATTGCGCATCGCGCATGCGGGTGTCACAGTGGGGGACGGACACGTCCCGGGAGGCCATGATGAGCGTCAACCACGATCCCCGCGTGCTGCTGTATCCGCGGATCCGCAAGTCCCCGTTCTTCTACGCCTCACGGCGCCACGGGGTGGCGATGTACAGCGTCTACAACCACACGTACCACCCGCGCCACTACGGCGATCCCGTCGCCGAGTACTGGGCGCTGCTGGAGGGGGCGACGCTGTGGGACGTCGGCGTCGAACGGCAGGTCGAGATCTCCGGCCCCGACGCCTTCGACTTCACGAACCTGCTGATCACCCGCGACCTCTCGAAGTGCCGCATCGGCCAGTGCAAGTACGTCTTCCTCACCGACCAGCACGGCGGCATCCTCAACGACCCGGTGCTGCTGCGGCTCGAGGAGAACCGCTTCTGGCTCTCCCTCGCCGACAGCGACATCCTGCTGTGGGCCCGCGGGGTCGCCACCCACGCCGGGATGGACGTGCACATCGCCGAGATCGACGTGGCCCCGGTCCAGGTGCAGGGCCCGAAGTCCTTCGCGGTCCTGCGGGACCTGCTCGGTGACGGCGTCGCGGACATCCGCTACTACTACCTGCACGACTTCCAGGTCGACGGGATCGACGTGACGGTGTCCCGCACCGGGTACACCGGGGAGATCGGGTACGAGATCTACGTCCATGACGCCTCCCGGAACGCCGAGCGGCTCTGGGAGCTGGTCTGGGAGGCGGGCCGGCCACACGGGCTGCAGGTGATCGGTCCCTGCCACATCCGTCGCATCGAGGGCGGGATGCTCGCCCACGGCGCCGACATCACCGTGGAGACCAACCCCTTCGAGATCGGCATGGGCTACGACTGGATGGTCGACCTGGAGCAGGAGGGCGACTTCATCGGCAAGCAGGCACTGGCCCGGATCAAGGCCGAGGGGCCGCGCCGGACGCTGGTGGGCCTGGAGATCGGCGGTGCGGACCTGGGCACCTACAACGACGGCTCGATGATCGACGTCTTCCCCGTGCTGCACGAGGGCGAGCGCGTCGGCGAGGTCACCTCCGCCTGCCGCTCCCCGCGGCTGGAGAAGAACATCGCTCTGGCGATGGTGCCGACCGAGCTGGCGGAGATCGGCACCACGCTGCACGTGGACACCGGGGAGCGCCCCGGGGCGGCCGAGCCCTCCGGGACGGAGCCGGTCGAGGCGGTGGTGGTGCCCAAGCCCTTCATCGACCCGAGCAAGGAGCAGCCCAAGGGCGAGGTGGCCTCCCCCGACGTCCCGGGGCCGGCGGGACGGCAGCCGGATCCGCGCTGACATGCCCGCCACCGACCGGCCCCCGGGCGGCCACCGCGAGCCACCGGCCCCGCGCCGGTCGCAGCGGTGGCCCGAGGCGATGACCGACGGGGTCCAGTTCGAGGTGATCCCCCTGGCCGGGGTCCTCGACGAGGCCCGCGCCCATCTCCCGGCCGGGGCCCGTCTCACCGTCACCGCCTCCCCCCGGCAGGGGCTCGAGGCCACCGTGGCGACCGCGTGCGCGCTGGCCGCGGCCGGTTTCAGCGTCGTCCCGCACCTGGCGGCGCGGCAGATCCCCGCTGCCGCGGCCCTGCAGCAGATGCTGGACGAGCTCGCCGACTCCGGGATCAAGGAGCTCTTCGTCATCGCCGGGGACGCCTCGCAGCCCGCCGGTCCCTTCGAGGGGGCGCTGGACCTGCTCACCGCGATCGGCGGCAGCGGCCACGACTTCCGCCTCGGGGTGGGCGCCTACCCCGAGCACCATCCCTTCGCCGCCACGCCGGCCGCGGCGATGGACCTGCTGCAGCAGAAGGCCCAGCACGCCTCCTACCTCGTCACCCAGCTCTGCTTCGACGCCGACACCCTGCTGGACTGGCTGCGAGCGCTGCGCGAGCACGGCATCGAGCTGCCCGTGCGCCCCGGGATCGCCGGACCGATCGACCTGGGCCGGCTGCTGCGGATCGGCACCCGGGTGGGCGTCGGGCCGTCCCTGCGCCTGCTCGCCAAGCGCTCCTCGGGCGTGCGCCAGCTGATCGGCCACGGCTCCTGGTCCCCGGACCCCCTGCTCGCGGAGCTGGCCCCCGCCTACCAGCAGCCGACCCTCGCCCTCGCGGCGCCGCACGTGTTCACCTTCAACGCGCTCGAGACCACGGGCGCCTGGTGGCGCGCCCTGCGCGGCGCGAAGGAGCGCTAGGGCGGGGTTCATCGGACCCCCAGCCGGATCTGGCATGGTTGACCTGCTCGCCTCACCGTCGAAGGGCAGGACCATGGACTCACCCGCTTCCCCCAGCGCCCGACGGCCACCGTGGAGGCCGCCGAGCCCCCGGGATCCCCCACCCTGGGCCTGCAGGAGCTGGTGCGGGCGCGCCAGGCGGAGCTGACGCGGGGCGGCAGCGATCCCCAGGAGCTCGCCGCGCAGCTGCGTGAGGTGTACGAGCAGTTCACGACGCTGCGGATGCACTACCAGTTCGGCATCGACGAGGTGCAGACGAAGGTGAACATCCTGCGCCAGGAGTTCGAGCAGATCCATGAGTACTCCCCGATCGAGCACGTGCGCACCCGGCTGAAGTCCCCCGAGAGCCTGCTGGACAAGGCGCTGCGCACCGGCGGGGAGATGACCATCCCCGCCATCCGGGAGCGCGTGCTCGACATCGCCGGGATCCGGATCACCTGCAGCTTCGTCCCCGACGTGTACTGGATCGCGGACATGCTCCGCCGCCAGCAGGATCTCGAGGTGCTCGCCGTCAAGGACTACATCGCCCGGCCCAAGCCCAACGGCTACCGCTCCCTGCACCTGATCCTCCAGGTGCCGGTCTACCTCTCCTCGCACACCGAGCTGGTGCCCGTCGAGCTGCAGCTGCGGACCATCGCGATGGACTTCTGGGCCAGCACCGAGCACAAGCTCTCCTACCAGTACCGCCGGAACCTGCCCGCCCCCCTGCGCGCCGAGCTCGACGACGCCGCCCAGGTGGCCGCGGACCTCGATGCCCGGATGGAGCGGCTGCGCGCCGAGATCCGACCGGCACCGAGCGCAGGGGCTACCGCCCGGTCCGAGCATCTCCGGTAGTCCTCCCCCGTCGCGGGGGCCCGACCCATAATGGGCCCATGAGCGAAACGAAGCGACGTGTCCTGATCACCGGTGCCACCGGGGGCGTCGGCTCCCACCTGGCGCAGACCCTGCGCGAGGACTACGACCTCGTCCTGCACGGCCGCCATCCGGAGAACGCCCCTCCCGGCGCCGACCTCAAGCTCGCCGACCTCGATGCGTACGACGAGGTGCTGGCGCTGATGGACGGCGTGGACACCGTGGTGCACATGGCCGGCGCCGCCTCCCCGGAGTCCAGCTGGGAGGCCGTCCTCACCGCCAACATCATCGGGCTGCGCAACGTGCTCGAGGCATCGCGCGAGGCGGGGGTGCGCCGCGTGGTGTTCGCCTCCTCCAACCACGCGATGGGCATGTACGACCGTCATGAGGAATGGCCGGTCTACCCCCATCAGCTTCCCCGCGGCGACTCCCTCTACGGCGTCTCGAAGATCTTCGGCGAGACCCTGGGCCGCTTCTACCACGACGAGCACG
The DNA here is from genome assembly GCF_049266655.1 of Brachybacterium sp. UNK5269. Classification (GTDB taxonomy): domain Bacteria; phylum Actinomycetota; class Actinomycetes; order Actinomycetales; family Dermabacteraceae; genus Brachybacterium. Next base: position 2,303,380 of record NZ_CP184883.1, read on the forward strand.
GCCTGGACGTCATCTGCCTGCGCATCGGCTGGTTCTCCGAGGACCCGCTCGACGCCGCGGAGGACGTCCTGCACGCCATGTGGCTCAGCCCCCGCGACTGCACCCACGTGGTGCAGCGCGCGATCGAGGCCGAGGTGCGGTTCGGTCTGTACTACGCGATCTCCGACAATCCCAACCGTCGCTGGTCGCTGACCAACACCGCCCTCGAGCTGGGCTACCGCCCGCAGGACTCGTGGACCGACCTGTCCGAGACCCCGGAGGACGTCGTCGAGGGCGGCGCCGAGGTGCCCGACACCTGGCCGCGCGGCTCGTGACCCGCCTCGCCGTCGGGGCCCGCCTGCTGATGGCGGTGGTGGTCCTGGCGGCGCTGCTGGCGAACGCGGTGGGCGCGGCGCAGTACGGCCTGCTCGCGCAGAACCTCTCCTACTTCACCACCCAGTCGAACCTCCTCTTCGCGATCCTGCTGCCGGCGGGGGCCGTGATGGCCGCGCAGCGGCCGCCCTGGTTCGACGACGTGCGCGGCGCGGTCGCCTTCTACCTGGTGATGACGGGGATCGTCTACGCGCTGCTGATCGCCCCGCTGGACGAGCTGCTGCGCTGGGACATCGGCTGGACCGGGATCGTGCAGCACCGCCTGGCCCCGCTGGCGGCGCTCCTCGACTGGCTGCTGGTGGCCCGCCGTCGCGCCGCCCCGGCGCGACGGATCCTGTGGTGGCAGCTCTACCCGGCGCTGTTCATCGCGCTGACCTGGGGGCGCGGCGCGGTCACGGGCTGGTATCCCTACGCCTTCCTGGATCCCACCGCCTCCTCGTGGGCGCAGGTGCTGGCCACCACCGCGGTGGTGCTGGTGGCCTTCTTCGCGATCGGCGCGGCGGTGCACCTGCTGGAGGGGCGCCTGACCCCGCGGCGCTCGCCCGCCCGCAGTGCGCAGCGCGCAGTACCGTGAGGTCATGAGCGTTGCCCTCTTCGATCCCACCGGCCTCGAGCCCCGCGCCGCCACCGACGCGCAGCGGGCCGCGGGCCCGCTGGCCCGCACCCCTGACGGCACCTGGGTGGTCCTGGGCCACGAGGCGGTGGTCGCCGTCGCCTCCGACCACGAGCGCTTCTCCTCCGCCGTCTCCCGCTTCCGACAGGTCCCCAACGGACTGGACGGCGAGGAGCACGCCGCCTTCCGGGCGGTGCTGGACCCGCTCTTCAGCGCCGAGCGGATGGAGGCCCTGGAGCCGGCCGTCCGCGCCGTCGCGGCGGACCTCGTCCAGGAGCTGCTGCGCGGGGCCGGCGCGGCGGGCGTGGAGATCGACGCCGTCTCGGCACTCGGCGCGGTCTTCGCGGTGCGGGCCCAGACCGCCTGGCTGGGCTGGCCGACCGCGCTGGAGCCCGCGCTGCTGCAGTGGATGGTCGACAACCGCGAGGCCTCGCGCTCGGGCGAGCTGGCCCGCACCGCCGCGGTGGCCGAGCGCTTCGAGGCGCTGATCCGCTCCGTCCTGGAGCCCCGCTGGGCCGCCGGGGAGCAGGCGCCGGAGGATCTCACCACCGAGCTGATGCGGCTGCGGGTGCCGCTGCCGGATCCGACGGTGCCCGGTTCGACCGAGCGGCCCCTGCAGGAGGCCGAGCTCGTGTCGATCCTGCGGAACGTCACCGGCGGCGATCTCGGCTCGCTCGCCCTGTGCGCCGGGGTGGTTCTGTCCGCGGTGGCCGGCGCTCCCGCTCTCGCCGAACGGCTGCGGACGGGTTCGGACCGCGAGGCGGCCGCGATCGTCGACGAGCTGCTGCGGATCGACAGTCCCTTCGTCTCCAACCGGCGCGTGGCCACCTGCCCGGTGACCCTCGCCGGGCAGGAGATCGGCGCGGGCGAGCGGGTGGTGCTCCACTGGACCTCCGCCAACCGCGACGAGCGGTGCTTCGGGGATCCGGAGCGGAGGGATCCCGAGGGCCATGCTGCGGCGAACCTCGTGTACGGGATCGGCCGACATGTGTGCCCCGGTCGCCCGCTGGCCACCCTGGAGCTGGTGGTGATGGTTCAGGAGGTGCTCCGGGCGGCCGATCTGCACGCGGCGCCGACCCGCGGCGAGCGCGAGGTGGACCCGGTGGGCGGCTGGGCGCAGGCACCGGTGGTGCTGACGCCCCGCTGAGCGCGGCGGCCGGGATCAGTTGTGGCCGACGGCGAGCAGCGCCTCGAGCTGGGCGACGGCCTCCGCATCACCCTCGATCTCGACCCGCTCCGCACCGCCGGCGAGGTGGTCGAGCGCCGGGCTCCTCCCCCAGGCCCACAGATCCAGTGCGAGCGCCGATCCGGAAACGGCGGCCCGTGGCAGCGCGCGGGCCTCGGCGGGGCTCCGCAGCAGGCGGCCGACCGGGACGTCGAACTCCCTCCCATCCCGCGGGCGCGTCCCGGACCAGCGGCTGATGCCCAGCAGCCGGTGGGCGCCGCCCCGGGGACGGATCTCGATCGCCGCGACCGGTCGCGTCGTCGCCCAGTCCGGGATCCACTCGAAGGCGGCCGGCCACATCACGTCCAGCACGTGGTCGAGCCCTGCCGCGGCGACCTCCGCCTCGACCGGGGTGACGGGCAGGTCCGCGGTGAGCTCGGCGTCGACCCGGTGGAGGGTGGCCTCGTGCATCTGCATGCGGCGGGTGATGCCGACGGTCTGCTCCGCGGAGGACCAGAACCAGGCCGGCTCGTCATCCTCCCGCGCCTCCAGCGCGGCCAGGAGGGACGCCGTCGCGTCCGCCCGGCGCCCGGGCACCGCCGCCGGATCCTCCGGACGCGGGGCCGCGGCCTCCTCCAGCGCCATCGCCTCGTCGGCGGTCGTGATGCGGGCGGCGAGGACGCCCGCCCAGAACTCGTGCACCTCCGTGAGGTGCCACAGCAGATCCGCGGCGGTCCAGTCCGGGCAAGTGGGGACCCGTCGCGACGGGTCCGCGGCGGCGAGGGCGGCGGCCAGCCGGTCCGACTCCTGCCGGATCACGGCGGTGGCATCGATGCTCATGACCCCATCGAAGCACGCCGAGGTGAGGCAGGCCACCCCTTCCGGTCCGGGCGGAGCGCTGGACGACGCATACCCCCTGGGGGTATAAAGGAGAATCGACGGATACCCCGCCAGGGTATCCCCATCCCCTCGAAGGAGCACCCGTGAACGAGATCAGCACCGAGTACCAGGTGTCCGGCATGACCTGCGGCCACTGCGAGATGTCCGTGCGCGAAGAGGTCGGCGAGATCCCGGGCGTCCGGTCCGTCGAGGTCAGCCACGAGAGCGGCGCCCTGCGCGTCCGCTCCGAGCAGCCGGTCCAGGACGCCGCCGTGCTGGCCGCCGTCGCCGAGGCCGGCTACTCCGCGGTGCGCGCCTGATGAAGGCCGGAACCCGGATCGCCCTCTACGGCCTGCTGCTGGTGGCGCTGTTCGCGGCCTCCGCCCTGCTGGCCGATCTGCTGGTGCCGGCGCACTGGGTGACCGACTGGGCGCACCGCACCGGCACCGCCCACTGACCGTCGCCCCCCTGCCGCCCCGTCCACCATCGTCGTCACCGGCGAGGAAGAAGCTCCGCGATGACCACCCACTCCGCCCCGCAGCCGCCGGGCATCGAGATCGAGCTCGAGATCGGCGGGATGACCTGCGCCTCGTGCGCGAACCGGATCGAGCGCAAGCTCAACAAGGTCGAGGGGGTCTCGGCCGCGGTCAACTACGCCACCGAGAAGGCGCGCATCTCCGTGCCCGCCGGCTACGACCCGCACCACCTGGTGACCGTGGTGGAGCAGACCGGCTACACCGCCACCCTCCCGACGCCGCCGGCGGCCGCGGACAGCGCCTCCGAGGGGGCCGAGCAGGAGGATCCCGAGCTGCGAGCCCTGCGCCGGCGGCTGATCGGCGCGGCGGCGCTGACCGTCCCGGTCATCCTGCTCTCGATGATCCCGGCCCTGCAGTTCACCCACTGGCAGTGGCTCTGCCTGACCCTCACCGCACCGGTGGTGACCTGGGCGGCCTGGCCCTTCCATCGGGCCACCCTGATCAACCTGCGCCACGGCGCGGCGACCATGGACACCCTCATCTCCGTGGGCACCGGCGCCGCCTTCGCCTGGTCGCTGTACGCGCTGTTCCTGGGCGAGGCCGGCATGCCCGGGATGACGCACGAGTTCACGCTGCGGATCGGGGCCTCGCCGGGCTCGGCGAACATCTACCTCGAGGTCGCCGCCGGAGTGACCCTGTTCCTGCTGCTGGGGCGCTACTTCGAGAAGCGGTCCAAGCGCCAGGCGGGCGCGGCGCTGCGCGCACTGCTGGACCTCGGCTCGAAGGACGCGACGGTGCGGCGCGGCGGCGTCGAGACCCTGATCCCGGCGAGCGAGCTCGTGGTGGGGGACGAGTTCGTGGTCCGCCCCGGCGAGAAGATCGCCGCCGACGGCATCGTCGTCTCCGGCACCTCCGCGGTGGACGCCTCGATGCTCACCGGCGAGTCCGTGCCGGTCGAGGTGGGCGAGGGCGACGCCGTCACCGGCGCCACCGTGAACGCGGGCGGGCGCCTGCTGGTGCGGGCCACCCGCGTCGGCAGCGACACCCAGCTCGCCCAGATCGCGAGGATGGTGGAGGACGCCCAGTCCGGCAAGGCCGAGATCCAGCGCCTGGCCGACCGGGTCTCCGGCGTGTTCGTGCCGGTGGTGATCGCGTTCGCCGTCGTGGTGCTGGGCGCCTGGATCGGCGCGGGGTTCCCGCTCGAGGCGGCCTTCACCGCCGCCGTCGCGGTGCTGATCATCGCCTGCCCCTGCGCGCTGGGGCTCGCGACCCCGACGGCTCTGCTGGTCGGGACCGGCCGCGGCGCCCAGCTGGGCATCCTCATCAAGGGCCCCGAGGTGCTGGAGTCCACCCGGCAGGTCGACACCGTGGTGCTCGACAAGACCGGCACCGTCACCACCGGGCGGATGACGCTGATCGACGCGATCCCCGCCCCCGGCGTGGACCCGGCGCAGCTGCTGCGGTCGGCCGGGGCGCTCGAGCACGCCTCCGAGCACCCCATCGCCCGGGCCATCGCCCAGGCCGCCGCCGAGGAGGGCGCCCTCCCCGCGGTGGAGGACTTCACCAACCTGCCGGGCCGCGGCGTCCGCGGCACGGTCGAGGGTCGCACCGTGCAGGTGGGTCGCCCCGGGCTCTTCGAGCAGGGTCTGCCCGCCGAGCTCGCCGAGGCCCGGACCGCCGCCGAGCAGCGCGGCCGGACCGCCGTCGTGGCCGGCTGGGACGGCATCGCCCGCGGGGTGCTGCTCGTGGCCGACTCCGTCAAGCCCACCAGCGCCGAGGCGATCGCCCAGCTGAAGGGGCTCGGCCTCGCGCCGATCCTGCTCACCGGCGACAGCGCCGCGGTCGCCCGCCAGATCGCCTCCGAGGTCGGCATCGACCAGGTGATCGCCGAGGTCATGCCCCAGGACAAGATCGACGTGGTCTCCCGCCTGCAGGGTGAGGGCAGGGTGGTCGCGATGGTGGGCGACGGGGTGAACGACGCCGCCGCCCTCGCCCAGGCCGACCTGGGCATGGCGATGGGCACCGGCACCGATGTGGCCATCGAGGCCAGCGACATCACCCTGGTGCGCGGCGACCTGCGCAGCGCCGCCGACGCGATCCGGCTCTCCCGCCGTACCCTCGGCACCATCAAGGGCAACCTCTTCTGGGCCTTCGCGTACAACGTGGCGGCGATCCCGCTGGCCGCGCTGGGCCTGCTGAACCCGATGCTGGCCGGCGCCGCGATGGCCTTCTCGAGCGTCTTCGTGGTGGGCAACAGCCTGCGGCTGCGCTCGTTCCGCAGCCGCGCCGACGCCGCCCCGACCTCTGCCCGACCCGCCCCGCTCCCGCACGGAGGAACCCCATGACCGCCCTGGACCCCACGACCGAGGCCGCCGAGGCCCCCGGGACCGCCGAGCACCATCACGGCTACATCTCCGACAAGACCCGCTACCTCGCGCGCCTCAAGCGCATCGAGGGGCAGGCCCGCGGGCTGCACCGGATGGTCGACGAGGAGAAGTACTGCATCGACATCCTCACCCAGATCAGCGCCCTCAAGAGCGCCCTGGACGGGGTGGCGATGGGCCTGCTCGAGGATCACCTGCAGCACTGCGTGCTCGATGCCGCCCGCACCGACGGCGAGGCGGCCGAGGCGAAGCTCAAGGAGGCCTCGGCCGCGATCGCCCGGCTGGTGCGGTCCTGACCCGCTGAGCGGTCCGGCGCTCGCCCCGCGGCGGCCGCCGGACCGCTCGGCTCAGTCGGCCTGGTCGCCGCCGGACCACCGCTCGAGGACCTCGCGGACCTCCGCCAGCTCCGCCTGCCGGTCCCCGACCAGCAGATCCAACACGGCATGCATGTGGTCCTCGCGGTCATCGGCGATGGCGTCGCTGACGATGGTGGCGCGCACGTTGTGGGCGTAGGCGTCGCGAGCGGTCTGGGCGATGCAGGCGTGGGTCGAGACCCCGGCCATGACCACGTGGCCGACCCCGAGGTTCTGCAGGCGCAGCTGCAGGTCGGTGCCGAGCCAGGCGCTGTCGCGGGTCTTCTCGATGCTGGTCATGCCCTCCGTGTCCAGCTCGTGCACGATCGCCGTGCCCGGATCCCCGTGGAACAGGTAGCCCTGGTCGTCGTCGAGCATGCTCAGCGTCCAGGTGGAGCGGTCCCGGCTGTGCTCGGTGGAGATCAGGAAGATCGGCACGCCGGCCTCCCGCGCCCCCCGGGCCAGGGCCCGCACCGAGGCGAGCACCTCGGTGCGGGCGGCGGCGAGCGTGGGCGCCTCGAAGAAGGCCTCCTGCAGGTCGATGAGCAGCAGTGCGCTGTCGTCCCTGGTCATGGGGTGGGGCTTCCTCCCGTCACGGCGAGGGTCTCCCCCAGCACGTAGCTGGACTCCGAGGAGGTGAGGAAGACGTAGGCCGGGGCGAGCTCGGTGGGCTGACCCGCCCGTCCCAGCGGGGTGCTCTTGCCGAACTCCGGCAGGGCGTCCTTGGGCTGGCCGTCGGAGACCTGCAGGGGCGTCCAGATCGGTCCCGGCGCCACCGCGTTGACCCGGATCCCGCGGGGAGCGAGCTGCTGGGCCAGACCCTTGGTGAAGTTGTTGATGGCCGCCTTGGTCGAGGCGTAGTCCACGAGGGTCGGCGAGGGCTGGTAGGCCTGGATCGAGGTGGAGTTGACGATCGTGGAGCCGGCGGGCAGGTGCGGCAGCGCGGCCTTGGTGATGTGGAACATCGCGTGGATGTTCACCGCATAGGTGTCCAGCCACTGCTCGTCCTCGATGTCCTCGAGCTGCTCGACCGCGATCTGGCGACCGGCGTTGTTGACCAGGGCGTCCAGACCTCCGAGCTCCCGCACCGCGTCCTCGACGAGCTGGCGGCAGAAGGCCGCGTCGGCGAGGTCGCCGGGCAGCAGCACGGCCTTGCGACCGTCCTTGCGGATCACCTCGGCGATGTGCTGGGCGTCCTCCTCCTCGGCCGGCAGGTAGTTCAGCGCCACGTCCGCGCCCTCGCGGGCGAAGGCGATCGCGACGGCGGCGCCGATCCCGGAGTCGGCGCCGGTGATCAGGGCGCGCCGGCCCTCCAGTCGACCGGTGCCGCGGTAGGACTCCTCGCCGCGGTCGGTCTGCGGGCGCAGCTCCGCGTCCAGCCCGGGCTCGGGCTGGTCCTGCTTGGGCGGGGTGATCTCGGGGAAGCGGGTGACGGGATCGGTGAAGGTGAGCTGGTCTGTCATGGTTCTCTCCTTGTTCGGTGATCGGTGGGACGGGGTCGTTCGCGCGGTCGGCTCAGGCCGCGGCCGGGAGCGAGGGGTCCAGGACGACCTTGATGCAGCCGTCGTGCTTGCGCTGGAACATGTCGAACGCCGTCGCGGCGTCCTCGAGGGGCATCCGATGGGTGACCAGATCGCCGACACCGAGCGGGTCGGCAGCATCCTCGACCAGCGGCAGCAGGTCCTCGGTCCAGCGGCGGACGTTGCACTGACCCATCCGCATCTGGATCTGCTTGTCGAACATCGTCAGCAGCGGCATCGGGCTGACCGCGCCGCCGTAGACGCCGGACAGCGAGACGGTCCCGCCGCGCCGCACCAGGTCGATGCTGGTGTGCAGGGCGGCCAGCCGGTCCACGCCGGCGTTCTCCATGAAGGGACGGGCCACGACGTCCGGGAGCTTGCCGGCGATGGTCTGGGCGAGCCCGGCGACCGGGCTGCCCTTGGCCTCCATGCCGACCGCGTCCACGACCGCGTCGGGACCGCGGCCCTGGGTCAGCTCGCGGATCTCGCCCACGACGTCGTCGGTCTGGTCGAAGACCTCGACGCCGTGGCGCTCGGCCATCGCGCGCCGCTCCGGCACCGGGTCGATGCCGAAGACCCGCGCCCCCAGGTGGCGTCCGATGCGGGCGGCGAGCTGCCCGACCGGTCCGAGCCCGACCACGGTGAGGGTGCGGTGGGTGGGCACGTCGGCGTACTTCACGGCCTGCCAGGCGGTGGGCAGGATGTCGCTGAGGAAGAGGTAGTTCTCGTCCGGCAGCTCGGTGCCGACCTTGATCAGTCCGTAGTCGGCGTGGGGGACGCGCAGGTACTCGGCCTGGCCGCCCGGCACCTGGCCGTAGAGCTTCGAGAAGCCCAGCAGCGAGGCGCCCGAGCCGTACTCGTGGACCTGCGTGGTCTCGCACTGGGACTGCAGACCCTGCGAGCACATGGCGCAGTGGCCGCAGGAGATGTTGAAGGGGACCACGACGCGGTCCCCCGGCCGGACGTGGGTGACGTCCTTGCCGACCTCCTGGACGATGCCCATCGGCTCGTGGCCGATGATGTCGCCGGCGCCCATGAACGGGCCCAGCACCTCGTACAGGTGGAGGTCGGATCCGCAGATCGCGGTCGAGGTGATGCGGACGATGGCGTCCGTGGAGTCCTTGAGGATCGGGTCGGGCACGTCCTCGACGCTCACGCGTCGGGTGCCCTGCCAGGTCACTGCTCTCATGATCCCGCCTTCCGGTGTGATCTCGGGTGTCACTCCACGCTAGGGGGGCGCGGCGCTCAGGGGCGCAGTGTCGACCGAAAGGTCTGCCGTGGGGGCAGCTGCGGGACCGGCGCGATCACCACGTCGTGGACCTTCCAGTCGAGCTCGTGGATCCGGTCGCGCAGCGCGGCGACCTGCGCCACCGTCGGATCGGCGCCCGGGTGCGGGACGAGGAACACCTCGGCGTGGAAGACATGCCCCTCATCGCGGACGCGGGCCGAGGCTTCGCGCACCCACGGCTCCTGCTCGGCGCGCACCTCGACCTCGCGGGTCAGCGGATGGGGCTCGGAGCCGTCGTAGGTGCGCGCCTCGGCGTCGGTGAGTCCGCCGATGGCGCCGCGCAGGTTGGTCAGGCCGTCGCGGACGATCGAGACCGAGACCACCAGCGCTGCGATCGCATCGGCCCACCACAGTCCCAGTCCCACGCCGAGCACACCGGCGATCGTGGCCACCGCGGTGGACCAGTCGGCCTTGCCCATGTCCGCGTCGGCGTAGAGCACCTTGTCGTGGAGCTGCTCGGCGAGCTTCAGCTTCTTCCGCCCCAGCACCACCGGGCCGATGCTGGTCACCGCCATCACCGCCACCATCAGCCAGCCCGACCAGATCGCCTGACCGAACAGGACGGTCAGACCGATCGGGGGCCGCTCGACCGTCACCAGCGTCAGCACCGAGTCCACGGCGAGGTAGCCGCCCATCACGAGCAGGGCGAGCGCCGCGACCAGGTGGGCGACGCCGATGGAGCGATGGTGGCCGTAGGGGTGGAGCCGATCGGGCCGCTTGCGGATCCGCCGCGAGGCGATCAGGAAGGCGATCGGCGGCAGCAGGGAGAGCATGTCCTCGAGCCAGGCGGCCCGCATCGCCTGCGACTGACCGGCGACCAGCCCGACCAGCACCACGGTCCCCGAGATCCAGGCCAGGGTGATCCATTCCAGCCGGATCGCCCGACGCAGCGTCGCGCGCTGCTCCTCGCCGAAGGCGTCGTGGCCCGATCCGGTGGCCTCCTCGCCGCCCGCCCCCTCGGTCCGGGCGCCGGTCACAGCTCACCACCCCGCTCGGCGAGGAAGTGCTCGAGATCGACCTGCAGGGCGTTCTCCCCCGGCTGCACCCCGATCGCGATCTTCACGGTGCTGCCGTCCGGTCCCTGCGTCGTCGTGTAGGGGCGGGTCAGGGCGATCTGCGAGGTCCACGGCACGTCCGAGGCCAGACCGCCGATCACCACGTCCAGCTCGCCCTCCTTCATCGCCGCGGCCAGTACGTTCTCCCCGCCCGGCATCCAGCGGATCTCGGCATCGATGGTCGCGGCGTAGTCGGTGAGCAGGTCGACCTCGCTGCCGCTGACCGTCCCGTCGGCGGCGACCTCGGTGAACGGCGGGTTCTCGCTGATCCCGACCCGCAGCTCCCCTCCGTCCGCCCGCTCGAGGGTGCCCTGGGAGTCGGCCGGGAACCGCCCCTGGCAGCCCGCCGACACCACCAGCAGCAGCGCCGCCACGAGCAGGGTGCCCACCCGTCTCCTCATCGTCCCGCTGGTCATCGCCACCGGACCTCGCCCTCCTCCGACGCTCTCACTGGCCGTCACTCTAGAAGAAGGTCGCGCGCCCCCGGCCGTCCGATCGGTCGAGACGCCGCGGCGCGACGCGGCGCGCCCGCAGAGGCCGCACAGCCGCGGTGGCTAGAGTCGGCGGGTCCGTCGTCTGCGAGAGAGAACCCGATGCCTGCTCCGTCCAGCCTCACCGTCAGCTCCCTGCACGCCGGCTACCCCGGCCTGGACGTCCTGCAGGGGATCGACCTCTCGATCAGCGCCGGGGATCCGCCGCTGGGCCTGCTGGGTCCCTCCGGCTCGGGCAAGACGACCCTGCTGGCGACGCTGAGCGGCGAGCACCGACCGAGCGCGGGCCAGGTGAGCTGGGAGGGGCGCAGCGTGGCGAAGCTGCGCGGGAAGGACCGCCGACGCTTCCGCGCCGCCGTCCGCTTCGTCTCGCAGTACGCGATGACGATCTCCGATCCGCGCGAGACGGTCCGCTCCCGCCTCGAGCTGGCCGCCAAGGAGGCCCGCAAGGGCGGACGCACCCATGCCGTCTCCCCCGCCGAGATGCTCGAGAGCGTGGGACTGGCCGAGCGCTTCCTGCCCCGCACCATGCGCACCCTCTCCGGCGGCGAGACCCAGCGCGTCGCGCTGGCCACCGCGCTGTCCACGCGGCCTGAGATCCTGGTGCTGGACGAGCCGCTGACCGCGGTGGACCCGAACTCGCGCGGCCGCATCGCCGCCACCCTCGCCGCCACCATCCGGCGCCTGGGCATCGGGGCGCTGATCGCCTCCCACGACGTCGAGCTGCTGCAGCGGCTGTGCCCGCAGATCGCCTTCCTCGGCGAGGGCCGGATCCTCGCCCGCGGCACCCTCGAGGAGGTGCTCGCCCACCCCGAGCACGAGCAGATCCGCGACCTCGCCGAGTCCGCCCCGTCGGCGGTGCAGCGCTTCCGTTGAGCCCGTCGGCCCCCGGCGCAGATCGCGGACCGGGCGCCGGGAACGTTCCCGGCGCGCTAGATTGTCCGGCTGAAGTGCGCGGGAGCACATCCGCCCGGCCACCGGACCGGACGGTGCGCCGGAGGATCCGCCCCCGCACCGCCGCGTCATGAGCCGTCGAGCCGAGGAGAGACCATGCTGACCCCCACCGCGCGAGGACCGCTGAGCGAGGCGGTCCTGACCGCGATGCGCACCGCCGACACGGCCACCCTGGCGGACCTCCCCGAGGCCACCGGGCCCGACGACGTCCAGATCACCCTGTGGTCCCTGTTCGCGCTGCACCACGGCGGCTTCGACGACGTCCCCGACGACCTGGAATGGGATCCGCAGCTCATCGCCGTCCGCCGCCGGCTGGAGGACGACTTCGAGCGGGAGCTGCGCGAGCGGGCCCCGGAGTTCCCCGCGCCGGGGGGCGACTTCGCCGAGGACTTCTTCGCCTTCGTCGCCGCGCACGACGGCCCCTCCCTGGCCCAGCACCTGCAGCGCTCCGCCACCGAGGAGCAGATGCGCCAGTTCCTGCAGCACAAGTCGATCTACTCGCTGAAGGAATCCGACCACACCATGTGGACGATCCCGCGCCTGTCCCACCGCGTGAAGGCCGCGGTGGTGGAGCTGCAGTACGACGAGTACGGCGGCGGGGACCCGCACCGACTGCACGCCCATCTCTTCGCCCGCGGGCTGAAGGAGAGCGGCCTGTCGTCCGAGTACGGCGCCTACATCGACGACGTCCCGCTCGAGATCCTCGAGCAGGACAACGCCATGAGCATGCTCGGGCTGAACCGCCGGCTGCGGGCGGCCTCGCTCGGCTTCCTGGGCGCCTTCGAGGCCACCAGCTCGGCGCCGAGCCGGAAGATCGCGCGCGGGCTGGAGCGGCTCGGGTTCCCGGCCGAGATCACCGGTTACTACACCGAGCACGTCGAGGCCGACGCGGTCCACGAGCAGCTGGCGGTGCGGAACATCTGCGGCACGCTCCTGGAGGAGCATCCCGAGCAGTACGAGAACGTCTACTTCGGGGCGTGGGTCTCGATGCACGTCGATGATCGGTACGCCGACCGGATGCTGAGGGAGTGGGCAGCATGAGCGCCGACGCCCCCGACAGTCATCCCGACGTCGTCCTCTGCCCGGGCGGCCCCCTGCTGCTGCGCGGCGAGCACGTGATCCGGGACGAGGACGGCCAGGAGCACCGCACCTCGCGACCGGTCAGCGCGGTCTGCATGTGCGGGGCCTCGGGCATCAAGCCCTGGTGCGACGGCACCCACAAGCTGCTGCGGAAGCAGCGCCCCACGTCCTGAGCGGCGTGCCCGACCACGTGGTCGGTGTCCGATCCGTGTCAAGTCGCCCAGAATTCCGAGCGTGGGAACTCGGCCGTTGACGCAGGTCGGCGCCAGATGCTGGTTAATATGACGCATGACCACCTCTCAGGCCGGGCTCTCCGGACATGATGCCCCCCTTCCCGCAGCGACCGCCCGCCGCACCGCTGCGGAGCAGGAGCAGCCCGCCGTCGCCGTGCTCGCGCCGGACGACCCCGTCCCCGCCGCGATGTCCACCCCGTCCGTCGAGGAGTCCTCGACCGACACCGGGCGCAGCTCGCGCAGCGAGGAGATCCTCGACGGGGCCGCGGAGATGTTCGCCGAGCACGGGTACCACGGGGCGAGCCTGCGCAACATCGCGGACCATGTGGGCATCTCGCATCCAGGGATGCTGCACCACTTCCCGTCGAAAGACGCACTGCTGGACGGCGTCATCGACCGGATGGAGGCGCATGCGCAGGGCGCGCTCGACCGCATCGACGAGCTGAGCGCGGACCCCGAGTCGTTGCTGCGCGGACTGGCAGAGATCTGGCACCCCGCCTCCCATGCGATGCAGCTGTTCGCGACCCTGGACACGGAGGTCGTCAGCAAGGACCACCCCGGCCGGTTCCGGGTGGCACGCCTGCACCGGGTCCACGAGCACGTGCTCGAGCAGTGCTTCGCGACCCTGGAGGAGCAGGGTCTGCTGCGGGAGGAGATCGACGCGGCGTTCGCCGGACGCGCGGTTCTCGCGCTGGCGCTGAACCACGCCGCGCGCGAGGAGACCGTGCGCCGGATGCAGAACGCCACCCATGACGACTCCCCGCTCAAGGACCTCGTCCGCCTGGTGCGCTCCTTCCTCACCTCCCCCGGTGAGTGATCCTCGACGCTGACGCACCCCGCGGTGGAGCGGGGAACTCGGGCACCGGCGCAGCGCCGGTGCCCGAGTGCGTCGGCGTACAGTGAGCGCGACACGTCCGCTGTCCTTGCTCGCGAGGGCAGGCAGTCCCGCCCCGGGAAGGATCCCTCATCTCTGACGACGCCGGCTCCCCGCCCCCCGCCAGCACCTACGAGCTGCTGCTGAACAGCGAGGACATCGCCTCGTTCCTGCACGAGTTCACGTCCGTGCTCGCCGACCGGCTCTCCCACGGGGACCGCCCGGCCTGGTGCGCCGTCAGCCTGCTGCGCGAGAAGCGCGCCGGCACGGTGACGTCCTCGAGCCCGCAGGCGGAAGCGCTCGACGAGCTGCAGAACGGCTTCTCCGACGGCCCGTGCCTGACGGCGGTGCGGGAGCACACCGTGGTCCGCGTCGGCGATGTGCGCGACGATCCCCGGTGGCCGGACTTCCATGCCGCCGCCGCGGATCAGGGCGTCCGCTCGGTGCTCGGGGTCCCCTTCGATCTGATGGGGGACGCCAAGGCGGGACTGAACCTCTACTCCCCGACGACGCACGATTTCACCCCCGACATGATCGAGATGGTCCGTCACGAGGTGCGCCACGCCTCGACCGCGCTGCAGCTGGCGGTGCGACTGGCCCAGCACCAGGAGGCGGCGCATGATCTCCACGCGGCCATGTCCTCCCGCACGGTGATCGACCTGGCGGTCGGGATCATCATGGGACAGAGCCGGTGCAGCCGCGAGGACGCCGTCGCCATCCTCAAGGCGGCCTCGAGCCATCGCAATGTCAAGCTGCGGGACCTCGCCGCGGAGCTGGTGGCGTCGGTGGACTCGCACGAACCCGGCACGCACTTCGAGCCGTGAGCTTGTGACGGGCGCCGCACTCGGCTAAGGTGGGCAGGCGGTCCAGCAGGGGGCAGCGTCGCTTCGCAGTGCGCAAAGGCCCTGTCATGAACCATCATCTCTCGGTCACCGTCCGTGTCGACCTGGACCTCAGCACCGTTCGGCTCGCCGTGACGGGGTGCCTCACCGAGGACTCCTACCCGAGCTTGCTCGCCCTCACCCTGCGGGCGAGGAGTCTGACCCCCTCCGGGCAGATCACCGTCGACCTCACCGGCAGCAGCCATGTCGAGGCCACCGGACTGAACCTGCTGCGCGCCGCGGTCGACCACGACGAGGACGACAGCAACGGGCGGCCGGTGCTGTTCGTCGTCCCGGAACCCCTGCCCTTCTGCGCCATCACCGGCGCCGTCGCCACCGTGAGCGTCCGTTGAGGCCGCGCGAGGACTCCGCCGTCGGTCCGGCGACGGGCGCCTGCGCCGGCAGGACGCTCGCACCCGAGGCCGCGGTTCCGGCCGCATCGAGCCCGGTCCGGCTCGAGGAGGCCGCCCCCACCCGGTTCGCACCACCGCGCCGGGGCCGCACCCGCCGCGAGCAGGTGCTCGACGGGGCCGCGGAGATGTTTGCCGAGCACGGCTACCACGGGGCGAGCCTGCGCGACATCGCGCGCCGGGTCGGGCTCTCCCATCCGGGCATGCTGCACCACTTCGCCTCCAAGGACGACCTGCTCGGCGCGGTGATCGACCGTCTCGAGGCCCACGCGCAGGATGCCCTGGACCGGGTCGACGAGCTCTGCACCTCCCGCGAGGCGATGCTGCAGGCGCTGCTGGAGATCTGGGACCCGGCGTCGGCGTCGATGCAGCTGCTGGCCACGTTCGACGCGGAGGTCGTCAGCGAAGATCATCCGGGGAGGTACCGCATCGCGCGGCTGCATCGCGTCCACGAGCACGTGCTCGAGCACTGCTTCACCGAGCTCGCCGAACGGGGCATGCTGCGGGACGGAGTGGACCCGGCCTTCGCGAGCCGGGCGACGCTCGCCATGGTGCTGCGCCACGCCGTGCGCGAGAAGACGGTCCGGGCCATGCGCAGCGGCGACCACGACGACTCGCCCGCGGCCGACCTCGGCCGGCTCAGCGCGCTCTTCCTCGCCGAGGACGACGCCTAATCCCTCTCCCCTGATCCCTGTCCCGCGCGTCATCGGGTCCGTCTGCCGACGTGATCGCCGGGGCCGGCAGCGCGCTGCTGCCGGCCCCGGCGACCTCCCGGTGCTGCCGTCCGGGCGCGCGCGGGCACGCGCCGGGGCGGGGCTGCGGCCTACTTCTCCGGCTGGGACTGGTGGGCGGGATTGCCGTGGAAGGGGGCCACGGGGGTCGGCCCGCTGGTCTGCGGGGAGACGGGTGACCCGGAGCTGGCCTCGGTGACCTCCGGGGTGTCCGGCGCCGCGGCTCCCGAGGGCTCGGCACCGCCGCGCAGCGCCTCGAGCCGCTGCTGCAGGACCTGCACCACGGGCAGACGGTCACCGTGCTCGCGCTCGTAGGCGAGCAGCTGCTCGAGCTGCTGCTCGTCGAGCCCGGTGATCCGCGTCGGCAGCGTCCCCTGCGGGATGTGGTCGTAGTCGGGCAGAGGGAGCTGGTCGCGGCTCGGTGCGTCGTTCATGGATCCTCCTGATGCTTCAGTGCGTCCACGCCCACGTCGCTGCGGGCTGGACGCCACTGTGGGGGTGGGGACCGCGATCCGGCCACCCGCGGACAGGACGAGTTCTCCTCGCTGCGTGCCGCGTGCGCCGGATCGACCGAACGGACGGTCCGGAGCCTTCGGTCGCGCAGCCCCGGGGAGCCTCCGGTCGATGCCCTTGACGGCGCGAGCGACCCGCTGCACCCTGGAGCCCCGTCCCCCGGAGGCAGCCATGGCCCGTCTGATCTACGCCGCGAACATCTCGCTCGACGGGTACCTCGAGGACGAGGCCGGCTCCTTCGACTGGTCCGAGCCCGACGACGAGGTGCACGCCTTCTGGAACGAGCACGAGCGGCGCATCGGCACGTCGCTGTACGGGCGGCGGATGTACGAGACCATGCGCATCTGGGAGCGCGACGACTGGCTGGCGGGCGAACCCGCCGTGATGCTCGAGTACGCGCAGGTCTGGCGCAGTGCCGACAAGATCGTCTACTCCTCGACGCTCGATGAGGTCTCGACGGCCCGCACCCGGATCGAGCGGCGGTTCGATCCCGAGACGGTGCGGCGGCTCAAGGAGACGGCGAGCGCCGACCTCAGCATCGGCGGCGCGATGATCGCGGCCGAGGCGTTCCGACACGGGCTGGTCGACGAATGCCTGCTGCTGATCTACCCCGTCGTCGTGGGCGGGGGGAAACCGGCACTGCCGCGCGGCCTCCGGCTCGACCTCACGCTGCTGGAGCAGCGACGCTTCGGCACCGGGGTGGTCGCGCTGCATCATGCGGTGCGCAGCGCCGACTGAGATCCGTGATGTGCCCGAATCGTTTCCTTCAGCGCCGCGAGCGGAGCGTATCCTCTCGAATAACTGATGATCCGGAGGACCGTCGAAGGCAGGAGGTCGATCATGTTGCGTCGTGGACGGGACCATCGCGCGCTCTTCCCTGCCCAGTGCGAGGTGCGGGGCTGCGCGTCCCGTCCGGAGGACTGGTTCGACGCCGATGACCGCCCCTTCGACGTGTGCAGCGTGCACGAGCTCGAGCTCCGGGCCGGAGAGCCGCATGTCATCGCCGGCGGCGAGATCCTGGTGGGCCGCGACAGCACCGGCGAGGTGATCAGCGTGCGCCGCGAC
Organism: Brachybacterium sp. UNK5269; assembly: GCF_049266655.1. Taxonomy (GTDB): domain Bacteria; phylum Actinomycetota; class Actinomycetes; order Actinomycetales; family Dermabacteraceae; genus Brachybacterium. The sequence continues at coordinate 2,320,717 of NZ_CP184883.1, forward strand.
CGCACCTCGAGCCTGGAGACGGCCGTCGTCGGTCTCGGCCGCAAGGGCATCGTCCATCAGGTGATCCGGCTCGAATGCGCCGACCTCGCGCCCGCGCTCGATGCGCTGGATGCCGAGGGGTTCGACCCCCGCGCCTGACCGGCCGAGCCCCGCCACGCCCCTCCTAGCGCGACTCCCCCGCGTCGGGGCCCGATCGCCGCTGGTGGCCTCCTCGACCATCCGGCAGGCCTCGTCCAGCCCCGCACCGCGGGCGACGGCGGCGCCGACCAGGAAGGCCGAGATCGGGGCCATCGACCGCTGGACGCCGTCGGCGACCACCCCGGTCATGAGGTGGACGCGGTCCACGTCGAGGTCCACGCAGGAGACGTCGAGGTGCTCCGCGACGCGCCGCAGCCAGGGCTCGAGCGTGGTCGTCCAGTCGCTCTGCAGGGTCACCGGGGGTCTGGTGCTCATCAGAACTTCACCTTCTCCCAGCCGCGGCGCTCGGCCTCCTTGCGGGGGTCCTTGCTGCGGTAGACGATGTAGGGCCGGGTCAGGTACCCCATCGGCGCGGCGAACACGTGCACCAGGCGCGTGAACGGCCAGATGCCGAACAGCAGCAGTGCCGTCAGGACGTGCAGCTGGAAGAAGATCGGGGCCTGCGCCATCAGGGTCGGGTCCGGCTGCAGCGTCCAGAAGTTCCGGAACCAGATCGAGACGCCCTCGCGATAGTCGTAGGTGCCGAAGGTGGTGTGCACGATGGTGGCCAGCACCCCGCACGCGATCGTGGCCGCCAGCAGCAGGTACATGATCTTGTCCCCCACCGTGGTGGCACCGAACACCCGCGTGTTGGTGCGGCGGCGGTAGATGAGGATCAGCAGCCCGCCGACGCAGGCGACGGCGGCGGCCAGCCCGATCGTGACCGCCATCAGGTGGTACATGTGGTCGGTGATCCCGAAGAACCGGGTCCAGGACTTCGGGATCCCGAGACCCACCACGTGGCCGAAGAAGATCCCGATGATCCCGAAGTGGAACATCGGCGAGCCGATGGACAGCAGCCGGGACTCGTAGATCTGGCTCGAGCGGGTGGTCCAGCCGAACCGGTCCGTCTTGAAGCGCCACACGTGGCCGAGGACGAACACGGCCAGCACCATGTAGGGCAGCACCACCCACAGCAGCAGCTGGAGCGTGGTCACGTCGTTCATGAGGGTCGTCCTCTCATCAGGTCCACCGGCACGGGGCCGGGCTTCGCCGCGTCGGCACCGCAGGAGCTGGAGGCGAAGGTCTGCCCGGCGAGGTCGCCGGCGTCCCCGTCCAGGCCGTATCCGTCCAGTCCCACCGTCTCCTCCTCGGGTCCTTCCTGCGCGAGCTTCAGGACCGCCGCGCGGTCGTCGGCGTCCAGCGGCGGCAGGGTCGCGCACAGCGCCACCAGCGCCCCGTGCCACAGGGAGTCGATGTCCGCCAGGTGCAGGCGCAGCAGCTCGATGCCGGGCCGGTTGGCCCGGAGGATCTTCGCGCCGCGCTCGGCGTCGTGGCCGGCCGCGAACTCGAGCACCAGCGGCAGGTGGTCCGGGAGCTCCTCGCTGCCGATCTCCAGGCCGGCGGTGCGGAAGTCCTGCTTGATGCGCAGCAGGGCCATCCCCCGTCGGCGGGTGTCGCCGTGGCTGAAGTAGGTCAGGTGCAGGCAGCCCCGGCGGCGGGTGTCGAAGGTGTCGACGTACTCCTCCTGCACGGCCAGCGTGTCCCGCGCCCCGAGCGCGTCGATCGTCCTGCGCAGGCCCCCGCGGGCCGGCTCGGGCAGGGAGGAGACGAGCTCCCTCACGGTGGGCAGTCGCTCGAGGGTCTGCTGATCGGGGTAGGTCAGCAGCCAGGAGACCGCGATCCAGCAGATCCGCAGCTCCTCCCGGGTCATCCCCGAGGCCAGCAGCAGGTCGTGCGGAGCGCGGGCCCGGGAGGGCGAGGCCGTCGGCCGGGAGGTGCCGGTCTCCCCCTCGCGGCGTCCCAGCAGACGCGCGAGCGCGCCCATCAGGCCCTCCCCTCGGCCGGGGTCGGGAACAGACCGTCGGGCCTGCCGTTGCCGTCCCAGTTCAGCAGGTTGATGCGCACGCCCTCGGGTCGGGAGACGGTCTCCTGCTCCCGGCGCTGGGTGCCGTACCCGGGCCCGGACATGCCCATCGACTCCTCGGGCAGGGACATCCCCATCCCCGGACCGCCGGGGGAATCGAGCGGGCAGTCGGTGCCGCTGGACTCGAGGTCGTGGGCGGATTCGTGGTGGCCGACGGGGATCACGTAGCGATCCTCGTACTTGGCGATCGCCAGCAGCCGGTACATGTCCTGCATCGTCTCGCCGTCCATCCCCACGGCGTTGGCGATGCCCTCGCGGGGCTCGTTGCCGAGGTTGATGTCGCGCATGTAGGAGCGCATCGCGGCCATCCGGTAGAGCACCCGCTCCACGGTCGGCACGTCCCCGGCGGTGAAGAGGTTCGCGAGGTACTCCACCGGGATGCGCAGCGCGTCGATCGCGGCGAACAGGTTCTCGGCGTCCTCCGCGTCGTACCCGGTGTCGCGCACCACGTCCACCACGGGCGAGAGCGGCGGGATGTACCAGACCATCGGCATCGTGCGGTACTCCGGATGGAGCGGCAGCGCGACCTCGTAGTCCTTGATGAGCTTGTACGTCGGCGACTTCTGGGCGGCCAGGATCCAGTCGTGCGGGATGCCGGCGGCCCGGGCCCCCTCGATCACCTCGGGATCGTTCGGGTCCAGGATGATGTCGCGCTGGGCGCGGTAGAGGTCGTGCTCGTCCTTGGTGGAGGCGGCCTCGGTGACGCGGTCGGCGTCGTACAGCACCAGCCCGATGTAGCGCAGTCGACCGACGCAGGTCTCCGCGCAGATGGTCGGCTCGCCCTGCTCGATGCGCGGGTAGCAGAACGTGCACTTCTCGGCCTTGCCGGTGCGGTGGTTGAAGTAGATCTTCTTGTACGGGCAGCCGGTGATGCACATGCGCCAGCCGCGGCAGCCGTCCTGGTCCACCAGCACGATGCCGTCCTCCTCGCGCTTGTAGATCGCGCCGGAGGGGCAGGAGGCCACGCAGGTGGGGTTCAGGCAGTGCTCGCAGATGCGCGGCAGGTAGAACATGAAGGTCTGGTCGAACTCGAACTGGACCTTGTCCTCGATGCCCTTGAGCATCGGGTCCTTGTCCTTGTGCAGGTAGGTGCCGCCGAGGTCGTCGTCCCAGTTGCCCGACCACTGGATCTGCGTGCGCTCCCCGGTGATCAGCGATTTCGGGGGTGCGGTGGGGATGGTGTCCTGCTGGGCCGGGGCGTTGAGCAGGTTGTCGTACTCGTAGGTCCACGGCTCGTAGTAGTCCTCGATGCCCGGCAGCTTCGGGTTCGAGAACAGCTGCATGAGCTTGGTGATGCGACCGCCGGCCTTGAGCTTGAGGCGCCCGTTCCGCCCCAGCTCCCAGCCGCCCTTCCACTTCTCCTGGTCCTCGTACCCGCGCGGGTACCCCTGGCCGGGCCGGGTCTCGACATTGTTGAACCAGATGTACTCCGTCCCGGAGCGGTTGGTCCATGCCTGCTTGCAGGTCACCGAGCAGGTGTGGCAGCCGATGCACTTGTCGAGGTTCATCACCATCGACATCTGGGCCATGACTCTCATCGCGGCTCTCCTTTCGTGGACGTCTCGGGTCCGGGCTCAGTACTCGACGGGGGCGGTGCGCTTGCGGATCATGGTCACCTCGTCGCGCTGGTTCCCCGTGGGGCCGTAGTAGTTGAAGGCGTAGGACAGCTGCCCGTAGCCGCCGATCAGGTGGGAGGGCTTGAGCGTGATGCGGGTCAGGGAGTTGGTGACCCCGCCGCGCTTGCCGTCCCGCTCGGTCAGGGGGACGTTGACGGTGCGCTCCTGTCCGTGGTGCATGAACGCCGTGCCCCGGGGCATCCGGTGGGAGACCACCGCGCGGGCGGCGACCACGCCGTTGCGGTTGGTGGCCTCGACCCAGTCGTTGTCGGTGATGCCGACGGCCTCCGCGTCCTCCACGCTCATCCAGATGTTCTGCCCGCCGCGGGAGAGGTTCATCATGAAGAAGTTCTCCTGGTACATCGAGTGGATGGCCCACTTGTTGTGCGGGGTCAGGTAGCGCACGGAGATCGAGGTGCCGGCGCTGTCCTTCTCGCCGGGCGCCTTCTCGCCGAACAGCGCCGTCATGTCCAGCGGGGGCCGGAACACCGGCAACGCCTCCCCCATCTCGAGCATCCAGTCGTGGTCGAGGTAGAAGTGCTGGCGCCCGGTGAGGGTGTGCCAGGGCTTCTTCCGCTCGACGTTGATGGTGAAGGGGCTGTAGCGGCGCCCGCCCGCCTCCGAGCCGGACCATTCGGGGCTGGTGATCACCGGGACCGGGGCGGCCTTGGTGTCCGCGAAGTGGATCCGCTTGCCCTCGTTCTCGGCGGCGAGGTCGTGCAGCTTCACGCCGGTGCGCTTCTCGAGGGTCTTGAAGCCCTCGGTGGCCATGTGCCCGTTGGTGGTGCCCGACAGTCCGAGGATGAACTCGCAGGCCTGCAGGTCCGTCTCGAGCTTGGGGCGGCCGGCGGCGGGTCCGGTGCGGTGCACGCCGTTGAGCCGGCCGAGCTCCGCGACGTACTCCTTGACGTCGAAGGTGACGCCCTTGGTGGTCATGCCGAGCTTCTCCAGCAGCGGCCCGATCGAGGTGAACTTCGCGTGGATCTGCGTGTAGTCCCGCTCGACCTGCACCAGGGTGGGCATGGTCTGCCCGGGGATCGGCTCGCACTCCCCGAACTTCCAGTCCCTGACCCGGCCGTGCGGGGTGGCGAGCTCGCCCGGGGTGTCGTGCTGCAGGGGGAAGGCGACCACGTCCTGGCGGGTGCCGAGGTGGGTCTCGGCGAGCTCGCTGAACTTCTTCGCGATCGCCGCCCAGGTCTCCCAGTCGGTGCGGGACTCCCATGGATTGGAGATCGCGGGATTGAAGGAGTGGATGAAGGGGTGCATGTCCGTGGTGGACAGGTCGTGCTTCTCGTACCAGGTGGCCGCCGGCAGCACGACGTCGGAGTGCAGGGTGTGGCTGGTCATCCGGAAGTCGAGCGTGAGCATCAGGTCGACCTTGCCGATCGGTGCCTCGTCCCGCCACTTCACGTCCCGCGGCCGGAACTGCTCGGGGGTCTCCTCCTCAGTGGCGGCGGAGTCCACCCCCAGCAGGTGCCGGAAGAAGTACTGGTCGCCCTTGGCGGAGGAGCCGAGCGTGTTGGCCCGCCAGATCGACCAGATCCGCGGGAAGTTCTGCGGGGCGTCGGGGTCCTCCGCGGCGAAGTTGATCTCGCCCGACTTCAGCGCATCGACCAGGTACGGGATGGTCTCCTGCCCCGCCGCGGCGGCCCGGTCGGCGACGTCGAGGGAGCTGATGTCGAACTGCGGGAAGAACGGCTGCCAGCCCAGCCGCTGGGACAGCGCCACCGCATCGGCGGTGGTGGTGTTCGCGAAGCGGCCGGCGCCGGTGGTGGCGGCGAGGGTGTCGGCCCCGAACCGGTCGTAGCGCCACTGGTCGGTGTGCATGTACCAGTAGGTGGTCTGGGTCATCTGCCGCGGGGGACGCGACCAGTCCAGGGCGTTGGCCAGGTGCATCCAGCCCGTGATCGGGCGGACCTTCTCCTGGCCGACGTAGTGGGCCCAGCCGCCGCCGTTGACGCCCTGGGTGCCGCAGAGGTTCGTCAGCGTCAGGAAGGAGCGGTAGATGGTGTCGGAGTGGAACCAGTGGTTGGTGCCGGCGCCCATGATGATCATCGAGCGGCCGCCGGAGTCGATCGCGTTCTGCGCGAACTCGCGGGCGATGCGGGCGGCGGCGACGCCGGGCACGCCGGTGATGGTCTCCTGCCACGCCGGGGTGTAGAGGGCCTCGGCGTCGTCCAGCCCCGTGGCCCACTGCCCGGGCAGGCCCTCGCGGCCCACCCCGTACTCGGCCAGCAGCAGGTCGAAGACGGTGGTCACGATGCGCCCGTCGATCCTGCGCACGGGGACGCCGCGGGCCACGTCGCCGCGGCCGCCCTGGCCGACGGTGTCGAAGCGCGGCATGAGCACCTCGGCGACATCCTCGTGATGCCCGAGCAGGGACAGGGCCGGGTCCAGGTCGCCGAGCTCGAGGTTCCAGCGACCCTCGCCGTCGGCCGAGTACCGGTGGCCGAGGGTGCCGTTGGGGACCACGACGTCGCCGCGCGCACGGTCGAACATCATCGGCTTGAAATCGGCGTGCTCGGTGGCGGCCTCGGCGGTGCGGTGTTCCCCCGCCTCGCTCGCCACCAGGAACTTCCCGGGCACCAGGGACCCGTCCTCGCGGCGCTCCAGCTGCACCAGGAACGGGAGGTCGGTGTACTGGGTGGAGTACGACTCGAAGTACGGCACCTGCTTCTCGACGTAGAACTCGCGCAGGATGGTGTGGCCCATCGCCATCGCGAGCGCGGCGTCGGTGCCGGGGTGGGGGGCGAGCCACTCGTCGGCGAACTTCACGTTCTCGGCGTAGTCGGGCGCCACCGCGATGACCTTCTGGCCGCGGTAGCGGGCCTCGGTCATCCAGTGAGCGTCCGGGGTCCGGGTCAGCGGCACGTTCGAGCCCCACATGATGAGGTACGCCGCATCCCACCAGTCACCGGACTCCGGCACGTCGGTCTGGTCCCCGAACACCTGCGGCGAGGCGGGCGGGAGGTCCGCGTACCAGTCGTAGAAGGAGAGCATCGAGGCGCCGATGAGCTGGTGGAAGCGCGCCCCGGAGGAGAAGGAGACCTGGCTCATCGCGGGGATCGGCGAGAAGCCGGTGGCGCGGTCGGGGCCGTACTCCTTGACGGTGTGCACGTAGGCGGCCGAGACCATCTCGATGGCCTCGTCCCACGAGGCGCGCACCAGGCCGCCCTTGCCCCGGGCCGACTTGTAGCGGCGGGCCTTCACGGGATCGGAGACGATCGCCTTCCAGGCCTCGACCGGGTCGTGGCCGGGGGCCTTGGCCTTCTCCTCGCGGTACATCTGCAGCAGGGCCGAGCGCACGTAGGGGTAGCGCACCCGGGTCGGCGAGTACGTGTACCAGGAGAACGACGCTCCGCGGGGGCAGCCGCGCGGTTCGTACTCGGGCTTGTCCGGTCCGACCGACGGATAGTCGGTCTCCTGGGACTCCCAGGTGATCACGCCGTCCTTGACGTAGACCTTCCAGGAGCAGGAGCCGGTGCAGTTCACACCGTGGGTGGAGCGCACGACCTTGTCGTGGCTCCAGCGCTCCCGGTAGAAGGAGTCGCCGCTGCGGCCGCCGACGCGGTGGGTCTCGCGGTTGTCGTCGGTGATCTTCTCGGAGCGGCTGAACATCTTGCGCGCCCCGATCAGGGCGTCGAACAGGGGGGAGTCGGGGCCCGGGGTGGGCTGCCGGCCCTGGTGCACCTGGTGGTCGTCGACGGTCACGGGGTCTCCTCCTGGGAGTGGATGAGGGATGAGGGCACGGGGGCCGACTAGCCGGCGGCAGCGGTCTGGGCGGTCCGGCGGGCCCCGCGGGCGACGAACAGGGTCACGGTGACGGCGCCGAGGGTCGCCAGCAGGAGCAGGGCGATTCCGAGGGAGTAGCTCCCGCTGACGCCGTGGATGGCGGCCATCACCAGCGGCGGGACGAAGCCGCCGAGGCCGCCGGCGGCCCCCACGAATCCGGTCACCGACCCGACCACCGACGGATCGCTGGTCTGGGAGACCAGTGCGAACACGGCCCCGGAGCCCATGCCCAGCCCCGCCGCCATGACGATGAACGCGATCGTGCCGATCGGCATCAGAGCGGGCTGGAAGGTGAGCGTCAGGGCGGCCAGCGCGACCGCGATGTAGGAGATCAGCAGCGTCCGGGAGGCTCCGACGCGGTCCGAGAGGGTGCCTCCGAGCGGTCGCATGATCACCGCGACGATGACGAATCCGGCCATGCGGAAGGAGGCGTCGGTGGCCTCGAGCCCGTACCAGGTCTGCAGCATCGTGGGCAGGAAGACGGAGAAGGCGACGTACCCGCCGAAGGACAGCGCGTAGAGGTAGCAGGCCTGCCAGGTCACCTTCAGCTTCATGACCGCGAGCGACTGGGCGACGATCTTCTTGCGGGACGGCTGCCAGGCGGGGGCGTTGCGCATCATCGTGCGGGCCACGGCCGCGTAGATCACCAGCGCGATCGCGGTGAGCACGAAGGGCGCTGCGTTCCCCACCGAGCTCACCAGCGGCACGGTGGTGAAGGCGCTGATCGCGGTGCCGCCCATGCCCACCCCGTAGAGCCCGGTGGCCATGCCGCGCTTGGCCGGCGGGAACCAGGAGTTCACGTAGGGGACGCCGATGGCGAAGGTGGATCCGGCGATGCCGAGGAAGAAGCCGCCCACCAGGAGGGTGGGGTAGTTGTACTGGCCCACGAGCCCCAGGAACAGCACCGGGATCACGGTGATCAGGCTGACCAGCGGGAACATGAAGCGCGCCCCGAAGCGATCGGTGAGGGCCCCGATCGGGATCCGGCCCAGCGAGCCGACCAGCACGGGGATCGCGACGATCAGGGAGGCATCGGCGGTCAGCCCCCGCTCGACGTAGACCGGGCCCAGGGGGCTCAGCAGCGCCCACGCCCAGAAGTTCACCCCGAAACCGACCGTGGCCAGTCCCAGTGCGCGCCAGGCGCCTGCCGGGACAGGCGATGCGGACGTGTGTTCCGACCCGGAGGACGTCATACCGATCGCTCCAAACTGAATAAAGATGAAACCTCAAGCACGCGGTATCGGAGGAATTGCCTCCGGTGCCGTGCAAGTGTCCAACCTCTGCTGCTCAGCGTACGGGACGTCGGTCCCGGTCCGCAGGAGAATCAGTTTAGTAATACCCCTCCGACAGCTGGCACCGCGGCAAATTCGCAAGGAATGCGTTCCGTTAATCGCTGCGCCAACAAATGCTCCGCCACCCACTCAGGAGAGGACGGCGGGTCCTGGACCGAGAACTACCCGAGCAGAGAAGTCGAGCCCACGCACACGATCGCGACGACCGTCGCGACCGCGAGGATCCTCACGCCAAGGCCGCCGATGCCGGGCCGGTTGCTCACCGCGCCGAACCCCCACAAGACCGCTCCGGTGATCAGCACGGCAATGGCCACGACGAGGACGCCGTGCAGCAGCGCTTCCACCATGTCGACCACGAACGTCCGCAGCCCCGGAGGCAGTGCATCCCACGTCGGCCGGACCCCCGGGTCGATCTCCGCCATCAGCTCGCCTGCCATCTCCGACTCCTCCACACCTCATCGGCGGTGCGTCTCACCGCCCATGACGAGACAAGCCGGACCACCACGACACGCGACGAGGACGTGCCGCGGCGCCCCCGGGCCCCACCTCCCGGACGGCCGTGGACAGGTCAGCAGGATGCCGGATGAGGACGACGCCACCACGGGAGAGCAGCGCCCGCTCGGTCGACTGCGGGGAACGCAGAGCGCAGCAGCAGGTGCCCCTGGATCGGGCGCAGCACCCGTGGTCGAATGGGCACGCGGTCCGGCCGGAGCCGTCGAGCCACCCTCACCCCAGGAGTCACGATGCACGACGCGCCGACAGAGCAGTCCACCGATGTGCTCGTCATCGGCGGGGGGAACGCAGGGATCTCCCTCGCCGCACGGCTGCACCGCAAGGGCATCACCGACGTCACCATCGTCGAGCCGAAATCCACGCACCACTACCGGCCGATGCTCTCGTACGTGGGCGCCGGACTGAATACCGTGGAGGAGATGTCAAGGCCCCAGCACCGCGTGATGCCCCGCGGAGTGCGATGGATCCAGGACCGCGTCCAGGCCCTGGATCCGGTGGCACGCACCGCCACCCTGTCCTCGGGCCGGGTCCGCTATCGGGACGTGGTGATCTGTGCGGGCTCGGCCCCGGACTGGGATCTCGTGCCCGGCAGCGCCGAGGCGATGGCCGGCCCCTCCGCGTCGACCAACTACACCGTGGAGCTGGCTCCCAAGACCTGGGAGCTGATCCGGGATCTGCGCCGCGGCACGGCGCTCTTCACCATCCCGGACGGCCCGGCACCCACCCCGCAGATCGGCCAGAAGATCATGTTCCTGGCGGCGGACTACTGGCAGCGCCGAGGAGTGCTCCAGGACATCGAGATCACGCTGCTGACGCCCACCGCGACCGTCTTCGGGCAGCCGGCCGTGGACCGCGCGCTCGAGCCCTGGATCGAGCGCTACGGCATCACCGTCCTCACCTCCGCCCAGGTGCGGTCGATCGATGCCGGCGCCCGCCGCCTGCATGCCATGGTCGCGGGCCAGGCCCGCGAGCTGCCCTATGACCTGCTGCACCACTCCCCCGTCCACCGCGCTCCGGACTGGATCGCCGCGGCGCAGCTGGCGGCGGCCGGGAGCAGCTACGCCGACGTGGATCCGCGGACCCTGCAGCACCGCGAGCTGCCCCATGTGTGGGCCTGCGGGGATGCGGCGGCGCTCGAGACCACGTCCTCCGGTGGGGCACTGCGCCAGCAGACGAAGATCCTCGCCGAGAACCTGCTGGCGGTCCGTGACGGTCGCGAGCCCACAGCCTTCTACGACGGCTACACCGTGACGCCCGTGACGGTGCAGCGCGGTCGGGCGGTCTTCGCCGAGTTCGACCGGGACAACGAGCTGGCCCCCACCATCCCCCGCGTCCCGCTGCTCGCGCCCAGCCGCCTGCTGTGGTTCTTCGACCTGGAGGTGCTTCCGCGGGACTACTGGAATGTGATCCTGCGGGGCCTCTAGGAGCAGAAGGAGGGCGCCTCGCGTCTCCGCTCCCCGCCCTCGCGCCCGTCGGCGCTGCCGTGATACGACTGGGGGCATGAGGACCACCGCACCGGTGCCGGGAGTGCTCGTCATCGGACAGATCGCGCGCGACCTCGTGCTGCAGGTCGAGGACTGGCCGTCGGCGGGTGGCAGTGCGCCCGTTCTCGAGCGCCGCGAGATGCTCGGTGGCAAGGGAGCCAATCAGGCGGTCGCCCTGCACCAGCTCGGTGCGCCGGTGCTCCTGGTCGGTGTCGCCGGAACGGATGCCGCGGGCACTGCGGTGCTCGACCAGGCCCATGCCGATGGGCTCGACGTCACCGCCGTCACGCGCCGCGGCGAGACCGCCTTGCTGGTCGACGTCGTCGACCGGGACGGCACGCGACGGCTGATGGAGCACGTCCCCGTCGAGTCGCTGCTGACCGCGCAGGACGTGCACGAGGCGGCGATCGCCTTCGACCGGGCCGACACGGTGTGCCTGCAGCTCCAGCAGCCTGCACCGGCCCTGCTGGCCGGGGCCCGGATGGCCCGGGCGCGCGGTCAGCGCGTGATCCTGGACGGGGCGATCGACTCCCCCGCCCGCGACGAGCTGCTCGCGGCCGCCGACGTGGTGCGGATGGACGCGGCCGAGGCGCAGCTGATGACGGATATCGCACCGCAGGACCGCGACGCCGCCCGTCAGGCGGCCCAGCAGGTGCTGGACGCCGGGGTTCGTCTGGTCGCGGTCACCGTGCCGGAGGAGGGCGACCTCGTCGTCTGGGCCGAGGGTGAGCACCTGGTGCCTCACGGCACCGCGCACGTCGTCGACCCCACCGGAGCCGGGGACGCATTCCTCGCCGGTCTCACCATCGGCCTGCGTCGCGGTGACTCGCCGCAGGAGGCGGCGCGACGAGCGGGAGCTGCGGCGACGGCGACGGTCCAGCGACTGGGCGGTCGTCCGGACCTGGGGGCGCAGCGCCCCGCGGAATGAGCTGGCCCTGCAGGTGCCCTGCCGGCCGGCGGCGACGGCGATCTGGATGGCCGGTGTCGCGACGAGTCGACATGGCCCGCTTCCGGGTTGCGCGTCCTCGGGTGCGAGCCGGCGCCGAGAGCACTACGACCCTCTCCCCATGGGTCCCGGCCTGGTGGCCTCCGGTGGGAGGCTCGACTCGGTGCTCGATCGAGCGTTCGGTGCCGAGCGCACCTGCCGCTCGGAGCAGGAACGGCAGCAGGTGCTGTTGGCCCGCTACGCGGAGCTCACCGCCGACGAGGGACTGAATCGACCCCTACGACTGCGCTGGCCATCTCGCTCACCTCCACCCTCTTCGCGCTGGTCGGGGTCGTCGTCGGAATCATCGGCCTCGTTCAGGCGTCGCGCGCCCACAGGGTCGCCAAGGCCGCTGCGGAGCGGTGGAGGCCGCCAACCGCATCTCCGAGGAGTCGAACGGCATCGCCCGCGAAGCGAATCAGATATCCAGGCCGACCACTCAGCGAGCCCACGAGCGGCACGACGTGCGATGGGACGCTATTTTGGTGGTGGAGCGGCGTTGCGGACGGAGCGAATCTGGTCGCTCTCGAGGCTGCGGGGCCGGCCCTTGTGGGCGCCGCGCTTCGTCGCGGCAGCGATACCCTCAGCCTGGCGCTGGCGGATGAGCTCGCGCGCGAACTGGGCGAAGGCGCCCATCATGTTCAGCTGGAACGCAGCCATCGGGTCTGAATGCCCGGGCTCGAAGGTGCGCCGCTCCTTCAGGAACTCGATGCTCGCGCCCTTCCGGGGGTGCTGCTCCGTGTGCTCGACAGGATCGCCGGCGATCTGCTGGAGGATGTCGTGGAGGTCGATGACCGAGCGGGCCAGGCGGTCCATGCACGCGATGACGACATGGTCGCCGCGGCGGACGTGCCGGATGAGCGCCTGCAGTGCGGGCGGTCCGTCGCGCACTAACCGGACTGCTTCTCGGTGAAGGTCTTATTCCGCTCCCCCATCGCCTCGAGCTGCCGTGCGAGGTTCTGGCCGGCCGATGACACCCGAAGGTACGCAACTCGCTGACCTCGCTCTGGGGATCGATTCACTCCGGCTCCTCCAGTCCTGCCTCCGTGCGCAAGCGACGAGCGTGCCGCCGCACCAACAATCCAATGATCGTGAGCACGATCCCGCCAGCGAGGAAGATCGTTCCGACCGACACCAGCTTCACCCCGTCGAAGAACACGACGTCAGCGAGGAGGGCGAGGACTCCGATCGCCACCTGAGGCATCCCGACATTCAGCACGCTCACCTCGCTGTTGGTGGCGTTTTCTGCCCTCCGCCTCTGGTGCTCTGTCACATAGCCGGCGCCCTCCCCCGCAGTCACTGCTCGTGCTGATGCCCCCTGGGCGGCCGGGCGGACCGCGCCCGGATCCGCAGTGCCGACACGAGCAGGATGAGCCCCGCACTTACGAGTAGGACTCCCGCCAAGGTGTCCCCAACGCCAGGAGCGCTGACGCGCACACGAACTGCACGAGCGCACCGACGAGCGGGCGCATCCATTTGCGGGACTCACCATGTGTCTCAGTCATCTCTTCGAGCCTAGCCAAGACATGCCCCGAAACGCGGAAACCGACCTTATGGAACGGCGTCGGTGCTCGCGCGCCGGGTGTTGTCGTTGGGTATACCCAAACGTCACAGTTCGCATCCGGGTCGCCCTCACCTGAGTTCAGTCCTCGCGCGTGCCGGCGTGGGTGTGGTTGGTCGGGTTCGGAGCCTCGGGGGTGACGTGGATGGATGCGTGATCGAGGTGCGGTACGCCTCGGTGGAGGGTTTCGTGTACGGCCTCGGCGATGCGGTGGCCGTCGCTCACGGTGAGGGTCGAGTCGACGGTGATGTCGAGGTCGGCCTCGAGGCGGTGTCCGCTCCATCGGGCGCGTGCTCGACGGACCGCGATCACTCCGGGTACCTCGGCCGCGGTGGTCTCCACGAGATCTAGGGTGGCGGGCTCGATGCCATCCATGAGGCGTCGCACCACTGTTCGTAGGGTGCTGGCAAGCACGGCGACGATGACAGCGGCGATGCCCAGTCCGATCAGGGGGTCGATCCACGGCAGCCCGGCCCAGGCGCCGAGTACTCCCAGAATGACCGCGAGGGAGGTGAGTGCATCGGTGCGGGCGTGCTGGCCCTCGGCGATCAGGGCCGCCGAGCCGATGCGGCGCCCTGCACGGATGCGGTAGATGGCCACGGCTTCGTTGCCGGCCGCCCCGATGATGGCCGCCGCCATCACCCACCCGAGATGAGTCATGTCCTGCTGCGTGGTCAGCGCCTGGATCGACTCCCACACGATCAAGACGGCCGAGAGCGCGATGACCGCGCCGATCAGCAGGCCCACCAGGTCCTCGGCCCGACGGAACCCGTAGCTGTAGCGCCGTGTCGGGGCGCGCCGGCCCAGGCGGAACGCGATGATCAGGGGGATGGTGGTGGCCAGGTGCCCGAGGTTGTGCATGGTGTCGGCAAGCAGGGCGACCGATCCGCTGAGCGCGACGATGATGATCTGCAGCAGCGCCGTAGCGCCCATGCCGGCCAGGCTGATCCAGGCTGCTCGGATCCCGATCGAGCTCGCCTCGTCGGCGGTGTGGATCGCCTCGGTGTGGTCATGGCTATGCGGCACCAGAGCGTGCCGGATCCGCGCCCACATCCCCACGTGAGCATGGCCGTGGCCGTGGTCGTGGTCGTGGACAGGCGGGCCCTGCCGCTGCGGCGAAGCTGATGAGTGCTTGGGGATCACCGCATCAACATACCTGCTCATATACGCAGATAACTAGTCAGGCTTAGGATGGCGCCGTGCATGACGAGCCCATCCGCCCGGTCCCCGACGACGACCATGCCCGGATCGCCGCGGACACCTTCCGCATGCTCTCCGACCCCACACGGGTGAAGCTGCTGTGGGCCCTGTTCGGCCGGGAGTCCAGCGTCAACGCGCTGGCCGAGCTGGTCGGCGCGACACCCACCGCAGTCAGTCAGCACCTGGCCAAGCTGCGGTTGGCGGGGTTGGTGGAGAGCCGCCGTAAAGGCACCTTCGCGTTCTACTCCGCGACCGATGAGCACGTGCGCCGGCTCCTGACCGAGGCGCTCTCCCATGCTGAGCATGTCACCGGCGTGGCCACCGGAGCCGATCTCCACAGCTACCGGGCACCGACCTCCGTCCATGGCGCGACCCAGAGCCCGCGAGACCTGACCCCCTAAGTGCATCATTCGCGCCGTGGCGCTCCTTGCTGCTTTAAACGAAGCAAGGATGACCATTGGGCGAGCACAGAACATCGCCATCTACCGATCACCTCCACGCCCGCGTCACACAGGGTGCGATGCGCAGGGAGGCGCCCTTCACGACGCCGTGGAGTACGTATCAAACTGGGACACCCCAACAGGACAGTTACTAGCTCGTCATTTACGGTTCGCAAAGGGTCAAAGGGTGAGCTCTTGCGACACATCTGTCGCACTGGCTATACCCATGCGGGCCATAGGTGCATCGCCGATTGGAGGTCCTCCCTCGCCGTCTACGCTTCCCGCCGCAGGCTGTGCCGAGTCGCAAGGAGACTCGCGGTGACGATGCATCCGGCCGAGACGACAGTCGCCGAGAGAAGCGGCCTCGCAAGTTCCGCAGGTTCGAGCCCAGGTGCAGCGAGGAGTGTGGTCGGAGCCCACGCCGTCAGGTGATCGATGCTGCTGAGGAGGGGCAGCATCAACATGAGCACGGTTGCCGAGGCGATCGCTGGGGCGGTTCGGCGGGTGAGCGTCATGATGAGGTAGCCGATGCTCATGGCCATGACGAGGTAAATGGCGGAGGCCGTCCCTACCCCGATGAGCTGTCGGGGCTCGACTGGGCCCAGGAACATCGCAGTAAGCCCTGCCGCGAGCACCAGGGCGATGGTGTAGCTGGCGATGACGGCGATCCAGCCGATGATGAGTCGGGGCACTGTGAGGCGAGCGAGGCGCGTCACGCGGGTGCGGTAGAAGATCGAGGATCCCGGTCGGGAGTCCCAGCTCAGTGAGGTGATCGCGACGGCGACTGCGAGGATGAGCCCCAGCTGCATGGCGCTCTGGTTGAAGACCGCGACGCCGTCTTCGGGCGTGGCCTCAGCCGCTTGGATGGAGAGCTGCTCGGTGCCGGCTGCGGCTCCGAGGATCTCGGGCATGTAGAGCGCCAGGGCGGGCCCGGCGAGTCCGAAGAAGGCGAAGACGGCGAGCAGTCCGACGAGCAGACCCGAACGGATCAGGCGGCGGACCTCGACGCCTGCCGAGGCAAGGATGAGGCTCATTGTTGGTCCTGATTCTGGACGATGCGGGCGAAGGAGGCGTCGAGGTCGCGGTCACGCAAGGTGACCTCGAGCAGGGGCGCGCGAAGGTGGTGCAGTGCCTGCATGAGGTGGGTGGCGGCGGCGTCGAAACTGCGGAACCGGACCGTGCACAGGGTGTCGGTCTCGAAGGTGAGGTGAGCTTCGGGAACGGCGGCGGCAAGGTCGTCCTCGCTGATCTGCGCCGGCGTGCCGAGGCGGATCGTCCACACCGGCTCGAGGCCCTCGGTGAGGATCGATGCGGTGTCGCCCTGCGTGACGAGGCGTCCTTCGTCGATGACGACGATGTGGTCGGCGAGCTGCTCGACCTCGCTCAGCAAGTGGCTGGACAGCAGGATGCAGCGGTGGCGCTTCTGCTCGGTGATGAGTGAGCGCATGTCGGCGCGACCGATAGGGTCGAGTGCGCTGTGGGGTTCGTCGAGGATCAGGATCTCGGGTTCGGTGATGAGCGCCGCGGCGATCCCGAGCCGCTGCAGCATGCCGCGGGAGAAGTCGCCGACGCGACGGTGCATGACCGTACCGAGGCCGCAGATCTGGAGCGCCTCTCGTGCGCGGTCCGCGCGTGCTCGGCTTCCAACGACGCCATCCCGACTGGCACTCTCGGCGGCGACAGCGAGGGAGAGCTGTACGACCTCCAGCGCGGTGAGCCAGGATTCGAACTGGGGCACGTCGGGGCAGTAGGCGACCCTCGCGTGTGGCGAGGTGATGTCCACGGTCCCGGACTCCGCCGAGGCGAGGCCTGCGATGATGCTGAACAGCACGGTCTTTCCGGCCCCGTTGGGTCCGATGACGGCCGTGACGGAACGCTCGTCCGCAGTGAAGTCGATGGCGCGCACACCCCCGCCTCCGGGATAGACGCGGGTGAGGTTCTTGACGGTCAGCGCGGTGGTCATCGCAGATCCTCGTCCCGGAGCTGCTGTCCTCGGCTGCGCCCGATGACGAGATAGATGACCGCGCCGAGCGGCACCGCGACGAGCACGAGCAGTGCCCACGCCCATTTGGGGAGGTGCTGAACTGGTCTTCGCGCGATGTCGATCAAAGACCACCCGACCAGCAGGAGGGTCAGTATCAGCACGGGGATGAGCGGCCCGAGCATCGCCGCATCAGCGTTCATAACGTTCACTTTTTTCCGTTCATTTGGGTTTCTGCTGCCGAGCGGATGCATATCCGGCCGCCCCGCGTGAGCAGCTGTTCGTCCTGGGAAGCGCCACAACAACCGACCACTCGGCCGACAGCCGTTATGGGCTCGGCGCACTCATTCGCCTGACTCTCCTGGGGCCGCTTCGTGGTCAGCGGCGCCCCTCGGTGGGTTTGCGTCGCGCGGCATCAGCACTGTGCTCAGGATGCGACGCCGACGGCCCAGGCCTGGACCGTTGGCCCTCAGCTCCGCAAGCGCAGCCATGAGCGCCTGACCGAACACATCGAGCTCCTCGTCGCTCGCCCAGAAGGAGGCCTGCGCGAAACTCACCCGATCCGCGTACAGGTCAGGATCTCCCCCTTTGAGGTAGTCATCGAAGTCGCCGATGAGGCCAGAGGCGAACACGGTGAACGCGGTCAAGAGCTCCTCTGCGCTGAGAGCCTTCAGCTCCTCCGCTGAGGGGTTTGCAATTTCTGGGACCAGGCGGTACGTCTTCTCGCTTGCTCCCCGAACCTGCTGCTGGTCGGCCACTTCGAGAACCTCGTGCGTGACCAGGTGGCCGACGTGCCGGTACAGCGTCGCGATCGGAACATCGCAGAGTCGCTCGTGAAGTTGATGTGTCGTCAGCTCCTCGTCGCCCAGCAGTGACTGAACGATCCGAAGCCGGACGGGATGCAGCAGTGCTGACGGTGTAGCCATCCGCGAACTATATCAGTATTGATAGCGATACCGGCGTCTGGCTCTCGGAGGACGACTGCCGTCAGGTGTTTCCGCACTCTGCAGCACGTCCGTCGGCACTGGCTGCACCCCCAGAGGGGACTGGAGCCGTGCCGCATCAACTGGCTCTACAACGCTAAGCACCAGCGCTGTCAACGGGTCGGCGTCCACGGGAAGCGCCACAAAGAAGTGGTGCTCCGTCGGTTACTGGGTGTTAAGTAGCCGCGTGAACCAGACCCTCTCGCAGTCCCTTCGTCAGAGCTTCGCGCTCGAGTTTCTCGAGGAGGAGTCGCTGTCGCCTTGGGCTCAGGTCCACCGAGGGCGAGCACGCTCGGGTGTCGAGGTCGTCGTCAAGCGCACTGCTGCGACCCGCCAGCACGCCGACGCCATGGCGGAGTGGACCCGTCGGCTCCGCGACGGAGGGATCGCCACCGTCGTCCCCGTTGACCTGGCGACACCTAACCCCCAGGAGCTCACCCTCATGGAGGGTGAGGAACCGGAATGGTGGGTGGCCTACCCGTTCTGCGATGGCTCGCCCTACACCGGCAGCATCGAGCAGATCGCGGCAGCCGGGGACCTCTTGGGGCGGATGCATGCGATGCCAGTACGTCCAGACCTCTCGGCCTCCCTGCGTCAGTACCAGTGGCCTGAGACGTCGCGCGACGACGTCGACGACGAGGTGGAGAACCTCGACGGCATCCTTGAACGCCATGGAGGAGCTGGCGCTGAGCAAACAAAAAACGTCGTCCGCGCGCTGGCGGCACGCTGGTGGGAGCAGTCACTTCCCTCTCTCCATGCTGCAGATGAGGCTGAGCCGCTCCCGCGCGCGGGAGTCACGAGCGACTACAAGGCAAGCAACCTTGTGTTTACAGCGGACGGTCCCGTACTGGTGGACCCGGACAACGGCGGCATGGAACCGCGCATCTTCGACCTCGCGCTAGCTGTCGTCCTCTTCCACAACGAGTGCCGTACCGCGCCCCCGCGCGCCCTCACCGCATCGGAATGGTCGACATTTGCCGGCTCCTACCTGAAGCACATCACGCTCACGGAACGCGAACGTGAACTGTGGCCACACGCACTGGACCACATGCTGTGGGAAGAGGGGACGTGGGTGTTGGAAGACAACGACAAAGATGCCTGGAATGACCCCCGCCAGGGAGGCCAGCTTCGAGACCTCGCCCTTATTTCTCCGGCCCGTTATCCACTTCCCTGAGCCCCCGCCAGGACGGTGTGGCCGTGTACCAGCGCCAACCATTTATGCCGCAGTCCGAGGGTCCTGCTCGACTAGCGTGGATAAATGAGTGCCGCCGCTTAGATTGACTCACCGCGACTAGACATCCTCGACATCATGTCGGTCACGACAGGCGGCCTGGCGATCGCACACACGGTGGGGGGGTCGACTTCTGGGAGCCGACCGATATGCGATCCATGTGAATAACGGTGTGGCATGGAGGACGACTTCATGGCGTTCACGCTCGTGCCTGGGCTCATCTACGCCATTCTCGCCCTGGCGCTCGGCACCGCCGCTCTCCGTGGCCGGACCAGCAGGAGGATCTGGCCGATGGCGGTCGTCATCGTCGGCGCTGTCACTGTCGCTCTCCCGGTGTCCGGCATCCCCGTCGAGCTGGCGCCTAACCCCCGGATCGAGCCAGAGGTGCCGTGATCGCTGCTACGAGGCCCCAAAATTCTCTTGTGATTCATCCCTCGACATCCAGGCTAACGGACCCGCCGTCCCGAACTACCGTAGAGAACCGAGTTGGGCATACCCGTGGGGTCGTCTAGAGAGAGAGAACAACTATGCACCTGGGGACCGCCGGTCCACTCCCTCCCGGACGCCGTGCCTCTCAAGCCGCCTCCGACGCTTTCTATTTGCACCGCCGCCCGGCGATAAGCCTTAACGGCGCGGTCTCTCCTGTGCTTCGTACGACGTTCGACGTCGCTGCATACACGCGCGAGGCACGCGGCAAACTCGAGGTCGATGATGGCGCCATCATTCGTGCGGCCACCGCCTCCCCAGGCTCGGCGATTTCCGAGGTATCGGAGCTGCGTCGCGACCTCGAGTTTCTGCACCGCGTAGAGTCCGGTGCCCTCACCGAGACGCGCACGATGTACAGCGCATGGACCGTGAACGAGGCGCGGATCACCGCGTTCATCGCGACCTGGCTGTGGGAGCGCCATTGGTGGGCATCTGCTCTCCGCCAGCTCTCGCGGGCGCTAGCGGCGTCTGAAGAACAACGTGAGGGCGCCCCCCGCGCCGTGAGCACGCTGCCCCCGCCGCGTCTTGTCGCTGCGTTGCGGCGCGTGTACGTCCAGCGCGCCCTGCCGGCTGTCGGCGTCGGGTGGACCTGGCTGGCCGGCGAGAAGGTTACGGCCGGCCATATGGCGCGGATGGCGATCCAGGAGGGCTCTCTGCAGGCGGCGGTCCGCGCACTGCTGCCGCGCACGGTGCACCTCCCCGAGGTGCACCGCGTGTTGAGCGAACTCGCTGAGCGACGCACACCGGCGCTGTCCTTCTTCCGCCTCGAGGCGATCGCCCGCATCACGCGATCTCCCGGTGAAGCGATCGCTGCACGCCTGGTGCTCGCTACTGGCGGGGACCCAATGCGACCGGCCGGCCAACCCGTGGCTGACGAGGACGCGGCCTTGGGGAGCATCTTCCGGCACCCTGCGGACCGGTCCGCGATGCGTGCAGCCCGCTTTGAGATCACGCGCCTGCTGCCCGGCCCTGACCCGTACCGGTCGCTGCTCCCGCGGAAGAGACATCGACTCTTTGCCTCCTGCGCGCCTGCCGTCACCAAGAGTGGAGTTCCCGTTGGCTTTTGATCTCGAGAAGTTCGCTGTGATGTCCGAGCCGGTGGAATGGGAGGACCTGGACTTCAATCTGTTCGAGTCACAGCCTCTGGATGCCGACACCCTGCGCTCCATCCGCTACATGTGCGACATCGAGTACCACACCTCGTGCAATCTTCGCGACCTTCTCGTCACCCCGTCACGGGAAGAGCCGGCCGCGGCGGGCTTCATGACCATGTGGAACCGTGAGGAGTTCTGGCACGGCGAGGCCCTCGCGGCAGTGCTGCGCCGCCACGGCATCCTCGTCGACTACGAGCACCTCACGACAAAACGGGTCAAGCTCGGGTGGACGCAGGCTCTGGGGCCGCTGAAGCAGTCGGTACTCTCCGGCCTGGTCGGCACCGACTTCGTGGCCGTGCACATGGCCTGGGGTGCGACCAACGAGCTCTCCGCGGTGGCCGCGTACCGGCGCCTGTCGGCGATGACCGATCACCCGACGCTCACCCCGCTCCTGGCGCGTATCGCCCAGCAGGAGACTCGCCACGTCGCCTTCTATACGACACAGGCTCGCGAACGGCTCGAGGCCTCTCCTAAAGCCCGTGCCGCCACCCGACTCGCGCTGTCCCGGGCCTGGCGGCCCGTGGGCTCGGGCATCATGCCGGACTCCGAGGTCACTCACGTCCTGCGTCAGCTTTTCGCCGGCCGCGGTGAGGACATCGCCGCCCTGGACCGGAAAGTTCGCAAGCTGCCCGGACTCGAGGACCTGTCCCTCTTCCGGAACGCTTTCCAGCGCATGAATATTCGCATATAGTCGGTGCCGCCCGATTAGAATGCTTTATTCAAGAAATACCTCCCCCCACACTGATGGACTCGCAAGCGACTCGCGACACGTCGACGGTCGGGAGTGTGTCTATCAAGAGTGCCCGTTCCGCTCCCATGCGGGCCGTTAAACCAGCATCGTCGGCGGGATCCGGTGCTGGCGCTGCGTTGCGTTGCGTGGTTGATTGGAACGACGATCTGGAGGCATGTCTGAGAGGATGAGGGCATGTTCGGAGACCCGCTCGAGATGCCGATCGTGTTATGCCTTGTTGTCTACAGCGTAACGATGTCGTTGCTCTTCTTGCGAGCAAGCATGCGGAAGAATTAGCGTCATGCACGCTATCTGGTACCGGATCGCGACACTTCGGAGTATCTGCGTGACTCTTGGCGGGCGGGAAGCGCCGGAAGGTCATTCCCGTGCCGGCCACCCCGGAAAGCGCTCAGGCGCCGAGCGTCTGCAGCACGTCCTCGAGACGGTCGAGCGCCTTCGGCACCGCGCGCTGCTTGATTAGACCCTCGAGCGCGTGCGCAGTGAGCGCAACCTCATCTGGCGACCACTGCACCTGCACGAGCACGGGACTTAAGTTCATCGCACCTGAACCCATCACCCCCACCAGCGCGTCCTCATCCCGACGCAGAACGGAGCGCAAGACCTCGAGCACTGCCTGCTCCGTTCTCGGTGAAAACGGTATCGACACCACGCGCTGCGCGCCGTAGACCTTCGTGAAGTGCTTTGCGCCAAACCGGCCTCCGGCACGTCCGCCGAGACCGCCTCCGAGGCCTCCTGCCCCTCCACCTCCGGCTGCGCCACCGACCGCGCCTCCGACCGCGCCTCCGACTGCGCCCAGCGCTCCGATCGCCTCGGTCAGCAGGCGACGGACCTCCTGATCAGGCAACAGGGGCGATGGGAAATCGCGGACGCCATGGTCAGCCATCGCATATCACTCTTCCATTCGGCAGCGGTTCGCAACGCACGTGCCTCGACGATGCGAGGCAACAGTGGACTACGGGACGTCAAGCCACATGCTATTGAACTGAAGCAGCCGACTGCTCTTCCCGTCGTCGTACGCCCGCCCGACCGGAGCCTTCGTCCGTGGCGAGACACCCGAGCGTCGCCTCGGCGCCCAGGGGTGGGCTGCCGGAGTGGACCACCAACGCATGGTGATCTGCGCTCGGGGTGGTTATGCCCGATCGAGGTGTCAGCGGACCCGGCTGATCGTGAACTCCAGGGAGTTCTCACCGACGGCTCGACAGAGCAGTGAGCTGTCTCCGATCGAAACCGTGTCTCCCTGCTCGCAGGAATAGGTCTCACCCTCTGTGCCGCCGGCGGTGAAGGTCGCCGATCCCTGCTCGCTCGCGGTCTCGAGACGGAACCGATCGTCGACGTTGCCGAGGACCGGACCGGAGACGGGGAACGGCAGATCATTGAAAGAGTTGCCTGACACGGAGATCTCGCAGCTGCGCAGCTCGGTGTCGGTCGAGCACGTCTCGGACCACCTGTCGGTCTGGCAGCCGGCCAGGGCAACGGTGATCACACCAATCGCCAATAGTGGTGCGGTTCTTCGAGTGTGCACGAGATGCACTGAACCAGAGATATGTTCACGCGTCCAGCGCGCCTCTGCTGCGTTCTTCTCGTCATGGGTGCCAGTGTGTGGGGCCCTGCGGTGGCTAGACATCCTCGAAGCGTCCTGTTCTGCCGCGTTCTCGTCGTCATCGTCTCAGCCTCGCCTCGCACGTGCGCGCGCTGCGTCGTCTCCTCCGGCCATACCGCCGGGTCGCCCCCCCGGGCGAGTGGGTGGCGGGCTTGTCCGCTGCGAGGCTGCAGGGGACACTCGCTCGGTATGAAACCGATCCGCTGGATGGCGATCGCCTCGCTCGCGGCAGGCACCGTGGTGGTGTCCTCGTGCACTGCCGAGCGGCCCGCCCACGAGGAGTTGTGCATCTCGTGGATGGACGTCTCTGATCCGCAGGTCGCGTACGACGAAGCTGATGCCGTCGTGCTGGGACGGTCGTCGGCGACGGGGACCACGGCCCCTATGCATGGCATCCAAGCGACTGTGCATGAGGTGGAGGTCGAGCGGGTCTACAAGGGCGATCTCACACCAGGTACCGTGCGCGTCGCCTCGACCCCCACGTCGTGCACTGCGAAGGGCGGCTACCCGGACGGTGATCCCCTCGAGACGGAAGGGGAGGTGATCGTCTTCCTGCGCACACCCGGTAGCGGCGATGTCTGGAGCTTGATCACGCCATCCGACGCGGTCCTTCCGGCGCCCGACGGCGGCGCCCTCCCCTTTGAGCGCGACCGCTGACGCATCATCGGCGGGACGGTCACATGATCCAGGGATTGATCTTGCCGTTCTCGTCGCGGTAGGTGTTGTGCTCCTCCCAGGCCTTCCCGTTGCCCATGATCGACTTGGTGATGTTGCGGGCGTACTCGTTCTCGATGCCCAGCTCATCGGCCCTGCGCAGTCCCTCCCGCTCGCCCTGGGAGATCGCGGAATTGGGGTCGTTCATGGCTTCTACGTACCGCTGCTCGGCGCGGTCCAACAGTGAGCCGCCAGGGTCCGCGGACGTCGCGATGTCGGCCATGTCGACCCCCGTCCCGACGTACGGGACTCCGCTGACCATGGCGCGCAGCACCGCGAAGTTCCCCTCAGCCGTCTCCCCGTTGACGTAGTGGCGGCCGGCGTCATACAGGTCGGGGATGAGAGGCGTGCCCTTCTTGAGGACGCGCTCTGCCACCGGAACCCCCTGCTCCAGCCGTTCGGCGATGGCCTCGGCGCCCTCCTTCAGCACCGGCGGGATCCAGTCATGCGGGGAGACGTCCGGGAAGATATCCGGCAGCCCCCAGGACCTGCCATCGCCGACGCTGACCGGGACCTCGTGGGTGCCCGGCGGTGGGGTGGGTTGTGCTCCGGGTCCACCGCCCGACCCGGCCGCCCCTCCCTGGGAGGCGGTGTCCTGCTGCTCGGCCTGCGCGACGAAGCAGTCCGCCCAGGCCCGGATCGCGTCGTGTACCTCCGCGAGCCGAACCCGCGCCTGGTGGCACGCGATGCGGAACGCATCGGCGTCCGCACCGACCCAGGTCACGCCCGGCGCGCGGTCCAACTCACTGCCTGCGGCCTGTTCCAGCGTCGCCGCCCCGCGCTCGTAGAGTCGCGCGAGATCTCGCAGAGCATCGGGGTCAGAGCCGAGGAAAGGGGACATGAACGGAACGCTAGCTACGATGCCCGGCCCTGGCGATGGGGAGAAGTCCCCGCCACCGAGACCGCCACACGCTCACCGTGCGGAGCCCGTGGACCGCGATGTCGGCGAAGCCCCCGAGGGCGCGTCAGGTCAGATGGCAGTCTGCGTGCTCGAGCAAGGCCTCACCGTGCTGGAGACAGGAGCCATTGCGCTGCCCCGAGCAGGCCCGCACTGCGCAGTGGCCCGGCCGGATCGATCGTTCCGGCGTCCGTTCGCACCTGGCGGGGGAGATGCCATAGAGCGCCCTGAATCGCCGGGAGAAGTGGAAGCGATCCGAGTACCCGCACCGCTGCCCCACCTCGCTGACCGTGGCGCCGCTGCGCTGGAGAGCCGTTGCTGCTTGCCAGAGTCTAACCAGCTCGAGACATCGCGCGGGGCCGAGTCCCAGGCTCTCCTGGAAGGTGCGGTGCAGGTGGGCCGAAGAGACGTGGACCGCGGCGGCGAGGTCGGGGATCCGCACCAGGCACAGCCCGTCGACGGCCCAGAGCCGTCGCACCTCCTCCAGGGCCCTGACGACCGGGTGTGGGAGGTCGGCCATCGGATCGCTGGGGATCGGGGCGGTGACGAACAGGTCGACCACCCAGTGCAGCACCTGGGTGCTGCGCCGGCGTGCTGAGGCCCCGTCGTCCTCCGCGAGGACGAGCAGGTAGTCGCACAGGGCGGCCAGGACGGGGAGCTCGGCGAAGGTCCGTACGCGGGGCCACGTCGAGGGATCCGGGAGGGCACCGAGGCTGTCCAGCGTGAAATGCAGGTAGGCGTGCCTGCTGGCAGCCGTGCGGTCCCAGTCGTAATGGTCCCGCTCCCCCGGCCGGGTGATGGCGACATCACCCGGCCGCAGGGTCCGTCCATACTCCTCGTCCCGTGCGGGTGCGGAATCGAGCGTGAGCCGGGCCGAGCCGGCCATCAGCCACACCAGCTCGTAGTCCAGCAGCCGGCGCGGCCCAAAGCTGTCCCCCGCCGGATAGTCCGCGATCTGCGCCGGGTTGTCCGCGGTGAGCGCGTGGTCCGTGGAGGTCATGATCAGTCATCAAACCGCAAGCACCCGCCATGGACCAGCCCTCCCCAGCCTCGGGTGGACTGTGATGCGTGACTACGAACGCCACCCTCAGCACCTTCGATGACCCAACAGCCCCCGACCTCGCCAGCGCCTTTGCCCGCGACGGATACGTCATCCTCGACAACGCCATCGATGACGATCTGGTGGAGGCGCTGAAGCGCGACGCCGCCAGGATCTGCCGGGGGGAACTTGGAGAGGTCGCCGCCTCTCCCGCCAGCACAGGGCCTGTGGATGACGAGGATCTGATGCGGCAGTTCCTCTGCATCCACTATCCCCACAAGATCTCCGGCGCCGCGCGCACAGCACTGCACGCGCCACGCATCGTGGACGCCCTCACGCGCGTGATCGGGAGCAACGTCAAAGCCATGCAGTCGATGCTGTTCATCAAGTCGGAGGGGAAGCCCGGGCAGGCGTGGCACCAGGACGAGTTCTTCATCCCGACCCGGGACCGGTCCCTGACAGCCGTGTGGATCGCCGTGGATGACGCGACCGTGGAAAACGGCTGCCTGTGGGTGCTGCCCGGCTCTCACCGCCGCGGTGTGCTGTACCCGGACCGTGAGCAGCGTGATCCCGCGTTCGACTGCTCGATCGAGGCGTATGACTTCCCATGGGAGGATGCGGATGCCGTGCCGGTCGAGATCCCGGCGGGTAGCGCGATCATCTTCAACGGGTACCTGCTGCACCGCTCGCTGCAGAACTCGGGTCGCCACGGCTACCGACGGGCGCTGGCGAACCACTACATGAGCGCGGAGTCCCTGCTGCCGTGGCAGCAGGTGCCGGAGGGCTCCCATGTCGGCAAGCATGATTTCCGGGACATCGTCATGATCGCGGGTGAGGATCCTTATCGTTTCAAGGGGACCATCGACGTGGCCCGTCCTCATTCCCGGCCGGACCAGGACGGGGGATGCGATCGGTGAGGGCAGCGCAGATCCCGAGTGAAGAACAGGGCTGTCGCTGAAGTGTCTGGGGCGCGGGGCGAGATGGCCCGGCACGGGATCGCTCCCGCTGATCGATGGGTCGTTCGGCGGTGCCGTCAGAGCGTTCGGGTCGGAGGCGATGTCACGGAGCGGCTGTCCGGGACCGGTATGCGGATCGTGAACGTGGAGCCGGCCCCCTGGGTGGAACGGACGCTGATCTGTCCTTCGTGGGCGAGCACGATCAGCTTGGTGATCGACAGGCCGAGCCCGTGGCCGGGGATATGCTGCTGTTTCGCGGTGGCGGTGCGGTAGTACTGGCTGAACAGGTTGGTCTGCTCCTCGTCGCTCATCCCGATGCCGGTGTCGGACACGGTGATCTCCACGGCGTTGTGGCGCTCATGCGCACCGATCGTCACGCCCCCGCGCTCCGGGGTGAACTTGACGGCGTTGGAGAGGAGATTCGTGATCGCCTGCGTCATCCGCGGCGCGTCGACCGAGACCGCCTGCGTGTCCTGGATGTTCAGGGCGATGTTGAGGTGCTTCGCGGCTGCTTCCTGCCGGATCGATTCCACGGCCTGCTGGGTGAGTAGGGAGAGATCTCCGCTCGAGCGGGAGATCTCAGGGCCGCTGTCCTGGACGGACTGCGTGGCCAGGAGGTCCTGGACGATGGACAGCAGCTGTTCGGCGTTGCGAGCGACCACCTCGAGGTGCGCGGCGTCGCCGTCGGACACCCCGCCGCCTTCGAGTACCAGGTCCAGGTAGCCCAGGATCGAGGTCAGCGGGGTGCGGAGCTCGTGCGAGACGGCTGCGACGAACCGCTGCTGCCTGCGGGCAGCGTCGAAGTACGTGGTGACGTCCGCGAAGACCACCACGGCGCCGTCGTGGTGACCCTCGACGTCGATGATCTGCCGGGCGGATGTCGATATCTTCCGTCCCTCCCCACTGGCCGGCCCCAGTGCGACCACGTAGTTGCTGAACGTCTCGCGCTCGATCGCCCTTGCCACCGGCCGCTCCTGCTCCGGCACCGGGATCCTCGTGTTAGGGATGCGCAGCAGGAGATCCTTCTCCCCAGGACTGTCTGCACCGGGCGGGGACGCGAGTCGATACAGCTCCCGCTGCGCGCGGTTCATCCTGGTGATCTGCCCGTCTCGGTCCAGCACGACGACGCCGATGTCGATCGTGTCGATGATGTTCTCCAGCAGGCGTTCCTGGGCGATGGCTGCTCCCAGCAGATCGTCCTTCTCCCGGAGGGCGGCCTGCGTCCGGCCCCGCTCTGCCAGCAGCCGCGACTGGCCCAGCGCGACCAGGAAACCCACTTGTCCGACGATGAGGGGCACGAGGAGCGCACGGGTGACGACGACGGAGTTGATGTCCGGGTAGGCGTCCACGGCTGTGGGCAGCGAGATCGCCAGGAACGCCGCGAGGATTGCCACCGCGTTCCCCACATGCCGGAACACATGGGCGAGCCAGAGCGCCGGGAGGAACGCGAGCAGAGTGACCGCGGAACCTGCCCCTCGGAACACATCGCTCATCACCCCGATGATCGCGATATCGGCCAGCGGCACCACCGCAATTACCGCGCGTGGGATCCGCGGCCAAGGCGCCACCGCGGCGAGGAGTGTCGTCACAACCAGCGCGCCTGCCGCCGTGAGGTAGGTCTGCGAGAAGACCAAGGAGGAACTCGAGAGCGCCAACAGCGCACTTGTTGCGAGAACAAAGCCGGTGAAGAGCCATTGCTTCGCAGCCACTCCGCCCCGGGCGGACGCGGCCTGCGTCAGCCACCCGGTGCTGACCTTGATGTCGCTCATGCTGATGAATATCGCAGGTGAGATCCGAGCTGAGGCACGTCTGTCCTCATGGTGCACCGTGATATTTCTAGCGGTTGCGCGGGTCCGTAGCGATCGTGGTGCCCCCGACGGGCCCGTCCTCCTGGCACCGCCAGCCAGCGCACGCTTGTTGCCGGCAGGACTCGGGGCCCTCGGCGCCTGGCGTCGCTATGCGGGGGTCAGGTGATGGTGAGGGTCTGCTGAGGGGCCCCCGGACCGGACGGCGCAGCGATCACGAAGTTGAGCTCGTGACGGTCGAACCGGCGCCCCTGGATGTCTTCAAGGGCGGCAACAAGGTTGTCCGTGACCTCGGAGACGACAGTGGGCAGCAATACCGTCTTCGCCACCGTGATGTCACCGCGAACCGTGGTGCCGTCCGCGGCGTCCTCCACCCACATCCGCGCTGTGCGAACCCCTTGGATGGCAGAGAGGGCGCGGTGCGCCGTGGCTTCCATGGCCTGCACCTGCGCCGCGCGGGTTTCGTCGTGAGTCGGGTCCACGACGCGGGACGCGGCGGGGGCGGCGGTCTGCACGGTCATCACAGGTCTCCTGCGGTCGGCTGCGCGGGAGCCCGAAGGGAGCACCCGAATGGTAGCCAGGCTAACTGTTCGAGTGCTCCCTCGGACTGGGTCCTACCTATCGGTTAGTTCTCGCTCCGGTCGTCTTGGAGGTCGGCGTCCGTCACGCCTAGGGCGTGGAGGGCCGAGTCCAGGTCGACGTCGGGGCGCAGATGAACCTCCTGGTAGATGACGCCTTCGTGGCCGAGCTTGATGATCGTCGTTTCTGACGTCTCGGTGCGGGTGCGGGTGACACCGAGGACTTCCCGGGTGCAGTCGCTTCCCGCCACAATCTCGTCCGCCTCCGTCGAATGCGGTTCGCCGGCTCGAAGTTCGAGCTCGTGCTGCGCGCAGACCTCGAAGGTGAAGCCGTCAGTGTCAAACCAGTCATGCGGGGGCCTCTCACACCCCCGGACCTCGCACTGGGTTGGAAAAGGATCAGTATCGAAACGTTTCCTGTTCAGCATGAGCAGCCTCCTGACCTCCGGTTGTCCTCGGGCCTTTCGGTAGCGCTCGAGCCTAGGCGGAGCCAGGGGCTGATGGATACAGCGGGGACCGGTCGGTTCACGGGCACCTAGTCGTCATCTCCCGGCCTTACCGGTCCCATGCCGATGATGCGTCCCTGCAAGGAGGTGAGCCGAGCTGTCACGCGCTGAGGCATCACGGTGGTGCGGTGCTGGGGCGGAGGGTGTGGGCGTCCAGGAGGCCGTGGACTCAGGGGCCAGCGACGGCTATTCCTTCGCCTCTCTTCTGGCCGCCCCCGCCTGCGTCCCGCCGAAGAAGGCCTGGATCAGCCGGTGATGGGCTGATGGAGAAAGAGTCTGGTGAGGGCGCGGAGATCGTTAAGGGGGTAGTCGTTGTGGTCGGACTGCTGCATGGCCCGCACAGTCTTCTCCCGGACGGCATGACTGAGGACCATCGAGAGCAGGGCGCGGCTGGCGAAGGGTGGCGTGACGCCGGCGCGCAGGAAGTGCTGCTCGCCGAGGCGGGTGAAGCATTGCTCCAATACATGCTCGTGGACGCGTCGCAGGCGCGCCATCCGGAAGCGCCCGGGGTGCTGGCGACTGACGGAGTCCGCGTCAAGGATGGCCAGCAGCTGAATCTGGTGCGAGGAGGGGTCCCACAGCGCGCTCAGTGCTCGGCAGAGGGCAGCGGGCTCCGCGCTGATCTCGGCGATGTGGTCCAGGGCATCCTGGGCATGAGCTTCGAGCCGGTCGATGACCGCGTTGAGCAGGATCTCCTTGCTCGCGAAATGGTGGAGCATCCCGGGATGGGAGATCCCCACGTGCGCGGCGATGTCGCGCAGGCTTGCACCGTCGTATCCATGCTCGGCGAACATCTCCGAAGCTCCATCGAGGACCTCTTCACGCCGCTCGGCCCCCCTCGTCGTCGTGGGAATCGCGATACGTAGGTGCACCTCCTGCGCCACGGCCTTATCGCGGGCACCCATGGAGCCGATGGCCTCCGCAGCTAGCGGCCCTGTTGAGCTTCGAGGGGAGCTGATTGACGTCATGCCCGAATTTTTACCCGCGCCGACTTCCGGTGCCCGCTGCTTTTGTGGCAGCACAAGGCCTGCTCAATTTGCTGTACACTGTCACTCATCGCAGGACGAAGTAACCGCCGGAATCGTTGCGCATCGAGCGTCGAGTCGCTCCCCTCGCCGAGCGCCACAGCGGACACCGCTCGCGCACCTCTGACCTGGTGGGACGTCTACCCAGCCGGTCGTCAGGCGATCTCACAATCGTCCGCTGCTGCCGGCTCCGGGCAGGGCTTTACAGCCGATACCCACCCCCGGCCGTCGGACATGACGCTGCGGGTGTGCACCCGCGGTTGGCGAGAACAGCAGCGGCAATCCTGGGTCCTCGGCTTCCACGCTTCCCGCGCCGCCCGGCATACGCACTGGTCAGAGCAACGCGAGCCCGGAGGCCCCCGGAGTGAGCTGGGCCGTCACTCTTGGAGTGAGGCGGTGGTATTACCAGTTGGTCAGACGGTGCGACTGCTCTCCACTCGGGTTCCGACAACGCCATGCAATAGACCGTGAATCGACTACCGCGCCAGGACTCCAGGAGCTGGGCGTGTCCGGGCAGGCACGGAAGCTGGCCACGGTGGAGGAGGCGGCACAGGAGACCGTCGCTCTCGCGCTCGATGCCGAGGTCGCCGATGTCGAGCTCGCCGTGCGGACCGTCGCGGACGACGCGGTCGTGCAGGCGCTGTCGCAGGCGGATGCTCTGACCGGACAGGGTCAGGCACCCGTTGCGGGCCGACACGGTGCGGGACTATGTCAAGAGCGAGGGCTTGACCGTGAGGGGAGCCGGAACCCTCCTGGGGATGCCACCCGCAAGGGCATCGCCATCGCCAGATCGAAGGGCAAGCTCAAGGGCAAGAAGCCCAAGCTCACGCCCTCTCAGCGCAAGCACCCGCTGACATTGCCCGCGGCCGACGAACCCACCCAAGCCGAGCTCGCCGAGCTGTTCAACGTCTCCCGCACCACCATCTACCGCGAGCTGCGCCGCACCACGCCCGACACCTGATCGTGCGGCAGTCCCCTCTGTTCCCGGTGCAGCGCCGAACAGTCCGGGAATGATGACGTCGATCCGGGGCCGCTCCGGGTCAGTGACCGGTGGAGTACTTCACCGGCTGCGGGAGGCCGCGCTCGGTGCGGACCCGGCGGGCGATGCCCTCGATCGCAACCAGTGCATCGAAGACTGCCTCAGGGGTGACGGGGAAGGGCATGTTGTGGATCGTCTCGCCCTCCACGGTCGCGGCCTCGGCTACGGCCCGCAGCTCCTTCTCGTCCCCGGGAGACAGTCCGATCTCGGTGAGGGTGTTCGGCAAGCCCACTCGGGTGGTGAAGGCGATGAACTCCTCGATCTCCTCGGTCGGGGCGCCCTCCAGCACCAGCTGCGCGGTGGTGCCGATGTTGACTTTCTGACCGTGGGTGAGGCCGTGCGTCTGCGGCGCCGCGGTGAGGCCGTTGTGGATCGCGTGCGCGGCCGCGAGGCCGCCGGACTCGAAGCCCAGGCCGGAAAGCAGTGTGTTCGCCTCGACTACGGCCTCCAGCGCGGGGGTGACCACGCCGGCGCGCACCGCATCGAGGGCGGGCAGGGCGTTCTCCCACAGGATGTTCCAGGAGAGCTCCGCGAGCGCCGTGCCGGACTTCGTGGGGCGCCCGCCGGCCATCGCCGTACCGGTACCGCGCACGGTGGCGCGGGCTTCCATCCAGGTGGCCAGGGCATCACCGATGCCCGCGACAAGAAACTTCTCCGGGGCGTTGGCGACCAGTTGCGTGTCGATGAGCACCAGGTCGGGGTTCTTGGGGAAGAAGCGGTACTCGAGGAACTCGCCACCGGCGGAGTAGATCACTGACAGCGCGGAGGTGGGAGCGTCGGAAGACGCGGCGGTGGGGACGCTCGCCCAGAGGATGTCGGCGAGGTAGCCGGCAGCCTTCGCGGCGTCGATCGCGGAGCCGCCACCCACACCGACGATGATGTCGTGCTTGCCCTTCTGGATCGCCTCAACCAGGCTGTCCACCGTCTCGGGGGTCGCGAAGCCCTCGAAGGGCACACGGGCCACGGAGAGGTCCTCAGCCCGGAAACCGGTCTCGACGGCGTCCTGCACGAGTCCCCAGACGACGTCGTCGGACACGAGCAGCGGAGCGGAGCCGAGCTTCTTCAGGTGGATGCCGAGCTCCTTCATCGCGTCCTTGCCCTGGACGTATCGGGACGGGCTAGCGAAGACGTTCATGGTGGCCATGAGGTACTCCTTCGTTCCGTGGAATGCGGAGATCGGCGACTGAGAGTGCTTCCAACGTATGTCCCGGGCCAGGCGATACTCAAGGGGCTTCGGTCGCGGACAGTGCACATGGACTCCCCCGCCCCGCCCTCCAGGGCGTGCTTGTCGAAGAAGCCTTCTCTTCCTTGTGCATGTCGTTGGGCTAGACCACTGCCCGCGCCCCGACTCGGGGGTGAGCCACTCGTGCACGGACACCATCATCGTGTCCACCCGGACCGATCTTGCCGGCCGGCGCATACTCGTCGCCGGCCGGCAATTCAGCCGGCGGGAACGAAGCCGTGGGGCCTCGCAGCCGTAGCTGGGGGCAGTACTGCAATACCCCAGTGATGCAGTAGGTCAGGAGTGCGGTAGCTCCGTCGGCAGTTCTGGAGGAGTGGTCATGATGGGCGCGCTTGTCTGGGCATGCGATCAGTTCGAGCAGTTCTGATAGCGGCCGTGGCTCTCCTGATGGTGGGATGCAGCGGCCCGGCTGATGTGTCCGAGCCGGAGCCGACCACCAGTGAGGCCCCGGCGACCATGACGAGAAAGACTGCCGAGCCGGAGGAGTCTCCGACCGAGCGGGACGTGGCTCCGAGCGAGGAGCCCCCGGCGGTGCCCGGCGACGAGGGTTCGCCCGAGGCCGAGGAGGGGGACGCCTGAGGAAGCCGGCACGGCCGCTCACGCGGCCGTCGAGGCGTACGTCGCCACCGACGATCCCGACGCGTGGTGGTCCAGCTTCTGCCAGCACCTCAGGCCGGCAGCACAGGAGGCCTGGCAGGACACCGATACTCGCCGCGTGCCGGCCGGAGCCTCGGAAGGCAGCGCCGCGTTCGGCTCGGTCAGCGGTACAGATGCTGAGGTCACCGTCCCGACGACGATCGGGGAGTTCCAGTTGGTGCTGGTCCGCGCGGACCCCGCCGACCCGTGGAAGGTCTCCTACTTGGAGCCACCGGCGGAGGGGCCCTGAGCATGAAGCTGTTCCGGGACACGAAAAAGCCCCACCGGCTGACCGGTGGGGCTTCTTCTCAGGTGCGCCATCAGGGACTCGAACCCCGGACCCGCTGATTAAGAGTCAGCTGCTCTAACCAACTGAGCTAATGGCGCGAACAGGAAAGAACTTTACCCCGATGTGGCCGTACGTCCAACTCGAGGCGCCGAGCTGTGAGCGAGCAGACATCAGCGCCCCTCGTTGCACGGCGAAGACTCTGTCCGCGGGGACCATCGCCGACACGGGGACCCGCCCTGGTCCCCTAGACTCGCTGCTCCCAGGAAAGTCGGTGCGCGAGGGCTCCAGCAGGCCCCTCGCCGGAGGAGGTCAGCGTGAGGATCGCGGTCACCGGGGCCACCGGTGTGCTCGGCCAGGAAGCCGTCGAAGCTCTGGTCGCCGCCGGGCACGAGGTCACCGGGGTCACCCGCCGCGACTCCGGGATCCCGATCGTCGAGGGCCGCGGCGGCAGCGCCGTGGTGGCCGACGTGTTCGACGCCGGGGATCTCACCCGCGCCTTCCGCGGCCACGACGTCGTGATCAACACCCTCGCCCATGTGCCCGTCGGCATGGCGGGGCTGCGCCCGCTGGCCTGGCGCGAGGACGACAAGCTGCACCTCGAGGCCTCCGTCGCGATCGCCGAGGCGGCCGCGAGCGCCGGCGTGCGCAAGCTGATCCAGGAGTCCTCGATCTTCCTGTACCCCGACAACGGCGCGGACTGGATCACCGAGGACCAGCCGCTGAGCGTCCGCAACCAGGCGTTCCGGCCCCGGGTGCGGGAGATGCGCGCGGCGGTGGACTTCGCGACCTCCGGACGCAGCGCCGTGGTGCTGCGCCTGGGCCAGCTGTTCGGCCGCGACCAGCACACCACCCACGCCCTGAAGGCCACCAGCGAGGGCGATCCGATCCTCCTGGGCAAGCCGGAGAACTACATCACCCTGCTGCACCACTCCGATGCGGGCCGGGCCTTCGTGGCCGCCCTGCGCGCCGGCAGCGGGTTCTACAACGTCGGCGGTGAGCCGATCACCCGCGGCCGCTGGGCGAAGGATCTGGCCACGGAGGCCGGGGTGGAGCAGCCAGCGAAGTTCTACCCGGAGATCACCCAGGCGATCGTCGGCACCCGGCTCGAGGTGCAGCGCCGCTCCCTGCGGGTCTCCTCGGTGCGGTTCATGTCCGAGACCGGCTGGCGGCCGACGGTGGGTCCGTCCACGCCGGGCTGGTCCCGCCGCTGAGCCTCCTCGACCCGACCTGAGCGCCGATCGCGATCGAGGGCGGGTCAGCGGGGCAGGCGCATCCCCAGGCTGGGGTCGGAGTCCACGAAGCCCAGCGAGCGGTAGAGGCGCTGTCCGGGCGGGTCGGCCAGCAGGGTGATGTACGGGTGCGGGGGCGCGGCGGCGTCGATGCGGGCGATCAGGTCCTCCATCACCGCGCGGCCGAGGCCTTGGCGCTGGTGGGCCGGAGCGGTGGCGATGTCGGCGAGGTGGAAGTACCAGGTGCCGTCACCGATCACGCGTCCCATCGCGGCGAGCGCGCCGTCCGGGGCGCGCACGACGGTCCAGGCCCAGCTCGCCGACAGCGCGCCGACGGCCTGCTCCGGGGTGCGGGGGCTCAGTCCGGAGGACGTGCGCAGGTGCACGTACTCGGGGTTCGTCGGCGGCTCCGAGAGCATCCGGTACCCCGCGGGCAGGGACGTCGCGGCGGCGCTGGAGGACCGGGTGGTGACGGCGGGGTGATCGGCAGCAGCGGGCATGGCCCGATCCTGCCATCGGCCCGTGGGCCGCGATAATCGGGGGATGAGCACTGCCCCCACTCCCCCGTCGGATCAGACCCGCTGCCCCTGCGGCAGCGGCGACATCTTCGGCGCCTGCTGCGGTCCGATCCTGCGGCGCGAGCGCCGCGCTCCCACCGCCGAGGCCCTGATGCGCTCGCGGTACACCGCCTTCGCGGTCCGCGATCTGGAGCACCTGCTGAGCTCCTGGCATCCGCAGACCCGACCGCCCCGGGACGAGCTCGCCCGATCGCTGTCCGAGGAGGTCCGCTGGCTGCGGCTGGAGGTGCTGGCCACCGCCAGCGGCGGACCGTTCGACGCGGCGGGCACCGTCGAGTTCACGGCGATCTCGAAGGGTCCGCAGGCCCGCCAGGAGCAGCACGAGGTCTCCCGCTTCGTCCGCGAGCAGGGGTGGTGGCTCTACGTCGACGGCGACCTCTGAGCGGCCCCGGGACGGCAAACGGCGCCGGTCGCGAGGGCGACCGGCGCCGGAGGACGCCGTGAGGGCAGGACGCCCCCGGACGATCAGCGCTTCGCGGTCCGCGCCGTCCGCAGCGCGTGCGCCTGCTGCTGGGCGGCGCGTCGCCGCGCCGCCTCGGACCTGTCGTCGCCGCCCGTCAGGACGACGGCGAGGCCCGCACCGATCAGCACCACGCCGATGACGCCGCCTGCGATGACTGCTGTGCGCATCGCAGGGGTCTTCCCGTCACCGGCCGCGGAGAAAGACTTCATCGAGCCGACCAGCTCGTTCTTCCAGCGGTTCAGCGCGTTCTTGGGCTTGACGCGGTCGATCAGCTCATCGATGTCGGACGCGAGGTTGTCCTGCCGTCGATACGCCTCGTCCCGCATATCGTCCAGGCTCTTCTTCTTGGCCACCACTGCCTCCGGGTGTCGTCAGGGCTTTGCGTGCTGATGGTATCGCGGCCGGTCGGCCGGGCGGACGCTCAGCCCTGGGTGCGGGCGAGGAAGTCGTCCGCGCCGCCCACCAGCTCGACATGCCCGCTGGGGACGTCCGCCGACGCCATCTTCGCGATCTCGGCCGCGAACTCCTCGACGGAGTAGAGCTTGCCGGCGGCCTCGCGGCGGGCCTCGAGGGCGCCGGGGCGGGCACGGTCCAGCAGGGTCGCGGTGACGGTGCCCTCGATCATGTCGGCCGAGACGACCACGAAGGAGACGCCCTGCTCGCTCATCTCGGGCAGGCGCTCGGTCAGCGCGCTCTCCCCGGCCCGCTTGGACCGCGCCACCTGCTCGTACTCCGGCATCGTCTCCACCTCGTCGATGAAGTGCGCCTGGTGGCTGGTGACGAAGACGACCCGGCCGCCGACCGGGAGGTGCTCGAGGCCGGCGCTGAGGGCGTCGGACTGGGCATCGCGGTTCAGGCGCATGGCGTAGCCCTTGCCGAGGTCCTTCTCCATGCCGCCGGAGGCGTTCAGCACCAGCAGGTCCAGGCTGCCGAAGGTGTCGACGGCGGCCTGCATCAGCTGGCGGACGCTCTCCGCGTCGGTGAGGTCGGCGCCGACGGCGATCGCCCGGCCGCCCGCGGCCTCGATCTCGGCGACGACCTTGTTGGCGCGCGGCGCCTTCTGCCGGTAGTTGACGACGACGTTCGCACCCTCCGCGGCGAGCAGCTTCGCGGTGGCCGCACCGACCCCGCGCGAGGATCCGGTGACGACGGCGGTCTTGCCTGCGAGGGCGCCCATGGGGAACTCCTGTGGATCGGGGATGGAAGCGAGGAACGAGTCCGGACGCGAGATGGCGCTCGCGGGCCGCACCACCCGGAGCCCGGGCAGGCGCCGCGCGCCACCAGCGTCTCGAGCCTACCGGAGCTGGCCCCGCGGGCCGTTAGGCTGGGCGGGCGCGCGAGTGGCGGAACTGGCAGACGCGCTGGATTTAGGATCCAGTGCCCTAGGGCGTGAGGGTTCGAGTCCCTTCTCGCGCACGCAGAAGCTGTCGTCGTGACCTGCCGGGCGCAGCGCCGGGTGGGCCGGCGGGAGCGGACCTCCACGGCCCCTCCGGCCGACGGCTGCGCCGGTGCTACGAGGAGCGCTCAGTCTGCGCCGGAGCAGTCGCGTCGCCGTGGGCGTCGGCGACGACCGCGTCGAGCATCCGGGCGAACGCGAGGTTGTCGTCCTTGAGCACGCTGAGGAAGTCCGAGCCTCGGGCAGCGGTCGGGTACCGGTCGTAGTACTCGTCGACCGCGCGGAAGAACGCCTCGCGCTGGCTTGCGGAGAGGTCGGGACGGGTGGCTTCGAGCCAGATCTCCGCTTCCAGGTGCTCGCTCGGCGTGGCCACGGTTCCCCTTCCTCCTGCCGGTTGGATCCATATCCTATACGACTTATCGGTAACCCTTCTCCGGCCTGCGGTGGCGAACGCGGCGCACACAGCTTCCCGTGCACGCGGACGTCGGCTGCGAACGGCGCACGGACCGCGGCACAGCACGGGGTGGCGGGCCACGGCGGTGCGTATACCCTGGTCCGGGTGATGCGGGAGGCGCTTCCGAGTCCCTCCCCGCGCACGCATGGCCCGGTCCCGGACCCGCTGACATCGAGGAGCTTCATGACCCTGTTCGGCCTCGTCCGCCATGGACAGACGGACTACAACCTCCGTGAGCTCTTCCAGGGCTCCTCGGACATCCCGCTGAACGACACCGGCACCGCCCAGGCGCACCGCGCCCTGGACGAGCTGCCGCCGGTGGACTGGGACGTGGTGGTCTCCTCCCCGCTGCAGCGGGCCGAGCAGACCGCCCGGATCATCGGTGAGGACCACGGCATCCCCTTCGGCGGCACCGATCCGCGGTTCTCGGAGATCGACTGGGGCGCGGCCGAGGGGCAGCCGACCGCCCTGATGCAGCAGCAGTACCCCGACCGTTCCTTCCCCGGCAGCGAGGACCCGCAGCGGGTGGCCGATCGCGGCTACGACGGGCTCGAGGCCCTCGAGGAGCGCTACCGCGACCAGAAGGTGCTGGTGGTCGCCCACGGCACGCTGATCCGGTTCCTGCTCTCGGGGATCATCGAGCAGCCGCTGCCGTCGATCCCCAACGCGACGCTGTCGCTGATCGAGCTGGTGGGCGAGACCTGGACCGTGTCGATGATCGCGGGCCGGCCGGTCCACAACACCGTCAAGGTGGCCTCGCGCGCGCAGAACCCCCGCTTCTTCGTGGAGAAGGGGCACCTGACCCCCGCGCCGCAGAGCCCGCCGGACACCGGTGCCCCCGCCGGGGGCGCCCCCGCCACCGACGTCGCCGAGGAGGGCGCACGATGAGCAACCGCACCGCCGTGGACTCCGAGGGCTCCTGGTTCGAGCCGGACCACCTGACCGAGCTGCGCCGCCGGCTGCCGATCACCTACATCGACGTGGTGCCCGTGCGCACCGACATCGACGGCTCGGTGGTGGAGGTCGGGCTGCTGCTGCGCGCCTCGGGCGCGGGCCAGATCGTCCGCTCGATCATCTCCGGGCGGGTGCTGGTGCACGAGACGATCCGCGAGGCGATCTGCCGGCACGTCGAGAAGGACCTGGGGACGATGGCGCTGCCGCGGATCCCGGTCTCCCCCGTCCCCTTCACGGTCGCGGAGTACTTCCCCACCCCCGGCGTCTCCCCGTTCCACGACCCGCGCCAGCATGCGATCTCGCTGGCCTACGTGGTGCCGGTCGACGGGGAGACCGCCCCGCAGGAGGACGCGCTGGAGCTGTCCTGGTTCGAGGTCGACGAGCTGCTGGCGGAGTCCTCCCCGCTGGAGGAGATGGACGGGGGCCGCGACCTGCTGGTGCGGCGGGCCCTGGCCCACGTCGGCGCCGCCTGAGGGGCCGGGCCCCGCCGCAGCGGGCGGGGCATATCAGCCGAGCAGCCGCGCCACGTGCGGGGCGATCGCCCGGAACGCCGTGCCCCGGTGGGAGATCGCGTCCTTCTCGTCGGGGCTGAGCTCCGCGGCCGAGCGGGTCTGCCCGGCGGGGCGGAACAGCGGGTCGTAGCCGAAGCCGCCCTCGCCATGGCGCTCGCGCAGCAGGACGCCGCGCATCTCGCCGCGCTCCA
Organism: Brachybacterium sp. UNK5269; assembly: GCF_049266655.1. Taxonomy (GTDB): domain Bacteria; phylum Actinomycetota; class Actinomycetes; order Actinomycetales; family Dermabacteraceae; genus Brachybacterium. The sequence goes on from NZ_CP184883.1 coordinate 2,360,395, forward strand.
CGTGCTCGCTGCCGTCGGGGGCCACCAGCGCCGCCGCGCACACGAAGCGGGCCCCGCGATGCCGGTCGGGCACATCGGAGAGCTGGGCGAGCAGCAGGTCGTTGTTCGCCTCGTCGTCCCCGTGCCGGCCGCTCCAGCGCGCCGAGAAGATCCCGGGGGCGCCGCCCAGCACGTCGACGGCGAGCCCGGAGTCGTCGGCGACGGCCAGCAGGCCGGTGGCCGCCGCGGCGGAGCGGGCCTTGAGCAGGGCGTTGCCCTCGAAGGTGACCTGGTCCTCGACGACGTCGGGAAGCTCGATCCCGGCCGAGGAGATGATCTGGTGCGCGGCGAGGTGCGGCACCGCGGTCACCAGGATCCGCTGCAGCTCACGCAGCTTCTTCGCGTTGTGGGAGGCCAGGATGACGCGGGCACCGGTGGGGAGGCCGGCCACGGACGGGGCGGCGGGCGCGCTCATCGCTGCTGCGCGAGGACGTCCCGCTGGATGGCGGCGAGCTGCTCGCAGCCGGCGGTGGCGAGATCGAGCAGGGCGCCGAGCTCGCTGCGGTCGAAGGGGGCCCCCTCGGCGGTGCCCTGCACCTCGACGAAGGAGCCGGAGCCGGTGACCACGACGTTCATGTCGGTCCCGGCGCTGACGTCCTCGCGGTACTCGAGGTCCAGCAGCGGCCGGCCGTCCACGATGCCCACGCTGATCGCGCTCACGGAGTCCGTGAGGACCTGCTTCGCGGCCGGCAGCGAGGTGTGCTGCTTGCCCCAGGTGATCGCGTCGGCCAGGGCCACGTAGGCGCCGGTGATCGCGGCGGTCCGGGTGCCGCCGTCGGCCTGCAGGACGTCGCAGTCCAGCTGGATGGTGTTCTCGCCGAGGGCGTCGAGGTCGATGATCGCGCGCAGGGACCGGCCGATCAGGCGGGAGATCTCATGGGTGCGGCCCCCGATCCGGCCCTTGACGGACTCGCGCGGGGAGCGGGAGTTCGTCGCCCGCGGCAGCATCGCGTACTCGGCGGTGACCCAGCCGGAGCCGGAGCCCTGCTTCCAGCGCGGCACGCCCTCGGTGAAGGAGGCGGCGCACAGCACGCGGGTGCGGCCGAACTCGATCAGGGCGCTGCCCTCGGCCTGGTCGAGCCAGCCGCGGGTGATGCGGACCTCGCGCAGCTGGTCGGGGGTGCGGCCGTCGATGCGGTCGCCGGCAGGGGTCTGGGTCGATGAGCTCATGGAGCTCCTTCCTCGAAGAGTCAGGGGGTCACGTGGAGGATATCCATCGGCCGGACCACGGTGATCGGGCCGTCGTGGACCGCGCGGGCCTCGGCCAGCGGCACCTCGGGATCGGTCCAGGCGGGGATGTGGGTCAGCGCGAGATGGCCGACGCGGGCGCGCGCGGCGGCCTGGCCGGCGCGGCGCCCGGTCAGGTGCACACCGGTGAAGCGGTCGTCGCGGCCCTCGATGTAGCCGGCCTCGCAGAGGAACAGGTCCGCGCCGAGGGCGAGCTCGTCGAGGGCGTCACAGGCGTCGGTGTCCCCGGAGTAGGCGAGCGTCGCCCCGCCGGCGGCGATGCGGAAGCCGTAGGCCTCGACCGGGTGCGTCACGGCCCGGGTCTCGATCTCGAACGGGCCGATGCTGAAGCACCGGCGGTCCGAGAGCACGTGGTACTCGAACGGCGAGCAGTCGACGCCGTCGGGGATCTGGCCCTCGCGGCTGAGCACCGCCGCGAGCCGCTCGGCCAGCGGCGCCGGCCCGTGGATCGGCAACTGCCCCAGGTCGGTGCGCTCGTGGTAGGCCCAGAACACCTCCAGCCCGGTGAGGTCGAGGTAGTGGTCCGGGTGCAGGTGGGAGATGATCACCGCGTCCAGGTCGGCGGGGTCGACGAGCTTCTGCAGCGGCCCGAAGGCGCCCGAGCCCAGGTCCATCAGCACCCGCCAGAGCCTGCCGTCGGCGTCCTCGTGCTCGAGCAGGTAGCTGGAGGCGGCGCTCTCGGGGCCGGCGAAGCTGCCGCTGCTGCCGACCACGTGGACCCTCATGCCGTCACCACCGGCAGCGTGCCGGTCATCTCGAGGGTCGGGCCCAGGAAGCGGCGCGAGAGACGGGCGAAGCTGCGGCTGCTCTCCCCCTGCCCGGTCTCGGCGAACACGTGGCGCGGGGCCCGGTCCGACTCCCGCAGCCGGGCGGCGCCCCGCAGCTGGCGGTAGACGTCCAGCGCGGTCTCCTCCGCGGAGGAGACCAGGGTGACGTCCGGTCCCATCACGTAGCTGATCGGGCCGGCGAGCATCGGGTAGTGGGTGCAGCCCAGCACCAGGGTGTCCACCCCGGCCTCGCGCACCGGCGCCAGGTACTCCTCGGCGACCCGGACCACCTCCTCGCCGCCGACGACACCGCTCTCGACGAACTCCACGAAGCGCGGACAGGCCATGGTGGTGATCTCCAGGTCGGGGGCGGCGGCGAAGGCGTCGTCGTAGGCGCGGGAGTTCACCGTGCCCGCGGTCGCGATCACCCCCACCCGGCGGTTGCGGGTGGCGGCGACGGCGCGGCGCACGGCGGGCTGGATGACCTCGATGACCGGCACGTCGTAGCGCTCGCGGGCATCGCGCAGCACGGCCGCGGAGGCGGTGTTGCAGGCGATGACCAGCATCTTCACGCCCTGGCCGACCAGCTCGTCCATGATCCCCAGGGCCAGCGAGCGCACCTCGGCGATGGGCCGCGGGCCGTAGGGGCCGTGCGCGGTGTCGCCGATGTAGACCAGCTCCTCCTGCGGCAGCTGGTCGAGGACAGCGCGGGCGACCGTCAGCCCGCCCACCCCGGAGTCGAAGATCCCGATCGGCGCGTTGTTCATCCCCGCCAGGCTAGTGTCGCGGGCCCCGGATGACAGCGATACCACGCCCACTGCGTGCCGTCTCACAGAGGGCATTCAGGACGCGCCGGCTCAGTCGAGCGCCCGCAGCAGGCTCTCCTGCAGCCAGGACAGCAGCTCGTACACGGCGATGACGATGTCGGAGCCGACGTGGTCGTCGTCGGTGAGGGCGGCGCCCTCGACCCGCTCCCCGATCTGCTGGAGCATCCGCACGGTGTCCAGGTCGCCGTCGCGCTGCAGGCCCAGCCGGTCCGCCAGCACGATCCGGACGTCGTTCAGGGCGCGCAGCAGGGCCATCGCGTCCTCGTCGCCGATGACGACCTCGCTGTGCCCGTTGCCGGTGGCATCGAGGATCGCCAGCACCCGGCGCAGGTCGCCGAGCTTGGCGTCGGCGAGGTCCTGCTGGCCCAGGCGCCGGTACTCGGCGGCGAGCTCCGGGTCCTGCGAGGCCGCCGGGAACAGGCGCTGGACGGCGGAGTCGGACGGCTCGCGGGCGTCGCGCCCGGCGAACTCGGCCTCGAGGCGGCGCAGCGGGTCCTCGCTGTCGGCGGCGCGCCGCAGCGTCGTGCTCTCGCCGTCGAGGCCCAGGTCGGCGCGGATCAGATCGGCGGTCTCCTGGGTGACCTGCGCCAGGATCGCCTTCTCCTCGCCGTCGAGGCGGCAGGCCAGGGAGCCGTCGGGGCGGCGGCGGAAGGCGTGGGCCATCAGTCCTCCCCCGCTCTCTCGATCGTCGCCTGCAGTCCGAAGGAGTGCATGGCCTGCACGTCGGTCTCCACCCGCTCCCGGGAGCCGCGCGAGACGATCGCCCGGCCCTCCTCGTGGACCTGCATCATCAGCTGCTCGGCCACCAGGCGGGAGTAGCCGAAGTAGTGGCGGAAGACGAACACCACGTAGCTCATGAGGTTGACCGGGTCGTTCCAGACCACGGTGCACCAGGGCCCGTCGACCTCCGCCATCACCTGCACACTGCCGGAGGGGTCGGTGTGCGAGCTCGGAGCGGGCTGGGCCCGCGGCAGCTCCACCGGCATGCGTGCTCCTCCTGTGTCCTGGCGCGATCCGGGGGATCGCGCAGCGGTCCGGACGATTCTAGGTCGCGTGCCCGTCAGAGGGCGGGCCCGCCACGCACTACGGTGGACACTGTGACTTCTGCCCTGCTCACCGACCTCTACGAGCTGACGATGCTGGAGGCCGCCCGCGAGGCCGGCACCGCCTCGCGGCGCTGCGTCTTCGAGGTCTTCACCCGTTCGCTGCCCCCGGGCCGCCGCTACGGCGCGCTGGCCGGCACCGGGCGCGTGCTCGACGCGATCGCGCAGTTCCGCTTCGACGACGCCGACCTGCGCTATCTGCGCAGGGCCGGGGTGCTCCAGGAGTCGACCCTCGAGCACCTGGCGAGCTACCGCTTCCGCGGCGACGTCCACGGGTACGAGGAGGGGGAGCTCTACTTCCCCAGCTCCCCCGTGCTGCGGATCGAGGGCACCTTCGAGGACGCGGTGATGCTGGAGACGGTGGTGCTGTCGATCCTGAACCACGACAGCGGGGTCGCCTCGGCCGGCTCCCGGATGGTCACCGCCGCGCGCGGCCGCCCCTGCATCGAGATGGGCGGTCGTCGTGTCCACGAGGACGCCGCGATCGCGGCGGCCCGGGCCGCGTACGTCGTCGGCTTCGACTCCACCTCGAACCTCGCCGCGGGCGCCCACTACCGGGTGCCGGTGGCGGGCACCGCCGCGCACGCCTTCACGCTGCTGTTCGGCACCGAGGAGGAGGCCTTCCGGGCCCAGCTGGCCGCCCAGGGCGCCGGCACCACGGTGCTCGTGGACACCTACGACGTCGAGGCCGCGGTGCGCACCGCGGTGCGGATCGCCGGGCCCGAGCTGGGCGCGGTGCGCCTGGACTCCGGGGACCTCGGCGAGCAGGCCGCCGCGGTGCGGGCGCTGCTCGACTCCCTCGGGGCGCACGCCACGAAGATCACCGCCACCGGCGACCTCGACGAGTACCGCCTCGAGGAGCTCGCCGGCGCCCCCCTGGACGGCTTCGGGATCGGCACCCGCCTGGTCACCGGCGGCGGCCACCCGGCCCCGGGCTTCGTCTACAAGCTGGTCGAGCGCGAGGGCGCCGACGGTCTCATGCATCCGGTCGGCAAGCAGTCCCGCAACAAGGCCACCCTGGGCGCCGGCAAGCGCGCGTTCCGGATGATCGTGGGCGAGCGCGCCCATGCGGAGCTGGTGCTGCCCGGGGAGGCGGAGATCGACGAGTTCGAGCGGGAGCTGACCGCCGAGCTCACATCGCACGCCGCCCACCCGGACTGGCGCCGCACCTCGCTGCGGCCGCTGCAGAAGCCGCTGCTGATCGGCGGGGAGAGGGTGCAGGAGCTCAGCGCGCCGGCGCGGGTGCAGGCGGCCCGCGACCGGCATGCGGCCTCCCTGGCCGAGCTGGGGCTGCCCGCCGACGCGGGCCCCGACGGGGACGTCGCGATCCCCACCGTCACCGACGGGGTGGAGGCCGCCCGCGTCCTGCGCTGAGGCGCGCCTCAGCGGCGGCCGACGAACCAGCCGCGCACGATCCCGATCCGCTCCTGGATCTGCTCCGCGCTGGCCTGCGCGACGGCCGGCCCCCCGCTGCGGTTGCGCAGCGTGGTGTGGACCGAGCCGTGCGGGGTCCCCGTCCGGCGGGCCCAGGCCGAGACCAGGGAGTTGAGCTCCTTGCGCAAGTCCATCAGGCGGCGGTGGTCGACCACCGCGGGGGCGCTGTGCTGGTCGGCGCCGCTGCGCTGGCGGCGCTGCTGCTGCTCGGCCTGCTGCTGCTGGAGGACCACGCGCATCTGATCGGCGTCGAGCAGGCCCGGGATGCCCAGGAAGCCCTGCTCGTCCTCGCTGCCGGCCATGCCGCCGGCGCCGTACTCGCCGCCGTCGAACAGCACCCGGTCGAAGGACGCCTCGGACTCGAGCGCCTCGAAGGACGCCTCGAGCTGGTCGGAGGCGCGCTCGGGGCGGTTCGCCTCCTCCAGCAGGCTCTCGTCGAGACCGGTCTCCTCGTCCCCGCCCTGGGGCCGGCGGTCCAGCACGTGGTCGCGCTCGGCCTCCAGCTCCGCGGCGTGGGCCATCAGGATCGGGACCGTGGGCAGGAAGACGCTCGCGGTCTCGCCGCGGGTGCGCGAGCGCACGAAGCGGCCGACGGCCTGGGCGAAGAACATCGGGGTCGAGGTGGAGGTGGCGTAGACGCCCACCGCCAGGCGGGGCACGTCGACGCCCTCGGAGACCATCCGCACCGCGACCATCCAGCGGTCCTGCGAGGCGGAGAACGCCTCGATGCGCCGGCCGGCGCCCGCGTCGTCGGAGAGCACCACGGTGGGCTCCTGCCCGCAGATGTCGTGCAGGGTCGCGGCGTAGGCGCGGGCGGCCTTCTGGTCGGTGGCGATCACCAGGCCCCCGGCGTCGGGGACGTGGCGGCGCACCTCGGTCAGGCGGCGGTCCGCGGCCGAGAGCACCGACTGGATCCACTCCCCCTGCGGGTCCAGCGCGGTGCGCCAGGCCTGCTGGGTGATGTCCTTGGTCTCCAGCGCGCCGAGCTGGGCGGAGACCTCGTCGCCGTCCTTGGTGCGCCAGTGCATGCGACCGGAGTAGGTCATGAACAGCACCGGGCGCACCACGTGGTCGCGCAGCGCCTCGCCGTAGCCGTAGGTGTAGTCCGCCTTCGAGCGCAGGAAGCCCTCGCCGTCCTCCTCATAGGTCACGAAGGGGATCTGGGAGTCGTCGGAGCGGAACGGGGTGCCGGTCAGGGCGAGCCGGCGGGTGGCCGGGTCGAAGGCCTCCCGCACGCCGTCGCCCCAGGTGCGCGCGTCCCCGGCGTGGTGGATCTCGTCGAGGATGACCAGGGTGCGCTCGGCCTCGGTGCGGGCGCGGTGCAGCGCCGGGTGCATGCCGATCTGCGCGTAGGTCACCGCGACGCCCTGGAAGTGCGCACCGTGGGCGCCCTGGGCGTTGGAGAAGTTCGGGTCCAGGGAGATGCCGACGCGGGCGGCGGCATCGGCCCACTGGGTCTTCAGGTGCTCGGTGGGGGCGACCACGGTGATCCGGCGGACCGTCCCGGCCGAGAGCAGCCGGGCGGCGACCTGCAGGGCGAAGGTGGTCTTGCCGGCGCCGGGGGTCGCGACGGCCAGGAAGTCCCGCGGCGCGGTGTCGCGGTACAGGTCCAGGGCCTCGGACTGCCAGGCGCGCAGCTTGGGGACGGTGCCCCAGGCGGCGCGCTCCGGGTAGGTCGGGGACAGCGATCGGGCGGCCGCCTCGGAGGGCTGACGGGGATCGCTCGTGGAGAACAGGGAGGGGGTGGTATTCACGGCGTGCTCCACCGTACCGCCGGGCGGGGACGACCCGCCGCCGGAACCGCTGTGAGGAAGTCGCCGCGCGCCGCCGCCCCCGCGGGGGTCAGCGGCGCCCGCCGAAGAAGCCGCGGAAGCCGCCGCCCTTCCCGGAGCCGCCCTTGCCGTCACCGCCGTCGTTCGGCTCCCGGATCCCCTCGTAGATCTCCTTGCACTGCGGGCAGACCGGGTACTTCTGGGGGTCGCGGCCGGGCACCCACACCTTGCCGCACAGTGCGATCACCGGGGTCCCGCCGAGGGCGGCCTGGGTGACCTTGTCCTTGCGCACGTAGTGGGCGAACCGGTCGTGGTCGCCGTCGTCGGTGGTGCGCTCCTGCTCCTGCAGCTGCCGGTCGAGCACAGCGGTGCTGCCCGGGGCGGCGCCGGGGTCGTCGCTGTACGGATCCACCCGGGACGGGTCGGACGTGGAGGACATGGATTGCTCCCTCGATCGATGACGTGCTCGTAGGAGCCTAGCGGCCCCGCCTCCGCGGAGACAGCCGTCCGCGCTGGAACAATGCCCGCCATGGGCGCCGTCACCGAATTCCTGCACCACCTCCCCCACGAGGTCCGCCGGGTGGGCGGCTCGCTGCCCTGGCGCCTCGGCCTGCTGGCCCTCGCGCTGGTCGCGAACATCGGCTTCTACCTGCCCTCGGTGCCCGGCCCCTCCGGCATCCCCGGGCTCGACAAGGCGGCCCACCTGCTGCTGTTCGCGGCCACGGTGTTCACCGCGGGCCGGCTGCTGGCGCCGCGCCGGCGCTTCCCGATCGGCTGGGTGGTGATCGTCGCGATCGTCCATGCGGTGCTCATCGAGCTGATCCAGCTGCTGGTCCTGCCGCAGCGGGCCTTCGAGGGCGCCGACATCCTCTTCGACGTCGTCGGCATCGCACTCGGCGTCGCCCTGTGGGCGGGTGAGCGGGTGTTCCGCCGCGCCGCCGCCCTGCACGAGGTCGAGCCGGTCGACGAGGAGCTGGTCGAGCCCCCGCAGCACTGAGCCGGCGGGCGGCGCCCGCCGGCCGCGCCCGCGGGCCCTGTCCCCCGGGCCACCGGCCGCCGGCGCCGCCGGGCTCAGCCGTCGAGGGTGATCTCGTCGGCGTAGACCGCGCTGATGGCGCCGGTGATGGTGTCGACCGTGCCGGCCTCCTCCCGGGCCACCTTCTCCACGGCGCTCGCCACCGCCGTGGTCACCCCGGGGTGGAAGACGCTGGGCACGATGTAGGTGGGGTTGAGCTCCTCGGCGGTGACCACATCGGCCAGGGCCTTCGCGGCGGCCAGCAGCATGCGGTCGCTGACCCGGGTGGCGTGGGCGTCCAGCAGCCCCCGGAACACCCCGGGGAAGGCGAGCACGTTGTTGATCTGGTTGGCGAAGTCGCTGCGTCCGGTGGCGACCACCTCGGCGTGCTTGGCCGCCTCGGCGGGGTCGATCTCCGGGGTGGGGTTGGCCATCGCGAACACGACCGAGCGCTCGGCCATGGTGGCGACGTCCTCGGCCGTCAGCAGGTTCCCGGCGCTGACCCCGATGAAGACGTCGGCGCCCACCAGCGCCTCGCGCAGGGTGCCGGTCAGCTCGCGGGGATTGGTGACCTCCGCGATCCAGGGCAGGCGCCCGGCCAGCTGCTCCCGGCCCTCGTGGACGATGCCGTCGATGTCGGTGACGACCACGTCCCGCGCCCCCGCCGCGCGCAGCAGGCGCAGGATCGCGGTGCCCGCGGCCCCCGCGCCCGAGAGCACGATCCGCGCGGTGGAGATCTCCTTCTCCACCACCCGCAGGGCGTTGCGCAGCGCGGCGACCACCACGATGGCGGTGCCGTGCTGGTCGTCGTGGAAGACGGGGATGTCGAGCTCGGCGCGCAGCCGGTCCTCGATCTCGAAGCAGCGCGGCGCCGAGATGTCCTCGAGGTTGATGCCGGCGAAGACGGGGGCGATCGCCTTGACGTGGGAGACGATGTCGTCGACCGAGTGCGCGTCCAGGCAGATCGGGAACGCGTCGATGTTCGCGAAGCGCTTGAACAGGGCGGCCTTGCCCTCCATCACCGGCATCGCCGCCAGCGGTCCCAGGTCGCCGAGCCCCAGGATGGCGGAGCCGTCGCTGACCACCGCGACCGTGTTGCGCTTGATGGTCAGGCGGCGCGCGTCGTCGGGGTTCTCGGCGATCGCCTTGACCACCCGGGCCACTCCCGGGGTGTAGATCATCGAGAGGTCGTCGCGGTGGCGGATCGGCAGCTTGGACTCGACGGTGAGCTTGCCGCCGAGGTGGGCGAGGAAGGTGCGGTCCGAGACCTTGCCGAGCTCGACGCCCTCGACCCCGCGCAGCTCCTCGACCACCTCCATGGCGTGATCGTGGCCGGCGGTGAGCACGGTGATGTCGGCGCGCATCCGCTCGGACCCGGAGGCGGAGACGTCCAGCGCGGTGACGGTCGCGCCGCGGCCCTCGATGCGGCTGGTGATGTCGCTGACCGTGGCGGAACGGGCGGCGAACTCGAGGCGGATGGTGATGGAGTAGCTCACGGACGGTGCAGGTGACATGCGTCTCAGCTTAACGACGCGGGCGTCCCGGTGGTGCCGCGACGTCGCTTGTGCGGTCCCCGGCCCCGTGGGACCCTGCAGCATGACGTACTGGGGAGCCGATACGGCGGGGCTGGTGGAGCTCGCGCGCCGGTTCCGCGACCGCAGCGCCGAGCTGGTGGCGACCGAGGCGACGGTGCACTCCGCCGTCGTCTCCGCGTCCTGGGTGGGTCCCGATGCCGACCGGGTCCGCGCGCTCTGGGACGACTGCCGCCGGCAGCTGTCGCTCACGGCGGACCACCTCGGCGCCACCTCCGAGCATCTCGCCCGGCAGGCCGCCGAGCAGGACGGCGCCTCGGACCCCGCCGGCCGGATCGACGCCGCGGACTACGACGGGATGCTGGGCGGGCAGTTCCTCGACTGGTCCGACGTCATCAACGCCGGCGAGCGCCTCGGCGACCTCTGGCGCGACCGCATCGAGGTGGGCGACGCCGACAGTCCGCTCGGGGAGCGCTACACCGACGTCCATCCCGACTGGGACCCCTCCCGGCTCGACCTCGACCAGCAGGCCATCGAGTCCTCCCTCGTGGACCAGGGCGCCCTGGGCGACTGCTGGTATCTCGCCGCGCTGATGGCCGCGCAGCAGACCGACCCCGCCCTGCTGGCCCGGAACATCTCCGGCGTCGGCGAGCCGCCCGGCGCCGACGGCTGGGAGGTGCGGCTGTTCCTCGACGGGCAGTGGCAGGACGTGCCCGTCAGCCCCGCGGATCTCGGCACCCGCGGGACCATGGACGCCGACTCCGGTGCGCCCGGCTGGGCGTCGATCTACGAGAGGGCGATGATCTCCGCGCACGACGGCCGGCCCTCGGTGGTCTCGGCGGATACTCCCGCGGCGGGGCTGGAGATGGTCACCGGCGAGACCGCCCGCGAGTCCGACACCTTCGGGCAGCCGTCGTTCGCGGAGTACCGCGAGGCGATCGACGCGGGGCGACCCGTCACCGTGATGACCGATCCGCTGCTGCCCCTCGGCCCGGCGGCCGACGAGCTGGTCGCGGCCCACGTCTACCACGTCTCGGGCTACGACGAGTCGACCGGCGAGATCCTCCTGACCAATCCCCACGGCCCGCAGTCCGCGAACCCGTACCAGGTGCGGATCGACCCGGATCACCCGGCGTACTCGACGTCGATCTTCATGACCGGGATCGGGGACTGAGCCGGTGTGGGACGAGCACGTCCTCCAGCAGGCCGGTCAGCTCACGGCCGGGCCGCTGCGAGTGGCCGTCCACCGCACCGCGGACGACGGCGCCGGGCCGTATGCCGTCCTGCGCCTGCGCCTCGGTGATCCCGGGACGGTGCGGGAGGTGACGCTGCGGCCCGGCGAGCAGCACCAGCTCGAGGGCCTCGGGCCGCTCGCCCTGCTGGCCGCGGTGGCGACGACGCGCGAGCGACGGGGCTCGGTGCGGATCGCGCTGCCGAGGACGCCGGCTCCTGCCACCGGAGGGGACCGCCACGATGACTGAGAGATCGCGGGCGCGCCATGCCCGGTCGACCGGCCGCGCGGCGACCGCCGCTCTCGGCGCGCTGCTGCTGGTCGCGGGCTGCGGCGGGAGCGGCTCACCGCTGCCGGCCGAGGAGGCCGTGGCCCACTACGAGGACGTCTCCGGCGACCTCCTCGGGGCCCTCGACGCCGTCCGCCCCCTGACCTGGGAGCACCGGGCGCAGGAGATCCTCGAGCCGGGCGCCGAGGACTGCCGGTACCAGGCGGGGATCTGGGAGGCCGACGCGGCGCTGTATCCCGAGCCCGGTCAGGGCATGGACTGGGAGCCCTGGCGCACCGCCGTCGACCCGGTGCTCGAGGAGCACGGCTTCGAGGCGCTGGGGCGGGAGCAGAGCTCCGGCGGCGAGTACTGGCTCGAGAGCCAGGGGCCGCATGGGGCGCGCATCGTGCTCGAGTCCCGGGGATCGCTGCGCATCACCGACGTCCGCGTCGATGCCGAGCCCTGCGAGGACGCCGCCCTGGGTCTGTGAGCAGCGGTGCCGCGGGCGGCGGCGGTCTCAGCCGGTGACCGGCGGGACGTCGTGGGCGTACCTCTCCCAGAGCAGATCGGCGGCGGGAAGCTGCTGGGAATAGCGGTCGGGGTGGGCGGAGATCTGCACGGCCTGGGCGGCGGCGCCCGGCTCCCACTCCCGGTAGTGGGGGACCAGCTGCGTCAGCCCGGGAGGGGCGGAGTGGGCGCCGACGCCGAGGAAGGCCTCGATGGCCCGGCGCTTGTGGCGCACCTCGTCGTACGTGCCCCAGCCCATCGCGGGACGCTGCTGGAACAGGCCCCCGGAGTCGTGGTCGACGGCGGGCTCGAAGTTGTACAGCCAGGACTCCACGATCGCGGTGATCAGGGCGATCTTCGTGCCCTCCGGCCCGACCCCGTGCGAGGCGCAGACCGCGATGATGAACCGGGCGTTGTCGATCTGCCACGGGTCCATGGCCTCGACGTCGAAGCCGCGGCGGGTCTCGGGACGGGTCATGAACTCCTCGGTCCAGACCGGGTCGGCGGCCTTCGCCGGGGCGGCCGTGCCGAGGCCCGCGAGCGCGGTGACCCCGAGGGCGCCGGCGAGGAACAGATGACGCCGGGACAGCGAGACGGGCGAGGAGAACATGCAAGGCATCCTTCGGAGCGAGGGAGGGGGGCGCCCGGCGCACCGGACTGTCCCCACCGTAGGAGGCGTACGGCGCCGCGTGAAGGGCCGTGTGCTCCCCCGGCAGGGCCTCGGCGCCGCCCTTGACCTGCCCATGACGGACGCCGGAGCCCCGCTGGACCGGGTCCGATCCGGCGTCGTCGCCGGTCACCACGGCCGGGCGCACCGGCCGCGCCGCTCCCCTCCCCCGGTCGCGGCGTCGGCCGGATCGGAGTGCAAAGTCTTCACAAGTCCGGCGGCGCGCGGCCCGGATCGGTGCTGCGTCACCCGCAGCACCCGCTCCCGGGCGGGATCAGCCGGACAGCTCCGCGATCGCCTTGCGGATCCGCTTGTCCGAGACGGTCTGCCTCGTGCCGAGGGTCTGGGCGAACAGGCTCACCCGCAGCTCCTCGAGCAGCCAGTCGATCTCCCGCGCCGCCGGCTCCGCCCGGCGGCGGGCCGAGAGCTTCGCCTTCACGCCGGCCCAGTACTGCTCGAGGTCGCGGATCTGCCAGGCCAGCTGCTCGTCGCGCCGGGGGTTGGCGGGCAGCTTCTCCAGCCGGATCGCGTCGGCCTCCAGGTAGCGGCGCAGATCCGGCAGGTGGTCGATGCCGGTGCGGGAGATGAAGCCGTCGGCGAGCAGCGAGGCGGCGTGCTCCCGGATCTGGGTGAGGTGGGACAGCACCGCCAGCGACGGCACCCGGGCGAGCTCCTTGGTCAGCTTCGCGCCGACGGCGAGGGCTGCGGCGGCGTCCTTGACCGCCTGCGCGGCGATCTCGTCGTGCTGGGTGCGCACGCGCTGGGACAGCTGGTCGAAGTCCTCGCGGGTGCGCACCTGGGCGTCCCCGGCCAGATGGACGGTCGCGGCGCGGGAGGCGTCGGCCAGCAGCGCCGCGGTGGAGGCGTACCGGGAGCCGGCCACCGCGAGCTTGGTGGGGTTCGGCAGGGCGTTGAGCACCCCGGAGAGGTCGCTGCCGACCTCACGGTCCAGCAGCGCGATCACGCCCTCGCGGTGGGCCAGCGCCTGCTCGTCGGCCGTGGCGAGCACGGCCAGGTCGACCCGTTCCAGGCGCCCGTCGGCCCCGCGGCGCGCGACCAGCGCCGGGTAGCCGGTGACCTTGAGACCGCCGACGGTGGACTCGCGCAGCGCCGGGACGCCCTCGGCGGGGAAGGTGGGCAGGTCGCGGCGGGCGAGGTCGTCGGCCTGCGCGGAGACCGAGGCGTCGACGCGCTTCTTCAGCTGCGTCTTGAGCGCCTCGAGGTCATCGCCTGCGCCGATCTGGCGGCCCTTGTCGTCGACCACCCGGAAGTGCATCCGCAGGTGGGCGGGCAGCTTCTGCGGGGCGAACTCCGGCCCGTACAGCGGCAGGTCGTCGGGCACGCCGGGCAGGGCCACCAGTTCGTCGGCCACCGCCTCGAGGAAGGACTCCCCGCTGTCGGGGTCGTCGTCGTGGAGGGTGGCGGTGACGGCCTTGGCCCGTTCCGGGGCCGGCACCAGGTGGCGGCGGATGGGCTTGGGCAGGGAGCGGATCAGCTCGGTGACCAGCTCCTCGCGCATGCCCGGCACCAGCCAGTCGAAGCCGCGCGGCGCCAGGCGGTTCAGCACCGCCAGCGGGACGGTGGCGGTGACCCCGTCGACGCCCTGCGCGCCGACGTCGCCGAAGGAATAGCTCAACGGGAGGGTGATGTCCCCCTGCACCCAGGTGTCGGGGAAGTCGGAGCGGATCGTCTCGGTGACGCCGTCGTCGGCCGCGAGCAGGTCCTGCTCGGTGAGGGTGAGCAGGTCCGGACTCTGGTGGCGCTGGGTCTTCCACCAGCTGTCGAAGTGGCGCCCGGAGACCACCTCGGCGGGGATCCGCTCGTCGTAGAAGCCGAACAGCTGCTCGTCGGAGATCAGCAGGTCCCGGCGGCGGGTCTTCGCCTCGAGCTCCTCGAGCTGCGCGATCAGGGCCCGGTTGTCGCGGAAGAAGTGGTGACGGGTGCGCCAGTCCCCCTCGATGAGGGCCTTCTGCAGGAAGATCTCGCGGGCGGCGGCCGGGTCGATCCGGCCGTAGCCGACGACCCGGTCCGCCACGATCGGCACCCCGTAGAGGGTGACCTTCTCGTGGGCCATGGCGGCGGCGCGCTTGGAGGACCAGTGCGGGGCGGAGTGGCTGCGCCTGACGACGTGCGCGCCGGTCTCCTCCGCCCAGGCGGGGTCGATGCGGGCGGCGGTGCGCCCCCACAGCCGGCTGGTCTCGACCAGCTCGGCCACCATCACGTAGTCGGGGCGCTTCTTGGCGAGCGCGGAGCCCGGCCACAGTGCGAAGCGGGCGCCGCGGGCGCCGGCGTACTCGCGGGTGCGGTCGTCGAGCAGGCCGACGTGGCTGAGCAGTCCCGCCAGCAGGGACTGGTGGATCGCCTGCGGCGAGGCGTCGTGGTCGTTCGCGGACAGGCCGACGTCCTTGGCCATGTCGCGCAGCTGGGAGTGCAGGTCCCACCATTCTCGGATCCGCAGGTAGTGGAGGTGCTCGGCGCGCACCTCGCGGCGGAAGGCGGAGGAGGAGAGCTCCTTGCGGCGCTCCTGCAGGTGGTTCCAGAGGTTCAGGAAGGCGAGGAAGTCGCTGCTCTCGTCCTCGAAGCGCTTGTGCTTCTCCCTGGCCTGCTGCTCCTGGCCGAGCGGCCGCTCGCGGGGGTCCTGGATGGAGAGCGCGGCGACGATGATCAGCACCTCGCGCAGGGCGCCGAGGCGATCGGCCTCGATGAGCATGCGCGCCATCCGCGGGTCCAGCGGGAAGCGGGCCAGGGTGCGGCCGACGCGGGTGAGCCGGCGCCCGCCGGGCTCGCGCGGGGCGTCCTCGATGGCGCCGAGCTCGTCGAGCAGGCGCACCCCGTCGGCGATGGCGCGGGTGGCGGGCGGCTCGACGAAGGGGAAGGACTCCACGTCGCCCAGGCCCAGGGAGGTCATCAGCAGCACCACGGAGGCGAGCGAGGTGCGCAGGATCTCCGGTTCGGTGAACTCGGGGCGGCCGGCGAAGTCCTCCTCGGAGAACAGCCGGATCGCGATGCCCGGGGCGGTGCGGCCCGAGCGTCCCGAGCGCTGGGCGGCGCTGGCCTGCGAGATCGGCTCGATGGGCAGGCGCTGGACCTTGGTGCGCTGGGAGTAGCGGGAGATCCGGGCCAGTCCCGAGTCGATGACGTAGGTGATCCCGGGGACCGTCAGCGAGGTCTCGGCGACGTTCGTGGACAGGATGATGCGGCGGTAGGTGCCGGGCGCCGGCGGGGAGAAGATCTTCTGCTGGTCCTGGGCGGACAGCCGCCCGAACAGCGGCAGCACCTCGACCGGCAGGGCCGCCCGGCCGCGGGTGCCGCGGCCCAGGTGGGCGGCCAGGGCGTCGGAGATCTCGCGGATCTCCCGCTCCCCGGGCAGGAAGACCAGCATGTCGCCGGGGCCCTCGGCGGCGAGCTCGTCGACCGCATCGATGATGGCCTGGGTGAGGTCGCGCTCGATGGAGTGGATGTCCTCGAGCTCGTCGTCCTCGGCGACCTCGGCCTCCAGGACCAGCGGGCGGTAGCGGATCTCCACCGGGTGGGTGCGGCCGGAGACCTCGATGATCGGGGCCGGCACCCGCTCGCCGGAGGGGAGGGTGCGGGCGAAGTGCTCGGCGAACCGCTCGGGGTCGATGGTGGCCGAGGTGATGATGACCTTGAGGTCCGGGCGCTGCGGGAGGATCTGGCGGAGGTAGCCCAGGATCACGTCGATGTTCAGCGAGCGCTCGTGGGCCTCGTCGATGATGATCGCGTCGTACCGGGTCAGCAGCCGGTCGCGCCCGATCTCGGCCAGCAGGATGCCGTCGGTCATGAGCTTCAGCCGGGTGCCGCGGCTGGTCTCGCGGGTGAAGCGGACCTGGTAGCCGACGGTCCCCTCCCCCAGCCGCTCGCCGAGCTCGCTCGCGATGCGCTGGGCCACCGAGCGGGCGGCGATCCGCCGCGGCTGGGTGTGGCCGATGAGCTTCCCGCCCTGCCCGTACCCGAGCTCGAGGAGCATCTTGGGGATCTGGGTGGTCTTGCCGGAGCCGGTGGCCCCGGCGATCACGAGCACCTGGTGGCCCCGGATCGCGTCCTGGATGTCCTCGCGGCGCTGCGAGACGGGCAGGTCGCCGGGATAGGTGATGCGCGGTCCGGCGGCGGGCGCGGTCCCGGTCGCGGGGTCGGTCTCGAGGGCGGGGTCGGGCGTGGTCATGGCGGGCCCACTCTACGTGGGCGGGGCGCGCGACGGCGGGTGGATATCGCGCCGGCGGGACGAGGCGCACATGTGGGCGGGGTCGTGGCGGCTCGCTGGGGAGGAACCGTCGTGCGGGCTGCTGACCGGCCCGATGTGCATGGGCGCCGGCGAATCCGCCCCCGGCGACCATGATCGCTCCCATGAGCCCCACGACCGACCCTCCCGCGACCCCCGGAGCAGACCGATGAGCCACGCCCTCGCCCTCTGGCCCGGCCGGCCTCCGGGCGATGCCGGCGCCGCCTGCGCGGAGTACACCCGCCGGATGATCACCCACGGCATCGCCTGGCAGCGGGAGGGGACGGTGCCGGCCCAGGACCCCCGGGCGGTGGCCTGCTTCCGCGACGCCGCGGCGCTCACCCGGGCCGCCGTCGATGCCCCGACGTCCCCCTGGTGGGATCCGCACGCGCCCGGGACGATCTGGGGCGAGGTCCTCACCCTCGAGCTGGACGGCCCCCAGCCCCGGGCCCTCGCGCTCCTCGCCCACCTCGCGGACCAGCACTCCCTGGTGCTGTTCGACCTGCACGCGCACCGGGTGCTGAGACCCGAGGACATCTCGGCGACCTTCGGGGAGGCCCTGCTCCCGGTGCCGGCGAGAGTGCCGATCCGGGAGCGGCTCGAGCGCTGCCCCGCCCGGTTCCTCGGCAGCGAGGAGCTGGGGGTGATCCTGCCGGACCCGCTGGACTGCTCCCGGCCGCTGGATCCCACCAGCATCGTGGTGAGGAGGGACGAGCTGGAGCGGTTCCGGCGCGTGCTCGAGGACCTCGGGCTCGAGACCCTCGAGGAGCTGCGGTGGCGGCTCGACGAGCTGATCGACGCCGGCGGGGAGGATGCGCTGTGGTGAGGCGCTGGCCGGAGCGAGCGGAGGGAGGCATCGCGGGCCGGCTCAGGTCCCCAGCAGCCGGTGCCCGGCGCGGCCCAGTCCGTGCGCGCGGGGGTAGGCGGTCACCAGGGCCAGGGCCATGCGGGCTCCCCAGGCCCCGGCCCGGGCGACCAGCGCGTCCCAGGTCGCGTCGTCCCCGATCCCGGACCAGGTGGCCGCTGCCCGGTAGGTGCGCAGCGTCCCTGGTTCCGGGGCGTGCAGGAGCAGGGCGCCCAGGTCGCTCGCGGGGTCCCCGCGGGTGGTGTCGCCCCAGTCGATCAGCACCGCGGGTCCGCCGTCGGCCGGCTCCGGGAGCACGACGTTGCCCGGGTGCGGGTCGCCGTGCAGCAGCAGCGCGGGCCCGGTCCACTCGGCGGCGAGTCCCGCGTCCCAGCGCTCCCGGGCGCGCTGCGCCGACGGGGCGGGGAGCATCGCCCGGTCGAGGTCCGCGGCGAAGGCCTCCGCCCGGGTGCGCAGGGGCACGCCGCGCACCGGGTTCGGCGCGATCGGCGGGGCCGGGAGGGAGTGCACCGCCGCGAGCATGAGCGCGAGGTCCTGCGCCGTCCCCCGCCGGCGCGGGGTGTCGGCATCGGCCGCGGTGATGCCCTCGTACCAGGGCATCAGGACGGCGTCCTCCCCCGCCGCGAGCGGGGTGGGGATGCGCATCGGCAGCGACGGTCCCGCGTGGCGGAGGTGGCGCAGGACCGCCAGCTCCCGCTGCAGCAACGGCCGGGCGCTCGCTCGCCGGGCCGCGCGCAGCACGAGCGGCCGGCCCTCGAGCGTCCCCACCGGCCACAGCACGTTGTCCCACCCCTCGCCCACCGGGGCGGGCCCGATCGACCACCGCAGGGGTGCGAGGTCGACGCCCGGCTCGGCGCGCAGGCGGGCGCACACCCGCTCGATGCGCCGGCGGTCGACCGGCAGATCAGGCGGGGGCGGAGCTGGGGCGCGACTCCTCGCAGCGGACATGCGCCCACGGTAGGCGACCGCTCCGGAGCCCGACCTCCCCGCGCCGGCGGCGGAAGCAACCCGAGGCAATCACCGCGGGTGAGGGGCGTCACTGGATACCGTGGGCAGGTCACCGGGCGGCTCCGTCCGCCCCCGGGCACAGCGGCCCGCACCGACCCCAGGAGGACTCAGATGGCACGCATCGGCATCCAGCTCATGATGCTCAAGGAGCACGTCAAGCAGCAGGGGATCACTGCGGTCCTGCAGCGGGTGAGGGAGACCGGCTTCGAGGTCGTGGAGGTCTCGCAGATCCCCATGACCGAGGAGAACGTCGCGGGGATGGAGGCCGCTCGCGAGGGCCTCGGCATCGAGTTCGCGGCGATCTCCGCCAAGACGTCCGCCCCCTCCGGCAGCGGCGAGCCCACCCTGGAGGACGACTTCGACCTGCACGTCGAGCACGCCCGCCGCCTCGGCACCACCATGATCCGGATCGGCATGATGCCGATGTCGGCGCTGCGCTCCCCGGAGACCTTCGACGAGTTCGCGACGGAGGTCGACGGCTACGCGCAGCGCCTGGCCGCGGAGGGCATCAGCCTGAGCTACCACAACCATCACGTCGAGTTCGCCAAGCGCGGCGGTCGCACCCTGCTCGAGCAGCTGCGCGAGAAGGCGCCGCACCTGCGGTACGAGATCGACTGCCACTGGGTCCAGCGCGGCGGTCTGGATCCCGAGCGGACGCTGAGGTCCTTCGACGGGGTGCTCGACCTGGTCCACCTCAAGGACTACCGGATCGCCATGCCGTCGGCGGAGGTCCTCGACGCCCGCGAGGCCGGGGACCACGCGACCTTCGCGGCGTACTGGCAGGGCAGCATCGTGCAGTTCGCCGAGGTCGGCCAGGGCACGCTGGACTGGAAGCCGGTGATCGACCAGGCCCTCGCCTCGGGCGCCCAGCACCTGCTCATCGAGCAGGACCAGACCTACGGGCGGGACATCTGGGACTCCCTCGCCCAGAGCCGCGAGCATCTCGTCGCGCTCGGCTTCGAGCACCTCATCACCGCGGGAGCGCAGCGATGAGCGCGCAGGTCCCGATCTCCACCCGCATCAAGCGGACCCTCGAGGTCGACGGGCTGACCTTCCGCGACCTCGACGGCGACGGGCAGCTGACGCCCTTCGAGGACTGGCGGCTCACCCCGGCGCAGCGCGCCGCCGACCTGGTCGCCCGCATGTCCCCGGACGAGAAGATCGGGCTGATGGTGATCACCTCCCGGCCGATGGGGATCTCCCAGCGCAACAAGGAGCTCACCAGCCACGATGGGGCGCTCGACGAGCAGCACCTGCCGATCAAGCTCGATCCGCACACGAGCGCCGGGATCCCCTTCGAGGGCACCACCGAGATGATCTCGGGATTGCACATCCGCCACTTCATCATGCGCGAGGAGCCCACCGGCGCCCGCATCGCGACCTGGATCAACGCCATGAACGAGGTCGCCGAGGAGTCCCGCTGGGGCATCCCGGTGATCGTCGCGGCGAACTCCAAGAACGAGTCCGGCGCCTTCAAGATGGGCGCCAGCGCCGAGGACCAGCCCTTCGCCCAGTGGCCGGGCACCCTGGGCCTGGCCGCGACCGGCTCCCTCGAGGTCATCGAGTCCTTCGCCGCGCATTCCCGCGCCGAGTGGAGGGCCGCGGGCCTGCGCAAGGGCTACATGTACATGGCCGACGTGTTCACCGATCCGCGCTGGTTCCGCGGCCAGGGCACCTTCGGGGAGGACCCCGCCTTCGTGGCCGCGGCGATCCGGGCACTGGTGCGCGGCTTCCAGGGCGAGCAGGGGCTCGAGCCCGACGGGGTGGCGCTGACCACGAAGCACTTCCCCGGCGGCGGCGCCCGCGAGAACGGCACCGATCCGCACTACGCCGAGGGCCGCTTCAACATCTACCCCACGCCGGGCTCGCTCGAGGACTACCACCTGCCGCCGTTCCAGGCCGCCATCGAGGCGGGCACCTCCTCGGTGATGCCCTACTACGCGATCCCGTCCCAGGAGAAGTCCGAGACGCCGCAGGGGCGGCTGACCGAGTTCGAGCAGGTCGGCTTCGCCTTCAACCGCGAGGTGCTGGGGCTGCTGCGCGCCATGGGCCACCGCGGCTACATCAACTCCGACTCCGGGGTGCTGTCGAAGATGGCCTGGGGCGTCGAGGAGTTGAGCACGGCCGAGCGGGTGGGCCGCGCCGTGATGGCCGGCACCGACCTGTTCGCCGACACCAACGACGTCGCCGCGGTGCGGGAGGCCTTCGTCGCGGGGCACTTCAGCTCCGAGCGGCTCGACGAGGCCGCGGCGCTGCTGCTCGAGGAGCTCTTTGCGCTGGGACTGTTCGAGAACCCGTACGTGGACCCCGAGGAGGCCGACCGGATCGTCCACAACGCCGAGGCGGTCGCCGCCGCCGCGGACGCGCACCGCCGCTCGGTGGTGCTGACCAAGAACCACGACGGCACGCTGCCGCTTTCCGCCGACGCGCTGCGCGGCAGACGGGTGTACGTGGAGCTGATGGAGACCGGGGTGAGCGTGCGCCGGCTCGATGCGCTGCGCGACCAGCTCGCCGCCGCGCACCCCGAGCTCGACTTCACCACCGACCCCCGCCATGCGGACGTGGCGATCCTGCTGCTGCGCCCCTTCATCGGCTCCTACTTCGAGTTCGTGGGCATCGGCGACCTCAGCATCGACGACCACTCGGACATCGACATCGCCAAGGTGCGACGGATCCGCGAGAGCGTGGACACCCTGGTGATCGGGCTGAACACCGCGTTCCCCTGGCTGCTGGACTCGATCGAGCCGATCGCCGACGCCCTGCTGGTGGGCTTCGAGACCGACTACGGGGTGATGGTCGAGGCGATGCTCGGCGCTTTCTCCCCCACCGGGTCGCTGCCGATCAGCTTCCCGATCGATGCCGCCGCGATCGCGGTCGACGAGGACGGGCGCTGCGCCTCGCCGAACGACGTCCCGGGCTTCGCCAAGGAGCAGCACATGGACGGACGTCCGTACGTGTACGTCGACGCCGACGGGAACCGCTACGAGCGGGGGCACGGGCTCGGCTACGCCGCCTGATTCCCCGGGGGAACGCGAAAGGCCCCCTCCCCGCGCGTCAGCGCAGGTGAGGGGGCCTTCCGTGGTGAGTGCAATGGTGGAGCCGGCGGGAATCGAACCCGCGTCCGATAGTGCGGAGCCAGGGCTTCTCCGGGCGCAGTTCGTAAAAGGCGTTTTCTCAGTCCCGACGCTCGTACGAACACGTCGTCGACGGACTCAGTCACTCTGAATTGTTCATCCTTCCCCGATGACGAGGGTCGGCAGCAGTGGCTCCTTAGATGATGGAACGATCCGGGTCAGGAGCAAGCCCGGGGTTCCAGACTGCTAACGCTGATCAGGCAGCGAGAGCGAAGTCAGTGCGCTTAGGTTCGGCACTTGTTGTTTTCCAGAGGACATTAACGAGATGACTCTGGATTCTCGGCCCGCTTCCCCTTGCTGGACAACTACCGTCGAAACCGATCGGCCCCCAGCGTGGGTATGCAGCACAGCGGCGACGGCCCTGCGGGCCGTCCTTGCACTCACGATTCTGTTGTCAAACACCCACTGACGACAGGTCACCCCGTGCGTCGTGCCCCTACTCTACCGCGCCCGGCCGAGGAACTGAAGCGAGTTCCCGTCCGCTCCTGGCGAAGCGCGCCGCCCTGGACCCGCGCGCAGGGCGGCGCGATGATGGCCCCGTGAGCAGTTTCCCGATCGCCGAGGCGCAGGTCAGCGTCGATGAGGACACCCTGCGCGAGGTCGTGGCCGAGCCCGGACCGCTGGCCCGGTGGTGTGCGGCGCATCCCTTCGACCCTCGGACCATCGACGGGCTGCGTCTGCTGGGCCGCCTCGACGAGGCCGCGATCGCCGCCCGCCGGGCCCTGGACGCACCCGGCGTGCCGGCGCTGCTGCGGGCGGTGCGACGCCTGCAGTACGCGCGCGTCCTGCACTGGCAGGGCGCCTTCCCCTCGGCGGCCGAGCAGTTCGACCTCGCCGCGGAGGAGACCGGGCTGGAGGATCCGACCTCCCCGTCCTCGCTGTCGGTGCTGGCGACCGTGTTCCAGCACCGGGCCACCTGCCGCTTCGACCAGGCCCGCGCGGAGCGGGCGGAGGGTCGCCCGGAGCAGGCGCAGCGGCTGTGGGACAGCGCCCTCGAGGACGCCCGGCGGGCCCTGTTCATGCGCGAACGGCTGGGGGTCGCCGAACCGGAGCTCCTGGCCGAGAGCCGCCGGACCGTCGCCCGGCTCGAGCGGAGGGACCTGGCGGCCTGAGCGCCGGCGTGCCGATCCCGATCGGCATCGGCATGGCCGGCGCCCCGGGCGGCGCGGGGTCAGGCTATTTCGCGCTGGCGCATGGCGCGCTGGGCCTCGCGGAGGTCCTGCTTCTCGCGCAGGGTCTGGCGCTTGTCCCATTCCTTCTTGCCGCGGGCCAGGCCGATGAGGACCTTGGCGTGCGAGCCCAGGAAGTACATCTCCAGCGGGACGATGGTGTAGCCCTTCTCGCGGGACTTGCTCGCGAGCTTCACGATCTCCTGCTTGTGCATGAGCAGCTTGCGCTTGCGCCGGGCGGCGTGGTTGGTCCAGGTGCCCTGGACGTAGGGCGCGATGTGGGCGTTGTCCATCCACACCTCGCCGCCGTCGACGTAGCAGTAGCCGTCGATCAGCGAGGCCCCGCGGTCGCGCAGCGATTTCACCTCGGTCCCGGTCAGCACGATGCCGGCTTCCCAGGTGTCGTCGATGTAGTAGTCGTGCCGGGCCCGCTTGTTGGAGGCGATCAGCTTCTTCTGGGGTCCGTCGTCCGCTGCGGCCTTCTTCGCCGCCGCCTTCTTCGCCGCCATCGCGTGCCTCCTTCTGTCGCCTCGCCGGGCTGTCGGTGAGCGGTCGCGCTGCGCGACCGGGCGTCCCAGCTTACGCCGAGGTCATCACCGCGCGCGACGTGATTTCGAGGGCGACGGGCGCGGCGGACGGCTCAGACGTACCGGCCGGGGTTGACGGCGTTGCCGTCCTCGTGGATCTCGAAGTGCAGGTGGCAGCCGGTCGAGGAGCCGGTGGTGCCGACGTAGCCGACGGTGGCGCCGGCCGAGACCTGGTCGCCCACCGACAGCGCGGCGTACCCCTGCAGGTGGTGGTAGGAGCTGGTGACCAGGCGGCCGTTGTGGACGCCATGGCTGAGGATGAGCTTGTTGCCGGCGCCGCTGTTGTACGTCTTGGCGATCACCCGCCCGGAGTGGGTCGCGCCCACCGGCACCCCGCAGGCGACCGGGAAGTCGACGCCGGCGTGGAGCTTCCGCGTCCCGTAGATGGGGTGCACGCGCCAGCCGAAGTTCGAGTTCAGTCGGGCGTTGACCGGGTAGACCCAGCCGCCGCCGGTGTCCGCCGAGCTGCTCGCCGCGGAGCCGCCGCTGTCACCGCCGCCGCCGCTGTTCGCGGGCTCCTGCGAGGTCCGGGCGCGCTCCTGACGCGCGCGCTCCTCGCGCTCGCGCTCCTGGCGGGCGAGCTCCTCGATCTCCGTGTCCAGGGTGGTGCTGCGGGTCTCGAGCGTGGAGGTGTCCTGCTCGTACTGCGTCTTCTTCTGCTCGAGGGTGTCGCGCTGGTTCTGCTGCGTCTCGTAGAGCCCGTCGAGCTCCTCCTTGGCCGCGGTGGCCTCCTTCTCGGCCTGGGTGGTGGCCTCCAGCGCGTCCTCGGCCTCGATCTTGAGGTCGTCGATCTCGGTCCGGACGGCGGTGAGGCGCTCGGCGGAGTTCTCGGTGACGACCTGGTCGGTGCGCAGGTCGTCGAGCCGGGTGCCCTGGGAGGCCATGGTGAGGCGGTAGTTCATGGAGCGGTCCACGGCGTCCTGCGGGGACTCCCCGCCGATGAAGACGGTGGAGGGGCTGGGGACCCCGCCGCCCTTGTACGCGTCCAGCGCCACGGTGGCGAGCTCGCCGCCGCTGCGCTCGACCTCCTCCTGCTTCTGTTCGACCTCGCCGCTGAGGCGCTCCTCCTCGGCCTCCGCCTCCTCGAGCCGCTCCCCGATGATGCGGTCGTCCTCGCGGGCCTGCTCCAGGGCGAGCTGGGCCTCCTCGAGGGTCTGCTGCGCCTGCGGGATCAGCAGCTCGGTCTCGGCCAGGGCGAGGTAGGTGTCGGCCAGCTCGGTGTTGACGTCGTCCAGCTCGATGCGCAGGTCCTCGAGCTGCCGGTCCACCTCGGCCCGCTCGGTGACCTTGTCGTCCTTGGTGCCCTCGGCGGAGGCCGGGCCCATCGGGGCGGCCAGCAGCGAGACCGCGATCAGGGCGGTCGCGAGCATCGCGAGCGGACGGCGCAGGACGGTCTGGGACATGCTCACACCTTCAGGTAACGGTTGAGGGAGACCACCGACGAGGAGATCGACAGGACGGCTCCGAGGGCGATCAGGAGCGGTGCGGCCCAGATCAGGTCCGCGACCCCGACCGTGATGAGCTGCGCGCCGAGGGTCGGCGCGAGCCATCCCTCGACGATGTAGTGCAGTCCCGCCCACAGCATGCCGGAGGCGATGACGCCGCCGATGATCGCGGCGACGGCGCCCTCCAGCAGGAAGGGCAGGCGGATGAAGACGTTCGAGGCCCCGACCAGTCGCATGATCGAGATCTCGCGACGGCGGTTGGCGACGGACATGCGGATCGTGGTGGCCACCAGCAGCAGCGCGGCGATCAGCATCAGCACCGCCAGCCCGAGCGCGAACAGCGTCGACTGGTTCAGCACGTCGATGAAGGGGGCGTAGGTGCTGAGCAGGTCGGTGACCTCGTCCACGCCGTCGCGGCCCTGGAAGAACTCGACGACCGCCGCGGAGTCGTCGGCGCTGGCCAGGGTGATGTGGAAGGAGACGGGCATGTCCGCGGCGGTGAAGTTCGAGACGAACCCCTCGCCGGCGAACTGCTCCTGGTAGATGCCCAGCGCCTCGTCCTGCGTGCGCTCGGTGAAGGAGGCGATGTACGGGGAGAGCACCTCGCCCTCCAGTGCCTGGCGCACCGAGTCGATCTGCGCGTCGGTCGCCGCCCCGCCCGCGCAGGAGGCGGCCGTGGAGTGCGGGGAGCACAGGAAGACCGTCACCTGCGACTGCTGGACCAGCGTCGCCTTCATGTCCATGATCTGCTTCTGCATCAGCAGCGCGGTGCCGACGAAGGTCAGGGAGACCGCGGTGACGATGACGACGGAGATGACCATGGCGATGTTGCGCCACAGGCCGGTGAGGATCTCCCCGAGGATGTACCGCGCCCTCATCGCAGCTCCTCCTCGGCCTCGTCGGCGAAGAGGTCCTCGTCCTGGACGAGCCGCGCCTCGCGCTCGTCGATCAGCTCCTCGTCCAGCACGTCGCCCGGCGGGACGTCCTCGGCCGGGGTGGCGGCAGACGGGGTGGGGGCCGTCGCGCCGGCAGTCATCGCGGTCGCGGCCGTCGCGCCGGCAGCGGTCGCACCGGCGGGGCCGACGCCGGGGGCCTCGTCCTCGGGCTCGTCGCTCGCCGGGGAGTCGGTCCCGGGCGCACCCTGCCAGTCCTGGACCAGCTCCTCGTCGTCGAGCGGGTGCTCCTCGCGGTGGCCGGAGTCGTCGGGCAGGTGGCCGGAGATGACGCTGACCGGGGCCTCGGTCTCGTAGCCGCCGCCCTCCTCGTCGCGCACCACCTGGCCGCCGACCATCTCGACGACGCGTCGGCGCATCCGGTCCACCGCGGTCCGGTCATGGGTGGCCATGACCACCGTGGTGCCGCGCTCGTTGATCTCGGCCAGCAGCTCGAGGATGCCGGAGGCGGTGGAGGGGTCGAGGTTGCCGGTGGGCTCGTCGGCCAGCAGGATCGTGGGGCGGTTGACGTAGGCGCGGGCGATGGCCACGCGCTGCTGCTCGCCGCCGGAGAGCTCGTGCGGGAGCCGCTTGCCCTTGTCCTCCAGGCCCACCATCTCGAGCATCTCCGGCACCAGGCGGCGCACCACCTTGCGGGGGGTGCCGATCACGGCGAGGGCGAACTCGATGTTCTGGTAGGCCGTCTTCGAGGGCAGCAGTCGGAAGTCCTGGAAGACCATCCCGATGTCGCGGCGCAGCGCCGGGACCTTCCGGGCGGGGACGCGGGAGAGGTCCTTGCCGGCGACGTAGACGGTGCCGCGGGTGGGGGCGACCTCCTTGAGCACCATGCGCATGAGGGTCGACTTCCCGGATCCGGAGGCGCCGACCAGGAACACGAACTCCCCGCGGGTGAACTCGATGTCGAGGTTCTCCACCGCGGGGTGCTGGCCGCGCATGTACGTCTTGGTGACGTTGTCGAAACGGATCACGGGTGCCTGTCACATCGGGGTCGTCGTGCCGCTCCAGGGTAGGCGCGCGGGCCCGTGATCCGCCGCAACCTGCGCCACCATCCGGGTCAAGACCTGGTCAAACCCGTGGTGGGTCCGATCACGTCGCCGCCCGGGAGGGGGCAAGGGCCGCCGGCGGGCGGGCCCGGCTCAGCTGTTGAGCTTGAGCTGCTCGGCGCGCCAGCGGATGCCGGCGTCGATGAACTCGTCGATCTCGCCGTCGAACACCGAGGAGGGGTTGCCCTCCTGGTACTCGGTGCGCAGGTCCTTGACCATCTGGTACGGGTTCAGCACGTAGGAGCGCATCTGGTCGCCCCAGCTGGCCTTGACGTCACCGGCCAGCTCCTTGCGCTCGGCGGCCTCCTCGGCCTTCTTCAGCAGCAGCAGGCGGGACTGCATGACGCGCAGGGCGGCGGCGCGGTTCTGGATCTGCGACTTCTCGTCCTGC
Organism: Brachybacterium sp. UNK5269; assembly: GCF_049266655.1. Lineage (GTDB taxonomy): Bacteria > Actinomycetota > Actinomycetes > Actinomycetales > Dermabacteraceae > Brachybacterium. The sequence continues at coordinate 2,387,640 of NZ_CP184883.1, forward strand.
ATGGACACGACGGTGCCGGTGGGCAGGTGGGTCATGCGCACCGCGGAGTCGGTGGTGTTGACCGACTGCCCGCCGGGCCCGGAGGAGCGGAAGACGTCGACCTTGAGGTCGTTCTCGGGGATCTCGATGGAGTCGGTCTGCTCGATCAGCGGGATCACCTCGACCGCGGCGAAGGAGGTCTGGCGGCGGCCCTGGTTGTCGAAGGGGCTGATGCGCACCAGGCGGTGGGTGCCGCCCTCGACGGACAGGGTGCCGTAGGCGAACGGCGCGGAGATCTGGAAGGTGACGGACTTCAGCCCGGCCTCCTCCGCGTAGGAGGTGTCCATGACCTTGGTGGCGTAGCCGTGGCGCTCGGCCCAGCGCAGGTACATGCGCATGAGCATCTCGGCGAAGTCGGCGGCGTCGACGCCGCCGGCGCCGGCGCGGATGGTGACCACCGCGTCGCGCTCGTCGTACTCGCCCGAGAGCAGGGTGCGCACCTCCAGCTCGTCGAGGGTCTTGTGGATGGAGATGAGCTCCCGCTCGGCCTCGGCGAGGGTGTCGGCGTCGTCCTCCTCGGCGGCGAGCTGGACCATCACCTCGAGGTCGTCGATGCGGTCGGCGAGCTCGCTGATGCGGCGGCGCTCGGACTGCGCATGGGACAGGGCCGAGGTGACCTTCTGGGCGTTGTCGACGTCGTCCCAGAGGTTCTGGTCGGAGGCCTGTTCCTCGAGGTCGACGATCTTCGCGTCGAGGGCGGCGATGCCGGTCACCTGCTCGATCGAGGCCAGGGTGGAGCGGAGCCGGGGGATCTCTACGGAGAAGTCGGTGGAAGTCACGACCACGCAGTCTACGGCAGGGGCCCTGGGCGCGCCGTCGGCGGCGCCGCGCGGGACCGGCCCGGGAGGGGCCGGGCCTCTCAGCGGCTCGGGACGCTGCCGACGGCGGTGAGCCAGTGGCCGAGCTCGCGACCCACCTCGACCAGCAGCGCCTCGCCCTCGTCCAGGGCCCGGCGCATCGACCCGGCGCGGGAGGTGAGGTCCCAGGCCCGGGTGATGCCCGCCTCCCGCAGCTGCGGGGCGGTGAGGGTGACGGCGCCGGCGACGGCGGCCACCGGCAGGCCCCGCTCGACGGCCCGGCGGGCGATCTCGGCGGGTCCCTTGCCCTGGAGGGTCTGGACGTCGAGCTTCCCCTCCCCGGTCACCACCGCGTCGGCCTGCTCGAGCAGGGCGTCGACGCCGATGAGCTCGAAGACGGCGTCGGCGCCCGAGCGCTGTCGCGCCCCGAGCAGGGACAGTGCGAAGCCGGTGCCGCCGGCGGCGCCGGCGCCGGGCAGGTCGAAGTGGCCGCCGGTGGGGTCCAGGATCGCGGCGGCCGCGGCCAGCAGGGCGTCGGCCGGGCCGATCTCCGCGGGACGCAGTCCCTTCTGCGGTCCGTACACGGCGGCGGCTCCGTCCGGCCCGAGCAGCGGATTGGTCACATCGCTGGCGGCGATCAGGGTCACGCCGTCCAGGGCGTCCCGGGCCGGGGTGAGGTCGGCGGAGGCGAGGTCGGCGAGGGCTTCCAGGCCCGGGCCGATGTCGGTGCCGGCGGCGGTGCGCAGCTGCGCGCCGAGCCCCTGCAGGAGCCCGGCGCCGGCGTCGGTGGAGGAGCTGCCGCCCAGGCCCACCACGACGGTGCGGGCGCCGGCGTCGATGGCGGCGCGGATCAGCTCGCCGAGCCCGCGGGTGGTGGCGGTGTGGGGGGCGCGGGCGCCGCCCGGCAGGGCGCGCAGGCCGACGGCCTCGGCGAGCTCGAGCACGGCGACGTCCTCGTGCAGGGCCCAGCGGGCTCGGCGCGGCTGCCCGGTCGGGCCGGTGACGGTGGTGAGCCGCTCGCGCGATCCGGTGGCCAGGGCCGCCTCCACGGTGCCGTCGCCGCCGTCGGCGATCGGGCAGGGCTGCACATGCCAGTCGGGCGCGGTCTCGGCGATGCCGCGGTGCAGCGCCTGGACCACCTCCGCCGCGCTGAGCGTGCCCTTGAACTTGTCGGGGGCCAGCAGCACCGTGCGGCGGGGGGTCGGGGTCATCGGGCTCGGGCCTCTCCGTGGACGGTGAGGGGGATCGAGGCGCCGGTCCCCCGGGTGAACCATCCTGCCAGCGGCGGGTGGGTCCGTGCAGTCAGGACCACGCGGACGGTGCCGTCGGCGTCCACGGAGAGATCGGCGAGGTGGACGCCCTCGGTGCTGGTGGTCTGTAGGGGGTAGCTGCGCAGGTGCTCCTCGGCGACCTCCCGCGCGAAGCCGGGATGGATGGCGGTGCCGTCGCCGGAGTCGTAGAGGCGCGCGGGGTCCACGGCCTGCGAGGCGGCCAGGGCGGCGCTGTCGGCGGCGTGCTGGAGGCCGGTGCGCTCGAGGTGCACGCCGGTGATCGCGGTGCCGACGGCGATGACCATGAGGATCACGACCAGCACGCCGGTGGTCAGGATGGTCATCGATCCCGAGGCATCGCTCAGGCGGCCGCGCAGCCGGCCGGGCAGGCGGCGCATCAGGGGCTCGCCCGGTACTGGTCGACCGGCGCGGCGTGGGAGGCCCCGACCGTCACGGGCCCCCTCTCGCCGAGGACCGGTCCGAGGCCGGGGACGGGCACCGCGATCCGCACCTGGGCGGTGACGATCCCGCCCGGGGTCGCACACGGGTTCTTCGTGCAGCTCAGCTCCCACACCTGACCGGCGGGAAGTCCGTGGTCCTCGAGGACCATCGCGCTGTGCTCCGCGGCGCGTTGGGCGGCGCGGTCCGGATCCGTCTCGACGGCATGGATCCGGGCGACGTCGCGGGAGATGGTGTCGGCGGCGAAGACGGCGGCCTGGACGTTGCCGAGGGTGAGCACCAGGTAGAGGGAGGGGATCAGCAGCGCAGCGGAGAGCACCACGAACTCGATCAGGGCGTTGCCGTCCTCCTGGTGCAGGCGGTGGCGCAGCGGAGGGTGCCCGTGGCCTGCTGCGCGCACGCTCACCATGCCTCCTCGTCGAGGGCGCGCCCCTCGACCGACAGCGCGCCGGAGGGCCCGAACAGCCCCACCAGCGGCAATGTGGCGGTGACCTGGACCCGGATGGTGCCGTCGGGCGCCTGGACGGCGGTCGACTCCGCGGCGAGCGCGGCCCCGAAGCGTTCGTCGACGAGGCGCTCGGCGCGCTCGGCGCCGTCCTGCGGGCTCGAGCCGATCAGCGCGGCATGGTGGGCGCCCTGCACGGCGGCGTCGACCAGCGTGTTGCGGGTGTGCATGATCAGGGCCGCCTGGACGACCAGCAGACCGATCATCACGATGAGGACCGCGACCATGGGGAACTCGGCCACGGCCGAGCCGTCCTCGTCCCGCAGCCGGTGGAGCAGGCGGCGGGGGCGGCGCGACGTCTCCTGCGTGGGCCAGCGGCGGCGTGCCGCGGCGGCCGGCGGGTCGCACCGGGGCTGCTGGGCGGTGCTCATCGCGGGCTGCACGGTCGTCCGGTGGGAGGGCTCAAAGGCTGCCGCCGAGGAACGGCGCCATCGCGTTCTCGAAGATCTGCACGATCTGGTCGGAGGCCACGGCCCAGAGCGCGACGACGATCCCGGCGGTCATGAGCGTGATGAGCACCCAGCCCGGGACGTCCCCCTGCTCCGAGGCCAGGCGCGTCAGCAGGCGCGCCGTGAGGGGACGACGGGGGGCGCGATGCACCGCGCGGCGGTGGAGTCGGGAGCGGTGGATGGACATATCGGCCTCCTCGGCAGATGGTCCGGAACGGGTTCCGGGACGGGGTGGGATGGAGATCAGCGGTGGTCGTGGGCGGGGAGATCGGGCGGTTGGGCTCAGAGGGTGATCTCGAGGACGGCGAGGCCGGGGAAGATCGCGAAGACGATGACCAGGGGCATGACGAAGAAGACCACCGGGATGAGCATGAGGATCTCGCGCTGGCCTGCGGTTTCCATCAGCTCGCGCTTGGAGGACTCCCGGGCGTCCTGGGCCTGGGCGCGCAGCACGTCCGCCAGGGGGGTGCCGCGCTCGATGGCGATCGAGACGCCCTCGCCGAAACGACCGAGCGACTCGAGCGGCGTGCGGGAGCCCAGCGAGGTCAGCGCCTGGGAGACGCTCGTGCCGGCGCGGATGTCCGCGACGGTCGCGGCGAACTCCTCCGGGAGCGCGCCCGACGACGTGCGGGCCACGCGCTCCATCGCGGCGATCGGGCTTTCCCCCGCAGCGACGGCCAGGGCGAGCAGGTCGGCGACGGTGGGGAACTCGCGCGCCATCCGCGAGGCGCGCCGCGTGATCTCCACCCCCAGCAGGTAGTCGCGCAGCAGCACCCCGCACAGGGCTCCGAGGCCCACGATGAACAGCCCGAGCAGGGGGCTCGCCCCGCGCAGGCCGATCGCGGCCAGGGCCAGGACGATGCCCAGCACCAGCCCGGCCGCACCGAAGACGACCTGCTCGATGCGGAACGAGTCGGTGGAGGTGCGCCGTCCGGCCAGGCGCAGGCGACGATCGAGCTGATCGGCCCCGCCCGTGAGCCGCTCGAGCAGGCCGAGCCCCCGGTGCGCCACCGGTCCCAGCAGGTTCTCGAGCACGATCCGCGGTCGACTGGCGGCGCGCGGTCCGGCGAACAGCGACGCGGAGCGTGAGCGGCGCAGGTACGGATCGACGCGCGCCGCGAGATCCCGGGTGCGCAGCCAGGGCAGCTGACCGGCGATCATGGCCAGCCCGACCCCCAGAAGGAGGCCGAGCAGAGCGCCCGCGAGCACATCGGGGCTCATCGCAGCACCCTCTCGTCCTGCGGGAGACGGGCGATCTGCAGCATGACGCGATAGGCGACGAGGGAGACGGCGCCCCCGGCGGCGATCAGGCCGAGCCCGGTCGCGGAGTCGTAGGCCTGGGCGGCCTCGGGCCGGGTGGCCATCAGCGCCAGCACGAGCCAGGGCGCTGCCAGCGCGAGACGGGCCGCGTTGATGGTCCATGACTGCCGAGCCTCGAGCTCCGCCCGGGTCCTGGCGTCCTCCCGCAGGAAGCTGGCCAGGGTGCGCAGCAGGCCGCCCAGGTCGGTGCCGCCGACATCGCGCGTTATGCGCAGCGCCTCGACGATCCGGTCGCCGACGGGATCGGCCAGGCGGACCTTCAGGCGGTCCAGGCAGGCCGCGAAGTCACCGGTGACCTGGTAGTCGAGGGCGAACTCCGCAAAGGCCGGCTGGAGCTCCTCGGGTCCCTTCCTGCTGAGCTGGACCAGGGCCTCCGGCAGGGAGAGCCCGGCGCGGATCGCCGAGTTGATGTGGTCCACCGCCTCCGGCCAGACCTCCCTCATCGCCGTGGTGCGACGACGGGCCGCGGAGTGCAGGACGACCACTGGCAGGATCGAGCCGAGGGCGCCGATCGTCAGCGACGGGACCACCGCGCTGGAGATCGCCCACAGCGTCGCGGCGACGACCAGCCCGAGGCCCGCGCTGAGAGCGGGCACCGCGGCCGGCGGCACCGTGTCCAGGCCGACCGTGATCAGGTCGTCCCGCAGCCGGTCCATCACCCGTCCCAGCGCTCCGCGCCGCGCCGGGCGAGCCTCCTGCTCCCACAGCGACCACCAGATCGAGAGCAGACCCAGACCCGCGATCAACCCCAGGAACGCCCCGTCGCTCATGCCGCCACCGCCCTTCCCAGCAGCGCGGTCAGGTCATACCCCGCCCGGGCGAAGCGATCGGCGTGCGGCGGGCGGCCGTCCCCGCGCACCAGCCGATCGCCGCGCTGGGAGAAGACGTCGGAGACCTCGATGACGTCGTCCTCGACCCGTCCGCTGAGGCCGGCGATCTCCCGCACCCGTCGGCGGCCGTCGGCCAGGATGTCCAGGTGCACGACCAGGTCGATCGAGCTCGCGACCGTCGGCACCACGAAGCGGCTGGCGACGTTCTCCCCGGCCAGCAGGGGCAGGGTGCACAGCTTGGCGACGGCGTCGCGGGCAGAGTTCGCATGGATCGACGCCATCCCGGGCAGGCCGCTGTTCAGCGCGATCAGCATGTCGAGGCACTCGGCTTCCCGCACCTCGCCGACGATGATCCGGCTGGGGCGCATGCGCAGCGCTTCCTTCACCAGGCGCCGCATGGAGATCTCCCCGGTCCCCTCGAGGTTCGCCTGACGAGTCTGCAGGGCCACCACATCGCGCAGGGCGAGCCCCAGCTCGAACACCTCCTCGATCGTGACCACGCGCTCCCGCGGCCCGATCGACTGCGCCAGGCAGCGCAGGAAGGTCGTCTTGCCCGCGCCGGTCGCTCCGGAACACATCACGTTCAGCCCGGAGGCGACCGCGGCGTCGAGGAAGTCGGCGGCCTGCTGGGTGAGCGAGCCCAGCGCGACCAGGCCCTGCAGATCCTGGGCGGTGGCGACGAACTTGCGGATGTTGATCGCCCAGTGGGCGCGGGTCACGCTGGGGATCACCACATGCAGGCGGGACCCGTCCGGCAGCAGCGCATCCACGAACGGGGTGCTCATGTCCAGGCGCCGCCCGCTGCTGACCAGCATCCGCTCGACGATCCCGCGGACCTCGGTGTCGCTGAGGACGAGCGTGGTCAGCTCGCTGCGCCCGTTGCGCGCGCAGAAGACCTGGGATGGCGAGTTCAGCCAGATCTCCTCGACGCTCGGATCATCCAGCATCTCCTGCAGCGGCCCGAAGCCGCCGATGCGGGCCGCCACCTCGGCGACCATCGTGTCGTCGTCGTGGCGCAGCAAGGGCACCTCACCGGAGGCGGAGCGGCTGTCGTAGTCCGCGACGACCTCGCGGATCAGCGGCTCCAGCTGATCCGCACGCACGTCGAGCCCGCGGCGCCGGATCAGCTCGCGCGACTCGCTCTCGATGATGGTGGCGGCATCCATCCGTTCCCCTCCCGGCCCTGACCGACCGGTCCCTCGACCCCAGCAGGGTGTGATGCAGATCGCATCGTGAGGGTCACTGTAGGCACAGTTCGTCGCGACGCGCCCGCCGCGCGGAGGAATTGTGGACAACCCTCCCGATTCCCGCCCATGGCAGGATGACGGCGCACCCCTCCCCGGATTCGACCCGTCACCAGGAGCGTCCTCATGGCCGACCACTCTTCTGCGCAGGACGACGGCGCCCACCTCAGCGGCACCACCGTGAAGTACATGGCCAGGCGGGTGCTGACCGAGTTCACCCGCGACGGCGGCACCGATCAGGCCGCGAAGCTGACCTACTTCATGGTGCTGTCCATCGCGCCGACCCTGCTGGCCGTGTTCTCGCTGGCCACGCTGCTGCTTTCGGACATCAAGGACGAGATCGCTGAGCTGATCGTCTCGACGATCAACTCCGCCGCAGGCAGCAGCGATCTGGGCGCGGAGGAGGCCGTCCGCTCCACGGTCAACTCCCTGCTGGGCTCCGCGACCGGCGGCACCATCGCCCTGATCGTCGGCATCGCGACCGCGCTGTGGTCGGCGTCGGCCTACATCAAGGCCTACGGCCGGGTCTCGAACCAGATCTACGAGGTGCCCGAGGGGCGCGGCGTGGTGAAGATGACCGGGACCATGCTGGCCCTGACCGTGGCGCTCATCGTCGGCATCCTGATCGTGATGGTCTCGGTGCTGTTGAACCAGTCGATCGTGGAGGCCGTGCTGGGCCCGATCGCCTCGGCCATCGGCGCCGAGAGCACCCTGATCTTCCTCACCGAGACGTTCCTGCCGATCTGGGCCTGGGTGAAATGGCCGGTGATCCTGGTGATCGCCTTCGCGCTGATCTCGCTGCTGTACTGGGGAGCGCCGAACGTCAGCAAGCCCTACCGCTTCATCTCCCCCGGTGGCGTCTTCGCGATCCTCGGCATCGCGCTCGCCGTGGTCGCGGTGTCGATCTACATGAGCACCGTCGCCGGTTACTCCAGCTACGGCGCCATCGGCGGCATCATGGCCGTGCTGTTCGCGCTGTGGGTGGTCAACATCGTGGTCGTGATGGGCGCCGAGGTGGACGCCGAGTTCGAGCGGGCCCGCGAGCTCGAGGCGGGCAAGCCCGCCGAGGAGTCGCTGACACTGCCGATGCGCGAGACCAAGGCCGCGGAGAAGGCCGCGGACAAGCGCGAGGACATCGTCGACGCGGGCCGCGACATCCGCCTGCGGAACCTCCACCATGACGCCGAGGCGTACACGAGCGAGGAGTACCGGCTCACCGCACCCGGCGACGCCGCGGCGCCGTCCGGTGACGCGAAGCGGACGGGCCGGTCCACCCGGGACTCCTGACCGGTGCGGCGCGGGATCCGACCGGGGTCTGACGCGCCCGGGACCCCGCCGCCCGTACCCTCGGGGGCATGACGACCAGCCCGGAGGCCGAACCGGTCGCGCCCACCGGGCGCGCCCGGTTCCGCGACCCGTTCCGCTGGATCATCGAGAACCCGGGCACGGTCGACGCGATCGCCTTCGGCGCCACCGCCCTCATGATCCTCGTCCTCGGCCTGCTGTCGGGGGCCGCCGGCTGGTGGATCGTGTTCACCGTGCCGATGGTCGCCGCCGGGGCGCTGTGCCGGGTGCGCCCGCGCGCCGGCGTGCTCGTGATCGGTGCCCTCGCCCTGGTGCACGTGCTAGTCAACGTTCCAGTGGTGCTCGGCGACGTGATGACCTTCTACGCCATGTTCTGCGCGATCGCCTACGGCCGCCCGCTGGTCCACGCCCTGGGGCTGGGAGCCGGGTTCCTCGGCGTCCTCACCCAGGCCTCCTACTGGGCGGTCCTGTCCCTGCGGCGCCAGTACGGGGGCGCCCTCGAGGCGCTGACCACCTTCGTCGGCCTGGGGATCGTGGGCACCATCACCGTGGTCGCCATCTGGGCGCTGGCGAACCTGCAGCGGGCCCGGGTGCGGCAGCTGGACCTGACCCGTCAGCGCGCCGCACAGGCCGCCCGGGAGCGCGAGCAGCGCACCGCGCTGGCCGTCGCCGCGGAGCGGGCGCGGATCGCGCGGGAGATGCACGACGTGGTCGCCCACTCGCTCTCGGTGATCATCGCGCAGGCCGACGGCGGCCGCTTCGTCGCCGCGCAGAAGCCCGAGCAGGCCGTCGAGGTGCTGGGCACGATCGGGGAGACCGGACGGGCGGCGCTCGCCGACATGCGCTCCCTGCTGGGGGTGCTGCGCGAGCAGGACGAGACCAGCTTCGGACCGCAGCCCGGCCCGGAGATGCTGCCCGAGCTCGTCGAGCGGGTGCGCGCCGCCGGCCTGGAGGTCTCGCTCACCCTCGAGGGGCCGCTCGAGGACCTCCCCCCGGCCACCGGACTGTCGCTGTTCCGCCTGGTCCAGGAATCGCTGACCAATGTGCTCAAGCACGCCGGCCCGGCGGCGCACGCCGCGGTGCGGATCCGGCGCACCCCGCAGCTGCTCGCGGTCGAGATCGTCGACGACGGGCAGGGCGGCGCGGCGCCGGGCGACGGGCAGGGCCACGGGATCACCGGCATGCGCGAGCGGATGTCCGTGCTCGGCGGTTCCCTGCAGGCCGGCCCGCTTCCCGGCCGCGGCTACCGGGTCCTGGCGACGGTGCCGCTGGACGGCTCCCGGCTCCCGGCCACCCCTGCCGCGTCGGTGTCCTCCGCGGGCCCGACGGCGCCGGCCGCTGCGGCACCGGCCGCGAACCCGTACGCGCCCTCCGCTCCGGACTCCCCCGCCGCCCCGATGCCCGATCCCTATGCACCGGCCGCCGCGCCCGCCCCGCCCCCGCCGTCCCCAGGAGAGACCCGATGAACCGTCCCCCGGATCGCCCGCTGCGCATCGCCCTGGTCGACGACCAGCCGCTGGTGCGCGCCGGCTTCGCCATGGTGATCGACTCCCAGGACGACATGGAGGTCGTCGCCCAGGCCTCCGACGGCGCGGCCGCGGTCGAGGAGCTGCGCGGACGCACCGTGGACGTGGTGCTGATGGACGTGCGGATGCCCCGCATGGACGGGATCGAGGCCACCGCCGCGGTGCTCGCGCAGGCCCCTGCGGACAGGGCCCCGAAGGTCATCGTGCTGACCACCTTCGACCTCGACGAGTACGTGGTCGCCGCGATCCGGGCCGGTGCCAGCGGCTTCCTGCTCAAGGACGCCCAGCCCGAGGACCTGCTCGGGGCGATCCGCACCGTGCACCGGGGCGATGCGGTGATCGCCCCGTCGGCCACCCGGCGCCTGCTGGAGCGGGTGGTCAGCGCCCCCGCCCCCCGCGACCGGGACACCTCGGTGCTGGATCCGCTGACCGAGCGCGAGCGGGAGGTGTTCACTCTGATGGGGCGCGGGTACTCCAACCGGGAGATCGGGGCGGAGCTGTTCGTGGCCGAGGCGACCGTGAAGACGCATGTGGGCCGGGTGCTCGCGAAGCTCGGGGCCCGGGACCGGGTGCAGGCCGTGATCATCGCCTTCGAGACCGGGCTGGTCACCCCCGGCAGCGACTGAGCGCGCATCCGACCGGGGTATGACAGCCCCTGGTCCTCGGGTGGAGCAGGGCCCGGCCCGGCGCGACCGCAGGCGGACGACGCGCGCCGGGGCCGGTGGGGATGATCGGTGATGACCGACCACCTCCTCCTGAAGGACACCGATGACCACCGCACTGCCGGCCGCTCCCCCGACCCCTCCCGCCGACCGCGGCCCTGCCCTCGTCGCCCGCGGCATCACCCGCACCTACGGCACCGGCGCCGGCGCCGTCACGGCGCTGGACGCGGTGGATCTCGAGATCGCGCGCGGCGCCTTCACCGCGATCATGGGCCCCTCCGGCTCGGGCAAGTCGACCCTGCTGCACGTGCTGGCCGGGCTCGACGTGGTCGACCAGGGCTCCATCCGACTGGACGGCACCGAGATCACCGGCCTGGCGGACGACGACCTCACCGTGCTGCGGCGCGAGCGCATCGGCTTCGTCTTCCAGTCCTTCAACCTGCTGCCGATGCTGAGCGCCGAGCAGAACATCGTGCTGCCGCTCGAGCTCGCCGGAGCGCGGGTCGACCGCGCTTGGCTCGACACGCTCACCGCCGCCTTCGGCATCGCCGACCGCCTCACCCACCTGCCCTCCCAGCTCTCGGGCGGACAGGTCCAGCGGGTGGCGATCGCCCGCGCCCTGGTGACCTCCCCGGCGGTCGTCTTCGCCGACGAGCCCACCGGCAACCTCGACTCCCTCACCACCGAGGAGGTCCTGGACTTCCTGCGGCTCTCGGTCGACGAGTTCGGGCAGACGGTCGTCATGGTCACCCACGAGCGGGAGGCCGCCGAGCGCGCCGACCGCATCATCACCCTCGCCGACGGCCGCATCGCCGCGGACGAAGATCTGCGAGACCTGCGGGGGCGGCGCTGATGACGCACCGCACCTCCGTCAAGCTCACTCCCCTGCGGCGCCACCTCGCTGCTGCTCTGACCATCGCCCTGTCCTGCGCCTTCGTCGCCGTGATGGTGCTGGCCGGGAGCCTCGTGCAGAGCTCCCTGAGCGCCCAGGCCTCCCAGCGCTACGACGGCGCCGACCTCGAGATCCAGCGGCCCGTCGCCGAGCAGGACTGGGAGGCCCAGGCCCCGCTGCCGGCCCCCGAGGTCGACGGGGCCGACGCGGTGTGGCCGATGCTCCAGTTCTACGTCGAGCTGCAGAGTCCCCGGGCCGGCAGCAGCTTCCTGGTCGCCATGATGCTGCCGCCCGGGGACGAGGGCGCCGCGCTCCTCAGCGAGGGCACCGTGCCCACCACCGCCACCGAGGTGGTGCTCGACGAGCGCGCCGCCGAGACGCTCCAGGTCGATCTCGGCGGGAGCGTGAGGCTGCCCGCGGGCTCGTCCATGACCGGCCAGGAGATCACCTACACGGTCGTCGGGATCGCGGCCCCCGCACCCGGGGCCGCCTTCGGCGGCAGCTCCCGCCTGCTGGTGACCCCCCAGAACCTGCCGGCACTGGCCGGCCCCTCCGAGGGCACCGTGACCGACGTCTGGCTGGCCAGCGTCCCCGAGGGCGCCGATCCCGACGCTGTCGCCGCTGCGGCCACCGGCGCGGACGGCCTCACGGTGCGGACGATCGACGAGGCCGAGGCGGAGGCCGCCACCGAGATCACCCGGGGCTTCGGCGCGCTGGGGATGCTGCTCGGGGTGTTCGTGGTGATCGCGCTGTTCACCAGCGCGGTGGTCATCGCCAACACCTTCGCGGTGACGATCGCCCAGCGCACCCGGAGCCTGGCCCTGCTGCGCACCCTCGGCGCGACCCGCTCGCAGGTGCGCGGGGTGGTCCTGCGCGAGTCGCTGGTGGTCGGGCTGCTCGGCGCGGGACTCGGGATGCTTGGCGGGCACCTGCTGGTCCAGGCCGCCCTCGCCGGCGCCGCCGCGGTGGGCTGGCTCGACGGCCTCCTGCCGGTGCCGATCGGCCTCTGGTCGGTGCTGCTGCCGGTGCTGGCGGGCGTGGTGATCACGCTGCTGGCGAGCC